>NZ_CP192091.1:4800000-8265000 GCF_050955995.1 Nocardia sp. CA-119907
CTGATGTGGGTGGCCTCGGTGATGGCCGGCGATCCGCGCGCGGTCTACATGAGCACCGACATCACCTACCTGCGGACCAGCGACAGCTGGCGCATCCACACCGTCAAGGTCGACTTTGGCACCAAACTGTCCACCAGCTGACCCGGATGGCGAGACGGCGAGGCAAAGCAGGTCGAACGAACGTGGTGGCAGCTGCGATCAGAACAGAGTGTCACGGACGCGCAGCGGCCGGTACCCGGTCGGGCCGAGCTGGGCCAGCTCGGCATCGATGTCGACCTCGATCGCGCCGAAGAAATTGATGTTCTCGCTGTGCGCCGGGCTGATATGGGCCAGCACATCATCGTCGATCCGACGTCCGGCTCTGCGCATCTGGTCTACGGCGAGTCCGTAATACTCTGTGGTCCAGGCGATTACCGCGTTCGTGGCCAGGGTCAAACACCAGGCTTGCTCGGTCTGGTCATCGAGCTGACGGGCACGAATCATGCCCTCGTGCGCGTACAGCAGGTCCCGGCGCAGCGCGTGCAGGGATTCGCCCTTGTTGAGCTGGCGGGAGATCTTGCGCCGATAGTCCGGATCGGACAGGTATTTCGCAGCGTAGATGGTGCGGCGTAGCGCCCCGTACTCCTCGAGCGCGGTGGCGAGGGTGTTCTGCCGTCCGGAGGCGGACCTGCGCCAGATCCATCACCAGGCCGCGCTCGGCGCGCGGCTGCATCAATCCATACCGGACACCACACCGGGCTCGCCGGACAGCGCCCGGTTGCTCGACCACATCACCAAGGTCAACCGCGACCGGGAGCTGACCGAGATCCGCGCCCGCGCAAACGGAATGCACACCAGTTGGATCGACCAGGCACGTGCTGCCGGGCAATCCGGCCGCCCTTGGACCGACGACCTGCTGCTTCCCCCAACCCGTCCGCCGACCGGACGCCGAAACACCCAACGGGTGGTCCAGGACATCCGACAGCTCGCCGATATGGCTGCGATCACTGTCGCTCGTGAGCACCGACTCGCCACGAACACGATCACGGTCGACCCGGAACCTGCTGCCGCCGAACAGCTTCGACGCAACATGAACGCGCTATGGACACGTGCCGCGGCGACCGCCACCTCGATAGGCATGGGCCGCAAAACGCGCCACCAGAACGCGCGGTGTTCCGTAAGTCGATCACGACGGGCTACCCCCGAGCGGATGTGCCAGGCGGCCGGAATTCGTGGCGGGCACGTCCTGACGCATGGAGGTTTCCTCTTCCCAAGCCGGGCGGGTGTCCGGCGAAGGATCGGCGACGGTGAGGTTGATCGCGCTGCCGATGCCCTCGATCGTGGTGGTCAAGGTCTGCCCCGGCACCAGACTCCTGGCTTCGGGGGTGGTTCCCGGAGTTCCGGTGAGAATGACGTCGCCGGGTAGCAGGGTCAGGAAGGTGCTGCAGTAAGCGACCAGTTCGGCCGGGGAGAAGAGCATGTCGCTGGTCGACTCCCGCTGCCAGAGGATGTCGTCGACCGTGAACGAAAGCGTCAGGTCGCGGGCGTCGTCCACTTCGTCCGGGGTCGCCAGCACCGGCCCCAGAGGGGTGGAACGGTCGAAGACCTTACCCTGCAGAGCCTCGCTCGTGCGGTGCTGCCAATCGCGCAGGGACAGGTCGTTGGCCACGGTATAGCCGGCGATGGCGGCCACGGCGTCCGATGGTGTGGCGCGGTGTAGTGGCCGGCCGACGACGACGGCGAGTTCCGCTTCGCCTTCGATGCGGTCGCTCACGGCCGGCAGCACGATGGGGTCGCGAGGGCCGGTCAGGGTGGAGGAAAACTTGGCGAAGAACGTCGGATACCGCGGTGTCGGCCGGCTCAGGCGCTCGATGTGGCTGCGGTAGTTCAGCCCGATGCACAGGATGTGCGCCGGGTCGGGGGAGATCCGGGCGAAGTGGGCGGTGGCCGCGTCGACCTCGCCGATCTCGCGCAGCCTGCCTTGCCGTAGAAAGGCGTCGACTGCGTTGTCGGCGTCGACCAGGACGACCTGGTCGCCCTTGACGCGTGCCCCGGTCAGGGTGTGACCGTGCCTGATCGTGGCGAAGCGCATCTTCGACTCACCTCCTGGTTCCGGTCCCGAGTTCTCACAGATCGATGCTCTGGCCAGGGGGCAGGACCGTGATTTCGATGCCGGTCAGGCTGGCCAAGAGGGTTCGGGTGGAGGTTTGGCCCAGGTCGCTGAGCATGAGTTCGTGGATCTGGATTACCTGGCGAGGCTTGACCGCGCGCAGGTAGTCGGCCGCCTCGCCCAGCTTGGTCCAGGGCCCGCTTGTGGGCAGTAACAGAGTGTCGACACGCACCTCGGGTACGAAGTAGGCGTCGCCGGGGTGGAACAGCGTCTCGTCGATGAGGTAGCCGAGGTTGTCGACGCAGGGGATATCCGCGTGGATCGTGGCGTGGCGGTCGCCGTGGGCGCCGACGGTGAAGCCGCCGACGCTCACGTCGTCCCCGGCCGTGAGGACCTGTACCCGCCCACCGTTGCTGCCGAGCTTGTCATGCACCGCTCGCGGTCCGAAGATCCGCAGTTCGGGGTCCGCGTCCAGCGCGGCTGCCAGCAGGGCGTCGTCGAAGTGGTCGAAGTGCTCGTGGGTGATCAGGACTGCTGCGGCGCCCGTGACGGCGGACTTCGCATCGGGGGTGAAAGTGCCGGGGTCCAGCACGACTCTGGATCCGTTCTTCTCCAGCGCAACGCAGGCGTGGGCGTATTTCGTCAGCTGCATGGTGGTTCCGTTCCTGCTCGGGCGTTATCGCACGAATCAAAGTATACAGCTTTGCTGTATATGTCGAGAGTCGTGTGGTTGCCCGGGCCGCTGTCGCTGCCGCCCCTGGCGCACTGGGACAACTACAGCACGGCTGTATAGTCGCCCCATGGCGGACCGAGATCACTTGGCGGAGCGGCTGCGGGTCTCCATCGGCAGGTTCGTGCGTGCGACTCGCGCGCATGCCGACACTCTGCCGCCACCTCTGGCGGAGACCATTGGCCTGCTCGATCGTGAAGGCGACGCCTCGACGGCTTCCCTGGCCCTGTGGCGTGGTGTACGTCACCAGAGCCAGAGCCGGACCGTAGCGGACCTGCAGGCCAGGGGGTATGTCGCCCGACGTGGCGACCCCCGGGACCGCCGCGGTTTCCTGGTTACCCTCACCGAGCAGGGACGCGCTGCCCTGGACCGAGATCGGGAGGCCAGGCGCGAATGGGTCGCCGAGGCCATCGATGCTCTCCTGAGCGCAGATGAGCGGGCGCAGCTCACCGCCATGCCTCAGCTCTTGGACCGACTGTCCGAGTACGAGGGCGACCGTAGGTGACCTACCCGGCGCATCATTTCAAGGTTCGATTCGCCGGACGCTCGTCGCCGCCCAGTGCGGCGGGCGCAGCCGGGGCCCATGGGGCGACCGGCACCACTCCCGTGGCGTGTCCCCTGATATCCACCAGCCGTCCCACGATTTTGTCGGCCGCAGAACAAGCCTGTGATCGACCACGGCCACATCGGGCAGGGTGACGCGTACCCGGTCGAGGATGGCGGTAAGGTCGTTCACTTGGTGCACCTGGGGTTCCGGATCGCCGAAAAAACAACGGATATGGCGTAAGTCTCTGGTCGGGCTGGGTGCCGGGTTGAGTTCAGCTCGCTACCGGTGTTCTGGCTGCCCGCGCACCTGGGTCTGGAGGCGGTTGCGTAGGTCGATTTCCTCCGGCGTCATCGGCTCGACCGGGCGGTGGATGCGAGCGGGTTTGGGCCGGAGCGGCAGACCATCGTCGGCGGTGGTGTTCTCGGCTTCTGCGAGCGCCCGGCAAAGAGAGGCGACGGACGGGTGCCCACCTGCGTTCTTCCCGGTCTTGATGGTGAGCTTTTTCGCAATGTCCGGGACGGGGACGCCCTTGCTCTTCAGCGCCAGGGCGAAGGTGAGCGAGTCGTCATCGATGACTTTGGGCCGACCGCCGTGGTTGCCCTTGGATGCATTGGGAGCTGTGTGTGCTGTTGGAACGCGATTCACCTACGACCACAGTGGGTTCACTGGCGTCGTTGGCTTCTTCATGGCCAAGTTCCTCGGCGCAGTTCGCGCCAAGATGCTCACCGTGGGCCTTCCATCAGTGCTGAACGAGCTCGATGACCAAGGCAACCTGAGCCCAGCAACTGCATTGCGCCCCAAGCGGATCTAGCAAATTACGCACGATCGCCGAACGCTTCCATATTGTTGCCGGGACAGGCGGCGGCCGAGGTTCTACTTGGTCACACTTCGCATCAGGAACTCCAGATCGAGTTCGCCGCTGCGAGTTTGGGCGCCAGCGGTCAATCCGTCGCCGATCAATTGGCCTGCGGTCGGACCGAAGACGAGACCGCTCCATGCGTCGGTTTCCCGTAGCAGGCCAGCTGTCAGGTCGTCGGGAAGGATGGCGTGTTTGGCCGCTGCGATAACGCCCTCCGGCAGAGCTGCGATATTGCGGGCGATGCGGTCGACGAACGCATCCAATTCGTCGGCGGGAACTGCCCGATTGATCCAGCCGTAGCGTTCGGCGATCTCGGCATCGAACAACTCGGCGCCGAGTACGACCTCGAGCGCGCGGTTCCGGCCGATCCGGTTGGTGAGATACTGCGTGCCACCGCCACCCGGGACGATGCCCATGAGGGCCTCGATCTGGCCGAGTCCGGCGCGGCCGATCGCTGCGAAGGCCATGTCCGCGGCCGTGACGAACTCCGCGCCACCGCCACGCGCCTTCCCCGCCAACTTGACGATGGTTATCTGTGGCTGGCTGCGTAGCGTCTCCCCGACGGCCTGAAAGACGTTCACCCCTTCCGGGGCGGAAGCTGCGAGGTCGGCCAGTGCGTCGGGCGTGGCAGTCATGTCTACGTGGGCGATGAAGAATTCCGGATCGGCGCTGTTGAACACGATGACCCGCACCGAGTCGTCTTCCCGTAGCGCGGCCAACGAGTCCCGGAGGTCGGTCATCAGTGCGACGTCCAGCACATTGACCGGCGGGTTGTCGATGGTGATGTAGGCGACGCCGGCTTCGTCGAAGACGCGAAGCGTCTTGTAATTGCGGTGGTCCACGCGAGCTCTCCTGGTACGTATCTGGCAGGCATCTAGGTTCCTGATGGATACTTAGCGTGAATCAGGTCCGTGACCTGCGTCAATAACGCACTTCGAGCATCCTAGAGATCCTGGAGGATACCGCCATGGCCGTTTCCGACCTCGGCGTCGGCGCTGTTGACCGAGCCGTTGCCGGCGATGACATCGCCTTCCGAGCCGATTGCCCCAGCCGTCCGATCCTCGACCAGATCGCCGACAAGTGGTCCATGATGGCCTTGGCAGTGCTCGAGAAGCCACGCCGCTTCAATGAGATCAAACGTCGCCTCGACGGCGTGACTCAACGAGTCCTGACTTCGACCCTCCGGCGTCTGGAACGGAACGGCATGATCGAGCGACGCGTTCTCTCGACCTCACCGATCGGAGTCGAGTACTCCCTGACCCCCCTCGGCGAATCTCTGCGGGAGCCATTCGGTCACCTCTACGAATGGACGGTCACCCACTCCGAACAGATCCGAGCGCATCAGATCGACTACGACAAGCGCTTTCAGGAGTAAGTGCCGACCCGCTGATCTATACGCTCATCGTATAGATCGGTGGCTGAATGCATTTGGCGTATGCGCGCCGGTGCGTCATCGTGGTGGGCATGAAGACGATTGCCGAACCGATCGCGCCGGTTGTCCGGGACGCTTCCGCACCGCGGGCAACATCGACCGGTACGCCAACCAGTAAGGGGGCCAACACGAATCCGACCAGTCCCATGTCGTGATGCAGTGGCAGCCGGGACAGTCCGCGATCGGCGGCGGGGTCGCTGCGCAGGCCTTCACGCATGATGGCCATCCCGTTGGCCAGTACCGCGCCCACGCGCGCCGGGTTGCCGCGTGGGTTTCCCATACTGCCGCTGCTGAATTGGATATATGCCGTCGCGTCCGGCTCGGGACGGTGGGGAGTCGAGTCGTCCGGCGCTGCCGTCACCAGGGTGTCGAGGACGATCGGCCGACCGCTGTCCGCGGGCGGTTCGGTGTCGCCGCACAGCGCGATCGCCGCGGCCTGCGCGGTGCGTGCCATTGCCGCCACGTTGGCGCTCCACGCGGTGCGACGTCGCGGCGGAGGCGGAGGTGGCACCGGGACGGGAACCACTCCGGACCACAGGGCGCCGAGAAAGGCCGGACGAAGATATGCGGGTCGGTGGCTTCCAGCGCAACCCGGTCACCGGGCCGCAGACCGGCCTCCCGCCATCCCCGTGCGGCCGACCGCACTCCCCGCAGCAGACCGTGTCGGCTGACCGTGATCCAGTCGCCGTCGTCTCGGAGATATTCATGGGCGGGGCCGTCGTCATTCTCGTAGCTGGCCAGAACTTCTGGTTACCCAACCTTTGCGCATGCACCATTGCCCTTCTCACGCAGCCGATTTCGAACAGTCGACCAGTCGGCCCCGAGTTCCAGTACACGTCGAGGCCGGTTCGTCGACCATGCGCGAGGTTGCGGAGTGTCGATCAATTCTTGCGGTGCACAGCGGCGAAAGATCGGTCGAAACACGGTGCGCTAGAGCAGCTTTGCGCGCTTCATCCACTGGCACGGCGATATCATGCGGGTAGCCTCGGCAATATGGTGTTCGACTCCGCGCGTCTGGATCTGCAGCCCTATGCCGGTTTCGATATGGATCGCTATGCTCGGCGGGCGTACTGCAGCTGGGAGGACGCCGGCTGGGAGTCGCTGCTCGTGCAGCGGTTCGAACACGTACCCGTCGCGGAGGACATGGCGCTGCCGGCGGCTGCGGATCTGCACCTGGTGCTGCCGGTCGCCGGACAAGGGGTGCTGCAGACGCGAAGCGGCGGGCGATGCACCCGCTTCAATTGGGCGCCGGGACGACTCGACCTGCGACTCCCGGATCAGCCGGTCCTGCGGAGCTACCGTTGCGACGGGCCGATGCGCAGTCTGCAGGTCCACATCCCGCGCGGCACAATCGATTCGACCGCGGCGCAGTTGGGTGGCCGTGGTGTGGACTTCGAGGCAGTTGCCGCATCCTTGGCCGCGGGAGATCCGCTGGTCGAAGAGATCATTCGAGCGCTGGGTTCGTCCGGCGCGGAAGACGACCTCTACGCCGAGTCCGCCGCGGCCTTCCTGAGCATGCATCTACTCACTCGCCATGCCCGGTCGGCGGCTCCCCGTGCACCGACACGGGAGGACAAGCGTGTCCACGCTGTGGTGGCGATAATGCATGATCGGATAGCCGATCCGGTCACCCTGGCCGATATCGCGGGCGAGGTGCACTTGAGCGTCTTCCACCTCGTCCGGGTCTTCAAGGACGTCACCGGGATGACGCCCTACCGCTACCTCACCCGGCTGCGAATCGAGGAGGCCAAGCGGCTGCTGCGCGACACCGACCTTCCGATCGCCCAGATCGCGTCGCGCTGCGGTTTCAGCAGTCCGGGCGCGCTGTCCGCCGCCTTCGTGCGGCACGCCGGAACCCGCCCCTCGACCTATCGCAATCGTTGACCGCAGCACAGCAATCTCGAGCATGGGAGCGCTGACGGACCCGGCCATAGGGTCTTGTCATGCAATCGTATGACGTCATCGCGGCCTCGGCGGCACCACCGGCAGCGGTGTGGGGGTTGCTGCTCGATGCGCAGAGCTGGCCCGCATGGTCACGGGTGGATGCGCTGGAATCAGCGCTGTCCCAAGGCCTCTCACCTGAAGGACGAGATGGTGTCGGAGCAACCCGAGCCTTTCGCACCGGGAAGGTGGTCACCAAGGAGCGGATCACCTCCCTCGACCCGCTACGCCTGTTCGCATACGAGGGCGTAGAAAACCCCCAGATGGCCGACTACCGGGCCGCCGTGGAACTACTGGAGACACCTGATGGCGGAACACAAATCCGCTGGCACGGAACATACTTCGCGCACCGGGGCATGCGCTGGTTCTTCGAGTGGTACCTCCGTCGCTTCATGCAGTCAATGGCGAACGGACTAGCGGAGTACGCCGCCACTCCGGACGTTCTCCGGACCCACCGCGGTTGATCAGGAGCATCGAGCGGGCGGAGATCATCCCAGTGCGGTAACGGATTCCGGCGCTCGTCGGTGATCAGGACGGCAAGAACGAGTAGGAGAACACCATGACCATCGCCACCCATCCGGCCCGTACCGCCAGCCAGGCTTTGCTGGCTGCGGTCCAGGTGCGTGACAAGGACGCTTGGCTGGATCTGTTCGCCGTGGACGCCGTCGTCGAAGACCCGGTCGGCCCTTCGGTTTTCGATCCGGAAGGGAAGGGACATCGGGGCCGTGACGCCATCTCGGCGTTTTGGGACAAGGCGATCGCGCCCAGCGAGTCGATCGAGTTCCTGTTCGAGGACTCCTTCGCCTGCGGGAATGAAATCGCCTACACCGGCAAGGTCCGCAGCCACAACGGCGGCCAGGTGATCGACGCAGAGGGGGTGTTCACCTACCGGGTGGACGAGGCGGGCAAGATCGTCGCTTTGCGCGCCTTCTGGGAGACCGAGCGCACTATGCAGACCATGAGACCTGCCTGACTTCAGGCGATTTCACTGGAGAGGCGTCGCATGGATGCCCCGCCCTTCAGGCGCGGATTCCGGTCGGTTCCGTCGGCGAGCCGAACGCATTCGGTCAGTCGCGCCCTACTCGGGATTCGTGCCTGATGTGCGAACCCGTCGTCGCCGAGGACCACGATCCGAGAAGTTCTTCGACGGCGCAACGACGGGATCCCGCTGTGCCGGTTCGGCCTGTCGAAACGCACTGTTGCGCAAGCTGACAGGAACAATCGGCGGAGACCATCGGCAGCCGGAGGCGACGACAACACCCGCGATCGGGACCTCCGAGCTGACAGTCGGAACAAACTATCCGCGTCAGGTCAGTGGCAGAAGCCTGCACTTGCGCCTGGACGATGGCAATGTGTCAGGCCAGTTGGCAAAGGACATGTGCGCGAGGTACGCCGACCATCAGAGCGGCGAGATCTTCGGGGTGGAGGAAAGAGGGCGAACAAGTCGTGCCTCGTGATGCAGGACATCGAGGGCAACGAGTTCTGTCTCGACTGAATGGGCACGAACGCGGCACCTTCTCCCACCAGGTCACCCCCCGTACAGACCTCGCGCAGGATCGGGTCGCCCTCTGCGCCGTTGACCGCGGTCCGGGAGGGTCTCGTACCGGCGGTCAGCGGCCATCTCGTCGAGGACATGCGGTCCGAAAACCACCAGCAAGCGTTGATCAGGATCGGCGGCCAACAAGACCCTGTCGTGATGCGCGATGCCCGCGCCGCGCCGCGCGTGGGCGGGCAAGGATAGATGCCCATGCTTGGTGACCCCGCGCCGGCCGTAGCCGGGCCGAGTGATCACGATCAACCCCGCAACGATCCGCCAGGACAGCAGGTCACCGGGACACCAATCCAGTGCTCGCAGAACGGCTTTGTCCACCACGCTCCCGTTGGTGTCGACCGGGCGCACGCTGTACACCGCCATGTGTGCCGGTGGTTGCTCCACAGTGGCCATCGGCAGACCGGCACCGATTCCGGAGGCATCGCCGCCGACGAGCCCGACGGAGGGGAAGGAAGGATCAGCGGAGATAATGTGTCATCGGTCATATCGACCACCACCGAACGCAGCAAAACCGCAGGTGGCGGTGAACGACCGGGACAGAGTGTCCAGGCGATGTCCGGACCCGGTTTCTGGGGCATAAATGCCACAGTTCTGTGTCCGGAGGGGGTGTCGACCACTACGCCAACCTCCTGCAGCACCGAAAACTGCTGGTCATCGGCAAATAGCTGTGGCGTGACGGTATCGCGATGCCCGGCGCTGAACGGTGGTTTTCCTGGGGAACGTTGACGAGTGAAGCGGGATTCGGCTACTTGAAGTCGGAATAGCGTCTCCTTGCCAGCAATATGTGCGTTCTTTACGCGCTGTCGACAGCTGTGTCGATTCCTACTGCGCGCCTGACCTGGGCCCTGACGTCTTGCCGCAGTCTTTATCGGAGTGTGTTGAGCGTTTCATCGAGCGGCGGGATGGAGATCGCGTCGGCAAGGGTGATTCGGATGCTGCGGTTCGTGTCCTTCGAGAGGAAGTCGCCGAGTGCAGGGTCGGTTCCGGTCAAAGCGCTGATTCCGGTAGCCGGACGGTAACCAATGCGGCGGTGGTGGATTCGTCGAGCATCATGAGGGCGGCCTTGATGTGCAGGCGGGTCCAGCCGCCGTCGAGGGTGCGGACACGGACTTCCCCGCTGGTACGTCCGTGGCGCAGTCCCTTTGCCATGGCCGTCGCTGTGGGGAGGTCGCCGGGATGGATGGCGGGTGCGGGCTGACCGGTCAAGCCCTGCCAGGCGATTCCCGGTGCGGGAGTGCCCATCCAGCGGAGCAGTCGCAGCGTGCGCAGGTTCACGATGCCGCGGTATTCGCCCTCCTCGGCCGCGGCCTCCAGGACTCGATGCTCGAGGATGGTTGGAGGCGGGGCCGCGGGGATGTCGTCCGCGGGCCCGATGTCGTGGGTGATGCCGCGCAGGACCACCTGCCGCTCGCCGGCGGTGCTGAGCTCCTCCAGCAGACGGCAGGAGAAATGCGCCGCCCGGAGTTCGCCGTCGTCACGCCGAACGGTCCAGATCTGCTGAGTCTCGGTTCCGATCTCTTCGCGCACGATACGCGCCAACGCCTCGCTTTGATCGGTGAGGTTGGCGTGCACCTGGGTGAACACGTCGGCAATGGAATGCCGGTATATGTCCGAGCGCCCCTCACGGGTGATGCCGTACAGATCCAGCAGGTCGTCGCTACGCGTGCTGGTTCCTTCGGTGTAGTTGAAATACCAGGCTCCCGCCGGATCACGCGGCGGCACCTGATCGCGAGGGTCGCCGCACCACAGCATCACCCCGTGCAACCGGTCCGGCGAGATCGCCAGCGGCACAGCGATTGTGCGGCGGCTTCCGTCCGCCGAGACGCGGTCGATCCGCCCGTGGCCGGTGATCGCGTCCGCGATGGCGTCCCGTGCCTGCGCCAGTGTCGTGCGGTGGCGCAGTATTTGATCGAGCGGGACGAAATTCTTCGGAGTGCGCCCCCACCCGATCACCGACATCGGTTTTCCCCCTTTGCCCCCGAACAGTTCGATCAGCAACCATTTGACCGCAGCCACGATCCGTACCCCCTCGTATTTCCTTGTCTACCTGGTGATCTAATCCTCAACCCGCTCGGGTTGTCACAGCTTGGCGAACATCCCGAGCACTCGCGCATAGTGCGGGCCGGCCACCCTTGCGGCCGCTTCGGCGAGCCACGCGTCCGCACCGATGAGAACCCGCGGCTTGCCGCGTTCGGCGCCGGCGAGAATCGTCCGGGCGGCCGCGTCGACGTCGGTTCTGGCCAGGCGCTGCTCGAACCGCGTGACCGTCCGCGCCGGATCCACACCCGGGGCCAGCAACGCGCTGCGTGCGATCGGTGTGCGGATCGCTCCTGGATAGACGCAGGTGACCTTCACGTCCGTTTCGGCCAGATCGGCGCGCAGGGACTCGGTGAATCCGCGCACCGCGAACTTCGCCGAGACGTAGGGCCCATGTCCCGCGACCCCCACCAGGCCCAGCGCCGAGGACACGTTCACAATCCGTGCGTGCGGCCCGGCCTGCACCAGATGGGGCAGAAACGCCTTGGTGCCGTGGACAACTCCCCAGAAGTTCGTCCGCATTACCGCGTCGAAATGCTCATCCGGTGACGACGCGACCGAGCCCACGTGCAGGATGCCGGCGCAGTTGACAACCATGTCCACCCGGCCGAACCGGTCGGCGGTGGACGCGGCAAAGTCGCCGACCGCGACACGATCGCCCACGTCCAGCCGCGTCGCCATGATCTGCGTCGTCACGTCACAGAGTTCCCGCGTTCCCGCAACACCGATTTCGTCACGATCCGCCAGCGACAACACCGCGCCGCAACGGCTCAGCTCGACCGTCAGCGCCCGCCCGATCCCGGAACCCGCTCCGGTCACGGCGACCACCGCTCCGCGATAGAAGCAAGATCGCCTGGACTTCGAAGCAATCAGTCGCCGGATGGCCGAACCGCCCGAGACAGCGCAAGTACACATGACTGGAGCCTACGATGCGAAACCCATTGCCGCAGCGCCGGTACTGACCGATCGTGGCCAACGTCCGAAAGTACTACCGATCCGGCAGCGTCGACTCTCTGTCCACGAACTTTCCTGCAAAGCAATGGATTACATGACGACACGAGTCGTTGCCGATTGATCCTCATCGCGTCTTTCGGCTACCATCGGCGGCACGCGCGCCCGTCACCAACGGGCTTCCGGCGAGCGTCCTTTCGATATGGCCTCGCATGGCAGCGAAGTCACACAACACGTGTGAAATCGACGATCACCGCTGCCCAGAATCGAGCCGAATCCGTTGCAGAGCAGACACACGCCCAAATGGTGGACCTTGACCTGTGCCCCGCAACGACTGCTATTCAATCTCTCGCTCCGACAAGACCTTTCCAGCGGTGGGCCGACCCGAAATCTGGAGGGGACGGGTCGGCCCTCCCCTTGGAAGGTATTTCGCATCAGCTCGAAAGAACGCACTCGCCCCTGGGCGCCAACAGCCCCAGCGCAACCGAAGAGACCACCCCATGACCACGATGAACCCCACTCGCGTCCAGCCCAGCCGCGCCCTGAGGCCTCGAATCAGCATCACCGACATCGTCGCCACCTACGGAATGCACGCCATCGAAACTCGCATCGCAGTCCTGCGGGCCTCCGGGCAGCACCACGCCGCCACCGTCATCGAGCGCGAACTCCGACAAACCCGACGAGACCGGACGGAGCAATCTGAAGGACACACGCAGTGATCGGATCCGATCTCGTAGCCTCCCTTTACCGCGCAAGATGAGCCACCTGCGGACGCAAATGTAGCCAGCCCACTGAACCGCGAGCATTCGGCCGCCCAACGAACTGAGTAATCTCGCGGTCCACATGACGCCGTCCGATCAGCATCATTCGGTACATGAGCGTCTACGTAGCTGTCAATGGCCACTTTCAGGTCGGGGGGCCAGCGCTGGGTTTTCGCGACCGCTAGCACCTCGAATGCGGTGCGGCGGACCGCCGCCCCGGCGCAGGCCTGCGTCGAGATCGGCGGCCAGTTCCGGAATCGGTTTGGGAGCAACCGTTTTCGATCGTTCTGGGGTCATGATGCGCTCCCGTCGCGAGTGATCTTGTAGGCGTCCAGGGAGCGGGTCGCTGTGGTGGGCAGGTCCAGCACCAGCGCCTGACCTGCCTGGCGAGGCAGCGGGGTGCCGGTGCCGGCGGCGAGAATGGAGCGGACGTCGGCGGCGCGGAAACGCCCAAACGCCACCGCCCGCCGTAACGTCGCCACCAACACGGCTTCACCGTGAGCGGCACCGAGCGCGAGCAGGATCTCCAACTCCGCGCCCAGGCGGGTGTCCTGATCGCGGCCGCACCGACCAAGAACGCCTCGGCATCGTCGCCGAGCGCGCAGAACTGTTGCTCGACAGTAGTTTTCGGACGCGGACCACGGCTGGGCGCCGGACGCGGTCCGTCGTAGTGGTCATCGAGGATCGACGCCTCACAGGGAGCAACGAGTTCGCGCTCGGCCACGATCACCCGGGTGGCCGGTTCGAGCACCAGCAGCGCACCGACATCGATGATGACCGCGACTTTTTCGCCGATCAGCCGGGTCGGCACCGAGTAGCGGGCCGACTCGTAGCGAACACACGAGAGCCGGTCGACGGTGCGGGTCACCGCCGGTGCGCCGATCTCGAGCCGCAGCGACGGCAACGGCGCCAACAACTCCCGCTCGAGGGCCAGGCGTTCGTCCGGGATCGCGCAGATCTCTGAATGCACCAGTGAATTCACCTCCGCGCACCACGCTTTCGCCGCCGTGTTGGCCTCCCGCAAGCTAACCGCCCGCCCGGTCATCGCAGCCTCGGTCAGCAATGGCACCGCCAGATCCCGCTGCGCATAGCCGCACAGGTTCTCCACGATGCACTTGGACTGCGGATCGTTGGCATAACACCAATCCGGTATTGCGTTGCGAACCTGACATATTCGGCAGTCGGGACAACTACGTTCGCGACCACCCCACCTTTCAGGCAGCCCATCCGATCGGCCAGCGCCCTCGCGGGAACCCCGCCGATCATGGCGAACGCCTCGGCGATTAACGCCAGCGTCGTCGACTGGCGCTGATCGGCAGCGAACGCGACAACCGCCACCGCGAGAACGCCAGCACCGCACAAAACAGCTGCAACCCGGGCGCGGCCTCGGCCCAATCGATCACCAGATACTCACCCGGCGGCCACACTGCCGGACGACGGCCTCGGTGATTATCGGTGCGCCACAACGCTTTCTGCTCGGCAACCAGCCGACGGAAATTCCGTGGTGACCCTCCGTAACCGGCAGCCCGCGCCGCCGGCAACAGTCGCTTGGCCGAGATCCGGCCCTTCGACTTGGCAACCCGTTCGGCGACCAGATCCCGCACCGAATCGTAATTGCGGGACCGCAGCGCCCGCTCCGGCGGCCGGACACCGGACTCGACCCGCTCGATGACCCGCTTCATCGTCTTGTGCGTGGTGCCGCACAACTCGGCAGCACCCCGATAGGTTCGGACCTCTCGATAGGCGGAAATGATGTCCATTCGCTCCCTCGCAGACTTCAATGGAACTCCCTGGGCAGTGACGGATGACAGTTGGCGCTATCACCGTCACCGCCCAGGCCACGAGCTCCGGGCATGACACGACGAGCAAGGGGAAACGGGGACTTCTACCTGGCCGCCAGCGGGGACCTACAGATGGCCACCAATGGGGACTTTCTCATGGCCACGGACACGCCGCGAGGGACAGGTCATCCACTGTCTGTCCCGTGCAGGACGGTCGCTCAGCCTGCCCTAGGTGGTGGTGGCGCCAAGGTGATCATCGTGGGTCCGGCGGGGGCCTGTCTGTTTGACTACTACGGCGAGAGCAAGGAATACCTGGCCCCGCTGGTGGCGTACCGGAGTCGATTCGCAGACCTCGTCGCTCGGGCTGAGCAGGGTCGGCCCGGCTCTGACCCTGCTCAATCTCGGTAGCGATCGCACCGAGGTTTCAATTGCGTAGTTGTTGCTGAGTAGGTTAGGTCCGCCAGCCGTGTTGGTTCATGCGTTCGAAGTAGGCGTCGTCGGCGGCTTGTATCTCGGCTTCGGATCTCGGCCAACGCTGTTCGTCGGGGGTTTTCTGTTCGCCACTACCCAGATGTTGGAGTTGGTCGCGGATCCTTGGGTCGGCTTTGTTGACCAGATGCTTGACCTTGGCTTTTGCCTCAGCTCGTGCCTTGCGGTGGCAGTCTCGCAGCACCGCGGCGAGTTGGCTGCCGGGCGAGCGCATAGCGCCTGGCGCGATCTGGATATCGGTGATGTCGCCGTCGGCGTCGACCTCGACGAGTACTCCGCGTACTTCGCCGCGGCCCCGCACGACAGCGATCGCCGAGGCGAGTTGCTCGCTGTTGCTGCGCATCTCGGCAAGTTCTCGCTGAAGTTGTCGTTCCCATTCCTGAATGTCTGTCGTCACGGTAGGCGGAGACCTTTCTCGACGGGAACGGAATAGACCACGTCGCCGGGTTCGATCCGAGACGACACCTCGGCGGAGAAGACGAGCGAGAACTTGCCCGGTGCCGGCTGATGGAAGTCGAGCGCTTCCAGAACCCCCCGATAGGTTGTTCCGTCCTTCTTCTGCAACTCGACCTGCTCGCCCACCGCGAAATCTCCGACTACCCGGCCGACGACGAACGGATTCGGTCTGAAACTCACTGGGAAAATGTCTTCGACGTAGAACTCACTCATTGCTCATTCCCCTTTCCCCGCGAGATATCGTTGCCAGAAGGCTTCATCGGCTGCGTATGCTTCGTCTTCCAGTTCCCTCGTCACCCCTGTTCCGACTCTGCCCTGCGCGTACTGGTCGATGTGAACCCGTTCGTGTACTAAGTTCCGCAACAACGTCTGTTCATCGGCGAATGCGCTGGGGGCCAACGCAATATGTCCTGGAGCGGTGCTGGCGCTAGCCTCCATGTAGTCGAAATAGCGCACGTCGTCGGCGGAGCTGGCCACGTCCACGCGGATGCCCTTAAGGTCGACACCGGCCCGCCGGGCGTATTCCTCGATGGTCTCTTGGGTCATCGGCAGATGGTCTCCGCTCTCGAGCACCTCCCGGTTCGTGCGGGGCCCCATTCGGGAGAAGAGCTGGCCGTCGGTCAATACGGCGTCGCGTCGTGCGAACGGGGTCATCTTGATCTTGGCCGCGCTGACCCAGTTTCGGACCTTCTCGAACAGAGGTTTGAGTCGTTCGGCGAGTGGCTTTATGACGTCGGTGACCAGCTTGGTCAGTTTTGTCGCGAGCTCGCCGATGAACGTCGTGATTCGGCGGGCGCGGATCGCGATACGTCCTGCCAGGGCCGTGTTGCCTACCCATTCCGACAGAGTCGCGGTGAATGGCGCGAGCACTGCGAACGCGGTCTCGGCCGCTGCGGTTTCGATAACAAGGTTTCGGAGTTCCTCAAGGATCTTGTGGTGGGCTTCGTCGAGGTGGTGGGCGTACTCACCGCAGGCGTCGCCCAGTGTTTGACAGGCATCGGCCAATGCGTTGAAGTCCGCTTGCCGGGTCTGGCAGGTACCGGCGGCGATCTCGATCTCGGGTGACTGCTGATTATTGAGAAACTCGACAGCCTGCGGGGCTTGACCAGCGACGGTGCGGTAGTCGGCTGCGGCGGTGTGCCACGCGGACTTGGCGGCGTTCAATTGGTCCTGGTGGCCGTTCGGCCAGGCGAACCCGACAGCGTCTTCGAGGATCGACCACCCGAATGGTTCAGGGATTCCGTCCCCGCCCGCCGATGGCGCGCTTTCTGGCAGGCAAGGATCCATCGACAGCTGGGGTGCGGTGGGCGGTTGTGGATCGGCTGGGTTCGCACCGGTCTCGGCGACCTGGTGGTTGTAGGCTCCCGCAACGATCAGGTTCCTGGTCTGGCCGCACGCGGTCGCCAGCTTGGATGAGGTCGATATCGCAAGCCCGGCGGCCTCGTCGTAGCCTGCCGCCCATTGACCGCCGACGCTGTCGCTGCCAGCCATCCCCGCGTACGCGGTCAGCACCGTCACCAACCCGGAGTGGGTGGTCACAGTGTCAGTGGACATCTGACCGAAGACCTCACCAGCAGAGGTGTATTCCCCGTTCCGGTGAACAATGAGCGGCACAGTCGGTGTTGTCACTGAGGCCACATCCCCACGTTCGTTCGAACCGCGGTGGTGTAACTGTCGTGTGCTCGGCGGGCCACTTCACGCAGCTCATCGAGATTTTCCCGCATCTCTGCGGCACCGGCCATCCAACTATCGTGGGCGGCCCGCTGAGCCTGGGCTGCCTTGCTCGACCACGTCTGGTGCAGGTCAGCGATATGCCGGTCGACTTCGGCCAACCAGCCCTCAACGGTGCGCCCGAACTCGTCCATCGTATCGATCGCGGCATCGAGCTGCTCGAGATCGACGCGGTAATCATCACCGGTCACGGCAGATCCAATCCCTGTAATCCGGCGATCGCGTCCCGATTGGTCGCGTCACGCGCCTCGTACTGGTTCGCGGCTTCAGCGAGGTTCGCCGAGGATTCCTCCAGCGCGGCGACGACCGTCTCGGCACCGTGCTTCCACTCGAGCCACGATTCGTCGTAGGCGCTGGCCGCTTTGCCTTGCCATCCGTCGGCGAGCAGTTCCTTGCCGATCGTGTCGTCGAGCTTCTTCAGCTCGTCTCGGATCGCCTGGGCCTTACCCGAGGTAAATCGTGCCGCCTCGCGTAGCCGGTCCACCTCGACCTGGAGCTCCCCGGACACCCCGCCTCCCTCCCTCGTGCAGCTCGCCCCTGAACTATATGACGCAGAGCGCACCCGCCCGGTTCCACACCATGGCGTGCCTGGACAGCTGGGCCCGTTGAACCGGCTGGCGGATGTTGGGCTACTCACTCACGAATGGGTCAGCCGGTTTTAATGAGTCCCGGCTGGTGCACCGGTCTCCGCCGCGGCACTGGAAGGACCCCCACCTGAGCGGCCGTACTCGTCGATCATGCTGGCAGGGACGCTCTGGTTGGATAATGCGTGGCGGCGGATGTGCGGCTACCGAAAAGTGTGGAGGGGACTTGTTGGCGGATCAGCGATTGGTGTGGTCGGAGGACGAACTGGACGGGTGGGGCGCTCAGGCACTGGCTGATGATGCGGGGATCACGATGGCACGCAAGGAGTTTGAGTGCACTGGCTACGTCGCGGTGTCACGGTTGTTTCCTGCTCAGCTGCGGTCGGCGGTCGCCTCCGAAGCGATCCGGTTGGTAGAGCACAGGGGTTTGCGGCGTAATCTCGTTCTCGCTGCGACCGGATACACGCCGCGGCGGATGCGGAACGTGACTCGGGCCGACATCGCGTGCGACGGTTCAATGGTCGAGGCGATCTACGATTCCGCGACGATGACACGGCTGCTGTCGGCTGTGGCAGGGGAGCCGGTATTTCGGTGTCCGTACGAGCCCGAACAGTTCGTGATCACAGCGGGCGCGGGCGTTGACCGATCGGTATGGCGAGATTGTGGCCGAGTTCTTCGATGTCGGTCAGTCTCGGTCGATTCCATGGAAACGTCGACCGCAAGCGACGCGGCTGCTGGAGGCGATGCGGGACCCGGATCGTGGTTTCGACGCGGTGGTGATCGGCGAACCGCAGCGAGCGTTCTACGGCAACCAGTACGGCCTGACCTTCCCGATCCTCACCCACTACGGCCTGCAGTTATGGGTACCCGAGGTCGGCGGTGCCGTCGATCCGACTCCGAGGCCCACGACTTGGTGATGTCGGTGTTCGGGGATATGAGCAAGGGCGAGCGCAACCGGATCAAGATACGGGTTCGTGCGGCGATGGCCGCCCAAGCCAGCGTCGAGGGCCGCTTCCTGGGCGGGCGGCCTCCGTATGGATACCGGGTTGGCCGACGCGGGGCCGCATCCGAATCCGGCCAAGGCCGCCGACGGGAAGCGGTTGCATCGGTTGGAAACCGATCCGGTGACCGCACCGATCGTGCAACGGATCTTTGGCGAATATCTCGGTGGTCGAGGGATTTTCGCGATCGCGCAGGCGCTGACCCGCGACGATGTCCCCTCGCCGTCGGCCTACGAACCGACACCGCCCCGGGGCTGGCCTGGTCCAACGACGCGATGCGGGTGATCCTGTCCAACCCTCGCTACACCGGGCGGCAGGTGTGGAACAAACAACGCAAGACGAAATCCTCATCGATGTCGAGGACATCGCTTTGGGGCATGAGACCCGGATGCGATGGAACGACCGTGACCAGTAGGTCTTCTCCGATCACCCGGTGCACGAGCCGATCATCGACACCGACACATTCGAACGCACCCAGCAGATCATGGCCGCGAAGGGAGCAGGCCGCGCGACACGGGAACGGCACCGCACCCACCACAGCTACATGTTTCGCGGTCGGCTGCGGTGCGGGCTGCGCCAGCGGCGGATGCAAGGCCAGCGAAGCCGGGAGATGCTGCTCCACCGATGCCGGTACCCCAACGAGTACGCCCTAGCGAACAAAGTCGTCCATCCCCGCAACGTGTATCTTGCCGAACGGGATCTACACGGCCCGCTCGATGATTGGCTGGGCACCTGCTTCGCCCCGCACCGAGTTGCCGAGACCATCGATGCCCTCTACCAGGCCCAACCCGACCATGACCTCGACGCGTCGGCGGCGGCCGTCGCGCAGGCGATCGAGGATTGTGACCGGATCCTGGCGCGACACCGGGCAGCCTTGGAGGCCGGTGCCGACCCGCATCTGGTGGCGCAGTGGATGGCCGAGGTGCAAGCCCGCCGCGCCGAAGCCCTCGCCCGTTCGCGGCCCATCACAAGGCAACGGCGAATGACCAGCGAAGAGAGCGGCTGTCTCATCAAGGAACTCGGAGATATCCGGCACGTGTTGTCCGGGGCGGATCCGGTGGACAAAGCCGAGGTCTACCGACACCTCAACCTGCAGATGACCTACCACCCCGCAAAACGAACCGTGCGGGTCGAGACATCTCTCGACCCGCACGGTTGGGGTTATGGTACGTGTCCGGAGGGGGTATCGACCAGTACGCCAACTTCCTGCAACACCGAAAACTGCTGGTCATCGGCAAATAGCGGTGGCGTGGCGGTTCTGGTCCGGTTACTGCAGGTTTGTGCCCCCGGCGCGACGCGTCGAACATGGGAACGGGAACGACCTGCGGTTTTCGGGTGGGCGACTGGTGATCGCAGCCGATTACCAACTATGGACGGCCCCAGCGGTGATGATGAGACCACTCGAACTCCAAAGTGGGGGTAAGGGTTTCGAGACCCCTTAGCTCCACCAGAGGTTGCATTGCACGAACCATTGCCGTTGGGGCCGTTACCGCAGGAGCGGTACCGCCCCAACGTAACGAGGTCGCGCAGTTTGCGGGAGAAGCGGTCGACGCAGTAGACCACGAGCACGTCGATGAGTCCGGCGCGGGCGGCTTGCAGGGCGCGTTGCAGGCCGGGCCGGTGGGTGCTCGCGCCGGAGGCGTCGTCGGTGAAGGAGACCGTGTGTCGCCAGCCGGGTTGAGAGTCGACATAGGAGTCCAGCCGGGCGTCTTGGGCTGATGAGGTCGGCGAGAACGGTGACGGCGTGAGGGTTAGGGTCGATGTGCCGCCGGTCGGCCGTAGTGAGATGCTTTGTCTCGCTGACTGATCCGATGAGGAGTTGGTGCTGTTATGGGGGTTCCCGTTGGACGCCCGCTTGCTGTGCGGACTTTCGGGCGGCCGAAAAGTTCGCTGGCCCAGATCGTGACGGCGGTGGCAGCGGTCGCTGTGCTCGCGGTGGCGCTACTGGTGTTGGATGCCGAGCGGAGTACACAGGACACGAACGCGGCCCAGCCGGTCTCTGACAATGCAGCCGTGGAAGCTCTGTGCCTCGACTACGCGAGGTACGTCATCGACGAGTACCGCGCTGGTCTGACGGTGGACCAGATCAATGCGACCCTGACCCAGGCTGGACGAATCAGCGGGGCAATACCGGGCCCGCAGTACGACGTCCTGACTGCCTGCGGCAGTGCCAGCACGGTCCTCCATACCGCCGGACTCAAATAGCGAGACCATAGTTTGATTCAACGGCGCGGCAGGAGGGTCGCGTCAGCGCGTTCATGGTCGTTGCCGTTGTTGCCGACGATCTTGAATTCCTCGGGCCCGCTCGGGACCGACATGCGGATGATTCGTTCGTGCCAGTCCGGTGGCCATTGTGTCTCGACCGACCAGCGCAATCCGTCGAGGTCCACGTCCTGCAGGTTCGCCTCGCGCAAGTCTGCTCCTCGGAGGTCGGTGAGGACCTCCTCGATTTCATGCAGTGTGAGGTGCAAGCGGATGCACCAGGCGGTCAATACGCTGGCGAGCCGCGGCAGCTTCTCGGGCGAGGTGTAGGAGCTGATGCTGGCATCGACGAATGCGGCGAGGTGGTCGCGGCCGTGGATCTGGGTGAGCCCGAGTTCCTCGAAAGCCGTCTGCAGACTGGCCGGAATCGATTCGAAGAAGCCCGACAGATACAGATACAGCTCTTCGATAGCGAGAAGCACCTCGCTTGCCTGGTCAGAGACCTGCAATGCGCGTACTCGCCGGGCCTCGCGTGTTTCGAAATACTCTCGCCACCCACTGGGCGGTGGCAATGCCCGAGACGATGTTGTCTCATACAGCTGCCTCGCCACGTCGACCAAATTATCGGCCATCTCTTCAGCCTCACGGAGATCATCGCCGCGCACGCTGTGCAGCGGCAGCCGCTGTCGCAGGGGGATACGCGAGCTGAGGTCCACCGCCGGACCGGCAGCGTCGTCGCCGTTGGTGGCGGCATCGGCGGGATCGAATACGGCTGGTCCTTCCGGAAGCCGGTATCGGGTAAGTGAGGCCCAATACCGTTGCAGGAAGCTATAACCGGCTCGTCCACGCGGTGTCCCGGCAGGACCGGACGCCGGTCGGGTGAGCGCGGCCAGGTATCGGTGCTCGACGTTCGTGCTGATCATTGTGTCTTCTTCTGATCCGTCAGCTCCGTCAATTCTCCCATCGATCGGACCGCACCGATCTGCCCAAGCAGCGCAGGCGCCGCCGCGCCAACCGCAACAGCCGCCAACACGGTGGTGACCTGGCCGTGGAACAAGCCACCGGCGGCGGCCCCGAGTACGAGGCGTGTGGCAGCCGCGGCAGCATCGGGCATCGGATCGATGTACCGATTCCAGTGCGGCAGAGCTGTTCTCCGCGCTGCCCGCGCCTTCCTGCGCGCCTGCCGATATTCGTTCAGGTTCGTCAGGAACGCGACCACTTCGACGACCAATCCACCGGCAGCGCCGGCCATCACAGTGGTGATCCAGTTCACCGGCGGTCTCCTCGAGATCTCCACGACACGCGGGGATCACGGACCCCCGAACCAAGATTATGGCCCGTAACCGCCTGTGGCCGTGGCAGTCTCGCAGGCATGGCGAAGGGGACGCTGCTAATCGACGTGACGGGATCTCCGGATCTGTGCCGCAGGGAATCGTGGGGCCCACGTTGCACTTCCTGACACCTTGAGGATTTCTGGGCCTGCCCGGATAGCCACCGGACACGACCCTCGCCGTAGTCGGGCGCACTGTTGGTGCAGCCGGTCTCACACGGATTTCCGGTCACACGTCACGATCTTTCCCGTGGCGCTGGGGATCTGGTGAGCAATTCACAGGCAGAGGTTATTCGGATTCGGAACGTGAGGCGAGCTCCGAACAGGCCCTTGACGTGCAGATATTGGATGTCAAGGGGTCGAACTCCGTACCGGACTAACCTCTACGGGCAAGAAGAACTCCTAATGATGGAGCGGCCGGCCAGGTCGCTATTCTCTGCGATGTGCCCATTCAACAGACGGTCGGGATCATCCTTGCTGCTGTGGTCGCAGCGATCAGCATCCCGAAACTTCTGGAGGAATTCTCGGCACGAGAGCGTCTGACGCGGCGACTCAGCAGCATGCTCAGTGTGACCGACAAGCTTCAACACGATGGAGCATTGTCGGTGATTTCGACCGAGACCGACCAATTGGCACTACGTCTCGCCTCAGTGATTGCGATCAGGCCGTCTCGGCGAGACTGGGTTGAATCGGTCGTGGCCGGTCTTGCACCAGGCGTATGGGTGCTTGCTACTAGCGTGTGGCCTTTTCGAGGGATGCTGAACGAGCATCATTGGCTGAGTACTTCAGTGCTCGCAGTCAGCCTTGTCGCTGTTCAACAGGTGAGCCACACAGTGGCGACCAGACTAGGAACGTTGCACTACAACCGGCAGCTCTATATCAAGCTCGGTGCGCCAGCCGATCCGCCTCTGCTCAGCGTCCCGACGATCCGCGACTATCTGCTGAGACCAACTCTCACAGCGGATTTGATACTCCGGATCTCGGAGGCCGCAAAACGGAAGACTGACGAGGATGGACTGAACGTTCCGTTGGTGGACCACGTTCGTGCGGCGATCCTGGATTGTGAGCAGCGGTTCTACCGTCGTCAGCCTCGGCCTCGGTAGGTGCAGCCCTTCCTATTGGGCTGGGCGCCGCAGCTGCACGTCGCGTTGCAGTTCGGCTTGAGTGATGAGGCGAGACATAGGCTCTCATGCATTCGGCACATTGGCGAAAGCTCAACGGGCAGAATGACACTCATGACCCGATTCGTGCTCTCATCGGATCGACGTGGCGAATTGGCTTCGCTTCTTGGTGGCGAGTTCCGAAGCGGACTAACCTTCGGTGGGAAGAAGGCTAGCGGGCCGCTGTGTCGACACCGACACTGCCCGAAAGGTGCTGGGGCGCGAGGCTTTCGACGCCCAGGCGCGAGTGGGTGCCGACACGCCGGACCTGGCCCGGCTCGTCGCGGGAGTGCCGCCACCGGACAATCCCGGAAATGAGCGCCCGGTGTATTCGACACGGAGGACGGCCTCACCGCCGCTGAGCAGGAGGTGGCGATTCTGGCTGCGGCAGAATCTTCAGCATCTCCCACCGCAGGCGGTTCAGAAGGTCGATCGTGCGCCGGGCGTCGGCCGAGGGTAATCACCGTGTCCGGTCCCGGCAGCCTTGACCTCGCAGGTTGGGGCGCGCGGTCCCGCCGCGGCGAACAGCATGCGCGGTGTCCAGCTCAGGCGGCTGGTCGGCGGACGCGGTTTCCGGTGGGATCACTCGGCCCGGTCCAGTCCCGGCGCCATTCGCGTGGCGTAACCCCCTGGCTGCGTCGAAAGGCCCGGGTGAAGGTATTGACATCGTTGAATCCGGCCAGGTGTGCGATTTCGGCGACCGTCGTCGATGTTTCGCGCAGTAGGCGCAGCGCCTCCTCGAGCCGGAGCTGACGCAGATATGCGGCCGGACTTTCGTCCGACCGGGCAAACAACTGTTCCAGATACCGGCGCGACACCGCGTGCGCACGAGCCACCGCGGCCACATCGAGATCCGGGTCCGTGAGGTGGCGGCGCATGTAGGCGCGGGCTGCATGCAGCAGCGCGTCCCCGCTCAGCGGGCGACTGCGGCCGTCGATGTAGGGGTGTAGAACAGCGGCGAAGAGCTCGATCGCGGTGTCTGCGAGTTGGTCGGCGGTAGCAGGCGGGCAGCCTTCCGCGAGGACTCCGGTCATCAGATGGGCCAGAACCGTCATTCCCGGGGTCCGACCTTCGATGAGCCGCCCGGTCGCCTCGCGCAACGCCGCCTCGCGCAGACGCAGGCGTGCCCGGGGAACCTGGAGAACCAGCTCGCTCATCGGGGAATCGAAGCGCCACCGATACGGTCGATCGGTCGTGCAGATCGCACCGGTATTCGGCACCAACCTCGCCGTGCGGCCCTCCTGCTCTGCCCATCCCGTTCCTGAACCATGCAGCGCGAGGAAGACATCATCGCGAGGGGCAGTGGCGATGTGGGAGTCGAGCCGTCGGACGACGACGGGCGTGGCGGTGATACGGGAGATTCCGATACCGGCGAAACTGGCCTGCCGGATAGAGCCACGGAACGTGTCATCGACGCCCACACTCACCGGGACGAAAGCGTCGCTGCACACCGCGGACCACTCTTCGGGGCGGGCGGCCTGAAGCTTCTGCACAGCGGGACCGTACTCAGACATCGTTACCGCCGCATGAAGCCGAAACGGCCATTCGCAAATCGTCGTTTGCCGTGCGTTCCACGCCGAGATTCTGCCGCATACCCGCACTTAGTGTGATCACCGGTACCTCCAGCGCCGACCGAGGGATAGAGCATGACGATAGCCACTGTGCGGGCAGCCGTGGTACAGGCCGAGCCGAAATGGCTGGACTTGCAGGCCGGCATCGGCCAGATCGTCGATCTTGCGGCCGAGGCTGCCGATTGCTGGGCACAGATCATTGCCTTCCCTGAAACCTTCGTCCCTGGCTATCCGGTGTGGATCTGGCTCGACTCACCTGCCTGGGGTATGCAGATGGTGCCGGCATATACCGCGAATTCGATGAGCCGCGACGGCGCTGAGATGGCCCGGGTGGCCGCAGCGGCAGCCGAGCACGACATCACGATCGTGTTCGGATTCAGCGAGCGCGCCGGCGGCAGCTTGTATATGGCGCAGGCCGTGGTCACTCCCGCGGGCGATGTACACGTGCGGCGCAAGCTCAAGCCGACCCACGTCGAGCGATCAGTGTTCGGTGAGGGCGACGGGAGCGATATCGCGGTATTCGATACACCGCTGGGCCGGGTCGGCGCTCTGAACTGCTGGGAGCATATCCAGCCGCTGACCAAATATGCGATGTACAGCCAGGGCGAGCAGATCCATGTCGGCTCCTGGCCCAGCTTCTCGCTGTACCGCGGTGCGGTACAGGCGCTCAGTGCCGAGGTCAATAATGCTGCCAGCATGATGTATGCGGTGGAAGGACAGGTTTTCGTCCTTGCCCCCTGCAGCGTCATCGGCCAGGCCGGGCACGACCTGTTCTGCGATAGCGAGATGAAGAAGCAATTGCTGCTCCAGGGCGGCGGATTCGCCCGGATTTTCGGCCCGGAGGGCAGTTCACTTGTCGAACCACTCCCGGAAACCGAGGAAGGCATCCTGTACGCGGATCTGGATTTCTCGCTCATCGCCCTGGCGAAAGCCGTCGCCGATCCGGTCGGACATTACGCTCGCCCCGACGTTTTCCAGCTGGTTTTCAACCGCAACCCGGTGAAACCCGTGATGACGGGCCACCTCCCGGCACACGATGCCGACAGCGGCGAACGAGTGACACCGGCGGCAGACCCCACTGGAGCACCGACGGACGACGACCGGGGGGCTGCCGGATTTCCGCGCATGCCCCGACCCGAAACGGTCTGAAACGTCGCGCATCCGACTCGCAAGGCAGCGCACAGGATTCGCGCCCATGATGCCGGGCCCTGTTCACCGGTTGCGAAAAGCGCCGTTCTTTCCTATGCCCGGATCTCTACGATCCGGCGTCGGCGACCTCAGCGGTTGATCATCGAGAGCTATACAAATGACCGATACTTTGTTCGATGGCGCGGATCCGCACCGAAAGCCTACGACTGCCCCATTGGGTGTGCGGGCCGAGACCGCCCGGCTGCCGTTGCCTCCGAGATTGCGCACGGCGTCGCCGTACGGCGCCCCGCAGCTGCCCGCGCAGGTCCGGTTGAACGTCAACGAGTCTCTGTTCTCGCCATCGTCCCGGTTGCTCGATGATGTCGCACAGTCGGTGCGGGGCGCGGCCGCGAATACGCACCGCTATCCCGATCGCGAAGCCCACGCGCTGCGCCGTGATCTTGCCGACTATCTCACCCGAGCCACCGGAGTCTCCGTCTCCCCGATCAATGTGTGGCCGGCCAACGGCTCGAGTGAGGTCCTTCAGCAACTACTGCTCGCCTTCGGCGGTGCGGGCCGCTGCGTCCTGGGGTCGGTTCCCTCCTACTCCATGTACCGGATTATCGCGGAATATCTCGGCGCCGAGTGGATCGGCGTCCCCCGGCGGGCGGACTTTTCACTCGATATCGACGACCTGCTGACCGAGATCTGCCGGCGTCGGCCGGATGTCACCGTCATCACCAGGCCGCACAGCCCCACCGGGCACAGCTCGACCATCGCCGAGATCGAACATATTGCCACCGCCGCGCCCGGAATCGTTGTGGTAGACGAGGCATATGCCGAATTCTCGGCCGCGACCAGCGCTGTCGCCTTGATCGACCGGTTTCCCACCAAAGTCGTCGTAACCCGAACCCTGAGCAAGGCATTCGGCTTCGCTGGTGGGCGACTGGGATACCTGGTGGCAGCACCCGCGGTGATCGACGCCTTGCGTCTGGTGCGGTTGCCCTACCATTTGTCATCGCTGACCCAAGCCGCTGCCCGTGCGGTACTGCGCCATGCCGACGATATCCTCGATGGCATCGCGGAAGTGCTCGCCGAACGCGACCGGATCAGGCAGCATTTGCGCGATCAGGGGTTCCATGTCGTCGACAGTGACGCGAACTTCATTCTCTTCGGCGGTTTCGCCGACGCGTCGCAGGCATGGGCACGCTATCTCAACCGCGGTGTGCTGATCCGTGATGTGGGGCTGAACCACCATCTACGGGTCACGGTCGGTACCCGCGCCGAAAACGATCGATTTCTCGCTGTCTCGGCGCAGGTCGGTCCGGCCTCCGAGCAGGTCGACCACCGACGGTAGCCGCGTGGCGCCGAGGTCCTGCCGCGCCGCCGTCCTCCCTCCTGGGCGTCATGACATACGTCCGCAGAGTTTGGCGAAGACAGGCTCTGCGACTGCGGACGCCAGGATGCCGTCGGCCCAACTGGAGCCATGACAAGAGCGTCGATGAACCAGTGGTGGTCGGTGCCGAACAGAGTAGTTCGATCGTTGCCCTGAGTGTCCAGCGCGGTGAGCCGCAGCGATAGGGCACTCCAGGTGGACGGTTGCGAACACAGCAGTGAGTCCCCAACTTTGCCGGCACCAATGCCGAGGTCCATCATCGCTCTGAGTAGTAGATCGCGGAGCCGTTCGCAAATCGTCGGTTGCCGTGCGTTCGACGCCGAGAATCGGCCGAACGCACACGCCTAGTCTGGGCACCGATACACCCGGTACCGATCTAGGGACAGCCCATGGCTTTTCCGCTGGCCGGGTGGCTGTCCGGTCCACGCCGAAATGGCGGGACCTGCAGACCGGTATCGGCCAATTCATTCGCCGTGAAGCCTTCCGGCTAGTTTGACAGGAACATCGAGATGGATATGCACACCGAAACAGCTGCTGTCTTCTTCTGTGCCGGATTGATCTTCTGGTGGGCGCTGATCCTCGGCGTCTGGAAATGGCAGGCCATGGTGAAGTCGCCCGACGGCTGCGCCCACCCCTATATCGATATCGCGCACCGCTCCGCGCTGCTGTATTCGTTCGCGACGGGATTGATTGCGGTATTCGTCGAGTTCTCCGGCTGGCCGTCCGGGGTGAACATTGCCGCTGCGACCGCGATAATCGTGCTGTTCGTGGTGACGATAGCCAACTACGTCCGAATCGGCATACAGCGCAGCACCGACAATCAGATGCGCAACCCGCCGCCGTCGATGCGTTTCGTACTCGCCGCCCTGATCCTGGGCGAGATCGGGGGATTCACTGTTCTGCTTGCTGGATTCGCCGCCGCCCAGTTCTGATCCCACGCAGGTCCGTAGGCACACTCTCAGCAGCAAGGCAGTCCATTGAGCACTATTCCAGCCAACTCCGTCGCTCCGCATCAGAACGCAGCCCTGATCACGCTGCTCTCGCCCGAAGGCCGCGCTGACCCCTATCCGCTCTACGAACAGCTGCGTGCGACCGCTTCCGGTCTCGTCGCTCCATGGGGTGCGCGAGTCTTCATCGGTTTCGCGGAATGCTCGAAAGCGTTGTCGCATAGCGGATTACGCACCCTGGGTGCCCATTTCATGCGTCAAAGAGACGCGGGCACATTGTCGCGGGCATCTCAAGAGGATGCCTGCGCCTCGTTGGTTCTGGTCGACGGTGAACGGCACAGATCCATGCGCAGCGCATTCAACAAGCCATTCACCGCGCGTGCGGTGAATGTGTTGAACGAGCGCGCCCATGACATTGTCGCGCAGTTGTTGGATGGCTTCGCTGCGCGCGTAACGGAAACCGGTTCAGCGGATTTCGTCGAACTCGTCGCGGGTCCGCTCCCGCTGAAGGTCATCGGACACATTCTCGGGCTCCCAGAGGACGTGGAGCCGCATATCGGTGCTCTCACCGCCGCATACAGCCGGGTCATGGACATCCTGCCCAGCCGTCGGACGCTGGACGAGGCCGACGCGGCGGCCTTGGAACTGCGTGACATACTCTCCGACCTGCTCAACACGCGCCGCCGCCAACCTCGAGACGACTTCCTCAGTCTTCTGGCGTCCGAGGAAGTGACGCGACTGGACAGGCACGAAGTGATCGCCAATATCGAACTGTTGCTCATCGCCGGTACCGAAACCGTGACAGGCATGCTGGCCAACGGTGTCGATGCGCTCATCACCTATCCCGAGCAGCAGGACTGGCTGCGAGCTCGACGTGACGACGCCGGTCATGTCAAACGAGCGGTGGAGGAGATCCTGCGATACGACCCGCCGGCCCAGCTCGTCACACGTATCGCCACCCAAGACGTCGTCATCGGCGAGGAGAGCCTGAACGCCGGTGACATCGTCCATCTACTGCTCGGTGCCGCGCACCGGGATCCGTCCTTGGTGATGCGACCGGACACACTTGATTTCGCCAATGCACCAGCGGCGTCGTTGGTTTTCGGTGGTGGCCCACACCACTGCCTCGGAGCGTCCCTGGCCCGCCTCGAAGGCGCGGTACTTTTCCCGCATTACTCGACCGCTTCACTGATCTGCGGCGTGCCGGCCCCGGCGTGCGTGCGGGGGGACTCAACATCAGATCGTTCGACTCTCTGCCGGTGTCGGCCGTGCTGCGGCGGCACACGGGCGACACGGCGTAGGCGAGGTACCGTGCCGATGAATGGCAATCTGTTGGGCCGCACGTATGCGGTGAGCGAGACATACGAAGTCAGTCGCGAGATGATCCGGGCCTTCGCGGACGCGATCGGCGATCCTTCCCCTCCGTACCGCAGCCAGGAGGCTGCGCAAGCAGCAGGTTTTGCGGATGTGCCCGCGCCGCCGACGTTCCTTGCCCTACCGTGTTTTCGGTTTCTGCACACAGCCTTCGCCGACCCCGATCTGGGCTTGGACCCAAACCTTTTCATCCACACGACGCAGGAGTTCGTCCATCACCGGCCGGTCTTACCCGGTATGAATCTCAGGGCCGAACTCACAGTCGATGCCCTGCGTGAGGACGATCGCGGACAGTGGCTGACGCTGCGCACGGAGGTGTCTTCCCTGGCGAACGATGAACTCGTGTCCGTCGCGTGCACCGAATTCCTTTCTCCCGCACCGCGGGCACGCACCGCCGCGCGCACTGCCCGTGCTGCGCAATCGGACTTCGCCGACCTACGTGAAGATTCCCCGATGTCTACGGTGCCGATACACCGGCTGGACCTGATCCGGTACGCCGGTGTGTCGGGCGACTGTCATCCGGTCCATTGGAGCGACGCGGCATCGCGTGCCCGCGGCTTTCACGGGGTGAGCGCGCAAGGCATGTTGGTCATGGCCAAGGTCGGCCAGGCGCTGACACGCTGGGCGGAGGGCGATCCTACCCGCATAACCCGTTTCTCGGCACGGTTCCGGCGCCGCGCCTACGTGCCCGAGACCCCGCAGGGAGTACCGCTCACAGTGCGCGCACAGCATCTGAACGGCAGGAACGCACCTCAGCGCTACCGGCTGACAGGCCACCTGGACGATTCGGTCGTACTGATGGGAAGCGCAGACCTGCGGGATGCCGTCGTAGGCTGAAATCCGATCTGGAGGATGCGTCCCCCGCACTGAATAGCCCCGGGTTGAGTCCGATGCATGCATGGCGGAGCGCGGCACGACCCAGTGGTGGACGTATTGCGCACGGGGCAACGGGCCACCTCGTCGCTCGATACGCTCGGCCACCGGCACTCTGGCATCACCGAGGCCGGTGGGTGCAGCACATTGACGCGGGGGATCACGGAGCCTCGTCGGCTGCGCGCTCCTGCCGAGGTCGGATAGCGAGTTTGCGCTGTGCGTGCCGGTTATGGGCGACACGGTCGCGCCGTTCCCAGTGCCTTCCGATGCCGACCCTGCTGCGAGTCGTTCGGCGGACTCGCCGGCCAGGCTTCCGGATTGCCCCGCGGTCGCCGCCGAGGTCTGCACCGATGCCTCTCCGATATGTGTTGTGAGCATAGGTGACGAAAGAATGTGCATTTGTTGGACATGGTTGCGAGCTCGATTATGGAGCCATGGGCGCATTAGGCGAAGGCTGGATTCGCAATTTCGTCGACGGCGGGTTCGTAGATCCGGATCCGCAGCACAGCTTCGACAAGTCCGACCCTGCAACCGGTCGCGTATTCGCGCGGGTCCACGAGGCGGACGCCGCACTGGTGGATCGCGCGGTCGGCTCGGCGCGGCGGGCATTGGACGCCGGCTGGTCCCATACCCCGGTGTCCGAGCGTGCGGAGTTGTTGCGGCGGACGGCGGATCGGATCGCGGAGCGGTTCGAGGAGTTCGTTGCGGCGGAAGTTGCCGATACGGGCAAGCCGATCACCCAGGCGCGTGAGCTTGATGTGGCGCGGGCGGTGGCGAACTTCCGGACATTCGCAGATGTGGTCGCGGCGGCAGGGCAGGAGTCCTACATCACCGATCTCGCTGATGGGCGACGCGCGTTGAACTATGCGGTGCGCAAGCCGCTGGGGGTGGTGGCGGTGATCGTCCCGTGGAATCTGCCGCTGTTATTGCTGACCTGGAAGGTAGCACCCGCATTGGCTTGCGGGAATGCGGTGGTGGTCAAGCCGAGTGAGGAAACACCCTCCACAGCAACACTCTTGGCGGAGGTGTTGCAGGAGGTTGGGCTGCCGGCAGGCATCTACAACGTCGTGCACGGCTTCGGGAACGGATCGGCGGGGGAGTACGTGACGACGCACCCGGGTATCGACGGGGTGACGTTCACGGGGTCGACAGCGACTGGTTCGCGGGTGATGAAGGCCGTTGCGCCGCAGGTGCGTCCGGTCTCGTTCGAGCTCGGAGGCAAGAACGCGGCCGTCGTGTTCGACGATGCCGACGTCGACGAGGTGCTGAGCGGGTTGACTCGGTCGGTATTCGCCAACACCGGGCAGGTGTGTCTGTGCACCGAACGGGTGTACGTGCAGCGCACCATTTTCCACGAAATAGCGTCCGGTCTGGTCGAGCGGGCGCAGCGGCTCCGGCTGGGAGCCCCGGCGGATTCCGAGACGACCACAGGTCCGCTTATCTCGCAGTCGCACCGCGACAAGGTGCTGAGTTACTTCGCGCTCGCCGAGCAGACCGGGGCGAAGGTGCTGACCGGCGGAAATATCCCGGATCTCGGTGCGGCATTGAACGGCGGCTCCTGGATCGAGCCGACGCTGTGGACGGGGCTGAGCAACGCCGACCGTGCGGTGCGCGAGGAGATTTTCGGGCCGGTGGCCGCGCTGATCCCGTTCGATACCGAAGCCGAGGCCATCGGGTTGGCCAACGATACCGACTACGGCCTCGCCGCGTCGGTGTGGACGAACGATCTGCGGCGCGGTCACCGGGTCGCCCAGACGATGCGAGTCGGGATCTCCTGGATAAACACCTGGTTCACGCGGGAGTTGCGGTCGCCGTTCGGCGGCGTCGGGCTCTCCGGGATCGGACGTGAGGGCGGGGAATCGTCACTGCATTTCTACACCGAGCCGACGAATGTGTGTGTGCAACTATGACTTCGACACTTGTATCAGCAGCGATCGACGCGGCCGCGGATCGTCTGATCGCGGCGCACGCGAACCGGGTCGCCGTGGCTCCGGTGCGGGAGTTCCTGGGCGAGACCGACATCGCCGCTGCTTATGAAGTGCAGCGGCGACTGATCGCGGGGCGGGTCGAGGCCGGTGCCCGGATGGTCGGCGCGAAGATCGGGCTGACGGCACCGGTGGTGCAGCAGCAGTTCGGTGTGTTCCAACCGGATTTCGGGGTGCTACTGGATGACATGATGTACGGGCATACCGAACCGGTGCCGAGGCGTCTACTCCAGCAACCGCGCGCGGAGGGCGAGATCGCCTTCGTCCTCGGGCGTGATCTCGACCGGCCCGGGATCACAACGGTCGATGTGTTGCGGGCGACCGAATTCGTACTGCCGGCGATCGAGATCGTCGATTCGCGCATCGCGAAATGGGATCTTGCCATCACCGATACCGTCGCCGATCACGCTTCCAGTGGTGTTGTCGTGTTGGGGGCAACACCGTATTCGCTTATTGGACAGGACCTTTCGCGGGTCGGCATGATGCTCGAACGCGACGGTGAACCGGTTTCTTTCGGGGCAGGTCATGCGTGTCTGGGATCTCCGGTGGTCGCGGTGACATGGCTGGCGCGGCAGTTGTGCAGTCGCGGACAACCCCTGCGCGCCGGCGACGTGATCATGTCCGGTGCGCTGGGGCCAATGGTACCGATCACCGCCGGCGGTCGGTTCCGGTTGCACCTGGACGGACTGGGCACCGTGGACGCGGTGATCGAAGGAGACATCGAATGAGCAGGGAGACCACAAGTGCGGTGCCCGTGGCGGTGATCGGGTCAGGCAATATCGGTACTGATCTCATGATCAAGGTGATGCGGTTGTCGCCGACTCTGCATATGGGCGCGATGGTCGGTATCGACCCGAGATCCGACGGGCTTGCCCGGGCCGGGCGACTGGGAGTCGCCACCACGCACGCAGGCATCGACGGACTCGTGGCGATGCCGGAGTTCGCGGATATCCGGATCATCTTCGACGCCACCTCGGCCAAGGCACATCTGCGCAACGCCGAAATCGCCCGAGAGCACGGCAAAGTGATGATTGATCTGACTCCGGCCGCGGTCGGTCCGTTCGTCGTGCCGTCGGTCAACCTCGAGGCGCATGTGCATGCCGACAACGTCAATATGGTGACCTGTGGCGGACAGGCCACGATCCCGATGGTGGCGGCCGTCGCACGGGTCGCGCCGGTGGCCTACGCCGAGATCGTGGCGTCGATCTCCTCTCGCTCGGCGGGGCCGGGTACACGGGCGAATATCGACGAGTTCACCGAAACCACGAGTGCGGCGATCGCGGCCGTAGGTGGCGCCGAGCTGGGTAAGGCGAATCCACGCCCACGAGAATCTGTCGCTGTCGGTCGCCAACAGCGTCACCGCGGTACAGCACGGCGCCGAACGGGTGGATGTCGCGCTGGCGGGGCAAGGAGCCGGCGCGGGCAACTGTCCCGCCGAACCCTTTGTCGCGGTGGCGGAATTACTCGGCTGGGACCACGGGTGCGACCTGTTCGCATTGCAGGACGCTGCCGACGACATCATTCGCCCGCTGCGCACCCGGCCCGTGCAGGTAGACCGCGAGACCCTCTCACGCTGGGCTACGCGGGGGTGTACTCCAGCTTCCTCCTGCATGCCGAACGGGCCGCCCAGCGCTACGGCATAGACACCGGGGAGATCCTGCTCGAGGTCGGGCGGCGCCGCCTGATGGGCGGACAGGAAGACATGATCGTCGACATCGCACTCGACATCGTCGGAAGTGAGAACTCATGACCACCAACATCATCGACATCGACGAACTTGCCGAGCGGCTCGACACCGCGCAGCACACCGTGTCGGACACAGCCAGCCTCGCCGACAGTCATGACATCGACATCAACGATGCCTATCGGATTCAGAACGCGGTCCTCGCCCGTCGCCTCGGTCGCGGCGAGTTGCCGGCCGGGATCAAACTCGGGTTCACCAGTAAGGCGAAAATGGCGCAGATGGGCGTTTCCGAGGTGATCGTCGGACAACTCACCGACGCGATGCGGATCGCCGACAGCACCGACGTGGACTTGTCCCGATTCATTCATCCCAAGATCGAACCGGAGGTCGCCTACCGCGTGGCTCGGGATGTGGACCTCGATGATCCGAGAGTCGATATCGAAGCGTGCGTCGACGCGGTCGCCCCTGCCATGGAGATCATCGACTCGCGCTACCGCGACTTCCGGTTCACCTACACCGACGTCGTCGCCGACAACACCTCCGCCGCGGCGTTCGTCATCGGCCCCTGGCAGCCGCTGCACGATGTCGCCAACCGCGCGGTACGCCTGGAGGTCGGCTCCGACGCGGTCACCGGGTCCACCGCCGCAATCCTCGGTCACCCTGTCCGCGCGCTGCACGCACTGCACGACATCGCTCGCCGTCGCCGGATCCCGCTCCGTGCGGGTTATGTCGTCCTTGCCGGTGCCGCTACCGCTGCGCTGCCGCTGACCGGAGGCGTCGCGACCTGTGAAATCACCGGCCTGGGCCGGATTTCGGTGAGGGGGGTCCGATGAGCTGGAGCAAGGTGAGCGATGAACTCGCCACCCCGCGCGGTCGGTTTCCGCACGTGAAGGTGGCGGGCGATTTCGTCTACGTCTCAGGCACCAGTTCCCGCCGGCGCGACAACAGTTTCATCGGAGTCGAGGTCGACGAGATGGGCACCACCAACCTCGACATCCGCGCACAGACTCGCGCCGTGATCGAGCATATCGGCGCGATCTTGGCCGAGGTCGGCGCCGAACTGTCCGACCTGGTCCAGATCACCACTTACCTGGTGTCGATGAACGACTTCAAGGGCTACAACGAGACCTATGCCGACATGTTCGACGACAGTGGCCCCACCCGCACGACTGTCGCGGTGCACCAACTGCCGCACCCGCACCTGCTGATCGAAATGCAGGCCATCGCCTACTTACCCCCGCATCGCCGCAGCCGATCAACCCACGGAGGAGCTGTCATGACCAGCATCCCGCCGACCATCAATTTCGCGAAGTGGATCGCAGAAAACCGGCACCTGCTCGCACCTCCGGTCAACAACCGGACGATGGCGCTCGGTGACGATTTCATCGTCCAGGTCGTGGGAGGGCCCAACCGGCGCACAGACTTCCATGTCGACCCCTACGAGGAGTGGTTCTATCAAGTCGAAGGCGATATGCACGTCAATGTGATGACCGAGTCCGGACCGGAGACAGTGCACATCCGCGAAGGTGAAACCTGGTTGCTGCCGGGAAATCTGCCGCACTCGCCGCAGCGGCCCCAGGCCGGCTCGATCGGTGTGGTCATCGAACGGGTCCGCGAGGAGGGTACCTTCGAGAAGTTCCAGTGGTACTGCCAGAACTGCAAAATCCTCATACACGAGGTGGAGTTGCAGGTGCGCGACATCGTCGCCGACCTGCCACCGGTGTTCAGCCGGTTCTACGACAACATCGACGCCCGCACCTGCGCGAACTGCGGAAGCATCCATCCGGGCAACAGGTGATGTGCATGGGCGCAATGATCGACATACATACCCACTATGTTCCCCGATCCTGGCCGGACCTGAGCGCCGACGCAGGGCCCGAGGCGCCGTGGTTACGGGTCGAGTCCGAATCCGAGGCCATGATCATGGTGGGCGGCAGAGAGTTTCGCCGCATCCAGGATGACTGCTGGGACGCCGAGACCCGGCTGCGCGATATGGACGCCGATGGCGTGCACACCCAAGTCGTCTCTCCGACACCGGTGTTCTTCAACTACGGTCGCACTCCCGAACAGGGAACCCGGATCGCGCGGATCTTCAACGACCTCGCGCTGGATATCGTCGCGCCGGCACTGGATCGGCTGATCCCGTTTTGCCAAGTGCCGCTGCAGGATACCGACGCGGCTTGCCGCGAGGTGGAGCGGTGTCTGGCCAACGGGCACCGCGGTGTGGAGATCGGCAACCATGTCGGTGACCGCGACCTCGACAGCGAGGGCGTGGTGACCTTCCTGCAGCACTGTGCCGCCCTGGATGTGCCGGTCTTCGTGCATCCTTGGGATATGCCCAACTCGCCGCGGCTGGACCGCTGGATGGCGCAGTGGCTGACCGCGATGCCCGCCGAGACCCACCTGTCGATCCTCGCCCTCGTCCTCGGTGGCGTATTCGACCGGATCGACGACCGATTGAAGATCGGATTCGCCCATGGCGGTGGATCCTTCGCATTCTGGCTCGGCCGCATGGAGAATGCGTGGCACGGCCGCAACGACATCATCGGCACCTCGCAGTACCCGCCCTCGCATTACATCGGCCGGTTCTATGTCGACTCCGTGGTCTTCGACGAACGCGCGCTGCGCTTGCTCATCGACACCGTCGGGGCCGAGCGGGTGATGGTCGGCAGCGACTATCCCTACCCCCTGGGCGAGCGCCCCGTCGGGGAGGTCGTGCGCAAGAGCGCTTTCCTCGATGACGTGACCCGAGATCTGCTCACACACCGCAACGCCGAACGGTTCCTTGGGATTTCCTCCATATGAGGGTCCACGGCACCGCCGGCGCACTCGTCGCGGGTGTGTACAAGACCCACGATCCGACATACTCGACGATGCGCGCACGTCGCACAGTTCGCCGCAGTGATCATCCATGCCGGTATCTGCTGGTGGCTACCGTCTCGGATGCCCATCACGATCTCGTCGTCGAGCTGGACAGCGGTCGAGACAACGCCACTGACCGCCCGTCTTATACCTGTATGGACATGGAGGGCCACTGCGGCGGCGGGATTTGTGCATCGCAATGGCGGACTTCCGGATAGTCTCGGCGAGTGGACATGCCCAAGCTGCTGGATGGGCGGCTGAAACTGCGGCATCTGACTCTGATGGATGCACTCAGCCGGCAGGGCAGCGTGGTCGGCGCCGCGGCCGCGCTGCACATCACGCAGCCGGTCGCGACCAGGAGCCTGCATGAGCTCGAAGCGATCCTGGGGGTCGAACTCTACAAGCGCGGGCCGCGGGGAGTCACGCCGACGATCTTCGGCGAAGCCTTCACCACGCATGCCCGGGCTGTGCTGGCTCAGCTGACCCAGGCGGGCCGCCACGTTGCGGAACTGGCGGAGGCAGAACGCGGCAAGGTCGTGGTCGGCACACACCTGGCAGGCTCCAATGTGCTGCTCCCGGTTGCGATCGCGCGGTTGAAATCCGAGCGCCCGCAGGTGACGGTCGTGGTTCGAGAGGGCACGCCCGAGGCATTGCTCGTCGAATTGGAGGCGGGTCGTATAGACCTCACCGTCGGCCGGCTCACCGCGCCGACCGACACGACGGCGGCTCGTCACAGGTTGTACGACGAATCGGTCGAACTCTCGACTCGGTCGAATCACCCGCTGGCCGGGCGAAAGCGCGTCGCGCTCGAGGAACTACAGGAGTATCCGTGGATACTCCCCGGAACCGAAACCGTCCTACGTCGTGAGCTGGAGGAGTTCTTCGCGCGCAACGGAATTCGACTACCGGCCGATCACGTCGAGGCGACATCGTTTCTGACGGTGCGGCGCCTGCTGCTCGAGACCGACATGATCGCGGCCCTTCCGAGTCTGATCGCCCGCGACGACATGCGCCTCACCCCGCTGCCCGTACGGCTCGATCCGATCGGCCACAGTGTGGGTATCACTGTCTCGGCGGGCCGCACGCTCAGCCCATCCGCCGAGGCACTGGTGGACAAGCTGCGACAGAGCGCCGCCGAGATGATTCCCGGCAACGGTTGAGAATGTGCGCCGCTGACGGTTGCGACCTCTGATCGGCGGCAGGCGGAGCCTGTCAACGCGCGCGGCAAGTCCGCTCACCCCTGGCGGCACCCTATCCGGTGTCGGAATCTGGGCCGGGTTAGCGGCGCAACGAAAGATAGTGGTCGGCTTGCTCTGTTCGGGCGGGCTCCCGGGATACTCCCGAGGTTTCATCCAGTGCGTCTTGGATCGCCTCTTCCAACTGTCTCCGGGTGGCTTGGTTCGGATATGTGATTCGGCCTGACCGGATGCGCTGTGCGCGCTTCGCTGCCTTCGTGACCGATGTCAGTTCGTCCACAATGCGCTGGTACAGCTGCGCCATATCGAGCAGTGGCGCTGGGAGGGCGCCCCAGTCGTTGAGTGCCCGGATGGTAGCGAGAACCGCCTGCACGCCCTTATGCATATCGTGCGCGACAGGGGCCCAGCTGGTCAGAGCGAACGCTAGATCCGACAGGGAGTCGTCGTTGAGGATGCTGGTGGTGAACTGGGGTTCCCCGAGGTGATCGGGCTCGGCGGTCAGTATCCATCGCAACCTCATGATCACCGCGTTCAGGAGCCGGGCCGAATCGGTCAGCTCCCGGATCTGTTGTGGTTCTCCGCGGAAAGCGGCCTTTCTCGCGGTGGTGTCGTCCAGCGATTCGGTCAGCAACTGCCGGGCCTGGGGGAAGGACAGGGAGTCCGACCAGGTCAGGAGTTCTCGTGTCGAAGCCGTTGCGATATCGGGTATTTCGGGCCGGGGATGCGGCGTGGTGTCGTCGGCCGCCGGGGCGGCCGAGTCGGTATCAGGGTGGGGAGGCGTGGTCACTCGGTGGCCCGGTGGATCCCATACACCCAGGGCCCGAAAGAGGTCTTGGGTGCGCAGGTGTGGGTCCTGCCGCCAGGCCAGTCGGGTGGTGTGGAACGCCTGTATCAGCTCTGTCCGGGCGAATGCGATCTGTACAGGGGTGAGCATTCCGTGGGCCGCGGCCAGGGACAGCCGGTGGAGGTCGTGGATTATGCGCTGGATTTCCATGAAGAGCAGATACATATCGAAGACCTCGGGTTCCGTCGATATCCTCCGCTTCAGGTCTTCGGCGGTGGGTGCGGACTTCGTGAGGTGATACATCCGGACGAGGTCGAATACGCGGTCACCCGGCTGGGCCAGCTCCAGATCGATGAGGACCAGCCTGCCGTCGGGCAGTAGGAGCAGGTTGTAGAAGTGCCCATCGGCGGACAGGAGCGCGAACGGGGCCCGGTTGATTCCTCGCCGCCGCCACTGGCCGAGCGAGTCGGCCCATTCCAGCACGGGCGCGAAAGGCTGTTCCGGCACACCCAATTCGGTGAACGCGGTGGCGAATTCGCGCGCCTCCCCAGCCAGGTTCGCCATCTCCTTCGCGACCTGCCAACGGATGAATCCCGCGCGGTCCCCGTAGCCCAGAAACGTGCGTAGGTGTATATCCTGCATCAGCTCCACCGCGGCTTGTACCGGGGGCTCGGGCAGCTCCGCGAGCGGTATAGCGCCCTCGAAGTACTCCAGTAGCAGCACTTCGTCGGCATGACTGCCGTCGGGCAGGTCGACATCGTGGAATTTGTGATACACGCCGGGGACGGCCGCGCCGTGGGCGGTGTAATATGCGTGCGCTCGGGTCTCATTGGTGACGACGGCGTCGAGGTTGTCGGTAGCTCGCTGCGGGAAACGCAGCATGTACTGACCACCCCCGACCACGACATTGCGGTTCTTGCTGCCCCGCATCGCGGTCTCCAGACGGCTCAGGCCTTGTTGCAGCAGTGCGTTGGCGACGTGATCGGGCATGGGGACACCGGTGGTCGCACCCAGAGGCCGGTATTTCTTCCTGGGGAGTTGTCCGGGTACGAGCGGCGGTGTTTGTGGCGGTTGTGTGTTGCTGTCCGCGGGCGCCGTGTCGCCGGGGGATTCGGCCAGCGCCGCAGCAAGCCCGCGAAGGGCGCGTCGTTCTACGGTGCGGGGTGGTTCTTTCGGCCGGCTGGCATGCGTGGCGTCCAGGAGATCCGCTGCCTCCGGCCGGGTGAGTGCCCGGCCGAACCGAGCGGTGAGGTAGTCGCGCACGACAGCGGGGAGGGTGGCCAGGGCGGCCTCGAGTTGTCCCCGGGTGCTCATGTGCAGGGCCGTGACCTCGGGGGCGGCGGGATCGGCCCCCGCCTGGTCGATCAGGCAGACCAGCAGGGCCTGACGGAAGTGCCGGAAGTTCTTGTGCTCGTTCGCAATCCGCGTGGCGGTGGCGAGCAACGTGGCCTCGTCCCGAGCACCGGCTTGTGCGATGGTTTCGGCTACGAGGCCGGGAGTATCGCGCTCGGCGCCGTTCACGCGGCCGACGCCCAGGATGCGGTCGATCTCCCGCGTGACCGTGTCGATGTACTCGGCGGGCACGGACGGTGTGTCGTGACCGTCCGCATCCGGCTCGGCTCGTGGCGGCGCGGGCGGCGGCTTCGTTCGTGCGCCCCGCAACGTCGCCTGCAGATCGGCCAGTCCCTGAGCCAATTCGTCCCGAATCCGGCTGCCGGCCACGAGTTGTTCGTGTGCGATCTCGGCAATCCGCGGTGACGTCGCGTGCATGACTCGCCGGTTTCGGGCGGCGCCGCGCAGCTGGTCGTGTAGTCGGTCGAGCTCGGCGGTGGTGGCGCGCAGGGACGGAATATCGTGGGTGCGGTTCAATTCGTGCAAGACTCCGACCGTGCGTCGGAGGTGGTCGAGTCCGGACTCGTAGTCGGTGGTGTCAACGAGTTGATGTGTTGCGATGGTTAGCAGGTCGCGCACGTAGTCCGCGCCGGCTTCGGCGAGCTGTTCTCCGGTCGCCGATCGCGCCGACTCGAAAGCGGTTGCGTGCTGGGGCAAACGGCCGAAGGCCTCGGCGAGAGCAGAGTCGAGCTGCTGCTGTGAACGCGTACGCAAGTAGGAGTCGGCGAGATCCAGCCAATACAGCGTTTCGTACACGATGCCGTCGAACCACCTCGCCGGTGCCGCTCCTAGCGCCATCGCCACCGAAATATACTGTGCCCAAACTATTTTGATCGGATCCCCCGGCAGCGCTGTGGCAAGTTGCTCGATGTGATCGTGCATCTGCGCGAAGCCGAGCGGCAGGGGGTGTAGTGGGTTGGGTGCACTGAGCCGGGCAGGAACGGCTCCTACGGCATCGGCAACAATCTGTGCACTGCGGTACATATCGCGCAAGACGGCAGACCAGCTGACGACAGTGTGCGCCGCCTCGATCAGATCCCGCTCGTCCACCCAATTCGGGTCTCCCGAATCGACGATTGCGGCAATGGTGTCGACGGATCCCGCCCACAGCTCGGCGAGCACGGCATTCAGCGCTCGTCCCGGACCGGCCAACTCCGTCATCGGCGGTGTTTCGCCGCGACCGACCGCCGCCAATTGCTCGGATACTCGATCACTCAGATCCAGCATCGCGCGCCACGCCTCTGCAAGGGTGAGACCGGCGGCCCACGTTTTCAGTTCGGCCGCGGTCGCCCGCACCGGATCCGGACTCGGGACCGGATCGGACGCCGGTTCGGCGGGAGCGAAGCGTTCATTGCGATCCTGCTCCCGTCCGACCCTGGTCGTGGGCCCAGGGCTGTGGAGCCAGTCGACGGCATCGCCGGGACCGATCGGTAGCTCGGGAGTTCCGTTGCGGTGGAAGATGATTGCCGAGACTCTCGCTCCGGCGGATTCGAGGGCGGAGAGTTGGGCGAGGCGGGTCCGTGCCTGTGGCCCGGTGAGGTTGCGGTGTGTCAGTGCGCCATCCGGCTGCGGGACGACTTCGTGCAGGTGAAGCCGGCCGGCATGGTCGGTTGTAAGGCTGAGCGCGTGTGCGTCGACGCGTTCGGGCTCGGCGTCGCGGGCTTGGATCGTCAGCAGGGCCAGATCGGCGGCGTCACCGGGGTTTTCGATCCGGGCGACGAATTCCGCGAGCGGACTGTCGGTCCATCGGCCGTGGGCGTATTGCGCAAGTTCGCGTGGGTGAACGCCGACCTGCTGCACAATCGCGAGCGTGTCCTCGTCGGGTAGTTCGATCGAGCCGGCCTCGCGGTAGCGATCGCGTGCGAATGCCAGTTCGGCAACAGCGCACAGTGCGTTCGCCGCGGTGCTGTTCATCCCTGAGTCCAGGCCCATTTCGCGGTCATAGCGCGCTTGCCAGTCAGCGTCCGATTCACCGTTCGGCATCGGGGGGTGTCCGCTGTCGTCCAGGTCGCTCAGGTGCAACGCCAACGCATCCAGATATGCCTCGGTCAGCCCGGGCCAGGGCTCCTCGTCGAGTCCTTCGCACAGGTCCTCGGCGAGGTCTTCGGCGCGGGTCTGCTGGATATACGCGGCGACCAGGAGCTTGTTGAAGTCGGCCAGCGCATCGAGTGCGGCCAGCATGGTCGAGTCGGCGGGGTTGGCCTGCCGCAGGTCCGCAACGATGCGGCGCCAGCCTCGTGGCGTGACGTCTTCACCGTCGACGGCGTGGAGGCCGATCGGACGTCCCGCGTCGTCGCGGCGCTTTTCGAGCCGAGCGATCGTCTCGGCGAGGGAGGGCCGGTCCGGACCTGGTTCCTGTCGCGCCATTTCCAGAATGCGCGCGAAATTCGGTGCGACCACCTCGGTGTACCAGGCGTGGACCTGTGGTCCCATGCGCGCGTACTCCGCCTCCGAGGCAACGATCCGCCGGTGGATCTGTTCGAGTTCCGGGATCGGGAAGTTGTGCCTGCTGATACGGGGGCCATCGGGTCCGTCCTGCACGAACAAGCTGGAGAAGCCGTCGGTCAGCAGCGGGGCTCCGGGCTGCCGGCCGATGCCGAAGGTGTTGCTGTTGTCCACCGGGATCAGTCGTACTTCATGCTCTTGTCCCATGTTCAGGCCCTCGTGGCGGTCCCACGGCTGCGTCAAGACCTCGGCCAGTCCCTGACGGCGGGCGGCCGGGGTGTGGCGGTAGCGACGCCAGCCGTTCTTGCCCAACGGGTTCTGCAGCACGCCGGGGAAGTACTCGATGAGCAGTCGCCGGTCGCCGACGCGCAACACTTGCGGAGGTTCTGCGTTCACATCCCGCAGTGTTCCGGCGGCTCGTTCTTCGGCGTCGGCCTCGACGGTGGTGCGGACCGTTTTCTCGACGACCTGGAAGCGATAGGGATTTGCGTAGGTGATCAACTCCACCTTCTCCGACATCGTCGGGTCGCCGATGTCGTCTTTGAGTAGATTGCGTGAGAGTTCGCCCCACTCCTGTGCTTCCGCGACTTTTTCGGCGAACGGCCGATCGTCGTACAGGGAGTTGAGCCACGCTCGCTTGCGATCATCGAGGTAGTAACCGGCCGCCCATAATGGTTCGGGATCGTGGCCTGAGACCACCCGGTAGGTCACGTTTCCCTCGTCATCGACTGCGACGTGCCGAAACTCGATAGGCGTCCTGCTCTCGGCGAGCTCAGCTCGCAGACCCGGCTCGATGACGTCGACCAGCCGGGCTTGCCCGAGCATCGGCGATGCGACGATCACCCTCGCACCTGTCGGCGATCGATCGTCGCGAACGGCTCCGATGCCTTCGCGGGCGACCACAGCACCTTCGGCTTCGAACGTCGCTCGCGCCGCCAGAATCGGCAGTGCGGCGCGGATCTCGTTCAGATACCGCTGCCACGCCTGAATGTGCGGCAGTAGCGCGCGCAGCTCACCTATCGCGTCGCGGTCGGCAAGGACGCGTGCCGTGAGCTGGTCGACCACGACACGGCGACGTATCGCCTCCTCCCGACGGTGTTGAGTTTCCTCGATACCGTCGAGCTCCGCAGCCACGTCTTCGACGCTCGCCTGGTGCAGATGCTCGGTGTCGATGCCGAGTTTGCGTGCGGGCCTCGAGGCTTCGGCCATGACCTCGGCTGCCCCCTGCTCAGCGCGCGCGAGTGCGCGAAAAACACTGTCCGGCAGGCGAATCCGCTGATCTTGCACTGTGCCGGCGGGGCGAGGTCGGTTGCCGGGATCGTCGGCACTGGCGGTGGCGGTCGTTCGCGTCGTGGCCGCACTGTCCTCCTCACCGTCGTGGCGCACCAGGGCCAGCGCTACGACGATCCCGTCACGCACACGGAAGCGGCCCGCAACGGTCGTCACAGGATGGGGTTGGGTGGGCTGGAGGGAAGCCGCGGACGTCAACTCGGCGTGGAAGCTGCCGGCGGTTCGGTCGATCGTGACGTCGACATTTTGCTCCAGAATCTCCGGGCGGAGCCCATCGACCGCGTCGCTGTCTGGATAGAGCTGGTAGAACGCTTCCATTGCGGCGTCTTTGACTGCCTGCCACACGAGCAGCGGATGAGCATCCTTGCCCAGATCCCGGATGCCGAGCCCGATCGCTCGATACGGTCCCCGGGTCACCACCGCAACGGCGTAGCTCGGCGAATCGACGCTCGGTGGCACGGCACCGGTGACGCCGTCCGGCCAGGGCAGTGACCCGTCAGGCGATGTGGCTGCCGAGATCTGGGCAGCCACATCGGCGCTGATCCCGATGTCTTCCAATGCCTCCTGGGCGCACAGGAGTGCGGGATAGGCGTGCTTGTCGACTTCCTGACGAGTGTGCAGCTCGACGAAATGGATATCGGAGGGGAGCAGGGGTGCGATCACTGCCTCGCTGAATTCGAACCAGATCGATTCGGCGTCATCTGTCTGTGTGACGCCCGCGTAGTCGGCCCAATCCAGCGAAAGAGAATTCGCGGCAATGGGGTTCCGTCTGTTGTGCACAATTTCGATACGGGCGCGGCGATGTTTGGCTCCCGCGGTGGATACGGCGATCCGGACTTCTCCATTGCTCGCATTGCGTGCTGCGTGGACCATGGCCGTGACAGCTGCTGAGGTGTGTTGGATGTCTTCGGCGCTGGACCAGCGTGCTTGCTGAAGCCATCCGGCTATCGCGTTGCCCGCGCGCACCGCATGCTGCTGCCACTCGTCCTCGGTGAGACGAGGTCCCGTCACCCCCCGCGGTCCGACCGATATCTCGAATATCGGGTGCTCGGGGCGTCGGCCGGGAACCACCACCGGCTCATCCGGATCGGGACCGGGCTCGAACAGGTGATCTGTCCATGTTGCCGCGGTGTCGGGTCCGACCCGTATGTGCCACTGGCCGCCCCTGCTCGGATCGTGCACCTGCAAGCCGACCCGGCTGACCAGCTGGTGCGGGTCGAATCCCAACAGGACGACATCCGCGTCGAGTCCGTCTGCGGCCGCGCGACTCTCGGCAGCTACCAGCCCTTCCCACAGCCGTGTGCAGTAATTCAGCAGTTGGTGTTGTGCCGCGCTGCGGTCCTGGACCGGCGTGTCGCGGACCTCCTGGGCAACTTGCTGTAGCAGTTGCTCGGCGGCGATGTCGAGGACGGCCGGTGACACCGCGAGGCCCATCCGGAGAACCTGGCGTGCATACGCTTTGGCGAATGCTGCCTGATGCGGTGGGCTGTAGGAAGTGAGTGCTCCACCGTTGGACGCCACTTCACCAGCCAGGGCGACTTCGCTGGGGGACAAGGGTTGCGGTGGCGCGAGTTGCGGTGCGCGGCGTTGGGTGCGGCGTAGCGGCGTGTTCCCGGCGCCCGGTGGTGTGTTCTGGTCCGGCTCGCCGGCCTCGCCGGACTTGCGATCCTTGCGACGCCAGAAGCCGTGCTTTCCGAACATGTTGACTTGGGCCATATCCCGCACATCGCCGCGAAGTTCGACCCGTTCGTCGAAGGGGTTGTCGGGTACCGCGCCGAACGACCAAGGGGTGCCTCGGCCGGCTTGGGAAGCGGCGGGGCGCGGGGGTGCGACCTGGCTGGTGGACGGGGAATCGGGCAGGGCCTCACCCGCTTCGACCGCACCCACGGAACCGTTGTGGACGTCGGCCGAAATTCCTTGCGTGCCATCGCTGAATCCACGGTGTTGAGCGTCGACTTCGGCGACCACCCGGCGCAGGCGTTCGAGTCCGCCTGCCCGTTCCAGCAGATGTCCATACGTTTCGATGATCTGCTCGGGCGCAGCCCGGTACCTGGTTCCCTTGCCCTGGTAGAAGCCGTAGAGGCTGATCATTTTCGCGCCCAGATCCGAAACTTCGACTGTGGCGCCGGTTCCGGTGTTGGTGACGATATAGTCATCGGAACCTGTCGTGCCGTCATCGAACGGCGAGTCTTGAAGGCCCTGAGTACCGATTTGCGCGATGTCGTACGAGTGGTTTCCCTCGGTCAAGTAGTTGTACGCCCGGTAACCGTTGACCACGTCGCGCGTGCAATCGATGGCGACGGCGAGGTCGGTGTGCTGGAGTCCGACGGCGCGGACGAGGTCGTTGTCACGAGCCATCGTGTCGAGCAGCCTGTCCTGCGGGCCGAGGAAGCCCTCCGATGAACCCACGAAATCGATGGGATCGCCACGATCGAGGGCCTTCTCCAGGTCGAACGGCTGCATCCGTCGCTCGAGCTCGTCTATCGAAATCCCGTTGATGGTGGGGAGCTCGCGAATCAGTTCGGTGGAGTTTTCGCCCGCCACAACGAATCCGGTGTCTTCCCTGCGAGGCGGCACGGGAGATATGCCGATGTTTTCCGGCGTCACCGGACGCACAACCTGCGAGTCCTCCAGCACAATGCTGTCGCTGACGAATGTGTAGTCCAGAAGACCGTTGGTCAACCGCAACCCCATCGGGGGGCGAGTATGGGCGGATTCGACCGGAATGAGCCCGAGAATCCGAGAGTGCTCCAGCAACTTGCCCATTCGGCCGGAGTGCGGACTGAGGAATTCGATGCTGCCATCGGGGCGCGGTATCACGGTCAGCACTACTCCGTCATGCGTCAGACGCAGGACTCCGTCGGCCAGCACCTCGAATCCGGCGTCGAGCAATTGCTGCTGCAACGGGACTCGTGCATGTTCGCGGATATCCAGCTCCCGCAATGTCCCGGCACTGTCTTCTGCGAGCAACCCCCCGTCACCGCACGCTCCGTGGGAGGCGAACGAACTCGTGAAATCCTGTGCGCCGTAGTTCTCTTCCCCAGGGACGATACAGCGATAGTGCACCCTCAGTTCGTCCGGAAGGCGTTCAATCGCCAGTGACATCACGTGTTTGACGGTTTCGAAGTGGTTCGCTGGCTGGTGCAAGATCAAGTGGTCACCTTTGGTCTCGACCAGAAAACCCGCAGCGCGGTAAAGTCCGGTGCCCAACCTCTCGACCCCCGCAATCTCGGAAAATGCGGGAATCCAATCCGGTTCTGAATCCTTGTCTGCGCCTGCGGTTGTGGCCTCCGCCGGACCGTCGTTCCCCTGTGGATCGCGGAGTCTGAAACGTGCCAGCATTCTGCGCCACGATGACTCCGCCGGTGCGGCGGAGTCACCCGGCGCGGGGCCGGTGTGCCGATCTGAAGAGGGCGACTGTGGAGTCGGGGTGCGTGCGGCCCATGGGCTGGGCTGTGCGGGCCTGATGTTGTCCGGTTGCTCGCGGCCGAGGCGAGTGCCGGCGTGGGGGGTTCGGTCCCAGATTTTGGTGTTCCAGCTGGTGTGGCCGACGGGGTTGTCGGGGTGGACGTCGCCGAACTCATCGATGGTGTAGCCGAGGGCATAGAACTTCGCCCCCTGATCGACTATCTCCGCCAGACGTTGCAGCGCATCAATTCCTCTGTGCGGGGCTTCGATGGTGTTACCGGTCGCGTCGAGTGCGGGTGGGCCGTCAGGGTTCCGGCGGAGTTCGTGCAGCCAGAGTTCACCTCCGTCACCTCTGGCGAGGGTGACTATGTGGCCGTTGATGTCGTATTCGTTATTCTTGGTGCCGTCGTCCTTCGGGGGATATTCGATGGTGAGGAATGCGAAGGCGCCCTCGTTGTCACCGCTCACTATGGCGTCGGCGAGGTCGTAGACGGTGGGGCCGGTGGGGGCGGTGTCCTGTGGCCCGGCAGGTTTGACGTATTCGGCGGGCAGGCAATGGGCGCGCTGGGAGAATTCTCTGGGGCGGATTCCGAAATGCCTGATGATGGCGGCGGTTTCGGCATTGGGAAGTTCGAAGAAATTGCGCTCTGCGATGAATGTCTCGACGACTTCCTCGGGAGCTTCTGTGAAGTCTTCGCCGGGGTGTTTGTAGTCGAACTGGAGCTTGCCCAGGTACCAGCCGGCGAAGCGGAATGCGCTGAGCGCACAAGCTCCGGGCACTCCGGGGCCGAGGGCGGCTTCGAGGGCAGCGCGTATCTCGTTGTCGGTTTCCGGATCCACGGTTTCGGCGGGCTCGACGGCGGGAGGTGTGTTCTTGCGACCGACTCGGCCGACGGCACGGCCCACGGCACCGCCGGCGAGTCCGAGCGTCGCGGCTCCGGCGATCGCCAGCCCGGTCGTTTCGAAGGTGGTGTTCTGCCCCAGCGAACCCGCCAGGGTGCCGAGCGTCAGTCCTCCTGTCGCCCAGGCGCTCATGCCGACCGTTCTTTTGAAACCACTTGCGCTGGAGAGCTTGTCGAAGCCGACCTCGCGCTGGAACGTGGTGTTCAACCGGGGCAGGGCGGCGCTCTGGACAAACACGGCCGCGGACAGTGCACCCGTATTGGCATAGATATTGTCGCTCAACACGTTGACGAGTCCGGTCGCGCCCATGGTGGCGGCCAGCAACCCGAACCAGTGCCTTGACGTCACCCCTCCGACGAAGTCATCGATCTGCTCGCCGAGTGATCGGCTCAGAATTATCGGAGCTAGCTCACCTGTGAGAGTGGTGGCCAGTACGCGGCTCGCCGACGGAACAAACGCTATCAACGCCATCTGCTGCCATGGCAACGGAGCAATGCGCACGGTCAGGCCGACGAATTCGATCCCGTTGAACACATTCATGGCGAATGCGTTGGCGGTGATGGCCCGCGACAGCGGGGTAGCCGTGGCGGCCCGGAACCCCTCGGTCAACACCCCGGACAGCATCGACCCCCGCTCGGGACGAGATTCGGACTCGGACCGAGATTCCTCGGACCCGGATTCCTCGGGCATGGATCTCAGCGCCAGAGAGTTCAGCAGGAACGAGCCGGCGTTGAACAGCGAGGTTGCCGCTGGGCCGACAGCTTTGGTTATGGCCGCGCCGAACGCCGAGCCCAAGGTCTGTGGAATAGCCTGCTGCAGAGCGAGATACTCGTTCAGTCCATCCAGCTGGGTTCGCTGGGCCTGCGCGTTCGCGCTCAGGCTGAGGCGGGTTAGTTCATTGGTCGCCACGCTGTTCCAGAAGTTGGCGAGAACGGCTTCGGCCGAGACCAGCGCGACGACGGTGCCGGCGGCGCCGAGGGGCGGCAGGGGCAGCACTCCCGACGCGGATCCGGCCAGCACAGCGGCAACACCGCCTGATGTGAGCAGCCCCCCGAATTGCGTGCCTCGCAGCAGTCCTCTCGATGTGAGCCTCCGCAGTCGCCCGTCCTGCGGAAGTCCCTTGCTGTTGCCGACCTGACCGGCAATGTGTCCGGTGATCATCGGCGCCACCACATTCACGCCGTTGACAATGAAAAATCCGGCACCGGCCCACAACGTCGCTTCGTCCGCGGTTGTGCCGGCTCGCATTTGGAGATCGATCAAAGCCAGCTGCAAACCGGTGCCCGCCGCCTCCGTGCCGATGCTGTCGATCATCATCGTGCTCGCCAGCAAGCGAACCGTGCGATCCTCACGCAGCAGGCGCCCGAACGTATCCCGCTGTTGCCGTGTCTCTGCTTCGGCTCGCTGCGCACCGGCCTCGGCCAGCGCCGCCGCCTCCGGATCATCGGCAGGCAGAATTATCGGCTTCGGTGTTCTCGGCCGACGGACGTGGCGCCAGAGGCCATGAACCCGACCGCGGGTGTCCCGCAGCTGTTGTGCCTGCGGATTCGGTGCTTGCCCGGTCTCGTCGGGGTCGCTTTCCGGAGGACCGGTGATGTCGATATCGGCGAAGGCCGGATCGACCTCGGAGGCATCGGACGGGGTGCGTGCCCGCAGTGTGCCATCGGGTGCGGTTTCGAAGTAGGCGACGTAGGTGTGGTCGGGGCTGGTGTAGCTGGCTTTCCAGTCGAGGTATGGACGCCGGTGTCCGCCGGTGAGTTGGTCGCGGACGTAGATGTTCGTGAGTCCGGTTCGTGGGTCCTTTTCGCGGGTGATCACGTAGGCGTGTGCCCGGTCGCCCGTGCCGACGAAGATGGCCGCGGCGCGGAGGCTGGGGTCGTTGCGGAGGGTGTCGACCGCGGCTTTCATCGGGTCGTCGGATTGCGCGAAGGGGGTGGGTGATTGATGTTGCAGCCCAGAGGAAGCGGCTTGCTCGAAGTGGGCGGCCTTGAGCCCGGCAGGGGTATCCACCCGGAGGCCGAGCTCGGCGAGGGTGCCGAGGACCCAGGGCAAACAATCGAGCACCCCCCGCGGTAGTGCGGTAGCCGCGGCGTTCTCGCGATCGAACCGGGCCTGCGGTTCGGCATCCGATTCGGTGGGGCGTTGAGCGGGTGTGTCGTGCTCCCGAAGCGGTTGTGGGGCAGCATGACCGGTGACACCATCCGGCACGAGAGGGCTTCGCTCACGATGAAAGCCCTCAGGAGCCGGTAGGGCCGCGAGCGGCGAGCGGGGCACCACTGTGCCGAGACGCTCGGAACCGCCGCGCGCGGGCGCGTCTTCGAGGGCCGACCGTACTTCGGCATCGATTTGTGCACCGGCTTCGGCGGAGCGAACCTTCTTCTCGATCTCCTGGGCAAGATTCCAGGCAGTGACATCGGCATCATCACCCAGCGATCCGGCCACGTAGCGGTAGGCCTCGAGGATCTCGAGCGGAATATCCTCGGCGCGCAACTTGCCTTTCGCCGGGTACTCCAGCAGTCCTTTCAGCTCGCTCAGGATGGCGATGAGGATCTGGCGGGGAGATCGGGTATCGTCCAACGCCGATCGATGGCCGTAACGGAGATAGGTATCGAGGGCGATCTCGGGTGCGATGGCATAGAGCGTCCGGACTGCCGGGTAGAAGAATTTGGTCGCATTGACCACTCGCCGTAGATGGCCCGGCCAACTGGCCACGACGGCCGCGTCGATCGTGCGTCCCAGCTCCTTCTCGAGCAGTGCCATCGATTCCTTGACATTGCCCTCGGTGTTCTTCGCCTGCGGTTCCTCGATGAATTGCCGCGGCCGCGCACCCGTTTGCTCGGCCATAACCCGGAATCGCCTGGCCTCGGTCACACCGGGTCGCTGTGGCTTGTCGGTCGCGCCCTCAACGGTCGCCACACCATGTATCCGGTCCCATCCGGAGGTCACCACCACGACCTTCTCGCGCCCGAGCTGATCGACGATCTGATCGAGGAATACCGCGCTCCCGTCCTCCGGATTCCCGTAGGACAGCACGACGATCGTGCCATCGCGCTCCAGTTCGGGAGTGAGCTCGGAAAGCTGCTCGAGGGTCGATCCCCACTCGGGGTCGGACCGCAGATAGTTGTAGATCTGTTCGGCCGCGGCCATGAATTCTTCGGTAACGACCCCCTGGCCCCGCAGCTCGTCCAGCCAGGCTCCCAGTGGATCAACGGCGTTCGGATCGCCGTCCTCGGGGCGAGTCGCGGCCACCAGTTCGCCGCGATTTTGTTCGCGGCCGGGCCGGGTGTCAGGGTGGCTCGGCACGTCGGCGACGGCCAGGACCATGCCGTCGCGGATTCGGAAGCGGCCCGATATCTCCGTAACCGGGTCGGGATCGGTCAGTGGCACCAGCGCGGCGGATTCGATCTGCGCCCGGAAAGTGTTGGTGCTCAGGTCCATCGTGATATTGACATGTTTTTCGGCGATATCTTCGGAGTACAGCGACTGCAGTGCGCCCATGACGGCGTCTTTGGCGATGTGCAGCAGCTGGGTCGGGCGCGCACCCTGATGGAGCCGGTCGCCGCGTTCGTGCTGCCAGGTCTTCAGCCACGCCCATTCGTCGTTGTGTGCCCAGACCGGCTGGGGGCCAAGGCCCTGATGCCCGGAATCGGCCGGCTGGATCTCGTCGAGGCCGAGACCGAGTGCTCGATATGGCCCGGTGGTGGCCACTGCGACGGCGTAATCGGTGACATACAGGAATAAGGGGATCGCGCCGGTCACGCCCGTCGGCCAGGATAGCCGTGCGGTGTCCGGGCGGATATCCGAAGCCCAGAATTCGGGCGCGGTTTCGGGCGTGAATCCGAGGTCCTCGAGCACCCACCGAGCGGCGGCGAAGTGCGGATCGATCATTCTCGCGGCCTCGGCCCGGGTGCGCATTTCGTAGAAATGTATGTCGGCCGGAAGCAGCGGCCCGATCAACGATGTGCCGATTTCGAACCACACCGCTTCGGCGCCATCGAGTCCGATCACACCGTAGTCGTCGGTCCATTCCAGTGGAAGTGCTTCCACCGCAATCGAATCCAGCGCGTTATGGATGACCTCGACCCGGGCCCGGCGGTTCCTGCCGCTGAACGTACGTACCGCGATCCGGATTTCGCCATCGCTGGCGGTGCGAGCCGCGCGCACGGCGGCCGCGACAGCGGTCGCGGTGTGCAACACGTCCTCGGTACTGGACCATCCCTGGCGCCGCAGCCATTCGGCGACCGTCCCACCACTGGCGATCGCTTGGTGCTGCCACTGTTCGTCGGTCAACCGAGGGCCGTTCATGCCCCGGGGGCCCACGGAGAACTCGAAGATCGAGCGGTTGGGCTCCCGGCGGCCGGGATGGACGAGTGCGGCATCCGAAGCGGGCCCCGGCGCGAAAAGCTGTTCCACCCAGGAGGAATCGGTGTCGGGGCCCACCCGGACCAGCCACAGGCCGCGGTTCTCGGCCGGGCCGCGCACCCACAGCGCGACCGTGCTCACCAATTTCCTCGGATCGAACGCCGTCAGCAGGACGTCGGCGTCGCCGTATTCGGTCGCGGTGCGATGGCCGGCCGCAACCAGCCCGTCCCAGAGGCGCAGGCTGTAGTCCAGCAGCTGCTGCTGGGCCGGGCTGCGATCGCCCGGTGCGATGTTCTCGACATCCTGGACCGCCGCACGCAGCAGTGTTTCGTTGGCGGCGTTGAGCAGCGGCGGTGGAGCCGACAGACCCAGCCGGGTGACCCGCTGCGGATCGGCCGCGATCACCGCCGCCTGTTCCTGCGGACCGAGTGCGGTGATCGGGGCGCCTCTCGCCTGCTCGGCCAGCGCGGTCTGGGCGGGTGTCGGCGGGGACACGGGAGTAGGTCGTGGTGGCCGTGTGGTGGCCTGCCGATCCGGTCCGGCCTGTCGGCGCTGTGGTTTACCGGACCAGGGTGTGCCGTCGGGCCGGTGGTTGAAAACTATTGCGCCATCGGGGGTTCTGCCGTACATCGGGGTGCCGCCGCCGCGGACCGGTCGCGTCGCGGGCAGCGCTTGCAGGTCGCCGGGGTCGGGAGTCGGGACGTAGTATTCGACAGCACCGCCAGCAGTAGGGGACCCGCCGCCGCGGCGTTGCCACGGAGTGGGCGCGGGTGCCGAGGTGCCGTCGCCGGTCTCGGTGGTCACCACGTTGTCCGGTGCTACCGCCGCCGGATGGTTGGCAGGGCCCTGGATCAGGACCGCGGTGAGATTGTCGTTGGTCTTCTTCGCGTCGAGCGCGCCTTGGATGTATGCCTGCGCCGCACCGAGCAGCGTGCCCGACCGCGTGAAATCCCGGGCGACCGTTTCGGCTACCGACTCCGCGGTACTGCGGGGATTCGACGGGCTGTTGGCGAGATGTTTGATGGGGCCGTCGGTGAACAGGCCGACGATCCCGGGACCGGAGACCTCGAATACCTGCGGCTGCGGCGGCTGCCACTCCCGTTCCCAGCCCTTACCGAGGCCGGTGAGCGGCTTATTCGCCTCCGGACGGCCCATGGCCTCCCGCTCGGTGATACCGAACAGCTCCATGTACTGCGGGGCGTAGGTGTCGGGCTGGGTGAGTTCACGCGATTCGCTGTCGTCCAGGCTGATCCACACCGCCCGCGCGTCACCCCGGGACGCGGTGATGACCTGAGTGGGGGTCACCAAGGTGACCACGATGGTGGCTTTGGGGGAGTCCACATCACTGGATTCGGCGAAATCGGTCTCGGCCAGATCCAGCACCGCCTGCTGAGCAGCCTCGACCGCTTCGGCAACCACCGCCACCGGATCCCAGGCAGCACCGGCTTCCGCCGCTCGCCGCGCGAAAACCTCGGCCGCTGCCCTCGATCCCACCTGTGCGGCGAGTTCGGCGCCAGTCACATGGGAAACCCCATCGGTGAGCGCCGCGAGAGTCATCTGCTCACCATCGACTGTTGCGGTCGCGATGGTGAAGGCGTCCTGATTGCGGGCGTGCTGCTCGGCAGCCGATCTACCACCGATATCGGTAACGCCGGCAGCATGGCCCAGATCCTGTTCCCGGTGCGCCCGATCGGCAGCGGAAGCCGCAGCGGGATCGGTTGTGGCAGTTCGGCTTTCCACACGGGCGACGATCTGTGGGGGATCGGTCGCCACCAGCAGCCGGTCGAGTTCGAGGACGGTATCCATCGCGGTTCGATGGCGTTGTTCAGCCTGCGCGGCCCGCTGGTCCAATTGGGCCGACAGGTCAATGCTGCGGATCGCTTCGCGCAGCAGCCAGGATTGCAGTGGCGACGATTCCGGGGCGTGCGGGTCGGCTTCGTGGGGGATCGTACTGATCAGCGAGTCATATTGCTCGGAAAGAGCTCTTGGTGAGGTGCGCTCCAGCGCGGTGATCAGGGCGTCGAGCCAGTTGGTCAGCTGTGCCAGCAACTGGTACCGCTGTGCCGACCGATCAAGTCCTGTCTCGTCGAATTCATCGACATCGTCCGCTTGCTGAGCCGCATGGGCGGTGTGTTCGAAGAGGTTGGCGTACACCAGGTTCACCTGCCGGACCGCATTGTCGTCGAGCTCGTCGAGCATGCGGGCGGCATCAGCACGTGGTCGCGCGTTCCGGGCGGCGGCTTCCACCACGGAGGCGATCGTGCTGACCAGGGCGAGCGCGGATTGCCGGTCCGACTCGGCGGTGGCCGCGGCGCGGGTGCGCGCGACCGCGGCGGCGGCATCCGACATCTCCTCGACCGCATTCGCGAACTCCGTCAACTGCCCGACCCGCGCGATGGCGGGCGCGTTGCCCTGCTGGGCTGCCCGCAGTTCATGGTGACGGGCACGGATACGGGCGACCGGCAATGCTCTGGTCAGCTCGAGCAGGGCGGTCCAGCGTGCGGGGTCGGTGAGGCCGTCGAGGTATTGTTCCGCGGCTGTCTGGAAGCGCTGGACGCGCCACGACCGGTGCGCCCGCACGGCGGTCAGTGCTGCCTCGACGGAATCCGGATCCTGCGAGTCCACCGACAATCCCAACGTGGTCGCCAAATCGGTGACCCGCTCACCCAGTCTCGCCAGATCGGTGACAGCGTCGTACGGTTCATCCGCGTGTAGTGGCACGGTTCCCTCGGCATGTCGGCCTTGGTGCCATACCGCGATTCTCAGACTCCGCGCGTCCGGCTCGACCCGCAGCTCCAACCCCATACCGCCGCTGTCGTGCGCCTCCCGCACCGCATTGTCGTCGAAGACGCGCACCGCAATGTCACTCGCCGCCGCGGCGAGATGCTCGGTCCCGTCGGACTGTTCGGCGGTCAGTTCGCTTACCAGGAAGCGGACTGCCTTGTCGAGGTGACGTGGTTCGGTGGTTTCGTTGAGGTAGCGCCAGATTCGGACGCCGGTGCCGATCGGGGTTGCGGTGATTGTCACTTCGTCCCGTTGATCCCGGTTGGCAACGGCCAGCTGCACCGACGAAGAGCCCGACTCACCGACCCCGACCTTCAACTCGACCCATGGCAGGCGGGAGGGGTTCAGGCCGTATCCGTTGTCCAAGCTGCGTTCGCCGAAGTACGCGACTGCGCGTTGGATCATTGCGCTGTGCGACTCGAGCGCGAGACCGGTTATCCGGCCGACTAAGGAGTGCACGTCCGCGAGCGGTACGTCGCTCGATACGCCGCTCCTTTCCAGCTCGCCCACCAGAGGTATGGTCAGCTCGGCCGCTGGTCGCGACTCGGCGCCGCGACTCAGGCGGAATACCGATGCAGGGCCGGTGTATTCGCTCGAGACTTCGGCCGATACTTGGTCCGCATGTACCTCGAGGGTCACCGTCGCATCCGAGAAGGCGGAACGTGCGGGATATTCGAAGACCCGGCCCAACAGGTCGAGCACCGCCAGCACGGTGAGCTCGATTCGCTCCGATGGCCAGCCGCGTAGCATTCTCGATACAGCGGGCTCGACCTGGTCGCGCGGCATATCGCGATGCACCGTCATCGTTACAGACCCGCCGCCATCCCGCGATGCGGTGGCATCGGACGCGTGCGGTGTGGTGGACGAGGCCGACGTCTGGGTGCCGCGATGCCACGGGGTGCTCCCGGCCGACGTAGCGTCGTCGGCCTCGTCACCGAGGTCGATGGTCACAGGGACGGTGGGGTGTATGGATGCCGCATCGGACGTGGTCGCAGCTCGCTGCCAGGGTGAGGTCGGCGTGCCGCTGTCCCCCCGGCCTGTCTCGGGGGCATCGGCAGACTCGGCCGGACCGTCCGCCGGTGGTGGTGGTCGGTGTAGTTCGAACCAGGCGGATTTACCCGAGCGCTCGGGGAGGACGGTTATGCCTGATTCGTTTGCGGCGGCCGCCATCATCGGCAGGCCACGGCCGCGTTCGGCGAATTCGTCCGGCATATCGCCGGTTTCGGGTACGAAGGCGCTTTCGTCGAGGACTTCGAAACGAAGTCTGCGCAGTGCCTCGGTGTCGGTCTGCGTGATGACGACCTCGACCTTGCCGTCGGTATCGGCAAGGGAGTTCGCTATGAGTTCCGACATGAGGATGACCGCGATGTCGACGCCGTCGGGGTCCAGCCAGCCGAAAGATTCGTTCAGCAGTTCCTCGAGGCGATGACGCTCTGCGGCGACATCGTGGGTGCGGGCTCTCTCGCCTTCCCTGCCGGAGGCGCCTGCTGCAGCGCCGGTCGGCCGCACGGTGTATCGCTTGTAGGTGCTCGGCGACGCAGGTTGTGGCCTTCGTGCCGGATTCGTATCGTCATCGCCGAGGTCGATGGCGGCGACGGCGATGGGTGTGCTCGGTGTGCCGTCGCGGTGTGGTAGGCCGGGTACATCCGTCCCACCTGCGAGCCGGACCAGCTCGTCGAGCACGGAACCGGGGTTGCCGCCGTCGCCCAGGGCGGTCCGTAGTTCCTCCTTGACTGCCGCGCGGTCCTTGGGCGACATCGCGCGCCAGGCCGCGGCCAGTTTCGCAGCGGTGCCGTCCAGTGCGATGCTGGGGCGGAAGCCGGAGGCGGCGGCCTGAGCGCGCCCCGGATCGTTCGCGCGGGCAGCAGCGAGGGCGTTGCGATGTTCGGCATCCCGCCATATCTCGGCGACCGGTACTCCGAGCAGCAGCGCTTGCAGAGCGTAGGCGGGGCTGGTGAAATCCTTTGGTGCACTGATTCCGAACGCGCTGTTGGCCTCGGCGAGTGCCTCTCTCGGGTTGAAGACAGGGAGTGCGCCGAGGTCCGATTCCGGCTGATCACCCTCGTTGCCGGGCTCGCGCGCGAGTATCCGGGCACGGATGTCGGCGCCGAGCTGACGCAGCCAGGTGCGGTACAGAGGTTCGAGTTCGATCTTGCCATCATCTCGACGAGAGAGCCCGGCCTGCCGCAGCCACGCGTCGAGCGACTGCCGGCTCTCGATATCGCTCAGCCACGCATCGAAGGCGGCGAACAGCCGGCCGTTGGGCGGCAGCGTCTTCCTCGTGCGGCTGTAGCCGTCCAACCGGCCTAGCCAGTCGTCGAATCGGGTGTCCCGCGGCAAGACACCCGCCGCGCGTAAACCCGCGAAATGTGAATACAAGAAACCGAATGCGCGTGCCTCCAAGGAGTCGCCGCTGCGGCCGTCCCAGACCGACCTGTCGTACAGGTGCGATATCGCATGGCTGGAACTGTCGTACGCTGGATCGCCTGTGGGGGTCATCAGCCTGCCCTTGCCGGCGGCCTTCTGCATAGCGTTGCGGAATCTCTCCGGATCGCCGTACAAATTCTCGTTCAACACCATGACGACTGGGGTGGGGTCGATGAGGCCGTTGGTGTTCCAGATGAATTCGGCCTTCATGCCCGGTATCGGCGCCACGAGAAGGACGTCGAGCCGGATCCATGGGGCTCTGTCGTAGGCGTCGATGATCGCGTTCCGGATGGACAATGCTGTGGCTGCGGAGATACTCGGCTTGTCCAGCCCGAGTACGTCGATGCCGTAGGCGTCGAACAACTCGGTGGCAATGGCTCGCTTGGTGAGCCGGTCCGATGCGGTGTCCGGTGCGGGCGCCGGATCGCTGTCGGGCGCCGTCGCGTGGGACCGCTTCCCCAGTGCGAAAACCTGCGGTACCGCACCGGCAACGACCCGTTGCAGCACCGCCTGCACCACCGTGGGAACCAGGCCGCGGGCACCTAGTTTGTGGCCGGCGCTGTCGAGCTCTGCCTGTGCGGTGTCCTTGGAGATCGCGAGCTGTAAGGCGATCGCAGCGGTGGACAAGCCGATGGTAGCCAGCTCCAGCACCTCGACCTCACGCGAGGTCAGGGTGCCAAAGCTCGCGATATTCGTCAGGGGGCGGCTGCTGTCGGGCGCACCGATGGGAAGCTGTCCCCGGCGCAGGGCCGCAGCCAGCGTCGCAACCGCGCCGCTGGTGCCGAGTTTGCGGCCGGCGCTGGCGATATGGCCGCGAATTGTATTAGGGGGCAGTCCCGTTCGGGCGTAGATGGTCCCGAGTGGCAGGTCGTTCGCGATCAGCGTGAGCAGGTCTGTCTCGATGTCCGACAGCTGCGGCTGACCCGCGTTCTCGGCGGATGCCTGCACCTGCTCGCCCAGTTGGGCGATGGTCTCGGTGTGGGCGGCGGTGAGATCGTTGCCTCGGTACAGCGCCTCCGCCGCGTCGGCGACGAGCTGCCGCTGCTCCGGCGTGAGCCGATTCAGGCCGGTGTGCAGCGCATTTCGGGCCGCCTCGGGCAGGGGGGCACTGTCTGGTATGTGTGTCCCGGTCTGTGCGTGCACTGCTGCGTCGACGGCCTGCGCCACCGGCGCGAAGGGTGCACCCTGTGCGCCGCTGGCCTGCAGTGCCTCGACAATGTTGTGAAAGATGTTGTTGTCATCGAGATTACGGCCATCGAGGGCGATCGCCTGCTCACTCTGCCGACCGGCCGGCGGCGCCGTTGTGTCGGCTGCGGGAGTCCCTGCTGCCGACTGCGGGTGCGTGGTCGTTCCGTAATCGTTGATGCCGTTCGTCTGTGCGTCGCCCGTGGCACGCGGAGTTCCCGGGTTTCCGGCCGCGCCGGTTGTCGGTCCTGCCGCATCGTGCTGATTGCCGGTTGTGTTCGTCGCGTGAGTGGCCGTTCCGGTGTCGGCGCGGCTATCGGTCGTGTCGGTGGATGCGCCGGAAACTTGCTGGGCCCCAGGGACGTTCGTGGTGACGGATTCCGCGGAGCGGTCTTGTTCACCCGGAGCCTTTGCAGCCGACGAACCGTCACTGTTCGACGCACCCGTTGCTGAGGCGGCGGCCGCGGCTGCGGCACCCGGAGTACCGGCAGCCGTACCGGGTGTCCCGGCCGCAGACGGTGGCTGTGCCAGCTGGTGTTGCGGTTGTCCCGGGGCGTGCGTGGCATCGCCTGCGCCAGGCGGTGCGTGCGGCTGGTTGGCTCGTCTGGAAGCCCGGGCCAGGCGCGCGCGGTCGGCCGCCTCGTCTTGCAGCACAGGGGTCAGATCGCGCAGCTCTTGCTCGGCCTTCGTGACCGCGGCGGCCGTGTCCTCGACTCTTTGCCGTATCTCCGCCGGGGTTTCATCGTTGGCCGGTCGCGTTGTGCTGGGCCGCACGGCCTCGTTGGTTACCTTGGCGTGTTCGGCAACCGCCGCCGCGTGCTCGGCTACGGCGGTCCGATAGTGGTACACCGCCATTTTCGCCGGAGGGCTCTGCGCCTCGCCGAAGAGACTGCCGGTAACCGAGTCGCTGAAGGCGTAGGTGCCTTTGCGGCCGTTGCGGCCCGCACGTGCCGCGCATTGGTCATCGGTATCGCGGTTGGCCGAGCGGCCGAGCATTTGGGCATGCAACCCGCCCAGCCCATCGACCGTGTCATCGACAACTGCGTCGAAACCGCGGCCGAGCATTCCGGGAGTGCCGACGGTAACGTTGCCTTTTTTGCGGGGCGTGCTCGGCGGCGCCTCTTTGCTGTCCGCTGCGCCACCGCTTCTCTCCGCATCGCGCGTTTCTACCTCGTGCTGTTTGCCTGCTGTATCCATAACCCCGGAGAGGCTCACCTCGGCCGCGTTATTGTCACGAAATTCGGCGAACCACTTGCCGAGGACGGCGGTGTGCTCGATCTCCGCCTTCTTCAGCATCAGCGAGAACTTCCAGCCCACATCATTGGCGGCGATGACGAGCACGGGCCTGCCCTCGTCCTGCAATGCACGGACCCGCTCGACCGCGTCCTTGAGCATCTCTGGCGAGGTGAGGAATATCCGGTCCTGTTCTTTAGTCGGTTTCGAGGTGTGGAAGTCCTCGACCTTCGCCAAACCGCCCTGGACCGGGAAGTTGTCCTTGATTTCGGCGGCGGTGCGCTCCAAGGTGCCCGACATCAGCAGCAAACGCCGGTATTTGCTGAATACTTCTTCCACTGTGACCTGCTTCAACCCGGTCCCATCGGTATACACATCGCAGTCGAACATGGCCTCGATCATCTTGTGGCGGCCACCGAACCAGCGACTGTCGGTACCGACTTTCGGATCGCTGCGCGGTTTTCCGTTCTCATCGAGAATTTGGATCTTGCCGTCGAACTTCTGGAAATCCCGATTCAGTTTCAACCGGCCCGCTTTGACGTCCATGAACGCGCGGGCCATCTCCGTTTCCTCCGCCGTGAACGACCGGCCGGTGCGCTTCTCCCACATCCGGCTCACTGCCTGCAGGCTCTTGTCCGGCTGAGCACGCAGATCCGCAGACGTCAATGCGCGGTCCCGGAGTGCATCTCGCAGGAAATCGCGCACCCGATACACCCCGGCAGCCTCGGCGGCATTGGCAATCCGGCGTTGCCCGTCGGACTGGTAGTGAATGGTCTGGTCATGAACCAGCACCGCATCGGCCTCATCGATGGTCGCCGTGTCCCCGGGCGGCGGCCGATCGAACAGCTCCGCGGTCGCCCGCTCGTCGTAGGTCATGTAATAGACGGTCGGGCGGTCCGGCAGGGCCGGAGGATTGTGCGGATCCCAGCGAGAAACGTCGTAGCCGAGGCTGCGCATCATCGACCCGAACTGCCGCGGACCTTCGTTGGCCAGGACTTCGGTCGTTGTGATCACGTGGTGGATTCGCACCAACCGCCCGTCGGCGAGCTCTACCGGCTCCCCTCGGGAGAGCTGCCACAGCGAATCCTCCTCACCGACAATGGATTTGCCTTGCGCCGTGCCCATCTGACGCATATATCCGTGCTCACCGGCCAGGAACGCCACGACCTGATTCCACCGCGGTGTCTTTCCGGTGCCTTCGCGTATCGCGTGCATGTAGCGCAGTAGCGCCTCCACCTCGTCGCCGGTCTCCATCACCTGCCTGCGCTGCGGCCACGACTCGACGGCCAATTCCTCCTGCCGCGCCTGATACAGCTCTACCGCCCTTTTTCCGGCAGCTTTGAACTGCGTCTGCTGCTCAGGGGTCAGGTCCGGCTTTTCTACCGGATCTCCCGTCGGCAATTCCGCCAGCTCATTGCGCAGCTCTGCCCCAAGTTCGGCCGCCGTTCGAGGGTGCTCCGGCTGGGGTTCGTCTCGTGTGCCGGTGTGTTCGGTGTCGCTGTCGGTCTGCCGCAAAGCGGTGTCGTCCGCGGCGGTTTTGTGTTCGGCGCCTTCGTGTTCGGTGCGAGTCCGAGGTTTGTCGTCGGCACGTGCATGGTTCGGCTCGGGGGAACCGTCGGCTTGTTGCCATCCATCGGCACGGGGCTGGTTGTGTCCGGAAGCCGGTGCGGGCTGAGGTCCACCTTCGTCGCTTCGTCCGCGTGATGGTTGGGCAGAGCCGACTGCCGGGGTACGTTCTTCTGCAGCGGCTTTCGGAGCCGAGACGCGAGGCGGGTGGCCGTCACCGGCTGTCGCCGGGGCCGCGGCGGATTCTCCGACCGGCTGTTGCCGGACCTCACCGGCGGCGGTGCGTCCGTTCTCATTGGGCCGCACAGCGGGGACCTCCCGCTCGGCCACCGCATACATGGCCGGCGCCCGCTGCCCGGACGAGTTCGGCGCCGTACCTTCACGCTGCGCGGCCGGCCCGTGCTCGGTGACCGCCGCAAGTGGTGCCTCGGGCGCGGCTCCGGGTTCGGCGCGGGGCCCTCGTTGTCGATCGAGACCGGCTGGAACGGGATGCGCTGATTCGTCAGTCGCTCCCGCGCTGCGATCCACCGCTCCCGCTCGTTCCCGTACCAGCAATCCGATCTCGGCTGTCGAATCGGGGTTCACGTTGTCGAGCAACATATTCGGCATTTTCGGCGGCTGCCGGTCCCGAGAGTTGTTCACCACGGGCTCCTGGACCGGTGCGTCCATATCATCACGTGCCTCGCGAGTCGGTGTCGCGGGCTTGTCGATCTCCTTCTGCGGAGGGCCGGGAGCGGGATTCCGGGAGTCGTGGTGACTACTGCGCAGTCCCTGATCCGCCGGATCAGCGGGTAGCGAGCGTCCGGTTTCGGTAGGTCCGACCCCCAACTTCCGCAGGATATCGGCGGCTGTTTTCGGGGCGAGGTCGACAGCAGGAGATGTCGGTGGGGCGGAACGGATTCCGGCTGCGGCGTGGCCGGCTGCGCCGATGATGCCGCCGGACATTGTGGGCAGCAGCCCCTCGCGGAGAGTTCGGGGGGTAAGCCCCTCGCCGGATAGCTCGAGCGCGGCGGCGGTACCGGCCAGGCCGCCGACCAGACCGCTCATGCCGCCGACCACACCGGCGCCGCCGATGAGGATCAGGCCGCGTCCGGCGCGACTGGCGCTCTGCTCGGCCAGCGCGGTGATTGTGCGGTTCGCCCAGCGATTTCCGAACCATCGTCCGAAGATCACGGATGCTGGACCGCCGATACCGCCGGACACTGCCGCGATACCGGCCGCCGTCCCGTCCATCTCGTGGCGATGGCCGTCGGCCATCTGTTTCAGCTGAACTGCGACATTGATGCCGCCACCCTGTACAGCGCCGATCACCGCCATCTTTCCGACCAACGCGATCCCGCCACGTTCGGCGGCAAATCTTGCGCCGTGTCCGGACAGGTATTGCAGCAATTTTGCCCAAGCCAGCTGTAGCGCTTTCTCAGTGCGCATCTTGACGGCGTAAGCCTCCAACGCGCCGCCAGCGGCGAAGGTGATCGCGGCGTGGGCCAGCGTCCAGGCCAGGATCACCGCGTATCCAATGACCGTCCATTTCTGCATTTCCAGGGCGTTGGCACCCTCATACTGTTGTTTGGCCAGGCTGTCGGCGTGATCGGCCTGCTTCCGGTAGTTTTTCGCCAGGTCGCGATACGCCTGCTCGCCCGCGTCAGCGGTATGTCCCTCAGCGGTCGCCGATCGCTGCGCGGCTCTGTCTTCGTACAGCGTCGCCTGGTCACGGAACCACTCGGCCTTGTCCGACCAACTGTCGGCGACTCGGCGCATCGCGTTTTCGTCGCCGACTGGGAAATGGCCGACCACGCAGTCCACGACCGGTGAGGGCAACCAAGTGGGAAGGCACAGCGCCATTGGCGGATGGCCCCGTCATCCGGCGGCGGGCAGACACACCCGTGGCCCCGCCGCAATCAATCTGAACACCACATGAGAATTCGCCGTGCTGGCGCCCACTTCCCTGGCGGAGGGGAAATGAGCGGGTTCGTGGCGCCACGCTCCGATCACGAGGCCGCCCCGCCCGGCGTGTAGGTGCCTCGGAAGAATTCGCGGATATCACGGAGTGTGGGCCCTTCACCCAGGATGTCGGTGAGGTCCGGTTCATCGTCGAGGACTACGGCGACTGCCGCCGCGGATTCATCGCTGTATTCCCTGGCGTGGCGCGCGGCCGCCTGCACCGCCTCGACGATCATGTGGCCGAGTTCATCCGGCGGCCTGCGCAGTGCGGCGGCGGTCAGCGACAAATCCGTGAGCACGCCATTGGCATCGACGGTCGCCCGGACCGACCCCTCGGAGGAACTGGCTTGCAGGCGAAGGGTTTCCAGCCGCCGGTGGATCTCGGCGAGCCTGGGCTGCTGTTCTTCGTAGGAATCGATCAGCCCCTCGACCTGGCTACGCAACCCGCTGTTGGCGGAACGCAGGCCCTCACGCTTCCATCGGTCCATTCCTGTGTCCTCTCCGATTCCTGTGCCCTCTGTGGGGCTCATCGCAGGTCCGCCCGCGCCATGACCAGCAGTAAGCGGTGCAAAACCTGATGCGGACCCGGCGCCTGGCCCCCGCGCTCTTCGACGACGGCGAAACCCTCTGCCAGTGCACGGCCGGGATTGAGCACTCCGCCGTCGAAGCAGTGGTCGCCGAGCCCACCGCGCCAGCGTCGATACCCGTCGGATATGTCTCCCAGCGTCCGGCCTTCGGCGCCGGTGGCGCGCAGGTATTCGGTGATCAGGGCACGCTGGGCGATTGGCCGGGCACGGAATCCGCCAGCGAGATCGGCCACTCGGCCGAACTCGCGTAGCATCCGCGCGTGCATCGGCTGGTGCGCTTCGGCGGCGGAGTGCTCTCGTGGTCGGTCGCTCCCGGACAGCAGACCGGGATTCACGACAGCACGGCGGTCGAGGATGATCCACGGTTGCAGCGGTGCTTCGGCCGTCGGCGACGTCTGGACTGCTGCCCGGTTCTCGACACCGGACAGGGCGTCGTCCGTGTCGGCTACCTCGATGCCGTGCAGGGCGATCGAGTATCCGGTGAGCACGGTGTCGACGGCGTCCGCGATTTCTTGGGCGGTCTGCGCGGTGATCCGCGACTCCTCGAATCCGGTGATCCGCAGGTTGTGACGGACCGCCATGGCGGTGATGATCCGCATCGCTTCCTCGTCGGTCACCCGCGGCGGCGGCGATGCCGGAGCCGGTTCCTTGCGCTGCTCGGGTGTCGCGGATGGCTTCGGTGCCTCGCGGCGGCGAGGCGGTGAGATCCGTGGCGGCGCTTGCTGCTCCGGCGATGTTCCGGCGCTCGGATTCGACCAGGGTGTACCCGGTCTCTGCGACACGGCCGGGTCGGAGGCACTCCGGATACGCGGTGCTTCGGGGGTCGCTGCGGCCGGGGTGCGCGCGTTTCCTCCACGATCGGACATCGGGTGTCGGTCGGACAGCAGCGGGGCCGGACTCTGCTGCGACGCGGACGAGTTCAGCTCGGAAGTTGTAGGCCGGTCCGATGTCTGCGGTTGATCGATACCGTCGGCACCGCCTGAATCGTCACCGTTGGAGTTGGCGCCTCCTGGGGCCGCGTGATCCGTAATGCCGCCGGAATTGCTTGCGGGAGAGGCTGTCCCGGTGGGGGAGCCGCCGAATGGGTCCGGGACGTGCTGCTGGGTGCCCCCGCTGGTGTCGGCCTGCGACGGTGATCCGGAAGTCCGTTCTACAGCGGGGGCGGTGCCGATTCCACCCCAGGGTGTTCGCAGGGGCGACGCGACGGACCGGTTCGGTTGGTCGTTCCAGGTCGCCTGCTCCGTCGTAGCGACACCGTATTCCCCGGTTTCCGGGGCCGTGTTTCGCACGACGGAGCCCCCTTCGCGATCCGCACCTTCGAAACTCTCGGCGGCGCTTCGAAGGTTGGCGCTCAGGGCGTGGACATTCTGGACGAGGTCCTCGAGAGCCGCCATATTCTGTTCCGCGCCAGGGACATATGACTCGGCAATCGCCTTGCCGGGTTCGTCATCGCCCCAGCATTCTCCTTCGCGGGCGAGGTCGGCCTTCAACTCCGCCAGTGCACGCGCCGCCTCCTCCGCGCGGGCGAGGAGTTCGGTCGCGGCTTCTCGCAGCTCGCCTGGATCAATGCGCAGCCGCTCGCTCATACACACTCTCCCGTCCGAACACGGTCCGGCGCGTCCATCGTCAACTTTTGCCGTTCTGCAATGCCGCCGACAGCCTGGTCATGCCGGACGGCGGACAACTGATCCACCGGCCGCGATCGAGACGATGCGCAAGCCCCACATTCACCGTCACCGCGGTTGACCGAGGCGAGCTCGGAGGAATTCGCTGATCTCCGCCCGCGCCGCCTCCGCTTGCGGCACGACGCCCGGCATGCTGAGGAAAGCGTGTGGCGCGCCGGGGTATTCGGCCAGCCGGATGGGCGTTCCCGCGGTGCGGAGTTGTTCGGCGTAGGAGCGCCCGTGATCGGCCACCAGATCATCGGTCGGCACCACTACGAGCGCCGGGGCCAGCCCGTTCAGGTCGGCATACAGCGGCGATAGTGTACGAGGATCGGTTCCCGGCGGAACGGCGAAGCGCTGGAACAACTTCAACACCGGCACGGCGAGGGTCGGGCTGTCGCTGCACTCGGAGATCGAGGCATAATCGAACATCGTCTCGGTTACCTCGACAGCGGGGTTCACCAGCACCTGCGCTCGCAGTACCAGGCCGGTCTGCCTGGCCCGGATCGCCGCCAGGGCACAGATCAAGGCGCCGCAGCTCTCGCCGAAAAGGGCGGTCCGCGACGAGTCGATGCCCCACTGCGCGGCATGTCGCACCACATGCTCGATGACGTCCCAGGCGTCGTCGGCGGCCGCCCGCAGTGGCGTTTCCGAGTCGAGCAGGCGATGCTCGACCGATACGACGACTGCGGGCAGCTGCGCGGCGAGATGACTGTTCACCCAGTCGCTCTGCACCGCCGTGCCCACGAAGCCGCCGCCGTGCACGTGCAGCACGAGCGGCAGATCGGCTCGGTTCCCGCGACCACGCGACGGCCGGTACACCCGGACCTGGAGATCACGGCCGGGCAGCGCCAACTGCTGCCATTGGATCTCGGCGTCAGGATCCGGAAGTCCGGTGACCACCCGCGCTTGGTCAGACGCGCGAAAACGGTTCTCCGCGTTGCGGTATGCGATCAGTTCCGCATCCGTCGTCGCCAACCAATCCGGTTGTGCGGGTCGCTCGATCGCCTCGGTCTCGCTCATGGTTGTCCTCCTCGAATCCTCAATTACGCTACCAGAGGTATCGATACTCAAGGTAGCGCAATTAGGTATCATGTGTCCATGAGCCGAGCGACCACGTCCGCCAGACAGCCCGGTCGCCCTCGCGCCGGCGTCAATGCCGAGGTCTTCGCGGCAACGCTGCGCACCGTCCAGGAACTCGGCTACGCGCGCGCCACCGTCGACCGCATCGCTGCCGCGGCTGGCATTGCGAAGACCACGATCTACCGACGGTGGCCGTCGAAGGGCGCGCTGATCGTGGACTGCCTGCTCGATGCGTTCGGCCCGGTGCCGCTGGAGGGCTCGGGTCGCGCCGAGTTGATGGCATCGGCCATCCGGTGGATCGCGGCGAAGATCGGCGAACCCGGAGTCGGCGACGCGTTCGCGGGCGTATTCAGTGATGCCGTCAGCGATCCCGCCCTTCGCGAGGTGCTGTCCGCGCGATTGCAGGACCCGTATCGCCTAGCACTGCAAGAAGCGCTCGGCGAGCCAGAGAACCGGGTCCTGTTCTTCATTGACGCCGTCGTCGGAACCTTACTGCATCGGATGGGAATGACCGGCGAGCCGATGGTCGACGCCGATGTCGACGCACTGGTCGACATGACCCTGTTGTACTTCGCCGAGGTGCCGATCACGCCCAAACTTGATTGTTGATCTCGGGTTCCGAACCGTCTGCCTTGCTTGATGATTCGCCGGACAGGCGGGCGGCCTTCGCCGATCACGTGCGGTAGAGCGTCGCCGTGGGCATGGAGCGCTGTATTACGCGGGGGCGAGGTAATGAACGAACTGCCGGTCGATCACGACCTTGTTGTCCTGCGTGTACCTGGTAGCAAACGTTGCAGCCTTGTTTTGCACTCAGCTGCCGGCCGCGGTGCTGGTTGACTCGAGCGTTTTGCCTATCCACATAGAGACCGCTGTTTGAATCGCGTGAGTGCTTCGTCGATGGCATGTGGCTGCGGAATTCCCGAAGAGTCCAGCCGGTTCCAACGGGCCAGGTTCATCGCGATGGACATCTGCCGTCGGCCGTCGGCGCGGGTGAGCGAGATGGTTTCGGCCCCCCAGACTGTGCCGGAGTGGCCCCAACAAAGGCCGCACTTCGGGAGCTCGGTCGGATGTAGACCGAGTCCGTACTCGATCGTCTGTCCGTTCTGCGCGATGACCGGAACCGTTTCTTTCATTTGGGCCAGCGAAGATGGGCTCACGATCGTTCCGGCGAGCAGCTTGCTGTAAAAGACATTGAGGTCATCGACGGTCGACAGCAGGCCTGCACCTGTGGGAACCCACGACATGTTGTAGACGCTGTAGTCCCGAGGAGGTTCGGCCAATCCGAAGAAGGCCTCGTACATCTTCGAGTGCGGCCCCTGGATGCGTACGTCGTCCGGAAACTTGGTGCGCTGCAACCCTGCCCGTTCGATCACATCGCGAGTAATGCACTCCTCGGCAGTGATACCGGTGAGCTGTTGGAGCAGTTGACCGAGAAGCAGATAGTTGGTGTTGGAGTAGACGCCTGGGGTACCGCCCGGCTCGCCGACTGGCGCTGCCGATACTCCCATCTCGATCAGTTCGCTCGCGTGGAACTGGCGGAACCGATTGTCGTCGATGCTTTCTGGCGACATGCCCAGTAGCGCGGGGAAGCTCCCCAAGGACGGAAACGCGCGGGGAAAGTACTCAGCCAATCCGCTGGTGTGGTTGAGCAACATCCGAACGGTGATCTTGTTGCCGCGTTCTCCCGGGACCAGGTGCGGGAGGAACTGGCCAATCGATGTGTCCAGCGAGATTCTGCCTTGTTCTACCTGCAGGAGGACCGCGGCGGCGGTGAAGGTTTTGGTGATGCTGCCGGCCCGGTGCCACATATCTGCACTCACGGGATGGCCGCTGGCGACATCAGCGACGCCCGAGGCACCGGACCATACTTGCCCGGCGGACCGTACTTCGGCGAATACCCCAGGTATTCCCGCGCGGTGTACCGCGTCGAGCGCGGACTGCAATGCGGTAGCGTCCAGGTCGGATCCTGGGCTCGTCCGGCCTTGCGGGGCAGCCCCCGATTCGGTTGGTGCGGGATCCGCTGCGCTCAACCCCATGCCTACACCGATATTCAGTGGTTTTGCGTTGTCGTCCGTTATCGGTTGTCTTTTCACGATTTTGTTTCTCTCTGGTCGATGGATGGATGTGGTGGAATGCCCATGTCCCGTGCACTGTCGCTTGTCCAGTCATCGGGGTGACGTTGTTCAGCGACCGATCGCGTAACCTTGCATGCCGCGTGGGTTGGCGGCTGCAGAGAGAAGACCGGTTTCGGGGTCGCGGGCGACGGCGCAGAGCCGGCCCTCGGACCACGGTTCGTTCACGGTGATGCGGTGGCCGCGCCGGCGGAGTTCGGTGAGGACACCATCTCCCACGCGGGACTCGATGACTACGCCTCCTGGGGTCATCGAGCGCGGGTAGAACGAGCCGGGGAAGCTGTCGTTGTGCCAGTTGGGCGCGTCGACAGCGCCCTGCAGATCCCAACTGCCACAATGTTTTTCGCGGAGTGCGACGGCCAGGAAGAAGTGAATGCTCCATTGGTCCTGTTGATCGCCGCCGGGCGTACCGAACGCCAGAACGGGTTCCCCGTCTCGCAGGGCCAGCGATGGGCTGAGGGTAGTGCGCGGGCGACGGCCGGGTGCAAGGGAGTTCGGCAGGCCGGGTTCCAGCCATGCCATCTGCAGTCGTGTGCCGAGTGGGAACCCCAGCTCCGGCACTACTGGATTCGACTGTAGCCAGCCACCGCTAGGGGTAGCCGCGACCATATTTCCCCATCGGTCCACGACATCGATATGACAGGTGTCGCCACGCGTCGCCCCGCTGCGGGAGACCGTGGGCTCTCCGGCACCCAGTGGAATCTGTGCTGGTGCAGTAGATATCGCATGTCGACTCAGTCGGGGGGGACGGCCGGCCGGGCTACCTGGGCGCAGTTCGTAGGACGCGTCCGGGCCGATGAGGCCACGTCGCACGGTGTTGTAGGACGGTGAGAGCAAGGCCTCCAACGCTATGTCTGCGCTGTCGCCGTACCAGGCCTCGCGGTCAGCCATGGCAAGTTTCGAACTCTCGATCAGGGTGTGGTAGTAGTCGGCCGTTCCGTAGTTCAGCTGGTCGGGTAGCAGGGCGAGCTGTTGCAGGAAGACCGGACCCTGACTCCACAAGCCGGGCTTGGCGATCGTCCAGCCATTCCAGGTGTAGGTTGCCGGTTCCTCGTACGTCGCAGCGTAATTCGCCAAATCGTCACCCGTCAGAGTGCCCGCGTGGCGCTCACCTGAAGTGTCCATGACGGGTTGCGTCGCTGCGGAGGCCAGCGCCTCGCCGATGAACCCCTCTCGCCAAATTCGCCGGGCCGCTTCGATCTGCTCCTCACGGCCCATACCCGTGGTCTGGGCCAGTAACCGCCGCCAGGTTTGCGCCAGGGTTGGATTCTTCAGCAATTGCCCAGGCGCGGGGGGTTTCCCGGACGGCAGATACACCGTGGCGGAGGTGGTCCACTCGGTCTCGAACAGATTCTGCACCGTGGAGATCGTCACCGCGACATCTTCGAGAACGGGGTGTCCGTGCTCGGCGTACCCGATGGCGTATGCCATAACCTCGGCGAGCCGTTTGGTTCCGTGGTCACGCAGAAGCAACATCCAAGCGTCGAACGCGCCCGGTACTGCCGCAGCCAAGGGACCTGTCCCCGGTACCAGATCAAGGCCCAAGTCGGTGTAATGCTCGATCGTCGCCCCCGCAGGTGCGGGACCCTGTCCGCAGAGCACCTTGGGCTCTTCGCCCGTCGGCGCGAGAATGATCGGCACCTCACCGGCTGGGCCGTTCAGATGCGGCTCGACGACATGAAGCACAAACGCCCCGGCAACAGCAGCATCGAACGCGTTTCCGCCGTCTTCGAGAATCGCCATCGCCACCGCCGACGCGAGCCAGTGCGTGGACGACACCATCCCGAAACTGCCCCGCAAGGTGGGGCGCGTGGTGAATGAACTCACATTAACCTCCGAGAAGTCGGTCGTATGACTCGACCATAAAACGGTAAGTGGTAGCAGCTTAGGCCGCAACCAGTTCGGACTTTCAATACATATGACTGAGTTACTCGATCAGGTGCGTCGATGCCTGCGTTGTCGGGTGCCGCGTTTGCCTGTCGGCGCCCTGCGCGCGTGCGCAGGCCGGGGTTAGCCGCGTAGGGCGGATGCGAAGATGGCGGGGAGTGCGCGCCAGCTTGGGTGTGCAGCGAATTCGGTAAGTCTGCGGCCAGTTGTGGCTGCGGTTTTGTTGGTGACGAACCAGGGTGGCTTGGGCGACATGGTCATTTCGCCGTGCAGAACCGATCGAGGGGCGGGCCGGAAAGGCCCCGTGACGACGGTGCGTTCGATGTGGTCGAGGAGCAAGGCGTTGTGCACCACGCCGATTCCGCTCTGCACGTCTTCGGGGGTGTGTCCGGGAAAGGCGCCCCACGTGGCTCGGGGGGTGAGGTAGCCGACCGCCGTCCAGGCGTTTACGCCCACCGTTCCGTAGCGCAGTTCGGCGATGGCCGTACGAAGTCGACTACCGAGTTCGGCGATTGTCTTCGGATGAACGATGAGGTTGGCGCCGAGGGTGCCGTGCAGTCGGCGGTTGGCGGCGGCGACTGCGTTGTCGAGGAATGCAGCGCCGGTGCCGGGTATCTCGGCAATTCCGAGCACCGGGCCGAAATACTCGGTGGAGAAAGCCGGTTCGTTCGGGTCGGTCAGGTCCAGCCCGGTCAATAGTGTGCGCCCGGTGCCGAATCGCTCAGCGGCTGAGTGCAGGACGCGGGCGGAGCGGATGCGGTCCGCGGTGCCTGGATACCAGGTCGGTCGGGTAGGAGCGTTGCCCAGCACTTGCCTGAGCTCACTGAGGAACTCGTCCTTTTGCGCCCAGTCGGAACTGAGGATGACGATCTGCGTGGCTATACAGTTCGAGCCGCTGTTGTGCAGGCGCTGGGTAGCGACGTGTTCGGCCTGAAACCTGAGATCGGCTGTGGACCATTTGCCGGGCACGACAATGGTTGGGCATATGCCGCCGAGTTCGCTGGTCATCGGTTTGCCAAGGGCCGGTGTACCGGCGGCTTTCGCTGCGACGGCTGCCGGTCCGGATCCCCAGACAATCGCGTCGTGCGTGGTCTCACTCCCAGTCATGTGGACAGCCGCCACACCGGGGTGATTCGACAGCGCTGCACCGACGGCCGGTCCACCAGTGACGATCTCGACCAGGTTGCGGTCGATCAACGGTTTGAAGACCGCTCGAAAGACTTCCTCCAGCGCGTCGGTAGTCGGGTTGAGTTTCAGCACCACCGTGCGGTTTTCGGCGTAGAGCTGGTACAAAACATCGAGTGGCGGGATGGAGAAGATGTTTCCGGCGCCGAGGACAAGTGCGACACCGCGGGTCTGTTCGGGCGTCCTCTGGCCGAGTCCGGCGGCCGCGCGTAGCTCTGCTTCGGTGGTGCCCGGCGTCGACCACAGTTCTGCGTGAAAACCGTTGAGGAGTAATCTGTCGAACATCCCGTGCGGAAGTACTTGGACGGTGAGACGCCCGCCCGGTGCGGTCCCGAGCCGGTAGCCATCCAGTATGCTGGACCCCTCTACCAGTCGTAGCAGGCTGGTCTGGAGCGCTTGGGCGTATCCGATCAGGGCGTACGGTCCGCTGATCCATTCCTCTCCGACGAGCGGCGAGTCAGGCGAAAGCTGCTTGATCCAGGTGGCGATGTCGACCCATTCCTGTGCGTGGATCGCGGTCGCCGCGCAGACTTCCAGGAGTAGATCTCGACGTTGACTCAAGGATGTGGCGCCCCAGGCGCCCTCTCCTGCGGCGAGCCGGTGAACGACGGCATCGATGTCCAGCGCGGGGCTGCTGGCGGCATGGTTGGCTGTCATCTTTCTCGGATCTCCGTCTCGACCGGGGACGCGCCGCTCGTCTTCCATGGGAGCGTGGTGAGGATTTCGTCGGCGGCACGATGGCCGGAGCGAATCGCGCCGTCCATGTAGCCGTTCCATGTGTCGGCGGTTTCTGCTCCGGCCCAATGGATGCGGCCGACCGGCTCGGCCAGGGCGGTGCCGTATTGGGTCCAGACACCGGCGGCGAGTCGGCCGCCATAGCAGCCGCGGGTGAACTCCTCGGCGGTCCAGTCCTGCTCCACGATGTCGAACGGATGCGCTGCTTTCGGGCCGAAATACTTGACAAGTGCTGTCACGATGAGTTCGCGGCGTTCCTCGGCCGTCTTGCGGTTGGCGACGCGCGCGTGCGCGCCCTCCAGGAAACCGACCAGTACACCGCAGGAGGAGTCGTGCGGGGAATTATCGAGGACGACACTGAATTCGTCATCGAGACTCAGAACGAATCCGTTGAGGCCGTCTTTCCGCCAGAACGGGCTGTCGTAACCAACCTGGAACTTGATCACCGACCCTGCTGGCATCTGCTGCGTGAGTCCGTCACGAAGCGCGGGCAGAGGTGGCAGGTAGCGAATTCGCCCTGCCAATGTTTGTGGAACTGCAACGATCACCTGCTGCGCTCGCACGCTGCCGCCTTCGAATTCGACGGTCACGCCGTTCTCGTCCTGGCGAATGGTCCGTACCACGGCATCCAGCCGGACAGCATCGCCCAGGTCTTCGGCCATGCGCTCGCTGATCTGATGGGTGCCGCCAACCACTCGCGTTTCCTGAGCGCCGCCGGTAGTCGCGACGAGCGTTGCCAGGCTGGTACCGGAATTGACGTAGAAAAGGAAATGCAGTAATGACAATTCTGGAGATTCGGCGGAGAACAACGCTGGCACCAGGAGACGGAAGAATCGCCTCGCGATGCTGTCTCGAGTGTTCGCTACCAGCCAGGCATCGAGCGTCTGCCGATCCAGCACGGCGGCGTCCCGGCTTTCCCAGGGAGACCCGGACGTGACAGCCGCGGCCATAGCCTCCAATTGCTCCCATAGTCGTCCGACCTCGGATGCAGACTCCAGAGGGAGCCCGAATGTCTCATCGTCGTATCGCACGACCTTCCCATCGAATACGGTTGTCGCGCTGCCATTGTCGAAAGTGGGGAAGGTCTGTAGTCCCAGCTCATCGATGAGGTCGAGCACCTCCTGTTGGGTTGGGCCTATCCACTGACCGCCCATTTCCACCGGAACGCCGTTGCTGAGGAATCCGCCCAAGGTGCGCCCCCCAACCCTGCTCCGAGCCTCGAGTACCTGCACAGTGTGGCCGGCGGCAGACAACCTCCGGGCGGCGCTCAAGCCTGCAAGTCCGGCGCCTACCACGGCGACGTCGACAGTATCCATATCTCACCTCTCGCAAGTCGGTCGTATGACTGACTTTAGCGAGCGTACGTCTGTGATGCTTATCGCCGCAAGACTTCACGGGCGTGAAACTCATACGTACGACCGGCTCGAGATAAATCGTGGGGGCGAGTCGTCCTCCTATCGTGTGAACTGGTTCGGGTCCCGGATGGACGAGGTGTGTGCCGTGTTCGCGGGCGGTATTGCCTGTAAAACACGCGAAGCACCAGTACAGCCGGGCGGACTTCGCCTTGGTATTGAGGGGCGCTATGCGTGACGTTTTGCTGCGGCCAGCCCAACGAGCATGTCGAGGGTTGTCTCCAGGTCTTCGCGTGATCTGACCTCGTTGGGGTCGCACACGTGCTGCATGATGAGGCCGTCCATGCAGGCGACTATCACTCTGGCGAGCCTGCCGAACGGAACTGCGCATGTCTCACCTGCATTGTGTGCCGCCTGTTGGCACCACTGGGCGACAATGCTGGAGTACCGCTCGTATTGCCATCGGGCAAGGCTCGCGTGGCCCGGCTCGCGCAGGGCGTAGGTGGTCAATTCATATTGCATGATCTGCAGATTGGTCTGGTCGACGACGAGCATCTCCCAGAAGCTGGTCAGGCCTCGCCGTATTGCGTGATCGAGCCCCTTTTCCAGCTCGGCGGCTCCTTCGAGCACCGCCGCGATCTCATCGACCACATCGCCGATGACCGCGCGCAGCAGTTGCTCCTTCGTGGGGAATACGTACTGCAAGGTCCCTAGGGGAACCCCCGCCTCCGCGGCGACCGCGCGCATAGACGTACGCGCTACTCCGTTGCGGGCCAGGGCGGCCCGGGCGGCGGTCAACATCTGCTGGCGGCGAACCGACGCTTCGACGTAGGTCATAGCAACTCCCTCTCAGTCTCTTGACTGAAATTCTGCCATATGGGTTGCAGGCAGTCCGAAACGCCCTTATTGTGACTTGAACAACAGTCAGTCGTATGACTTGAAGTTGTGTTATCTGAACCATCTTGCGCGTGCGCACGGCAACGGATGACCCGACACGCGCCGTAGAGAGAAGACAAAGCCATGCTGGAGTCCACTCCTTCCGAGCAGCATCGGACCGCCGGCGGTGCGATGGGCACAGTCGATATCGTTTTCTTCGTCCTGGCTGGGGTTTCCCCAATGGGGGTAGTGGTCGCGCTGCTGACGCTTTCCATCGCACGGGGCAACGGTGCCGGAGTTCCGGGTACGTATCTCGTGGCAGCTGCAGTCCTGGCGCTGTTCAGCGCCGGGTATGTGCGGGTCAGTAGACGGATCGTCAGCGCGGGTGGTTTCTATGCGTTCGCACAGCAGGGCCTCGGGCGCCGTGTCGGCGGCGCTACGGCCTACGTGGCGCTGATCTCCTACAACGCAGCAGCGGTCGGTGTCTTCGGCGCTGTGGCCTACTTCGGCAGCCAGGTGGTCACAGCATTGGTGGGCACCAGCGTGTCATGGCAGGTCTGCGCGGTTGTCGCGTTCGTGGCCGTGGCGGCGTTGTCGTATTTCGAAGTTACCGTCAGTGCGAAGGTGCTCGGAGTCGCGCTGGCAGCAGAAGTCCTGATTCTGCTCGCCTTCGATGCCGTAATCCTGGTGCGCAACGGTTTTCACGGCTTCTCACCTCGGGTGTTCGAACCGACTGTCGTAATGGGCGGCGGTTTCGGGGTCAGCCTGATGCTCGCGTTCGGTTCGTTCGTCGGGTTCGAGGCCACCGCTCTCTATGGTGAGGAAGCCCGCGATCCGCGCCGGTGCGTGCCGCGGGCGACATACATCTCGCTTGGCATCATCACGGGTTTCTATCTCATCACCACATGGGCGGCGATTTCGGCGTATGGGTTCGACGGTGCCCAGGCTGCCGCACGCGCGGACACAGAGAACTTCATTTTCGCCGCCAGCAGCGGCTATGTCGGCGAGGGCTTCACCGAGGTTATGGAGATCCTGGTGGTTACCAGCCTATTCGCCGCATTCCTCGCTTTCCACAGCAATACGGCTCGCTACCACGTCGCGCTTGCTCGCGACGGTCTGCTTCCGCGTTCTCTTGCCCGTATTCACCGGCGGTATGGCTCTCCCGTGACCGCGAGCGCGTGGCAACTGGGCTTGGTTGCGGTAGTGACGACTGCTTTTACTGCGACCGGCCACGACCCGTATCTGAGCATGGGGATCAGCTTGTACGGTCTCGGCGTCCTTGGGATCGTCCTGCTGCAGGGCGTGGCCGCCGCCTCGATCGTGGGTTACTTCAGCCGCCACCGTCAGCACGAGTCGATCTGGGGCAGCATCGTCGCCCCGGCTGCCGGAGGCATGGGTCTGTTCGGTGGCCTGGTCCTGATGATCCTCAACTACTCCACGTTGACCGGCAGCGACCTTGCCTGGATCAACTCACTGCCTTGGGCTCTGCCGGTCGCCGCTGTTATAGGGGCCATCGCCGCTGGCCGACGGACCGCGCCACGACCGGTTGCTGAGGCAGCCCTACCCTGCACGTCGGCCTCGGCCGACGACGTCGACAGCACGATTACCGCTGACACGCGCTCACCTCGACCAGCGCCCGCGCCGGTCGAGGATCAGTAGCTGCGGCGGTGAGAAAAGCAGCGGAGGAACTCTAATGCCGACAAGGAATGTTCTATATAGAACTGGCATTTTCGCATCTACGCGAGACTCAGCTCTGCCGAACCGGATCCCACTTCGTACGGCGAGTACATTCCGTCTTCCCGTGATCCGTCGGACAGCAGGTCGGTCTCACTCGACGGGCCCGACTGCGATCACCTCCGAACCGTCGGCGTTGCGGCCGCGTGCCCCATGAGCGCTGAGGTTCGATTGAGGCAGGCTGTAGCTGCACCACTCATGCCTGACGAGTCCCCTCAGAGGACCGATGAAACCAGTTCTGGAAATTCACGAGCTGCACGGGCCGCAGCAACCGGAGAGAGAGTCTGGACGTGCCGCAGCTTGAATGCCAATGCTCGCCCATTTCGATAACAAGCCCAAGGTGCCCGCACAGTGCTATCGATTCGAAGTTTATCGGTAGAGGCACTTGGCCCATTGGAAACAGTTCCGAGTGATGTAGGTGAACCGTTGTGGAATGCCACCTCACTGTACAACTCGATAAGGGTGCGCCGCTTCATTATCGGGCCGAAAGGTGCGTGGCAGAGGCCTTCGCCGACGCCGCTGCCTACCTGGCCAAAGTGACAATAGACGATCGAGTCAATGCGGTGTTGCCGATAATGCCGTGCCAGCGGCTGTGGAAATAGTTGATTCGAGCTGGTGCTGGTCCAATCACGGACCCACTGCTGGAGAATTGTGCCGTGGGCTCGTGCAAACGATGTCGCCATCGCCGCTGCACGATCCCCGGCGAAGGCGGTGGCCCCCGCGGTGTGATTCGAGGTAACGCGACAATTCGAGGTCAAGAGAAGGCCATGAGGCTCGACTGCGCGCGAGCCGAGGGATGAAAGAGTTTCCGAGAAAATGGTCAACACATATTGCTACCGCTGCGGAGATGAATTGGACTCGCTGCGCGACCGTCGTCACGGTATCCACAGACAGTGCCCAGCTCGGTCCAAAGCTCGAGAATCTCGGCTGAATTCAGCTGATTTGGCGGCTATCGCGGCATGGCTGAACCCGAAGAACCAACACCTGTCTGGACAAATGGGTGCCGAGTAAGTTCTGGAAGTCGGCGCGCCGGCCGTGCCTCGAGATACTAACAGCGGCAAGAACGAGCACGCAGTCGGTGTCGTCGCGGTCGGCGCAGCGTGTGATATTCGGCGGCTCGGCCGGTGTCACGGCGCCCAGGCGCCTTCCGCCATCTCGTGCACAAAGCGCCATTTCAACCCGTTTCGTCCCAGCGGGTCGGTTAGCAGCAGTGCAGTCACCAGACGGGACGACGAGAGGTCTGGGGTATGATGAATCTCCCGGAATCGTACCAACACACAATAGGTCGATTGATGCAATACGCTGACATCGCGAATGTCTATCGTCATGCCGGGTGCCGAGTATCCGATTTCATCGAGAAGATAGTGTAGCTGTTGATGTGATAGCGTCGATCCATCGATGGAAATCTGTGAGAATTCGGAGTGCAATTGAGTCACGAATCTGTTTCGAGCTTCGAATTCATCGGGTGAGCCGATCCATCGAGCAAGATCGGAATGCATATCGTTGATCTCGTCGATAATCGAGATATTGGAAGTCATCCTGGTCACCTCACAAGGTTCTTTGTTGCGAAAATCGAATCGGTACTCGCGCGTCGCCTATTGGTACACCGGTCAGTCACCGTAGATATCTCGTTGATAGCTGGTAGGCGACGGTCTTGCGGCGCTTGCTTATCAAGCCAACATTCCGTGGACCGCGTGGGCCATTTCGTCGGACAGTTCGAAACCGACGTGTCCGGGCGTCGAGATGATCACCACACCCGGCTTCGTCTCGACGGTCACGCGGGCGTCGGGGACCACCCCCGCCTTGTGTAGTTGACCGATGACGTCCGGATCGGCCTGGATATGTTCCGACAGCCGGCGCACCACCACCGCCGACACCTGGCCGGGCGGCAGGTCGGAGAGCCGGACCAGGGTCTCCTCACCGGAATTGGGGGAGTTGACGCCGAGTTCGTCCAGGCCGGGGATGGGGTTGCCGTAGGGGGAGGTGGTGGGGTATTTGAGGACCTCGAGCAGTCGCAGTTCGACCTCCTCGCTCATCACGTGCTCCCAGCGGCAGGCTTCGGCGTGCACGTTCTGCCAGTCGAGTCCGATCACGTCGACGAGGAACCGTTCGGCCAAGCGGTGTTTGCGCATCACCGCCACGGCCACGGCGCGGCCCTTGTCGGTGAGTACGAGGTGTCGGTCGCCGGCGACCATGAGCAGACCGTCGCGCTCCATCCGCGCGACCGTCTGACTCACCGTCGGGCCGCGCTGTTCGAGGCGTTCGGCGATACGCGCCCGCAGCGGTACAACGCCCTCCTCCTCGAGGTCGTAGATGGTACGGAGGTACATCTCCGTGGTGTCGACCAGATCCTTCACCTGTTACCCCTTCCGAGGATGCGGCTTTTGGTTCCGTTGCTGGTTCCACAAATCCGCGAATGTCCTTGCTGCGCTTGCGAAGTCCGCCCATTCGGGTGCGAACACGGCGATGAAGTACATCTACAACGCCAAGGCGCAACTCGCGGTGAGAGCGTTCGAAATCGATTACGGCGCGAAATATCCCAAAGCGGTCGCGAAGATCCCGAACGAACGTCGCCCCAAACAGACCGAACCACAGGTTTTGACAATTTCTCCAGCGAGCCGCCGGGCCGATCTGTTCCGGACACCCCCGCGGCCCCTGTCGTAGCGCTTTGGAAGCCAGCGGGAGAAAGTCCGCAGCAGGCTCCGAGTCCTCTGGTGGCCACTGGCGTGGTTGTTTTCGCGGTAGCGGGGTGTGATGGTGCGGTTGTCAGTGTGAGGGTTCCCCCGCTAATCCAGAGAAGCCCCTCCGGGAAAGCGGGGGTGCCTCAGTGGGTTCGGCGGCAAGCGTTGATGATGATGTCGGTGGCTGCGTGTCCTTCGGGGGTGGGCATGAGTGCGTAGTTGTGGACCAGTCCGGTGCCTTCGTGGTAGTCGATGGAGACGCCGGCGTCGCGGGCGCGGGTGACCAGGGTCCGTGCGTCGGTCAACGCCATCTCTCTGGTTCCGCAGAACACGGTCAGCGGTGGTAGTCCTGCCACAGGGCCGAACAGCGGGCTCACGCGAGGGTCGCGGGTGTCGAGATCGTCGGCATAGAGGCGGCCGATCTCGACCAGCCCGGGAGCCTGGTGGAACGGGTCGTCATCGGCCAGCGCCGCCTGCGCCGGGTCGGACAGGCTCATGTCCAGCCACGGCGAGATCAGCACGACCCGCGCCGGTAGCGGCTTGCCCTGCGTCAGCAAAGCCTGCGTCGCGGCCAGGGCCAGGCCCGCGCCGGCGGAGTTACCCATGATGATGGTATTTTTCGCGCCACGCCGCTCGATCGTGCGGGCCAGGATCTCCGCGGCGGTAGCGACCATGTCGATCGCGTGCGCCTGCGGCACCAGCGGATACACCGGCATCACGCACTCGGCCGGTACCGAGGTGTTGAGCTTGCGCACGAAACTCCAATGCGGCCGCTTGACCTCACCGATGAAGCCTCCACCATGCATGAAAACCACCGTGACATCCGCCGCCACGGCACTCGGGGTCACCCGATACACCGGCCACGAATCCACATCCTCACGCACCACCGAGGCCGCCTTGCTCACAAAACCCGGAACCTGCACCGGCTTGGCCTTCCGGTCCCGCTTCACCAGCGCAGCATGCAAACCCTCAGCGCTACCGAGCATCTCCCGCTGACCACCCGCCTTCAATAGCGCGGTCACAGCCCTCATACGAAAACTAGGCCGAACACGGCCCCCATCTACAGCCATAACACTTCCCTTCCTCGCAAACGAACAAACCAGACACCAGCCGACAAATAGCCTTCGCGAATTGTGATTCGGCAGTCGGATCCAGGTCGCGGACTTATTTACTTATCCCGACCACTTTGTGGCCGAGGTTGCTGAGCCGTACGCCTTCACGGCGAGAGCCTCGCAGACAAACAGATGAATCGGGCTACCACCCGTAAGGCCCGAATCTTCCCCACGCAATCACCGCAGCCACAACGAATAGGATGGCTACAATCGCCACGCCACGCAGCTCTTTGCGACGGATGTGGAGAATGGCGGCAAGCAACGAGAATATCGCCAGACCGGCTGCTGCAATTGGTGTCAAGACCGGAGCGATACCGGTCGCGGCCGGGGCGATCAGTCCGATTGCGCCGACAACCTCCACCAAACCGATGAACCAGACGGTCCCCTTGGACACATCCTGCATCCAGGTGTAAGTCTCGGCCAGCTTGTCCTTTGGCTGCGCTAGTTTGCCGAGACCGGACATCCCCACCACGGCGGCAAGGACCCCTTGCAGGCCCCATAAGAAGATACTCATTTGAAGTCTTTCTGATTCAACATACCGACTGGATGCAACCACCAAAAGCGCTACATCTACGACCGAGGCGCAGGGAGAATATCGATCTGCCTCAGGTGCGAGGCGACGTCGACAACGCCCAACGTTCCCACTGACATCGACGAAGCAGGAGCACCGAATGTCAGGTGGCGACGTGCCGGGCTCTCCTTTCCTGCGCCGACCTGCCCGACGCGGCGGGCGATGGCCTTCATCAGGGCCCGTGGGAGCGAGCTGTAGACCCTTGAGGCTGCTGGGCAGACGTCGCGAGTCGCAATGTCGTGTTTGGTCAGGTGCTGTTGTCGTCGCCGTAGCGGGTCGAGGTTCTCCAGTTAGGTAGCCAGCACGACGACCGAGGCGGCTGCCGGATCATTCCCCAGGAAGCCACCGGCGTTCTCGGCGATGGCCACCCGAGCGTTCGGGACCTGGCGATCGCCACAACGACCTCGCAGCTGGTCTGTGAGTTCAGCCAGTTGCGCCAACCCGGTGGCACCGATGGGATGCCCCTTGGACAACAGCCCTCCGCTCGGATTGACGACATGCTTACCGCCGAGTCGCGTCTGGTTGGAGTGCAGGAGTTTTCCCGCATCGCCGATCTCACACAGTCCGAGTTCTTCGTACGCGATGAGTTCCGCTGGAGCAGCTGCGTCGTGCAGCTCTATGACCTGCGCGTCTTCCGGGCCGATCCCTGCCTTCTCGTAACTTGCGCGCGCCGCTCGAGTGACGGCCGGCAGGCTTCCGTCCGCACGGTCGATTCCGCTGACCAAGGTGTAGCCGCGGATTGTGACGGAATCGGCGCCGATGCGTTTGACATACTCGGCGGAGCAAACCACCACAGCTGCCGCGCCATCACCGATGGGTGAGCACATCAGCAAGGTCAACGGGGCCGAGACCATGCGACTGTCGAGGACTTGCTGCCGCGTCAGTGGCTCGCGAAACTGTGCCTTTGGGTTCAGGGCGGCGTGTTCACGGTTCTTCACTGCAACGTTCGCAAAATCGGTCGCGGAAATTCGACCGGAGGACATGAAACGACGCGTGTTCGCAGCATAGACATCCATAAATGGCGAACTCCTCCTGTCGCCGGAATCGAGATCTGGGCCGAGTTCGATTCCTGCCCGTCGGAAGTCATCGGGCTGAAGCAGGTCCATGGCGGTACCGATGGCTGCGAACGACCGGGCCTTCTCGGGATGGGAAAGTTTCTCGGCACCCACTGCGATCGCGATGTCAACAGACCCTGACTCCACAGCTGCTGCCGCCAACTGAAATGCGGTAGAGCCCGAAGCACATGCATTCTCTACGTTGACCAGCGGTTGTCCCAGCAATCCTGTATTTCTCAGCGCAGACTGACCTCTAATCATTTCTTGACCGGTGAGCAGCCCGGCCACCCCATTGGCAAAGAACACGCTTTCAATTTCGTCCGGTGAGACTCCTGCGTCCGCTAGCGCATCGGATACCGCCTGCTCCGCCAGTGACCGTATAGTAGAGTCCGTAAAGCGCCCAAAGGAGGTTGTCGCCGCTCCAATTATTCGCGCGTTGGCCATTTTTTCTCCAGTACTGAATGAATAGAGGATTCGCCCGAAGACCTCACCGGACGATGGGTTCTGATCCGCGCCGGCCCCAAGGCCGCGGCCACGATCTCTCACAGCAAGCATTTTGGCCATGAATTTCTGAGGCAGCTTATCGGATGCGGTCACGACGCTTTTCGTCGGCTATGCCCCGGATACGCGACTCTCGCGGTCGTTCCAATACGGTTCGCGCAACTGTTTGCGCAGCAATTTCCCCACCACGCTTTTCGGGAGTGGTTCGGTTCGAATTTCGACGCGGCTCGGCTTCTTGTACGAGCCGAGTCGTCGTTTGCACAGGTCGATGATCTCGTCTTCGGTAACAACGTAGTCCTGTTGCACGGTGACCACCGCCATTGGCGTTTCCCCCCAGCGCTCATGGGGGATGCCGAAAACCGCGGCCTCCAGTACAGCGGGATGATCCTCGATGACGGTTTCGAGTTCGGCAGGCCAAATGTTGAATCCGCCCGAAACGATCAGGTCCTCTTCCCGATCGAGGACATACAGGTATCCGTTCTCATCGAGACGCCCGATGTCTTTCGTGCGAACCCATCCGTCGACCAAACGGCTCTCGGTGAGCTTTGGATCACCCCAGTAGCTGCGAATCTGGCCTTCGACTCTGGCTACGATTTCTCCCTCGGCTCCGATCGGAAGCACCTTTCCGTCCCGGTCCCAGATCTGTACTTGGGCGTACGGCAATACTCGACCGGCGGACCGCATCGGCGTCGAGCCCTGCACTGTCCCGAACCACTCCCTGGGTCCCATACCGGCGATCGGGACTGCCTCTGTTTGCCCGAAACCTTGGAACAAGGTGTTGCCGAAGGCTTTCTTGCCGAGCAAAGCGGTGGCGTCCGTGATGGGCGCTCCGCCGACGACGATCGATCGAAGGTTCGGCCACTGTCGCTGCGCGTCTGGGTGACGCGCAAGTGCGGCGAGCAAGCTCGGCGATGCGAACATGTGACTCACTCGGTCGTGCACCATCATCGACAGCACCTTGCCGGGCTCGAATTTTCCGAAGACGAGATTTGACGCGCCGGCCAGCCAACCAGGCAGGAACAGATAGCCCGAAGCGTGGGAGATCGGCCCGGCATGGCCGACCACACTGTCCGTGTCGATCCGTTCGATCAAACCTGCCCAGTTGCGGCAGTTGAGGACCCAGTCATGGTTGGTATAGCCAACCCCTTTCGGTTTGCCGGTGGTGCCCCCGGAGTGGCGGATGATGTACCAGGCGTCGGGCTCGACCGGAATCAGCGGGTCGATTGCATCCTGTTCGGCGAGCCATGTCTCGTAGTTCTCGTCGCGAACCAACAGGTGCTGCAAACTGTCGACTTGATCGGTCAGATCGCGAACCGACGACGCGTAGACATCATCGGTCAGTAAGACCTTGGCATCGGTACCAGCCACCATGTGCGCATGCGCCTCGCCGGAGTTGCGAGGGTAAAGAGGTACTCGTACTGCACCGGCGATCGCGCACCCCAGGACCGTGTCCACGCATCCCAGGTTGTTGTCCTCCAGGCTCGCGACACGGTCACCTGGCCGGATTCCCATCTCCCGAAGCCCGTTGGCGAGCCGCACACCGCGTTCCCACGCCTGCTCGAAGGTAAGACTCTGTTTCTCGGTGATGATCGCGGTGTACTTGGCGCCGAACTCGGCGGCCTGGCGCATGAGCGTCGTCACGTCCATCGTTGGATCCTCCATGCTCTTTCCCTAACGACAAGGATCACGAAGGTCTCCGCGCTTCACCATGGAGCCAGGAACAGACTGGCGATCGACTGAGTTGTAATATTTTCTAATACGCCGTATAATGACTTCCGTCATGGAGGCTCAGTCGTCAAGGTCCAGAAGCGATCTGGTTGCCGAATTGGCCTCCAGACGAGTCCTTCTGACCGGTCGCATGATCAAGGCCTCGCGTCGAGCCGCAGCTGGCTATCGACGCCTCGAGCCAGCTGAGCTGATGCCCTTTACCCAGCGGCTCATCGACACCGTACTTGCTGCTCTGGTAGAGCAGCGTGGCCCGTCCGTCCATGACACACAAATGTTCCGCGAGTTCGGAACCGTACGTGCCGGTCAGGGCATAACGCTCGAAGAGTTACTGGGCGGCTGGCGTGTGGGGTGCCGCGAACTGATCGATGAGATCCAGGAGATTGGCAGGAATTACAACTTTACCGACGGCCTGCAGCTGGACCTCACCAGAGAACTGCTCCACGTGATGGACGCGGCCATCATCGAATTCAGTGCCGCGCACCGCGAGGTCGAGCTCGAACGAGCCCGCCTCGATCATCGAGTTCGGGGGGACTTCGTTCGGGCCGCGCTCACCGGCAGCTTGGGGCGAACCGAGATATCCGCACTAGCCCAACGCTACGGTCTGGACTCGGAGATGACGGTCGTGCCTTTTCGTGCGCGCCCCGCCGACTCCTATTCCAGCGAGACCCTGGAACGACATCTGACCCGGTTCTCTTCCTCGAGGTTCACCACAACTGTCGACGGCGATCTAGCCGGATTTGTTGAACGCCTGCCGAAGGATGCACCTGTGGCCGTAGGCACCGCGGCGGCCGCCCGAGTCGACGAGTTGACGCCCGGATTCGGCGAGGCCACCCGGGCCCTCAATACAGCGGATGCATTCGGCTGCAAAGGGATTTTCGACCTGGCATCGCTGGGCCTGCTCCCCTCCGTGCTCGCAGACACGGAAGTCGGCGACAAGATGGTTCACCGATATCTCGACGGTGTCGCTGGATCGGACAGCGCTGAAATACTTTTCGAAACGCTACGCGCGTACCTCGACTGCGGACAGCACGTCGAAACTACCGCCAAACGGCTTGTCGTCCATCCCAATACCATCCGCTATCGCATTACAAGATACGAAAAACTAGCGGGCATCGATCTGCGACGGGCAGGCGTTGCCCTCGAACTCTGGTGGGCGCTGCAACGTGTGCGACTGCATTCCGGCGGCAGGCACCCACAGTCACCGACTAGCGAAAGCCCGAACGGGCAGTAGGCCACCGGATTGTTGGGCGGCCACCGAGGCCCGCGCCGCCAGCCCGGGGTGTGGGTCATGAACCAGCCGACCACGGGCTGAGCCGCTCACGAGACGGGCTGACTACCAAGGCGCACGTGGCCACCGACTGCAACGGCCGCGGCATGGCCGTGCCGATCACGCCCGGCCAGTCCGCGAACTCATCGATGCTGCCTGCGGTACTCGAGCAGCCGGCGGTGCCCCGCCTCGAGAGCGGGCCACCCCGGCGCAACCCCGACACGATGATCGCGGACAAGGCGTACTCGGCGGCGGCGAACCGGACATGATTGCAGCGCAAGCGTTATCCGGGTGGTGATCCCCGAGCGTGCCGATCAGATCTCAAACCGCAAGCGCCGGGGACCTACCGGCGGGCGGCCAACAGGCTTCGACACCACAGGCGGATGGAGCCGATGCCGGACTCGACATCGCTTTCGAGCAGACCGCGCCGGCGACGCCGCTGCCGAGCGCGGTAGGCAGCGCCGCGTACCGCATCGTGCAGAAATCGATCACCAATGTGATCCGCCACGTCAGCCCGACCCGGGTGACGGTGGCGCTCGAACCCAGCATCGACGCGTTGCGGATAACGGTGATCGATGCGGGCCGCCGCGACCCCGCTCGCAGCGGCAGCGCCCCCACGACCGGACGCGGGATCGTCGGAATGCGCGAACGCTGCCAGCTGCTCGGTGGTGAACTCGATGCGACGGCGCGTCCCGATGGTGGTTTCGAGGTCACTGCCCGCCTGCCCCTCACGCCGGTCGGATCGCGGTTGTGAACTCCCACACCACCGATCAAGGTACTGCTGGCCGACGACGAACGCCTGGTCCGTTCCGGCTTCAAAGTTCTGCTCGACCTGGAAGACGACATCACGGTAGTCGGTGAAGCCACCACGGGCGCAGAAGCTGTCGAACTCGCCCGCGCCACCCGCCCCGACGTCGTCCTCATGGACATCCGCATGCCACAGCTGGATGGGATACGTGCCACCGCCCAGATCTCCGAGGCCAATGGGATGGAGCGGGTCAAGGTGCTCATACTCACCACCTACGACACCGACGAGAACGTCTTCGATGCCTTGCAGACGGGCGCGAGCGGGTTCCTGCTCAAGGACGCGGGTCCAGCCGAACTTCTGCACGCGATCCGAGTCGTCGCCGCGGGTGACGCGCTGCTCGCACCCCGGATCACCCGCCGCCTCATCGGCCAGTTCACAGCGCAGCGCCGGGCGGCTAAGTCAGCCGAGGACCGGCTCGCGGTGCTGACCGACCGTGAACGCGAAGTGCTGGCACTGGTGGGGCAAGGCATGAGCAATGACGAGATCGGCGCAGCGCTGTTTCTCAGTCCGGCCACCGCACGCACGCATGTCAGCCGCGCGATGGTGAAACTGGGTGCGCGCGACCGCGCGCAGCTGGTCGTGATCGCCTACCAGACCGGGCTGGGTGAATTCACCACGTAGAACGTCGGTTCATCCATCCCTGATGGTACCGGCAACCATGAGCCCACAGCGCCCAATGCCCGCAACGAAATACCGCCTTGTTTCAGGGAATTGGCGCAGGAACTGCGGGCCGGTTCGGCAGCGACGTGACCTTCCTTCCGGCTGTGCACTTTTCGGCAAGTGAATGGCTCGGACGCTGAATCGGCTACGGCGACCGACGCAGTCGAGCGCATGTTTCGTACGCGTGTTCACGTAGCTGGGGACACCCGCTGGCGGAAGCGAAGCGTGCCCGGCCGACGCAACAATCGACGGCATGGTCATGGATCCCGAACTGCAACCAATCATTCCGTTCGTCCCGAAAATGGACTCGACCTCATGAACCGAATGCGAGCCGATACTGCGGCGGGACCGAGCCTGGCACAGCTGCTGCGCCCCTACGCAGGGAGTTTTGCCGCCGTTGTCATCCTGTAGGTGATCGGGGCTGTCGTGGGTCTGGCGCCACTGGTGGCCGTCGCCGAATTGGGCCGAACGATTTTGTCGCCCAACCCGATCGATCACGGTCATGTCTGGACCGTCGTGATCGCGGGTGCGGCCGGCTTGTTCGTCCGGCTTCTGTTCACGACCGCGTCGTCCGAGCTTGCTTCACGCACTGGCGCCAGTTCCCGATCGGTTACCTTCCGTCTGTGGCTCCATCATGCGGTTGGAGACGCAATGTCGCGCACGCACCGCTCACGGCCGCTCGGCGAAGTTCGCCGTGCGGTGCGTCCGGAAACTGGATTGTGCAGTCCTGGATTCCGCCGAAGGCGATCGTGGCGCGGGCAGCCTGCTCCAGTGTCGGGTCCGGGCCGTAGATCAACCTCGTCAGTCGCCGACGCCAGTCCAACACGCGGTTGATCAGGCCCAGATCGGCCAGGGTGGTCAGTTCGCCGAGCATGAGGACCATGTCGTCGCGGTGGCGGTAGTGGAAATCGAAGTAGCCTTCGAGTAGGGAGCGAGGCTCGACCTCTGGCAATCCCTCCTGGCTCGCCAGGAACGCCTCTTCTTCCTCGATGATCGGCTGCACGATGCTGCGCACCAATTCCTCACGCGAGGAGAAATGGTAGTAGAGCGCAGGTTTGGTGATACCCAGTCGGGCGGCAATGTCCTGCAGGCTGGTGCGCTGTACGCCCTGCTGGGCGAAGAGCTCGCGGGCTACTTCCTGGATGCGGTGTTTCGTATCGGCGGGACGGGCCATGCCACAAGGTTAGCTTACTTAACGATAGGTAAATCTCTGCTAGACTTACCTATCGTTAAGTAAGCAAGGAGGAAGTGGCATGCGAATTCTCATTTCCGGATCGAGCATCGCCGGCCCAGTGCTGGCGTACTGGCTGACCCGAAACGGCTGCTCCGTGACAGTCGTCGAGCGGGCGCCGGCCCTACGAAAGAGCGGTGGTCACGCGGTCGACCTGTTCCTGCCGGCGATGGACATCTCGGAAAGAATGGGCGTGCTGTCGCGCATCGAAGAGCGAGTCACCGGTACGAACCGGATGACTCTTCGCAGGGAGGGTGCTCGTCGGCCGGTTGGGCTGGATCTGTCGAAGGTTTTCGACGCCACTTCCGAACGGCACGCGGAGATCATGCGCGATGATCTGAGTCGGATCTACTACGACGCCGCTTCCGACGACGTCGAGTATCTCTTCGGGGATTCGATCACAAAGATCTCTCCTGACGGCGACGTCTCTTTCGAGAAGGCCGCGCCGCGGCGATTCGACGTGGTCGTCGGAGCGGACGGGCTGCACTCGAATGTGCGCCGCCTGGTATTCGGAGACGAGTCCCGATTCAGCAATTTCGCGGGTGCTTATCTCGGGGTGCTGACGGTCCCTGCGATCTCGGGACTCGACCGTGAACTCCGCATCCACACCGGCGTCGGCCGCACCGTTGGTATCTACGGTGCGCGCCATCTCGACGACGCGCGCGCGTTGTTCCTGTTCCGAAGTGAACGCGAACTCGATTTCCACCACCACGACGCGACCCGGCAGAAGCAGCTTTTGCGTGAGGCATTCCTAGGAATGCACCCTGATGTGGATCGCTTGCTGGATGAACTCGACCGCACCCACAGCTTCTATTTCGACTCGATCGCGCAGATCCGGATGGATACCTGGTCACGTGGCCGTGTCGTGCTGGTCGGGGACGCCGGCTACTGCCCCGGACCGGCCGTTGGAGGTAGCACCAGCCTGGCGGTCGTCGGTGCCTACGTGCTTGCCGGAGAATTGGCGTGTGCGAACGGCGACTACGAGCGGGCCTTCCCCGCTTACGAGCGGGCGATGGCAGATCCCGTGCGCGACAGCCACGCGGTGGCCACGAGCGCGGCCAAGACTTTGATCCCGTCCTCCAGACTGGGCTTGTCAGGCCTGGTCCAGGCAACGCGTCTGCTGTCGGTCCTGCCGGCCGGGCCCAGTCGCGCCCTGCTCCGTCTGACCACGAAGAGTTCTCGCGTGTACAACTCGATGGCGGTCGATGACTACACGTCGGCAATCACCGCATCGGCAGACAACGGCACACGTTCACAAGGTGACAAGGCCAGCCGCTATACGAGTTCGCAGTAGGCGAAGCTCTCTCGTGCCCCGCGATTCTCGATCGGCACGGGCGCACGACAAGGTGGAACGACCAATCGAAAGGCACGTCGTCGACAACGACTCCGACGGTGATGGCGCCCTACAACACCGATCGGGTTGTGTGTGCCCGATCGTCGGGTGAGGGCCCCTCGATATCGACGTGGTCGATCCTCCAAGTCCGTGGGGCCGAGGCTAATCGGCGTCGGGAACGTCACGACCGTCGAGACGGTCACGAGCTTTGAGGTAGTACTCGCGGCGCTCAGCCGCACCGTTGCTACCGCCGTTGATCTCTCGGCTGATGGCGTCGAATCGGCCGAGCTTGTCGGGATCGTCGGGGAGCTGGTCGGCGGCGGCGTTGAGGTCGTGTTCTGTCCAGTACCAGGCGGCAACGTCGAAGGCGTGTTCGGGTTTGGCGGCCTCCTCCGGATACCTCTCCAGGTCGATGCCGAGATGCTTTCCCGCCTCCCGGTAGTTCGAGCGCCCCGTGATCTGGAGGGCGCCGCGCCCGGGGTAGCGGGCGCCGTCTCTTGGAGTGTTGGTGTTGCCGAGGGATCGGCCGACCGCGGTCTGCGGCCCGTAGAGGCGGTTGAAACGGTCCTCGTCGCCGTATTCGGTGAGCGTTTTCAGCTTGTCGGTTTCGTGGATTATCTGTGCCAGGAATGCGGCCTCGCGCTTCGGGGTGGTGATACCCGCTTCCAGAATCGCCCTGTTCAAGTAGGGAAGGTACTGCCGAAGTTTGTCGGGATCCGCTCCAGGTGCGAGGGATTTCAGGTCGTCGAGAGTCAGTGGGCCCATTGCGTTTCCATTGGATTTGTTCGCGTCGGTGACTGCGTTGTACTTCTGCCAAACCGTCCGCAATGAGGTTCGCAGCCGATCGAGTAGCCCGATCTCCATCTGTGTTGATAGTTTCCCGTTGCCTGCCGCATGCAGGGCAGCGCGGAGATCGGCGACCTCGTTCCAGATGTCGCGGTTGAGTGCGGTGCCCATTTTCGCGGTCGCTGCTACGCTGGCAGTGATGTGCCTGTGTTGCGCGATCAAGCCCTGTTTGATCCCTTGCATTCGCTCGACCGCGATGTTGTGCGCATCGGTGACCAGGGACTTGTCGATTGTGTCGGATAGGCCGGTTAGGCGTAGCAATTCGTTTACATCGGGCACTGCGGCCTTGTCGCCGACACCGAGTTGGTCGACCATCGCTTGAAATACCACTTGGACCAGCGCGGTCATTTGTTTGACTGCGCTGTGGGCTTTCGGCGGTGGGGACAGTTCGACTGTCCAGCCCGTCCAGCCGTAGGTCGGGCAGCTGGTGGAGTTGGCCGGACCTGCGGTTTCGGGAGCGGTGGCGCCGGGGCTTGGCCCCGCGGAGGCGGAGGCTTCGGCGATGGTTCGTGAGCTGAATACGGCCTGATCGTCGACCATCTAATAATGCTTTCACATGTCTGCAGCCGCTTTTTATCACCGCTGGGAATTTCCGGCGTCGAAGGACCCACCCCGGAATCGGTGCCGTTCACCGTCGCCTGAGCAGGTCGAATCAGCCGCGTCCGCGGATGAATAGGAAGAACAACGAACGGGAAGATCGAACAGGCATCATGTGCGCGAATGCACGGTCGCGAACACCGCCCAACCAGTGCGCATAATCCGGCCCGGTCGGCGGCTCGGCTCCGGCCTGCTCGCCTCGAGCCGTAGCTGCGTGCGACCTTGGTCGGAACGCAATAGGATCGAAATGGTCATGGCCACCATCGGTATCCTCTTACAAGCCATGACATTCTCTCCTGGTACTGCCGAAGAAATAGACCAGATATCGAGCAGCCGATGCGTTGTCAGCCGGCCCGTGGTGCAGGGCTATGACAGGGAGCGCAGATCTTGTTGATTGCGATAAACGCTCCATCCAGGTCCGGGTATCCCGGTTTGAATGAACGACAGCCAGGCTTGTTGGATCGTGTCGATCAAGTAGGCAGGGGGAGTTTCACCGCCCAGCATCGGGGCCGTGCGCCAGGCATCCACAGTGCCGAAAACGAAGGGCAATTCGATACAGTGGCAGGCCTTCGTGCGCGTATCGCTCGGATGCCAGTCGAATCGATAGGCGTATCCGCCCTCGCCGAGACGTGGAATGCCCGAGGCGAAGTAGTGGTCTGTCGCCACCTTCACGAGCGCCTGCGAAGGATCCGATCCGGTTGTATCAGGTGGGTACTGTCCACCGAATCCTTCTGCCAGCGCCGCAGCTGTGTGGTGGTCGAGATCGGCGGGTATAGGCCAAGCCGTCGCTTCGTCGGCGGTGAAACCGGCGAAGCGGTCGATATCGGGCGGTACGCAGGCGATCGGATCTTCCGCGACGAGACCGGGTTTCGCTGTGAGTTGGAAGGGCGGGGCCAGTCGCAGCGGTTTCGCCAGCCGCCGGGCGAGAGTTGTCTGTGCTTCCAGCAGGCGGCCGAACGGTTCTTCCCGGAGTTTGTGCGCCTGATCGGGAGAGAGACCGAGTTGTGCGAGATATTGTTCAGCCACCTCGGTGGCCTCCGCCGACGATGCGGGGGAGACCGACGTCGGGGTGCTCTGCAGGATGGCCCGCTGAAAGAGACCACGAGCGGGCTCGGCGGACATCAGAACCACTCCACACAGGGCACCGGCCGACTGACCGACGAGGGTTACCTGGTTGGAGTCCCCTCCGAACCGATGAATTTCCCGGTGCACCCACCTCAGCGCGGCCAGCATGTCGAGCAGGCCGAAGTTGCCGTCTCCCATCTCATCGGTGAGTTCCCCCAGGTGCAGATAGCCCAGGGCTCCGAGCCGATAGTTGATGGTGACGACGACGATGTCGCCGCGGGACGCGAGCTGTGCTCCGTCGTACCAGTCTTGACCGCCACAGCCGCTGGAGAACCCGCCGCCGTGCAACCACACCATGACTGGTCTGGAGCCGTCGAGACCTGGGGTCCACACGTTGAGATTCAGGCAGTCGGGTCCTTGCGGCACGCGCATCGGCCCGAGGATGTCTTCCAGACGCGAGGACGGTTGCGGACAGGCGGCACCGGGGACGAGTGTGTCGCGCACCCCGGTCCACGGCCGTGGTGACACCGGCGCAGCGAAGCTCAATTCGCCGACCGGGGGAGCGGCGTAGGGGATTCCCAGGAAGCGGTGTGCGCCGTCGACACTGCTGCCTCGGATCCGTCCGGAGGAGGTCTCGACGATCATCACGCGGCCTGACGGAAGATGACGGCGCTGCCTTCCACATCGACGAAGAAGCCCTCAGGGCAGTCGATGGCGGTGAGGCCGTTGTCTTCGATCAAGTCTCGCGCATTGTCAATGCTCGGCACGTTGACTGCTTGGCCCGCAAAGAACGGCAGCACAGGGGCAGCGTGTCCGGGCAGGACGGACTGCAGTGCCGAACCGGCAAGGATCTCGATTGCACCGGCTCGAAGCTGGAATCGCCGGCGCTCGCCGTCGACGATGGGCTGGCGGCCCAGGATCGTGGCATACCGATCGACATAGGATTCCAGTTTGCTGTCGGGCACTGCGAGCAGGATCGCGTCCAACGACTGCGCGCCGTTCGGGTGGTGCAAGTAGCGGGGCTGGTGGGCGTACTCCGGAGTGAGGTGCTCGGAAATGTGCATGATCCCTTCCGGCGTGCGTGAACGGGCGACGTGGACAACCCTCGCCCGGAGCAGGCGGGAGCCGTCCTCGGTGTCGACGGGACGCTGTAGCTCGGTGATGCCGGCGCCGGACTCCAGATCTGCGTCGCGGAGGCGCTGCAATGCGGACTCCGAACTACCGAAGCCGAACGACACGCCGCGGAGTCCTTCGTACTTGCCGTCGATCAGGGGAAGCACCCCCCATGGGTCAGGGCAGGAGTCATCGACGATACCGATGAGTTCGATGTACGACTCGCCGAAGTACGCACAGCGATTACCCGTCATGCTCGGCACCATTTCGCCGTCGTCGGAGACGGTCACCTTGTGCCGGGATTCCGGACTCAAGAAGAAGCCCAGCCTCTCGTAGGCATCCCAGACGGTGACGTAGTCGCGGTTGATGACCACGGAGTGATCGAGGTAGTCGGTGTCCGGCCGGATTTCGGTCATGGTGAGGTCCCTTCGTGTTTCGCCGCAGACGTGGCGTCGCGGCCCGCCGCCAACTGTGCCGCGTGAGGTCTGCCGGTTCCATTCGCCCGGCAGTGCTTGCATGAATTCGATGTCCGCTATCGTCCGGTCGGTGAATTCCGTTGAAATCGACGATCTGGACAGGAAGATCACTCATGCCCTCCAGGTCGACGGGCGGGTGTCGTTCGCGCTGGTCGCCGAAGTGCTCGGAGTCTCCGATCAGACAGTGGCCCGGCGGTACCACCGCTTGCGGTCCGAGGGCGTCTTGAGGGTGGTCGGCCTACCGGACCCCGCAGGACTCGGTCAGGTCCTGTGGCTACTGCGCCTGCAGTGCGTCCCCGAGGCTGCGGCGACGCTGGCCGAAAGGCTGGCCCACCGGCCGGATACTTCCTGGGTCAATCTGACCTCGGCCGGCACCGAAATCGTTTGTTTCGCTAGGGCGGCGGGGCACCGGCGCCAGGATTCCGCCCTGTTGGGGCGCCTACCACGTGTGGCGCAGGTGAAGGCTGTGTCGGCCTACTGTGTTCTCCGGACTTATTTCGGTGGCGCCACCGCGTGGGCCCCTCGAGCCAGCGCGCTGAGCACGGAACAAGTCACGCGACTGCGCCCGGACCGGGCAACCGACGCCGCAGCACACCTGTTACCCGATGATGTCGATAAGGCGTTATTCGCGGCGCTGGCGGTCGATGGGCGCAGCAGCCTCCGGGTACTGGCAGAGGCCACTGGATTGTCGACTTCTGCGGTACAGCGTCGCCTAGAACATCTACGCGCGGCGAAGGCACTGTATTTCGACGTCGACATCGACACGGCAGCGTTGGGGTATCCAACTCAAGCTATGTTTTGGTTATCGGTTCCGCCATCTGAATTGGCCAATGTCGGAACAGAATTGGCCGAACACGAGGAGATTGCCTTCGCCGCAGCGACCACGGGTGCGACCAACCTCGCCGCGATCGTCGGCTGCCGCAGCATCGATGATCTCTACCACTACATCGAGGCACGACTGGGTGCCATCCCAGCCGTGCGGCACATGGAGACGGCGCCGATCATTCACCAGTACAAACGAGCAGGAAATGTGCTGGGCGCTCCGCCGAGATGACTCGGTATGTCCAGCATCCACCGATCGATCTGTATCGGCGTGGCTGATTCGGCAAGTCCGGGCGCTACGTCGATGCGGGCTGGATCTGACGGGCTTCGGCGACTCTGTCAGCATTTCCCGTCGTTGGTGAACGGGTGGAGTAGTTGGGAGAGGTAGTCGGTGGGATAGTCCGGTTTGGCGGCTATGCCGAGTTCGTCTGTGGTGAATCGGTGGGTGGGGTCATCGGAGCAGGTGCGGTACATGTGGTCCCAGATCAGGGTGAACAGGCCGAAGTTGACGTCGCCGACGCCCGCCCATTTGAGGTGGTGGAAACGGTGACCTGCATTGAGCGCGAGTACGTATTTCGCCGGACCGATGCCTCCGATGTGCCGGCGGACGAGAGCGCGATCGCGGCGCCGTTGACACAGATCAGGATTAACGGCGCATAGGCCTGTCATCGGTCCTGTGTCGCGGGTATCGCTACGAGTGGCAAGTAGATGGTGTCGGTGATCTCGACGATGGTGTCTTCGGGGATCGTTGTGATCCCTCGAACGAGGTATTCGGTGCGGAGCAGGTCGATGGCTGCCGTGGCGATGCGTGGCGTCAGCGCCTCGGGCCGGGCCTGACCGCGGGCGACGGCGCGGCCGAGGACGGTGAGCCATCGGGTGATCGCGGTGGCGGTGAGCTGGTCTCGGACCTCACGCAGCAGTTCGGGGTCGCTGTGTAATTCGGTGGCCAGCACGTGCAGGATCTCGCCTTGATGCGATGCGATTCTGTCGGCGGCTCCACGCAGCATCGCCAGCACATCGGTACGCAGTTCGCCGGTGTCGGGCACCTGGTCTGCCGGCGTGGCCGCACGGAACGCCGCGATCGCCAGCGCGGCCCGGCTGGGCCATCGGCGATATATCGTGGTCTTGTTGGTCCCGGCGCGCGAGGCGACGCCGTCGAACCCGAAGCGGTTGTACCCGACCTCGGTCAGCTCGTTCCACGCTGCATGCAAGATCGCCTCCTCCAGCACCGCCCCGCGGCGGCGGGGCTCCCTGCGGTGATCACCGGTGTCTCTCGACGTGTTCGGCAATGGCCACTCCTCGCGTCATTGAGCACTGTATGTCCTTTATAGCGGCGGATGTTCTGATACTCTACGCTCAAATAAAGGACTATTAGTGCTCTAAATCATCGGAGGAGCTGTCATGCCCGCTACCTCATCCGAGGGCTCGCTGTTGCAGGACGTACGTCTCGGGGTTGTTCGCGCTACCACCTTCGGACTTTTCGGTCCGCCGGAGCAGTTCGTATCGCAGGCCCGCGCCCTGGGCGCAGGGATCGTGCGAGTGAATATCTATTGGTCCCAGGTCGAGCCGGAGCCGGGCCGATTCGTCTGGGACTCTCTGGATTCGCTGCTGGATCAACTTGCCGGCGACGATGAAGCATGGGTTACGGTCTGCTGCAGCTCCCCGTGGGCCACGCAACATCCCACGCGCTGGCTGCCTGCGTCGCCGGCAATCGACGTCGACCGCTATGAGCGATTCGTGCGGGAGCTCGCCGGGCGGCAACCGGGACGGATCCGGTTCTGGCAGTGTGAGATCGAGCCTTGCCTACCGCTGTTCTGGGCAGGTACAGCTGATCAGTATGTGGCGCAACTGCAGTCGTTCCACGATGCGGTGAAGCTTGCGGATCCCGACGCGTTGGTGGTGCTCGGAGCTGCGGTGCCGGGGGCGATGCTGGGTGAGGGAGCGGCCGGTGCCGAAACCTGGGCCCGGTTTTTCGGCCGGGTTTTGCGGGACGGGGCCGATGCTTTCGACGTCTTCGATCTCCACCCCTACGGCGACCCGTACTCGGTACCGCAACTCGTGCATGCGAGCCGGGCGCAACTGGCGGCGTATGGATGTGAGAAGCCTATTGTCGCAAGTGAACACAGCGGCCCGCTGCCGACCGAATTCCCCGAGAATATGCCGTACCTGGTCGATCTGCTTGCCGTGCATCAGCAACAGTTCCTCGGGGAAGCCCCGATGCCTGACACCCTCGAGGATATCGAGTCGGCCGTGGACGAGCCCGTGGTTGCGCTGTACCGGCGTATGAATGAATTGCCGCCCACCTTGCAGATGTTCATGCACGGGTGCGCGCCCGAACTGGACGATTACCGCCATCGACTGGCGTGCCGGAATCTGGTGATGCGCACCATGTTCGCGCTCGCGGAGGGGATCCGGCGAAACCTGTATTATCCGATTGCGCCGGAGTGGGACTTCTACCGCGAGAGTCGTGTCGCGGGGGTGCTGATGTTCGGCAAGCTCCAACTCATGGACAGTGACGGTGGTGTTCTCGCCCACCGGAATCCGGCCGCCGACACCTTCGAACTGCTGGCACGTCTGCTCGACGGCGTTACACAGGTCCGACGGCTTGCTGTCATTGACCGTCCGGATCTGTATGTGTTCGACGCGGAACGCTTGCATGGCTCGCCCGCGCTGGTCGTGTGGGTACGCCGTGAGGACAGTTCGGACTCCGATGATTCTCCCAGCGAACTCGCGTGGCCGTGGCCGTTTCCCAGCGCGTGCGCCGTGGACGCCCACGGGCGCGAAGTGCCGACCGAGATTGCCGAGGGCACACTGCACCTGCGGGTGTCGGCGACGCCCGTTCTCATCGACAGTGTCGATAAGGACTCGGTGACAACCTCCGGTGCGACGCGGCGAGATTCACCTTCGACGGCGTAGCCGCCACGCTGTGGGCGGGAGGAGGAAACGTGCCACTCCCGCCGATGCGGTGATTTCGATCCCGAGTGTTTGCCGGAGCCGTCGGCAGCGATGGCAGTTCTGCGGGATTTCGCTTCACGTAGATGTGCTCCGGCGCCACGATGATGACATCGGTGATCTCGGTGAGCGCGGCGCGGATGATGTGGTCTGTGAAGTAGGTTAGCGGCGGGTTCCGTTTGTGGGTTCTGGCCCACTCTCGTGATCTACCCGTCCGTATGTCGATTCCGGTGCGATCTCTCCTGACCCGGTAGTTCCGGGTGAACGCCGACCCACCCTGTGACGAATCGTGAGGTGCTACAGGTCCGCTGCTTCCTACTCGGGATCTACGCCGAACGCAATGTTCGGATCCGCGACGAATACGACGGAATCGAGTATCGTTCGCGCATGTTCCCGACCTGGCGAATCGCCTCTGCCAAAGCGGCATTTCAGCGCTGGCCCCGGCGTGCCACCCTTGGGCTCGCGCGATGGATCGCAGTCCTCGGGTTTCCCGCAGCAGTCATCGGCGTCGCAGTTACGGCCGGATTACCGTCCGCCGCAAACGAACTCATCGTTGGTGTCTGGCTGCTGCTCGTGGTGGTCACCGTCCTCGTCGCGGGCTGGATCTGGGTGTGGCGCGTCAGCGAACTCGCCAACATGGAAACCAGTGCGCGCTACGACGTGCTGCGGGACATCGAAACCTCGCGGCTCACCCTGCGCCGACCGGCGCCGAAGGACGCAATCTCGCTCGAAGCCACGATCGACGATGCGATGCTCGCCAGCAACGGCTGGACAGAACGAAATGGCCGGGCACTGATCAAGGCTGTCGGCGGCGGCCACCCGACTCCGGGGCTTCTCGTGATCGAGTCGCGGTCAGATGCAACCGTGATCGGTGGCGCAACTGTGCACCCCACCGGCGACGAGACATCGTCGCGTTCCATCGGTTGGTGGATTGGCGCCAGTCACCGGGGAGCCGGTTATGCGAGCGAAGCGGTGGCTGCACTCGTCGACGCGATCCACGACGCCGGATACACCAGCGTCGAGATCGGCACGAACGAGTCGAATCTCGCGGTGCAGCGCATCTGCGACAAGATCGGCGCAACGGTAATGGACCGGCGACCACAGCCCTTGCCGAACGGATCGACCGTCCCTGCAATCTGGTTTGAACATCAACGTGTGGTCACAGAACCAACGTGAATCCGGTGCTCTCTCCCATATGTGAATGGGCCGACTCCAGGCGACGACAGCCCGCGGTGAGTCCGGCAGATCAGCTCTAATACGACCGCATCGAACATGCAGGGTTACCAGTACGACACCGGCGGGCCGCCGCGCCGGAGCGTCGCGGGGCGGTCCAACCTCTGACCAGCCCTGCTCGGTTGCAGTGCCGCAAAGCGTGTGGAACAGGATCACGTGCAAGACAGGGACTTCAGAACTTCAGACAGGCGCCGCGAGCAGCGGTACGTTTCGGTGAGCTGGCTGTCGCGACCGGAGCACTCGACGACGCGGATGTCAACGGAAAGCGAATCCGGGATCTGGCACGGTTTGCGTTTGCGCCGTGAGGCGCTGTGTTTCGAATGGAGGTGAGAGACCTTCATCGTCGGCCTGTCGTAGCAGGTCGATGGAGCTGAGGGCAGCCTGATCCGGGTGGTGCCGGGGAGGGTGGGAGCGGCCCTGACAAAGCCGGGACGTGGCCAGTACTGCCAGATGGTGCGGGTCCGGCGAGCGGGATGAAGAGGAGTACGCGAGGAACCAGCGTTGTTACGTCCCTTTATGTGCCGCCTGCTCGAACCTGGCGGATCTGGGCAGGAAGCGGTGCGCACCCGCCACTTTCGTGGTGGTTGGGGAACTCCTGGATCGGTTTACGAAAGCCGGTCCGGAGGCCACGGGGAAGGTCTACGGCGTACTCGTGGCGATGCCGCAGGGACACAGTTGGGCTCCTACTTCGTCGAGCGAAACATAGCGAACACGGGAACCATTCGGTCAGGTTCCCCGAGCGGCGAGCAATCCGGTTGCGCAGCTTGGGGATAGACGCATCGACCGTCGAACGGGCCGGGTGGGGCGGAGCCGCCGTAGTAGTCCGAGGCCGGGAAAGCCGGTCACATGGCGAAGGGCGGCAGCGGTTTTCGAGAAAGGACGGATGCTGCAATGCCGAAAGACGCGCCACCGAATGGTGACGCCACGCCGATCGAGCCCGTGGGGCCGCGCCGGCGGGTATCGGAGATGCAGGCCAAGCTTCACCGTTGGGCGGTGGCCGATCCTGGCCGCCGGTTCGATGACCTGTTCAACTTCGTGCACGACCCGGCGACGCTGATCGTGGCGTTCGACCGAGTCGCGGGCAACCACGGGGCTCGCACTCCTGGCGTCGACGGCATGACCGTCAGCGACGTCGAGGAGTTGATCGGGGTTCCGGGGTTCCTGAATGACCTGCGGGACTCGTTGAAAGACGGGTCGTTTCGGCCTGTTCCGGTGCGGGAGCGCAAGATCCCGAAACCGGGCGGGGCGGGAAAAGTCCGCCGTTTGGGGATTCCGACGGTGACCGACCGGGTCGTTCAGGCCGCGCTCAAGCTGGTGCTGGAACCGATTTTCGAGGCCGATTTCGAGCCGGTCTCCTACGGTTTCCGGCCCAACCGGCGGGCGCAGGACGCGATCGCCGAGATCCACTATTACGGCACCCGCGGCTACCGCTGGGTGCTGGATGCGGATATCGAGGCGTGTTTCGACCGGATCGACCACACGGCCCTGATGGACCGGGTTCGGTTGCGGGTCACCGACAAACGCGTCCTGATGCTGGTCAAAGCGTTCCTGAAGGCCGGGATCCTCACCGAGCTCAGCGAGTATCAGGACACGATGACCGGCACCCCGCAGGGCGGCATCCTCTCGCCACTGCTGGCCAACATCGCGCTGAGCGTGCTCGATGAGCAGGTGATGGCGCCATGGAAGCCGGGCGCGACGATGGCCAGTGAGGCCAAGCGGGCCTACCGTCGCCGCAAGGGGTTGCCGACGTGGCGGATCGTCCGCTACGCCGACGACTTCGTCGTGCTGGTCCACGGGACCGAGCACGACACCGAGGCGATACGCGAACAGATCGCGAAAGTGCTTGCACCGCTAGGGCTTCGGCTATCACCGGAGAAAACTACGGTGCGGCACCTATCGGACGGGGTCGATTTCTTGGGATTCCACATCCAGTGGCGTCGCAAGCGTGGCTCGGATAAGTGGTTCGTCTACACCTTCATCGGTGACCGGCCCCTCCGGTCGCTGAAGGTGAAAGTCCGTGCCCTGACCCATCGGTTGTCCCAGCAGAGTCTGAGCTTTGTGATCACCCGGCTCAACCAGATTCTGCGTGGTTGGTCCAACTGCTTCAAGCATGCCGTGGCGAAGCAGCGGTTCGCCGTTGTCCAGAAGTTCGTTTGGAAACGGATGATTGTGATGTTGCAGACCCGGCACCGCTGGAATTGGACCGACATTCGCCGTCGCTACACCACCCCCGCTGGGCGGTGGCTGCCCATCACGGCGGCGGACGGGACCGTGTTGTTCGACCTGAACAGCGTGACGGTCACCCGTTATCGCTGGCGCGGGCATACGATCCCGAATCGATGGGCGACTCTTCAACCAGCCTGACGGCAGAAACCGTGGAGAGCCCGTTGCGTTGAGAGGCGCACGGCGGGTTCGGCGAGAGGTCCGGGGAAACGGAGCAGGAGCAATCCCGCCACCGCGCCCCGGGCCTACTCAGCGATTGACCAGGCTTGTATTGCCAACGGGCACTTGATGATCGATCATGTCGCCGGTGTTCTGATCTTGGACCGCTCGCGGTCTTGTTCCCACATTTGGACGGGCTGCAGATCGACGGCATGACCTCGGTCGGGCGTCGGGTGAACCTCGACGTGCGTACTCGCGACGAGACGGTCGCCTGTCCGGACTGCGGAACGTTCTCGCGTCGGGTTCATAGTCGCTATCGGCGGCGGTTGTCCGACACGGCGATCACCGGCCGGGAGGTGGTGATCCGGCTGCGGGTGAGACGGTTGTTCTGCGGCAACTCTGATTGCGGGAGAAGGACTTTCGCTGAGCAGGTGCCTGGGCTGGCGGCTCGTCACGCCCGGCGCACGAGTCTTCTGCAACGTTTGCTGCGCGCGGTCGCGCTGGCATTGGGTGGTCGTGCGGGAGCGCGGATGACCGGGCATCTGGCGGCCACGGTCAGCAGGATGACGCTGCTGCGGCAGATCCGGGCGCTGCCGGATCCAGACCATGCGGCACCGCGGGTACTCGGGGTCGACGACTTCGCGCTGCGCCGCGGGCACCACTACGGCACGATCCTGATCGATATCGAAACCCGGCGGCCGGTCGACGTGCTCGAAGACCGCACTGCCGACACCCTCGCCACTTGGCTGCGTGCTCATCCCGGCGTCGAGATCGTCTGCCGCGACCGCGCCGGCGCCTACGCCGACGGCATCGCCGCCGGAGCGCCGAACGCCCTGCAAGTCGCGGACAGGTGGCATATCTGGCACAACCTCGGCGAGGCCGTCGAACGGGTGGTCGCTCATCATCGAAAATGCCTGGTGATCGCCAATGAGGCACAGTCCCAAGATGATTTGAAGGCCGCGGTCCTTGTCGACCCGCAGGCGAAGCCCATTCCAGAACCTGCCGAGCCACCGGAGATCAGAACCGACAAATGGGCTGTCCGGGCCCGCGAACGCCACACAGCCGTCCACACACTGCTAGCCGAAGGCGTCAGCCTTCTGCAGATCGGCAGCAGGCTCGGGCTTGCCCGTGGCACCGTCCGTCGCTTCGCGCGCGCCGCCACCGTCGAGGAGTTGCTGGTTAACAACGGAACAGGGCGGCGGCCCGGCATCCTCGATGACTACAAGCCCTACCTGCATCAACGCTGGAATGAGGGCTGCACCAACGCAACTGAGCTGTTCCGGGAGATCCAACCACTCGGCTACCGCGGCAGCGTGAAGATCCTGCTCAACTACCTGCAGCCCTTCCGCGCCGCCGGCCAGGCCCGTCCGCCAGCGCGCAAACCACCCGCGGTCCGCCGCGTCGCCAGCTGGATCATGAGCGACCCCGCACGACTCCATCAACAACATCGCCAACAGCTCGACGCCATCCTCGACGCGAGCTCGGAACTGACCGCGCTGGTCGGCCACGTCCGTGGCTTCGCTGTGATCATGACCGAACTACGAGGTCGTGAACTGGAGAAATGGATGACCGGCGTCGAGGCCGACGACCTGCCCGCCTTGCACTCGTTCGTCCGTGGCCTGCGCCGCGACCACGACGCCGTCACCGCCGGGCTCACCCTGCCCTGGAGCAGTGGGCTGGTCGAAGGGCACGTAAACCGGATCAAAATGATCAAACGCCAGATGTTCGGCCGCGCCAAACCCGACCTGCTCCGCAAACGAATCCTGTTGAGCGACTAGGAAACCCGACCAGACGGAATCACGCAAACCGTGCCAGATCCAAAATTCGCGTGCCGTTGACAACTCAGACGTCATCCAGGGACCGCCGCGCACAATCGCGAACTTCAACCCGATTCTGGACGGTTGGCGTTCGAGCCCACCCATTCGCAATTCTCCAGCGCCAACAGGTTCTCGACACGTTCTGCGAGCACCGCTCGACGATCTACATCCCGATACGGCCCCGCCTCGGCGAGGTAGAGAAACCTCTCATGCTTGAGCGCCTCGGCAGTGGAGCGATAACTCAACCAATTCGTTTGCCACTGAAATAGCTGCTGCGCACCTTCGGCCACCACCACAACCGCGGCAAGCACTGCGGTCACCACAGCCGGCGCGGACAACGCGACCACAGGTACTACAGCACCGACAACGATCTGACCGAGCTTCACCTGCTTGTAGGCACGTTGCGCTGCAGCACTTTTCGCGCTGTACCAGTTCAACTGGCCGATCAACCGCTCCCACACCGGATCGACCTGCTCCTCATCCATGAGCGGCAGTCTATGAGCAGCGACCACGCCCCATCGGCTGTACGGAGGTGCCGATCATCGTGTTCGGCAACCGCCCCTGTGGGGCCGGTGATCGGGTCGTCGGTGTCGATCCCGGCGGCGAGGATGCCTTTGACCGTGCGATAGAACGGGCCACTGGCCTCGATCGCGCGGGCGCAAGCGGCCTCGACCCGGTCCAGGCCGTGTTTCTCACGCAGCCGACGGATGCCCTGAGCGGCCCGCAGGTGATGGATCGCGTTGGGCGACAACAACTCCCCGATGACCAGTTCACAGGCCGGACCGATCTCGGCGGCGATCTTGCGGCACCAGGTCGGGCCTTGCAGGTGGAAGGCGAACCGGCGGGTAGTGGTCGAGATTCGTCGCTCGCCCGGGCAGATGCCGGACGTGGGTGGCCACCACGTGCTGGTCCCGGAAGATCTGCACGATGTCACCGCAGGTGCGATGACGCCGAAAGTGTCCGGATTGGTATGGACGTTACACAAACGCTTTGCGCGTGGTTGAACCAAGGGATGAAGGGGGAGGGTGAACTGAACATCCCTGGGAGCGGCGCGGAATCTGCCCCGGGTCTGCATACGACACGACCAGGACTGAATCGGGATTCTCAGGCGGGTGACTGTGGGACGATGTGGCGACGAGGTCGGCGGATCGATGAGGTGGTGCGGGGGTATGCCGGAAAGCCTGGACGGTCAGTGGGATTTCTTCGTCTCCTATACGAAGGTCGATCGGGCGTGGGCCGTATGGGTGGGGGGTCAGCTAGAGCAGGCGGGCTATCGGGTGCTGCTTCAGGCATGGGACTTCGTTCCCGGCACGCATTGGATCGCCAAGATGGACGAAGGCGTCGCGAAATCCGATCACACGCTAGCGCTGTTGTCGAACGCGTATCTGCAGTCGGTTTACGGGAAGGTCGAGTGGACGGCAGCGTTCCGGAGTGATCCGGTGGGACTGCGCCGGAGGCTGATTCCTGTTCGGCTGGAGAACTGCCCGAGGGAAGGGATACTCGGGGGCATCGTCTCGTTCGACCTGTTCGGTCTGTCCGAAGCCGAGTCCGTTGCACATTTGCTCGAACAGGTCGCGGCCATCCGCTCTGGGCGGGCGACACCGGCAGCCGCACCGGCCTTTCCCGGCTCGTCGTCCCTTTTGTTTCCCGGAGATGTCGATACCGGCGTTGCGCGCGGGGCTGATCCCGGCACGCCGGTATCTCGCGCAGACCTTGTGCCATTGCGGACTTTGTCCGGACACGGGTCCGGGTGGGTCACTTCAGCCGCGTGGTCGCCGGATGGCGGGAATCTGGTATCGGGCGGATTCGACACCACGATCCGAATATGGGACACGATCACAGGCAGCATGCGGTGGGCGCCGAAGGACCACACTCGCATCGCGGGAGCATCCGGCGGCTACGCCGCCTACGTGCGTACCGTCGCCTGGTCACCCGATGGCCGCTACATAGCGTCGGGTGGCGACTCCGGCACCGTCACCATCTGGAATGTCGCCGCCCGTCGAGCAGAGCACACCCTCAAGGCGAACAACGCACTCTCCGCGGCAAAAACCCTTCAGGCATGGCTATTCAACGCCAGCCATGGCCTCGAGGTCTTGTCCGTGGCGTGGTCGCCGGATGGCAGTCGCCTGGCAGTCGGCGGCCGGGACAAGGCCGTGCGGGTGTGGGACGCCGCCACCGGCGGACTCCAGTGGACGACTCTAGGGCGTGTCGGCGGCATCACCTCGGTGGCGTGGTCGCCGGATGGTCGCACGCTGGCCGTCGGCGGCGCGCATGGCGTCGGTCTGCACGACGCCAGCACCGGCGGCCACCGATTGACCCTGCGCGGCCATTCGGGGCGAGTGGAATCTGTGGCGTGGTCGCCGGATGGTCGGTTCCTGGCATCTGCTGGACGCGACCACACCGTGCGGATATGGGACGCGCAAGGCGGAGAGTCCACCCTCGTTTTGCGGGGCCACACTGCAGGAGTGGAGTCGGTGGCCTGGTCACCCGACGGGAGGCATATCGCGTCCGCGGGTAACGATGAGACAGTGCGGATCTGGTCGTCCGACTCCGGCACGATGCTGTGTTCAGTGATCGCACATCCCGCAGTCGAGTGGAATTCCGATCCCTACGCCGCACTATCGGTGGCATGGTGTCCAGACAGGCTACGTCTTGCGGCAGGAGGCCCGAGGCGACTGGCCAGCGCTGGCGCCGACGGCACTGTTCGTCTCTGGGAACTCGCCTAGCGATGCGCCGCCTCGGCTTTCGGACGTCTGGCTGAAACGCAGGATATTGCACCGAAATTGACGTGCGAGCACGGGGTGCCGGAAGTGCTTCGAGTCCCCCTTGGCCCACGTATGTAGTGCATTAAAGTCGCAGTTCAGAGGGTGTTTTCTCTGCTCTGTGGCTTTTCGTCAACAGGATTGTCGACTGGGATGTTGACCGGGATCGCTGGACGGTGTTGACAATCGTTTTCGGCCATGGAGGGGAATGCTCCCCTTTCGGTTTGAACGTGGGCACGTCATCGCCGAGGACGGCGAAGACGATCTAATCGAGATGATCACCGCGCGAGCACGCTGTATTCGAAGTTCGACATGCCGGCGTCGCACAGGCGTGAGCATTATCCGATCGAGCAGCGTGAGCGTGCGGTGAAGATGGTGCTTGACCGAGTCGACGGCTAACGGTCGGTGTGCGCCGCGTGCCAGGCGCTTGCTCTGAAACTCGGCATCCACGCCGAGACCATGCGGGTCTGGGTGAAGCAGGCACAGATCGACATCGGAAGGCTCCCAGTGCGGCCAGCACGGAGCAGGCGCGGATCAAAGAACTCGAACGAGAGGGGCGAGATCTAAAGGAGGCCAACGAGATTCTGAATGCGGCCTCGTTTTTCGCGTGTCAATGCTCGGGCGTCCGGGGTATCGCGCCTCGGACGCAACATTTTTGGATGAGGCGCGCAGGGCGCGAGCAGCGGCCAGTTTGAGGTCAGGTGGATCCTTCGGGACGACGACTCTGAGTGCCGTTGGTCTGGCGCTGTCATGCGATAGGCGTGTGGGCGTCGACCGGGCGGTCTCGACCGAGGAGTCGACCGGGCGAACGTTCCGCATAAGGCCCTCTTCTGATCGGCGTGGCGAGCGGGGCCGTATCCCAGATTGAGGTGAAGGGCCTCGACCGATACCTGCAGAGCTGGAAAGACTTCCGTGATATGACTGTCCACGATTCGCCGGGCCGACGTGCCGGCTTCTCAGGATTCTCTCAGCTGACCCCGAATTGAACCCCCACAGGGCTCCCACCTGCGGTTATGCACTGATTCAGTCAACGCTGTCACCCACCCTTTCTACATAACCACAGGTAGAACGGGTGACGTGACGTACTGTCTGTGTCCGGAGGGGGACTTGAACCCCCACGCCCGATAAAGGGCACTAGCACCTCAAGCTAGCGCGTCTGCCATTCCGCCACCCGGACCGGTGGTGCTCAGCAAGGTTATCGGATGTGGCCGCGTTGACCAAATCGCGGGTTTAGCTGGAGTTTTCTGGGGCCGTGCGCTCGGGGGAGCGCACGGCGCGCGGAGTGGTCAGGCCAGTTCCTCGACGGTGCGTTCGAAGGCGAGGGGGCCGTTGCCGTCGGCGATCTGGCGGTCGATGAGGTTCTTGATGGGGGTGACGATGTCCAGGGCGACGCCGGCGTCGCGGCTGGCGCGGACGATGGCGTCGACGGCGGGTTTGTGGAAGTCGAGGGGTTGGAAGGGGTCGGTGTAGTCGCCGGAGTCGATGACGCGGGCGTATTCGGGGATGAGCTGGGCCATGGCGGTGCCCCAGGGGACCGCCCGTTCGGCGAATGCGCTGGCCGGGATGCCGGTAGAGCGGAGCATCGCCGCGCCGTGCAGGAAGCCGGTGAACATGGCGTACATATTCGACAGCAGCGCGAAGTCGTACATCGATGCGAGTCCGGCGTCGGTGCCGAAATAGTCTGCGGCGGCGAGTAATTCGAGTGTTTCGCGGTGTTCGTCGAACAGTGCGGACGACCCGCTGTAGAGGATGGAGGCACCGGGCTGGCCGATCATGGCGGGTATCGCCATGATGCCGCCGTCGAGGTAGCCGATGCGGTGGGCGGCGGCCCAGGCGGCGAGTTCGCGGGCCTCCTCGGGGGCGGTACTGGTCAGATTGATCAACTGGCGGCCGGAGAGTCGGTCGGCGACCGGGTCGAGGGTGGCGTGCACGGAGGCGTGGTCGAGCAGCACGGCGATGATCGGGCCGTTGTGGCCGATGGCGTCGGTCACCGTGACCGCACTGGTGGCGCCGGCAGCGACGAGTGTGGCGTCCTTGCCGGGCGTTCGGTTCCATACCGTGGTCGGCCTGCCGCCCTTCACCAGGGCTAAGGCCAGGGCCTGGCCCATCGCACCGAGTCCGAGCACCGTCACCGGGGTGTGCTGAGTGTCCGACATTGCGGGTGTCAACTCCTCGAGTTTGGAGAACATGGTGGTCAGCGCGCTGGCCCCAAGGTTGCTCGGTACCCGAGGGGTCGGCAAGTACCTACTATTTGGTCGGGTACTTACCGACACGTTTGCGAACAGGTAGCGAGGTCAGGCGATGGGTGGAAAGAGATCCGGACCATACTTCTGCGGCATCGACGCAGCGATGGACGTGGTCGGCGGCAAGTGGAAGGCGCTGATCCTCTGGGAGCTGGAGAACCACGGCGTGCGCCGCTTCGGCGAACTGCGCAGAGGTCTGCCAGGGGTCTCGGAGAAGATGCTGATCCAGCAGCTTCGCGAGTTGGAGGAGGACGGCATCGTCGATCGCGAGATCTACCGCGAGGTGCCGCCGAAGGTCGAGTACCGGCTGACCGAGTTGGGCAGCGCGCTCAATGCGGCGCTGGAGCCGCTGGGCGCATGGGGTCGCGAACGCATCGAGCGGATCGGCGCCGACCGCGTCCACCAGTCGGCGTGACGCGACGACAGGTCACGCTCGCGGAAAGTGCTGGCGGCTGAGCTCTTTCGAATCGACGGCGATCAACGCTCGGGCCGGCGATCCTACTCGCACAGTCCGACCGCGCAGTGGTTGCGATCATCGTGATGCTGATGCGATCGGCGCGCGAATCCGCACCACAGGCGGTGCGAACCCGCTCGTGCGCCGGAGGTTCGGCGTGGCAGAGCCGGTACCAGATGGTAGGAAAGGGTACGTGTCTGCAACTGGCGAAGCATCCGGTCCGAACACCGCATCTCGAGCCGTATCCGAGGTGGTCGAGTTGGTCAGTACGCTGATCCGATTCGACACTTCCAACACCGGGGATCTGGCCACCACCAAGGGGGAGCGCGAGTGTGCGCAATGGGTGGCCGATCAGCTGCATCAGGCGGGCTATACGACCGAGTATGTGGAGTCGGGGGCGCCGGGTCGCGGCAATGTGTTCGCGCGGTTGAAGGGGGCCGATTCGAGTCGCGGTGCGCTGCTGATCCACGGGCATCTGGATGTGGTGCCCGCCGAGGCCGCCGACTGGAGTGTGCACCCGTTCTCCGGTGCGGTGCGCGACGGCTATGTGTGGGGCCGCGGCGCGATCGATATGAAGGATATGGTCGGCATGATGCTGGCCATCGCGCGCCAGTTCAAAATCGAGGGCACGGTGCCGCCGCGCGATATCGTCTTCGCCTTCCTCGCCGATGAGGAGAACGGCGGCAAGTGGGGTTCGCAGTGGCTGGTCGACAACCGGCCCGACCTGTTCGCGGGGATCACCGAGGCGGTGGGGGAGGTCGGCGGCTTCTCGCTGACGGTGCCGCGCCCGGACGGCACCGAACGTCGCCTGTATCTGGTGGAGACGGCAGAGAAGGGACTGGGCTGGATGCGGTTGCGCGCCAAGGCCCGTGCCGGTCACGGCTCGTTCCTGCACGAAGACAATGCGGTCACGATTCTGGCCGCGGCGGTGGCGCGGCTCGGTAAACACACATTCCCCCTGGTGCTTTCGGATTCGGTGGCCGAATTCCTTGCCGCGGTCGCGGAGGAGACCGGGTTGGAGTTCGATCCGTCCAGTCCCGATATCGAGGGTCAGCTCGCGAAGCTGGGCACCATTGCCCGCATCATCGGTGCCACGCTGCGCGATACCGCGAATCCGACCATGCTGCAGGCCGGTTACAAGGCGAATGTGATCCCGCAGACCGCCGAGGCGGTCGTCGACTGCCGGGTGGTGCCGGGACGGCAGGCCGCATTCGAACGTGAGGTGGACGAGTTGATCGGCCCGGACGTCGAACGCGAGTGGATCACCAAACTCGACTCCTACGAAACGACATTCGACGGTCACCTCGTCGACGCGATGAACAACGCCATCCTCGCCAACGATCCGCAGGGCCGCACGGTGCCCTATATGCTCTCCGGCGGTACCGACGCAAAAGCCTTCGCCCGCTTGGGCATTCGCTGCTTCGGCTTCGCACCGCTGCAACTGCCGCCGGAACTGGACTTCGCCGCGCTGTTCCACGGCGTCGACGAGCGGGTTCCGGTGCAGGCACTCGAATTCGGCACCCGAGTGCTGGAACACTTCCTGTTGAACAGCTGACGATCGAAAGGACCATCGTGCCCGACTACTCGTACAACCCCTACGACGCGCTCCCGCAGGTGCCCGGCTTCACGCTGACGTCCGAGGATGTCGCCGAGGGCCAGACGTTCGACAACGATCAGGTCAGCGGGGTGTTCGGCGCGGGCGGCAAGGATATCTCGCCGCAGCTGTCGTGGTCCGGATTCCCCACGGAGACAAAGAGTTTCGCGGTTACGGTCTATGATCCGGATGCGCCGACCGCATCCGGCTTCTGGCATTGGGCGGTGGCCGATATCCCGGCGGGCACCACCTCACTGCCGCGCGGCGCGGGGAGCGAAGGTGGGTCGTTGCCCAGCGGTGCGGTCACGCTGCGCAACGATGGCGGGTTCCCCGGATACGTCGGGGCGGCACCGCCCGCGGGACACGGGTACCACCGCTACTTCATCGTCGTGCACGCGCTCGACGTGGACAGCCTCGCGATCGATGAGAACGGCACTCCCGCCTTCCTCGGTTTCAACCTCTTCTCCCACACCCTCGCCCGCGCGACCATCGTCGCCAAGTACGAGGTCGCCTAGGAAGCGCTCAGGTCTGCCGGCGACCGCGCGGACCAAAACGACTGTGGCCCTGAGCGTTCGCCCAGGGCCACAGTCATGTCGGGTAGACCTGGGAAACGTTCACGACCGATTCGGCCAGCGGCATGGCGCACAGCGTGCCGATCTCCTCGGCGTACTTTGTACTGCGCGCCGAGCAGCGCGGCTGACTGATGCTAGCCAGATTGGGCGGTCACGCCGGGGTAATCGTGTTCGTTACTTGGACCCGGAAAGTGCGGTCCGGCGGCGGGCCCGCCGGACCGGGCCGCGCATCGTGAATATGCGCCAGATGCGGCTCTTACGCTTCAATACCGGTTGCACATCGGGCGCCCATGGCACATCGCTGGTGGGGATCAAATGGCCGCGGCGCCGACGTTTCGCATCGAGGTAGGCGGCGGCTCGCGCGCTCAGTACCGGAGTCAGCAGCGGCTCCATGATGACCGTCAGACCGGCCGCGCGCAGCTCCGCGACCTTGTCCGGATTGTTGGTGAGCAGGCGCACCCGGGTCAGTCCTAGCCCCTGCAGGCTCTTCGCCGCGTGCAGATAGCTGCGACTGTCCGCCGGGAATCCGAGCCGCTCGTAGCTGGTGAAGGTGTCCGCGCCCGAACGCTGGCTTTCCCGGTAGCCGAGCGCCTTGGCGATCAGGCCGACGCCACGGCCCTCTTGCTCCAGATAGACCAGGACACCGCTGCCCTCGGCCCAGATCAGATCCAGGGACTTGTCGAGTTCGGGCCCACAATCGCAATCATCCGAGCCGAGTCCTTCGCCGTACAGACACCGCGAATGCACCCGGACCAGACACCCATCGTCGGCATCGCCGAAGACGAGCACATGCCCGTACTCGGCGCCACCGGCCACTTCCATCACACGAACCTGCAGATCATGCCCCTTGCGGGTGAGCCGATGGGCGGTCTCACCACGATCGGGCACAGCTGTGGTCAATGCTCCTCCGAAGACGATGTGGATAGTTGGGTTTTCTGTCGTTTGCGGCACGAGATTCCTCGGGCTGCCAGGCGAACGACGGAACTCTAACGCGATCACCGATTTCGGCGCTGTAAATCTCTCGAGCCGCGCCGAACCCCGTCGTCAGGCCCCTGCCGACGCTTCCCCGGCGAGCTGCACAATGCGGTCGATGTCGCGGACCGACGGCATGGCGTCGGGAATATCGCCGAACGACTGGGTTGCGACCATGGCCGCTGTCGCCCACCGAAATGCCGGTTCATCGGCCGGTCGACCGGTGGTGACGAGCTGATATGCCAGCGCTGCCGAGAACGCCGCCGCGGCGCCCGGCGAATCCTCCAGTGCGACTGGAAAATTCGCGATATCGGCATTCACCTCAGCGGATCGGACGGTGCACCGGAACCCCTCGGTCGTACACACCGCTCGCACGCCGAGGCTGAGCAGTCGCTGCGCATCGCCGGGTCCGGCCGCGGCGGATTCTCCGGGCAGCATGCGGCGCAGTTCCCAGGGCGCGCCCACGAGGTAGTCCACGGCATTCAGATACTCATAGAAGTACTGCGGCGAATCGACCGGTGGCGACGGATGCACCACCAGCGAAGGCGGATTCGCCAGGCCGCGGACCACGGCCAGCACCCGCCGGATCGCGTCGGCGGGCTGCTCGAAGGTCAACAGGACCGCGTCCGAGGATTCGAGTGCCGCACGCGGCTTGGGATCGCGCATGTCATATGCGCCTTGCCAGATGCGGTCGTCCTCGCAGCCGATCTTGCTGGACACACCGGTGCTGGTGATCATTACCGCCGACACGTTCGTTTGCGCGCCGGGCACCACCCTGACCAACTCGGTATCGACGTTCTCCGCGGCCAGGTAGTTGAGGATGTGCCTGCCCGCGTCATCGTCGCCGACGGCCGAGACCAGCCGTACCCGGAGTCCGAGGCGCGCGGCGGCGACCGCACGGTTGAGGCCCTTGCCGCCAGCATGCACCTCGAAACTGCCGGGCGTGGACGTGCCCGCCGACGGAATATTACTGATCCGGTAGATATGGTCGATCACCGCGGATCCGATGACCGTCACCACCCCTCGGCGCGACTGCGAATCCGGTAGTGCGATAAGAACTTTCGGTTCGGGGGTGAATCGGTAGTTCGACACCGAATACGCCGAAGCGGTCGCCAGTTGTCCGGCCAAGGCGGTGAATGCCCGACGTTCGGGCGTTGCCCGCAACGACCGCACCGACGGCGCGGCGGGGATGGACTCGGCCCCGAGCGCCTCGTGCAGTAGCCGCCACTGCGCGGTCAGATACTCCCGGCGCTCGCCCAGGTCCGCTGCGTACAGACGGTCGTGATCGATTCCGGCCGAATGCTTTTCGCGCAGCAGCCCGAGCGACAGCTCGACATCGGCGATCAACCGATTGGTGGGATCCAGCTGCCGCGCCAGGTCGCTGATCACCGGTAGCACGGCCTCCTCCGGCGATACCCCCTCCTGCTGCGCACGCTGCTGAACAACGGGCAGATCCAGCAGCGGAGCGACGTCGATCTCGGTGGTACGCAAGCGATCCGCGCTCAGGCCCGAGCGCTTGCTGAGGCGGGTGAGGATATTGCGGATGGCAACCGTGCGTGAGTCCTGCTGGACCATGGGCGAGATCCATCTCCGTGTGGTTCGTCGGTGTTTCGTCGTGGTGTCCATGGGAGTTACCCAGTCTTCGGGTTTAGCCGCCGAATGAACCGGCAATTACCAACTTACAACGGCAATTGACCGTAGTGAATGGCAAATGCCACACTGAGTTACGGCGACTGCGGGTCGCCCACCAGATAACTCGGGAGGGCCTGGTGATGAAAGTGATTCTGCTGATACGGAACGCCCGTCGGCGCGGGGAGGCAAGGGCCGGCGGGACCGATACCGAACTCGAGCCGAACCGCGCCACGGTCTAGGTGAGCGATTCACGTTCGCCGAGGACATTCGCACAGACCAGCTATCGTCGTCGCCCTGCTCCATGCGGGAGCAGCGAGCCCCGGCAGACCGCGCCGCAGCGGTCGACCGGGGCTCAGTGCACCCACAATGCGGTCGGCGACATCCTCCGCCCCTGGAGACAGCCGTGACGATCTACGAATGCAGCCGGTCGATGACCAGCAGCGTCACGCCCGACGAATGGGCGTGGCGGGCGGTGGGCGACGACGAACCGGCATGGCGACTGAGCTGGTTGCCCAACCAGCTGACCCGCGAACAGGCCTGGGCCGGAATGCAATTGCAGGAAATCCTGAACCACCCGAACCCGGCATCGGACCACGACGCGCACGCGCGGGCATTGTCCGACCAACTCGGACTCACCGTGCAACAGACCCTGCACCTGCTGCACCAACGGATGCTCGACAGGAGGCATTCGTGACCATCTACGTAACTCAATGGTCCATGACCAGCGATATCACCGCGGAGTCGGCCCACCGGCTGGCGGGGGAATGGGCGAAATCGTGGCGGCTGAGCTGGCTGCCCGACCGGCTGCTGACACGGGACCAGGCAATGGCGGGGATGGATCTCGCGGAGATCTTCAGCACCCAGGACTTCCGGCACGACTCGACGGTTCAGGCACGGGCCTTCGTATGCGCCGGGCAACTCGGAATACCCCTCGAGCTCATCGGGCTCGAACTGCAACACCGGAGGCACCCATGACCGTCATGGCCACCGAATGGACCATGATCAGCGATCTTTCGCCCGAGTCCGCGTACCGCGAATCCGTTGCCGCGACCGCGGGATGGCGGCTGAGCTGGCTACCCGACCGGCTGCTCACCCGTGAACAGGCAATGGCCGGTATGGAACTCGACGAGATCCTGAGCGATCTCGACAGCGTCCACGATCGCCATGCCCACGCCGACGCGGCCATCCTGGCCGGGACGGTCGGCATCATCTGGGAGGAGGCGGTGATCCGGCTGTCCAAGCGAATCCTGGCCCGGCTCCACCAGCGGCCCAATGAGATTCAGGATGATGACGGTGACCCGGCGGGCCGTGGCACCGCCGGGTGCACCGTCGGTTCCCATCGGATGTAGCTGCGGGCGGACCGGCCACCGCGGGTGTTCGGATAGCGTGCGGCACGATGCATCGGTCGCTCGGAGGGGAGACGGCCGATGTCATCGCGGCGGATGTCCATCGCCGCGACTATCGAATCGGAGCGACGATCTGGTCGATCTCGTGGATGGTCGGCATCCCGTCGGCCAAGGGCAACGATGCATCGTCGCCGAAACGACCGGTCGGGATCAGGTATGCGCGACGTGGTCCGCCCCGACCGCCTCGGCGATCGAGTGGTATCCGCCCGCGCGCAGCCGCTGCGCCAGCCCGCGGTGGATATGGCGCATCCAGAACGGTCCGCCGTAGATGAAACCGGTGTAGCCCTGCAGCAGGGTGGCTCCGGCGAGGATGCGCTCCCAGGCCTGGTCGGCGGTTTCGATGCCGCCGACCGAGATCAGCACCAGGCGGTCGCCGACGCGGCGGTAGAGGCGACGCAGGACTTCCAGGGAGCGCTCGGCGACGGGCGGACCGGACAGCCCGCCCGCACCCATGGCCGCCACCTCGGCGGGATCGGTGCGCAGGCCGTCGCGGCGGATGGTGGTGTTGGTGGCGACGATGCCCGCGAGGCCGAGTTCGACGGCGAGATCGGCGACCGCGTCGACGTCCTCATCGGACAGATCGGGGGCGATCTTCACCAGTACCGGAACCTCGACGCTGTTGAGCACGGCCTGCAGCACCGGGCGCAGGGATTCGACGGCCTGCAGGTCACGCAGTCCGGGAGTGTTGGGGGAGCTGACATTGACGACGACGAAGTCGGCGAGCGGGCCGAGCAGGGCGGCGCTGACCGCGTAATCGGCTGCGGCGTCGGCGGGTTCGACGATCTTCGTCTTGCCGATATTCGCACCGATCGGGACCCCGCCGCGGCGCGCGCGCAGATGTTGCGCTGCCGCGGCAGCGCCGTGATTATTGAAGCCCATCCGGTTGATCAGGCCGCGGTCGGCGGTCAGCCGGAACAGGCGCGGTGTGGGATTGCCGGGTTGGGCCTGTGCGGTAACGGTGCCGATCTCGGCGAAGCCGAATCCCAGTGGCGCCCAGGCGTCGACACCGTCGGCGTTCTTGTCGAATCCGGCGGCCAGGCCCAGCGGCGCGGGAAAGTCGATGCCGAATGCGTGGTTGCGCAGGATCGGATCATCGGTGGAGAGCACCTTGGTCATCGCCCAGCGCGACGGCGCGAACCGGGCGGCCAGCCGCATGGCCGTGAACGCCAGGTGGTGGATGCGTTCCGGCGGTAGCAGGAACATCAGGCGCAGCAGCAGTGAATACATGGCCTCACATTCCCGGTTCGGGCTGGGGTAGTAGTGCGGTTTTTCGCCTCCGCAACAGCACCCGCCTGCTGCCGTCGGCATAGGCCCGCACGCGGGACAGTTCCCAACCGCCGAATTCGGCTTGGATGGCCAGCCGCATCGACGCCGTCACCCGAGTCACCTCCGGTGGCAGCCGCAGCGGCACGTATTCGTAGTCGTCGCTGCTGGTTTCCCAGCTCGCCGGAAGTGCTGCGCGCGAGCCTCGATTCGGCTGGCGGCGGCCGCGGCGCCCCGCGTGGTCACGCTGCGCTGCCTCCTCCGGGCCCGTCGCTGATTGTGGCGCCATCACTGCCCTTTCTTCCGCTGGTCCGCGCGGATCCGCTGCAGACCGTCTCCGGTCGCGGAACCGACGAACAGATCACCTGTGCGCTCGTCGATGGTCACCGAATTCGGCTGCCGCACCGTCGGGTATCGGCCCACCTCTTTCGGTATACCTGTCGACAGGTCGAATCCGACGACTTCATTGCTCTGCGTGCACGTCACCCACACCGTGTCGGACCGCTGATCGTAGGCGATCGCGTAAGGCGACGATCCTACCGGGAATCGTTGACGCAGTACGAGCGGTCCTGCGGTGTAGACCAGCAGTTCGTTACCGGCGGTGTCGGTGACGGTGATGCGGCCGAACGGGTCGGTGATCAGGTTGGTCGCGCCATCACCCGCGCGCAGCGCCAGCCCGAGACGATCTTTGCTGAGGTCGAGTTGGGTCAGCGAGGTCTGGCGTCGGTCCAGGACCGAGAGGTGATCGCCGGTCAGGGCCAGTGCGTCGGCGGAAGCGAGGCCGGAGATGGTCTCGGCGACGGTGCCGTCCGGGGCGAGTCGGCGCACCTTGCCGTCCGCGGTGCCGACGAACAATGTGCCGTCGTCGCGGTAGCGCACCGATCTGGCGTCCCCGTCGACGGGGACCTCGGTGGTGACGCCGGAGGTGATGTCGACGCGCATGATGCGGTGGTCGGCGGGGATCAGCAGTTCACCCGGTTTCCCCTGTGCCAAGCCGGCGCCGCGAGCGGGCAGCATCAGGGTGCGCATGCCGATGTCGGAAGCGCCCGCAGCATCCTTGCGCGCGATCGTCGCGGGGTCGATGACGAACAGTGTGGTACCGGCGTCGCGGCTGGTTTCGAGCGCCACCAGCGCGCCGGTGCCCGTCTCCGCGAGCAGCCCGCCGATCGGGTTCGCGAGCCGTAGGACGTCCCCGCTGGGTTGCGCGGTCCGCTCGGGGGCGACCGCCGCGGTGGCCGCGGGCCGGGTCTGCGGCTTGTCGCCGTCGGAGTCGGAGGAACATCCGGCGATCAGCACCAGCACCGCCACGCTCGCGAGTGCTGAGGGGACCCAACCACGAGGGCGCATCCAGCGAACTCCTTACCTACGACGATCATCCCGCTACATCACCATCTGACCATGATGGCGCACCTTCCCGGCCTACCGGGGTCGTCGCTACCGGTGAATGTCGGTGATCGGGGTTACCGTTGACTTGAAACAGTGTCCAATTCAGGGAGATCCGGTTGAAAGCCGACCACCCATCGGGATTTGCCATCGATGACATAACCGTTGGTCCGTTTGCTCACGGATTCGGCACCACGGCCGATGGCAGGCCCTACGCCTTCCGCACGGTGCGGTCCATCGTCGTGCTGGAGATCTACCGAGCGGACCTGGACAGCGATGTACCAGGGCCGGAGGATGTCGTCGCGATCGCGCAGGCACGAGCCACCGATATCGATCTCGACGATGAACGCAGTGTGGTCGCGCTGGTGCGGGACATGATCCCGGATGCCGAACCGGTCGAAGCGGCCGCCGACCGGGATGTGACAACCGTGCGCGCTCTGCTGGGGCGGATCAGTGCCGTCATCGATGGTATGTAGATGGTGATGCCTACCTCACGATTCACCCGTTCCGTGCTGACCGCGACCGCTCTGGTCGCGGTGGCCACCGCATGCAGCACGGGACCCGACGAGGCCTCGGTCGACGCCGCGCGCTCCTCGGCCATCGCCTCGCTGTCGTCCTCGATCGCGACCTCGTCGAGCGCCGCGCACCGGCCGCTGCCCACGGCAGCCGAACTGGATGCGCAGATCAAACGCGCGCTGGATCCGGCATTGCCCGACTCCGAACGCACCGACCTCATCGAGGACGGCGAGGCCTTCCGCAACGCCATTCCGGATATGTACCGGGCACTGCAGGACAATCCGCGCGCGATCTACGGCGTCACCGATCCGGTTTTCGACAACCGCGACGGCACGCTGACCGCGACCATGCGGCTGGACAAGGACGGCACCGGCACCGCGGTGCGCACCACCGTCGTGCATTTCGTTCTGCTCGACGGCAAGTGGAAGATCTCACGCACCGACCTGTGCGGCATCCTGCGCTCCGCCGATTACCGCACCCCGGCCTGCGGCTAGATGATCGAATCCGGGTCGCTGCGGTGGGGACGGTTCATCCACCGCCATCGCTACCTCGTGCTGGGCATCGCCATTGTCGCGGTGCTGCTCTCCGGCTGGTACGGCCGTGATCTCTCGGGCAGGCTCACCCAGGAGGGCTGGTTCGACGAGAGCAGTGAATCGGTCGCCGCGTCCAAGCTCGCCGACGCCACCTTCGGCCGCGATACCGACAGCGACATCATCCTGCTCTATACCGCGCCCGAGGGGATGACCGTCGACGACCCGACCGTGCGCAACGCGGTGACGACTGCGTTGAAACAACTGCAAGCCCGCCACCCCGACCGCATCCTGAAGGTCGACAGCTATTGGGACAGCCCCTTCGCCGCGCAGGCCACCGATGCCTCGCACACCCACGCCTTCGCCAGCGTCGGACTGCGTGGGGAAGGCACCGCGACGGTCGAGAACTACACCGCGATCAAGAGTGAGCTCGGAGCCGGGCGCGCGGGCGGCGGGCCGGGCGGCACCACGGTGCAGTTGGCCGGGCTGCAGCCGATCGTCGAGGGCATCAATCAGGGCATGCAGGACGATATCCGCCGCGCCGAGATCATCGCGCTGCCGATCGTGGCGGTCCTGCTGTATTTCGTCTTCGGCGGAGTGATCGGAGCGCTGCTGCCGGTGCTGATCGGCGGGATGACGGTGCTGGGCACCCAGGGCACCATCCGAGTACTCACCGATCACATCGATGTGAACGTCTTCGCCAGTGCGGTGGTCACTTTGGTCAGTCTGGGGTTGGCGATCGACTACGGCCTGTTCACCGTGACCCGGTTCCGGGAGGAGCTGGCGGCCGGGCACAGTGTGGCGGACGCGACCGCGCGCACCGTCGCCACCGCCGGGCGCACCGTGCTGTTCTCGGCCGCGATCATCGCGATCAGCTTGGCCGCATTGTTCATCTTCCCGAACGGGGTGCTGCGGTCGGTGCCCTATGGCGGCATCAGCTCGGTCCTGCTGGCCGCGCTGCTATCGGTGACGGCACTGCCGGCGGTATTGAGCATCGTCGGGCGCCGGATCGATCTGTGGGGCTGGCATCGCTTCTCGCGTACCAGGACCGAGGCGCAGATCGACGCCGGATTCTTCTCGCGGCTGGCGCAGCGGGCGATGCGGCGGCCGTGGGCGGTGGTGGTGCCGATCGTGCTCGGACTGCTCGCGTTGATCATCCCGATCCGCAATATCGAATTCGGCGGGATCAGCGAACGGTATCTGTCCCAGGACAATCCGGCGCGGGTCGCACAGGAACAGTTCGACCAGCTGTTCCCGAGCTTCCGCACCGAACCGATCAAACTCGTCGTGGTGGGCGCGAATCCGCAGCAGCTCAGCGATATTCGCTACGAGGCGAGCCGAGTTCCCGGTCTGACGGGACGTTTCGAACCGGGTGCGCCGACCAAGGACGGGATCAACGTGCTCAATGCCGGTCTCGCCGACAAACGCGACGCGGACGCGGTGATCGACGCGCTGCGAGCGATTCCGGAACCGGCCGGGGTCGAGATCATGGTGGCCGGAGTGCCCGCGCTCGAGCGCGACAGCATCAATGGGCTGCTGGTGCGACTGCCACTGCTGGTCGCGATCCTGGCGGTGGCGGCATTGGCCATGCTGTATCTGGCGTTTCGTTCGATTGTGCTGGCGCTCAAGGCCGTTGTCATGAGCGCGTTGAGCCTCGCCTCCACACTCGGCGTGCTCACCTGGGTGTTCGTCGAGGGGCACGGCGCCGGGATCTTCGACTTCACGCCGGGGCCGCTGATGTTCGCGGTGCTGGCGCTCATCGTGACGGTGGTATTCGGACTGTCCACCGACTACGAGGTATTCCTGCTGTCCCGAATGGCCGAGGCGCGCGCCGACGGTGCGTCGCCGCCGGAGGCCATCCGCTACGGCATAGCCCACACCGGTGCCGTGATCACCTCGGCGGCAGCGATTCTCATCGTGGTGACCGGTGCGTTCGGCTTCTCCGATCTGGTGTTGATGAAGTACATCGCCTACGGGATGATCGCGGCGCTGATCCTGGACGCGTCGATAGTCCGCATGCTGCTGACACCCGCGGTGTTGAAGCTGATCTGGCGTTGAGTTCGACCGCCCCGAGTGGGCAAGAGGATCGAGAATGAATATGGTCAAGGGCGCGAATCTGGCCCTGATGTTCCTGCTGGAGCTGGGCGTACTCGCCGGAGCGGCGATCTGGGGATTCACCCTGGACACGAACCCGATCCTGCGCGTTATCGCCGGAATCGGCGCACCCGCGATGTTCGTCGTGGTGTGGGCGCTGTTCGCGGCCGGTGGCGGCAAGAACGCGCGATTCCCCGTCACCGGCTGCTGGCGCGTCGCGGTGGAGATCGCGTGGTTCGGCGGTGCCGCGGTGCTGATCGGCCTCGCATTCACGGCGGTGGCCGGGATCGCGTTCTTCGCGGTGTGGGCGGTGAACGGCGCGTTGCGGTTGCTGTGGCGGCAGGCCTGAGATCGCTGCTGCGGACCGGGTCAGCGGCGGACCGGGAGGACCAGTTGGGCGCCGGTGATCGGGTGGTCGAGGACTTCGACCGGGTGTTGGTAGACGCGGGTGAGTAATTCAGTGGTGAGGACCTTGCGAGGTGGGCCGTCGGCGGCGAGGCGGCCGGACTCCAGGACCGCGACACGGTCGGCATAGGCGGCCGCGATGCCGAGGTCGTGCAGGACCACCACGACGGCCGCGCCCGCGGCTGCACGGGCGGTGGCCAGGCTCAGCACCGCTTCCTGGTGGCCCAGGTCGAGGGCGGCGGTGGGTTCGTCCAGTAGCAGGGTTGCGGTGTCCTGGGCGAGCACGCGCGCCAGTGCGACGCGGGCGCGTTCGCCACCGGACAGCGTCGGAAACGCCCGCGCGGCAAGGTGTTCCACATCGGCGGCGGTCATGGCGGCGGCGATCCGCGCATCGTCGAGTTCGCGCCGCTCGGTGTGCACCCAGGGCGCCCGGCCCATCGCCACCACCTCGCGGACGGTGAACGGAAACCCGACGGTATGGCTCTGCGGCAGCACCGCCCGACGGCGCGCCATATCCAGAGGAGACCAGTGCGCCAACGCCCGCCCGTCGAGTTCGACCGAGCCCTCGCTCGGTTCCAGCTCACCCGCGAGCGCCGCCAACAGCGTCGACTTACCGGCACCGTTCGGACCGACCAGCGCCACGATTTCCCCCGCGACGACCTCGAAGTCGACCGCCTCGAGCACCCGCCGCGTATGCGCCCCCGAAGCCCCCCGCCGATCCACGCTCACCCCCCGCGCGCGCAAGGTCACCGCCCCCCGCTCCGGCGCCACCGGCAGCTCATGCGTCCGCGCGAACACCGAACTCAACCCCGCCAACACAGCACTCACTTCTCCACCTCCCCGCCGTCACGCTCGGGCAGGCAGCGTCGGCACTCCGTCCGGCTGAGGCATCCCGTCCGGCCGCGATATGCACTGCGTCCTCGGCCCTGCGGCACGCCCGCACACTGCGTGCGTCCTCGACCAACTGATCGGCTCATGCCCAACCTCCGGCCCGGGCGCGGGTGCGGCGGAGCAGCCAGAAGAAGAAGGGCCCGCCGATCAGGGAGGTGAGCATGCCGAGGGGGAGGTCGGCGTTATGGACCAGGGAGCGGGCGGCGACATCGGCGGCGAGCAGGACGACGGCGCCGACGATGGCGCTCAAGGGGATGAGGATGCGGTGGGAGGGGCCGACGAGCATGCGGACCAGATGCGGCACGATCAGGCCGACGAACAGCACGATGCCGGTGAAGGCCACGCCCGCGGTGGCGAGCACGGCGACCACCACGATGACATTGCGCCGCAGCCGTTCCACATCGACGCCCAGGTGGCGGGCGGCGGATTCACCGAGGGCGAGCAGGTCCAGGCGGGGCGCGATGAGGATCGCGGCGAGAATTCCGAGCGCGGTGAGCGGGGCGACGACGCGCACCGCCTCCCAGGTGGCGCCGTTGAGACTGCCCAACTGCCAGAACACGATCTGGTCCCGGGCGGCGGGAGAGGCGATGAACAGCAGAAACGCGATCAACCCGCTGGCGAAGGCATTGATCGCGACACCGGTCAGCACGAGCGTGACCACCTCGGTGCGCCCGTTCGACCGCGACAGCAGATATACCAGCAGTGTCGTCAGCAGTCCCGCCACGAATGCGGCCGCCGCCACCGACCAGGCCGCCACGAACGCGCCACCCACCACGATCACCGTGCCCGCACCGACTGCGGCTCCCGCCGAAACCCCGATCACGCCTGGTTCGGCGAGCGGATTGGCGAACACCCCCTGCAGCAGGGCACCCGCTGTCGCCAATGCCGCCCCGACCAGCATCGCGAGCACCACCCGCGGGAAGCGCACCTGCCACAACGTCACCTCACCCGACGGATGCGCGGGCATCGGCCCCCAATCCAGCCCGATCCGATGCAGCACACTGCCCGCTACCTCGGCGGGTGTCGTCGGCACCTGCCCGATCGCGGCCGACGCCAGAGCCAGCAATACCAGGGCGGCCACCGACACCGCGAACACCGTCGTCGTGCGCGACCGCCCGCGCGACTTCGGCACGACGGGCCGCGGACTGTGTGGCATCGCCGAATCGGCCGCCGTTGTCCCCGTAGCCTTTTCGTTCACGCCGCTACCTCGCCGACGCTGGAGTCCGGCGTGCGCGAACTGCGCTGCGCGGTCGATTCACTCATGCCCGCCCCTGCGACGATCGACTCCGGCATGTAGGAGAAGCGCGCTGTCGAACCCCGCGAGTCCGGCCCGCGTTTCGTCTCGCGCCGCCGCGAGCGTGCGAATACGGCGATCAGACCGGCGGTCATCGCCCGACCTCGCGAACGACCGGCCGCGCCATTGCGGGCGCGAACCGATCCGCGCGGTCCCGTACGCGATGTCGTGGCGTGCCACTCATGCCGGCTTGGTGCCGTACACGGCCGAGCTGAGGGCGGCGATCACCCGGCCGGTATTCGGGCCGAAGCTCAAGACCACCGCATCGGACATGTCGACGATGCGCTTGTTGCGCCCGCCCGGGGTCTGCGCGATACCGGGCACCTTCTCCAGTCCGTCGACGCCTCCGACCGACTTCAGTCCATCCGACATCACCAGCAGCACATCCGGTGCGGCCGCGATCATGCCCTCGCTGGTGATCGCGACGAACGGCTCGGTCAACCCGGCCGCGGTGCCCGCGTCGCGCGCGCCGAGAGCGGTGATGAGGGCGTCCGCGCCGGACCCTGGTCCGGCGAGCATGGTGATGGCGGTGCTGCGCAGGTAGAGGAAGGCGATGGTGAGGGGCTTGTCGAGTTCGGGCACCGCGGCGCTGGCGGCGGCGATTTCGTCGCGGGTGCGCTGAGCCAAGGCGTGGCCGCGATCGGGAATGCCGAGTGCGGCGGCGACCGCCTCGATCTGTGGCACCACGCCGTCCATGGTGCGCTGCGGATCGAAGTAGACGACGGTGACTCCGGCCGCGCGCAACTGCTCACGCACTTGCGCCGCCGCGCTGGTGCTGTCGGTGAGGAATACCGAAGGACGCAGCGCCAGAATCGATTCCACGTTCAGCGACCCGCTGCCGCCGGTCACGTTCGGCACATTCGCGACCGCGGGGAACGCGGCCGCGGTACTGCGCCCGACGAGTTTGGCGCCCATACCCAACGCCCACACCGTCTGCGCGAGTGTGCCGTAGCGGTCGGCGGCGATGATGCGGCTGGCATCGGTCACCGTCACCTCGGCCCCGTCGAAGGAGCGAACGGTCACCGGCAGCGTGGGGGAGGGTTCGGGCCCGATCGGCACCGGGTCCAGATTCTCCAGTTTCGCGGTGACCGGCCCACGCCCACCCGAGGTCGTGGTGTCGCTGCCGGTACCGCAGGCGGCCGAACCGAGCAGCAGGGCCAGCGCCAGCGCGGCCAGGAGGCAACGAGCCCCGCCGGATCGGACTCGGTCGAGATACCTCATGCAGGTAAGGCTAGCCTCCGTCATTCTGTCCGTGCACTCACGTCGTCGAGCGCCGCCGCGATGGCGCGCGGGAGTTCCAGTGTCTCGGCGGCCAGTACCCCGGTGAGCTGCCCGATATCGCGGGCGCCGACGATCATGCTCGCGATGCCGGGACGATCCCGGATCCAGGCCAGCGCGACGGCCAGCGGTGAGGTGGCCAGTCCGTCGGCGGCGGTCACCAAGGCGTCGACGACCCGGGTGGCGCGGTCGTCGAGCCGATGCCGGATCTCGGCGGCGGTCGCCTCGTCCGCACCGCGCGAATCGGCGGGCACCCCATCGCGATATTTGCCGGTGAGAATGCCCCCGGCCAGCGGCGCGGTGGCGATCAGCCCGACACCGTGATGCCGGGTGGCCGGCATGAAATCGGTTTCGGTGTCACGGGCCAGCAGCGAGTACGGGGTCTGCGCGACGGTGACCGGTGCGACGGCGGCGAGGCTGGCGACCTGCCAGGCATTGAAGCCGCGCACCCCGGCGTAGCGGACCTTTCCGGAGCGGACCGCGAATTCGAGGGTGGCGGCGACCTCGTCGAGTGGGGTCGCCGGATCCCAGGCCGCGACATGCCAGATATCGAGATAGTCGGTGCCCAATTCCAGCAGCGTCCGATCGAGTTGGCGCAGCAGCGCGCGCCGCGAGGTGTCCACCGTCGCGCGCACGGGTTCCGGTGTGGGCACGGTCGGTCCCACCGGCGCGGGCATGGTCCGCGGCGCGACACCCGCGCAGCCGCTGAGCACCAGATCGTCGCGCGAGACCAGATCGCCGAGCAGTTCGGCCAGGATCCGTTGTGCCGCACCGCCCGCGTAGGCGGGCGAGGTGTCGACCAGGGTGCCGCCCGCCTCGGCGAACGCTACCAACTGCACCGCCGCGTCGTCGGTGTCGGTGTGCGTGCCCCAGGTGTGGGTCGCCAATCCTATCCGGGACACCCGTAGGCCGCTGCGGCCGACCGTCCGCTGTTCCATCACCGTGTCCGCGCATTCGTCACGGCGCCAAGCCTAGAGTGTGGATAGGCAACTCGACGCCCACCAGCACAGTGGGTCGCACCGGCGCGCTGTCGAGTCGGCGGCATCGACAGCGAATTCGGTCCTGGCGGACCCCAGTTCGAGCGGAAAGTCCGCACCCCATCGGCGCGGACCCGCACGCGGCGCAACAGCCGGGCACGCTGTCGCAACATCGACACTGTACTGTCGCTGCGTGATTGCGGCGATGGTCACAGCGAGGTGATCGGCCGCCGGACCAATTGCCCAGTAGGAAAAGGTTTTTCGGGCGGAAGTGGAGGCGGATTCGTGGTCGGCGAGTCGATGACCTGGGTACAGGCCTTGGTACTCGGACTGGTGCAGGGGCTCACCGAGTTTCTGCCGATCTCCTCCTCGGCGCATCTGCGCATCGTGTCGGGGGTGTTCTTCGGCGATGACGCGGGCGCCTCGTTCACCGCGGTGACCCAGCTGGGCACCGAGGCCGCGGTGCTGGTGTATTTCGCCAAGGACATCTGGCGGATCATCGTCGCGTGGTTCGCCGGCCTGCGCGACAGGCTGACCAGCCGCGGTCAGCAGGACCTGCCGCTGCACGACCAGCCGACCACGAAACTGCCGGTCATCACCGCCGACTACAAGCGTGTCCTCGACGAACAGGCCCAGCGCGAACTCGATTACCGCATCGGCTGGTATGTGATCATCGCGACGATTCCGATCGGTGTACTCGGCTTCCTGCTCAAGGAGCAGATCCGCACCGGCGCGCGCAATCTGTGGCTGATTTCGTTCATGCTGGTCGCATTCGCGCTGGTCATCGCCGCCGGTGAATACTACGGACGCAAGATCCGCCCGATCGAGCAGCTGACCACCCGTGACGGGCTGATCATGGGCTTTGCCCAATGTCTCGCACTGATCCCGGGCGTATCGCGATCCGGTGCGACCGCGACGGCGGGTCTGTTCCTCGGATTGGAGCGCGAAGCGGCGGTGCGGTTCTCGTTCCTGCTGGCCATCCCCGCGGTGACCGCATCGGGATTGTTCAGCCTGCCCGATGCGTTCGAACCGGCGGGTGAGGGTCTCAATGCCAGCGGCCCGCAGCTGCTGGTCGCGACGATTCTCGCCTTCGCCGTCGGCTATGCCTCGGTCGCGTGGCTGTTGAAGTTCGTCGGCAAACATTCGCTGGACTGGTTCGTCGGCTACCGCATCGTGCTGGGCCTGACCGTCATGGGTCTGCTAGCGACCGGAGTGGTGTCGGCGACATGATCGTTAGGCTGGTGCCATGACGGTGATCCTGCTGCGGCACGGTGTCTCGACCTCGAACACCGCCCGCACCCTGGCCGGGCGCAGTGCAGGCGTCGATCTGACCGAACTCGGCAACACCCAGGCCAGCGCCGTCGCCGATCGACTCGCCGTGCTGCCGATCGAGCACATCGTGCACTCGCCGCTGCTGCGGTGTCAGCGAACGGTGGCGCCGCTGGCGGAAAAGCTCGGTCTGGAACCGGAGTACGACGATCGGTTGATCGAGGTCGACTACGGCGACTGGACCGGCAAGGCGATCGCGGATCTGCTCACCGAACCGCTGTGGAAGGTGGTACAGCGACACGCCTCCGGCGCGATCTTCCCGAGCGGGGAGGGCCTGGCGCAGGTGCAGGTGCGTGCGGTCGCCGCGGTCCGCGAGCACGATCGCAGATTCGCCGAGAAGGCCGGTCACGATGTGGTGTGGGTGGCGTGCACCCACGGTGACGTGATCAAATCCGTACTCGCCGATGCGCTCGGCATCCATCTCGACGGTTTCCAGCGCATCGTGGTCGAGCCCGCCTCGATCAGTGTCGTGCGCTACACCCCGACCGCGCCGTATGTGGTGCGGCTCAACGACACGGGGGCAGATCTGTCGGGTTTGGCGGCAGCCAAACCACAACGGCCCGCATCGGATTCCCGGCCGCCGTCGGACGCCGAACCGGTCGATACCTCGGGCCCGGTTCCCGGCGGCGAGCTAGGTGGTACCCCGAGTGCGGATAATGGGAATGCGGAGCGTTGAGATTCCTTGTAAACGAGTAGGTGGCGTGTTGCAGATTCCAGCGCCGCGGGTAGTCGATCAGGGTCACGTATCAGGAGGTGCAGATGTCTCGCGCAATCCATGTATTTCGCACCCCCGATCGTTTTGTCGCCGGGACCGTCGGTGAGCCGGGCGATCGCTCTTTCTACCTGCAGGCCGTGCAGGAACCACGGGTGGTCAGCGTGCTGTTGGAGAAGCAGCAGGTAAAGGTGCTCGCCGATCGCATGGGGCTGCTGCTGGACGAGGTCGCGCGCCGCTTCGGCGCGGAGGTACCGCCGCAGGCCGAGGACATCTCCGACAGCGACCCGCTGGTGACCCCGATCGACGCCGAATTCCGGGTCGGCACCATGGGCCTGGGCTGGGACGCCGACGCGGGTGCGGTGGTCGTGGAACTGCTGGCGATCACCGAGACCGAGGTCGACGAATCGGTGGTGCTCGACGACACCGAGGAGGGTCCGGACGCGGTGCGCGTATTCCTGACCCCGATCCAGGCGCGGGAGTTCGCGTTGCGCTCGACGCGGGTGATCGCGGCGGGTCGGCCGCCGTGTCCGCTGTGCGGGGAGCCGCTGTCGCCGCGGGGGCATATGTGTGTGCGAACCAATGGATACAAGCGCGGGGATATTTTCGGCGCGGCCGAGCTAGAGGAGTAGTCCGTGGCCGAGCCTCGGTGGCATACCGCCGAATTGACGGTGATCGGGCGGGTGACGACCGCGAGCAACGTCACGCTGGTCTGCGATGCGGACGGTTCCGATGGCGTGCCGGTTCGCGTGGTTTACAAGCCGGTGCGCGGTGAGCGGCCGCTGTGGGACTTCCCGGACGGCACCCTCGCCGGGCGCGAGGTCGCCTCGTATCGGGTGTCGGACGCACTCGGCTGGGGTGTCATCCCGGAGACAATCCTGCGCGACGGTCCGTACGGGCCCGGCATGGTGCAGCGGTGGGTGGAGTCGGTGGACAACCACACCGACCAGGGCAACCGGCTCGATCTGGTCGATCTGGTGCCGTTGGGCGCGGTGCCGGACGGATTCTGCGAGGTGCTGCGCGCCCAGGACCCGGCGGGCAACGAGGTCTCGCTGATCCATGCCGACGACCCGCGCCTGCAACGCATGGCGGTGCTCGACGTGCTGCTCAACAATGCCGACCGCAAGGGCGGGCATGCCCTGGAAGGCGTCGACGGTCAGGTCTACGGCGTCGACCACGGGATCTGCCTGCACAGCGAGCACAAACTGCGCACGGTGCTGTGGGGTTGGGCGGGCAAACCCATCTGCGACGGACTGATGGCCGATATCGCCGCCTTCGCCAAGGCGCTTCCCGGCGCGGTCGCCGATGATCTCGCGCCGCATCTCACCGACGCGGAGATCGAAGCCCTCGCCGAACGCACGCGCGAGCTGCTGGACAACCCGGTCATGCCGGTGCCGCGAACGTCGCGACCGATTCCGTGGCCCGCGTTCTGAGGTCGCGTCGGTGATTACCGCCGTGGCCCGCTTGCGACGGCGGGAAGTGCGGTATCGCATCGACTGCATCAGTGCACGAACTGTCCGACACCCCAGCACGACAGCCGGGCTGGCACTGGAGCCCGGCTAGGCGCATCAGGCATTCAGCAGATCAGCGACCTGGGCATGGGCGAGACACTTGCGGTGTCAGCTCAGCAGTGGGCGAACCTCGGTGCCGACGACGTGGACGAAATCGACCAGGTTCGGGTCGTCGTCGGTGGGTTCGAGGACGACGGTGTCGGCGCCCGCATCGGCGTAGCGGCGGATGGTGTCCGCGATGGTTTGCGCATCGCCCGCGACGCCTGCCTCGGCTGGGTGGTCACCGCTGTTGCGTTGCTGAGCGGCGGTGAGGCGCTCGAATGCGTCCGGGCCGGTGGCGGTGAGCAGGTTGACGATCACGCGGTGCGTTCCGGTGCGTCCGGCTTTCGAACGGCCCTCCTCGATGAGCGCGCGGGCGGCGCGGACGCCGTCGGGGGTGGTCCGCGCGGTGAGGATGGTGGCGTCGGCGAGTTCACCGGACAGCCGCAGTGTCTGCGGGCCGGTCGCCGCGGCAGCGATCGGCGGGGCTGTGGTCGGCGGCCAATCCAGGGCGACATTGTCGAGCCGCACGTATCGGCCTGCGGTGCTGACCTTCTCGCCGTTCAGCAGGCCGCGCAGCGCGATCAACTGTTCGCGCAACAGTGTCATGGGCGACTCGACGCGAGCACCGACCTGTCCCATCCAGTCCTGCACCCCGTGCCCGAATCCCGGAACCACCCGCCCCGGATGCAGCCGCAGCAGCGCCGCCACTTCCATCGCGGCAAGTGCCACATTCCGCAGCGGCACCGGCATCACCCCGATGCCGACCCGCACCCGTTCGGTTCGCGCCAATACCGTTGCCGCACTGGCGATCCCACCGCCCCAGAAACAGTCCTCCCACAGCCACAACTCGTCGAGCCCGCTGTCCTCGGCCGCGGCCGCCACCGCCACCAAACGTTCGGGAGAGATCTGGGGCAACGACACCGCACCGAGAACAGTCATCCGTCCAACCTAGCGCGATCCCCTTCGGCCGCGGCGGGATTCGGCTCCGGCTGCGGCAATCGCCGCGGCGCAGGGACACCATGTCGGATGGCTTCGAGGCAGCCGGTGCGATCGGTCCCAGATCGCCGGAATACGGATCCGCTACGGTCCTACCCGGTTCGCCGAAGAAGACGCCGACCGAAGTCGGTACGAAATGTCGCTGGCGTGGACTCGACGCCGATCCGCTGCCAGCTGACCATCGACAGCCCGCGCACCGTCGACCACTCGGCGGAGCACCTGGCAGAGGTCGATGTGGTGCTGACCGTTGACGCCGAGCAACACCTCGAATCCGCCGTCCGGTTCGAGTATGGGTTCCTAGGCGACTCCATCACGATGCGCCTTGCGGCTGCGCGGCCGTTATCCGCGCTGGCTGGCGGGCTGTGCAGCAGCGAGCGAATGCGACGTCCGACCGTTCGTCTGCGGTGTAACCGCAGGAAAGCTGGACCTGCCGCATTGGCGAGAAGCGGAGTGACCTGCGCCACTGTCAGCAATTCGATCCGCGAGCGCGCAAACATTGACTTCCGATTTTCGCTACATCGGGGCAGGTCAGATCCGGGGTGTTCGGCACCGACGGTACCGCTCGGGGCAGGGTGCGGCGCAATGGCCGCCACCACACCTTTACCCTCGAACCATGCAGTCCTGGTCCGATACCGCCCTACCGACAATTCCCGGAGCAGGGCCACCGTTGCGGTTGTACGACACCGCCGACCGGCAGGTTCGCCCGGTGACCCCGGGCGCCACGGCCACCATGTACGTCTGCGGGATCACCCCCTACGACGCCACCCATCTCGGGCACGCCGCCACCTATCTGACCTTCGATCTGGTCAACCGGCTCTGGCGCGACGCGGGCCACGATGTGCACTACGTGCAGAACGTGACCGATGTCGACGACCCGCTGTTCGAGCGCGCGGCCCGCGACGGTGTGGACTGGCGTGATCTGGGCACCCGCGAGATCGACCTGTTCCGCGAGGATATGTCCGCGCTGCGCATCGTGCCGCCGCGCGACTACATCGGCGCGATCGAATCCGTCGACGAGGTCGTCGAATTCGTGCAGAAGCTGCTGGCCTCGGGTGCGGCGTACACGGTCGACGATGCCGAGTTCCCCGATATCTACTTCCGCGCCGACGCCACCGAACAATTCGGCTACGAATCCGGCTACGACCGCGCGACCATGGATCGCCTGTTCGCCGAGCGCGGTGGCGACCCGGACCGTCCCGGCAAACGCGACACCATCGATGCGCTGCTGTGGCGCGCCGCCCGTCCCGGCGAGCCGTCCTGGCCCGCCCCGTTCGGTGCGGGCCGCCCCGGCTGGCATATCGAGTGTGCGGCGATCGCGCTCAACCGCGTCGGCCCGGAATTCGATATCCAGGGCGGTGGCAGCGACCTGATCTACCCGCACCACGAATATTCGGCCGCGCACGCCGAGGCGTTGATCGCGGGTCGCCGCTTCGCCCGCCACTACGTGCACGCCGGTCTCATCGGCTTGGACGGCGAGAAGATGTCGAAGTCCAGGGGCAATCTGGTGCTGGTCTCCAAGCTGCGCCGCGCCGGAGTCGACCCGGCCGCGATCCGCCTCGGCCTGCTGGCCGGTCACTACCGCCAGGACCGCATGTGGACCGACGCCGTCCTCGCCGAGGCCACGGGCCGCCTGGACCGGTGGCGCCGCGCCACCGCGCTCACCTCCGGCCCCGCCGCCGAGGAAACCGTCGTCCGCCTGCGCCAACACCTCGCCGACGATCTCGACACCCCGAAAGCCCTTGCCGCCCTCGACAACTGGGCCACCCAAGCCCTGAACTACGGCGGCCAGGACACCGCAGCCCCGGCCCTCATCGCCACCGCCGTGGACGGTCTGCTCGGCGTGCGGCTGTAGCTCACAGCTGGCCCACCCGGGCACTGCACCGCAATCTCGACCGCAGTCGATGCGCTGCCAGGCGTGCCGCACCGACTGCGGGCCACAGGTCACCGCCTTGATCGGCACGTCGCGACACCAAGGTTCACCCCAGCCCGGCAGGGCAGGTGCGGTGTGACAGCGTACGTGCCGTGGCGGAATGATCGGCGGATTCAGGTGGGGCCGTGGGGCGGCGGATGGGTTGTTCGGCACGGCGATCCGTGGTGTTGTACACGGGTGTGCGGTATTCATCCTCGCGGATTGATGGGTTGGCGGAACAGGCTTCGTGGGGTGATCGAGGCGGGGGGTGTGCTCGCGGCGGGGCGGTTGGAAAGCTCGGGCGCGCAGGGGGATGCGCGGACTGTTGCGGCGCGGACGCGGTTCTTCGGGGCGGATGTGGTGGATCCGGATACCGGTGCGGTGCGTGCGGATCGGGTGGTGTTGTCCTGGGTGGGGTGCACGACCTATGCGTTCGCCATGGCTGGTTCGGTGTTCCTGCTGGATGCGTGGGTGCCGCGGTTGACGAGTACCGGGTATGTGCCCGCGACCGCGCAGGATCTGGCGGATCTGGCACCGGAGGCGATCTTCATCGGGCACGGGCATTTCGATCACGCCGGTGATGCGGGGCGGATCGCGCAGGCCTGCGGCGCTGTCGTGTACGGAACCGCCGAGCACGGTGCGAATATTCGTGCACAGGTGGCGGATCCGACGTTCGAAACGGTCACGCTGGGGGACAGCAGTTCGCGGCCGGGGGAGCGGCACGACTTCACCGTGGGCCCGGTCGAGGTGACCGCGGTCCGCCACGTGCATTCCGCACGGACCGCCCCCGAGCGGCCGGGTGGATCCGCGCCGTTCTTCCCGAAGCCGGAGTTGCGTGCGCTCGTGCAGCATCCACCCACGTTGGCGGGTGTGCTGCAGAGCGCGCCGCGCCTCAAGGACCCCGAGGGCGGCAGCCTGCTCTATCAATTCCGCGTACCCGGATTCTCCTTGCTCTGGCACGACTCCTCGGGTCCGCTCACCGAAAAGGCCCCGCAGGTTTTCGACGTCTTCGCTGATCTACCGGCCACCACCGTGCAGATCGGCGCGGTCCAGGGCTTCAACCAGATCAGGAACGGTCTGCGCGACCCCCGCCGCTACATCGAGGCGATCCGCCCCGAACTGTTCGTGCCCAGCCACCACGACAACTGGCTGCCCGGTCTCACCGCCTCAGCCGCCCGCTACGACGCACCCCTGCGCGGCGAGTTGGCCCGCATCACCGCCGACCAACGCCCGCAGTTCCGGCCCATGCACGACCCGTTCGACTACCTCAGCCCCCACCGCCTGACGTTTCCCCTGTAGCTCGCGTCAGTGAGGTCTGGGTGGCAGGCGCGCGGCCATGGTGGCCAGATTGTCGGCGAAGGTGAGGACGAATTCGGCGCAGAGGTCGATGAGTTCGTCGCGGCTGACGTCGATGCCGCCGTCGAGCCAGACCAGCACCAGTTCGGCGGCGCCGCCGGTGATCATCAGCGAGACCGCGCGCACGAGGATGTCGCTGCCCGGCGGCGGGTCCAGCAGGGCGCGTTCCTGATCGGCGACGACGTCGGCGATGGTGCGCATGGCGGCGGAGCGGCGGCGCATCAGGGTTTCACTGCCGTGCGCCTCGGCGAAGGCGACACGGGCTCGGCGCGGGTCATCGATGACGGAGGTGAGGATGGCGGTGACCGCGGCTCGGGTCTTGGCCGCAATGCCGTCGGGTGCCGCAGCGAGGGCGTCGAGGGAACTGCGGATGGCGGTGTCGATGATCTCGTCGTGCACGGCTGCGGCCAGGGCGTCGAGGTCGGGGAAGCTCTCGTAGAAGAAGCGGGGACCGACCTTGGCCTGTTCGCAGACTCCGCGCACCGTGGTGGTGGCCCAGCCCTGGGTGCCGATGATGTCGAGTGCGGCGTCCATGAGACGACGTCGGCGTTCCTCGCGCCGCTGTTCGGCGGAGGCGCCGCGGTAGGTCCCGGTCGCTGCCCGTGTCACAGGGCCAGTATGCCGCAGCACAATCAGGAAACAAGCGTTTACGGAAACTATTGATTCCGGTATGGTCTGGGTCACAGGAGCTTCGCAAAGGCGCGAGAGGATCACGACCATGGCGACCATTGGCCTCCGGGCAAAGTACGCGGCGGCCGCACTGGCCGAGCGGTATCCCGCGCGGACCCGAACCCTCGCCGATCCGCCCGCGGGCAGCGAATTGCGGCCGGTGCTCGGCGATTACGGATTGCCGGTGATCGGATACGCGCTTCCGGCCATGACCGACAATCTCGACTTCGCCCGGCGCCGATTCGAGAAGTACGGTCCGGTCCAGTGGTCGGGCATGCTCGGCCGCCGGGTCGTCATGGTGGTGAGCCCGGAGGCGATCGAGGAGGTCCTCGCGGACCGCGACAAGGTGTACTCCGCCCGGCGCGGCTACGACTTCTTCATCGGACCGTTCTTCCACGGCGGTATCCTGTTGCGCGACTTCGACGAGCACCGCTACCACCGACGCATCCTGCAGCAGGCGTTCACCCGGCAGCGGCTGGTCGGCTATCTCGACATCACCACTCCCGCGATCGCGCGCGGCATGCGTGATTGGTTGCCAGGCAATGACTTTCAGCTGTTCCCCGCGACCAAAGATTTGCTGCTGCGGATGGCGTCGGAGGTGTTCATGGGCGCGCGCCTCGGCCCCGAGGCCGCGCGGCTCGAGCGGGCGTTCATCGATGCGGTACGCGGTGGACAGGCGCTGGTGCGCACGAATCTGCCCGGGGGTCTGTGGGCGAAGGGATTGCGCGGGCGCAAGGTGCTCGAGGACTACTGTCGCGCGGAAATGCCCGCGAGACGTGCGTGCCGCGGCGATGACCTGTTCAGCGTGCTGTGCCATACCGCCAGCGATGAGGGCCACACCTTCACCGATCAGGACATCGTCGACCATCTGATCTTCGTATTGATGGCCGCGCACGACACCAGCACCATCGCGCTGTCGATGATGGGCTATCAGTTGGGCCTGCACCCCGAATGGCAGGACCGGCTGCGCGCGGAAGCGCAAGAGCTGGGCAAGGATTCGCTCGACTACGACGATCTGGACCGGCTACCCGCCCTTGATCTGGTGTTCAAGGAGATCCTGCGGATGTATTCCCCGGTCGGTCAGCAGATCCGCGAGACGGTGCGCGACACCGCACTTCAGGGCCATTTCGTCCCCGCGGGCACCATAGTCGTCATCGGCTCGCATCCCGCGATGCGCATCGACCGCTGGTGGCACGACCCGGATGTGTTCGATCCAGAACGTTTCAGCGCCGAGCGGCACGAGGACAAATCGCACCGCTACGCCTGGGCCCCCTTCGGCGGCGGCGCACACAAATGCATCGGCCTGTACTTCGGCGGCATGACCGTCAAGGCGATCATGCACCGCATGCTGCTGCACTATCGCTGGTCGGTCCCCACCGGCTACGTCCCGCCGATGGGATGGGCAACCGGCCCCATCCCCCTCGACGGCCTTCCCATCAACCTGCAAACCACTCGCCTCGAATCCCGGCGGCCCGCATGAAAATCACCGCCGACCGCTCCCGCTGCGAAGGCCACGGCATGTGCGAAGCCCTACTACCGAACATCTTCCAGGTCGACGACTCCGGCAAGGTCCGCATCCTGGTCGACGAGGTATCCGCCCCCGACCACCCCGACGCCGAACTGGCAATCGAAAGCTGCCCCGTCCAAGCCCTCCACCACCCACCCGACTGACCCGCGAGAATGCGCTGGCGCAGCGCCGCTCCCGGCGTTTGCCTGCACCAGCGCACAGTGAGGGAATGTCCAGCTGGGACTAGACCTCTGAGGCGAGTTCGGCAGCGGGTTGGTGGACTGTGGTGGGTGGGGTTGGGGTGTAGAGGGTTTCGATTTCGGTGGCGTACTTGGTGGCGATCGTTGTGCGGCGCAGTTTCATGGTGAGGGTGACTTCGTCGCCGCCGGGTTCCCAGAATGTGGGGAGGATGGCGAAGCGTTTGATTTGTTCTACTCGGGATAGTTTCATGTTGCCCGCGGCGACACCTTTGGCGATTTCGGCGATGACGCTCGGGGTGGTGGCGAGTGCGGCGGCGGAGGCTTCGGGGAGATCGTGTTGGGCCGCATAGGGGGTCGCGGATTCGGCGTCGAGCACGATCAGGGCGGTGTTGTAGGGGCGGGCGTCGCCGATGGTGACGATCGAACCCACGAGCGGGGTGGCGGCCTTGATGGTGTTCTCGATATTGGCGGGGGACATATTCTTTCCGGCCGCGTTGATGATGAGTTCCTTCTTGCGGTCGACCACCCGCAGGTAGCCGTCGGCGTCGCGGGTGAGGATATCGCCGGTGTGCAGCCAGCCGTCGGCATCGACGGCTTCGGCGGTCTTACCCGGTTCCTTGCGGTAGCACTTCATCACCAGTGGTCCGCGGACCAGGAATTCGCCGTCCTCGGCGATTTTGGCTTCCGAGCCGGGCAGCATCCGTCCGACGGTGCCCAGGCGGGCCTCGGCGGGCGGGCTGGCGCTGGCCACGCAGGTCAGTTCGGACATGCCCCAGATCTCGCTGATCGGGATGCCGAGGCCGCAGAAGAAGCCGAGGGTCTCCGGCGGGATCGGGGCGGCGCCCGACATCGCCCACTTCAGTTGGTCCAAGCCGAGTTTGGCACGCAGGTTGGACAGCACCAGCACGTCCGCCTTGGCCCATTCGGCGGCCAGTTCCGCATCGACGGTGCGCCCGTCGAGCAGCACGGCGGCCTTGCGCGCGGCCACGCCGAGCGCCCATTGCAGTGCGGCCCTGGTGGATTCGTCGGGTTCCTTGGCGACCGAGAATTCGATCGCCGCCTTGAACTTCTCCCACACTCGCGGCACCGCACCCCAGATCGTGGGCCGCGCATCCACTAATGCCGCGGGCAGCTGGGATCGGTCGGGCACCACGGTGATCTGGGTGCCGTAATACTCCTGCAGATACAGCGCGGTGAACCGGTCGGCCATATGCGCGGTCGGCAGGTAGGAGGTTTGCCGGTCGCCGAATTCGACTGGAAGCACGGCATTGAACGCATGCGCCTCGGCGGTCAGATTGGCGTGGGTGATCTCGACGCCCTTCGGATTCCCGGTGGTGCCGGAGGTGTAGACCAGCGTCGCGACATCGTCGGGACGCACCGCCCGCCAGGTTGCCTCGAAGTGGAAATCATTGCGGCCCTTGGCCTTCAGCTCGGCGAGGCTGATCGTTCCGGCATGCTCGGCATCTATGCACACAATGGTTTCGATCTGCGCACCGCAGGTGCGAACCCGCTCGACGTACTGTTCCTCGCAGATCACCACTCGGTTGCCCGCATTGCCGAAGACGTAGTTCAGCTGCTCGGGCGCGAGGGTGTTGTACACCGAGAACGAGGTGGCGCCGGTGTGCTGCGCGCCCACCTCGATCGGATAGAACTCGACCCGATTGCCCATCATCAGCGCGACCGTATCGCCGCGCCCGATCCCCAGCCCGTGCAAACCCGCTGCGATAGCCCGGACCTGTTCGGCGTACTCGCGCCAGGTCAGTGCTTGCCCGCCACCGATGGAGCGCACCGCGATCGCATCGGGATCGATTGCCGCAACGCGCTGGAACGCGGCACAGGAGGTATTCGGTTCGGTCATCGCACCCATCACAATCACTACGGCCGGATTTTCTTCCCGACCGTAGGTCGCGAGATGGTGCGTGCGTGCCGTTTTCGCTCGATTTCGCTGCGGCGCCGCATCGCCGACCATGGTGGCGATATGTCCGACGGCGGGGTCTCCGAGCACGATCGCGCCGACGAGACGCGGCTCGCGTCCAGCACCTGCTGCAACTGCTGGCGAGTCACGTGCTCGCACGCCGCGCCGGCTGGGTCCGTCACCGGCGCGGACCGCGCCGTCGTGTCCTCGGACGTGACCGCAGCACCGTATCTAGTGGACCAGCCGCCACAGTGAGGTGACCTCCATGGCTCGGGCGGCATGTAGTGGATCACTGGTGTCTTTCGGGCGGGAATGCCTTGGTGTGGTGTCGATCCGATCCACCACGCGCAGACCCGCCGCTTCGATGGCGCACAGCAGTTCCGTACGGGTGCGCAGGTGCAGGCGTTCGGCGAGATCCGACAGGATCAGCCAGCCCTCGCCGCCCGGTTCGAGGTGGTCGGGGAGACCGGCGAGGAAGGCGCGCAACATGGTGCTGTCCGGGTCGTAGACGCCCTGCTCCACGGCGGAGGTCGGACGGGCCGGAAGCCATGGCGGATTGCAGATGACCAGATGCGCGCGGCCGTCGGGAAATAGGCCGGGGCCTTGCACATCGACGCGACCGGTGAGCGCGAGCCGGTCGAGATTGTCGCGGGCGCAGTCGAGCGCGCGCGGATTGATATCGGTGGCGAGGATGTGGTCGACGCCGCGGCGCGCCAGCACGGCCGCGAGCACCCCGGTTCCGGTGCCGAGATCGAAGGCGCTGCGATGCTCGACCGGCAGCGGTGCACGGGCGACCAGATCGACGTACTCACCGCGCACGGGGGAGAACACCCCGTAGTGCGGGTGGATCCGCGCGCCGAGAGCCGGTATCGGAACACCGTTTTCGCGCCATTGGTGTGCTCCGATCGCGCCGAGCAGTTCGGTGAACGCGACCATCATCGGCTCCCTAGGCGACCCATAGGCCTCGGTACACGCCTGCCGCACATCGGGTGCCCGCCGCAATGCCAGCGAATGATCGCGTTCCAGTTGCACGAGCAGTCTGCCGAGCACCCGGGCACGATGCCCGCGGGCGCGGCGGTACAGGTGAAAGGATTCGGCCGCACCCGCACCCGCGGGCACGGGTTTGCGATCGAGGCGGCGGCGCAGTGCGCGCAATAATTGGCGTGCGTTGTGAAAGTCGCCGCGCCACAGCAGCGCCGTCCCTTCGCAGGCCAGGCGGTAGGCGATAGCGGCACGGACGCGGTCGTCGACAACCGCGATTCGGGTGGGCATCGGCGCGGCGCTCTCGGAATGCCATCGGGCGCTGTGGTCGGTATCTGCTTCGGTCCAATGAATGGTCGACACAGGGGGTGCTCCTCGTGATCGGACGTGCGTTGGCACGGAGAGCACTTCGACGAGGAGTGGGAGATCGACCTGAGGCCGCCGGGTGGGCCGGAAGAGGACGGGCTAGCGGTCCCGCGTCGAAGCGCGAACGCAGCCGTCGCCGAGGACCATGCCGAGCGTCATGAGCAGCCCTTTCACCGGAATGTTCGTTCAAGCCTCGCACATTCGGCGCGGCCGGTGTCGCCCTGGGTCCATATCGACCGGCTGTGCATCATGCGCGGATCCCGCTGGCGGGCGAGGCTGCGCACCTGTTCGCACCGTGCGCTGACGCGGCCCCCAACCCCGAGGTGCCGCCGACGCGGCTTGGGTGGCCGCCGTCCACGCAGCCGAGCCGACAGCATATTGCGAGCGGGCGGTATGCGCACAACAGCCGAAATGGCACTGCGCAACCGCGATGTCTCGTCGAAAGGGTTGCGCCACAGGCGCGGCAGCGATCAGAGGATCCGGTTACCGCACGCGGTTGCGGCGCGGATCGCGACGTCGTGCAGCCCGGGGGGACGTGGCTGGCCAATGGCCTACGCCAAGCGTCCGTGCCGAGTCCGAGTGTGCGCGTTCTACTGACCAGCGGCAGCGGTCGATGGCCGAAATCTTTTCCCATAAGGTGATTTCGATGAACCCGCCCACCAGACGTCCCCGCCAGCCGCGGATGCTGCTCGAGGTCCGGCGTGAGCAGGTCCTCGACGCGGCGCTGCGGCTGGTGCACCAGGACGGGTACGGCGCGGTCACCATGGAGGCGGTCTCGCGCGCCGCCGACCTCGCCAAACCTCGTGTGTACGCGGCCTATCCGGGTGTCGAGCCACTCCTGCTCGCACTGTTCGAGCGGGCGGGCCAGCGTGCGCTGGCGACCTTGGCCGACGCGATGCCCGAATTGAGCGCCGACGCAGACTTCGACGACACTCTGCTCACCGCGATGACGAACCTGCTCCAAGCGGTCGCGGCCAGCCCGGAATCCTGGCGCCTACTGCTGCACCCGGCCGGTGACGCCCCCGCACAGGTTCGCGAACGTGCCGCCGCCGCAAGGGATTTGGCGCTCACCCGGGTACAGGCACTGATCGAGTGGGGCCGCGACCGCCGTCCTGGCCTGAGCGAACTCGATATCGAACTGACCGCGATCTCATTGCTCGCCATCGGTGAACGCGCCGCGCACCTGGTCCTCACCCGCCCCGAGCAGTTCACCGCCGAGCGCTACCAGCGCTTCGCGCACACGGTACTCGACCTGTTCGCGCCGCCACCACGCTGACCCCGGCTCGAAACGCTCAGGCGACGCCCATCCACTCGTCGATCCGATCGATCGCCCCGGGTGTGAACGCACAGCTGAGGTGGTCGCAGGGCAGCAGCGTCAGGGACACGTTCACTCCCGCGCTCTGCCACCGCTGCTGTAGCGCCTGTGCGCCCGCGACCGGAATCCATTCGTCGAATACGCCGTGCCACAGGTAGATCGGCATCGTCGGTGTCAGCCCACCGGCCTTGGTCTCGCGGTAGATCCGCTGGGTGACCTCGGCTTGGTACGGGTCGACCTTGGTCAATGAGCGCAGCGGTATCGGCGCGGCACCGAGCAGCGCGGCACTGGAGCACAGGTTCTTGCTCTCGCGTGCGGTCTGCACGCCGGTCGCGTTGAGCAGATCCAGCGCGCCCGGCGTCACCCGGGCCACACCGAGCGCCGCCATCAGATACAGCGCCGAGGCGGGCGGTTTCCCGTCCATGGTCGCGCGCAACAGACTCAGATCGGCGGGCGTGCCACCGGCGGCGGCACCGAGCATCCGCAACTCGGGGGCATAGCTCGGCTGCAGTTGCGCCGCCCATACGGTGGCGATCGCGCCGCCGCTGTAGCCGATCATCGTGGTGGGGCTGCCCGCCAGCGCGGCCGCCGGAAACTGCAGCGCCGCACGGATTCCGTCGAGTACCTCGCGTGCCTGGGTCGGCCCGTGCGCGTAGGCCATCTTCGGTCCCTGATAGTCGGTCATGACGACCGCGTAACCACGCGAGAGCAATTGGCGGGTGATATCGGGCGCCTCGATGGAGACTTCATGGGTCAGCTGGTAGGACGGATTACACTTCAGCCCGACGCTGTCGATGGCGTAGTTGTTGCTGACGACCCGCCCGTTCCACGCCTTCGGTTTCATGACGGTGGTGATCGCGGCGATCGAAATGCCGTCGGCGGCAGTGGTTTTGAACCACACCTGCCAGGCATCGAAGTCCGAGGTCGCCGCCAGCGGCGGCAGAATCCGCACCGATCGCGACGACAGGATGGTGCCGTTGGCCAGACCATCGGTCAGGAAATGCTGATCGAGATAGGCGTCGCCGGTCGGGTCGGGATCGAAACTGGAATAGTCGCCGGTATCGGCCGCGACGACGGTGGAGGCCGCGAATACGGTGAGTACGAAGGCGATCGCGACCGATATCGCGCGCCACGGTGGCCGAGACAACAACAGGTCACCTTTCGATCGAACGACGCGCTGAGGTTAAACCACCCCGACGCCCCAGGGACCGGAATTTCACTATCAACTCCGAGAATTCACGCCGTGCGTTCGAGCGCGCCACGCGATAGCCACCGCGTGGCTGTACACGTCTGAGACAGTGGCATACATTCTGGTCATGAACACCATCGAGCTGGACGCGCCGGACGGCACTCTCGAGGCGATCCTGGCCCGCCCGACCGGGAACGGGCCGTGGCCCGGTGTCGTGGTGATCCACGATGGCGTCGGCTTCGGCCCCGATATCCGCACCAATGTCGAAATGCTTGCCGACTACGGCTATCTCACCATCGCCCCGAACCTGTTCGCCAACGGCCGGGTGCGCTGCATCCGCGCGGTGATGCGCTCGCTGATCCGCACCGGTGCGAGTCCGGCGATCCGGGAGGTCCTGGCCGCCCGCGACCGGCTCGTCGCCGACCCCGACTGCACCGGTAAGACCGCGGTCATCGGCTTCTGCATGGGCGGCGGTTTCGCATTGCTCACCGCGCCCATGGGTTTCGACGCGGCCGCGCCGTTCTATCCGGGTCTCTACGGCGACTACCGCGCCCAGCTCGAGGGCGCCTGTCCGGTGGTGGCCAGCTACGCCCAGCTCGATCCCTCACTCATCGGCGCGGGCCGCAAACTCGACCGCGCGCTCACCGAACTCGGTGTCGAACACGACATCAAGACCTACCCGGGCACCATGCACGGTTTCGCGAATCTCTTCGCCATCGACCCGGTCCTGCGGGTCACCGGCCTCGGCTATGACGAGGACGCCACCCGTGATGCCTGGCATCGCATCTTCGCCTTCTTCGACAGGCACCTCACCGACGGTGCTGCGGGCGGCTCGGAGTAAGCGGGCGAATCGTCATTCCCCACGCCATTGCGGCGCACGCTTCTCGGCGAAGGCGCGCGGACCTTCGAGCGCGTCCTTGCTGGTGAAGATCGGGGCTGCCTCCCGGAAACTCATCTCCCAGATCGGGTTGTCCCATTCGGAGCCGAACTCGTTGACGCGGTGCATGATCCGCTTGGAAGCTCGCACCGACAGCGGCGCGTTGGCGGCGATCGTTTCGGCGAGCTCCATTGCCGCGGGCAGTACCCGCTCGGCCGGGACGACCCGGTTGACCAGCCCCCAGTGCGCGGCCGCGGTGGCATCGATCGGGGTTCCGGTGAGCACCATCTCATGGGCGATCTTGGGCGGGATCTGGCGCGGCAGCCGCAGTACCCCGCCCGCGGCGGCGAACAGGCCGCGGGACACCTCGGGCAGTCCGAGGTGGGCGTCGGCGCTCATGACCGCGAGATCGCAGGCCAGCACGATCTCGGTGCCGCCGCCGAGGGCGAATCCGTTGACGGCGGCGATGAGCGGTTTATCGACGAAATGCTGGACCAGACCGGCGAATCCGTACTCCGGGTGCTGCGGATCGTGAATGCCGTTGCCGCGCGCCAATTCCTTGAGGTCGGCGCCCGCGCAGAACGCGCGACCGGCTCCGGTGATCACCCCGGCCCGCAGGTCTCGATCGGCCGCCAACTCCTCGAGTGCCGCACCAACGGCGATCGAGAGCACGGCGTTCACCGCATTCATCGCCTCGGGCCGGTTCAGGGTGATGATCGCGATGTGGCCCTCGCGGTGCAGGGTGGCGGCGTCGGTCATAGCGGGCTCCTCGGTCGGCTGCTTGCCAACCTATCGGGGCGCAATGGTTGACGAGGCGGTCTCGGTCAGCTTGGTGACGACCGGCCCGAACATGGTGTTCTTGATCGCGCCGAGCGTCCCGGGATCCTTGGCGCCGAGGGGGGCGAGCAGCGCGAGGGCCTCGGTGGTGACCGCGCCTTCGCCCGCGGTGGCGTCGACTATATCGAGCGCCCTGGCGTCGACGCCACCGAAGCGGCGACCGGTGGTCATCGAGGCGACCGCGGCCTTGGGTGTCAGCTTGGACTGGATCAGCGCGGCCATGCCCGGGGTGAACGGAATGTGGATATCGACCTCGGGCAGGCAGAAGTAGCCCCGGTCGCCACGCATCACGCGGTAGTCGTGGGCCATGGCGAGCATGGCGCCCGCACCGAAGGCGTGGCCGGGCAGTGCGGCGGCGGTGGGGATGGGCAGGGTGAGTACCCGGGCGAACAGTGCCTGCACCTGGCCGATGTACCACTGGTGGCGCTCACCGTTGGCGACCAGCCAGTCCAGGTCGAGGCCGTTGGAGTAGAACTTGCCGCTCGCGGTGGTCACCAGCGCATCGGCGCCCTCGGCGAGCACGGCGTCGAGGTCGGCGTTGACCGATTCGAGAAAGGCCGGGGTGAAACGGTTTTCGTCCGCACCCAGGTCCAGGACGGCGATCTTCTCGTGGTAGCTCAGTGTGCTCATGATGTTCCTTCGTCGGGGTTGGGTTTCGAGGTTCGGTCGGGTGGCCCCACGTCGAGCACCGCGCGAACGGCGGCTCGCAGATGTTGGCGGGCAATGGGTTCGGCGATCCGGTTGCGGCGCAGCAGGATGGCGGTCGGCAGATCGACGACGCAGGTGGTGATCACATCGACCGCGGCGCCGTCGCCCCGGCCCCACAGCGCGCGCGACAGGCGAATGATCAGTCCCACCAGCGCGTCATCGGTTCCGGCGAGTTCAGCCGCAACCTGGTCGGGCAGTTCGTCGCCGAGCAGTTCGTCGCGCGAGACGGTCAACAGCAATTTCGACGAATCCGGGAACTGCCGCGCGAATTCGACCGGGGTCTCGGCCGCGGCGAGTACCGCCGCGACGACCTCCGGCGAATGCGTGGCACCCCGGCCGTTCGATGCACTCGGGGCAATCACCGCGGATGCCCCGAGGTGCGCCTCGACCAGGTCCATCTGCATGGTCAGATATCGCCGCGCGGCCCGTAACCAGCTGCGGCTCAACAGTTCCGCGCGCGAGCCGAAGGTGTGATAGATCGCGCCGTTGGACACTCCGGTCGCGGCGGCGACGGCGCGGATGGTGACCGCCGCCGGACCCGAGCGCACGGCCAGCGACTCCGCGGCATCGAGCACGGTGTCGGGATCGTGGGTCCGGGGGCGGGGCATGCCACGACTATAACAGAGCGTTTGCTCTGTAATGAAATCGCGGGGATTCCGCATCGCGCTGGCAAACTCTGTTCGACTCCGCCACTGCATGTTTCGCCCGGTCACGGGTATCTTCGTGGGGTGGCGACGCTATCCCATAGACTTCGCTACGTTCCAGCGCGACGGCAATACGATGAGGTACTGTCTGGTCCTCCCGCCCCTGCCCGCACGAACAGAAACGGCGCCTGCGAATGTCACGAGTGGTCACCAAGGAGCAGTATTTCGACACCGCTCTGGAGGTCCTCGCCGAACTCGGCTTCAAAGGCCTCAATATCGGCGTGCTGTGCCGCCGTCTCGGGGTCACCAGCGGCTCGTTCTACCATCACTTCGGCAGCTGGCAGGGCTTCGTGGACGCATTGCTCGAGCACTGGGAGAACCGCCAGGTCGTCATCCTGCGCACGCTGAACTTCAACCAGGGCAATCCCGATGACGATATCCGCGCCATGTCCGACCTGGCCTCGGGTCTGCATCACGCCGCCGAGGCCGCGATCCGCGCCTGGGCCGCCAATGACGAATCGGTCAATCTCGCGCTCAAGCGGGTCGACGAATCGCGCCGCCGCACCGTACACAAGGCCATCAAAGGCGTTGTGGGCAACGATGAGACCACCGCAGTGGTCACCGCGCTCGGTATGTCGATGCTGATCGGCTACCAGCAGATCGCCGCGGGCGGGGAGGATATTTCGCTGGACCAACTCCTGGCCGAGTACGCACGGTTGATCTATTCGCACGCCCGCCGGTGAGCTAGCGGTACGACGCTAGCCGAGCAGCTCGTCCACATAGCACCACCGCCACGCCTCACCCGGCTCGACGCTGCGCATCACCGGATGCCCGGTGCCGCCGTAGTGCTTGGTCGCGTGATTGCCCACCGAGGAGTCACAGCAGGCAATGTGCCCGCAGGACAGGCACATTCGCAGATGTACCCAAGTCAGCCCCTCGGCCAGGCATTCCTTGCATTCATCGGGTTCGTTCGGCTCGAGCAGCAGCGGCGCGGCCTGCAGATGTTCGCACGAGTCGGCGGCCACGGGCGCGGCCAGCGGTTCGACGCGCTCCTCCTCGGTTTCGTCGAAGCGGTCGATCATCGATTCCTCGAGGTCGAGCCGGGACAGCACATACTGCAGGATCTCGTAGTCCGCACCGCCGGAATCCCGCACGCGCAGTACCGTTTCCCGTTCCGCGCGCAGCATCTCGAGTCGCAGCCGCCGATATTCCGCGGTCGGTGTCGCCAATTCCGATTCCGAACGGCCGAGCCGTTCCCAGGCCGCGTTGGTCCTGCCCGTGACCCGATCACGCAGGCTCTCGACAACCGCCGGCGGTGTATCCGGGGTGATGTGTTTTTCCAGTTCGGCGAGTCCGGCCGCGGTGGCCTGTTGTAACAGATTCGCCTTCTGCAGCGCGTTTTCCGCGCGACTGGGTCCGCGCACGTGCAGCCGTCGCACCACCCACGACAGCGAAGTCCCTTGCAGCAGTAGCGTTCCCGCGACCACGACGAGCGCGAGCAGCTTGAGCACCGGCAGCTGCGGGGTGCCGGCTGGCAGCAGCAGCACCGCGGCCAGGGTGACCACCCCGCGCATCCCCGCCCACGACACCACCAGCGGATGACTCAGCGGCACATCGGCATTCGACAAGCCGAGCTTGCGCGAGAGCACCGTTACCGGAAACACCCACAGCGGCCGCGACAGCATCGCCGCCAGCATGACCGCCACCGCCGCCACGATCAGAGTGCGGTGATCGAGTCCGCTGCCCCACGCGCCCTCGATGATCGCGCGCATCTGCAATCCGATGATCAGGAAGACGACGCTCTCCAGAATGAACTGGATGGTGCGCCAATTGGTGCGCTCGGCGATCCGGGAGGCGGCGCTCTGCCATACCGGCGCACCGTGGCCCAGAACCATGCCGCAGGTCACCACCGCGATCACACCGGAGGCCTTGATGCCCTCGGCGGGCAGGTAGGCAACGAAGGGTGCCAGAAACGACAGCGTGGTGTCCAGCACCGGATCGGTGATCCGCCGCCGCAGCATCGCGAGCAGATAGGCGACCACGATGCCGACCGCGGCACCGCCGCCCGCCGCGAGCAGGAAGTCACCACCGGCCTTCCACACCGACGCCGTCCCGGCGGCCGCCGCGATCGCGGTGCGCACCGTCACCAGCGCGGTCGCGTCGTTGAACATCGACTCGTCCTCGAGGATGGTGACGATCCGGCGCGGCATGCCGATGCGGCGCGCGATCCCGGTCGCGGCCACCGCGTCCGTCGGGGCGACCACCGCCCCCAATGCGACCGCGACCGCGAACGGCACCGGCAGCAGCCACCACACCACCGCCGCGACCGCGAACGTGCTGAACAGCACCAGTCCCACCGATAACAGCGCGATGGTGCGCGCATTGGCCCGGAAATCGACCAGCGAGGTGCGGATCGCGGAGGTGTAGAGCAGCGGCGGCAGGAATCCGAGCAGAATCATCTCCGGATCCGGATGGACCTCGGGCACGTGCGGCAGATACGACGCGACCACCCCGGCCAGCGTCAATACCAGCGGTTCGGATATCCCGAACCGTCGCGCGAGCGCCGCAAGCGACGCCGCCGACGCGACTAGAACAACCAGGCCGATCGCGACATGCACGTTGGCATTCTCGCAGAGCAAGCTCCCGGCCCAAAAAGACCGCACGGTACGTGACACGGACAGTCAGGTCGGTTCCCCGGAACGGCTGTGGCGGTAGCGTTCGCGCGCAATAGTTGTCGGCACGAAGGAGGTAGACATGGAAGAGTTTGCGTCCTGGCGGGCGAGCGGGCGACGCCACACCCACCGCGGCCACCAGATCTTCTGGCAGGACAGCAGCGGTAGCGGCGACGGAAATCTGCTCTGCATCCACGGATTTCCCACCGCGTCCTGGGATTGGCATGCGCTGTGGCCGGGTCTGCGCGAGCACTTCGCCCGGGTGATCGCACCGGATATGATCGGCTTCGGCTGGTCGGCCAAACCCCGCAACTACGCCTACCGGATCGCCGATCAGGCCGATATCCACGAGAACCTGCTGCGCGAGCAGGGGATCTCGCGCGTGCACATCCTGGCCCACGACTATGGCGATACCGTCGCCCAGGAGTTGCTGGCCCGCGATGCGCAACGCCGCGTCGACCGCGACGACTCGCTGGTGATCGAATCGGTATGCCTGCTCAACGGCGGGCTGTTCCCGGAGACCCACCGGGCTCGAGTGGTGCAGAAGCTGCTGGCCAGTCCGCTCGGACCGCTGATCGGGGTGTTCGGCACCGAACGGGTCTTCCGCAGCAACCTCGCCGCGGTCTTCGGACCCGACACCCGCCCCAGCACCGCCGAACTGGACCAGTTCTGGATCCTGTGGTGCAGCAAGCACGGGAAGAGCAATGGGCACAAGCTGATTCGGTATATGGGCGAGCGCAAGGCGAACCGGGAACGCTGGGTGGGCGCGCTGCGCGATACGCCGGTCCCGGTCCGGCTGATCGACGGACTGCTCGACCCGGTCTCCGGTGCGCATATGGTTCGTCGCTATCGCGAGCTGATTCCGAATCCGGACGTCGTGGAGCTGCCGAAGGTCGGTCACTATCCGCAGCTCGAAGCCCCCGAAGAGACCTTGGCGGCGGTGCTGGAGTTCCACGCCAGCCACGTGAGGTAGGACGTCGTCGCTCCAGCCCGCCGATCTCGCCGGGGTTGCAGCGGGTTTGCCGTACAGCATCCCGGAGTCTCTCAGTCGGAGAGTCGACCGACGGGCGATCGTGTACCGCGTCCGTCGCCATAGCGGTCTGGGGCGAGGGTGACCATGTTCGGCACGGTCGCCGCCCCGCCACCGCGGCCGGCATGCCCATTCGGCGGCGACGGTGCCGGTCTGCGGTGCGATCTCGGTCTCCTACGCCCTCTACATCGGCGTGGACGTGGACCCGATCCATTTGCGCTATGGCCGCACGATGCCGCCCACCTGCGCGCACGATATCGAAGACGTACGGTCTACCTCGGCATTGCCGCACCGGTGCCGGGATCGACGAGCAGCGCTACCGCAATGGACTGCCCAACGGTTCGATATCGGCTGATCGGCCGGCGGCATCGTCACCAGCCCAGGTGAATCCCGCAGCGGCATTCGAGCAGCCCACGATTATGGGGTGTCCCATACCATGGCTACATGGCAGCGACACGCCGATCGAATAAGGATGCACCGGCGCGCCCACGGGTGCGGGACGCGCGGCGGCGGATGATCGAGGGCACCATCGAATCCCTGCGTATCCACGGCGCGAGCGCTACCAGTGTGGACCGGGTGCTGGCCAGTACCGGCGCGCCGCGCGGTTCGGTCTATCACCACTTTCCCGGCGGTCGCACCCAGCTGATCTCCGATGCCCTGACCGCGGCCGGTGGCTCGATGTCGGAATTCATCGAGACGATCACTCGCGATAACGACCCGATGGTCGCCCTGGACATGTTCGTCGCGCTATGGCGGCGGACCCTCATCGACAGCGATTACCGCGCGGGCTGCCCGATCTTCGCCGTCGCCGTCGAAACCAATGACGACGCACCGGAATTCGCCACGGCCGCCGCGGCGATCTTCGCCCGCTGGAATACCGCCCTGACCGACCTGCTGGTCCGCCACGGCCTGGACCCGGCGCGCTCGCGCCGCATGGCCACCCTGACGGTCGCCGCCGTCGAGGGTGCGATCGCTCTGTGTCGGGTCGAACGCGATACGGCCCCGCTCGAGGACACCGTCCGCGAACTCCAGTCGCACCTCGCCGCCACCATCGGCACTCCCGGCCCATAGCCGCAGGTCGCGGCGACCCAGCGCGCCGATCGATCGGCAGCGCGTCTTGACATCCAGATTATGGTGGAGACCATAATCAGTGCCGGGTACGCAGCGAGAAGGTTTCACCGCGCCCGTCGCCGATGCGCCGACCCGAGGAGACGCCGATGTCGCGAGCAACCGAGCTCGACCTGGAGACGATCGACCTGGCCCGCAACGGGAGAGTGCTCACCGCGACCATCGTCGCGCCGCCGCTGAACTTCGTCACCCCCGCCGTCGTGCGCGATCTGGATCTGCTCACCACGGCCGCCGATACCGATGACACGGTCGGCGCGATCGTGCTCACCGGCGGGCTGCCGGGACGCTTCCTCACCCATGCGGATCCGAGCGCACTGACCGGCATGCTCGCGATGCCGCATCCGTTCCTACCGGCCCGCGCGCTCGCGCCGCTGATTCCGGTGCTCAATACCGGCCTGCGGGTGCCGGGCGCGGCGCGGATGCTGGAGCGTTTCGGCGGCGGCCTCGGCACCGGCATGGTGTGGGGCCATCGCTGGAAGCGAACGACCATGCGCATGAACCGATCTCGCGTGGTCTACCTCGCCGCCATCAACGGTCCGGCCCTCGGCGGTGGCCATGAGATCGCCCTTGCCTGCGATATCCGCTATGCCGCCGACGCCGACCACGTCAAGCTCGGCCAGATCGAGTCCATCGCCGATCTGATCCCCGGCGGCGGTGGCACCCAGCGCCTGCCGCGGCTGATCGGTGCGGCCAAAGCGATCGAACTGACCCTGGAAGGCGCACCGCTGAGCGCGCAGGAGGGCCTGCGCCTGGGACTGGTGCACCGCCTGACCGCCGAGGACGATCTACTCGCCGAAACCAGGGCCACCGCCGCCCGGCTGGCCGCGCGCAACCCGGTCGTCATCAAAGAACTCAAACGCGCGATCTACTTCGGCACCGAAAAGTCGCTGTCGCGCAGCCTGAACCACGAACTCGCCGCCTTCCTGTCCACCGGCAGCAGTAAGGCCGCCACCCGCACCCAGGACGCCTTCTTCGACGATTTCGCCCGCCTCGGCGATACCCCGTTCCTCGCCGATCCCAAGGCATGGATCGACGGCACGCGCGTCGACCAGACCAGTTGACGCGCTACCGCGCCGACCCACACCGACCTACAGGAGCAGTATGAGCACCGCCGCGCAGCAAGGCAGCCGAGTCCAACCAGCCGATCCCGGCACTGTCGAGCGGTCGAAGCGCGAGCACGCCAATGCCGCTACCGCACAAGAGCAGTGGCACAAGACGGCCTGCATTCTGTGCGAGAACAACTGTGGGCTGCTGATCCAACTCGACGGTCGCAGCTTCGCCAAGATCCGCGGCGATAAGGACCACGTCGCCTCCGCCGGATACACCTGCAACAAGGCGCTGCGCTTGGACCACTACCAGAACGGCGGCACCCGCCTGACCGCTCCGCTGCGCCGCGAGGCCGACGGCAGTTTCACCGAAATCGATTGGGATACCGCGATTTCCGAGGTCGCCGCGCGTCTGTCGGCGGTCAAGAAAACGCACGGCGGCGAGAAGATCTTCTTCTACGGCGGCGGGGGACAGGGTAACCACCTCGGCGGCGCCTACAGCGGCGCGCTGCGTCGGGCACTGGGCAGCCGCTACCGCTCCACCGCGCTCGCACAGGAGAAGACCGGCGAGAGCTGGGTCGACGCGCATCTGACCGGCGGCCACACCACCGGCGACTTCGAACATGCCGAGGTGTCGGTATTCCTGGGCAAGAACCCCTGGCAGTCCCACGGTGTGCCACGCGCACGCACGATATTGCAGCAGATCGCCAAGGATCCGGCCCGCACCATGATCGTGCTCGATCCGGTGCGCACCGAAACCGCCGATCTGGCCGATATCCACCTGCAGGTCCGCCCCGGTACCGACGCGTGGTGCCTGGCCGCGCTGCTGGCGATCCTGGTCCAGGACGATCTGCTCGACCACACCTTCATCGCCGAACACCTCGACCAGCTCGACGCCGTCACCGCCGTGCTCCGCGATATCGATGTCGCGGCCTACGCCCAAACCTGCGGTGTCCCGGTCGAACTCCTGCGCACCACCGCGCACCGGATCGGTACCGCGAGCAGTGTGGCCACCTATGAGGATCTCGGCGTCCAGCAGAGCCCCAACAGCACCCTGATCTCCTATCTGAACAAGCTACTCTGGCTGCTCACCGGAAACTTCGCCAAACCCGGTGCCATGCAACCACATTCGTGGATGGCCCCACTGGCGGGCTATAGCCGCGACATCAAACGCAGCCCGGTCACCGCCGCGCCCATCCTCGGCGGCATGGTCCCGTGCAACTCGATCGCCGAGGAAATCCTCACCGACCACCCCGACCGGTTCCGGGCGATGATCATCGAATCCGCCAATCCCGCACATTCGCTGGCCGATTCGGCCAGCTTCCGCGCCGCACTCGACGCACTGGATCTGGTCGTGGTCATCGACGTCGCGCTCACCGAAACCGCACGTCACGCCGACTATGTGCTGCCCGCGGCCAGCCAGTTCGAGAAGTGGGAGGCCACCTTCTTCAATCTGGAGTTCCCGCACAACACTTTTCATCTGCGCGCGCCGGTGCTCGACCCGCTGCCCGGCACCCTGCCCGAACCCGAGATCTATGCCCGCCTGATCCGGGAACTGGGCACCGTCGGCCGCACCCCACTGGCCGTGCTGCGCACCGCCGCCAAACTCGGCCGCCGCCCCTATGCCTTGGCCTTTGCCGCATTACTCGCCCTGGACAAGAAGATCGGCGGGCTCGCCCCCTATCTGCTCTATGAAACGCTCGGCCCGACCCTGCCCGATGGGGCGCGCTCCGCCGCGGTGCTGTGGGCGCTCGCGCAGCGGGTCGCCAGGGTGCATCCGGCCGCCATGCGGCGCGCGGGCCACGCCGATGCCGACGCGCTGTTCGACGCCATTCTCGCGGGCCGCTCCGGGGTCACCTTCACCGTCGATGACTATCCGGACGCCTGGGGTTACCTGCCGCAGCCGCGAATCCCCTTGGCAATCCCGGAATTGCTGCACGCCCTGCGCGAACTTCCCAGCACCCCGGCCACGCACACCACCGCCGAATTCCCGTTCGTCCTGGCCGCGGGTGAACGTCGCTCCTTCACCGCCAACACCATCTTCCGCGACAACAGCTGGCGCCGCCGCGACCCCGAAGGCGCACTGCGCCTCAACCCCGCCGACGCCGATGCCCTCGGCCTGGCCACCGGCGACCACGCCCGCATCACCACCCGCCGCGGCAGCGCTGTCGCCGCCGTCGAGATCAACGACCGCATGCAGCCCGGTCACGCGTCACTGCCCAACGGACTCGGCCTCGACCTGCCCGACGGCACCCGCACCGGAGTGGCCGCCAACGAACTCACCGATGCCGCCTGGCGCGATGCGATTGCCGGAACGCCGTGGCACAAACACGTTCCTGCGCGCATCGAACCGCTGCAAGACGCGTAGCCGCCAGTCCGTGGGGCGTCGGTCGGCAGGTGCCGGTCTGGTCTGGACGCGTCGGTCGGCGCGGCGTCGGTTCCGCACCGGATTCCGCTCGACGGGCGGGCCATTCGCGCGGGTCCACCGAACGCCGCCCAGGTGCGGGTCACGCTGAGCGGCGCCTGGGTTGGGCGCTCGTCATGCTCCAGTGCTTTCGTGCATATGGCGGCACCGTAGAGTCGGCGCATGGTTTTTCAGCTCGAGCTGCAACCTGCCCCACCCCTGCACCTGACGCCGCAATGCGTGGTGCACACCGGAACCGTGCGACTATTCGAGACCGGGACACTCATCCACACCTCCGGCGCACCCGCCGAGCGGTTCGGCTTCTTCCTCCCCAACACCCACCCCCTGCCCGAGGACGCGCTCGAACCACGACTCTGGGCGGAGATGCATCTGATGACCGCCATCGCCCCCTCCGCGTCCGGCAACTTTCCCTTCGGGGTCGCCCACGCACACGCGGCCTACGTCCCCGACCCCCGCCACGCCCTGCACCGCTGGCTGCACCTGACCGCCGCCGCCCACCCGGCCCGCGAGGTCCGCCTCGGCTACCGCATCACCGTCCAATCGCCATAGCCCGCCACATCGCTGCCCATTCGCATCGGCCCGGGCAGTCCTCCACCCGAGTACAGACAACGACATCACCTGAGGCCGTGTCGGTTCCCGAGGCCGGACCGCACCGCCGATCTCACTATCTGCCGGTCAACCGGCCAGCACTCGCGAGCCATCTTCGAGGTCGCTGGGCCGGTTACGCAGGAAGATGGCGTCGTAGGAGTAGTGCGCGATCAGATCGTCTCCGGACACCGAGACAATCGCCATATCGTCCACATCCCAGGCCTCGAGCCGCGATCGGCCTTCGCCCGAAAGGGCTGTGTGAACTGGATTTCCGAGTTGTGCACGGATGGGCGCCGCGAGCCGACCTAGGGAAACCGTGTCCGGGAGCCGTGCTCTGCTGCTGTCGGATGCGCTGCTGAGGCAATCGCTCGTGGGGACATGGGGTCGATACCGGTGGGACACAATTGGATCGATCAACCTTTGTACGTGTGTGGACAGTAGGGAAGCTCGGTATGGCTAGAAAATTGCACTACGTCGGAACGCTGCCCGCGGAGTTGGTGACGAGTGATCGCGTTGTGATGGAGTGGGTCGTCGACCATAGCGAGGGTCACGCGGTGACCGCGGTCCCCCGAGATCTGGATCCGGACTGGATCATGGAGTACCTGCTGACACGCAAGGACCAGGATGTGTTCGAGGTCAGGCAGCAGGGGGAGTACGCCGATTACAGCGACTTCCCGTCCTACGGTCTGCGCTCGGGACATACGCTGGAGCGGCAGCATGTGAGCATGGATCGGATCGACCGGATCGGTGAGGTCGTCGACGCATTCAACGCGTTGCAGGGCGACCGGGCGGAGCTGGGGGCCACGAAAGTACAGATCAGCCAACCCAATCCGCTGGATCTGGCCATGTTCGTATTCGCAGGTGCGGCAGTCTCGAACGGGTTTCCCCTCGGAAGAGCGCTACGCCGCTCGGGTCTGTTCATCGCGGCGCTTCGGCATCTGCCCGTGTTCACTGACGCGGTGCTCGAGGAGATGAGGACCGTCATCGCACAGCACGGTGACCGTGTCGTGTTCCAACTCGAATCCCCTCTCGCGCTGCTGAGCATGGTGAAAGCGCAGCAGTTGCACTCGCAGTGGGCGATCGCCCCGCTGGTCGCGCGACAGCTCGCCGGCGTGATCGGGCGGATGCACGAGATCGCCGCCGACATTGTGGTGCACCTGTGTTACGGCGACTACAAGCACAAAAGCTTGCTGTCACCGCGCGATCTCGCCCCTGCGGTGAACCTTCTCAACACGACTGCGCGACAGCTGAACAGGCGCGGCGTCCCGCTGCCGCCCGTGCACATTCCCTGTGCGTACGGTGCCGAGCCGGCACCGCAGGATCCCGCCTTCTATGCGCCGTTGCGCAGACTCGATCCGGGCTGGCGGCTGATCGCGGGTGTCGTTTCGCTGGACTCCGCCGAGGACAGCGCCCGCGCGCTGACGCATTTCGAACAGGCCTCCGGCCGAACCGCTTACGGGGTCGGCACCGCATGCGGGCTCGGCCGATGCAGTGCCGAGGACGCGGCACACGCGGCCGCGAACATGATCGCCGTAGCGGTCGCCGACGAAACGCACGGCTAGCGGCGTCGGCCGAGCACGGATCGCGCGGTCCGGGAGCGGGCGCTGTGCGCGAGCCCGGGCGGCGCGATCGAGCACACCCTCCGCGAGGACGGCGGGTGTGCGTCGGTGTCGTGCCACATGTGTCGATCTCTCGTTACACCCGCGGCTCCGATACAGCGCTGTCGGACAACAGGATTGGCCTTCGGCTCGATCCGAACCACCGGTGCAACGTGTCAATCCAGTTGTCGCGCTGGGTGATCCGACGCCGATGCAAGCGGTCACCCTCACGTAGCTGGACTACCGCCCGGTAACGGGCTCCGCCGCATGGCTATCCGCGCGCGAAGGACCGTCACCCAGAGCTGGCCGAGCTCCGAGACGACGTTCACCGCCACAACGATTCTGGATGGAACGAGTCGTGTGCTGCGAGGGCCCGCCGTAGTCTGAATACCGTAGGGAGAGTGAGGTGATGACGTACGACTTCGATGATCACCGCCTGGCCGAGCCATTACATTCCCAGCTGCGATACCGCCTAGCTGGCTAAATAGCCTTCCCCCGCAACGGTTTCTGCGCCGACCGCGCCGTCTTGTTCGGAGCGTCGCCTGTCACATCGAGTGACGACGGTTAAGCGTGAATGTCTCGTTCGGGGATTTCAGCGACTCCTCAGTCACCGCGAATTCGACCTCGGACGCGTGCCGAATTGCATTCTCCTAGTTGAGAACTCGTCATTGATTGCTACAATCAATGCCGTGCGTCGTTACCGTGGCTAACCAATGGCAATGCTTAGCTCGGGTGTGTCTACGACAGTGGACAGCCCGGAGTTGGTTCGGTCCCAGGTTCCGACGCACGATCCTTGTCGGCAGATCCAGGGAGTTCGCATGAACATTCCGCACGTTCTGGTCATCGGTGGCGGCCCAGCCGGTTCGACCACCGCAGCCACGCTGGCTCGGGCAGGAGGTTTCCGAGTAACAGTCCTGGAACACGACGAACATCCGCGGTATCACATCGGAGAGTCGCTGCTGGCGTCGTGTTTGTCGACGTTGCGCGTGTCCGGCGCCTACGACGCGGTTGCCGGACACGGCTTCCAGGTGAAGCGGGGCGGCTATTTCCAGTGGCAGACGGACCACTGGCTGTTGGACTGGTCCCGGTTGGTCGACGAGGACGCGTGGTCGTGGCAGGTCGATCGTGCCGACTTCGACCACATCCTGTTGAAAAATGCCCGCGAACAGGGTGCTGAGGTGATCGAGCGAGCCACCGTCACGAATGTGATCATGGACGGTGACCGTCCCACGGCCGTCGAGTGGACCGTCCACGGTGACGACACGATTCACACTACCGAGTTCGACTTCCTTGTCGACGCCTCCGGCCGGGCCGGTGTGCTGGCCAAAAAGGGACTCCTTCAGCGCGAACAACTTCCGGGATTCCGCAATGTCGCGGTCTGGTCGTACTGGGAGGGTTCACACCTTCATCCGGATAGTCCGGAAGGCGCGATCAACGTGGTCTCCACCCCCGAAGGCGGTTGGTTCTGGCATATTCCGCTGGCGGGCGGGCGCAACAGTGTCGGCTATGTCGTCGCCACCAGAAAGGCCATGGACAAGATTCGGGAGCGCGGACTCGAGCAGTACTACCTCGACACAATCGGCGAGAGCGCACCCATGGGTGAAATGCTCACCGGCGCAACCCGGGTCGCGGAGGTAAAGGCCGAGACCGACTACTCCTACACTTCCGACAAGTTCTGCGGCCCGGGGTGGGCCGTCGTCGGTGACGCGGCGGCATTCCTGGATCCGCTGCTATCCACCGGAGTGCACCTAGGTACCTACGGCGGGCTGATCGCTGCGGCGTCGATCGCGAGCATCCTGCGAGGCGATCTGGACGAGGCCGAAGCCCTCGGCTTCTACCAGCACACCCTCCGACGCGCGTACACGCGATTCTTCGTGTTGGTCTCGCGAATGTATGAGCAATACATCGGTGCCGATGAGTACTTCGGACACGCCAGCAAACTCACCGAGGCGCAAGAAGGCGATACTCCGGAGACGTCGTTCACCAAGATCATGTCCGGGCTGACCGACATGCGCGAGTCATCGGGCGAACAGCAGCTCACCGGATCTGACACCATCATGTCCGAGATCGGTCACCTCTACGATGAATCAGCGAACCTCAACTACATGGGCGGCGACAGCAAGCACAACACCGGTCTGGATATGTCGCCGGTCTGGGATGTCTGGCGTCGCCCGTTCTCCGGAATGGCCGACGGTGAATTGCGCGTCACCGACGCGCCTCTGGGACTGACCAAACAGCCACTCACCACTGAAGAAATTCAGCGATGGACGCGGCCGGTCCGTCCGCCGAAGCCTGTCGGCGAGCCTGTGCATTAAGCAGCGGCCTTTACAGATTCTCGTGAGAACCGCTGTGCGGAGCTTGCTGTGACGGTCATGCACTCCGGCCCCGAGCTACCGGGCCATTGCTCGCCCGGTAGCTCGGATGTCCGGCTGGTCTCAGACGCGATCGGGCGATTCGGTCACCCGGTCACCCGGAGGCTGTTGGGCAGTACAGGTTTCACCATGCCCGCACTCGAGGCGATCGTCGGCGCGGAGCTCCACGTCCAGGTGGTGCGCCAAGGCGATGTCGCGGCCAGCCAGGTACCGGCCACTGTCACCGTGCCGTTGGAGGTGTCCGGCATCGATCGTGTCCTCGTGCGCCGGTCCTGTTTGATCACTGCCGACATGGTGACCGCATCGGTCAATGATGTCGTCGCTGTGCGCGAACTGGCGGTCGCGTCCGGAATCGACGATCTGCACATTCCGATCGGGACGGGGCTGATCTCTCGTGGCGTATCCCAGCGCCGCCGCATGCTGCGGGCGGGACTCATGAGTTGGCCGGATGGTCGACCATGCGCGATGAGGGCCTACGTCATGGTGCTCGAAGACCGGCCCGTCTGCTACATCCGCGAGGCCTTCAACCCCGATGTCGTCCCACCAGACCACAGCCCGCTACCCGGCGATGATCTCCCACCGCGCTAGACCGGGTGGGCCGCAGATCGACGCCTCTTCCATCGATCGCCACGCTTGTAGTGGGCCGCATGCCATTTCATTCATTCCGGTCACGTTGACGTAGGGAGCTGCGATGCCATCACTACTGGACATCACCACCCGCCTGTTCCTGCAACTCGCGGTCATCCTGGTGACCTATCGGTTGCTCTGGCCACTGCTGCGGCGGTTGGGGCAGGTGCAGGTGGTGGTCGTCATGGTCGCTGGATTCCTGTTGGGGCCTTCGGTTCTCGGGTCGGTGTGGCCCGCGGCTCAGCAGTGGCTGTTTCCGATCAGACTCCACATCGGCGACACCAGCATCGTCCACCCGAATCTGACCGCGATCTATGTGGTCGGGCAGTTGGGGCTGATCTTCTACATGTTCCTGGTGGGGTCGTCGTTCGAACTCGATATCCTGGGCTCGCATCTGCGCCAAGCCGGTGCCACCTCGGCGGTGGGTGTCTCGGTGCCGATGGTGCTGGGTGCGTTGGTCGGCTGGTGGCTGGTCGGGCAGGGGCGGTATTTCACCGACAAGATGGCGAATTGGCAAGGGGCACTGTTTCTTGCGGCCGCGGTCGCGGTGACCGCGTTCCCGATCTTGGCGTGGATCATCTACGATTCCGGGCTGTTGAAGACGCGGTTGGGCACGATGTCGCTGGCGTGTGCGGCTGTCGATGACGCGTGCGCGTGGATCCTGCTGGCCGTTGTAGTCGCCACCGCGAAGGACAGCATGGGTGGTGCGTTCCTGGCTGCGGGCGGCGGCGCGGCCTATGTGCTGTTCATGAGCCTCATTGGGCGGCGGTTGTTGGCCAGGCTCTCGACTTGGCGGCCGAGCAGTAGCGACACCGAACGCGCGGGTGGTCTGCCGGTCGGGCCGTTGGTGGTGGTGCTGGTCGTGGTGCTGCTGGCCGCCAGTTTCACCGACTACGTCGGCATCCACTCGGTGCTGGGCGCATTCGTCGCCGGTCTGTGCATGCCGCGCGGCGAGTTGATCGACCGTATCCGCGAACGACTCGAACCGCTGGTCAGCTACCTGTTGTTGCCCGCGTACTTCATCTATACCGGACTCAACACCAAGCTGAGTCTGGTGTTCGATCCGGCGGTGCTCGCGGTGACCGCGCTGGTGTTGGTGGTGTCGTTCATCAGCAAGTTCGCTGCTATCGGCCTGGTCGCCCGGACGCAGGGGATGGGCTGGCGGGAAGCGGGTGCGATGGGTGCACTCGCCAACGCTCGCGGGTTGATGGAACTGGTGCTGTTGAACATCGGACTGTCGTCCGGGCTCATCACCGTCGAGCTCTACACAATCCTTGCCCTCATGACGTTGGTGACCACCTTCGTCGCGACCCCGCTGCAGCGGATGTTCGAGCGCAGCGCCTGGAAGAACGGAATGGTCTTCGGGCCGAATGGCGAGCAGCGCAAGGAAACCGTCGCATCGACTCTGGGATCACAGCGAGGCGATCCGGTTCAGTGACCCCGCCTGACTCGTTGAGGCCCCTTGCGTCGACAAGGGCTCGGGTGGGCCGATGTGGCGGGGAGTGCATCGGCCGCCTCTAGATTGTCGCGGCAGTCGAAAAGCGGTGCCGGCAACGCGATCTCGTTGTATTCGCAGGCTCCACAGCGATGTGACCGATCACGCCGCAGTGCCCCAACTCGGCCAGCTGCCGAATGCAGCGTCCGTTTGCCACCGGAACAAGGCACCCAGGTTCTGCAATCATGTTGGTGCACAGTCATATCCATGTGCCGACATATCGAACTGGCCAGTGCCGACCTGCTGCGGCCGCGGGCCGATCGCCGAATCCGACAGCATCGCACCTGGTCAGCGTTCCACCTACCCACCGCCGCCCGGGACGCTGGCAGTCGAAGAGATGATCGCGGAGGGTGACCGGAACGAGGTTGACGCTACAACGTTCGCAAGCACTACCGGCCACTCGTTGCTATGTTGCTAGCGTGGGCGAGTCGCCGGGTTCGGAACAGGTCTGGAAGGCTGTCGTTGCGAACGCTCAACGCCCCGACACACCGCCGCCCTCGCTCGAGGCACCTGATCGAGGGACGTGCACGCGCTCACCGATGAAGTCTTGCTTGTCCAATTCCCGCCCTCGTCTGGAGTCATGTCTTTGACCACGCCACAGTCCCCAACGCCCGTGCCCGACACCATCACTGCGCCCGGAGTCTGCCCCGTCCAGCACGAATCGTTGGGCGACACCGACATCCGAGTACCGTTGTACACAGCGGATTTCGTCGCTGACCCACATCACACCTACAGCGAGATGCGACGCAAATACGGAACGATTGTTCCGGTCCTGTTGGCACCCGGCGTCAAAGCGACCCTCGTGATCGGCCACTCCACCGCGGTCAGAATCCTGAACGACCCCAACCACTTTCCGGCCGATCCGCGAACATGGCAGAAGACCATTCCTGAGGACTGCCCGGTCCGGCCGATGATGGCGTGGCTGCCGGCCGCGCGGAACAACGACGGCTATGAACACAAACGCTTCAGGGATGCGTCGGTCGCGGGCATCGATGGGATCGCCACGGACACTTTGCCTTCCCTCGTCGAGAAGGCCGCCGTCCCGGTGATCAACACCTTCTGCAGGGCGGGTAACGCCGACCTGGTGCGACAGTACGCCTTTCCTCTTGTCCTGGAAGTGCTGAACCAGTTGGTCGGCTGCCCGGCCGAAATCGGGCAGCGGGTCGCGGCCGGAATGGCCGCGAGATTCGACACGGTCAAGAGCCGCGAAGGCATGATCATGCTCAAACAGGCACTGATGGAGTTGATTCGGCTCAAGCGCGAACAGCCCGGCGACGACGTCACCTCGCGGATGGCGAGCCATGCCGCCGGACTCAACGACGAAGAGATATTCGCCCAGCTGATGTCCTTCTATGGCGCCGGTTTCGAAGCGCAGCGCAATCTGATCACGAATGCACTGCTGCTGATGATCACCGACGACCGATTCGCATTCGGCAATGTGCTCGGCAGGAACCTGTCGACGATCAACGCCCTTGACGAGATTCTGTTCAACGACCCGCCCATGGCGAACTTCTGCACAACGTACCCGCGGCAGCCGGTAATGGTCGACGATATCTGGTTGCCCGCCGATCAGCCGGTCGTCATCAGCCTTACCGCCTGCAATAACGACCCCAAGATCCGCAGGACCAACGACTCGGAGGAGAGCAGTCTCGGCAATCGCTCACATCTGGCATGGAGCGCAGGGCCACACGCATGCCCCGCCAAAGACGTGGCCTACCTTACGGTCCAGTTCGCCATCGATCTGCTGTTCGATGCACTCCCCGACATCGAACTGAGCGGCCGTGTGGACGAGCTGATCTGGCGGCCGGGCCCGTTCCATCGGGCCATGACAGCACTTCCGGTCACTTTCTCGCCGTCTCCGCCGATGAATATCGTCTAGATCTCCTCTGGTTGGTCCACGGCCCAGCATCAGGAACAGCCGGGCCGTTCTGCCAGGTGCCGTCACCGTCGCAGCCTGCGCCTTCCTCCCGACGATCACGTGAATCCCGTTGTCTGCATGCATCTTTGATCGGTGCTGAGTCAGTGCAGCGTTTGCATCCATATCGTGGCGATCACTACGGTCACATGAAGGTTGGATGACGGTGCCGGTTCGGCTCTCCCGATTGCGCGCACATCTTTCCCGCGATTCGCGCACGCCGAGGAGTTCCCGTGGTCGATCTGAAGTATGAGGTTCTGAAGCTCTCCACCAGCGAGGTCGCGCGGCGAGATCGGCTCGACTACTGGAGAACGCACGTCAACCTCAACCAAAACCCACTGAGCTACAACTTCTGCGGTCAACGCGATTTCGACGGGGGAATGTGTGTACAAAGGTATGGATCGCGCGAGCACAACGAGGCCTCCTTCTTCCAGCTCGTCGAGTTCGCCTCCAACCGCCTCGAGTATCGTCGCCCCAGGAACCTGCTCACCGAGGACGATGAGAGTCAGTTGCTCGTCATCCCGCTGGCGGGCCATGTGACTCTCACGCAAGGCCGGGACGAGGTCCGACTGGAACCGGGAAACCACATCGGCCTGCTACACATGAGGCAGGAGCTCATCTTCGCGAACAATGACGGCGTCCGCGCATTGCTCCTGACGGTCCCTCCCGGAAAACTCGCCGGCAACGCACCCCTCGCCCTGGACCAACAACGCGGCACACTGCCACACGTGGTCGCGCTGGCCCGAAGCCTTGCCGCGCACCCGCAACCCGACACGCTGTCCGGTCGTGCTTTCGTGGAAACCTATGCGCGTCTGCTCGAGCTATTGGCGCTGTCGCTCGATGAGCGCTGGACAGCGGAACAGACCCGAGTTGCGGCAATGGTCGAGGCCGCCAAGGCCTACGTCGCAGCACACTCCGCCGACCCCCATGTCACGCCAGACTCCATTGCGGAACATCTGGGCTATTCCCGACGCACACTCGAAAACGCACTGAAAACCACAGCAGGCATCACACCGCACCAGCTACTGCGCAACAGTCGATTGGATCGGGCGCAGAAAAGGCTTGAAAATCCGTTCGACGACAGCACGCTCGATCGAATCGCAGCCGATGCCGGTTTTCTCTTGTACGACACCTTTCGGAGAGCGTTTGTCGAACGGCATCAGGTTCCCCCACGACAATGGCGAGCAGCATACAGGCGACACGTCGGCCGCACCTGAGGCATCCCGGCGACCGCCGACCATCCCGATACATCCTTCGCTGCCGGCTCGCCATTGATTGAGCGGCGGAACGCCTTTCGTTGTTCCTCGGCCGTGCGGGGCCGAAATCTTTCTCGGACGCGGACGCACACCGCGCCATCAGCGTGCCTTGCGATCCGGCGCACCGCCCAGGCCAACAGGCCCGAGCCAATCGGCAGGACACGTTCGCCAGGACGATGGTCGTCGGTGCGCCGCCGGGCGTGCACAACAGTTATGCCTCGGCAACTTTCGCCGGCATCGGCTCGTTCAATCTTCCGGGCCACACTCGGTCGTCAGCTGCATCGACGCCGAGGGGGCCTGATCGGCGTGCGCAAATTGCCGGAAGATGTGCGCGCAATCAGTAGATTCGGCCTCCAACCACCGCCTAGCGTTTTGAAAGCGTGCCGCTACCACACGGATACGCAACGCAAGGAGGGGCATGAATTCGGCGACGGTCACCGTCGACTTGTCGAGGTCGCGTACTCCGCGGACCGTGAACTCGTCGTCACGTAGCCAATCGAAGGCAGGCCCCCGAGGGGGACGCATCAGTGGCTGCTGATCGTTTGGTTCGTGCCGTCGACACGAATGCGAAGGCAGAAATTGTGATAACCGCACCTCGTTCGATGGCCGACCGGTGAGGACCGCGCACCAATGGATTTTGACGCGCTCCCGGAAATTCCGCTCACGATCCGACACAAGGAAGCGAAAGAGCGACACGGCCCGTTCACCGCTCGCCGGCAAAGTTGGCGCGTGCTTCGCCTTTCCCTCCATTGAATGTGTCACCTGCGATGACGACGCCCGCAGCACGAGCCGAAGCCAACACGCCGACTGTCCGGACTGTCCACACGGGCTTGTCCGCGATCTGGTGCCGGGCACGCTGAAAGAACTTCCCTACCAAAGGCTTTCACGCCCCAGCAATGATCAGAGAAACGAGGTGTACGGCCGATGAGAGCGATGTGCCCGATCATCGGCGCCGAATCCACACCGGTTATTCGGCTCCCGAGGGAATGTCCACCGGCCCCAGCTGGTCGGGCAGCTCGACGCCCGATCGACCGTCGCAGTCGTACGAGCCGACGCACACCGAATCTGGAACACCAAGTGCCGCTGGGGAAGTCGGTGCGTCGCGCAGTGCGCGACCGTGGGCCGAAGGCGGTAAGGCAGATGGATAGCGCCACGATGAGCCGACCACTCGAGGACACTGCGCTGATCGCGTCGACCAGCGCTGGCGTGGCAAACCGAGACCGCGTCGCCGCCACCCGCGGGCACGGCGGTATCCCTGCGCAGCTGTCGCACATCTACTTCCTGCGCTCCTCGGGCAATGTCGTGCCGCCGCGATCGGCAGCAGTACCGGATAGACAGCGAGGCTGACTTGTTTGCTCAGTTCCGGCGGAGGCCGGCGAAGCGTGCACAGTTCGAGTCGATCGTTGACCGGCTCGAACTGCCGCAGGACTGGACGGTCATGGAGTTCTTCGACCGCCTGGCGCGGATTCGCGGGCGAGCGATCGTGCAGTGCCCGTTGCCAGAGCATGCCCCACTCGGGTTGTTCGGGTTATGGCTAGCGCGCCCGCATGACGATGCGGTGCTGTACCGCCGCGCATCGGACCCGATGCTGGAATGGCAGGTGGTGGTTCATGAACTCGCCCATATGCTGCTCGATCACCGCCACGAGAAGCCGACGGGCGAGCTGGCGGAGTTGCTGGCCGGTGTGGATCTCGACGATGGTTTCGTTTCCGATGCGTCGATGATCAGGGGGGCGCGGAGTGTCAGCGGTTACAGCGATCACGCCGAGTACGAAGCCGAACTGTTGGCGACGATGATCATGGCCCGGACCCACACCCACGTGGACGAGGATGGTCGGGCGATGCTGCGGCTGTATCCGGTGTGGCGGGACTTGACCAGCGCAGCGCCTGGGGTGGTGCTGACCTTGAGTCGCAGCGATCGGCGGGGAGCCTCGCGCGCCGAACTCCTGCATCGGCGCCGGGTTGAGATTCTGGACGCGGCGGTGATCGTCGGCCGTTACGCGGGGCCGCTGCCGGAAATCATCGACGAGATGATCGAAGCGAGTGTGTCGGACAACGATGATCACGAGGCGCTGCGTTGCGTTGCGGGGCTGGCCTGTGCGTCGTGGCGGCTCCGGGCGATCGGTGGGGTGCAGCGCGCCGGAGATCCGCCGCTGAACCACTACAGCGTCCCGAGTCTGGAAACGCTCGCGCAACTGTGGAAACCGGCTCAGACGCTCGTCGACCACGCCTATTCGCGCGAGATGGTCCGCCCGACAGCGAGTAGCTCCGCGGGTGTGCGCCCCGTTCAGTCGTCCCTGTCGTTGTCGGCTGCTTTGCGGCGTCGCGGGCGGGCCGCTGGTCTGCCCTTACTACTTCGAAACAGGCCGTAGCGCACGTCCGAACGGACATGCCGCGCGGTTACGACAGTGTCGCAGGCTCCCGATCGATATCGCCCCTTCGACGCCAGCGGTGGCGTGCGCGATCGTGCCGGCAGCGCACCGTCCCAACGGGACATGCCGGGCGGTTACGACGTCGGCGCGGGCTCCCCATCGACATCGGCACCCGGCGACGCGGGGGAGGCGGGTGTGACCGTGACCCAGGTGTTGTTGACCGCGGCATTTCCGGAGAAGGTGTCGGTGAGTGCCGGGTCGTGCAGGAGGTTCACATTCGCGCCGGGTAGGGAGGCGGCCACCTGCCAGCCGACGCCGGGTTCGCGGTGGCCCCAGCCGTGTGGGATGGCGATGGTGCCGGGGCGGATATCGTCGCTGACCTCGAGGGTGACCACGATCGAGCCGGTGCGGGAGGTGACCGCGACGGGTGTGCCGTCGGTGAGGGCGCGCTCGGCGGCGTCGGCGGGATGCATGAGGGCGGTACAGCGGTCGCGGCCCTTCACCAGCGACGGGACATTGTGCAGCCAGGAGTTGTTGCTGCGCAGGTGGCGGCGGCCGATGAGTTTGAGGTCGTAGCCCTCGGCGGGTGCGGTGACCGCTCGACCGCGGCGGGCATCGTCGAGCAGCCCGCGTGCGGCCGTGACGAAATCGTCGGGCGCCAACCGCACCTTGCGATCCTTGGTCGCGATCAGCGTCCGCAATCGCGGCTGCAGCGGACCGAGATCGACACCACCGGCCGCGGCGCGTACCTTCGCGATGGTCAACCCCTTGCGACCGCGTCGCAGCACCCCGTAGGGACCGGCGGCCACCCCGAGCGCCGCCAACCGGATCGGACTGAACTGCTCCAGCAAGGCATTCAGCGCGCGGGTCGTGAACCGGCGCGCGGGCAGCGGCACCAACTCGGTGATCAGCCGCGCCATGATCTGCCAGTCCTCGAGCCCGTCGGCCGGTGCTTCGAAGACTCGCGCGTCGTAGCGAAGATTGTTCCGCACACTGAACACTGGGAAAAGGATGTTCACGTCCTCGCGTTCGAGTGGGGAGATCGGCGGCAGGATGAAATCGGCATGCCGGGTGGTCTCGGTGACGTACATGTCCACGGCCACATAGCAATCCAGTGAGTCCAGCGCCGCGTCGAGCTTGCCGCGCTGCGGTGTCGAGAGCACCGGATTACCCGCGTAGGTGATCATCGCGCGGATCTGCCCGTCCCCCTCGGTGAGGATCTCATCGGCGAGCACCGCGACCGGCAACTCCGAACGAAACGATTTGTGGATCCCGGACCGATCGGTCCACGCCCCGTGCCCCACCGGCAGATACTTCCCGAACCGCGCGGCATCGATCGGCGGTGTGGCGAACATCTGTCCGCCGGGCCGATCCAGATTGCCGGTCACCGCGTTGATGGTGTTGACCAGCCAATGCGTCAGCGTGCCGGTCACCTGGTGGCACACCCCGATGCGCGCGTACAGCAGCGCCGAGTCGGCCGCGGCGTGCTCGCGCGCCAGTCGACGAATCGTCTCGGCATCGACACCGGCCAGCGGCTCGGCCACCTCCGGGGTGACCTCGGCGACCAACGCGCGCAACTCCTCCCAGCCCGAACACTGCGCGCGTATCGAGCGCTCGTCGCACAGGTTTTCGGTGACCAGCACCTGCAACATGGCCAGCAGCAGATACACATCACCGCCGGGCGCGATGGCCACATGCTCATCGGCCAGCCGCGCCGTCTCGGTCCGCCGCGGATCGATCACGACCACCTTGCCGCGCTTGCGCACCTCCCGAATGCGCTGTTTCACATTGGGCATCGTGGTGACCGATCCGTTCGACACCGCCGGATTGGCGCCCATGATCACCAGCCGATCGGTCCGATCGATATCGGCGACCGGCATCAGCACATTCGACCCGAACATCCGCCACGCCACGAATTCCTGTGGGAACTGGTCGATCGAGGACGCCGAATAGAAGTTCCGTGTCAGCAATACCGCACGCAGGAGCGCGCCGTAGATCACCGAAGAGCTGTGCGCCGCCGGATTTCCCAGGTACATCCCGATCGCGCTGGGCCCGTAGGCACCGCGCACCTGCCGCAGCCGACGCCCGATCTCCCGCAACGCCTCATCCCAGCCGATCGGTTCGAACCGGTCACCGACTCGCCGCACCGGCGTGCGCAACCGGTCCGGATCATGGTGCAGCCCGCCCATCGCCGTCGCCTTCGGACAGATATACCCCTGCGACAGCACGTCATCCGGATTGCCCTCGACCCGGGTGACCTGATCCCCGTCCACGGTCACCAGAATCCCGCAGTGCGCCTCACACAACGTGCATTGCCTGGCGATGGTGGTGGCAGTCCCACCCGTCGCCCGGCCGCTACCCGTCATGGATTCGCTGCGCGATGCTGTGCTCATCGGGGTTCCTCCACAACATTGAGAGAGTTACCGTCTCAGCGTAGCGGGGCACCGTCGGTCGGTACACGGGTTCACGCCGACGCCCAGCGCGATCCCGCGCATTCGGCATCGGGGCGATAGTTGTTCAAGTACCGTCGAGCCCTGTGAACCGGCGGATTCGACGATGTATGAGACCAACGGCGACCGTGCCCGCATCGACCACGTATCACGTTATGTGCGAACGGATTTCGTGAGCGATGCAGTACCGTCCCACGGCCGCCGAGCTGCTCGCGGCACTCGCCGAACTCCTCGAGGACACCCTGCTGCCCGCGCTGGATCCCGCATTGCGGCACCAAGCGCGAGTCGGCGCGAATATCGCTCGCATCGTGCAGCGCGAACTCGAACTCGGTGATGAAGCCGCGCAACACGAGCGGGACCTGCTGGCCGCGGTGCCCGAGGGCGACGACCGGGCGCTCTGGCACGCCATGGTCGAGGTGGTGCGCGCGGATCTGCGGATCGCCAAACCCGGCTACGACGCCTGGGAGGGCGAGTGACAGCGGATGCGGCGGCGGGACTCGCTCGCTTTCTGCGCACGGAATTCGGCCAGCCGGTCCAGATTTCGAATTTCAGTGGGTTGTCCAGCGGTGCGCGCCGAACCAATGTCGCCTTCGACGCGGAAACGACCACTGGGACACTGCATCTGGTAGCCACCTTTGTGCCCAGCGCGATCGAACGCGCTCCGGTCGGTGTGGAAGCCGGAGTGCGTGAGTTGGCCCGCGCCCACGGTGTGCCGGTCCCACCGGTCGTCGCGGTCTGCACCGACGCCGCCTACACCGGTGCGCCGTTTCTGGTCTCGGAGCGCATCGACGGCGAGACCGTGCCGCGCAAGGTGTTACGCCTGGTGCACGCGCAAGGCATCGGCGACCGGGTCGCCGATCAGGTCGGTGCGGCCATGGCCACCCTGCACACCATCGACCCGCACCTGGCACCGTCGCAACTACCCGGCACACCGACCGGCAATCCGGCCGAAATCATGCTGACCGAACTCATCACCGGCGTGCGCACCCTGCTGCGCGACCGCCCGGTCTTCACCCTCGCCCTGCGCTGGCTGGTCAACCACCTCCCGCACACCCCCGAGCACCGCACCCTGCTGCACACCGACCTGCGCAACGGCAATCTCATCATCGGCCCCGACGGCCTGCGCGCGATCCTCGACTGGGAAGGCACCCAGCGTTTCGGCGATCCCATGCGCGATGCCGCCTGGCCCGCCCTGCGCATGTGGCGCTTCCATGAAGACGCCCGGGAAATCGGCGGATTCGCCGCCCGCCGCGCCTTCATCGCGGGCTATGAACGCGCGGGCGGTGTCTTCGACACCGACCGGTTCCGCTGGTGGAAAGTGGCCAGCACGCTGTGGTGGGGCGTCGGCCTGGCCAGCCAAGCCGCCGCCCACCTCGACGGGACCGTGCGCAATATCGTGATGGCCGCCAGCGGCCGCCGCATCTCCGAGATCGAATGGGACCTGTTGATGCAGATCCGCCCGACGCAGCACCTATGACAAGAGCACCGGAGGAGACGACGGCCACATCCCGCATTCGCGCGACAGGACAGGAGCCGCAATGGATTTCGAGCTACCGACCGAACTCGCCGACTATCTCGTAGAACTCGACGCCTTCATCGAGCACGAGATCGTTCCCCTGGAACAAGCCGACGACAATATCCGCTTCTTCGATCACCGTCGCGAATACGCACGCACCGACTGGGAGCGCGGCGGGCTGCCGCGCACCGAATGGGAGGCACTGCTGGCCGAGGTCCGTCGCCGCGCCGACGCCGCCGGACATCTGCGCTACGCGTTCCCCGCCGGGTACGGCGGCCGCGACGGCACCAACCTCGGCATGGCGGTCATCCGCGAACACCTGGCCCGCCGCGGCCTGGGCCTGCACTGCGATCTGCAGAACGAGCATGCCATCGTCGCCAATAATGTCGGGCTGCTGCTCATGCTCGAGTACGGCTCGCCCGCACAACAGTCCGACTGGGTGGACGGCCTCGCCGCGGGCACCCGCTTGTTCGCCTTCGGCATCACCGAACCCGAGCACGGCTCCGACGCCACCCATATGGCGACCACCGCCGTGCGCGACGGCACCGACTGGGTGATCAATGGCGAAAAGACCTGGAACACCGGCGTACACATCGCCGACGCCGACCTCATCTTCGCCCGCACCGCAGGCGATCCGGGCGCCGCGGCGGGCATTACCGCCTTCCTGGTGCCGACTGATACCCCTGGGTTTCACGTCGAGGAATACCTGTGGACCTTCAATATGCCCACAGACCACGCGCACGTCACGCTGACGAATGTCCGTGTACCCGAAAGCTCGGTCTTCGGCGGTGTGGGCCGCGGACTCGGCGTGGTGCAGCACTTCTTCAACGAGAACCGCATCCGCCAAGCCGCCTCCAGCCTCGGCGCCGCCCAATACTGCATCGACCGATCCGTCGAATACGCCAAGCAGCGCAGCCCCTTCGGCACACCGTTGGCCACCCATCAGGGCATTCAGTTCCCACTGGTCGAATTGCACACCCAATGCGCGATGCTGCGCGCCCTCATCCACCGAACCGCCTGGTCCATGGATCACTACGGCACCTTCGCCGCCTCCGAACAGGTCTCCATGTGCAACTACTGGGCCAACCGCCTGTGCTGCGAGGCCGCCGACCGCGCCATGCAGATCCACGGCGGCCTCGGCTACTCCCGCCACACCCCGTTCGAACACATCTACCGCCACCACCGCCGCTACCGCATCACCGAGGGCACCGAAGAAATCCAGATGCGCCGCATAGCGGGCTACCTGTTCGGTTTCATGAGCCACCGCGAACCCAAAGGCGTTGCCCCCGAAGGAGATCACTAGCCCAGCGTGGACCTCCGCCGCCGACCCGTCCCAGCAACTGGCGCACACCCGGTGACCACCTCGCACAAGGTCTAACCCCTGCCGACGTGGCCACTGGCTGTGCGGCAACGATCAGCCGCGCCTAGACCGGTGTGATCGGCAATCGGAGTGCCGCCGGTGCGGCCGCGGGGACGACCGGGTTCTTGGGGGCGATGGCGTCGAGTCGCTGATAGGGCGCACCGAGCGGGGGGCGTTGCTCCTGTTCTCCCTTATTGGGCCACAACGACATCGCGCGCTCGGCCTGGGCGGTAATGGTCAGCGACGGGTTCACCCCGAGGTTCGCCGAAATGGTCGAACCGTCCACGATGTGCAGACCCTCGTAGCCGTAGAGCCGCTGGTACGGGTCGACCACGCCGGTGTCGGGGGAGTCTCCGATCGCGCAGCCGCCGATGAAGTGGCCGGTGATCGGGACGTTGGCCATTTCGGTCCAGCTGCCCTGCGGTATGCCATTGATCTTCTCCGCGACCCGGCGGGCGACCTCGTTGCCTTCCGGAATCCACACCGGAGGCGCTTGGCCCGCACCGGGTTTGGTGGTCATCCGCTTACCGAACAGACCGCGCTTGTTGTAGGTGATGATCGAATTGTCGACGTTCTGCATGACCAGCAGCCCGATAATCCGCTCGGACCAGTGCGCCGGATTGTGCATCCGCACCAGATCCCGCCGGTACCGCACCATTTCGCGCAGGCCCAGCACCCAGCGGCGCTTACCCTCCTGCCCATCGACGAGCACGGTCGTCAGCAGCCCCATGAAGTTACTGCCCTTGCCGTAGCGCACCGGCTCCACATGGGTATGCGCGTTGGGATGGATCGAGGAGGTGATCGCGACACCCTTGGTGAAATCCGAATTCTTATCGCGCGTTCGGGCCGCCAGCACCGCCTCGGAATTCGTGCGCGCCAGATGTCCGAGCCGCGGCGAAATATTCGACAGCACGCCGCGATCCCGCAGATTGTGCAACAACTGCTGGGTGCCGAGCGCGGCCGCGGAGAACACCACCTGGTCGGCGGTGAAGGCCTGCTTCGCCTTGCGAACCCAACGCCCGGTGCGCACCGTATCGACGGCGTACCCACCGCCGGACAGCGGCCGCACCGACACCGCGGTGGTCAGCGGATGTACCGTCGCACCCGCCTGCTCGGCCAGATACAGGTAGTTCTTGACCAGGGTGTTCTTCGCGCCGTGCCGACATCCGGTCATGCACTCACCACAGTGTGTGCAGGAGCGTCGCTGCGGCCCGACACCGCCGAAGTACGGGTCGGCGACCGTGGCGCCGGGCCGAGTCTCGTCATCGGCGAACAGCACTCCGACGGGTGTGCGACGGTAGGAGTCGCCGATGCCCATATCCTCGGCGACCTCCTGCAGCACCCGATCCGCTGGCGTGGTCGCCGGATTGGTCGTCACCCCCAGCATGCGCTTGGCCTGGTCGTAGTGCGGTGCGAGCTCGGCCTTCCAATCGGTGATGTGGCCCCACTGCTTATCGCCGTAGAAGCTGTCGGGCGCCTCGTAGAGGGTATTCGCGTACACCAGCGAACCACCGCCGACACCGGAGCCGCTCATGATGAAGGTGTCGTTCAGCAGTGTCATCCGCTGAATGCCGAAGCAACCCAACTTCGGTGCCCACAGGTATTCGCGCAGGTGCCAGGAGTTCTCGGCGAACTCGTCATCGGCGAAGCGGCGACCGGTCTCCAGAACACCGACGCGATAACCCTTCTCGGTCAACCGCAGCGCGGTGACACTGCCGCCGAAGCCCGAGCCGATCACCAGCACGTCATAGTGCGTCATATGCCCTACCGTCCCGTGCGAACCAGCTCGTAGTCACGGACGTCGAAATGGGTCCGCTTGTCGTACTCGCTCATCCGGCCGGGCCAGTTCGTCGTCACCCGTCCGCTCGCCTCGCGATACCAGCTGGTGCACTTGGTCCACACCGTATGCTCGAGCCGCCCCTGGATCTCCTCGTCGAAGCGGGCCTCCACCTCCGGTCGCACCGACAGATAACCGCGTGTGCCACGCAGATGCTCGACCGCCTGGCGCACGTAACGCGCTTGGCGCTCGTGCATATAGATGATCGAGCCCGCACCGAGATTGGTATTCGGCCCGTACATGATGAACATATTCGGAAAGTGCGGCACGGTGAGTCCCTTGTAGGCGCGCGCACCACCGGACCACACCTCACCGAGTTCCTTGCCGCCGATTCCGCGAATCGCCATGGGCGCCAAGAACTGCGTGGCATTGAAGCCGGTGCAGTAGACGATGACATCGACCTCGTAGAGCACGCCGTCCCCGGTGCGCACACCGGTCGGGGTGATCTCGGCGATGTGCGAGGTCTCCACATGCACATTCGGCTGCGCCACCGCCGGGTAGTAGTTGCTCGCCATCAGGCCGCGCTTGCACCCGGCCGCATAATCGGGTGTCATCTTGGCCAGCAGTTCGGGATCGGAGATCTGCGCCGCGCGATGTCGGTTCGCCCATCCGGAGATCACCTCCGCGATGCGCCCGTTGCCTTCCAACCCCGAGGTCACCAGCTCGTAGAACGCATACCAGCCCAACCGCTCGGCGCGCTGGACCACCGGGAACTTCTTGGCGATCGACAGCTTGTCCAGTGCGTTGAGCTTCGGTGGCGCGTAATAGCTTTCGATCTTCGGGATGATCCACGGCGCCGACCGCTGGAACACCGTCAACTGCGCGACCTCGGGCTGAATGGCCGGAATGATCTGAATCGCGCTCGCACCGGTGCCGATGATCGCGACCCGCTTGCCGGTCAGCTCGACATCGTGATCCCACCGCGCGGAGTGGAACGCATCTCCACCGAAGGAATCCATGCCCGCAATGCTCGGCCACACCGGACGCGACAACTGACCGACCGCGGGCACGAACACATCCGCCTCGAGCACCTCACCGATGCTGGTACGCACCTGCCACACGCCACGATCGGTGTCGAAGTCGGCCGAGGCGACCTCCACACCGAAGCGCAGATGCTTGTCCAGGTCGTAGCGCCGCGCGACATCGCGCATATACGCGAGGATGTCGGGTTGTTCGGCGAACCGCTTGGGCCAGTGCGCATTCGGAGCGAAGGAAAACGAATACAGATCCGACGGCGCGTCACACGCCGCGCCCGGATAGGTATTGTCGCGCCAGACCCCGCCGAGTCCGTCGGCCTTATCGATGATGGTGAACGCCTCATAGCCGTGGCGCTTCAGCTCCAGCGCGGCCGCGAGACCGCCGAAGCCAGCGCCGACGATGAGCACAGACGGAGTGCTAGTCATGTCGATAACTGTATGAACGCCGACACAGTTGCCGAGAGAGCACTGCGGCCATAAAATCGACATTTTCGGCCACACATGTCCCGCGCTGACCGGATCAGCAGACCCTTGCCTCCCTCGGCATGGCCGCAAGGTTGCCGATCAATCTCGGATGTCCGCGCGGTGATCAGAACAACCCGAACAGGCACGGTCACAGCGCGACCGGGACCACATCCGGCTCGGTCTTTCGATCGGTATGGAATCCCGGAAGGTACCGATCGGCGTACGGAATCAGCACCTGGATCAACGGCCCGATCCCGAACGCGTAGACCACGGTTCCCACACCGACACTGCCGCCCAATAGCCAGCCGGTCGCCAATACCGACACCTCGATCCCGGTCCGCACCAACCGAACCGACCATCCAGTCCGCCGAACCAGTCCAGTCATCAGTCCATCACGCGGTCCCGGCCCCATGCCCGCACCGATATAGAGCACCGTGGCCACCGCATTCAAAACCACCGCGGCACTCATCGCACCGACCCGCACCGGCAACGCATCCCACGCCGGCAGCATCCACAACCCGATATCGACCGACACGCCGATGACCACGACATTGCTGACCGTCCCCAAACCGGGCCGCTGCCGCAATGGAATCCACGCCAACAGCACCGCGACTCCGGTGATCGCGGTCACCGCACCGAAGCTGATCGGCACGTGCCCGGCCACCCCTTGGTGGAACACATCCCACGGATCCAGCCCCAGCCCAGCCCGAATCATCACCGCCATCGACAACCCGTACAGCCACAACCCGACATAGAGCGCCACCAACCGCCGAACCAACATCAGCCCAGCATGCCGAGAACTGGCCCCTCGAAACAGAGCCAATTGCCGATCACTGGCCTCGTCACCGGCTCACACTCGAGAGCCAATTCTGAATCCAGCAGCTCGGCGGCCCGCGGTCGCAGTACCTGTCGCACAGCGATATGAGCCGTCGCGCAACGGAACTCGAAGCAAGTGCTCGGCACCGATCCGACCGGCTCGCGCACCGTCCCCGGGTGCGCATCCCACCTCGCCCCTCTCCGCACCATCCGCTGCTCGACTCCGAGGCTCAGTGTGGCAGTACTGATTCGGTCGCAGCTCTGAGTCGTCGCGGCGCGGGCAGCTCCCGCCAGCGCAGAGGCATCAGATTCTCACGAATCCCCGTCGCGCACCACGCAGCGGAACCCCAGATGGCAGGTGGAGGTGTCCTCGGCCTGACCTTGCCGGGCGGCAGGCCGGTAGCGCAGGCAGTAGTTGGCCGCGCACAGAAAGGAACCACCCTTGATGACGCGGCGCGGAAAGCGTTCCGCCGCTTCGGATTCCGGGGTATCCACGCGCGGGTTGCGCGGGGCGCAGCAGGACGGTCCCGGATGCTGTCGGCGGAAGTAGTCGACGGTCCACTCCCACACGTTGCCGGTCATGTCATAGAGGCCGTGACCGTTGGGCGAGTAGGTGCCGACCACCGTGGTGCCCGGTCTCGGTGTCTGTCCTCGGCCCGGGAAGAACTGCCATGGGAAGGCGCCAACCCAGATATTGGCCATGCGCCTGCCCGTGGGTTCGAACTCGTCACCCCAGGCGTAGGTGGCCCCGTCCAGCCCCCCGCGGGCGGCATACTCCCACTCCGCCTCGGTCGGTAGTTGTTTGCCCGCCCACGACGCATAGGCCGCGGCATCCTCGTAGGCGATCTGGGTGACCGGATGGCGGTCGAGTCCATCGAGCGTCGCGGCGGGCCCGCGCGGGTGACGCCAATTCGCCCCCGGCGCATACCACCACCAGCGCCGCCAATCGTCCAACGGCACCTGGTGCCCGGTAGGCCGGAACACCAACCCACCGGGCACCAGGTTCTGCGGGTCGGCATCCGGATAATCCTCGGCCGCCAGCGGACGTTCGGCGACCGTGACATATCCGGTCTGCTTCACGAAACGCCGGAACGCGGCATTGGTCACCGGGTGCGGATCGATCCAGAACGAATCGACCCGCACCCGATGCACCGGCCGCTCTTCGGGGAAGAACTCCGCCGACCCCATCGCGAAGTCACCACCGGATATCCGGACCATGCCACGGCGCACATCGACACGGCTCACGGTAGCCATCGACCCCTCACCTCAATCGCGCGAAAAGGCCGCGGCCGCCGCCATTTCCAGATCTTCATAGGGCTTTCCGGACACATCCGCGACGACTTGGTGCATGGTTCCTCCGGTGAACGGGAACGGCGAGCGGTAGCGCGCGGAAACGGACTGACCGCTGTCGCGGCCCACACAGACTCCTTCCCCCACACCGGAGAAGGTGATGGGCTGGGTCCGCATATCATCGAGTGAGCCCACCGCCTTGTCGTCGATGTACAAAATGGCCTCACCGGTGGGCGTGAAATTATCGGACCGGGTGCCGTGCCGCTCGTACCGGACACCGAGGATGTGATCGCCGAGCGGAACCGGGCGGTCGGAGGCGATGATCTGTTCTTCGTCGCCGAGGAAGTTGTAGATGTAATACAAGCGCCCGTCCTGCAGGAACAGCGTGTGCCCACCGAGACGTCCGCCGTGCGCGAAGAGCACTCCCTGCGCATCCGGGCTGGTGATCGTCGTTTCGGCGAGCAGCGCGAACGAACGCCCATGAATCTCCAGCGCCGCACCCGGTCCCACTTCAGCGCTGCCGGGGTAGTAGACGAAGTTGTCCCTATCGGTGGCGTATGTCGGACGGTAGCGAGTCAAGGCGGAGATGATGTCGAGGTCGTTGAGTGGCATCCCGTTGTACTTCGCGGCCTCGGAGAACCACAGCGCCTTCATCTCCTCCAGCTTCTCTGGATGCGCGTCGGCCAAATCGTGCATCTGACTGCGGTCCTGTTCGATATGGAACAGTTCCCAGCGGTCCTTGTCGAAATGCCCCCAGCCGGACGGGCAGGCCGCATGCACGGTATCGGCGAACCATCCGCGATGCCAGATGCCGCGCGTGCCCAGCATCGAATAGAACTGCGTGTGCTTGCCGGTATCGGCGTTCGCGTCATCGAGCAGCGCCCGGAAACTCACGCCCTCCAGGGGACGCTGCGCCACATGCTTCACGATGTCCGGGGGAGTGATGCCGAGCAGTTCATAGACAGTGGGGGTGATATCGCAGACATTGAGGTACTGATGGCGCACCTCCCCGCGCGCCGCCATTCCGGCCGGCCAGGACATGATGCACGGGTCGGCGATGCCGCCCTCGTGCGAGGCATACCGCTTGTACAGCTTGTACGGGGTGTTGAACGCCATCGCCCAGCCGATGCTGTAGTGGTTGTAGGTGGTCGGTGAACCCAGCGCGTCCAGCTTCACCAGACTGTCCTCGATGGTGTCGATATAGCCGTTGAAGAACTTCATCTCGTTCACCGAACCATTCGGACCGCCCTCGCCGCTGGCACCGTTGTCGGAGAAGGTGACGATGATGGTGTTGTCCAGCTGGCCGCTCTCCTCGAGGTAATCCAGCACTCGGCCGATCTGCGCGTCGGTGTAGGACAGGAATCCGGCGAACACCTCCGCCTGCCGCCGGAACAGCCGCTGCTCATCCTCCGACAGCGAATCCCACGCCCGCACCGTGTCCTGGGCCGGCCACGGCTTGCCGTCCACACTGGTGGCCGTCGAATACGGGTTCATCGGCGACAATTCGGTGTTCTCCGGCACCAGCCCCATACGCTTCTGGTTCTCCAGCACGATCTCGCGATACTTCTCGTAGCCCATATCGAATCGGCCGCGATACTTGTCGGCCCACTCCTGGGCGACATGATGCGGGGCATGCCCGCACCCCGGGCACAAGTACATGAACCACGGCTTGTTGGGCGCGATCACCTTCGCGTCGCGAATGAACTCGATCGACTTGTCGGCCAGATCCTTCGACAGGTGATATCCGTCTTCCGGCGCATAGGGCTGCGAGATCGGATGGTTGTCGTACACCAGATTCGGATACCACTGGTCGGCCTCGCCGCCGAGGAAACCGTAGAACCGATCGAATCCGCGTCCCAGCGGCCAATGCCGTTTCGAGGCCGCCAGATTCTCCTCCTCCAGCGGCGTCATATGCCATTTGCCGACCGCATACGTATTCCACCCGCGCTCGGCGAGAACCTCTGAGCACAGTGCGGTTTCGGCCGGTATCCGCCCGCACATGCCCGGGAAGCCATCGGTGAATTCCTCGATGGTCGCCATTCCCACCGAGGTCGCATTCCGACCGGTCAGCAGGGAGGCACGGCTCGGTGAACACAGCGCGGTGGTGTGGAACTGGGTGAATCGGACACCACGATCGGCGATGCGCTTCATATTCGGCATATCGACCAGACCGCCGTAGCAGTCCCAGGTACCGATGCCGATGTCGTCCCATACCAGATACAGCACATTCGGCGCGCCCTGCGGTGCCGTCGGCTCCGCATAAGGCCCCCAGTCGGGCACCGAATCACGGATATCGAGCGCGATATGTCCGTCGAATTTCTTGGCCATCATCCACCTCCAGCTACGAGAGCTGTTCGTTCACCGTTGTCATCCTGTCGTCCGGGATCGCGGACCTCATGCCGTGCGCACGCCGACAATTGCGGCTGTCCGGCCGGAATGGACACTCCCGCCTGCGGTGATACCGCGGAGCGGGGTTCAGGTGTTCGAGCCGACGCGCGTGGCCACACCACTACTGGACTTTGTCCAGAAACCGCTGATCAGCAATTTTGTACCCATAAAGAGTACCGACCGGGAGGGATTCCCAGAAGGAGTCGAAATAGGAGAGCCCGCCTCACAGACGGCGATCGACCGATAGATCGCCGGGTGCCGAATATTCGACCCGATAACCAGAAACCAGCCGAATCCGACGCAATCCGCCCAACCCCGCGACACCCTTTAAATCGTCACAGTGACGTTTTAAAGGGCGTTTGGACGAAGAGGGGGAGTCGCAGCCGAGTCGGCCGGAGACCGCAGATCGAGCCGCTCCAATATTTTCTCCGTCAGAATTCAAGATTCCCCGGAATATTTACATCGGGCAAAACATGCTCAAAGAGGATGCCTGCGCGAACGAAACATGCATTTCCGCCAACAGAACGTCGGTAGCCAGCCCGGCCCAGCCGCCGAAGCCCGAAACCTGGCACATACCAACGACATACAACCAAAGCGACCCACTTCCAGCACCGCCGTTGTAACGCCGATAATCAACATTATGTTAAGTAAGTATCCTGTCGATGCGGCACCGACCCCCTGGACAACCGATCACCATGCGCTCATGCAGGCAGAGCTCCCCTACACCAGCACATCTCGCCTGATCGGATGGCTCGTGGGATTGCTTACCTGACGGCAATGGGTCGGTTGCCTGGTGGCTGATCGGCGGATTTGTTGGTTCAGCAGAGTCGGCGGGGTCGGCAGAGTCGGCTGGTTGTGGGATCGTCTCGAGGTTTTACGAAACCCTCCCGGCCGAGACTTGAATGAGTCATACTTCTGAACGTGTCCACGACTTCGGAATTCGAGCGGATGTTACGTGGAGCCGCTCTACGCGTGACGGCGCCGCGGGTTGCCGTGCTCACCGCTGTGCACGAACATCCGCACTCCGATACGGACTCCATCCTCGGTCGCGTGCGCGACACTCTCGGCGCGGTGTCCCATCAGGCCGTTTACGACGTGCTGCGGGCACTGACCGCCGCGGGGCTGATCCGACGCATCCAGCCGATGGGTTCGGTTGCGCGTTACGAGACTCGGGTCGGCGATAACCACCACCACGTCGTTTGCCGGTCGTGCGGCGTCATCGCCGACGTCGACTGCGCTGTCGGCGAGGCACCATGCCTGACCGCCTCGCACGACAACGGTTTCGTCCTCGATGAGGCCGAGGTCATCTACTGGGGTCTGTGCCCCGACTGCAAGACCAAGACATCACCTTTGTCCGGATCACAGCCGTGATCACAGCCCGTTTCACTCACTCCCCCGAAAGGAATTGCCGTGCCTGAGGAACATCCGCCCATCGGAGAAGCTAGTACGGAACCCACCGCCGGTGGTTGCCCCGTGGTATCCGGTCGGCTCAAGTCCCCGGCCGAGGGCGGAAGCAGCAACCGTGAATGGTGGCCGAACCAGGTCAATCTCAAAATCCTGCAGAAGAATCCGGCCGTAGCCAACCCCATGGGCGCGGACTTCGACTACGCCGCGGAATTCAAAACCCTCGATCTGGCTGCCGTGAAGGCCGACATCGTGGAGGTGATGACCACCTCGCAGGACTGGTGGCCCGCCGACTACGGCCACTACGGACCGTTGTTCATCCGGATGGCCTGGCACGCCGCGGGCACCTACCGCATCAACGACGGCCGCGGCGGAGCCGGTGCCGGTATGCAGCGGTTCGCGCCACTGAACAGCTGGCCCGATAACGCCAGCCTGGACAAGGCTCGTCGCCTGCTGTGGCCGGTCAAGCAGAAGTACGGCAAGAAACTGTCCTGGGCCGACCTGATCGTCTACGCGGGCAATGTGGCGCTCGAGGACATGGGCTTCGAAACCTTCGGCTTCGGCGGCGGCCGCGTCGACCAGTGGGAGCCCGAGGAAGACGTCTACTGGGGTCCCGAGCACACCTGGCTCGGCGACGAACGCTACACCGGCACAAGGGATCTCGAGAACCCGCTGGCCGCGGTCCAGATGGGTCTGATCTACGTGAACCCGGAAGGCCCCAACGGCAATCCGGATCCCCAGCTGGCAGCCATCGACATCCGTGAGACGTTCCGCCGCATGGCCATGAACGACGTCGAGACCGCGGCGCTCATCGTCGGCGGCCACACCTTCGGCAAGACCCACGGCGCCGGCGACGCCGACCTCGTCGGCCCCGAGCCCGAGGCCGCCCCGCTCGAAGAGCAGGGCCTCGGCTGGAAGAGCGCCTTCGGCACCGGCGTCGGCAAGGACGCGATCACCAGTGGCCTCGAAGGCACCTGGACGCCCACCCCGACCAAGTGGGACAACAGCTTCCTCGAGACCCTCTACGGGTACGAGTGGGAGAAGACCAAGTCCCCCGCCGGTGCGTGGCAGTACATCCCCAAGGATGGCGCAGGAGCGGGCACCGTGGCCGACGCCCACGACCCGTCCAAGTCGCACACCCCGGTGATGCTGACAACGGACCTCTCGCTGCGCGTCGACCCCGTCTACGAGCAGATCACCCGTCGCTGGCTCGACCACCCCGAAGAGCTCACCGAGGAATTCGCCAAAGCGTGGTACAAGCTGACCCACCGCGATATGGGGCCCAAGGTCCGCTACCTCGGACCGGAGGTTCCGGAAGAGACCCTGCTGTGGCAGGACCCCGTCCCCGCCGCTGACTACGACCTCATCGGGGCGGCCGATATCGCCGCACTGAAGAGCCAGATCCTGGCCTCGGGGCTGACTGTCGCCCAGCTCGTTTCGACCACATGGGCCGCAGCCGCGTCGTTCCGCGGCAGCGATAAGCGCGGCGGCGCCAACGGCGGACGTATCCGCCTGCAGCCGCAGAGCGGGTGGGAGGCCAACAGCCCCGACGAGCTCGCACAGGTGGTGCGCACCCTGGAGGGCATCCAGGAGTCCTTCAACTCCGCGCAGACCGGCAACACCCGGGTCTCGTTCGCCGACCTCGTGGTGCTCGGCGGTGCCGCGGCCGTCGAACAGGCCGCCAAGAACGCCGGATACGACGTCGAGGTGCCGTTCACACCTGGACGTACCGATGCCACCCAGGAGCAGACCGATGTGGAGTCCTTCTCCGCACTCGAGCCGACGGCCGATGGTTTCCGCAACTACCTCGGCAAGGGCACCCGCATCCCCGCCGAATACCTGCTCATCGACCGGGCGAACCTGCTGACCCTCAGCGCTCCGGAGCTGACGGTCCTCATCGGTGGTCTGCGCGTGCTCGGCGCGAACCACAACCAGTCGCCGCTGGGCGTATTCACCTCGACTCCCGGGTCGCTGACCAACGACTTCTTCGCGAACCTGCTCGACATGAGCACGAAGTGGGAGCCGACCTCGTCCGACGACGAGACCTACGAGGGCAAGGATCGCGCCACCGGTGCGGTCAAGTGGACCGGCAGCCGCGTCGACCTGGTCTTCGGGTCGAATTCGCAGCTGCGCGCGCTCGCGGAGGTCTACGCGACCGACGACGCGAAGGAGAAGTTCGTCAAGGACTTCATCGCCGCATGGGTCAAGGTATCCAACCTGGACCGGTTCGACCTGGTCTGATCCGGATGTGCCGCGCCCCGCGAACTGCCACAGTTCGCGGGGCGCGGTGCGTTTCAGTCCAGAAAGGTGACTTCCTTGGTCTCCGCGACCGCGGCGGTGCGCCCGGGCGCGGTCTGGTAGCGCCAGTACAGGTTCGTGTGCGCGATGACCTGCTCCGGTGCCGGCGCACCCCATTGGCTCTTGTCGAAGGTCGTATGTCCATCGCTGACCAGCGTCACGTCATATCCCCGTGCGAAGGCGCCATGGATCGTGGACCGGATGCACGCATCCGTCTCCGCGCCGGTCACCACCAGATGTCCGACACCGGCCTCGGCCAGTACCTGCGCCAGCTCGGTATCCTCGAACGAGTCGCCGAACTTCTTGTGCACCAACGGCTCCGACTCCGCACGCACCAGCTCCGGAACGTACTCCCACACCGCACTGCCCGGCACCAACTGCGCACTCGAGTGCTGAATCCAGACGACCGGAACACCCTGTTCGCGTGCCCGCTCCACGAGTTCGCCGATATTCGCGACGACCGCATCCCGCTGATACGCCTCGCCCACGACACCGTTCTGCACATCGATCACCAGCAACGCGGTGTTCGGTCGATCCGTCAATGTGCTCATGAAGATCTCCTCCTGCTGGTCGAGCGGTGTTTACCGCCGCGATTACTCAACTACGAATCGACCGGCGGGGCCAGTCCAGCGGACTAGGATCAGTGGCGGGCGTCGAGAACCGCATATTGTCGGTTCTTCCGGGGACACCCAGCTGATCGAGTGAGCCGACGATGGATACGCAGCTCGGCGCGGTACCACCGGAAAGCGGCGGGGACCGCGCGAAGGCGACACAGACGGTGCTGGCACAAGCGGTGGCCGAGTTCGCGGGCGCGTGGGAGTCCGCGCCAGAACCGCCTGAACTGGCTGCTCACCTACCGGCCGAGGATGCGTTGCGCCGGTCGGCGTTGATCGAGTTGATCAAGGTGGATCTGCACCACCGCTCGATACGCAGGCAGGCGGGTAAACGCCTCGACCAGTACCGAGCCGAATTCCCCGAACTCGACATTGCCCCGCTGCCGCCGGATCTGATCTACGAGGAGATCACCGCGCGCCGCCTACTCGACCAAGATCTCGATCTCACCGAGTACGAGCAGCGATATACCCAGCAGATGACGCAGATCGCCGACCGGCTCGATGCCGATCACTTCCGAACCACGCTGCTCGCCGATCCGGCAGCGCAGGCCACCCTCGACACCATCACTCCCGGTGCGACCGTCGACGATTTCGACATGTTGATCCTGCTCGGCCAGGGCGCGTTCGGGCGGGTCTTCCTCGCACGACAACGCTCGATGCAGCGGCTGGTGGCGGTCAAGATCTCCCACGACCGCGGCAGCGAGGGACAAACGCTGGCCCAGCTCGATCACGAACACATCGTGCGCGTGTTCGATCAACGCCAGATCGCCGACCAGCACCTGAAATTGATGTACATGCAGTACGTGCCCGGCGGCACCCTGCTCGGTGTGCTGCGACTGCTGCGCCGCACCGGAGTCGAAGGCAAGACCGGCCGACTACTGCTCGACGCCGTCGACCAGGCCGCGGCCAGCAGTGGGGTGCTCGAACCGCAACCATCCGAGACCCGGGCCCAGCTCGCGCGGCACAGCTGGCCGGAAACCGTTGCGTGGCTCGGCAGTCGGCTCGCAGCGGCATTGGACTACGCCAACCACGCCGGGGTGCTGCATCGCGATATCAAACCCGCCAATGTTCTGCTCACCGTCGACGGACAACCCAAACTCGCCGACTTCAATATCAGCTTCAGCCGCCACATCCCCGGCGCGAGCCCGGCCGCCTACTTCGGCGGTTCCCTGGCCTACATGTCCCCCGAACAACTCGAGGCCTGCCATCCCAGCATGGCCACCACCGCCGCGGACCTCGACACCCGCAGCGACCTCTACGCGCTCGCCGTCGTGCTGTGGGAACTGCTCACCGGCCGACTCCCCTTCGACGACGGCCGCAGCGCGGGCGAATCGGATACCTCACTCGAGCGCATGATCGAGCTACGCCGCCGACCGATCGCCGCTCGGTTCGCCGCCGATATCCCACCGGACTGCCCAGCGGTTCTCCAGCATGCCCTGCTCACCTGCCTCTCCCCCGATCCGGCCGACCGATTCGCCACCGGCGCCGAACTCGCCAACCAGCTCGACCTCACCCTCGACCGCGCTGCCCGCGACCTCGTCGATCCGCCATCACACAGCATCCGCGCGAAACTACAGATGCGACCGATGCCGGTGGTAACGCTGTCCAGCGTGCTCGGGCAGTTCCTCGGCGTGCTCTACCTTTGGGCACACTGTGCCCGGCTCCTCAACGAGGAACTCACCCCCGGGGACAGCGCCCGGCTCTTCCGCCTCGCGGTCCTGATCGGCGTGATCGGCTACCCCATCGGCATTGTCGTGCTGTTGTATTGGTGCCGACTGGTGTTCCTCGTGCCCTACGGGCTGCGGCGCGGCAAACACTTCGACGAGCAGACCCTCGCACACGCTCGCGCCGCCACCCTCGCCTGTGGCGACCGCATCACGCTGGTCTCGTTCGCCGGTTGGGCATTGTCGCTGGCGATCTTCTTACCCCAATTGCAGGCCGGCGCGGATCTCACCACGAGATTCACGATCAACCTCATCGCATCCCTGATCGTCGCGGCCGCGGTCGCGGTCGTGTACTCCTACTTCCCGATCACGTTCTTTGTGCTGCGCTGGTACTACCCTGGTTTGCTCGGCACCGGGCAAACCTTCCCCGACGACGCGGTCCGGTTGCGACGGCTGGCTCGACGCAGCCGGATATATCTCGGTGTCGCCGCATCGGTACCACTGATCGGTGTCGCGACCGGACTGATCTTCCTCAATGCGGCGCAGCAGCAAACCGTGATCGCTCCGACCGTCATCCTCTGTACCGTCTGCCTTTTCGCTTTCGTCGGTGCACTGCGCATCTTCTACACACTCGAATCGGATCTGCACGCCCTCGATCGGATCGTCGATCCGCGATCCCGGCGACCCGAATAATGCAAAGGTTTCACCAAGGACCTCAGTAGGTTTCGTGACTACTCTCGAAGCTGTTCGGAACGCCACGGGCTGCGGGGGCGCCATGAAGGAACAGCGGACACAGGTCTATGAATCGGTGGTCGAGTTCGTCGAGAACTACCTATCCCTGGTCTACCGACGCAAGGTGGCCGATAACGGCATGGCCTGGTGCCCCGAATGGTGGCGGCACTCCGAGGCCGTAGCGCGCCTGGAAGCGCTATGGCAATCCTGGGAACGCTATCGGCTCAATGATGAATTGGGTTTATCGCTGTGGTTCCTCGACCATGCCGACAGCCATATGAACGTGTTGTTCCATCCCAACGGACCGTTCGCCGGATGCTCCATGCACAACGGGCACACCGACCGCGTCTGGCCGCTGTCGGTGAAATCACCTCCCCCCGACGCCTTTTCCCCCCTCGGTTAGTCGCGTTTGTTTGAAACGGCTTGTGGTCAACTAACGTTCATGCAGTGCTAGGACATTCACATGCGACCAGTGGCGCTTTCGCCTGGTCGGTGGCAGCGGCGGCGTTGCCCATCTCGGCGTTGGTATATCCGGTATTGCCCAGTGGGGATGCGCATCTCGGCGCCGTCGAGATATTACTGGGCACCTTCCTGACGGCCGGAGCCGCACTGCTACCCGACGCCGACCACCCCAACGGCACCATAGCGCATGTTCTCGGTCCGATCTCCTATCACCTGTGCCGCTTGATCTCCTGGATCTCCGGCGGACACCGGCACGCCACACATTCGCTCGCCTTCGTCATCGCCATCGCCCTCGGAACCTGGGCGGGCGAACATTGGATCGGTCGCTATTTCACCCTCGGCCTGGTCTTTTTCCTGCTCGCCCTCGCGGTACGGGCGCTACACCTGTGCCCCTCCGGCGAGGGCATCGAAGCATGGGGAACGGTCATCATCCTCGCCGCGGCCGGAACCTTCGCAATGGACCACTGGATCACCGACAAACCATCCTGGCTACCGTTCTCCGTCGGCCTCGGCGCACTCGCCCACCTTGTCGGTGATTGCCTCACCGACAAGGGCTGCCGACTCTTCTGGCCCTTCTCCCTGCGCACCAGCCTCCCGATCATCGAGCGAACGGGCAACAAGGTCGAAACCTGGATCCTGTCACCAGTCTTCACCCTCGCAACCCTCGCCGTACTGTGGCACGTCTTCACTGTTAACCCCTAGCGGTGCGATCGTTGGAGACCGATCAGCTAGGTCTCCAACGACCTCCGCTCACGATGCCCCCACCCGGGCGTCCTTGCTGCTTTTGGCCGTTTTGATCAGTCTGCTGCGCGTAATGGTAGAGTAATTCATAGATTAATTCGCATATCTAGATAGACCAATGATTACAACGGCGGGTCAGATGATTACTTCCGACGCACAGATCACCGTCTGCATCTAACTACGGTTCGAGCACACCTGGTTGTTGCCGCCAACGAAACGTTCAGCGCTCGAAGCACTCCCGTACCCCACTTCGGTATCACCGCTACTCCAAGCCCCTCCCCCACGCTTCGCGCCAGGCCCATGCAATCAAAGCGGCTTCACCTCCGCTCACCGCCACTCCCGCACTGCAACAACACCCCCAGCCCCCAGCGCATCGGCCGAGAATGCGCTGGTACACATACACTCTCGACGTTTGCCTACAGATCGCCCGTCCAAGAGGCTTGTAGCCCCTTCCCTCCTCTCCTCCATGCAGGGTCCGGCGAAGCCGGACTCAGATGTGCGTTGGTGGTCTGACACATGCCTAAATGCGCATATCTACGTATTGACATGCCTACGTGGATGGCGGTTCGATGCGGTCGGTTGCCGATGCCGGGATAGGGTGAGCCATGGTCGCTGGATCGACAATGCAGCCGCAGCGCTGGACACCGCCCACTGCCCCACCCCGCGCTCGCGAAACACGCAGCGCCATACCACTTCCCCCGGTCACTCGACTGGAACTCCCCGGCGCCGGGCCCGAGGATGTGGTGCGCACCACGGAGGGTCGGGTTATCGCGGGGGTCGATGATGGTTCTGTCTATAGCATCGACCCTGCGGACGGTGCGGTAACCCTGCTGGCGAATACCGGCGGCCGACCGCTCGGCATGCATGCCGACGCCGATGGGGCGATTCTGATCTGCGACTTCGATCGTGGACTACTGCGCTTGGACACCGCGGGCACACTCGATGTGCTGGTGGACGAGGTCGACGGTGAACCACTCCCCTTCGCCAGCAATGTGGTTCGCGCCGACGATGGCACGATCTACTTCTCGTCGTCCTCGCGACGCTTTCCCCTGCACCAGTGGCGGGGCGATCTGCTGGAGCATTCCGGCACCGGCCGCCTGTTCCGCCTCGATCCGTCCGGCAAGCTCGAAACCCTTATCGACGGACTGCAATTCGCCAACGGCGTGGTCCTCTCACCCGACGGTTCCTGCGTACTCGTCGCCGAAACCGCGGCCTACCGCGTGACCCGCTACTGGCTCAGCGGCCCCAAGGCGGGTACCCACGACCTGCTGATCGAGAACCTGCCGGGCTTCCCGGACAATATGGCACTGGGCAGCGACGGCTTGGTGTGGATCACGCTGCCCTCGCCGCGAAACCCATTGCTGGACCGCCTGCTTCCCCTCCCCGGCATCCTGCGCCGCATCGTCTGGGCGCTACCGGAATGGCTGCAGCCAAAGCCGCCGCGAACAGTCTGGGTGCTGGCGGTCGACTTCGACGGAAATATCGTGCACGACCTACAGACCGAGGGCACCGACTACGCCCTGGTCACCGGCGTCGTCGAATACAACGGGACTCTCTACCTCGGCAGTCTCACCGAATCCGCGGTCGCGGTGAGCCACGTACCGGCATAGCGGCGGAGAGTGTTGTCCGTCATGCGCTTTCGGACCGGCCGACGCGATCGAACTCGGTCGGCCGTTGCCGAAACTCGACGACCGTAGGTCGGATGCGATCCGCCTCGACACGACGATGCGGCCCGGCAAGGGGTTCACCGCACAACTGGCGCCGCTGTTGTGCGGCCTACCGGCGCCAACTCGACGGCACCACCTGGCTGCCGTTCCTGCGGGCCTTCGCCGTTGCGCGCAACGATCCGACATGACAGGACGAAGCGGCGACGCCCACGCGGAAGGGTGACGCGGCACGCGGCATCGCTGGAAGAAGTGCGCACCGTCGTACGACAGCGGCACCGATTTGTCGGCAGACAGATTTCAGTGAACAGTTGTACACTGAGGGTATGACTGAGGGCGGGCGACAGCGGCAGGCGGAGATCCAGGCGCTTGCGGGGTTGGCGGGCGATGAGATCGGTGGGGCGGTCGATGGGATCGCGGCGGTGCATCGCGCCATTTCCGATCGGGTCTTCGCGGCGGTGCGGTTGGGGGTCGGGCCCGCGGCGCTGCCGGTCAAGGTGGTGCACGATGCGATCACCGACGGGGTGTATCGGCTCGTCGGTGGCACCGCGGTCGCGGCGGGGGCGCTCGCGGAGCGGGTCGTGGATGTGCCCGGCGCGCCGGTGCCGTCGCGCACGGTGTACGGATCCGGATTCCTTGCGGCTCTACAGGGTTTGATCGGTGACAGTCTCGAGGACGAGCGGCCGATTCTGGCCGGGCCGATGACGTTTCGGATCAATGGCGAGCCGGTCGCACCCGGGTGGGTGGGCGATGTAGTGCCGAATCCGCGCCCGCGGATCGTGGTCTTTCTGCACGGCTTGGTGGAGACCGAACATGCGTGGCGGCTCGGCGGGCGGCCCAGCTATGCCGAGCGGCTCGAAGGCGATCTCGACTGCACGGCGCTGCTGGTCCGGTACAACAGTGGGCTGCATATCTCCGAGAACGCGCGCCTGTTGAATGGGATGCTGGAGCGTCTGGTCGACAACTGGCCGGTGCGGGTCGAGCAGATCGCGCTCGTCGGCCATTCCATGGGCGGGCTGATCGCGCGGGGCGCCTGCTATGACGCCGACCGAGCCGATCTGTCGTGGGTGCGCCGGGTTCGGCATATCGTCTGTCTCGGATCACCGCATCTGGGCGCACCGTTGGAACAGCTCGTCCACTACGCGTCCGCCGCTTTGGTGCGGGTGCCGGAGACCCGGCCGCTCGGGCGGCTGCTGCGCCGTCGCAGTGCGGGCATCCGCGATCTGCGCCAGGGTTCGCTCGTCGACGAGGACTGGCAAGGCCTGGACACGGACGCATTGCGACGAAGAGTGATTCGCGAGGTGCCGCCACTGGACTGCGCCGACCACTATTTCGTTACCGCCACGGTTACCCGCAGCCCCCGTCACCCGCTCGGCCGTATTGTCGGCGATGGCCTCGTCCTGCCCGCCAGCGGTTCCGGCCGAAACCGGGCCCGCCGCATCGGTTTCGACGACGGCAATGGCCTGCACATCTCCGGAGCCCACCACTTCACGTTGCTCAACCACGACGCGGTATACGAGGCGCTGGTTCATTGGCTCGCCGATGGTGTGCGCCAAGAGTCGATGCGCTGCGGTTGAACCGCACCGCGCGGCGTCACCTAGCTCGCCACCGCGTCATTCCGCTCAGCAGCACAGACCTGCGCTCAGCCAGCCCTCACACCGCACGGTGTCGGGCCGATCACGTCGAGGTAGAAATATCGCCGATGGTCCGAACATCGACAGGCCTCCAAAAGTGCGGCGAGTCCAGCGCGGCAGATACCGTCGGCTATCACCGCCGGGAATCGCGTCGCTGGAACTCCACCGCACCACGGACCGACAAGCGCGGGGTGTCGGTCCAATAGCCACCACGAATAGACCGCAACGCCCACTCCCCGGTGTGCCACGAACGAGGATGGGCGCTGCGAGCTATCGGTCCGAGCCGGAACCGTTGCGGCACAGCAGCGTTCGGCGACCGCCCCGGTCAGAACAGCTGATCGGAGTGGGTGTCGGCTTCACCTCGCACATCCGCGGCGAATTGGGCTTCGACCTGCGCGTCCGCACCCGCGGCGTGGGCCGCGTACAGCAGCAGACAGCCCCGGATGCCGTCGAGGAGGTCTTCGAGGAGATCGAGTGCCGGGCGGGTGGGGTCGAGGTGGCTGATGCGGAATTCGTCGAGGAGGGCGGCGCGGGTGGCGCTGTCGAGGTCGAATTTGCGGGCCTGCTCTTCGATTTCGGCGACGCGGGCCACCACGGCCCACGGTGCCGGCACATGTCCCTCGGAGACGGCCATGGCCTCAGCGATGAGGTCGACGACGATCTCGGTCGGGGTCTCCCCTGCGGTGAGGCGTTCCAGCACCAGGGTCGGGGTCTCGACTTGCAGTGCCTCGATGTCGTCGGCCTCGACGACCACGTCGGCGGTCGCCACACCCGCGAGTTCGCCCGCTACTTCGGCCGCGGCGTAGAGCCAATGCGCGGCCGCGACGGAGGCGGAGGCGGGATCGAGTTCGGTGAACAGTTCGATGGTGCCGAGCGGATCGGCGCGCAACAGTTCGTCGGCGGCCTGCACCTGGGCGGGTGAGACGTCCGGGCGCGACAGTTCGACTGCTTGGCGGGCGCGGCCGGACAGGTCGCCGAGTTCGGCGGATTCGATGGCGGCCTGTTCGGTGCGGACCTCGGCCGCGATGGTGTCGCGCAATGCGGAATCGTCGATGGCGTGCAGGGTGCGGCCCACGCGATGCGCGGATTCGACCACACCGCTGTAGGAGACGATCAGACCGTGCTCGGTCGGCAGGTTCGGGGTGCGGATCCCGGCCTCGACCTCCTTGAAGTTGCGGCGCTCCTCCGCGCGCCGCCAGGCCTCGCTATTGGGAACGTCGGGATCCCCTGCGGCGCTTGCCGGATGGGTGTAGGTGCGCCATTGGAAGCGGGACAGGGTGGTCAGATTCGACGCCAAACTTGTTGCCTGGTCAGGGTTTATCGGTGGCAGCTCGGCCACCGTTGTCGCGAGATCGCCGCGTCCGGTCGCCCAGATGGCGACGAGGGCGTTGCGGTCGGCGTCGAATGCGTATCGGGTCACGCACGCCAGTTTTCCCGATCGGCCGCCGTTGCGCGCGCGATCGATCGCTTCGATATCCGGTCGTCGGCGTTTCGGGTGTCCGATGTCTGCGCTCCCACGTCCGTGTGTGACGCGGCTGCGCTGCCCTCATCAGGCCCGTTGCCGGGGTCGGGACACCAGGGTGGACAGCCATGGGTACCTGGGAAGATGGACGGCATGACTCTCGATCACGGTGATCCGGGCGACGCGCCTTCGATTCCGCAGCCGACCGCGCCGGTGGTGAATCCCACCCGGCCCTCCGCGGCCGAGGAGGCCAGAACCGTTGCGGCGATGACGAATATCGCCACCTTGGCGAGTGTGAGCGAGGACGGCGGGCCGTGGGCGTCGTTCGTCACCTACGGATTGCTGGCGGGGCAGCCGGTGCTGTGTGTCTCGCGGATGGCCGAGCACGGGCGCAATCTGACGGCCGACCCGCGGGCCAGCCTGTCGGTGGTGTCGCCGGAGATGCCCGCCGATCCGTTGGCTGGAACGCGGATCACGCTGGCCGGTGTGGTGGAGCGTCCGGTCGGTGCCGAGGCGGATGCCGCGCGCGAGGCGCATCTGGCGGCGGTGCCCGCGGCGAAGTACTACGTGGATTACAGCGATTTCTCGCTGTGGGTGTTGCGGGTGCGGCGGATTCGGTGGGTCGGCGGGTACGGGCGGATGGATTCGGCGAGTGCCGAGGAGTATCTCGCGGCCGCCCCGGATCCGGTCATTCCGTTGGCGGGGCGGGCGATCACGCATCTCAATGATGATCACGCGGATGCGCTGTTATCGATGGCACAGGTGCTGGGCGGGTATCCGGACGCGACCGAGGCGAGCTGCGAACGAGCCGATCGGTATGGACTCGACCTGCGGGTGGTGACACCTCGGGGCGTGGCACGGACCCGGGTGGGTTATGTGACGCCGATCGATTCCGCGGGCGAGTTACGGTCGGCGACAGTCGAATTGGCGCGGCTTGCCCGCGAAGGGTGATAGGGCTCGCATTACACCTGGTAGAGCTCGAGCGGTAGGTTGTCGGGGTCGATAAGAAGGCCATGTCGGCTCTTGGAATCATGTCGGCGCCTGCGGCAGCGGTCCGCATCGGGGCCGTCAGCTGTCCCGGCCCCGGACGGATACTCTGGAAATGGCCGGGATGGATCCTCGTCCATCCCGGTGCCGACATCATCGGCTGACGCAGCCGCCGGTCGGATGCGCTGACGCCGACTCAGAGCTGATTTCGCCCGTCACGCAATGGGTTTCAAATGCACCGGCAGGCACAGCGGTCCGGACGTCATGAACTGGGGCGGGTACGGGAGCTGTTCGGGATCGGTGGCCAGGCTCAGATGGGGGAATCGGCCGAAGAGTGTGGACAATGCGATGCGGATCTCCAGCCGGGCCAGGGGCGCGCCGAGACAGACATGCGGCCCCCAGCCGAAGGCCAGCTGATCGCGGTGATCGTGGTCGATATCGAAGGTATCGGCATCGGGATAGTGCTCCGGATCCCGGCCGACCCCGCCGTACCACGTGATGAGCGCGCCCGCGGGAATATCGACTCCGGCGATCGTGACATCCTGCAGGGGATAGCGGAGATTGACGGTGAACACCGACGAGCGGTAGCGCAGGACCTCCTCCACGACATCGCTCCATCGGTCCTCGGCGTGGGCTTTGGCGAGTTGTGCGGGGTGGGTGCACAGGGTGACGATCGCGTTGCCGAGCAGGTGCACGGTTGTCTCGTGCCCAGCCGCGATCGCCAACCACAGCATGCTCACCATCTCGTCGGTTGTCAGACCGCTGCCGTCGGGCTCGAGCAGCGCCGTGGTGAGATCGTCGCCGGGTGTGCGCCGTTTGCGCTCGATCAACTCCGCGAGGTACGCGGTCATCGCCTGCATCGCTGTCTGCATCTGCTCGGCGGTGCTGGTATGCGATACCAGCGTGGTGGTCCAGTCCCGGATCAGTTCTTGTTCGTTCTCGGGTACTCCGAACAGCTCGCAGATCACTCGCACGGGCAGCGGGGTATTGAACGCGGAGACGAGATCGATCGGGCTGTTGTCGAGGGGGAAGGCGTCGATCAGTTCGGCGGTGATTCGCTGGATTCGAGGTTCGAGCGCAGCCACTCTGGCGGGGGTGAATGCCTTGCTGATCGTCTTGCGCAGCCGTCGGTGATCCTCGCCGTCCTTGTTGAGCATGTGGTCCATATCGGTGAGGGTGCGCATCGGCCAATCGGCCGCGATGGTGCCATCGTGCAATGCCGGGCAGTTCTTGGCATTCTTGCTGAACAGTGTTCCGTCACCGGCGAGCAGCTCGCTGGCGGCGCGATGACTGACCGCCGCCCAGACCGCAACACCTCCGGGAAATTCGATGGGAACGATCGGACCGCGCTGGCGGATGCGTTCATAGGTCTGTAAGACCGTCTCGCCGGGGGTGGGCAGCTGGATGGCAGGTTCGGTCATGTCAGCTCCAGTGGTGTGATCGACAGGTGGCACGACTGATCGTGTGAGTGCGTGCCGGGTCAGTGTCGATGGCGGCCGGATGGGTGGCCGGGCGAATCGGTATCTTGTGCCTAATAAACGAATTCCGAGGCGCAAGAACATAACTCGGCAGGTCAGTGGCGACGACCGGCAGCCAGGTCTTCTCGATAGTGGGGAACCGTGTCGCACCGGCGGATCCCATCATCTGTATCGCTGCCCGGCTTCGTTTATGTGCGGTCGAATTCTGTTGCGAGGCAGAAACTGCGGATTCACGTGACGAGGACCGTCGCCGTGCCCTGCTCCGTCGCTAGAGTTCGCCGCACCGCTGTGATGAAAGGACGGCCAACGGTGACGAATCTTTCTGTTCCGGTTACCTATCTGGTGGGCAGTGCCAACGCTCCGACACGTCGGACCGCGATGCGGAAATTCGAATCGCTGTGGCATTACCTTCCCTCATTTCCGGAGGGAGATACGGCTTTTCCCAGCTGGATCATGCCGCGCCTGCGTGCCAGCTTCGCGCTGCCCGGCATGACGAAAGTCGACAACGGAAATATCGAGCTCGGTTACGAAGGCATGCCGACCTACGAGTACACCGGCGAAGCGGAACTCGAGATCCCTCCCGTGCTGCTGGGCTATTTCGACCAGGCCGAGGCGGCCAAACCGATTCTGGACCGCCTGATCCACGAGCACGGCGAACAGAAGCCCTATCAAGCCAACATCATCGACCCCTACGACCATGCTTTCTTCGCTCTGGGAGCGGCCGGTGTCACCGAACACTACGACTCGTTCCGGAAGCCGGCGCTAGAGGAGATCGCGGCTATCCATCGGTTGTTCGACGGCGATGTGGTGTTCCAGCTGGAGAGCCCCGGGCGCATGGTGACGATGGAAAGCATCGAGTCGGAGGAGGAGCGCGCGGCAAAAGCTGTCGCACTGGCCACGGATCTGGCCGAGTTCGTGCGCCGTATGCCCGCAGGCGCCCGTGTCACCATCCATCTGTGCCGCGGCGATTGGGAACACACCAGCTGGATGAAGAAGATCAACGGATACGAGCCGGTCGTCCTGCTGGCCGATGCGATCGTGGCGGAATGGCCGGAGGGCAGAACTCTGCAGGGAATTCATATTCCGCTCGCGGGCGCCGATGTGCTGCCACTCGTCGATGACCCGGCCGTATATCGGGAACTGGAACGGTTGACCACTGATGTGCCGATCTACGCCGGTATCGTGCACGAGAACGCCGATGCGGAACGAATCATTACGGCACTGACGCAGGCCCGGCAGTACTACAGCCGCCCATTCGGTGGCCTGAGCACATCCTGCGGTATGGCTCGAATGACCGAAGCCGAGATGGATCGGGCATTGCGGTTGCTCGCGGAACTCATGGAGCGAGTGACCGGGTAGCGCTTTCTGTTGCGGTGGTAGTTGGGCCGAGAGCCGTTGTCGGCCGGCCCGACTCGGCCAATCTACGTTTGCGAAATTCTCGCGGTGTCTCGCCGTATCGTGCCTTGAAGGCGGCGGAGAACCAGGTGAGGGTGAAGCCGCTGCGCGCGGCGACCTCTCCGATTGTTGCTGTCGTCTCGGGGTTTTCGAGCATTGTCCGAGCCGCCCGCAGTGCTTCGTCCTGGCGTACTTCCCGATACGTGGTGCCCGCCTGATGCAGTGCGGTGCGCAGCTGCCTCGGCGACCAGCCCAATGCCCGCGCCGCCTCGGGCAGCCGGAGGTCCGCTGCTCCGATGTGCTCGCGCACGTACTGTCGGACGGTCTCGGCGAGCTCTGTCAAATGAGTCTGTTGCGGGCGGGTATCACCCGCGGTCATCATGCAGAGCAGCTCGGCGATCCGGTCGCAGACCGCGTTGAACTCCCGGCTCGTCAGCGCGGAGCGTTCGGCATGCAGATCGCGGATCATGCCCGCGGCGATCCTGCCGAGACCCGAGCCGAGGTCGAGCACCGGCTGTCGTAGGCCGGGTCGGGCGAACTCGGTGCGCGGCACCTGGAAGCCGTAGGCCACTGAGGCGGGGATATGTAACCGGCACTGTCGATCCAGTGCCAGCACCGCCGCCTGCCCCGGTGTGATGCGGGTGATTCCGTGCTCGTCGGCGGCGGCGAACTGTCCCCGCTGCGGGACGACCACCCAGTAGAAGTCCTCGGCCGAAACCCGACGGATGTTCGACGGGGTACGGAAGGCCAGCCGGTCGCCGGGCTGATCCCAGCGCAGCAGCCGGTACGTACTCGTCTGCTGCACGGTCATGGCCACCTGCCAGCGGTCGGGTTCGCGGTAGCGATGATCCATCGGGACGAAACTGTTTGCGGTTTCGGTCCATTCGTCGACATCCGCGATGTCGAGCTCGTAGTACTCCATTGCGACACCTCGAATGGTTCAGCCGGTGACAATGATGATGTCGGCTCCGCTGAACAGCAAGTCGGACGGGCGTGTTCGAGACAGCTGCCGCGCCGGTATCGGACGTGCGGGGCCTGAGTTGTGCCGATAGGTGGCTTCGGGCCAGTCGTGCAGCTGCTGATATCGCTCATCGCGTTCGGCGAACGACAGCTGGTTGGGAGTCTGCTCGTCGAAGGGGAATCTCATTGTCAGCTCATCGGTTTCGTTGAGGTTGCTGGCCCTGTGCTGCACGCCTGGAAGGTAGCGGTGCGTCGATGCGATCGTAGGATCGGGAAGTTGTTCACCGCGGCCGATGGCGACCACAGATCGCCCGGCCGGCCGGGCGGTAATCGGCTCGGTCGTGGAGGTGCCCGGTGACGTGTTCGGCACCGCAGCCGGGCGGTGTGTTGCGGGCCACCCGTTCCGCTGCGAGCAGGGCGAGAATGCCGGCGCCGGCCAGCATTGCTTCGGAGTGGTGCGCTCCGCCGAGGTATCGTTCGGTCAGGCTCACGCACAGGCCGTCGGTGGCCACCTCGACGGCCGCGGCCGGGAATAGCCTCCGCACTGCTTTGACGATGTCGAATCCACTGCGCCACTGGGGAATTGCTGCTGGGGCGATCATTCCGGCCGACTTGTCGATCGGCCCTGGGCAGGCAATGCCGACCGCGGTGATCTCGTCGTCTCCGGCCACATCGAGCAGCAGATCCCGGCAGCCGTCCCACACCGCATCCGCCGGTATCGGGATTCGCTGAATAGCCCGTGCGCCGACGCCGCCGTCCACCCGGCTCGCGGCGAATTCCGCAGGGCCGATATCCAATGCCAGAACAGTCATGAAGCAGCCACCACCACAACGCCTTTCACTCTGGTTGTGCAATGCGGGTAATAGGCGGGCCGGCTCCCTGATGGGACCTGCGGGGTCGGTCGGTGCGCCTACCGCAACAGTGTCGGGTACCGGTGCTCGCCGCTTCGGCCGCGTACACATTCCGTGCCGACGAACGCAGATTCACTGCCCCTCAGCGTAAAACGGGTGTGTTTTCGTGCCGGATCGACCGAGCGGCGACCGCCGCCACCTACAGCGGGCGCATCAACCAGTCGACGCGCGAGCCGATCCGCACCGGGGCGGGTGCGTGCCATCGTTCGGACACGTCGAGATGGATTGAAGAAGTGCGACACCACTGCCTTCTGGGTCGGCCTGGTCGCCGCTGACGGGCAGACATCGGCGACAGTCGGGCAGCGCCGCCCGGTTCGATCCCGTTCAGGTCGGTCAGTTCCCGCAGTAGCCGCATATCGCTGGTCGTTCCGGACATCTGGTCCGCACCGGAATCCACGGCGCTGACCCTCGAAGCCGAGAATCGGAAGGAGGACTTCATCGCCCCTGCGAAAGGCTTCTGCACTAACGGTTTTCGCGACACGCATCGTACCGAGGGGGTTCTTCGGCGGTATGCCGCGTTGTCGCGTGCGGGTTCTATCCGTTCATCCCCGGTTTGGTTGCCCCGAAGGGGCACCGGTGTCACCCTAATTGATGTGGTTACGCCCGAGCGGACGAACCAGGCCGGGTACGCAGAGATCACCCCCGCCTACCGACTCCTCGACATCGTGCACGCCACGGCGCTGGCCCGCGCCGAGCGGCGGCTGCAGCGTGAGTTCACGATCTTGTTCGATGCCAACACGATTCACCGCTACCTCCACGACTCCTACGCCCAGATCGGGGCGCGCGCGGCCGTGCAGCTGTATCTGCCATTGCTGGCCGAGCGCTTCGCGCGGCAGCAGTTGCACGCTCGGGCCAAGGTGGAGGGCCGCATCGAACACACGAAACCGGTGGTGCTGTTCCTGTGCGCGTTCAACGCCGGGCGTTCGCAGATGGCTCTGGGTTTCTTCGAGCATTACGCACAGGATCGGGCACTGGCCTGGTCCGGCGGGGCCGAGCCGAGCGGCGCGCTGAACGCGGCAGCCGTCGCGGCCATGGCCGAAGTGGGTATCGATATCTCCCACGAATTCCCCAAGACCTGGACCGACGAGATCATCCTGGCCGCCGACATCATCATCACCATGGGATGCGAGGACTCGTGCCCGCTGATACCCGGCGTCCGGCACGAAGACTGGGTCGTGGACGATCCGGCCGGGCTGCCGGTGGCCGAGGTGCGGCCGATCCGCGACGATATCGACCAACGCGTGATCGAGCTGCTGGCCAGCCTCGACCTCGCGGTGACCTCCTGACCGGGGGCCGCTGAGTCCGCGATGGGATCTGCCGTGGTCGCGGCTCGCGGCGCACGATTCACGCACGGGATATGGGCGGCGAACGGTGGATCACGAAACCGGCCAGCGCCAGCATCCACACGCTCCACAGCACATAGCCGAGGAAGTTCAGCTGCTGCGCGGCCGGGACCCGCCACGGCGCGGCGACACCGGTCAGGATCAGGATGGCCGCGGCCACCCCCAGAGTGGTGAACCAGCGCGGGAAGCCGTTGCGCGACAACGCCGTTGCCACCAGCACGGTCCAGGCGGCGGTCAGCGCGTAGCCGCAGGTCTCCCCCAGCGCCGAGCCGAGCACTCGATTCCACAGCTCGAATTCGGCTGTCGCAGCGGAACTCTCGCCCGTACCGACAGCGCGGTCGGCCAGCGACGGCACCAGTAGCGGCCAGCGCAGCAGACCGATCGCCTGCACCACACCCGCCGCCGCACCGGCCCGCACGGCCCACCGCATGTGCGGCGAATCATGGAGTCGCCCGACCAGCACCGCGATCGGGACGAACAGCACCGCGCCGAACACCAGCACCGAGAACCACGACACCACCGCGGCCTCGTGTGCCCGGAACAACGACAGCACCTCCGCGCTCGGGCGCGACAGCACACGTGGATAGTCGAACACCGCGCCCAGGCCGATGAAACCGGCGTTCATGCAGACCACGGCCGTCACGATCGGCAACGCGACCCGCGCCGAAACCTCGTCGGCGACCTTCGAAGTGGACATCGTTTGTGCGCCTTTCACTGCCGGGCGGTGAGGTCGGCGGCGCCCCGGAAGGCATCGACAGTCCCGCGCAGAGAGTCCTCGAGCGGGGTCGGGTCGAGGGCAAAATGCGCCGTCGCGGCGGAGGAATCCATGACGAACGGGCGATCGAATTGATAGCGCAGTTCCCGGATCTCGCGGGCGGCCGGAACGAACAGGCCCGCTGACCAGAGCATCGCCGCGGGCATGCGGGTGACCCGGGCGGGTGGGGCCGCCGCGACCCTGGCGAGCAGCTCGGCCAGGGCACGCACCGACCGCGGCGTAGCCGAAGGCACGTGCCATGGCCTGCCCCAGGCGGATTCGTCTGCGGCCACCGCGACCAGCAGGCGGGCCACATCGGCGGTGGCGGTCCAGGTGTGCGGTGCGTCGAGATCGGCGGGGACCAGGGCGCGTCGGCCGGACAGCACCGCCGGGAGTAGCAGGGTGGTCACCGTGGAAGCGGCGTGGGGGCCGAGGTAGTCGGAGCCGCGCACTTCGGCGGTGCGGATGCGGCCGGCCTGGTGCGCGGCCAGTTGCTCTGCCCACATTTCGGCGCGCACGCGCCCCTTCACCGAATTCGGGCGCAGCGGATGGTCTTCGGTGACCGGAACGTCGAATTCGCCGTAGCCGTACAGGTTTCCGACGGTGACCAGCATCGCGCCGGACAGTTCCGCGGCGGTCAGCACCGCGCGGTGCAGCGGCGGGAACTCCTGTGGCCAGCGGTGATAGGCCGGTTGAGCGCACTGGTAGACGGCGGTCGCGTCCAGACAGTGGGTGACGAGGGCAGATGTGTCGGTGGCATCGGCCGTGACACGTTCGACGGCCGGATGCTCGGGGCCGGTGCCGCGGCGGGTGATCAGGCGGACGTGCTCGCCGCGAGCCGCGAGCAGAAGTGCGGTGGCGGTGCCCACGGGGCCCGCTCCGATGACAACGTGCAGGGACATGAGGTCCTCGATCTGGTCGGGTGTTCTTCGTTAAGAACGGTGTTCTCGGTGATGCTTCGACGGTAAGCGAGCACACCGTTCCTAGTCAAGAACAGTGTTCTCTCCAACGCCTACTGTTCTCCAAAGGGTTTCCCGTTCTCTACACTGCGGATATGTCCGCCGCATCCGTGCGCGCCCGCGTACGCACCGAAATGATCGAGGAGATCAAGGCCGCCGCCCGGAAACGGCTGGCCACCGATGGCGCCGGACTGTCGCTGCGCGGAGTCGCCCGCGACATGGGCATCGTCGCCTCCGCGCTCTACCGCTACTTCCCCAGCCGCGACGACCTGCTGACCGCGCTCATCCTGGAGAGCTACGAATCGCTCGGCAACGCCGCCACCCGCGCGGCCGAAGCCCGACCGGCCGGCGATCAACGCGGCCGCTGGCTCGCCGTCTGCACGGCCGTACGGGACTGGGCCACCGCGAATCCGACCGAATACGGCCTGCTCTACGGCAGCCCCATCCCGGGCTATGACGCACCCCGGGACACCGTCGCGCCCGCCGCCACCGTCGTCCTGCTGCTCGCCGACATCGCCGCCGATGCCGAAGCCGCCGGCCTGCTCCGGCCCGCACCACTGGCCACGCCGCTGCCCGACGCCGTGCGCGGCGATCTCCGCATCCTGATCGACCAGCAGGGGTCCGGGCTGCCCGAGGAGGTGCTCGACCGCGTATTCCTCGGCTGGACACAGCTTTTCGGGCTCGTCACCTTCGAGATCTTCGGCCGCCTGGACGGCACCATCAGTGCCGTCGGCGACTACTTCGAACACCAGATGAATCTCATGGCCGACCTGATCGGCCTGCCCGCCTAGGCGATCGGCTCATCGATCGAGCAGACCGTCCCGACGCCTTCGGGCCGGACGGGACGGCATCCGCTGATCACAGCCCCAGCTCGGCCTGGAGCTCCGGCTGGGGCGGCAACGGGCCGGAAGACAGTCGCTGCGCCGTGCGCTTGTGCACGCCGAACATACGCAGGATGCGGAAGGTCATCTCGTCGGTGAGCGCTTCGGCGTCGGCATCCGGCCGGGCATCCAGCAGTTGCAGCAATCCGAGCAGGGCCCCGCCCGCGGCCATGACCGCCTTGTCCGGATCCATCGCTTCGAAGTGTCCCGCCTGCTGCGCGGCGACGATATCGCGGCGCGCGCGTGGGGCCAGACCCTCGTCGCGCACCAGGATCGACATGCCGGAATGCAAGATCACCCGGACCACTTCCGGGAACTGTCGTTGCAACCGCCCGGTCATCCGGAAGCTCACCGCGAACACCTCGGCCGGATCCTCGTAAACCGCGACGATGCCGTCGCGCATCTCGCTGTAGACCTGTAGCGCCGACCGCACGGCCTCGTCGAACAGCTGCTCCTTGGACTCGAAGTGGTTGTGGAAGGAGCCGAAACCGACATCGGCCGCGTCGGTGATCTCCTGAATGCTGACCGCGGATCGCCCCTCGGCCAGGAACTTCTGTGCGGCACCGAGCAGAGCATTGCGGGTGCGCTCGCGACGCCGATCGATGCGGTTGCGAACCACGGGTTCGGAAGTCATCGGACCTTCTCTCGTAATAGCTCTGCACATACATCATATCTGATGAAACAATCAGACAAGATCCGAGCGTCGAACAGGACGCCGAGGTGCGATCGCTGGAATTCGCGAGGCGGACGCGATCATGGCATTCATCGAGCAACTCCCCGAGGGGGCATCTGCTCGAAACCGATGATCTGGTCGATGCCTCCGACTGTGAGATAGCAAACACCACGACCGCGGCGTCCCGGGTGAACCAAATGGTTGCCGTGATTCGTAGTACGGGGGACGAGATGCGTTGTGCACCTCATCGATCAGCGACGGAGGATCCGAAATATGAATTCAGCCAAACGAATCCAGCGTGCCGCAGTGCCGCTCGCCGCTGCCGCGATCGCTCTCGCAGGTCTGCTCAGCGGCTGCGGTGGCGACAAAGGTGCCGAGGCGACGGCGCCGACGTCCTCGACCGCGACTGCCGCAGCAGCACCCGCTGTGGGACAGGCCCCCGCGGTAGCGAAAACGCAAGGCTGGCTGAAGATCTACGGCGGTGCCGCCCCGGCCGGCACCGCGCGCGCGGTGCAACTTCAGGTGACCGCCGACCCGAGCGTCGGACAGCGTGTTTCGGACGGATCCGGCCGGTCGCTGTACCGGTTCGACAAGGACACCGCGAACCCCTCGGTATCCAACTGCTCCGGGCAGTGCGCCGTGACCTGGCCGCCGTTGACCGTGGCCCGCGATCAAGCGCTCTACGCCTCGGGTATCGATCCCCAACTCGTCGGATTCATCGAACGTGCCGACGGCACATGCCAGATCACTATCGGGGGTTGGCCGGTGTACTACTTCTCGAAAGACACCAAGCCAGGCGATCTGCTCGGCCAGGGTGTCGGCGGAACGTGGTTCGCAGTGGCTCCCAATGGTGGCAAGGCTCTGAGCAAATGATCACAACGGCCCCCGGTGTCGAAGCGGGGGCCGTCCCAGGTCGGTCCGGCCTGGCTTCGCGGATCCGGTAGTGCGCCATCGCCCTGGAAGTCATGGCCGGCGCCGCTCGAGTGCCCGGCGCTCGGCAAGGAATGGCGTCGAGATCCAGCGGTCCCCGCTCGACCCGACTACCGGTAACAGTAGGAGTCGGAGGAGGCGTCGCCGCCCTGGAGGCGCACCTGGTGCACCCGCAGACCTCGAAAGTCCTCGTCGTGCGGGAAGAACGACTCGTCGATGGTCATTCCGCCATCGGGATCGGTGTGCATGACGGCCATCCAGGCGCCGATCCCATCCGGGTAGAACTGGTCGTCCCACGCGCTATAGAGCGAGTTGGTGAGGTAGACCCGGCGACCGTTACGGCTGATCTCGACCATCTGGGGGCCGCCGGCAAGCGGCTGGTTCGGCGCGGCGGGGTGGGCGGTGCGGCCCACGATCCCGCCGAGCCGGACCGACCCGGTCTGTTTCGGGTTGGCCGGATCGCGCACGTCGAACTGCTCGAGCTCCCCGGTACCCCAGCACGAGACATAGAGGTATGCGTCGTCGACTGACAGGTCGATGTCGGTGACCAGCGGCGGCACCGCGCCGAACGGTTTCAGGGCCGGTGGCAGCAGGTCGGGATCAGCCGGCTCGGCCGGGATGGTGATCACCTTGTCGACCGCCCACATGCCATCATCGCGGTGCCAACGCCACACCGAGGCCGACAGATCCTCGGTCGAGATCACCACGCCGACGAACCCCCAAGCGGCGTCCGGATCGTGTGCAGGGCGCAGCTCGAGTGGCATCTGATACTGCTCGCCGAGATCGATCCGCTGCTGGTGCCGACCGGCGGTGAGGTCCCAGAAGTGGATCGCGTGGCCGTACTTGTTGGCCAGCAGCAACTCCGGCTGCAACCCGTCCTCGATCATGGACGGGGTGCCCCACTCGCTGCTGATCAGCGTGTTCTGGTTGAGATGCCACCAGGCGTCGTACGCGAAATATTGCGGCCCACGGTCGGTCTCCCATTGCCGCAGCACATCGAACGTCCCATGATCGAGCAGCGCGATCCCGCCCGGCCCCTCCGATCCGTCCGCCCCGCCGAGGCAGGTCATGAACACACCGTCCGGCCCGCAGTGCAGCGTGTGTGGACGGGAGTAGCCGGCCTTGGCCGCGAGCTCGGAGCTGTCCACGATCCTGGACAGGGTGGGCTGGCGTGGGTCGGGCTGGGTATCGAACACGTACAGGCGCGACGAGCGCAGACCCGGCACGATCAGGTACCGCCGAGCCAGGCTTTCAAGGTGGTGGCCCTCGTGCTTCAGCGCGCTGCTGCAGGCGTTCCAGCCGAAATGGTGCAGCTCGTTGCCCAGGTGGGGCACCTCGGTCCAGCCCACCACCCGGCCGTAGGTTGCCGAGCCCGGATCCACATCGATCACTGACAGCGCATCTGGCTTCTGTGCCGCGCGGTCGAACGCAACAACGTATGCGAGCCGCTCCGGTGGCGCGGCCGCCGCTTCCGCTGCACTCCGATAGAAGGTCGGGTCCAAGCCTGAATGATTCATTTCCAGCCTCCTTGTCGATAGGCGGAGACCCACGCACCTCGCCCGATCTGGTGATTCCGAGGTGGGCACGACCCGTGTGGTCGCTCCCGTAATGGCGCGGGCAGGCAATAACCAGTCTCGGCCTTTCGATGCAGATCCACCAGCTACCGCCGGCGCGGTAGCAGAGTGGGCGGTAGGGCGCAGTCGCTTCCAATCCGGGAACAGAGAGCTGGCGGCGGTCAGCTGGCCAGGAGTCGACGTGCTCCGGTGATATTGATCCGCCACCGAATCATCTCGACGCTGCCGCCGCAGGTACAGACCGCTTCTTCAAGACTCTTGCGCCGCTTGGCAATTCCCTATTTCGCCTTCGCCGGGGACCAGCAAGGCTGCGGCGAAGAAAGTTGCCTCATCCTCATGACGAATCGCCTTACCCATGTCCGGATGCCGGGCTTCGAGGTCAGCCAGAGTAAGCACTGGAATGCGAGAAAGGGCACTACTACCTATCGGACAAGCCGGGCCGCAACACGGTGCACGTCAACCTACCGCTGTTCGAAGGCTCCGTGGAGGATCATGTCGCCATGGAAATCACCGGTATCGAGATGGGCACATTCGATCCCGACGACAAGCTGCCTCCGTACCGGCGCGTTTTCACCGGCTTGCCAGCAGAATGGTTGGGTTCGATCGGACCGGATGCTGACCATATCGAGCCCGAGGACCTTGGTGACTGGCGATTGCGGTACCGCATCGAAAGAGCATGAGCACAACCCGCCTACTCCTCCTGCACCACAGCCGACTTCGCGACGTGTTGTCCATCGATCAGGCTCGGCGGCGTCCGCCGGCGCGATTACAGAGGGAGCATCAGATGACCGAATCCGGCCCCGCTGATCTCAAGGCGCGGCATCGTGCAATGTGGGCACTGGGCGACTACCCGTCCGTCGCCACCGAAGTCATCCCTGGGCTGGGCCGGCGTCTGGTCGAGGCCTGCCGTATCGGCCCGGGCCAGCGCGTGCTGGACATTGCGGCCGGATCCGGGAATGCAGCGATCCCGGCCGCGGAGACCGGTGCGGACGTCGTTGCGAGCGACCTCACGCCGGAGCTGTTCGACGCGGGCCGGCGTCTCGCCGCCGCCCGGGGCGTCGAGCTGCAGTGGCAGGAAGCCGACGCCGAGGCATTGCCCTACGCCGATGCCGAGTTCGACGCCGTGATCTCGTGCGTAGGCGTCATGTTCGCGCCGTACCACCAGGTGGCCGCGGACGAACTGGTGCGGGTCACCAAGCCGGGCGGCACGATCGGGCTGATCAACTGGACACCCACCGGATTCATCGGGCAGATGTTCGCCACGATGAAACCGTTCGCTCCGCCGCCCCCGCCCGGTGCGCAGCCGCCCCCGATGTGGGGCGACGAGATACATGTCCGGTCGCTGTTGGGCGATCGTGTCGCCGACCTCGAGCTGCGGCGCGAACACGCGGTCATCGATCGTTTCGCCGACGGCGTCGAGTTCCGCGACTTCTTCAAGGCCTACTACGGACCGACGGTCGCCGTGTACAAGGCCATTGCCGCGGAACCCGACCGGATCGCGCGGTTGGACCGAGAACTCGCGGATCTCGCTTCCCAACACGACCTGGGCAACGGGCGGATGGAGTGGGAGTACCTCTTGGTCACCGCACGCCGATCGGCCTGAACTGGCCATATGGCGCGGACCGCCGGAAATCACAGTGGCCGATGCGAGAGCCGTCGCACTCGGCACGCTCAACCCTCCCACGCTCTCGGCAAGCCCATCGGAGACTTGAATTCGGTGTGCTTCGACAACGAATTGCGACGGGTGGACGTAACAGGTAGGTCGGCGGGCATGGCGATAGGTTCGGCCGACAACGTGCGGGGGCTCGATCACTCCCGAGGTCGTCGTCTCGTTGCCGGTGGAGATCTACGGTGGAGGTATGACCACCTTGGAGTATCGGCATGTGCTGGTCGCGCGGGACGGCGACACGGTGCGCATCACCATGAACAGGCCGCAGCGGCGCAATGCGCTGTCGGGCGAGCATCTGGCCGAACTGCTCGCCTCGTTCCGGGCCGCCGGCGAGACCGACGCCACCGGGATAGTGCTCGGGGCGCACGGTCCGGTGTTCTCCGCGGGACATGATTTCGCCGACGTCGCCGCGCGCGACCTGCTCGGTGTGCGGGAACTGCTCACACTGTGCACGGAGCTCATGTCCACCATCCAGTCGGTGCCGCAGGTGGTGATCGCCCGGGTGCACGGTCTGGCCACTGCCGCGGGTTGTCAACTGGTGGCCTCCTGCGATCTGGCCGTCGCTGCCGAATCGGCCGGTTTCGCGCTCCCCGGCGGCAAGGGCGGCTGGTTCTGCCACACCCCCGCCGTGCCGGTGGCCCGCGCGGTCGGCCGCAAACGCCTGATGGAACTCGCCCTCACTGGTGACCCGATCGATGCCCGCACCGCCGAACAGTGGGGCCTGATCAACCGAGCGGTGCCAGACGCCGAACTCGACGCCGCGGTGGCCGAGTTGCTCGCCCGCGCTACCCGGGGCAGCCGGGCCAGCAAGGCACTCGGCAAACGCACGCTCTACCGCCAACTCGACCGCCCCGAAGCAGATGCCTACGCCCTCGCCCTGGAGGTCATGGCCGCCGCCGCCCAACTTCCCGGCGCCCGCGAAGGGATGGCGGCCTTCCTGGCCAAGCGCCCACCCGTCTGGCGCGATTAGCGCCGTCGGGCAACCGTCCTCCGCCCCCTCTATCACCACCTAGTAGGTCGGCACCCGTGTCGCGGTGTCCGCCGAATGACGGATGGCGTCGAGGAGGCGGTGCATGTGGACGCCGTCATCGAAGGTCGGGACCGTCGCGGCGTCGGTTCGAATGTCCTGTGCCAGCACGGCATACAGTCGTGCCACGTTGCCGACTTCGGTGCCGAAGATCATTTCCGTCAGCGGATCCTCGCCCTGCAGCGGCTGCCAGGTGCCCGCGCCGCGGGAACCCAGCAGGTGCAGTTCACTCAGCGAAATCCCGCCCGGCCCGTTGGCGCCGGACACGATTGCCAGATCGCCGGCGGTGCCGGAGATCTCGATCCGGGTGCGGCCATTGGTCACCTTGGAGTCGTGGATATGAGCCGACACCACGACCCCCGCCGCGGTGACGGCATCGAGTAGCAGATGATTCGGAGTGGTGACATCGATTGCCCCGCAGGCTTCCTCGATCACCGCATGCGGGTGGCGGATGGCGAGCCGGGCCGACAGGTCGGTGAAATCGCCGATCAGGTACTCGACCGCGTCGAGTGTGTGCCCGCCGACAATCTCCACAATGCCCGCACCATTGCTCTGGTCGAGGGTGTAGGCCGCCCACGCCGGTACCTGAGTGCCCGCGCCCAAGTGACGTGCGGAGTACACGGTCGCCGAAATAACGCTCCCCACAAAACCTTCCGCGAGCAACCGGCGAGCGCGGATGTCGGACTGCAGGCCGACAGCGGCCAGTGGAGCCGCAACCTACGAGTTGTCCTCGACGGACTCAGGGACCGCAACCATTCCTAGCCGCAAGCCGCCCGTCCCGATCATGGCCGGGCTGCCGGACACGCCGATTCGGTGGCGCGAGCGGAGGGGTACTCGCGCCGCCGAACGAGCAGGACTCTGGCGCCGGGCATACCCGCGAGTCGCACGAAAGCCACGCGGGGGTGAGAAATGGGCGGGCACGGCCGCGGTGGTGACGAATACGCGGTCTCCGCGCGCGCCGGCGCTGCGCATCTCCGGTTCGATCCAGATCAGTCGCTATGCGCCACCGGGTGTCGCTTGGTGGACCGGCACGGTGAGCATGGCGACGATCATGTCGATGATTTCGGCCGCGTCGCTGTCCGGGTTCGCGGTGCGTACGCCCGCTTCCAGCGCGCGTTCGTAGTCGGCGATCAGGGCGAACATCACCGTTGCCATAGTTTCCAGGCGTTGGCGGCGACGGCGGGGTGGGAGTTGTGCGAGAGCCGCGTCGAGGCGGGTGGCGATGATGCGCACGGCGGCGCGGTCGACACCGGCGAGGCGGCGGGCGTCGGCGATCACGGGATGGGCGCGCACCACTTCCAGGAAGCGGCCGTAGTGGGTGATCCGCGGTGTGCCGATGAGTTCGAGGATGGGCGCGGTGAGCATGGCGACCAGTGTGCGGATCTCGTGCGCGGTGCCGTCGGCCTCGTGCTGGGCGAGCAGTCCCATCCGGCGGTCCTCGAGCCAATTCATGCGGCGTTCGACAATGGCCTCGATCAGCCCGCCGCGGGAGTCGAAATAGTAGTGCACCGCCGAGTTGTTGCGCTGGCCCGCGGCCGCCGCGATATCGCGCAGCGGAACGTCCACGCCGCGTTCGGCGATCAGTCGTTCGCCCGCGTCGAGTAGCGCGGCGCGCGGATCCTCGGTGGCCATGTCTGAACTGTACTAAATCCGGGTATTGACGATGTTAAGCATCAGTGATTAATTGAGTCGTGCGTACCGGCTGTTTGCGAATCCGACGAGTCACTGGGCGGAGTTGAGGTGATCCGATGACCATCGCGCGGGGTCCGATCTTCCAGCTGTGCTGGGTGGTGCGCGATATCGATGCGGCGCGACGGGAGTGCACCGAGCGCTATGGCGTCGCCGAGTGGTTCACCGTCCCGGATGTGCACTTCGGGCCGCAGTCGTGCGAATTGCGCGGTGCGCCGGCCGATTACACGATCACCGTGGCGCTGGGGTATGCGGGCGGACAGCAATTGGAACTGATCGAGCCGAAATCCGGGATCAGCCTGTACTCCGAGCATCTGGATACGGTGGGGCCGGGGCTGCATCACATCGCGTGGGTGCCGGACGACTATGACGCGGCGCTGGCCGAGGCGAAGACGAACGGGGCGGACATCCTCGCGCGGGGCGCGTTCGAGGGGGTCGGGATGGAATTCACCTATCTCGATGGCGGTGCGCTCGGTTCGACCGTTGAACTCATGCGGTTGTCGGCGGATATGAAGGCGATGTTCGATTACCTGATTCCGGAGGGGTATTCGAATCCATGGGCCTAGGAATCGAACTCCCCCAGCTCATTACCGGCCCGGTCGAATGGGACGCGAGCGCGGATGTGATCGTGGTCGGCTTCGGGATCGCCGGAGCGTGCGCGGCGATCAGCGCGGCCGAGGCGGGCGCGCGGGTACTGCTGCTGGAGCGCAACGGCGCAGCGGGCGGCGCGTCGGCGCTGGCGGCGGGGCATTTCTATCTCGGGGGCGGCACACCGGTGCAGTCGGCGACCGGACATGCCGACAGTGTCGAGGCGATGATCGCCTATCTCGAAGCGGTCACTCCCGAGCCCGACACGGCCAAGATCCGCGCGTACTGCACCGACAGCGTCGCGCATTTCGATTGGCTGGAAGCGCACGGGATCGAGTTCGAGCGGTCGTTCTATCCCGGGAAGTCGGTGGTGCAGCCCGGAACCGAGGGGCTGATGTGGACCGGCAACGAAAAGGTGTGGCCCTACCGCGATCAGGCGCAGCCGGCACCGCGCGGGCACAAGGTGAACGCGCTCGCCGAGCACGGCGGAGGGCAGGTGATGGCGGTGCTCGCCGAGCGGGTCCGGCAGGTGGGTATCGAAGTGAGGTACGCGACCACGGTGCGCGAGCTCGTCGCCGATGGGACCGGGCGGATCGTCGGAGTGCGCTGGCACGATGGCGCGGCCGCGGGTGCGGTGGTACTCGCTGCGGGCGGGTTCGTGATGAACCCGGAGATGCTCGCCGCCTACACCCCGCGACTGGCCGAACACTTTCTGCCGCTGGGTGTGCCGTCGGATGACGGGCTCGGCATCCGACTCGGACAGTCGGCGGGCGGCGCCGTCACGCGGATGGACGGAGCGTTCCTGACCGCGTCGTTCTATCCCCCGGCCGATCTGCTGTACGGGATCATCGTGAACAAGGCGGGTCGACGGTTCGTCGCGGAGGATTCCTATCACGGGCGGACAGCGGGTGCTGTTGTCGCGCAACCACATTCGACGGCCTACCTGATCGTGGACAGCACGCATATGGTGTGGCCGGAGCTGCCGATGGTGAAATTCATCGATGGCTGGCACCGGGTCTCGGAGATGGAAGCGGCGCTCGCTATCCCCGATGGTGCCCTGCGCAGGACCCTGACCGCGTACAACACCGCGGCGGCCGAAGGGCACGATCCCGAATTCGGCAAACATCCCGACTGGCTGACACCGTTGACCGAGGGCCCGTGGGGTGCCTTCGATCTCACGCCGGGCCGGGCCACCTACCTCGGGTTCACCCTCGGCGGACTGCGCACCTCCGTCGACGGTGCGGTGCTGCGCGCCGATGGGTCGGTGATCTCGGGGCTGTACGCGGCGGGGGCCTGCGCCTCGAATCTGGCACAGGACAGTTCCGGCTATGCCAGCGGGACGTGTCTCGGCGAGGGGTCCTACTTCGGGCGTCGCGCCGGTGCGCATGCGGCTGGCATATCGGGGGCGGCACCGACCAGGGCGCAGCGCGCCGAAAGTACCGGGATGGAAGGCGATTGACATGCGATTCACCTATGCCGAGACAATGACGGATCCGACCTACTATGTGCCGCTGGCACGGGCCGCGGAGGCGGCCGGGTATGCGTCGATGACGATTGCCGACAGCGTGGCCTATCCGAAGGAATCCGACGCGACCTACCCGTACACCCCTGACGGCAGTCGGGAGTTCTTGGAGGACAAGCCGTTCATCGAGGCATTCGTGCTGTCGGCGGCCATCGCGGCGGCCACTACGACACTGCGCCTGACCCCGTTCGTGGTGAAGCTGCCCATCCGTCCGCCGGTGCTGGTGGCCAAACAGGCCGCCTCGATCGCGGCGTTGAGCGGTAACCGGTTCGGCTTCGGCGTCGGTATCAGCCCGTGGCCGGATGACTTCGAGATCATGGGTGTGCCGTTCGAACATCGGGGCGCACGCATGGACGAATGCATCGATATCGTGCGCGGCCTCACCGCGGGCGGCTACTTCGAATTTCATGGGAAGTATTACGATCTGCCGCCCATCAAGATCAGCCCGGTACCGACCGAGCCGATCCCGATCCTCATCGGCGGACACAGTGGCCCGGCCTTGCGGCGCGCGGCCCAGCGTGGCGATGGCTGGATGCACGCGGGCGGTGACCCGGCAGAATTGGACCGGCTGCTCGCGAAACTCGATACCCTGCGCGCCGAATACGGCACCCGCAAGGACTTCGAGGTGCACGTCATCTCGCTGGACGGCTTCACCGTGGACGGCGTGAAACGGTTGGAGGACAAGGGTGTCACCGATGTGATCGTCGGCTTCCGCTATCCGTATACAACCGAACCCGATACCGAATCGCTGGACACCAAGATCGCGCACCTGTCGCGGTTCGCGGAGAAGGTCATCGCGAAGACGAGCTGACGCGGCGCTATGCCGCGAGCGCGGCGGCGGCCGCGGCCAGGGTCTGGCTTCGGTAGCCGCCGCCGAAGAGCACGACGTGCACCAGTAGCGGGTGCAGTTGATGCAGCGGGACGCGGGCGCGCCAGCCGTCGGCCAGCGGGTGGATTTCCTGGTAGGCGGCGCGGATTCGGTCCAGATGCGGTGCGCCGAACAGGGCCAGCATCGCGAGGTCGGTTTCGCGGTGGCCGCCGTGCGCGGCGGGGTCGACGAGCAGTACACGGTCGGCGGTCCACAGGAGGTTGCCGGACCACAGGTCGCCGTGGATGCGGCTGGACGGCTCGCTCGGGCCCGCGAGGGTGTCGATATCGTCGATGACGCGTTCCAGCAGGCGGGTGCCGTCGCGGCCGAGATCGTCGGCGGCGCGCGGAAGGTACGGGGCGAGGCGATGGTCGGCGTACCAGCGGGCCCATGAGCCGTCGAATCGGGTGTTGTCCAGCGGCAGATCGGCGATCCAACCCGCCCAGGGCGCGCCGAACGATCCCGGCGAATTCGCGTGCAGCGCGGCGAGATCGCGGCCGAAACGATCCGCGGTCGCCGTCGTCGGAGCGGCTTGCGGCAGCCACGGCAGCACCAGCATCCGGTCGTCGACCGCGAGTACTTCGGGCACCAATTCCGGCGCTCCGACCGCGAGCCACCGCAGCCCCGCCGCCTCCGCCCGGAACACCTGTGCCCGATCGAGCGCGGCCTTGACGAAGACTTCCCGGCCATCGGCGAGCACGGCCCGATGCAGCGTCCAGGAATGGCTCGATCCCACATCGGTCACTGCGCGCACCGTGACCCCGAGCAACTCCGCGAGCCGCGCCGCCTGCTTCACCTGCACACCTGGCCTGCTTCCAACTCGTTCCCGGCCGAGCTCCCCGGTTCCGATACGTCGCATTCCGCATCGGGACTCAGGTCGAACGGACCGCGTTCAGCGCGCCACTGCGCCCTCGCACCTGGTCGTACCGCCTGAGCGGACCCCAGTTCCGCGCGCAGTCGTTCTTCGGATACATCGGAACGGGCCTCGACTTCGCCAGCATCCGGGATCGAATGTGACTGCATCCCATGGGTTCCCGCGATTCGATCGGCGCGCCGCGTCATCGGGATGGCGCGGTGAGGCGCTTCTTGGTTTCCGCATCGGCGGGGAAGAACGATTCGATCGCCAATTCGGCGACGGTGACGTTCATCGGGGTGCCGAAGACGGTGGTGACGCTGATGAAGGACAGCTCGTGGTCGTTGTGACGCAGGCGCAGCGGTACGACCGCTTGGTCGGGTTCGGGCAGCGCGAGATCTACTTCGCCGCCGGGATATTGGCGCAGTTCGTCGCGGAGCTCGATCAGTTCCGGCGCGCCGGTGACCTCGATTTGGCGGGACAGGCGCTCGAAGAGGTGGCCACGCCATTCGGCGAGGTTGATGATGCGGCTGGCCATGCCGTCGGGGTGCAGGCTCAGACGCAGCGCGTTCACCGGTGCGGTGAGCAGCTTCGAGTCGATACCCGCCAACAGCAGAGCGACACCGGCATTGGCGTCGATCATGTTCCAGCCCTGGTCGATGGCCAGCGCCGGATAGGGCTCATGTCCGGCGAGGATCTGGCGCATCGCGCCGCGCACCGCGCCCATCGCGGGGGTATCCAGATCGGGTTCGGCGTAGGCAGGCGCGTAACCGGCCGCGAGTAGCAGCCGGTTACGCTCGCGCAAGGGGATCTCCAACTGCTCGCACAGGTGCACGACCATGGTGCGGCTCGGATTCGCGCGACCCGTTTCGATGAAACTCAGATGCCGCGCGGAGGTTTCGGCGCGCCCCGCCAATTCCAGTTGGCTGAGCCTGCGCTCGAGCCGCCAGTGGCGCAACAGATCACCGGCTGTCTGTGTACTCACCCTGCCGATCCTACGAACCGCACGGCCGCAAGACGATTACCTCGCGGGTAATCGTTGCCACCGCGAGCACGACCTCGCCGGGGACTCGGGGTTGTGCACCATCGAACCGACCGACCGGTCCCTGGTTGGCCCCCAACTCATCCCTCACGACTGGCTGGCATTCGAAATCCGGGTCAGCACAAGCACTCTCGTCGCTCGATCGCGACTATTCCGTAACGCCCCCGGTTGCGCCCGACACGCCATATCCTGAACAAGGCGGCGACCGACCCACCCGGTACCAGCGTGGTCGGCACCGACGATGCCGAAGTACGCGACTAAAGGAGCGGGGCGTGACCTGGCCGAGCAGGCCATGGCGGTGCCGGAACCATCGCGGCGTCACCTGCGCGTATTCGCCTTCGATCCCCTGGTCGCGCGGCTGCCGGGTACCGAAGCGATCACCCTCTCGGTGCCCTACGAGCCGCTGCGGCCGGGTCCTGGTGGCGAGCTCGTCCAAGTGATCGATTACGACGGCGCCCAGGGCTACTACTACGAACCGGTGGACCTGGACGACCGGCGCCTGCTGCTGTCCACCGGTGCGGGGCCCTGGGATGCGGTGCCACATCACGAACTGACCGAAGCACTCGGCGCGGGCGACCGGCTGCTGGTGCGCAGCGACGATGAGAATCCGGCGCGACCGGGGATTCCGGCACCCGACCGGACTGTGGAGTGAGATCACGGTCGAGGCATAGAGCGGTGGTCGAGCTCCGGAGCCCGACCACCTGTGAGACCGGTTTCTGTGAGTATGCGCCGGCGGCCGAGACCAGGACAAGAACCCATCGGAGACGAGACTCAGAACCGCCAGCGGGTCGCACCGCCCGGTTCGATCGTCGACAAGGCGGTCGCGGTGCGCAGGGTCACGCGGTAGACGTGCCAGGGCGGCGGGCCCGCGGAGGGGGCGCTGTAGGCGGCGGTGAGCGCTCGGCCGGTGTCGTCCACTCGGGCGGGCCAGCCCTCACCGACATAGCGCTGCGCCATATCGGCGACCAGCGTGGAATCGGTGACCTGGGCCGCGGTGCCATCGATCACCAGGTCGAACTCATGGGTCGATACGCTCACCGAGCAGCGCGGATCGCGGGCCAGATTGCGGCCCTTGCGCGTTTGTGCGCCGGTCACGAACCAGAAGGTGCCCTCGACCCACAGTGCGCCGACAGCGGTCACATGCGGGCTGCCATCCGGGTTGATCGTGGTCAGCCAGCAGGTGTGCCGATCCGGTCCGCTGCTGCCGGGGCCTTGTTCGATTCCGACGTCGAGCCGTTTCCGAATATCGGCCCAGTCCAGCGGCGGCAACTCGTACAGGTCGGCGAGATTGGTTGCGTCCATATCGGTAAAGACGATCCGGGTATCGGAAATTCACCGCCGCTAGCGCACCTCATCGCCGGTGAATGCCTCCGCCGCAGGGGCCGCGGTGAGCTCTGCGGCGATCGCCTCCGTGAAGTCGGGGAGGTCACCCGGATCGCGGGATGTGATCAGTGGCCAGCCGTTCTCATCGGAACGCACCACCGGACGATCGACCCAGCGCCCGTCGGCATTGATGACATCGGTGCGCAGCGAGTGATAGGAGGTCAGCGTTTTACCCGAGACGACGTCGGCCTCCACGAGCAGCCACGGGCCGTGGCAGATGGCCGCGACGGGCTTGCCCGCGCGCACGAACTGTTGCGCCAAATCCACCGCACGCTCGCAGGCACGCAGTTTGTCGGCGTTCACCGTGCCGCCCGGTACGACGAGTATGTCGAAATCATCGGCCTCGATATCATCGAGCACCGCATCCGGCAGGACCACCTCGTCCTTGTCGACATCGTGGTGAAAGGTCTGCACCTCACGGAGTTCGGGCGTCGCGTGTACGGCCACCGCGCCCTGTTCGCGCAACCAGTGCAGGGGCGTCATCAGCTCGTCCCGTTCGACGCCGGTATTCGAGGTTATGACCAGCGCTCGCGCACCGTGCAATTCGTCGGGCATAGCCGGACCCCTTTCTCTACGAGCACCTCACTACGGTCGACCTACCCCGGCGCGCCACCGTCAAACGGTCTCCGCGCCCATCACGATCAGCAAACGCACCGCGCGCAGTAAACTCCAGACATGGACGCGGCCTCGCCGACTGTGGGTGTGGAGGAGGAGTTCCTACTGGCGGAGCCGATCAGTGGCGCCCCCAGCCCGCGCAATGTCGAAGTCGCGGCGGCGGCGGGCGAGATCGGAATCGATCTACAGTTGGAACTGGCGCGCTGTCAGGTCGAAACCAATACCGCGGTGCACACCCGGACCTCGGATCTGCTCGATGAATTGTGCCGACTGCGCACGGCTGTCGCGGGTTGCGCGGAAAAGCACGGTGCGCGCCTGCTCGCCGTCGCGGTGCCGCCCGCCGTGCCGGACGCTTTTCCGGTCACCGACACCCCGCGCTACCGGCGCATCGAGCGCAATTTCGGCATGCTCGCACACGAGCAGGGATTATGCGGCTGCCATGTGCACGTCGGGGTGCCGAATCGGGAAACGGCGGTACAGGTCGGGAATTATCTGCGGCCCTGGCTGCCGGTTTTGCTGGCATTGACGGCCAATTCCCCGATCTACAGCTCCACCGATACCGGATACGCCAGTTGGCGCAGCATTATGTGGCGACGCTGGCCCAGCGCAGGTCCGCCACCCTTTTTCGACTCCATCGCGGACTACGACGATATGGTCGAGATGATGCTGGCCAGCGGCAGCATTCTCGATACCGCGATGGTGTACTGGGATGTTCGGCCCTCGGTGTCATTTCCTACCGTCGAGGTGCGCGTCAGCGATGTGCCGGCGACCGTGGAGGAAACGGCGCTATTGGCCACGCTGATTCGCGCCGCGGTCGTGATGGCGCAGCAGGACAAGCGGCCCCCGCCGCGGATATCCGCGGAACTCTTGCGCGCTGCCTATTGGAAGGCCGCGCGGTCCGGCCTGGACGGCGATGGCCTCGACACCCTGACCGGGCGCCCCTTTCCGAACCGCACGCTGCTCGCCCGGTTGATCGACTATGTCACCCCGGCGCTCGAGCAGTCCGGCGACCTCGATTTCGTCACCGACACCGTCGCGGTGGTCGACGCACGCGGCAACGGCGCTCGCCGCCAACGCGCCGCACTGCGCGCGCACAACGATGTCACCGATGTCATCGATACCCTCGCCGCAGCCACCCTCGAAGGCTGCTACTGAGACATGCCCAAGACCGGGCGCAGTCCACCGTCGCGAACGGCCTGAACGGCGACCAGCGCCAGCAGAATCACGCCGGTCACCAGGTGCTCGATCGCGTCCATCACATGATTCGGGAAGCTGAAGACCAGCACATGGTGCGAGAACAGCGCCCACACCCCCACCGCGAATCCGCCACCCAACCCGGCGATCACGCAATACCAGGCCGACCAGGACTTGTGGGTCGCAGCGATCAGCGCCGGCCCGAACAGCAATAGCCCGGCCACCGCGTGCCAGCCGTTGTAGTCCATACCGAGCACCGGTGTCGCCGCAGCGTGTTCACCGAGTTCGAAACTGGGTTCGGCAATCCACCCCGCGATCGCCCACACGATATGCACCGCACCGAGCACGAACACCGCCCACTGCAGAAAACTCCACTGCGCCAATGCTATTCGACGCTCGCCCACCGACTGTTCCCGCATCGCGCCCTCCCGGCATCTTCTACTACATAGCGTAGTTGACGAACTGGTCACGCGAAAGGGGTGGGCGTGCTTCGATGGAGGTATGCCCCTGCTCGTCGGCACCTCGGGTTGGCAGTACCGAGACTGGCGCGGCGTCCTGTATCCGACGGACCTGCCGCAGCGTCTGTGGCTGGAGTACTACGCCACGGGATTCGCGACCGTCGAGAACAACAATGTCTTCTATCGACTGCCGAGCACCGAGACCTTCGCGGCGTGGCGGGACCGGACACCGCCCGGATTCCGCTTCGCTGTCAAGGCCAGTCGCTTTCTCACCCATATCAAGCGGCTGCGGGAACCCGAGGAGCCCGTCGCGCGGTTGCTGGCCCACGCATCCGGACTGGGCGAGAAGCTGGGCCCGGTGCTGCTGCAACTACCACCGACGCTGCGCGCCGATCCGGCCCTGCTCGACACCTGTCTGCGCTGTTTCCCGACGGGCACCCGAGTGGCCGTCGAACCCCGGCACGAATCCTGGTGGATGCCGGAAGTCCGTGCCGTACTTGCCGAATGCGGTGCCGCGCTGTGCTGGGCCGACGCCGGTTCCCGTCCGGTCACTCCGCTGTGGCGCACGACGGACTGGGGCTATCTGCGACTGCACTCCGGACGCGCGACACCGCCACCGCGCTACGGCCGCACAGCACTCACGAGTTGGACGCGACGTCTGGCCGACACCTGGTCGGACGGTGAAGACGTCTTCGTCTACTTCAACAATGACCCGGGCGGCGCCGCGGTCCACGATGCGGTCGCCTTCGCGCACGCCGCGAAAGCAACCGTCACCCGTACGCCGGACCTCGCGCAGCCGGCAAGCGCGGCAGCGGGTTTCAGCCGATCAGAGTATTCATGATGGTGCCCGCACTGGAGGCGATGACGCCGCCGAGCATCGCTCCGGCGAGCATCTTCGGCGAATCGAAGGTGCTGTTGTTCCACTTCTCCCACGCGAACCGCCCGCCCGCGTAGGTGATGCCGCAGACGCCGGATAGCATCACCAGCCAGGTCAGGTAGCGGACCATCTGAAGAATCTTGTCCGAGTTGGGCGGAGCCTCCGGCGTCGGATTGTCGATTTGGGCCAGTACGGTCTCGTGCACAGCGATCAGGATCATGGCGCGTCTCACTCCAGGGTCGATGCGGGCGATGAGCTGCAGATAACCGGGCGATAACCAGATCGATACCGCACAGTATGGGCGCTCTCCGCGGTTTTCGTGGGCAGACCGCGGAACCTGTCTGGAATGTCCGAAGGCCGGACCGGACACGCCCGCGGACCGGTGTACCATTTCGCCCGAATAACCTCAGCGCGGGAGCTCGGGCACGGCCGGGCTGAGAGGGCGGACCCCATGCTTCGCCGACCGCATGAACCTGTCCGGGTAATTCCGGCGTAGGGAGAGCGGTAACGGGATGTCTGCATCCACCCTTGATCGATCCGAATGGCGCGAAGCGCCGCTGACCCTGGACCAGCCCGCGCCGAAGGTACTGTCGTTCTGGGATCAGAGCGCGTTCTGGGCGAACCTCGGCGTCAGCCTGATCGCCTTCTCCGGCGCCTATACCGTGCTCGCACCGAATGCCGATGGCGCGGCCCAGATCTCCATCGCCGCAGGCATTCTCGCGATGATCATCGGAACGATCGTCGGTGGGCTCATGCTCGGCCTGGCCGCGGTGCCGGGCGCGAAGACCGGTAAACCCGCGATGATGTTGCTGCGCGGGCTGTTCGGCGCGAAGCTCAGCTATCTGCCGACGGTGCTCAATATCGCCCAGCTGATCGGTTGGGGCACCTTCGAGCTGATCGTCATCGGCGATGCGGCCGAGGAGTTGTTCGATGGTGGGCCGCACTGGGTTTACGTGGTCGCCGCGGGTGTGCTGACGACGGTGTTGACGATCTGGCCGCTCGGCTCGGTGCGGATGCTGCGCCGATTCGTGACCGCCGGTGTGGTGATCGCGCTGATCTGGTTCTACATCCAGTTCGTGCGGGCCGGTCTGCCCGACCTCACCACCAACCCGGGTCCCACCGGCGACGGCCCGTTCGGCGTCGACTGGAACCTGTTCTGGATCGCCACCGATGCGGCACTGGCGGTCTCCATCTCCTGGGTCCCGGTCGCCGCCGACTACACCCGGCACTCGCGCAGCACCGGTGCGGCATTCGGCGCGGCCAGTGGGGCGTATGCGTTGACCCAGATCGTCGCGTATGTGCTGGGACTGTTCGCGCTGGCGCTCGCCTCCGGCGACGGCGGGGTGTACTCGCCGTTCCTGCATGTGAGCCTCGGCGCGATGTTCTTCTTCGTCTTCGTTTTCCGTGAGGCCGACCAGTCGTTCGCGAATGTGTACTCCACGGCCGTCTCGATCCAGAACCTCGCGCCGCGGGTCGACCGACGTGTGCTGTCGATCGGTCTCGGCGTCCTGATCACGCTGCTCGCGCTGCGGCTGAATATGGCGAACTACTTCGGTTTCCTGGGGCTGATCGGATCGGTGTTCGTGCCGCTGCTCGGGGTCCTGGTCGCGGACTTCTTCCTGCGCGCGAAGGGACAGTGGAATACCGAGGCGAACGCACCCTCGCGCTGGGGCATGGTTTTCGCATGGCTGGTCGGACTTTCGGTGTACCAGCTGATCAACCCGGGTGACGCCGGAGTGTGGACGCGCTTCTGGGTGGACATGCAGGAGCAACTGCATTTCACCAAGCAGGCGTGGATGAGTGCGTCGCTGTTGTCGTTCCTGGCCGCGGTGGTGGTCGCCTGGCTGCTCGGACGGCTTGCGGTATTGCGCAAGCCGGCCTAGCAGCACCGAATATTCGCTGATACCCATTGCGGCTCTGCTGATCTCCTGTGACGACGGTTGCCGCGCCGTTGATCTCGTTGCGGCGCAAAACTTTCCGATCACGCAATCTTGCGTGCCCCGCAAGTTTGCGTATCGTGAATGGTGTGGCATTCGTACTCGGGTTGCGCGAACGCAAGAAGCTGGCGACTCGGGAGGCGCTCGGGTTCGCCGCGCTGCGGCTGGCGGTCACGCATGGGCTCGACAATGTGCTGGTCGAGGACATCGCGGCGGCGGCGGGCGTCTCGCCACGCACGTTCAACAACTACTTCGCCAGTAAGTACGAGGCCGTCTGTTCGGTGGCGGTGGACCGGGCACGGCGGATCGCGGACGGACTGCACGATCGTCCGGCGGCCGAAGCGCTGTGGCCCGCCGTGATCCACGCGGTACTCGCCGAATTCCGCGATGACGAACTGCCCGATTCGACATGGATCCGCGGCGTTCGCCTGATCACCACCGAGCCCGCACTACAGGGTGAATATCTCAAGGCACAGGCCGTCATCCAAGAGGCCATCGCGACGGCCATTGCCGAACGCACCGGCCGCGATCCGCATTCCGATATGTTCCCGCGGATCATGGCTGGCGCCATCGCGACGGCACTGCAGGTCGGGATCGACCGCTGGGTCGATGCCGACCCGCCCACCGCGGCACTGCCCGTCATCCGGGAAGCGTTGCGGCAACTGTCCTTCCTACCAGGAGCCTTTCCCATGGACTTCCCCACCGACCACACCCTCACCGTCCCCGGTGCCACGCTCCACTACGAGATCCGCGGTACCGGTCCGCTGCTGCTGCTCATCCCCGGCGGCAACGGCGACGCCGGAACCTTCGACCAGATCGCCGAACGACTCGCCGACCGCTACACCGTGGTCTCCTACGATCGGCGCGGCTTCTCCCGCAGTCCCGAGGACGGTGCGATCGACCATCGCGTCGCACTCGACGGCGCCGATGCCGCGGCCCTGCTGGCCCACCTCGGCGACCAGCCCGCCGCGGTGCTGGGCAGCAGTTCCGGCGCCATCGTCGCACTCGAATTGCTCACCGCCCATCCAGAACTCGTGCATACCCTCATCGCACACGAACCGCCGCTGGCGACCGTGCTGCCCGATGCCGACAAGTGGCTCACCTTCTTCGACGAGATCTATCGGACCAGCAAGTCCGAGGGGTTCCCCGCCGCATTGACCCGCTTCGCCGAAGGAGTCGGGCTGCACCGGCCGCAAGACGACCCGACCGAGGAACCCAGCCCCGAGGTCGCGGCGATGAGCGAGCAGCAGAACATGATGTTCTGGATGGAGCACGAAATGCGCCAGTACATTCGCTACACACCGGATCTCGACGCACTGCGCGCCGCGGCGGACAAGCTGGTCCTCGCCGTCGGTCACGACTCCAAGGACACCTTCCCCGCCCGGCCCAACGCGGTGCTCAGCGAAAGCCTCGGACGAGACATCCTCGAATTCGCGGGCGACCACATCGGATACAACTCCGCCGCCGAGGACTTCGCCACCCGACTCGATGCGCTGCTCACCGAGCGCGCGCACTGACTCCTTCATACGCGGCGCGCGTGCCCGCCGAATCAGATCACCCGCAACTATCGTCGACGCCATGGCTGGTCACACACCCACACAGGTCGCGGTATGCGGACCACGTGACTGCACCGCCACCGAGGCCGGATGGGCCGAGGAAGTCGGGCGACTGCTCGCGACCGCCGGTGCCACCATCCTGTGCGGCGGCGGCGGCGGCGTCATGGCGGCGGTGGCCGCGGGTGCCGCAAGCGCGGGCGGTCTGGTCATCGGTATCCGCCCCGACACCGACCGCTCCGGCGCCTGCCCTGGCCTATCCGCCGTCCTCTACACAAATATGGGCGAGGCCCGCAATGCCATCCTCATCCACTCCGCCGATGCCGTCATCGTGATCGGCGGCTCCTGGGGCACCCTCTCCGAACTCGCATTCGCCTGTCACCGCGGCACCATCCCCGTCGTTTCCCTCGGCGGCTGGCAACTCCACGACGCCACCGGAAACCCCTTAGCCGCAGCACAACTCGCCGCCGATCCGGCCGACGCCGTCCATCGCGCGCTCGATTAGGCACCGGCGACCCGGCGTCGTCTCTCGCCACCAGCCCGTACTTCTCTTACTCGGTAACCTTGGGTCCACCGCCCCAGCCGCTACGGGTCGGCGCGGACGGCAAGTCGGTCGGCGAACCAATCGGCGACAAGAGTGTGTTTTTCATCTCCACCTCCCGCCGTCCCCATCGTTCCTCCACCCCGAGGATCTTGCCGCGCTGATGACCGGCACCCACTACATCGCATAGCGGGAGCGCGTCTTTCGCGGGCCAGGGCGACGCCGCTGTAGCGACTTTCGATGCCCACGCTGTCAATGCTCGACGGTGACAACGAATCTTTCCGCGTACATGCCCTTGTTCGCCGCGTGCGTGTCCGGCAGCGATTTCGGCGAACGGGAAGACACTGTTCGCCGAGAGGCTTGGCGTGGACCGCCTGCCGTCTGCGGGGCGACCACTTCGGGTGGCGACATCGTCCCCAGCGCACCAGAACTCGCCCGCTTGGCTCCGAACATCGCCGCGGTGCACGACGAGTGGTCCCCGAGCGCTGGTTTGTCCGTCTTGATCGATGCCAGTGGCGGCGGAGGCGAGGCGCGCGGCCGGGCATGTGCGAATCTCCGGCTATGCGAGTCCTCCCCCGGGTCAGAGGGTTTCGCGAAATCTGAGGCGGATCTCGCTCGGGTCGAGGCAGGGCGAGCGGTGTCCCCCATCCGGATGATGGCCTCCGACATTGCGTTACGGCTAACAAATCCATGGCTGATGTAACTGTTTCGCCAGAAAACAAGAACGCCAGCAATTTCTGGGTACAAGTCATGCAAGCCGGGCTGGACCCGGAGGCACGAAAATGAAGAAGTACGACCATGCGCAGAGCAACGGCGCTCTTCGCCGCATTACTGTTGGCCATCCTCCTCTCCATCACATACGCGACGATCCCGCGCGCGCACGCCGATTACTGTACTGGCGATTGGGCCATCGGCATCGGCGGTCTCGGGGACAACACCTCGTCGGTGTTCATCCCATTTGTGGATCAGCCTGTCGGTTACAACTCCGCCGACCCGATGTCGGGGTTGAACGAACTCGACCGGCTGTTCTGGGTCCATCGCAGCCAATGCCCGGACGACCACATCAGATTGATCGGGCACAGCGAGGGCGCGGGTATTGTCCACGCTTGGGTCACCGCACACCAGGATGTCGGCAATGCCAATGCCATTCTCCTGTCGGATCCCAAGCGAGCCGCCGGGCCCGGTTGGGCCGGTTTGTCATCGACACCCGGGAGCTGGATCATCGGTTATCCGCTGGCCGGTGTCGACGATTGGTTCGGCGACTTCCCGGTGTTGACCGTGTGCAACCATGACGACCAGATCTGCGACACCTCGGCTGGTTGGTGGGGCTACCTCTTCGGGGGTGCACATTCGCGCTACGATTTCAACGTCTGGGACTACGGTGACTGGGATTCCGGTGTCTGGTACCGGTAGCCAGTGATTCTTGGGGATCAGTAGCCATGCGGCACTGGTCCCCATTGACTGAACCCGTGCCCCATCGAGGTGCACACTGCCGCACCTTGAAAGGTGATTTGGCAGGTCGCTCCGGCATAGGTGACCGAATACTGTGGATCGTGGTAGTTCACGGGTGCGAGGCGCGGCAATGATGGATTTCCGCCCGGCAGCGTGTGACTGCCGTTGGCGTTCCACTGCGGATGCGCCGGCCACGTAGCCGAATCGATAATGATGGCAGGCACATTCGGCAACGACACCTGCATTCCGGCATACAGCACATCCATCGACGAAGCCGGGACCGCGAGGTCGCATCCCACCACACCATCCGCACTGATCGAACAGTTCCAATCGCCCATGGCGAAATACTCTGTGTCACCGACCAATACCGGGCCGGGCGCATCGTCGGCGTGCCCGGTGCCCACCCCGAACAGGCATGCGATCATCCCGAGAATTCCCCCGCAAACCCGTGCGGCGGCAACCTTCACAGCCCTGGACACGGAATCTCCCTTGACGGATGGCGAGATTTTGGTCTAGTTGACCATAGAGAAAAACTATCACGAAACGGTGCAACGACAAAAGATCTGTCGAGGGGGCTTTCACAGAAAATCGACGCGCCGCTCATGCACATCGGCTCCGGAATCAGCGACAGGGCAGCAGATTTGCTTTGCACGGCGAAACATCCCCGCCCGAATTGGGAATTCGGGCGGAATTCCCTCCCCCGGACGACCTTGGCCGAGCTGGTCAGATGCGGCAGACGCGGAACGCGTACACACGCGCGGCTTATTCACGGTTGATGCGGCCGTCGAATTCGCGGTGGTCGCACTGCGGGGCCGAACGCCCAGCGTCTGGCCGACAACGGAGTTGAACAGCAGGAAGCCGCTCGATAAAGCGGCACTACTGTGTATTCGAGTGGCTCTACACTGCCTCGACCCGGCTTCGGAGCAGGCAGAATTCGTTCCCCTCCGGGTCGGCCAGTACGTGCCACGTTGCGGCGCCGTTCTGGCCGATGTCGACCTTGTGCGCACCCGCGGCGAGCAGCCGTTCCAGTTCCGCGTCCTGATCGCGGTCGATGGGGTTCACGTCGAGGTGCAGCCGCAGTTTCCCGCGCTTCGGCTCGGTGCTGCGACCGAACACCAGTGTGGGCTGCGGCCCGCCGAATCCGGTTCCGGGCGGGCCGATCTCCAGGTGGTCGTCGCCCTCCCAGCCGAGTTCGACGTAGCCGAGGACTTCGCACCAGAAGTCCGCCAGCCGCTGTGGGTCGGCACAGTCGATGACCAGTTCGGTGATCCTGCAAGACATGCCGCGACACTACGCGTGCGAGGCTTTTCCGAACAATGGTTTTCCTTGTCGGCACGGCGACGCGGTCATGTGTCCAAGTGCTGTGTGGGCAACCTCGTTGGAAATCGGCGTAGTTCGACCAGCACCGAAGCAAATGCGCTGATACCCAACGCTCTTCCAGCTGAAGCCCGCTGAGTGCACGCTCGTCGGCATGAGCGCTCACTCGTGCCGACTATCGCCAGCATGCATGACGGCTACCTGCGGTATCAACCGCGCAGCCGGTCGAACTCGGCAAAGGTCTCGACACCAGACATGATCTATCCTGCGGTGTCAGGCCGGTGTGCTGGACAGTTCCCAGGCTTCGATCGGGTCGCGGGAGTACCAGTGGCCGCTCCATTCCCGGCTGGCGGCCAGCGCCGCGTAGAACTCGCTGTCGTCAGGCAACTCGGGGGCATAGGCTGCGATGACACCGGGTCGGTCGCTGTGGAAGCGGCGGGCCCGTTCGACTGCGCGAGCTGCGCACTCGGCGTGGTAGGCGCGTTGGGTGATCAGCCATTCGTCGGCGCTGCGCCGGTCCGGGTGCCGGGTGTGGTCGAGGGGATAGTGCATCTGATATTCCGCCCGCGCCAGCTGTTCGCTGGCGTGCTCGAACAACCACGCGATCCACGCAGGAACCTCCGGTTGCGCGGCCAGCGCACTGGCGGCGAACCCACTGACGGCCGGGCCTTCCGGATCACGCCGCGCCGCCGGTGACGCGGGCGAACGCAGCGGAGTCGACGCGTTTGCCCTCCGCATGCCTGCCTCCCATAGCCGATGACTGTAAGTCCCGCACAGCTGCCGCTGCTTCGTGTGTGCGCGTCCGGCTGAGGGTGCGCAGCGAACATCCGGTCAGGCGAAGTCGTCCTCGACGACACGCTGATAACGCTGACCGGCACGCCTCATGCGAGCCGACCTGCCGCACGGTTGACCATGAAGGTTGTTACCAAGTGAATGATAATCGCCGATGTCGGGCCGTGACGCGGGATGATCATTTGGTCATCGATGAAAATCGCGGTCCCAGGCTTCCGCCGACAGCGGTAGCGTAAAGGACAGCGCCCGGTCGTTCCGACCGAAGCGGCGAGGGCAGCCGATATCCGATCGCAGCGGTGGCTACGCACGGGCATGAGTTGACTTCGACGGTATCTATCAACAGTAATTAGTGGCTTGTGAGAAAGACCCGCACTCATGACCGGTCACATCTACGACCGCGAGGTCGACTCCGACCGCCAGTCCCAGCCGGATCCGTGGGACGAATTCTTCTCCTTGTTCCTGGATCCGACACGGACCTATAGTTGCGCGTTCTGGACCCACCCCGGCGAAACACTCGAACAAGCCCAACTGAACAAGATCGACCTCGCCCTGGGCAAATGCGGCCTGCGGCCCGGGATGACCCTGCTCGATGTCGGATGCGGTTGGGGATCAGCCATCCTGCGCGCCATGGACACCCGCGGGGTGAACACGATCGGATTGACTCTCAGCCGCAGCGAGTATCGGTATGTGCGGGATCAGCTCGTCGACCGCCTGGTCCGGGGCAGCCCTTGTGGCCGCGTGTGGCTGCGAGGCTGGGAAGACTTCGATGGCCACGCCGACCGCATCGTGTGCATCGGCGCCTTCGAACATTTCCGTCGAGACCGCTACGCCGACTTCTTCGAATTCGCCTACCGCACAATGCCTGCCGGCGGGGTGTTGCTGCTGCAGACCATCGTCGGTTGCGACCGCGAAGACGGGCGTGCATACGGGATGCCGCGCACCGGCGTCGATGACGCGTTCATGCGGTTCCTCACCGAAACCATCTTCGCCGGCGGCCCGCTGCCGACCCCGACCGGCCGCGACCCCAAAGGTGTCACCGCATACGCCGAAGACGCGGGGTTCACCGTCACCGGTATCCAGGAGATGGGACCGCACTATGCCACCACTCTCGACCATTGGGCCGATGCCCTGCGCGAGCACGACGACCGCGCCATCGAACTCGCCGGACCCGACATCTACTCCGCCTACCTCCGATACCTGACCGGATGCGCCGACTACGCCCGCCGCGGTCGCATCGACGTCATGCAATTCACCTGCACCAAACCCATCGCTTCGCGGTGAACCAGACATACGACCAGCTATGACAGGTGTTCCTCGGGGTTGACCCGTGCTCGTCCGCCGGACTGCGGGCGCACCCTCCAGATCCCGCCAATGGCGGTTTCCCCGCTGGTAACGAACAGCACTCCTGGACCAACCACGATCGTGCTCGGTGGTCGGCCAGCGGGAGACCACGATGTCAGCGTGACCCGACGATGCGGAGGAGCACACGATGTCCAGGAGCGAAACCCGACGAATGACGATCGGCGAGTTTCTGCTTCGCCGCCTGACGGAGGCCGGGATCAGCCACCTCTTCGGCGTCCCCGGCGACTACAACCTCGAGTTGCTCCCCCGGGGACGTGCTGCTCGTAGATAACGGCACGTCATACGCGCTTTTCGGCCTGCAACTCCCGCCGCGCTGCACCTTCGTCGGATCGGTCAACTGGGGCTCGATCGGCCACTCCGTCGCCGCTCTGCTCGGCACCCTGACCGGACCGGCGCCACCTGCTGTTCGTGGGCGACGGCTCGTTCCAGCAGACCGCCCAGGAGCTGTCGACCATCCTGCGCTACGACCACAAGCCAGTGATCTTCCTGATCAACAACGGGGGATACACCATCGAGCGCGGCTACCTCGGCAAGACCGAGTCCTACAACGACATCGCCACGTGGGCATACGCGGAGCTCCCGAAAGTGCTCCGCCCCGACACCACGGCACACTCGTTCGTCGCCAAGACTCCAGCGGACCTGCACAATGCCCTGTCCGCACCCAATGACAAGTTGATCTTCGTCGAATCGATCATGGATCCCTTCGATTCCCCCGCCCCGATCACCGCCAGCAGCAACAGAGGCGCCGACCTCGACTACGGCCCTCGCGGCCCCCAACACCACAGAGGCACCCAACTCCGGCCCGCCTGACCCGCAACAACTCGAGGCGGCATGGGTCCGCTATCGCTCGAGCGGAACCGTGCGCCTAAAGGCCTGGCGTGGACCACCTTCCGGGCCCAGGGCGTCAACTTCGGCGGGAGTGAAGCCGAGGCGTTCGTAGAACGCGCGGGCGGCGGGAGCGGCAGGGTGACCGAGACCGAAGGTGATGACCTCGATTGCGGCGGGAGGTTGCACGAATCTGCGCAGCGCGTCCGTTAGCAGCGCACGGCCGACGCCGCGGCCACGTGCCGGTTCCGAGACCACGAGCCAGCGGACATGGTAGGTCGGGGCTCTGCGGATGCCGAACAACAACCCGCCGAGGACATTCGATCCTGAGGATGCGATGAGTGCCGTCCCACGCCGGATGTTGTTTTCCAGGGCGTCGTGAAAGTTCGGTTCGTCGACCATCGGTCCGAACCAGTGCTCGACTTCGGCGGCCAGCGCGAGAAAAGCTGGGATGTCCTGCTGACGCGCGATTGTGACCATCACTCGGTCAGTTTCGCAGGGGCAATCTTGACAGGTTCGTCATGTGGATTGCTCGCGCCGCACCAACGGATGTCATCGAGCTCAGCTCGCGTGCCGAAGCCGCCGGACGCACATGGACGCTGGAGTCCATGTGCGGTACCGACCGTGCAGGATCAGGGCGAGAGCGCCGAGTCCAAGTGATCGGCCTGTCGACAGGTTCCGATCTCAGGCGCGGCTGGCGCACGAGCAGAACTAACGGGCGTTCGCGCGGGACAGGTTCCACCCCTGCCACGTGTCCTCTTCGAGGCGAAGGCGGATCGCATCGAGCACTTCACTGCGCTGCGGTTCGGGAAGTCGCTCGACGGCCGGGACGACATCGGGTGAGAGTCTGCTCAGGTAGGACGTATCGAGGTTCTTTCCGTGTTCCCAGCGATCGATATTCCGTTCCGCGACAATGCCTTCCGGGTTGAGAACGGACAGGAAGAACAAGGTCGCCATCGCGGTGCCGATGGCGGCGCGCGGAACCCAGCTGCCGTCCAGTCGGAGCGCGGCCGCGATCATCAGCAGGTAGACCAGGCCGAGCCAGAGTTCGCAGACCTCGACCAGCAGGCGCATCACGGTGAAGCCATAGGCCTGCTGGTAGGTCCACATGCGGCCGAGTGCGGAGGCGACGATGATCAGCGACAGCACGCTGATCGCGCAGAGCAGGATCCGCAGCCAAGCCCGATCCGCAGCAGAATCCCTTGCTGCCCAACGCAATACGACGGCGATGACAGCCAGCGTGAGCACGGTGACAATCGACAGCTGCCAGAATCCGCCGCGCGCGTATTCGGCGTAGGTCAGATTCGCGGTGCGCTGGACGTAGTCGTCGCCGCCGAACAATGCGACGAACTGGGCGCTGACGAAGACCGCGAACAGCACCGTCAGCGCCCCGACCGGCAATGCCCACTCCAGCCGGCGCAAGCTGCCGCCCCGCGATTCCCCTGTCGCCGCGGCACGCGGACCCGCCAGCAGATACATCGCCCCGACGCTGCCGAATCCCAGTGCCACGAACGTGAAAATCCACCGCATCACCGATTCCACATCGACCTGCGGTGTCACCGCCGACAGCAGTTTCGCGAAAGTCGCATCAGCACCACCCAGCAGAGGCACGAAAACCGCCAACAACGCGAGCGTCACCGCCACCGACATCCCGGCCCGCCACGAGCGCCGCACCGTACCGTCACCGATCCCGCCGAACGCCGAATACACCCACGGAATGGCCGAAATCGACTCGATCGGCACCGCGATCACGTCATACCAGGCCCCATACACCGACCGCCGCCCGACAACCGCCAACGATCCGGCAACCCCCGCGCCCACCACACACAACGCGAACAACCACCCCGCACCCCGAACAGCCCCCACTCCCAACAACACCAACGCCAATACCACCCACCAGACCCGCCCCCAGTTTCCCTGGAGCACCCTGAATCCCACCCCAGCCTTGGAATCAGCCTCATCCACCCCCACATCAACACCGCCGGACCGATGACTCCCGGTCATCGCCGAGGCCGACCGCCCGGCATCGCGCTCCGCCACATCAGCGGCGGGCAACGACAATTCACCCGACTCGGACGAATGCGGTGTCCCCGGGGTGCCACCACCGGCCCCAGCAGCATCGCGCGCTGCGGCCGCCCGGCGTGCTCGGCGATCCACCGTGAATACCGCGGCTGTGGCGACCGAACCGGCCAGTACCCAGCCGATTCCAGGGCGATCCAGTGGAATCAGTGCGGCGCCCGCGAGTCCGGCGATTCCAGCGGCGGGTAGAACACCCGGCGGGCAGGCGACGCGCCGCCATCTCGGCAGTGCCGATGCCCAAGGGGTGGGCATATCAGACCGAGATCCGGGTGGGACCGGCTGCGCGGGTGGCATCGGCGCCAGCGGTGGCGACGCACTCGGCGACGGATTCAACGCACTGGGTGGCGAACTCATCGACCACGCCGACGTAGCCTCCCACGGATTCGGCACACTCGGCGGCGCACTCACCGACCACGCCGACGCCGCCTCCCACGGATTCGGCGCACTCGCGGACGAAACCGACCCGGCCACCGTCAAATCCGATGCGCTCGAGGAAGCACCCACCGCGCTCGGCGAAGTGCCCGAGGATGCGCTCGACGACGATTCCCGAGTTTGTGGCACGACCTCGAGCGCCTCCGATTCTGTTCCTTCCGCCGGCTCCGGCTTGGTGCTCGGCTCATTCGGCAATGCCGGTGTCGATTCCGGTTGCGATGAATCGCCTGGAGTGGGTTGATCTGACACGGGTGTGTCCCCTCCTTTAGGTATGCGGGATCGGCCCGGATGGTGGTCCGGGTCGCGGCGGGTGCGGGTGGGTGAGTTGGGGTTCGGGTCAGCGGGCCGGGAGGACCACGCGGATGCGGGAGCCGGGGTCGGCGACGGCGATGGTGCCGCCGTGCAGGTCGACTATCCAGCGGGAGATGGCCAGGCCGAGGCCGGTGCCGCCGCCGTCGGTGCGGCCGCCGCGGGTGAATCGGTCGAATATGGTGGCGCGCTCGGCGATCGGTATGCCGGGGCCTTGGTCCTGAACATCGATAACGAGATTGCCGCGGTCGGATCGGGCATCGATGCGCACCTCGCCACCGGCGGGGCCATGGCGGGCGGCATTGTCGAGCAGGTTGAGCAGCACCTGATGCAAACGTGCACGGTCTGCGAAAACGCTTGCGGTGCTGGGTTGCACGTCGGTGCGGAAGCGCACTCCGCGCCCGAGCGCCGCCGCCATCACCTCGGCCTCGGCGACGACCTCGGCCAAAAGCGGTGTGACGCTGAGTTGTTCACGATCGAGTGCCCGGGCGCCGGATTCGATGGTGGACAGGTCGAGCAGTTCCGAGACGAGCAACCCGAGCCGTTCGGTTTGCGCGAGTGCGGTACGCAGGGTTTTGTCGTCGGGGGTGGAGACGCCGTCGACCATGTTCTCCAGCAACGCGTTCAGCGCGGTGATCGGGGTCCGCAATTCATGTGAGACGTTGGCGATCAGGTCGCGGCGCTGCTGGTCGGCGGCGGCCAGATCGGCGGCCATCTGATTGAAGGCCACCGCCAACTGTCCGACCTCGTCGCGGGAACTGGCGCGCACCCGGCGGGTGTAGTCGCCGTGCGCCATCCGCTTGGCCGCGGCCGTCATCTCCCGCAGCGGCCTGGTGGTGCCGTGCGCGAGGATCTGCGAGGTGACCAGCGCGATCACCGTCGCCGCGATCGTCGTCTTCGGCGGCAGCCAGCCGATCCGCAGCCGGAAGAACCCGAACGCCACGCCGGCCGACCCCAGCATCAGAATCGCGAATTTCAGCTTGATCGATTTCACCGGATCCAGCGGCCGCGGCAGCACCTCCGCCACCGCGTTCGATATGCCCCGCAGCCACTGCGAAACCACCGTGCCGCCGGAAACCGGAGCCTCGTCGTGCCCACCGCCCCGCATCGAATCGCTTCGCGATCCCGCACTCATCGCGCCTCCAATGCATAGCCGACACCGTGCACCGTGCGGATCAGGTCCGCACCGAGCTTGCGGCGCAACGCTTTGACGTGACTGTCGACCGCCCTGGTTCCCGCAGCGTCGGCCCAGTCCCAGACCTCTTCGAGCAGGCGTTCGCGGGCCAGCACCGCGCGGGGGCGGCGCGCGAGCCGGGTCAACAAGTCGAATTCGAGCGGGGTGAGCTGGGCTTCGATATCGGCACGCCAGACCCGGCGCTGGTCGACATCGATACGCAGGTCTCCGACGATGATGGTCACGCCGTCACGTTCGGCGGCCCGCTCCATCCGGCGCAGCAGGGCCTGCACGCGGGCGGCCAGCACGCGCAGGGAAAACGGCTTGGTGAGGTAGTCGTCGGCCCCGACACCGAGGCCGATGAGCTGGTCGGTTTCGTCGGTGCGCGCGGTCAGCATGAGGACCGGTATCGGACGCGCGGCCTGGATGCGGCGGCACACCTCGAGACCGTCGAAGCCGGGCAGCATCACATCGAGTACGACCAGATCGGGTCCGAACGCCTCCGCCGCGGCAACGGCGCCGGGACCGTCATGGGCGACATCGACGGTGAACCCCTCCGCCCGCAGCCGCGCCGCCACCGATTCCGCGATGGTCACCTCATCGTCGACCACGAGAATCCGTCGCGCCCCCGGCCCGCTGACCGCCGCGTTCTGTTCCATGAACCGAAACCCTAGCCACCCGCTGTGGAGAGAAGCCGCACCAATTGTGGAGATTCCGTGTGCACGTCCGGATCGCTGTCGATCAGTGCTCAGCCCACTACCGACCGCAGCGGGACCAGCCGCGGGCGCGCAGGTTCGGCGCGACCTCCATCCGATACATCAAACCGTGTCCTACCCGCAACGGAAGCGAACACCGCGAGACGCGACGATAGCGGACAGTTAGCTGCATGGTTGCGCTGGGAAGGATCGGGATACGCGTGCTCATGGCCGCGGCAATCGCGGTCATCGGCCCCACGGGGCTGCCCGGATACGCGACGGCCGATCAGATGGCGCGGATCGGCGGCGGATCGGGCATTCTGCTCGGCGGCCGTTCAGCCTGCACTCTCACCACCGTCGGCTACGACCGGGCCGACCGGCTAGTGGGACTCACCGCAGGACACTGCGCCGAAATCGGCATGTCCGTACAGGCCGAGACGCAACAGGCGGGCGTCGTGGGCACCGTGGCCGCCGTCGACCACGAAAACGACTTCGCCGTAATCGAATTCGACCGCACCAAGGTCACGCCGCTCCGACAGGTCGCGCAGACCTCCATCGACCGCATCGGCGCGCCCGCACAGCTGGGCGATATCGTCTGCAAGAACGGCCGCACCTCCGGCTACACCTGCGGTGTGGTGTGGGATACGCACGCGTGGTGGTTCCAGAACCAGGTCTGCTCCCGGCCCGGCGATTCGGGCGGCCCGGTGACCATCGGCGACCGCCTGGTCGGGATGAACGTCGGGCATATAGCGGTCATGGTGCTCGGCGTACCCGTCTTCGACGTCACATGCGACACTCCCGTGCACGATCCGGCCGTGGCCACGCACATCGGCATGATCCTGGCCGAGATCGATCGCTCGGGTGGCATCGGCACCGGATTCCACCCACTCTGAGATCAGCGCACCGCGAATCCGGTGCCGGCACGATCGGTAGCTGAGCCGGTCACGTCCAGAGCGCTGCGATGAACACATTGAGAATCGCCAACCCACCGGAAGCATGGGTCATCCACGGCACCGCCTTCCCGCGCTTGGCATCCGCCCGACCGATCTCGGCGAACGCGGCGACCAGCACCGAGATGACCAATTTGGTGGCGATCTTCGCCATATTCGGATCCTTGCCGAGCGAATGGATCGAATCGGCCATCCCCACCAGGATCAAACCGGTGACGATCTGCGCCCGCGCGCCCCACACCATCAACCCGGAAACGGCGGGCTGTCCGGCGACATACCCGCCGACGACCGCCGCCACCGAGCAGATGCGCGACGACCACAAGGTTGTAGACGACTTCTGACACGCTCACGTTGCCAACTCTCCCCACTGTTCGGCTCATTGCACCACATTTCGCGGTGGCGGCCCGGGGGCGAAGTGACCACAAACCCCGTGACCTCGACATGGCGCGGCTGCTTCTGGAACACCTGGGCGTCGCGCCGCACGTCGCGCAACGGCGCGCCCGGTCGCGCAACGGACTGGCGGCGCGCTGTGTCGTCCGCGACGACACAGCGCGTCGGCCTGCCATCGGAAGATCGGCATCCAGTTGTGGCCGGGCGTCGACCGCGACGAACTGACCGACTGCGCGGCTACATCAGCGACATCTCACAGATCACCGCACACCGGGCTGAGCAGAAGCCCAGGCCGTTGCGCCGTCGTGGTGACGGCGCAACGGTCGCAGTCATACCGATTCGGGTACACGCAGATGTGCGAGCGCCAACTCGAACTCACCGCCATCGATCACATCGGCACCGGATCGGCGGCTGGCATCGGCGCGCAGCGAGGCAGCCTGGTCACGGTTGTGAATCAGCGACTCGGCGCCGTCATAGGTGACGCAAGAGACGGCGCGCCCGGACGCCCTGTTGATCACGAGGCTCGCACTGCAGAACCCCTCGAGCGTCTCCATTTCCGACAGGAACTGGGACCTGTAGGCCTCGATGGCCGCGTCGAGCCGGTCCGGGTCGGTCTTGAGCCAGACAGCGCGGACACAGGCACCCTGCGGCGAACGGTGATCGCGATGCAGGACTGCGATCTCCCATTCATCGACCTGCGCGCCGCCGCCGAACATCTCGACGACGCGTTCACGAATCGTGTCGACCCGGTCCGCGCTGTCGCGCATCGCCTCCTCCGATTCCCACGCGCTCGTGGCGATGCACCGGCCGGACCGCCGATCGACCAGCAAAGACAGCCCGGTATAGCCCGAGAAGTCGGCCAACGCCGGCATCACGTCGTCGCGCACATACGCAATCCCGGCATCAATAGTGGAGGGTCGCGCCTGAATGGTCATGGAGCGTGCATACACGACCCCACCCCCTCTCTCTGCTCGGAGGCAGCGCCCCGGTGGCGCCACCGGCGCCATTCACACTGCTCCTCCACAGAGAGCCACGCAATAGCTGCCTGGTGGGAACCGACGGCATCCGCCGTCGCCAACCCAATGTCGACGCTGACGGCTATTCATCGGGTATTGCTGCCGTCACGGCCTGCTGGGCAGAATGCCGCCTCGCCCAGGGAAAGCCCCACCATGGCAGTGGATTTCAAAGGGAGCCGGCCACCGTGCTGGTGAGCCAGGCGCCGGGATTCGCATTGCGGCTGCCCACCGGGGCGGTGTACGCTTGGCAGTTCGAGGTCGAACTGCGCAGCGCGCCAACGGATCCTGCAGCGGCCGCGACTCTGCTGGCCGACCGCTACCAGTGGCGCCAGGCCCAAGTCGCGAACACCATGGGCCGCGCGATGATCGCCCACCTGACGGGGAATCTCGAAGCGGCGGACAGCATTATCAGCACCTGTGTGATAACAGCACGCCCACTGCCGCCACAACACGGGACAGCACCAGGTGGGTCACCGCGACGGGGATCCCGTCCGCGACCAAGTCCTCAGATCACAAGTCAACCAGGCCGGGGCACTCCCGACCCCTTGGTCCCAGGACTACACCGCCCTCACACGTGGTCGACCAAACCTTTGGCACCCTCGGACACGGCGCAGTGCACACAGCAGAAGAATCGACCATCTGCCTCCACGCCGTGGCCGATGATCTTGCAGTTGCAGTGCTCGCAGATAGGTGCCATACGGTGGATCGCACATTCGAAGCAGTCGAAGACATGCCGCATTCCCTGAGCCTCGACGACGATCGGCATAGCGTAATCGTTACCGCAAACCTCGCATGCGCTCATGGAGCCGTAGGTTACTCCGTGGAACCGGCACCATGTCTCTACTTTCGGGTTATGTGCGCATGACCAGGCGCTCGGTGGACACCCACACCTGACCGATGTTGGCGAGGCCGCTGAACACCGCACAGTTCGTGGCTTCGCCAAGAGCAAACCCCGCCGCGATGCTGCCCTGGCAGCCCTCCCACTGCTGTGGTGGCGGCGTCGAAACCGCTAGCAGCAAGAAGCAACCGCCACTACCACGGTGTAGCGGCCAGCTGGGTGATTGCTCGAGTTGCGATCCGCTGTCGCACGCATGAGCGACCGCCACATCTGCGACCACGGTCGGCGACCAGCCCAGCCGAAATCCTGTGCAAGACAGGCAGTCTCGACCACTTCCTCCAACTACTCCGCACCAGCCACGGCACCGACCTCGCGGACCCGACGCCTTCAACCCCGAAATCCTGCGCCTGCTGACTGCTGTGGGCGGTACCCAGCGCGCAGTCCGACCATCGACTACCTCGAGGCGAGGTCGCCGAAGGTATGCTCGCCCGCCCGGCGAACTCGCTATCAGTTGATCAGACCTCACAGTGTCCGCCCCGCTGATGGTGGGTGCGCCCGATCTAGAAGGATGTCTGCGAGTAACCCGAGTGGCAAGGAGAAATCGAAAGTGGAACGCATCGGCGTGATCGGCGGCGGCACCATGGGTGCCGGTATCGCCGAGGTAGCCGCCCGCGCGGGCGGGTCGGTCCTGGTTCTCGAACGCGACACCGAGGCGGCCGATGCCGCCGTCGGGCGTATCGAGAAGTCCCTGGCTCGCGCGGTGAAGTCCGGCCGCCTCGAACAGGCCGCCGCCGACGCGGCCCGCGCCCACATCACGCTCACCACCTCGATCGACGATTTCGCCGACCGCGAGCTGGTCATCGAGGCCGCGCCGGAGATCGAATCGCTCAAGGCCGACTTCTTCACCAAGCTGGATGCCATCGTCTCTCCCGAGACCATCCTTGCCACCAATACCTCGTCGATCCCGGTCATCCGGCTGGCCAATGCCACCGCCGACCCGGGCCGGGTGGTGGGTGTGCACTTCTTCAACCCGGTCCCGGTGCTGCCGCTGGTCGAGATTGTCGTGACTCTCAAGACCGAGCGTGCGGTCGTCGACAAGGTGACCGCCTACACACGCGACACGCTGGGTAAGCGCACCATCGAATCCAAGGATCAGGCCGGCTTCATCGTCAACGCCCTGCTGATCCCCTACCTGTGCAACGCGATCCGCATGTTCGAGACCGGTTTCGCCAGTGCCGAGGACATCGACGAGGGTATGGTCAGCGGCTGCGCCCACCCGATGGGTCCGCTGCGTCTGACCGACACTGTCGGCCTGGATGTCACGCTCGCCGTCGCCGAGTCCCTCTACGCCGAGTTCGGCGAACCCCAGTACGCACCGCCAGTGCTACTGCGCCGCATGGTCGACGCCGGATACCTGGGCCGCAAGACCGGCCGCGGTTTCTACACCTACTGATCGGTCATGAAATCGGCCGCCCGCGCGACGAGTGCGGGCGGCCGGATCACCGACGCCGCGTCGGCGGAGGAGGTCAACAAGATCGACACGACCGACCGCGTGATCGCATCTTCGTCGCGAACGCGCAATTCGCCCAATGCTCTTCCAGTACAAGATATTTCGGCCGCAGTCACCTAGATTGCGGGTAGCTGCTCGCCGTGTACGACTTCGATATCGAGGTCGAGTTCGACGGTGGTGCCGATGGCGGCCACTCCCGCGCGCACGACGGCGTTGTAATCGATCGCGAAATCGTTGCGGTGCAATAGTGTTTCGGCGTGGAACGCGGCGCGCACACCACCCCACGGATCCGGTCCGAACCCGCCGTAGGTCACGTCGAGATCGACCGAGCGACGCTGCCCGTGCAGGGTCAGCTCACCCGACATCACCCAGGTGTCACCACCGGTACGACGCAGCCCGCTGCCGGTGAAAGCGATCATCGGATAACTGTCGACATCCAAGAACTCCGGCGAACGCAGGTGATCGTCACGCATCGAGTTACCGGTATCGATACCCTCCGCCTTGATCTCCGCGTGCCCCGTGGACCGCTCGAACGGCTCAGCGATATCGAGCCGCCCACTCACCTCCGCGAATCGGGCCTTGACACTCGCAATACCCAGATGACGCGCAGTTGCGATCACCGTCGAATGCACCGGATCGATCGTCCACGGCCCCGGCGGCGGCGACGCCACCGCCCCCACGACCGGCACCAACGCCACCTCACCGAGCACACCCGTCCCCGCCGAAGAGATCTGCACGGTCCGCGCCACCGGCTCGAACCCGACGGCAGTGAGCACGGCGATATGAACACCGGCGGGCAACAGTTCGGTGCCCACCGCCCCGGTCTCGTCGACGACCGCGCGGGAGATCTGGCGCCCCCGCGAATCCGTCACCGTCAACACCGCATCCGGCACCGGCCACCCCTGTGCGGCGCAAACACGACCGGTCAACCCGCTCATCAACGATCCCCAGGCTCGTCGTAACCGAGCCGCACGTCATAGGCGACCTCGCCACCGGACACGGTGACCTGCCCGGTCACCGGCGGATAACCACGAGCGACCACGGTGTACTGCCCTTCGAGCAGATCGGTCACGACATAACAGCCGTTCTCGTCGGTGCGTGCCGTCGCGGTCACCTCACCCTCCGCGTCGAGGACACTGACCAGCACATCCGGCACCGCCCGGCCGCCGTCGGCCCACGCGGACCCGGCAAGCACCGCCATCGCAGCCAACTCGATGTCGTGGCGCAACACACCACTGTCCGGCACCGTCAATGTGGTGGCACTGGGACGCATATGCTCAGCGACCGCGACCAAGGTGTAGACACCCGACACCACACCGTGGCACACGTAAGTGCCGTCGCCGCCGGTGACAGCCGCCCCGACCACCTCACCACGCAAATCGGTCAACATGACCGTCGCACCCGACAGCGGCATACCGTGGCCCGCGGTACGGACCACACCCGACAACTCACCGGAACCCACCAAGGTCAGATCCAGGCGCTGGGGCCGCTGATCGACCGACACATTGACCGCGGTCGGCTGGTGCCCCATCGCCGACACGATCAACACATAACCCCCCGTCTCCGGCGCGGTAATCGCATAACCACCATCAGCAGCACTGTTGGCCCGCGCGACCTGACGGCCACCGTGATCGATCAACGTCAATACCGCACCCGGCACCGGACGACCGTCCTCACGATGGACACGACCCCCCAACGCCCCACCGTCGAAGTCCGACCCGGACAAGCCGGCAGTCGACAGACCGGTCTGCGCAACAACCCGATACACACGGCCGTTCTGTTGTACCGACGCATGCCCCCCGACCGAGGCAGCCGGCACCGGTTCAGGCTCGGACAACACTCGCTCGGCGTCTTCCCAGAGTTGGTTTTCGTCCCCGCTCGACGCCGCGAATTCGGCCAGTTCGGCATCCAGTGCCGCCATGCCGTCCGCGGCGGTCGGATTGTCCTGCGACGCAGACTTTTTCGTGGTCGGGTCGACGGCCGGATCGATGTCGATCGTGCGGCGCAGCGGGCGGTTCGGCAGCAGCGTGGTCGCAATGAGGGCGACGACCGTCGCAGCCGCGGCGATGAGGAAGATCCGGCCGGTCGCATCACCGTAGGAGGCGCGCACGATCGTGGCTATCGGTGTCGGCAAGGCATCGAGATTCAGGTTGCTGCCGCCGGAGGACCCGGTCTGCACACCGAGCCTGGCGAAACCTTCTGCCGACAGCTCGCTCACTCGGGTAGCCAGCACCGAACCGAGGACCGAGACGCCGATCGCGCCGCCGAACGTGCGGAAGAAGGCGACGCTGCTGGACGCCGCGCCGATGTTGTGCACGCTCACCGTGTTCTGCACGGCCAGCACCAGGTTCTGCATCATCATGCCGACGCCGAGCCCGACAATGGCGATGTACATGCCGACCAGCCATAGGTTCGTGGCGTGGTCGATCGTCGAGAGCAGCGTGAATCCGACCACCAGCAGCGCGCCGCCTGCGACGACGAATGGCTTCCACTTGCCGAACCGGGTGATCAGCTGTCCGGAGCCGACCGAGGCGACGAGCATGCCCGCGACCATCGGGATGGTCAGCACACCGGCCACAGTCGGCGAGTATCCGCGTGCGGTCTGGAAATACTGGCCCAGGAAAGTGGTCGCACCGAACATGCCGACTCCGACCGCGATCGAGGCGATGATGGCCAGACCGGTGGTGCGTTCGGTGACGATCGCCAGTGGGATGATCGGCGACTTGGCGCGGGACTCGACCCATACGGTCGCGACCAGCAGCAGCACGCCGATACCGACGTAAAGGGCCGATTCTCTGGAGAGCCAGGCGTAGTAGCCGGCCTTCCCGACGAACGACACCCAAACGAGCAGGACCGATACACCGCCGGTGAGCAGTGTGGCGCCGAGCCAGTCGATCGACACGCCGTCCTTGCGCTCGGTGGGCAGCCGCAAGGTCGCCTGCAACAGCACCAGTGCGATCACGGCCAGGGGCACACACACGAAGAAGCACCAGCGCCAGCCGAGCGGACTGTCGACGATGACGCCGCCGAGGATGGGTCCACCCGACATCGAAACCGCCATCACGGCACCCATATAGCCGGAATACCGTCCGCGTTCGCGCGGCGCGACGATGGAGCCGATGATCGCGACGACGAGCGCGGTCAACCCGCCCATGCCGACACCCTGGATGACGCGTGCCGCCAACAGCATGGGCACGTTGCCCGCGACGCCTGCGATCACCGAACCGACGACGAAGATGACGATGGCCGACTGGACCAACAGCTTCTTGTTGAACAGATCGGCGAACTTGCCCCAGATCGGGGTCGACGCGGCGTTGGCCAGCAGCGCTGTGGTGATGACCCAGGCGTATGCGGTCTGCGACCCCTCCAGGTCTCCGACGATCGTGGGTAGCGCGGTCGACACGATCGTGGTGCTGAGCAGCGCCGTGAACAGCGCTGCCAGCAGCCCGGTCATGGCTTCCAGGACCTGACGATGGGTCATCGCATCTGGATCGCGCCGCGTCCCCGCATCGACTGAATTAGACATCCACTTCCTGACTCTCCGTCGAAACCGGCTCGTTCTCGCCCACCGTGCTGTGGTGCGCGACTGCGGCCAGTGAATTCCTGAGCTTCTGCACAACCATGGCGGCCTGCTCGGCTTCGTCCTCGCTCCAATCGGCGAGAGCAGCCTGCAATCCCCGTGCCCGCGACACTCGGATGCGCCGCAGCAGATCGCGTCCCTGGTCGGTGATTTGGATGAGGGTGGCCCGGCCGTCGCTGGGATCGGCATGGCGGGCAATGTCGCCGGAGCTCACCAGCTCGGCGACATGTCTGCTCAGTGTCGATGGGCTGATGCACAAGTCCACGGCCAGATCCACCTGTCGGCACCGCCCCCTGGCCTCTAGGGAGCCCAGCACGCCGACACCCCCTGGAAGCAGGTGCCCTTCTTCCGGGTGAGAGAGGGCAGCGCGGATCGCCCGGCCCATGAGATAGAGCTCCTTTATCAGGCTCTGAGCCGTATCGGGTGACACTGCCATGTCCACTCCCAGCACGAGATTAGTTGCTTGTGCTACGCAACTATACATAGGTTACTTGCGCTAACCAATTAGCTGGCGGTGTGGCATTGCCCCGCTCGGGTGTTCGACGGAGTGCCACCGTCACCGGTGCGGCGGCGCTCCCGCACTCCTCAGATAGCCGTGGTCGTGACGCGCTGTACCCAGGCCGCACAGTTCAGAAGGGCTACGTCGTCGTCGGACGGTCGGGAAAGGAGGATGCCGGTGCGGGGCCCCGGTCGCACGGCAGGTGCGGGCAAGGTGATGCCGCAACTGCCGAGGTAGCTGAGCACCATCGTGGTGCGCAGGACGGCAGCGTTGGCACTGTCGTACCAATCCGGGTCGGACCGGAGGTCGGCTGCGCTCGGTGGGATGCGGCGCACGGTGGGGCACAGGAGCGTAGCGTCACCGAGGTCCGCGGCGAACTCGGCACGCAAGACAGACATCGCGGCATAAACGGGGCCGATGGAATTACTTGTACGCGTGTTGTTTTCGAGTCTGCGCCGGGTAGCGAGTTCGATGGGCAGCGTCGAGTCGAGCCGGTGGCGATGCAGTCGGAAAGCCTCGGCGCCGACGATCGTTCCGTTGTCGTCCATCAGCTTCTGGGCATTCGACAGCGAAGGCATATGACAGATCCGAACGTCAGCGCCTGCGGCACGGAGTCCGGCGACAGCGCGGTCGAAGTCCTCGGATATCTCGACCGCGACGTCTTCGGACCATTCGCCCGCGGGAACGACGAACCGCGGCGGTAGCTGGCCACGTCCGGACCCGCCGGGGACGAGCACACGGTCGAGAGCGGCGAGGTCTTCGACGGTGGTCGCGAACATGCCGACACTGTCGAGCGTCGCCGACAGCGGCGCGAAGTCATGGGGGCCATATCTGCCCGGGCTGGCGCGGTACCCGACGATGCCACACAGAGCCGCGGGCACGCGCACGGATCCGGAGGTGTCGGTCCCCACCGCCAGCGGAACGATCCCGCGAGCGACCGCGACCGCGGATCCGGAGGACGATCCGCCTGGGATCAGCTCCGGGTCGACGGGATTGCCGGGCGTACCGAAGCAGAGGTTGATCCCGAGTCCCGAGAAGGCGAACTCGCTGAGATTGGTTTTGCCGATGGTGACAAGTCCGCCGTCGTGCACACGACGCACGAGGTGACTGTCTGTGGCGGCGGGTTCATCATGCAGGTGGCTGGCCGAGCCGCAGGTCGTGACGGTGCCTTGGACGTCGAATACGTCCTTCCACACGATGGGGACTCCGTCGAGCCTGCTGCGGCGGGTGCCGCGCAGGGCGCGGCGGTCGCACGCCTCGGCCTGGTAGCGGGCACGGTCGCCGGTGACGGTAATCATCACCGCGGCCGAATCAGGTTGCCGGGCATGGTCGATTGCGGCGGCAACCAGCTGCGCCGACGTGGTCTCGCCGCTCGCGAGGGCCTGCGCCATTGCGGTGGCGGTAGTCATGGGTAGGTACTCCAGATGCTCGGGTCCGGAATGAATAGAGCACACGCTATCGCGCAGGCGTCCGTGCGGGTATGTGTGAACATCTACTCAATGGCCCCAAGAGTGTGTATATATCCATTCTCAGTGGCCGCTGCAGATCTGTTGACTGGGCTGCATGACAGCGTTGAGCTACCCGGAGCCGGTGACCATACCGGCCAGGCAGGCCCGATCGGTGACCTTGCGCAAGGGCGAGCGATTACAGATCACCGACGTCGCCGGCGGCCAAGTGGGCGATGTATTCGCCTACAACATCGATGACATCACCGAACATCACAGCGCCTCGCACACCCGCACCCACATCAGCCGCCTGTTCCCCGAGTTGGGCGAATCCTTCGTGACCAATCGGCGGCGCCCCATCCTCACCTATCTGGCCGACACCTCCCCGGGTCGGCACGACATGTTGATCGCCGCCTGCGATCCGGAACGCTATGCGGCATACGGCGATCCGAATCACGCCAGCTGCGCGGACAATCTGCGGCAAGCGATGGCAGACCTCGGCCACCCGGCGCTGCCGTTCATTCCGCAACCGATCAACGTCTTCATGCGCATCCCCGTCGCCGCGGACGGGGAGCTGTCCTGGCTCGAGGCCGCCACCGCGCCCGGGGATTCGATCACCTTCCGCGCAGACATGGCCTGCATCGTCGTCGTCTCGTCCTGTCCGCAGGACCACAACGTCATCAACGGCGCCGGACCCACTCCACTGGCCTTGACCATCTTGCCCCCGACTACCGAGGAGAACACCGATGACCACCACTGAACTCGAACTGGCCCATCCCGCGCTCGAGCCGTTCGGCCTCGACTCGCTGAAGTTACGCAACCGGTTCGCCGTCGCCCCTATGACACGCATCTCCGCCGAACCCGACGGGACGCCGACCGCCCAGATGGCCGAGTACTACCGCGAGTACGCGGCCGGCGGATTCGGCTTGATCATCACCGAGGGCATCTACCCGGATGCCGCCCACAGCCAGGGCTATTTCGATCAGCCCGGCTTGGTCACCGACAAGCACATCACCGGATGGCGTGCGGTGGTCGACGCCGTGCACAGTGCCGGGGGACCGATCATCGCGCAGTTGATGCACGCCGGAGCCATCTCGCAGGGCAACGCCTATGGCTTCGAGACCATCGGACCGTCGGCCGTTGCGCCGCGCGGGCAGATGATGGCCGACTACGGCGGCGCTGGCGGCGCCTGGAACGCGCCCCGGGAAATGACCGCGCGCGACATCGACGATGTCATCACCGGATACACCATCGCCGCCGAGAACGCCCGGGCGGCGGGTTTCGACGGGATCGAGATTCACGCGGCCAACGGCTATCTGCTCGACCAGTTCCTCACCGACTACACCAATCAGCGCACCGATGATTACGGCGGTCCGGTGCAGAATCGGATCCGCCTGACCGTGCGCGTGCTGCAGGCCGTTCGCGATGCGCTCGGTGATTTCCCCGTCGGTGTGCGACTGTCGCAGACCAAGGTCAACGACTTCGCTTACCGTTGGCCCGGCGCCGACGCCGACGCGCGGGTCGTCTTCGCGGCCCTGTCCGACGCGACCTACCTGCATATCGCCAGTGAGGGTAGGAATTTCATCGAGACCTCGCGTTTCCCGAGCGGCGCGACCATCACGCAGCTGGCTCGTGAGGTGTCCGGCCGCCCGGTCATCGCCAATGGGGGCATGCACGCGCTCCCCCAGGCCGCCGATGTCCTGACCGGCGGGCACGCCGATGTGCTGTCCCTCGGCCAAGGGGCGCTGGCGAATCCGGACCTGCCGCGCCGGGTCGAGACGGGGGCGCCGTTGGCGCCGTTCGACCATGAGATGCTGCATCCCATGGCCACTCTGGACTGTGCCGCGGCATGGCGCGCACGAACCGACAAATGAGCGGACGCGACTGGACCCGCGGCGCCGCCGCCGTGGCGACACTCACCTTCGATGTCGACGCGGAGACGCCCATCCTCGCGGAAGGGCGTCACTACGCCGACCATCCCATGGTGATGTCACACCAGTCCTACGGCCCGGATGTCGGCGTGCCGCGGATCCTCGATCTGCTCGACGAGATGGCCATTGCCGCAACATTCTTCGTGCCGGGCTGGGTGGCGGAGCAGCGTCCGGGCCTGGCCCGTTCGATCGTCGACCGCGGGCACGAGGTCGCGCACCACTCCTACAGTCACCGTGCGCCCACCTCGTTGCCGCCTGGCGCAGAACGCGCGGATTTCGTCCGCGCACTGGATGTTTTCGCCGCACAGGGCATCGACATCGCCGGACATCGTGCGGCGATGTGGAGCGCCAGCCGCGAAACCATCGGCCTGGTCGCCGAATACGGGCTGGCCTACGACTCGTCGCTGATGGGTGACGACCGGCCGTACCTGGTCGACGGCACGCACGCGCCGGTGGTGGAGCTGCCGGTGCACTGGTCGCTCGATGATTGGGAGCAGTACGCGTATCTTCCCGAGCCGCGTATCGGCTCGGTCATCGAATCACCGGTCAAGGTCGAGCGGATGTGGCGCGCCGAACTCGACGGGATGCGGCATTACGGCTGTTTGTTCAATGTGTGCCTGCACCCGTTCCTCACCGGGCGGCCGGGCCGGATGATGGCTCTGCGCAACCTCATCGCGTATGCCCAGGAGTGCGGGGATGTGACCTTCGCGCGCTGTCGCGATGTGGCGGTCTGGGCGCGCGAGGATGTGGCAACTCCGCATCGCCCGCTGCCGAGCTATGACGTGGATCCGGCGGTGTACCCGAACTGATTTCGCGTCGGCCGGTCACCGCACAGCCACGCGCGATGCGGTGCCCGGTCCGACGGTCTCGGCCGCCAAGGCCAGGAAGAGGTCGACGGTGTCCTCGAGCCGATTGACGTTGCGGCCGGTCAACTCGGTGATCCGAGCCATGCGGTTGCGCAGGGTGTTGACGTGCACATGCAAGGCTGCGGCCGTCACACCCCATTGGCCGTCATGGCGCAGGAAGGTTCGCAGAGTGTGTTCGAGTTCGGTGTGCGCGCGAGCGTCGTGCTCGCGGATGATGCCGAGCACCTGATCGGTGAACCGGTGCAGCACTTGTTCGTCGAGCAGGCCCAGCAACATCCGGAAGGTAGCGATATCGGCGAAGGAGGCCGTGTCCCGGCCGTCCTGCCCGCGCAGCACTTGGCAGACTTCTCTGGCACGCACCAGTGGTTCCCGCAATGCGCCTGCGGCGGTAGCGATCTCACCGAGCCCGATGACGATCCGTGCAGCGGGCACTCGCCTACCGACCTCCGCCGAGAGCTCGCGGGCGAAACGCGTCAGCTCCTCCGACGTGTGCTCCCACGGACAGACGGCCACCATGTCCCGGCTTCCCGCCGCGGTGAACACCGGTATGCCGTGCGTGGCGAAGAACGCGCCGACGGCGTCGGCGATATCGTCGGGCGACAGGTCGGGGCTGCCGGACGGGGATACCGGTGCCAGCGCGAACACCCCCAGCGGTTGGTCCGACGGCACCCCGTACGCGCGCAGCCGCTGGCTCACCTCACCGCTGCGCCGCGGCCCGGAGAGGATCATCTCGAGCAGCTCGGCCGCGAAGCGCGCCTCGATGGCATGTACTGCCTGCTGTTTGGTGACCTCCAGGCTCAAGAATCGAGTGGCCTGGTCGAGAGCTTCCCGATCGGCCGCGGCCAGTTCGGTGGCCGGTGCCAGGCAGTACAGCCCGGCGTCGATCTCCCCCATCACGCCCTCGATGAGGTAGAGCGCGGACGGTCCTGACCCCAGCAGATCGACCTCGATCGGCGGTGGCGTGCGGTTGAGCGCCGCGGCGGCGAGGCGGACCTGCTCCCCGGTCGGTTCGCAGCCGATACTGGCCAGGCAGCGCCCCTTGCGATCAACGACCAGCAACGGCAGTTCCGTTTCGCCACGCAGGATTTCGAGCACGCCCGCCGCGCCGCTGCCGCGCGAGAGCGCAGTGGCCAGCGCGTCCCCGCGGCGGATGGTCGCGGTCAGTTCCGCCTGCAGCACCTCGTTCTGGATCCGGGCTGCGGCCCGAGTGAGCGCGGCGAACGGCACCCCGATGCACAGTTCTACCAGTGGCAGACCATGCGAAATGCACAGCGCGGCAAGCTCTTCGGGAAGGACTGGGGTCTGCGCCGTCAACCCGAACACCAGTCCGATGGCACCCGCCCGCGCCACCGCGTCGACGAACCGCTCCGACGAAACGTGCGGCAACCACAGGCCGTTGGTCAGCACCAGCTCGCCGGGCCGGACGTATCGCGACGGGTCGGGTAGTTCCGTGGTGTGCAGCCAGCGGATTTCCGCCGCCAGTCGTTCAGTGAGTTGCGGCGTCATCACCCGCAGCCCCAACGCCGGATCAGCGACAAGTCGCGCAATGGTCAACACCTATAGAAATGTACACAGCAGATGGCTATCGATAGATGAATACACATCCCTCTCTCGCGTCGAGCGGTGCTGTTATGAGATGAATCACTACCGAAAGAGGCAGTCATGTCATCCCCGCAACCGACCGGCACCACAAGCACGGCGACCACAGCCCCGGATATCGGCGACACCGGCGTCCGGTTCGACGCTCACGGTGTACTCCCCATTCCCGACCGGGAGCGGGACTGCTCTTCCTGGGAGCTGTTCTGGATCTGGTGTGGCGCGAATATCGCGCCCATCAACTGGGTGCTCGGCGCACTCGGAATCGCCCTCGGGCTGAGCCTGATCGAAACGCTGATCGTCGTCTCGGTCGGAAATCTCTTCGGCTGTGCGGTATTCGGCCTGTTCAATGTCATCGGCCACCGTACGGCCGTCAATCAGATGGTGCTCGGACGTTCGGCGTTCGGCATCACCGGAGCTGTGCTGCCCGCCCTCGTCCAAGGCCTGCTGACCATGGCGTGGGTGGGGGTGAACACCTGGGTCGTGCTCGATCTCGTGCTCGCCGTGCTCGACCAGATCGGCATCCGGGGCGGCATGGAGCTGAAGGTCGTCGTGGCGGCGATCATCATGGTGGTTCAGCTCGCGCTCGCACTCTACGGGTTCTACGCGATCCGCACGTTCGAGAAGTACACGGTCCCCCTCACCATCGCGGTGATGGTGGTGATGACCGTGGCGGCGCTCGCCCGCACGCACCTGGACTGGACCGCCGCCCCGGCCGCGACGCCCGGCGGGAAGCTCACCGCGATAACGCAACTCGTCACAGCCATCGGTGTCGGCTGGGGCCTCACCTGGATCCCTTACGCGGCGGACTACAGCCGATTCGCTCGGCCGAAGCTGCACACCAGGACCGTGTTCTTCGCATCGTCGGCCGGGATGTATCTGCCCACCGTCTGGCTCGCCGCTCTCGGCGCCTGCCTGGCGAGCGCCGGCGGCAGCGCCGACCCGTCCACTCTCGTGGTCAGCACCTTCGGCACGCTCGCCGTCCCGGTACTGCTGCTGATCATGCACGGCCCGATCGCCACCAACATCCTCAATCTGTACTCGTGCTCGCTGGCCGCGCTGACCATCGGCATCCGTATCGCCCGATGGAAGGTCACTCTGTTCGCCGGTGTGGTGGCATCCGCGGTACTGGCTGTGTTCATCAACTCGACGAGTTTCGCGCATGCCTTCGACAACTGGATGGTGTCGATCCTGATGTGGATCAGCCCGTGGATGTCCATCCTGCTCGTCGATTACTTCCTGGTTCGCCGCCGCATCCTCTCGATCCCGGATCTTTACCGCGACGGCACGACATCGATCTACCGGAAGTTCAATGCGTGCGGCCTGGTCAGCCTCGCCGTCGGACTCCTCGCCGGCTGGTCCTGGCAGTACGGCATGGTCCCCGCCATGCAGGGGCCGATAGCCAAAGCCTTGGGCAACACCGACTTCTCCTGGTTGTCCAGCAGCCTCGTAGCCGGTGGCGTCTACGGCGTCCTTACCGTCCTGGCCTCCACTCGCCGCACCGGCGCGTGAACCGCCGGTCGGATCCCGGTGGCCGATCTAGGTAGTCGGCCGGACGGCGGCCGAGAGAGGGAATCATGGGATTGCCAAGCGAATTCGGCAAGGTCGCCGGCGCGGGCATCGCGGCACTCGCACCGCTCGCGCAACTGGCACTCGACCCGAAGTCCGGCAACGCGAACTGAACCCGATAGCACCGAGCCGCCCGGTCCCGTCCCCGAAAGAGACGTCAGGCCGGGCGGTTCGGGGCGCGGTTGGAGCTGCCTCGCGGCAAGCAGGCGAGCCGTCGGCCGTTCAGCGGAAGCTGGTGCTCAACCACGCCCACGCGTCACGGCCTGTCGCCGGGGCGAACGTCCAGTGCGACCTCGTAGACCCCGGGCCGCGGGGTGACATGTAAATCGGGGTCGTCCATCATTCGCCGCATCGATGCTCGCCATTGCGGATCGGTCCGGGCCTGCTCGAGAGCCTTTCCGCTCACCCATTCGGCGTGCGTAATGAAACGCAGTTCGACATCGGCGACCAACGATCGATACATGCGAGTGCGGATGAAACCCGGTTGCGCCGCCATGGCGGCGGCATTATGTCTCCACAACTCGAGAAAGCGGTCCGCTTCCGCGGCGGGCACGGTGAAGGCATTGATCATCGTCACCGGCTCATTCACGGGCGCTTCCGGTATCGACACGTTCTCACTCACGATTTTTCCGTTCTGTCAATTGTTTATGTCAATTGTTGAGGCTCAGCACGCGATCGACCGTGATCTCGATGACCACCAGCCCATCCGGCATAGGCGGCGGTGACCCGTAGCGTGCGGTGTATCGGCGCACCGCCTCGGCGATACGCGCCGGATTATCGAATACTGCGGCAGGGCCCTCGAGCGTGATCCAGCGGAAACCCGCGACCTGGCAGATCGTCGCGCGGCTGTCCGGATCCGCGACGATATTTCGAGTCTTGCGGCGTGCGGCGATCGTCATGACGCGGACCAAGCCCGCCGACGCGTCCCAGGTGAAGCGCACGGGCACCACGTGGGCCGTCCGATCCGGACGCAATGTAGTGAGCGTGGCCACATGATCTTCCGCCAAAAAACGCTCGGACGGTTCCGCCAAGAGTAAAGGAGTCATGACGCCTCACGCCTGTGGAACGAGGCCGAGCTGCTGCATGATCTCGAGCGCATTGAGTTGGTTCCAATGCTCGTGAACCTTCCCGTCGCGGAAACGGAAGAAGTGGAAGTCGGACAGGCTGATCCGTTGACCCGTGGGCGGAACACCCATGAATTCCGCGGTGTGCGTCCCCGCGGCGAGCACCCGCGCGGCCACCAGATCACCCTCGCCGACGATCAGATCCAATTCCGCCTCGAAATCCGTCAGACCACTGCGCGCGATGAGCGCCATACGCTTGAACCCCGCACGGCCCGGAACCTCGGAAAAGAATTCCGCATGCTGTGCCGAATGATCGACGAAATCCTCGGTGAGCAGCTCGTCGACCACGTCGACGCGTCCTTGTTCGAAAACCTCGTGCACAAGCCTGCGAATGACATTCTTGTGTGCATCCTGCACGTTTTTACCTCCTGCGAATCTCCTTATCCGACGCTAGCAACGGATCACCCCGGGTCGTCAACGCACTAAAAGGTGCGCGAATACCGGAGGGATATGGCGTTAGCATGAATCGATGGACGACCGCACCGCTTTTGCTCCCGAAGCCGAAACCTGCCCGATCGAGCTGGCCATCCGAACCATCGGCGGGCAGTGGCGCATGCTGGTGCTGCGCTCGCTGTTGATGCAGGGCGCCCAGCGGTACAACTCCCTACTCGGGACGGTTGCCGGAATCAGCTCGAAGGAGTTGACGCGGAACCTGCGCAGACTGGAGGACGCCGGATTGGTCGTGCGCGAATCCAGGCGTCAGGCGGCATCGGAGGTCGACGTCTACACCGTCACCCAACTCGGCTCCAGCCTGCTTCCCGCCTTCAGCAGCCTCGGCGCATTCGGAGTCCAGCTCGCGCAGGCCCGCTCCACCGGCACGGCCACTCGCCGATAACGGAGCCGGCGACGACCGCTGCCGCCTGGCTGATCGAACCCTGGCATGCCGGCCCAACGGGACCGATCAACGGATGTCGCGCAGTTGCCGGCGGGAGGTGATGCCGAGCTTGCGGAAGATGTTGCGGAGGTGGGCTTCCACGGTGCGTGGGCTGAGGAACAGGGTGGCCGCGATCTCCTTGGATGTGGCGCCGTCGGCGGCCAGGCGCGCGATGTGCACTTCCTGCATGGTCAGCGCGTCGGATGCCTGCGCGGTGCGGCGGCGGGCGTGTTCGCCGGTGGCGCGGAGCTCACCCGCGGCCCGGGTGGCGAAGGCCTCCGCGCCGAAGTCGGACAGCAACTCGTGGGCGTGGCGCAATTCGGTCCGGGCGTCGCGGCGGCGTCCCTTGCGGCGCAACCACTCGCCGTACACCAGGTGGGCGCGACCGGACCAGATCCGCATCGGGCAGGAATCCAGCAGCGCGACGGCCTCCCGGTGGGCGTCTTCGTCCTCGTACACCATGGCTCGCGCCCAGGCTTCGACGCCTTGTCCCCACGACTGCTCGCCAGCGCGTTCGGTCAGTGCCGCGAGCGCGGACCGGGCCACCGCCGACTCGCCACAGCGCACCGCCGCCTCTACCAGTTCCGGCAGCGCTTGGCCGGCCAGGCCGAGATCGCCTGTCGCGACAGCCTTTTCGGCGGCCCGCAGCGCGGTGGGATAGTCGGCGAGGCCGTTGTGCAGGACGGCGGTGGCGTACTGCACGCTGAGGGTCAGATGCGGTCCCACCGCGGCGAACAGCACCTGGGCCTCGGCGCGGCGGCCGCGCAGCGCGGCCAGGTGGATGCGCGGGTAGACCAGTGGAGCGGCGGAGGTGGCCTCCGCGATGGCCTCCTCCTCGGAGATCAGCTCCTGGGCCGCGCCGAAATCGCCGGCGTGCACGGCGACGGTCGCGAGCATGGCCAGCCCGATCCGCAGCGTGTGCAGCGAACCCGAACTGCGGCCGCAGGCGGCGATCCGCGAGGCGATAGCACGCATCGCGTCGGGATCCCACAGTTCGAGGGCGAGCAGATAACCGAGTGTGGGCCAACGACTCCAGACCTCGTCGCGATGGTTCGAAACGAGCGGGCGCAGCAGCTTCGCCGCGGCCGCGTGCCCCTCGGTGGGCAAGGCCGCCATGCCGTCGAGGACGATATCGACACTGCCGGGCCGCGCCGGGGCGCGCGGCGCGGTCGCCGCGGCCGCGATCACGCTGTCGAGGCCGCCGGTCAGCACGGCCGTCTCGATCGCGTCCACATAGCAGGCGCGGGCACGATCCGGTTCGCGCACAGCCAATTTCGCTGCGGCGCGGAGCAGGTGGACGGTGGGATGGTCGTCACCCCGGTAGCGAGCGAAGGAGATTCGGCCACGTAGCAGGTCGATGCGGGGATCGTCGGAGGCGAGGGTCGACAGCAGCTCGTCGGCGGCCTCGAAATCACCCGCGGACAGTTTGGCTTCGACCGCCGCCAGCACCCGTTCGGCCCGCAGCGCCGGATCGAATGTCAGTGCGGCCGACCGTTCCAGGAAGGCCGCCGCGGCCGCCACCCCGCCGCGGGCCTGCGCGCGCCGCCGAACGGGCCAGGGCGGCGGCCACCTCTTCGTCGGGGCCGACGCTGGCCTGGGCGCGATGCCAGGCCACGCGGTCCGGATCGGCGACCGGATCGCTCACCCGCGCGAGTGCACCATGCGCACGCCGCCGCTCGCGATCGGTCGCGGCCCGGTAGACCGCGGAGCGAGCCAGGGGATGTACGAAGCGGATCCGGGTGCCGACTTCGACCAGTGGCACCTCGTCGTCGGCGGTCGTCTCGATGCCGAGCAGCGCCGCCGCCCGCCATAGCAGGGATGGATCGCCGACGGGTTCGGCGGCGGCGACGGTCAGCAGCAACCGGACCCGGTCGGGCAGCGCCTCCAGGCGGGCGCGATAGCTCCGTTCCGCGGCCGCCGGGGCGAGCAGATCGAAATCTCCAGTGAGACCGGCCAATTCGGTGGTTGTCGGCAGTTCCAACAGGGCCAGCGGGTTGCCACGCGCCTCGGCCAGAATGCGGTCGCGCACCCGATCGTCCAGCGGAGCGCGCAGCGTGCGAGCCAGCAGGGCACGGGCGGCGGTATCGCCGAGCCGCGGTATCGCCAACTGCGGCAACAGATTCAGAGCACCCGCATCGTCGCGCGCGGCGAAGATCATCGCCACCCGTTCGGCATCCACGCGCCGGGCCACGAAGGCCAGTGCATGGGCAGAGGCGCGGTCCAGCCACTGCGCGTCGTCGACGAGACACAGCACCGGCCCGTCGTATTCGAGCAGCAGCCCGAGCGTCGCCGCACCGACCAGGAATGGGTCGGGAGTTCCGACGTCCATACCGAACGCGATGCGCAACGCCTTGCCCTGCGCGGGCGGCAGCCTGTCCAGCTGCGCCAGGGCCGCCGCGCACAGCTGATGCAGCGCCGAATACGGCAGTTCCGTCTCGAATTCGGCGCCGCAGGCCCGCATGATCACGAAATCGGCCGCCGCATCCGCGAGGTCGGCCAGCAAGGCGCTCTTGCCGATGCCCGGCTCGCCGTGCATCAGCAGGGCACCGCCGCGCGACCGCCTCGCCTGTTCCAGAAATGCACGCAGCCGCGCCGTCTCATCCCGACGCCCGATCAACGAATCCATACACGGTGCATCATGCCGGACGAATCGGCCCGCGGCACGACAGAGTAGGTAGGAATCACCGACGCGAGCGAGCCGCGATGCCCGCCAAGCTGGCGGCATGAGAACACGATGGCTGCCGCTGGCGGTGCTGGCTACCGCGCAGTTCCTCGTGGTGCTCAGCACCTCCATCGTGAACGTCTCCCTGCCGCAGATCCGCAGCGGTCTGGGCACCTCGGCGACCGGCCTGTCGTGGGTGGTCAACGCCTATGTGCTGGTGTTCGGAGCGCTGTTGCTGCCGGGCGGGCGATTCGGCGACGCCTACGGTCTGCGCCGCGTATTCCTCGTCGGCGCGAGCATTTTCGCGGCTTCCGCGGCGGCCGCGGCGATCGCGCCCGATACCGCCGCCCTGATCGCGGCCCGATCGGTGCAGGGGCTCGGCGCGGCGCTCATGGCGCCGACGGCGCTGGCCCTGGTACTCACGCTGTACCGCGATTCCCGGGACAGTGGTGTGGCGTTGGGGGTTTGGGGTGCGGTATCCGGTGCGGGCGGCGCCGTGGGTGTATTGCTGGGTGGACTGCTCACCGATCGCTTCGGCTGGCGGTCGGTCTTCTTCGTGGTCGTTCCCGTCGCGCTGGCCGTGCTGCTGGCGGCGTGGCGGTTGGTCGAGCCGAGGCCCGCGGTCGGTGGGCGACCGGACGTTCCGAGCGCGGTCACCGCCACCGGCGGGCTCGTCGCCCTCACCTACGGGCTGTCGGGCCATTGGACGGCGCTGGCCGCGGGACTGATCCTGCTGGCGGCCTTCGCCTTTCGGCAGCGGCGCGTGGCCGACCCGCTGCTGCCGCCGCGGATGGCGCCGGTCGCGTGGCCCAACGTCGCGATGGCGCTGCTCGGTGCCGTCTGGCTGGGATTGTTCTACTACCTGCCGCTGTATCAGCAGCACACCCTCGGCTACACGCCGTTACGCGCCGGGCTGACCCAACTTCCGCTGGCGCTGATGATCACCGTCTCCTCCTGGGTGGCGGGCCGGCTTCCGGGCCGCGCCACACTGCCGGTCGGTCTGCTCATGCTCGCAACCGGTCTGGCCTGGCTGGCCCGGACGCCGTCCGCCGCAAGCTTTCTCATCGATCTGCTCGGTCCGACCCTGCTCATCGGGGCCGGAATGGGCGTGGCCTTCGTCCGGATCACCGCGTCGGCCTCCGCCGGAGTTCCGGCCACCGACAGCGGGCTGGCGGGCGGCCTGGTGAATGCGAGCCGCCAACTGGGCGGCGCCACCGGCCTGTCCTTCCTGACCGCCCTGCCCACCTTCGGCGCGGTCTTCCTGACCTGTGCCGCCATCACTGTGCTCACCCTCATCACTGTCACCGGAAAGGCGATATCGATATGGCACAACCACCCAGGCCCTATGTCACCGGGCACTACGCACCGACCCCCGACGAGCTCACCGCATTCGAGCTGACCGTCCACGGAACACTGCCCGACGACCTGGACGGCCGTTACTTCCGCAACGGTCACAATCCCAAACCGGGTGTGACACCGACCCATTGGTTCCGCGGAGCGGGGATGCTGCACGGCATCCGGCTGTCCGGCGGGCGCGCGGAGTGGTACCGCAACCGGTGGGTGAAGACGCCCTATCTGGACGGAGTTCCGTTCACGGGCACCGAACTCGAGGTCAGCGCGGCCGCGACCAACATCATCTTCCACGGCGGACGTTATCTGGCCCTGCAGGAGGCCAATCTGCCCTGGGAAGTCACCGGCGAACTGGACACGGTCGGCGTCTACGACTTCGGCGGGAAGCTGACCAGTTCGATGACCGCGCATCCCAAGGTGGATCCGTTCACGGGAGAGCTGCACTTCTTCTCCTACAGCCCGTTCCCGCCCTATCTGATCTACTACATCGCGGACGCGTCCGGCGAGATCATCCGGGCGACCACGATCGACGGCGCAGGGCCCTCGCTCATGCACGATTTCGCGATCACCCGTGAGCATGCCGTATTCCTGCATTCCCCGGTCGTCTTCGATCCCGCCGAGCACTCCGGAATCCCCTACCGCTGGCACGACGACGCGCCGTTCCGGATCGGTGTGCTGCCCAGGCACGGCTCGGGACAGATCAGCTGGTTCGACATCGACAGCCCGGCGGCCATCCTGCACGTCGCCAACTCCTATGTCGACGACCGAGGGCGCGTCGTGCTCGAATGCCCCCGCTTCGACCGCTCGGCCTGGGAAACCTCCTGGAAATGGTGGATCGCCGCCCCGGGCTACCCCGACACCCCCGGCGTCGGCACCACGTTCCACCGCTGGATTCTCGACCCCGCCACCGGCACCGCGACCGAGGAGGCGCTGGACGATCTGGTCGTCGAATTCCCCGCCATCAACGACGATCTGACCGGAGCACCGAATCGCTACAGCTACGCGGTCGCTTTCCCGGGAAACGGACTGACCGGCTATCACACGGTCAAATTCGACACCCGGACCGGCGAGCGACAGTTGTTCGCGCACGGACCGGCACGGATGCCCGGCGAGGCCGTCTTCGCGCCCGCCGCCGGGGCGACCCGTGAGGACGACGGCTATCTGCTCACCATCGTCAGCGATATCGAGGCCGACGCGTCCCAGCTGCTCATCCTCGACGCCTCGGATCTGTCCGAGCCGATCGCCGCCGTCGATCTCCCGCAGCGAGTGCCCGCCGGCATCCACGGGCACTGGATCCCGGCCCAGAACTGAACCCACCACTCGACCAAGGATTTTCGTCATGGAATCGACAACCGACACCACTGTCGGGCAGCTGCTCTCCGGATGGCTCACCACCTGGAACGGCGACTACAGCCCAGCCGAGGACATCATCGCCCCCGACTTCACCGTGCACGCCGCGCTGCTCGACGGTGGTGACGGCAGTGCGGTGCGAGGTCCGCAGGGATTGGTCGGGTGGATCGCGCAGACCCGAGCCGCCTTCTCCGAGTTGGTGTTTCAGGTGGAGGTGGGTCCGATCGTGGACGGTGACCACTGCGCGGTCCGGTGGATCGCCACCGGAACCTACAGCGGCGGGTTTCCCGGTGCGACGGCAACGGCAGGCGCCGCGATCCGTTTCACGGGCACCGACGTGCTGCGCGTCGAGGACGGCAAATTCGCCGAGTACTGGATCAACTCCGATATCCACGTGCTGCTGGCCCAGCTCGGCGTCCCTGCCTGAACTACGGGCTGGACGTGCACCTGGTCTGCGACAACCTCGCCAGCCACTCTGACGTTCACCGGCCCCGGCGCGTTGTAGCTCTCTTCGGTCGCTTCGCACGTTGGTGCGCTGAATTCGGGGCGAGACACCGGATCTCTGCCCAAACCGACCAGGTCCATGTCGTTGCTCATCCGGTCCGCTTCAACCGCCCGTCAAGGGGTCCGGGGGTGTGCCCAGACCCCTCACCCCTACGCGACGATCAGCAGGGGGTGTTCCACCAGGTCCTTCAGCTGCGCTAGGAACTGGGCGGCAACGGCCCCGTCGATGGCACGGTGATCGGCGGACATGGTGACGCGCAGGATCTTCCTGCTCACCACATGACCGTCCGCCAGCCGCAGTTCGTCGGTGGCCGCGCCCACCGCGAGGATGGCGGACTCCGGCGGGTTGATCACGGCGGTGAAGTGCTCGATGCCGAACATGCCCAGGTTGGAGATGGTGAAGGTCGCGCCGCTCATCTCGTCGGCCTTCAGTTTGCGGTCGCGGGCGCGCTCGGCCTTGTCGCGGGTCTCCGCGGCGACGGCGGACACGGTCTTGCGATCGGCGTCGCGGATGACCGGAACCAGCAGGCCCGCCGGGGTCGCGACCGCGACGCCGATGTGTACGCCGTGGTGTTGGTAGAGCTTGTCTCCGGCGAAGGAGACGTTGACCGTCGGGTTCGCCCGCAGTGCGATGGCGACGGCCTTGACCAGCAGATCGTTCACGCTGACCTTGGCCGAGCCGGTCTTGGCCAGCGTCGAGTTGATCTCGGCGCGGAAGGCGAACAGATCGGTCACGTCGATGGCGCTGGTGAGGTAGATGTGCGGCGCCTGCTGCTTGCTCTCGGTGAGCCGGGTGGCGGACACCCGCTGGATGCCGGTCAGCGGGATCTCGTCGTAGTCGCCCGAAGCCGGTGCGGCATACGAGGCTTGGGCCGCCGGGGGTGGCGGAGTTGCTGCGGGAGCGGCGGGTTCGCCTGCGGCATGGGCGGATTCGACATCGTGGCGGGTCACGCGCCCGCCGGGGCCGGTGCCGGTCACGGTGGCGATGTCGATGCCGAGCTCGCGGGCGATCTTGCGGGCGAGCGGCGACGACTTCTTGCGCTCATCGGAACCGGCCGCCGCCGGGGCAGCGGCAAGCGCGGAAGTCAATGGCGCACTGCGGTTACCATCCGCTGCAGCGCCGTTCGCCGTGGCGGGCTGGTCAGCCGGAGCGGCCGACTGAGCGGCCGGTGCGGGGGCGGCGGGCTGGGCGGCCGATGCGGCGGTGGCGGGCTGGGCGGCCGATGCGGCGGTGGCGGGCTGGGTGGCCGGGGCAGCGCCGCTGCCGTCGCCGACGATGGCGATCGGCTCGCCGATCGGCACCCGCGCGCCCGCCTCGGCGAGGATCTGCTCGAGCACGCCGTCGTCGTAGGCCTCGAGCTCCATGAGCGCCTTGTCGGTCTCGATCTCGGCGAGGACCTCACCGCGGGTGACCTTGTCGCCGACCTGCTTGAGCCAGGCCGAGATGACCCCGTCCTCCATGGTGTCGGAGAGCCGGGGCATGGTGATTTCGGGCACGTTCTTATCCTCCGGTTTCCGGTCTCAGCGCCGCTTGCCCACGGCCGCAAGGGTTTCCAGCGCGGCGGTGTAGAGCGAGTCGGGCGATGGCAGGGCGAGCTTCTCCAGCGGCTTGGCATAGGGCAGCGGCACCTCGGCCATGGCCACGCGGCGCACCGGCGCGTCGAGGTAGTCGAAGGCGCCGTCGGAGATGGATGCCGCCACCTCCGCGCCGATGCCGTAGGTGAGCCAGTCGTCCTCACCGATGACCGCGCAGCCGGTCTTCTTGACCGAGGCCACGATGGTGTCGCGGTCCAGGGGCCGCAGGCTGCGCAGGTCCACGACCTCCGCGGAAATACCCTCGGCGGCCAGCTTTTCGGCGACCTGGGTGCAGACCGTCGCCATGCGGGAGTAGCCGATCAGGGTGATGTCGCTGCCTTCGCGGGTGACCGCGGCCTTGCCGATCTCAGCGGCCGGAAGATCCTGCGGCACTTCGCCCTTGGTGTTGTAGAGCGAGAGGTTCTCCAAGAACAGCACCGGATCATCGTCGTCGATGGCAGCCTTGAGCAGCGCCCGCGCATCGGCCGGGGTGCTCGGGGCGACCACCTTGAGGCCGGGCACGAACGCGTAGTACAGCTCGATGTTCTGCGAATGCGTCGCGCCCAGCTGCTGGCCCCCGCCGCCCGGGGTGCGGATGACCATGGGCACGCTGGTCTGCCCGCCGAACATGCCGTAGATCTTGGCGGCGTGGTTGACGATCTGGTCCAGCGCCAGCAGCGAGAAGTTGATCGTCATGATCTCCACGACCGGGCGCAGGCCCAGCATGGCTGCGCCGATGGCCGCGCCGACGAATCCCTCTTCGGCGATCGGGGTGTCGCGTACCCGCTTCTCGCCGAATTCGGCGAGCAGGCCGGCGGTGATCTTGTAGGAGCCTTCGAAGACGCCGATTTCTTCCCCGATGAGGAAGATGTCGTCGTCGCGCCGCATCTCCTCGCGCAGGGTTTCGCGCAGCGCTTCGCGATAGGTCATGACAGCCACGGTGATGTCCTTAGTGGGTGAACAGCGGATCGGCGGGCAGGCGGCGGGAGTCGCCGGCCACCGGGGTCGCATAGTTGTAGTCGAACAGGCTCGACGGCTCGGGATGCGGACTGGCGTCGGCGAATTCGACGGCGGCAACCACCTCGGCGGCGACCTCCTGCTCGATGGCGGCGGCCGAGTCCTCTGTCAGCACACCGGCGTTCAGCAGGGCAGCCCGCCATAACACGACCGGGTCCTTCTCGCGGGCGACCGAAACCGCCTCACTGGTACGGTATTTCGCCGGGTCGACCACGGAGTGGCCCTTGAGGCGGTAGCTGACCGCCTCCAACAGTGCGGGCTTGCCCTCGCGCCGCGCGGTCTCGATGAGCTCGCTCGCGACATCGCGCACGGCGAGCACATCGGTGCCGTCCACGCGCTCACCACGCATGCGGTAGGAGGACGCGCGCTTCCACAGATCCGGTTCGGCGGAAGACTTTTCGACAGTGGTGCCCATGCCGGTCTGGTTGTTGATCACCAGGAACACGATCGGCAGGTTCCACAGGGCCGCGATATTCAGCGACTCGTGGAACGCGCCGATATTCGTGGTGCCCTCGCCCATCTGGCACACAACCACGTCGTCGCCGCCGCGGTAGTCGATGGCCAGCGCCGCGCCGACCGCCAGCGGAAGCTGGCCGCCCACAATGGCGTAACCGCCGAGCAGGCGGGTGGCGGTGTCGTACATGTGCATGGAACCGCCCCAGCCCTTGGAGGTGCCGGTGGAGCGGCCGTACAGCTCGGCCATGACGCGTCCGGGCTCGATGCCCTTGGCGAGTGCGTAGCCGTGCTCGCGGTAGTTGGTGAACAGGTAGTCGGTGGGGCGCATGGCCGCGCCCATGCCGATCACCGTGGCCTCCTCCCCCAGATTGAGGTGGCAGTAGCCGCCGATCTTGGCCTGCTGGTAGGCCTGCGCGGTGCGTTCCTCGAAGCGGCGCACGAACAGCATGTCGCGGTACAGACCGCGCAGGGCGCCGGGATCCTCCGTGGCGATACGGGATTGGACCGGGCCGGTCACGGCAGCGGCGATCGAGTCGGCCGCGGATACGGCCACACCCGGGTCGATCGCGGCGGCCTCGGGTGGGGCGGTCTCCGCGGTGGTCGGGTGGCCGTCGGCGGGTCGGCTCGCCTTGCGGGACGGCTTGCGTGGTGCGGTGCTGGTGGTCACGAGGGGTCTCCTCAACGCTTCCTGGGTGGCGCGATGTGTACCGGCAGGCCGAGCCCGGTCAGGGCCGCCTCCATGCCGATCTCGCCGAGGGTGGGGTGGGCGTGGATGGTGTCTGCGAGTTCCTCGAGGGTGGCCTCGAGCGAAATCGCCAGGGTGCCTTCGGCGATCAGGTCGCTGGCCGACGCGCCGATGATGTGCACGCCGAGCACTTCCTGATGCCGCGCGCCGGCGACGATCTTCACGAAGCCCTCGGTCTCGCCGAAGGTCTTGGCGCGGCCGAGCGCGGCGAACGGGAACTTGGCGGTGATCACATCGTGGCCGGCGGCGCGGGCGGCGTCCTCGGTGCGGCCGACGCTGGCGATCTCCGGATGGGTGAAGGTCGCGGCCGGGATCACGGCGTAGTCGATGTGGGCGTCGTAACCAGCGATGACGTCGGCCGCGGTCAGGCCCTGATGCGAGGCGACGTGCGCGAGCAGCGCCTTGCCGGTGACATCGCCGATGGCGTAGACATGCTCCACGCCGGTGCGCAGCTGCTCGTCGACCGGGATGAAACCCCGTGCGTCCGTGGCGATTCCGGCCACATCCAGGCCGAGCTCGGCGGTATTGGGGCGACGTCCGACTCCGACCAGCACCACATCGGCGTCGATCTCCCGAGCCTTCGGTCCGCCCACGCCGACGCGCAGCGCGCCCTGCGCCTGCGCGATGCCGGTGACGGTCGAACCGGTCAGCACGCTGATGCCGCGCTTGCCGAAAGAGCGGCCAAGCGCGACGCCGATCTCCTTGTCCTCCAGCGGAACCAGGCGATCCTGCATCTCCACCACCGTGACCTCGCTGCCGAAGGTGGCGAACAGGCTCGCCCACTCCGCGCCCACCGCGCTGCCGCCGATGACCACCAGCCGCTCGGGCACCTCGGTCAGCCCGAACGCGCCGTCGGAGGTGATGACACCGGGCAGGTCGGCGCCCGGCACGGGCAACAGCGCCGGCACCGAACCGGTCGCAATGATCACATCGGTCGCGCTGACGGTGCGCACGGCGGTGGCCGTCGGCGCGGCGGCATAGCGCGGCCCGCCAGGGAAGACGGGCGACTGGCCCGCCTCGAACACCTCGACGGCGGTCGGGCCGGTGAACCGGGCATGGCCTTCGATGAGGGTCACACCGTTGGCCTTCAGCAGACCGCCGACGCCGTCGGTGAGTTCCTTGACGATGCCGTCCTTGCGCTGCCGTACAGCGGCGAAGTCGAAGCGGACATTATCGGCGTGGATACCGAAATCCGCGGCGTCCTTGATGGTCTGGAAGACCTCGGCCGACCGCAGCATCGCCTTGGTGGGAATGCAGCCCCAGTTCAGGCAGACGCCGCCCGGGCGCTCCTTCTCCACTAATCCGACGCGCAGTCCGCGCTGGGCCGCACGGATGGCCGCGACGTACCCGCCGGGACCGCCGCCGACCACCAGAAGATCGAAATCCGGCACTCGTGGTGCTCCTCATCCTCGAACGAAGCCGACCCCACCTCGGGTTGCGGTGTGGGTCGTTCACCCGAGTGTTCTGGCTGTGAGAAGCACAAGCAATGACCTCGAAGTCCACTGATCCAGCATCCGAATTGGGCACTGCGCCCAATCTCGGTTATCGGGACGGGGAGTTTGCTCGGGTCAGTCGCGAGCCTGTCCCCCGAGGTCGAGGGCTGCCAGCGCAAGAGAGAGCTCCAGATAGGAACGCTGTCCCTCCAGCGGGCGGCCGAGCAGTGCGGTGATGCGCTCCAGCCGATTGATCACCGTGTTCCGATGGCAGTGCAGCCGCGGTGCGGCATTGGCCGCCGAGCGATTCTCGGCCAGCCAAACCGCCAGAGTGCCCAGCAGAACATCCCGCTCTTTGACCGGCAGTTCGAGCACCGGCCCGAGGGTGGACCTCACCAGGAGTTCGCTCAGGTCTGGCGACCGCAGCAGAAGCATCTCGGGATAGCACTCGTCGAGCGAAACCAGCACTCCCACAGCATCATCCGGCACGGTGTCGAGCGCGAGGAGCGCCAACGTATGCGCCGTCACGATCTCAGCCAACCCAGCGACCGCAGCGGAGACCGCCGCCCGCCCGCGCACCTGCGGTCGCAGCCGCTGCGAGACAGATTCGACCGATCGATGCTCCAGCGCGACCAGTCCGACCGTCGAATCCGTCCGATCGTGCCACACCGAACGAATTCCCATGGAAGCCAACGCCGTCTCCGATCCTATGCCCAACGGATGTGGTCCACCGCGCGCCACCACCACGACATAGTCCCCGTGCACCGGCAGGTTCAGCTCCCGGCCCGCCCGGGTCGCGAACAAGGCATCGCGGGCCCGCCCCGAGAGCAAATCCTCGATCAGCCCGTGCCGCCGCCGTTCATCCCGCCGCACCCGATCCAGCTCAGTATTGCGATACGCAGTGACCAGCGCCGACGACATCCCGTCGATCACCGCCCAGATGGCAGTCCCCATCTCCCGGAACTGCGCGGGCGCCACATCCCCGGCCTTGTCCAGCAGCGCCTCCCACACAATGCGCCCACCGAGCCGGAACGTGCGCTGCATAGCCTCGAGCGGCACCCCCTGCTCCGCGCGCAACTCACCGATCGACGCCGCCACATCATCGCGCTCAGGCCCAGCAGCCTGCCCACCGAGCAAGTCCAGAATCCGGGTGAGGAACCGCTGGCATCCGTCCCGCAGATCCGCGCGTGTCACCGCCGAGTAATCGGTCCACTCCGGGTTGTCGGTGAAGATAGCCGCCATCAGCCGCCGGGTCAGTTCAGGAATCTCGCCCCGCAGTGCCGCGGCCAGCTCCGGTGATCTCAACGCGGACCCGGCCTTCTTAGGTGCCGCCATATCAGCACACGTTACGCCGAGTACCCTCGGCCGACCGCACGGTGATAGCGCCACCCCCACCTGCCCTCGACCCGGGCTGACGCGACGGGTCGAGGGATGGGATCGGCTCCGTGACCTGTCTTCAGAATCCGCGCACGCGGTCGGGGACAACGCGCAGCGGAATCGAGTAGTCGGCGAAGAATTGCTCTCTGGTCATTCCGATGTCGACCAGCCCCTCGGCGTACTTCTCGACGAAGGCATCGAGCTCCGCGGTGGCGGCGCCGTCTGCGTCGACCCGGGCCGTGCCCGTGAACACGATGACGTCACCGCCGGTTGCGGTGGTGTTGAGATTCAACGAAACACGTGGGTTGGCGGCGATATTGCGCAGCTTGGGAGTACCCGGCTGGGTGAACACCAGGAACGCCCCGCCCTCCCATTGGAACCAGACCGGATTGGGTTGCGGTGTGCCGCTGGGGCTTACGGTGGTCAGCCAAATGATGGTGTCCTGCACCAGATGTTTGGTGACCTTCACACCGAAGTCGGTGCTCGAGTCGATGAGGGAGGCGGAACTGGACATTCGATCTCCTTGTGGGATGTCGGTCGAATCGGTTCGCATTTCCTCAACACCCAACTCTCCGTAGACATTCCGACGACGAGCGGTCGATGTTCGTGGGCACGTCGGCGTCGAAGTCTGTCACCGCCGCGATGATTCGCCTGACCTCATGGTCTGTGATCGCGTGCGCGAAATCGGCCACCGATACGCCGTGGCCCATGCTGAGGTGCGGTCCGGCGCTATCGAGCTCTTTGGCGAACCGCTCTTCGCCCAGCGCGCCGCGCGCAAGCGCGGTGATACGGTCGACATCCATTCGCTCGCCGCTGGCCAGGGGTGCGCCGGTCGAGGCACGCGCCCTCGTCGCCGCGCCGAGCAGTCGAGCTGCCCGGTCGTAGTGTTCGGTCAGGGTCGCAGCGCCCGCGAGCCCCTCGATGGCGAGGGCAACAGCACGGATATCGCCGGTGAGCACGGCCGCCGACAGGCTCTCCGTGTGTAGTGTCCACGCACGGTCGGCATCGCCGCGCAGTTCGGCGATGAATCCGAGCTCGGCCGACACCAGGGCCACGCCATTGTGTGCCTCGATGGCGGCGAGCCAGCCCAGCCATCGATTCAGGTGTTTCTCGGCGTCATCCAAGCGACCTTGTCGGCGCGCGCCCAGCCCCAAGCCGATTTCGGCGAAACCCTCACCTAGCCGGTTGGCGTGGCTCGCGGCCAGTCGCATCGCACGGTGATGCAGTTCGTCCGCGGTCCTGAACTCACCTCGAAGGAGGGCGATGCGCCCGAGTAACGCTAGTTTGTGCGATGTTTCCGTCCAGAGCCCCAGATCCTCGACAATCTGCAACCCTTCGCAATGAAGGTCGTTCGCCTCGTCGTAACGCCCCTCGAACTCGGCGAGCACCGCCAGCGCCTCGATGGCCTTGAGCCGGCCCCAGCGGTCCCCGACCTCATCGAAGATGGCCGCGCTCGTCTGCGCATGGTCCCTGACCGTCGCCAAGTCGCTGCGGGCCGTATTCTGCGCGGCGCGCAAGCTCAGTGACGCTGCGATTCCCCAGTTGTCGTCCAATGTGCGGAAGGTGGCCAGGGCACGGCCGACGCGGTCCTCACTCTCGGGCAGCGCGCCCGAATACCATTGTGCGTAGCCGAGAAACCATTCACTGCGCGCGAGTGCGCGCAGTTCCGTCGCGGTCTCGTCACCGCCGAGGGCGGGTGACGGACTGACAATCTGGTCGGCTTCCCCGATCAGCAACGCCATGCCGGCCCGCCACCGCACGATCGTCGCGTGCTCTACCGGGCGCAACTCGCTGGCCATCGCGCCCACCGCGGAGAGATAGCGGTGCGCTTCGGTAAGCCTGCCGCGCAGAAACCCGAACCAGATCAACGAATTCACCAGCCGCATGGCGAGCCGCACGTCGCGACGGCCGATCGCGAAATCGGCCGCCTTGCGAATATTGGGTGCTTCCACATCGAGCAGTTCGAGCCATCGTCGCTGATCGGGGCCATGCAGTCCGGCACTGGCGAGTTCGCCGCGGTTGGCGTAGTACATCGCATGCCGCAGCCGCATTTCGAGGAGCATCCCCGTGGTCTCGAGATGCTCGACGCAGTATGCCCCGATCGATTCCAGCAGCCGGTAGCGAGGCCCGTGCTGCGATTCCTGCATGATCACCAGGGACCGGTCGACGAGCCGGGTCAGCGCGGTGAGAATCTCGTGGTCGTCGGCCGGATCGCCGACCAGCGACCGTGCCGCCGATAAAGAACAATCCTCGGCGTGGATCGCCAACCAGCACAACACATCCCGTTCAATGGGCGACAGCGGCTCCCAGCTCCAGTCGATCGCCGCGCGCAGGGTGCGGTGCCGATCCGGGGAATCCCGGAATCCACTGTCGAGCACCTGGAAGCGTCGATCGAGTTGGACCAGCAATTCGTGCACCCCGAGCACCCGAATCTTCGTCGCAGCCAGCTCCAATGCCAGTGGAATTCCGTCGAGCCGTCGGCAGATCGCGATGATGTCATGGAGATTGGACTCATCGACGCGCAAGCCCGGTGACCGCGCGGTGAACAGCTGCACTGCACTAACGGTGCCGAGCAGTTCGGGGCGGGTGGAGCCGGCCGACGGTAGTTCCAGCGGTTCGACCGCGCTGATGGTCTCACCCCGCACCGCCAGTGGCGCCCGGCTCGTCGCCAGGATTCTGCAATCCGCCGATTCCGCGAGAATCGACTCCACCAGCTGTGCCGCCGCGTCGACAACGTGCTCACAGTTGTCCAGCACCAGCATCGCGTGCCGCGCGCGCAGGAACGCCACCACCCGGTCCACCGAATTCAGCCGCCCCGGGGACAGGGACTTCCCGTTGGACCCTGGTGGGGCGTTCACATCGATGCTCAGTACCGAAAGGACCTCATCCGCCAGCACTTCCGGCCCGTGCGAGCGGTCGAGGGCATCGAACTCGACCAGCCAGATGCCGTCCGCGAAGCTGTCGACCATGCTGTGCGCAACTGCCAGCGCGAGGCGGGATTTGCCCACACCGCCGGGGCCGACGAGGGTGACGAGTCGATCCGATACGAGGCTGGCCCGCACCAAGCCTACGGCCGCGTCCCGGCCGACCAGCGCGTTCGGAGGCTCAGGCAGATTGTGCCCGAATGTCCTGCCCTCCAACAGTATCGGTTCCGTTTGCGGGTCGACGTTCTGTTCGAGAATGGCCCGATGCAGATCGACGAGCTCTCGGCTGGGGTCCGCGCCTCGCGTCTCGGCGAGCAGGGTCCGCAGTTCGTTGAAGCTGTCGAGCGCGTCAGCGGCCCGGCCGGACCGGTACAATGCGCGCATCTGAACCGACCGCAGCCTTTCGCGCAACGGATGCTCGCGGACCAGTTCGTTGATCTCGGCGATCAGCGTTCGATGCTCGCCGAGCTCGAGACGAGCCTCGGCCAGTTCGCTGCGTGCCGCGATCCGCGCCTCGTCGAGGGAAGCGGAAACCTCGTCACGGAAGGGCAGATCGACGAAGTCGGCGAAGGCCGGCCCGCGCCACAATGCCAGGGCCTCACGCAGGAGGTTCGCCCGCGCCGGGAGATCGGTCGAAACCTGCGCCCGAGCAACGAAATCGAAGAACCGCGTCGAATCCAATCGGTGCGGCTCGGCACGAAAGAGGTATCCAGCCGGCGTTGTCACAATATACTTGCGGCCTCCGGGCTCGGCCTCCTCGAGAGCGCGGCGCAGCTGAGACACTTTGGTGTGCAACGACCGGGTCGGATTGCTCGGCGCGGATTCGGGCCACAGGTCCTCGATCAGTCGATCGGTGGAGACCGGTACACCGACATGGGCGATCAGGTCGGCGAGCAGCGCTCGAACCAGCGACTCCGGTATCGACACCGCGTCGCCGAGATCCGTGACGACATCCATTGACCCCAACACCCCGAAGTGCACGTCTCGATCCTACTCGAGTAATTCTTCGATCAAGCGATCGAAAGTCCCACGGTCGCTTCATAAGTGGGCCCGAAGCAAACCCGAAGGTCCTTCCGACAGAATGGTGCCGAACGACCGGCCGGGGCCACCGTGGCGAAGGAGCCGATCACCGGACGGTGGCCTGATCGTTCATCGCGGGTGTCACGATCTGCGCCAACGCGCGCCGATCAGGTCTCGCCGACCGGACCTGGGGAGGACTCCGAATCCGGGACCGGCACCGCACCAGCGCCTCCAATGCCGTCGGCGCTCGGACAATGGGGTTCAGCCAGCGCGTCCCAGGAGCCCCTGCCGTTCCGCCGCACATTCGCCGCGACCGACGAAGTTCGTTGGCGCCGAATGCGTTCGGAATCCGGCCGTCCGTGAATCATCACCTCGGGGACCGCCGCACCAGGGGAAATCGTGTTGTTCAGTGTTCTCGGACCGCTCGAGGTCCGACATAATGACAAGCCACTGCGACTCGGTGGCGTGAAACAGCGGGCAACCCTCGCGTACCTACTTCTGCATCCCAATTCTGTCGTCCCGGCCAGCCAGTTGCTGGATGCCTTGTGGCCCAACGAAGCGATGCCGACCTCGGCCCGGAAAATTCTGCACAATGCGGTCTGGTCGCTGCGCAATCTCTTCCCGGTCGGCAACAGCGAGCCGATTGCGCTGATCAGGCGCCCGCCGGGCTATGTCCTCGAGGTCGATACCAACCGCATCGACCTGCATCGGTTCTACCAACTCGCCGACCTGGGCCGAACCGCGGCGACAGCCGGCGATCTGGACGCGGCCGCCGCGCGACTGGCCGAATCGCTATCGCTGTGGCGCGGTTCGGCGCTGTCCGATCTCACCGAGCACGGTGTCGACTGGCCCGAGCTGGCTGCCGCCGAGGACGCGCGAATGTCGGTGTCGGAGGACTATTTCGAGATCGAACTGGCACGCGGAAATCACGCCAAGGTAGTCGACTCGCTGAGTGCGCTGGCCGACTCCGGCCAACTGCGCGAACGATCCTGCGGGCAACTCATGCTCGCGCTGTACCGTGGACGGCGACCGTCGGAGGCGCTGGCCGTCTACACGGCCTGGCGTAACTCCCTCATTGAGAATTACGGCCTCGAACCGGGATCCGAACTGCAGCAACTGCAGCAGGCCATTCTGCTGCAGAGTCCGTCGCTGACGCTGCCGGATGCCGAGCCCCCGCACCGTGAGCCCATCACGGTGGTTGCGCCGACCGACGAAATCACCCGATCCACCGTGCTGTCGGTCCAGATCGAGCCGGGCGGGACGCAGGATTCGAGTGCGGACAACTCGACCATGGGTGAACGCTATCTGCCGGCCATTCGGGCGACGGCCGAGTCACTCGGTGGCATTGTCGTAGGCGTCATCGGCACCACCGTGATGACGGCATTCCCCGAACCGTGCGAGGTGTCGGAAGTGGTGGCCGCGGCGATGCAACCGCACGAATGGATCACCGCCCGAACCGAATTCGCGTCGCGGATCAAGCCGCGTTTCCGGGCCGCGGTGGTAACCGGGGAGGCGGAGGGGCGAGTCCCGCGCGCCTATGCCGATCTGCGTAACTCGAGCAAATACGCCGATCTGTTCGACGAATGCGAACGCCTGCTGCTCGAAGCACCTTACGGAGTGGTGACGGTGAGCGAACGCACGCGGCTCGAGACCGAGCATGTGATCCGCTATCGACGGCAGCCGACCGGGCACTGGCTCGCGACGGGTATCGACACCGCGGACGGGCCGGATGCCGAAACCGACCCCGACGTCCGGATGCTGTTCGGCCTGCGGGAGCGGGTCCGGCAGCGAGGGGCGTCGCATCTGGTCGCGGTGGTCGCGCCCGCCGCGACGAGCGCCCGACGGGTCGCCCGCATCTTCCGCAATACCCTGCGTGGGCAAGGGGATTCCGAACTGGTCCTGTGCGCCCGCTTCGGCGGCGGCGATCGGCTCGAGACGCATCGGACGATGCTCGCCGCGGCGTGCGGGTTCCGGCTCGGTGACTCGCCCGCGTGGATCTCGGCGAAACTGGCCGACGCGGCGGGCCATCCGCTGCGCCCACCGGTCGCGGCGCGCAAGCTCGCCGAGGCGCTGTATCCACTCGCCACCGAGACGGGGACCGACGATCCGGTCCAGGTCCGGGAAATGCTCACCGCCTGGACCGAATTGCTGTGCGCCAAAGCTGGACTGCGGCCGACGACGCTGATCTTCGAGGACGCCCACCTGGCCGATCAGGTCAATCTGGACTTTCTCGAAACGCTGCTCGACAGTGCCGAACACGCCCCGATGCTGGTGGTGCTGACCGGCGAGGGGTCGTTGGCCCACAACCGGTTCGCGCGCATCGCGGGCACCCGGGAGTCCACCCTCATCACCTCCGATATCCGGCCCGGCCGAAGCCCCTCCCCTCGGCGGCCTACGCCCGCCCATCTCACCGCCACGACCGATCGGCACGCGACGGCCATCGCCGCGAGCTGATGCGAATCATCCATCTCGACAACCACATTCGAAGAGAAAGCGACATTATGACCGAACCGCTGTTGATCCGCCCGGACGATGCGCGCTACTGGGGTCTGATATCCGGCTCCAATACCCGATGGGTGGGATCGCCCGACTACATCCGTCTGGTGTGGTCCACCGAGCAGGTGGTCGCCGCGTTGCAGCAGGCGGTCGACGATGATCTGCGCGTCGTGGTGCGCAGTGGCGGCCACTGCGATGAGGACTTCACAGCGAACGGCAAAGTCCGGGCGGTGATCGACGTATCGGGAATGGACACGGTGCATTACGACTCGGTGATGGGCGCGTTCGCCGTCGCTCCCGGGGCCACCCTCGGACGGGTCTATTCGACGCTTTACAAGGGCTGGGGGGTGACACTGCCCGGCGGTACGTGCCCCACGGTCGGCGCGGGTGGTCATGTCGCCGGCGGCGGTTACGGTGCGCTGTCGCGCCTGCACGGGCTCATCGTCGACCACCTGTACGCCGTCGAGGTGGTCGTGGTCGACGCGGACGGCAGGGCGCGAGCGGTCGTCGCGACGCGGGAACCCGACGATCCCCACCGGGATCTGTGGTGGGCCCACACCGGTGCGGGCGGTGGCAATTTCGGAATCGTGACCCGGTACTGGTTCCGCTCGCCCGAGGCCGTCGGCGACGATCCCGCCCGGCTGCTGCCCACCCCGCCCGCCGAGCTGATCGTTTCCGACATCTCGTGGTCGTGGGACGAGCTCGACGAGGCCGGATTCACCCGCCTGGTCACCAATTTCGGCGAATGGCACGAACGCCACGCGGGGCCCGACGCCGACCACCTGAGCCTGTACAGCCAGTTGAAGATCCAGCATCGCTCGGCGGGATCGTTCCGGATGAGCACCCAGATCGACGCCGCCGAACCGGATGCCGAGCACACTCTCGACGCCTTCCTGGCCGCGGTCGGCGCGGGCACGGGCGCGACCTACACGGTCAACGACCGCAGCCGGGTGCCGTGGTTCTACGCGGTGCGGGAATGGTTCGGATTCGTCGAAGCCGCGGTGGCGCGCTGGAAGGTGAAGTCCGCGTATATGCGCCGCGCGCTGCCCGCACCTCAGCTCGACGCGCTGTACCGGCAACTGACCCGCGAGGACTATCCGCACCCGTATGCCATGGTCGCTCTGGTCAGCTATGGCGGCCGGATCAATGCGGTGGCCACGGACGCGACCGCCGCGGCGCAGCGCGATTCGATCCTCAAACTCATGTACGTCACGTTGTGGACCGATCCGGCCGAGGACGAGCGGCACGATCGCTGGATCCGCGAATGCTTCGACGCCGTCTACGCGACGACGGGCGGAGTGCCGGTACCGGGCGAGGCGACCGACGGCTGCTTCATCAACTACGCCGATGCCGATCTGGCGGACCCGGCTCACAACAGCTCGGGAATCCCGTGGCACCGCCTGTATTTCAAGGACAACTACCCGGCGCTGCAGGCCGCGAAGGCGAAATGGGATCCGCGCGAGGTGTTCTCGCACAACCTGTCGATCCGACCGGCCTGAGACGGCGGTCTCGATGGGCGACGACGCTGTCGCCCATCGAGATCTCACCTCAACGCCGCTGCCCCCGATGACGCCACGAGGTGGCGGGTCCCTGCGCGAGCGTCGGCAGTGTCCACACCGCCGCCCGGACCGGCACCCCGTGTCGCGTCGGCCGCGACAGGGCGGTCAAAGCCAGGACCAGGGCGACGAGTTCGTCGTCGTCCGGCTGCCCCGACTCCACCACCAGGACCGGCTGCTCGCCGCTCACGCGGGCGGATTCCCGTGCTTGCGGGCGGGCAGGGGTGCGTGCTTGGCGCTGAGCATGGCCAGGCTGTCGATGAGCACAGCCCGGGTGTCGGCGGGGTCGATGACATCGTCGACCAGGCCGCGCTCGGCGGCGTAGTACGGATGCATCAGCTCCTGCTGGTATTCCTTGATGCGCTGGGCCCGAACCAGATCCGGGTCCGCCGCGGAACCGATCTCCCGGCGGAAGATCACCTGGGCGGCCCCTTCCGCGCCCATGACGGCGACCTCGTTGGACGGCCACGCGAACGACAGGTCGGCGCCGATGGATCGGGAGTCCATGACGATATAGGCGCCGCCGAAGGCCTTGCGCAGGATCACCTGGACCCGCGGGACGGTCGCGGCGCAGTAGGCGTAGAGCAGTTTCGCGCCGTGCCGGATGATGCCCGCGTGCTCCTGGTCCGTGCCGGGCAGGAAGCCGGGCACGTCGACCAGGGTCACGATGGAGATATTGAACGCGTCGCAGGTCTGCACGAAACGCGCCGCCTTCTCCGACGCTTCGATATCGAGCACGCCCGCCAGGACGCTGGGCTGATTCGCCACAATGCCCACCACTTCGCCGCCGAGGCGGGCGAAGACGCAGAGGATATTGCGGGCCCACTGCGCATGCACCTCGAAGAATTCACCGTCGTCGACGATTTCGTCGATCACTGCCCGCATGTCGTAGGCCTGGCTCGAATCGGCGGGCACCAGGTCGGCCAGGCCGTCGTTGCGCCGATCGGGCGGGTCGGTCGGCACCGTGGCGGGCGGGCGCTCCCGATTGTTCGCCGGCAGCAGGGAGATCAGGTAGCGCACGTCGTCGAGGCATTCCTCCTCGGTGTCGTAGACGAATCCCGCCACCCCAGAACCGGAGGCGTGGACATCCGCGCCGCCCAGCTCATCGTGGGACACCTGCTCGCCGGTCACGGTACGCACGACATCCGGGCCCGTGACATACATCTGCGAGATGCCGCGCACCATGAAGACGAAGTCGGTCAGGGCGGGCGAGTACGCCGCGCCGCCCGCGCACGGTCCGAGCATCACGCTGATCTGCGGGATCACGCCCGAGGCGCGGACGTGGCGGCGGAAGATGCCGCCATAGCCGGCCAGCGCGGTGACACCCTCGTGAATCCGTGCGCCCGCACCGTCGTTCAGGCCGACCAGCGGTGCGCCCGCGGCCTCGGCCAGGTCCATGAGCTTGTGGATCTTCTCCGCGTGCGCCTCCCCGAGCGAGCCGCCGAAGATCCGGAAATCGTGACCGTAGGCGAAAACCGTGCGACCGTGGACCTTTCCCCAGCCGGTGACCACACCGTCGGTGTGCGGCTTGCGCTCGGCCATGCCGAACGCGGTGGCCCGGTGTCGCCGCAGCTGATCGACCTCGCGGAAGGTGTCCGGGTCGAACAGCAACTCCAGCCGTTCCCGCACGGTCAGCTTGCCGATCGCGTGCTGCCGTTCGGTGGCGGTGTGCGCAATGCCGTGCACGGCTTCGTGTTTCACGCCGTGCAGTTCGGCGACCTGGGATCGCAGCCGCGCGGGCGCGTTCGTGGCGGGCCGTTCGATGAGTTCGGTCATCTGTGCTCACTCTGTTCCGGCGCCGGGAAATGGCCCGACTCGATGAAGAATTGGACATAGGTTCGGAAGAGTTCACCGGACACCGGCGGGCAAGCGATACCGCTGTCCACCAGCACGGCCTCGGTCTCGGACACATCGATGGCCGGGTAGAACGCCGAGGTGTCGCCGATCATCGCTTCGAAGGCGTCGAGCAGCGGGACCAGCGCGTTGTCTCCACTGGAGGCGACCGCGGCGAGCCAGTCGGTCCGGTCGCGGTCGGCGATCGGATACCCCATCGCCCGCAGCCGGTCGACCAGTTCGGGCAGTGCCACCCGAAGGGGATTGTGCAGGTGGAAGGTTCGCTCGGCGGCCGCGGGCCGCCCGGCCATGGCCACGATGGCGGCGCTGACGTAGTCCACCGGGGCCAGGTGGAAGTAGCCGTCGCCGACCGGCGGGACCGCCCGCGCCTGAATGATGCCCTTGAGCGTGAGCCAGACGAAGTCTCGGGTCTGGCACGCGCCGTGCCGCTGATCTCCGGAGATCACATCGACCCGGTAGACCGAGACCGGCAGTCCGCGCGCCCGCGCCAGCGTAATGTTCTGCTCGGCAACCCATTTCGTGCGCAGGTACCCACTCGGCAGGGCCTCGGGCGGGCCCGTCGGGTCGTCCACCGCCAGCGGACCGCCGTCGGCGGGTGCGCCGGCGAATACGCCGACGGTCGATACGTAGTGCACCGGCACCGTGCGGTGCCGGGCGGCGAGCCGCAGAATCTCCTCGGTGCCACCGACATTGGCGTCGCGCAGTTGCTGGTACGGCTGCAGCCAGTGCACCGTCGCGCCCGCGTGGACGACCACGTCGACCGAGCGGGCCAGCTCGTCGAAATCGGCTTCGGACAACCCGAGCCGTGGGGCCGCGAGATCGCCCACGACCACCCGGACCCGGCTCAGGTCCACCTCGTCGGCCACCCGGTAGAACTCGAGATTCGAGACCAGCCGCCGGGTCGCGGCCGCCTCGTCCGCGCCCCGGATCATGCAGTGCACCACGGCCTTCGTGGTCGCCATCAGATCGCGGAGCAGGAATGCGCCCAGGAAGCCCGAGGCACCGGTGAGCAGCACGTGTCCCGGATCGATGGCCACGCGGACCACGGTGTCCGCGGGCCGGATGTCGTCGGCCAGCCGGACCTCGCCGCCGAAGTCGATCGCGTCGGTGACGCGGTCGTCGCGGGACTCGGCGAGGATGAACGCCGCCAAGGTCTCCGGGGTCGGGTTGTCGTAGGCGACGGTGGCGGGCAGCCGGGTACCGAACGCGGTCTGGAGCCGATTGCGGAATTCGACCGTGGCCAGCGAGTCGAAGCCCGATGCGCTGAATTCTCCTGTGCTGTCGAGCGCTTCGGCACTGTGGTGGCCGAGCACGGCGGCGGCCTCGCGCAACACGATCTCCAGCACGATCGCGTGTCGCTCCTCGGCGGACCGGCCGCGCAGGAGCTCGGCGGTCGAGACGGTCGCCTCCGCATTGCCCGCCACCGAGCGCTGGGTGGGTAGCAGACCCGACAGCAATCGGGTCGGCCGGGAACGAATCGCCGACAGGGTGAGCGGGGTGGCGACGAGCAGTGCTTCCCTCGACCCGGCGGCCGCGTCGAACAGTGCGAGACCGGAATCGGCGGGCAGCGGTGGGAAGCCGCCGCGGGCGATCCGCTGCTTGTCGGCCTCGTCGAGATGCCCACTGATGCCGCCCTCCTGCTCCCAGAGGCCCCAGGCGATCGAGGTCGCAGGTAGGCCCAGTCCGGCGCGGTGGGTGGCGAGCGCGTCGAGGAAGACATTGGCAGCGGCGTAGTTCGCTTGGCCCGGGCCGCCGATGATCCCGGCCACCGAGGAGAACAGCACGAACGCGGTGAGCTCCCGGTCGAGGGTGAGCTCGTGCAGCAGCCAGGCGGCGTCGGCCTTCGGCCGCAGGACCGCGGCCAGCCGGGCCGGGTCGAGGTCGCCGAGCAAGCCGTCATCGGTGGCGCCCGCGGTGTGCACCACCGCGGTCACCGGGTGCGCGGCCAGCACGGCGGCCAGCGCATCGCGGTCGCTGGCGTCACAGGCGGCGATGGCCACCTGCGCGCCCGCCGCCGACAGTTCGGCCCGAAGTGCCTGTGCCCCGGGGCTTTCCGGGCCGCGGCGGCTGATCAGCACCAAGCGCGAGACACCGTGCTCGGTAGCCAGGTGACGGGCCACCATGGCACCCAGGGAACCGGTGCCGCCGGTGATCAGCACACACTCCTCGGACCATCGGACCGGTGTCGGCAGTGCGACGCGGCGCAATCGCGGCACGAAGACGCGACCCTCGCGGACGACGAGCTGCGGTTCCCCTGCGGTCACCACCGAGGACAGGACGGCCACCGACGCCGGGTCGTCGTCGATGTCGACCAGCACGATCCGGCCCGGCAGCTCCGATTGGGCCGAGCGCACCAGACCCCACACGCTCGCGGCGGCGATATCGGTACCACCGAATCCCATGGCCGACTTGGTCACCACGACCAGTGGAGCGGCGGTGCGGTCTTCGACTGCGAACCACTGTTGCACGAGAGTCATTGCGCGGCGGCCGAGTTCGTGCGCGCCGGAGACCGGGTCCGCGGTCGGCGCGGGACCGATCGGGACCAGGATCGCGTCGACCGGCTTGTCCGTGGCGGCGGCACCCGCCAGATCCGCGAACAGCGTCATCTCCCCCACCTCGGGCAGGGATGCCGTGCCCGAGATCGCGCCCCAGCGGATCGTCCGCCCGGTGACCGCCGCGGGCACCCAGTCGACCGTGAAGGACAGCTCGTCGATATCCGCTCGGGGCGGAGCCGATTCCGGCGGTGCGATCGTAGTCGCGGTCAGGGCACGCAGAGTCGCGACGGGCGCGCCCATCCGGTCGGCGAGCAACAGCGTCGTCGAGCCGTCGGCGCCGGTGCGCGCGAGCACCCGCAGGGTGGCCGCACCGGTCGAATACAGTCGGACGTCACGCAATTCGCGTACGGTACCCCTCGTCACGGCCGCCAGCGCGGCGTGCAGCAGGACCGGGTGAACTCGGAAATCGGCCGCCTCGGCACCGAGTTCGTCCGGCAGGGCCACTTCGGCGTGGCGCTGCTGATCCGACAGTGCCGGGGGCCAGTCGGTGAGTGCGAAATCAGGGTCGCCGATGCGCAACCGCACCGTGCCGCGGGCGTGCGGGATCCACGCTCCGGAGGATCCCGAGGCTCTGGAATGTATCCACACCGTTCGTTCGCCGGACTCCGTCACCCCGCCGACCCGGGCCTGGATGTGGAGGTCCGCCCCGGTCGGCATGGCCAGCGGGGTGAGGACGGTCAACGCGGACAGCTCGTTGCAGCCGAGCTCGTCCGCGGCGCGCGTGGCCAGTTCCACCAGCACGGCGGTGGGTACCTGTGCGCCCGGTTCGATCCACCGCTGTCGCCGCGACAGCCGACCGGTGGCCACCACGCCGTCGGCCGCGCTGTCGGCCAGGTCGACCGCGACGTCGAGCACCGGATGGCCGAGGGCGGATCCGGTGCCCGCGGATCTGGTCGCGGTGTCACCGGCCCAGTGCCGGGAGCGTTGAAACGCGTAGGTGGGCAGGTGGATTCGCCGAGCACCGGTCCCCGCGAACACCTGTTCCCAGTCGAGCTGCACGCCGTTGGCATGCATGGCGGCGACGGCGGCGAGCACTGCCTCGTCATCGCTCGCGGTGCGGCGCAAGACCGGAATCGCCACATGGGGGCGATCCTGGAGGGTCTCGTCGACCAGTACGCTCAGGATCGCGTCGGGACCGATCTCCACGAACTTCGTCACCCCGGCCGCGGCCAGCGCCTCGATGCCGTCGGCGAACCGGACCGTCGCTCGAATGTGGCGCGCCCAGTACCCGGGATCGGCGTGCTCGCCCAGGGCCGCAAGCGCCCCGGTCACATTGGACACGATCGGGATGCGTGCCGGGCTGAACGGGAGCCCGCGGGCCACCGCCTCGAACTCGCTCAGGATCGGGTCCATGTGATGCGAATGGAACGCGTGGCTGACCGCTAGGCGCCGGCTCCGGATTCCGCGGTCCCCAAGGGATTCCGCGACCGACTCCAGATCCTCGACCGATCCCGCGAGCACCACCGACGCGGGCCCGTTGACACCGGCGACACACACCCGGTCGGAGAGTTCGTCGAGCACGTCGTCCTCACCGGCGCGCACGGCGAGCATGCCGCCGCGCGGGAGCGACTGCATGAGGCGCGCCCGCGCCGCGACCAGCTTCGCGGCGTCGGCCAGCGACAGCACCCCCGCCACCTGGGCGGCAACCAGTTCACCCACCGAGTGGCCGGTGACGTAATCAGCCCGGATGCCCCAGGCCGCCACCAGCCGCGCCAGGGCGAATTCGACGGCGAACAACGCGGGTTGGGTGACGGCGGTGTCGTCCAGCCGGTCGCCGACGGTGATCTCGGTCCGCAGCGGTCGCTCCAGCAGTGCATCCAGTTGGGCGCTGACCTCGTCGAACGCCGCGGCGAAGACCGGAAAGACCTCGTAGAGCCGCAGTCCCATGCCGAGGCGCTGCGCACCCTGGCCGGTGAACACGAACGCGGTCTTGCCCGCCCTGGCCGCAATCGGATCGGTGGCCAGACCGGCGATCAATTCCTCCCGGTCCCGGCCGAGCGCCGAGGTCCGGAATTCCAACGGGGTTCGGGTGGTGGCGAGCGAGTACGCGATGTCCAGATCCCGCGCCGGAGAACCCGCGGCGAATTCCCGCAGCCGGGCCGTCTGTGCCCGCACCGCCGCCGCGGTCTTGCCCGACACCGGCCACGGCACCACCGGCAACCGCACCGACACCGGTTGCGATTCAACCGATTCCGCTGTGGGAGCCTGCTCGATGACGACATGGGCATTGGTTCCGCTCACGCCGAACGAGGACACCGCGGCCCGGCGTGGAGCCCCGGAGTCGGGCCACGGGCGCGCCTCGGTCAGCAGGCGCACGGTCCCGGACGACCAATCCACATCCGGGCTGGGCGTCTCGGCGTGCAAGGTCTTGGGCAGGACGCCGCGCCGAATGGCTTCGATCATCTTGATGAGCCCGCCGACACCCGCCGCCGCGACCGAGTGCCCGATATTGGATTTCAGCGACCCCAGCCACAACGGGCGCGCCGAAGTGCGTTCGCGCCCATAGGTTGCCAGCAGCGCCTGGGCTTCGATCGGATCACCCAGCCGGGTCCCGGTTCCGTGCCCTTCGATCACATCCACCTCGGCGGCGGACAGTCCGGCGTCGGCCAGCGCCGCGCGAATCACCCGCTCCTGGGACGGTCCGTTCGGGGCGGTCAGTCCGTTCGAGGCCCCGTCCTGGTTGACCGCCGAGCCGCGCAGCACCGCGAGCACCTCGCGTCCGGACGTGACCGCATCCGAAAGCCGCTGCAGCGCCAGCAGACCCACGCCTTCCGACCATCCGGTGCCATCCGCGCCCGCACCATACGATTTGCACCGGCCATCGGCGGACAGGCCGCGCTGACGGGAGAATTCGATGTAGCCGCCCGGATGTCCGTATACCGTAACTCCGCCGGCCACCACCAGATCGCATTCGCCGCGGCGCAGGGCCTGCGCCGCGAGATGCAGGGCCACCAGCGACGACGAGCACGCGGTATCCACGGTGATGGCGGGACCCTCGAATCCGAAGGTATACGCCAGGCGGCCCGACACCACGCTGCCCAACCGTCCGGTCATGGCGTAGCCCTCGAGTTCCGGGGGCGCGGCCAGATCCAGATAGCTCTGTTCACCGGCTCCGACGAATACTCCGGTTGCACTGCCGCGCAACGACATCGGGTCGATGCCCGCCGATTCGAACAGTTCCCAGGCGGTCTCCAGCACTACCCGCTGCTGGGGATCCATGCCCAGCGCCTCACGCGGGGAGATGCCGAACAGTGCGGCGTCGAAATCCATAGCGTTGTCGATGAATCCGCCGTATCGCGTGGTCGAGGTGCCGACATGATCGGGGTCCGGGTCGTACAGCGCCGCCACATCCCAGCCGCGATCGGCGGGCCATTCGGAGATCGCGTCGGTGCCCGCGGCGACCAGGTCCCACAGCGCCGCCGCCGAGGTGACGCTGCCCGGATACCGGCACGCCTGGGCGACGATCGCAATGGGTTCGGAGGTGCTGGCTTCGAGTTCGGCGATGCGGCCCTTGGCCTTGGTGAGTTCGGCTGTCGCCCAGCGCAGGTACTCGACCAGTTTGGTGTCTTCAGGCATTACGGGGGTCCCCTTCTTCAGCCCAGATCGTGGTCGGGAATGCGGCCGAGTTCGCTGTCGATGAAGCTCAGCAGTTCATCGGCCGAGGCGGTCCGGATAAGCGTGTCGACGCTCTCGGCGGCCGGGGCCGGGGTCGCCGACCAGCGGCCGGCCAGGTCGCGCAGGCGGTCGGCGATCCGGTCGCGATCCGCCTCGTCCATCTCGTCGGCGAGCCGCTCCCATCGATCCAGTTCCGCCCACAGCACGTCGGCGGGTGCGGGCGGACGCAGGGCGTCCAGCACGAACTCGGCGAGGTCGGTCGGCGTGGGCCGGTCGAAGACGACGGTGGCGGGTAGGGTGGTTCCGGTCGCCACCGCGAGCCGGTTGCGCAACTGCACGGCGGTCAGGGAATCCAGGCCGAGTTCCTGGAACGGGCGATCGGCCTCGATGCCCATCGCATCGGCGATGCCCAGGACCGCGGCCACCTGCACGCGCACGGCATCCACCACGGCGGCGAGTTGTCGCGGCTCGTCCAACTCGGCGAGCTGGGCGCGCAGGACCTCGGCGGCGTCGGCCTTGACGGCAGCGGGGCGCGGCGGCGCGGATCGCGATGTGCCGTCCGCTGTTTCGGAGTCGGCGCCGAGGGCCAGAGTACGGAACTCCACGGCCGCGGCGGTGAGTACCGGATTGCCGACCGGGTCGGTCAGGTAGGCGGCGACCGAGTCCTCGACCAGCGGCCGCACGTGGGCCAGGATGCCGTCGGCACCGGTCGCGTGCAGGCGCACATCCCGCCAAATGACCGGTGCCAGTATCGAACTCGCGCCGATGGTGCTCGGCAGGGCCGCGTCGAGCAACTCCGGGTGCAGCACGAAACCGGTGGCCTGCGTGGCCGACTCGGCGGGCAATCGGTGCTCGACGGGCGATTCGACGAGCACCGGCGCGGCCGGTTCGCCGCCGCGGGCAAGCGTGGCGGTGGCGATGGCGGTCCAGGTGCCGCCCGCCGACCTGGCGCGGATCCCGGCGGTGCGCCGGCCCGTTTCGTCGGCAGCGCCGATGACCACGTGCAGTTGGGCCTCCTGCCCTTCGGGGACGGTCAGCGCTCTGGTCAACTCCAGGTGCTCGAGGTGGTCCGCGCCCACTTCGTCACCGGCTCGCAGCACCAGGTCGACCAGGACCGCGGGCGGCACGAGGGTCGTCACGGCGGTGGAGTGGGCGGACAGCCAGGGCAGCGCGTTCGGGTTCAGGCCACCTGTGAGCAGCACGCTGTCGGCGTCGGGCAGATGCAGTACACCCGTCAGGATGGGGTGCTCGATCGGATCGAAACCCGATGTCGTGGATGTGGTGCTGGGATGCAGCCAGTACCGGTCGCGCTGGAACGCATAGGTGGGCAACGCGACTCGCCGCGCACCGGTACCGGCGAAAAATGCCTCCCAGTCGACGTCGACACCGAGGCAGTGCAGCTGTGCCACGCCCGCGATGAGCGTCGGTGCCTCATCGGTGCCGCGCCGCTGCAGGGCGATGGCGGGGGTGTCGGTCAGCTGGTCCGCCAGTGGGGTGAGGACGGCGTCGGGTCCGATCTCGGCCGTCACGGTGACGCCGAGATCGGCCAATGTCGTTGCGGCGTCGGCGAATCGGACCGGCTGGCGAATCTGATCGACCCAGTATCGGGCCGTGGTGGGTGCGGTGATCCGGCCGGTCACCGTCGAGACGAACGGGATGCTCGGTGCGGTGTAGGTGATCGATTCCGCGACGGTGCGGAATTCGTCGAGCATCGGTTCCATCAATGCCGAGTGGAAAGCGTGGCTGACCGCCAACCGCTTGTGACGGCACCCCAACCGAGCGACCACCGCCAACACCTCATCCTCAGGACCCGACAACACCACCGACTCCGGACCATTCACCGCCGCAACCGAAACCAACCCACCCAACAACGGCAACACCCTCTCCTCCGACACCGACACCGCCACCATCGCCCCACCCCCCGCAAGCGCCTGCATCAACGCACCCCGCGCCACCACCAAACGCGCCGCATCCGACAACGACAACACCCCCGCCACATGAGCCGCCGCGAACTCACCCACCGAATGCCCGGCGACGTAGTCGCACCGAATCCCCCAGTGCGCCACCAACCGTGCCAGTGCGATCTCGAACGCGAACAGCGCGGGCTGGGCCATACCGGTGTCATCGAGACCCGCACCGGAGATGATGGTGTCACGCAGGGGCCGGTCCAGCAGTGGATCGAGGTGGGTCGCGACCTCGTCGAACGCGGCGGCGAAGGTCGGGAAGCGTTCGTACAGGCGCATTCCCATCCCGGGTCGTTGCGCACCCTGACCGGTGAAGACGAAGGCGGTCGCGCCCGACCGCGCCGCGACCGGGGCCGCATCGGTGAGACCGGCGAGCAGGTCGTCGGCGCCGCGGCCGATCGCGGCGGTGCGGTGTTCGAAGGCGGTGCGCGCGGTGGCCAACGAATACGCGATATCCAGATCCCGCGCCGAGGAACCCGCCACGAACTCACGCAATCTCGCCGACTGCGCCGCCACCGCCGCCGGCGTCCTACCCGAAACCAGCCACGGCACCACCGGCAACTCCACCGACACCGGCTGCGACTCCACCGATTCCTGCACGGGCGCCTGCTCGATGATCACATGCGCATTCGTGCCACCGAACCCGAACGACGACACACCCGCCCGCCGCGGCTGCCCCGTCTCCGGCCACTCCCGTGCTTCGATGAGCAACTCCACCGCCCCCGACGACCAATCCACCTCCGGTGAAGGTGTTTCCGCGTGCAGGGTCCGCGGCAGCACGCCGCGACGCATGGCCTCGATCATCTTGATCACCCCACCCACACCCGCGGCCGCCTGCGAATGCCCGATATTGGACTTCAACGACCCCAACCACAGAGGACGCTCCGCCACCCGGTCCTGTCCATAGGTCGCCAACAACGCCTGCGCCTCGATCGGATCACCCAACCGCGTCCCGGTCCCGTGCCCCTCCACCGCATCCACCTCGGCGGCGGAGAGCGCGGCGTCGGCCAGTGCATCACGGATGACGCGTTCCTGGGACGGACCGTTGGGCGCGGTCAACCCGTTCGAGGCGCCGTCCTGGTTGACGGCCGAGCCGCGTAGGACCGCCAGCACCTCGCGGCCGTCACGGCGCGCGTCGGAGAGTCGTTGCAGCGCCAGTATTCCCGCACCTTCGGCCCAGCCGGTGCCCTCCGCGCCCGCACCGAACGACCGGCACCGGCCATCGACGGACAAACCACGCAACCGCGAAAACTCCACGAACGCCTGCGGCGTCGACATCACCGTCACACCACCGGCCAACGCCAGATCACACTCACCACGACGCAACGACTGCGCCGCCAAATGCAAGGCCACCAACGACGACGAGCACGCGGTATCCACCGCGATGGCCGGGCCTTCCAGGCCCAGCGAATACGCCAGCCGACCGACGGCGATACTGCCCGCGCTGCCCGCGAACAGATAGCCTTCGAATTCTCCGCCGACACCGGGACGCATTCCGTAGTCGGAGTACATCACGCCCGCGAACACACCGGTCCGTGAGCCCTGCAGGCTACGCGGTACCACACCCGCCGATTCCAGGGCCTCCCAGCCGGTTTCGAGCAACAGCCGCTGCTGGGGATCCACCGCAAGGGCCTCTCGCGGCGACAAGCCGAAGAAGCCGGCGTCGAACAGATCCGCGTCCAGCAGGAACCCGCCACCGCGGCTGTAGGACCGTCCCAGCCGCTCGGCGTCACCGTCGAACAACGACCCCAGATCCCAACCGCGATTCGTCGGGAAGTCCGACACGGCGTCGACACCGCCGAACACGAGCTCCCACAACTGCTCCGGATCGGTCACGTCACCCGGATAACGGCAGCCCACGCCGACGATCGCGATCGGCTCGTCGTGTTCCGCGGCCACGCTGGCGGCCGCTCGGGCCCGGGGCTTCGCCCCGATCAGTTCGCTCGACAGTCGCGCCGCCAGCGCGGACGGCGTCGGGTAGTCGAAGACCAGGGTCGCGGGCAATCGCACGCCGGTGGCTTCGGCCAGCCGGTTGCGCAACTCGACCGCGGTGAGCGAATCGAACCCGAGATCCTGGAAGGACCGGTCCGCGCCCACCGCGCTGGATGCCGAATGTCCCAGCACCGCTGCGGCATTGGTGCGGACCAGTTTCAGCAGGGCGGCATCGCGCTCGGCCTCGGACAGTTGCGACATGCGCGCCGCGAACCCGCCCCGCGGAGCCCGTCGCGTCCGCGCCGCCGGTACCAGGCGGCGGAATACCGCCGGGACCTCGGTACCCGAGGAACGCAGGGCGGTGGTGTCGAGGCCGGTCGCCGCGAGCAGCGGGACCTCGAGGTCCGTCGCCAGGTCGAACGCGCGCAGCCCGGCGGCGGTCGACAGGGGCAGCACACCGATGCGGCGGATGCGCTCGCGGTCGACGGCGCTCATCTCATCGGTGATTCCGCTGGCCTGCTCCCACAGACCGTAGGCGATCGACGCCGCGGGAAGTCCCAGCGACCGGCGGTATTCGGCCAGTGCGTCGAGGAAGGTATTGGCGGCGGCGTAGTTCGCCTGGCCCGCCGTGCCGACCAGTCCCGCCAGGGACGAGAACAGGACGAACGCACCGAGATCCAGGTCGCGGGTAGCCTGGTGCAGCGCCCAGGCCGCGTCGACCTTCGGCCGCAGCACGCTCGTGACCTGCTCGCCGGTCAGCGATTCCACGATGCCGTCGGCGAGCACGCCCGCGGTGTGTACGACGGTGTGCACCGGGTGCTCGGCCACCACTGCGGCCAGCTCGGCCGGATCGGTGACGTCGCAGGCGATGACGGCGACCTCGGCGCCGCGCTCACTCAGTTCCCTCCGCAGTTCGGACGCACCGGGCGCCTCGGGGCCGCGCCTGCTCAGCAGGAGCAGCCGCCGCGCACCGTGCGTGTCGACCAGATGTCGCGCGACGGCCGCGCCGAGGGTCCCGGTGCCACCGGTTATGAGGACGGTGCCCCGCGCCCACGGATTGCCCGCGGGCGCGGCAGCGGTGCGAGCACGCACCAGACGCGGGACGTACAGCACCCCACCGCGAATCGCTACCTGCGGTTCGCCGCTGGCCACCGCGGCATCGAGGCTGTCCCAGGAGCGGGGATCCGCGTCGATGTCGATCAGGATGAAGCGGTCGGGCTGTTCGGTCTGCGCCGCGCGAATCAAGCCCCAGGCTCCGGCCTGCGGGAGGTTCCCGGCATCGGGGCCGGCGGCGGATTCGGTGACGACCACCAGGCGCGAACCGGTGAACCGGTCATCGGTAATGGCGGTACGCGCGACCGCCAGGGTGTGGTGGACGAGATCGTGTGCTGCCGTGGGGATGTCGGCGTCCGGGTCCGCGGTGGGAAGTTTGGTGACGACGACGGCGTGCGGGCCCGCGACCGCGTCCAGATCGGCGTACCGGGTCGCCACGTTCGGCACGTCGCCGATGGCCGCCCAGCCGGTGTGATCGGATTCGGTTGCCGCCGTGTGAATTTCGGTCCACTCGAGTTCGAATACGGTCTGGTCGGCGGCGGCGCCGGAGGCCTGCGGACGCAAGGCCAGGGCGTCCACTGCGGTGATCGTGGTACCGGATTCGTCGGCCACGACCATGGCGACCGCGTCCTGACCGGTCGGAGTGATCCGGACTCGCAGCGCCGTCGCCGCGCCCCGGGGAATGGTGACCCCTGACCACGAGAACGGCAGCAGCGCGGGCCGATCGGTGTCGGAGATGCCCGGGACGAGGGGGTGGGCCGCGGCATCGAGCAGGGCCGGGTGCAGGGTGAATCGGTCGGCGTCCGTCGCGTATTCCTCGGCCAGCGTGAGCTCGGCGAACAGCTCCGCGTTTCGCCGCCACAGCCGCCGCAGCCCGGTGAAGGCCGGACCGTAGTCGTAGCCGTGGTCCGCCGCGCCGTCGTAGGCGCCCCCGAGATCGACCTCGTGTGCGCCGCGCGGCGGCCAGTCCCCGATTGGGGCGGGTTCGGTGCTGTCGTCGGCGGCGCCCAGTAGGCCGGTGGCGTGTAGCCGCCATTCCCGATCGCCCGCGAGCCGGGAGCGGATTTCCAGCTGCCGCTTGCCGGTCTCGTCGACGGCGGCGATGCTGACCCGGATCGTCACCGGCTGATCGGCGAGTTCCAGTGCCGCCGCGATGGTGAATTCCTCGACCCGGGCCGGTTCGGCCTCCACTTCGAGGGCCGCCCGGAAGGCCAGCTCGAGCAGCAGCGTGCCCGGGACGATCGTGGCGCCGTCGATGGTGTGCTGGGTGAGCCAGGGCTGGGTATTGGGGTCGAGCACACCGGTGAGCAGCACGCTGTCGATGTCGGGCAGGTGCAACACCCCGGTGAGGATCGGGTGGTCGACCGGATCGAAACCCGATGTGGTGGATGTGGTGTTGGGGTGCAGCCAGTACCGGTCGCGCTGGAACGCGTAGGTGGGCAATACGACTCGCCGCGCACCGGTGCCGGCGAAGAACGCCTCCCAGTCGATGTCGATGCCCTGCGAGTGCAGGTGCGCGAGGGCGGTGATCAACGCTTCGGGTTCGAAGCTGTCGCGGCGCTGTAGGGCCACCGCGGGCGTGCTGGTGACGGCTTCCACCAGCGGCGTGAGCACTGCGTCGGGGCCGATCTCGGCAATGGCACTGACGCCGAGCCGGCCGAAAGTCGTTACGGCGTCGGCGAAACGGACGGATTGCCGGACCTGGTTCACCCAGTAGTCGGCGCCTGTCGGTTCGGTGACCTCACCGGTGAGGGTGGACACGAACGGGATCGTGGACGGCGAATAGGTGATGGTCTCCGCGGCCGCGCGGAACTGATCGAGCATCGGTTCCATCAATGCCGAGTGGAAAGCATGGCTGACCGCCAACCGCTTGTGACGGCACCCCAACCGAGCGACCACCGCCAACACCTCATCCTCAGGACCCGACAACACCACCGACTCCGGACCATTCACCGCCGCAACCGAAACCAACCCACCCAACAACGGCAACACCCTCTCCTCCGACACCGACACCGCCACCATCGCCCCACCCACCGCAAGCGCCTGCATCAACGCACCCCGCGCCACCACCAAACGCGCCGCATCCGACAACGACAACACCCCCGCCACATGAGCCGCCGCGAACTCACCCACCGAATGCCCCGCCACCGCACGGACATTCACGCCCCACGAGCGCAGCAACCGCCACAGCGCGACCTCGACCGCGAACAGCGCGGGCTGGGCCATACCGGTGCCATCGAGCCCCTCGCCGGTCGCGATCAGCTGCCGCAGCGAACGGCCCAGCAGCGGATCCAGCAGTGCCGCAACCTCATCCAAGGCCTCGGCGTAGGCCGGGAAGCAGGCCGCCAGTCCGGCGCCCATGGCTATCCGCTGTGCGCCCTGGCCGGTGAACACCACGCCCAGACCGCCATCGCCCGCAACGATCGGCTCGAATTCGGCTGTGCCCGAACCAGGCCATATGACTGTGCGGTGTTCGAAGGCGGTGCGCGCGGTGGCCAACGAATACGCGATATCCAGATCCCGCGCCGAGGAACCCGCCACGAACTCACGCAATCTCGCCGACTGCGCCGCCACCGCCGCCGGCGTCCTACCCGAAACCAGCCACGGCACCACCGGCAACTCCACCGACACCGGCTGCGACTCCACCGATTCCTGCACGGGCGCCTGCTCGATGATCACATGCGCATTCGTGCCACCGAACCCGAACGACGACACACCCGCCCGCCGCGGCTGCCCCGTCTCCGGCCACTCCCGTGCTTCGATGAGCAACTCCACCGCCCCCGACGACCAATCCACCTCCGGTGAAGGTGTTTCCGCGTGCAGAGTGCGCGGCAGCACGCCGCGACGCATGGCCTCGATCATCTTGATCACCCCACCCACACCCGCGGCCGCCTGCGAATGCCCGATATTGGACTTCAACGACCCCAGCAACAATGCCTGCTGCGCGGACCGCTCGCTGCCGTAGGTCGCCAACAACGCCTGCGCCTCGATCGGATCACCCAACCGGGTGCCCGTCCCGTGCCCCTCCACCGCGTCGACCTGGCTTGCCGACAATCGGCTGTCGGCCAGGGCCGCCCCGATCACGCGCTCCTGCGCCGGGCCCGACGGCGCGGTCAATCCATTGGAGGCCCCGTCCTGATTGATCGCGCTGCCACGGATCACCGCCAGGACATCGCGTCCCGCCGCCACCGCGTCCGACAACCGTTGCAGCACCAGCAGACCCGCGCCCTCCGCCCAGCCGGTGCCATCCGCGCCCGCACCATACGATTTGCACCGGCCATCGACGGACAAACCACGCAACCGCGAAAACTCCACGAACGCCTGCGGCGTCGACATCACCGTCACACCACCGGCCAACGCCAGATCACACTCACCACGACGCAACGACTGCGCCGCCAAATGCAACGCCACCAACGACGACGAGCACGCGGTATCCACCGAAATCGCAGGGCCTTCCAGGCCCAGCAGATACGCCAGCCGACCCACCGCGATACTGCCCGCGCTACCCGCGAACAGATAGCCTTCGAACTCCCCGCCCACACCGGGACGCATCCCGTAGTCGGAGTACATCACGCCCGCGAACACACCGGTCTGCGTTCCGCGCAGGGTGCGCGGCACCAACCCCGCCGATTCCAGGGCCTCCCAGCCGGTTTCGAGCAACAGCCGCTGCTGCGGGTCCATGGCCAGCGCCTCTCGCGGGGACAGCCCGAAGAAGCCGGCGTCGAACAGATCCGCGTCCAGCAGGAACCCGCCACCGCGGCTGTAGGACCGCCCGGCCTGCCCGGCGTCACCGTCGAACAACGACCCCAGATCCCAGCCACGATTCGTCGGGAAGTCCGACACCGCGTCCACGCCCCGGGTCACCAGGTCCCACAGTCCCGCCGGATCGGCCACCCCGCCCGGATAACGACATCCCAGTCCCACCACGGCAATCGGCTCGCGCATCGATTCCTCGACGGCCGCCAACTGCTTGCGGGCCTGGTGAGAATCCGCGATCGCCCGCTTGAGGTATTCGCGCAGCTTTGCCTGGTCGGACATCGGCCATCGCCTTTCAGAGGATGTCGAAAAAAGCAAGGGGGGTAAGGGAATTCAATCGAGCTCGTCGACGAGTGCGTAGAGCTCGTCGTCCGTCGCCGAATCGAGGTCGCCTTCGAAGTCGGCATCGACGGTGACCAGGCCCAGCAGTTCCCGCAACCGGGCCGCGATGGCCCCGGCCTGGCCCGCCGAGGTGTCGGTCAGAGCGGCCGAGATGGACGGGCGCAGTGCGTCGATCAGTTCCAGCACCGGCACGGCCGACGATCCGGTGTCGAACCCGAGCCGCCCGGCCAGATGTTCGGCAAGGGCCGCCGGATCGGCATGATCGAAGATCAGTGTCGCGGGCAGGGAGAGGCCGAGCGCCTTGCCCAGGTCATTGCGCAGCTCGACCGCCATGAGCGAGTCGAAGCCGAGCTCCTGGAACGACCGGTCCCGGGTGACCACGGCGTCATCGTCATGACCGAGCGCCGCCGCGGCGCGCGCCCGTACCAGTTCGACGAGCGCCTGGACCCGCGCATCGGGTTCGAGCCCGGCGAGCCTGCCCGGCAGATCCGGTTCGGCCGACGCCGCGGCGGCGCGGCGCACCCGGGTGCGGACCAGCTCCCGCAGCGGCGCGGGCACACCGGATGCGTTGGCGCGCAACACCTCCTGATCGAGCCGGGTCACCGCGAGCACCGGCTCCCCGGTCCGTACCGCGGCATCGAACAGATCCAAGGCCTCCGCCGGATCCAATGGCTGCAGACCCGAGCGGGCGAGTCGCCGCAGATCCACATCCTCGAGGTGACCGCTCAGCTCGCTGCTCCCGGCCCACAGGCCCCACGCCAGCGAGGTCGCGGGCAGGCCCAGGGCGTGCCGGTACTCGGCGAGACCGTCGAGATAGGCGTTGGCCGCCGCGTAGTTCGCCTGCCCGGCGGTGCCCAGCAGTCCGGCCACCGAGGAGTACAGCACGAAGGCCGCCGGATCGTGGTCGAGGGTGAGCTCGTGCAGATGCCAGGCCGCGTCGAGCTTGGGCCGCAGCACCCGATCGAGTTGCTCGCGGGTCAGCGCGGTGACGACGCCGTCCTCGGTCAGGCCCGCGGTGTGCACCACCGCGCCGATGGTGCGGTCGCCGATGGCGGCCGCGAGCGCGTCGCGGTCGGTCACGTCGGCGGCCACAATGGCGACCCGGGCACCGAATTCGGCTAGCTCCGAGCTCAATTCGAGCGCACCGGGCGCCGCGGGGCCGCGCCGGCTGATCAGGAGCATATCCCGGGCTCCGTGCCGGGTGACCAGGTGGCGCGCCAGCAGCGCGCCCAACGAGCCGGTGCCACCGGTGATCAACACCGTGCCCCGCGTCCAGTCCGGTGCCTCCCCCGTCACCTGCCGCACTCGCTCGAGGCGTGGGGCGACCACCTCACCGTCGCGAAGGACGACGTGCGGTTCGCCCGATCGTGCGGCCCGGTCGAGTATGTCGCGCGAACGGACGGAGTCGTCGATCTCGACGACGGTGACCCGACCCGGATCCTCCGCGTCCGCCGACCGGACGAGCCCGCGAATACCGGCGTGGCCGAGCTCCCCCGCCGCGGTGACGATGGCCAGCCGTTCGCCCTCGGACTGGGCCAGCCAATTCCGGACGGTCTCCAGGATCGCGTGCAGCACCGCCTTCGGCGCGCCGGTCGGCGCTTCGATGATCTGCACGCCGACGCCGTCCCGGTCGGCCGGCACGGGCCGCAGACGCGGAACGAACAACCCGTCCACCTCGGTCGCGGCCGTGATCACCGACCGCGGACGCAGGACCAGCGAATCGACTGTGGCCACGGGTGATCCGGCCGGATCATCGGCATGCAGGGACACCCGCAGCGCATCGGTTCCGGCGTCCTCGATACCGATCCGCACCCGCAGCGCGGTCGCCGCGGCCGCGTGGATTCGCACGCCACTCCAGGCGAAGGGCAGCCACGACCGCGTGGCCTCGTCCGTGACCCCGGGCAGCAGCGCGTGCAGCGCCGCATCGAGCAAGGCCGGGTGCAGATCGACGCGATCGCCGTGGCGCGACTCCGGGAGTTCGACCGCGACGTACAGGGCGTCGTCGGCGCGGCGCACGCGCCGCAGTCCCTGGAACGCGGGCCCGTACTGGTAGCCGAGCTCGTGCAACCGCTCGTAGACGCCGGTGAGATCGATGTCCGAGTCGTCGATCGGCCCGACCGTTCCGGTGGTCCGATCGGCACTGCGCGCGACCACGAATCCGGTTGCGTGCGTCACCCATTCGCCGTCGTCGGTGCGGCGCGAATGGACTTCGGCGGCGCGCCGGCCGTTTTCGTCGGGCAGGCCGATGCCGACCTGGACGGTGGTGCCGCCGGACGGCAGGACGAGCGGCGCACCGATGGTCAATTCCGCCAGCTCGTCACAGCCGACCCGGCCCGCCGCGTGCAGGACCATATCGACCAGCGCGGTACCCGCCGCGACCGCGACGCCGTCGATGGCGTGGTCGGCCAGCCACGGCACCGACTCGACACCCAATCGGGTGGTGAACCGGATCTCGTCGCGGTTCGCGATCGGGACCGCCGCACCCAGCAGTTCGTGCTCCGCGGCCCCAAGTCCCAGACCCGCGAGATTCGTTGTCCGGCCGGATGGTTCGAGCCAGTACCGCTTGTGCTGGAAGGGATAGGTGGGCACCGCCACCCGATGGGCACCGGAGTACAGGCTGTCCCAGTCCACCCGGTGACCACGCATGCCGGCGATCGCCACCGCCGCGATCAGCGTCTGCCGCTCCGATCTGCCCCGGCGCAGCACGGGCGCGGCGAAACCGTCGGTGGCGGCGAGCGTCTGCTGCGCGAGCGCCGAGAGCACCCCGTCCGGTCCGATCTCGACGAAATCGGTGACGCCGACCCGCTCCAGGTACTGGATGCCATCGAGGAAGCGCACCGGTCGGCGAATGTGGCGGACCCAGTACCCGGGATCGGTCACCTCAGCGACCTCCGCCAGCTCACCGGAGACATTCGACACCAGCGGAATCGCCGGCGGAAGGAAGTTCAGATCCGCTATGGCGCTGTGAAATTCGTCGAGCACGTCATCCATGTGCGGTGAGTGGAAGGCGTGGCTGACCGGCAGTTGCCGCACCTTGCGGCCATGCTCCCGCCACACCGCCGCGACCGCGGTGGCGGCGTCGGCATCACCGGAGATCACGGTCGATCGGGGACCGTTCACCGCGGCGATCACCACCGCCTCCCCGTGCTCCGCCAGTGTCTGTTCCAGCTCCGCCTCGGTGGCCTCGATCGCGATCATCAGCCCGTGCGAGCGGGCCGCCTGCATGAGCCGCCCGCGGGCAGCGACCAGCGTGACGGCATTCGGCAGGTCGAGCACCCCGGCCGCGTGCGCGGCGGCGACCTCGCCGATCGAGTGGCCGGTCAGATAATCCGGTCGCAGACCGTGACTTTCGACCGTCCGGTACAGGGCCGTCTCGACGGCGAACAGCGCGGCCTGCGCGAAATGCGTCTGATCGAGCAGGGCCGAGTCCGCGGAGTCCTCCGGAGCGAACAGCACCTCGCGCAGCGGGCGCACCAGACCGGGATCCAGAAGCGCGCAGACGGCGTCGAAGGCCGCGGTGAAAGTCGTTGACGTCTCGTACAACTCGCGGCCCATCCCGAGCCGCTGACTGCCCTGGCCGGTGAACAGCAGGCCCAGCTTGCCGCGGGATCCCCGATGGGCGCGGGCAACCGCGGTATTCGGCCGGTCCCGCGCGATATCGTCGAGCGCCCGGGCCAGCTCGGCGCGCTCACCGGTGAACGCGACACGGACATCGTGAAGCGCCCGCCCGGTCGCCAAGGTGAATCCGATATCGGCTGGGCTGGAATCGGTGTCGGCCAGGTGGTCACGCAGCCGAGCGGCGACGTCCCGCAGGGCCGCATCGTCCTTGGCCGACAGAATCCAGGGCACCGGCCGATCCGGGGCGGCGGCTTCGGGAGTACGCGGGGCCGGCTGTTCGAGAATGACGTGGGCGTTGGTACCGCTGACGCCGAACGACGACACTCCGGCTCGCCGCGGCCGCCCGGTTTCCGGCCACGGGCGCGCCTCGGTCAGCAGTTGCACCGCGCCGGACGACCAATCCACATGGGGACTCGGCGTTTCCGCGTGCAGGGTGCGCGGCAGCACGCCGCGACGCATGGCCTCGACCATCTTGATCACCCCACCCACACCCGCGGCCGCCTGCGAATGCCCGATATTGGACTTCAACGACCCCAACCACAGAGGACGCTCCGCCACCCGGTCCTGTCCATAGGTCGCCAACAACGCCTGCGCCTCGATCGGATCACCCAACCGCGTCCCGGTCCCGTGCCCCTCCACCGCATCCACCTCGGCGGCGGAGAGCCCCGCGTCGGCCAGCGCAGCGCGAATCACCCGCTCCTGCGCCCGGCCCGAGGGCGCGGTCAATCCATTGGAGGCGCCGTCCTGGTTCACTGCCGAGCCGCGCAGCACCGCCAACACCTCGTGGCCCGCCGCCAGCGCGTCCGAGAGTCGTTGCAGCACCAGCAGTCCCACACCCTCCGACCATCCGGTGCCGTCCGCGGTGGCCGCGAACGCCTTGCACCGGCCGTCGGCGGACAGGCCGCGCTGCCGGGAGAATTCGACGAAGGTGTTCGGGGTGGACATCACGGTCACGCCACCGGCCACCGCGAGATCGCATTCGCCGCGCCGCAGGGATTGTGCCGCGAGGTGCATGGCCACCAGCGAGGACGAGCAGGCGGTATCCACCGTGATCGCCGGACCCTCGAAACCGAAGGTGTAGGCCAGGCGGCCGGAGATCACACTGGACAGGTTGCCCGCCAGCAGCAGGCCCTCGAATTCGCCCGCCGCGCCCTGCACCCGGACCGCGTAGTCGTCGTACATGGCGCCGGTGAAGACACCGGTGCGGCTGCCGCGCAGGGACGCCGGGTCGATGGCTGCGTACTCCATTGCCTCCCAGGCTGTTTCGAGCAGCAGGCGCTGCTGCGGGTCGGTTGCGGTCGCCTCGCGCGGGGAGATTCCGAAGAAGTCCGCGTCGAAAAGGTCGGCGTCGTACAGGAATCCGCCGTTCTTGGTCGAGGAGGTGCCCCGCCGTTCCGAACGCGGATTGTAGAGCTCGTCGATATTCCAGCCGCGGTTGCCGGGGAACTCGCCGATGGCGTCGACACCGTCGGCGACCAGTCGCCACAGGTGCTCCGGACTGCGCACCGCGCCGGGATAGCGGCAGGCCATTCCGACGATCACGATCGGGTCGTCATGGCTGGCCCGCGCTCCGGTTGTCACCCTGGCGGCCGGACGCTGCGGCCGCAGCAGATCACCGAGGTGAGTGGCCAGCGCCGTCGGCGAGGGATGGTCGAAGACGACGGTAGCGGGCAGCGTGAAGCCGGTGTCGGTACCGATCCGGTTGCGCAGTTCGAGACCGGCCAGCGAGTCGAAGCCGAGTTCCCGGAACGCGGTGTCGGCATCGAGCTCGGTGGTCGAATCGTGGCCGAGCACAGCAGCACTCGCACCCAGCACGTAGTCCAGAATCGTGGCGGCCCGCTGATCCTCCGGGATCGCGTCCATGCGCTGGGCCCACGTGCCGTCGGCGGTCCGGCCCGCCCGGCGCACCGGGACCCGCAGGATGGCCGGGGCGGCCGCGGCGGGCACACCGAAATCGATGGTCGCCGCGACGACGGCCGGATCCGGACTGCCGAGAGCCGCGTCGAACAGCGCCAGGCCCTCGTCGACGGTCAGCGGCGGGGCCCCGAGGCGCTTCCAGCGCTCGATATCGGCCGCGGACAGACCCGTCCCCATGCCGACCGAGGTATCCCACAAACCCCACGCCAAGGAGCGGGCGGGCAGACCCGCCGCGGCGCGATGGGCGGCGAGGCCGTCGAGATAGGCGTTGGCAGCGGCGTAATTGCCCTGCCCGGCCGTGCCGACGGTGCCCGACAGCGAGGAGAACAGCAGGAACGCATCGAGATCCAGCGCGGCCGTCGCCTCGTGCAGATGCCAGGCGGCGTCGACCTTCGGGCGCAGCACGGCGTGAATCTGTTGCGCGGTCAGCGCATCGATCATGGCGTCGGCGAGCGTGCCGGCGGCATGCACCACCGCACGCAGCGGCTGCTCCGCCGGTATTGCCGCGAGGACCTCGGCGACCGCCGCCGGATCGGCCATATCGGCTGCGAGCACCTCGACGGTCGCGCCCGCCGCGCGCAAGTCGGCGGCCAGGTCATCGGTTCCTGGCGTCGCCGGTCCACGGCGGCTGACCAGCATCAGATGCCGCACGCGGTGCTCGGCGACCAGGTGCCGGGCGAACAGCGCACCGAGCCCACCGGTACCGCCGGTGATCAGCACGGTGCCATCGGTCCGGATCGGGTTGTCCACGAATTCGCTTGTCCGCGTGGACAACCGGGGAATGAGCAGCGCCCCGCCGCGGACGGCGAGCTGGCCTTCGCCGGTGGCCGCGGCGCGACGCGGCCAGTCCCCGATCTCTTCCTGCGGTGGTATGTCGAGCAGCACTATTCGTCCGGGGTGTTCACTGGCGGCGACCCGCCCGAGTCCCCACACCGCGGCACCGGCCAGGTCGTCGACCCGCTCGCCGCCGGTGGTGGCGACGGCACCGCGCGTGACCAGCACGAGCGGCGAGCCCGCGGGCCCGGCCTCGGCGAGTAGGCGCTGGATCGATTCCGTCGCTCGGACCGTCGCCGCGTGCACCTGCTCGGGTGAGCGGCCGGGTTCGAGCACGGCGGCGACGACATCGGTGTCTGCCGTCGCGGGCTCGGGCAGCGGTTGCCAGGCCACGGTGTACAGCGGCGGCCGGGCGACGAAGCCGTTGGTGGCGGTCGGCCGGAAGTCCAGCGCCCCGACGACGGCAACCGGTGTGCCGTCGTCGGTGGCGACCGTGATTTCCACCGATGTCCGACCGGTCCTGATCAGCCGGGCGCGCAATGCGCTCGCACCCGAAATCCCCACGCGCACCGAGGAAAACGCGTATGGCAACAGGATCTCACCAGGGTTCGCCCCGTCGGCCAGGTCGAGCACGAGCGGATGCAGGACGGCGTCGAGCAATGCGGGGTGAATCCCGTAACGACCGGCATCGTCGATGCGGCCGCCGGGGAGGCGAACCTCAGCGAACAAGGCCTCGTCGCTCCGCCAGACCCGGGTCAGGCAGCGGAAGGCGGCGCCGTAGTGATAACCGAGTCCCGCGAGTTGCTCGTAGGCGTGATCGATCGGCTGCTCGACGGCGTCCGACGGCGGCCACACACCATCCAGGCCGTGCGCGGGTGGGGCCGCGGCAGCGAGGAATCCGGAGGCATGCCGGGACCACTGCGCGTCCTCGGCGATCCTGGCGTGGATCGCGAAGGGCCGCCGTCCGGTGGCATCGGCGGCCTCGGCGATCACCTGCACCTCCACCGGACCGTCCAGCGGCAGGGCGGCTTCGACCACTACCTCCGAAACCTGTTCCGCTCCCAGGCGATCCGCGGCGGAGATCGCGAAATCGACGAACGCGGTCGCGGGCAGGATCGCGGACCCGGCAATGACATGGTCACGCAGCCAGCCGTGTTCGGCGGTCGTCAGCCTGCCGCTGAACAGCACCTCGTCCCGGTCGGCGCGATCCACCCGGGTGCTCAGGATCGGATGTCCGGCCGCGGCCCGCTCGCCGCCGCCGCGCAGCCAGTAGCTGACGCGCTGGAACGCGTACGTCGGCAATTCGACAGGGGCCGTGGGAGATTCGACGAGGCCGGCCAGATCCGCGGCCGAGCCGTTGACGTGCGCGGTGGCGACACCGGCCACAAATGTCTCGTCCTCGGGACGGTCCCGGCGCAGCAAGGGAACCGCGATCGACGCCGAGGTCTCGAACGATTCGCTCGCCATGGCGGTGAGCACAGCGTCCGGTCCGATCTCCACGAACACCCGGACATCGTCGCGCTCGAGCCGGCGAACGGTGTCCAGGAATCGCACGGTGCCGCGCAACTGCCGCACCCAGTGGTCCGGCGAGGTCAGCGTGGCACGGTCGGGCGATAGTGTGGAGACGACCGGAATCGCGGGGTCGGTGAACGCGACCGATTCGGCAATGTGCCGGAATTCGTCGAGGGCGTCATCCATGTGCGCCGAGTGGAAGGCGTGGCTCACCCGCAGCGCGTGCGTACGATGGCCCGCGCGCCGCCACTCGTCGGCGACCGCCTCGGCGGCGTCGGTGTCGCCGGAGATCACCACCGAGGCGGGTCCGTTCACCGCCGCGATGTCGACCGCGCGGCCCGCGATGGACGCGGCCACCTCGTCGGCGGGCGCGCCGATCGCGATCATCGCCCCGCCCGCCCGGGCCGCCTGCATGAGCCGGCCGCGGGCGGCGACCAGTTTCGCGGCATCGAGCAGACCGATACCGCCCGCGACGTGTGCCGCCGACAGTTCGCCGATCGAATGACCCGCCACCACATCCGGAATCAGGCCCACCTGGCGGCACAGCGCGGCGAGCGCGACCTCCACCGCGAACAGGGCGGGCTGGGTGTACTCGGTGCGTTCCAGTGCCTCGGCGTCACCGCGGACTACCTCGCTCAGCGGCATCGCCAGCCATGGTTCGAACGCGGCGCACACCTCGTCGAACGCCGCCGCGAACACCGGAAAACGGTCGTACAGCTGCTGCCCCATGCCGATTCGCTGGGCGCCCTGACCGGTGAACAGGAACGCCGTGCGCGCGGTCCGGATGGCCCGGCCCGAAACCAGCTGCGGCGCATCCGTCCCGTCTCGCAGCGCAACGAGACCGGCCCGGAAGTCGGCGTGGGTGCGGCCGAGGACGACGGCCCGCTCGGGCAGCAATGCCCGCGTCCGCACGAGCGAGTGCGCGAGCGCGCCGACCGGGGCATCCGGCCGGGCCGCGACGAAGTCGCCCAGCTTGCCCGCCTGAGCGCGCAATGCCTTGCGATCACGGCCGGACAGCAGCCATGCCACCGGCCACGCGGAATCGGTCGCCGCGGATGTGGTTGCGGTAATCGCGGTTTCGGCCTCTTCGAGGACCAGGTGGGCATTGGTCCCACTGATCCCGAACGAGGACACACCGGCGCGGCGCGGACGGCCCCCCCGCGGCCACTCGCGCTGCTGAACCAGCAATTCGACAGTGCCCGAAGACCAGTCGACATGCGCAGTGGGCGCATCGACGTGCAGGGTGGCGGGCAACACGCCGTGCCGCATGGCCTGCACCATCTTGATCACACCGGCGACACCGGCGGCCGCCTGGGTGTGCCCGATATTCGATTTCAGCGACCCGAGATACAGGGGTGCGCCCGACTCGCGGTGTGCGCCATAGGTGGCGAGCAGGGCGTCGGCTTCGATCGGGTCGCCCAGCGCCGTGCCGGTACCGTGCGCCTCCACCGCGTCGACCGCCTCGGCGGTCAGCCCGGCGGCGGCGAGCGCCGCGCCGATGACTCGTCGCTGCGCCGGGCCGTTCGGCGCGGTCAGGCCGTTGGACGCGCCGTCCTGGTTGATGGCGGTGCCGCGGATCAGCGCCAGCACCCGGTGCCCGTGGCGGCGGGCGTCCGAAAGTCGTTCCAGCAGGAGCACTCCGGCGCCCTCGGACCACGCCGTTCCGTCGGCGGCCGCGGCGAACGGTTTGCAGCGCCCGTCGGGCGCGAGCCCACGCTGCCGGGAGAACTCCACGAACATACCGGGATTGGCCATCACGGCCGCGCCACCGGCCAGCGCCAGCGTCGTTTCGCCCGCGCGCAGCGAGCGCACCGCCAGGTGGATGGCGACCAGCGACGACGAGCACGCGGTATCCACCGTCAACGCCGGTCCGAGCAGACCCAGCTGGTACGCGATGCGACCGGACATCACGCTGTTGGTGGTTCCGGTCAACACATAGCCATCGGTGCCCGCGGCGGGCGTGTGCATGCGCGGCCCGTAGTCGGAGCTGGTGGCGCCCACGAACACTCCGGTGCGCGTACCGACGAGTGACTGCGGATCGATGCTCGCGTGTTCGATTGCCTCCCACGAGGTTTCGAGGAGCAAGCGCTGTTGCGGATCCATGGCCAGCGCCTCGCGCGGGGAGATTCCGAACAGCGCCGCGTCGAACTCATCGACGTGTTCCAGGAAGCCGCCGCGCCGGACGTAGCTGGCGCCGGGCCGGTCCGGGGACGGATCGAACAGCGCCTCGTCCCAGCCGCGGTCGGTGGGGAATTCCGTGATGGCGTCGACGCCGTCGGCCACCACCCGCCACAACTCGTCCGGTCCGGTGATGCCGCCAGGGTATCGGCAGGCCATGCCGACAATGGCGATCGGATCGTCGTCGGCCGCCGTGACGACTTCGGGCTCACCATCGTCCGCAATCCCGGTGAGCTGGGCGTTCAGGTATTCGATCAACGCCGCGGGTGTCGGGTAGTCGAACAGCAGCCCGCCGGGCAGGCTCAGGTCGGTAGCGCGGGCGAGGGCCTTGCGCAACTCCACCCCGAGCAGGGAATCGAATCCGAGGTCGCGGAAGCGGGCGCGGGCGTCGACGCGCTCCGAGCCGTCGAGGCCGAGCACGGCCCGGATGTGCCCGGTGACCAGCGAGTCGACATCGATGGCCGCCGCAGCGGGGCGGGTGGCCGTCGCAGCGGGGGTGACCGCCGCCACCGCGGGAATCGTCGCGGCGGTTTCCCGGCCGCTCCCGGCCGCGCCGCCGATCAGCGGATACGAGCGACGCTGGAACGGATACGTCGGCAGGTCCACGACCCGCGCCCCCGCACCGGAGAACAGTGCGGGCCAATCGATCCCCATACCGCGCACGAACAGCTGGGCGGCGGCCGACACGACGGTGCCGGGTTCGTCCCGCTCCGGCCGCAATGCGGGTACCGCGGTCATCCGCTCGGGGTGGACGGCCGCATCGGCGATCATCGCCGAGCACACCCCGTCGGGGCCGAGCTCGAAAACCTTGGTGGCGCCCTGTGTTTCGAGTCCCCGCACCGCGTCGAGGAACCGGACCGGCCGCCGGATGTGCTCCACCCAGTAGTCCGCCGACGCCCACTCCTGCGCCGGACCGCCGGTCACCGAGGACACCGCTCGCAGGCTCGGCTCCTCGAAGCGCAGGGCACGCGCCACCGCGGCGAACTCGTCGAGCATCGGTGCCATGAGCGGCGAGTGGAAGGCATGGGAGACGTTCAGCCGCTTGACTTTTCGTCCCCATTCGGAAACCTGGGCGGCGATGTCGAGCGCGCCGCGCTCCTGCCCGGCGATGACCACCGCGCGCGGTCCGTTGCTGGCGGCGATCCCCAGATCGGGCAGCTCGGCCAGCAGGGGCGCGATCTCGTCCTCGGTGGCCTCCAGCGCGATCATGGCGCCGCCGCTCGGCAGCGCCTGCATGAGCCGCCCGCGCGCCGCGACGAGCTTGGCCGCGTCCGTGCGCGACAGCACACCGGCCACATGCGCCGCGGCGATCTCACCGATGGAATGCCCGGCGACGAATTCCGGTGCGATGCCCCAGGATTGCACCAGCCGATACAGCGCCACCTGCAGCGCGAACAGCGCGGGCTGCGCGTAGCCGGTTCGATCGAGCCCGTCCCCGGTGGCGATGATCGTGCGCAGTGGACGGTCCAGGACCGGATCGAGGTGCGTCGCGATGGCATCGAATTCCGCCGCGAAGACCGGGAATTCGCGGTAGAGCTGCAGGCCCATCCCGGTCCGCTGACCACCCTGGCCGGAGAACACCACCGCCAGCTCGCCCGGCTCGACCGCGCCGGTGACCAGCTGCGGAGTGGGAGCCCCGGTGGCGAGCGCCTCGAGTGCGCGGCGCAGGGCCGAGCCGTCGCCCGCGGCGACCACGGCGCGGTGGTCGAAGGTCGTTCTGGTACGGGCCAGTGACCATCCCACATCGGCGGGATCGTGCGCCGTGGCCAGGTGTGCCAACCGTTTCGCCTGGCTCGCCAGCGCTTCCGGCGTGCGCGCCGAGAGCACCCACGGCACCGCCGCGAGCGGGCGGCGCGGCTCACCCACGGGCGAGGTTTCCGGTCCCTCGCCGACCACGACATGGCAGTTGGTACCGCCCATGCCGAACGAACTCACGCCCGCGACAAGTGGTACTCCATGTTCCGGCCACGCCGAAAGCTCGGTCTGGACAGTGAGATTGAGCTCGTCGAACGATATCGATGGATTCGGCGCCGAGAAGTTCAGGCTGGCGGGCAGTTGCCGATGCCGAAGGCAGAGCAGCACTTTGAGCAGCCCGGCCAATCCGGCCGCGCCCTCCAGGTGCCCGATATTGGTCTTCACCGATCCGATCGGCAAGGGATGCGCCCGTCCCGCGCCCAGCACCGCGCCGAGTGCGGCCGCCTCGATGGGATCACCGACCGGTGTACCGGTGCCGTGTGTCTCGACGTACTGGACGTGCGCGGTGGGGATCCCGGCGCGCCGATACGCCGCCCGCAGGACCTGTTCCTGGGCGGCCTGCCCCGGCACCGTCAGTCCCTCGGTCGCACCGTCGTTGTTGACCGCACTGCCCCGGATCACGCCGTGGATGCGGTCGCCGGCCGCGACGGCGTCGGCCAGCGGCTTGAGCAGCAGTACGACCGCACCCTCACCGCGCACGAAACCATCGGCGCGCGCGTCGAACGCGGCGGACGTGCCGGTGGGCGACAGGCCGCCGAATCGCTCGGTCGCGACCGCGGTCGCGGCGGCCAGGTTCAGGTTGACGCCCGCCACCAGGGCCGTGGACGCCTCGCCCGTGCGCAGGCTCTGGCAGGCCAGGTGCACGGCCACCAGGGCCGAGGATTGCGCCGAATCGATCGTCAGGCTCGGGCCGTGCACACCGAGGAAGTAGGAGACCCGATTGGCGATCACGCCCCTGCTCACGCCGGTCAGGGTGTGATGGGTGATCGCGTCGTCGGGCAGCGTACCCAGCAGCGCGGCGTAATCGTCGCGGTGCGTGCCCACCAGGACCGCAGCATCGCTGCCCCGCAGGTCCTCCGGCAGGGTACCGGCGTCTTCTAATGCCTCCCATGCGAGTTCGAGCACCAGCCGCTGCCGCGGATCCATCGCGGCGGCCTCGCGCGGGGAGATTCCGAAGAACGGCGCGTCGAATCCCTCGACATCGGTCAGGAACGCACCGCGCCGCTCCGGGCGGTCCGCCGATCCGGCGAACTCCATGCGGCCTTCCGGCCAGGACGAGATGGCGCTGGTGCCCGACCGCAGCAGTTCCCAGAATTCGGCGGGGCTGTCGGCGCCGGGAAGGCGGCACGCGAATCCAATGACGGCGATCTCGGCATTATCGGTAGCGTTTATCGAACTCAAAACGGCTCTCCCCCTCGCCTATTCGGCATATGGTTTGGAACTGACGCCGTCGAGGGCGTGATTTCAACGTAGCCAAGAACCCAAGACATTCCGGTAATCCGTTGGTAATCAGTTTATTTCGCTGGCATCGCAGCGCCGATAACGCGCTGCCGGATCACCGCGTGGACCGCGTCGGCATGCTGATTCAGGAAGAAATGCCCGCCCGGATACTGCCGCAGCCCGAAGCCGCCCCGCGTGTGCGATCGCCATTCGGCCACCTCGTCGACGGTGGTCTTGGGATCGGCATCACCGGCTAACGCCGTAATCCCGCAGTGCAATTGCGGTCCGCCCGCCCACCGATAACGCTCGATGGCGCGGTAGTCGCCCCGAATGGGCGGCAGGACCATGGCGGCGATCTCCGGATCGGCGAGCGCGGACGCATCGGTGGCGCCGAGGCGGACGACGTCGGCCAGCAGCTCGGCGTCACCGGCCAGATAGGTCCGCTCGTCGCGGCTGGTGGCGGGCCCACGCCGGCCGGAGACGAACAGTTCGGTAATGCGCGTCCCGGCCCGCTCCAGCCGCAGCGCCACCTCGAACGCGAGGATCGCGCCCATGCTGTGCCCGAAGAAGGCGGTGGGCCGGTCGATCCACGGAAGCACCTCCGCCGCAATATGTTCGGCGAGTCGATCGATATCGTCGATGACCGGTTCGGTGCGGCGCTCCTGCCGTCCCGGATATTGCACGGCGACCACGTCGATATCCGGCGCCAGCGCCTGCATCCATCGGAAGAAATAACTCGCGGATCCGCCCGCATAGGGGAAACACACCAGCCGGTGCGGGGCATCGGGTGCCGGTCCGAATCGGCGAATCCATCTGCTCTGAGCCGGGTTGTCGAATCGAGAGTCTGCCACCACGCGAATTACCTTGCTCCACTCGAACGGTGTCGCGCCGGACACCGATTCACCCGGTGCCCGGCGCGAATTGTCAGGGCATCAGCCCGAGCTGCTGGGACATCTCGAAGTTGTCGTAGCTGATGCGCCAGAAGCTGATCAGGCCGTCACGGAATTCGTAGGTGTCCATGCCCTCCAGATCGAACCGGCGCCCGGTGGCCGCGACCGGCGGCTCCGGGTGCTCGGGCGGCCAGCCCGAAATGCCGCCGGTCAAGGTGCCCGTACCGTGCCAGGGCACCACGATGCGGTTGCCGTCCAGGGCGATCAGCGGCGCTGCCGTCGCCTCGAACCGCATATCGGGAAACGCGGTGTAGGTGATCTCGGCGAAGCGGCGGAAATCCGCGTGCCCCTTGCTGAACCGGCCGAACATGGCCGGATCCTCCACGAGGATGTCCTCGGTGCACATGGCCAGCTGGGCGTCGATGTCGGCGGAGTTCACCGCCGTGTACCAGTGGGACATGAACTCGCCGATCCGGTCGGCGCCGGGCAGGGCGCCGCCCAGCTCGGCGCGAGCCTTGCGGTAGCGGTCGTCGAAGTACTCGATCTTCTCGAGCGAGGTCATCGGATGCCTCCAGGTCGATCCGGTGGTCGGTCAGTTGCGGCCGCGCACGGCCAAGGCGTGGGTGAAGTGGTTGGCCGGGTCCCACTTCGCCTTGATCTGCTGCAGCCGTGGGTAGGCCGCGCCGAAGTACAGCTCGTGCCACGGAATCGGCGAACCGTTCAGCGCCGGGTCCAGCGGGTCGGCATCGGTGTAGTTCAGGACCGCACCATCATTGGCTCCGCCGACGCCCGGGACACCGCCGGTCGCGGCGTACACGTCGCCGTACCAGCGGCGGATCCAGGCCAGCTGGGCCGCGTCCTCCTCCGGGGTGGCCCACATCACCAGGTACAGCATCTTGATCACCGAATCCCGCTGGGGTACAGCGGTTTCCGAGGAGTCAACGGTGTTGACGCGGCCGCCGTATCCGGCGATCTCCACCAGGGTGGCGGGGTTGTCGTACTCCGGATCGGTGAGATTGCGATACATCGCCCGTACCTGATCGGCGGGCATCGCGGTGCGCAAATACGCCGATTTGGCCTTGAACCGTCCCTTGCCCTCCCAGCCGTCGCCGCCGAGGCTCGCCCAGGCCGTCACGTGGGCCAGCCAGTCGACCCGCTCGCGCACATCGACGCGGTAGGTCAGGCCGGTGCCGTCAGCGATGGCCGCGAGGAAATCGTCGAGTAGTCGCTCGGCGTTCGGGGTCGCGGCATCGATCTGCGAGGACATCAGGAACTCGCCGGCCGAGATGTGCCGCGGCTTCAGCGCACTGAACAGATTCAGGTACGGCGAATCGACGCCCGCGTTCCGCTCGTGCCAGGCGGTGAAGTTGCCGAGCAGCTTGCCGAACGACTCCTCGGTCAGCTGATCCCAGGACCAGGCGACCTCGGAGATGATCAGTTCCCTTGGCGCGGTGGGCAACTGGTCGGCGGGCGCGCTGCCCTGCGCCTCGGGCGAGCGCAACCAGAACTTGGTGACCAGCCCGTAGGTGCCGCCACCACCACCGGTGTGCGCCCACCACAGCTCGCGCTGCGGATCGTCGACCTGCCGGGTCGCCACGACCTTGCGTGCGCGGCCATCGGCGTCGGCGATCACTACCTCGACGGCCTCGAGGTAGTCGACCAGATGCCCGAGCTGTCGCGACAGCGCGCCGTAACCGGCATTGGTCATCTGGCCGCCGAGGGCAACCGGCGGACCGACGCCCGCCGGAACGGTGACATGCCAGCCCTCGTGCAACTTCCGGTACAGGTCGGCGGTGGTGATGCCGGGGCCAACGGCGAAGGCCTTGCGCTGCGGGTCGTAGTCCACCGAATTCAGCTGCGAGGTACTGATGATGACCCGGTTCTCCGGGTTGGCGATCAGGTCCTCGTAGCAGGCGCCACTGCTGTGCAGCGCGAACCGCACCCCGCGATCGAGCACGTGCTGCACCGACGCGACGGCCTCGTCGGCCGTCTTGGGCAGCAGCACATACTCCGGCGCGCCGGCCCACCGGCCATTGAAACTCGCGCCGAGCACGCCGTACCTCGAATCGTCCGGCGTCACCCGCTCGACATCGAAGGTTTCGATCATTGCTTGTCTCTCCTTCTGTCCGCTCGCCCGCTCAGGCGATCGCCGCCAGTCGCGTACCGCCCGCGTCCCGGATCTCACGGCACACCTCGCGCAGGGCGGTGATGAGCCGATCGATTTCGGACGTGTCGAGGTGGACCGACGGCTCGAAACGCAGTGTGTACACCGCACTAGAGGTGGGGAAGGTGCGAATGTCGTACTCGCGCAACAGGAAACCGGACACGTAGTAGCCGAAGAAGCCACCGCCGTCGAGTTCGCGGAGTACCTGCGAGGGGGACTCGGCCTGGTTCGCGAACTCCAGTCCGACCATCAGACCCCGGCCCCGCACCTGCGCGATCACGGTGGGATATTCGGCCTGCAGCGCGCGTAGCGCGTTCAGCAGTTCGGCGCCGCGCCGGGCCGCCGTGCGGTAGACCTCGCCGTCGTTCGCCTCGAGCATCGTCAGCACCTTCTCCGCGATCAGGCAGGAGAAGCTGTCCTTGGCGAAGGTCGAGCTGTGCATCATCTCGAAATCCCGCTGGTAGCGCGACTCGCGCACCAAAAGCACTGCGGCCTTGGCGATGCCGCCGCCCAGACTCTTCGCCATGGCGTAGTAGTCGCCGCGCAACCCCAGGTGGCTGCTGGACAGGAACGCACCGGTGCGGCCCATGCCGGCCTGGATCTCGTCGATAACGACCGGGATGCCGAGATCGGCGGCGACCCGATTCACGTCCTTCGCGAATGCCACCGGCACTTCGTGAATTCCGCCCTCCCCGAGAATCGGTTCGAGCACCAGGGCGCAGAACACCGGGAACGGCCGGGACACCACCCGCACCTGATCGTCGGCGATCTCCAGGTCGTGCAGGTCGCGACGCTCGGCGGCCACGATCTCGTCGAGAGCGCCGGGTTCGTTTATGGGAACGAACCGCGCCTGGGCCGCCAGCGCCGAGAAGACCGTCCGGTAGATCGGGTTGTAGGTGAGCTGCACGCTGCCCGCGAGCTTGCCGTGGAAGGATCCGACCGGGGTGAGGAACAGTGGCGTGCTGTCGAACAGCGCCTGATTGTGCTCGTTCACCGCGGCCACCAGGGCGTCGATGTCCTCGGCGCGCGCCCGGCCGCCCTCGACCGCGGCGCGGGCCATGGCGACACTGGCCTCGATCTCGGCCCGCAATCCAGCGATCCGCGAGAAGCGTTCCAGTTCAGCGTGCTTCATCCCGGCCTCGATGGCCTCGGCGCCGCTGTTGGCGAAGATCGCGTAGTAGTTCTCGTCGGAGTCCAGATCCCGGCGCAGGATCCGGTTCAGTTGGGCCGCCACCCGATTGGCGTAGGGGTGCCGCGAGAACTGGGCGTGGATCGGCGTCTGGCCGGCCAGCAGTTCGCGGGCGTACTCGATCAGCTCGGGATGGCTGTGCCCCAGCAGCGTCGAGCCGTATCCGCCGACGAAGTCGAGCACGCCGACCTCGCGTCCGTCACGGTTGTAGTAGAGGGTATTCGCCTCGCCCCGGGTGTACTCGACATCGAGCCCGGCCGTGGCCAGGACTCCGCGCAGATAGGGTTCGGCGTATTCCTGCTCGGTTCCGACCGCGGTCATCGGTTCTCGACCTCCCCCGCCCGAACCAGGTTCAAGATCTCTCCCGCAACGGTTTCCGGCGCCTGCTGTGGCTGCCAGTGCGAGGTCTTCTCCAGCGTCACCAGGCGATACGGTCCCGTGACATGCTCGGCGGTCGCGGTGACCGCGAGCTTGCTCACAGCGGTGTCCGTAACGCTCCAAACGAACGTCGTCGGAACCGACACCGGGCCGAATCCGAAGGGCTCACCGAGCAGATTGTTGGCGCGATACCAATTCAGCGCCGCGTCCAGCACGCCCGGCTCACTGTGCTTGGTGACGTAGCGGCGCACCTGCTCCGCGGTCAGGACGCCGTCTCCCGCTTGGGCGAACCACGCCCACAGCTGGGCGGCATCGTCGGCGAGGAACTGCGCCGCGGCGTCCTCGGACATGAGGAACTCGACGTATTGGGAGCTGTGCTGCTGCTCCGTATCGACTTGGTACGCATGCTGATAGGCGTCCAGATGTGGGATGGCCAGCGCGACCAGACTGCGCACCCGATCCGCGTGGCGCGCACCCAGATACCACGCCACGGCCGCGCCCCAGTCGTGACCGACCACGTGCGCGGAGTCGATGCTCAGCGCGTCCAAAATGCCGAGCGCGTCACCGACCAGTTTCGGCAGCGCGTACTCGCTGACCTGCGTCGGCCGGGCACCGTCGGAGTAGCCGCGCTGATCCGGGGCGACGGTGCGCAGCCCGGCCTCGTGCAGGATGGGCGCCACCTCGGTCCAGGACCGGCGGCTGTGCGGGAAGCCGTGCAGCAGCAGTACGGCCGGGCCGTTCGCGGGTCCCTCGATATCGACGTCGAAAGTCAACTCGCCCAGGCGAATTCGTTCCAGTGTCATGGTCTCACGCCGCCAGGATCTTGGCCTCGAGGTGCGGCTCGTGCAGCACGCTCGGATGGTCGGCCAGGCCGATGACCCGCTGGTAGGCCCGCGACACCTCGCCGTCACGGCTGGCCGCGTCCTGGACCTGTGCGATGAAGGCGTGCGCCTCGAGGATTTCCGGCGTCCGCTCGCCCTGGACCTCGGGGTAGCTGAGGTCGGCGCCGATCGCCATGTCCCAGCAGCCGTCGATGGCCTCGGCGGCCAGATCACGGAAGTAGGCCAGCGGATCGATCTCACCCCCGCCCTGCACATGCTTGCGCAGCACGGTCGAACCCATGGCGGCGACGGTCATGCCCTGGGCATAGCTGGGGTTGAAGCTGGCCACCGCGTCACCGATCACCAGGAACCCGGTCGGGAAGGCGGTCATGCGCTGATAGTGGCGGCGCAGGTTGGTGGGGAACTTGTAGGCGACCGGGTCGTTCAACGCAACAGCGTGCTGCAGTGTCTCGTAGATATCCGGTGCGGCAAGGGTTTTGATGAACGCCAGGTAGCCTTCCGGATCGGTCGGCGGGTGGTCGCCGAGGATGCCGTAGGCGGTCACGATGGCGCGGTTGCCATCGATCTTTTGGCAGATGCACCCGCGCGGCACACCGGCCGAGGCCACGGTATTGATCGAGATGTCGTCGCCGAACGCCTCGTCCGGTATGCGGTAGTACCGCGTGGCGTATCCCATGCCGATCTTGTGCTTCTCCTCCTCGACGCGCCCGTACTCGAGGTCCTCGAGCCACACGGCTGCCCGGGAGCCACGCCCCGAGGCATCCACGACCAGCTCGGCGGCCAATAGCGTTTCGTGCGAGTTCTCCGGGAAAACCCAGACCCCGGCGATCCGCTTGCCATCCTCGACCACCTCGAGGCGGCTGATGTCGGACTGTTCGGCGAGTTCGACATTGGGCAGGGCCAGCACCCGCTCGCGAATGTGCGCTTCGAAGAACGGGCGGCTGGCGGTGAGACAGACCAGTCCGGAATCGACCTGAACAAGGCGCTTGCCGTTGATGATCCAGCGCACATCCTTGGAGGCATCACCGATGGCCGCACCGTCGGCAACCATCTTGTCGGTCACGCCCGGGAAGAGCTCCTCGGCGATCTGCTGACCGCGCGACAGTAGACCGTGCAGATGGTGTCCCTGCGGCAGGCCACGCCGCAGCAGATTCGGGCCGGTGAGGTGGTCTCGGTCGACAAGGATTACCCGCTCGTACCGGTCGGCGAGCACGCGGGTGGCGAACAAACCGGCGAGCCCACCCCCCAATACGACGGCGCGGTTGTCTCCACGGCTGGTCATGGCCTGTCTCCTCTGCTCGTACAGCTGGTGCCAGTGGCCTTCCGCCCGTTCGCGCCCAGCCACGGTGTGAACGTATCCAGGGGCCTCTCACCGACCGCTCATCGTCGAGACACTGGAGATCGATGCTGCTGGTAGGAGCGCTTTTTCGAGGCTGTCACCCATCCGTTCGCCGGATGTCGAGGACCGCCTTGCCCCGGATCCCGCGGTTCACCAGGGCGTCGGCGGCCTGGCGGTAGTCGATCCAGTCGCCGCGCCATCCGATCGCCAGATCGAGGTCCCCGCGCCCGGCGAAACGGACGAGTTCCGCGAGATCGCCGCCGAGCGGAGTCCCGATGACGAACGTCTCGATCCGGCCACGGTCGACGCGCATGCGGGCCTCCTCGAAGTCGATGGTGGTCGCCTCCCCCGATGCCTTGCCGACGGCCACGACGGTGCCGCCGGATTCGAGCCGCAGATAGGCGTCGGCCAGTTGCCGGCCGCCGACGTTGTCGATCACCCCGAACACCCGGCCGTGCAGCGCTTCCGGACCGATGATCACCTCGGCGGCGCCCAATTCCGTCAGACCGATCCCGCGCCCCGGATTGCCCACCGAGGCAATGACTTGCGCACCGGCCAGGCGCGCGAGCTGCACGGCGTATCGGCCGACGCCGCCGGATGCCCCGGTCACCAGCACGCGGCGACCGACAATTGGCCCGAGCCGCCGCACCGCCTGCAGCGCGGTGACCGCGGCGACCGGCAAGGCCGCGGTGGCGCCCAGATCCAGCGCGTCGGGCACGACGGCCAGTTGCGCGGTGTCGACCGCGCGCTGTTCGGCCCAGGCGCCGGACCAGCCGAAGGTCACCACGCGGCTGCCCGCGGGCGGACCCGAACCGTCGGCCGCGGGGGTGACGACGATGCCCGCGGCATCCCAGCCGGGGATCGTCCCGTCGGGCAGGTCGGGTACCCGAAAGGCGACCTCCCCGAAGTTGAACGAGAACGACACGACCTCGATCAGCGCTTCGGACGGTCCGGGAACCGGCGCGGGCGCGTCGGCCGCACGCAGCATGTGCGGGCTGCCCCTGTCGTGTGCGAGTGCCTTCATGTCCTGTGGTGCTCCTTGCGCGGGGCCGACGCGGGCGTCGGCTGAAATGGTCCGGGCGCGCCACGGCCGCCCCGATTCCGCCCGGGGACAGGGTCGGGAATCGGGGCGGCCGTGGCGATTTCAGGCCGAGGTGACCTAGCCCAGGGTCGGGTAGTCGGTGTAGCCGACGTGGTCGCCGCCATAGAAGGTCGCCTGGTCGGCGGTGTTGTAGGGCCCGCCCGCCTTGATCCGGGCGTCCAGGTCCGGGTTGGCCAGCCACAGGGTGGCCAGCGAGATCGCGTCCGCCACACCGGATTCCAGCGCTTCGGTGGCGGCGTCGACGGTCGCGGGAAAGGCGTCGGGAGTGCGGTGCGGGTTGAGGATGAGCCCGTTGGACCAGGCCGCGCGCAGCTTGGTGGTCAGTTCGCGGTCACCGCCCTCGACGATGTGCACGTAGGCGATGTCCAGGTCGGCGAGCTTGGTCAGCAACTCGCTGTACAGCGGCGCCGGGTCGGCTTCCTCGATGTGGTTGAACGGGTTGCCGGGCGAGAGCCGGATACCGGTGCGGTCGGCGCCGATGGCCTCGGCCACCGCGGCCACCACTTCGGTGACGAACCGGATGCGGTTGGCGATCGACCCGCCGTAGTTGTCGGTGCGCAGGTTTGTGTTGTCGGCCAGGAACTGGTGCAGCAGATAGCCGTTCGCACCGTGCACCTCGACACCGTCGAAGCCGGCCGCGATGGCATTGCGGGCGGCGGCGGCGAAGTCGGCGATCGTGGTGGCGATGTCCGCGGCGGTCATCTCCCGGGGCTCGGGGTGGTCGATCATCCCGTCGGGGGTGAAGAGCTGCTCACCGGACACGACCGCGGAAGGGGCCAGCGGCAGCACCTTGTCGGGGTAGAGCGCGGGGTGGCCGATGCGGCCACAGTGGGTGAGCTGCGCGATGATTCGCCCGCCCGCCTTGTGCACGGCATCGGTGACTGTGCGCCACGCGTTGGTCTGCTCCTCGTTGTGCAGGCCGGGGGTCAGAAAGTAGCCCTGGCCGATGACGCTGGGCTGAATGCTCTCGCTGATGATCAGACCCGCACTCGCGCGCTGTGCGTAGTACTCGGCGGTGAGCTCGGTGACGAGCCCATCCAGGGTGGCCCGGTTGCGGGTCATCGGTGCCATCACCAGGCGGCTCGGCAGCTGCCACTGACCGATCGAGACCGGCTCGAACAGAGTGCTCACCATCTACTCCTTGCTTGATCGAGTCGCGCACCGGACTGTGTGCGCAAATACTTGATTGGATCAAGGACGATCGTGTCACAAGTGCTTTATCCAATCAAGTACCTCCGTCAAGACGTGGCCTAGAATTTTCGACATGGCAGTACCGGCAGGTCCCGTGAGCACATCCACCGACGTCGAACGCGTGATGTTCGAATTCGTGGACGCCTACAACCACGCCTTCGAGGACGCCGCCCACGAGCACGGCATGAGCATGGCCCACGCCTGCGTCCTGGGCCGGGTCGGCGTACCCCGCGGTATGGGAGAACTCGCCGAGGAACTCGGCTGCGACGCTTCCAATATCACCCAGATCGTGACCCGCCTCGAGGCCCGCTCTCTGGTCCAGCGTCGGCCGGATCCCTCGGATCGACGCTTCCGCCGGATCCAGCGCACGCCCGCGGGCGAAGCCGTCAACGACGCGTTCGAGGATTCCTTCGACTTCCCCCGCCGCGCGGTCGCCAACCTCACGCCCGACGAACAACAGCAACTGGCCGATCTGCTTCGCAAAGCCCTCACCCCTCCCCAGTGAGCACACCGGAGACGGATTACATCAATTCCACTGCGGCCCAACGCTACCCGAGAGCAAATGCGCGAACCAGCGTGCGCCGCATCGTGAAACAACGCGCCACCTGAGAATATGCGCCCTGATGTCCGGACGATGACCGGACGATGACGCCCGCAGCGATATTTTCACCGCAGACGTGTCGCGGACACGTCGAATACGGAAGCTGCAGAGGGTATTCGGAGGCGCGCGGTGACCAGTCAGCAGAAGGACATCACAACCAGGAATCCGGCACCAGGACCATCGGGCGATACGTTCGGACACGTCGAGGTCCGCGGGATCGACTTCGTCCCGCCGGAGGAGCGACGCGGGACACCGCGCGAACTGTTCACCATCTGGGCGGCGTCGAATGTCGCCTACATCTACATCGTGCTCGGCGGCACAGCCCTGCTGCTCGGCCTGTCGTTGTGGCAAGCGCTGGCAGTTGTCGTGGTGGGCAACGCATTCTGGCTCGGCGTCGGCACGCTCGCGGTCAGCGGCCCGGCGGCGGGCACGCCGAGCGTGGTGATCATGCGCTCCATGTTCGGCATTCGCGGCAATCGAGTGTTCGGAGCCGGCCTCAACTGGCTGATCGCCATCTCCTACGAGGCCATCAACCTCTCGTTCGGTTCACTCGCGGCCTTTGCACTGGCCGAGCACCTGGGAATCTCACTCTCGACACCGGTCAAGCTGCTGATCGTCGGCGTGATCGCGGTCCTGACCTTCACGATCAGCATCTACGGTCATGCGACGATCGTGCGGCTGAGCCCGTTCTTCACCTCCGCGCTGATCGTCTGCTGTGTTCTGCTCGGCATCTTCGTATTCGGGCATGCGCAGTTCGATTATGCTCCCGCGCAGCCACTTTCGGGCGGACCACTGTGGTCGGCACTGCTCGTCGGGGTGGCGCTCATCGCGTCGGCGCCGCTGTCCTGGACCGTCGGCGCGGACTACGCGCGCTACCTGCCGGAGTCGGTGTCGAAGAAGGCGGTGCTGGGCTGGACCGCCCTGGGCGGATTCGTGCCCGCGGTCGCGCTGGGGATCATCGGCGTGGTCGCCGGCACCAGCGTCGACATGAACGATCCCCAGACTTCGCTGAAGACCATCCTTCCGGGGTGGTTCTATCCGGTGTTCCTCGCCGTGATCGTCGTCGGGGCGATCACCACCAACGTCCTCACCACCTATTCGTCCGGCCTGTGCCTGCAGGGACTGGGCGTCAAAATGCGGCGCTCGCAGACGGTATTCATCGACGGCGTCCTCGGTGGCGCGATCACCTTTTACGCGTTGTTCGTCGCCGATGACTTCCTCGCCACCTTGAGTCGCTGGCTGGAACTCACGGTCGTGGTCCTGGGTCCGTTGGTCGCCATCTACGCCACCGATATCGTGTTGCGCCGCAACAAATATGACGGTCGCGCCCTGAACGACGAACGGTCGACGAGCCCACAGTGGTACACCGCAGGTTTCAATCTCGCCGGAGTTACCGCGATCATTCTCGGCGGCGTATCGGCGGGCCTGTGCATCCATACCGCCTCGTGGGAGGGACCGGTCGCTGCCGCGCTCGGTGGCGCCGACCTGTCGGCATTGCTCGGCCCGGCCGTCGCCGCCGCCGTCTACGTGCTGCTCACCCGTGCGGTCTACCGCCCGCAAGTTCCGGCGTCATATCGCGGGATGAGCGCGTAATCAGCTGACGGGTCGCGGCACCTGACGGTGGCGAAAGGCATTGAAGGGAACCATGATGACCGAACAGAGTGCGGCGACCCGCCCGCTCCGCATTGCGATCGTGGGCGCAGGACCGGCCGGTATCTACGCCGCCGACGCGTTGATGAAGTCCGATGCCCCAGCCGGTTTCGACGGCGTCGGCATCGACCTCTACGAGCGCATGCCCGCGCCCTTCGGCCTCATCCGCTACGGCGTCGCGCCCGACCACCCGCGCATCAAGGGCATCATCACCGCCTTGCACAAGGTGCTCGACAAGCCGCAGGTCCGCCTGCTCGGCAATATCGACTACGGCACCGACATCACCCTCGAAGATCTGCGTCAGTTCTATGACGCGGTGATCTTCTCCACCGGCGCGAATGCCGACCGCGCGCTGGAGGTTCCGGGCATCGACCTGGACGGCTCCTATGGCGCCGCGGACTTCGTGTCCTGGTACGACGGACACCCGGATGTGCCGCGCACCTGGCCGCTGGAGGCCGAGAAGGTCGCCGTGCTCGGCGTCGGCAACGTCGCCCTGGACGTGGCGCGTGTACTCGCCAAGACCGGCGAGGAGCTGCTGCCGACCGAGATCCCGCCGAACGTCTACGAGGGCCTGAAGGCGAACAAGGCGGTCGAGGTGCACGTGTTCGGCCGCCGCGGTCCTGCCCAGGCCAAGTTCACTCCGCTCGAGCTGCGCGAACTCGACCACTCCCCGACCATCGAGGTCATCGTCGATCCCGAGGACATCGACTACGACGAGGGCTCCGAGGCGGCGCGCCGCCATTCCAAGCAGGTCGACACGATCTGCAACACCTTGGAGCAGTGGGCAATTCGCGATGTCGGCGACCGCCCGCACAAGCTGTTCCTGCACTTCTTCGAGAACCCGGCGGAGATCCTCGGCGACGCCGACGGCAAGGTCGTCGGCCTGCGCACCGAGCGCACCCAGCTCGACGGCACCGGCAATGTCAAGGGCACCGGCGTCTTCAAGGACTGGGACGTCCAGGCCGTCTACCGCGCGGTCGGCTACCAGTCGCAGAACATCCCGGCCCTGCCCTTCGACGACCAGGCCGGCACCGTCCCCAACGAAGCCGGCCGCGTGCTGGTGAACGAGGATGCCGACGGCGCCGAACGCTACCTGCCGCAAACCTATGTCACCGGCTGGATCAAGCGCGGACCGGTCGGCCTCATCGGCCACACCAAGGGCGACGCCAACGAGACCATCGCCTGCCTGCTCGACGACGCGCCGAACTTCACCCCGGCCGCCGAGCCGGAGCCGGAAGCCGTCACCGAGTTTCTCGAGGGCAGGGGCATCCCGTTCACCACCTGGGCCGGCTGGTACCGCCTCGACGCGCATGAGCGTGCCCTGGGCGAGCCGCAGGGCCGCGAGCGGGTCAAGGTCGTCGAGCGCGACGAGATGCTGGCAGCGTCCGAGCCGGACAAGGCGCACAATTTTCCTACGCCTCAGCCCAGTTGACGGTGCGCTGTTTCGACGAGGGCGTGGTGCGCACCGCGAGCGACCTGGACCACGAAACCCGGGCATGGCCCGGGTTTCGGAGAGTGCTCCGGAAAGACCCGCGATGTCAGCGGGTCGCGATGATGGCCGAGCCGTGGCCGAAGAGGCCCTGGTTCACCGCGATACCCGCGCGAGCGTTGTCCACCTGGCGGCCATCGGCCTGGCCGCGCAGCTGCCACGTGAGCTCGCAGATCTGGGCGATGGCCTGCGCGGGGATCGCCTCACCGAAACAGGCCAGGCCGCCGCTGGGGTTCACCGGCACGCGTCCGCCCAATGTTGTTGCGCCGCTGCGCAACAGTTCCTCCGCGCCGCCCGTCTCGCAGAGCCCGATGTCCTCGTACCAGTCCAGCTCCAGCGCGGTGGACAGGTCGTAGACCTCCGCGAAGGACAGGTCGGCGGGACCGAGCCCGGCCTCCTCGTACGCGGCGTGCGCGATGGCGGAACGGAACGCGCGAGGTGGGGCCTCGACGGCCACAGCGGAGTCCGTCGCGAAATCCGGCAGATCGAGAACGGTTTTCGGAAACGTCGGCGTGACCGTCGACAGCGCCCGGATGCGGACCGGGTCGGCGACGCCGTGCCGACGCGCGTACTCCATCGACGTCAACACCAGTGCGGCCCCGCCGTCACTGGTGGCGCAGATGTCGAGCAGCCGCAACGGGTCCGAGACGATCGCCGAGGCGGCGATCTCCTCGACCGAAACCTCCTTGCGATAGCGGGCATACGGGTTGTTCAGGCCGTGCCTGGCGTTCTTCACCTTGACCGCGGCGAAATCGTCGAGCGTGGCACCGTGCAGCGCCATCCGGCGACGGGCATACAGCGCGAAATAGATGGGATTGGTAGCGCCGAGCAGGTGGAAACGCAACCAGTCCGGATCATCGCGGCGCTCACCGCCGACCGGCTGGAAGAAGCCCTTCGGGGCGGCATCCGCGCCCACCACCAGCGCCACGTCACACAACCCCGCCAGGATCTGGGCGCGTGCGTTGGCGATGGCCTGCGCACCGGAGGCACAGGCGGCATAGCTGCTCGAGATCCGCGCACCCGACCACCCCAGCGCCTGAGCGAAAGTCGCGCCCGAAACGAACCCGGGGTATCCATTGCGGATGGTGTCCGCGCCGGCGATATAGCCGACGTCGAGGTGGTTCACCCCGGCATCGGCCAGCGCCGCGCGGGCGGCGACGAGTCCGTATTCGACGAAATTGCGCCCCCACTTGCCCCACTGGTGCATGCCCGCACCGAGGACGGCGATGTCGCGATCATTCGTGTCAGTCATTGACCGGCCTCCACATCCACACCGTGTGCTCCGCTTCCTCGTCGGCGTACAACGTGCCGAGAGTCAATTCGACCGGCATGCCGACGGCCAGGTCGTCCACCGTGAGGCCGCGCACGACCTGCCCGAGAATCACCATCTGCTCGACCTCGAGTTCCACTGCCGCAACGACATACGGCTCGAATGGATCGGGCGAGACATAGGGCGCCGGAGGTTTGTACCGGGCGTCCGCATACGACCAGATCCGCCCACGTGTGGAAAACAGATACTCGACGAGTTCGGAGCCATCCCTCGGACCGGAACACCGCGGATTCCGACAGGCCAGCGTGTTCCGCGGGAAATACGGTGTGGCGCAATCCTTGCAGCGACTTCCCTTGAGACGCACCACGCCGTCGTCCGCAGTGAACCAGTCTGCCACCGCGGGCCGTTGTTCTTTCTGCACAGCCCGACGGTATAGGAACACGTTCTACTTTGGGGCCGAATTCCACTCCAGCAATCCGCGGGCGGAGGTACGGTGAGTCCGGACCGAGGACGTCCCGACACCTCGAGTCGATCTGGAGTACCACAAAGCGATGGGCGCCAAAGCCATTGATCCACAGACAATCCGCAACGTCACCATCATCGGCGACCCCGACGAGACGACCCGAGTGGCCCACCTCCTCCGCCGCCGCTCCGGCCGGCCCGGCTCCGGCACCCGGGCCACGGTCGGTTGGACGACGGGCGGCGTCGAGCACACGATTCGGATCGCCGAGCTGACGAGCCACGCGCCCGTCGCGGACCTGGAGCGGTCCATCCGCGTAGCCGACGGTGTGGTCGCGGTCGTGAACGCCGCCGCGTACCCCACACCGCGCCTCGAGACGATGTTCCGGGTCGCCGACGACTACCAGGTCGCCCGCCTCTGCCTGATCTACGGACTCGACCACCCCGCCGCCGATTTCGACCGCTGCCTCCGCACGATCGCCGACACCCGCGGCGCGGTCCCACTGACGCTGCAGATCCCCATCGGCGCCGACCCCACGTTCGAAGGCGTCATCGACCTGCTCCCGCTGTGTGCACTCGAACCGCTGGCCGCCGAACTCTACGGCAGCCATTGGGAGATCGTCGAGCGGTGGTACGGCAACCTCGTGAAAACGGTCATGGAACAAGCCCCCTCGAATCCGAACGCCTCCCCCGCCCGGTATGACATCCCGCTCGACCAGTTGCATGACCGCATCCGCTACCTCACCCGCATCGGTGACGTCGTCCCCGTCCTCTGTGGTGCAACGCCCACGAGCGATGACACCGCCACGCTCCTGGACGCCATCGCCCGCTATCTGCCCTCCCCCATGGATGTCTGCCAACCGGCACACGCCCTCGACTATTGAGGCATGCCGCAGCATCCGGATCGTCGTCGACGCTGACTGGATGCAGTCGGTTTCATGCTGCTGTGCTTGCTGTGTCGGATCCTCGGTGGGACCAAGAGGACTCGAACTTCCGGTCCCCGCTCGCACGTCGGTGCACATATCCTGCGATTCGGCCAGCCGGTCGGGGAGGGTGCGGGTTTTCACCCTGGGGTGGGTGTTGCGCGATCCGTTCACAGACGAGGATTGGGCCTGTGCCCGTCGTGATCGATACCGCCCTCAGGAAGTGATCCAGATGCCTCTTGCTGTTCAGTTTCTGGCTTCTCGTCCCGGGACCGAGTCGCGGTCAGGGCGGCCGACCCCTGCCCCGCAGAGCCCGGGCTCGAGCCACGAATCGATCCCTCGGACGCCCGGCAGGCAAATGTGCTCACGTGCCCGGCGCCGCATCCTGTTGTCGATGACCCTTACCGGTGGACTCATGCTGTTCGGCCCCAGCGTCTTGGGGATGTCCGGGTCGCTACCGCTATCGACACCCCCGGCGGCCTCCGCGTCGTCGTTCGATCTCGCACCGCCGAGCCACGGGCATCCGCCGGTGCTTCGGTGCCCTCGCTTCGACTGCTGATTCAGTTCCCGACCGGGCAGCGGGGGTGGTTCGCCAGGTCGCGGAGGCTCCTCCGAGATCTATCCGAGATGCCCCGGCCCCAGCCCCGAACCAGGGCGGCCTGGCTGCGGCACCCCGGGCAACCCACCCTGCGACACGAAGCGCATCGGCATCGAGGCCGGACACCGTTCCCCCAGCGAACAACCGACCGTTCCCCCAGCGAACAACCGACCCCAAGGATCCATCCGGAGCTACCACCCCTGCTTCAGCCGGTGCTGGTGAGGATCGCGACGGACAGCAGCCACCGCCCGGACCGACCGAGTTCGCACGTCGCATCGGCATCGAAGGCCAGTTGACTTCGTCAGTCCGCATCACGCGAGTTATCGACGTATGGTCGACGGTGGTTTGCCGATGCCGCGGAGATATCGGCGTCTACAGCGAGTTCTTTTTGAACCAATCGAACAATCCCTGATCGGTCTTGGGACGGTTGGAGGGGGAATCGGGACTGACGGATACCGCTCGGATGGCGATGTCGCTGCTCTGATCCAACGCAACGAGCGTCGGCAAAGGATCGCTGATGCAGGTGAACCGGCCGACGGTCGCGCCATTTCGACTCCACGGTTGCTCCGGAACCGTTGCACCGTCGCACGCGCGCCCGCCGGATTTCCTCATGACACCATCGAAAAACTGGGTCGCGATCGGATGATCGGGGAATTGGAAAAACGTTGCTGTCGGCGCACCGGACTCGTTGCCGAAGCATCGAACGACGGCGGTCGCATCGCTCTCGGGCGCCTCGTGTCGACAGTATCGTGGGTCGTAGGCCTTGGGCAGTTCGGCGATCAGATCGCGGTCGGCCTGAGTGTAGAAGTCCGGATCCCTCGGATGGGTCCGGAATTGCGAATTCCCCTCTCCTGTGTCGTGCACTGTCCAGTACAAGCTGGCACTGCCGCCCACCGACTCGGTGAAGGAGAAGACCGCCATGCTCATGGCCGCGTCGTCGGTTTGGATCACCCCCGAGGTCGGTGGTGTCGTAGTGGTATTCGTGAAGCAGGCCATTCGCCCGACCTCCCTGCCGCCCCTCGTCGCAGGGCCGTCGGGGCCGGGTGGATAGCCCGGACAGTTGCTGGTCTGTACCACCAGGCCGTGATAAGCCTTGCCCAGTGCGTCGGCATTGGGAAACAGATAGAACTCCCCGCTGGGCACGCGGATTTCGGGAATCTCGTCGCAGACGAGATGGGCTTTCTCTCCCAGAATCGCCTGTGGGTTCAGGTGGTGACAGATGGTGCGGTTGTACGGGTCTTGCAGGAGCTTCAGCAGGGTGATGTCGTCGTCGGTGAATTCGGATTTCGCCACCGGCTCCGGGGTCGGTGGTGCGGGCTTGTGGAACAGCGGCCAGGCTCCGACGGCGCCGACGGCCAGGACGGCCGCAGCAGCGGCGATCCAGAGGCGGCGTGGGTGGCGCGTAGGCGCCGGGACGGATCTCGCCTCGGGTGTGGAGGTCGCCCGGGGTGTGGGATACGCCGCCGCGGTGGGCTCGCATTCGAGTACGGCGCGGCGACCATCTTCTTCGGCGACGCCGGTAGACGCTGCAAGTGCGGCGTGGGCGGCGGCGGCCAGTTCGCCGGCGCTGGCATAGCGTTCATCGGCCGACTTCGCCATGCCGCGCGCGACGACAGCATCGATCGAGACCGGGATTCCCGGTGCCTGCCTGCTCGTTCGGGGTGGAGGTTCGATCATGTGGGCCCGCATGATGGCGGCGTCGCCGCCGTCGGTCGAGTAAACGCGGGTGCCGGTCAGGCATTCGTGCAACACGCACGCCAGGGCATACACGTCGACAGCCGGGGTGGCCGGGCCGGTTCGGAAACGTTCTGGGGCCATGTAGTTGAACGAGCCGATCGCCGATCCGGTCTGGGTCAGGCGTTCGTCGGTGTTCGTGTTGGCCAGGCCGAAGTCGGCCAGGTAGGCGAACCCGTCGTGGGTGAGCAGAATATTGTCCGGCTTGATGTCACGATGGATCAGGCCATCGCGGTGGGCGGCGTCGAGTCCGGCTGCGATCTGGCTGATCACCGAGACAGCTTGCTCGGGCGGCAGCGGGCCGTGGGTTCTCAGCACGGCGCGCAGGCTATCGCCGTGCACGAGTCGCATATCGATGTAGAGCAGCCCGTCGATCTCGCCGTAGTCGTGGATCGGGATGACGTGGGGCTCCTGCAGCAGCGCGGCGATGTGGGATTCGCGCCGGAACCGGGCCCGATAGACCGGATCGTCGGCCAACTGTTCGGGCAGCACTTTCACCGCGACCACCCGACCCTTGGTGGTGTCGAGTGCCTCGAATACCCTGCCCATCCCGCCGGAACCGATCAGCCGCCGCAGGCGATATTTCCCGAACGTCGACCCTGGCATCAGTGGCGGCCGGAGGGTGTTCACGACTGCCTTGCCTGCGTTGTGGGCAATCTGCGCAGGTTGGTCGGAATCGAGAATCGGCGCTCGCGCATTGTCGACTTGCCAGCTAGCCGACGACGCGGCTTCGACCCCTCCGGCGAAAGCCCGACCCCACTGCCACACGATCTATGCCCCCTCGCATTGCAGTCCAACGGTGCTGGCCGGCGTGCTACGACTGCTCGGGTATCGACGGGCTCTCGCGCCGCCACATCCAGCGAATGCTGGCGACTCACTGCCGATGGCGGCACCGTCTCGTTCGACAGCCTCGCCGGAAGGATTTGGTTCGCCGCATGTTGCGCGCAGCGCGCGGCACGCGCCCGGTGCTGCGATCGCTCCGGCGGATGGGCAGCCGAAGAACGCCCGCAGGGACTCGAGTCCGGGCGAATACGGGAACGGCACCGCTCGATCGGCCACCGGACGGAACGGTAGCCGGACCGCCACCGCCCGCGTGTCGGGGTCGAGTGCACGGCAGCTCACCGCCTCCGCGACCAGTTCGCAGCCCTCCTCGCGGAGAAAGCCACAGCGCGGTAGGCATCGGCTCGATCGCGAGCATCCGCTACAAAGGTGGACGGCATTCGTGAACTCCTGGAAAGCTGGTTCGGGTATCGGCGCGCGATGGGTGAGGTCTGCCGCTTCGTTGCTAGCAGCCTTGACAAGAATCTTGGGCGCCGGCGCTCGTCCCGAATAGCCACCATAGGTGGATATCGCTTTCACCCCTGGGGCAACATCTCCCGCCCTGGGTGGCGCACGGCACGGCTGGTCGGCACCGATTCCACCGAGGCGGTACAACCGGTCCGCTGCGCGACGCGATTCCGCGTGCGGCGAAGTTGCCGGGGTGCCAGGCCTGTGTCGTAGGCGACCGAGCCTATCGCGCGGTCTGCTCGCTGTTGCGCCGAGTCGCCCGCGCGTGGGGCTGCCGCAACCGATTGCGTTGTCCCGGACCGTCCCCCAACTCGGCTCCAGCCTGCTTCCCGCCTGCAGCAGCCTCGGCGCATTAGGAGTCCAGCTCGCGCAGGCCCACTCCACCAGCCCCGCCGTTCGCCGAGCCGGACGCGAAGGCTGGTGCTCGTATGACTCAGCCCTGCCAACCTGCGATGAGGAGGTCGGTGAGCTGGCCGATATAGTCGGACTCGATCGGGATCCCCACGATCATCAGTCGCCAATAGAGCGGTCCGGCAAGGACGTCCAGCGCCAGATCGATGTTCAGCTCCGCGGGTAGCTCGCCGCGGGTGATAGCCCGCCGCAGCATGTCGGCGGCTCGTTCCCGCCGTGTATCCCGGGCACCGATCAGAAGAGACTGCGCCAGTATCGGATTGCGCGACGCCTCCGCCAACAGATCGGGAATCACCCTGGCCGCCAAGGGATGGGACAGCATCTCCGCCGCCGACTCCAGATAGGCTCGCACATCGCCGCGCAGGGTGCCGGTGTCCGGGGTCTCGGCGGCCGCGACCGCCAGAGTCGAGGCGAGTGCGGCCACCATCTCCTCCTTCGATCGCCATCGCCGGTAGACCGTTGGCTTGCTGACGCCCGCCCGCCGTGCCACCGCCTCCATCGAAAGCCGGCCGTAGCCGACCTCGGCCAATTCGGCCAACACCGCCTCGGTGATGGCCTCGGTCACCTGCGGTTGCATCACGGCCGCCCCCGCGGGACGGCGTCTTTCGGCTGTCATGCCCCGATCATGCCACGGCGATACGGTTGCGTTTACACGTAGTCGTCATTTAATGTTCCCTAACGTCGATACGTCATCGTGTTGACGTACGCGGATAGACGTAAGGAGAGACCCGTGAAGTTCCTGTTCGAGGACGAGTCCTTTGCCTTCGAGGCGCTGCGGACAGCCTGTTTCGCCGAGTTCGGCGGCGCCGATATCGGCGAGGTTCTGGCTGTCGCGCGCGCCGTTCCGGACGGCGACGAGGCGGCGTGGTGCACACAGTGGACCGCCGCGGGAGACCGGGCTCGCGCCCTCGGGGGTAGACAGGCGCTGCTGCGCGCCTCGAACTACTACCGCACTGCCGAGTTCTTTCGTCGCGACGATCCGTTCGACGATCCCATCGCGAAGGACCTGTTCGCGCGAGCCCAGGACACCTTTGCCGAAGCCGCCGAACTCATGGATACACCGGTGGAGGCAGTCGAAATCCCCTACGAGGACACCTATCTGCCCGGTCTGCTGTTCCTCGCCGACGACTCCGGCGCACCTCGACCGACCATCATCCTCACCAGCGGCTTCGATTCCCCCGCCGAGGAGGCATACTTCGCCCTCGCGGCCGCGGCACTGCCGCGCGGCTACAACGTCCTCGCCTACGACGGCCCCGGTCAGGGTGCCGCGTTGCGGCATCAGCGATTGTTCTTCCGCCCCGACTGGGAAGCGGTCCTCACCCCGGTCGTGGACTACGCAGTGGCGCGAACCGAAGTCGACGCCGAGCGCATCTACCTCTACGGCTACAGCCTCGGCGGATTCCTGACCCCGCGGGCTGCCGCATTCGAGCACCGCGTCGCCGGACTCATCCTCGACGGCGGCATTTACAGCTACTACGACGTGAACTTCGCCGGCATCCCACCCATCGCGGCCGAGTGGGTACTGGCCGGCCGCGATGACGTCGCGGATCCGGTGGCGCGTCTGATGATGGCCCACCACACCGGCACACGGTGGGCGTTGCGCAACGGCCCATGGTCGTTCGGCACCGACACCATCTCCGAATATTTGCGCCGCACAAGGGAATACACGCTGGACGGCCTCGCCCAGCACGTCACGGCACCGACCCTCATCTTCGCCCCGGACAACGACCACTTCTTCGCCGGCCAGCCCGAACGCCTACACCGCGAATTGACCTGTCCCGCAACGCTGATCTCCCTCCACAGCGCCGATGGTGCCGGGGAGCACTGTGCCTACGGCGCCCGTTCCACCCTGCTCCACCACATGTTCACCTGGCTCGACACTCTCTGAGATCATCGTGTTCCTGCCCGTTTGAAAACCGGGCAGGAACACGAATACTGGGTGAGACCGATCATGTCCTGATCGCCAGCGGTGATTCCCCCGCTCCAACCGCTTTTTTCGAGCCCGGGAGGAAACAGCCCTCGATACGCCAGCACGCCAGATCCTGGTTCACCGTTCTTGCGAGCGGGACCAATCACGCACCGCGTCGCGGGTTCGATCGAACAGTGCCAGCGGTGGGCCGCCTATCAGATTGGCCAGTGCCGATTCGCCTGCGTGCGGATGTGGACGGGTGGGCGCCACCGCCTCGGCCGCGCGCACCGACCCTGCCATGTGGGTGAGCTGGTTGACCGAGTACTGCCTGCGTAGCAAGGTGAATTCCTCGGCCTCCTCATGTGCGGCATGCGCGGCGACCGCGTCGGCGAACTCGGTGAGCTTGGAATCGAAATCGGGATGGTCGACACCGAGGTCGTAGAGTTCGGCGAGGGCGTGTTTGGCTTCGTTTTCTTCGGCCAATCTGGGTTCCACGATCTGATCGGCGCCGAATTGGGCGCGTTCGGCCACGGGGTGCACGATCTCTTCTTCAGCACTCTCGTGCACGGCCAGCAACCGCACTAGTTCGTTGAACACGTCCTGTTTGTCGTCATGTCCGGATTTCAGCTGTCCGAGCAGGGTGGTGATCTGTTCGTGTTGCGCGGTCAGCAGATCGACGACGTCCTGTTCTGTTTGCTCGTCCATCATGTCCTCACTTGTGGTGTGCGGGAATGAACTCCTGGGCTTTGGTTTTGGCGCCTTGCACCATGAGGTGCCAGGCATCGGGATCGCCTCGCAGCACCGCCTCGGCGGTGTCTTTCATCTGCTCCCACGTGGCGTGCGGTGGGATCGGGGGAACTTCGGGATCACAGCGAACGTCGAGCAGGAACGGCCGGTCGGCACGCAATGCGCTATCCCATGCCTCGCCGAGTTGGTGGGGGCTGTCGACGGCGATCGCGGCGAGTCCCGCGACACGGGCGATATCGGCGTAGGAGACGTCGGGAAGTGTTTGGGATTCCTCGAATTTGGGTGCGCCGCCCATGGCTCGCAGTTCCCAGGTGACCTGGTTCAGATCATTGTTGTGGAATACGCACACGATCAGCCGCGGGTCGGCCCAACTGGAGTAGTAGCGGGCGATGGTGAGCAACTCCGCGAGTCCGTTCATCTGCATAGCGCCATCACCGACCAGGGCGATCGCCGGGCGATCGGGATGGGCGAACTTCGCGCCGATCGCGTATGGGACACCTGGGCCCATGGTGGCCAGGGTGCCGGACAGAGAGCCGCGCATGCGGCCGCGGAACCGCAGGCAACGGGCATACCAGTTGGTGGAGGACCCCGAATCGGCGGTCACGATCGCGTCGTCAGGGATCCGCTGGGACAACTCCCACACCACACGCATCGGATTGACCGGATCGGCTTCGAGCATGGACTGTCGCTCGACCGTCTGCCACCAGTGCGAAACATTGTCCTCGATCACCTCCCGCCAGGACCGATCGGGCTTACGCTCCAGCATCGGAATCAGTTCGGCGAGTGTCGCTTTGGCGTCGCCGACGAGGTTCACCTCGGTCGGGTATCGCATTCCGATCATGGTGCCGTCGAGGTCGATCTGTACCGCGCGCGCGTGATCGAACTCGGGCATGAACTGGGTGTACGGGAAGTTGGATCCGACAATGAGCAAGGTGTCGCAGTCGCGCATGAGTTCGTAGCTGGGCCGGCTGCCGAGCAGCCCGATCGGGCCGGTGACGAACGGCAGGTCGTCGGACAGCACGTCCTTGCCGAGCAGTGCTTTCGCGATGCCCGCTCCGGTGAGTTCGGCGACCTGTACGACCTCGTCGGCGGCTGAACGCGCGCCCTGGCCGATCAGGATCGCGACCCGCGATCCGGCATTGATGATCTCGGCGGCGTGCTGGATCTCGGCGCGCGGCGGTATCACCGTCGCCGCCGTCGTGCCGGCCGCTGGAGGGCTCGAGGGCACCTGTTTGAAAGCATGAGTCGGCGGCGCGTAGGGCTCTTCCTGCAGGTCGGAGGGGATGATGACCGCGGTCGGGGCATGTCGGGTCAGCGCGGTGCGGAAGGCGCGGTCGAGCGCGTTGGGCAGCTGGCTGGACACATTGACCTCGACCAGATAGTCGGCCGCGACATCCTTGAACAGGCTTTGCAGATCCACTTCCTGCTGATAGCTGCCGCCCATTGCGCTGCGCGCGGTCTGCCCGACGATCGCGACAACCGGAACATGGTCGAGTTTGGCGTCGTACAACCCATTGAGAAGGTGAATGGCTCCAGGTCCCGATGTCGCCGTGCAGACACCGACTTTGCCGCTGAACTTTGCGAATCCGGTAGCTTGGAACGCTGCCATCTCCTCATGCCTCGCCTGAATGAACGCGGGTTTGTTGTCGGCGCGCCCGAATGCGGCGACGAGCCCGTTGATGCCGTCACCGGGGTATCCGAACACCTGCTCGACGCCCCATTCCCGCAGCCGCCGCACGATATGGTCAGCGACCTGCTGTGTCATGGTCCGCTCCTCGCAGTGGGTGGTATGGGTTTCCACCTCCGCGTACCCGGATCTTTACCGCGCAATCAGTGGGTGTGTCCGGTGGACTGCCGGGTATTCGCCAGCTGACCACCTGCCAGGTCGACAGCACGGCAGGCGGACCGACGCGAAGAGAGGTGCGGAGAATGCCCCGACAGCCCGATCGCTCACCGCATTCGCGGGCCTCCACTACCAGGAATGCGTTGCCGTTCGATGCGGTTGCCACCGCTTTGGCCGACGCCATCGACGGTGAGGTGCGTTTCGATCCCGGTAGTCGGGCCGCGTATTCGACAGACGCGTCGAACTATCGGGCGCTGCCCTACGGTGTGGTCGTGCCGCGCACGCCGGAGGACGCCGCCGCGGCGATCGGCGTGTGCGCCGAGCACGATATGCCGGTGCTGTCGCGTGGGGGCGGGACGAGTCTGGCCGGGCAATGCTGCAACACCGCGGTCGTCATCGACTGGAGCAAGTACTGCGACAGAATCGTCTCGGTCGATGCATCTGCTCGGACAGCGATTGTCGAACCCGGGATCAGCTTGGATCGGCTCAACGAGAGACTGGCCACCGCTGATCTCATGGTCGGGCCGAAGCCCTCGACCCACGTCAGCTGCACGATCGGCGGGATGATCGGCAACAATTCCTGTGGCTCGACCGCACAGGCCTACGGAAAGATGGTCGATTCGGTCCGCCGACTGGAGATCCTGACCTACGACGGAACCAGAGCCTGGGTCGGCAAAGGCGACGATATCGTGTCCGCCGACGACCGAGTCGCCGAGCTCGTCACCGGGTTGCGATCGATCCGGGACCGCTACGCCGACGAGATCCGGGCGGCCTATCCGGATATTCCGCGGCGAGTGTCGGGCTACAACCTCGATTCACTGCTTCCGGACAACGGTTTCGATCTTGCCAAGCTGCTGGTCGGCAGCGAAAGCACACTGGTGACTGTGCTGCGCGCCGAACTCGACCTCGTGCCGCGCCCCACCGCCGCCGCCCTCGTGGTACTCGGATATGAGGATGTCTACGCCGCCGCCGACGCGGTGCCGGTCGTGCTGCACCACCACCCGTCCGCACTCGAGGGGATCGACCACCGGCTTGTCGAACTCGAGCACAGCAAGCACCTCGCAGAAGCTGCGATCCACCAGCTACCACCCGGAAAGGGTTGGCTGATGGCACAATTCGACGGCACCGACCAGGACGAGGCCGATGCGAAGGCCGACGCGATGATCGCGGATGCGCGCAGGCGAACCAATGCAACCGCGACCGTGCTCGACAACCCGCGCCGAGAGGCCGAGCTCTGGGCCGCACGCGAAGCCGGTCTCGGCGCCACCGCGTATCCGCCCGATTCCCCGGAAACCCATGAAGGGTGGGAGGACGCAGCGGTGGCACCCGAACGGCTCGGGAGCTACCTGCGCGATTTCGAGCAGCTCCTCACCGAGTTCGGTTACGAATCCAGCTCGCTGTACGGGCATTTCGGACACGGCTGTGTGCATACCAGGATCCCTTTCGACCTGCGCACGGCCGCCGGAATCGTGAACTACCGTGCCTTCGCCGAAGCCAGCGCGCGGCTGGTGGCGCGCCACGGTGGTTCGCTGTCCGGCGAGCACGGCGATGGCCAGTCCCGCGCCGAACTGCTGCCGATCATGTTCGGTGACCGCATCGTCGCCGCCTTCGGCGAGCTCAAACGGCTATTCGACCCGCGAAATCGAATGAATCCAGGAAAGATCGTCGATCCGCACTCGCTGGATGCCGACTTACGCGAAGGCACTTCGTATCGCCCCTGGGAACCACCGACCCACTTCGCGTTTCCCGACGACGATCATCGCTTCAGCATCGCGGCGAATCGCTGCGTCGGCGTCGGGAAATGCCGCGGCGACAGCGGCGGCGTGATGTGCCCGAGTTACCGTGCCACCCGCGAAGAGGAACACTCGACGCGCGGGCGGGCTCGGCTGTTGTTCGAAATGCTCCAGGGTGAGGTCATCACCGACGGGTGGCGCTCCACAGAGGTCCGAGACGCCCTCGATTTGTGTCTGGCGTGCAAGGGCTGTCGCAGTGACTGTCCCGTCGATGTGGACATGGCTACCTATAAGGCCGAGTTCCTGGCGAACCACTATCGGCACCGGCTTCGTCCGACCGCGCACTATTCGATGGGCTGGATTCCGTTGTGGGCGCGGTTGGCCGCCAGCATGCCCGGTTTCGTCAACGCGCTCACTCATGCGCGCGGCATGCGCGGACTGATCAGCCGTGCCGCCGGCATTGATCCGCGACGCGAGATGCCGCGATTCGCTGCGGCACGCTTCACTGAAACCTTCCAGCCCACAGCGGAGCCCAGAGCCCGCGCGACAGTGTTGCTGTGGCCGGACACCTTCACCAACAACTTCGAGCCCGGTATTGCCCACGCGGCCGTCACCGTGCTGGAAGCGGCTGGTTTCCGTGTCGAGATTCCCGAGCATGCCGTGTGCTGCGGTCTCACGCTGATCTCCACCGGCCAGCTGCCCACCGCGAAACGAGTCCTGCGTCGCACCCTGCGACTGTTGCGACCACAACTCCGCGCGGGCACACCGATCGTGGTCCTGGAGCCCAGCTGTGCCGCGGTGTTCCGATCGGATCTGCCCGAACTCCTCTACGGGGACGAGGACGCACACCGTTTGGCGGGACAGACGCACACCCTCGCCGAGGTTCTCGCCGGGCACGCATCCGACTGGTCTCCGCCGCAAATGACCGGATCCGCTCTGGCGCAACCACATTGCCACCATCACGCGATTCTGCGTTACGAACACGACCGCGAACTATTGGAAGCCACCGGACTCGAACTGGACATCCTCGACGCCGGATGCTGTGGGCTGGCAGGGAATTTCGGGTTCCAGCGCGGCCACTACGATGTATCGGTTGCCTGCGCCGAAGACCAGCTCATGCCGGCCATCCGAGCGCGCGCACCCGAAACCCTGGTGCTGGCAGATGGTTTCAGTTGCCGAACCCAGATCCACCACCTCGCCCCCGAGATAGCGCCGTTGCACACAGCCGAGGTGCTCGCCGAGGCGATCCGGCTGCGGGAATCGTGATGAGTATCCGAATCGGATCAGACATCACCGTGGCCACGTACCGGTTCCCAACACCGTATCCCGAGGCCGATGGCACCCTTTCCTGGGATTCGACCACCGCGGTGCTCGTCTCGATACCCGCAGGCGAGCAGCGCGGTATCGGCTGGACCTACAGCAGTCCCGCCGCGGCTGTGGTGATCGAGCAGCATCTGGCGCCATTGCTGCGCGGACGTCCAGCAGCTGACGTCACCGCCTGTTGGATCGAAATGTGCCGCGCCTGTCGTAATTTCGGCTTCACCGGAGTAGTCGCGCACGCGGTGAGCGCGGTCGACATCGCCATGTGGGATCTGAAAGCTCGGCTGCTGGGAGTGCCGCTGACCACATTGTTCGGCGCCGTGCGTCCGGCGACGCCGGTCTACGGGTCCGGCGGCTTCACCACCCTTACCGACGACCAGCTCGCAGCGCAGATCATCGACTGGCGGTCCGCCGGCTGCACCGCGATGAAGATCAAGATCGGAGCTCGGTTCGGCGCCGAAATCACCCGCGATCTCGAACGCATCACTCGCACACGACAACTCGCCGGTGCGCACACCCGAATCATGGTCGATGCCAATGGCGCCTACACCGTCGGACAGGCGCGCCGCGTCGGCGCCGACCTCGACAGGCTCGGCGTCGAGTGGTTCGAAGAACCGGTCAGCAGCGACGACCTGAAAGGCCTCCAAGCCGTCCGCAACAGCGTCCGATGTGACATCGCAGCCGGAGAATACGTCTACACCAGCTACGACGCGGCCGCCCTGATCGACGTGGTGGACTGCCTCCAACTCGATGTCACCCGCTGCGGTGGCTACACCGGCTTCCTGCGCTGTGCGGCGCTGGCCGCAGCGCACGGAACCGAAGTCTCCGCGCACTGCGCGCCGTCGCTGCACGCACCGATCGCCGCCGCCGTACCCAATCTCAGGCATGTCGAATGGTTCGCCGATCACGCGCGCCTCGAACCCCAGCTCGTCGACGGCACGCCACCGGTCACGCACGGACTGTTGACCGCAGCAGCGCGAGACGGACAAGATCCCGGCGACACACACGGGCACGGTATGCGGCTCGCGCAGACCGCCGCGCGCTATCTACTACCGTCGCCCGCTGCCGATGAGCGAGGCGAACCGTCTGGCTAGCCACGCCTGTGGACTGCGGGAATGGGCCGAGTCGTCGAAAACGCCGTGCGCGCCGAAGTCATGGCCATCGGCGCTGTCCGACGGCGTCCACAGATTACCTGCGCGTTCACCGATTTCCCGATCGGTTTGCTGGGAGGAATAGCCGGTGCGCGCGAGATACCTATCCAACAGCGCGGGGGCGATGCGCTGCCCGAGCACCGTTCCCACGGTGCTCGCACCAACCCAATACTGTTTGCGCCGTGGATGATCCGCGGCGAAAACGATCGTGCGGGCCACCACCTCGGGCTGGAAGATCGGCGGCACCGGCCGAGGGTGCATGGTCAACCGGGAACGGACCCACGAGAACTGCGGTGTGTTCACCGCCGGCGCCTGCACAACGGTGATATGCACATCGCTGTGTTCGTGCATGAGCTCCACCCGCACCGACTCGACGAACCCGTTCACCGCGTGCTTGGCGCCGCAATACGCCGACTGCAACGGAATCGCCCTGCTCCCCAACGCGGAACCGACCTGCACGATCACACCGCGATCCCGCGCGCGCATCCGAGCGAGCGCAGCCATCGTGCCGTGCACCGAGCCCAGATATGTCACCTCGGTGACCCTGCGGAACTCCGCAGGCGTGATCCGTTGAAACGGCGCGAACACCGAGGTGAAAGCCGAGTTCACCCACACATCGATCGGACCCAGCTCCGCCTCGGCTCGCGTGGCCGCCGCATCCACCGCCGCGAAGTCGGCGACATCGGTACACAGCGTCAATGCGCGACCGCCCATCGCGCGCACCTCCTCGGCGGCGGCATCCAGCCCGGCGCTGCCACGCGCCATCAGCGCAATATCGGCACCCGCGCGGGCAAATTGGCGAGCGACGGCACGACCGATACCGCCGCTGGCGCCAGTGATCACCACAACCTTCGGCGAGCGCGTCATCGTCATTCCTCTCCCGTCAGACTCTCGACAGTCATCCCCCGCGCCGACTCGGTTGTACCGGCCGCATAAATTGCGTCACCCAGTTGGCGCATCGGTCGAACAGCATGCGTTCACTCGGCGACCACCCGAATCGTCTCGATGGCCGGGTCCGCGGCGTCGGGAACAACCATGCCCGCTCCGACCCCGGTTTTCAGATACTCGAGGATGGCTGCGTTGATCCGTTCCCCGGGAACGACAACCGGGATCCCGGGCGGATACGGCGTGATCTGTTCGGCGGCAAGACGCCCAACCGCTCGATCGACCGCTACCGTCTCCACTCGTCCGAAGAAGGCATCCCTCGGCGACATCACCGTTTCCAACTCCAGCTCTTGCGGGTGCGGAAGTCGAATCGGATTCGGTGTGGGCAGATCCGGCGCCGCGCGCGTGAAAGCGGCCAGCGCCTCCACCAGCCGTTGGCCGGTAGCTGCGTCATCGGCAATCGATATCGTGGCGAGAACTCGTCGGTGATCGCTCAAACCCACGTCCACCCGGCGATGTTCACGCAGCCAGTCAGCGCATTGATAGCCACTCACTCCGAGTTCGGAGACATCGATGAGGATCTGCAGCCGGTCCAGATCATCGGAGGCCTCCCTGCCCAGCAGTTCGTCCCCGAGAACACGCAGCCCCGGCATTCGGCCAATGGTGTCGCGCAAGGTCTCCGACAGCCTGAGCGCCGCGGTGAGCAGTTCGTTTCCGCGCTCGACCATCTGCCGACGCCAGCCATCGAGCGCCGCGTAGACAAGTACGTTCGGACTCGTCGTCATCAGCAGATCCGCGCACTCGGACAACCGGATTCGATCGACGAGATCGCCGCGCAGGTGAAAGACCGAGCCCTGTTCGAATCCCGCTCCCATCTTGTGCACGCTCACCACACACACGTCGGCGCCGGCATCCATTGCCCACGTGGGCAATTCATCATGGAACGGCAGATGCGCGCCCCAAGCTTCGTCGATGATGAGCGGCTTACCGCGCTCGTGGCACACCTCGGCGATGCCGCTGATATTCGCGCACGTCCCGTATGGGCTGGGGCTGACGACCAGCGCGGCGGCCGCGTCCGGATACCGCTCCCAGGTTTCGCGGACCGCTTCCGGTGACGGGGGATGCGACAGGTGAAGCTCGGCATCCCAGCGTGGCGTGATCCACCGGGGTTGTACTCCGGCGAAGATCAGGCCGGCAACGATGGACTTGTGGCTGTCGCGCCCGACGAGCAGTCCCTCACTTCCCGCGCCCACGACCGCGAGCATGGCGGCCTTCACCGACAGCGAACTGCCGCACGTCGAAAAGAAGGCGTAGTCGGCGCCGACCGCATCCGCCATCAACTCCTCGGCCTGCGCCAAGTAGCCGCCACTTGCTTTCCGATCATCGAGTCCGCTGTTGCTGACGACATCCGAACGGAAGGCGTCGGCGCCGAGGATCCCGCGCACCCGCTCGTCGACGCCGCGGCCCTGCCGATGTCCGGGCGGAGTGAAGCCGTAGCGGTCGAGGCGATGGTATTCGCCGAGCGCCTCCAACAGCGGAGCTCGAGCATGATCCATGAACCAGCACTACCCGCCTCGGCAACCGGCAAACGGCGCGATACCTAACGCTCATCCAGAGACGGCAATACCGTTTCACTGATGATCAGCAGCACCGCGGCGGCCACCGGGATGGCGAGCAGCGCACCGACGATCCCGAGCAACGCGCCGCCGAGCAGAACCGCCACCACCGTCACGACCGGCGGCACCCGCACCGTTCTGCCGATAATTCTGGGCACGAGCAGATAGTCCTCTAACAACCGCAAGACGATGAAGAAGATGATGGTGGCCACACTGACGGGCAGGGACACGGTGAGCGCGACCAGGGCCACGATGGTCCCGGCCAGGGTGGAACCCACGATCGGGATCAAGTCCAGGACGCCGACCAGGACGGCCAGCAACAGCGCGTAGGGCACGTCGAAGGTCAGCAGCCAAATGAAGGTCAACACCGCAGTTATCACCGAAATGGCCAAATTTCCGAGGATGTAGCCGCCGACCTTCACGAAGATCTCATCGCCGATCAGGATCGCCCGCGGTCGGCGCGAGCGCGGAAACAGCCGGTATATCGAAGCGCGAACCTGTACGAAATTGGCCATGAAATAGCCGGTCAGCACCGCGACGATCACCGTTCCGCTGACGATGCTGAACACGAGGCGGCCGGCGCCGAGGACACCACCGGCCAGTTTGGACGGATCGGACCCGAGCCCTTGCCGGGCCCGATCCTGCAGATGGAAGTGAGTGTTGAGCGTGTTGATGAGCGGATAGCGTTGCGCAAGGTGGTCGACGTAGTCCGGAGCATTGTGGACCAGCGCGCTGCCTTGGGTGACCAGCGGAGGTATCGCCACCGCGAGGAACCCGGCCAGTAAGCCGATCGCGATCACGAACACCGCGGCCACGGCGGCCCATCGCGGAAACCACGGCCGAACCAGCCACGACACGACAGGTTCCAGACCTATTGCCAGAAACAGCGCGACGACGATCAAGACCAGCACTTGACTGGCGGCGATCACCGCTTGGATCGCGCCGTAGGTCACCGCGACTCCGGCCGCGCCCGCCATGCCGACCATGAACGGCGATCGCGGATCGAATCGTCGCCCTGGCTTGCCCAGCGGGTTCTGTGTCGTGCTGGCCCGCGCTGCCGCCGCCTCCGCGGAAATGATCGGTCCGCCTTCGTCGGGGGTGTGCGGTTGCGCGACCAGGTCGGTGTGGCCGTGCTCCGCGCCGTCGGGGGTGTGGCGGTCCTCGGTGCGACCTCGATCGGTGTCTTCGTTCATCGGGTGGATCCCTGGGGTTGCGACCCGATCAGTCGCGGCCCAGCGCTCGCGCAAGTTGGCCCTTGGTCATCTTCGAGCGACCCTCGATCTTGCGCTTTTTCGCCTCGTTGTACAGCTGATCACGGGTCGGTCCCTTCGGGCGATTGGTTCCCGACCGCAGACCACCACGGCGCTGCGGCGACATGTCCCGCACCGAGGACCGACTGGCGGTCTCGGCTTCCCCGGACTGGGCACGGTTCTTGTTCACCGTGCGCGCCGCGATCTCCTCCGCCCGTCGGCTGGACGCACCCTGCTCTTTCTCCGAATCCCTGATGTGCTCGAACTGCCGCTCCCGCTTGTCCGACCATGCCTTCGGCATGTCCATCACCTCCTGTGCCGCGAATACCCCCACTCAGCCGCCGAAACATCGGCACTGCTTGCTGGGGTTCCCACACCGCGCAACTCCCACGAATGGGTCTATCGTCGTTGCCGATTTCGCGTCGCCCTCGCCCAGCATCTGTCGGTCGGCTGGAGAAGCGAACGGCTGCGGGTGGTCGCTTTGTCTGTCGAATGATAGAAGCGCTGGGAGCGGGTATCCGCAAGTCATGGCTTCTGCGATCGGTAGCGACTCTCGGATTCTTCCGCAACCGCGTGGTGAGATTTCTGCCGCGATTGTGGATTTATTGCGTGGTGCCAGTGACTCGGTGCCGAGGCTCGGTGCCGTGGATCCGTATGGGGAGGATCTGCATTTGGCCTTGTACACGTGTTATGAGCTGCACTATCACGGTTTCGAGTCGGTGAGCGACGGATGGGAGTGGGATCCGGGGCTGCTGCGCTTGCGCGCGGAGATGGAGAGCGCGTTTCTCGATGCACTGCGCCGTGAGGTGTCCGGCGGAAACGATATCGACGGGGAACTGGAACAGTTGCTGGTGGAGCCGATCGAAGGGACCGGTGTGTCCGCCTATTTGCGTGATGTGGGTGAATGGTGGCAGATGCGGGAGTATTTCGTGCAGCGGTCGATCTATCACCACAAGGAGGCCGACCCGCAGGCATGGGTGATTCCACGTTTGCGCGGTCAAGCCAAGGCTTCTCTGGTCGCTGTCGAGTTCGATGAGTTCGGCGGCGGTCGCGGCGAGCGTGTGCACGCGCAGTTGTACGCCGATCTGCTCGCCGGGGCCGGACTGAACCCGGCGTACCTTCATTACCTCGACTTTGTCCCGGCACCGATGCTTGCCGTGGTGAACATGATGTCGCTGTTCGGCTTGCATCGAGAGTTGCGTGGGGCGTTGGTGGGACATTTCGCCACGGTCGAGATCGTCTCGCCGCCCGGCTCGCAGCGCATGGTGGACGCCTTGCAGCGGCTGCAGGCCGATCCGGCCTGTCTACGGTTCTACCTGGAACATATCGAGGCCGACGCGGTGCACGAACAAGTCATGCGCCGCGATGTCATCGGCGATCTCCTGCGTCGCCAGCCGGATCTCACCGCTTCGGTGGTATTCGGAATCCAGGCAACTAATCTTCTGGAAGACCGCTTCGCCGAGCACGTCCTCGAACGCTGCTGGGCCGAGGGGCACAGTTCGCTGCGGGAAACCGGTCAGGAGTCCGGGCGGGCGTGTTTGCGGTGACTGGTGTCGCAGAACGGAAATGCCTTGCTGCGACGGCACATGCACATCGCAACGACGAACCGGTCGGACGTCACGACCGTGCCATTCTCGGTCACCATTTCGACAGGACCTTCCACCAGCGCGGGGCCACCCGGAACAAAGGTGATCCGACGCCGGTCGCGATGAGAAGGATCCTTGTGAGTCATCGACCTTCGAATACCTCGTTGTAGGGCGACGAAACACATCGCGATGACCGAATTCGACGTTTCTCGGCGCTCTCCGACAAGTCGGCCTGGCGTGCCGGACGACCGACTCTCGGTTTTGGTGATCGAACAGCGGGAATACAACAAATCAACTCCGGACTACGTGCCCGGACCGATGAGTCCATTCCGAGGATCTGTCATGGCAACCACGGACGACGTGACCAGTCAGCAGCAACAGCTCACAGCTGGTCAGAACGTTATCGGTTCGCGTTGCGGAGAATCGCGTGATCGCGCCGCGACAATGCGCTTGCTGCGATGTCCTGGCGTGTACCGACCACAGGGCGATACCTGGCTGCTGGTTCGGGCATTGGCCGATGCGCAGCTTCCACGATGGTCGCGCGTGCTCGATATATGCACCGGCACGGGAGCGGTGGCGATCGCCGCGGTTCGGGCTGGCGCGAGAGCAGTGACCGCTGTCGACGTATCGCGGTCGGCGATATGCTCAGCGTGGCTCAATAGTCGGCTGCGCGGCCTGCCCATCGAGCTGATTCATGGAGATTTCGCAGAGGTGCTTCCTGGTCGCAGGTTCGATGTTGTGCTGGCAAATCCGCCGTACGTGCCCTGCGCCGAACCCGAATCGTTCGCCAGGTCCCGAGCGTGGAACGGCGGGCCGGACGGCCGCAGCCTACTGGACAAACTGTGTTCGATGCTGCCGGATGTGTTGGCGCCCGGCGGGATCGCACTGATCGTCCACTCGGCGCTGGCGAATGGGAAGATGACAGTAGAGCGATTACGCGACAGCGGATTGACGACCGCCGTAGTCGCCAGACAGATGATTCCATTCGGGCCGGTACTGCGGCGACATACCGAATGGCTCGAGCGCGGCGGCTTGATTGCTCCCGGTCAATGCGAAGAAGAACTGCTCGTGATCCGCGCCGACCACACCAACTACTGAACGAATAGCCGAACGATCTCTATCCGTTGCATACGAGCACGAACGCACTGCCGAGCCGCGACTTCGATAAACAGGGGTGTACATCTCTGATTTTGAGGCGTCTACTGGAATACGTAGGACATCGGGTTGACCATCGTTGCTTTGTTCTTCCCATGGCCGTGGTCGGGTGGGCGTGGTGAGCGGTACTGGCATTGCGCACCCGATCGATCGATAGGAGCACCGGAGGGTTCTCGCGGCCCTTCGGGCAGAGTAGCGAAACCAGGTAGTTGGCCATGATCGTTCTCGGAGTCATCCTTCTTATAGTTGGGTTCATATTCAGTATCCCGATCCTCTGGACGATCGGGATCGTGGTTCTCGTCATCGGGCTCGTATTACTGCTGTTGGGGTCGACGGGCCGCGCCGTCGGCGGCCGACGCCATTACTACTGACCCCTGGATCGAATTCGCGCTCTGACCTGGTCGCCGTGTTACCGCTGTCATCTGAGCATGCTCGGCGTCGCAGTCGACCAGGTCCAGAGTTCGCTTCACCGTCATCCACCGAACTCGGCGACACTGTCGACGATCATGCGCGGCTCGATCCGCTCGCACTGGCACCGCCACTCAGCCTGCTCCGCACATGCCGCGAGGGCGCACGTAGCTGGCCGGAATTTATTCTGCCGCAACCGGAATCATATCCTCACCCGCACTCCCGATCAGCGGACCGAGCGCCCATCGACGGCACAGCTTGTCAGGCGAGTTCTCGCGGCGGCTGTCCGCGCCGATCACTTGCTCCCGCAGCTTGTTCAGAGTCCTGGTGAGAAGACGTGAGACCTGCATCCGAGAAACGCCAGTCACTGAATGCGGAAATTCGCTGGCGTTTCCCGAATTACACCCGACGGCAAACTGATTCAGCCACGATCAGAAATCTGTCGAAACAACTTCCACCATGTTGCCCGACTCGGCGTTGTCGATGGCGGTGGCGATGTCGGCTTGGGCAACAATTCCGACCAAGCGGTCGCTTTCCAATACAGGTACGCGTCGTATTTGATGCTGCGCCATGACCGAAACGACCTTGCGCACGTCGTCGGTCACATCGACGCTGATCGGGACTCCTTCTCCGAGTTCGCCCGCCCGGACGCCCAATGGATCTTTACGTTGCGCGATCACCTTCACCACGATATCGCGATCGGTGAGCATGCCTTTTAGTCGATTGTCCTCGCCGCAGATCGGCAGCGAACCGACATTCAACTCCGCCATCCGCTGCGCGGCCGCGACAACGGAGTCACTGCTCCGCACGCACTCCACGCCCGCGGTCATGATTTCTCGCGCTGTAGTCATTAGCAATCCTCCAGTGTCGTTGCTCGAGTCCCGAAACCGCCCACGGTCCCGGCGTCTCGTTGTCGCCTACCCGGGTTTCCGGCCGAATAACGCAGACGATGATCCGATATCGGCGGCTACACGTGTTTCGCTGCACGGACGGGGCAAAACCGGAGCTTGGAAACTCCCCGTCCGTTCGCGTTCTCGTGTTATCCATGCACGCTGTCGGGCGCGGCCCTGATCAGGTCGATTTTCGTTGTTCCAGACCTACTGCGTCGGCGAGTTCCATGCGGTGGCAGTCGAGTTCGGGACGCTCGGCGCTGAGTTCGCCCATCAGGTCAGCGAGGGCATCGGCGACGGCGTTGAGTTTCTGCTGTATAGCCACGTAATCGGCGTGGAAACACACCGTGCATCTGGTTGCGCCGCACGATGTGCTCATGTTCGTGCTGGTGGACGGCTGCAGCCCGAGGGTCTGATATACACACAGGATGTCGGACGGTCCGGTGCACGGTCCCAGCGCGTTCGATTCGATGGTCGCCTCGGCCGATGCCCCGGTGTTCATCGTGACGGTCGCGGTCGGTGATGAGCGCAGTGGTTGTCTGGTGGGTTTCGCGTCCCAGGTCAGCATCAATCCGGCACGGTTTCTGGTCTGTTTGTCGAAGAACAACCGCACATACCGGACCGCGATGGGAGCCGCATACGTGGCGGTGCATCTGGTCGATGGAGACAACCTTGCCGTGGCGCAGCTGTTCGGTGCCGAAACCGGCGACGACATCGATAAATTCAGCCGGTGCCGATGGTGGGCCGGCCCGCATGGAGTGCCCGTGTTGGCGGACGCGTTCGCGTGGTTTTCCGGACCGATCCTGGCGCGCAACGACTTCGGTGACCATGTAGGTCTGGTCTTGGCCCCGGACGCTGGATACGCACCAAGTCACGCCGTGGATGCGGTGCGCTCGAGCTCCGTCGCCGACCTAGAGCCCGGCCACCCGGCTTGATGCCCACGAAACGCAACGCGACGCCGCGAAGAAGGCTGCCGAGAAGAAGCGGGCCGAAGCGGCGGTGCAGGAGCAGCGTCGAAGTGTCCACCGGCACGACAAATAGCAGCTCGTAGCCGCCCCTGATCTCGGCCGTCGGTGTCAGGCGTTGTTTGGCTGTCCGAATGCGGGTTACCCGTCAGAAGACCGGCTGGAGCCAGCAGGCCGGCACCTTCGAACAAAGGGGCCGCGATCATGGGCACTGTAGATAAGGCAAAGAACAAGGCAGACGAACTCGCCGGTAAGGCCAAGGAGAAGTTCGGCGAGGCCACCGGCGACAAGGATAAGCAGTCCGAGGGCAAGACCGACCAGACCAAGTCCAACCTCAAGGATGCAGGCGAGAAGGTCAAGGACGCCTTTGGCAACTGACTCGACGCTCGTCAGCAGCGTCGGCTACGGGCGGGTGGTCCGGCGAGGCCATCCGCTCGGAGAATCGGTCCCGCATGCACGACCAGCACGCTGGCCCGCAACGGGCCGATCTCGCGCGCCTGCTGAACTCCGATCCCGACCCGAATAACACTCCAGGGAGACCGTGCGCGCCCTCATCGAGCAGATAGCTGCGCCCAACCAGCGAGGGCAACACCGTTTCACTGATGATCAGCAGCACCGCAGCAGCAACCGGGATGGCGAGTAGCGCATCAACGATCAGACGGCCGGGCTGATCCGGCCCCGCATCTACCGCCACCGGGGAAGCAGGGCTAGAGCGCGCCGAAACCACATAGCCCGAGACGACGGGCCCAGTTCGATGGTCGGTCTTGGGACCGCGCTCCCCAACGTGCACACCGCTCATCGCATTCCTGGCGGAGCTTTCACCACCACTACCACGAGGCAAGCACCATGCCCGACAACAACCCGTCCTCGATGTCGACTGGCGAATCGTCGTCGGCGTCGTACGACAACCCGGCCTCGGTCGCGGGCCGGGTAGCCCAGAACAGTGGCTTCGAACGAGCAGCCCGCGCGGGCCTCGTCATGAGCGGCATCGTGCACCTGATCATCGGCTACATCGCGATCCGGATCGCCCTCGGCGGCACCACCGACACCGCCGACCAATCCGGGGCCATGACGGAATTGGCCGCCAAGCCGGGTGGCGTCGTCGCCCTCTGGGGGTGCATCGTCGCGTTCCTGTTGATGGCGCTATGGCGGCTCGTCGAGGCGGCACTGGGCAGCCCGTCCAGACCTGACGCCGACAGCAAGAAATCCGAAGCGATCAATCGCATCAAGGCAGCTGGGCTGGCAGTGGTCTATTTCGCCTTCGCCCTCACCGCGTTCGAATTCGCCCGCGGCCGTGGCAAGTCCAGCAGCGGCGAGAGCACGGGGATCACCGCACGCATGATGCACACCACCCCCGGCACTATCGCCCTCACCGCAGGCGGGCTGATCATTATGGGGATCGGCGGCTACCACGTCTACAAAGGCGTGAGCCAGAACTTCCTCGACGACCTCGAGGGCCCGACCAGCGATCTCGTACGAAGATTGGGCACGGTCGGATACATCGCGAAAGGGCTGGCCATCGCCGCGGTCGGGTTGCTGGTGATCCTCGCCGTGAGTCGATCCGAGCCGGACAAAGCCGCCGGACTCGACGGCGCCTTCAAAACCGTGGGAGCTCAACCTTACGGAGCGGCCCTGCTCATAGCGTCCGGCCTGGGCATCATCACCTACGGCCTCTACAGCTTCGTAATGGCCCGGTACACCAAGATGTAGGTGGGTAAAGGGCGCGTCGAGACCATACCCGCGGTCCTGCACGGCTACGCGGCCGTCATTCGCGAATATCCCGGTTCGGCGCCAGATCTCTTGAAGTAGCCGCTATCGACCGTGACGTACGGAAGCCGTTACGTCGAGCAAACGCGAAACGGAAGTGGCTTCGCGCCTGGACTTACGGGCTGGGTCCGCGGTCGGTCGAGTCACGCGGGAGGAGGGTACCGAGGGGGCCGAGGTCGATATTGAGATCCTCGGGAGTGAGGCCGAAGTGTTCGCGTAATTCGTCCATGCGTTGTTCGAGCAGCATCAGGGTGGTGCCGATGCGTTCGATCTGGGTGTCGGTGAGGTCACCCGCGTCGACGCGGCGTAGGGCTTGCCGCTCCATCAGTTGCCGCAGTAGCTCCACCAGGGTGAGGACGAGGCTGACCAGCCCGCGCTCGACGGATTCCGGTTCGGTGTCGATACGCGGTGGGATGCCGCCGAATTCAGTCATCGCCGGTCGGTTCCAGAACACCGCGCGCGGACCCGCTCGGCGCCGACAGAGTGCTGATCGAGGAGATGAGGGCGCGCAACGAGACCTGCACCAGGTCGACATCCGCGATGGCGAGTTTGATGTCGCCGGAAATCACCACTCCACCGGCCAGCACCCGATCCAGCAGATCGACCAGCGCGACACGGCGCTCGTCGTCGACATTGCGAACGACCTGGCTCATCCCGGCTCTCGTTCCACGCCTGCGAACGAATACGGCGGCCACGGGCCGGTGAGTTCGAGCCGGATGCCGGGGAATTCGGCGTCGAGCATCGTCACGGTCGCGGTGAAGTCGTCGGTGCGATCGTTGTCTACCAGGTAGGTCCCGTTGAGCACCATCCAGTCCCGGCGGCCACTCACCGCTGGATCGGTCAGCGCCTGACGTCGTCCCGCCGCGGCGTGGTGAACCAAGCGCGTGTGGATCTCCTCGGCACGCTCTGCCGCGTCGCGTTCCACGGTCTCCTGCGCGGACAGTTGCGCGCGACGCCGGGCCAGATACGCGGTCCCTGCCCCCGTCGCGCTGCCTTCGTTCGCCGCTCGGGCCGCGGCTACGGCAGCGGTCAGGGCAGCGCGGTCGCCATAGCCTTTCACGCCCCACTCGGTGCGCCCTCTCACCAGGGTCAGGGCCGCACCGAAGTCCGCTCGCCGCTCGTCGAGCAACTCGCGCACCCGGTTGTCGTCGCTGAAGACCGTCGCCAGTCGTAGCGGGACGGCGGGGCGCCGACGCACCACGGCCGACACAACGGCGTCGTGGGTGCGGGCGGTCGCCTCCAACCAGTCGAGATCCTCCAAGTGCCCGCGTAGCGGTTGTTCCCCGAAAACCTCTAGCGGCACCGAGCCGACGATTGCCGTCAGATCGGCCGAGACCACCGACCGCACCGGCTCGCCCGCGACTCCGGTCAGCTCGCTCAGTTCCGCCGGGTCGCCGCAGCTGGACGACACCGCGTACAGCCAGATCCCGACACCACCGGTCACGATCGTTCTTCCTTCGGCTCGCGGCCGCGCTCGATGAGTTGACGGCGTTCGTTCGTCGCCTCCAGTTGGGCAATCCGGTCCCGGAGTTCCCGGTTTTCGAGTTCCAGATCCCGGTCCTGCCGTTCCAGCGTGCGGGCCTTACTGTTGAGCCAGGGGTCGGTTTCCCACCAGTCGATGCCGACCGCCTTGGCCGTCTCCAAGGACGCGATCACCAACCGCAGTTTGATCGTGAGCAGTTCGATGTCGAGCAGGTTCACCTGGATGTCGCCAGCGATCACCAAGCCCTTGTCGAGGACCCGCTCCAGGATGTCGGCGAGGTTCGTGGACTGATGCCCGCCGCCGTAGGGCTGCGGGGCCGACGATCCGCCGCCGACCACCGTCATCGCGGCTCCCTTCCACCGATGTCGGTGCTACCGCGGCTAAAGCGCTTGATTCTGCGATAGGCCAGCAGATTTCCGTCGAGATCGATCTCCGCCTCATAGAGCGCCAGGATGTCCGCCGACGATGGGATGCGGTGGTCCTCGAGTACCTCGATCTCCACCAGCCACCCATCCTCCGTCGGTTCCATGGAGGTGACGCCCTGTATGTCTTTCGAAGTGAGTTCCACGAGGTGTTCGATCGCCACCGCCGCGGCTTGCGCCGCGGTCAGGGGAGGCTGTTCGTTCGATGCCGAATGGACATCCTCGGAATCGTCGGGAGCGGGCTTGCGGGCCACGCGAGTCACTCCTTCCGGTCGTTCGCGGTCACACTGTCCACAGAGCCGGTCATACGATCCAGGGCGGACTGCTGCGCTTGCTTGCGCTCTTCTTCGGACAAGCGACCGGCCTCCGCGGCGCGATCGATCTCCTCGAGCTCGCCCCGCAGCGCGACGGGATCATGGAGCTGCTGCTCAACCTGGTCCTGGATCACTTCGGCCACCCAGACCACGCCGCGAACCGGCGCGAGGGGCAACGACAATATCGATGAGATCAGACCCATGCCTCACCCCTCGGGGGCTCGCTTGGTGACGAAGTCGTAGGCCGCCATCGGTCCGAGGAGATCCAGCTCCACCCGGCCTTCCCAGTCCGAGATGAGCTGGCGCAACATGTCCTCCAGCTCGGCTTGCCGGGCCGATTCGATCAATACCGCGAGGTGGACGGCGTCCTCTTCGTGGCTGGGTGCGCGCTGATTGACCATTGCTTCGAGTTTCTCGAGTTCGGAAACTACCTTGCTGGTGTCCTCGGTTCGCTTGGCCTCGATGGCCTGATTGATCAGCTCGCCCAGTGCGATTCGCATATCGCGGGTGGCGTCCTCCGGTTTGTCGCGGATTTCGTCTTTCAGTCGGGCGGCTTCGGCATTCTCGTCGAGCAGTTCCCGAAAAATCGCGTCTTCGACGTAGCGCCCTCTGATCACGAACTGAACCCGGCCCTCCAGTTCCACCAGAGCCGCGCGGAATTCTTCCTCGTTCGCCTCGAGCAGTTCGTTCTCCACCGCATCTGTGTCGGTCATGACCGCACCGAACCGCAGCGGCAACACCGGACTGACGGCGGCCGACCCGTCCAGCAGTTTCTCATGGGCGGTGAGGTCTTCCGGTGTGCCCAGTGGCCGGTCGGACTCGAGCGGGCTGACCAGCGCGGCGATCTCACCGTGCCGCACCACCGCGACTTCACAATCGTCGACACCGGTGGCGTGTGACTCGGGCTCGACGTCGGCGGGCACGATGCCGTAGACATAGACGGCTGTTGATTCGGGAGCCATCACTCCTCCTCGCGCCTGGATGGCCGGTGCACTTTCTGACGCTTCTCCTGCACGTCGCCGAGGAAGTCACTGACCTTCTCGCCAGCCGCCTCGAGTGCACCTTTCGTCTTGTGCTTCGACGCGCCTTCGGTGACGTCGCCGACGATATCGGTCAGGCCCTTCGGTTCGCTGCTCGAGATCTCGAGGCGGTTGACCGCTTCGGCGAAACGCAGGTACGTGTCGACACTGGCCACCACCACGCGGGCGTCGATGGTCACCAGTTCGATGCCGACCAGCGACACCCGTGCGAACGCATCGATGACCAGGCCTTTATCGAGAATGGTGTCTACGACATCAGCCAGGCTGGACGAGTTCGGCCGCGCCAGCGTGCTGGTTCCGCCACCGCCTGCGCCTCCTGCGGGTTCGATTGTCATCTGCTTGCTCCTTGGCTCACACTCGACCGGGGGGTCACTGGGCTCTTGCGGGCGGCGGTTCGGCGGCGAGGCGGCTCTGTTTCTTCTGCCTCGTCTTCTTCTGCCTCGTCCTGGTCTCGCCGGTCCCCCTCTTGCTCGTCGGCCTCCTCCTCGCCGGCCTCCTCCTCGCCGGCCTCGTCTTCGTCGGCCTTGTCCTGCTCTTCGTCCGCGGACGTTTCGTAGTCCGTCCGATCTTCTTCGGTGTTCTCTTCTTCCTCGTTCTCTTCTTCTTCGCGCCGTGCGGTCTCATCGTCTTTGACGACCTCGCTGTCATGGATCTCGCCGTGCCAGCCCACGATGTCGTCGCTGTGCAGCACAGCCTCGATCATGACCTGCCGCTGGAAGTGCTTGAGTTCCAGGCGGCATCGGCGACCTGCCGCGCGCCACAAATTGGCGGTCTTCTCGAACAGTCCCTGGGGGTGGTACTCGAGCACCACGAGAATGCGGGTGAGCCCCGGCGTGATCTCATGGAAGGTGACCGCACCGTCGATGTAGCCTTTGGCGCCCTTGGAACGCCAGATGATCCGCTCGAACGGCACCTGCTCGAGAATGGTGGATTCCCAGGTCCGGCGCGACCAGAACACTTTGCCGGTCCAGCTGAGCTTCTCGTCGGCGACCTGCTCGACCTGCTCGACCTTCTTCGTGAATTTCGGGAAATCCGCGAACTGGGTCCACTGGTCATAGGCCAGATCGACCGGAACACCCACGTCGATGTGCTCGACGATGTTGGTCAGCTTCAGCTTCTTGCCACCGCCTTTGCCCTTGCCGCCGGTCAGTGACTCCTTGGCCGACTCGAACGTCTCGCCGACCGAGTGCCGCAACTTGCTCCAACCTCCGCTCAGGGCCGCTCGGAACGGCGAGGCACCTTCGGACAGCTTCTCCACACCGGTCACCGCCGCCAGCAGATTCCCTCCGCTACCTTCGCCATACTCGTTCAACCGGCCAGCAGTCTTCGATAGTCGATCCGTCAGCCCGGACGCCGCGCGGTCGGTCAGGGTTCCGATGAGATTCTGCACAGATTGCTGCAGCAAGCCCGTCGGGGCGGATGATTCTGCTGTTTTCCGGGCCGTCGACCCAGCCTGGGTTACGGTTTCGGTTGCTCGGCCGACAGTATCGGTGGCCGCCTTGCCGACTCCGGCTGTCGTGTCGCGCAATGTTTTCGCCATCGACCTCACCTCCCTGTGCGTCGCACGGGCGCTTGGTCGGCGTCGGAACGACTACGGCGTCGGGCGGACGAAGGCGACTTGCGCTCCGTGGACCCGGACTTACGGACCGCGGTCCGGGATCCGGTTTTCCGCCCGCTGGCGGTCCCCGACCGGCGTGCCCGCGTCCGCGCGGCAGGCTGCCCGGTGTCCTCCTCGTCGGCGTCCTTACCGCGGCCTTCTCCGGTATCGGCTTCGTCCTCGAGATCCTCGTCCTCGTCGACGGCCGCTCGCTTGTCATCTCGGGTCGGTTCCTCGTCGTACTCTTCGTCGGAATCCGATTCTCGCGACTCGGCTCGGTCCTCATCCGTCACGAGCCCCTGCTGCAACCGGTCATTGAGCGAGTCGATGCTGCTGCTCGCAGCGGTGACCGCGGCCGACCGGACTGCGCCCAGTAACTCGCCACGAACAGTGTCGGTGAGCCGGGTCAGCTCCGGCGACGATTTGAGTAGCGAAGTCCCGAATTCCAGCAGCTCCGCGGGCGTTCCCGTGGACCGCCTGGCCATTGCCGCACCCGCCAGCGTCAACGCAAAGCGCATCTTGCGCGTGCGGCCCAGCAGGTACCCGATGCCCATCCCTATCGCAATTCTTGCTCCACCTTTCATGCCCACTCCTTGCTGGCTCGACTGCCACAGCATTGGTGCGGCATCGAGTTACGGACACCCCTATGGATGGGGTATACCACGTTGCAATAGCCGTACACAGCGTATGCCTAGTTAATTTGGTGGGTCGATGGTTCTGCCTGCGAACATCCGCGAATGCCCGGTGTTCGGACCACCTGCCAGCGACCAACCGGCCGGAGGCCATCCATGAGGACAGCACGTCCCAGCGCAACCACCAAGGAGCGGATCGCGTCCGTCACAACAACCGGACGGACAACCCCGCGTTAGAAGGCACGGCGCTTCCGCCTCAGTGATTGCGAACTCCTAGGTGGTCGACATATACCGCAACTCCTCACGCTGCCGCTTGCGGGCGTCGGTTACGGGATCAGTCGACGGCAAGACAGTCGGCTGCCTTACTTACGATGCCGACCGGGACGAGAAGGTAGGGCTGGAGCAAGGGGTGGTAGCTGTGTTGTATCGGCGAGGGGATCGACTCGTAGCGTTGCAATGAAGTGGTCCACGGAGACGAAACCTGCCGCGCGGACTTCCGAGAGCAGTTCGAATGCGGGGGCTGTTGCGTCGGTTCGCTTCATTCTGGCTCCCTTGCCAGGCTGCTGGTGTTGGCACAGGGAGTCGGTCTTCAGCCCGGAACCCCCTGTCCGCTGTACTCGACCGACGGCTACAGGACGCTAGCGCCGCCGGGGGGCCTTCCGAGTCACCGGAACGATCAGAATCGTAGCGAATACGCGGCTATCGCAACAATGTTTCACAACACCCGCCGACGTCGATTCGTACCGGTGCCGCGGTGCCCCCGAGGGCAGCATGTCGAACCGCCCTGCCGGACGGCCGTTGGGCGAGTCCGACCCGCACCCCACCACGCGGCCGCGTCGACACCGGTCCGCTGGCGCTTTCCGCCGACGCCGACGCCAACTGGCTGGCCCTGGACCTGCTGCGAGTAGCAGCAGCCGCCGGTGAGGTGACCGAGTTGCCGCCGGGTGCGATATACGAGTCGCTCGACGGCGACGGCGCCAAATGGGTCTAGGAGAGCCCCACAACAGGCTTCCGAGCGCTCGACGCGACCGACTGAATCCCCTTGGCAATCAAGCGATCAGTGCCCGCCGGATAGCCCGGTCCTCAGTTCGACCTCGATCGGTGTTTTCGTTCATCGAATGGGCCCCGCCGCGCAATCGGCGCCTCGACTTACCGGCTGGGTTGCGGAACTTTGCAGTTGGTGACCTTGGGGTTGACTCCCGCATAGTTCAAGGGCCCGGCGATCACCGTGACCGCGATGGTTCCCACACTGGCGCAGTTCTGCTCCCGGTCGGTGAAGTATCCACGTTGACCCGCCGCGATCGCCCCGATGATCAACCACACGAGTACCAGCAATGTCACTAAACGCATCACCCACCTCCTCCGGACACTCCTCGCACGCCGCCGCGATTCGCCGGAGCGGTGTCCGGCACTCGCTTCTCGCGGATCGAGTTCTTCTGGATCCAATTGCCGACCACAGATCGCATTATCCGTTTCCTCCTTCATACAGGTCGCCAAACGGATAATCGGCGGCACAGCCGATGTCGACCGATTAATTGATCATTTGGACAATGGTCACCCACGCCGTTTCGGCGCGGTCAATGAGTGACTTCCCGGGCGGTGCTGTTCGAAACAAGTCGGCAATACCGCACCGGGGTCTGCCGCCCACAGCGACGGCGGTATTCACCAATGATCCTGGGCGCGCTGTGGTTCGGAGAGCGCTCGGAAACGACCGATCACGTGTCCGCACGGCCGGTAGCCACCTGAGCCGGGTCGGCCCCCAACCCCCGCGAGGAGGACCCGAGCGCCCGCCTACGGCACAGCTTGTCAGGCGATTTCACGGCGGTTGTCCGCGCCGATCACCTGCTCCCGCAGCTTGTTCAGAGTCCTCGTGAGAAGACGTGAGACCTGCATCTGGGAAACGCCCAGTCGCTCGGCGATCTGGGATTGGGTCTTGGATTCGAAGAAACGCATGATCAGTATCCGACGTTGGAGTTCGGGAAGTGCGGCGATAAACGGACGCACCGACATCGCGTCTTCCAACAATCGGTAGCAGGGCTCCACGGCACCGAGAGTGTCGACAACCGACCGTCGAGTGCCTTCGTCGTCGTGGCCGACACCGATGTCGAGCGAGTTGGTCTGGTAGGCGTCGGCCGCGATCAGCGCCTGAGTGACCTCACCGAGTTCGAGATCGAGTTCGGCGGCGATCTCCCGCGCGGTCGGCATTCGCCCGAGCCGCTGCGCCAGCGTCTCCACGGCCGGACGAATCAGCGCCTGCAGTTCCTTGACCCGGCGCGGTACTCGCAGCGCCCAGGTGTGGTCGCGAAAGTAGCGTCGCACCTCGCCCATTACGGTCGGCACCGCGAACGACAGGAACGAGCAGCCGCGAGTGACGTCGAAGCGGTCCACCGCCTGCACCAGCCCTACCCGAGCGATCTGCTGCAAGTCGTCGAATTCCGTACCGCGGCCGGCGAACTTGCGCGCGATGTGGTCGGCCAAGGGTAGACACCGCCGCACGATTTCCTCGCGCACGACCTGCCGATGGGAGTCCCCCGATTCCAGGGCAGCCAGCTTCTCGAACCATGGCTCGATGTCGTCGTAACTGTCTCCGGCGCCTGCGGCGGGTCGGGATCCTTCGCTTCGAACCGTCGTTCCGCTCATCCGAGTCTCCCTCACTTCCTATGAAGTTCGATGTCAATGGGCTACCCCGACCTACGTGATCGAAACGTGACCAAAGGGCGCCAACCGCTCGAACCGCAGGTACTCGAGCCCGAGACCAGCGGCGATACCCGAGCATTTCGAGTCGGACACACCAGCCTTGGCGCCTGGTTCGATGTTCGGACAACTCCGAATTTCACCGATGCTACTGGGCCGCTGGTCTCCTATCCGGATGCCCGCCGACACCGGATCGGCGCGAATTACAAAGAGCTACTGGTCAACTCAGCGCACGCGAGCACCGTACGGTCCTATTCGAAGGACGGCGCGATGCGCCACCACAATCCGGGTGATCCGGCCTACGTACCCAATTCGAAGGGCCCGCACACCGATCCAGCAGTTGAGGGGCGAATCGGCCGGGTGGTAAACGGATGACGAAATGGTGTGCCAAGCCTATACATTGCGCCGGGACGACGACTGGGGCCAGCCTGGAGCCATGGTCCGCGAGTCCTCGACGACGCAGCCCGAGATCGCTTGGTGGACAACATCGTCGGCCATCTCCGCAACGGCGTCAGCGCGCCCGTACTCGATCGGACCTTCGAATATTGGCGCAAATCCGACTCGCCTGGTGACGCCGCCCCGGCTGTTGAACACCAACTAGTGGCCGGGGCCGCGTCGGTGGCGCTGTCCCTTACAAATCGGAGAAACCTTCAGGATCAATATCAGGGGCTGCGCGGCGCCTGTTCAGGCCCCCGCTGCGTCTCATGTGACTTCGAGGTGGTCTCAGACGTGGTCTCGTGTGACTTCGAGGTCTCATCCGACTTCGAGTCCGGATCGACCTTATCCGCGCGCTCCCACTCCTTGTCCAACTCGCTTCGCGAATCCGCCGCCTCGCTGCGATGCACATGTGCCCGCTGAGCAAGCTGCTCGGCCTGCGCCGCCCTGATCTCACCTTCCGCCTTTGCCGCCCGGCTCCTGGCAGCGGTCTCCTGCGCCCGCGCCTCCCGCTGACCGACCTCGAATTCCCGTTCCGCCGCGCGTTCACGGATACCCGCAGCTTCGGCCCGCTGGTGTTCGCGCCGTTGGCGCATCAACAGCCAGGCACTGGCCACAAGCAAAATGACCACAACGACGATAATGATCACGATCACAGTGGTGGTGCTCATCTTCCGACTCCTCGCACTCTCCCTTACTTACCCTAACGCCACTCGACCAGCCCTGAACTGGGAAAATGGCCCGTAGGCTCATCCCCTAAGCCCTGCCTATTCGCCTGCGACAACTTCCGCAACCCTCTGGCCTGCGGCTTCGCCGGCGTGTGCCTCGTTCGCGTACAACAGGCCGTAGGTGAAACCGTTCTCGTCGCCTGCCGTGCCTGCTGCTGTCGCGGTTCGCCACAGGAATTCGGTCGACACGACGCTGTCGTTGTAGTCGCCGAGCAGGCGCTGAATCTTCTTGTAGTACTTGATGTTCGACCTTGCACGCGCGGGCTTTCGAACGGGCTTGTGCAGTTCGGCGGCGTAGCGTGCGCGTTTGGCGGCTTTGCGCGCGCGGTGCATCGATTCGTGCCGGTGGTTGCGCAATGCGGTTGCCAACCGGCGGTCGGCTTTGTCCGCGGCTCTCTGGGCCCGCTTCACCAGTTGGCGCCGACGGATCCGTCGCTCGAACGGCGGCCGGGATTTCCATGTCTGCAGGGTCGCGAGCAGTCGCAGGTAGCGCGGTGAGTTCATGGCCTCGGCGAGAGCATTGCGGCTCGGCAACTGCCGAGCCAACAGCGTCGCGTCGATCCGCGCAGCGACAGGACCCAGCACGAGTTCGGGTGGCAGGGCGTTGAGTTCATCGTCGAGGCGGCGGCGTTGGACGTGGCAATCGCGTATGTCGCCGAGAAGCGCTGCGTACCATTTCAGCTCGTTGTCGATCTCGCCGACGGCGGAGTGGTCCATCAGTTTGCCGAACACGCGCAACGTGGAGCGGAGTCGCCGCGTCGCGACGCGGGTGTCGTGGATCGGTTCCTCGCCTCGGCGTAACCCGATGTCACCCACGAAGATCAGGTCGATCTGTGTGGTCATGTATTCGTGCAAGGCGCGTTCGGCCCGGGAGCGGGCGCCGGCCGGTCCGAATCGCTCGGCCAGCACATGAGACAGCTTGGAGGGATGGCTCGACTCGCGCGCGCCTGCTTCGGCGAGCCGGTCCCGCAATATCGTCGGGACTTCGTCGGTGTGTGGGCCGAGTTCGATCTCGATCTCACGCCAGGCGAGCAGTTCCGCGGGCCGGTCAGCTGCGGTCGAGTCCACAGTGTCGTCATCGATCTCGACGATCAATTCGCCGCCCGAACCGAGGATGCGGTGACGGCGGCGCAATGTATGAACCCTGGCGACCGCATTCAGCGGCCTCCCCAGCGCGGCGCCGTTGACGATCTCGGTCAGTTCGTGCGGCAGCTCGTCCGACAGCCGCGCGGTTACTTCGACGCGACCACCTGAGTGGGGGATCTTCAACTGCCAGCCGGATTCGTCGTCACCCTCCCGACGACGCAACGTCAGGTCGTGAGCGAGCAGGTCTCGCTCGGCGGTGTCGAAATAGATGCTGGTCAGTTCGACCGGCAACTCCTCGATGCGGCTGTTCGTGACAAGGTCGTCGAGCCTCGGCAGGGTGAAGTCCCGGTCGACCGCCCATTTGCTTTCCCGTTCGAGTACGTCCTTCACCGTTACCGCGTTCCCAGCAAACCGCACGTTAAACAGGGAAAGCGTTCCCGGTTGGCGAGCCCGGTTCCAACTGCCGGGAGGCACCATGCCCTCGGCTCTGGAATCCGTCGCTCCGCTGCGCAGCGGTGAAGATCCGCTACCGGTCGAGTTGATGGGCGCGCTGCCGCGCCTCGTGCGCGGCTGCTTCGCCCCGCTCTTTCTCGGCTTCGGCTTCCTTACGGGCGGCGTCACGCTGGGATTCGGCCTTGTCCTGCTGTGCGCGGCCTTCGCCCCGCAGATCATCGTCGCCGGTGACGGCGCCCGCGGCTTCCTTGATCTTTCCTTTGGCATCCTCCACGATGCCCTCGACGGCTTCGCGGGGACCGCTCTTGTGCTCGGACATGGAATCGACCTCCGATATTCGACTGATCGGCTGACACCGCAGGCTTACCCGTCTCCGGCCGCTTGAACCACTGCCGAAACTTGCGGCGGGAAGATTCGGCGGCCGAGTCTGCTGACTGTTTGCCATGACCTTTCGTGGGTATGTCGGCCAGCAGGAGCGTGGGCGACGAAAGTAGATCCGATGCGGCAACGGCGCACAGTGGGTTTCGAGGAAGAGTTTCTCCTACTCGATGTCGGGGGAGTGCCGGTTCCGGCGGTGGATGCCGTTATCGAATGGATGCGCACGAATCTAGCGCCCGATGAATCGAACAGATTCAAACCGGAGTTGCAACGAGTTCAGATCGAGTCGGTCAGCCTCGTCCATACGGCGATGGATACCCTGCGGTCAGATTTGCGCGCGGCCCGCGGAATGCTCGCGAACGCCGGGCGTGACTGCAAACTGTTCGTTCTCCCGATCGGGTACGCGCCTGTCTGCGGCACTCCGTATTGTGGCGGCACCGAGGACAGCCGATATGCGCGTATACACAGCAGATATCGAAAAATGGCGCAAACCTATACCGCCTGCGGCGCACATGTGCATATCGGTGTCGACGGGGACGACCAAGCCGTCGCCGTGGTGAATCATCTCCGCCCCTGGTTGCCGACCTTGATCGCGGTCGGCGCGAATTCGCCCTTCCACGACGGTCACGACTCCGGCTACAGCTCATGGCGGATCGCCGAGCTGTCTCGGTTCCCGGGTTCGGGGCTGCCGCCCTTTGCGCGTTCGGCCGACGATTACGAGGCCAGAGTGGCGACGCTCGTCGAATCCGGCGTTCTCATCGACGGACACATGTCGTTCTGGCTGGCTCGACCCTCGGACGTGTACCCCACCGTAGAAGTTCGCGCCGCCGACACTGCCGCAACGGTCGACGATGCCGTCCTCCAAGCGGTACTGACCCGTGGGCTGGTGCAAACGGCAATCCGCAAACTCGAAGCCGGAATCGAGGGCCCGCGCATCGACGAACAGGTCGGGGCGGCCGCGGTCTGGTCGGCGGCCCGACATGGTCTCACCGGACCCGCGGTCGATCCGGTCGAGGAAGTACAGGTGCCGGCTGTACGAATGCTGGGCAATCTGATCGAGTGGATCGCCGACGAACTCGAAGAAGCCGGCGACACCGCTATCGCCAGACAATTACTGACCGCACTGGAACACCACGGAACCGGTGCCGCACGACAGCGAATCGCGGCAAAGCTCGGATTGAAAGAACTCCTCGGATCGTTCCGGTTGATGAACTCGCCTTCCGCGTACGAATTTTCCTCGAGCAGCTGAATTGCCGAAATGTCGATCGCCCCGCAGTACGCGATCGAGGTGTGCGCCGATGGCTCGAAAACTAGGTAGCTGGCCATGATCGTTCTCGGAACTATTCTTCATGTCGTTGGATTCATATTCAGCATCCCGATCCTCTGGACCATCGGAATCGTGGTCCTCATCATTGGGCTCGTATTACTGACATTGGGGTCGACAGGCCGCGCCGTCGGCGGCCGACGCCATTACTACTGACACCAGGGCGTACGCGCCGGGCGTCCAGCAGCTGGGGTGTGGCGATGCGAGGACCGGATTGGATTCCGCTCCGGTCCCCATCGTCCGCGGCTAGCCGCCCGGTGCCGCTCAACCCCCACACCCTGCGTACCGATTCCGGAGGCGATGGACGGGCTCCGCTCTGATCATGGCGAATACGTAGGGAGCGTCGCCCATAACTCCGCCATAGGCGGGTAGCCACCGGATATCCGACCACTCGAGCAACAAGGAGTGACAGTGACCCGATTCGGATACACGCTGATGACCGAGCAGAGTGGGCCGCGCGAGCTCGTTCGCTACGCCGTCGCCGCCGAGCATGCGGGCTTCGACTTCCTGGTCAGCAGCGACCATTATTCGCCCTGGCTCGAGGAACAGGGCCACGCGCCGCATGCGTGGACGATGCTCGGGGCCGTCGCACAGGCGACCCGGCGGATTCCGCTGATGACCTACGTGACGTGCCCGACCATGCGATACCACCCGGCGATCGTGGCCCAGCAGGCGGCGACACTGCAGATCCTGACGGAGGGAAGGTTCACCCTCGGTCTCGGCAGCGGCGAGAGCCTCAACGAACACGTGATCGGCGCAGGCTGGCCCGGGCTGGATGAGCGACAGGACCGCCTCGCGGAGGCTATCGGCATCATTCGCGACCTACACGCGGGCGGCACAGTGAACCGGCAGGGCCACTGGTACCGCATCGATGCCGCCAGGATCTGGGATCTTCCGCAACAGCCGGTGCCGATCGCGGTCGCGGTATCCGGACCGCGCTCGGTGCAACGATTCGCCCCGCTGGGCGACGAGATGATCAGCACCGCCCCCGAGGCCGAGCTGGTCCGATCGTGGCATCGCGTGCGCGCGAACCACTCCGGTGCGCCAGCGTCGCGCGTGACAGGGCAACTGCCCATCAGTTGGGACACTGACCGCGACAAGGCTGTTCAGCGTGCCCACGAACAGTTCCGGTGGTCGGCGGGCGGCTGGGACGTCAACTCGAACCTACCCACGCCCGCGGGTTTCGCGGCCGCGACGCAGTTCGTGCGCCCGCAGGACATCGCCGAGACGATCGCCTGCGGTCCCGACCTCGATGCCATCGTGTCGGCGATGCGGCCCTTTCAGGACGCGGGGTTCACCGATATCGCCCTGGTTCAGGTCGGCGACGAGCAGCAGGACCGGTTCCTCGCCGAAGCGGCCGCGCCGCTGCTAGCGAAACTCCGCGCCGCCCAACGTGATTCCTGAGCGAGACCACGCTCGAGTCGCCCGGATGCGCGGATGCGGGGCCCAGGCGATCGGCCGCTGTCGGATCAGCCTGTGCTGCGGCCGGCCCTGATGGGTCAGACCGTGAGGACCATGCGGTAGCGGGCCTGTCCCTGTTCCATTGCGGCATATGCCTCGGCTGCTTGATCCAGTGGCCGTTCCTGGATTCGCGTGCGCACGCCGGATAGGACCGCGAATTGCATCGTTTCCTCGATATCGCGCGCGGTACCGGAGGCGTGGCCGGTGATGCTGAGTCCGCGCCCGATCAGCTGCGTCGGGCTGATCGGCAGTGGCTCGCCGCTGACGCCGATGGCGATCAGCTCACCGCGCGGTAGCAGTCCACCGACTGTTTGGGCCATGGCCGCGGCGTTGCCCACGGTCCCCAGAACGACCGACGCACCGCCGAGCCTGCGCATCGCTTTGCCGACGTCGCCGGCGGTCGAGTCGATGTAGTGGTGGGCGCCGAGCGCGTGGGCGTCCTCGGCCTTGTCCGCGCCCCGAGCGATCGCGATCGTCTCGAAGCCCATCGCCCGGGCGAACTGCACACCGAGGTGGCCCAAGCCGCCGATCCCCAGAACGGCGACGCGGTCGCCGGGCATCGCCCTGGTTTCGCGAAGTGCGTGGTAGGTGGTGACTCCGGCACAACCCATCGGCGCGGCCTCGGTCAGGGAAAGTTCGTCAGGGATGCGGGCCAGCGCATTGGCCGGTACGGTCACCGACTCGGCGTATCCGCCGGGGTACTGCCAGCTGGGCACCTGGATGTTCTGGCAGTGGATGAAATCGCCTTTCCGGCATGGGACGCATTTGCCGCAATGCCCACCGAACCAGCCCACAGCGACACGGTCTCCGACGGCGTAGTTGTCGACACCCGCGCCGAGTTCGGCGATCGTGCCCGCGATCTCATGCCCCGGTGTCAGCGGCCACGACATGTTCGGGAACCCGCCGCCGACGAACGCTCGGTCGGTGCCGCAGATCCCGCACGCCGAGACCGCGAGGCGCACATGGTCGCGGAGCGGTGCGGTGGTTTCGACATCGACCAGTTTCAACGCCGCACCGGCGGACTCCACGTGAACAGCCTGATGAGTGGACATCGGTATCCTCGCTTTCCCTGGAGAGCGGCGGCGTCGGCGACCTCACCGCAGCGGGATGGAGGCAGCGGCGCCGGGAATTCTCGAACGGTATCGGGCACCAGATGAAACAACAGGTCGTGGTCGTGCCACTGTGCAATGGGCAGCCAACGGGGTCGTCATTCCAATCCGCGCGGCGTCGCACGCCCCAGTGCACCAGGCACCGGTCCAAAACGATGCCGTGAGAATCATACGTTCGCCGAGTGGTGCCGTCGCCGAATCGGCCTTGCCATCAGGTGACCATCGTCGATGCCAGGGCCTGCATGAACTCGTGCATCCCCGCCAGCGTGTGTGCGGGCATCATGATGTCGCAGTACGGCAGGGCCGCCGCCATCGCACCGGTGCTCGGCTGGAATCGGGAGTCGCCCGCACGGGGATTGAGCCAGATGACCCGCCAAGCCCGCCGTCGGATCCGGGCCATCGCACGGGCGAGGACATCGGGCGTGTCGCTGTCCCAGCCGTCGGATGCGATGACGACGACGGCCCCGCGCACCGCGTTGCCGGACGGAGTCGCGAGCAGCGTGCCGAGGCACCGGCCGATATGCGTGCCGCCGTAGCGGTCGACCACTTTGTCGTTTGCCCGGGCCACCGCGACATCCGGGGAGCGGTGCGCCAGCACCGAGGTCAGCCTGGTCAGCGAGGTGGAGAAGGCGAACACCTCGGGGCGAACGGGCGAACGGCGCTGCATCGCGGCCCGCATCAGGTGCAGGTAGATCATCGAATATGGCTGCATCGAGCGGCTGACGTCGCAGATCATGACGATTCGGCGCGGGCGCCGTCGGGGACGCGTGCGGACCAGCACCGCCGACTCCCAGCCGGTGCGGCGGGAGTTGTTCATCGTCGCCCGGAAGTCGATCCGCTTGCCGTGCGGATGGTTCGCGTACCGCCTGCTACGGCGCTGCGGCCAGCGCGCAGACGCCTGCTCCAGCCAGGCGCCGACCGTCCGCAGATCGTCCGTATCGAAGCGAGCGAACGGCTCCTGTTCCCGTGCCGCGAACCGGCTCGGCAGCACGTCCGGCAGCGCCATACCCTGGTCGGTCGCGTGGTCGGCACCCGTCGCTGATTGCAGTGTCGCCCAAGGGACTTCACCGCCTTGCCGAGGCTGTCCTCGACCGCCCGTGCCCGGTGCCGACGCGCGTTCGGTCGGCAGTCCGTGCGTTCGGCTCGGCGGGTCAACCCCCAGCACCGCGTCGGCGAACACCGCCGCGAAGACCGCGTCGAAGGCGGCGAGATCCTGCATGCGATCGACGAGCGTGAGTCGCGCAGCCCAGTAGAGTTCGGTGCGCGAGCGGGGCACCATGCGACGCAAGGCTTGCACGAACAGCGCGGGCCCGCTCGGCGCCACCGCAACGCCACCACGCCGCAACCGCGCGACCACCGCGACAGCGAATGCCGCCAGATCGACGCCGCGCAGCAGTACCGCCCGCGTCATCGCTTCCCGCGCATCCGCCTGCGCACCAGGATGATTCCGAGCACGAACACGAGCACGAACGCGAGCGCCGGCGCATACTTCTTGATCATCGCGGGTCCGACGAGCTCGACGAGATCTAGTGGCGCGGTCTCGGTTTGCGCGACCGGTTGCGCCCGCGCCTCTCGGCTGTCCGGCCCGGCCGCCGCCGCTGCTGCGACCGAATCGCCCGCTGCGAGTTTCTCTTCCAGAGACGCGACGAATTGACCCATCATCTTCTCGGACACCTGCTGCAACATCCCGCTGCCGAACTGGGCGAGCTTGCCGACGATCTTGAGGTCGGTGTCCACGGTGACCCGAGTCCGGTCGCCGTCTTCGCGCAGTTGTGTGGTGATGGTCGCCGCCGCGTTTCCGGATCCGCGTGAATCCCGGCCGCTGCCGTTGATGACGGCGCGATGGTCATGTTCGTCGCGCTCGACGAAATTCGCCTTCCCGGTGAATTCGCTGGTCACCGGGCCGACTTTGACCTTCAGTTTGCCGAGGAAGTCCTCGCCCTCCCAGCCGACCATCTGTGCGCCGGGCATGAGCGGTACCACCTGTTCGAGATCGGTCAGTACCGCCCATGCCCGCTCGACGGGTGCGTGGACGGTGAACTCATTGGCGATCTTCATCGGAGTATCCCTCTCATCCGGTAGCCAGGTCTTGGGTGTATTCGACGAATGCCTCGTGGACGGTGGCGCGGTCGTCAGGGGTCTTCGCCAGTGCGCTGAGCGCGGCGACCGCCTCCGGCGCGGTGAGCTCGGCGACCCCGAGCGTGACCAGCGCGGCGATCCAGTCGATGGTCTCGGCGACGCCGGGCGGCTTGTCGAGATCGAGATCGCGGGCGCGGCCGACGAATTGGGTGGCGTGCTCTATCAGCGCGTCGGTGGCTCCGGGCACGGTGCGTCGCACGATCGCCACCGCACGGGCCGGTTGCGGGTAGTCGATCCAGTGATAGAGGCAGCGCCGCCGCAGCGCATCGTGCAGATCGCGACTGCGGTTCGAGGTCAGCACCGCCAGCGGCGGGTGCTCGGCGACAAAGGTCCCGAGTTCAGGGACGGTCACCGTGGCCTCACCGAGGAATTCGAGCAGCAGGGCTTCGAATTCGTCATCGGCACGGTCGATTTCGTCGATCAACAGCACCGGCGGCGTCGGGCCGCGATATCGCGCACAGCGCAGGATCGGCCGGTCGACCAGAAAATCCTCGGTGAACAGGTCGGCTTCGGTGAGGTCGGCGCCGCGCGCCTCGGCGAGCCGGATGCTGAGCAGCTGACGCTGGTAATTCCAGTCGTACAGCGATTCGCTCACGGTCAGGCCCTCGTAGCACTGCAGCCGGATCAGCGGTGCACCGAGCACGGTGGCCAGCGTCTTGGCCGCCGTCGTCTTGCCCACTCCCGGTTCGCCTTCCAGCAGCAGTGGCCGCCCCAACGTGGTGGCCAGATAGAAGGCGGCGGCGGTTCCGGTATCGAGCAGGTAGTCGTCGGCGTCGAATCGGCGCACCACGTCCTCGATATCGTCGAACGGCGACATCATGGCGACGTCGCGGCGCGCAGGCGCTCGTAGTCGTCCCAGGTGTCGACGTCCAAGGGCATCGGTGCGTCGACGTCTAATCGCGACACCGGGACGCGGCCCGATTCGACGATCTTCCACACGGCCTTGTCGCCGTGCAATCGGGCCAAGTCGCCGAATATGCCGCGACTCAGCCAAAATGGATGCCCGATGCCGTCGTGGTAGTGGCAGACCGTGATCGCGGTGGACCTTGCCTCGGCGATCAGTCGGTCGACGGTCGCCGCCGACAGACCTGGTTGATCACCGAGCATCAGCACAATTCCAGCGGCCCGCGGATGCACCGAACTCGAGGCCGAACGCAACGACGACGAACAGCCCGAATCGAAGTCATCGGCCATGACAACCTCCACCCCGGTGAGATCGACCTGCTGGCGCACCGCCGCCGCCGCGCCGCCGAGCGTGACGATGATCTGATCGAAGGCGCAGGATCGCACCACGTCGAGGGTCGCGCCGAGAACCGTCGTATTCCGGTACGGCAGTATCTGTTTCGCGGTGCCGAGACGCCGTGAGGTTCCAGCGGCGAGTACCACTCCGGTGACGACCCCGTTCGTCATGAGCCCGTCTTCGTCGCTGCGAAGGAATTGCGGCAGCCGGCGCCGCAGAACCAGTAGTCGACATCGTCGATGGTGAGATGTGGTGTGTCCGGCCCGACCGCCACGGTCATGCCGCACACCGGATCGAACACCTCGACAGCGACATGCACCGCGCGGGGCGTGACGGCCAAGCCACCCTTGCGGACGGCCTGGATCACTTCCGCGACAATCGAGACGGCTATCTCCGCGGACGTCTTCGCGCCGATCGGCAAACCCACCGGGGTCCGCACACGAGCCCGCTCGGCGTCGGTCAATTCGAGTTCGTCGAGGATCGACGCGCCCCGAATCCTGCTGGCCACCAACCCGACATACCCCACACCCGCGTCGAGCGCGACGCGGATCATCTCGGCTTCCGGGCCACCATGGCTGGCGATCACCACCGCCGTCGTATCGGCCAGCGAGTCCAGCATGTCGACTTCGGCGGCGCTGCGCTGCACTCCGAAACCCACCAGTTCGCACGCGTCGGCCAGGGCGTCGGCGATGGGTGTCGCGCCGCAGATGCGCAGCAGCGGCGCCGGGATCTGCGGCTCGAGGAAGATCTCCAACGCTCCGCCGGACAGACAGGGATTCACCACCACCGCCGCGCCCGGCGCTTCGGGAAAATGCAGATCGCCGTCGGGCAGCACGCGCAGCAGCACACTCTCGTGCGACTGCAGGGCACCCATCGCCGCCTTGCGGACCGAGTTCTGGGCGCACTGGCCGCCGACAAATCCTTCGATCGTCCCGTCCTGCAACAGGATCGCCTCGTCCCCGGCGTGCGCCGAGGTCGGCTGCTGCGCGCGCACGACGGTCGCGTGCACGAACGGCGTCCGGGTGCGGACCAACTGCTGTGCACGCTCGGTCATCTTCATCGGTGATCCCATCGCTCGCACCTACTCAGATGGGCGGCGTGGCCCGGCCCTGCATCGCCTCCCACACCCGCGACGGCGTCAGCGGCATATCGGCGTGCCGAACGCCGAACGGCGCCAACGCATCCACCACCGCGTTGACCACTGCCGCAGGCGATCCGACCGTGGCCGATTCGCCGATGCCTTTAGCACCGATCGGGTGGTGCGGCGACGGAGTGACGGTGTACCCGGTCTCGAGATGCGGAACCTCGAGTGCGGTCGGGATGAGGTAGTCCATCAGGGATCCGCCGAGGCAATTGCCGTCCTCATCGAAGGCCATGATCTCCATCAGCGCCATGCCGATACCGTCGGTGATGCCGCCGTGTACCTGCCCCTCGATGATCATCGGATTGATCCGGGTGCCGCAGTCGTCGACGGCGAGGAAGCGCCGCACCGTCACCACGGCTGTCCCCGGGTCGATGTCGACCACGCAGAAGTACGCGCCGTAGGGGAAGGTGAGATTCTCCGGGTTGTAACAGATCTGCGCGTCGAGTCCGCCCTCGATACCCTCGGGCAGATCACCAGCGCCGTGTGCGCGCATCGCGATCTGCTGGATCGTCACGGCCGCGGACGGATCGCCCTTGACATGGAACGAGCCCTTCTCCCACTCGAGGTCGGCGACGGAGACCTCGAGCATGCCCGACGCGATGATCCGCGCCTTGTCGCGCACCTTCCGCGCCACCAGTGCGGCCGCGGCGCCCGAGACCGGTGTCGACCGGCTGCCATAGGTGCCCAGGCCGAACGGTGTCTGATCGGTGTCACCGTGCACGACATCGATATCGTCGGGCGGTATGCCGAGTTCCTCGGCGACGATCTGGGCGAACGTCGTCTCGTGCCCCTGCCCCTGGGTCTGAACCGATAGCCGCACAACGGCTTTGCCGGTCGGATGCACGCGCAGCTCGCACCCGTCGGCCATGCCGAGTCCGAGGATGTCCATATCCTTGCGCGGACCCGCACCCGCGGCCTCGGTGAAGAAGGACATCCCGATGCCCATCAACTCGCCGCGAGCACGCTTGTCCCGCTGTTCTTTGCGCAGGGCGTCGTAGCCGATCATGTCCATCGCCAGGCGCATGGTCTTCTCGTAGTCGCCGGAGTCGTAGACCCAGCCGGTCTTGCTGGTGTACGGGAACTGTTCGGCGCGAAGGAGATTCCGCAGCCGCAGCTCGGCGGGATCCATTTTCAGTTCGTAGGCGAGGCAGTCCACCAGCCGCTCGACGAAGTAGACGGCCTCGGTGATCCGGAACGAGCACGCGTAGGCGACACCGCCGGGGGCCTTATTCGTGTAGACCGCGGTCATCTTGCAGTAAGCGGCCTCGATGTCGTAGCTACCGGTGAAGACGCCGAAGAAGCCTGCCGGATACTTCAACGGCGCGGCCGTGCCGTTGAAGGCGCCGTGATCGGCGAGCACGGTCGACCGGATGGCCAGGATCTTGCCCTCGGTGGTGGCCGCGATCTCACCGAGCATGATGTAGTCGCGGGCGAACCCGGTGCTGGTGAGATTCTCGCTGCGATCCTCCATCCATTTCACCGGTTTGCCCAGCAACAGCGACCCGACGATGGCGCAGACGTATCCCGGATAGATGGGCACCTTATTGCCGAAGCCACCGCCGATATCGGGTGAGAGCACCCGGATCTTGTGTTCGGGTAGTCCGGCCACCATCGCGTAGATCGTCCGGTGGGCATGCGGGGCCTGGCTCGTCGACCACAGCGTGAGCTTCCCCGTCACCGGATCGAGATCCGCGACGGCGCCGCAGGTTTCCATCGGGGCGGGATGCACTCGTGGATAGACGATCTCCTGCTTGACGATGACATCGGCGCGCGCGAACACCGCCTCGGTCGCGGCGGCGTCGCCGGTCTCCCAGTCGAAGCAGTGGTTGTCCCGCTTGCCCTCGAGATCATCGCGGATCACCGGCGTATCGGGTGCCAGTGCGGTCCGGGCGTCGATCACCGGATCGACCATCTCGTACTCGACATTGATCAGCTCCAACGCATCACGCGCGGAGTAGCGATCCTCGGCGACGACGAAGGCCACCTCCTGGCCCTGGAACCGGACCTTGTCCGTCGCCAGCACCGCCTGCACATCGTTGGACAGCGTCGGCATCCAGGCCAGTCCCTTCGCCGCCAGATCCGCACCGGTGACGACCGCCTTGACCTTCGGATGTGCCTGCGCCGCTGAGACATCGACGCTCACGATCCGCGCGTGCGCGAACGGGGAACGCAGGATCGCCATATGCAGCATGCCGGGCAACTGCACGTCGTCGACGTAGTTGCCGCGTCCGCGAATGAACCGCGGATCCTCTTTGCGGAGCATCCTGCCGTGACCGCACGGCTTGCGGTCATTGTCGACTCGGTCTTCGGGCCGGGATTCGACGGTGGTCATGATGTGCTCCCTACCGGCGTCGGGGTGGCGGCGGGCTCGGGCTCGACCGCTTCGCCTCGTTGCTTCGCCGCGGCCCACTGGATCGACCGCACGATGGTGGTGTATCCGGTGCAGCGGCAGATCTGGCCCGAGATCGCCTCCCGGATGGTCTGCTCGTCGGGATTCGGGTTGCGGTCGAGCAGGGCGCGGGCGGTGATCATCATTCCGGGCGTGCAGAATCCGCACTGCAACCCGTGACACTGCATGAAGCCCTCCTGCACGGGATCGAGTTGGCCGTCCACCTCGAGCCCCTCGACGGTGCGCACCGAACGGCCGCCCGCCATCACGGCCAGCATCGTGCACGACTTCACCGGTTCGCCGTCGACCTCCACCACACAGGTGCCGCAGTTGCTGGTGTCACAGCCCCAGTGGGTTCCGGTGAGCCGCAACTGATCTCGCAGGAAATGTACGAGCAGGGTGCGTGGCTCGACCTCCGCGGTTACCGGCTCGCCATTGACGGTCATGGTTACCTGCATGGCTAATTCCCTTCCAGCGCAGATTCCTTCAGTTCGCGCTCGACCGCGGTGCGCAGCGCGCGAATCGTCAGTTCGCAGGCGAGATGGAGCTTGTAGTTCGCGCTGCCGCGCGCATCGGAGACAGGTGAGCACGCTGCGCTCGCCCGGCGGCCCGCCTCCGCGAAAACCTCCTCGGTAGGTGGCTCACCGATGAGCGCGTCGACCGCGGGGGCGAGCGCCGCCGGATCGGGGTTGACCGCCGTCAGACCGATCCGTGCGGCCGCGATCGCCTCGCCGTGCAGTGTCACGGTCGCACCGGCCGCCGCGATCGCCCAGTCGCCGACCCGGCGCTTTACCTTCACATAGGCGCTCGATGTCCGATGCCGCACCGGAATTCGGATCTCGATCAGAAGTTCGTTGTGCGACATGGCGGTTTCGTACGGACCGACCAGGAACTCGTCCATCGCGATCTCCCGGTCGCCGGACGGTCCGCGCACCAGGCAGGTTGCACCGAGGACCGTGCAGACCGTGCAGAGATCTTCGGCGGGATCGGCCTGGCACAGCGAGCCGCCGATCGTGCCGCGGTTGCGCACGACCGGATCGGCGATCACGCACTCGGCATCACGGAAGATCGGACACACTGCGGCAAGGTCGTCGGACTCGAGCAGATGCCGATGCCGGACCATCGCACCGATGCGAACCAGGGTCGGATCGGTGACGATGTATCCCAGTTCGGCAGCCAGGTCGTTGATGTCGATGAGATATTCCGGATTGGCCAGACGCAGCTTCATCATCGGCAGCAGGCTGTGCCCGCCCGCGACGATGCGCGCCTCCTCGCCGAGCCGGTCCAATAGTCCGATGGCGTGATCCACGCCCGTTGCGCGCTCATACTCGAATGGCCCAGGTACTTGCATGTGATCTACCTCACATCAATGGGAAGAAGGTCAGCCTCTGCCCCGCTGATGCGATCGTCAAGACCGAATTAAGCAATCACTTAACTCGCTGTTTGCGCCCCGTGGTGAATGCGGCCGCCGGTCCGGGTTAGTGCACGGCCGTGTCCGCCCCAGCGGCGCGCGATGATCTCGGCCGCGATGGACACCGCCGTCTCTTCGGGTGTCCGGCCGCCCAGATCCAGCCCGATCGGGCTGGCCAGCCGGGCGAGTTGCTCGTCGGTGAGACCGGCCTCTCGCAGCCGGTTCAGGCGCTCGTCGTGCGTGCGGCGTGACCCCATGGCACCGACGTAGCCGATCTCCGGCGCGCGCAGCGCCACCTCGAGCAGCGGAACGTCGAACTTGGGATCGTGGGTCAGCACGCAGACGACGGTCTGCGAATCGATCGCGCCCGCCGCGATCTGCGCGGCCAGATAGCGGTGCGGCCAGTCGACGACGACCTCATCGGCGGTCGGGAACCGGGCGGAGGTGGCGAAGACCGGCCGCGCGTCGCACACCGTCACCCGGTACCCGAGGAACGATCCCTGCTGTGCGACGGCGGCGGCGAAATCGATCGCCCCGAACACCAGCATCCGCGGCTGCCGGGCATAGCTGGCGACGAAAACCGCCATGCCCTCGCCGCGACGCTGCCCGTCCGGACCGTAGGACAACACCTCGCTGCGGCCCGCCGCGAGCAGCCCGCGCGCGTCATCGATTACCGCATCGTCGGCGCGCGCCGACCCCAAGGTGCCGTGTGCGGTGCCCGGCCGGATCAACAGCCGTCGTCCTACCCGGGCGACGTCGGAGTGCTCGATGACGGTCGCGATCGCGACCGGACGGTCGGCGGCGATGTCCGCGGCGACCTCGCCGAGTTCCGGAAACGATTCCCGCGAGATCGCCTCGACGAAGATGTCGATGATGCCGCCGCAGGTGAGGCCGACGGCGAAGGCGTCGTCATCGGAGAAGCCGAACCGCTCCAGCACCGGGCGACCGGTGCGGATGACATCAGTGGCGAGTTCGTAGACCGCGCCTTCGACGCAGCCACCGGAAACCGAACCGCCGACCGTCCCGTCCGGGGCGACGACCATGGCCGCGCCGGGCGGTCGCGGCGCCGAACGGAAGGTCCGCACGACCGTGGCGACCCCAGCCGTGCCCCCGGCGTGCCAAGTTGTCATCAGATCCGTGAGCACGTCCTGCATGTGCGTCCTCCGGGCGCGATGCGGCTGTGGGCGCCGCGTCAACCTCCAAACTAGACTCGGATTGTGACGCCCGCCCAGCTTCGGGCCTACTCGACCGTGGTGCGGCTCGGCTCCGTCCATGCGGCGGCCAGAGAGCTGGGGATGTCGGATGCCGGTGTCTCGACGCACGTCGCCCAGCTGCGTAAAGAGCTCGACGACCCGCTGTTCACCCGCACGGCGGCCGGTCTGGCCTTCACGCCAGGCGGATTGCGGCTGGCCAGCCGCGCGATCGAGATTCTCGGACTGCAGCGCCAGACCGCCATCGAGGTAAGCGAGGCAGCGCACGGCCGACGGTTGCTGCGCATCGCGGCATCGAGCGCGTTCGCCGAACATGCCGCGCCCGGCCTCATCGACCTGTTCGCGGCGCGGGCGAAGGACCTGTCGGTCGAGCTGAGCGTTCATCCCACCAGCCAGTTCCGCAGCTTGATCGAGACCCGGGCGGTGGACATCGCGCTCGGGCCCGGCCAGGACGACACCGACACGACCATCACCACCCGGCCGTTCCTGAAGTATCAGATCATTTCGGTCACGCGCCCCGACAGCCCGCTGGCGGACATCGCGCCGCATCCGGCCCAGCTGCGGGAGCAGCAGTGGATGCTGGGCCCCGGCGCCGGCAGCGTCGACGGACATATCGCGACAATGCTGCGCGAGTTGGCCATTCCCGAATCACACCAGCGGATCTTCCAGAGCGACGCCGCCGCCCTCGAAGAGGTCCGCCGTGTCGGCGGCATCACCCTGACGATCGGCTTCGCCGTCTCCTCCGACCTCGCGGCCGGTCGGTTGAGCCATATCAAGGGAGCCGGGCTGCAGGTATCCGATGAGTGGTGCGCGACCACCCTGCCACCCGACACCCGCCAGCCCGCGGTATCGGAGCTGCTGCGCTTCATCACCACCCCGCGATGCATCCAGGCGATGATCCGCGGGTCCGGGGTCGGCGTCACCCGGTTCCGCCCGAAAGTGCATGTGACGCTGTGGAGTTGAAGCGGACGGCGCGATCGAGGTCGACAGCGGCGCCCAGTTCGGCCCGATCGGGTACCGGCCTCTGCGGGTGCGTGACACGCCGTTCTCACCCGGATCAGGCCCCGAGCAGCGTCCCTGGGGTCGAGTCCGTTGAATAAGTGCTCGGCGAAACTCAGGCCGCGCCGGGCCGGGCGTGTGAGGAGATGACATGACCACCAAGACCGCCCTCGTCACCGGTGCCTCTTCCGGCATCGGCGAGGCCACTGCCCGCAAACTCGCCGGCCTCGGCTACACCGTCTACGGGGCAGCCCGGCGCACCGACCGGCTGCAGAAACTCGCCGCCGACGGCATCAAGCCGTTGGCGATGGATGTCACCGACGACGCGTCGGCGACCGCCGGGATCGCGCAGATCGTCGCCGAGACCGGTCGCATAGATGTGCTGGTCAACAACGCCGGGTACGGTTCCTACGGTGCGATCGAGGACGTGCCCCTCGACGAGGCCCGCTACCAGTTCGAGGTCAACGTGTTCGGCGCAGCGCGGCTGGCCCAGCTGGTACTGCCGCACATGCGTGAACAGCGCAGCGGCACCATCGTCAATATCACCTCCATGGGCGGCAAGATCTACACACCGCTGGGCGGCTGGTACCACGGCACCAAGTTCGCCCTGGAGGGCCTCAGCGACTGCCTGCGACTGGAGGCGAAACCGTTCGGCGTGGACGTTGTGGTGATCGAGCCTGGCGGCATCGCCACCGAATGGGGTGGGATCGCCGCCGACCACCTGCGCAAGGTTTCCGGCGACACCGCCTACGCCGGCCAGGCCCGGGCCGTGGCCACCACGCTGAGCTCGGAGGCCAGCGCCAAGCGCAACTCCCCGCCGCAGGTGATCGCTGACGCGATCGGCAAAGCTGTCACTGCCCGACGCCCCAAGACCCGCTACACCGTCGGGTTCGGCGCCAAGCCGTTGATCTTCGCGAAATGGCTGCTGCCCGATCGCGGGTTCGACGCACTCATCAGACGCGCCACCGGCGTCCGCAACTGAATAATTCAGGGACGCTGTGCACGGCTCGCTATCCCAACGAAGCTTTCGGTCCTGTGCGGTCTAGCGGTCGGCTACCCCGACCCGTCCTTCCCCGCGAATGATCTGCGCATCGGCCGCCGCGCCATCGATGAGAACGTGGTATTCCACGACGCCTGATCGACAGGTGCAGCTCGATGCCCGCGCGTACCGGTATCACGCGGCAGGATCGCTATCCGGACAGGCTCAGTGGGATGCCGTGGATCCCAGCAGACGCAACGACCAGGGCACCGACTCGACCGGGACTGTCGCAGCGGATCTGTCCATCCGGCTCGTCTTGGATCCGGTCGTGAATTCGGGATCGGTGCCGATAATGACACGGCCTTGGCTATTGACCAGCACTACCCGCTGACCGAATGCCTGGAATCGCGGAAGCAGGACCTCCTCGATCGCGGCAACCGGCACATCGGCGCCGGCGATGCCGAGAAATGTGCCCGACGTGATGGTGACCGGTAACGAAAATGTGCAGACGTACTCATCGGTGCACGCGTAATCGAGGTGCGGCCCCTGCACCCAGCGTCGACCCTGGTCGCGCGGAACCGTGAACCACTCCATTTTGGTGTAGTCGTAGAAGTATTCACTATCGGGATTCAATTCCAGGTTCAGGCGCTGGGCGTCCGGAAGCCACCATTCCAGGTGTCGGGGGCGGTCGGCGAGAACGCTGTCGGCCATCACGACGCCTGCTCCGTTGAACAGTCTTCCGCGCCGCTCGAGCTCGCCGAGAATGGTCTCGCGCAGCAATGCCAGATCGGTCGCCCGGAGAGCGAGCCGCCGCTTCTCGGTGAGACGATCCCACAGGGTTGACAGCGCGGTCCCGATGGTTGTCAGCGACAGGTAGACCTCGTCGGCCAGTTTTGCCACGGAATCACCGAGCGACTCGATGGTCGCCGGGGCCGGAACGTTATCGGTATCCCTCATCGATCACTGAGCTCCAAGCGTAAGGCGACGAGGCGGCGGATTCGTGATTCCGTCTGCGATTCTGCCAGTTCCCGAGCCCGGGCATCGTCCTCTCGTTCGATCGCGTCCACCAGATCACGATGGACGGTCGCCTCGGCGGCCGGGTCCAGTTCCAGCCGCGGCAGCCAGAGCAGGGCGGAGAGCTCGGCCTGCAGCCCGACCTCGGCGCGGGTCAGCCGGGTGGACTGCGCGCACACTGCCATCTCGATGTGAAAGCGGCTGTCGGCCCGGCGCGCCGAGACAAGGTCGGCGCTGTCCTTCAGCCGGTCGGCCAGTGCCCGAAGCCGGGCTATATCGGCCTGCAACCCGCGGCGCGCGGCGAATACCGCGACCGCTCCGGCGACGGCGAAGTGCTCGTCCCCCAGATCGCGCAGTTCCTGGATGCTCATTTGGTGCAACCGCGCCAGCGAGGTGTTCTCGAAGACCTCCGCCGAAGCGCTGATGAAGCTGCCGCCCCCACGCCCTCGCTTGGTGTGAACGATGCCCTGCTGCCGAAGTACGACCAGCGCCTCCCGCAGAGTCATCGTCGATACACCCAACTGATTGGCGAGATCGGTCTCACTCGGCAACTGCTGGCCGTCGACCATCACACCGAGGCTGATCGCCGCAGACAGCCGCTGCACCACGGCCTCGGTCTTCGGACCGCCACCCTCGAGCGGTGACAGCACCGCACCGAGCGCGGTCAATCCGACCCTCTTCTGCTGGGGCAACACGACTCCTCGGGAGGCGGGGACATAACACGAGTCTAGCCACTAACACTTGAAATATGAACTATAAAGTTAGATGTACTCTTGCTCCGCCGCACATTCGGGGTCACCCTGGCCGCGGGCCGCTCGGGCGGTGGAGGCAGGTAGCCAGCCAGCGCCCACCGTCCAACCGCGGGCGCGGCAGACCCCGCGTGCCGCCCCCCGGCTTCGGCCATCCGCCGCTACAAACCGTCAGGTGAAGCGCGAGCTAGATGGGACGGCGGACCTTAATGCGATCTTTACCGACGACGGCTTGAACTATGACCTCTAATATCTTATGTTAAAGGTCATGTGAATTGCCCCACCCGAACCCTTGACGCACCGACGTCACGATCGAAGCAGGAATTCCCCCATGTCCGAGAATCCGACCTCGCCCAGGGAGCACCTCCGGTGGTGCACCCGCGGCCACGCTGAGTCGCCAGCCGAGATGGCGGCGCATAGTCAACTGCGGCCGGTTGACGGCGGTCGCCAAATGCACGAGGTGAGCGTGCGGCGGCGAGGTATCGAAGATGGATGAGGATCTTCGTCGAACGGAAGTCGACGGATTCTGTGTGACGTGGCGCTTGGTTCAGCATCATCTGATCGCGATTATCGCCGTGGACAATGCGTCCAACGCCTCGCAGGTCGCTTCCTTCTGCCCGAGCAACTACCCGGATCTCGCGCGGGCGCGGGAACTCTTTCCAGAACTGGCGAAGTTGTGGGATGCGGTCCGCCGCGAATTCTGGACGAAACTCATTCCGCCGCTGCCGCTGTCGGCCAGAAAGCAGGTATTGGCATAACGTCGCCGATGGCGGACTGCTCGTAGGCGGTGTCGGACGGCCCGATACCGATCCGCCTTATCGGATCGCGCATCTGCGGCGACGACATCTGTCGCCGACCGAGTCGATGAGCTTGCGGATCCCGGTTTCGGTGAACCGGGGCGTTCTCCACTGAGCGGGACGGCAGGGTCTGCCCCGGATCCGGGACGACTCCCCCGCCCTCGTCACGTCGCAGCAAATTCCGGGCTTGCCGATAGGACCACCGAGGTGGTGGGCTATTCGGAAACGCCATAACACTCACGTCCCCGATCCCGCTCGCCGTTCGGTCGAGAAGGAAGGCGGTTCACCAGGCAATCGCGTGGAGTAGCCGGCCGGATTTCAGCGCCGAGATGACGAGGGAGCAGCACATGGACGACGAGACCGAACGCACGCCACGGCTCACCGCGTTCCCGCGCATCGACGACTACGGTTTCATCTCCGACTGCGAGGTCACCGCACTCATCGCCCCCAGCGGAACCATCGAGTGGATGTGTCTGCCCCGTATGGACTCCCCCAGCGTCTTCGCGGCAATACTCGATCGTTCCGCCGGTTCGTTCCGGTTCGCCCCGGCCGACTTGATGGTGCCCACCGATCGCCGCTACGTCCCCGGCACGATGGTCATGGAGACGAGTTGGCGCAGTGGCGAAGGGTGGGCGACGGTTCGCGATGTGCTGCTGGTCGGGCCGTGGCGACACCAGATACCCGGCCGCAGCGCCCATCGTCGAACCCCCACCGACTACGACGCCGAGCACATTCTGCTGCGGACGGTGCGCTGTGAGACCGGGCAAATCCAGTTCGGGCTCGACTGCCAGCCGTGCTTCGACTACGGCCGGCATCGTGCTCGTTGGGAGTACCTCGACAGTTACCACCTCGCGCAGGCCAGCGCCGACGGGATCGATCTGCAACTGACGCTCAGCACCGACATGCGCTTGGGGCTGGAAGGTACGCACGCGCTTGCGCGCACCCTGCTGAAGGCAGGCGACACACGCTTCTGCGCGCTCTCTTGGGGTAGTCGCGACGCACCCCGCGCCATCGACGAGGCCGATGACCGGCTGCTGCAGACAATCCACCATTGGCGGCACTGGCTGGCCGGCGGGCGGTTTCCGGACCATCCGTGGGCCGCCCAACTCACCCGCAGCGCGCTGACCCTCAAGGGGTTGACCTTCGCGCCCACCGGCGCCATCAGCGCCGCCGCCACCACCTCGTTACCCGAAACCCCGGGCGGACAACGCAATTGGGACTATCGCTACTCGTGGATACGCGACTCCGCCTTCGCGCTGTGGGGTCTGTACACACTGGGCTTCAGCTGGGAGGCGAACGACTTCTTCTCCTACATCATGAACTTGACCGAAAACGTCCGGGACATGCAGATCGTCTATGGCATCAGCGGCGAAAGCGACCTCACCGAGCAGATCCTCACCCACCTGCGCGGCTACGAAAATGCCGCACCCGTGCGCATCGGCAACGACGCGTACCGGCAACGCCAGCACGATGTGTGGGGCGCTGCGCTGGACGCGGTCTATCTCTACGCGCGCAACCAAGACCAGATCGACGCGCGAGCCTGGCTGGTGCTGAGCCGGGCGGTCAAAAGCGCCCTCACCTACTGGCGCAAGCCCGACCATGGCATCTGGGAAGTGCGCGGCGAGCCCCGACACTTCACCTCCAGCAAGGTGATGTGCTGGGTTGCCGCCGATCGCGGCGCCCGGCTGGCCCGCATCCACCAGGACTTCGAGCGCGCGCATCGCTGGCAAGAGGCCGCGGACGAAATCCACGCCGACATCTGCGCTCATGCGGTCGACTCCCGGCAGGTGTTCACCCAGTACTACGGCAGCACGGCGCTGGATGCTTCGACCCTGCTCATCCCGCTGGTTCGTTTCCTGCCGCCCGACGACGACCGGGTACGCAATACGGTGTTGGCCATCGCCGACGAATTGACCGAGGACGACCTCGTATTGCGCTACCGCGTCAGTGAAACCGACGATGGCTGCGCAGGGGAAGAAGGCGCCTTCACGATCTGCTCGTTCTGGCTGGTCTCGGCGCTGTCGGAGATCGGCGAAAAGAAGCGAGGCAGACAGCTGTGCGAGAAACTGCTCGCCTACGCCAGCCCGCTCGGCCTCTACGCCGAGGAGATCGACCCCCGAAGCGGACGGCACTGGGGCAACTTTCCCCAGGCGTTCACCCACCTCGCGCTGATCAACGCCGTCATGCACGTCATCCAGGACGAACAGACCATACTGCGCCAGGCACTCGGTGGGGAATCGATCGCCCCACGGCTCGACGATGCGTCATTCACACTGGGATACATGCACCGCTGACGGTTCAGTCACTCGCCTCCAATTCGGCTGCCGCGTGCGCGATTTCACCCGCTTCGGCGTCGCCGACCTGCCACCGACATACCGGGCGCGAGGACCGGTCGGGTCGCCACGAAGTTGGGCAACTTGCGATGTCGAGCATCAGATGCCGAGATCATCGAAGGACCACGACCAGATCGCCGCACTACATCTAGGCGCCCGAGAACCACCGCTTGCGGGTCGGCGGCTGATCGGCGCACGCACACCGTTGCGCCTGCGGCACGTCGCCGAGCACCTCCTCCACATGCTCACCGCACCCGGTGTAGCCGGGCTTACCGCACGTCCGGCAGACAATTCGTTGACACATTGTGCTGTTTCCTTTCGGTGAAACGGATTCTTCGCGGGGGCTACGTGTTCTGGTCCGCGAATGCGTCACGCCAGGTCCGGTACCCGCCGTCGAGATTGACAGCGTCCCGGCCGAGCTGGGTCAACAAACGCGTCGCAGTGTTGCCGCGCTGCCCTGCCTGACAGAACACCAGAACCGGACCGGCCGGGATCTCGGCGGCCCGTTCGCGTAGCTCGTCCAGGGGGATATTGACTGCACAGGGAATGGAACCAGCGATGAACTCCTCCCGCGATCGCACGTCGACCAGCTGCGCTCCTGCCACGATAGCCTCGCCGATTTCATTCCACTGCACTGTGCGGACAGCGCCGACGCGCAGATTATCGGCCATGTAGCCCAGCATGTTCACCGGATCCTTGGCCGAACCGAACTGCGGTGCGTACGCCAGCTCCAGGTCCATCAACCGCGAGGCCGGAATACCGCCCGCCATCGCAGTGGCCAGCACGTCGATGCGCTTGTCGACACCTTCCCCACCTACCGCCTGCGCGCCGAGTATCGCGTCGGTATCCGGATCGACGAGCAGCTTCACCGACATCGCGCGCGCATCCGGGTAGTACCCGGCATGGGCGAGCGGATGGGAGTGCAGCACCCGGAACGGGCGGTCGGCGGCTCGCAGTCGCTTCTCGCTCCATCCGGTCATCGCCACCGTCAGCTCGAAGACACCGACGATCGCGGTGCCCTGCGCGGGCGGGTCGGTGACCGACAGACCTGAGATCGCATCCGCGACCAGCCGCCCCTGCCGATTCGCGGCATTGGCCAGCGGGACGAGCGCCGACTGCCCTGTTACCGCGTCTCGCTTCTGCACCACATCGCCGACCGCGTAGATATGCGGTGCCGACGTGCGGAAACGATCGTCGACCGCGATGCCACCACCCGGGCCGACCGCCAATCCGGCCTCGCGGGCCAGTGCGCTCTCGGGGCGCACCCCGATCGCCATGACCACCAGCTCGGCCGCGACCACGCGCCCATCCGAGAGCGTCACCGTATCGCCGTCGACGCGAATCAGCTCTGCACCCAACTCCAACCGGACCCCGTGATCGCGCATCTCGGCGGCGACCGGCGCGGCCATCTCGACATCCAGCGGTGCGAGCACTTGCGGAGCGCGCTCGACCACGGTGGTCGAAATACCGCGCCGCACAAGATTTTCGGCCATCTCCACACCGATGAACCCGGCCCCCACCACTACCGCCGACCGCACCTCGGCCACCGCTTCCACCAGGCGGTCCACATCGGCGACATCACGCAGCACCAGCGCCCGCTCGACACCGGGCAGCGGCGGCACGATCGCCGCGGCACCAGTGCTCAGCACCAATTCGTCGAAGGCTTCGACATATTCACGACCCGAGTCCAGTGCACGCACGGTGACCGTGCGCCCTTCCGGGTCGATGGCCACCGCTTCGTGCCGGACTCGCACGTCCAGTCGGAACCTCGCCGCGAGCGACTCGGGCGTCTGCAACAGCAGCGATTCACGTTTCGGGATCACTCCGCCGACGTAATAGGGCAGACCGCAATTCGCGAACGACACATGATCGCCGCGCTCCAGCACGACGATTTCCGCCGATTCGTTCAGCCGCCGCAGACGGGTGGCGGCCGACATACCACCGGCCACACCACCGACGATCACAACCTTCATCTCGCTCCTCCCAGCGGGCCACGGCACCGCATGTGCCGGATGCCACTCTTCACTCAAATACCCCTGGGGGTATATTTCACTTCGAGGCCCCAATATACCCCATGGGGTATGAGAGGAGAATTGTGATGACCGACTCGTTGGCGGTTTCCACGGCTCGCGACACCGCGCCACCGCACCGATCCCCTGGCGCACTCAGCCGACTCGGGGCAGCGATGGCCGGTCGCGCCCGGATCGTGTTCGGCATTTGGCTAGTGGTGCTGATCGCGCTCGGCGCCGCCGCTCCGAGCGTGTTCACCGCATTGGCCGGGGCGGGCTGGCAGGCCAACGGCTCGGAGTCGGTGCGTGTACGTGAGCTGGCACAGCAGCATTTCGGCGGAAACTCCTCGGCGGCGGTGCAGGTGGTCGTTCATTCGGACACCGCGACAATCGATAGCCCACAGGTGGCGCAGCTGCTCGGCGAGATCACCGACGTCTTCAGTGGCGATACGCGCTTCGGCGAAGTGATCGCGCCGCAGCCGGGCTTGTCGATCAGTCCGGACGGGCACACCGGCATCCTCATCGCGGGCGCGAATGCCACCACCGACGAGATGGTCAAGGCCGTCGACGAGCGCAAGGCAGCGCTGACCGCCCTGTCCGGCAATGGCATCGAGGTCTACCCCACCGGAGCTTCGGCGCTGTGGAGCGACTTCAACGAGGCCAATCACGACGCCATGATCAAGGCCGAAATATTCTCCTGGCCGGTCACCCTGGCGATCATGGTGCTGGCCTTCGGATCGCTGGTCGCCGCCGGACTGCCGCTCGTGCTCACCCTCGCCGGACTGGTGACCTCGGCCGGTGGTCTGGTGCTGCTCAACCACTTCACGCCGATCTCGGTGTGGGCCATGAACTTCGCGATGATGTTCGCCCTCGCACTGGGCATCGACTACGCGCTGTTCATCGTTGCCCGCTTCCGCGACGCGCTCACCACCGCGTCGAATACCAGGGCCGCAGTCGCCGAAACTATGAATACCGCGGGCAAAGCCGTTGTGCTGTCCGGACTTACGGTTCTGGTCAGCCTGTCGGCGGTACTGATCGTGCCCGCACCCGCGGTACGGACCATGGCGGTCGGAATCATGTTCGCGGTGGCCTTCGTGCTCGCGGCGACCATGACCCTGCTGCCGGCGGCATTGGGCGCATTGGGCGGCAAGGTCAATGCCGGTGCACTGCCGCACGCCAAGCGGCAACAGCACCATTCTCCGCGGTTCGCCGCCTGGGGCCGACTGCTGCACGATAAGCCGTGGCCGTTCGGGATCGGCGCGGGCATCCTGCTGATCGCCTTGTCGGCTCCGGTATTCGGGCTGCAGGTGGCCATGCCCTCCATCCAGGTCGTGCCGTCGGACGCACCCGTGCGTCAGGGCTACGAACTGGTGCAGGCCCAGATGGGCAAGGGCGCACCGGGCATGCTGCAGATCATCGCCCCCGCCGACGAGGCCACACAGGCCACGGCGGCCGCGAATGCGGTCGACGGGATCGGCATGGTCACCCCAGCCCAACCCGCCCGCGACGGCAGCGAGATGGTGATCATGCAGGCCCTCCCCGACGTCGACCCGTCCGACGCGCACATGGGCGAGATCCTCGACCGGTTGCGCGCCGAATTGCCTTCGGCCGCATTGGTCGGCGGTGCTCCGGCGGAGAACCTGGACCTGCAGCAGGCACTCGATGACTATCTGCCGATCATCGTCGGGATCATCCTGATACTCGGATTCGCGCTACTGCTGATCGCACTGCAGGCGCCGTTGATCGCCGCTCTCGGCACCGTGGTCAGCCTGCTGTCCACGGCCGCGGCCTTCGGCGTCGCGAAACTGATCTTCCAGGACGGACACGGCGCCAGCCTGCTCGGGTTCACCCCACAGGGCTTCCTGGACGGCTGGGGACCGGTGTTCTTCTTCGCCATGATCTTCGCGATCGCCATGGACTACACGGTGTTCCTGCTGGCCACCGCCAAGGAGCACTACGAGCATTCCGGCGACCCGAAGGTCGCCCAGGTCAACGGCCTGTCGCATTCCGGTCGGGTGATCTTCGCCGCCGCCGCGGTCATGGTCGCGGTGTTCTTCACCTTCGCGCTCGCCGACCCGCTGCCGCCGAAGGAGATGGGCATCATCCTCGGGGTCGCCGTCCTGCTGGACGCATTCGCGGTGCGTCTGGTGCTGATGCCGGTGCTGCTGCGACTCACCGGGCACGCCGCATGGTGGTCCCCGGCCTGGCTGCGCAGACTACTGCCCTCGATCAGCTTCGCCCACCACTGAAATCACCTCCAGAGGCTCGGCACACACCGAGCCTCGATACCCCCAGGGGTATGATTGGTGGTCTACTCGATGAAAGGAATATCCCATGGTCGGCAACGAAGAGACCATCGCCCTGGTGCTCAACCGACTGCGTCGCGCACACGGCCAGCTCGCCGGAGTGATCTCCATGATCGAGCAGGGCCGCGACTGCAAGGATGTGGTCACCCAACTCGCCGCCGTCTCCCGCGCGCTGGACCGCGCCGGCTTCAAGATCGTCGCGACCGGGCTGCGCGAATGCCTCACTGGTGACACCGCCGACGGTTCCGAACCGATGACCGAAGCCGAACTCGAGAAGCTCTTCCTCGCCCTCGCCTGACCACGGAAAGCACAGGTACGCAACTGATCTCGGTCATCGTTCCGCACGCCGACCAGCGACCAGCGACCAGGATCGCTATTGGAGGGCTTCCTTCGCCAGGCGGGGAAACAGCTCGAGAGCGTTTTCTCGGTTGATCGCGGCCCGGCCGGTGTCATCGAGACCGGGATAGGCATCGAACTGGCCGGTGAAGTACGCGACACCGAGTTCGGGCGCGAACGGCCAGTCGCTGCCGAAGAGGACATGGCCGGGGCGGGCGAAGGCGAGCAGACTCGGCAGTGCCGCCGGACTGCCCGACAGCGCGGTATCGAAGTAGAAACCGCTGAGGTCTTCCAGGATTTCGAGAGCGTTGCGGCCGGTTTCGGCCATGATCGCGGCGGCGATGCGATGCGATGCGTAGGGCACGAACCCGCCCGCGTGCGACAGGATGAACCGAATGTTCGGGTAGCGCCGCGGCACGCCGTGCAGCACCAAATTCGTTGCGGCGCGCGTGGTGTCGAGCAGAAAGTCGGCCGCGAACGGCGGAATCCCCGCCACCGCGGGCCCCGGCAGTTCCGAGGGGTGCACCAGGACCACGGCGGCCCGCCGATCCAGCTCGGCCATGACCGGATCGAATGCCGCGTCGCCGAGGTAGCGGCCATGCGCGTTTGCCAGCAGCACGACACCGTCGGCGTTCAGTTCGTCATATGCGTGCGCGATCTCCTGGACCGATCCCGCCACATCGGGCAGCGGCACGGTGGCGAACAGCCCGAACCGATCGGGGTGATCGCGCACCAGATCCGCACCGGCCTCATTGACCCGACGCGCCCACATCTGCGCCTCGACATCATCGCCGAGGTGAGTGCCGGGCGTGGACAGCGACAAGATCGCCGTGGCGATCGAATAGCGGTCCATCAGCGCGAGCGCGCTGTCCGGACTCCAGTCGGGCAGCTCGCGGCCACCAGGAGCGACGACACCTTTCGTGCGTAGCCAATCGGCATAGTCACGCGGAACGAGGTGCTGGTGCACATCGATGCGGGCGGCGGTCATCGATAATCTCCTTCGGCTCGGGCTGCACAAACAACACCATCAAGGTGAGATTATTCGCATGCCTGATGTAATCATCAGTTAACCGAGCAGGTCGGTCAAGGGGGTTCGACCAGAACGGGCCAAACGAGGCTTATCTGATGATGCCGTCAGACATGCTCGCCGTCACTCCTCCAGGAGGCTCGATACACACAGGCGGTTTGCAGCCGGACAGACACAGCCGATGCGCGATGTTGCAACCGGTCACCGAACACCCGCAGCCGCCCATATCGGATGCGCAGAGCACCCGCACCACACACCATCACCGGGTTGCATTCCAGCGCGCGCATGCCGATTCGCCCAGTTGGATCATGGCTTGACCCTCCCCCATTCGAACGACGGCACCGAACGTCGACACCAAGCGTGCCCGCGTTGGGCCAACCGTTACGGCACGCTTCCCGACAACCGGGCGAATCTACCGGCAGCACCCCGGATCGAGCACGAAACACAAGGCGGACAACGCATCTCGGCGTGCGGCATGCTGGACGGTCATCCCCCGACGCACCGATTCCACCAGCCCGGCGGCACGCAGCTGGCCCAGGTGATGACTGACCGTCGATTCCGCGAGTACCACCGCCGCGGCCAGATCACGGGTGTTGACCGTGCCGTTTCGCTCGGCGAGCAGCAATGACATCAATTTGACCCGCACCGGATCCGCAAGCGCCTTCAATCGCAATGCCACCTCGAGTGCGACCCGGTCATCGACCGGCGCCGCCGCCACCGGCGCACAACAGATCGGCGCGGAAACATCGAGCACCGGCAGGGTCTTGGGCATACTTCCATCTTGACATATATCGAAAGCCTTGCCGATCAGGACCCGAAATCACCACTGCCCCAACAACCTCCACCCGAACGCCACCCCAGCGGCCGCCGCACACAGCGACGGCCGCGGACAGTCGACGACCTCAGACCTCGGCCAGCTTCTTCGCATCCCTCCGGACACCGAATGCGGTGACGATCTCAATGACACCCAGGATGATCAGCCACCAGCCCGCGACCAACGCCAGCGTCGCCACCGAACGGACCGGCCAGGCGATCAGCACCACACCACCGATCGCGGTGATGACACCGAAGACGCCCTCCCAAACCCGGCCGGGCATCGCCGGCTCGGAGATCGCCGCCACCAGCAGCGCAATACCGCGGAAGAGCCAGCCGATACCGATCCACAGACCGAGCAACAGAATCGAGGCCAATTCGTCACGGAAACAGAAGACACCGATGATGATCGACAACACGCCACTGATGAACGCCAGCACCCGCATTCCGGTACTGCCAAGTGTGCCGAACGCTGCCAGCAACTGCAGGAAGCCGCTCACCACCAGATAGATACCGAAGATGATGCCCGCGGCCGCCAATGTCACATCCGGCCACACCAGGATCATCACACCGAGGATCACCGCCAGGATGCCGGTGACCAGAATCGTCTGCCACGCACTGCGCGCAAGCGACTGCAGAGGACCCTCTAGCACGCTGTTTGTCGTCATAACGAGATGCTATGCCTTACGGCAATGGTTTTCTGGGCATTTGCTAGACAATGCGCTGAGCGGCCGACGCTAGGCGGAGGCGCCGATATTCACCATCCACGCGGTACCGAATCGGGCCATGCACTACCGAACTCGTCACCCTACATCCGCTTCTCCAACGGCACGGTTACCGTGCCACCGGCGGTCAGCTTGTCCCAGTAGCCGCGCAGTTCATCGGCGTCGCCACCGCTGAGACTGATCGAAATGCTGCTGCCAGGTTTGTAATCCATGCCGGGCGGGGTATCCGAAGCCATCAATGTGAAACCGCTCGGCGTCTCCAGCATGGCGTGCATGACCAGATCCGCGCCGGCCGAGTCCGTATCCCCCATATCCCCGAAGGTCTGAATGGACAGCGTGCCGTCGAATACGTCTCGATAGAACTCGAGCGCGGCGCGCGCCGTGTCGCCGAAAACTGATGTACGCGTTGAGCCCGGAGACCATAGGGAACGCTCCTCGGTGTGGGTGCCGCCGTCGCCGAGGTTAGTCCCGTGGCCCGGACAGCGGGCTCTATAACGGGCTACTCACTCACGTTTATCGCCGATCGGGCTCGGGTAGTCATACCTAAGTGGCTCTCGTCGTGTGCACCTACGGGGTGAAGCGGGTGGGTCGGGTTCACGATCTCGGGTGGCTAGGAGAAGAGGGTGGCTGTTGTTCTCGTCCTGCAGGCACGTGGCCTCGGTGATCTGCTCACCGCGGTTCCCGCGTTGCGCGCGTTGCGACGGGCGAAGCCGCACGATCAGATCGTCCTAGCGGCTCCGCATCGGTTGAAACCGATCATCGACCTCATCGCTTGTGTCGACACCATGATGCCGACCGCGCAACTCGGCGACCTGCGCTGGGATGCCACACCACCCGCACTCGCGGTGAATCTGCGCGATCCGAGCGCCGAGAGCATCGTCGCGCTCACCAAGACCGATCCCGGCCGCATCCTGTCCTATCGCAACCCGGCCTTTCCCGAGTTGGAAGGCCCGGAGTGGCACACCGATATGCATCACGTCGAACGCTGGTGTCATCTGCTCGAATCCGACGGCATCGTCGCCGACCGCCGCAATCTCGGATTGGTCCCGCCGGTCGCCACCACCAGCCACCGCGATTGTGTCGTCGTACATGTCGGCGCGGGCGCTGCGGCGCGCCGCTGGCCGCCCGACCGGTTCGCCGCCGTCGTGCGTCATTTACTGGTGCTCGGTCGCGAGGTGGTGCTCACCGGTGACGAATACGAGCGCGATATCGCGCTGAACGTCGCCGCGCGCGCGGGCCTACCGGTGGGCCGGGTTTTAGCGGGCGAGCAGAACCTCATCGAGCTCGCGGCCACGGTCGCCGAGGCCGCACTGGTCGTCTCCGGCGATACCGGCATCGCACACCTGGCCACCGCTTTCGGGACCCGCACCGTATTGCTGTTCGGCCCGACGCCGCCGCGCTGGGCTGGGCCGCCGCCGCATCTGCTCGGCAGGCATGCGGTGCTGTGGGCCGGTCAGATCGGCGACCCGATGGCCGATACGCCCGATCCCGGATTGCTGCGGATCGGCGTCACCGAGGTGATCACCGCCGTCGATAAGCAACTCGCGAAGCGCACATGGCCCGGCAGCGGAAACAATCGCGGGCGAACGACGTACCGCCGCGTGGGGTGACCGGCCGCGCTGCGCATGGGGCAGGGCGAGCACCGCGAGATTCCACCGTCGGCCGAGCCGACCTACCGCCGCGGACAGTCAGCCGCTGGAGCGTTGAGCATTCGTGTCGGGCGTTGTCTCGGTGCGGGCGCTGCTCAGCGCGGCGGCATAGGCCGCGAGTGCGCTGGGCCAGAACTGCTCCAGGTAGTCACGCGCGTCGCCGAGTCCGCGCGGGTCGAGGAAATACAGGTGCCGGTTGCCGTCCGGGCGCATCATGACCAGCCGGGCCTCGCGCAGCACGCGCAGATGCTGGGAGACCGCGGAGCTGGTCACCCCGACGAGCTTCGCCAGGTCGCCGACGGCCAGCGGCGCGGTCGGCAATGCCTCGAAGATGGCCCTTCGGGTCGGGTCGGCCAATGCCTCGAGTGCGCGAACTCCTTTAGTCGGCACTGAAATAGTGTGATCGACCGGCATCCCTCTGGTCAATTCTGCGCTATACGGCATTTCACCAGGTAAACAGCGCAACCACGCCTTGCCGTTATGCGGTTGTTACATCCCAACCGGGCTCAGACCGACTCGTGACGGTTGCCACACGATTGCGGAACCCAAATTGCGGTCCCGTACGTTCAAGCCATGTCCGTGACCGTATCGTTATCTTTCCGTCGCGGCGCGACTCGTTCACGCCGCAACCGCACCACCACCCGGGCGGTTGCCGTTGCCGCGGTCGTCGGCACCTCGCTCGGCGTGCTCGCCGCCACGGACCCCCATGCACTGCCCGGCGTCAGCACCGGAAAGACCGACCAGCCGAGCACCGATCCGGCCAGCGCCGCCGTCGCCTTCACCGCATTCACCGCGCCTGAACCGCAGGTGCCGCCGACCGTCTCCGAGGCCGTCGTCTGGGAGCAGAATCGAGTGGCCGCCGAAGCGCGGCCACGCACCGTTCGCCCCATCGCGGGCGTGCTGACATCCAATTTCGGGATGCGCTGGGGCGCGCTGCACGCGGGCCTCGACTTCGCTGATCCCATCGGCACCCCGATCGCCGCGGTCACCGACGGCACCGTCATCGAGGCAGGCCCGGCCTCCGGCTTCGGCCTGTGGGTGCGGGTGCAGCAGGACGACGGCACCATCGGCATCTACGGCCACGTCAACGACATCCTCGCCACCGTCGGCCAGCAGGTGCGCGCGGGCGACGTCATCGCGACCGTGGGCAACCGCGGCTTCTCCACCGGCCCGCACCTGCACTACGAGGTCCACCGGGGCGACGGCGCGCCGATCGATCCCATGCCCTGGCTCGACGCGCGTGGTATCGCCGTCGGCATCGCCGCCGAGTAGGCGGACCCTCCGGCCCGCGACACATCCCACCGATTCGAGGTCCTGTCCACCGCGCATTCGGGCGGGATCGGACTCGGCCACCACGGTATTCGCAATTCGATGAGGGGATCGCGGATACCGCGGTGGTCGATTTCCAATACCCCGGTACTACCCGCGAATGGCGCCGCAGCGGGACGTGGTCGCGTGCCGTCGATTCCTACCGTCGGACCATGCTGACGATCGACACCCTTTCCGCCCCTGGCAATTCCACGCCGCCTCGACACCGCCGCCCTACCGCACTCGATCTGCCGCGTGGGGGTCGCCTGCATCGCCCGCTGGTGTGGATGGTGGCCGCGATGGGCACGCTCGTGCTGTTCTGCATGGGCGGCATGGCATTCGACGATCGGATGCTGCTCGGCGAATCCGTATGGCTCAAACCGTTCAAGTTCGGGCTCGCGTTCGTGCTCTACGGGTTCACCCTGGCCTGGTTGCTGTCGTTGCCGCACAAGGGAAGTCGGGTCACCTGGTGGATGGGGACAGTGTTCGCGGTCACCGGATTCGTCGACGTCGGATTCATCGTGGTGCAGGCCGCACGCGGCACCTACAGCCATTTCAATCACGAAACCGATGCGGTGAATTCGATCGGGCAGATGGTGTTCGCCTCCGGCGTGCCCGGGCTGTTCTTCGCGAATCTGATTATCGTGCTGATCCTTTCGTGGCAGCGCTTGGTGGACCGGCCGACCGCGCGGGCCATTCACGCCGGACTCGGACTCGCCGTGGTCGGGATGGCACTCGGCTACCTGATGGGGTTCACCGGCAAGCAGTTGGTGCGAGACGCCGACGGCAACGTGGTGGAGTTGGTTGCGGGACATACGGTGCTGAACAACCCGTCCCTCGACGCGCGGGACGGGGTCGGCGCTATGCCGATCACGCGTTGGAGCACCATCGGTGGCGATCTGCGGATCCCGCATTTCCTTGGACTCCACGCCATCCAGGTGCTGCTGCTCGCGGTCGTCGCGCTGGCCTGGTTGGCGCCGCGCCATCCGTGGCTGCGCGCCGAACGTACCCGCGCCGCGCTGATCGGGGTGGTCGCTCTCGGCTATGCGGGGCTGGTCGCGATCGTGTTCTGGCAGGCGATGCGGGCGCAGTCACTGGTGCATCCGGATGGCAGCACGCTGCTGGCGTTCGGTGGGTTGGTGGGGGTGATCGGCCTGCTGACGTTCGCGGTGTACTGGCGGGCCCGGGCCGCAGTCGACCACACCTCTGGCGCCACCCGGTTGTTCACGGCGGGCGGCCGACCCCGCAGGTGATCCGATGGGCTCGCCGCGGTACACGCGAGGCGGCGTCATCTAAGCTCCTGCTCCTATGGCCCTCAGCGCAACACTGCACAACTTCGCCATTCATCTGGCCGACGTCGACCGCGGTGTCTATCAGGAGTTGGAGTTGCGGGTGGCACGCCACCCATCCGAAACGGCCGAGTTCATGCTGACGCGACTGCTCGCCTACTGCCTCGAATACGAAGAGGGCATCACCTTCAGCGACGGCGGGGTTTCCGCCACCGACGAACCCGCGGTGCTGGTGCGCGATCTCACCGGACGCCTCACCGCCTGGATCGAAGTCGGCGCACCCGATGCAGAGCGCGTGCACCGCGGCAGCAAAATGGCTGAGCGCGTTGCCATCTACACCCATCGCGATCCGGTCAAGGTGCTGGCGCAGCTCACCGGCAAGCGGATCCACCGCGCCGAAGCGATTCCCCTCTACAGCTTCGATCGGGGTTTCATCGATGCCGCCGTCGCCGCGATCGAACGCCGCAACACCGTCACGATATCCATCACCGAACGACTGCTGTACCTGGACCTCAACGGTAAGGATCTGAGCACACCGGTCGCGGAACACCGAGTGGCATAGCCTGCGACTCGGTTCGCGCTCACCGTAGGCGTTCGGCCTCGCGGGTCAGTGTCAGCAACGTGACGCTCAACGCCCTCAGCTCATCGGTGTCCGCACCTTCGCCGATGGCGGTGGCGACGTCCTCGGCGGCGCAGCGTGCGGCGAACCAGCGGTCGGCCAGATCGGCCGCCTCCTGGGCGCTCAGTACCACGGAATCGTCGGGAATCCCGGTTCCCTTCAAGCTGTTGCGGTGTTCGTAGGCGCGTTGGCGGCAGGACTGTCGGCAGTACCGGCGACGGCGACCGGCCTCCGATTCGACGATCTCCCGCCCACACCACAGGCAGCAGGACAGCAAGCGGCGCGACATGACGCAGAACATTAACCGTTCCGGCGGCCGGATGGGGCTCGTGGCCCCGGATTGCCGCCGCGGCGCGGGCGTGGCGGATCGCATCCGTGTCACGCACTACAATGGAACAGTTCACGGCCGCTAGGGACGGCGCGCGGCGCACTCGAAAGGGTCAGCGTGCGTCGGGAACTATTGGCGCAGGCACGGTCGTTACACCTAAGGTCCAGCGAGCGTCAGGCGCTCGTCCGGCTGCGTCCACCGAACGGACGCGGCCGCAGCGCAACAAGACTCGAGCACACAGGGAGAGGCACACCATGGCAGATCGCGTACTCCGGGGCAGTCGGCTCGGAGCGGTGAGCTACGAAACCGATCGCGACCACGACCTGGCCCCGCGACGGATCGCTCGGTACCGGACCGATAACGGCGAGGAATTCGACGTCCCGTTCGCCGACGATGCCGAGATCCCCCCGACCTGGCTCTGCCGCAACGGCCAGGAGGGCACCCTCATGGAGGGCACCACTCAGGAGACCAAGAAGGTCAAGCCGCCCCGCACCCATTGGGACATGCTGCTCGAGCGTCGCAGCAAGGAGGAGCTGGAGGAGCTGCTCAAGGAGCGCCTCGACCTGCTGAAGACCCGGCGCCGGGTCTAGGTTTCCTTTCCGGGTGTAGGGCGCCGAGCCGGACGGCGTCCGGAACCAGCTGCCCCCGCGGACGGAAGTCTTTCGAGACCGAAAGGCCGCTTGCATCGAGCGATGCGAGCGGCCTTTCTCTTGCCCATGAACGCTGGCCACAGCCGAACTACGCGCCGCCGATACGCCCGGATCAGCGCCTCCCCGCCGCCGATCCGGGCGCGGTCAGGGTCACCTCGACGGCGGGTGAGCGCTACTTACTTGCTGGCGACCTTGCGGTAGCGGAGCAGGGCCAGTGGCACGACCACGATGAGGATGGCGAAAGAGCAGGCGACGGCGTATTCGATGCAGTGGTCGGCGGGCCAACCGGTGGGGGTGCCGAAGCTGGGGGGTGCGCTGTTGTCGAACAGTTTGCGGCCCGCGGCGGACACCGCGGTGATGGGGTTCCATTCGGCGACCGCGCGCAGGGGGCCGGGGAGAGACTCGGCGGAGATGAAGGCCGAGGAGATGAACGACAGCGGGAACAACCAGATCAGGCCCGCGCTCTGAGCCACTTCGACGGTGGGCGAGAGCAGGCCGGTGAGTGCGCCTACCCAGGACATGGCGAAGGCGAACAGCAGGATCACCGCGAACGCCAATGCGGCGTCGGCGATGCCGCCGTTGATCCGCCAGCCGACCACATAACCGCAGCCGACCATGACGGCCACACTGAGGATGTTCACCACCAGATCCGACAGCGTGCGCCCCATCAGCACCGCCAGCCGCGACATGGGCAGGGTGCGCATGCGGTCGATAATGCCCTTCTCCAGGTCGCCTGCCAGGCCGACGGTGGTGAAGGCGGCATTGAAAGCGACTGTCTGGGTGAAGATTCCGGCCAGCAGGAATTCCCGATATTGGCCGCCGCCCAGTGAGGCGCCGAAGATGTAGGCGAAGAGGAATACGAACATCAGCGGCTGAATCGTCGCAGTCACCAGCAGGGTCGGGACGCGCAGGATGGTCAGCAGATTGCGGTAGGCGACGATCGCGCTGTCCCGGATGACCCGGGCGTGCGGCGCCGGAATCTCCTGGGGGGATTCGGTTTTCCCGGTCGGTTCCGCTTCGGCGCGCGCGACTGCGGTACTCATCAAGACAAGATCTCCTCGTGTACGTCGTCGGTTTCCGGCTCGGGTTCGCGCGCGGCGGTGCCCGTGAGGGACAGGAATACGTCGTCGAGGCTGGGGCGGTGCACATTGGCGTCGACCACACACACCCCGGCGTCGTCGAGCCTGCGCAGCGCCTCGACCATGGTGCGCGAGCCGTCGCCGACCATAATGGAGACTTCGTCCGCGCCCGGATCGTGGGTCGGCTCGCCGATGCCGACCTGGTCCAAGACCGTCAGCGCTGGCTTCACATCCTGGCCCGCGGCCAAGGTGACGGTGAGCCGGTCGCCGCCGATGGAGGTTTTCAGCTCGTCGGCCGACCCCTTGGCGATGACGCGCCCGCGATCGATGACCGTGATGCGGTCGGCGAGCAGATCGGCCTCTTCCAGGTACTGGGTGGTGAGCAGCACGGTGGTGCCGTCGTCGACGAGCTCACCGATGACGCGCCACATATCGAGTCGCCCACGCGGATCCAGTCCGGTGGTCGGCTCGTCGAGCACCACGACCGCGGGCCGGGCGACCAACGCCCCGGCCAGGTCGAGGCGCCGCGCCATCCCGCCGGAGTAGGTGCCGGCGCGGCGATTCGCCGCATGGTCCAGACCGAAGGCGGTCAACAGTTCGGACGCGCGCGAGGTGGCCTGCCGCTGCGACATTCCGTACAGCCGCGCCACCATGCGCAGATTCTCATAGCCGGTCAGATTGGCGTCGACCGCCGCGTACTGACCGGACAATCCGATCCGCCGCCGTGCCGCCGCCGGATCACGCAAAACGTCGATTCCCGCGACCCGCACCGAACCGGCACACGGCCGCAGCAGGGTGGTCACGATGCGCACCGTCGTCGTCTTGCCGGCACCGTTGGGGCCCAGCAGACCCATGACCGTCCCCGCCGGTATCTGCAGGTCGACCTCGTCCAGCACCCGCACCCGACCGTAATTCTTGACCAGGCCCAGTACCTCGACCGCAAGGCTCACGACTCCGCCTCGCTAGCGCTCGGCTCCGTCGTGCGCCTTGGCGCGCTGTGCTCACGATTCACTCGCTGACGCTCGCTCATAACTCCACCTCGCTAGCGCTCGGCTCCGTCGTGCGCCTTGGCGCGCTGTGCTCACGATTCACTCGCTGACGCTCGCTCATAACTCTCCCTCACTGACGCTCGACTCCGGCGTCCCCACCAGCGCCGCCCTGACCGTGGGTTGCTCGGTACAGCCGATGAATTGCTCACCTCGCTCACTCACGACTCTCTCCTTCTCCGGCCCTCGGCACCGGTGTCGAAGGCCGCGCGTCGCTGGCGATATCTCGCGCGAATCTGCCTCGGTAACACCGGGTTCCGTCCGAGCGTCCGGGCGCTCTGTCGATGGATTGTTCGAAACGCTCTCGCACGAGCACACCCCCTGATTCATGACGCCGCCACGACGGGCACTGCCGTACGCGCCGAAGCCGGTCGCGGTGCACGGGACCGACTCGCGCCTTGGCACGACGCCACCGAACTCACACGTGGTACCACCGGGGACCAAGCGGGTTGTTGCGCGCTCCACGGTCACTGTCTTGCCTCATGCGCCCGTGCCGCCGCGGCTTCGAGGTGTTCGTTGAGCACAGGACCGATGACGGCGAGTGATTCCGGTGTCGTCATGGCCGAATGCTTGCAGCGCAGGTCGTGATTGTGGATGGTGCCGGTAATAAAGGGCTGCCAGGCAGCGGCGCACCGGGTGGGGTCGGTGCGGTTGATTTCATCATCGCCCGCGGTGAAGAACAGCAGGTCTCCGTTGAAGGTGCGGGGGCGGAAGCCGTGGGCGAGAACGGTGCCGTTGGCGTAGCCCGCGTAGAGGCGCTCCAGGTGTTCGACCGTCAGCGCGGCGAACGGGCCGGGGCGCGACCGCAGCAGTTCCGCGGCGTCGCGCAGGCTCATACGCTGGTCGAACTCCACGTCGTCGCCCAGTGCGTCGCTGCCGAATTCGCCGATGATCTCGGCGACGGTCGGGATCGCATGCTCGAGCCATTCATCGCTGAGCTGGTAGCTGTCCATCATCGACAGCAGCGCGACCTCGTCACCGACCTGCTGCAGCTGGATCGCGACCTCGTGCGCGATCAGGCCGCCCAGCGACCAGCCGAGCAGGTGGTATGGCCCCTGCGGCTGGATCGACTTGATGTGCGCCACATAGCTTTCCGCGGCCTCGCCGATCGAATCGAACCCGTCCTCGCCCGCGACATGCGGCGCCTGCAGTCCGTACACCGAGCGGTCCGGTGCGAGGTGCGCGAGCAGACCCGAGTAGCACCAGGCCAGCCCGATCGCAGGATGGATGCAGAACAGCGGGGCCCGGCTCGCGGCGGTGCGGGCACGGATCGGCAGCACCGGCTCCAGCGTCGCGGCGATCGCCGCGCCGGTTCCGTCCAGCCGAGCCGCGATGGCGGCCGGGGTGGAGTCGCCGAACATCAGCTGCACCGGGATATCGATCCCGTTGGCGCGCAGCTGCGCCACTACCTTCGTGGCCAGCAGTGAGTTGCCGCCGAGTTCGAAGAACCCGTCGTCGACACCCACCGTTTCGACACCGAGCACCGTCGCGAAGGCGGCGCACAGTTGCTCCTCGGTCGGGGTCGTCGGCGCCCGATAGCCCTCGCTCGCACTGAAGACCGGTTCCGGCAGTGCATTTCGGTCGAGTTTGCCGACCGGGCTGAGCGGTATCTCGTCGATCAGCATGATCGATTGCGGCACCATGTAATTCGGCACCCGGGCGGCGACATGCTCGGTGAGTTCCGCGGCGCTCAGCGTGATTCCGTTGCGCGCCTTCACATAGGACACCAGTGCCGTCGCACCGGCGACTGTCCGGTATCCGATGGTGGTCGAGAATTCCACCGCGTGATGCTGGGCGAGCGCGGCGTCGATCTCGCCGAGTTCGATGCGGAAGCCGCGGATCTTGACCTGATGGTCGGTGCGGCCGACGTATTCGATCTCGCGGACCCCGGCGGGGCTGCGGCCGAACCAGCGCGCGAGATCGCCGGTGCGGTACATCCGCTCACCCGGTTTGCCGTACGGATTCGCGATGAAGCGCTGCGCCGTCAGACCGGGGCGGTTCAGGTAGCCCCGCGCCAGGGCGCTACCCGCCAGATGCAATTCACCGGTCACTCCGACCGGCGCCGGATGCAGGCGCGCGTCGAGGATGGTCGCGTTGACACCGCGGATCGGGCCACCGATGGTGATCGGCCCGCCCGGTGTCATGGGCTGCGAGATCACCGTGACGATGGTGGTCTCGGTCGGCCCGTACACGTTGTACAGGTTGCGCCCCGGCGCCCAGCGACTGACCAGTTCGGGCGGCACCGCCTCGCCGCCGACCAGCACGTGCGAAAACTCCGTGACCCCGGTCGGATCGACCGTGCCCAGCGCGGAGGTTGTGATGAACGCGTGCGTGATCCCCTCGTCGATCAACACCTTGCCCAGTTCGGCCCCGCCGACGACACCGGGTGGCGTGATGACCAGCGTCGCCGCGCCACCCAGTGCGAGCAGCACGTCGAGCATGGCGGCATCGAAGCTCGGCGTCGCGAAATGCAGGACCCGGCAGCCGGGGTGGACGTCGAAGCGCTGCGCGGTCTCCGCGGCGAAGTTCGACAACCCACCGTGGGTGACCACCACCCCCTTGGGGGTGCCGGTCGAACCGGAGGTGTAGATGACGTACGCCGGATTGTCCAACCGCAACAGGGCGGTCCGCTCTACCGACCCGATCCGTTCGTCGGATGCGTCCAGCACCCGACGGCGGAATTCGTCATCGTCGAGCACGATCCACTCGGCATTGCCGTGCCCGAAAAGAGGCCCGAGCTGATCGCGGTGCTCGAAAAGCGTGATTCCCAGCGCTGCGCCGGAATCGGTGAGCATATGACTGATGCGCCCCGCGGGGTACATCGGATCGACCGGTACGAACGCCGCACCCGCCTTGGCCACTGCGAGCATGGTCGCTACCGACTCGACCGAACGCGGAATCCCCAGCGCCACAAGCGTTTCCGGTCCGACGCCACGTTCGATGAGCACCCGCGCCAGCCGGTTGGTCCACCGGTCGAGCGCGTCGTAGCTCACCTGGGTGTCTTCCGAGCACAATGCGATGGCCTCGCGGTCGACATTCACCGCGGCCTCGAACAGCTCCGGGAAGGTGATCGGCCGGTCCGCCCGCGCACCACACACCGGGGCCAGCCCGGACCATTCGGCGGGATCGAGCAGTTCCAGATCCCCCACCGCAGTGGTCGGATTCGCGGCGATGGCGGTGAGCAGCCGGACCATTCGGGTACCGAGCCACCCGGCGGTCTGCTCGTCGAACAGATCGCTCGCGTAATTGACCGCCAGCGTGATACCGGCCGGTTCCTTTCTGTCGGTGTGGGATTCGGTCAGGGTGAACTGCAGATCGAACTTCGCGATACCGGTATCGACATCCTCCGCCTCGATGCGCAGCCCGGGCAGATCCACCACCCGAACCGGATGGTTCTGCACCGACAGCATCACCTGGAACATCGGGTGATGGGCCTGCGAGCGAACCGGATTCAGCACCTCGACGAGGCGTTCGAACGGCAGGTCGGCGTGCGAAAACGCGTCCAGATCGGTATCGCGCACGGTGTGCAGCAGATCGGTGAACCTGGCGTCGGGATCGATTCGGGTGCGCAGCACCAGCGTGTTCACGAACATGCCGACCATCCGATCCAGCGCGGGATGGCCGCGCCCGGCGATCGGGGTGCCGACCACGATGTCATCGGTCGCGGTCATCCGGTGCAGCAGCACCGCGAGCGCGGTGTGCAGCACCATGAACATGCTGACGTTATGGCCGGTGGCGATCTTGTGCAGTTCGCGATGGGCGAACGGATCGATGGCGCATTCGACGGTGCCGCCGCGGTAGGTCGGTGCGGGCGGACGCGGTCGATCCGCGGGCAGGCTCAGCAGCTCCGGAATCCCGTCCAGGGTGCGCCGCCAGTAGTCGAGCTGACGGTTCACCACCGAATCCGGCTCGTCCTCACTGCCGAGCGTGTCCTGATGCCACAGTGTGTAATCCGCGTACTGGATTTCGGATTCCGGCCAGTCGGGGGTCTTGTCCTCGCATGCCGCTCGGTATGCGACGGCCACATCGGCGGCCAGGGGTTCCAGCGACCAGCCGTCGACGGCGATGTGGTGCACGACCAATACCAGGATGTGCTCGGATTCGATGGCTCCGGCCGTATCGACCGTGATCAACGCCGCGCGGATCGGCACAGTCGTCGCCAGGTCGAATCCCGGCGTCGCGAAATCCTGTACAGCGCCGGGAACTTCCGCGGGCGGCATCGTCATGGCGAATACCGCGATCTCGGCGTCGGCGGGATCGAGCACCCGCTGCACGGGTGCCCCATCGATCTCGGGGAACACCGTGCGCAGCGTTTCGTGGCGCCGCTGCACCGCGTGCAGCGCCCGCACCAGCGCATCGACATCGAGTTCACCGCGCAGGCGCAGCACGACCGGAACGTTGTACGCGCCAGCGGTAGCGCCCGCATCGGCGCCGATCTCGTTGAATCGGTTCAGGAACCACAGCCGGTACTGGGCAGCCGACAATGGAATCCGCTCCGGCCGCTCACGGCGCACCAGTTCCAGCCCGGTGTTCGCACCGGGTCCGGAATCGAGCAGCGCCGCGAGCTCGGCGACCGTCGGCGCCGTGAAGACGGTGCGCACCTCGAGCCGAGTATTCGTCGCCGCGGCCAGTCGGGTCACGAGTTGCGTTGCCAGCAGCGAGTTTCCGCCGATATCGAAGAAGCTGTCGTCGGCGCTCACGGTTTCGAGGCCGAGCAATTCGCCCATCACCTCGGCGACCAGTCGCTCGGCGGCGGTTTCGGGGGCACGCAGCACGGCGCGCACCGTCAACTGTGGTTCCGGTAGTGCGGCAATATCCAACTTGCCGGTCGGGGTCAGCGGAATCCCGTCCAACACGGTGATACTGGCCGGAACCATGTGCGCGGGCAGTTTTTCGGCGACATGGGCGCGCACCGCGTCGGTATCCAGTGTGCCCGTTTCGTCGGTGGGCTGAATGAACGAGATGATCCGGTCCGCACCCGCGATGTGGCGCACCTCGGTGTGGGCGTACCGCACATCTCGATGGTCGACGAGCACACTGGTGATCTCGCCCAGTTCGATGCGGAAGCCGCGCACCTTCACCTGATAGTCGCTGCGTCCGAGGTAGACGATTTCGCCCGCGGCGTTCCAGCGCACCACGTCACCGCTGCGGTACATCCGCGAGCCCGCGGGACCGTAGGGGTCGGCGACGAACCGCGTCGCGGTGAGTTCGAACCGGTCGAGATACCCACGCGTGACACCGAATCCACCAAGGTACAGGTCGCCGGGCACGCCGACCGGAACCGGGCGCATCCGCTCGTCGAGTACCAGCGCCCGCGCACCGCGCACCGGGGTGCCGATGGTGATCGGTCCGCCGACCGCCACCGGATCCGAGATCGTGATGACGATGGTGGTTTCGGTCGGCCCATATACGTTGTGCATCTGCCGTCCCGGCGCCCAGCGGGCCACCAACTCGGCACCGACGGCCTCACCACCCACCAGCAGTGCACGCAGGCACGGCAATGACCACCGCTCCCGATCAATGGTGGCCAGCGCGGCCGGGGTGATGAACGTGTGGGTGACGCGTTCGCGCTCCAGCAGCGCGGCCAGTTCGTCGCCACCGTAGATATCCGGTGGGCAGATCACCATGGTCGCGCCGGATCCGATCGCGAGCAGCAAGTCCAAGATGGCCGCGTCGAAACTCGGTGAGGAGAAGTGCAGTGTGCGCGAATCCTGGTCGATTCGCATGCGGTCGCGGGCCTCGTCGCCGAAATTCGACAGGCCGCTGTGTGTGACGGCCACGCCCTTGGGCTTTCCGGTCGAGCCCGAGGTGTAGATCACATACGCCAGATCGGCGATCTCGGTGCTGCGCAGGCGCTCGTGGTCCTCGACCGGGCTGTCATCGAGTTCGGCCAGTTCATCGGCGAATTCGGGATCATCGAGCAGCAGCCAGTCGGTGACCGGTCCGTCCGCCGGGCGCAGCCGATCAGCATGCACGGATACGGTAATTCCGACCCGGCAGGCGGAGTCCACCAGCATGTGCCGCACCCGGTCGACCGGGTAGTTCGGATCGACCGGCACGAACGCCGCACCGGATTTGGCGACGGCGAGCATCGTGACGACCGATTCGATCGAGCGGGTCAGGCCGAGCGCTACCCGGTCCCCCGGACCGAAACCGCGTTCGATCAGTGCCCGCGCCAAGCGATTCGAGCGCCCATCGACCTCAGCGTAGGTCAGCGTGGTGTCACCCGAGCGGATGGCCGCGCGGTGCGCGTGGGCATGCGCGGTGGCGGTGAAGTACGCGGCCAGCGTGTGCTGCGGGGAGCCCGGTGTGCCGGTGGCCGGGGTGAGCACGCGGCGCTCGAATTCGGTGCGCGCGTCGATATCTCGGACCAGCACCTGTGGCGCACCGGTAATGGCCGCCAGCACCGCCAGGAATCGATCGGCCAGCGTCTTGATCGTCGTGGCATCGAAAAGCTCTGCGGCGTAGATGAATTCGAACGCACGCCAAGCCTCGTCCGAACCGGTGTCGCGGGACATCGCCGCCACCCGCAACTCCAGGTCGAATTTCGCCAGCGCGATATCCAGTTCCTCGGCGCGCAGTGCCAGGCCGGGCAGTTCGAGCGACGGCACCGGCCCGTCCTGCACCGTCAGCGCCACCTGGAACAGCGGATGGCGACTGCCATCGCGGACGCCGCGGCCCAGTTCCTTGACGATGCGCTCGAACGGAATATCGCCGTGCGCCATGGCGGCCAGCTCGGTATCCCGATCCGCGCGCAATAGCGTCGCGAACGAAATGTCCGGGTCGACATCCGAACGCAATACCAGCGTGTTGACGAACATGCCGACCAACTCGTCGAGCTTGGTGTCGTTGCGGCCCGCGACCGGCGTGCCGATCACGATATCGCGACCGCCGGTAACGAAGCGCAGCAAGACCGCGAGCGCCGAACGCAGCACCATGAACGTGCTGACGCCTTGTTTGCGGGCAAGTTCGGCGAGGGCCTGCTGCATCGGCTCGGGCACACTGAAGCGCACGGTGCCCGCCTGCTGTGTCGGCTGGGCCGGACGCGGCCGGTCGTAGGGCAGCGGCAGTTCGTCGGGCAGGTCCGCCAGCGCGGTGCGCCAGTACGCGAGCTGTTCGCTCGCGAGGCTCCGCGGATCGGCCTCGTCGCCGAGGTAGGCGCGCTGCCACAGCCCGAAGTCCGCGTACTGCACCGGAAGTGGCGTCCAGGCGGGTATACCGCCCTCGTGCCTGGCCATATAGGCGGCCGCCAGATCCTTGGTCAAAGGCCCGAGCGACCAGCCGTCGGCGGCGATGTGGTGCAGCACGATGCCGAGCAGATGCCGCCGAGTTCCGGTGCGCAGCAAGGTGATCCGGAGCGGGAGGTCTTTGGTGAGATCGAAGCCGGTGCGCGCGAATGCCCGCAACGCCTGTTCGGCGGCGCCCTCGTCGCTCGGCACCACGTCGAGCACCGGCACGGCCCGGGCGGTGGGCAGTACCGATTGCTGTGCGCCCTCGCTGTCCTCGGGAAAGACGGTGCGCAGCACCTCATGTCGGTCCACCAGGTCGGTCAGTGCCGCGCGCAATGCGGGTACATCCAGATCGCCATCGATTCGAATGACGAATGCGATGTTGTACGCACTGGATTCGGGTGAAAATCGATTGAGGAACCACAGTCGCTGCTGGGGCAGCGACAATGGAATGCGTCCCGGACGCGGGATATGCACAGCCAGCGCCATCCGTTGCGTCCGGGGCGCTTCCGTTATGCGTGCCGCGATCCCGGCCACCGTCGGCGTCTCGAAGATCAGCCGCACCGGCAGGTCGACAGCGAACTCCTCGTACAGCCTGGCCGCGAGCCGGGTGGCGAGCAGCGAATTGCCGCCCACGTCGAAGAAGCTGTCCTCGGCGCCGGTCACCGGGTGGCCGAGGATATCGCCGAACACGGTGGCGACCTGCCGCTCCAGCTCGGTGCGCGGTGCGCGCGAGGTACCGGCTGCCGCGAAGACCGGTGCAGGCAAGGCCTTTCGGTCGAGTTTGCCGGACGGAGTCACCGGCATCTCGTCGAGTACGGTGATCGAGGCGGGCACCATGTAGCCGGGCAGCCGCTGCCGCGCGCTCTCGGTGACATCGGCGGCATCGATCGCCTCGTCCGCGGTCACGTAGGCGACCAGGCGGGTCTCGCCCTCATCGTCGGTGTGCACGACCGTGAGCGCGCGCCGCACTCCCGGGTGCGCGCGAAGTACATGGTCGATTTCACGCAGTTCGATGCGGAAGCCGCGGATCTTGATCTGGTCGTCGGCGCGGCCGAGGAAGCGCAGGTGCCCGGTCGGATCGGAGACCACGAGATCGCCGGTGCGGTACATCCGCTCCCCGCGCCGGCCGAGCGGGTTGGCCGGAAAGCTTTGTGCGGTAAGGCTGTAGCGGCCGAGATAGCCGCGCGCCAAACCGGGACCGGACAGGTAGAGCTCTCCTGGCGTGCCCGGCGGCACCGGATGCAGTCGGCCATCGAGTATGAACAGCCGCATGCCGCGCACCGGCATGCCGAGCGGTACGGCACGGCCCGCGTGCATCGGACCACTGGCGGTGGCGGCGACGGTCGCCTCCGACGGCCCGTACATGTTGTGCATGCGATGCCCGCGCGACCAGCGCTCGACCAGTTCCTCCGAGCACGCCTCACCGCCGACGATAACGGCCTCGAGTTCGTCGAGTCCCTCGTTGGGCACGGTGGCCAGCGCGGCCGGGGTGATGAAGGCATGGGTGACCCGCTCCGTGCGCAGCAACTCGGCGAGTTCGGCACCGCCGTACATGCCGGCGGGTGCGACGACGATGGTCGCGCCCGCGGCGAAGCCGAGCAGCATCTCCAGCACCGACGCATCGAAACTGGGCGAGGAGAAGTGCAGTGTCCGTGCCGAATCCGTCACGCCGAACAGGTGCATCTGCTCGTTCGCGAGCGAGGCGATACCGGCGTGGGTGACGATGACCGCCTTCGGCTTTCCGGTGGAGCCCGAGGTGTAGATCAGGTAGGCCGGATGTGTGGTGCGCAGCGGGTAGTGCCGATCCGCGTCGGTGACGGGATCGGTGCCATAGCGGACGGATTCGGTGGCCAGCTCGTCGGAGCCGAGCACCAGCCAGTCGACATAGTGCTTGCGGTGCTTGCCGCGGGCGGCGGGCCAGGCGGGCATGGCGGCCAGGCAATCCGGCACGGTGAGTCCGAGCATGGCGCCGGAATCGACGATCATATGCCCGATCCGCTCGGCCGGGTAGCTCGGATCGATCGGCACATACGCCGCACCGGTTTTCGCGACCGCCCAGATGGCCGCGATCGAGTCGAGGCTGCGCGGCAGCGCGATCGCCACCACGACCTCGGGTCCGGCGCCGTGTTCGATCAGGGTGCGCGCCAGGCGATTCGACATCTCATCGAGTTCGCGGTAGCTGGTGTCGGTGTTCTTGTAACGCACGGCGATGGCATCGGGCACCCGCTCGGCGGTGTCGGTGAGCAACCGCGCCAGCGTGATCGACGGTTCGCCGGGTGCGCCGGCGATCGGCACCAGCTTCGCGGTCTCGCGCCTGTCCAGGATGTCCAGATCACCGACCGGCATATTCGGTGCGGCGACAACGGCACCGAGTACGGCGATGAAGCGATGGGCGAACGATTCGATCGTGCGCTGGTCGAAAACATCAGTGGCATAGCCGAATTCGGCGTGCAGCGGGCCGTCGGACAGGCCGTCGTGCACCTCCAGCTGCAGATCGAATTTGGCGATATCGGCGGCGATCGGCAGCACCTGAGCCTGCACGCCGGGCAGATTGATGCTCAGATCGGGTGCGTGATCGTAGGACAACATCACCTGGAACAGCGGGTGCCTGGCAGCGGAGCGCTCCGGGTTGACGAGCTCGACCAGCCGCTCGAACGGCACATCCGCGTTGGCGAAGGCATTGAGATCGGTTTCGCGGACCACGTCGAGCATCTGGTCGAATCCGGCTGCCGGATCGACCTCGGTCCGCAGCACCAGAGTATTGACGAACATTCCGACCAGGTCATCGAGCGCCGGATCGGAGCGACCCGCGATCGGGGTGCCGATGGTGACATCGGTGCTCGCGCACAACCGCGCCAGCAGGGTGGCCAGTGTCGCGTGTAGCACCATGAACATGCTCACGCCCCGGCTGGCGGCGAGTTCGCCCGCGGCGCGACGGATCTCGGGGGCGATGGTGAACGCGACCCGGCCGCCGGTGGTCGAGCGGCGCAGTGCACGCGGACGATCCAGCGGCAGGTCGAGTTGGTCGGGCAGACCGCGCAGGGCCGAGCGCCAGTAGGCGAGCTGACGACTCAGCGCACTGGCCGGATCGGCTTCCTCACCCAGCAGTTCCCGTTGCCACAGTGCGAAATCGGCGTACTGCACCGGCAGCGGCGTCCAGTCCGGTGTGGCGCCCTCCGCGCGCGCGGTGACGGCGGACATCAGATCCCTGGCCAACGGCGCCACCGACCAGCCGTCACCGCAGATGTGGTGCAGCACAACGAGGAAAACGTGCCGATCCGGTGCGGTGGTCCACAGTGCGACCCGGATCGGGGCCTGGCTGCGCAGGTCGAAGCCGTAGCCGGCGAACTCCTCGGCGAGTTCGCGCACATCGGCGCCGATGGCGTCGATCGGGTCGAGGGTCAGCGGGATCTCGGTCGCAGGATGTATCAGCTGGCAGGGTCCGTCCGCCCCGTCCGGAAAAGTGGTGCGCAGGGATTCATGGCGTTCGATCACATCGACGAGCCCGGCCCGCAGCGCCACGAGATCGATCGGCCCGTCGATTTCGACGGCCAAGGGCATGTTGTATGCGGCGGCGTGTTCGGCGAAACGGTTGAGGATCCACAGCCGCTGCTGGGCCAGCGACAGCGGAATCCGTCGCGGCCGTTCGGCGGGGACCAGTTTCGGGGAGGACGCGTCCGGGTTGTGTGTGGCGAAGCGCTCACTGAGCGCGGCGATGGTCGATGCCTCGAACAGGTCGCGGATGGTCAGCCCGGCGCCGAGCGTGGCGTTTATCCGCGCCACCGCGCGTGCGGCGATGAGCGAATTGCCGCCCAGGTCGAAAAAGCCGTCCTCGACACCGATTTCGTCGATGCACAGGACTTCGCTGAAGATGCCGGCCAGTACCCGCTCCACCTCGCTGCGCGGTTCGGCGGTGACCGGCCCGACCGGGCGGGCGATGACGGGTTCGGGCAGGGCCTTGCGGTCGATCTTGCCGTTGGCACTGAGCGGTAGTTCATCGAGGACCATCAGCGAGGCGGGCACCATGTAGCTGGGCAGGGTACGGCGCAAGGCATTCTGCAGTGTGGTGCTGTCCAGATTCGCCGTAAATGCCGGGGCGGCAACGACATAGGCTGCGAGCTCGTCGCCGGTTCGGCTGGTGTGAGCCACGCACACCGCGCGCGCGACCCGCTCGTCGGCGAGCAATGCCGCCTCGATCTCGCCGAGTTCGATGCGCAGGCCACGAATCTTGACCTGGAAATCGCTGCGGCCCAGGTATTCGAGCACGCCGCGGTCCGAATCGCCCTCGTGCCGACCGAGATCCGGATCGCCCTGCCAGCGGGCCAGGTCGCCGGTGCGGTACATCCGAGCGCCGGGAGTGAACGGATTGGCCACGAAACGATCCGCGGTGAGCTGGGATTGGCCGAGATACCCGCGCGCCAGTTGGACGCCCGCAAGATACAGCTCCCCCACTACCCCCGGCGGCACGGGGCGCAGGAGCGAGTCGAGGACGTAGGTCTGGGTGTTCCACACCGGAGATCCGATGGGCACGGTGGCCGGTTCGGCCGGGCACGGCCAGTAGGTGACGTCGACGGCGGCTTCGGTCGGTCCGTACAGATTGTGCAGTTCCGGCCCGTCCAGGGCGGCGCGGAAATCGCGAACGGTGGCCGCGGGCAATGCTTCACCACTGCAGAACACCCGGCGCAGCCCGGCGCAATCGCGCACATCGGTGTCGGTGACGAACACCGAGAGCATGGACGGCACGAAATGTGCGGTGGTTATGGACTTTTCGCTGATGATCCGGGCCAGGTAGGCCGGATCACGGTGCCCGTCGGGTTCGGCGATGACCAGTCGCGCGCCGATCTGCAAGGGCCAGAAGAATTCCCAGACCGAGACATCGAAGGTGGCCGGAGTCTTCTGCAGGACGGCGTCGGTTCCGTCGAGGGGGTATTCGTGCTGCATCCAGCGCAGCCGGTTGACGATCGCGGTGTGGGTGACACCGACGCCCTTGGGTTTTCCGGTCGAGCCGGAGGTGAAGATGACGTAGGCGAGATGGTCGGCGCGAAGCGGGGTGCGGCGGTCGCTGTCGGTGATCGGGGCGGCGTCGACTTTCGACAGGTCGACGGTGTCGATGGCCAGCACGGCCGCGCGTTCCGGGAGCGGGAGTTCGTCGCGGGCCGCGATCAATACGCACACGGGTTCGGCCTGCTCGAGGATCTGGTCGATCCGTTCGGCGGGGTTCTCCGTATCGAGGGGCAGGTAGGCCGCACCGGCCTTGATGACCGCGTACATGCCGACGACGAGTTCGATGCTGCGCCGCAGGCACACGGCGACCACCGTCTCCGGGCCCGCCCCGCGGGCGATCAGCAGGCGGGCCAGCCGGTTGGCCCGCTCGTCGAGTTCGCGGTAAGTCAGTGTCTCGTCGGCGAATTCGAGCGCGACCGCATCCGGGCAGATCATCGCGCGATCGGTGAACAGACCGGACAGGGTGCCCTGATGCAGTGCCGTCTCGGTGTCGTTCCAGGTACGTAGCACGCGCTCGCGCTCGTCGTCGGTGATCGCAGCGAGGCTTTCGACGTTGGTGTCGAGGTCGGCGGCGAGGAATCGGGTCAGGAAGTCCAGGAATCGGGCGTGGTGCGCCGTGACCTCGGTATCGGTGTAGAGCCGCGGGTTGGCCTCGAAGTCGACGTGGATGCGGCCGCCCTCGCCGTTGTACAGATTGATCGAGAGGTCCTCGACCGGGCCGGTGGCGAGCACGTGCAGCGAGCCGAGCAGACTACCGAATTTCAGCTCGTCATGGAACAGCATGATGTTGACCATCGGGCCGAAGAAGCCGCGCGCGTCGCGGGAGTAGCCGCAGTCGCGGCGGATGTCGTCGTGACGGTAGCGCTGATGCCGCAGCGCGCCGGTGATCTGCAATTCCGCACCGCGCACCACGTCGCGGACGGTGGTTTCGGCACCGAACCGCAGCCGGATCGGCACCACATTGGAGACCACGCCGGCCGAACGGCGCAGCGCGACCGTGGTCCGCGCCGAAACCGGCAGGCTGAGCACCACATCCGGATTGCCGGTCACCGACCGCACATAGCAGGCCAGGGCCGCGGCGAACATGGTCGAACTGTGGGTCTCGAGGGCGGCCGTCGCCGCGGTCATGGCCGCCTCGCCGCGTTCGTCCAGGACCGCGCAAGCACGACGCCGCCCCGCGTCGGGGGCGGCGGTCAGGCCGTTCACACTGGACAGCGACATCGGTCCACCCGCGTCCGCCAATTGCTCGAGCCAGTAGTCGCGGTCGTTGCGGAACCGGCTGGAATCACGATAGGTGGATTCGTCCGCATAGATAGTGGCCAGCGGCGTCGCGCGAGAGCTGGCCGGTTCGGTGCGGTTCTCCACCGCCGTATAGATCTCCGCGGTGCGGGTGAGTGCGTTCATCGCGCCGTAGCCGTCGATCACGATGTGATGGGCACGCGCGTACCAGATGTAGTCCGTATCGCCGGTCCGCAGCACTATGTTCGTGGTCAGCGGGTCGTTCTCGAGATCGATCGGCGAGCTGGCATGCTCGTTCATCCAGCGCATCGCGGCAGCGTGTGGATCGGGCTCGTCACGCAGATCGATCCGGGCCCAGCCCGGGCGGAAGGTGTGGTCGATCACCTGATGCGGGACGCCGTCGATCTCCACCAGGCGTACGTGTCCGACCTGCGTTTCGGCGCCGAACCGTTCGATCGAATAGAGCAGGCGGCCGACATCCAGGTCCCCGTGGATCTCGACATACTGGGCGATGGTAAGCGGAACGTCGGGGCGAATCCGTTGGGCGTACCACAAGGCTGTTTGCGCAGGCGACAGTGCGAATGGTTGTGCCGAGAATTCACCAGAAGAGCATTGGTCGACGCGATCCGTGGCCAATGAACTCATCAATCACTCCTTCTGCCGCTGTTGATGCGCATCTCCCCGAGCACCGCCACCGCAGGCGCGCATGCGCCAGCCGTAGGACGTGATCCACGCCCATTGATTCGGAGCACCGGATGTAGCGGATGGCCAGCGTTGCGGATTTGTGTCACTTCCAACGCCGTTCGCGGCAGCACACTTCCGTGAGCTACTTCTCCGCAAATATGGCTTTTTGCTGGGCCTATGCCGTAAGACGAGAGAGGGAAGGCGCGAATCGCGATACGCCGCGGCTTTGGTTATGGCTCAGCAAACGGCTGACTAGCGCCCAGGACTTGCCGACCGTCGGTAACACCAGCCCTGGAACAAACCGATTGTTCGGTCAGAGGGAATACTCGTTCGCTGTGTTCAGCAGATCCGATGCGCTCAACCGACCGGCTGGTCCGTGATGGCACCTCGGTCGGTCGAGTTACTGCCACGTGCATTTAGCTGATGAATAGCTGCTGCCACTACAGCAGCAGCGGCCAGGATAACCGACAGCAGCTCCGGAGCGGCGCCGAATCGGGTCGCGAGTGTTGTGGTGCTGCGCAGCGGCAGTTCGGCGAGCAGTGCGGCGGGGACGAATTTCGGGGTCTGCTGCTGGATCGCGCCGTCCGCGGTGATGATGGCACTGACGCCCGAGGTGGCGGCGACCACCAGGGCACGGCCGTGTTCGACGGCGCGAACCCGGGACATGGCCAACTGCTGGTAGGTCATCTCGCTGTCGCCGAAGGTGGCGTTATTGGTGGGTACGGTCAGCAGTTGCGCGCCGGCGTGCAGGGAATCGCGGAAGGCGCGGTCGAAGGCGACCTCGTAGCAGGTGGCGACGCCGATATCGATGCCGTCCGCGCGGACCGTGCCGTCGCCGTCGCCCGGGACGAAGTACCCTGCGCGGTCGGCGTATTCGGAGAACAGCCGGAAGAAGCCGCGCATGGGCAGGTATTCGCCGAACGGCTGGATGATCTTCTTGTCGTGGCGCTCCCCGGGCCCGGCCGCACCGTTCCAGACGATCACCGAGTTCGTTGTCGTGCGATCACCGTTCACCAGTACCGCGCCGACGAGTATGGGCGCGCCGATCTGCTCGGAGGCCGCGGTGATCTCGGCGGCCGCGTCGGGATTGCGCAGCGGATCGATATCGGAGGAATTCTCCGGCCAGATCACTACATCGGGCTTGCGCACCCGACCCTGCGCGACGTCGCGGGCCAATTCCTCGGTGCGCCGGACATGGTTGTCCAGCACGGCGCGCCGCTGCGCATTGAAATCCAAACCGAGCCGCGGCACGCTGCCCTGGATGGCGGCGACGGTGATCGTCCGGTCCCCCTCCTCCGGACCGGGCAGCGCCGCCCGGAGGATCACCCCGGTCATCGGGATGACAACCAGAGTCGCTGCCGCGGCAATGACTCCGAGGCGCTTCCGGGTGGCGGGACCAGTGGGTTTTCCGCCCGTCTGCGACCCCGCCGTCATCCGGGCCCACAGGCGTACCAGCAGTGCTGCCGCCGCGGTTCCGGTGAGCGCCACCGCGAATCCGATGAGCGGCGCACCGCCCACCATGGCGAGCGACAGGTACCATCCGTCGGCCTGTCCGAATGCCAGCCGTCCCCACGGGAATCCGCCGAACGGAAAACTCGACCGCAGCCACTCGGTGGCCGTCCAGGCCAGCGCCACCCACAGCGGCCACCCCGGCAGTGCGAACAACAACCGGGCCACGAGCCCGAAAAGTCCTATATATAAGGAACACACCGTCGACAGCGCGAGCCACGGCAGCGGCCCCACATAGATCCCGGTCCACGGCAGCAGCGGCACGAAGAATGCGAGCCCAGCCAGCATGCCGTATCCGAATCCACTCCGCAGCCGCCCGGCGCCGCGCACGGTCAGCGTCAATACCGCGATCCCGATCGGCGCGAGGAACCACAGCGGCCGCGGCGGAAAGCTCCCGAAGATCAGCAGCCCGGCGATCACCGCCGCCACGGCGCGACTCAGCACCGGATGACGATCGAGCGCGGCAGCTATCCGGGTGAGCACCGTCGCGGATGAACCGTCGGTCATCGGCGCTCCCCCGCCGCGCGGCCGAATATGGCTATCTTCGGCATGAATTCGACCTCGCGGCACCAGGATTGCGGGTGTCGGCTTGGAATCCGGGGCGTTTCAGGCCTCATGGATGGTCACTCCGTGGTGCACGGTGCGCAGGCAGGTGGGCAGCTTCGCATCCGGGTCGAGTGGTGGGAGGCCGGGGACCCGCGAGCGCGGGTCGGTAGACCAACGCTGGACGGTGTCGGCGGCCGCGGCGACGACGAGATCATCGGCGTCCCAGATCGCGTAGGAGGCGGGGGCTCCCGGGACCAGCGTGCCCGCCATGCCGTCGCGGATACCGCCCGCACGCCAGGCGCCCCGCGTGGCGGCGGCGAAGGCAGCACGGGGTGAGAGGCCGTGGCCGGGGGTGCGATGGTTGACCGCCGCGCGGATCGCGGCCCAGGGGTCGAGAGCGGTGACGGGGGCGTCCGAGCCGATGGCCAGGGCAATACCCGCGGCGGCCATGGCCGCGAAGGGATTGAGGGCGGCGGCGCGCTCGGGGCCGAGGCGGGTGGCGTACATACCGTCGGGGCCGCCCCAGGTCGCGTCGAAACCCGGTTGGACACTGGCGATTACACCCCAGGCACCGAGTTGGGCGATCTGGTCGGTGTCGATCATCTCGGCATGTTCGACGCGGTGTCCGCGTGCCGCGACGGCCGGGCCGCCGAGTGCGTCGACGACCTGTCCGAAACCGGCGATGACCTCGTCCATCGCGGCATCGCCGATAACGTGGAATCCGGCCTGGATGCCCGCCTCGGTGCAGGCACGCACATGCGTGGCGATCGTATCGGCATCGAGATAGCCGAGGCCGGTTCCACCGTCATCGGCGTAGGGCGCGCGCAACCGCGCGCTACGCGAGCCGATCGATCCGTCGACGAAGAGATCGCCCCCCAACGCGTGCACCCCGAGTTCGGCGACCAGCGCCCGCGCCTCGTCCGCGGTGCGCACGGCCTCACCCCAATAGGCCCGCACCTCGACGCCGTGCTCGAATTCGAGCAGTTCGCGAATATCGGTGCGCCCGGCGATCTCCGGTCCGCCGCATTCGTGCACCGCGACGACGCCGCGTGCGGCCGCGGCATCCAGTGCCGCCTTGCGGGCCCGATCCCGCTGTGTGCGATCCAATCCCGCCAGAACTTCGGCGCGCACCAGATGGTGTGCCGCGGCACGCAGCGGCTCACCACGGGTGAATCCGTCCGCAGCAGTGACCGCTGCGTTCAGCAGCGCCGAGGAAACCACCGCCGAATGCGCATCCACCCGCGACAGGTACACCTGTCGGCCCGGCCGCACCGCTTCGTCGATCTCCTCGATCGTCGGCGCCCGCCCCTCCGGCCATCCGGTCTCATCCCAGCCGTCGCCGAGGATCGAGCCATCGGGATGGGCCACCGCGAACGCGCGCAACAGCTCCAGGCAGTGCGCGAGCGACCGTGCCGCCGACAGATCGAGTCCGGTCAGCTTCAACCCCAGCGCCGTCACATGGACGTGCGGATCGACGAACGCGGGCGCGACGAAAGCCCCGGCCAGGTCGATGATCTCCGCGTCCGGATGCAGCGCGCGTCCCGGTTGTTCGGCACCCAGCCACACCACGGTGCCGTCGGTCACGGCCATTGCCGTCGCGTCGGGTGAACTCGAGCTGTAGAAACGACCGCCGATCAGCAACTGGGTACTCACGAGAGACCAGTCTGCCGTATGGGCGTTTCAGTCCTTCGAGTCGGACAGCCGCGTTGCCGGGGAGACGTCCGCCGGTTGCGCCAGCACCGCCATGACCTCCGCATATCTCGGCGGTGCGCCACAGCGATCGGGTGCGGCCCGCATGCCCGCCTCCACCGCGATCAGTTCCAGCCGCAGCGCCGCTGCCGTGAAACCGGAAATCGACTGTCCCGCAGCGGCTGCGGCCTGCCTGACCGCCGCCGCCAGCTCCTCACTCACCGTGACGGTGAGCTCTTCGGTCGCCATCCGGCCACCCTAGTCCTTTGCGGCATCGTACGAAATGGGCGCGGCCGTGAGAATTCGCACGGTTTATCGCGCGAGAATCCCGATCGGTCGGCGATCAACGGCTACGGCAGGGCGGGTCGGGTCGACGGGCGCGGGTCGTCGTACCACTCGGTGACCACGACGCCGTCGACCACATCGTCACCATCGACGACCACGCCGCGATAGGGCATCGCCGCGGCCAGACGGCTGAACCGGCGCGCCGCGAAGGCCGCGACCAGCGGACGGACCAGGAACCGGGTCGGCGGCAGCAGCAGAAGCAGCCCGAAGAACGAGGTGACCAGGCCCGGGATGAACATCAGGAACCCGCCAGCGGCGACGAGCGCGCCATCCGCGACCGCGGTGCCCGGATTGATTTCCCCGCGACCGGCGCGACGGAACTGTTCGAAGACGCGACGGCCCTGTGAGCCGATGAGCAGCATGCCCGCGGCGGATCCGGCGATCAGCAGCAGGATGGTGGGCACCACACCGATGAGATGGCCGACGCCGATCAGCGCGGCGATCTCCACGATGACGTAGAGCACGAACAGTATGGCGGGCATGGCGATCCTTTCGGACGATCTACCCGGTTCAACGTCGTGCGGTCGGATTTTTCTCCCGAACCAGCCTGATAGCTCGCTGAGATCTCATCCGCCGGGTCGAACCAGCCCGGTCTCGTAGGCCAGCACCACCGCCTGAACCCGGTCGCGCAGACCGAGTTTCGTCAGTACCCGACCGACGTGCGTCTTGACCGTCGCCTCGGACAGATACAACCGCTCCGCGATCTCGGCATTGGACCGCCCCGCCGCGATCTGCTCGAGCACCTCGCGCTCGCGCGCGGTCAGTACCTCGAGCACCACCGGATCCCGCATACCGCCGGGATCATCGGCGATGAGCCGGTCCAACAGTCGCTTGGTCACCTTGGGCGACACCACCGCATCACCACCGGCCACGCTGCGGATCGCCGAGACCAGATCCTCGGGCGGTGTGTCCTTCAGCAGGAACCCGCTCGCCCCGGCCCGCAGCGCGCCGAGCGCGTGTTCGTCGAGGTCGAAGGTCGTCATCACCAGGATCTTGCAGCCGTCGCCCGCCTCGACGATGCGCTGTGTCGCGGCGACACCGTCGACCACCGGCATCCGCACATCCATCAGCACCACATCCGGGCGCAACTCCTTGGCCCGCGTAATCGCGGTGGCACCGTTCTCGGCCTCCCCGATCACTTCGATATCCGGATGCGCGCCGAGCACCATCTTCAATCCCATACGCATGAGTTCCTGGTCGTCGACAACGAGAACGGTAATCGGCACATCCCTAATCTATCGGCACCGTCCAGCGCGTTTTCGATACCGTGCGCGCGAGGCCGAAAGGAGGCCTCCGCTAACAGGTTTCGTTGCCACGCAGCAATGGGATGGTCGCGTACACCCGCCATGCGCCATCAGATGTGCGGCCCGCCTCCAGCGTGCCGCCGAGGACGGCGATGCGTTCGCGCATGCCGACCAATCCCATGCCGCCGCCCTCGATCGGGTTCGCGGCCTGCGCCCGCACCGGAACCCCGCCGGTGTCGGTGACCTCGATGACGACATCGGTCGCGCGCCGTTGCACGCGTACCCATGCCTTCGGATGCGAGCCCGCGTGGCGGAGCGTATTGGTCAGCGATTCCTGGACGATGCGGTGCATGCCGAGACTCACCTCGGGGTTGATGTCGTCGAGTTCACCGGTCATTTCCAGCTCCACGGCCAGGCCGGTGTCGCGCATCATCTCGACCACTTTGGCCAGTCCGGCGGTTCCGTGCTGCGGCAACTGATCCGGTGCGTGTTCGATACGCAGCAGTGCGACGGTCCTGCGCAGTTCGCGCAGCGCCTCCCGGCCGGTGCCCGCGATGGTGGCCAACGCGCGTTCGGCGGCGTCCGGATCGCGGCGCAGCGCGTACTTCGCACCATCGGCCTGGACGATGATCACGCTGACCGCGTGCGCGACGACATCGTGCAGTTCGCGGGCGATGCGGGTGCGTTCGGCGGCCACGGCATCGTGTGCGCGGCGTTCCCGGTCGTAATCGGCGACCGCCAGCCGTGCCGCCACCTCCTGGTCGTAGGCGTGGCGCGCGCCGATGAATTCGGCCAGTGTCCAGCACAGCGCGTAGAACATCGCGAGGAAGATCAGGTCCGAACCGGATGGCTTGTGCAGCAGCAGGAACGAGATGGTCCCGTCGGCGACCAACCCGAGCGCGTACCACAGCGCTTCCTTGCGGCCGACGTAGGCGACCAGGGTGTAGAGCATGATGCCGAGCCCGAGCAGCGCGATGTGGTCGGCCTTGTCCTCGGACGCGTAGCTCACCAGTGTCGATGCGATCGAGAGTCCGAGCATCGCCGCGGCCATCGCGCGCGGGTACAGCCGCCGAAATGCCAGCGGTCCCGGCAGCAGTACACCGATTCCCAGATAGGTCAGCTTGCTATCGGAGTTGCCGACCCCCAGCACCTCGAGCAGCATGAGCGCGGCGGCCAGGATCGAGTCCGCGATGAGGGGCTTGCCGCGAAGCCACAGACTGAACCGGCGCACGAACATCAGCCTAGGGGTGATCCGGACCGGCAGTGATCGCACCCGCCGCCGGCGCGGAACCCAACCATCTGGTTCGCTGACCGGGTGGATTTCGCAGACTGGGCGGCCTTATTGACGGCAGCGACCGCGGCAGGCTGGGTGGACGCGGTGGTCGGCGGCGGCGGATTGATCATCCTGCCGACACTGTTCCTCGTGGCGCCGGGCATCGCCCCGCAGACCGCGCTCGGTACCAACAAACTCGCCGCGGTCGCGGGTACCACCGCCTCGGTCATGACGTTCGCGCGGAAGGTCCCGATGCAATGGCGAACGCTGCTGCCCGCGGCGGTGATCGCGGCGGGCACCGCCGCGACCGGTGCGGCCGCGGTATCGCTCATCGATCGTGACCTCTTCATCCCGATCGTGATGGTGGTGCTGGTCGGGGTCGCCGTCTTCGTCACGCTGCGCCCGTCGATCGGCATCACCATGGCGACGCACCCACCGACGCGACGCAAGGTCGTACTCGTGGTCGCCATGGCCGCCGGGCTGATCGGCTTCTACGACGGACTGCTCGGCCCTGGCACCGGCACCTTCCTGATCATCACCTTCGCCACCGTGCTCGGCACCGAATTCGTGCGCGCGGCCGCGATGGCGAAGGTGATCAACTGCGGATCCAATTTCGGCGCGCTGATCTTCTTCGGCGTCACCGGTCACATCATGTTCGCGCTCGGCGCGGCCATGGCGGTCGGCAATGTGGCGGGCGCGATTCTCGGCTCGCACATGGCATTACGCAATGGCGCGCAGTTCGTGCGGGTCGTGCTGCTGGTGGTGGTCGTCGGGATGGTGATCCGTTTGGGGTGGCAGCAGTTCGGCTGACCGCTCAGTGCATGGGGCCGATGTGCATCTTGGTACTCGACGCGAGCCAGGGCTGCAGCACCCGCGAGGTGGTTTCGTGGATCTTGCGATGCAGTCGCTCCCCGTCCACTCCGGCCACCGGACTCTGGAACAGCACCGTCAGCGCACCGGATACCGCGCCGACCACGGCACCGACCAGTGCGGCCGCGCCGACCTCGTCCAGTTCGGCCGGAAACGCCGTATGCAACTGGCGCGCGATCTCGCGCTGCGCCACCAGCTGCGCGTGCGCGGCACGTCCGCTCACCGCGGGCACCGTGCGCGAAACCTGTGCGCGCAGTGCGGCTATGCGCGCGTTCAGATCGTCGACCAGGTGCTCGCCCGGATTGTCACCGGCCGCCCGCAATGCCCGCAGCAACACCTCCACCGGCCGCTCACCGGGCCGACGGCTGGCGATCGCCGCGACCGCGGCGCGCACCCGTTCGTCCTGCTCCGGAAACAGCAACTCTTCCTTGCTGGCGAAGTAGTTGAAGAACGTTCGGGTACCCACGTCCGCGGCCGCGGCGATATCGGCCACCGTGGTCTCCTCATAACCTCTGCCCTCGAAAAGTTCGACGGCTGCTTGGAGGAGGGCACGGCGGGTACGTTCGCGTTTACGGTCGCGGAGGGCGGATGGCGGCACGCGGGCACAGTACGGCATAACGCGACTTAGGTACGGTAAGCACCACTTTCGCGCGCGCCGCGCGACCGAACCGTGATCAAATCCGGCTCCCGTCGGGCTGGTCCGCAGCGATATCGCGGCGTGCCGCGTCGATCACCGAGTCCAGCAGGCCGGGAAAGCGGGCGTCGAGATCGTCGCGACGCAACGACTGCAGCGTCTCGCGACCGGACGGTCGCTGCCAGATGATCCCGGCGTCGCGCAGCACCCGATAGTGATGGGTCAGATTCGACTTGGGCACACCGTCCACGATCGACCCGCAGGTGTGCTCGGCCCCGTCGGCGAGCACCCTGACGATATGCAGTCGCAACGGGTTCCCCAGGGCGGCAAAGACATTCGCCAACTGGATCCGATCCCGCTCGGGGTGTGCCGTCATCACACGAACCAGAATAGCTCGATTGTTGACATACAGTCGAACTGTACGTAAGTATTTGAACAATCCAACTGTATGAGAGGTCGTGTCATGCCGAGCAATTCCCGATTCGACGACAAGGTCGCGCTGATCACCGGCGGCACCAGCGGTATGGGCCTGGCCACCGCGCGCAGGTTGCTCGACGAGGGGGCGGGTGGTCATCACCGGGCGCGATAAGACCCGGCTCGACGCCGCCGTCGAGGAGTTGAACAGCGGGGACCGCGTCCTCGCGGTGCCGGGCGACGCCGCGGATCTGGCCGATCTCGACGCGCTAATGGCCGCGATCCAGGACCGATTCGGACGGCTGGATGTGGTTTTCGCCAATGCGGGCGTCGGCGCGTTCCAGCCACTGACCGAGGTCACCGAGGCCGAGTTCTACCGCGTCGTCGATATCAACTTCAAAGCCGCGTATTTCACCATCCAGAAGTCCCTGCCGCTGCTGGCCGATGGTGCCGCGATCGTGATCAACGCGTCGTTCGCGCTGCATCGCGGCGGGCCCGGCGCGGCCCTCTACTCGGCGACCAAGGCGGCCGTCCACAACCTGGCGCGCACGCTGGCGGCCGAACTGGCGCCACGGGGCATTCGGGTCAATTCCGTGAGCCCGGGCTATACCGCGACTCCGGCGTTCTACGCCGAGGCTTCGGCGGAGGTCCAGGCCGCCGCGGTGGCATCGGTGGCGGCGGGCCGCATCGGCACCTCCGCTGATGTCGCCGCCGCGGTGGCCTTCCTCGCCTCCGATGAGGCGTCATACGTCAATGGACAGGACCTGCTCGTCGACGGTGGACTCGTCGCCGCCACGCCTGCGGCCATGGTGTAAGCCACGGCGGCGCTGGGCATTTCGTGCGGCGTGGCGGCGATATGGTGTGCGTCAGCGCCCAGGAAGCGGCGCTCGCCCGCAGGACCGACTAGGTTTGGTCGCGTGAGCATCGCGACTTCCAAAGATGTGGACGCCGAGTTCCTTGCGTTACCGCTGCACGCGCTGGCCGACACCGCCCTGTCCGCGGCGCGCGCGGCGGGTGCCCAGCATGCGGATCTGCGCGTGCATCGGTTGGTCACCCAGTCGATCCGATTGCGCGACGGCCGGGTCGAGGCGATCAGCAATGCCACCGACCTCGGCTTCGCCGTGCGCGTGATCGTCGACGGCACCTGGGGTTTCGCCTCCCATGCCGCGCTCACCCCGGATACCGCAGCCGAGGTGGCGCGCCGGGCGGTCACCGTTGCGACCGCGCTGCGCGCCCTCAACCGCGAGCGTGTCGAACTCGCCGACGAACCGCGCTACGACAATGCGCACTGGGTCTCGGCCTATGCGGTGGATCCGTTCACGGTGCCTACCGCCGACAAGGTCGCACTGCTGCAGGACTATTCGGCCCGCCTGTCCGCCGCCGACGGCGTCGACCACGTCACCGCCTCGGTGCTGCAGGTCAAGGAGCAGACCTTCTACGCCGATACCGCCGGCTCCGTGATCACCCAGCAGCGAGTGCGCCTGCACCCGCAGCTCGAGGCGACCACCGTGGATTCCGCGGCGGGTGTTTTCGAGACCATGCGCACCCTGGCCGCCCCGGCCGGACGCGGGTGGGAGTACGTCACCGGCGCGGACGGAATCTGGGACTGGAACGAAGAACTCGCGCAAATCCCCGGGTGGCTCGCGGAGAAGGTGAAGGCGCCCAGCGTCGAGGCGGGCCCCACCGACCTGGTGATCGACCCGACCAACCTGTGGCTGACCATCCACGAATCCATCGGCCACGCCACCGAATACGACCGGGCCATCGGCTACGAATCCGCCTACGCGGGTACCTCGTTCGCGACACCGGACCAGCTCGGCACACTGCGGTACGGGACGCCGATCATGCACGTCACCGGTGATCGCACCGAGGTGCACGGGCTGGCCTCGGTCGGCTACGACGACGACGGTGTCGCCGGACAGCGCTGGGATCTGGTGCGCGACGGTGTGCTGGTCGGCTACCAACTCGACCGCGTCTTCGCCCCGCGCCTGGGCCTGGCACGGTCCAACGGCTGCTCCTACGCGGATTCCCCGCACCATGTGCCGATCCAGCGCATGGCCAATGTCTCACTGCAGCCGGACCTCGAAAACGACACCAGCACGGCCGAACTCATCTCCCGGGTCGAAAACGGCATCTACATCGTCGGCGACAAGTCGTGGTCGATCGATATGCAGCGCTACAACTTCCAGTTCACCGGCCAGCGGTTCTTCCGCATTCGCGACGGCGAGCTCGACGGCCAGCTGCGCGATGTCGCCTACCAGGCCACCACCACCGACTTCTGGGGTGCGATGGAGGCGGTCGGCGGCCCGTCCACTTGGCGCCTCGGCGGCGCGTTCAACTGCGGTAAGGCCCAGCCCGGCCAGGTCGCGGCGGTCAGCCACGGCTGCCCGTCGATCTTGGTGCGCGGCATCAACATTCTCAACACCCGGACGGAGGCAGGTCAGTGACGGAGCGCATGATGCCCGCGGGCGCGGTGGTCGAGCAGGCACTGGCGCTCTCGCACGCGGACGAGGCGATGGTGATCGTCACCGACGCGCACGAGGCGTCGCTGCGCTGGGCGGGCAACTCGATGACCACCAATGGCTCCTCGATTTCGCGGGAATGGTCGGTCATCTCGATATTCCGGGACGGCCCGAACGCCGCGCGCGTCGGCAGTGTCAGCTCCACCAGCGTCGACCCCGACGATATCGAGGCCGTGGTCCACGCCAGCGAAGCGGCGGCCCGCACCGCCGAACCCGCCAAGGACGCGATGCCGCTGTTGACACCGGATGCCGATGGCCTGCCGGGCGGCGACGATACCGCCGATTGGGCATCCGCGCCGGGCAGCACCGGTATCGAGGTCTTCACCGAGGTGGCGCGCGATCTGGCGGGCGGATTCGATGGCGCCGACCGGCTCTACGGATTCGCCCACCACCAGGTGCACACCACCTGGCTCGGCACTTCGACCGGCGTTCGCCGCCGGTTCGTCCAGCCCACCGGTTCGGTGGAGATCAACGGAAAGCGCGGCGAGGGTGCGGAGCTGGCGAGTGCGTGGGTCGGTGTGGGGACCGCGAACTTCACCGATGTCGATATACCCGGCCTGCTGAGCGAGCTGTCGCGGCGCCTGGACTGGTCCAAGCGGCGGGTCGAGTTGCCCGCTGGACGTTACGAAACCCTGCTGCCGCCCTCGGCGGTCGCGGATCTGATGATCTACATGTCCTGGACCATGGAGGGCCGTGGCGCGCACGAGGGGCACAGCGCCTTCGCCAAGGCGGGCGGCACCCGAATCGGCGAGCGGCTCAGCGAGATCCCGTTGACGCTCTTTTCCGATCCTGCCGCCAGCGGACTCGAGTACCGTCCGTTCGTCGCAACGTCATCGTCCTCGGAATCACTGTCGGTCTTCGACAATGGCCTGACCGCCCATCGCGTGGACTGGCTGCGCGATGGCGTCATCGAATCCCTGGTCTACCCGCGCGCCACCGCCGCCGAATTCGATGCCCCCACCACGGTTCCCGGTGGGAATCTGCTGCTGACCGGCGGCTCCGGCGCGACGCTGGACACGATGATCGGCAATACCGAACGCGGCCTGCTACTCACCACGCTCTGGTACATCCGCGAGGTCGATCCGGCCACCCTGCTGCTCACCGGCCTCACCCGCGACGGCGTCTACCTCGTGGAGAACGGCGAGGTCACCGCCGCCGTCAACAACTTCCGCTTCAACGAGAGCCCGATCGATCTACTGCGCCGCACCACCGAGGCGGGGGCCACCGAAACCACCCTGCCCCGCGAATGGAAGGACTGGTTCACCCGAACCGCTATGCCGCCCTTGCGAATTCCGGATTTCCACATGTCCTCGGTGAGCCAGGCGACCTGATCCGCCGACGCCGGGCTCACTGCGGCGAGCCCGGCGCTGATGATCAAGTGTCGGGCCGACTACGTGGCGTGAGCGATTACGTGGCGGGGGTGATCTCGAGGCCGATGGTGCCCGCCTTACCGCGGCGAATGATGCTCGCGTTCACCAGGATCGGGCCCAGCAGCCAGTACTTCCGCTTGATCAACTTGCGGACATGCTGGGTCTCTTCGGCATCGAGCACTCGACCGGTGCCCTCGATGACCTCACCGCGCGGCTTGCCCGACGGATTGCACGGCTGCAGGGTGACGGCCGGATTGTTGCGCAGCCGCTTGACCTTCCAACTGTTGGTCTCGGTCCATACATACAGCTTGCCGTCGTCCTCGGCCGCCCAGACGGCGGTGCCCACCGGCGTGCCGTCCTTGCGGAAGGTCGTCAACAACACGTAATCGGCCTTGGCGATCGCACCCAGCGTGTTCGTCATATGGGCAGCCTATCGGGGAGCGGGCCAGCGGGCGCGGCACGCTCGCGCACCGCGTCTGTCAGTCCGACATTCGGTATTCGCCCGCTTCCAGGCGTTCGAGCACAGCGCCGGTCCAGTGCGACAGATTGTCGAATACCCCGCTCCACAGCTCGAGCAGATCGGTCGCATGGGGCGGTTCGTAGCGGCCGGGGAACTTCGGGACCATGGCGAGCAGGTCGTCGCGGACCGCGGCGGCATTGCGGCGTTGTTCCCGCAGTTTCTCGATGACGTGCGCGCGCGGCAGCGCATCCATAAATGCGATGCCCGCACCGAGTTCCTCCATATCGACGCTGACCAGCGCCTCGTCCATGAGTCTGCGAAACTCCACCTCCCCCGCCTCGGTCAGTTCGAACAGGGTGCGGCCGGGCCCCTCGGTGCTGCCCTCGGTGCCGAATGCGCTCAATTTGCCCTCCTGCGTCAACTGTTTGAGCGCGTGGTAGATCGATCCAGGTTTCACATTCGTCCAGGTTTCGGCACGCCAGGACAGTAGTTCGCGGCGCACCGCGTAGCCGTAGGTGGGCTGACGCAACCGCATCACGCCGAGGACGAGCAGTCGCACCGCCGACATTCCGGACTCCCTTTCTCACGGAACGGCCATACTACTCAAATTTGACTTCCGCCTTTTCGCCGCCCTAACCTCCGGTAGTCAAAATTGATTACTGCGATCGGGGTGCACGATGATGGGCGATATGGCGGTTCCGGTGCTCCGGAGCGGCAATCTGACCGAAACCCTCGACTTCTACCGAACCCTCGGATACACGGTCACCCATGAACAGACCCGGCCCTACGCCTACGGCGCGGTGCAGGCCAATGGCTGCGCGGTCCATTTCGCCGCCGCGCCCGCCGGCACCGAACTCCCCGCCGAACAGGTCGGCTGCCTGATCATGCTCGACGATGTCGCCGAGCGGCATCGCGCATTCACCGCCGCACTGCGCAAGCGCTACGGGAAGGTCCCCGCGAAAGGCTGCCCACGCATCACCAGATTCCGTCCGGGCCAAAGCCGATTCAGTGTGGTCGACCCGGTCGGCAACACCATCATCTACATCCAGCGCGATGAACCCGAGGAAGTCGAGTACGGCGGTTCACGCGAACTCGACGGGCTGGCACGGGTTGTGGACAATGCGCGCATCCTGCGCGATTTCAAGAACGACGACACGGCCGCGATCCGAGTGCTCGAGGTCGGCCTCGGCCGGTTCGGCGCGCAGGCATCGACCCTCGACAAGGCTCGAGCGCTGGCAGCACTCGTCGAATTGGCCGTTGCCACCGGCAATGCCGAGCGGGCCGCGACGGCACGAGCCGAACTCAGAGTAATAGCGCTGTCGGATACCGAGCGCGCCGCCGTCGCGGCAGACCTGAGCGCCGCCACCGATCTGGCCGATCGGCTGGCCGAAACCGATTGATCAGCAGCCGGTTTCAGCCTGGATCGCACTTTCGGGCGGTCGATCTCAGTCGGCCACGGTAAGCACTTGCGGTCCATTCTCGGTGATCGCGACCGTATGTTCGGAGTGCGCAGTCCGCGAACCATCGGCTGAGCGAATGGTCCAGCCATCCGGATCGGTATAGATACGGTCGGTCGTGCGAGCAAACCAGGGCTCGATGGCAATGGTCAAACCGGGTCGCAGCGGGAATCCGCGACCGGCCCGGCCCACATTGGACACATGCGGATCCTCGTGCATCGTGCGCCCGAGTCCGTGTCCGCCGAATTCGGTGTTCACCGGATAGCCGTTGGCCCGCGCGACCTCGGCGATGGCGGCGGAGATATCGCCGATCCGGTTGCCGGGCAAAGCCACCGCGATGGCGGCGGCCAGTGCGTCCTCGGTGGCCTTGATCAGTCGCAGATCCTCCGGGTCGGCGGTGCCGACGATCATTGTGGTGGCCGAGTCGGCTACCCACCCGTCGATACCGAGCGCGAGGTCCATGGTCAGCACGTCCCCGTCGCGCAGCGCGTAATCGAACGGAAGTCCATGCAGGACGGCGTCGTTCACCGAAAGGCAGACGGTGTTGCGGAACGGCCCGCGCCCAAAGGACGGCGCGTAGTCCCAGTAGCACGACACCGCACCGCGTTCGTGAATCCGTTCCCGCACATGGGCTTCCAGCTCCAGCAGGTTCACCCCGACTCGGGCCCGCTCGCGCAGTTCCGCCAGGATCTGGGCGACGAAGCGCCCTGCCACCCGCATGCGTTCGATCTCTTCCGCCGACTTCAACTCCACCATGCCCGACCTTCATCTCGGTATTTTTATACCGAGCATAGCGGCGGTCGGTATAAAAATACCATGCACCCGGTGTGACCAGGCGATGTGTTATGTTCGCGAACGCGAATGAGCACTGGTTTTCCGTTGTTCGCCGCCCATCCGCGGCACGTGTTCCACCGATCGACTGCCCGACAGCGAGCGTAGAGGAGCCACCCATGAGCGAGCGCAGCGAGCGAACCAACACAACCGCGCGCCGCAAGGCTCTAGCGCTCGCCATCGCGCTGGCCCTCGCTCTCGCAACCCCCGCTTGCGGAAGCAATTCCTCGACGAGCCTGAACCAGTCGGGTACTGCGTCCGGGCCCGCCCGCAATCCCTATCTGGCCGCCGCGACCTACGGACTCACCCATATAGATCCCGGCCAGTCCGACACCTTCCCGTACCAAACGCCACAGGGCGAGTTCCATATCGACCCGAAACAACAGGCGCGGGTTACCTCGGGACCGGTCAACATCATGACGCTCGCCGCCACCGAACCGGACTACATGTGGATCTCCTCCACCCAGGGCGTGGTCTACGTCCAGGTGGGCAATGGCATGTTCCACGAGATCGCCCGCGCCGACGCGCCCGGCGTGAAACCGATCGCACCGCAAGCCCTCGACCAGGTGCTCAACCAGAACTTCACCGATATCGGCCAAGTGGAGACCGCTGTACACAACGACTGGGGCGCCGACTGGACGCGGCTCGCCAACGGCGTCTACAGCCTGGTGGACAAGGACAATCGGGTCTACTACGTCACGCAGAATGCGGAGATCGTCGTCTTCGGCCTGACGAATGCGAACAATCCCCAGGCGGGCGTACGCATTCTGCGCACCCTCGACTTCAAACCGTGGCTCGGCACCGGCGCGGGACTCGGCGGCCTGCCCGAGTCCATCGTCGGACTGAATATGACCTACGACGGCAAGCTCGCGATACTCAGCACCCGCGGTCTGTCGATCCTCGACCGCAGCCTGCAGGGTGAGCCCCAGCAGGTCCATTTCGGCGCCGACGAGGTGGTCTCCAATGCGATGGCGGTGGACGAGCAGGGCGGCATCTACGCCGCCTCCGACAAGATCATGCGCAAGGTGGTGTGGACCGGATCCAAGTTGTCGGCCGACGCCACCGACGGCGCGTGGGCGGCGCCCTACGATTTCGGACGGCAACCACCTGCGGTCAAGTTCGGCATCGGCACCGGCTCGACCCCCACCCTCATGGGCTACGGCAAGGACGACCGGCTCGTCGTCATCACCGACGGGGCCGATCGGATGAAGTTGGTCGCGTTCTGGCGCGACGCCATTCCCGAAGGATTCCAACCGAAGCCGGGCACCAAATCCAATCGGATCGCCGACCAGATCCAGGTCACGGCTGGGCTGAATCCGGAGCCCGAATTCATCCAGAGCGAGCAGTCGGTCGTCGTGGACGGTTACGGCGCATTCGTGGTCAACAATGCTCGGCCCGAGGGGGCGCTGGACCGCCTCGTCGACGTGCTCGCCGGTGGGCCGATCTTCGCACCCCCAGCGGGTATCGAACGGTTCCAATGGGATCCGGCCTCCCACCACTGGACCTCGGTGTGGTCACGCGCCGATGTGGTGGCCACCAGCATGGTGCCCACCGCGAGCAGCAAATCCGGCGTCGTGTTCGTCAACGGCTACACCAAGGCCGACGGCTGGGAGGTGACCGGACTCGACTGGCAGTCAGGAAAGACGGTGCACCGCACCATCTTCGGGCAGAGCAACCTCGGCAACGGCGCGTACGCGCTGGTCCAGTTCTTCCCGAACGGGGATCTACTGTTCAACAGTGTCGGCGGGCCGTTCCGGGTGAAGTTCACCAGTTGAGCTTGCGGTATTTAAATACCGCCCATAGTCTGGTCGCATGGTCCGACTTCCGCTGACACCCGCCCAGGTCGAGGCCGGTCGCCGCCTCGGCGCCCGGCTGCGGGCCGCGCGCGCCGATCGCGACCCAGCCCACATCGCCCGGGCGGCGGGCATCTCCCCCGAGACACTGCGCAAGATCGAAACCGGGCGGCTGCCGACACCCGCATTCGGCACGATCGTGTCGCTGGCCGCGGCCCTGGAGATTCCATTGCAGGAACTCGCCGATACCTGGCGTTCGGCCGGACTCGCGGAATCGGCCTGAACTACTCCGGCGTAATCGCGATCCCGACGGAGCCGTCCGCGCCTTTGAACAGCTTGTGCAGCCGAATCAGAGCGGTGCCGATGATCCCGTACTTGCGCGAGACCAGATCGCGCACTCGCTGAGTTCCAGCCGCATCCAGGACCTCGGCCTTGCCCGCGAACTTCTCCTCGCTCTTCGGGCGGCCACGGCCGTCGCATATTTGCAGGGCTACCTCCGGATTGCGACGAATCCGCTTGACCTTCCAGGTCTTCGGGTTGGTCCACACCACGATCCGGTCGCCGTCCGGCGCCACCCACACCGGTGTGCCGACCGGCGTGCCGTCCTTTTTGTAGGTGGTCAGCAGGGCGAAAGTGCTCGTACTCAGCTCGTTCCAGGTCATACCGAAAACGGTAGGCCGCGGCGTTGGCCACGACATCCGTCTGCGGACAGAACGCGCCAGTACGCGTCCCGACGTACCGCGGCACATGTGATGGGGCGGGCCGCGACCCGCCTCACCCGCGTTCAGCCGCGGTAGGCACGAAGGAATGTCTGGACGTCATCCAGCAACAGCCGCAGGCGAGAAACAGTCTTCGCACCCCCATCGGCTGTTGACCGGCAGGTGACCACGCACCCCTCACCAGCCATCTCGTGTTCCTCAGCCTGTTCTGGTCTCGCCGTGGGCGCACAGCACTTCGACCTAGAGGGTGGGTGACATAGTTTGATGCGCATATATAGATACCCATCTAGCTACTCGCGAACGTCAGCGCCCGCAAGCCACCTCGTGGGTCATGCACTCGACTTGGGCGGCGGCTTCGAGGTAGAACGCTGCCGAGGATGCGGGCTGCTTTCGTGATCGGCCGGGCCCGGTCCGCCGTTGTCGCATAGGCTGTTTCGAGTCGCAGTCAGCAAGGAGTTGCGCGCAATGGGCCAACCGTTCCAGCCTGGACCACCGCCATACAATCCGTCACCAAGTCCGGGATGGGCCGCGCCCACGGGGCCACGCGTCTGGCAACCGATGCCGGGCTATCCGCCCAGCGGTGGGCGTGGTGCGGCCGACGCGATAGCCGCGGCTGCGCTGGCGCTGGCGGCGATCCTGTATCTCGCGCGCCGAATCTGGCTCTACCTTCAGTTCGACAAGTTCTTCTGGAGCGACGTCATTGTGATCATCAGCGTCCTGTTCGCACTGGTCGCCACGATTCTACTGTTCACCGCGCGCAAGCCCGCGACCGCCCGGATCGCGGCCGGGATCGCAGTCGGCATGATGTTCGTCCCCAACGTCAGCTACGTTTTCAGCGCCTTCGATCGCGGCGTCCGGCGCGGCTATGGCGTGTGGGCAGACGGCGGTTGGCTGTCGATCCCGGCGACGCTCCTCGCGCTCATCGCGATCGGCGCACTGTTCGCGGCAGCGTCCAGCGCGGGGCCGCAGCACGTTCCGGGAACCGGGCCCCAGCCTCCAGGCGCCCAGCCCCCGAACTCGTGGCCCCAGCCACCGATGGCCCAACCGCCGGTCGGCTACCCCGGCCAGCATCAGCCGCTGCCACCGCAGTGACTCTTTCCGGGGTGTCGCGAGGGTCATGTGACGCAGCCGGTGTTCGCTGCGTGGCAGGACGAGTGCGGCGGCGCAAGATCGCACCGATCCGATAGGGGCATAGGCCGATTCGGCGCAATGCTTCGAAAGTGGCGCGCTCGGGCTGCCCGCTTGGTGGGTCGAATGATTCTCGCCATCACTCCGACCAGCCTCATCCCATCGAACTCACCACGGCGAACTGCGGAAATCGTGGGCGCTGACCTGCGATTTCTTATTGAGTGGGCGGGCGGGGCTCGAACCCGCGACCAATGGATTCGCAGTCTGCGGCTGAGCCGCCGATTCGACCGGATTCGGCTACGTTCGATTTCACCGGTTTAGCTGCACGAATACTCCAAGAGGGCGAGAACCTGGAATGTGTTGACATTCGATCGATTTCGGACGTATGCGGATGAAAATAGAGAGTAAATGGTGACCACATGAATGCCCGTCAGAGGTCGAACATCGACTCGTGGGCTCCGATCGATACCCACCCCGCTTTTGATCCACACAGGAGGGCAACCACCGTGCTACTCAATCGATTCAAAGCGTAGCGTTCGGGTGTGTCGATGCCAGACGACAGCCGGTTCGCCTGTACGCGCAAGACCCCCGTGGAAGGGGATTGCGTCAGGCCCGCGCTCCGATCTCGACCAAGATCGATCAGCGACACACCGTACTCCTGCGCACTACCGGAGGTCCGCTGCAATCAGACATCTGAGTACCGTGACAGGAGGGGCACTCACCAGCGGCTTTACTGTGGGGTGTCCTCATCGCCCCTGCGAGGGTTGGCAACGTGATGGATCCGGCACGGCCGCCGTCGGTGACACAGGTGTCCTCATCGCCCCTGCGAGGGTTGGCAACCGGTAGACCTGCTGTCCGTAGCCGATGCACCCACCCCGTCCTCATCGCCCCTGCGAGGGTTGGCAACAAGTCGTCCGGGGCCGACGACTCGCACGTCTTGAGGGTCCTCATCGCCCCTGCGAAGGTTGGCAACGCCGCGTTGCTGTCGGAGATGGTCGAGGTCGGCCAGGTCCTCATCGCCCCTGCGAGGGTTGGCAACCCGACCATCTGGCAGCGATTGGAGTACGGCCAGCGGGTCCTCATCGCCCCTGCGAGGGTTGGCAACATGAGCGACCCCCCGCGCTCTCGGCACGGGATGCCCTGTCCTCATCGCCCCTGCGAGGGTTGGCAACGCGGCGCCCAGGTCCGTGGCGCTTCTGGTGTCCGCGTCCTCATCGCCCCTGCGAGGGTTGGCAACGTGCGGTGACGACGCTCCACGGCAACGATCTCGCGTCCTCATCGCCCTTGCGAGGGTTGGCAACACGTTCGGTCAGGCGATCACCGTGAATCTCGGTGGTCCTCATCGCCCCTGCGAGGGTTGGCAACTCGAGCATCGGCTCGAAGAACACATCTGCCATGTCGAGTCCTCATCGCCCCTGCGAGGGTTGGCAACGTGTGGACGCGGACGTTCTTGTACGCGGCCGAGACACGTCCTCATCGCCCTTGCGAGGGTTGGCAACCGGTTCACGATTACCTGGACGCGAGCGCCGAGGTTCCGCGTCCTCATCGCCCCTGCGAGGGTTGGCAACAACTTGTGGCACACATCCACGACGTTCGGGCCGACCTGTCCTCATCGCCCCTGCGAGGGTTGGCGACTGGACGTGCTGAGCTGAACCCCGGAGGTGCCACCACTCGTCCTCATCGCCCCTGCGAGGGTTGGCAACGTAACCCGTCCGTTCAAGGTCCGTTGCCGGTGCCGCGTCCTCATCGCCCCTGCGAGGGTTGGCAACTCGTTGGTCATCACCGAGATCTGTGCCGCGATTTCGGGTCCTCATCGCCCCTGCGAGGGTTGGCAACCTGCATCAGTTGGCGCGTGATGTGTATGCGCTCGGCGGTCCTCATCGCCCCTGCGAGGGATTGCAACGCGTCGATCAGCTCGGCCTCGTCGCAGGCGCGGCGGGTCCTCATCGCCCCTGCGAGGGTTCACAAACATCGATCTAGTGCGCCACTAATCTCGACGGCGCGAGGTCAGCGAGGAAGTTGCCACTGCGGAGTAGCGGCGATGCACAGTCCTGTCACATCAAACGAGCTGACTCGTGCTCGAGCCGATGGTCGTATCCGCCCTCAAAGAGGAGATCACGGACTGTCTGGGCTATGACTGAGCCAGCACCACATACATGAGCGCCGTAATCGCCAGCGCCAGCACCGCGGCGAGCAGACAACCAACCGCGATATTGGCAAACCGATATTTGCGCTGCGCCACTTCCGAATTCGCCCAGACCTGCGCCGCCACGTGCTCCACGATGTCGTCGGGCCGCCGACTCAGCTCCGATATCGCCCGGACGTACCGGTCACGTGTGAGACGACGGTCCGCCGCAAGATCTCCAAAGTAGAGCAGGTTGAGCGTCGGGTCGCCGGATTTGAGCCGTGGCCACAGCACGCACACCGCGCAGGTCCCGGCCCCAGTGACAAAGACGGCACAGACACACGCGAGGACGAGCACCGCGGTGTGTATTTTCCCGGATTGTGGTTGGACCAGGGCGAACAGTATTTGGCCGAGCACTCCGGCTGCGGCGAGTGTCGCAATCGCTTTGGTCTCGGCGTGCTTGATCAGTGAGAGGACCAGATCCAGTGTCTTCCAGGAACTTTCGAGTCCATCTCGGTTCCTGGTCGTCCGCCGGAACGCGGTGTGCCATCGTTCGGATATTGATTGCCGCATCGGACCTACCTCATTCCCTTCGTCGAGTTCAGTCCGCATCGTCGTCTCCGTGATCGGACGGTCCTGCCTGGATCTCTTTGAGCCGCTCGGCAAGTGGCAGCTCATGAATCGCTGCTGTTGTGTCATCGATCAGCCGGTTGAGCAAGCCGTCGAGCTTGTCCGGATCGACATTCGCGTAGTCGGCTCCGCCTCGGTTGAACCACTCCTTGAGCACGCTGACGTATTCGGTCACTGCGTGTTTCGCTGCTTCCTGGCGACGGGTATCCTCACGATCCGACTCGCCCTGCAAGCGGTTCGCGAACTCGACCGAGGTGAGTTCCCCACGGATCAGTGCCAGATAGAGAGCGAATTGGGGGCCTGCGCCGATTTTCTCGAAATGCTTCTCGACCTCGTGCAGGTGGAAGCGGTGCAGTTCAGCGGATAGTTTTTGCTCGCGTTGCTGGCGCGCCTCCTGCATTCCATGATGCTGGTCCTCAAGTTTGCTTACCAGCGAATGGGTAAGGTCGGCGCGTTCGGCATCCAGTACGGTTGATTGCCACAGTTCCCGACGCTGCCGCTCGAAAACCGCCAACTCGGCCGGCATCAGCACTTCGATGCTTGACATCCTGATCTCCAGTCCCGGTTCGACCGGTGGATTGCGCTCGGCCTCGTCTAGGAGCCACCTGTTGAGTTTCTGCCGCACCGTGTTGATCTCGGCGAGGGTATGGCCCTGGGCGAGCCCTAAGACCTGATGGTTGGCACGCAGATAGCTCTCGAGGAAGGATCGGGCGTCTGCTCGGCCGTGCCGCACGACCAGTGCGGGGTCTGTGACGGTGCACTCGAACGTCACCTGGACGGTGAACGTTGTTGCGCCGGCGGCCGGGATCACTATTTCGACGACAACCGGTGCGTGCAGGCTGATGTCGACCAGGCTGACATGCGATGCCTCGACCACCTGACTGTGCGTTGCTTTGAAACCTCCAGTGTCGACGATGAATTCACCGTTGACGCGATAGACCAGCACCTCGTGCGCACTCGGCCTCGGTAAGTCCTTGAGTTCACGCACTCTTCTGCGTAGCCCCCGTCGGGGAACAACGTCGAGGTGCCGCTGATCGAGAATCGGATAGCGCATCGTATTGCCTTCAGTTCGGGTGGTCGATTGCTAAGGGGGCCAATAGGATTCGCACCAGCTCAGCGACACGGATTTCGCTTTGAGCTGCCTTCTTGGACCTCGTGGTGCGCCGGATGGCGCGCTGTTTCGTGGCTGCAGCGGTGCGCTGCCGGTGTCGGGCCGTCAGGTTGTGCGTAAGCGACCGACATTCCCGCGGTGGCAAAGCCTGTGCGAACGCGGCAGCGAGGGCACGGGTAGTCTGCTCCGGTTCCGCGGAGATCTCGGTCAAATCGCGTAGCCCGTCGAGCAGCGCATCGAGCGCTCGGCGACGAAAGTCACTGCGGCGCAGAGCGATGGCCCATAATTGTGCGACGAAACCCTCTTGGTTCGGAACGTTGTCGAGGTGACTGAATATGGCGGACCACCCCGTCACATCGTCCTGGATTATGAGTACCTGGGTAATCGCGAATTCCACCAGCAATCGGCCCCTCGGGCCGAGCCTCGCGTCGCCATGCTTGCGCTTGAGGAAGATCAGCACCGCATCCGCCTGCGGAGACCGCGTCGCTAACCGTGCGAACAGCTCAGCCAGTTCGGCGCATCGTTCCTCTGCGTCGCGGTTGCCGCTTCGAATAATCAATCGCCACAGCTGTCGAGTCGCTTCCTCGGGATAGCTGAATCCGAGTACGCCGCTCAGCGCGTATGCTGCCGTCCACTTCTGGAGGACAGTGCCCGATTCCCCCCAGCGTGCTGCGATCTGCAACGCCGCGGGGGCAAATACCTTGCCCGCACACATATCCCAGAGCACGAAGATCGCCATATCTCGGCAGGCCAATCCATGCTCACCTCGTGACCAAGGCTCCAGGTAGGCCTCAGCAACTTCGTCGAACGCAATACTCGCCAACTCCAGCAGGGCCTGCGCTATCGTTTGCTCGTGCAGGGCCTCGTCATCGGAGGAACGGGAGAGGATATCGCACAGCCAATCACGCACCGTGTTCCAAAAGATGACATCCATTCTCCGCCACAACTCGGTGATGACGTGCTCTCGATACGAGTCCTCTCGAAACGCGACGACGGACCTCGCAGTGATGCCCGATTCGACCGGCTTCAGACGCAATAGGCTCTTGTCGTCGACCATGGCGCTGCGAAGCTCTGGGATCAGGTCGGCGCGCTCCGACGGCGGCTCGATCTCACCGTCCGCCGCCGGCTCGGCACGCGCGACGCGGTGCTCCAATTCGATCAGGCACGATTCGAATGTGCGCTGGCTGCAATGGCCGAGAAAGGCCGCGGCAGTGACGGTCATAAGGCTTCGTCGCGAGCGCTCGTCGTTCGCATCGAACCATTCGGCCACCCTCTGACGAGCGCCTTCCTTGAACACCTGGCGCGCATCTGCCGGGTCGACTCCTTTGCCGACCATTGTCACGACCTGCCGCAGTTCGGAGAGAGCGAATTCGGACGGCAGGTGTGACTCGATCTCGGCTAGTTTCGCGTCGAACTCGGCATCGGTGATATCGGTCAGCCCGAGCCAAGTCCTGATAGCAGCATGGGTCTCGGGGCGCTGCCATTGCACTCTGGGAACGAATTCGGAGTCTCGTCCGGTGGTCGCCGGACTGGTGATCACCAACCATGCACCGGCGTCATAGACCTGATCACGGACCGCATGCCATTCATGCTCGGAGTCGATCCGGTGTTTGAACCGCCCCGAGTTTCTTGCCGGCTTCATGGTTGAGTCATCACCGGCTGGGATGGCTGTTGTTGAGCGTAGTAGAGGGCTTCGTATTCGGCGGGTGGGAGATACCCGATCAGGCTGTGCAACCTCCGATTGTTGTACCAGTCGACCCATTCCATCGTCGCGAACTCGACGTCGTCGAGCGAACGTAGCGGCCCGGTGAGGAACGGGCTGTCCTTGGCGAGGGCTTCGGTCTTGTAGAGCCCGATCGTCGATTCGGACAGTGCGTTGTCGTAGGCATCGCCGATACTGCCTATCGACGCTGAAATCCCTTCGGCCGCAAGGGTGTCAGCGAACGAGATAGCCGTGTATTGGGATCCGGCGTCGCTGTGGTGGATCAGACCGTCAGCGACAGCGTGGCCGTCGTGATCGCGTCGCCACAACGCCATCCGCAGCGCGCTGGTGACCATCGCGGTGTCCTTGACCGTGGCCGCGTGCCAGCCCAAGATCGCGCGGGAGAAACAGTCGATCACGAACGCCACGTAGACGAACCCCAGCCAGGTAGGCACGTAGGTAAAGTCGGTGACCCACTTGCGATTTGGCTCGACGGCAGTGAAGTCGCGGTCGAGTAGGTCCGGTGCACGGCGATGATCGTGGCCCTTCCCAGCGATCGTGGTCCGGACTCTGCCGCCGCGGACCACACCGGACATGCCTTCATCGCGCATGAGCCGCCCGATGGTGTCCACCGATACCTCATGGCCCTGGCGACGCAGATGCCGGGCCATCTTGCGGCTGCCGTACATGCCCTCCGGCGTGCCCGAGGTAGCCCGTAACGCATCGGTGAGATGCGCGTCGGTGACCGTCCGCGCCGACGGTCCGGTGGTTTTCCAGTTCCGGTACGTGCGCCCGGCGATCTGCATGCCCTGCTCTCGCAGTACACCCAGAATCGACTCGACCCGGTGCCCCTTTGCACGTTCGGTATCGATGAACTGGCAGATCAACGGCGTCGCGGGTCGAGCTCCCGCGCGAAGAAAATCGAGGCCGCTTTCAGAATCTCGTTGGCCTCCTTCAGATCTCGGTTCTCCCGTTCGAGTTCCTTGATCCGCGCCTGCTCAGCGGTCGTCACTCCGGGCGCCTTCCCGGTATCGACCTGTGCCTGCTTCACCCACACCCGCAGCGTTTCAGCATGGACTCCAAGTTTCACGGCGAGCGCTTGGCAGGCGGCATACACCGACGGATAACCGTCGAGTCGGTCCAGCACCATCTTCACCGCACGCTCACGCTGCTCGATCGGATACTGCTTGGGCATGGCCAACATCCTCCTCAAGGAAGGAAGCGGCAAGAAGATCGGGGCGGTTCAGTTCAGTGTAGTGGCTGTCGGTGACCAGGTAGCCTTGCCCCGCCTTGTACTGATACGTGGCAAGCTTCTCGATGGACGTCGTGGGCGGCAGTGACTCCAAAGGACCGGTCGCGAGCTCATGCAGCAACATCGTCGCACCGGCTCGCTTTCCTGTGCCCGAAGGCCCTTCGAGCACGATGGCGTGTACCTGCTCCAAAGCCTTGAATGCAGTACCGAAGGGTTCGGGCCGGACATATCCAACCGTCAAGTTTGCGATATCGGAGGCGTTGAGCTTTCCCGTCAATGGGCCGAGGGTTTCCGGTGCGTCCGAGATTCCGAACCGAGCACCAGCGGCATGGACTGTTCCGTTGATGGTTTGGGTGAAGTAGACCGTTCGCTTTCCCGAGCTTCGTTCCGAATCGTGCTCCGGTGGGCTGTCGGCGGAGTGGTCGTTCGTTTCTGTGGTCGCAACCGATTCGGGTGAGTCGTGGCCCGACTGCCGCTCGGCGAGATCCTCACTGTTCGCCACCTTCAGGGGAGGCTGCGGATTCTCGGAACCGGCAGGCTTGCCGTCACTTTGCGCTGGACCGGAAGCGGCTCCCGGAGCCTTGTCGTCGGAGTCGGTCATCACTGATTCCACACCATGCCGATCACACCGTGTGAGTTGTTGACATCGCCGTTGATCGTCGTCGAAACGGTGGCTTGCCGACTGCCAGTGGCTGCTTGGGGGTCGCGCTTACCAGTCTCGGCCGGGGTCTCAGCGGTGCCGGGGTGGTCGTCGTCCTCCGGCGCCGGGAGCTCGATGGTTGATATGTCATACCCCGGCAGGAACAAGTACGCCGATTCGGCGTACTCCTTGTTCCGAACCAACACTTCGCGAAACGACGTCTTGGCGAGTGAGGTGTACCTCGGGACAATCACATCGCGGTAGACCTGCGCGGAGAGAATTACCGCCAGATCGGCGGCGTGTACCACGCCTAGCGCACTTTTGATCTGCGCAGACTCGACCAACCGGGATACGACGACAACGCCTTTGCCGGCGAACCCGTTGTCCGCCGGTGCCGCAGCACCGAAATGTATGGCCAGGCGCAGTCGTAGCCGCGCCTTGTCTTGGAGGTCTTCATTGTGCTCGGCGAGCGCTGCGTTCAACTCCCGGACGAAGTCGTCGACGACCACAGGCTCCCGATCGGACTGATCAGGCGGCAGGATCGCCAACTCCCCGTCCCCCGCCTGCTGCTTCGCCCATGCAGACCGATCCAGTCCCACCTGAGTGGCCGCGCGCTCCAGCACCGTGAGCAGACCGGACTGGATCGTTCGATGGCGTTGATCGTCACCGGCCCCGTAACCGACCGCGTCCACCGACAACAACAGCCGCCGACTGAATTCCGTATTCCTGGCCAAGACCGCCGTCCTTTCGTCGACCAATGCGCCGGAGGATGATTCGCCAGCGACGCTCCTGTGAGCAGTTCGAGCGTGACATCGTTCGAATATCAAGACCCCGTATTAATCCGGACTCTGCTGAGAAGTTCACAAATCGTCGGCGAAGCCGCGCAACTGCTCGAGGTCAGTGATCGTGACGGCGCGGTACGCCGTCTTCACCAATCCTTTCGCGCGCAACTGCCGCATAGCCGAGGTGATGGTGTCCTCGCGGGCTCCGATGAGCGCGCCAAGTTCGGTCTGTGAAAGCCGTACTCCGAGTTCGTATCCGCCCGCAACCGCGCTGCCGTGCCGTTCGGCCAGTTCGAGCAGAACCCGGGCCAATCGGATCGGTACCTCGTATCCAGCGAAGTCGAGGCGGCGGCGGTTTGCCCAGTCCAGCCGATCCGCGACCATCCGGCACAGTGCCTCCCATGCGTCAGCACGGGTATTGAGGAAATTGAGGAAGTCGCGGTGCGCGATGGTGTGTATCACCGTGTCGGTGCAGGTGGTCACAGTTGCCATCCGCGGCGTGCCGCGCAATGCCGCGAGTTCACCGACAACGTCGCCGCTGACCCTGATGCCGAGCAAGCCCTGCTGGCCGCTACGGGAGGCAGCGGTGATCTTCACGCACGCCGAACGGGCCGGATCATGAGAACGCAAGAGCAGAACATGGTTTCGCCCATCGCCCTGACTGATTAAAACCGTACCTGCTCGAATCCTCCGCGGATGCGCCAAACCGAGCAGATCCCGGCCTGATTCCACGGTCAACCGGGCCATCAACGTGCCAACGGGCCATGCCGAACCGGCCACGACTAACTCCTCCCCGACAACTCCCATCGTCGAGACCGCGGCCAACGGCTTCCTGGGTCCGCTCGATCGGAGTCACCCCGTCACACCGAGCGAACAGCATTGTCGCGGGCACCCTTATCGATGAAAGATACTGCAGATCAACAACATCGGAGCGACTTTCGGGCTAGCACCAGCCACGCTGGAGCCCGTGGGCAACTATCGATCAGCGACACGCCGCACTGATCTGCACTACCGGAGTTCCACTGCAAATCCAGCATCTGGCAGCCCCCGCCGAACCGGTCTAATCAGTGTCTTTACTCTGGGGTCCTCATCGCCCCTGCGAGGGTTGGCAACGCTTCATCTCACAGCTGGTCGACGCCGAACTCAAGGTCCTCATCGCCCCTGCGAGGGTTGGCAACGCGACAAAACCGGTCAGGCCGACGCCGAGGCCCAAGTCCTCATCGCCCCTGCGAGGGTTGGCAACGTGGTCACGGTCAGAATCGGGGCGGTGTCGGGGTCACGTCCTCATCGCCCCTGCGAGGGTTGGCAACGTCAAGCCGAGCATCGCCAACAGCTCAGCAGCCTCGTCCTCATCGCCCCTGCGAGGGTTGGCAACGTGCAGAACATGACGCAGTGCCGGTCGGTCGACACCGCGTCCTCATCGCCCCTGCGAGGGGTGGCAACTCGTAGTCAACGGCCATCGAAACGCTTCCCCCGCAGCTTGTCCTCATCGCCCCTGCGAGGGTTGACAGCTTGAAACCTCGGTTAGCCGTGGTGTTCGGCATGATCGCCGGTCCTCATCGCCCCTGCGAGGGTTGGCAACCGGTAGCGGGCCTGGTTGACCGCGACCGTGGCCAGCAAGTCCTCATCGCCCCTACGAGGGTTGGCAACGAGTAGGTGGCGGCCGCGACAGCGGTGTTGACCCGGTCCTCATCGCCCCTCCGAGGGTTGGCAACCCGTTGTGCACCAGGCGGGCGAACTCCTCGAGCATCGTCCTCATCGCCCCTGCGAGGGTTGGCAACCTGATCAACGCCGGGGTGCAAATCGCTACCTCCGCGGTCCTCATCGCCCCTGCGAGGGTTGGCAACATGATCGTGATCGCGCCCACGCCGCCGGAAGCGTTCGCGTCCTCATCGCCCCTGCGGGGGTTGACAACGCGCTGCGCCGTGTCGAGCCACCATGGTGCGTGCTGGTGGTCCTCATCGCCCTCGCGAGGGTTGGCAAGACGGTGGCATGCATCGCGTACAGGTCGACTGGGTCGAGTCCTCATCGCCCCTGCGAGGGTTGACAACGCGATCTCGGTGCGCCACTTATAGGTCTCCCATACCTGTCCTCATCGCCCTGCGAGGGTTGGCAATTCATCGCGCGCGATCCGTGCGGTGCCGGACTCCGATGTGGCGTGCGGGCACTAAACGAACTGCCGGTTGGTTATGGAATCGGCGGCGGTCTGTCGGTGGGTGCCGGTACGGTGGCCGATGCTGCGTCACGTTCAGGGGATGGAGGTTTCGTGAGGCTGAGAGTTGGGGTGTCGACGTCGGCGCGAGAAGTGCCGTGGGACAAGGTTCTTGAACCCGGCCGGGCGGTTTGCTACGGGTTGCTGACTGCTGCGGCGCCGGCGTTGGCGCGTCGTCTTCATGAGCATGGTTGGGGGCCTCATGGGATGGTGCCCTTCGGCTATTCCGGCCCGGTTTTCCCGCAGGCCGCCAAGCGGCGCGGCGTGTATGCCGCGGGCGGGCGTGGCTATCTCGAACTAGGTAGTCCCCTGCCCGAGGTGATCGCGGCGTGGTCGGTCGCGTTGTCCGGGCGGCAGCTGATCGATTGGGGCGGTGTCGCTTTGCGCGTTCATGAGATCGCGTTGGTGGAGACCGCCGCCGACGACGAAACGGCGCGGTTGCGGACGCGAACCCCGGTGGTGATGAAGGGTTCGGGTCGCGACGGCGATGGGGAGCGTACGACTCGGCAGGCGTGGGTGCTTCCCACGGAGCCGGAGTTTCATCACTACTTCGAGCAGAATTTGCGCCGGAAGGCCGAGACCTTGGATTTGGCACCGGAAGTGGCTCTGGAGCAGATCAGCTGGGTGGGCCCGAAGCGGTCATTCGCTGTGGGTGACGGCCTGAAACCGGGTGCGCCGGTCGAGGTGGTTCTTCGTGGAAAACCTGAAGTTCTCAATGTGATTCGTGATTGGGGGCTCGGGCAGGCGAACGCGGCAGGGTTCGGGTGGGTGGCGGCGTGAACACCGCACAGGTCCCGGCCGTCGCGGAGGTGCAGTTGACGGCGCACCCGCTGCAGCGGGTCGGTGCGTACGCGGTTGCCGCGCTGGCTGGGGTGAAGGATCGCCGCCGTTCGCCAGAGTCGTTGTCGGCTGAGGAAATCGAGGTAGCGCGTGACCGGATGACCGCGGATGTTGTGGCGACTGCGGAGTTGGTTGATACGAAGGCGCCACGGTCGTTCTGGCTGTCGGCGAGTTATCTATTGTGGCCGAACTCGAAGATGAATCCGACCAACCGCAAATCGCTGTCCATTGCGCAGCGGCGCGATCAGATCAAGCAGTGGCGTGAGTGCCCAACATCAGTCCTGGCGGTGCCGTGTGTGTTGTGCGGACAGGCTGCGTGTGGGTTCTACGGCAAGGTCGATATCCCGCTGGCGGCCAGTATCGAACACCGCAATACCACGGTTCCGGGTCATGATGGGATGGCGTTGTGTGTTGGCTGTTTGACCAGCTTTTACGCTCTTCCATACGGGTGTTCGATCCGCGGCGGCAAAGCAGCGGGGTTGCATAGCTGGGATGATGATGTGCTGGCCAAAATGACTGTCCGCCAGGTACTTCGAACACAGCAGCAAGCGCAACTGGCGAGCACCGACGCCAGCGCCGGTGCGTACTCCCGCGAAGTGGAAGCGCTACGAGCGCTGCGAACCTACGAGCATCGGATCCGCGCAGGAGTCGAGCTGTATGTGTTCAGCAACTCCAACAAGCAACAAACCCTTGATGTGCACAGCATCGAGCAGCCATTGGCCGAGTGGCTGCGCGCGACCCTGCAACCCGCCACGCTCGGTACCGGGTTCCGGTACCTGATTCGCGCTCACCACACGCCGAAGACTGCAGGTTCGGTCCGGTTGGCGTACAACGCTTTTCATCGTCCCGAACGTTTGGCGGGGACCGCGGTGTCGTATCTGGCTCGGCTCACCGACGCGCTGGGCGCGCCCGCGCCGGAAACGATCGAGCTCGCCGGTTTGTATCAGTCTTTCATCAGAGAGGTGCTCGACGTGCCGCAGCGCGAAGTCGATCAAATCGTCCAACTCGGTGACCGGATCGGGGAGTTGCTACGCAAGCACCCACAACGCGGCACCCTCAAGGAGTTCGAGCACGTCCACTCCGAACCGGTCAGGTTGCAGGCGTGGCTCAAACGTCAAGCCACCGCGTGGACGCTGAGCCACGACGTGTCCGAGGCACTGGTCACGACCGAGCAGTGGCGGTTGCTGTTCGAACCCGGTGACCGCGTCCGTTTCCATCGCGACCTGTTGTTCGTTTCGGTGCTTGAGCACTTAGCGAAGACCGGGTGGCTCGCAGGCACCCCAGCCGACCGCGACGACCAGGACGACACCATCCTTGTGGAGGAGAACCAATGAGCTACCTCGTGGGCAAGATCGCCCTGGACATCACCGCAGGCGCACCGAACAACGCACGCGGGGAAAACAACATCGGTGAAGTCAAACAGATGTGGGTCGGCCGCAACCGCCATCCGTATGTGTCGGCGCAGGCATTTCGCCGGTGGGTACGCGACAGCCTGCCCGCCGAGGTGGCAGTGTCGCCGGTGACACGGTCGGGTTCGAAAGCCAATCAGCAGGCCTACACCGCCGGGCGCCCGGACCTGTATCTCGACGACGATCTGTTCGGCTACATGGTCGCGTTGAAAGACGGTAGTTACCAACGGGATACGGTGCTTGCGACGGGCACGCTGGTGTCGGTGGTGCCGCGCAACCCGACACGGGATTTCGGGACCATGAGTCGCGGGTTCGGCCCGGATGAGAATCCGGTGATCCATGAGCACGAGCATTATTCGGCGGAACTGGCAGCCGATATCCTGGTCGACCTGCCCCGTGTCGGGGTTTTCCAGCTGCAGGGCAGTGGGCTGCGCCGCAACCTCACCGACACCGCAGCCCAGGAAGCCGAATCGGCAGGCGCGCAACGGACTACGTTCCGAGGGCTCGACAGCATCGGGCTGCCGATCGAGCAGCGCCGCCGCCGGGTCGCCGTGCTGTTGAATACGTTGGCCGAGGTACGCGGTGGCGCCAAACGTGCGCTGCACTACGGTGAACGATCCCCGGCGTTGGTGCTGCTGGCACCGCTCAAGGGCGGCAACAACCCCTTCACCCGGGTGCTGGCAGCTCGCGCGGTCCGTGAGGACCACGGCTATCCGCATCTGGAGACCGTGTTCGACGCAGAGGTGCTACGCCAGGAGATCGCTGCGTGGTCCGACGAACTCGACGGTCCGGTCCAGGTGGGTTGGGCACCAGGGTTCCTGGCCGATCAACGAGAGCGGGTACGCGACGAACTCGATGACCTGATCACGGCCGGAGATGTGATCATTGATCATCCACGGACTGTGTTGCGGGGCTTGGCCAAACGATTCGAAGCGGGCGAGCACGACGAATGGTTCGAGGACCCACTGCGGTGACCCGTGCGCTCGAGGTGACCGTCACCGCCGATGTGGTGTCGTTCCGGAACCCCTTGTATGCGGGGGTACAGGTCGGATTGCCATGTCCGCCGCCAGCGACCGTGGCCGGAATGTTGGCCGCCGTGGCCGGTGGCTGGGATCAGGTATCACCAAGCCTGCGCTTCGCTGCGGCGTTCACCGCTGAGGGAGAAGGTGTCGATCTGGAGACCTACCACCCTCTCGATGGCCGTGGCCGCCGCACATCCCCCACACCGAAGGATCGGGACTTCATGGCCCGAGCCGTGCTAAGGGTGTGGTTGGTCGATGATCTGGACTTCTGGGAGCGCGCACTGCGGCGGCCAGTGTGGCCGCTGCGGCTGGGGCGCAGCCAGGACCTTGCTGCCGCACGGTCCCGACAGGTCGAGCTGGTCGAGGGTGCGGGCCGCCAAGGATTCGCCATCGTTCCGGACTCGCTCACGCGGGCCGGGATGCTGCTGCGGTTGCCGACCGCGGTCAGCATCGATCGCGCCCGAACCCGTTGGGACGGTTACCGATACGCCGGTACCGGGTCCGATCAGGTTATCGACACCGGAGTGTGCACCTCGGTTTCGGAAGCCGATCCCACCGGTCAGGCGGTCGCGTTGATCGATGATGTACATCCCGCTTATTTCCGCAGCCGGGCATAGCGATGAGTGAGCTGCGAAGCCTGCGTGCAAAGAGCCCGCATTCCGGGTTCCCTGATGGGGAGGCATTGACCGATCACCTGTCCGCGACCCTGGTGAGCGCGCAACGGCTGCACGACCGTGTCGGCGCGTTGTCTGTTGTGCCCGAACGGTTTTGGACGTGGGTGAAAACAGCGGCGCTGTTGCATGATGCGGGCAAGGTGCCGCAGGGTTTTCAGTTGATGGTCGCCGCGCGTCGGGGGCCGGTCTGGGGGCAACGCCATGAGGTGTTCTCCCTCGGGTTCGTCGCGGACCTGCTGGCGTTGTGGCCGGACGGCGACCAGCTCTGGGTAGGTCTGGGAGTCCTGACCCACCACCGCCCATTGACCGGACCGGCCGGGCGGGCGATCTTCTCGACCTATCTCGATCCGGACCCGGTGAGCTTCGCGGCGCGGTTCGGAGACATCGACCCAACCGCGCAGGCTCAGCTACGGAACTGGTTAGCCCGGGTGCTGCACTCCACACATCTGGTCGCCGATATCCCTGATGCAGGAACCGATATCGCCAAAGTCGGCTGCGAATTGTTCGAAGCGCTGCGGGAGCAGTGGGACGAGGAGTACATCGACCCCCACCACTGCCTCACCGCAGTGCTGCTGCAAGGTGCTGTGACCTTCGCCGACCACGTGTCCTCAGCCCACGGACAGCTACTGACCGACCAACCCATCAACGCTGTGTTCGCACTCGGACTGGTCACCGGTATGGAGACCGCCGGAAAACCGATCCGTGAGCATCAGCGCGATGCTCACGCGGTCGTTGGGCACCTACTGCTGCGCACCCCGACTGGGTCGGGCAAGACCGAAGCCGCTCTGCTGTGGGCCGCGGCTCAGGTCGAACAGATCCGCACCGACCGCGGCGGCGAGCCGAGAGTGTTCTATCTGCTGCCGTATCTGGCCTCGATCAACGCGATGGTCGACCGGCTCGCACGCCTGCTCGGCGACAGCGACGCGGTCGGGGTCGTGCACTCCAAAGCAGCCTCCTACCACCTGAACCGATCACTGTGTGCCAGTGAGGATCTCGCCGACGCCGCCCAGCAAGCCGTCTCTCGAGCCGCAGCGACGCGATTGTTTCGTGAACTCGTCCGTGTCGGCACCCCGTACCAGCTGCTGCGGGGTGCGCTAGCCGGGCCTGCGTGTGCGTCCACACTCGTCGACGCCGCCAACTCGGTGTTCATCCTCGATGAACTACACGCCTACGAGCCTCAGCGGCTCGGCATGGTGCTGGCGATGACCAATTTCTGGACCCGCATCGGCGGACGAGTCGCCATCGTCTCGGCCACCCTGCCCCAACCGCTGATCACCCTGCTCAACGAGGCCACCGAACCAACCACACTCACACCGATCGACGCCGACAACCAGTCCTGGCCACGACGGCACCGACTGGCCCTACGCGAGACACACCTCACCGGCGAGCAAGCACTGACCGAGGTCGCGGCCAGACTCCACGACGGGCAATCGGTGCTCGTCGTCGCCAACAACGTCGCCCACGCACGCGAGATCCACACAGCCCTTGCCCCGATCGCACAGGGCCTGTACGGCGAAGATGCCGCGCTGCTGCTGCACTCCCGATTCAAAACTATGGACCGCGCCGCCATCGAAACCCGAATACGGCACCGATATGGCGCAGGTCTCCCTCATCAGCCGGGATTGGTGGTCGCGACGCAGGTTGTCGAAGTGTCTCTCGATGTGTCCTTCGACGCTCTGCACACCTCCGGGGCACCGTTGGAGGCATTGATCCAACGATTCGGTCGGATCAACCGCACCGGCAACCGTCCACCCTGCGACGTCGTCGTTCACGCCCCCAGCTACGGCACAAGGCGTGCGGGAGCCGACGAGTGGGCCGATGGTGTCTACGAGCGCGAACCCACCGAACTCACCATGGACATCCTCACCGCAAACGACGGCGCCGTCCTCGACGAACAAACCCTCGGGACCTGGCTCGACCAGCTCTACCAGACCGAATGGGGTCAGCGATGGACAGACCAGGTGCGCCACCATCGTAACCGGTTCGCCGAAGATTTCCTCAGCTTCTCACTCCCCTTCGACAACTCCCGTGCACAATTGGCCGATAAGTTCGACGAACTGTTCGATGGTGTCGAAGCCATCCTCGCCGAGGACCGCGACCACTATGCCGCCGCGCTCAACTCCGTCGATGACCCGCGCGCCGGTCGGCTACTCGGCAGTCAATACCTGATCCCGCTGCCCTACTACGGCCGCTACCTCGGCACATACGACCAACAACTGAAAGTTGTTGTGATCAACGCCGACTACAGCCCCACCAACGGGCTGGAACAAATACACCGCGAAACCCGCAACGACTACCAACTCGGCGAGGTCATCTAAGCGATGATCACCGCAGACGACATCGGCGGCGTCCACATCAAGTACCTCTACCACTGCCCACGACAACTATGGCTCTACACCCGCGGCGTTCGCCCTGAATCCCTCAGCGAGCGAGTACAACTCGGGCAAGCGATACACGACACCTCCTATCCCCGAAGTCATCCCATCGACCTGGGTGCAGCCAAGCTCGATCACCTCGACGGACACCACTGGGTACACGAGGTCAAATCGTCGAGCCACCCGACATCAGCCGACCGCGCCCAAGCCGTGCACTACTGCTACCGGCTAGACCAAATCGGGATCGACGTCCAGGGCGCGATCCTCAAATACCCCAAGGTGCGGCGCACCGTCCGAATCCTGTTCGGCCAGGTCGAAGCCGACGCAGCCGCTACCGACATCCGATCCGCACTGCAAGTCGTCACCGCAACCGACTCGCCTCCGCGACTTACGCAGTCAAAGTGCCACGGCTGCAGCTACTTCGAATACTGCTGGACCGAATAGATGCCTGCCGCAACACGAACCTACTGGCTCACAACGCCGTGCCGCATCCGCCGCAAGGACCAGTCACTGGTCATCGAACGCCTCGACAGCAAACCGATCCACATCCCGATCACCGACGTCGCCGATATCGTCGCCTGCGAATCAGTCGACCTCAATACCGCAGTGATCAGCCTGCTCAACACCCACCGCATCGACATCCACCTGCTGAGTCATTACGGCGATTACGCCGGATCGATTCTCACCGCGGAGACAAGCACTTCAGGACAAACCGTTCTCGCGCAGGCACAGCTTGCCAACGACACCACAGCCAGCCTCGATATCGCCCGACAGATCGTTCGAGCGACCGCATTCAACGTCCGCAGAGTGATCGACCGGCCACTGCTGGCTCATCCACTGCAAGTACTGGAATCGTCAGTGCGGCAGGCCGAGACCTGCGAACAGCTCATGGGCGCCGAAGGCACCTTCCGCCGTAGTGCATGGGAAGTCCTCGATACCCGTTTGCCCGACTGGTTACAGCTGAAGGGCCGGACCCGACGCCCACCGCGCAACGCCGGTAACGCCTTCATCAGCTACGTCAACGGCATCACCTATGCCCGCACGCTGACCGCGATACGACTGACGCCGTTGCACAGCGGTATCGCTTTCCTGCACAGCAGCATGCAGCGTCAACGTCACTCACTGGCCCTCGACCTCGCGGAAGTCTTCAAACCGCTATTCGCCGAACGACTCCTGTTGCGCTTGGCCACCCGCGGCCAGCTGACATCACACCACTTCGACAGCGCAGTCGACCAGACGGCATTGAGCGATGCCGGACGAAAACTCATCGTGCAGACCGTCCGGGACGAACTCGGCACCACCGTCCAACATCGAAGCCTCAACCGCAAGGTCGCCTACGACGAATTGATCTACCTCGAAGCACTCAAACTCACCCGCACCGCACTCGAACACACCCCGTACACACCATTCCGGATCTGGTGGTGAAACATGTACGTGGTAGTGGTCTACGACACCGCAGCCGAACGGAATCCCATGATCCTCAAAACATGTCGACGATACCTGCACCATGTGCAACGCAGCGTGTTCGAAGGATCTCTCAGCGCCGCTCAATACCGCCGCTTCAAAACCGCCGTCGAAACCGCGATCGACCCCAGCCACGACAGCGTTCTGATCTACACCTACCCACCGGGCACAGCCCCGCATCGTGAATCATGGGGCATCGAGCAGCCAGCACCCTCCACAATTCTCTGACCAAGATCATTACAGCGACACGCCGATCACCTGTGCACAACCGAGGGTCCGCTGACCCAACGACTTCAGCACACCCACAATTTGGACCGACCACCAGCGGTTTTACCTTGGGGTCCTCATCGCCCCTGCGAGGGTTGGCAACCTCTGTGGTCGGACACCACCAACGCCACCCCGCTCACGTCCTCATCGCCCCTGCGAGGGTTGGCAACCGGGTGATTCGCGACGGCTCCCACACCACGAGCACAGTCCTCATCGCCCCTGCGAGGGTTGGCAACATGGTCTTCTGGTTGCGCGCCAGCCATGCACCGACCGGTCCTCATCGCCCCTGCGAGGGTTGGCAACAACAAGAAGGCCACCAGGCGGCGGCCGTAGCGTTTGCGTCCTCATCGCCCCTGCGAGGGTTGGCAACAATCGAATCCGGATAACCGACCCCAAAGGAAGCGCTTGTCCTCATCGCCCCTGCGAGGGTTGGCAACGCTACGCATCCGCGTTCATCCGTAACGAGTTTCCCGGGTCCTCATCGCCCCTGCGAGGGTTGGCAACCTGGCGTAGACAACGAATCTGGCTGGTATCAGTTCGGGTCCTCATCGCCCCTGCGAGGGTTGGCAACCCGAGCGCTAGGTGGGCCATCTTGCGCAAGTGACGCGTCCTCATCGCCCCTGCGAGGGTTGGCAACTACACCTGACCGGCTGCGGTAGGAGTACGGGCATCCGGTCCTCATCGCCCCTGCGAGGGTTGGCAACGTCCAGACGAGACGGGTCGCGCCGTTGTGGCCGTGTCCTCATCGCCCCTGCGAGGGTTGGCAACGCGTATATCGCCGCCGCAGCCGGATCCGGAGAAGTTCGCGTCCTCATCGCCCCTGCGAGGGTTGGCAACCCGACGCCGCCGCGTACGACGCATCGCTGACCGGTCCTCATCGCCCCTGCGAGGGTTGGCAACACCAAGGCGCGTGCGGCTTCGCGGTGAGACCGGAAGTCCTCATCGCCCCTGCGAGGGTTGGCAACTCAAAGCCTATGCCGCGGCCAAGTTGCCGGCCCCGTGTCCTCATCGCCCCTGCGAGGGTTGGCAACCACGACTGAGCTGATCGCCGAGCGTCAGGCCCGCGTCCTCATCGCCCCTGCGAGGGTTGGCAACTTGTGGACACCAAAGCGCGTTGCACGGATTCGAGCGGTCCTCATCGCCCCTGCGAGGGTTGGCAACAGGCGATCGTCGCCAGCGTGGAGGCGGCCGAATGACGTCCTCATCGCCCCTGCGAGGGTTGGCAACGCATACGTGTAGACGCCAGCGCTGGTAAAAGTCCGGGTCCTCATCGCCCCTGCGAGGGTTGGCAACGCGTCGCGGTCCACCAGGACGTGCTGGGCGAGCCGTGTCCTCATCGCCCCTGCAAGGGTTGGCAACACGTACTCGCGGGGCGGGTCGAACATCTCCCGGAATGCCTGTCCTCATCGCCCCTGCGAGGGTTGGCAACCCGATACCGGACATGGGATTCGGTACGCCGACAATGAGGTCCTCATCGCCCCTGCGAGGGTTGGCAACTCGTAGAGCGCGAGGTTGTGCGCGATCCACCGCGTCCTCATCGCCCCTGCGAGGGTTGGCAACACTGACATAGACGTGCACGACGGCGGCGCCCTGGCGTCCTCATCGCCCCTGCGAGGGTTGGCAACGCCTTGTCTGTGCGCAGGGTCGAGAACGCGGCCCGGATGTCCTCATCGCCCCTGCGAGGGTTGGCAACGCGGAGATGCGCAGCGCGGGCGTGGTCAGTGCTGGGGTCCTCATCGCCCCTGCGAGGGTTGGCAACATGGACTTCCAGAGAGGTGGCGGCCACACCCGCCGGTCCTTATCGCCCCTGCGAGGGTTGGCAACTGGTACACGGTTGGCGCGGTTGGCATGTGTTTCAGGTCCTCATCGCCCCTGCGAGGGTTGGCAACAATCTACGTTGCCGTTCGAGAAAAGCGGATACTACTTGTCCTCATCGCCCCTGCGAGGGTTGGCAACACAGGTCCGCCGCCCTGGGTGAGCGCCACCGTGCGGGTCCTCATCGCCCCTGCGAGGGTTGGCAACTGCAGTGCCGCTATGCGCCGGTCGTAGGCGTCGCGTCCTCATCGCCCCTGCGAGGGTTGGCAACAGGCCGTGGCAGCACTGGTCGAGGCCTATCACCGTGTCCTCATCGCCCCTGCGAGGGTTGGCAACGCGATCTGCCGATCGATCTCGGAGATCTCGGCGCGGGTCCTCATCGCCCCTGCGAGGGTTGGCAACTCGTGACGCCGCTGTGGATCGACCTGACCAACCTGTCCTCATCGCCCCTGCGAGGGTTGGCAACGCGATGACCAGCGGAACGGTTTCCTCGGTCGGTGGCGCGTCCTCATCGCCCCTGCGAGGGTTGGCAACGCGACAGTGCCGAAGCCCATGCCAACCTGCTGCTGCATGTCCTTATCGCCCCTGCGAGGGTTGGCAACGCATTCCAGACTCACCGAATGCAAGCGCTCGGCGGGTGGTGATCGCCCCTGCGAGGGATGGCATGGTGGCGGAGCTGGCTGTCACTGCCGACAGCGACATCCCCTGCGCCGCTCGATATGTTGGCGTCCGGAAGTGCGCCCCGTATCACCGTTGTCTCCGGAGCGGTGGTGATCAGCGATGGGGCAGAGGGTAGATCCGGGCGCAGGGCTGGAACAGTAGGTGCGGCGGCGCGAATAGTTCGGTCGGTCAAGGACATCGATCTTTCCCGGTCTTGCCCACGACAATGGCTGGAGCCGAATCCGGTCGGTGACCTCAGCCGAACGCCATGGAGGGTGGGCTTCTAGTGCTCGCGGAGGATTGGTCCGCGGAACCAGCAGTAGGGCAGCCGAGTGCCCGGGTAATTGAGGTAGAGGTTGTAGCTGGCACGGGCTCGGCTACCAATTACTTCGGTGTGGTCTGGGTCAATCTGGTATTCCACGCCGTTTGGACTGATGGTGGTGGCATTCCAGGTGGTGAGGAGTTCGTCGTCGGTGTTGTAGATGTCGATCCAGGACGTTGTGCCCTCGGACAGCAGGGTATTGGAGGTCTCGAAGCGTTGGGTGAATGCGGCACCGCGGCTGAGGATCAGAGTGTATCTGTGGGGGCGGTAGCCGATGTAGTCGGGCAATGGTGTGCTCCTATCCGAGGAGGAGCCAGGGCCACCAGTGGTTAGTGCCGCAGTTGGCGGCGCTGATAAATGGTGGTGGGGCACCATAGCCGGGTCCTTCGCCGCCGCCGTTGGTGCCGCGGCTCCAGTAGTAGGGCTGGCGGGGTTCGGTTCCCCAGGGTTGGTTGATGACCCAGCGGGCTACGGTGGCGAGTTTGTATCCGATGCCGATGTAGTTGGCGAGGAATCCGACGCCGTAGATGTCACCTTGGCGGGCCTGGATGGTGGGGATGTCGAAGCGGTATTGGGTGGAAGCGGCGTTGAGGACACTCTTGACGTCGCCGCTGTCCCAGATCAGCGTCAGGTCGCCGCTGTTCTGATCGAGGCTGTATATGACGACGAACGCGTTGTTGATGAATGACCATCCGGCGGGGCCGATGATGAGTCCGACTTGCCGGTATTCGCGGTCACGAGTGGTGCGGATCATGCCGATTTCGATTGCGCCGGTGGCGGGTTGGTAGAACGGTGGCTCGTTGAGAACGCCGTTCCCGTCGGGTTGTCGGGCAAGGAGGGCGAGGGGGAAGGTGGTGTCGTCGGTGGCGGTGAGGTTGGCCCATAGTGGGATGTCGGTGGGGATTTCGTCGTAGGTAGGGCGTTGTTGGATGGGTTGGCGAACCTCGCGGCGGTGAACATCCTGTGCGCTGGTGAACGCTCCGATGACGCCGGAGCGGATGGCGGCTTTGGCGTCTTCGGGTGATTGGTCTTGGAAACGCCGAAACGCCCCGAGGTTCCAGGATCCCTCGGGGGTCGGCTTGTCTGGAGTAGTCACCAGTCGCAGTCACAGTTCGTTCTCGAGCCACGCCGGGATCGGTCGGGGTATCCGGTGGTTCCACGCCGGGCACATGCTGGCGCAGTTGGGCGGTGAGTTCGTCGCTGTGGCGCAGCAACTGCCGGATTAACCGCAGCGCGTCACGGAATCGCTCGCCGTCGCTGCGGGATTGGCGTTCGAGCTCGGTGACCCGGGTGCGGAGCTTGCGGACCTCCCCGGCTTGGCGGGCGGTGACGGCGCCGATCACGGTGGCGACCGCGACGCCGAGGGCTTGGATGAGGTCTGCGGTGAGCCATCCCATCGGCTATTGGTTGCGGTGACGCCCGATAGACGGGTCGGTGTCGAGGTGTTCGAGGACGGTCTGGATCTTGTCCTGGAGCTCGCCGAGCACGGTGGTGACGGTGTCGATCTTGTCGTGTGCGGCCGCGACCGAGTCGACCACCGATTTGCCGTCGAGCTGGGGCCATCCGGTGGGGTTCAGGTCGGGGCCGGATTGGCGGCGCGAGTCTGGTCCGGCGAGTTGGTCGACGACCCAGGATGCGTGTAGGTCGATGCTGGCCAGTAGTTCGCCGACGGTGACTTCGTTGCCGTCTTTGTTGGTGATCATGTCGGTGAGCTGCATATCGGGTTCCTTCCTGAACAGGCGTGCGAGTTGGTCTCGCTCGCCGCGGATCGCGTTGACGTCGATGAGTTGGCCGCCGATGGTGGCGGTGGCCGAGAACTGGAGGATGGCGATGTCTTTGCCGCCCATCGGTTTCCATCCGGAGTGGTCATCTCCGGGGTAAAGCTGAGCGGCGGTGCCGGTGCCATCGACGTAGGAGGAGTTCCAGATCGGCACCGGCAATTCGGTGAGGTCGGGTGAGCCCATGTGGTCGCGCCAGTACCAGCGCGGCAGATACACCGGCAGCAACTCGAACCCGCGAGCGGCGAGTGCTTCCGCTCGCGCGAGGAGATCTGCGAGGGTTGGCGTGCCGGTGAGGTCTTCGTAGTCGATCTGGATCCGCACCGACGTGTCGGCGTATGTGGCGACCGCGTCGGCCTCGAATCCGGGGTCAGTGCCCAGGCGGGAGTAGACGTAGCCGCCCCAGAATTCGAAGTGAGCGGGCATCTGTTCGCGGGCTCGCGGCCAGAAGGGGTCCTGCCAAGTTCCCTCGCAGATCTTGTGGGTCGCATATGTCATGCCTTCGGCAGCCGCGCGGGCGAAGTCGAATGCGCCTTGGTGGTTGCTGATATCGATGCCGAATTCGGTCACTCGGCGCTCCTTTCGATCGGAGTTGGGCCGCGCCGGATGGACAGTGGCGAGGGGATCGAGGGACTTGGCGTGGAGTCCCGTGTCAGGCGCGCTGGTAGCGGGACAGGATCGCCGGGCGGGCTTTGCCGAGATGGGCTTCGATGGCCAGGACCCGGTCGCGTTCGTCGGGGTCGGCGCGGCGCAGGTAGGCCAGGACGGCTTTGACGCTGCGGCGGGTCGGATCGAACAGTGGTGGTGGGTCGTTGGATGCCGATGCCTCGTCGGACACTGCCGTGGTGACCGGCAGCATCGGTGCGGGCGGCTCGTCGGGAACGGTGCCGGTCAGCCCGAGCGCGGCCGCCAGTTGCTGACGCTGGCGCAGCGGCAGCTCGGCCACGAACTGTCGGACATCGAAGACGTCTTCGGGGTCGGGGTCCTCGATATCGGCCCAGGTGCCGGGCGAGACCAGCCAGTGTGGGTCACCGGCACGTGGCGGCCGGTATTTGATGACGGGATCCTCGACTGGGCGAGCGCCGCAGTCCCACAATCGGCGTGAGACTGCCCGCAGGTGCTGGATCGGCAGCATCAGGGGCGCGCCCTTGAGTCCGGGTAGTCCGACGAGCATCCACAGGAACGCTTCTTCGGGATCGGTGGGGTCGCAGTTGTCGCGGGTGGGGAATTGTCCGTCCGAACTCAAGCCAGCACCCCCAGTTCATGTACGCCAGCGACGAGATCGGAGACCATGTCCAAGGTCCGTTGGCCGCGGTCCTTGTTACCAGTGGGGTCGCCGATGACAGGTCGCCATTCGGGGAATTGGTCGCGGTCCCAGGCGAGGGTGAGTTCGCGGACGCGGTCGATGCGGATGGTGGAGGTGTCATCACCTGGCGCGGTGGCGCCGATACGGTCGCCGAGGAACCAGTGCCCGTCTTCACCGATGACATACGGTGCGCCATCGCGAACGGTGATTTCGTGGGAGAACCAGGATCTGGTGTCGTGGAAGCCCTTGCGTAGGGCCATCATCGCCGCGATGGTGTAGGCACGCCCGGGCGAGTCGGCCATGTACTCGAAGAACCGAGACCATCCCGAATTATGTTCTCGTGCGGCTGATTTGACTGCGTGCCAGGCGAGCAGTGTCCCTTGGTAGAGGGGGCGGAGGATGGCGTCGGTGGCTCCGCCGACCGGGGGCAGCACTATTGCGGCGGCGAGGAGATCGCCGGCCATCTGGACCCCGGCGGAGATGGTTTCGTCGGCAGGTTCGAGTTGTGGGTGCCCCACCCCAGTCAGGGGGTGGGGCACCCACAACCCCCGGCATCGAGGATCCTCCGGTCACGACCTGCACTGCGGTGGAGGCGGTCTCGGTGAACTTGGATGTCTCGATGCCGGTGTCGGGGCCGTCGAAGTACACCGCGAACGGCGTGCTCACCTGTGTGCGGCGCACGCCGGGAATCAAATAGTCGGCGGGAATGACCGGGTCGGTGATCGCTTCCTCGACACTGTCGATGAAATCCTCACTGAACTTGGCCACGGTGCGCGCCAGGCCGTCGAAGGGGTTGCCGCCGTTGCTGGTGTCGCTGTAGTAGCCGGAGGTGTTCACGATGTCGATGACGAGCACCCCGTGGCGCAGCTGTGGTGCGTCGGGCCATGGGGGTGGGTCGCCTTCGAGCCAGCGGCGGCAGCGTACTGATAGTTCGGCGTCTTCGAGGATGTCGCGGGCCATGTCGTGCCAGTACTTGAACCGCGAATGCGGTGTCGCCCAGAGTGTTCCGGCGGCGAGGTCTTCGGCGAAGCTGGTCGGGGCGACGACGACCGACCATTGCGACATGTCCAGCCCGACCGCGCCCAGCCAGGAGGCTGGATCGAGGGGATCATCGGGCAGCTGCCATCCGTGCTGCTGCACCTGCTCACGCAGAACGTTCAGGAACAGCGGCAGCTTCAATGCCCACCGCGCTGGACCAGGGACAGGCCCGAACACGCGAGGGATCTGAACTGAGGCGTCGAAGAAGGGGTTTGCCCAGATCAGGTAGTGCTTGAGGTGCTGAAAATCGTGGACGAACCGTAGCGTCAGGACTTGGGTGCCGTCGGCGCGTCGTTCGATGGAGTGGTCGTGCAGACGCCCGGACCACCGGGAGCCCGGGGCCTTGTCGCAGGTGATGTGGATGTTGCGGCCCTCACCGGCATCGACGCGAGCGCGGGTGCGCCACACCCACCTGGCTAGCGGGTCATCGAGGGGGATTTCGACCAGCGCGGTGCCGGTGTCGTTGTCGATCCAGGTGAATTCGGCGCGGTATTCCGAGCAGACGAGCCCGGCCAGACGCCAATGCCCGTCCCACAACCGCACCAACGGCTGCGACCGGCGTTCCTGGTCGTCGGCGCGTTCGGCGGCGAGGGTGGCTTCCCAGATGGCCTCGCACTGCTCAGCTAGGGACATCGAGTCGAGGTCGACGCTCACCGCAGCCCCCATGCCCGGCTCCACAGGCGCGGCTGGTGCAACTCCGCCCGCGCACCACCGGTCGGGGCGTCTTCGACGCTGATCGGCAGCAAGGTCGGTGGGGTGCGCGGCGGGATGCGGTGCATGAAGTGCAGCCCGCCGAGGCGGCCGACGAGGTTGGTGCCGTTGAGGTCTCGCACATACAGACGTGCGGGGTCTAGGTCGATGCGGGCACCGCCTTCGCGATCGCCGAGCATCGGCAGGGTGATCATGCGGTTGGCGTAGGGGCCGCCCGGTGCGCGCTGGTACTTCTTACCGCGCCAGGACACGTCCGGGACTCGCCACCGGCCGCGGGTGAGCACCCACTTCTGCGCCATCTCGAGATCAGTGGGGTTGGACACCTCGATAAACCCCTCACTCGCCCCTTCCCCGGTTTCCCAGAAAGTGACCTTCGCGGGTTCCTCCCACATCGGTTGCGCGGCCGTGACAGCCATCGGCACCACCGACTTCCGCAACAGGTGCGGGTCACGTTCGGACTCGAACTCGATACTTCTATCGAGGGCCAGCCAGAGCCAGCGGGTGGAGCGGTCGGTGCTGATCTGCATTTTCGTGAGCGTGGCGTCGGGGTCCCAGGCGTCGAGTTCGTAGTCCCAGGCGTTGCGCCACCTCGAGTCGCGTTGTTCCCATTCCTCGGGGTCGGTGCCGTGGATGTTGACCGCGAAGGTGATATCCCGCTTGAGATAGCGTTTGCCCTGGTAGGTCGCGCCACGTTGGTAGACCGAGGATTTGTAGGAAGTGGTGACCGGTGCATCGTTGATGCCCTTCGGGCTGGTGGCCATGGTGATGACGTCGCGGTCGGCGTCGGGGCCGTTGATGATCCAGTGCGAGTCGTCGACGCCGAAGACCTCGACAGCGACCGAATCGGGGTGCACCACAGGTGATGTCACCTCCTGGCCGTGTGCTGAAGCGCGCGTAGGTCCGCGATCTGCAGGGCACGCCGGTAACCTTCGTCCACGTCGCGGGTCTGCACGGTGATGTGGGTGGAGTTGTCGATGTTCGATACCGGCGCGGCAGCGGCGGGGGTGAGGGTTGGTGCCGGTGGCGGCGCGACCTGGTTCATCAACGCTTGGTAGTCGGCGGCCCCGGCCGCGCGGGCGGCCTTGGTGGCCTCGAACACCTCGTAGGCGCGGCCGTAGTCATCCAGCGCCCGGACCCGATCCGAATTCAGCAGGTTCGGAGCGCCGATCACCGACAGCGCGTCATCGACCTGGCTGTCGAGGAAGCTCTTGCCCGCGCTGGTGAACGCGTCGGATGCCTTCTGTCCCAGCGATTCCCACGTATCCAGCCCCAGACCCTTGCGGGCCGGATCGGCCAATCCCGGTTGTTGTTGGCCCGGCACGGGGAGGGCGAGGGAATCGATCAGCTCACGGAACCAGCGCCATTCCTCATTGGTGAGGACCGCTTCGGGCTTGCCCGACATATTCCAGCCGAGGGTGCCGGGTTCCCACATGCCGCCGGTGTCGTAACCATGGCCGTGTCCCCACATGGCCGATAGGTCCATGCCGTAGCGGGACTTGTAGTAGCGCAGGGCGGCGACCATGTTCGCGAACGGATCACGCCGATCGTTTGGCAAGCTCGGGTCACGATGTGCGGCAAAGGTTCCCGGAATGATCTGCAACAACCCAACACCCGCGGATTCACCGGTGCCATTGATGTCGACGATCTGCTGCGCGATATCGGGGTTGCCACCGGATTCGGACTGGATCTGCGACAGCATGATGTCGACCTGGCCAGGGTCGAAGCCCTCCCGTGTGAGGGCTTCGATGGCCATCGCCCGCCACCGCTGCACTGCCTCGCCCGGTGGGAGTGCGGCGCTGCGCGAACCGCTTCCGGCCGACACATTCGCTGTCCGACCGGCTATCACCTGTGTGGCGGAGTCGGTGACCTGTTGCAGGACCGCGCGGGGTAGTTGCCCGATCCCGCCTCCGAGGTCGGGGATCGCGTCGGCGAGGGCTTGGACTGGGGTGAGGAACAGCTCGGCGATCTTGCCGCGCAGTGCGCTGGTGACCGAGGCGAATCGGTCGCCCACCCAGTCGGCGACGGATCCGAACAGGCCGCCACCATCGCGGAACCGCGGTAGCCGCCCGGCCAGTGCGGCACCGCGCATGCGCAGCATCGCGCCGTGTCCACCCACAGCGTCGACTTCGTCGCCGGTCCACACGTGTTCGTCGCGCGACAGCAGGGCGGGCACTGAATCCGAGGTCCGTGATCCCGGCCCGGTGACCCTGCCCTGCGTGGTGGCAGGTCCACCAGTGGCGCGCTTGGCGAGCTCGATGAGTGGCACGTCCCCGGTCCACTCCGGCAGGGCCGGGATAACGGTGCGGATCGCGTTCCAGGCGTTGCGGAAGCCGCCGTTCACGACGTGCTCGATCACGAAGTTGATGGGTGTGGCCATCTTCTCGCGCAACCCGTCCCAGGCGTCCCCGATCCCGGAAACGATGCCCGCCACCCGAGTACGCAGGGCGTCGAGGGAGTCCCCGAACCCGGTCAGGTTCAACGAAGCACCCGACAGCGAGACCGGCAGGTGATCCTCAAGCCATTCGCGGATGCGCTCGAACGCCTCCGGCACTTCGCCCAGCTTCTCGATCAGAGTGAACAGTGCGCCCTGAAAGATGTTGATCCCAGAGATGTCTCGGATCAGATCCAAGAACTCATACAGTTTCTCGGCGGCACGTCCGATCCAGACCGCGAGGCCGGCGAGGTTGGTGACGGTGGTGCGGACGTCTTCCCAGAAGTCTTTCAGCGCCTGGCGGCCCTCGGGTGAGTTCAACCAGGTAGAGAACCGGTCGAGGTTGCGCACCAGGGAATCGATCATCGACTCCCCTGACGGCTCGGCGGTGGTGATCAGCCCGGCCAGGGCCTTGCCGATCGATTTCGCCAGCTCCCAAATACGGACCAACGCTTCGAGGGAATCTTTGAGGAAGTCCCTGAACTTCTGCTGCCCGTCACTGCTTTCAGCCCAGGCCCGGAAGCTGGCCATCGCCTCGGCGAAACTTTTGCTCGCATCCGGCAGGAACTCCGAGCCGACTCCAGCCAGGGACAACAGCCCCTGCACCAGGTCGTTGACCCCGTCGATCAGCGGGCCGATCGCGGCCTGGGCGTTGACGAAGATCTTCTCGAGTTTGTCCCCCGTCGCCGGGGTCGACAGATCATCGAGGACACGACGCAGGCCAGCGTTGATCGCGCCCGCGATACCCGCGAGACCGTCACGGACGCGGCCTAGTTGGGCATCGGCGAGGCGGACGACCGAATCGCCGAGGCCGTCGAACAGTGGCTGCTGCACCGCCATCCGGAACCCGGTCCAGGCGGTGCCGAGCCCGCGTATCTTGGTGACGAAATCCTGGGCTGCCGGGGACAGTTTCGCCATCGCCCGCTCGAATGCCTCCGTAGCAGACGACACTTGCGCGGTGGCGTCGGCGACTGCCGTTTGGGCGTCGGCGAGCTGGGTTTCGGCGCTGGCGAGGTTTTCGCGGGCGGTGACGACTTCGTCGCTGCCCTCGATGCCCTTGGCCTGGGCGTCGGCGAGTTGTTCGTCGATATCCCCGCGCCGCGCCCGCGTCTCCAGGAGATTTTGTTCGGCGTCGGCGATGCGCTGGTTGGCGCGCACATACTCGAGCGGATCGGTCGATTGCAGCTTGGCCAGATCGCGGCGCGCTTCAGCGATCGACAGCAGGGCGTCGCCTTCGTTGAGGGCGGCGCCGCGGGCTTGCAGTTCCAAGTCCCGCAACCGTTTCGACGCCTCGGCGTAGGCGGTGTTGAGTGCCTTACGTGCGGTCTCGACCGCTTTGGTGGCCTGCTGCTCGCTGCGCTGGGCGGCAGCGATCGCCTTCGTGCGGGTTTCGGCGTCTTGGCCCGCGGTCTCCGACATCTGCTTGGCGGCGGTGAACGCATCTCGGACACCAGTCACGCCGACAGCGATGGTCGCAATCCCCGCTGCCGCGGCCGCCGCGGCAGCGGGTAACAACCCGAGGGTGCCCGCGGCTTGTGCGGCAACCGCGACCAGGGGGAACAGCGACCCGAGGACCAGCCCGAGTACCGCCACCTTCAACGCACCAGCCGCCGCTGATGCCAGGGTCATCGCTGAGCCGAGCCGTCCCATCGACATCCCCGCCGGTCCCGTCGCGCCGCGCAGTTGTGCGAGTAGTTGCAGCAACAGCAGCAGCTGGGACTGGTCGATCTCGATGCGGACACGGATGACTCGGTTGCGGAACGGCGCCAACGCGGTATTCAACCGGGCGGCGAACCCGGTCAGATCCGGTTCCACCTGCACCTTCACGGTGCGGTTGCGCATCCGCGACAGCCGCGTCCGCAGCTCGGTGGTGAACCCGCTCAGATCCGGGATGACCTGCACCCCGAAGGTGGCGCGGATGCGCTGCAGTTCGGTGCGCAGGCTGGTGAGGAAGTCCCGCGCCAGCTCCGGGACAACGCTCAGGCGGGCTGAGCCTGCGGAATAGGACTGCGCCACCAGCTCACCGCCTTGCTACACCTGAACCCCCAACCGGGTAAGGACATCGAGTACCTGGTCCCGGTCGGCACGCGCACGCGCCTGGGCCTCCGCGGTGGTCGGGCGCGGCTCCGGCGGTAACGGTGCGGCCGGGGTGGCGGCGAATACCGAGGCGACGACGCGGATGAGTTCCTTGGTGATGTCGATATGCCGCAACGCCAACAGTGCGGGCAGGTCGTAGTGCAGGGGTGAAAGTGGTTGCGGCTCAGCCTCTTCAGCGGGCTCTTGCTGGGCGCGGAGTTGGCCGAGTTCGGGGTCCATCAGTAGGGCGGCTTGGTAGTGCGACCACATCGGCAATCGTCGCAGCAGCCGGATCAGCTGTGACCATGGGCGTTCGCCACGCATATAGTCCAGAAGGTCCCAACCGTGGGTGAACAGGTCGGCCTCGATCTGCTCACCGAAGTCTTCGATGAGCAGCACGAGGCCACTCAGCCCCCCGGCAGCTCACCCGCCTGCGCCGGGTCGGGCAGCGCGTTGAAATGGGTGTTGATGGCATCGAACAACGGCCACAGCACCTCGGCGGGCTCGTCTTTCACCACCGCCCACACCGCCTCGAACCCGTCGCCGCACAATGCTTCGAACAGTTCCCGGATCCGCCCTGCGGGCATGTCCTGCCCGTCTAACAACGCCGCCAAAGTGAGTACCTGCCACACGGTGTCGGGTTCGTGGACCGGCGTCGGCGGAGTGGTGCCGTCGAACATGTAGGGCTGCTTGCGTTTCCGTTGCCGGGTCGCTCTAGCCTCGTCGCGCATCTGCAACCAGGTCGACTTCACCGGTGCGTTGGTGTCGGTGTTCTTGCGGCGGGGTTTGCGCCGCCTGGAGTTCGCCATTTATGCCACCTTCTGTGGTGTGCCCGCGGTGCCGCTGGTGCCGGCGGGCGGCGGGGTCGCGGGTGGGGTGGCGATGGTGAAGCCCATCGGGAGCACGAGGTCGCCGACGCCGGGACCGCACAGGACGTTGCGCATCGAGTAGCCGAGCTTGTCATCGACGGTGGCCTTGACGGTGATCGGCCATGCGGCGATGTTCTCCGAGTTCCATTGCTGCTGACCGACCTCGGTCACGCTGGCGCGCGGCATCACCCGCAGCACCCATTTCTCCCGCGCGCCGACACCGTCGACGAACAAGAAGATGACCCGGTAGTGGATGGTGTCCGGGGAGACCGGCTCGTTCCACGACAGCTCCTTGGTCACTGCGTCGGCCTGCACATCGGCCAGACTGCGACCCGAAACGAGCTCCAGCACAGGCCATTTGAACTCTTGGGCGGTGAACCCGACACTCATGTCGCGTTTGACGATGTCCGAACGCGTCGGCTCGAGCCAGCCCCAGCTCTCGGTCTCCGACAACTGCTGCTCAGGCTTGAACTGCGGCCCACCGGATTTATCGATCAAGCCCAGCGACGAATATCCCTCCAGCGATTGAAACTTCGCCGACGCCCCCGCCGTGAATGCGATCGGCACCTCGACGGTCATCGGCGCTACTAGCACCGCCCCTTTGAGCGGCTTGAACAGCAGATCCTTGTTCGCGTTGACGATCTGCTCGAACGTGGCTACCGCCATAAGGATTCCTCTCGAATGAATCGTCGTTGCCTCCCACCCATGCCGTGTGGGAGGCAACGGCATTCACGTCAGGCCGCGTCAGCCGAATCGGTGCCCGGAGCCGGGGCGGGTTCCTCGGAACCCGGCGCGGGGGTGGGCTGCTCGGTGCCCGGCTCCTGTGGGTTCTGCGGCTGCTCACCGCCGGGTGTCGGGGCATCGGCGACCACGTCGTCGAGGGCCTGCACACGCTGCTTGAGCGGTGAAGTCCAGCTGCTCACCGCCACCGGAAGCGACCAGGTCCTCGAGGCGGCCGATCTCGGCGACGATCTCGTCGCGTGCCTTGTCCAGCTGGGTGGCCAGGGCGTCGATGGTGTCCTGCTGTGCCATAACGGTTCTCCTTATTTCTTCGAGGTGATCACCCTGGTTGGTGATCGTGATGTGCCATATCGACATGGCGGTCCCTTCCGTAGGGAGTTCGGCCCTCTACACATTCGTGAGGGCCTGGCTAAGTGCGAGTCCTGTTGTCATGGAGCGGGATCGGTGGCCGCCGCTACGCAGCGTGTGATAGACGGATGCGGTGACCGGAGCCATCAAGCAGCGAAGTCCTACCTCCACGCGGCACCGGATATTGATCGCCGGCGGGTCCGTCCTCGCGATTGCCGCAGTAGTCCTTGCGCTGCTGTACAGTTCGTCCGGCTTTTGGCGCATCGCGGCCCAACCGATCGCAACGGCGCTCGCCGGTGCAGGAGCGATCTCCGCAGGTGTGCTGGCATTCGCGAACGGCAATCGGACACGTCAGCAGGACCGTGAGCACCATAACGACAAGGCACAACGCGAGCGCGAAGCCTCACTTCGTGACCGCTACACCACTGTGGCCGGACAGGTAGCCGACGCCTCGCCTGCGATCCGCCTTGCTGGTGTCTACGCGCTCACATCGCTGGCCGATGATTGGCACAAATTCGATGATGACCAAGAACGACAAGTCTGTATCAATCTGCTGCGCGCGTACCTGCGCGTTCCTGTACTGGACGCACGAACTGAGATGGCTAGTGCAAATCAGCTCGCCGAGCAGGAGGTTCGCCAGACCATCGTGCGCATCATTTGCGAACGACGTCTCCTCGATGGCGGTGAGAAGTGCTGGCGCACAGCCGAAACAAGCCTAGCCAGGTCCTCGCTGAAGTATTGCGACCTCAACTCCATCACATTGCCAGGTGTCGACCTGACTGGTGCCGATCTGCGCCAGGTCGAACTGGCGTCCGCTGACCTTCAAGGTGCCAATCTCGAGCACGCTGATTTGTCGGATGCGCGGCTTTCCTTCGCAGACCTTGCCCATGCCCGGCTCGACCGCGCCCAGATGAGGCAAGCGGATCTTGACAGCGTGGACCTGGCAGGTGCCAGTCTCGTACACGCGCATCTGGAGAGCGCGAACCTCAGTGGCGCTCAACTCACTGACGCTGACCTCCGCGATGCCAAGCTTGCGGATGCTCGACTCTGGGAGGTCATGCTGAGAAGAGCCAAACTCACTAAAGTTGATCTGTCACGTGCAGATATGGTCGATGCTGAACTGCCACATGCGAACTTGCAGGAGGCCATCCTGACATCGGCGTCCGCGTGGAACACTTCGTTTGAGGGGGCCGACCTTCGTGGGGCCAATCTCCAGGAAGCGGATATCTCGCAATCCACCCTCGACAAGGCCAACTTCGCCAACGCCGATCTGAACGGCGCCGACCTGCAGAATTGCAGCTGCGTGGGCGCGGTGTTCCGAGGTTCGAACCTACGCCGGACCAACTTGGCTGGTGCAGACTTCACCGATGCCGATCTCACCGAAGCAGACCTCACCGATGTCAAATTCTCGCCGAAGACAGTGTGGCCACAAGGCTTCCAACCACCGCCGACAAAGGCCTGATTGTTCGGCAGGGATCAATGCGGACGGAGCTGCACGGCATTGGGTCGTACTCTTGCAAAGCGCGGCAGTTCCTACTCTAGCGCGGAGGTGATTTACCGGTTCTAGAGCGCCCGGAACGAAAGCTGGTACACCGCCGTCTGTTTCCGATCCGCAGGATCAGGGACGGGCACGTCTTGGCCACCGGTGATCTCGCGGGTGGTGTCGATCAGTACTTCGCCGACGAGGGTACAGCCGGATTCGGTGATGCGTTGGCGGCATTCTTCTTTCATACGTTCGGCTTGTTCGTCGGTGGTGGCGTAGTTGTCGACGCGCACGATCGGATGATCGGTGATGCCGTCCTCGGCACCTCCGATGCGGCGAACGACGTTGTAGGGCAAGGGTTGTCCTTGCCGCTTCGCCTTGACGGTGGGCGCGACCGGCGACAGCAGCGTGATCAAAACTTCGTGCACGTTCGGATATGTCGGCATCACAGGGCCTGGATCCCGTGGAGGAAGTCGGCCAGGACGTGCTCGGCGGCATTATAGCGGGTGCCGCGTTCGCGGTATTCGGCGTAGTGGCTGTAGGCGTGCACGACGCCGAACTGGTGGCCATCCCCGGGATCGACGTAGCCGGTGACGGAGGTGGCGTTGCGGCCGGTGCGTCGGTGGGAGCGGGTGCGCCAATAGTCCGCGCCCAGGTCCACGATGTGCTGAAGGATCTGGCGGGTACCGGTGCCGGTGCCGACGGCGAGGTCGAGCGTGTTGCCGCCGGGGTCGTAGTCCACCTTGTTCTCCTGTTCCTGCTTCCCGGAAGGGTGGGTAGCGCGTTGCATATGGCGGTCCCAGAGCGATCTGTTCTGCTGTAGTAGAAGGTCGTCGGCTCGTTCGAGTTAAGGGGAGAGATGAAGTTCAGACGGAGGAACTCGGAGGCGCTGGCCGAGTTGGTCTGTGGAAATCTGGGGTCGGACGACCCAGGGTTCGGTGTGGAGCCGAGGTACTTTCCGTATCGGTCCAGCTCGTACATCACCGAGTTCTTCGATGACTTGGGCACCAACTGGATTCATGACGGGTCGACTCGGCATCGGTGGGTTGCCGATGTGCTCGACGCGATGTTGAACGAGCCCCACGATGGCCCAATGCATCCTCCGGAGACCTTCTGCCGTCTCATCGATCAACTGATGAGTCCGAGTGACGCGCTCAACGAGGGGCCGGACCGTCCGAAGGCGTTGGCGATGCTCAACGAGGTGTTGGCGCGGGAAGGGTTCGAAGCCTTCTATGCAGAGGATCGTCATTGCTACCTGCGTCATACCGGGACCAACACCGTCACTGTGTTACAGCCGAGTCCGCATCGCCCCCTTACCGCAGTGGAGGTCAAGCGCCGCAGTGATCTCGCGGCGTACCTGGATAAGTGCAGTGAGGACGAGTTGACCGAGGAGGTCTTGCTTCCGCTTTTCCGTCAACTCGGCTTCCACCGGATCACTGCGGCGGGGCACAAAGACAAAGCGCTCGAGTACGGCAAAGACGTCTGGATGCGGTACACGCTGCCGACTCAGCACATCTTGTACTTCGGCATCCAGGTCAAGAAGGGCCAGCTGGACGCTTCCGGCGTAACCAAGTCCGGAAACGCGAATATCGCCGAAATACACAATCAAGCGCTCATGATGCTCGCGCACGAGATCTTTGATCCAGACATCAACAAACGCGTACTCGTCGACCACGCTTTCATCGTGGCGGGCGGAGAGATCACGAAAGCCGCTCGAAACTGGCTGGGCAACACGCTCGATGCCACGAAGAGAAGCCAGATCATGTTCATCGATCGCAACGATCTTCTGAATCTGTATGTCGTGACCAATCTGCCCCTACCCGAGAGCGCGCTCCCTCCGACTACCGCCGTGTGGGACGATGAACCGCCCTTCTGATCTGCCGCCCATGTCGCACCGCAGCATCGAGAGACCGTCCGACGGCGCGGGTCAAAACCCGCGGGCGATGCGGAATCGGTGCCCGGGCGACCAGCCTGTAAGCGGATTGCATGGGGTGAGGACGGCTCCGACGATGCGGAACGGCTGGCCGTCGATCTTGACGCGGTCGGTGGCCAAGATGTCCGAACCGAGCGGGGCGGTGATTTGCGCGGCGACGGTAATCATTTCGCCATCGACGTAATCCTCACCGCTGGTCCAGGAGATTGAGCACGGCCCGATCCGGTGGTTGGGGTGGGCGTACCGGTCCAGGAGCTGGCCGTCTTGGTCGCGGAGGTCGCCGTAGGCGTCGGGTTTGCCTTCGCGGTAAACCTCAAGCATCACCCCGAACGGATACTCCGGTGTGTCCATCAGCAGATGAGGGGCTGCCCGCTGGCCAAGCCTGCGTTGCGGAGCACGAGAACGGCTTCGTGGCAGAGGCGTTCGGCTGCCCGCTGGATCGTATCGGGGTCGGGCTGGGTGTAGGTGACCGATCCGCCGTCGGCGCTCTGGCTGGCGACCACTGGCCGTAGCCCGGCGGCCGAGGGATCGATTCCGGCGTCCACCCATGCGATGACCTGCACACAGGTTGCCTCACGAAGCGCTTCGCGCAGGTCATCATCGGCAGGCAAGCCCGCGGGGGTGATGTCGTAGAGGTCGTTGCTGGTGATGTCGCGGATTCGGGTGGAGGCCGCCGTGATCAGCGCGGCAGCGTTGCCGGGGACGGGGTCGAGGCGGCCGGTGAGATCAGCGGGGGTGGCGTAGACGAGCATCACGCCGCCGCCGAGGTCTTGGCGGCATCTTTACCGGTCGTTGTATTCCGTTTCCCGGTCCCGGGATTCGTTTCTGCGCCACTGTTGCCCGTCTCCGTCGCGGGTGCTGGTACCGGAGTCGGGCCGGGTGTCGGTGCGGGTGCGGTGGTGGCGTTGGGGCCCTTGAGCAGCACGGCGCGGGCGGGGTCGAGGCATGTGACGCCGTAGAGGGTGTCGACGGAGATCACGGTGGTCTTGTGCCGGATGTCGTAATCCATGGCCACACGCATCGACAGACCCTTGTACTCAACGGTGTACACGTCGGCGCCGGGCGGCAGTTCCATCGGTGCGGACGCGAAAGCGAAAGCGGTGGAGTGGAACGCGACACCGACCTCGGTGCTGGGTTCACCTGGTGCTGGGTTGGGTGCGGGCTGGCCGACGTTCTGGGTCCAGAAGGTGTCGAACCCGACGATCTGCTGCCCGATGGAGCCTTGCCGCAGCGCTGCGGTGGAATTGGACTTGTCGGCGTGCAGCAGCAGCGGTTTGCCGAGCCAGCGGGCCTTGGTGGTCGGCCCCACCACGGCGCGTCGCCCGGGTGCGGGGACACTGTTGATGTCGAGCAGGCGTCCGGCTTCGATCAGGTTCTCGGGGTTCTCCCAGGCGCGGCTGGTTCCGTTTTCCATGGGTTCGGCTCCGCAGTGCTGGGTGACCTGGCTGCGCAGTGACAGGATGTCGCGGTCGACTTTCTGGGAGATCGCTTCCATGGCGGGGCGCAGGATCTGCTCGTCGAAGCTTTCGATATCGAGGGTCAGTTCCTCGCTAGTGACTTCGACCGAGACGTCGGCGATGGTGTCCAGGACGACGGGGATTTTGGATTCGGTGGTGTCTTGGATGACGATGCCGCGGGCGCGGTCGAAGGTGGTGGCTTCGAAGCGTGGGGGTCGCTTGACGTTGACGGTGTTGCCGACCTTTTGTGGGCCGAAGTCGCTGGAGACGTCGCGGTAGACCAGCGGCAGCATGACGGTCAGCTCATACAGGTTGGCCAGGCCGCGGCGCGCCAGGATGTCGGGGGTGAGGAAGATGTTGGGCACGGCGGTCTCCTAGGTGCGGGAGTCGGCGATCGAGTCACGGACTTTGCGGCGGATGGCCTCGATGTCGTCGTCCACCGCCGGGGCGGGTGGGGTGGCGTTGGCCGCGTTGAACTCTCCGCCTGAGCGCGCAACCGGTGGGGTGTTGGCGAGTTTCGGGTTGGTGGTGATGGCGTCGGCAACCAACGCATCGACTTGGGTGGTGAAATCGGTTGCCTCCGGGTCGAGTTCGTCGAGAACGCCAATGCCGCGCAGGTATGGGATCAGTAGTTTGTGGTCGCCGTGGTGGGTGTCGGCGGCCGAGGTGATGGCGTCTTTGATGCGGTAGTCGCGTAGTTTGCGGTCCGATGTGCTGGCGCGGTCGGTGAGTTCGGCGATGACCTGCTCTGGATCGGCGTCCTCGTCGGCGACCAAGCCGAGCGCGCGCCCGATCTCCTGTACAACTGCGTCGCGGGCTTGCTGAGCCGCTTGGTCGGCGGCCGCGGATGCACCGGTGCGTGCGCTCTCCAGGTCACGCCGCAACTCGGTGATGATCTCGGACAGCTGTGTTGGGTCGGGGCCTTCGATCCGCTCCGGCGCGGGCTGGGGCGGAGCTGGTTCGGCAGACGGAGATGGTTCCGTTGCGGTGGCGGGCGGTTCGGTCGGTTCGTCGAGCGGGGTGGGATCGTCGGACATGAGTTCCTTCCTCACTGGGTCTTTGTGGTTCGGCCCTGAAATGCCTTGGCCGCAAAGGAATCCGGCTGCCAGGGTCAGTGCGCTGAGTCGCTCATCGCGGCTGCCGGGCCGGGCGCGCCGGGTTGGGTTGCCTGGTTGCGGATCCGTTGGTCGACTTCGGTGCGGATGCGGTTGACTTCGTCGTTGACGTCGTCTCCGGACCAGTTCGGGTTGCGTTCGCGCACTGCCTGTTCGGTGGAGATCAGGTCCACGGCTTTGAGAGCAGCGAGCCGTTGTGCTGTCTCGAGCGGCGGAGCTTGCGCGCGGACGGGCCAGCGCACTTCAGGGTTGGCCTTCAGCTGGATCTGGCTGCCGAAGTGGATGCGGTCGAGTTCGGTGATGGTGCGTGCGAGTGGGGCGAGTTCGGCTTTCCAGTAGTTGATTTTCTGGTCGCGGGTGGCTTCGGAGAGTTTGTCGCGGGAGTTGATCTCGGTGGCGGTGATCAGTCCGGCGGTGCGGGTGTCACCGAAGGTGGAGGCCGATAGACCCGCGCCGCGCAGGATGAGTTCGGTGATCTCGGTGGCGGTTTCGCGGTGTTCTTGCCAGCGGATGGTGAACTGCTGCGGGATGATCGGCGCGCTTCCGTCCTTCAGGCTGCCCAACCCGGCTCCTGGTAGTGGTGTGAAGATCGCCTGCTCGGAGTCGAACACTGCGCCCGAGCCTGGTCCGCGGGATTGGGTGAGCGATTTGTCGACGAACAATCGGCTGCGGCCGAGTTCGATATCGCGCATCCACGCCGAATAGGTTTCATCGAGGGCGTCCAGGAGTGGTTCTTGTCCTTCGAGGTCGGAGCGGCCCAGTGAAGCCAAACCTGGGGTGTGGCGCCAGATCCGGTTGAACCGGACGTTGGGCACGTAGCAGGCGGTGAGGGTATTCAGCCCGGTGGCGATGGCGGAGTCCGCATCGACAAGCGGTGCAGCCCATGCGGTGTCGGGGTGTTCGATCAGCGGGCGGCGCTGACCGAGTTTGGCTCGGCCGCCGAGGTAGAGGCCGTGGTAGATGCGGCCGGGTGCGTGGTGTTCCAGATGCCGCCAGACCACGCCATTGGATGTGTCTTCTGCGACGACCTGCCAGAACGTGACCCCGACCAAGCGGTCGTAACGCCAGCGCGGCACAGCGCAGTCAGCGGCCATCTTGCCGAGGTTGACGTGGTCGCTCACGGCGCGGTCCCACCATGCCCGCAGATACACCCCACCCAACACCGAAGCAAGCTCGCCGGCCTCCAGCAGGGTCGCGGCTGTATCGGCTCCCCCGAGCAGCAACTCCAGACGGGATTGAGCGGTCTTGCGGTCCCCGCGAGCGTCGTCCTCGCCGATGACGAAGCGCGGTGGTTGGGAGAACAGCAGGCTCGATGAGCCCCGCGCGAGGTCGGCCGCGAGCGGGATGTGGAGTCGTTTGGTGGCTTGGGGGTTGGGGCGGCCCCAGAAGAAGCGGGCGATTCGGCCGACGAGGCCGCCGGAGAACTGGGCGGGCCGATACGCCGGATGGCGCTGGTAGATGTCGGTGAGCCGGTTGGTGTCGCCGGTGTACCAGGCATCCCACACCGTCATCGCTTTGTGTGCTTGGTCGAATGGTGGTGGCGGCCAAGCGATATTCGCGTCAGGCAGCATCGGGGACCTCGTCGAATCCGATCACCGGACGCCACAACCGTTCAGTGGTGATCACCGCATACCGCAGGGCATCGATGCCGTGATCGTTGACCTTGATCGGGGCGTCCTGGCCTTCCTCGGTGGCGGTGGTCGACCAGGAGTAGCCGGGGATCTCCAGCAACAGGGCTGGGCAGCGGGTGGAGATCCGAAGCAGGTTGCGGGCGAACAGCATCGCCAACACGCGTAGCCCGTAGAGGACGTCGTTGTCGGCGACCGCGGTCTCGATGCCATCGGTGTCGAGTTGCACCCGCAGTGACGCGGCCGATGGGTCGGCGATGACGTGCTCGGCGCGCATGCGGGACTGGCGCGGATCCGGTAGGTGAGCTTCGGCCAGCCACGCGCGCAGGTCGGCTGATAGTTCGGCGTCGGTTTTGCGTCTGCTCATTGTCGATGGCTCGTAGCAGTATTCGTCGACGGCGTAGAGGACACCGTCGACGCCGAGGCCCACCAGTACGGCGTGGGTGGGGTTGGTGGTGCCGTAATCGATGCCGATCGCGATCAACTGCCGCATCAACGGCAGTGCCGCCCAGTCGATGATGTGCTGGTCGGTCCAGGAGTCGAACACCGACCCGTCGGCGGCAACCCAGTGCCCCAGAATGAAGCGGCGATACCACAACCCGCTGTATTCGCGTTTGTACTGAAGTTTGCGTTTCTCCGACAGGGCAGGGTTGTCATCGAGCTCGAAATGCCATGTCCGCCAATCCGGCAACAGCGGTTCGCCGTCTGCGTCGAGTTTGCCGATGCGATCGAGGAACTCCCGTTTGAGCCAGTGCACCGGGTTGTCGGGGTTCGTGGACCCGAACAGGCGCGCGTCATCAAGGCTCATGCGACCGAGTAGCTGGCGGAAGAAGTCCGGGCGGATGACGGTGATCTCATCGACGTAGGCCCCCGCGACCGTCAGGCCACGTAACGACATTTCGGCTTTGGCGTCGCTGGCGCCGAGCATGTAGACGCGGCGCCCGAGGATGGTCGCAGTCGGTGCGCCGAGGGTGTAGGACACCCGCGCAGCGAGATGCCCGAACAGTGCAGGGTCGCGCATGGGTTCGATGACATTGCGGGCCAGTGATTCCCGCGTGCGCCCAACCATGACGAACTGCCCACCCGGGGGCGGGTTCGACAGAAAGATCAGCCAGCACAGAATCGAAGCGATAGTCTTCCCGCTCCGGATCGCGCCCTCCCAAATATTGCAGCGGGCGCTGGCCGCCACGATCGACACTGCTTGTTTGCGGGAGATCGGCAGTTCATCGAGCACACTCACTGCGGCGGCCCCAGCTCGTCCTCGTCGCCCAATGCGTCGACCAGGCCGTCCTCGGTTGGATCGTCGCTGATCTGATCGGGGGCCTGGTCGGCTTCGACGGCGGCTTTGAGTTTGCCGAACAGGTCCGAAAGCATTGAACGGTCAGCTGCGACGGTGTCGTTGCTGTGGCTGGTCAGTAGTTCGGTGAGGCTGCGCAACGCCAGCGATAGCGCGGTGTAGCCGTCGCGGACATCACGCAGCGGTGGTAGCGGCAGCGTCACCGGGATCAGAGAGTCCACGCCGCGTTCGTAGGTGGTGACCGGACTCCACAACCGTTCATGCAGCGCGGGGATCTGGTGCTCGATCATCTCCGCCAGATCCAGGCGGCGGCGCTTGAGCTGCTCGAGGCGCGCGGCACTCGCCTCGGCGGTCTGGGATTCATCGAAACGCAACTCGAGTTTGCGGGCCCAGTAGGTGATGGCGCTGCGGGTGACGCCGAGGATGTCGGCGATCTCGTTGCGGCCCTTGCCTTGTGCGTGCAGCTCGATGATGTGCGCCTGGTCGGCGTCGGTGATCTTGCCGGGCCGGGATCCCCCGCCCCGGGCGGTGTTGCGCGGGCGGGGTGGATCGGTGTTTCTTGGTCGGGCCATCAGGAGCGAAACCGTGCCGCCCATGCCGCGATCTTGCGGTCGGCGCGGTCGCGTACCGCGCTGATCGGGTTCGGTACCGGAGCACCGGAGGCGGCATCGATCACCAGCAACCCGGTTTCACCGAGGATGACGGTCGCTTCCTGGAACTCTGCCAATGCTTCGCAGTAGCAGGCGAACTCGACCAGATTCGCGGGATTCAGCTCGGTGTGGACAGCCAGCTGCTCCCACATCCGGCGGGCCTCCTCGGTCAGCCACTCCGGTGGGCTGTCCTTCCACGCCGACACCGACACTGGCTGTGCTGGGCGGCGCAGCGGAATCACGGGGAAATCGGGTGCGGTCATTGCGGTCGCCTCCTTCCGAAAGGTGAGCCACCGTGTGGCCCCACCATCGAGATGAGGCCACCGGCGGTGGGTTACGAGCCGGACGTGGAGGCCGCGCCACGGGATCCGGCGATCCGGCTGCGGGCACGCTGTCCTGCCGCGCGGATCACGGTGCCCAGGCGGCGGCCTGCTGCTGCGAAGCGATTCATCTCCTACCTCCTTCCCCTGAATCGGAAGCTGCACGCGAGGGCCCCGGCGACGGGGCGCTCGCGTGATCTGAGGGTTTTTCCTGTAATTCATTGCGGTGGTTGATGTTCACCGGAACGGCCGGGGCGTGGACTGGGGTCAAGTCCTGCGAATTGCCTTTGTTCCCACGTACTCTGGGCGACCGGACCACACCAAAGTTGCAAAGGATGATGTGATGGCGTCGGTGTTCCTGGAGTTCTGGCGGTTCAGGCGGCCACCGCCGGTCAGCGACTATCCGAGCATTCGCCAAGTGCATCAAGGGTGGCGCACCCCGATCGAGACGGCGCGTCCTGCCCAGGGCGAGACCAGCGCGCACGTGCCGTGCGGCTGCGGCGCGATCGGGGTCTACCGTGTGTTCGATGCCCAACGAACAAGAACACGTCGAACCCTGTGGTTATGGCTGTTCGTGGTGCCGGGCCTGATCGGAATGGGCATGGTCGCGCACAAGATCATCCAGGTGTTAACCACGGTACCGGTGCCGGACTTCCCCGATGTGGGTTGGCTCGTGGTCGTGGGGATCTTGCTGTTAACCGGCAGCGCCAGCAAGCACCTGTACGAGCACGAAGATGGCGTGCGACTGGACGGGGATGCGACAAGAGCCGCCAACACCCACGTCGAGTTCAATTCGCTCGACCACAACACAAGCTTCCGGTAGAAGCCAGCGAGGAAGTTTTGAACCGACTACTGGATGAGTAAGTCCGAACTCAGAGTCCGGGAATTATCAGCCGTCGAGGTCGATGCCGAGGATGCGGGCGACTTTTTCTCCGTCGAGGTATTTATCGCCCAGTTCGATCAGTTCAGCCTTCCGGAGAAACTCGTCCTTCTGTTCTCGGGATCGGAAGCAGATCGCGATCCAGAATTCGGAGTCGTTCATCGCCGCGAACTTTTCGGCCCATTGCTTACTCGCCCCCGATAGTCCTTTGCCGAGGGCGTCGAGTTCGGCTTTCACGTCGGCTTCGAGGTTGCCGGTGGAGGAGTCGCGGACCTCGGCGAGTGGGTCGGGGTGGGGTTGGCGTCGTAGTGCGTCGGCGATGTCTTCGCGTGACGCTTTGACTTTCGATTTTCCGGCTTTCAGGATGGCGAGGACTTCGTCAGGGAGCGGCATTCATGACCTCCGCGCGGAAGATTTCGAGATCGGCGAGTGGGAACCACGACAGGATCGTCTGGTAATCGTCGGGGTAGTGGGTGCGGATGGGGCCTAGGTAGTCGTAGCGGATGCCGTCGAGGGACCGTTTGAACATCCGGTAGTCGGGGCCGAGTTCGAGCCCTGCTTGTTTGATCCGTGCCCATACCTCTTTGGTTTCCCAGTCCCAGATCGGGGACTGGCGGCGGGTGCGGTGTTTGACCGCTCCCCACCGCTTGATCGCCAGCATCCGGGTCGCGGAGTCGGCGGCGCGGACACCATCGAGGATCCACGTGTCCGGGGCCGCGAACGCCTCACGCATCAACTCATCCCATTCCTCGCGCGTGGGGACCCACAGGTCGGCGGCCTCGATGATCGCGCACCGCTCGGGTGGTTGAAACACCAAGTTGGACAGCATCCTCCAGAACGCGTCCGCGGGCAGGTCGATAATCCTGGTTCCGAAATGCTGCTCGTAGCGGTCGAGATCGGCGCGGATGAAACCCAGGCCCGGGACGATGGACTTGTGGATCGGGATCACCTGGATGTCGCGGTCGGCGAGTTCGAGCCATACCGCGACGGAGTCCTTGCCGCGGCTGAAGTTGAGGATCACTGGCTTACCGGCTTCGGCGAGCCCATCCAGCAGCTGGGCAGAGGTGGGATATCCAGGAAGGCTGATCACCGGCGCTCCCCTCCCCTGAATAGATCAGGCGGTCGGACGGCACTGCGCCAGGGTGAACATGATGTCATATGAAATCCTCACTCTGCATGATTTCCTGTGCAGCCCAAAGGTAGGGCTCAATGGGCAGGCTAGAGGCCACCCACTACAGACACAGCACACACCCATAGCCAGCCCTCTGAGCCATTTTAAGGCCCTCAGATTGCCCTGGGGCTATTCACCTACCCTGATCAATTCCAGGCCACACAGATCATATTCAGCCTTTTTCATCTGATTTGAATTCACCTCTTGCATATCAGAGGTGAGTGTGATTTCTTGGTTGTGGAAGTGCTTTATCAGACTTCATTCACCACTGGGCACCTGCCTTCGACTTACGGCGGGGTCGCCCCAACAATCAGCCTATTGGTACGGCTTATTCATATCGTCTTCTGGGTGAATTCGGCATTCCGGTGACAGCGGAGCCATGCCAAATTACGGGGGAAGTCGCACGCAGTTTTACCCGCTCGCGTGGCCTCCGCATGCCGTTTTGACAATTCCACAGTGTGAACTCATGCAAGACAGAATATTTCTGTCTTTTCGTTTCTGTGGCCATTGATGTGGCCGCAGTAGTTCAACTGGGAGAATTCATGTCCACTCGCAAGAGCACCCGCACGCGCAACACCAGACCGGCCAAGGCCGCGCCGAGCAAGGCTCAGCCCAATCAGGCCGAGCCCCGCAAGGCCGACCCTGCACCGGAACCGGTGCAGGGCAAGCAGAATCCGTTCTGCGGCACGTGCGGTTCCCGGATCGCGCCAGAGGAGAACGACCCATTCCTGGGATCGGCTCTGGTGTATGACGATCCGGGATACGCGAATCTGTTGGGTGCGATGTTCCTGTGTGGCTGGCAGTACCAGACCTTACAGAAGGTCATCGACGGCCGACCCGCCGTCACCGTCGTCGGGACACCCGTCGACGCTGACGGCAAAGCGCTGCGCAACCGCAAGATCGTCACCGCGACATGGCATCACCGCACCGACATCGGATGGGTGCAGGTCGCCGAGCTGTGCGGCTACAGCCGCCCGGACGGCACCGGATTCCAGAACCGCACCGCAGAGCAGCTGACCGCCTACGTCGGTCGCAACCTCGCCGAATGGGTGCTCGCACCCATCGACGAGGAGGAAGCTGCGCCCCAGCCTGCCAGCAAGGGCAAGCGGAGCACCGGCAAGACCAGCGCGAAAGCGCAGGCCAAGCCCACACCGAAGGAGGGCACCGAGAACAAGCCGGAGACGGCGGCCCCGGAACCCACCATCGACCCGGAATCCAAAGGGCTGCCCAGCGGTTCGACACCCCCACCGCAGGACGAACCTGCCCCCGACACCGATCGAGAGCAGGAATCGGCGGAACCCGATCCCAGCGACAGTGGCCTCGACACCGAGGACGCCGCCGCAGGCGTGGAGGAAGAAGTGATCGACGAGGGCGCAGCCGCCTGACAACCGGCTGTGCCGGTCGAAGTCCGGTTGAGGCGTCGCTTACACACCTCAACCGGACTCACCTATCCAACCATCTCCGGGAGAGGAAACCTATGGAATCCGAACAGGATTCGATATCCACCGAGAAGATCATGCGGCGAGTGCGGGGCCTTTTCGCCAAGGCGGACGGCACTGACAACCCAGCCGAGGCCGACACGTTCCGGGCGAAAGCCTACGAACTGCTGGCCAAACACAACCTCGATGAAATGCGAGTACGAGCCTCCGGGCAGCAGAATGCGCAGTCGGCGCGCGACAACCAGATCATCGTCGTACGTTTCGACATCCCGATCCGGTACCGGGAACAACGCATCCTGTTGCTCGCCGCGGCCACCAACGCGCTGCACAACCGCGGCGTCGACTGCGGTGCGGGTGTGCAGCGGATCATTGGTGTGCGCCGCAACGTCGAACGAGCACGGTTCCTCTACAGCTTGCTGATGCCGCAAATGCTGTCTGCGACAAGCAAGTACGTGCCAGATGACCCGTTCGACCACGCCGCTGTCGTTCGTGAGCGCCAGTCGTTCATGGGCGGGTTCGCGGGCATGGTCCATCAGCGTCTCGCTGAGGCGGAGGCTAACGCGATCCGCGATGCGGGCACGTCGGTGGAACTGGCGATCCGTCAGGACGAGGAACGCACTCAGGCCGCGTTCAACAAGAAGTGGCCGAAAACGGTCAAACGCTCTGTCGCGCATCGCAATAGCGGTGCTGGATTCGATGCGGGCGTCCGCAGCGCCAACGCAGCCGATGTGGGACACACCCGAGTCGGCGGCGGCAAGAAGGCCCTCGACTCCTAAACCGACCAGGCCCCAGCCACCACCAGGTGGCTGGGGCTTCGCCATACCAGGCGGCGGGCACCTCGTCCGTCGCGAAACAGCCTGCGGCACAGCGTCGCAGGCACCCAGGAAGGAACAAGCACGCAAATGAGTGAACAACGCACCCCGTGCCGCGAAAGCATCGAGCTGCGGTGCGCGAGATGTGGTGAAGTCGTCTCGTGTGATGGCCACGGCTTCTCGTCCATCATCGCCGAACTGGTGGCCGACGACGGTCTCGGGTTCGCAGCACTGATCTCGGCGCTGCTGCTGTCGGGCTGGGAGATCAACATCAGCCAGCTGGTGGTCGACAGCAACCCACGCGTCATCCTGTTCGGCACCCCAGTCAACGCCTACGGGCGGCCCCGCCTGGACAAGCGGGATGTGACCGGGATCTGGGAACGCAGGCCCGGAGGTTGGGTCGCCGGTAACAGGATGACCGGCCACCAGGCGATCGGCGGTGGACTGTTCACCCCCGCCACCGCGAACGAACTCGCCAAGCTGGTGATCGCCAGCCCGGCCAGCTGGGTCCGCATCCCACGCTGACCCGAGTGACGAGGTGACCAGAGAGCGCCGACCCTGCTGGCACGGGTCGGCGCTCTCGCCGTCTCACCGGCTACTCCGGGAACGCGGCGGCGGTGATCAGCAGCTCGAATCCCCATGATGCCAACCATGCCGTCCTACCTCCCGGCACGGCGGCCTTCTCAGCTTGAATCGCCTGGACCGCAGCATGTTTGAACCCCAGCCGGGGGTGCAGCGACAGCAACTCCCGCACCCAGGTGGGATCGAGTTCCGACAAGCGCGCACCGAACAAATCCAGACTCGTTCCGGCTGCGACGAACCCGGCAGGATCCGACAGGTCGCTGCTCACACCGAGGGTCATATGCCCGGCCACCGCCGCCCCGAGATCCTGCGCCCGCTCCGGTGTCTCACCGGCCGCCAGCGCGATCGCGATAGCGCGGCGAGCTCCGACGACGGCGAAACAGCAACCGGGCGTGGGATGTTCGAGCGCCAGATCGTGCAGCAGACACGACACGTAGGCCAGTTCGTCGTCGTAATCCGCCCCGTCGACGGCCGCGAGTACGCGAGCGAACCAATATGTGCGATAGGAGTGCTCGAGCAGCGTCGGCGACAACACCGCGCGGGCCTCGCGTTCAGCTTCGCGCACGAGCTCGGTATCGGGTAGCCGTGCATCGGCCAGCTCAAATTGTGCGGTGCCGTGGTAGCCGGTCCGTGCCCGCAACGCGTCGATAACCAGACCAGGCAGCATGGCGAGCATCACCCCGGTCAGCTGACGACGCTGCGCGCTGGTCAGGTTCCCGCCGGTGTTCTGCGCCCACGCCCAGTCGAGCCCCGCTGGAGCAGCCATGCACGCCTCCTCGAGGTAGCAGGCGAGCTCGCGCGCTCGCAGGTCTGAAGGCCACGAATCGGCTGGAGAGCCGGACTCCTCCGGCGATCACTGCCGCCACATCGAGCGGCGATTTCGACTCCTGCTGCACCGCAGCAGGTTCCGCGAACACCCTGTTCGCGGGCTGGATCCCGGCCAGCTAGCACCTGGCCGGGCACCGGATTTGGTTCACCACATCTACGGGAGACACAACAATGAGTGAGCCCTGCATCGTGGGCAGACTCGGCGGTACGAAAGCCACCGGTGTCTATATCCACGTCGACGGCACACCACAGGCGATGCTGCCGCGCCTCGGGCAACTTGTGGCCCGCGATGGCATCGAGACCGTCCTGGCCACCCTTGCGCGACAGCGCTACGGGTGGGCGTATCTGTGGCCCGAACTCGATGAGGGCGACGCCGAAACAAACCTCTACCGGCCCTTGCACAAGGGCCGGGTGATCGAGGGCTACGGCTTCTCCTACACCATCGGACCACGCATGCACGGCTACAACCTCGACGATGCTCGCACGCATCCGCTGATCGGATGGGCCTACTTCATCGACCCGGCAGGCGGAGACATCCACTGGTGGGACACCCGACCAGCCGCACCCGACACCTGCCACGTCGCGACTGTTTGGGGACGCGCATGAGCGTCGACGAATTACCCGAGGGGGTGTGGCGGCGAGACCGGATCGAACACGGCTGGCGGTACTGGGGAAGCGGATACCGCCGCTACAGCGAACCGGATGCCTTCCGCGCCAACCTCGACACTGTGATCCGTGAAATGACCTGGCACCCAGCCGCGAGCACGACTCTGCCGCTGTGGCCGGGCCTCGGTCTGCAAGAGATCCGTCGACAGGGCAAGTTCCAGTTCGTCGCAGGTCTCGGAATCAGTGAGACACCCCTGGAATACCCCGAGGACACCGACCTGACGGCCTACCTCAAGCAGGGCATCGACCCACAGTGGTCGACCTACTCGATGCTGGGAATCAAAGAGTTGACCCGCGAAGGATGGAAGCTGTCCTACTTCCTGGATCGGGGAATCGAGATCGGCGGTGTCGCTTTCGATCTCATATACGAAACAAGACCCGAGGGCCTGAGCCTGTTGTGCGCGCTGGACCGGCACGACGAATGTCCCGGATCGGTACGGCCACGCAGGTGGATGCTGATCGCCAAAGCGACACCGTGCACGTGCGACTGCGGATGCCAGGAGCGATCACGGAGGCGGGGCACCAGTGATCGCACCGATCAGGCTACCGATGAACTCGATGATCTGAAGCCAGATGACAAGGCTGGGACCATAACTCACGAAACACCTCCGGAAGCGGAGCAGTAAGAGCAAGAGAACGACAGAACCCCCGACGATGGCGAGGGGTGGAAAGGGCAAGCCGTCGGGGGTCCTGCCGTACGAAACGTCAGCAGCGGAAGGGGATTTCGGCACACTACTGGCGCGAAACCGACGCTAGCTGTCCACAATCGGCCTGCGCAAGAAGGGCCTGTCGAGCTCGGCAATTGTGTCATCGCGCCCCGTCGCCCCTACGACGCTGACGTTCTACACCCCCGGCGAGGCAGTCGCCAGGGCCAGATACCGGCTTCGATAGCGCGGCGCCTGAGCCAGTAGCTGACCGCAGCTCGGCGCAGTTGCATCCTTAGATTGTCGGGGTCGACACCCTCGTCGATGAGGGCCTGGCGCTCCTCGTAGTCCATGCAAGGTTCGACGCCGCTTCTCAGGGGGTGCATTGAGGACCTGTGGGTCGGAGAGAAGAGATCGTGCAGTTCAGTGGCATTCGCGGTGACTGTAGCTGATCACGACAGGTGTGGTGCAGGCGTCGGGTGTGATGGTGGCGAGGCGGCGATCCAGCTCGGGGTTCCGGACTGGCAGGATCGCGTATTCAACTGTCGAAAGTTCGTCATTCCAACCGAGTTCGCGAGTTAACCTGTGCCGCATGGCGTTTGAGCTTGCTCCGGCAGTGTTCGGGTTAGCAGGAACACTCGTGGGTGGCGGAGTCACCTTTGCGGCGAACTGGCTGACTGCACGGAACCAGCACAGGATAGCTGTCGCATCCCGATCCGATGCCCTGCGCGATCGGCAACATGCTGCCCATCTCGGATACCTCGCCGCTGCAGACAAGATCGTCGGCGGCTGCCGGCTCATTCTCGTGCTCGAACGTCGCGACCAAGCGCAAGCTCTCGAGCAACATCGTGATGCGGTCATGCAGATGTGGTCCCAGCTGCTGGATCCGAGGGCCGCTGCCCAGCTTGCTGGACCGCCTGAGCTGATGCCTGTAATGGGCGAGTTCCACTCGGCTTTGGCGCAACTGCACGACTTCGTCGAGGACTTTTGCCGACTGCGAAGCTCAGCGACAGCGGACTGCCGAGGCGAGGCAGATCTGCTGTGGGAAAAGGCGCTGGAGAAGCGCTCGGCGTATATCGCCGCAGCTCAAGGATCGCTGAACTAGCTGCGAAAGCAGTGATCGCCCGAAAAACAACGTCAATGGCTGGACCAGCGGTGATGGTGTTGTTGGTATGGTCCACGATGATGCCGCGGAGGCCCGCCCCGCAGTCGGCGACGCAAGGAATTATTTGTCGAAGAGGTGAGCGTATCCGCCGCTGCGCGTGGCGGAACGGGCGTGCCGCATTCCCGATCCCCCGACCGTCTGGTCAGTCAGCAGGTAATGACGTGCGCGCGGACGAGCGCTCGTCGTGCGGCGCTGATCAAGGCAGCGGTGGCGCCATGGGTGAGATGGCCTGCGCGCCAGGCGATGACGTGGCCTGGGCGGACCAGCAGGGCGCCGTTGTCGCTGAGGCCGCAGGCGGCAGCTGGGCGTGTTGACGGGCGGGCGGTTGCGTAACGAGGCAGCGGGTACCTCGAGAAAGGTGGCGCGCGGATCGATTTCCCGTGCGACTGGTGTCCAGGTGCGCCCCTCTGCCCGGTGAGCAGAAGGTAGCGGCCGTCGCGGACTAGGTTTGGTGTCGAGATGCCGTCGTCGAGCGGCAGGTGTGGGAAGTCGGGTGCCGGGCTCGCCGTGCCAGTGGCCGGGCTCGTCGGCCTCCGAGAGTGTCGAGACTGTGGGGTCGGCTGCGGGTATGCGGTAGCAGTAGCCGATGGCCACCGTGGCTTCACTGAGCAGCGCCCCTCTACGTTGAACCTGCATTTATGATCTTGACGTACCACGTCCAGCGCCCTCGTAACTGGTGTCGTTCAACCTCGCGTACCGACGCTCGACCGAGATGCCGGCACCGCATTTCATTCGCCAGACAAATTCTGTCACGAACATACTTCGGCGCAATACGGATCGAATAGGCCATTTGACGAACTTTCTTCGCCACCCGTTGACTCTGCACCGAGTAATGCTCAAATGTTGCTGTTAGTAAGTAGGAAACGTCAGACGCAGGGCTGATGGGTCGTAAAGTTAACGGAGGATCTACTGATCCTCGCCATATCGGAAGCCATACCACGAACAACGACATGTCGGGAGGCAACGATTGTGAATAGGTAACTAGCGTGAGTCTGCCTACCTATTTGGCTGGCTCTATTGCGTCGAAAGCTGATCGAGAGCATGCGGGGATATTCCCGTCGCGCCGGTCGTTCCACTGCTTCCGTACTGCTCAGGATCAGCATTCGATAGCCACCTTTCGTGGGGGGGCGGCGAACGAATCCCATCCTTGAACGGAACTCCTAGGAAGCACGATGAACATCTCGATCCGGGCGATCGCGACCACCGCCATCCTGGTCACAGGAATCGGTTCGCTGGCCGACGATGCTCTCGGCACGGCCGCCAGTTGCGTTCCAGGGCGCCACTGTCGGCGCTGTCGTGCCGCCGATCGTCTTCCTGGCGTCAGGCCCGCTGGATGCATCGTCGATATCAGTCCCGGCTCCCTTGTTGGCGCCGGCGCGCTCGATGCCACCGTCGAAATCGACAGTGCGGTGCAGATGTTCAACACTCTGGCCGCCAATGGCAAAGCCGCTGCGCTCGCACCGGCCGCCTGCTACCGAACCTGGACCAGCGTGGCTGCGCAATTGGCGATGTTTAGCCATCAGCATTCTACTGCCTCTTGCTTTGCCGCCATTGCCCGTAGTACCTCACGATAACGCAAGAATAGAGATCAATCATGTATGCTCACGAAATCGATATCAATAAAGCTGGCTTCCATGCGGCTATGGAGGCTCTGATGATGGACGATCCTCACCCCGACGACGGTTTTCAAGATTGTCCATCGCACTGGCTGCAACGGGCACTCTACGCGTATGAATGGGCAAAGCGGACCTTTCTTACTCAGGATCTGGGGTTCACGCTGTACCAAGAGCTTCCACGGCCCGGCGAAGCTCGTGAGGCGGTGCTCCTTCATGAGGTTACGCAGCAAGAGAAGCGGGCACTGCGATGACTACGCGGAATTGCTCAGTGTGTAACATCCGCATGTTTACAGAGTTTGACTACAGAAACGGCAATCATCATGAGTGTGAGAAGCACGTCACCAAGCTAACTTCCGAAGACTTAGAGGCTCTGGTTCCGTGGCTGAATCCGCTCTCGTGCCGTGGCGCCCACCCAAGATCAGAAATTGCGGGTTCTTAAGCGCTGGACCAACGATGCACTGCAGTAGTGCAATTCCGCATTACCTGGCCCTCGGCCGAGTGAGAACGCGGTCACCCGATTCCGGATGGAATCGTCTCCAGATGAGAGTGTCCGACACTCTCGTCGTCCCAACAACGGCGTCGGCGTGTTCACAACGGTGTGAACTTGGAGATGATTCCGGTGGGCGACTGAGGACTTCGACGTAGCAGCATGCGTGTGCCGCCAATCGCCGTCGCCGCCTGCCCCGATGTGCCCCAGGAAGGCTGATGACCGCCTCCAAAGGGCGGCATCGCGCCTGCGGTGTTGCGCGATCCGCAAACCAATTAGATCGCTTCAGAGCTGCGCTGCGACGTTCGCACCAGCTGATGTTCCGATCATCAGGTCCGCTTGGGTTACTTCGATCCGACGTCGGCCAGTCCGGCAACGACACCTGTTGCCCAGGCAATACCATTCAGGCCACCACCGTCAAGCACGGAGGCGTAGCTCTCCGTCACAGCTACGTCTTTCACCATCGAGTATCACAAATTTCGACGCTTTCACCTTCGTTCCCGCCCTGAGCAAATCGACGAACATACTCTTCGAACGAGTCGGAGCAGGAAGGTCCACCGCTAAAATTCCCTGGGACACCCGGCGACGCGTCTACGTACCCCCTGTCCATTTCGCATGACACCGCTTGGCCGTTGCGAATAATTCGGTCGCTGGTTGAATCCCACTATTGAGACAACTAGACTCGACTGGAAGATGCTCACTGAGCACATCGAGGCGCTACAAGTGCCGAATTTTGTTCGAACCGAGGAGTGGGTCATGACGGGCGATGCGGAGCATGCCGAACTGGATGCCATCGATGAACGGATCGTGTGGGAATTGACCCGAGACGCTCGGACATCCAACCGCCAACTGTCGGAAATACTTGGAATCGCTCAGTCGACCTGTCTGATGCGAATCCGCAATCTCCATCAGCGTGGAGTGATCAAGTCCTATCACGCCCACCCCGACTGGGCAGCTCTGGGACTGCCGCTGCAGGCAATGGTCTCGGTTCGTCTCAAAGCGCAAGCGCGGCATGAGGTTTCCGCGTACGCGCGCCGCGTCATCCGGCTTCCGGCGGTTCTTGATGTCTTCCATGTCGGTGGAACGCACGATTTCCTGATCCATGTCGCCTGTCCTTCCTCTGCGAAGCTTCGGGACTTCGTCGCACACGAGTTGGCGATGGACAGCTCGGTAGACGGAATCGAAACCAACATCGTTTTCGATCACCTCAACGGATTTGAAAACATGAACGCTACTGGTAGCTGGGTGCATATGGAGGTGATCCCGAAACATTTGCGGTTCCAACATATCTCCGGCGATGGCCCGAAGAAACGGACTCACCGCACCGGGAGCTGATGCTCAGAGGACCACGGAAAGAAGGGGCCGTGGCGTGTATTCGATGGCAGTGATCAACTGCGTTCGAAATGCTTCGTTCACCTCAGCAACAGCTCGACGGCTTGCGTCATCGGTTAGCATCACAGCAGTCCGGCTACGGTCATCGCGGCCTTTACAGCGGCCCGCTCAGAGTCCTGCAATGGCAGTAGAGGCGGCCGGACTGTGGTCTCGTCGATGAGACCCAGCAGGCGCAGGCCTTCTTTTATCCGGGCTCGGGAGTTGCGGACTGGCGCTCCGAACAGGACTTCGGCCAGTGGTTGCATGCGATCTCGACTCAGTGTCTCGGCGCGCTCGAAATCTTTGGATGCGACTGCGCCGAACACCTGGCAGGTGAGTTCGGCTGCCAGCCCCGCGTAGCCTAGCAGCGCGCCGTCGGCCCCGAGGACGAACGACTCGTACATGAAGTTGTCGCAGCCGGACAGAAAGGCGATGTTCGGTGCTGCTGAGCGGAGAGCGTCACGTGAGGCTACGTAGGACGCGGCGTCGAACGACGCCTCTTTGAGGGCAACGAGATTGTCGATAGTTGCGATGCGTGCGATCACCTCCGGTTCGAAGACGACGCCACCCAACGACGCCGTGAGGTTGAACCCGATCAGAGGAATGTCGCATTCGCTCAGCGATGCAAAGTACTGGTAGACGAGCTCGGACGGCAGTGGCTTGCCATTGAAAGCAGGGATGCCGAACACCAGCAGCGCATCGGCGCCGGCAGTTCGGAGTGCAGAGGCGATTTCGACTGCCTGCTGGGTGTGCGAGGCAATAAGTCCGGACGCGACAAGGATCGCCTCGCCCACTTCGGACTTGACGGACTCGATCACTCGTATACGTTCCTCGAGCGACAGATGGGCCCCTTCACCGGTGTCGGCGTTGACGGTGACACCGGTGACGCCTTGGTCGACCAACCACCGGGCATAGCGTCCAAGGCCCTGGTAGTCGGGCTCGAATCCCTTCGTCATGGGCAGCGCCATGGAGGCGTTGACACCAACGAAGGCGTCGATACTGCGAACACTGGCATTACTGGCGTTCGGTGTCGCTGATTTCATGGATTCCCCTGATGTTGTTCCGTGGTTTGGAATTGGAGTTGGCTTCACCAACTCGACCACCCCCCGTCGACGACGAGTAGCTGGCCGGTGATGTAGTCCGATGCTGGCGAGGCCAGGAACACGAACGCCCCGGCGATGTCGTGTGGTGTGCCGAGCCGACCTAATGGGATTCGCTTGATCAGTCGTGCTCGCTGCGCGGTCTCGGTCTCGAGCCACTGGCGATTCATCTCCGTGGCGATATAGCCAGGAGCGATTGCGTTCGCTCGGATTCCGTACTGTCCGAGGTCGACGGCGAGGCTTTGCGTGTACTGCCGAACGGCCCCTTTCGTGGCTGCATAAGCGGCACGATTCTCGAGCCCCAGCAAAGAGCCCAGGGACCCGACGTTGATGATCTTCGCCGAATTCCTGCCGACCATGTGCGGCAGCAATGCCTGAGTCACGGCGTAGAGGCCGCGGACGTTGACCTTCCACAGGTCTTCCAGATCCTCGACAGTGGCATCGAGTGAGTGGCCGCGACGGATGATGCCTGCGGCGTTCACGAGGATGTCGACCCCGCCGCGTTGGCTAACCGTAGCGACCAAATCTTGGACGCTGCTGTCGCTGGTCACGTCCACGACGATCATGTGGGCAACACCGCCTGAGGCTGCGATCGAGTTGGCGGTGCGCTCCAGCTCCTCAGCGCTGATGTCCACGGCGACGACTTCGGCACCGGCGGCGGCGAGTGCACATGCAGCGGCGCGGCCGATCCCGCGCGCTGCTCCTGTGACCACCGCGCGGCGGCCGCTGAGATCGAAGTTGGTGCTGTCCTGCCTTGGCTGCGAGGGAGGTCGTTCGCGGGTACTCACCTGATGGCACCGCCGTCGGTGACCGATTCGGATTGGGCCGTGGCCATAATCTCGGCGCCAGCCGCCTGCATCTCGTGTTCATTGCGCGCCAGCCTCAGGGAGGAAATTCCCATTGCATGCGTGCGTTCGCTGTCGTACAACGTCGATCCGGCAACGATGTGCACTGGCTTTCCCGCCAGGTGCGCCCTTGTGATGACCTCTTGGACCAGCTTTCCGTCGAGAGTTTGCGCATCGAAGCAACCCTCACCAGTTATCACCGCCGTCGCCGATGCCAGGCGGGCATCAAAATTCACCAGATCCAATATGGTTTGGGCACCGGGCACCAGTTGCGCGTTGTATCGAGCCCATAGACCACCAGCGAGCCCGCCGCCTGCTCCGGTCAGCGGAATTCCCCGTGGATCTCGCGGAAGGTTGTCGGCGAAGTTCTCCAGTCGACGAACTAGCCGCTCCACTGTGGGGCGGTCGGCGCCCTTTTGCGGGGCAAAGATGCGTGCTGCGTTCACAAATGTCGTTCGAACGTCACACAGAAGTTTGAGGGTGACCTCGCCGAGCCCGCCTGACTCGTCGATAGCGGCGATCGCACCAGCGCCGCCGTCGGTCGAGGCCGTGCCGCCGACCCCGAGGAGGATTGTTCGCGCCCCCGCAGCCTTCGCGGCCACGATGAGCTCGCCGGTGCCGCGAGAGGTCGCCCGCTCCGCATCTCGTTCGTCGGGCGCGAGCAGCGTCAATCCCGACGCCGATGCAGCCTCGATAACGGCGGTCTCGCGGTCTGTCCAACCGAGAACTCCGCTGCACGGGCGCTCGAGTGGGTCATGGACGTCCACAGCGGACGTCCAGCCGCGGGTGGCGCTGACAAGGGTCTCCACGGTTCCCTCGCCTCCGTCGGCGACTGGACAGATGTCTGCAGCGACACCGGCCCCGAGGCCGATGGCAACTGCGACTTCGCGCGATGAGTAGGTTCCCTTGAACGAGTCCGGGGCTATGAGCACGTGGTTTCTCATGACCGATCCCTCAGGTCAGCCGACACGTGAGCGACGTCGGTAACCGCAGCCCTGAGGTTCGCGCGGTCTATTCGATGCGGCGAGCAGCATGAGTGTGTCGCGCCGGAGCAACAATTCCAGGTGCGGCGCGAGTGGGTCGCTACGCAGGTCACGCTGCACCCGCCCGGATAACGCAGCTCTTCAGCTCGGTGAACTCCTCCAGACCGGCTCTGCCGACCTCGCGCCCGTATCCGGAATCTTTGGTGCCGCCGAAGGTCATCTGGGGTGCGCTGTCGATCGTCGTGTTGATCCATACGGTTCCCGAGCGCAGCTCGCGTTTGAATCGCATCATGCTGTCAAGGTTGTTCGTCCAGACCGAGTTGCCCAGACCGTAGTTGGTGTCGTTTGCAAGCTTGATGGCCTCATCGGTGCCGGTGAAGCGGACAGCGCACAGCACCGGACCGAACACCTCTTCCTGGTATATCCGCATTGTGGGCGTGACACTGTCGATGACGGTGGGGGCCACGAACGTTCCCGTCAGCCCGTCGGGCCGCAGCCGCGTCCCGCCTGTCAGGATCGTGCCTCCTTCGGCGCGTGCCTGGTCGATATGCCCGATCACTTTTTGTGCATGGGTCTCATGGATCAGAGCGCCGATATCTGCGTCTTCGCTGAAGCCCACGACAAGCTTCGCCGTCCTTTCAACGACCTCGGCAAGGAACGCATCGGCGATGGAGTGCTCGACGAGAAGCCGCGATCCCGCGACACAGCATTCGCCTGTGTTGAAGAAGGCTGCGCGCAGTGCTCCGTCGACGGCCGCGCCCAGATCCGCGTCCACGCAAACGATGTTGGCGCCCTTGCCGCCGAGTTCGAGGGCCACCCTCTTCAGCTGAACTGCTGCCATGGCCGCGATCCGTTTTCCGGTCGCGGTGGATCCGGTGAAGGATACGAAGTCCACGCCCGGATGCTCGACGATTCCTCGACCGACTACGTCGCCAAGGCCGGTGACCACGTTGAGTACGCCGTGTGGGATCCCCACTGTGGCTGCCAGGCGTGTGATTTCCACTGACGAACCGGATGTGTACTCGGAAGGCTTGATCACCGTCGTGCAGCCGGCCGCCAACGCGTATGCGGCTTTCTCGGCATAGCTGAGTGCCGGAAAGTTCCATGGCGCGATGAGCCCCACCACTCCGACGGGCTCGCGTGCGATCAGACCGAGATAGGCCTCGCCGAGGTTCGTGTACTGGTCGCCGTGTACCTCGTGTGCGAGTGCCGCGGCATACTCGAAGTGCGCGATGGCTCCGTCGACGTCCTCTCTCGCCAGGTTCAGGGGTTTGCCCACTTCTTCGGCGTCGATCGCGGCGAGTTGCTCTCGATGATCGCCGATCGCCCCGGCCAATGCGAGTAGAAGCCGGGATCGGTCGGCGCCCGATCGCCTGGACCAGCGACCGTCATCGAACGCCTGTCTTGCGGCACCGACAGCCGCGTCGACATCTTCTGCGGTACCGGCGGCGAAGCTCGCGACGTGCTGGTCGGTTGCTGGATTCGACCGTTCGATAACCTCAGCAGAGCGGCGTTCCTGCCCACCGATGATGTGGCCGTAGGTACGAACACTGTTCGACATTGTCACGTATTCCCTTGCTGCTTTGACGGATTCGCCAGATGCGGACTCAGCCGGTGCCCGCATACTGGCTTGCTGATGGCGTTTTGCGGTCGTCAATCGGAGAGGCCGGGTACTTCGGCCTGATCGGACGAGGACCTGTAGAACTCCTGCTCGAGCGGTTGGAGTGGCGTGTTTCCAAGGATCAGGTCCGCAGCTTTCTCTGCGAGCATCACAACGGGGGCGTAGATGTTGCCGTTCGTGATGTGGGGCATCGACGATGCGTCGACCACTCGAAGGCCGTCGATGCCCCACACGCGTAACGTGCTCGGGTCGAGAACAGAAGCGCTATCGGTCCCCATCTTGGCGGTGCACGAGGGATGCAGCCCGGTCTCTGCTTCACGGCGCACCCAGTCGAGGATCTGCTCGTCGGACTGGACCGAGGGACCGGGTGACAGTTCTCCTGCGTTGAACGCATCGAAGGCGGGCTGGGTGAGGATGTGCCGCGCGACCCGGATCGACTGGACCCACTCGTGCCGATCCTGCTCGGTCGAGAGGTAGTTGAAGACCATTGACGGATGTTGGCGCGGATCAGAGGACTTGATCTTCAAGCTTCCGCGGGCATCGGAGTACATCGGTCCGATGTGTCCCTGATATCCGTGGCCCGGGTGTGCGGTGCCGTCCACCCTGATCGCGAGCGGAAGCATGTGAAACATCAGATTGGGGTACTCGATGGTTTCGTCGCTGCGGATGAAACCGCCGCACTCGAAGTGGTTGGTCGCCGCTGGACCGGTGTGGGTGAGCAGCCATTGGAGCCCGATCTTGGGTCGGTTGCGCCACTTCAACGCGGGAGCCAAGGTGACCGGCTGCTTGCATGCGTACTGCACATAGGTCTCGAGGTGGTCTTGAAGATTCTCGCCGACTCCAGGCAGATCGTGGATCGGGGCTACTCCCACTGCGTGGAGCTCTCTCGCGTTGCCGATGCCCGACAGCTGCAGCAACTGCGGGGAGTTGATTGCTCCGCCGGACAGAATGATCTCCTCGCCGAAGGCCGTGTGGGCACGGCCGAGCCGGCTGTAGGAAACCCCAACGGCTCGCTTGCCGCGCATGATGACACCGGTCACCAGTGCCTGGGTACGGACATGGAGGTTCGGGCGTCGTTTGACCGGATGTAGGTAGGCTCGTGCGGCGCTGAGCCTGCGCCCGCGATAGATGTTGCGGTCGAAGGTCGAGAAGCCTTCCTGCCGGTATCCGTTCACATCGTCGGTGAGCGAGTACCCCGCCTGTTGCACTGCCTCGAACATCGCGTCGAAGAGTGGGTTCTTGGCCGGGCCGCGCTCGATTTTCAGCGGCCCGGCGTCGCCACGCCACTCGTCGCCGCTGTCGATGGCGTTCTCCATGCGTTTGAAATAGGGAAGGCAGTGGGCGAAGTCCCACTTCTCCATCCCAGGGTCGGCGCCCCATCGTTCGTAGTCGAGCGGGTTGCCTCGCTGGAAGTTCATCGCATTGATCGAGCTCGACCCACCGAGAACCTTCCCCCGGGGGTGGGAGATTCGGCGCCCATGCATGTGCGGTTCAGGGTCGGACTCGTACTTCCAGTCGTAGAGTCGCTTCCCGATAGTGAATTGGAACGCTCCAGGCATGTGAATGTAGAGATCCCACGGGTAATCGGAGCGGCCCGCCTCCAGCAGCAGGACCCGAGTGGACGGATCCTCTGACAACCTGTTGGCCAGGACGCAGCCGGCGGCGCCGCCGCCCACGATGATGAAGTCGAAAACTTCGCCCGCACGGCGGCTGCCGCGGTGGCCTGGATTAGTGCTCATCGATCCTCGGAACTAGTTCTGTGGAAAACGGCTCACGCAGGGGTGATCGCGCAGCGTTTCTGGACGATCAGGACGTGGTGGTCGTAGACGACGCATATTCCGTCCTGATTGATCGCATTGACCTCGAGTTCGAGAAGCCCCCATTCGTGGTTCTTCTCGCGGCATTTTACGATCTCGATTTCTGCGTGGATCGTGTCTCCGCTATAGACCGGAGCGATGTATCGGACCTTCTCGTGGCCGTAGTTCATCGAAGGGCCCATGTATTTGGGCAGTTCCTCGGTGATGAAACCGTCGACCAGACTCAAGATCAACAGACCGTGCGCGCAGACTCCCTTGAGCACCGGGTGGTTCTTGCAGTACTCCTCGTCACTGTGGTTGGGGTGATCAGCGCCAGTCGCGCCGACATGCAGGCGGATATCGGCGTCGGTGACCGTGCGCCCGCGGCTCACGAATCGCTGTCCCACCGCGTAGTCCTCGTAGTAGAAGGGTTCTCGTCGCGTCGGGTCGACTGTCACGATGTTCTTGGTCATGCCTTCAAATAGCCTTTCTTGATCAGTGCGTCGATTGATTCCGGGATGTAGCCGAGCTCGACGAGCACCTCACGCGAGTGCTCACCCAGCCGTGGCGGTATCCGCTTCACCGCCGCAACGCCCGAGCTGAAGCGAATCGGGTGGCCGACGACGCGGACATGTCCAGCGTCGGGGTGCTCGAACTCCTCGAACGCGTCGAGGCTGGCAGCAACTGGGTCGCTGTCCAAGTCGGCGTAGGTGTGGACGGGCGCGCACCACACGTCGTGCCCACGCAGCAGTTCGATGAGCTCATCGCGCCGATAGCCGGCCAGCAACGGACTCAGCGCGTCGTAGATCTCATCGCGGTGTGAGAAGGCAAGAGACGGATCGAGGAACGGTTCGAGTTGAGCAGGCAAGCCCAACGCCTGGCTGATCTTGGCGATCGGGTTGATCGACAGCGCGACATAACCGTCCTCGACCTTGTAGAAGCCGTATGGGGCCTCGTGGTATGTGGTCGCGAGGCCACTCCGTGGACGGTTCAGCTTCGCTCCGTTGAGGTGATACGCGTACACCTCGGCTTGAAGGTCGAGCGATGCCTGCAACATGGTGACCTCCACCTCTTGGCCCCTCCCGGTGCGGGACCTTTCGTGTAGGGCGGCCAGAATTCCGAGTGCGAGCAGTGTTGCTGCGTGCTGGTCAGCGACAACGGCGCCCGACGCGATCGGGGGGCCCTCGGAGCCGGTGACCGAGGCAAGCCCTGAGATGGACTGGACCAGAAGGTCCTGCCCTGGGAGATGCCGGTGTGGCGATTTGGATCCGTACCCGGAGGCGGTCGCATAAATGAGGCCTTCGTTGTTCTGGCGCAACGTCTCGAAGTCGAGCCCGAGGCGGTCCATCACCCCGGGGCGAAAGTTTGAAACTACGACGTCGGCATTGGCGCAGAGCTCGGCGGCAATCTTCTTGCCCTCTGCGCTCTTGAGGTCGAGCGCGATGCTGCGAATGTTCCGGCTACTCATCAAAAAGAGAATGCTCTCGCCGTTGAGGTAATGATCGGCGCCTGACCACCTGCGCTCGTGGGGCCCGTTGTGCGGCTCCTCGATCTTGATCACATCGGCGCCCATGTCGCCGAGGTACTGCACTGTGGCCGGGCCCACCAGAAAAGTGGTGAATGCCACCACTCGCAGTCCGCTGAGCAGTCCGAGAGAGTTTTCGTGACCAGCCGGAGAATCGCTCCGGTTCTCCTCCTGTGAAAGTCGCTCCGACTTTGTCATATATTTATCCTTTCGGTCTTGGAGTAGCCTGTTCGTTCATAACGACCCCTCCGGACTGGCTTCAAAGTTCCACTTCCAAAAGCCCTATCTCGGGATTTAGTCGGACAGATCCGAACCGGTTCGATCTCTACCTCACGAAGGGCGCAATCCGCACCTTGGAATCCGTTGTCGCGATCTATGTACAAGGATCGTTGCGATCCGTGACAAACAATACGGAAGCGGAGCAGGAATAAGATCTCTGTCCGAATTTAATTTTTTTCAAGCGCCCCATGTCGTCGTGATAGGTGCGCCGATGTGCCGCTCTTTAGTATTGCTACCGAAGATGATTCGGCCGCGGTAAGGAAAGTGGTCAACTACGGCAGCGCGGGCGCGTTTTCGTGCGCAGTGCGGCCGCCTGGAGCGGCGGCCGCACTGCGCCCCCTCATCTGCCTCGACTGCCAGTGAGCATTGGTCACCCGCTATGACACCTGCGGCAATTGCTCAGGTCGAGGAAGGAAGCCGTCGGCAACAAATGGGTGGAGAATGCTCGGCCGAGACGCCGCCGCAGGCCACCTGGAATCCGTTCTCCTCATTACCAGCGGGCGAGCAGGTCCCAACTATCGGTTGTGGCCCTTGTCGAGGACGATCGAAGGTCCGTCAATTCCATGGAGGTTGGGACTGAACCGTTGTCCGCTCACTCACATGTGAGCGGGTGCATGGTCTCATCCTGCCGACGATGCAAATCGGTCGAAGCTCGCGCGATCTTTGCGTCGAAGACGTGCGCCGTAGGCCAACATGGCAATCACTACTACAAGCAGCAGCCAAGGCAGGTTGTTGACATATCCCACGGATGTGGTTCCGATGAGATCCCAATTGGCGAGCGTCAGAACCACGCCTGTCGTCATGCCTGCGGCACCGAGAGCTGGTGCGATGACAGTTGTCCACCAATTGCGCTCCGGCCGTCTCCAGAAGTATGCGATCGCGGCGATGCACACGACCGCCTGCAACGAGATGATTCCCACCGTCGCCAGGCCGACGGTCGCCACCCCGATGACGAGGTAAGGATCCAGCCCACTCAGAAAGCCCGCAGTCAGGATCGCGGCCGCAAAGACGACGAGTACTGCGCTCGCCACGTATGGCGAGGCGTGTTTTGAATGCACCCTGCCCAGTTGGCTCGGAAGCAATTTATCTCGGCTCAACGAGTAGACATACCGTGCAGCTGCATTGAGTGTACTCATCGCGCAGGCCATGAAGCTGATGAGAAACAGGAGTTCCATGATGGTCTCACCACCCGAGCCCAGCTGATCGTGCATCGTCGCGAAGACAAATCGGGCTGGATCCTGTTCGGCCACAGACTGCGCAGACGATCCACCGTTGCCCGCAATGAGAGACCACGACGCGAGGATCAGAAAAATCGAGACAAGTCCGACAGCCGCGAATGTTGCGCGGGGCACGGTCTTCAAAGGATCCTTCGCTTCGCGATAATATATTGCAGTCGCTTCGAAACCCATGAACGAGGAAGCTGCGAACGCGAATGCAATGCCGGGAGCACCGCTGAAGACATTCGATGGGTTGAAGACATCGAGAGAAAAAGCGCCGAAGCCATTGCGAACGAGGATAGTAGCATCGAGCGTGAGGACGAGAAGAATTTCGATCGTGAAGACGACAGTCAGAATACGGGCATTGAGCTCGACACCTCGCCGACCCGTAAAACCGATCAAAACAATCACCACTGCCGCCCACACCGGCGCCGGCACCGACCAGTCGAAGACGGATTCGAATATCGAGGTAGCGAAGCCGGACGTGATTCCTGCAATACCGACCAGAATGAGGCAGTAACATGTTGCAGCAATCGCTGCAGCAGCCATGCCGACCCACGGCCCGAGCCCTAACGTTATGTACGCATAGAATGCGCCCGGCTTGTTGACGTGACGACTCATCTTCGTGTAACCGATGGCAAAGAACAGCAACACCAAGGACGTGGCCACATACATTCCCGGTGCGCCCACTCCAACGCCCAAGATGACAAGAGGAACGGCACTGACAACTGCGGCAAGAGGTGCGACCGCCGCCAGTACCAAATATGTAAGATTGAATGCAGAAAGCTGGTCACCTTTGAGATCGGAACGAGCTTCTGGCGTCATTTCTGATGTCGCCAATGTAGCAACCTTTTCGGGAATCGGGCCGTCAGTTGACGGCCTAGCCTGTTGGTCGCGGACGTACTATCGCTAAGATGCTGGGACAAGCCTCGTGCGCCGCGAGCATTTTCGATGACAGGCGTCCATATGTACGCAGTCGAATTCGTCGGCAAGTTCGCGTCTTGCGACACCACACGCCGGGTCGACCTAGCAGCGAAACGAGTTGTCGCCATCTGTGCGATGACGGCGGTGGCGGGTATTCCTTTCATAAAGATGCTCCCGGTTGGTGTCATCAGTGTTGGCCGGGATCTGCCGCTAGGTGACATCAGCATGTACGCCAGGCGACCTGCTGTCACACGGCGCCGAAGTCTCTTCGCTGAATCCGGCTGGTTACCCACAGACCTTCAGCGATGCGGGGCCAGGCGCGTAATCAGACGAAGTTAATTCGGCCGCGGTTCCGTGTCATAGCTCACATCCTAGAGTTTGCTGGACATGATCGCCCGGGACCGGAAGCGCACTGCTAATCCAACGGGTCCAAGAGCTTGCGAAGGTCCCTGCTGCAGCCCCGATGAAAGGGCTGTCCATGGGCGCGGAAGCGGGTTCCAACTGGCAATGCGGGGCGATTGCTGCTGCCGCAGCCTGTGGGCGCGAGGAAGGAAGACTACTGATGGAGCCCTACGTCGCACCAGGTTTTGAGCGTGCTGCGGAAATCTTTCGCCAGCAGATCGGCCACCGCCCCGGCGCTGGGGCTGCTCTCTCCCTGATGGTAGATGGCGCAATCATGGTCGATACCTGGACAGGAGAATCGTCTCCGGGTAGGTCATGGGAAGCCGACACGGTGTGCGCGATCTTCTCCGGCGGCAAGGGGCTGATCGCCGCCTGTGTACTAGAACTCGTCCAGCGCGGCGTGTTCCGACTGGAAGACCGGATCGCTTCACTATGGCCGGAATTCGCCGCCCATGGGAAGGGCAGCATAACTATCGACGATGTGATGACTCATCGCGCCGGATTGCCGGCCATCCTCGAGCCGACAAATCTGGACGAGTTCTTGAACCACGACCTCCTCGCCCAGCGCCTCGCTGACAGCGAACCATTCTGGCCCGGCAAGAAGGTGCTGGCCTACCACGCACTGACGTACGGCTGGATCGCCGATGAGATTGTTCGTCGAGTCACCGGCTCGTCGGTCGCGGAGTACTGGCGCTCGAACTTCGCTGAGCCGTTGGGACTGGAGTCCTGGTTCGGCGTGCCGGATTCAGTGTTGGACCGCGTCGCGACAGTGTTCACCCCGTCGGGTCGGTTGGACGCTATGGACATCCATGGTGACGATCCACGCGAGAGTGCGCGGCTGGGTAATCCGCCGCTGTTCATCGACCCGTTGCCCTGGAACATTCCTGCCCTGCAGGTCGCCAGCATCCCAGGTGCCGGAGCGATCTCATCGGCGCGATCAATGGCGCGGTTCTATGCCTCGATGATCGATCGCTCGACCGCGCCGGACGGGGTGTGGAGCCCCAACACCGCCGACCTCGCGGCGACATCTCGCGCTCGCGGATTCGACGTGTTCGACGGAACGGAATATAGCTTCAGCGTCGGCTTCCAGACCCCATCGCGTGGCACCAGCTTCGGCCCGGAATCGAGTGCCTTCGGTCATCCCGGTGCCGGTGGCTCAATCCATGGCGCCTGGCCGCAGCACAATGCCGGATTCAGCTTCGTAGTCAACGAGCTTTTCGATTCCGACGACGCGTCGACGCGTTGGATTACGGTCCTCACCGCACTACACGATGCACTTACCCGCGCCTGAGTCGATGACCGTCGAAACGATTGATCACTGAACCAGCTCGCCAGTGCCAGCAGGCAAGGCGTGGACTGCTCTGTTCTGTTCTGTGGCGGCGTCGATTGCCGTTGTCGCCCGCCCAGCCAGAGCTCGCACGGCGCGATCGACCTCTGGACAAGACGGCCGCCCCGCTTCACGACATACCGAATCATCGGCTCGCTGATTGGGTGCATCCGCGGGCCAGCCAGTCTTGCCGCGCGCTCACACGCAGGTCGATCACGTCGATCGCGAGACACACTCTCCGCCGTAATTCGCGGCGATCTGCACACAGGAAGCCAACGAGATGACCACACCGGCAGATGCCCAGAGCATTCCTAGCAAGGATCTGCTCTTGACCGCCATCCGAGGCTGGGGCCACAACTCGCACCCACTGCTCGACGCCGCCCAAGAGTTGGTACAACTACATCAACAGTCCGCCATATGCTCTGCCAGTCAGTTCGACACACTGATGGCGCGCCGGATCCAACTGGTGCACTGCATCGACACCTGCGTTCGGACCGCAACCCCCAGCCCACTGCCTGCCGCGCGCATACACACTGAGCGCCTCGGCTCGGTCGTCGATCGCATCGCCCAGCTATCCGCCCACCTCGCGGTAGCCACAGTCCTCCCTGTGTTCGAACGCATCTGGATCCAGCTCGACGACCTCGCCGACGGCTATCAACATCTCATCGACGACTTGCAGGCCGGAATCCGACGGGGACCCCGAAGCGGCGAGCCGGGCTGATGGATCCAGTCCTCACATCTCCCAGCCCCCCGCGAACCGCGCTGTATCGCCTGCGGCTGTTCAATAACAATCGAGGGGTGCTCTCATAGTCGGTGAAGGCCGTTATCCGTGGTACCCGGCTCACATATCCCTAGGAAAAAGTACGAATCCATCGTCGGTGTCGATCGTCGCTCTGGCGCGCACGACCGCCTGCCAGGGCAGGCAACGAGCGCGGCCCACCAATGGCCATCGCCGTCTGCCAGCGCAACGTGTTGCCGTCCGCCTGACACCTGCCGACAAGGCACCCTCTCCCAACCCAATTCGCCAACGGTGTCCAAATCCGGCGCACGTCGCCTTCCCAGACCTGCATTGGCTCCACGCTGCCGCAGCGCCAACACCATTTCCACGATCGCTCGCGCCGGGACCGAATGCTTGCTGGCCGATCCTCTGCACACACAGCGCCCTCGGCCAAGGGTATCGACCGCACGAACACTTCCGGTTTCCCGGCCATGACACCACCGGCAACATCGCCCGGCATCTCAAAAACGACACCCGGATTACCACCGCAACCTATCCAGATAGGGCGCGAGCCTAGTCAGTTCCTGGCACCACCCGCCTGTGGCAAATTTACTACTCCGACGACCGCGATTGAAGCCGCGCATCGATTGCCTCGATGCGACGATAGAATTGCTCACAATTCAATCCGAACGCGACCATAGTTTCGAATTCGCTCGGGCCGCCGTATTGCACCCAATCCGTATACATTTTGACCATCGCCACCTCATACCTATCCAGAGGCAGATCCGGCGGGCTCCAAGGTGCACGTTTCGCCATTGATCGATTACCCCTGTCGACGGATGGCCTGCGTGCACAAAACTAACATTTTCTCAATATTTCCCAGAACACTAGACAGGAAAAGGGTCACCGAATTTTCTTCGGCAGACAGGTCGCGTGGTGAACTAAATTTGCCAAGACATGAAGTGGCCTCAATATCAAGCGAATATTCTTCGCGGATGGTCAAGTGCATCACAGCGCAGATCTATATTAACGATCGTTCAGATGCAATGTTCGGCAGACGGGGCTCCGTCGAGATCTTTATGGCGTGTGGCGATCGGTTTGTGCGACGTCTGCAGGCGCTTGCCGCCCTGCGGCGGTGCGGCCGCATCGATCAGGCGATTCGAATTGAGGTTGGCAATGAAAAACAAGTTCCCGATGCTGAGCCGACGGCAGGCGCTCGGTCTCACGGCGGCGGTTGCTGCCACCGGTCTCACGTCTGCATGTGGGGTTGGATCGGGCCCTTCTTCGGATCCACACATGGTGCAGGGCGTTTGTGACCCGCGGTTTTCGGCGTTGAAAGACCTCTTGGCGAACAACATTCGCGGCGGGGCGGAGCTGGGTGCTTCAGTTGCGATGACAATCGATGGCAAGTTCGTGGTCGATCTCTGGGGCGGCTATTTCGACGAGGCTCGCACGCAGCCCTGGCTGAAGGACACCGTGACGAACGTGTGGTCATGCACGAAGACAGTCACCGCGTTAGCGGCCCTGATCGCCGCCGATCGCGGCCTCATCGACCTGGAACAGCCAGTTGCGCGGTACTGGCCGGAGTTCGGTGCGAATGGCAAAGGCGGGGTGCGGGTCAAGCACCTCCTAGCACACACCTCGGGCGTCTCGGGTTGGGATCAGCCTTTCACTGTGGCGGACTTGGCCGACACTCGAGCCGCCACGAATCGGCTCGCTGCACAGAAGCCGTGGTGGGAACCGGGGACTGCCTCGGGGTATCACATGCTGAGCTTCGGACACCTCATTGGCGAGGTGATCCGCCGTGTGGACGGACGCAGTCTCAGCGCGTTCGTGCAGGACGAGATCACGACGCCGCTGGGCGCGGACTTTCACTTCGGCATCCCGCGGTCCGAGTACGGGCGCGTGAGCAATGTCGTCGCGCCGCCGGGGGAGACGGACGGGCTCGACCAGCTCGATCCGAACACGGTAATGGGCAAGACGATCGTCGGTCCATGGGTGGTTGCTGCCGACACGTTAACGGATGCCTGGCGAGGCGCCGAGATCGGTGCCGCGAACGGGCACACGAATGCCCGCGCGCTCGCGGGCATTCAGTCCGTCCTCGCGTGTGCAGGAGAGGTCAACGGCGCGCGGTTGCTGAAACGGGAGACAGCAGAATCCGCGTTCGCCGAACAGTCGGTCGGCAATGACCTCGTGATCGGTAGCCCCGTCCGGTTTGGTCTCGGATTCGGCCTGCCTCTTCCCGGTGAAACACCGGGGATCCCCCAAGGAAAGATCTGCTTCTGGAGCGGATACGGAGGATCGACCATAGTGGTCGACGCTGACCGGAGAATGACATTCTCCTATGTCATGAACAAGATGGGAACGGATGCCAGCCTGGTCGGTTCCGACAGGTCCGCGGCATACATCTCGGCCGCTTACGGAGCTCTGGGCTGACGCCCAGATAGATCCTCCGGATCTCGCCGCACCTCATGCGGGCGTTTGCTAGCCGGAGGTTGCGTTACCATCCCCGACGTTTGGGGTCCTTGCAGACCGGAACGCCATGCTCGGGGTCTAGAGTCGCTGTCGACCACCGAACATGTGACTCAGCACGTCTCCTAGCAGCGGCAACTGGGCGACCGGACACCGGTCACTCGGGCGGGCACGAGCGACAACAGCCCTGAGGTTGTCGGCCGTGTGGTCAAACGTTGTTTCTGGCCTTTGCCCACTCGATTTCGAACTGATCTTGAGATATCTCTTCGGCGTCGAACTCGGGTTGACTGGCGATTTCTTCGATGGGTGCGATAGGTATTTCGGCGACTCCTGCCGAGGGTGTCTCATGGTTCTCGTCGGCCCATTCCGAGTGCCCGTCGCGGTAGGTCTGCACTCGGCGCGTTTCGTAGTTGTCGGGACCGACTTCATGGAAGTAGAGGACGGGTTCGTCGTCGAAGTCGTGGTGCCAGGCAACTTTCACATACCGCATGATCAGTTCCTTCCAGATCGAATGATTCGCCCTGATAGGTCTAAGGGGCCACTGTTGGGGATGACGAATACTCCAGGTCTTCCTTGGATGACAGTTAAGCCGGTTACGTCTATTTCGATGAAGTGTGTGAATTTTTGGCCTGCCCAGGGTACGCGGAGGAACGCTGACGATAGTTGCCCCAGCGTTTTTGTTCCCGGCTCGATGTCGGTCAGGTACTGGCCGTCGCCAAATCGAGCGTCTTTGGGATTGTTTGCTTGCAGTGATGGATTCAGTTCTTGGCTGTCGAGGATTCCGTCGTGGCCCGTCTCGTTGGTGTAGTGATAGAGAGACTGCGGGGGCTGCTCATTCGGTGTGTGTCCAGGCGTGGAGCTCTGTGGGTTGCCGGGTTGAGTATTCGTGCATTCGTTCGGGATGAGTCCGAGTGGGTCTGCCCATGTGGTGGGGTTGTGGGGGTAGGTGTTTGGGTTGGATGCGGCGGCAAGCCCGAGTGGGTCCGGGGTGAGGTATCGACTGGTTGTTGGGTCATAGGTTCGGTGCAAGTTGTAGTGGAGTCCGGTTTCGGGGTCGTGGATCTGGCCTGGATAGCGCAGCGGTGTGCTCGCGTGGCCGGTCCAGGTGGTGTTTCCCCAGAGGTCGGTTGTGGCGGTGGCCGTGGTGTGGGCGGTGTCCGGGTCGATGAGTTCGGTCGGGGTTCCTACGAGGTCGGTGATGATTGCGTAGAACTCGCGATCGACGGTGTGTTGGTCGGCGGATTGGGTGATGGGTGTGTGCGAGTTGGCTTGGTATTGCCACCGGGTGGTGGTGTCGGAGGTTGTCTGTTCGATGAGCCGGTTGCCGTCCCAGGTGTAGTTGGTGCGTTCGAGGACGGTGCCGTCGTTGTCGAGGTGTTGTTTGGTGGTGCGGCGACCGAGTGCGTCGTAGGTGTAGTGCCACCATTGGCGGTCGGGGGTCCAGACGTCGATGAGTTGGTCGAAGCTGTTGTAGCGGTAGTGCCAGACGTCGGGCTTGCGTGAGATCCGGGTGGTGGTTTTGCGGATCAGGCGACCGGCCTCGTCGTAGTGGTAGCGAGTTCGGCCGTCGCGAATCAGGAGGTTGTTGTGATACACCCGGGTGCCGGCGGCCCGCCGGTCTGCCGCGTTGTGACCGTGAGTGGGCGTCGGCGTTGTTGCGCTGGGACTGCCGTCGTGGGGCTGGATAGCTGCTGACAGCGCGGTGGTGATGTTGCCGAGGGCGTCGTAGTTGTATTGCTCGGTGACCGCGCTGTTGTGAGCGATGGTGGTGACGCGGCCTTGGGGATCGAGGTGGTAGTAGCTGTGCTGTGGATCGGTGTTGGGGCGGGTGAGGGTGTGGCTAGCGAGGTATCCGTCTGGCCGGTAGGTGAATTCGTCCTCACGGAGCGGGTGGGGTTGCGGGCGGGTGGATGACTCTGTGGAGTCCAGGCTCAGTGATGTGCCGGGGTATGCGGTGACGGTTTGGTGCGTGATTCGACCGGTGTTGGTGAGATCGCGGCTGATGGCAAGTTCTGCGACTCGCCAGCCGGTGAGCATGCCGAGCGGGTCATAGGTGAAGTTCAGGTGGTGGTTGTCGGCGACCAGGGCGCGGACGCGACCGGTGATGTCGTGCTGCCAGATCGTGGTGGCACCGGTAGGGCTGGTGCGTCGGATCCGTTGACCGTGTTGGTCGTAGGTGTGCCCCATTGCGGGCTGATCATCGAGCTTCTGGGCGGATAGTAATCCGGTCGGCGTGTAGGTGAATTCGATGGCGTGCGTGCTGTCTTCGCCGGTGCCGGTGACCGCGGTCAGGATTCGGCCCGCCGGATCGTGGGTGTAGCGGACCCAGTCACCGGTGTCGGTGGTGATTTCGGTGAGGCGCCCGAGTAGGTCGTGGACCTGGTGGCGGGCGATACCGGTGGCAGGGGTGATCGTGGTGACTCGTCCAGCGACATCGTGGGCGTAATGGGTTGTGGCACCGTTGAAGTCGGCTTCTGCGACGAGTCGCCCTGCTTTGTCGTAGGCGTAGCTCCAGCTGTGGCCGAGGGGGTTGGTGATCGAGATCAGGCGACGCGCGGCGTCCCATGTGTAGCGGGTGGTCGAGCCGTCAGGGTCGGTGCGTGTTTGTAGTAGGTCGAAGGCTCCGTAGGTGAATCGAGTGACGTTGAGGGCACGGTCGGTGTGGGTGAGAACGTTGCCCTCGCCGTCGTAGGTCCACGACTCGGCGTAGCCATCGGGATCGGTTCGTTGCAGGAGTTTTCCCGCTGGCGACCAGTCGTATCGGGTACCCGCGCCGACTGGATCGGTGATCCGGGTCGGTCGACCCGCGCCGTCGCGTTGGATGGTGGTGACCGCGCCGAGTGGGTCGGTGATCTGTATCGGGAGCCCTGCGGGGTCGACCTGGACCTCGGTGTGCGCACTGTTGGTTCTGGTCATGCCAGCGACTGCGCCGTTGGCGTGGTAGGTGTAGTCGGTTCGAGCCCCTGCCGGGTCGATGACTGCGGCCAGGTTGCCGTTCTTATCCCACTCGCGCCGCCATGTACGTCCGTCGGGGTGCACGATCGCGGTGGGCCTGTTGCGCCACATGTACTCGATCGCAAGGGATTTCCCGTCGGGACGTGTCAGTTGCGCGATATCCCCGTCCGAGGTGTAGAGGTAGCGTGTCACCGCGCCGTCGGGTGCGGTGACCTTCAACGGTTTGCGGTCGATGTTGTAGTCGATGTGGGTGCGCCCACCCGCGGGATCGAGCACGTCGCGTAGTCGCAGATCGCGGTCGAAGCCATGGGAGGTGACCGCACCGAGTGAATCGGTAACGGCCGTGAGTCTGCCCTTACCATCGGGGAATTCGAGATAGTCGAAGTCGGAGTCGAGAACACCCGCAGTGCCGCGCTGGAAAACGACACGACCGGATTCGTCGTAGGTGTTGACCATCTGGTTGCCGTTGGAGTCGGTCCAAGACGTCATCCGATGGTCGGCATCGTAGGTGTAACCGGTGGTGGCGCCGACGGCGTTCACGACTGTCGAGAGTTGCCCGGCTTCGTATCCGAATTCCCGTATCTGGGTGTGAGTTTCGGCACCATCGGGATCGATACCGAGTACCGACAGTCCGGTCACTCTGCCCGCATTGGTGTCGATGCGTATCCGGTATCCGCCGGAGTGCGTCACCTGTACTGGTGCGCCGTGGGTGTCGTAGTGGAAGCGGATCCGGTTGCGGTGTCGGTCGGTGATCGCGGAGATCGCATAGTTCCCGAGTCGGGATTCGATGCCGTCGAGGCCCGGTTCGGGCGCGAAATGCCAGACCATTTCCCGCTTTTGGTCCCAGATCCGATAGCCACCGACCTCGGTGCGGGTCAGCGTCCACCCCTGCCCACCGGTCACCAGTGCCGCGGCGACGCCGACCTGGGCGTGCGGGTAGGCCAGCATAATGCCGTCCTCCCCGAGGAAGGTGACACCTTCGTGCTCGACGACCAGGCGCATGTCCAGCGTGGCCGACCACGACGGACCGAACCAGCGACCGTACCGGTAATTCGAACGATGCGTGCGCCGCAGTATCAGCGCGAGTACACCGGGCAATTCGATATCGGTTTCCGGAAGCAGGAATTCGCCGGTCGCGATATCAACGGGATCCTCCGAGCAGGTCTTCTCCTCCCCCGTTCGGTCATGGTCCGCGCCGTTGTCACGCGCGGTGTCCCCCGCACCGTGATCGGCCTCAGCCCGCTCCTGCGGAGTCGGGTTCTCCTGTGGATGGGACGGTTGATGTTCCGGAGACGGACTGTCATGGCCACCCGGGTTGGTGCCATCGCCCCCGGTGCTGGCGGGTTCGCCCCCATGCGTTTCATGTGGATTGCCGCCACCGTGATCTGTTGGGGTGCCGGGCGAATCAGTGTGAGGAGACGGACCCGGCTCGGGGGTGGGTGAACCAGGCGTGTCATGGCCAGGGTTCGGGCCGCTGGGTGTCTCTGCCTCCGGTCGCGCCTGTGGTGCGTCAGAGGGCTGGTGGTGCGGAGTTTGAGACGTCTCGGCAGGGTGCTCGCCGGTTGGATGGGACTGAGGTGCCGGTTCGTCGGTGCGCGTCGGTTGCGGTGAGTCCGGCTCTGCGTGCCCCGGCGTGCTGTTCTCTGGCTTTGGTGTATCGGGTTCGGTTGTGTGCGTCGGGGTTTCGTGGGTCGGAGTGGCGTCGGTGGGGTGGGTTGGGCTGGTTGCGCCGGGCCGCGGCTCGGTGGTTGTCGGGTGGGTGCCGGTCGGAGTACCGGACTCGTGCGGGGTCGATGAGGGGGTATGGGTTGCGGGTGTGCTGCTGGGTGTGTGTGGTGCGCTGGGCGTGGCGTGGGGTGCGTGTTCTGCCGCGCTGGCGACGGTGTGAGTGGCTTTGCTGACCTTCGATACATCGCCGATCTTGTCCAGCGCCGAAAGCGCCGGTTTCGCTGCGCCTGCACCACCGGTGCCAACGGTGGTGATCAGATCCCCGGTCAAAGAGCCCAGGAACTCCGCCGGGTTCTTGCGCGCACCGGACAGGATCGACGACACCGTCGCCCCGGGATCGGCCGCCGCCACCACCAGCCCAGTGCCCAGATCCGACATCCCCGAGAAGTATTCGGCCGGATGAGTCAGGTTGTAGGCGTCCATTGGGCTGACCTGACGCACGAACTGCACGATCCCGGTGAAACTGGTCAACAACCCCGAGGTGAAGTTCAGCTTCGCCTGATCTAACGCCCCCGACAAATCCGAGAAATTGTCGCTCCAGCGTTCGGTGAACGGCGGCTCGGTAGGAGCGGACTCCGTCGCCGCCGCCAACGCCGCCGCAGCCGAGGCAGCCGCGTTGTCCCGCTGCGAACGCGCGCCGCGCAGGATCTCGCGGGCCTCGTTCCGCATCGAGGTCCAGGTGTCCACCAACTGTGTTTTGGACTTCTGCTCATCCGATAGTGCGTTCCACTGCTTCTTCTTGTTGGTTTCCTCGGTATCGGCCGCTTCCCACTTCGCGATCGCGTCCACGGCTTTGGCTTGCGCAGCGGTGACCTCGTGGTACCAGCCATCGAGCACACCAGCGGCCTTGCCCATCGCGTCCGAGCCCGCCCACCACAGCTTCGGCTGCTTGGCGAACTCGGAATGGAACTCCTCAGCCGCCGAACCGGTCCAGTCCGCGGTGTTGACCGTGCGCAACGCGTCACCGGTCTTGCCGATTGACTCCCCCAACTTGTGCAACGTCTCCGTCGCGTCGTGAATCGCCGACGGCTCACCCCGGATCAGTTCCTTCGGGTCAGTGCTCTGCCCGAGTTCGCGCTCCTTGATCTCCCCACCGGCCAGATCGGCGATCTTGTCCCCGAGATCGTCCAGGTTCTCCGCGACCCCGTCAGCACCAACCTTGCGTGCCAAGCCTGCAGCGGCGTCCAGCCCGGCGTCGGCGAGCTCGCCCGCTTTCTCGGTGACCGATTCGACGGCGTTCTCGACCACGTCTCCGATCGAGTTGACGAAATCGCCGATACCCAAAACTATTGCCCCCCTCGACCATTACGAATCTCTGCCGCCCGATCGGCCGCACCGGTGTTCCAGTGCACCCCTGGTACCGCGCCCGCGAGCGCGTCCGGGCCCACCGCCTCAATCACCTTCACATTCGTGCCGATATGGGTGAACGCGTTCTGAAACGACTCGGCGCTGTAATCGGTGTTGCGAATCTGGTTCCACTGGTTGTCGGCCAGCGTGTCTCCCCACGACCGCGCATCGATCTCTTCCTTGGACAGGTGCGGGTTGCCCGTCAGGTGCGTGTACATCTCCTTGAAGGTGTCGGAGAACTTCTCGTCCATGATGTGATAGCGGCCCGCAGCCAACCCCAAGGTCTTCGCAATCTCGTTGCCCGCCTGCACCAGGGACCTGACACCCCACGACCAGCGCTCGGTGAAGGTCTCGAAAGCCTTCTGCACCGAAGCCTTACCCGCCTCCATCGGCGACAGGCTCAACAGCGAGAACCCACGCCCCATTGCCCCGGTCTCCCCGATACCTAGGTCTGAAAGCTCGCCTATGACCCCAGTGATCCCATCCGCAGCCTGCTGCAGCACCGCGGGGTCGACGTTCAACTGATCCCCCACCGCTACCTCCCGTCCCCGGCCGAGTCTTCGGTTACCTTGGGCGGAAACGCGAACGGCGCCGAACCGGTCATATCGACAGCCACCCCCGTCGGCTCCGACCGTCCAGCCGCGTACTCAGCCAGCCGCCACCCCAACAACGACTGATAGCGGTACTCATGATCACCGACGACACCGCGCGCAACCATGTAGCGGGCATACTCCTCGACGCTGGTGAACGCACAGATCCAATCGATACCCCCGAGCCGGGATGTGCACAGACGATCATCGTCGAGCAGCGGCACCAAGAAAGCTGCCCCACCGAACGCCGCCGCCAGCACCTCGGGCTGCCCGAAACCTGCATAGAACGCGGCGATTTCCGCTCGTAACGCGCCGCTGTTGTCGTCTGTCATCGGCCGACTACCCCCGTTCGCGATCCATCCGCCAAAGCACGCCCCCGCAGTTTACCGAGCTTGACTCGTCGCGCCCTCTCGAAGAATTCACTCGACCAGGCGATCCACGATTCCGCGACGGCAACCCCGCTGCTGTCGGCAGTGGCCGGGGAACCAGTATTTTCCCTATCCGTACGAGCCCGAGCAGTTCGTGATCACCAGGCTGGAGGAACCTGGTGATACACATGGATTGCATTGGGACGATTACAGTTTCGCATTAGTGTGGGTGGCCGAATGCCCACCGACCGACGGTGGCGGGTTCGTGGAGTGGATCCCGGACACGGTATGGGACAAGGCGAAGCCAGAGGTAGCCCGGCTCGTGCGGGATCGAGTGGTACACACGCTGAGTGTCAGCGCGGGAGATGTGTACTTGATGCGGACGAACACAACGCTGCATAGGGTGTACCCGATCCGGCACAGGCGACGCACGATTGTGAACATGGCATTCGCGTCGACGGGAGACTGAACGCGGCGGTGTCGCACGAGACGATGGACAGCCTGTGGTCGAGTCCAAGGGCCGAGTGAACGGGAGCTGACCGATGCAACGCCTCGAATTGAGTTCTGTGGACGGTATCCGGCTGGACTTCGCGGTCCACCACTGCACGGTCGAGCCCGCACTGGGAGTGGTGCTGTTGGTGCACGGCATCACGGTGGACATGGACGAGGGCGGGGGCATGTTCGTCCGGTTGGCGCAGAGGTTGGTGTCGCAGGGGTTCGATGTCGTGCGGTTCTCCTTCCGAGGGCACGGTGCGAGTGGTGGAACGCAGCAGGGGGTGACGATCGCCGGTGAATGCCTGGATCTGCAGACCGCAGTGACCGCGGTCCGCGAGCGATTCGCTGGGAAGAAAGTGTCGATTGTCGCGGCGAGCTTCGGTGCCGTGTCGACGGCACTGTCGCTGTCGTGGCTCGACGATCTCTATCGGCTGGTGCTGTGGAATCCGGTGCTGGATCTGCGGCGCACATTTCTGGTTCCGGAGTTGGCGTGGGGCGAGGAGAATTTCGGCGCTGTTGGGCAGAAATATCTGGCCGACAACGGTTTTCTGCTCGTAGACGGTGAGTTCCAGCTCGGCCGTGTCCTGTTCACCGAGTTCGCGCATTACCAGCCGCAGGATGACTTCCATGCCGCAGACGTGCCGACGCTTATCGTGCACGGCGACCACGACACGGCAGTGTCGTATGACGTCGCCGCCCAGGCCGCCCGATCACGATCAAACACCACGCTGCACACGATTGCCGGGTCAGACCACGGATTCGACTCCCGGGCACGCGAAGACCAAGCGATCAGCACGACAGTCGACTGGCTGCTCGAACAGTCGCTGTCGTGACGGGGTGAAGCTCTCGCAACTGTATGCACCGATCCGACTCGGCGAATCCGTCACCGTCGGGGAACATTGCACGCTCGAGTATCCGAAGGAAGCCCGTATCCGCGACGCGCAACGCGGGCAGCACACGATCGGTGAACCTGTCGTGATCGGAGACCGCAGCCTGTTGTTCAACCCGGTGGTAGTGAACGAAGGCACCACGCTGGGCGCGGACTGCGTGCTGGAGGATCGTTCCCGGATCGGCTACGGCTGCGTGATCGGCGACCAGACGAGAGTCGCGCACGGTGCATACATGTGCGACCGAGTGCAGATCGGCGAGGATGCGTGCGTGGCAGGATTCGTGTGCGATGCCACGGTTGACGCACTCCGCGCACGCGGTTGTGAGTTGCTCGCATTCGGCAGTGCCGGTGGCGATCGGAATCCCGACGGAATCGATGCCGGAGATCCACTCATCGGAATCAGTGGGCCTGCCGGCGCATTCGACTGTTGCTGTCCTGTGCCAGCGAATTGTCCTCGAGGTGGGTGTCTTGACCTGCGACGAGGAACTTTGTGTGGCGAACCGGGTGCTGGTCAAGGTTGCTGAGGAGTTCTGGGATCAGGTGAGTTCGCCATCGGATCTTGCTCGTTTCGTGAGCCGCTCCCGCCGAAAACCTTCCACTGCAAGGAGATCGGCAGACGACAACCATGGAGAACGGTCGGATGTGCCGTTCAGCGCAGCGTCATTTCGAACCAGTGGTCCGCCAGCGGGTTGTTGCAGTACGGCGGGATCTCGACATATCCGTGCTTTGTGTAAAGGGCGCGGGCCTCCACGAGATCCTTGCGTGTGTTGAGTCGGATCGCGCGGGTGCCGAGTTCGCGGGCGGCGGACTCGGCACAGCCGAGCAATTCGGCGGCCCTACCCTCACCGCGCGCATCGGGGCGGACGAACATGCGTCGTCAGCTCCACCGTCCGCGCATCGAGGCGGCGCAAACCGACGCAGCCGACAGCCTCGCCGCCTCGGCGCGCGAGCAGTAACAGGCCGGTCGGCGGGCTCAGGTCGTCGCTGCCGTGGCCATCAGCGAGGTGCCGGTCGATCTCCGCGTCATCGGTGGGACGACCGTAGTAGCGGCTTATCATCTCGGCCAAGTAGAGCCGCAGGACGGCGGCCGCCTCCGGCGAGCGCGGCTCGACGGGCTCGACGGTCCACTGGGCGCTGATCGGGGCGGAGCCGTGGATCTTCTCGGTCACAGGATCATTGAAGTCCAACTCAACCAGCCCTGCAGAGGTCTTGCGCCCACTTGACAGCGGCATCGACCACCATCCCGCCCGACACGATCAAGACAATGAGCAAACCGTAGTGGCCGCACCGGCAGCACGAGCAACATCCATTGGCACAGAGCACGATTGACTGTCACAGAACAGTTGCGCTCACGGTTGCGGTGTATTCGTCGGCCATCGGCTCGCTTCTTCCGGTTACGCGGAAATGCGTCACGGTGAGTAGCTCTGGTCTTTCCGTAGCGGACCAACAATTCGAGTCAATTGGATGTCAACCCATTGCGACAACGGGATACATTGCCGATGTTAATCAGTGCGATGGGCGGCGGCACGGCTGGGATGAGTTCGCGGTATCAGGGCACTCGCCTGTTCGGATGATCGCGTTGGGGGTGAGGCTTGGTGAGGCAGATCACTACGCGACCGGTGGGGGCACTAGCCTTGTGGGCATGGCACGCGATGAGCGCGGTGTTACCGCCCAGAGTGAGGATTTCGCTTCCTGGTACAACGAGCTGGTTTTGAAGGCTGGCCTCGTCGATCGGGGTCCGGCCAAGGGCACGATGGTTATCCGACCGTATGGCTATCGAGTGTGGGAGTTACTGCAAGCCGAGCTGGATGCGAGGATCAAGGCCACCGGGCATGAGAACGCCTACTTTCCGTTGCTGATTCCGCAGAGTTACCTCGAGCGCGAGGCCGATCACGTCGATGGGTTCGCCCCCGAACTGGCCGTGGTTACCCACGCGGGCGGCAAGGAGCTCGAAGAACCGCTTGTGGTGCGGCCGACGTCGGAAACCATCATCGGGGAGATGATGGCGAAATGGATCTCTTCGCATCGCGATCTGCCGATGCTGCTGAACCAGTGGGCCAATGTGGTCCGGTGGGAGATGCGTCCCCGAATGTTCTTGCGCACCACCGAATTTCTGTGGCAGGAAGGCCACACAGCGCATGCCGATGAGCAGCAGGCGCGCGAGGAGATGATGCTCGCGCTGGGCATCTACCAGGAAGTGGCGCGCGAAGACGCGGCGATGCCTGTGGTGGCGGGTGAAAAGACCGCCGGTGAGAGGTTCGCGGGCGCGGTCGCGACGGTGACGATCGAGTCGATGATGCGTGATGGTAAGGCTCTGCAGGCGGGTACGTCGCATTACATGGGTACGAACTTCGCGACGGCGTTCGATATTCGCTACGCCAGCGTGGACGGGCGAGAAGAGTTGTGCCACACCACGTCGTGGGGCATGAGTACCCGAATGCTTGGTGGGATTGTGATGACCCACGGTGATGATCGCGGCTTGGTGCTGCCGCCTCGGCTGGCGCCGTATCAGGTTGTGATCGTGCCGATCACCCGTGGTGACGGCGCGGATGTGGTGGCGGCTGCGCATGCGCTGGCCGAGAGTCTGCGCGGTACTGGTGTGCGGGTGCATGTCGATGACCGCGAACAGCTCAGTCCGGGATTCAAATTCAACGACTGGGAACTCAAGGGAGTCCCGGTCCGGGTCGAGTTGGGGCCGCGTGATCTCGCGGCCGGGACTGCGGTGCTGGTGCGCCGTCTGGGCGATCACGGTAAGCAGTCGGTGCAGTTGGATACGTTGGCGCACCTCATGCCAGGCATTCTCACAGAGTTCCAGGCGTTCCTGCTGGCTCGGGCAACCGAGTTCCGCGATACTCACACCGCCGATGTCGAGGACTGGGTCGCGTTCGAGTCCGAGGTTGCGTCGGGATGGGTGCGAGCGCTGCATTGCGGGCGGCCGGGCTGTGAGGACGACATCAAGGCCGTGTCGGCTGCTACGCCGCGATGTGTGCCGCTGGACGGCCCGCCAGAAGCGGGCCGGTGCGTGCGTTGCGACGACCCGGCCGCCTACGGCAAGCGCGTGATCTTTTCTCGCGCTTACTGAACCGAACGTGGATCACCCTGGGTTCAGGGTGATCCACGTGGTTTTGAGGTCAGAGTATTTGTCCAGCACGGCAAGGCTTTTCGATCGTCCGTATCCGGATGGTCCCCGGCCTCCGGCGGGCACGGTCACGTCGTCGGTTTCGAACCCGTTGACCCACACCGTGCCTACTCGCAGTCGTTTGGCCAGCCCGAGGGCGGTATCGAGGTTGCGGGTCCAGATCGAGGCCGCGATGCCGGTTTGAAATCCCCACGCGAGCGCGGCGGCGTGGTCGGGGCCGTCGACTTCGAGCACGGTGGTGACCGGCCCGAAAACTTCCTCGACCACGATTCTGGCACCTGGTGTCCCGCCGGTGAGCAGTGTCGGCGCGAGGTAGGCCCCTGCGGTCGGTGTCGGCTGAACAGGGCCGCCGCGCACCATCGTCGCGCCGCCGTTCATCGCGGCGGCGATCAGGTCGTTGACGGTGCGTGCTGCGGCGGTGGTGACCATCGGCCCGATTTCGGTGTCCCAGTTCATCGGGTCTCCGAGCACCAGATCGTCGACAGCCTCGCTCAGCGCGGCCACGAGGTCGGCGCTGAGGCTACGCTCGACCAGGATGCGGCTGATGCCGGTGCACATTTGGCCCTGGTTGAAGTAGGCGCCCCACACCAGCTTTCGAGCCACCGCGTCCAGCTCAGGAGCGTCGGCGCAGACGATGGCCGTCGACTTCCCACCGACCTCGGGCCACACTCGTTTGCTATTGCCGTTGGCGCTGTAGGTCAGGAATGCGCGACCCGCCGCCGGGGAACCGGTCACGCTCACCACGTCGACGCCCGGATGCAGACCGAGCGCAGCACCGGCACGGCCTCCGCCGGGCAGCACGGCGAGTGCAGCGCCGGGAATCCCTGCGGTGTGCGCGAGTTCGGCACAGCGCAGCACCGCCAGCGGGGCGTGCTCGGAGGGTTTGACCAGTACCGTGTTGCCCAACGACAGTGCTGGTGCGACCTCGTAGCCGAGCTGGGCGAGCGGGAAATTCCATGGCGTTATCGCCGCGACTACCCCCGCTGGCTCGCGAGCGACGAACGCCAGCGACCTCGTTCCGGTGTCGGGGTGATCACCGGTGTATTTGCCGATTGCCGCGGCGTACCAGCGGATCGCCCGCACGACCCCGGCCACGTCGATTTCGAGGCAGTCCCGCAACGGTTTGCCCATCTCCCAGCAGATCAGCACCGCCAGCTCGTCACCGTGGGCATCGATCGCATCGGCCCACCGAGCGAGCGCCGCCGAGCGTTCGGCGGGTGGCGTGCGCGGCCAGTCCCCCCGATCGAATTCGGCGCGAGCAGTTCGCACCGCGTGATCGACAGCGACATCGTCGCAGGCCGCAGCGAGGGTGATTGGGCAGTTGGTGATCGGTGAAACTATCTCGAAGCTGTCGGAGTCGGGGATGTCGCAGCGGGCACCGCCGATGAGCGCGCGAGCGTCGATGTGCAGCCGATCAGGATATCCGCGCCACACAGCTGCGGTGCGATCGATCGGATCGCTGACGATAGTGGTCATGGTCGTCTCCGCAGCAGATCGGCGTTGATGTCGGATACCCGCGCGCACCCAGCCAGCAGCATGGTGCGACGCAATTCGGCGAGGAACAGCTCGACCACGTTCGCTACGCCGACCGCCCCAGCGAGGGCCAGGCCCATCGCGACCGAGCGGCCCAATAGGACCGCATCTGCGCCGAGGGCCAGCGCCTTGAACACATCGGCGCCTGTGCGGAATCCGCCGTCGATGGCCACCTGAGTCTGCCCATCGATCACCTCGAGCACCTCAGGGAGCTGGTCGAGCGTCGCGGGTGCCGAATCGAGCTGGCGGCCACCATGATTGGACACAACGATAGCCTGCGCACCACAGTCGAGCGCATGGGTGGCGTCTGCGGCTGACAGGACACCTTTGATCACCAGGGGCAGCGGTAGCCGGGCCGCGACGTCGGCAAGGGTGTGCCACGTCCATGCGGATCCGGTCTCACCGAGCAGTTCAGCGGCGAATCGGCCGTCGGAGTGGTTGCCCGAGAAGTGCTTGGGATCCACGGTAACGCTGAGGCGGCGAAGCCGTTCGCGCCATCCCAGCACCGGGCAGTCGATCGTCACGCACAGCGCCGTATATCCAGCGGCATGGGCGCGCTCAGCCATGGCCAGGAAATCGCCCACGTCGCCGCGGGCGTGGACCTGCATCATCTTCGGGCCTGTCGCTGCAGCGGCGACGTCCTCGAGCGCCAAGCCGGAGGCTTCCGAAACCACTGCTGCGATGCCACATTCGGCGGCGGCCTCGACGATGCCACGCTGCCCATCCGGATGCAGGAGTCCGTCACAGCCAATTGGGGCGGTGAGCACCGGAGCCGCCAAACGCAGACCGAGGAAGCTCGCAGTGGTGTCCACCGTAGTGATCCCAGCGAGCTGCCGCGGCGATAATCTCCAGGTTCGGAAGGCGTCTTCGTTGGCATCGACGGTGATCTCCGAACCCGCGCCGGAGTCGATATAGGCCCACACGTCTGGCAGCAGTTCGGACTGAGCGCGCCTGTGTAGGTGCGGCAGCGTCCTGATCAGCGCGTCGCCGCCGGTGGTCGGTGCCGACCGGGCAGTGGGTTGCGGGTTCATCGCCGGGCCGCCCGCCTCGCCACAAGGGTGGTATGTGCGGTCTCTGTGACGGTGTCACCACCGACATAGGTCGCGAAATCACCTGCGGCCGTGACGGTCGTACCGACAAACAACTCACCCGAGTCCCAGAGCTCGCTCACCAGGTCGGTCAGCCGCTGCCCGGGATTGAACCCCTGGTACCAGGCGGAGAACCCCGTCCAATCCACTGGCTGTTCCTGGCCTGCTACCCATGCGGCCATGTCGTAGACGGTGGGCAGTTTCCACCGATAGATCCCACCTTCGAGGGCACCGGTGCTCAGGTGCGGGAAGTTCTCGGCGACGAACACCGCGCCCGCTCGAGTCACGCCCTGCCGGAACGGCAGCAGCGTCCCCAGCACCGCGTCCAGACCACAGTTGACCGCACTGTCGCGCTCGAATTGCAGCTCACGGGGGTAGGCGGCGCGGAATGCCTCGAGCGAATCGAGGTCACCGGCCGCAGCCTCCATTACGTCGTAGAACGGTCCCCACCACGCTTTCTGCGCGCCCAGCACCGCGTTGAACACGTGCCGACCCGATAAGCTACCGAGTTCGTAGCCGAGCTCGTTCATCTGTGCGGCCGAATTCATACCCGGAATCACCGGCGCCACATGGAAACTCACCGGAATCCCCTTGTCGACCAACTCGGCAGCAGCGGCGATCCGCTCGCGCGGGCTCGGGGCGCGCACCTCGATCCGCCGCGCCAGCGCCTCATTCAGGGTTATCACCGAGAAACACATCTCGACCAGACCCTCTCGGGCCAGATCGGTGAGAACGTCGATATCGCGGGTGACCATCGTGCCGCGCGTTAGCAGGAACACCGGAATCCTCTGCGCGAGTGCGGCTTCCAGGATTCCGCGAGTGCGTCGTTCGGTGGCTTCGATCGGCTGATACGGATCGGTGCTCGTGCCGACATCGAGAATGCCCAGGCTCAGATCGGCTTCGGCCGATCCCGGCGCTACACGCACATGCTTTCCATAATCGTCGGGGCCCTTGTACAGGCAGTATTGGCAGTTGAAAGCGCAGCCTGAGTAGGCATCGGCGAAAACGCGCCAATGGTGAGCGCGCAGGGTCTCGATAGAGGTCTGGAAATCGAACACCTGGGGAATCTGAGCAACCATGTGGATGCGCCTCCTGATTGAGCGGTAGTCGCAGCGGCAGTCGTTGGCAGGGCGCCTGTCTGAGGTGAGTTCGACTGCAGATCAAAGGATTTCAGACTGCGGCACTTGACCAGCCTTCGAAAGTGCTGATCGGACTGTCCCGCATCAGGGTGATCCAGCGGAACCATCGCCCGTGGGCATGGTGTGGGACTAGCGTGGGATTACCGAATTCCTACAGGGGACGACATCATGATGGTGGGTCGGGAATGGACCGGGTTCGAAGCTGCTGCACTCCAGGCCGTCACTCGTCAATCGGTCCGCGAATTTGCCAGCAGGCTCGGTGTCGACGCGAAAACGGTCAGCAACTGGCGCTCTCGTGGACGGTCGGTTCTGCTGCGCCCGCTCACCCAGCGGCTACTCGACACAGAGCTGTCGCGGGCGAGCGCTGGCGAACAGGCCGAGTTCCTCCGGGCAATCACCCGTCCGACCGTTATCCCCCTTGCTGTGACCTCTGGCGTCGAGCCGAAGCTCTCCGCGACACCCCGGTCGGGAACCGAGCACATCTCGCTTCTACCAAACGGTACAGGCGCATTGAGCGTTCACACGCCACCAGGGCGGTACTTCTCCGGTTCCGTCACTCCGGCAGTCGTATTGCCCGCGAGATCTGACGGTGATCGCGTCATTGCCACCTTGAACGCGGACACGGCCAGCGATCTCACATTGCACCGTGCCCAACGCAGCATCGTGATCGCAACTGTGAACACGGACGTGGGAGCCGCCCTCTACGGCCTGGACCGTCGTCGAGTTCGTGCCCGGCTCGCCGCTTCGAATGACGGTGCCCCACTACTGGTTCCGCCCGCCTACCGCCTCGACGATTTCACCATGGCCATCCTCTGGGCGGTGACGAACCTCGATGACGCTCTGCTCGATGACGATGGAGAATTGGCCGCCGCAACACCGCGGTTGGCCACCCTTGATGGGCAGCCACGCTCGGTCGCCGGTTCCGACCTGGCCGGAGAATTGTCGGCAGTATCTCAGATGTGGGTCGGTTCGGATTTCTGCGCCCGCCACATCCTGAGCCATGCCGACCAGCTTTCCGAAGCCCCCACGTTCTGGGCTCGAGAACAGCGCGGTGAAGAAGCCAGCACGTGGCTGCTTTTTGCGCACAAGTACCAGTACCTCCAGCGCACCGCGACAATGTTCGCCAGCGGAAAGACATTGACCAGAGCGTTTTGTATCCCACCCACGGCGGTATCGGTGTCCGGCGTGCCCGAGCGGGTGCTACTGCTGCTCACCACCGCCCTTGTTGAGTCGTTCGGCATTATCGTCGCGGTCTGCACCGAAGCTGAATACACCGCAACGCCGGGATTTGTTCTCGACCACGCACACCGCGCGATCGTCGCCACCTGGATCAACACCGACCGCATGTGGCATGCCGACGTCACTGATCAACGCCCAATCTTGCGCGAGTTCAACGACGCCGCAGGATGGGCACGCAGCCACTCGATCCTCGCCGCCGCCACGCCCGCGCTGCGGCTTCACGCGCTGGCCGACTACCTCGAGCTGGACTGGTCTTGGCTGACCACGCGTGCAACTGAGCTCGCCGACTGCGGAACATCTGGGTTCAGTCAACCCCGTAGCCGTCTGCTCTCACTGGTCGGCCTGAACCGTGCATGCCGATTTCTGGCCAACCTCGCCGGACAAGGTCGTTAGGCTGCCGGAGTGCCCACGGTCCAAACTCCTGCCCATGTCACCGTTTTCGGTCTCGGCGGCACCATCGCCATGACGACCGCCCCTTCCGGTGGTGTCGTGCCCGCCTTGTCTGCGAACCAACTGCTCAACGCTGTCCCCGGTGTGACCGACACTGGCATCACCGTTGACGTGGTGGACTTTCGCCAAGTACCAGGCGCATCGCTGACTATCTCCGATATCACCGCCCTCGCTGCAGCAGTTCAGGATCGGCTCGCCGATGCCGATGGTGTGGTCGTCACCCAGGGCACCGACACCATCGAAGAGACCGCGTTCCTACTCGACCTTCTGCACACCAGTGCTGAACCGGTTGTCGTGACCGGCGCTATGCGCAACCCGTCCCTTGCTGGTGCAGACGGACCTGCCAACCTACTCGCCGCGATTCAAACCGCAGCAGCGCCGTCGACCCGCCACCAAGGATGCCTCGTAGTATTCAACGACGAGATCCACGCCGCCCGACGCGTCCGAAAAACCCACACCACCAGCACCGCCACCTTCCAGTCGCCCAATGGCGGCCCCTTGGGCTATATCGTCGAAGGACACCCTCGCCTGCTCAACCGGCTCACCCACCGCTTTACGGTTCCAGCTAAACCCGGCGACGACTCCCACGTCCCGATTCTCACCATCACCCTCGGCGACGACGGTTTCACCCTCCATGCACTCGCTGACCACATCGACGGCCTCGTGCTCGCGGCTGTAGGAGCTGGCCACGTTCCCGCCCGCCTCGTGCCCACTCTCGAAGCGCTCGCCACCAAGATCCCCGTCATCTTGGCTTCCCGCGCCGGTGCCGGCCCCGTGCTCGAATCCACGTACGGATTCGCTGGCTCCGAACGAGATCTGCTCGCCCGCGGCCTGATCTCCGCCGGGTACCTGGATCCGATCAAAGCACGAGCCCTCCTGCACACCCTGCTGTCCAGCGGCACGGACAAGCTCACTATCAACGCCGCGTTCGGAGCCGCAGGTGGTTACCGTCGCGCCGAAACCTGGCCCTGGTCAAACGATTCCAGCAAGGATCACTGATGCGCTCACACGAACTCACACTCGGTCGGTCCTTCGGCGTCACCTTCGACCACGGCGACGACTTCTACCCCGCGCTCGCCCAGTTCTGCCACGACCATGACATCCGCGGTGGCTACATTCCTTCGTTCATCGCAGGATTCAGCCAAGTCGACCTAGTCGGGACATGCGATGCGCTCGAGAACCCGGACGCACCTGTCTGGTCCCGAGTCCACCTTCGCAACGTGGAAGTGTTCGGCGGCGGCACACTCGCCTACGATCCCGAAACTGACCAAATCCAACCGCACATCCATGTCGCGGTCGGCCTCAAGGAATACTCAGCCACCGGATACACCAGCCACCTGTTAGGTGCCAGCATCCAGTTTCTCACCGAAATGCTCGTCATCGAGGTTGCCCACCCACACATGCGACGCATCCCACAGGCCGAATTATTCAACGTTCCGCTCCTACAGTTCGAGTAGCGCGACTCCATCTTTTGGACGACCTACACGAACGGCTCGCTCCCCTCCAACGCGATGCACACATGCGCCACCTCGACCACCGAATCGCATCCATGCCTTCCCTGACCACAACCACTACGAGACATCGACTGGGCCGCCTTACGCAGCCGATACTGAGGAACGCGACTTCTATTGTGGCGCTGCACCAATGGACACGTCACCGCGATCTGGTCACGCGGCGAACTCCGGTCCGAAGCTGAGGCTTGTTCGCCACATCAGCGTACGTCGGTGGCTGAATCCGCCGCGATTTGAGAAGCCAATAGACCTCAACGCCACCCATCCCCGCCGACCTTTCGCCCAGCGTCGACCACGAAGCCGTCAACTCCGCACAAGTCGCTGGTATGCCCGAGCTCCTGCGAAAGCTGTTGAACGATACATGCTGTCGCCGAGTTCGAAGCCCAAGCCGCCGTCGAGGTGGTCGGTGCCCGCGACGCCGACCGCCTCGAATGTCAGTTCCAGGCGCTTGAATATCGCGCCGCGGGCAACACGCTCATGCAGGAATGGATCATCGACTCCCGTTCCCGGCTGAAGACAACTACCGCGATCCGTATCGCCGACGCGGCCCTGACCCTGACCACCTCGCCGTTGAAGTCGCGTCAATGAAGCCCGGCAGTGCACGCCGACCGTTGTCTGCCGCGAGATCGCTGGTCAACCGGATTGTGTGAGGCAATAATTGCCTCGTGCGACCGGCCCCTTGCCAATCCGATCCGCGGGTAACCGCGGAAGCGCTGTTCGGTGCCGAACTGCGCGCCAGACGTAAGGCCGCCGACCTTTCATTGCGGCAGTTGGCACCACTTGTGCTGGTCAGCCACGATCTGCTGTGGAGGATCGAGACAGCACAGCGTCGGCCGCATCCCGACCTGGTCGACCGGCTCGACCGAGCCCTCAATGCCGGCGGCCAACTGAACCGGCTCGCCGCCCCTTTCACCGATATCGTTCTTCGACAGCCTCGAGATATTTCGTTGGAGCCAGACCTCGTTGGACCGTCGCTTGGTGATCTGATCAGGGAGGTTCGCATGGCTGACCACACAATGGCAGCCAAACGCCTACCCGAGGTGGTGGCCCAGGCGAAGGCCGCCGAGAAGTTTGTATCTCGGGTGAACGAGCCGCAGAGGGCGCAGTTACTGCGGAATATCGCTGAAGCACATCAAATCGCCGGTTGGATGCTGTTCGATCGAGGCAGCGTCTCATTAGCCGAGGACGCGTTCGCCAATGCCCGGCGGACGGCAGAACGCATCGGCGCAATGGACCTGATTGCGTTCGTCGGCGGCCCGAATGCCGCCTTCATGAGCACTTGGAGCGGAGATCCAGCCCAGGGTGCCGAGCGAGCCTATGGGGCGATGTCATGGGCCCGGCGCAGTGGAAATCGCCGCTTGACAGCGTTCGTGGCCACAATCGCCGCGCGTGCACACGCGAGAATGGACGAAGCTGACCTCTGCACCAAGATGCTCGTTGAAGCCGAAGCGGAACTGTCCCGGCATCAGCCACAAGATCCCGACCCTGTCTGGCTGGACGTGTTCGATGACGCGGCGTTGGCTGGACATCGCGGTTCGTGCTTATTGGATCTCGGGCAGCCACGGCACGCCGTCGAGTCTTTGCGTGAGCAGGATTCGGCCAGCCCAGTGGTCTTCCTGCGCAATCGCATTATCTGGCAACTAGAACAAGCCGAGGCGCAATTGCAAATGGGTGAGGATGAAGCCGCAGCGGCGGCGGTGAATCATGCGGTGGATGGCGTAAGTGCCGGTTCGGTTACTCCTCGGGTCGCGCGCATGTTTCGTTCAATCCTTCTGAAACTGCGTGCATCCGGCGCTACCGCAGTGTCACCAACTGCTGATCGGTTAGAGGTCTTCATCGGGGCATGCGTGTGAGTGGGTAAGTCGCCCAACGCATCTCGATCCCTGTGCCGGAGTCCACGACAATCAGCAACTCGCCCTGCAACCGGCCTTCAGCAGCTCGGAAACGACCGGGCCCCTCCGGTTCGAAGCGGGTGTCGCTGGCGACCGGGTCGTCCGCCAGGCTCGCATGCAGGCCGTCGCGCTCCCACCGGAACACCGTTTCGTCGGCTTCAGACCACCAGCTGCCCAGCAGCGGACGGATCTCCGGTGGACACGACACCGGCTGCCATTCGCGTGGCGGTTGGGTTGGCTGGGATGCGATAGCCTCGCAGAGGATTTCGGCGGCAAGGTCGCCAGGTTTGATTCCGCGAGTGGCGTTGGTCAACGCGACCACCGTCACTCCGGTAGCGCGGTCCAACATCAGTGCGGACTGGAAGCCCGGCATCGCGCCGGTGTGCCCGGCGAGGACGCGGTCGCCCCTGCGTTCCAGGATCAACCCGAGGCCCCAGCCTTTGGTCCATGCTCCGGTGTCAACCATGACCTGCAGGGTGTGCATGCTGTCGACGACCGATGCAGGAAGAACGTCGGGTTCTCCTCCGGCCAGCGCGTGTCCCCAGCGCAGGAGATCGCCTGGCGCGGACCACATTTGGCCGCCTACACCGATCGAGGCTTGGTCCATTATCGGTTCGCGATGGACAGTAGCGATATGCGGATCGAGCCGGTAACCGATCGCCGCATCCGCGGGCCGTGCCCAACTCGTCTGCGAAAGGTTGAGCGGAGCCAGCAGTCTCTGCTCGATCAGCTTCTCGCATGGTTGACCACTGACATTTTCGATGATCTGGCCGAGCACGGCGTATCCGAGGTTCGAGTAATGCCATCGCTGTCCCGGATCGGCGACCAATTCAACATCCTGAAACGCGTCGCGAAGTTCGGCGCCTGTCGGTCCTTGCATACTTTCCCACATATCCACCGGGGCTTCGCGTTGCAGCCCACTGCTGTGCGACAACAGCATCCGAAGTGGCAAATGTCCGAATGGCGTGCCGGGTAGATAGCGATCGACGGTGACGTTCAGGTTCAGATCGCCGCGGTGGTCGAGCAACAACGTGACCGCCGCGGTGAACGTTTTCGTGATCGACCCGATGCGGTAGATGCTGTCGATCGTAGCTGGCGTTCGGTTCTCGACGTCCGCGTATCCGGATGAGGCTGCCGCGAATGGAACGCCCTCGACGCCCACCGCGACGATCAAGCTCGGTATCCGTGCGGCGGTCTGCGCCTGTGCAACCTTGGCCGCCAGCGCCGTCTGGAAGTCGGTGTCCATGCGCCCCTTTCCTTCTTAACCAGCATCCCACACCCTCGGCGACACCTTGTTGACAAAGTTTCCGTCCACAGCAAAGTCCTTCCACACCGGTTTTCCGCAGACCAGGGTGAAATCAGCACCGCGACCGTCGGTCCGTTTCACCTTCGACATGGCGAACTGACGAACTCTGTCCGATCGAAGAATCGGACGACAGCAAAAACCACAGCCGTGTCGAAAGGGGCAAACCGTCGATCGCTGGTGCCTCTGATCCGAGGAGGCCCGATGAATGACATCCAAGAATCCGATCTCCCGATTCCGTCCGATGGGCAGATGAGGTAGTGGGCATGGCGATCGAAGACGACGAGCAATCGTTGATGACCAGCACCAGAACCCGCCATCAAGCGAGGAGCGTCGGCCATGGCGATTGGGTAGTGAGTTTCCTGCCTGGTCGGACCTTCTCTCAGGACCAAGCCCTCGCCGCGCTTCGTGCCGCTGATGAGTGCGCCGCGATGCAAGCGTGCGCGAGTCTCCTAGGCCTGACCGCGCTCGAGCTTGCGGGCATGGCAGCAACAGAGTGCACCTGGCCGCCGTCTGAGCGATCGCGATCAGGCCAATTGCATATCCATTTCTGGAGGGGGACTTCCCAATGATGCATGGGCGGGCTTTGCTGCGCGTGTCGGGTATCGCGGCGTTCAGTAAGGGCGCAGCACGTGGGCGGCGTGATGCTGCAGAGCAGGCGTGGAAGCCCATACGGTCGCGATCAGTGCAGCTTTCGGTGGTCGGTGAACCGCAAGGCCGTCATCGGAGGAGGCGGTGATGTTCGAGAGCTGCCACAGCGTGGGCGAAGTGGCCCACGTGTATCGCGGGTTGGGGTTTGCGGTGTCGTGTTCGTTCGACCGTGTGTCGTTGATCGCGACAACGGCGTTGGGCGCAGTGTCGATGTCCGCTGGTCTCGGTAAGCAGGTGCGTGAGGAGCTGGTCGAGAAGACGCGGTGCATGTCGGTGCCGGTCATCAGCTACGCACGACCGAATCGTGAGTGGGTTTTCCTGGTCGGCCCGGCGTGGGGCGGCAGGGTCGGTGTTCACACTCTGGCCCAGTTGGAAGAGCGTGGCGTGCGGATCCTGGAGTCCGGCGAGCGGGTCTGGCTTCCGATGACCGACCACCCGACTGCGTGGTACTGGGTATCGCAGCCGTCGACTGCACATTCGTTGCCGTCGCGTACCAACGTGATATCCGCTGCCCGTCGGCTGCTCGGCCCGGTCCAGCCAGCTGTGGTGTGGCGGTGAGCTATGCACGCCATTCCAGGTCCGGGAACGAGCGCAGGGGTTTCGGCCGGTCCCGAACCCGGCGCAGTACCGCTGTTCCTGTCGGGTGAGGCGCTGTTGTCGGCGATCCGGGGGCATCACATAGGAATCCATCCACTGGCGAAGTTGGCGCACGAGTTCGGTCTGATGTATCAGCAGCGTCTGACCACCTTCGGAAATGAGTGTCGTTGTCGCAGAGATGAACTCGTACTCGCAGTTGATGTATGGGTTGCCGATCACCTGCCGGTCCCGCATCCGGCCGCGACCATGCACACCGAGACGTTGGGGACGGTGATAGCCCGTTTGGCCGAGGCCCAGGTACACGCCTACCACCTGCTGATGACGATCGATCCCGCCGACCCGGCCGTGCACGCGGCCTGGTATCAGCTGGCCGAGCTGGTCGACGGCTACACCGATCTGACCACCGACGTCGCACAGCGGGCGCGGCGACTTCCTGCACTGGAGGATCACTGGTGCCGCTCGCCGGACTCCCCGACAAAGATGCGGTGCTGGCCGCCTGCCGAGGCTTCCCCAACCTGACCGACCATCCGATGTTGGACGCGGCCGTGGTCGTACACCCGGGCGACAGCTTCGGCTATGTGGATCGGTCCAACGCTCAGCAGGCGTGTTGGCATCGGCCCGCCGGTGCACGGCCAGGTCTCCTCCCGATCGAGTGGCCGAGAAGGCCATCCGTCAGGAAGGTTGAGCACGGATGGCGCGCAGCAGCGCCGTGATCTCGTCCGCGGCGGCGGCGTTCTCGTCGGTGCGCTCCGGCAGCCGTTCGAGCGCGCGTCGATAGTCGGCGTCGGGGGTGTTCGGATTCGCGCCCGCCGCGAGCAGGGCCCGGACGGCGGCGACATCGTGTCGGCGCACAGCCAGCCCGAGCGGGTTGACCCCGTCCAGCCCGCGCGGGCGTTCGAGCGTCCCACCGGGACCGCACAGCAGCACCAGCTGGATGAGTTCGGGGTCACCGGTTTCCACCGCGCACAGCAGCGGCGTGTCGCCCTCCGAGCCGACCGTGTCCATGGACGCGCCTGCGGCCGCCAGCAGCCGCACCGCCGCCCACTGCTCGCGGAAGAACGCCATCAGCAGCGGCGTGGCATCACGGTCGCCATCCCACCCGTCGACGTCCGCGCCATGCCGGAGGAGCAAGACGATCACGTCGATCGAGCCGCCGTCCTCGAGCTCCTCGAGCGCAGCGTGCAACGGCCGCCAGCGGGGTGCACGGTCCTGGAGACCGTTCGGGTCCGCGCCCGAGGCTAAGGCCGCGACGACCCCGGCCACGTCGTGGTCGGCGATAGGCGCGAAAAGGTCTCCTGCGGTCATTGATTCGCCATCGGATGCCCCGGCGCGCAATTGACCGCCTCGAGCGCGAGGCACTGATTGATCGCATTCTGGATTTCGGCGATGGCCTGCTGATGGCGGGGGTCGGGTACACCGCCGAAGCACCGGTTCTGGATGTCGTTGCGGATGGCCAGGCAATCCCGCAGCGCCTGAATTCGCAACCGGATCAACGAGCACGGCATACGGTCGAGCTTCTTCGGGCTCACCTTGGACGGACTGCAACTCTGCCCGGGAATGCGCCCGCAAATCCTTTCCTTCTCGGCCTGCACCCGGTCCAGTTCCTCGTTCTCGCAGGTCTGGTTCGGGTATCGGCGGGTGGATGTCACCGGAGCCGTGGTCTGTGTGCTCGTGGTGTTCGCGGCGCGCACCGTATCCGGGTGGCGCAGCAGGATATAGCCGGCGCCGATCGCCGCACCCGCCGCGATCAGCACGACCGCGCCAACCACCCATCCGGGTGGCCCGGTGGCCGCCTCGATCTCCGCACCACCTGCCGCCTCGATCGCCAGCAGCCCCTCACCAGCGCTCATCAGCGTCGCCCCCAGCGAACCGCCCTCGACCACGGCCGTGCTCGTCGCCGCGACGCCCTGCGCCGCCGCGATTCCCTGCGCGGCAGCAATGCCTTCGCCCGCAAGCGCTTCCGAGGCGAGCAGCCCCGCCGGAACGCTCGAGCTCGCACCCGCGCCGCTGACGCCGACCATTCCGGCATAGGCCACTACCGGCGCGGCCCCCGCCAGCGCTGACGCCGGAATGGCGCGCGACAATACGCGGTTCATCGCCAGGTTCGTAGTCGGGCGCTGCGCGTCGATCTGCGCCAGCGTCGACAGCAGTTCGAAATCGACCGCCGAGACATCGGCGCCGGGGCCGGGATCGACTGGCGGGCAACTCTGCGTGCTCGGGTCGCACACTCGCTGTACGGTCTCCGCCTCGCGATCGTGCTCCCGCTCATTCTCCGAGCATTCCTCACACGGCGTCGCCCCGCACCGCTGGACCGTGACCCGCCCCGCCAACAACTGAGCGACCGCCGCATTCCCGGCGGAGCGCTGTAGCAGGGCGATATTCCCCGGACCGGGACTCCCCGCGGACGTGCGCGAGTGCCACGCCGTACGCACCTGCGCAGTGGTCTCGTACTTCTCGGCAAAGCGCATCGGTGGCCTCCGCGGCGAATGAGCCTGCGACCGCTTCGACCGCACCGAATCGCGGTCGACGCAAGCGTGATCGATCGTACGTTCCACATGCCCCGCACAACCCGATTTGCCCATACGGGCAGCCAACCCTGCCTCTCCGTGCAGGAGCGACATCTAAGCGTTCGTTCGCGGCGGATCAGTCCAGCACGTTGCCAACGATTGTTGCCGAGACTCGAGATCTCAGGGCACTGGCTAATGCCTTGTCGGCCAACACCATCGCGACTCAGCGCCTGCGGTACCTGTACTCCGTCGACACGCTGGTGACGCCACTGGACGACAAAGAGAAGGCAACGACGATCGGCGGATTCTCAGCGAATGAGAAGCCCGGCCCCCGCTACACCCAGTACGCCGACACCTGCCAGATTTCGGTCTCAACCGATCCGCAACCGCCGGTCCGGTCAAGAACCGAGACCTCCACACGCCCGAACGGAATATCAACATCATCGAGGTCCGCGTCGACGGCGGCGGCTGCGACAACGCCCGTGCCACCGCCGAAGAGCTCGTCGCTCTACAACCAGCTTCCCGGGTAGCCGTGGGTATCTCCGCCAGCGCGGCGCGGTGATCTTGCGCCGGGATGAGCTTCGGCCCGACTGCGATCGCGGCGATAACCGAGGCCGCGGTGATCAGTCGCCCCGCAGCAAGTCGGCCTAGACCAGTCGGCTTCTGGTCCGCATCTGATCAGTTCCGTGTGCTGGCGATGTCGATCCGCACGTTGTCTGCTCGAGGGATGACAAAAACCCTGTCTCGGGTCGCTTTCCACTGTTGGGGGATAAGAAAGTAGGCGTCGGGGGTCCGAGCCAGCAGCCGCAGTCCGCTGTAGGCGTAGTGGAATTTCTCGCCCTGGGTGGTGATTTCACCGACCTGTGCTCCGGTGCCCTCGATCGCGAGTCGGTCTGTGCTCAGGAGCAGGATCGAGGGCTGGCCCGGGAATCCTGCCTGGGCCAGCCCGCTTGCGTCCGCAGTGCCTCGCTGGCCTGCGTAGGTCCCGATACCCCAGAAGGCTCCCGCGAAGCCCAGTGCGAACAGTGCGACCAAGACTGTCGCTGTGGCTGATCGCGGAGTATTGCGGCGCACGGAACGGCCGGAACCGATCAATGCCGGGTAGTTCGCTCGAAGTGTTGTGGCGTAACCGAGCAGCACTGCACCCGCCACGAGAAACGCCGGTAGATAGGTAGTCCAGGGCGAACCGACGGTCGGGGCAAGCAGCCACACCGATCCCGGCACCACAGCAAGCAGCGCACCCACACACACGGTGGCCCAGTACCAGCGGCGAAGAGTGCGCCGTGGGCGGTGAGTTCGCATGGCGATTACCAACGGGAGTCCTCGGGCGGAGACGAGCCCCATCACGACCAGCAGCGCGATTACGACGGGCCAGAAGGTAGAAGTGAGGCTGCGCAGCGTGTAGTCCGCTGTCGAGAACCCCAGCAGGCCGACATCGATGCCGAAGTACTCGTACCAAGCGCGGGCGTAGGCCAAGCCGAAGTAGTAGAGGACTGCGCCGAGAACCACTGTCTGTGAAGCAATCGCCCCTGCTAGTGACAGGGCCGATGCCAGTGGCGCCCCGGGTGTCCGGGATGTTGCGGATACGTTCACTGGATAACAGGCGGCGAGGTCGGTGTCGGTGTCACCGTCGTGGTCGTGGTCGTGGTCGATGAAGGCTTCGGGGTCGTTGGACCGAACGTTGTGGTGAACGCGGAGGTCGGTGCCAGTGTCGCAGTGCGCGGAATAACCTGGGTGGACCTGGAATCCGACGGCGATTCGGTATCGGGCGACGAGGTCGATGACGACGGCGTGTTGACACCGGTCTGCTCCGGACCGCTAGATGAGCATGCGGCGACGGCTGGGACAACTAGCAGAGCGCCGATGAATCCGATTAGTCGAGAACAGATCTGCATCATAGCCACCCCTTTTGCATTCGTTCTGGAAGAGGATTCTGTCATGCCCACTGAGCCAGGAGCGCTGGACTGATCAAATCGTCGCCGGCGGTTCGCGGGATTCTCATCGTCGCGCTCGATGTCCGCCTGGGGTTACTCCAGGACGCCCGCAGGAAGTTCGCATCCGAGTGCGGCGGCGAGGAGGCGGTAGTGGGTAGGTGCCCACTCGGTGTGGCAGGACTGGCAAATACAGCCAGCGGCGGTGATCTGGAGGGCGGCTTGGCGGACGGGTTCGCCGCTGGCGTCGGGGCGATGGACGATGCGGACCCCGCATGCCGGGCAGGCGGCGACGAGTTCCCAGCGGCGTGCCGGCTCGAGTAGCGCCCGGCCGGACACTGTCCACCGTTGGAGTTCACCGATCCAGATGCGTAGGCCCTCGCCGTCGGCTGCTGCCCATGGCGTGGCGGCGAGTTGGTTGAGTCGGCGCACGGTATCGGGCTGGCCGTTGTCCTCGCCTGCGTCAGGACACCACGCGGCGACCGTGGTGTCGACCGCGGTCAGCCAGTCCAAGCCCTCGACCCAGGCAGGTGGAAGGCTGCGGGGGCGAAGTGTTCCGCCGTCGCCCAAACGCGCGGCGAGTTCGGCGCGAATCTCAAGGTAGACGCTGTCGCGGTAGCCGTGGCGGGTGCCCTCGCTGAAGGTGTGAGCTTCGTAGCGGTGGCCGATGATCTCGTGCACAGCATCTTCAAGGTCTCGACTGATCTGGACTACCTGCTCGACACCAACCATATGCGCGAATCCTCTTGGGTCACCGTTAACACACTACTTCTCTACTGTAGCGCGCTTCAGTAGAGAAGATGAATGTGCGACATGACTCCCGCTACGAGAGAAGAGTCCAGCGCACATAGGCCGTCGATATACGTTGCACTCCACCATGTTTCACCCGCTGCCCACGAATCCGTCAGCTAGCGCGGTAGAAGTCGGCTTGCAGCGCGGCGAGTTGTGCGTGCTGCTGAGCGCAACCCTGTTCGACCCAGCGCTCAAGCACCGCAACCACTTCGGCTTCGTCGCTCAGGTAGCAGAAATTCCTGCTCTGCGCCGGATCTAGCCCGAGCAGTTCCCCGGCTAGCACCGGGATCGATCGCAGTTCACCCCGCCACGACACCAATCCAGGTAATGGACCCCACACCGCCCCGCTGAGCTCGACAGTCCAACCAGCCACACAATGAGCCACACCCTCGGCTCGATCCTCCCGCCATACGGACTGGTCGTGTAGATGCGGCTTGGTCCGCAGCGTGTTCAGAACGCGCGAGGCGAGCGGCAGGTTCAATAGGAGCGGTCTTCGGACTAGCACAACAAGTCCCATCTAGCCGAGTCGGTTCGGTGATGGCCAGTCGACCGGCTGGAGTCTCCCGAAAATTCCGCACTGCTGGCAGGTTTCGGACTTCCAAACGGTGCCGCGAGAGCCTCAGCCAGATGCGCGATCACCGCATCCCGAACAGGCACAACATCATTGGCGTGCTGCACATTTCCCTTCCGGATCGTTTCGAGCAAGAGAGAGCGCGTCTCTCGCGGCAAACGAAACACCCCCAGCGCCTGCAGTTTGCGTGCCGATACCGACGACCACGGTCTATAGATGACCACAGAGCCGTCCAATCAGCCTGGACGCTGCGGGCTCAGTCAGGACCGAGGTAGCGACTACATATGCTCTCGGTTGATCACATCGCCTGCCCTCAGGTTTCGTCATGCCGTTGTCCTCATCCGGTAGTGATCGGCTCAGGGCTGGCGCGCCAGCTCTGTATCGCTGCCCACCTGACAGCTCGGAAATGAAAGGATTTACCTAGGTTTGATGCCACTCTTGGGTGGGCATCACAATTGAGTCAAGCATTGTGGGAATGGTGACAGTTTGTCAATCGCCGTTCCGCCGTAGATTATGTGCTGGAGATCGAATCTCTCCGCACCTGCCCTCTGGACACCATGCGCTATCCCGTAAGAAATATGCGGGATCTGCTCTCGTTCCCGGACATTGTTTACGGGATCGTTCGGGAGGACACTGGCGGCTTCAGCCGGTGCATCAGATTCTGATCTTCGCGCCCTGGGTGTCAGTCTGGCAGCCTGGCCGCGGTGTGTAGTTGCGTGATCTGCATCAACGGTGTGCGATCGGTGTTGGTGGCGAAGCAGATACGGCCCGCCGCGCCTGGTAGTGCGGAGCCGTCACCGTACGGTGTGTGATGGAGATGATCTTCTCCAGCCACGCCGATGCGGCTACAGTCCCAGGAAACACCTTCATGGGACGGTAGCTGCATCATCGGGCACAGTCGCACGGCGGGCAGGCCGCCGATAAGGGGGAGATGTGCCTGTTTGGAGATGCGCCTATTTGCGGAGGAGAGAGAAGGGTGGCGGTCGACACCAAAGTTAAATACGGGCGATTCATGAAGCGGCGCCGAACCAAGCATCCGATATATAAATCTCTTCCGAAGTTCATGGATGCCTACCAAGCGCTTCTTGACGTCAAAATGGAGTCCGAGCCTGACGAAGGTTATGAGACCCTCCCAAGATCGCAGTCCTCATTCGAAAAGTACGAGGCTGGCAAGACGCAGCCGTCACAGGCTGTTGTGGAGCTGACGCTAGAAGTTCTCGGCACCAGCTACTGGTACATACCCAAGATTACTGCGCAACTGTTTCCGGCAGTACAGAAAAGGTTCGGCAAACTGCCGTCCGAACCGACACGCGATCACGTCAAGTTACTCAAAGCAATCGGCACCGGCGCGGCGTACCTCAGCAAACCGATGTACGACCTAAAATGGGCCAACCCGGCATTCCTCGCACCCTTTCAGGGACTAGAGATAGGAATGAACGTCGCCGAATGGATGCTGAAAAGCCCTGTCGCTCGCGCTGCGGTGGTTAATTGGGAAACACGTACACATCTACTTTTTGCCAGTATCGCCAACATTGCGGTAGATATCCAACCGGACGAAGAGATCGAAGAGTTCAAATCTCGTTTTGCCGCACCAAAATACAAAACGGACTTCGACCACTTTTGGCATAACGACATGGCAGAAAAAGATGCACTGGACACCGACCTGTTCGTAAGGGTGGAAGACGGGACGATCGAAGGAACCCAGATCCGGATCATCACCCAGACCAGCGAACTCATCCATGTGCCAACCGGGTACGACATGTACATCACGGCCATCGACGACGAATGGGAGCCCCCGTCGGCCACTGCCAGTCTCTACCTGCCCCGATGACATCCCCACCGGCTACCGGCATAGGCGTGATCCCTGCCAGCCGATGTGAAGAACAGCTCTGACTGTCACGTGATCCCGTACAGAAATTACGGGATCACGCCCCGCCCCCACACGCCCTGTCCGGGATGGCACGAATACGCGCATCAAATCTACGGCGTTCACCACCTTGACCCCGTCGACATCCCAACCGATGCTTGATACCAAGATTCAAATGCGTCGCGCATCGAAATTGGGGGATCCTTCACATTCCGGGATTCGGGCCGATTAATGCGGCCGAGGTGGACAGGAGAAGCAATGGTGGCGACGGTTATGCGTGACAGGGCGGCGACAGCGGGGTGCACATGGGAATGGGCAAAGACCACTGGCGGGATAATGACGACAGAAATACAAGACCGGTTCACTCGACGTTTCTTAATGGGTACGAGTACCCGCTGGATCTATCAGATGAAGAACCGTCTCGGTGAACACGGAACTGTGCGACTGGATTTCGGCCGCGAGCTTCCGCGCACCGACCTGGCGCTGGCCGCGGTAGAGGCAGCTGCATCACAGCTGTCGGAGGGGGTTTGGAACCACGCGATGCGTAGCTACTTTTTTGCCCGAGCAGCGCTCGAAACCCGGGGCGGGCAACTCGCCCCCGAGTACGACGAGCTGTGCTTTGCGGCGTGCCTGCTGCACGACCTGTACCTCGAACACCCTGTCCCGGGTAGGTGTTTCGCCGTAGCCGGTGCCGAGGCCGCGATGCGGATCGCGCTGGATGCTGGGGTGTTGAGCGAGCGCGCCGACGAACTTAGCCGGGCCATCGGTCTCCACATGAACCTGGATATCGGCAACCTGCTGCGACACGACCCGGTCGGGTTCGTCGGGGAAGGTGCTTTCGTTGATGTCTACGGAGGACTCTATTTCGAGTACGACGCCGGGTGGGTGGACGATCTGCTGAGCCGCTACCCGAGACGAGAGAAGACCGGCCACAAGCGGGCCTTCAAGGACATCGTGTCCGAAGCAATGGTCAAACAGGCCGCCACCACTCCTGGCAGCCGCCTTCACTGGCTTGTCACCAACGGCCACGTCATCAACTGGGTGAACGACGCACCGTACACGGAGTGACACCAACAGGGCAGATTCTCTAAAATCCCACACATGCTGGTAGAACCTAACAGCGGTCCATAGCAAACTCGCGCAGACGTGCGCAGAAACTACCCGGGCCGACTGACGGTCCGCTCGTCACGGATGCATTCGATCACCAGCCATTGCCCCGACTGATCGTTGGCGTTGGTCATCCTCGACGACTCGATGCTGCGGCCGCAAGGCCGCGATGAGTAGGCCCCGTGCGGACCGCGGCCGCTAGCTAGGCTTCAAGTTCCTTATACGCCAGGGCATTTCCGGCGTGGGTCAGAAGCGCGCTGACCTCCCCGCCAACTTGCGCGCGTATCTCGTTCATTCGTGCGGCAATGGCCCTCATCGACTCCGGGTCGTCGTGGTCGAGCGTGTTCACGGTCGGCGTGACATTTTGCAGCGTGCGGCCGATCTTGGCCACTAGCGCCCTAGTGGGTTCGTCGGCCAGCAGCATGGCCGCGCGCACAGCCCGCAGTACGTTGTTGAGCGCTGGCCGCTGCTTCTCGACGTCATGCTTCGCGATCTCGGCCCGGGCGGCGGTAACGATGACGCCGGGCTCGGTGTCCTCAACGTGCTGCGCATGCACCCTCAGCGCCGTGGCGTAGAAACTACCGAGGTGTTCCCACACGGTGACCTGGTGGGCCACGTCGACTATCGCGGCCCGCAGCTTGTCGCGGTGCGCTTCGATCCGGTCCGCCCGGTACCGCTCTTCAGTGCGTCGATAGGTCTGCTCCGCTAGCTCCAGCGTCTTGGCCGACCGCCGCAAAGTCACGTAATTGAAGATGCTCGACACGACGATGGCGGATATGCCGACGGCTACCGTTCCCCAGGACATTGCCAGAACCTACAGGCAACCCACCCAGCGAGGAATACCGCACGCCCACCGATGCCGAATGGGATGCGTTCCTCGCGCACTTCGAAAAACGCAAAGTCTCGGTCGGAACGTGCGCCCGAGCATTCGCCACGGCCTGCGTCCATGAGCACGCCTGTTTCTCTGAACTAACTGGCTGTGCCCAGCCAACTTCGACCGCAGGCACGATCATGCCGACTTCTGGATACTCGACGAGCATGCATCCCAGGGGGACGTATATCGATCGCGGTCTCCGGCGTCAGCGACCAGAGCTTGACACATTGTGGACTTTCAGCCAATCCCGGGTGTACCCCAATGCGACACGGGGCAACTGGTGCATATCGATCTCACCGTCCTCGGTGAGCCACGGCGGCTCCGGCATACCGAACCCTTGCACGATCCTTGTGACGACCACACTCGCGACTCGCAGAATACTTTGGGTATCAACGAGTTCGGCGAGATCGGTCGAAGTCGTGGTGACCGGCATCGTGCGGTGATCGAGTTGGCGAAGCCCATGCACCTGAGTTCCGGCTGCGCCGGCGAGCTTCACCGAGGATCCCGTCCTACTGACCAGTGCGGCTCGCACCGTTGCGGTCCCCCGGCCACCGGATCGTTCACACGCCCACGAGAGAACGTGAAGCGTCATCGAACACAGGTCGTCGACCAGGAAGTCCGGGTCCAAGACCACCGGCCCGGACTCAAGGTTCTCCGGTGAGACCCGCACCGCCGCCAACGCGGTACCGTCAGCATGTATTTCGCGGTAGGTGCTTTTCGCTGCAGGAACCAGGTCCTCGCCCGGCCGATCAAGATTGGTGAACACCATCGCGCCGGGTGCGGGAAAAGGGTAGTCCCCAACCACGTTGTTGGGTTGCAGGATCGAGTTGGGGAAGCGCTGGCCCAGATTCCACTCCACGATCTCCTTGCGTGCGAGTGCGCCGAGGAAGTCATCGGCGGGCATGTCCGGAATGACCGCGACCACAACCCAGAGGTGGGATCCCTGGTCGAGTAATTCCTGCTGCGCGTGCGCCCATACTTCTTCGAGACGTTGTTCGCGTTGCGTACGGGTGCGGATCCGCCCTTGATAGCGTTCGAACACTTCGTGCTCAAGCAAATACCGGTGAGAGGTTTCCCCAGGGACCCGCAGATAATAGTGCAGCGCTTTACGGCTTTCCCCGCTGGGGACAGTCACCGCGTGGGGGGCGTTCGGGCTCGCCGGGGTGACCACGACAAGATAGAAGCAGTCGGCCTTGAGGTCGCTGTCGACAGCGAACACCTCGAACACCGGGGTGGGCGCGCTGTAGGCGCGTACATCCTGGCGAAGCTGCTCCATGATGGCGTGCTGGTCGGAAGAGGCGTCGAAGGGTTGCATTCGGTCCGCAGCTACGTCGACTTTGACCAGGTCCTCGACCCCGTAGATGAGTAGTCCACCCCGACCGTTCGCGGATCCGCACACATCTTTGGCGTGTTCTTGCTCCACAGACCAGGGTTTGGATCCCCGGGGCTTCTTGAACTCGCCGCGGCTTTTGTAGTCGACAAACTCTGATTCGGCGGGGATCTGCTGCACCAGTCTCAGAATCGCGGCTTCGGTGAACCCGCCCGAGTCCAGCAGCGCGCCGACGATGTCTTCGAGGTCTCTGTGCCGCCATATCGCCACAAGCCACATTGTGGCAGAACGGTGGCGCCGACAATCAGGAGTTCGGAACTACACCGGCAGCGCTCATCGCCCGACGTTCCACTGCAGGTTGGCTTTTGGCCGTCGGGTAGAGCAGTTCGGCCGCCGCGGCTACCTCTGCTACCGAAACTCCCTTGCAACGCGCCAGCCCTACTACCTGTTCACCGCCGCTGGCCGCCACCACTACCGCGATCTTCACGCCAACTACCGGCGACTATACCCCGACGTGGACGCCCCCGAGACGCCGCCAACGGCGATGGCGGGAAATCGGTTTCGGAGCCATCGGCGTGCTGAGTACCTTGGTCTGCTGTGAACTTGCAGCGCATCGAAGCCCGCGTCCTGGACATTGTTACGCGGGTCGTCGGCGGTGGGCGGGCCGAAGACGACTCCGTGGAGTGCAAAGCACAATGGCCCGGCGACCCCGCCAAGGCGGCCCGCCGAATAGCGGCGATCTCGAATGCAGCTCGTGGTGACGATGTCATTTGGATCGTGGGGCTGGACGAAGACGGGCAGGTGATCGCGAGTGCTGGCCCATCACGCCCGCACGCCGGCCTCGTTGTCACCGGCCCGGAGCCACCTGGCCGCGGCGATCAGCCGGCCGGGGTCACCACACCGATTCAGGCCCGTTCCGGCCGCGATACCGGTACTGCCTATTTCGGCGACGCCTGCACCGGCTGCACACTGCGCGCGCAGTGCACCACTGCGGCCGGCGGGCGCACGATCGCCATCGGCGCCGTCGAGAAATACCTGGCCGCAGGCCGTCAACGCCAGCACGATCCGGCCTGAAGGCCTACTACCGCGCCACCCGGCCCAAGGTGGAACGCAAGATCGGGCACCTGATGCGCCGCCGCCACGGCGGGCGCCGCGCCCGCATGCGCGGACAAGCCATGATCGCCGCCGATTTCGGGCTGCTGGCCGCCGCGCACAACCTCGCTCGCCTCGCCGTTCTCGGCATCACCCACACCACAGGCGGCTGGACCGCAACTCCCGCCTGAAGACTCCGGACGCGGCCCATGGCCGACACACCAAATACCAACGAGCACAACAAGACACGAGCGATCACCGACACGACAATCGGATGCCGACAGACACGCCCAGCCCCACCAACCGGGCCACCTCACCGCTCAAACAGGCCCGTTCGACACGAGCCACCTAGGTGGCCTACGTCGCACGCGAGTCGATGTCGAGAAGCTGGGTAGCGAGCCGCAGGGTCTCGCTGCCGTCGTTTAAGGATCCTCGATCGTCAGGGGACAAATCGGGATAATGAAATCGGATCGCGCGGGCCACAGCGCTGGTTGGGAACCAAGCCGGCACATCCGAAATCCGGGTGACGATAGCGATTACTTGATGAAGGTTCTGAGAGTCGCGCAGTTCCTCATGCTCGCTGACTCCTTCCAAGATCGGCTCAAGCAAGGACGAATCGGCCTCAAGCGCGGCTTCAACGAGGCCTCCTACCTCCGCATCAGAACTGATCGAAGCTGTAAAGGAGAGTAGTAAGCGCACGTAATGGCGGTTCTCTACCCACAGGTCACGATCCGCCCAGTCGGCACCAATTAGCAGCTGGGTCAAATGGTGAGAAGCCTTCTCATACAATTCTGCGCGATTGGTCTGTTCCGCCATGAACATCAGTTGACGCAGCAAGTAGACAGCCACCGCCAGCGGAAGCCGGTTAGTGGCGGCATCTATCAGCTCAGCAAGAGTGGCATCGTCTGCATTTCGTGCAACCGACGCCGCCAAGCCAGCAGTAACGTCGAGCCCAAAGCGCATGTGTGTCATCGTCTTCGGGAGCTTTACGGCATACGTGGCGGCATCCACCAGGTCGGCGTAGAGCTGTGCATCATAGCCTCGGGTATCCACGCGGGCCCACGGACGCGCGCGGTCCAGCAGTTCTCCGTGTTTCCGCAGCTGACCCTGTGCCTCACTTTCCAAAGGCTCAGCAGTGGTCGTCGTCAGCACCGGTGGCTGCTCAGAGGGTTCCCCTCGCCACGTCGCGCTTAGTGCCGCCGAAGCTCTGCCAAGTTCGGACAGTACCGCCGTCAGTTCTTCATCATCCTGTTGAGGCGGAGGGCCCGGCCACCGACCCGACGCACCAATCACTCGTGTTGCGGCAGCCTCCACCCATTCACACCACGGTTGCAGTTGCTTGGAAACAGCTTGGACCGCATGCAACTCGGCGACGACATCGACGAGCAGAGGCTGAAGGATTTCGACTACGTCCCGAAGGCTCTCAACCAGAGCCTCCCTGAATGGCTGGGTCTGGATCACTGAAGGCTCAGGAGGCGGAAGCAGTTCCCCTGTCTCACCGTCCCAAGCCGGCAAGCTTCTCGCCTGGGACTCAGCGCGCATGGCGTGCCATGCCGCAGCAGCAGTCGCCGGTTGTTCTCGTTGTTGACGAGCGGTCTGTACCAAGCGACCTACCGCTCGCGCTAAGGCAGTGACACTGGCGGCTGTGGTGAGCGCTACGCCGTAGTCCGCGGAATTGAACGACTCCTCAATTACGTGCACAGCTTCATCGTCGGTGAGCGGCCACCCCTTCTGAACCTCTTGGTGCTCGGCGATCTGAAGGCGTTTCCAATAGTGAAGCAACTCGACCGGGAAGCGCTCCGGTGCCTGGTCGATCTCGTAGGCATGCTCCATGCACATTGGAATGAGGTTGGCTGCATCGCGATTGTCGGCCTCGCTCATCTGCGGATCCCACCGCGGGCCGCCTTCGCTTCGTGCACAGATATGTGACACATGACTGTTGAGAACAGCATCCCCTGTCTCGTCGTCGATCCTGAAGAGCGGACGGCCGCACTCAGGCATGCCACACCGAAAGGCTGTCCCGTACAACTGCCTGACGGTCGAGAGGGTCGGCTTGCGATGCACGATCGGCTTGGACACGGACGCTTCCGGTTCAGTCACGCTCATATTCTGTTCCCGACCGTCCGACACCGACTAGCCCATGATTAGACATGCGTGCCCGCCAGCTGACCGTCGTCCTGCACTCGGCGGGACTGTAAATACAACGGTGTAACTCCCAATTAAGGAGTGGCACTTGATGTCTGATGTGGTGGCGGCCGATGTGGTCGATACTGCTGCGGTGGCGAAGCGTAAGGACGCGAAGGCCTCGGCGGTGGATGCCGAGTTGGTCGGTCAGTTGGTGGCGTCGGCTCGGGCCAACGGTCTGCAGTTGACTGGTGAGGGTGGGCTGCTGGCGCAGCTGACGAAGATGGTGGTCGAGTCGGCCCTCGACGGTGAGATCACCGATCATCTGGGCTATGACCACGGCGACCCGGCTGGACGTGGAACACCGAACTCTCGCAATGGAACTCGCTCGAAAACGGTGGTCACCGACGTTGGTCCAGTCGAGATCGACGTCCCTCGTGACCGGGATGCCAGCTTCGAGCCGCAGATCGTGCGTAAACGCCAGCGCCGGTTGAACGGTGTGGAGAACATGGTGCTGTCGTTGTCGGCAAAAGGGCTCACGCATGGGGAGATCTCGGCGCACCTGCGGGAGGTCTATGGCGCCGAGGTCTCCAAGCAGACGATCTCGGTAATCACCGACAAGGTGCTCGACGGGATGGCCGAATGGCAGAACCGTCCCCTGGATGCGGTGTATCCGGTGATCTTCCTCGATGCGATCCATGTGAAGATCCGCGACGGCAAGGTCGCCAACCGACCCATCTACGTTGCGTTGGCGGTCACGGTCGATGGCACCCGTGACATCCTCGGGTTGTGGGCCGGAGACGGTGGTGAGGGCGCGAAGTTTTGGCTGCAGATCCTCACCGAGCTGCGTAATCGTGGTGCCGGAGATGTGTGCATGCTCGTCTGCGACGGCCTCAAAGGCTTGCCCGAGGCCATCGAGCAGGTCTGGCCGGCCGCAGTCGTGCAGACCTGCGTGGTGCATCTGCTGCGGGCCTCGTTCCGCTACGCGGCCCGCCAGCACTGGGACGCCATCGCCAAAGCGTTGAAACCGATCTACACCGCCCCCACCGAATCCGCGGCGTTGGAACGGTTCTACGAGTTCAGCGAGACCTGGGGCACGAAATACCCGGCCATCGTGAAACTGTGGGAGAACTCCTGGTCGGAGTTCGTGCCGTTCCTGGCCTTCGACACCGAGATCCGCCGAGTCGTGTGCTCGACCAACGCCATCGAAAGCGTCAACGCCCGCATCCGCCGCGCCGTGCGCGCTCGCGGCCACTTCCCCAACGAGCAAGCCGCCCTGAAATGCGTCTACCTGGCGATCATGGCCCTCGACCCCACCGGCGCCGGACAGAAACGCTGGGTCACCCGATGGAAAGCAGCGTTGAACGCCTTCGACATCACCTTCGACGGACGCCTGTCCGCTGGACGAAAGTAACCAAATCAAACCGAGTTACACCGTTCACTGGACAGACCCCACTCGGCTACCAGACATCCGGCCGCCGTCGCCATGATCAGTCCGCATGAGGGATCTGGAACATGTTCTCTCAGTCGATCACCTGCTGCTGGTGGTCCCACGACTGGCAACGTGGTGGTCCCACAACGGGGTTCTGGCGCAATCAGTGTTTGCGCCAGAACCCACAACGGTGGCATACGACATGCGGAACCCGTTGACACAGTGGTTAGTCGACTGTGCCAACCACCATCTGTCCGGTGATCTGCTGGACGAATAGGTCCGGGTTGACGTGCCCGTTGGCGCGGTGGCGTGCGCCGTGGTCGCCGATTTCGATGTTGACGCCGTGCCCGTCGATGGCGGCGCGATAGTGGTCGGCGTCGCTGTCGTCGTCGATGACGGATATGAGTTGTGTTCCGACGAGGAACGATTCTCGGGATGGTGGTTGTGGTGTGCCGGGCGGGAAGTACCGGAACAATGCAGTTTCGGTGATGGGTCCGGTGCGGGTGTCGATGTCGCGTTCTACGTGCATGACCGTGACGTAGTCGGTGTCGCGCCAGGGTCGCGAGAGTCGGTAGGCCCAGACCGGTCCCCGGTACACCTCGGCCGCGGGGAACGGGAACCGTAGCGCACACCCGTCCGGCGGCGCAGGCGGCAGCGGTAGGGGTGTCGGGGCAGGTGGCTCGCACAGTAGTGCGGCGATGTCGATATCGATGACGATGACGCCTGATCGGGCGGCGCGTGTCTCGAGTGGTTCGACTGGGCCGTGGAAGGTTGAGCCGGGGCAGATGATGGGGCTGGTGTCGCTGGCGTAGTCGTAGGCGTCGAGAATGCGGTCGCAGTCTTCGCATCCGCAGTAGAGCTGCCGGATCATCAGCAGCGTCTTGCGGATCGGTAGGGAGTGCCATTCATCATGGCAATGCGGGCACATCTCAGGTCTGCCGTTATCGGGTGTGGCGGCAAGTTGTTCGTCGACGAGGGCGTCGATCTCGTCGACGAGGGCACGGTCGCGGGTTGGATTGTGTTGTGGCATCAGTGGATTCCGAGTTCGTCTAGTTTGTCCTCAAGCGCGTCAGCAGCGGCGTCGGGATCGGTGTGAATGGCGCGCAGGTGCCGAATGCGCCCAGCCTGGTCACGGTAGACAGCGGTCGCCGCCCATCGCTCGGGTCGACGAGGGTGTGAAGGCAGCTTCTCGATGGTGATGGGATTGGAGGTCCCGGGCGGCAGCGGTGGTCTCACAGCCTGCTCCCGGCGACGCCTCGGATGCGTAAATCAGCGACGTCGAGGGCGTCGCGCCATCGACATCCTTTGCTTTCCTGGGATTGAACGACGTTGAGCCACAACAGGTCTTGACCCCACACACCGAAACACACGAAATGCATGACCGTCGCGGCGGCACTGAGGGTGTAGGCGTCGTGCTCGGCGAGCAGCTCGGGGTCGGCGCCGAGGTCGAGCAGAGCGCGCCCGATCAGCCGTGACCCTTGCCAGTGGCCGTCTGCGTCGCGAATGACGTAGCGGTCACCGTGGGGATGGTCGGCGGCGGTGGGGGTAGTGGCATCCGGTGTGGCCGCGACGAGTTCGCGAACCTTCTCCACGAGCGCGGTGGCGGTGATGACGGCACTCACAACAGGCCCCTGCCGATGCGGTCGATGACCTCAGTGAGGTCGTCGAGGGTGTTGGTGGCGAAGAACAGCTCGTCGCCCTGGCGCACCGTGAGTCCGAGCCGTCGCCTGGCGTAGGCGCTGGCGCGCAGGTTGCGGCCGGTAGCCAGATCGCGAGCGGTGGTCAGATCCGGGGCCAGTTGGACCGGTGGGCAGACGGTGTCGTCAGCCAGGCCCGCGGTACGCAGTGTCATCGAGTCGTAGGCCCAGGCGACATCGGGGTCGAGCTCGACGACCCACCCGGCGAAGCACATCGTGGTCCGACAGACCGGCGCACCGCTATCGGCGTGGACGATGTCCTGGATATGGACGAATCGGTAGGCCCGCTGGTCCCACCCCATACCCGGGTAATGCGGATGATCGGGCAGATGGCCGATCGTGTCGAGCACGCGGCGGGCGAATCGGATATCCGGGGTGGCGCGGCGGATCATGACCGAACCCCATGCCGTGCACTGGGTTCGACGCCGACGAGCCGTCCTGCGGTGAGTAACCGCATGCGCGGGCCGGGCAGCCACGTGGCTTGGCAGCAGGGGCAGTACCCGGTTTCGCGGTCCTGCCCGCCGATCATCGTGAGACCCGGTTCCAGGATCTGGGCGGGGCAGGTCGGACAGCGCCGCCCCGACAACAGACGCGTCAGGCTCGACACGATCCGTGACGCGGTCGACTGCCCGGATTCCTCAGCGCTGCCGTGCGCTTCCGGGCAATACAGTTCCATGACGATTTTCATCGTTTTCTCCCGTAGATGCAGTATTCAATTCACACAGGCGATTCCGGTGGTGCTAGCCACAGATGAAATCCCCTGCACTACAGTCTATTTCACTGAATTTCGATCATCAATACCTCTATTTCGTTGTTGGACAATGCAATTCGGTACCTCAACCGTCGAACACTCCCCTGCTGCGGCACAGACTGAAATAGTTCGCTGACGGTGTCCACGGCAGACCATGGGTCGAATGGTGTAGCTCGTGCGGGAACAGGCGTTCGTCGCGGGCGTAGCGCCATTGACGCAGGTTCACTACCGTCGGATGCTCTTCGTCCTCATGCCCGCGTCCGGGGACGATGCCGTACCCGAATTCGGGCCAACGCAGCAGCAGTGACGACCCGATCGGGCGCACCGACCGCGACCGCCCATCGGCGGCGTGCGGGATATGGCCTTCCAGGATCAGCGTGAACCGGTATTTCACCCGCAAGCCGTCCAGGATCCGCACCAATTCCCTTGCACCATCAGCGGCTTCGGTATCCAGAGCATTCAACCGATACAGAGGGCCAGCAACCACGAGCACGGGCTGATGGGCGGCGATCGCGGCTTCGATGCGACGCAGCTCGCGCGGATCCTCGAGGCGCACGCCATCGGGGCGGGCCTCGATGCGCAGTTCATCGTTCCAGTCCGGATGTGGATGGTTCTGCTGGTCGCAGACCGCGTCGACGCGGGCGACGATATTGCGGTAGCGCCGCCGCAGCTGGCCGGGAAGGTTTTCCGCGTCGATGACCAGCACCCGATGCGACACCGATTCCGGCGCACCGTGACCGGTGATCGGGGCGGCCAGGAACGGGTGCAGGCCCGCGGTCACTGCGCACGCAATCTGGGTGAGCAGCGTGGATTTTCCGAGTCCTTCGATGCCGGTGAGGATCATGCGATCGCCGTACTCGAACAACTGCGGGATCAGCCAGTCGTAGGAATCGCTGCCGGCCAGCAGCTCAGCCACCGACGGCGGTAACGCCGAAACTCCCGGTGCGGCAGGGTCGGTGAAATCCAAATCCAAGCCCTCGCGCGCGCGGGCGACGACTTGACCAGTTAACGACAGGTCCCCGTTGCGGTGCAGGACGTGCAGTTTCTGGATCATCCGGGTGGCTTCGGCAACTGCGGTGCGGGCGTGCCAGAGGGTGATGATGCGGTCAGCGAAGTACGGCACCGATCCGGGCATGCCCTTGCCGAGCATCTCAAGGGTGAGCATGCGCAGCCGCTGGGTGTTTCCGCCGAGTTCGCCTCTGCTGGCCGCTTTTTCGATGATCACGACCGGATCGGCGGGTCCTCCGTCGCGCAGCACGTCGACCAGGGTGGCGTGCAGCAGCTGATGCGCGGGCCGATAGAACGCGTCGGTGGGGATATCAGCGACCATCCGCGCGACCTCGGTGTTGGCTTCGGTGTAGAGCGCCGCACCGAGGATCTGCTGCTCGGCTTCGATATCGCACATCTCGGGCTGCTCCCAGTTCTCGGCGTTCACGTGCGCGCCTGGTGGAGGCGTTCACGCAGCTTCGAGGCCGCCCAGATTCCGCCGTTGAGCATCGCGGCCAGCTCGGCGCGCAGAACGTCCTGGTGGACGCCGTCGCCGAACAGCGCTTCGAGTTCGGCGCGCATGGCTTCCCGCGCGCTGCCGGGTGCGCGTCCGCCGTGGCGGGTGATGGCGTCGATGTGGTCGCGGGCCAGCCGGAACGCCATCGCCCGAACCTCGCCAGGCGTGACGGGGTCCGGGACGGGCAGCGGATGCTGCGCGGCGGCCATCCGCCGGGCATAGCCCGTGTCGCCGTGCGGGTCGAAAAGCCGGTCTGCCTTGGGGTTTTCGACCACGTCGCCGGTATCGAGGAATTCGGCACGGGCGGCGATGACCGCGGCTGCTCGGTCGAGCTCGGCTTGGGCTTGGGCGTGGCGGATCGGTCCGGCGTGCGGGTCGGCCAGCACCTCAACGGCGTCGGGCACCATCCGGGCCAGCACGCGGCGGCGCATCGCCTGGGTGGCCGGGATTTCCGGGGCGGCGGCGTTGAGCCGGTCAGCGACGTCGTGCCCGCCGTGACGAGCCCGCGGCCCCAGCCTCGACTGCGACTGCGACCGCGACTGCGACTGCGGTGATGGTGATGGTGATGGCGGTTTCTCCCGCTGTGGTTTCCCCTCCCGCGCGTTACTTACCGCAGGGTTGTCTCCCAAAGGAATAGAAGAATATATGACTTGTAACTTGTGAGACGCGTACGCGAGGCCCCCTCCGGCGTCAGTGGTTTCGCTAGCGATTTCGCTAGCCGTGTGGCGCCTGTTCTCCGCCTTTGCCAGACCACCGGATTCACCCGCTGACCTGGCCTGTTCCTGCCTTCGGATCGGGTCGGAATGGATGGTTTGGTGGCGGCGGTAGTCGTGCATGATGGCGAAACCTTGGCGACATGGCGCCGCCATCGTGCACCCACCATGGCGACATGGCGTCGCCGCGGTGCACTCGTGATGGTGCCAACATCCCGCCGTGGTAAGTGCGTCACGGATGCGTCCTGGCGCGATCTTGCGGGCCTGGGCGGCGGGCACGACGCCGTCGGTGCGGTTGCGGTGGCAATACATCCACAACTCGATCAGACTCAGCTTCGCCACAGGCGACAGCGGGCCGGTGCGATGGTTCTCCAGGAAATCGACACTCAGCTTGATATAGGCGCGCGTGTCCCTCGCGGGCTTATCGCCAGTCGATGAGTGCAGACTCTGATGCTTGCCGTAGTCGTGCAGGACATAGACACCCTGCCCGCACGACGCGCCCGCCGCGCAGACACCATGCAGACACGGTGCCGCCGTGGTGCATTCACGGTGATGCCAGCATCCCGCCGCAGTGAAGACCTCACGAAAGCGTTTGCGAACGACCCGACGCACATACGCAGCAGGAACGACTCCGTCGGTGCGGTTACGTGCGCAGTACATCCACAACCCGATCAGGGTCAGCTTCGCCACCGGCGACAGCGGACCCGTGCGATGGTTCTCCAGGAAGTCCAGGCTCAGCTTGATGTAGGCGCGGCCGTCCTTCCTGGCCTCGGCAGCGGGAGTGCCGGATACCGCGCCCACGGTATCGAGCCGGTGAGTGCGCGTCGGATCGGCGGCGTCAGTCGATCGGCTCGACATCACGGGATTCGTGTTCACCGTCGTGCCAGCGACGTTCGGTCACCCACGCGCTACCGCGACCGCTCTCGATGAGGTAGCGGCACTCATACAGCACGCGCACCACCTGGCCGTGTATGTCGCGGCACTGGTGAATCACAGCCCATTCCTGGCCGTCGCCGAACGGGTCACGCTCGCCCGAAAGCGGCAACAGCGCTGGCGTACTGGCGATCTCGTGCGCGGTCATGAGCGGCGCCGGACCGGTGTGTACACCGGGGGCTGCTGTGTTCTGCTGGACCGTGTCTGCGATGAGCGGATGCGACCCCGTTTGAGGGCCGCGCTGATCAGCCAGTGGACTGTCCCGTCATCGAGCGGACAGACCTGCTCGAGGGTGAACGGCTGTCCGTGTTCGATGAGGGCGTCAAGGTTGTCGGAGATGCGTTGCTCGGCTGGCGAGAGGATCAGGCAGTCATACCGCAGGATCCGAGTCTGCAGGGTGCCCACCGTGATTCCGAGCTTGCGGGCAATCGCCTCGTGGCTCATCAGCGACTGGCGCAGAAACCGGTACTCCTCGACAAAGACCATGCGGGCGTTCTCAGCGGCGATGCGTGCGGCGCTGGGCTGAGAACGCCCGCGGCGGGGGCTCATGCCGACCTCGGCTGCGCGAGCTCATCGAGGTACTGGTGGTAGTGACATTCCCGCCACCGCAGCGGCCCGGAATCGCCATTGAGCCGGAACCCCTTGTCCGCCAAAGGATGCGGTTTCACCTGTGCCCGCCACTGCAACACCAGCTGCTTGGTCACCTTCAACCGTGCCGCGATCTCAGCGGTGTCGAGCAACCCGTGCTCGCACCCGTGTGCCTCACACCGTTTCGTCATTCGTTCTCACCCCCTCTCCTGCCCGTAGTTCTCGGAGGTCTCGACCGAGGCGCGGAGCCCGGCCTGTTTAGCGTCCACCGCTTCCATGGCTGTCTTGATCGCCACGATCAACTCCCGCAACGTGGTCGGAGAACCCTCGAGGTCGACCGTGGGTGCACCGAGCATCCGATAGGACTCGATCTCGAGGTAGACCGCGCGCAGCTGGTCCATGGATTCCACGTCGAGGATCCGTTGCCGGAACTCAGCAACGGTGGGAACGTCTTCGCCGCCGTCGAGCCAGTCCGCGATCTGGTTGGCCAGCTCCGCACCCGGGGTGGGAATCACCTGGTTGGTCAGAAACGGCAGGCGAGTCTTGGAGATGTGCAGGTTGTTGCGCAGGTCGAGGTCAGCGACGATGTCGAACTCGAACTCGAGGCCTTCCCGCTGCACCGGTCGGGTACCGACCTTGCGCGGCACCGAGCGGCCTTTGCCGTCCTCGTCGACGACGTATTCGGTCTTGGTGCGCATGGTGACGATCAGATGCCCGGGGAAGGTGAGCATCGCGTCGACCATCCGGCGCTCGTCGGGATTGGCTTCCTTCCACCCCGAGAAGCTGTTGCTGCCCGATTTGCGGCGATCGACCTGCTCGAGCATCCCGTCCTGGCCCATCCAATAGTGCGACCAGGAATCAATGATCAACGTGGTGAACCCATGACCGGCCGCCACCCCCAAGATCTCGACCAGACTCGCGGGTGAGAACCGCTCTGGCTCGACCGTTTGCCACTGCCAACCGTTGAGGCCCTGATATTTGCTGCCGCTGCCGTGCTCGGTGTCGACCATGCCGACAAGGCCGCCCTCACGGTGTGCCCATTCCGAGGCCAGCGCGAGGGCGGTATAGGTCTTACCCGACCCGGACGGCCCGGCCAGCGCCATGCGCGCCTTGCTCTTTCGCCGGACCGCGGGCTTGAACTCGAACGCCATCACCACCACCCGCGCGATGGGTAGGCGAACTGCCCGGCCGCCAAGGTCATGGTGGCCGGGTTAAACTGATACCGCATAACTACTCCCGTAGATGTGCACCGACCCGGCGGAGTGCTAGCCCGCCGGGTCAACCTTTTCTCCCGTAGACGAAATCTGATCTCCGTTCTGTTCGGCTACCTCTTCTCCTCGATCCGGAACATGTGCTCGGCCGGGACATCCAGTGCCGCAGCGAGTTTCGCCGCAAGCTCCGGGCTGCACGAACTCCGCGCCCCCGACCGCAACAGCCCAACGATGCTTTTGCCGCACCCGGCGCGCTCGGCAAGAACCCGCACCGGCACACCCTGGGTCTGCATCGCCTCACGTAATGCTGTCCGGGACTTCAACCTCGCCCGATAGACCATCCTGGCCACCCTCCTGTTTCCTCTCCCTGGAGCAGACAGTATCAGGAGAATCCATGTAAGGCCATCTGAACCTAGATCGGTGAAATATGTTTCCGCAGCTCAATACACATATATGATTCTGTTACGTGCACAAGATGCGCGCTTTGTGCACTAGTTGCTATGTCAGTGTGGACACATGCCCTACCCTTGTGGACATGCCACGCAAGCGCGCCATACCCGAACCCTGGGCCTCCGCCATGGCCGCAGCGGATATCACCAGCCGAAACGAACTCGCCGACACCGCCGGTGTACACCCGACCACCGTCAGCCGACTGATCGACAACCCTGAGCACCCGTCCTCGATCGACACCATCCGCGCCGTAGCTCAAGCCTTGAAGCTCGACGTGCGCGATGTCGCGCACTGGTCCGGCATCGCGCTCGAGCTCGACGAGCCCTACATCCCGCCACCGGAAGCAGCTCTCCTGGGCCGCGAGCAACGCAAACTCGTCACCGACCTCATCCGAGCACTTGCGGCGACGAACCGACATCCACGGCCGCCCTTGAAGATTCAGACCACCGGAATCGTCGTCCTATCCGGCGATTAGCTTGTTCCACAGGCGGCCACCGATGCATGGTTCGGATCGGGAGATCGTTGATGGAACCGAACGTGCATGGTCCGCGTCTAACCTACTGAGACCAACACCAACCGACGACTGAGAGAGTGTGCATGGCTCTGGCTTCCAGAGCCAAGCCTCGGCGCGGTTGTGATCGCTCGTATGACTCGCCGGTCGGGGGGTGATACCTGGCAGTGCGACCTGTTGGTTGCCGGGGGATGGTTTGGTCAGTCGCCCGTCAACGGCCGCCGTACGACCAGAATAGAGAGGTACCGCGCCGACGTGGAGCCGAGCGATTCCGATATCAAGGCACAGCTGCTCATCTCACCACCCAAGCGTTGGCAGCAGCTCTGGTCCGCGGTGGACGAGCTGCTCGCTGAGCAGCCCAGCCCGTGGGAGATCCGCACCCAGAACGCCGACGGTTCTCTGTGCATGCCCTACGCCGTCTACAGCGACGCCGTGGGGCACGTCCAGCACGCGTTGTACGAAGTGGACGCGATCGTGGGGTTCGATTGGACGAATTGGGACGGTATCCGGCTGCATCGAGGCGGCCAGGGTCTGGCCGATGCCCCGGTCGCCGAGGCCTGCCGAATGCTGACCGCGATAGTGCGGGCCGAGCGATTCAGCGACGGAACGATCGGGCACGCACTCGACGATGGCACGTTCCAGGCAGCCCTGCTGCGCCTTCGCAGGTGGTACGACGGCATAGCTGCGATCCACGCCGAGCACATTCACGCACCGCCAGGCCAGTCGTGGATCTCGCGACGCATCAGCGCGTTCCGCCGGTTTCAGGCGGTGCTACGAGAGTGAGTTGACGGTTCACTTCGATGCCTACACATGCTGCGACCTGCGCGGCTCGAAGCGACCAAACGCCAACACAGACTCCGAGTCGGAAGGACTGTTCACGAGGAGAAGACGTTAGTCCTGCTGGCGGACTGCCGCATTGGGCTTTCGGTACGCACTCTCATAGCCGCGTATCGCGCGGTTGGCCTGGGTGCGCGCTCATGGTCGCTTAGCCCGTTTCCCGTGGATGCACCACCACACCGCGCCGGCGATCGTCAATGCGGAGGAGAGCAGGAGTACCGCTGTGCCGTATCTGAAGTCGGCTCCGGTGATATGACTGCGGGAGTCAGTCCATATCAGGATGAAGGCGACGGTGGTAGCGAACACGGATCCGACGACTTCGATGCATGCGAGGACGAGTAAAGCTGCAAGCTTTTCCGGGGTCTGGACTCTCTCGAACATCAGACACGCGGCGAGGAGCAGCAGAACCGTTCCGATGAGCAGCACCCAAACGCCTGGCGTGCCGAACTGACGCGACCCCATCAGCGAGTACGTGGCGTCGAAATGGGGGTCGTGCGCCAGTGGGAGAAAGAGCCCGAAAAGGACTCCGAGACCACCCAACCCCACCATTGCTCGGCCCAAGCTGCGCCCTGCTACCTCGTCACTAGGGAGCTGGGGCAGCGTATGCACAGCCGCGGACTCATCGTTGCTCGACATGATGATCAAGTCTGCCAGCTGGTTGTTCTATTGCCGAGTTGTATTAGGCGACGAAAGCTGTATCTATTCAGCCCAATTGCGAACCACCGGTCTTGTCTAGGACATGAACGAACGTCCGTATACGCCGCATGGCGCGCTATACGAGGCGGCCGCGCGGCACGCCCAAAGATCAACGGACCGAGATCATCTCGGTAACCGCGCGCAAACCGAACTTCCGAAACTGCCAATTCGGGACGGATAGCCATGGAGGCATGTGCGCCCGCTGCACAGGACCAGGCGACACTCGACTAGGTGCTGCACGAGTGAGGACAGCTCTACAGAACCTCGATCCGCGCAGGCTCTGGCAGCGCCCGTGGGCGCTCCTCGGTATACCAGGCGTACTCGATTCCGTTGAGCCTGCCGTTCTCGACCCACAGGATCACCTCACCGACAGGTGCCCCGTTGCGGTCCGTGACCGCTCCGCTGGCAAAGATCCCGCCCGTCGATCCGGACGCCGACAGCGCACCGGGCAGCACCGCCAGATCAACGCTGGGCGAACCGACACCCAAAGTCGCGACGACTTGCGCGAACGGGATCTGCGACAGGAACTCACCCGCACCGGTGGCACCGGACGACAGCAGCTTGGTGACGACACCGGACTCGAGCTCGGTCAGCGCCCGCGGCTGAATCGGTGTGGCACTCATCAGCCCTCCCCGCAGGTGGTGTTACTTGAACCGCTTGATCAAGACATCGGCCGGGTTCGGTAGCGACACTGGGCACCGGTCTGTGTGCCACGCATACTCGAGCCCGTGTAGAAACCCATCCTCTGCCCAAAGGGTGATGAATCCAGTGACAGTCCCGCGCGGGTCGGTCACTTCACCGAATACTGGCAACTCGCCATCTTCAAAGCTCGACTTTGGCGCATCGGCAGAGACATGCAGATAGAGACTCGGCGACCCGTCGCTCCACATGGCAGCCACCCGAGTGTGCGCGATTTGTGATACGAACTCACTCGCACCGGGAAAGTCGACCGACAACAATTTCCGAATGATTGACTCTTCCAACGAAGAAAGCGGGCGTGGCATTGTCGATGTTCCATTCATATTTCCTCACCTTCCAAAAGCGTTAGGGAATGTACGCCGTACTGATCTTGAATACACCGTCAATCATCGCGCCGCGCATATGTATCGTATGCCCATCTATTGTTCGTACCAAAGCGTTTTCCGGCCCATAGACCCCCTCGGGAACCCCTTGAACACTCTCAATCAATTTTCTCATGGCTTGTTCCCGGCTACCAGATTGCTGGACAAATTCGTCTAGATTATGCTTCGAATAGTCGAATACATGTTTCATCGGTTCGTCCTTGAGCGCGTAGTCAAGCGAACTCTTCAACTTCTCGCGCGCGATCCTGGCGATATCGGCCGTGCGCTGCGCCATGAGGTCGGCGATGCGCTGGAGCGCCGCCCGTCTCGCGGCGAGATCCTCGCCGGTTTCGGTGACCTTGTCGACGAATTTTGCTAAGCGTTTAGCGGCAAGCACCCGGTCGACATACTTCTTCATCTTCAGCGCGAGCTTGCCCGCTTTGGCGGCAGCGATCGCCGCAGCACCGAACCCGGCCGTCAATGCACCCGCTATCACACCGAGGACGACGGTCTCGGCAACCTCCTGCGCAAGATCCTTGGCGAGATCGACCAGCAGCTGGCCCAATTGCGTCCGGAACTCCAGAATCGCGGAGCGATGATCGCGGCAGGATTTGGCGAGGTCCTTGTAGAGGGTGAGCACGCCCTCGGCGGACGCCTTCAGCTCTCGAAGGTCCTCGTCGACATGGGAGGCATCGGGAGCGGTTTCGCTCTCGAATGTCTTCGCCAGCTGGTCCAGCAACGTCGGCAGGTTGCCCACCCCTGATTCGGAGGAGGCAAGTTTGTCCCAGGCATCGGCGGCGGTCTGCAAGTCGTGGGGTTCCCCGTCGGGCATCGACACGCCGAAATCCTCGAGCGCCGACACCGCGAACCCGACATCGTCGAACAGGCCACTACCGGGCCCGCCTGCCGAGGGCGGCGGCGTCACGCATACCGACCATGCCGGCAACAAATCCGCTGGTTTCGTCGGTTCCGGTCGGCCGGTTCCCGCAACATAATCCGCTAGAGCGTGGTTGTAGCCGAGCTGGTTCAGTATCCCGGCGTAGTTGCCCATCGCGGTGACGAGTAGCTCGGTCATACTCCTCGCCGTGGTGACGGTCGCATCGTAGGACGTGGCCCACGCTTTGGATTCGCCCACATTGCCGCCCATATGGGCGGTTTCGCTCAGCGCGGCGATCTGTGTGGAGAAGATCCGCTGGCACGCGGTGGCGTAGGAATATAGTGTCTTGCCAGCCGAGGAATACACCGCAGGATCGACTACCAACGTCGTCATCGGGTCCTACGACCTGCCCAGCATCGCAAGATTCGCGGCGATGGCGGCCGTGTACCGGTCGTGCGCATCCCGGACGGCTTGGCGCATGGTGTCGATACCCTCGGAAACTTCGGTCGCCCCGGAGTGCCACTCGCGAAAAGCCTCGGCCTGCGCATCCGCGGCGGCGCCGTTCCAGTTCTGCTGCACCGTCGAGATGCGCTGCTGCAACCCGTCGAGACTGTCGTTGAGGAAACCGATGAACCCCGAGACCCGGGCGACCATCTGCTCGAGCTCGTCAAGATCGACACGGAAAGGCTGTGCGTTCTCGACCATCACAACTCCGGAAGGTCCAGCGACCCGGTGAACGCGAGGGTGGTGTCTGCCCGCGTCCTGTCCTGATCGTCCAGGGTCTTGCTCGTGACACCGAGCAGTTCGGCCATATTGGCCAGCACGTCGAGGATGGTGTCGGCGCCCTGCTTGGTTTCTGTCCACCCCGCGCTGAACGAATCGGCGGAGGTGCCACGCCAATTGGACAGCAGTGCTGCGATGTCCGTATCGATCGAGTTCAAGCCGTTGACGAGCGATTCAGCGACCTGCTGGACGTACCGGCCAGCGTCGGCGACTTCGTCGGGGACCAGCGCGAAATCGTTGGGGGTCGAGCCGGGTTGGCCTGTCATGCAGCCTCCTCGAACGTTGGTGCGGATCAACAGGTTAGACGCAAGTGGGTATTGGACGGTTCCCTGGTCGGGATGTGCCTTCGCTCACGCTATGGACGGTGTAGAAATGGGCAGTCTTGTCGTCACATGTTGGAGTGGCGTTCGGGTTCGATGTCAAATCGTGGTATCCAACCACCAGACGCCAGATCCCGGCCACACTGTTAGCGTCGCGGCGAGTGCGGTTGCGAATGACTTCACGGTTTCCGGCCCCCATCGCGTGCTATCGATAGCTGAATCTTATTGCGGCTATGGTGATTATGACTGATTCTGTGTCAGCACTCAGCTTTCGGCTCTGCTGATCAGCGCCTGGTCACACATGACGACGGCGCGCGAACTGCATCATTGGACATGCGCGATGTCGCGCATTGGTCCGGTATCACACTCGAGCTCGATGAGCCGTTCGTCGCACCACCAGAGGCCGCCCTCCTCGGCCGCGAACAGCGCAAGCTCGTGTCCGATCTTATCCGCGCGTTGGCCGCGACGAACCGACATCCCCGGCCCCCATTGAAGATTCAGACGAGCGGGGTGGTCGCAACATCCACAGATTGCAAGCAATAACAATCTATTCCACTGTATGAGCGGGTCACAAACCGCGTAATTATCTGCCTCCCAGTAGAATTGGAGTGCACAAGTCGGGCTAGCACCCGGAATTGATATCTACGGGAGTACAAATGAATAATCGCGTTGTCGCGCGCGCGGACGGCGAGGATGCCTGATGCCGCGCGAACGAATCAAGCCCGGACGGCACGGGAAGATCACGGTCACTGTCGTTCGGGATGCAGCCGGAAAACCGATCCGGCACATAGCAAAGACCAGGCTTCGCGACCTCGACGGCGCCCTGCGGAAGGTGGAAGCGACCGGGAAATCTAAGCCCAAGGCCATAGCGGCGCTCGAGGAAAAGCTGGCCCGGCGGGTCGCACCCTCGAAGTTCGAAATCACGGCGGATACGCTCGTGCACCGCCTTGCCGAGCGATGGCGGACAAAAGTCGAGCGCTCCAAGCTGTCTGCGAACACCAAACGCCGATACGGGGAGGTCCTGGACCTCCACATCGTCCCCAGAAGCGGCAAGCTGACCATCGCCGAGTGCACCACTCAGGTGCTGGAAGGGCTACTCGAAGACATTGCCGATGAGGTGGGCAGGCCGACCGCGAAGCTCGCGAAGACCTGCTTGTCCGGAATGTGGACGCTAGCAAGCCGATACGGCGCCAGTGCCGGAAATATCATCAAACTGCTCGCACCGATCCAGGTCGACGACAAACCGGTTGTGGCATGGTCACTGACCGAGGTGCAACGCATCCGAAGCGGGCTGCGTAGCGACAAACTCGCCGTCGCGAACGGTATCGCCGATCTGGTCGATCTCCTGTTGGCCACTGGATGCCGTATCGGGGAGACGATGGCGTTGAAGTGGAAGCACCTCGATCTCGACGCCGACAGGCCCACGGTGCTCGTTGAGGGGACCGTCGTCCGTATACGCGGCGGCGGGATGATCATCCAACCGCATCCCAAGGGCGGCCCGAACGGCAAACGCCGATTGCTGCTGCCTGAGTGGGCCGTAGAGCGACTGACCGCCCGCCGCGACCTGGTGCCGCATGAGCCCGAAGATCTCGTGTTCCCCTCCCAACGAGGGACGCTGCGCGATCCTCGCAATGCCCGCAAGCAACTACAGCGTGCACTCGACCGCATTGGCGTCACGGGAATACCCCAGAACCCTCATGCGGCGCGCAAGACCGTCGGCACGCATCTGGCCGAAGACGCCGACGGTGGGCAATCCGATATCGGTGTCGCGGCCGCGCAACTCGGCAACACCGAGGCGGTGACGCGAAGGCACTATGTCCAGCGCACCCATCAAGGTCCGGACGCCCGGAATCGCTTCGCTGCATTCGCTCTGCCGGATGAGCAAGACGGGACTGCCGCGATGAGCCGGACATGACCCTCAAGAGTGACCAGCGATGCCCGGCGCCGGTCACCACGGGATAGCAAACAACCAGCTCCCGATGCCCAGGCCGGACAGGGTGTCGGGAGCTGGAGGGAGCAGCATGTGCCGGCTTTTTGAAAAAGGTGAGTAAGTGGTGACCTGGGCCGTCAAAGCACCGCCCAGGCATCGACTGCAAGCCCCTGACCTGGGGGTTTGTGGGGCGGGCGGGGCTCGAACCCGCGACCAATGGATTCGCAGGCCAGTCGTCACCTGCGACTATCCACGGGGAGCACAGTAGGTGTCACCCAAGACGAGACCAACTGATCGGCATGCCGCTGGCGGTCGGCCAAGTCCTGTGGCTTTCGTTTCTATGTGGCCGGTGTGTACTGCCCATAGATCCCGCGAGGGTCGCCCTGCAAGTAGAGCTGATGCTCGTACTCGGCGCGGGCAACAAGGGCCGCTCGGCGGGCGGCACGCTCGGACCAGATATCACGAATGGTTTCTAGGGTGACGAGGGTGAGCGTGATCGGATAAAAGAGGATCGCGAGCACGATGAGGAGTTTGCGACGGGTGGAGTGACCATCGTTGCCATCGGATCGATGCCGCCGAGCATTACGCCGCCACTTCAGTCGGCCGCGATCCGATGGCTCCAAGAGGACATCGTCCTGCTACCGCCTCGAAATACCTGGTGCCCAGCTGGGGGATTGACCGGCGCCGAAGCCATCCTCACCCTCCGCGCCCTCATCAACAACGGAGACTTCCAGCCCTACTGGGACTTTCACCTCACCCAAGACCACGCCAGGTCCACCCGAACGACACGCCGGTCGCTGCCTGATCAACCGTGCCTACAGACCAGCCCCACCCATCTGCAATGGATGGCTCAACAGCCGAGTACCGGCTGCGATGATGTGCATATGCGCGTACTCATGCCGGTTCCCGACCACGACTTCGACGTCACCGAGGTCGCCGTGCCTTGGCGGATCCTGACCGACGCCGGACACGAGGTCGTACTCGCCACCGAGCGAGCGGGTACGGTGCCCGCGGCGGATCCGCGGCTGCTGACCGGAGTGATCTTCGGTCAACTCGGTGCTGAAGCCGAGCCCCGGACCTTCTACCAGCAGCTCGCTGGCACACCGGAGTTCACCGCCACGGTCTCCTGGTCAGAGGTCGATGTGGACGACTTCGACGGACTGCTCCTACCCGGCGGACATGCACCCGGCATGCGGCAGTACCTGGGCTCGGAGACACTGCAGCGGCAGGTTGCAAGGTTCTGGACCTTGGGCCGGCCGGTGGGCGCCATCTGCCACGGTGTCCTCGTCCTCGCCCGGTCCGAGGATCCCGCTACCGGCCGTAGCGTGCTTGCCCAGCGCCGCACCACCTGCCTGCCCAAATACATGGAGCGCATTGCGTATTTCAGCACCGCATGGCGACTCGGCCGCTACTACCGCACGTATCCGGCCTACGTCGAGGACGAGGTCCGCGCGACTCTCGATAACCCGGACACCCAATTCCAGCGCGGCCCACTCGAACTCACCAGACGCGGCACCGCCACCGACGACACCCCCGCCTTCATCGTCGAAGATCGCAACTATCTCTCCGCACGCTGGCCGGGAGACGCCTATCTGTTCGGACGCCGGTATCTTGCACTGCTGGAAGGCACCGAGCGCTGAGATCATCAATGTAGTGACTGGAGGTCGCCGACCGACTCGAAGCCAGTATCAACTCCGACGGCACCGACATCGACCACGCCCTCACCCTCGGCACACATGGCCGGGACCTGGTGAGAACATGCAACCTCATTGCCGACCCGCACTGCGCGCCTACCTCGAACGATCACACAACGTGATCGCCTTCCCCGGCGGGCCGCTGCAGCGACCGCCCACCACGTCCCCGCCCACATACGGCCAACACTTGGCTGACCGGGTCGGTCGGCATGGATCCCGCAGAGGTCATCGCCCCGGCGTTCGCCCAGGCCGACGCTCGCGACCCCACCCACGAGCGGACCTGGATCGCTGTGGTCGACGGCGATCAGCACCAGATCGACCTCATCGGCGCCGAAGCCGCCCGTCACCGGGCGCGCGTCCCCATCGTGCTGGATCTGGTGCGCGTCCTGGAATATCTCTGGCGTGCCGGATGATGCTTTCCCGCTGCCGGCGATGCTGCCGTTGAGGACTGGGGCGCCCATGCCCTGCAGGTTCTCGCGGGCCACGCCCGCCAGGTCGCCGACATCATCGAGGCCGACACACAGATCTGCCACAGGATCGTCGCGAAGCGCCGAAGCGACGCTACCTCCGGAGTCACCTCGAATTCCTCTGCTACGAAACAGCTTTGGTCCATGGCTGGCCGATCGCCACCTCAGTCATCGAAGGCGTGGCCCGCCAGCCACCGGTAACGAAATCGGTGCGGTAGCAGCAGAAACGACTAAAGAGAATGTGCAGATATCTCGGCCTCGTCAGGGTTGGCTCACGTTGAGCCAAAGGAACACCTGGTCCAGAAACCCGGCCAGAATTCGTTGGTATGCGCGACGGCACTCACTAGATGACGAATACGTCATCCCTCAGCGCTGATATCCGCTGGATTGGCACCCCTCGATCCAGATGCATGGTGCAGTCGTGGCCGGTGGGCAGTCTCGCCGCCAGCTGCGCGATCACGCCGACTTCGCGCCGCGCGCTCGGCGGATCCGCCAAGTCCGTGGAAATCAGCGCGGGCTCAGGTGTTCCGGCTGCGTCAATTGCGGCAGCCACTGCTCCAGCCATGCCGGAAGCCACCAGTTCGCCCGACCCAGCAGCGCCATGGTGGCCGGCACCAGCACCATCCGCACGATGGTCGCATCGAGCAGGATCGCCGTCGCCAGCCCGAGGCCCATCATGGTCACCATCGGGGACGGATTCACGACGAAGCCCAGGAACACCGCGGTCATGATCAGCGCGGCGGCGGTGATGACGCGCCCGGTGCCCGAGATGCCCCGCGCCACCGATTCGGCATTGTCCCCGGTGGCGTCGTACTCCTCGCGGATCCGTGAGAGCAGGAACACCTCGTAGTCCATCGACAGCCCGAACAGCACGGCGAAGGCGATCACCGGTATCGGTGAGGCGATCCGGTAGGTGTCCTCCAGCCCGAAGAGTCCAGCGCACCATCCCCATTGAAAGACCGCGACCAGAACGCCGTAAGCCCCTCCGATGGACAGCAGGTTCATCACGACCGCCTTCAGCGGCACCACCAGGGAACGGAAAACGATGAGCAGCAACAGAAACGACGTCACGAGAATGGCACCCACGAATACCGGCAATGTGTCACCGAGCTGCCGCGTGAGGTCATCGGTCATCGCCGTCATTCCCGACACGGCGACATTGTCCGGAACGAGATCACGTACACGCGTGAGTGTCTCACCGGTGGCAGGGTCCGAAGGCGCGGTCTCGGGCCGAGCGGGAATGATCGCGGCATCCCCCGCCGGCGCCAGCTCAATTGCCCCCACCTGCGCAATTCCCGGATCAGCCGCGATCCGCGCCCCCAGCTCCGCCAGACCCCCGCTGGTCACCCCCGCCCGCCGCAAGTCCACCACCACCAGCAGCTGCCCATTCACCCCCGGCCCGAACCCCTGCGCCAGCAAGTCGTATGCCCGCCGATGACTGGCCTCGGTCGTATCATCCCCGGCGTCCGGAAACCCGGTCTCCATCCACAGCGTCGGCGCAGCCAATGCCAGCAGCACCGCTCCGGCGGCCACCAGATACGGCCACGGCCGCCCCGCCACCCGATGCGCGAACCACCACCAAACCGTCCGCGTCACCGGAGCTCCCGTCGGAGTCGTCGACCGCCGCGCGCGCCGGCCGACTCGGCCCACATCGATTCGGTCGCCGAGCAGCGCCAGCAGGGCGGGCAGCAGTGTGAGGGCGGCAGCGATGGCGATCAGCACCACCAGTGCGGTGGCGAGACCGATCGACGTGAGCAGGCCGACTCCGGTCAAAGCCAGTGCCGCCATTGCCAGTACGACCGTGCCGCCGGAGAACGCCACGACCGCACCGGAGGAACTCATGGCCAGCGACAGCGCGTCAGCGTTGTCCCTGCCCGCCGTCCGATGCTCGCGGTATCTGGTCACGATGAACAATGCGTAATCGATGCCGACGCCCAGTCCGATCATCGCGGCAATCGTCGGTGCCGACGTCGAGACATTCATGGCATTGGCCAGCAGCACAATTCCGCCGAGTCCCACCGCGACCGCCGTCAAGGCGATCATGATCGGCGCCAGTGCCGCCACAACGGTACCGAGCACGACGAGCAGCACCACGAACGCCGCGAGCAGGCCGGCTACCTCGATTCCAGAGGTCTCGGCTTCCGCATTCACGAACGCGGCATCACCGCCCAGCTCTGCGGCCAGCCCCGCCGCGCGAGCCGGATCCATGGCCGCAGCGAGCGCAGGCAGCGCATCCGCACCCAACTCCGTAACCGGCACATCGAAGACAAGGTCGGCATACCCGATCCGCCCGTCGGCCGACACAGTGCCCGCCGCGAACGGATCCGTCACGCCCGCAACATGATCCACCTCCGAAAGGCGGGCCACGGCGGCCATGACCGCGGATCGGTCCTGATCCAGCCGCTCCCCGGGAGCGGCAGCGAACACCGCCATGGCAGTCCCGCGGGCCGCATCCGGAAAGCGTTCCTCCAGCAGCGCCATCGCGGTCTCACTCTGGCTACCGGGCGCGATGAAGTCATCAGCGAAGGCACCCCCGGCAGCGCCGGCCAAGGCCAGCAGCATCCCGAGGACGGCCACCCAGCCGCCCAGTGTCCGCCACGGCCTGCGTGCGGCCGCATCGCCGATACGGCGAGTGAATCGGTTCATGATCGCTTTCTCCCTGTACTCTCCCGGCGAACCGGGATCCGGCCCCCGAGGAGGCCACCCCGCGTCCACTCCGCAACCCGGCGGAGCGAAAGAGCGAGTTCGGCTCCAGTGGTCAATGGTCCGGGCCGTGGCCCCCTCGGTCGCCAGCCGGAAGATGGTTTCGTCCTCCGCCTCGGGAACTGTTCCGACAGGCGAATTCAGCGGGCTCGTCCGCCGCACGGGGGTCGCGGAATCCGTCTCGCGGCGGGTGATCGCGCTCGCGACTGCGCGTACGGTGAGGCCGTGCCTGCTGACGTCTCACCGACCGGCCCGCCGGTCGACAAACCGCGGGCCGCCGCGAACGGGTCGCCGCTGTCCTCGAACACGCCGACGGTGGCCATCGCTCGCGCTTTCCGGGGACCGTTCACCCGCTGGCCGCGCGCCGCGGACGCGGTCCTCGCGGTCGTAACCTTGCTGGCGACGGTGTTTCTCGTGGAAGGGCCTGGCGATTCGCTGCACTGGCGCGGACTCGGGGAGGTATCACCGGTTGTGCTGGTGATGTTCGTCGCGGCCAACGCCGCGCTGTACTGGCGTCGCCGCGCACCACTGCTGGTGCTGGGTTTGCTTCTGGTCGCGTGGATTCCGCTGCTGGTCGTCGACGATGCCGGTGTCGGAGGGGCGACCCTGGTGGCTCTCTACAGCGTCGGCCGGTACGCGGCCGACAGCTGGTGGGGCCCGACGGGAGTCGCGATCGCGATCGCCGCGGTCACTGTCGACGGGCGGGACCATCCCGGAAAGTGGTGGGAGGAGGCAATTCTCGACGCCGTGATGCTGGCCGGTGTCTGGTACCTCGGGCGCAGGCTACAACTGCGTGAGGAACGCGCAGCACAACTGGTACGCGAACGCGCCGCCGAGGCTCGCCGCATCGTGGCCGGCGAGCGCACCCGGATCGCTCGCGAACTGCACGATGTGGTCGCTCATCGGGTAAGCCTGATGACGGTGCAGGCGGGTGCTGCCAAAGCCGTTGCGGCCGAGGACCTCGCGGCGGCCGTGCAGGCAATGGGCGCTGTGGAGGAAGCCGGCCGCCAGGCACTGGACGAACTGCGGCATCTCCTCGACGTGCTGCGCCCCGACAGTGATTCCGACTGGCTGGGACCGCAACCCGGGCTCGCTGACCTCCCCCGGTTGGTGGCGCAGATCAGCGCCGCGGGCGTACCCGTCACCTTCGCGACCAAGGATCTGCCGGAAAGCCTGCCCGATCGCGTCGACCTGTTCGCGTATCGCATTGTGCAAGAGGCTCTCACCAATGTGCTCAAGCACGCGGGTCCGGGCACGCGAGCCCAGGTCAGGCTGAGCCGCGCCCCCGGTGGACTGACCCTGGAGATACTCGACGACGGCAACGGAATCGCACCCGAGACCCGTAAGCCCTCCGGTGGTCACGGCATCGTCGGAATGCGCGAGCGCGCACTACTGTTGGGCGGCAGCCTGGACGCGGGATCCCGGGCGGGAGGAGGATTCCGGGTGGTCGCCCAGCTACCGGTGGAAGGCGGTCGCCCATGACCGTCCGTGTTCTCATCGTCGACGACCAAGCGCTGGTCCGCGGCGGTTTCGCCATGATCCTGGGCATTCACCGCGATATCGAGGTGGTAGGCCAGGCCGGTACCGGAGCGGAGGCGATCGAGGCGGCGCACGCCCACCGCCCCGACGTCGTCCTCATGGACATCCGAATGCCCCATATGGACGGCATCGAAGCCACCGAACGCCTTCTCGCCGAAGCTGATTGGCCTGTCCGCGTCCTCATCCTGACCACCTTCGACCCGGACGAATACGTCTACCGGGCCCTGCGCGCCGGCGCCAGCGGCTTCGTCCTCAAAGACATTCCGGCCGAGCACCTGGCTGACGCCGTCCGCACCGTAGCCGACGGCGGCGCCCTCCTGGCCCCCACCATCACCCGCCGGCTGATCGGCCAGTTCACCACCCACCGCCCCGCCGACTCCGCCGTCGCCCACCGCCTGCACCGCCTGACCGACCGTGAACGCGATGTGCTCGTCGCCATCGCCCGCGGTCACACCAACTCCGAAATCGCCACCCACCTCTTCATCGGCCCCGCCACCGTCAAATCCCACGTCTCCAGCATTCTCACCAAACTGGGCCTGCGCGACCGCACCCAAATGGTTGTCTTCGCCTACGAAAGCGGCCTCATCACCCCCGGCGACCACGATATCGGCCATTGACCGGCCCGTACCCTCGCGGATCACCGCGGCGCGGGTGACCTGCAATCACGAAAAACGGGCGGTTCCGACTGACGTTGCGTCGCGACGATCGCAGCTGCCCACCCGTACCGCCTCAGCCACCGAAACTCGCCTGGTAGCAATACGTTTCGCAACATTCTTGGGACTGCTGGCCGCGGACATCTCGGCACGATGGCAAATCCGCTGCCAAAACCTCGACAAAGATCGACCGCGATGAGCCCCAGCGGAACCAGCAGGCCGAAGATCTGCCAGCGTTCGGTGACCGGCTTGCCGGACGGCAGCGTCCGCTCGGCCGGAACGAGCATGTGCAGCTTACTGATCCGAGCGCGATCCCGCGCGGCGGCGATCTGAAATCTAGCAACGCTAGACAGGCTAGCGAAGAAATGTTACCGTTGCTCCAGTTTCTAGCGCTGTTAGAATTCACTGAGGAGTAACCGACATGACCTTCACCATCAATGAACAGCAGTTCCTCGCGGAGGCCGGGATCGGTCGGCTGGCCACGGTGTCGCCCGACGGCGTTGTGCAGAACAACCCGACCAGCTATCGGGTGAACACCGACGGCACGATCGACATCGGGGGCATGCGGATGCGTGGCAGTCGAAAGTACCGCAATGTCGAGGCGGGCAGCCGGGTGTCGTTCGTCATCGACCAACAGGTTTCATTGGAGCCATATGTGATTCGCGGCGTCGAGGTACGCGGCACCGCCGAAGCGCTCGATGACGAGGAGCCACCGTTCCCACCCCAGGAACGCGCGGTCATCCGAATTCACCCCGAACGGGTCATCTCCTGGGGCATCGACGGCGGATCCTTCGACTTCACCAGTCGCGGCGCCGAATAGTCAGGCATCGCGGGCGATCCCACAAGAAAGGCCGTCAACGACCGTCCGGTAATGAGCGGAATGGACCGCGTCAGCGAGTGAGACCGGGCACCACGACATCGGTTACGCCGACTTCGCTACGGTAGCAAGAACAGCTCATAGCTATCTTCTGTTGAATCATGCTGCGCCGCATCGGATTCGGGTGAATTCGGCTGAATCCGATCACCGCGGTGAACGACGCGGCGTGGTCGGTGCGTCGGGTGTCGGTACCGGCTCCGTAGCGACGACCCGACCGCCTGTCTCAGCCCCAAGGACCGTTTTCGTGAGGTCGTCGAGGGCATTGCGCACCCCGCGGGCGAAGACCTCCACGTCCGGGCAGCTGTCCTGGTCAGCGGCGGCAGTGAGGTTGAGCTGGCCGGCGTACGACAGGGCGGCGACGACGAGTGTCAGGTTGCCCATGGGCGGCAGTAGGGGAAACACCTCCAGCAGCGGCGCGCCGGCGAGATACAGCCGCATCGGCGGACCCGGGACGTTGCTCACGACCAGGTTCACCGACCGCTGCCGCGGAAACAGCCGGTACCAGATGCGCTGGCCGGCAACGAATCTGAAGATCCCGCTGCCCGCCTCGGGGCGAGCCTTGCCCTTCCGTGCGGCTGTCGCTGCGGCGATCACCGTGAGCCGGCACACCGGGTCCGGCTCACCGACCGGCAGCGGCACCATCATCCATCCGGGCGTGTTGCCTTGCGCTTCCCCGGGCCGCGTTTCGTGGTGGGAGATGGTCACCATCGCGCGCTGGACGAGCCCTTGGACATTCTCACCGCGGCTTGCCAGCAGCTGGCGCAGGCCGCCGGCAACCGCGGTCAGCACCACGTCGTTGACCGTGGCGTGATGGGCATGGGCGATGTGTTTGATGGGGTCGAGGCGGCCGCGGACGATGGTCAGTCGGCGCTCGGAGCCTACGGGGTGGTTGAGGCTGGTTCGGGGGGCGGGCTTTTCGGTGAGCACCTCCCGCCAGGCCGGCAACGCGCGGCGCGCCAGCCGCAGTGTTCTACTCGGATGGACAAGGCCCGACCACCCGATGCCTAGTTCGTCTCGGCGGCGTCGCAGGTTGTCGCGGAGCAGATCACCGGTGGACGGGGTGGGTGTCGGCGTCCACGGCGGTGCACCCTCGACGGGCGCGTCGGCGGTCCGGTCGAGCAGCGCCCCGAAGGCGGCCATCGCGGCGGGGCCGTCGGCGAGGACGTGATGCAGCTTCAAGAACGCGCCGACCCGTTGGCCCGGCAGGCCGGGCAGCAGCCACAGCTCCCACAGCGGCCGGGCGGGATCGAACGGTCGCCGGGCCAGCTGCTGGCATGCCTGCAGCAGCTGATCCTGGTCGCCGGGCGCGGCAACGGCATGGACGTGGATGTGCTCAGCGAGGTCGAAGGAGGGCGCGTCGATCCACAGCGGCCAGCCCAGCCCGAGGCGAGGCCGGTACAGCAGCTGCCTGAAGCGAGGGACCAAGTGCATTCTCGGCTCGAGGTGTCGTCGGACCACGTCCAGTCGAACTCTGCCGTCCTCCTCGAGCAAGCTTGTGCCGTCGAGGATGGCGAGCCCGCCGATGTCGGTGGACCAGCCGTAGTCGTCCCAGAGCAGCAGGAACAGGTCCGAAGCGGTCACTCTTTCCAGGAGACGGGGCTCGGCCATGACATCACGTCCCTTCCATGTGGCCTAGATAGCCGCCGCGGTTCCGACGCCTTGGCGGAACGAGTAAACAGCGATTCCTCCGGCGTGCATGTATGTCCAAGAAGCCATGGCGCCCTCCTTCGTCGAGTAGACCGGCGCCGACGCGACTCGCGTCAGTGGCCACTCGAGTCGGAAGTCTCTCGTTCGACTTCGATCGAGTAGTGCGCGGCGAGCGCGGCGAGCGCTCCGATCGCGGCCACGGTGGGCGCGAGGAGGAAGCCGACCACGCCGACCGTCACGGGGACCTCCATCACGGGCCTGCCGTCGGAGTCCTTGATGACGATCCGACGAACGTTGCCTTCGTGGACCAGTTCCTTGACCCTCTCCACAAGGTGGCGACCTTTCACATCGACCTTCTCTGTCGATGTCGTCACTTGCTGCGTCATTCCGTTCACCGCCTCCGCTGTGCTGTCGGGCAGACCGCGTCCTCTCCGTTGCTGCGGCTCAGCCTCGATGTCCGGCTCATGGCCGGACCCCCTTTTCTTCACATCGTCGTCTTCGGGGGCGCCTCTCGGCAGGGCCGAAGGTCCACCTCTCACCGGGTCGACCGGCCTGACCGCCGGGGACCGATTCACGACCCGTTGATCGCTAACGCGCCGAGCATCGACCCCTGGCGCCCCGGACGCCGGACGAGCCAACAGTGGTGGGCCATCGCCCGCGTCGCCAACCACGATGCAAACGAGGCCCGGCCGCTCGATTACGACGCGGCCCGCGTGCATATCGGCCGACACCTTGCGCGCTCAGAGCCAGCTGGGCGCGGCAACCGCTGGACCCGTCGTGGTGATGCCGATCGCTCCCCGGCCGGTCGCCCAGCGAGCGACCGCGGCAAGCGATCCCGTGATCGTGGTGTCGGTCGAGGCCTCGGGTAGCACAGCGACCGGTGTCCCATCATCGACCCGAAAGGCCAGACCCGCGCCGACATCGCGTTTGCGCCAGACACTGACGACGTCGTCGAGCAAGCTGCTCGAGATCACGTCGGGGAACACATCGAAACGACCACCGTTGGCGAGATCCACCGCGTGAATCCACACCTCGCGGCACCGCATCCACAGTGTCTCCACAACCGGAACCGAACGCCCCTGCACAGTACGGACGTTCGTGTCCCAGGCCGCGTCCGGGAGGTTTCGCCATTTCTCGTCGAGCCGCGCGACTGTGTGGTCGAACAAGTTCCGCAGGGCCGCGGGCGACATAGTGGCGCCCTCCTCGATGTCCCGCCCACGTTGCTCGGGCGAGGTATACATGGGTGTTTCGATACCCGTTGCCGCCCAGTCGAGCAGATTGCCGAGGGCTACCGCGTTGTAGCTCACGTGCGCGATGAGGTGGCGGCGGGTCCAGCCTTTGAGCAGGGTCGGTTCTCCGAGTTCGTCATCGGTGAGCGCGGCGAGCCGCTCCGCGAAATAGGCGGTGCCGCGGCGGGCGAGAAGCGACTGTTCGGTGCGAGCGAGATCGTGGAATCCCATCAGCGCGAGACTCCTATTTGACGATCGTCTTGTTCCGGACCGTCCCCAGGCCTTCGATGGTGACCTCGACGGTCTCCCCGTGCCGGATGTAGACCTCGGGCTTGCGTGCGTGGCCGACACCGCCGGGAGTTCCGGTGCAGATGACGTCGCCCGGTTGCAGGGTGAGGATGTGGGAGATGTACTCGATCAACTCGGCCGGCTTGAATACCAGGTCGTCGGTGGTGGTGGTCTGCACGACGCGGCCTTCGAGCGTGGTCTTCAGCGTACTTCCGAAGGTATACGAGTCCGTGGTGGTCAAGAACGGACCGAAACCGGCGGTCTTCTCGAATGACTTGCCCTGGTCCCATTGCAGGGTGCGGGTTTGGTAGTCGCGTATCGTGTAGTCGTTGATGACCGAATAACCGGCGATATATGCCTCGGCGTCGGCTTCGTCCACCTGGTAGGCGCTCTGGCCGATGACGACGGCGAGTTCACCCTCCCAATCACATTGCGCCGCGGCGTAGGTCGGGACGATGACATCGTCGTACGGCCCGGTCAGCGCTTCCCGGAACTTGGCGAACAAGGTCGGGTAGGCGGGCAGTTCCCGCCCCATTTCCTTGATATGGGTCGCGTAGTTGAGGCCGACGCAGATGACTTTGCCGGGTTTGGGAACCACGGGGGCGTATTCGACGCCCCTGAGCACGACCGCGACGCCGTCGGCCGCTTCGGCGATAGCCCGCCAATCGGGATCCGCGAGCAGCTCGGACAGATCAGCGAAACCGTCGATGACAGTGGCGAATTCGTCGCTGTCCATGCGGACGGCGGCGGTGGCACTTGCGTTCGAGTCGAGGCGTAAGGTGGCGAGTCGCATCGGATCAGGCTCCTTCGGAAAGCTGGGTGCGGTCGAAATGCAGGCGTTCGACGATCGGGGCGTCGGAGAACATGAACAGGTCCAGGCCGTGGTCGGTGTCGATCGACCATTCGGTCCAGGATGGGACGGCGATCATGTCGCCTTTCCCGATCTCGGAAACCTTGTCCCCCAGGTGGAATCGTCCGGTGCCATCGAATACCTGGTAGACCGACGAGCCGACGTCACGGCGCGGTCGGGTGTGCGCGCCGGCACGCAGGCGGTGAAATTCGGCGCGAATGGTCGGCATGACATCGCCGCCGGTGGTGGGGTTGGTGTAGCGCACCGCGGCATGCCCGGGTTCGGTGGTGGCCGCGTGGCCTTCGTCCTCGAGAGCGAGCTGTTCGCGCAGTGCCGCGTCGGTGTGCTCCCACCGGTAGGCGGCGATCGGTGAGCTGGTCTTGCTACCCAATCCGACCAGTGGGCGCAACCCGGGGTGCGCCCAGAGTCGTTCGGCGCGTGAGATATCCGGTGTGGCTTCGTCCGTGACTCCATCGGAACCGAATTCGAAGAACCCGGTGTCGGTGTAGTTGACGAACGGAATGTCGAGGCCATCGATCCACGCCATCGGCTGATCGGTCTCATTGTGGTGGCCGTGGAATGCCCAGCCCGGGGTCAGTAGGAAGTCGCCGCGACGCATCGCGACCGGATCGCCGTTGACGACCGTCCAGACGCCTGCTCCCTCCACGACGAATCGGAAAGCGTTCTGCGCGTGGCGATGCTCGGGTGCGGTTTCCTTCGGGCCCAGGTACTGAATAGCGGCCCACAGCGTCGGAGTGACGTACGGTAGGCCGCCCAGACCTGGGTTGGCGAGAGCGATGGCTCGCCGTTCCCCGCCCCGTCCCACCGGGACGAGGTCGCCGGCGCGCTGCGCGATCGGATAGAGCGTGGACCACTTCCAGACAAAGGGAATCGCCTTGGACGCCGGCGCCATCGGCATGAGGTCGTTGGTCTGCGTCCAGAGCGGGTTCAGGTGCTCGGCTGTGAAGTCCCGATAAAGCCGCTCCAGGGCCGGGTCGGGTGCGGTCGCGGTGTCGACGTTTTCGATGGTGCTCATTTCTATCCGCCTTGTTCAGACCGCGTGCGCGGTGCCTGGTTCCAGCACGACGAGTTCGCAACCAGCGGGACCGAGATTCCGCAACAGCTGGTAGTGCAGTTGCTGATGAATCTGGGCGAGTCCGGCCTGATGGATGGGGATCGCGATGCGGGGCGCGACGCCGCGCAGGAAATCGACGGCTTCGCCGATCTTCATCCACGGTCCGCCGGCCGGGATGAGCAGTACATCGATCGCATGCCCTTCGGGGAAGGTCTCGAGGTCGTCGCCGGGATGCAGAATCGACCCGTCGATGACGTAGCCATTGTTGAGGACATTCGGCAGCGCGGCGTGAATGCACGCGTGCGCGCCGCCGATTACGTCCACCCGCACATCGGCGACCCACAGTTTGTCGCCCGGTTTCACCGTGGTGACGGTCCGGTCGAGGCCCGAAAGCAGGGCGGCGCTGGCGGAATCGGCCACGACGTCGGCGGTCGGATTGGCCGCGAGCAGTGCCGTCAATCGGTCGATGTCGATGTGATCGGGATGGGAGTGGGTGATCAGCACCGCTGCCAGGCCACGGAGTTCATCAAATCCGGTGGAGTAGGTGCCGGGGTCGATGAGGAGGCGGATCTCGCTGCCGGGCGCGGCGATCTCGAGGAGCACGCATGCGTGCCCGAAGTGAGTGATCTTCATTGTTCTCGTTTCCATGGGTCAGATCCAGAACGGGCGGGCTGGAAGGCTTCCGGCCAGCGTTTCGAGTAGGCCCCCAGCACTGCGGCCGGTCACCCAATCGAGCAGTCCGGCTGGGCTTCCGGTGATATCGATGGGCCCCGGATAGTTCCCGGGCCGGGTGCGCAGCGCCCGATCGGATCCGGTCGGTCGCAGCACGAGTGCGGGCCAGTCAGCTCTGTGTCGCACGGCTCGTACCGCGTCGACCAGCAGCTCGTCGATCAGATCCGTGGGCAGGTCTTGGAAGCGACCCCCCAGATCCACATGGTGGACGGTGACTTCACGCAGCCGCAGCCACACCAGGCGGGAGACGGTGACCAGTTCCCCTGTGGGAGTGCGGATCAAGCGCCCCCAGTCCGCGGCGCGCAGCCCGGACACCGTCGTTGCGAGCCGGTCCGCCGAGTCGAGCGCGTCGGTGATCAGCACCGCGCCGGGCCGGTCCGCACCGGTGTCGATGGTCCATTGTCGGCCCGAATCGCGGCCGGTCAGCTGGTTGTTCACGCTGTCGGCGTGGTTCGCCAGATGGGTGACCAATGCCCCGGTGGTCCACCCGGGCAGGGCCGATTGCGCGTTGAAATCCGATTCCCAGTACTCGTCGATGGTCTCGAGCAGGCGTTTGGTTTCCGACTCGAGCCAATCGACGAGCCGATCAGTGGACATCGGCCTGTGCTGCGCGTCTGCCCAGGTACTCCCAGCCAGCGCCCAGCTGCCCCGGATTCCAGATCTGATCACGTTTGAAGCGTGTCTCCTGCTCATCCGACCATACCTTCGGTCCACCCGCAGCCAGTGCGAGAAGTTGTGTGCGGCAGGCACGTTCGAGCAGTACCGCGTACATGACAGCGCTTGCGGCGTCAGGTCCGACCGTCACCGCACCGTGGTTGGGCATCAAGATGCCGTGCGCGTCACCAAGTGTCTCGGCGAGGGAGCGGCCCAGGTCCCGGGTCGCGATGAGAGCGCCGGTTTCGGTGAAGCGGGGCAGCTGCGGATAGGTGAACGGCACCGCGTCGTGCGAAATCGGTTGCAGCTCGACGTCCATCGAGGCGAAGGCGGCGAGTGCGGGTGCGTGGGTGTGCACGACACAGCCCACATCCGTGCGCCGCGCCATGATCTCGGTGTGGATGGGAAATTCGAGGTGGCGTTTCCCCTCCCCCGTCAGCACCGCACCGTCGGGCGAGACGAGGTGAACCGTGGATGCGTCGATTTCTTCGAATCCCCAGCCGGAGGCCTTGATCCATACGCCCTTGCCCTCGGGGTCGCGGACCGAGGCGTGACCCCACACCATATCGCCGAGGCCTGCGAAGGCGAGCGCACCGCTGGCCTGGACCACCTCGCGCACAACGTCGTTCATCAGTTCTCCTATCCGACGCGAACCTGGTACAGCCAGTCCAGGTCGACGTAATGCTCGGTGGTGTCGCGGGCGAAGACCCTGTTGCGCAGTTCTCGGACGATGGGGTCTTCGGTATGCCAGATCTCGCCCCACATACGGGCGATCGACTGGATCTGCGCGGTGCGCGGAATACGCTCGGCCTGATACGCCGCGAAGGCTTCGTCGACGTCACCGCTGTGCTCGGCCATGAAGCGGGTCAGGCACTCGGCGTCCTCGATGGCCTGGCACGCGCCCTGGGCCAGGTATTGCAGCATCGGATGCGCGGCGTCGCCGAGCAAGGTGACCCGCCCGACGGTCCAGTTGGCCAGCGGCGCACGGTCGTACATCGGCCAGCGCTTCTCGCGTTTGAACTGGGAAATGGACCCGCGTACCTGCCCACAGGCGGTACCGAAGTGCTCGTCGAGTTCGTCGGGGGTGCCCCACTCCTCGGTCCCGGCGATGGCGGGATCGAAGTGGTCGCTGCGGAATACCGCGACCTGGTTGTACAGGTCGCCTCCCCGGATCGGGTACTGCACGAGGTGCTTGTTCGGTCCGATCCAGACGATTTCGTCGTCGTTCTCGACGGGGGCGCTGACCTCGCTCATCGGGAGCGCACCGCGGTAGGCGACGTACGCCGAGCAGATCGGGGCATCGTCGGACAGCAACGCGCGGGTTTTGGACCACAGGCCATCCGCGCCGACAACCGCGTCGCACACATACTGGGTGCTGTCCGCGAAATCGACCACCACCGTGTTGTTCTCGCGGTTGGCGATCCCGGTGACCGTTTTGTTGGTCTCGAGGGTGATGTTCGCCTGCGCGCGGCAGGCGTCGAGTAGCGCGTCGAGTAGGTCGCCGCGGTGCAGCACCGAGTAGGACTGTCCGTAGCGGGCGACGAACCGGTCCGCGAGATCGACAGTGGCCAGCTGCTCACCGGAGTCGATGTCGAGGAAGACCAGGTTTTTCGGCCGGACCGCGATCCGCTCGATCGCAGCGGCCAGCCCGAGCTGATCGAGGATCCGAATCGCGTTGGGCGCCAATTGGATACCGGCACCGATTTCACCGAACTCCGGAGCCTGTTCAACGATGTGCACAGCGAAGCCCGCCTGCGCCAGGGCCAGCGCGGTGGTCATACCACCGATGCCGCCGCCGATGATCAGAAAGGGAACACGCATGACTTACTACTCCTTGATCCATGAGGCGGCGAGCGGGGTGTCCACACCGACCGCGCCGAGTCCGACCGCGCCGCCGGGGTCACCGAGGGCTTCTTCGCGACCGGGTAGCGGTAATGCGAAGAACACAGCGTTGTCCTGCTGCCAGGTCGGGTCGGTGATGTCCTTGGGGCTCTGGATCGCCGACACCGGGCATTCGGACAGGCAGTTGCCACAGTCGATGCATTCGTTCGGGTTGATGTACCGCTTGGTGAGACCCTCGTAGATGCAATCCACCGGACACATGTCGACGCAAGAACCGTCGAGTTCGTTGATGCAGGCGTCGTTGATGACATACGCCATGTCGGGCCTCCTTTCAGGCCGCTGGCCAGGGCTGGGTTCGGGTATCCGCCAGCTGGGGCGGCGTTTTCAGGCCACCTGCTGGGGTGGCATCTCGGTGGAGTGGCCGGGGAACAGGGCTTCTCCGGGCCGCAGAGTCACCGCGATGTTGTTGACGGCCGTGGCCGCCTCGCCGAATCCGACCGCGATCAGTTGCACTTTGCCGGGGTAGGTGGTGATGTCGCCGGCGGCGAATACGCGAGATCGGCTGGTGGCCATGGTGGTATCGACTTCGATCTGTTTGTCGGTCATCCGCAGCCCCCACTGGGTCAGCGGGCCGAGCGCGGCGATATGACCGAGCGCGGGAATGAGGACGCTGGCGTCGAGTTGCTCGGTGGTGTCGTTGACGCAATCGCGCACCGTCACCGCGCGCAGGGAGCCGTTGCCGTGTATTTGGGCGATCTCACTGTTGATGATCATCCGCGCCGAGGTGGCCGACAGCTGGGCCAGCGCGCGTTCGTGCGCCCGGAAACGGTTGCGCCGATGCACGACGGTGACCGAGCGGGCATGCGAGACAAGAGAATTCGCCCAGTCCACCGCACTGTCTCCACCGCCGACGACGATCACGTGATCGTTTGCGTATCGCTCGGGCGAACCGACGACGTATTCGACGCCTTGCCCGGTGAATCCGTCCAACGCCGGCAGAGGCCGCGGGGTGAAGCGGCCGATACCCGCAGTGACCAGGACCGCGCCGGCATGGATGCGGGTGCCGGTCGCAGTGGTCATGATCAGCGAACCGTCGGACTGGTCCTCGAGGGTGGTGGCCTCTTGATTCAGCAGGAGGGTCGTGTCGGCGGTGAAGGCCTGCTCGACCAGTCGATCGATGAGCTCTCGGCCGCGGATCGCCGGGAAACCCGCGACGTCGTAGATGTATTTCTCCGGATACAGCGCGGCGGTCTGCCCGCCCAGATGCGGGAGACTGTCGACGAGGGTGACGCGCAGTCCGCGCAGGCCCGCGTAGTAGCAGGCGAAAAGTCCGGCCGGGCCGGCTCCGATGATCAGCAGATCTGTTTCGATCATGGTCAGCTCCAGATCAACCCGTCGATGGCGGGCTTCTCTTGCGCCAGGTCGGCGTACGCCCGCTGAGCGGCCGGATGTAGCGGGACCGGGGTCTTTGCCATCGTGGCCGGATCCAAGGGGTAGCCGACCGGTGTGTGGTCGGGGGCCATATGCATGTACTGGGCCTCGAGGGCCTTGCGCTGCTGGACCATGCACCAGGTCGCCAGGTAGGCGATGTCGTCGGGCAGGTCGTCGCGGCACAGCACCACCAGGTCGGCGAAATCCAGTGTGCGCAGATCGTTTTCAAGACCTGGAAGGTATCCGGCGTCGACGGTCGCCGCGCCCCAGCCGAGTTCGGCAAACCCGCCGATGACGTCGTCTCCCCAGTCCAGGTAGCGCACCGGCCGCCGGTTGGCGATCTGCTGCCACACCGGCATCATGATCGCCTCGTTGATCAGCACATTGGCCTGGCCGGTGGTGAAGGCGTGGAGTGCGGGGAACGGCCGCTCCCAGTACAGGAAACGGGCACCATCGGCCACCAGCGTTTCCGGGTCCGCCCCGGCCAGCCGCAATCCGTGATGGGCGGCCATACCGATGATGTTGATCCCGTCTTCCGCGCAGGTCGCGATAACCAGCTGGTCGGCCACCTTCGCGAGATCGGCCACCGTATGCACCGGCAGGCTCGCGTCGACCGCGATGACCAGGCGGTCACGGTGCGCGATCGAGCCCAGCGCCCGCAAGTTCGGCTGCGGGCCGACCCCGATCGGTCCCGATCCGTCGAAGACGAGCCGGACGGCCGCAGCCGGGGTCATGACGGTGATGTCGACCTCGCCCGCGAGCAGAGCATCGGTCTGATCGCGGCCGCCGCGTCCCGCCCAGGTGGCGAACCGTGACCCGACACCGGACCTGTCACCGATCTCCTGGGCCAGCCACCCACAGATGCGCGTCATATTCGCCTGGCCCCAGTCGGCCCGGAACTGCAGCGTGATGTCCCGCTCGATCCGAGGTTCAGCCGTCGCCCGCACTTCCGCTGTCATTCCGCGACCAGCGCGCTCAGACCCGCCTCATCGAGTGTCAGGTCGACCTCGGTAATGGAGTCGAACGGGAATCCGACCCGCTCGAACTCCTTCTCGACCGACGCCGCGTCGCCCGCCTCGTACAGGGTCACGATGAATCCCGTATCGGTATTGGCTTCCAGCCGCTTGAACGTCGCGTGCACACCCTTGGCTACCTCGGGCCCGAAGCCCGCGACTTCCTCGGCGGACAGTCCGGGCGCCTGATGAAGGCTCAGAAAGAGAGGCATATCGTCTCCTGAATTGGTGTCATGATGTGGAACACTGTGCCTCATGATGACATGTCGTGGATCACATCGCAAGAAATCAGGTTCCGCCATGAGGGCCCATGTTCCCCATCATGGAATGCTCTGGAGCACATTTCCAGGGTGGCGGATGGCGCGACCAGCGGGAATCGCACCGACGTGGGATACCGTGAACTCATGAATGTCAATCGCCTCGATCAGCCGGGCGGCACCACCAAGCCTGCGCGAGTGGACAATTCGGATGAGGAATCCGACGAGCGACCCGCCGGCCTGATCGGAGCGGTCGACAACGTACTGCGCCTGCTGCGGCTGTTCGAGAACAGCAAACAGCTTCGGGTCAATGAGGTCAGCCGCGAAATGGGTTTGTCCCGCTCGACCGTGCACCGGATGCTCTCCACGTTGAGCTACCACCAGTTCGTCGAACAGGACGAGTTCTCCCGGGCCTATCAGCCGGGACCGGCCCTGGTCGACATCGGGCTGGCCGTCGTACAGAACATGGACATCCGGGTGATCGCCCGCAGCGCGCTGACCAAGCTGTGGACCGAGACCAACGAGACGGTCCATCTGGCAGTCCTGCGCGGACCCGAGGTGCTGTTCCTCGACAGCATCGAAAGCCAACAGATCGTGCGCACCGGCAGCCGCATCGGCTGGACACTGCCCGCCCATGCGACCGCCAGCGGCAAAGCACTGCTGGCCGAACTCGACGAGGACGATCTGCTGGCGCTGTATCCGAACGAGGAACTCGAGGCGCCGACCGACACCGCACTCAACAGCAGAGCCGCCCTGATCACCCAACTGGCCGAAACACGCGACCGGGGCTATGCGATCAATAACGCCGAGAGCGAAACCGATGTCAGCGCGGTCGGCGCCGTCGTGCGCGACCGCGCCGGGCGAGCACGCGCATCGATCGCGGTAACAGCACCCCGTTCGCGCGTCGACGAGGAGTGGGTGGCGGTGACCGCCGCCGCCACCGTCCGAATCGCGAACGAACTCAGCGGCCGGATCGGGTAGCCGACAACACCGCACGACCAACCACTTTCGGTGACCTTCGCGAACCATCAGGTTCACGCGGAGGTCACCGAACTCGTTTCACGGTCACGCGGATTTCGATTGTTCTCAATTCGCCCCTCTCGGGCTCACCCCTTGCTAACCTACGGTTCGTGATGCGGACTACTGTTCCTCATCGCGCTACATAACATTCGGTGAGCTAGCGGTGTGTGGTATCCGCCCTGGTCGAACACCCGACCCAGTTCCCACCGAGATCGTCCCGAGAGCAGACGCGACCATGAACGCAACGCCGACAAAACATCTATTCGGACTTGCGCCACCCCTCCCCATCGGGGCTATCGCCTCTACATCCAAGTGACACAGAGGAATTCAGCTCATGACACTGAACGAACCCACACCCGCCGAAGTCGAGCAGGAGATCGTCGAACTATTGCGGATCGAGGAGATCGGAGCGCTCGCCGTCGTCACCCCGGACGGCGCTCCGCTGGCCGCGACCATGCACTTCGCCTCCGACGGGCTGACCACCTACGTACACACCTTCACCTACACCCGGAAGTACGCCGCCCTCTTGACCGACAACCGAGTCAGCTACACGCTCGATCACCTTCCAGCAGACGGCTTCGCGGGGCGGGCCGCACTCCGTGCGATCCAAGTCAATGGAATCGCCACTCGAGTGACCGAACCTGCCGAGATCGACCGCGCGATCCAGGTCAGCCACGAGCAGTTCGAGTGGCTCAAAGACGCTGATATCTACAAAAGCTTCAGGCGGACAGGCGGGGCCGGCAGTCAGGTCTTCTTCCGAATCGATCCGGTCGAGGCACTGTGGAACGACAATCGCGTGCGCATCCAGTGGCGCACGTTGGTCAGGTTCGACGCCGACGGTAAGCACGTCGCCACGCTCGAGCCATATAAGAGGCAGGGGTGACGGACCACTGCGGCAAGTGTTGACGATCGCTTGCCGACGATAATGCCAGTTGCTACTGTTGTCTCGTGACACGGGTCACTGTTCCGCATGATGCGACAGAGCGGGTAGTGCGGGCGGCAGCCACTCGGCCCGGACGCCACATCGAGGCCCTGCCCCGTACCTGGCGTCACCTCGCGTCCGACCCGCCCATGCGTGCTCGCTGTCCCATCCCCTGGATCGGCGGCACGCACGAGGCACAGTTCGAAGGAGAATGATGTGAGCCAAGCCATCGAGGCCGCGGCGGCCATCCCTGAGATGACCCCCGGAAGGCGAATCCCGCCGCCCACGGGCAAGCGAGAACCGTTGAAGGTCAGCGTGTACGAGCGAATGGCGAAAGCCGGCGCCGAACTGGTCCCGATCTTCCCGTACGACAATGCCGGCGCGATGGTGCCGTGCGGCGCGCTCATGTACGGCGAACCGGGCAAGGATCACGGCCACTTCTTCCACGCCAACTCGGTGTCGGAGGTGACGGTGATCTTCGGCGCGAACGACGCGATGCTGCAGACCGGCCAGATCATGGCACTGCAGAAGTTCCACGGCGTGAATTCCTTTCTGCGTGACCAGGAGAACCCCGAAGCATTCGTGCTGGTAACCGTCACCCAACTGCAGTCCGAGGAGGCCGGGCAGCGGGAAGCCATGGTCGCCAAGTGCCAGAGCTGCAAGAAGGAGATGCTTCGACACGAATACGACGCCGGCCCCGAAGGCGCACCGGACTTCGATCCGACCCGATTCGGCAAGGCCGACGATGTCTATCGGCAGTTCTCCACCATGGTCGGATCCCACGAATTCGCGGCGATCCGCAACTCCGATGCCGGTCGCACCTGCGGCAATTGCGGGCACGTGAACACCGAATTCCCGGCCGACCCGTGGGGCTGGGGCCGAGTGGTCGAACAAACCCGGGTCGCCAATGCCGCCTACCACGCACTGCGCAAGACCGCGAAGGAAGAGGGATAGAACATGTCGCGCCGACGTATGCTTTCAGCCTTCAAAACCGGTGCCACAGTGGGCAATTACGCCGATCTCGCGGTCCTGCCGATCGACGTCGACCCCCAGCTGGTGCTCTCGAGGAACTGGGTCGACCAGCCGTTCTATCAGATCTTCGCCAAGGACACCATCATCGTCCAGATGTCGGGCTCGTCCCGAATCAGTATGCGCAACAGCAATGTCAACTACTTCATTGCTCAGGTAGGCGACAACGTCTACGTCCCGGCAGGGACCCCGCACCGTATCGAGCCCATCGAAGAGGGCGTCATGCTGCGCTATGTCGCACTCGAAGCAGGACTCGTCGCCGCAGCCTGGTTCTGCCACACATGCGGCGAGGAACTACACCGCCTGGAATGGGAACACGACAATGACTCCGAAGCGGCACCCATCTACGCGACCGCCTGCGCCCGCTTCAGCGCTGACCTCGACGCCCGCACCTGCGGCACCTGCGCCACCGTAGCCGAACCGATCGACCTCGAAGTTCTCGGCTGGTCCGGACTCGTCTCCGAAGCGGTTCCCGCCGCGGGATAAACACCCGATCCAATTCCGGCTCCGCACTCATCGAGTGCGGAGCGGTTCGAGCACGCGACAAATTCGCTTGCCACAGAAAGCGATTCAACATTTGTTCAAGGACATTCTGACCGTTTACGGAAAAGGTACGAGGACCCGGCAGGAATGCCAGGTCGACACCGAGATGTTGATCGTCTCCCAGCACGCCACCGAATCCATCGGGGAGCGGATCGCGGGCATGACCACCCCGGAATACCTGGCCAAGGCGAAACCTGACGAACCGTTCGTCGACGCCGACCACAGCACATCGATCCTGTCGATCGAATACGTCGCCATGGACAGCGACCACACCGGAAACGAGGACTGATCATGTCGAATCTCGGGCATGCGGGCGCGATGTTGATGCTGCTGTTCGGTGGGCTCGCCACCGGCGGAATCTGGGTCATCGCCGTCGACCGGCTCGCGGTGTGGAACCGTATGTCGGTCGTCGAGTACGCGACCGATTTCCGGCGCACGTTGAAACACGTCGATCCGATGATGCCCATCTTCGTTTCGCTCTCCGGGCTCGGCGCAGTGCTGTTTTCCACCCAGTCATCGGGTAGCTCGCGACTGTTCGGCTGGCTCGGCCTGTGCTGTCTGGCGGTGATCATGATCGGTTCGATCCTGTTCGGCGAACCGATCAACTCGAAGTTCCGCCGGCTCGCCGAGGGCACACCGCCCGAGGGCGTCGAGGGGCTCCGCGCGTTCTGGCGGCGTTTCCATTTCGCCCGTACCGGCGTCGCGGTCGTGGCGCTCATCTTCCTCATTGCCGCGGTAATCGCCGCGCTGTGATCTCAAAGTGTTTCGGATAAGGGAGTTTTCGTGCAGGAGCCGATATACGACGTAGCGGTGGTCGGTGCCGGTCCGGTCGGGCTGGCGGTCGCGCGCATGCTGGGCCTGGCAGGTCATTCGGTGATCGTGCTGGAGCGCTGGCCCGCGCTGTACCCGCTGCCACGTGCGGTGCATTTCGACCATGAAATTGGGCGGGTGTTCCAGGCCATGGGCCTGCGCGGCGAGATCGAGGCCATTTCTGCCCCGGTTCCCGACCACTACGAATGGCGCAACCGCAACGGCGATTCGCTGGTTCGGATCGATTGGTCCGGGCTGGGCCCATCCGGGTGGCCGGTAGCGAACTTCTTCTCCCAGCCCGAACTCGAGCAGGTGCTCGGCGACGCGGTCGCCGCCATGCCGCAGGTAACGGTGCGGCGCGGCCGCGAGGTGATCCGGCTCGTCGCCGAACCCGACCAGGACGTGGCGCTCACCCACACCGGTAAGGACGGTGCCACCGCACAGACCCACGCTCGGTACGCGATCGGCGCGGACGGAGCCAACAGTTTTGTCCGCGCACAGATGTCGACATCGATGCAGGATCTGGGGTTCTACTTCGACTGGCTGATCGTGGACACCATTCCGCAGGACGATCTGGTGTGGTCGCCGCAGAACTGGCAGCTCTGCGATCCCGTCCGGCCGACCACGATCGTCTCCGGCGGTCCAGGGCGGCGCCGGTGGGAGTTCATGCGGCTACCGGGTGAATCGCTCGACGACCTCAACCGCAGCGACACCGCGTGGCGATTGATGGAGCCGTGGGGCCGGACCCCCGAGAACACTGTCCTGGAACGGCATGCGGTCTATACCTTCCAGGCGCGATGGGCCGACCACTGGAACGAGGGCCGGCTCTTCCTCGTCGGCGATGCGGCGCACAATATGCCGCCGTTCGCCGGTCAGGGTATGTGCTCGGGCATCCGTGACGCGGCCAACCTGAGCTGGAAACTTGATCGAGTTCTGCGCGGGCAATCGGATCCGGCGCTACTGGACACCTACACCAGCGAGCGACTCACCCACATCCAGCACGCGATCGCCATGTCGGTCGAGCTGGGCAAGGTCATCTGCGTGCTCGACGAAGAAGCGGCCGCGCAACGCGATGCTCGGATGATCTCGGGCAATGCCGATCCTGCTGTGGTGCTCCCGATTTCAGCTCAGCCGGTACTCGGGCCCGGCGTCGTGGCGACGGGAATCGACCTCCCCGAACTGCGTGGCACCTTGTCGCCCCAGTTCCGTGCCGAACTCGACGGTAGTACAGCCCTTCTCGACGACCTGGTCGGCGCGAACGCCGCCATGTTGCTCACCACTGACACACAACTTCCCGAAGTGCTCGGCGAGCAAGCCTGCGCCGAACTCACCGCGCTCGGGGTTCGGTTGATCGTCCTCGCGCCGTTCACACTCGCATCGAACGCGGTCCCGCCGATCGCCACGGCCGCCACACTGATCGATACCGACGGCGAATGGCATTCCTGGTTCACCCAATTCGGTGCGACCGCGGCATTGGTACGCGCCGATCACTACATCTTCGGCGCCGTGCACGACACACCGGCCGTCGACGGCCTCATCTCCCAATACTCCCGGCACCTCCGGGCACAGTTTCATCCATCGGCCGATCTGGCCACACAGACAAGGAGCAATTGACGTGCGTATCGCAAACCTCGGCGGCCGGGCGGTTCTCGTTCACGGACAGCGGGCCATCGATATCGCGGCCGCGAGCGAAGGCCGATTCGGTCCCGGACTGTCCCCGATCTACGAGAACTGGGATGCGTTCCGGGCCTGGGCCGATGCAGCGGAACATTCGGACACCGACGGTGTCGAGATCGATCGGCGCGCGCTCGGCGCTCCGTCCCCCACACCCCGCCAAACCTTCGCGATCGGCCTGAACTACAGCGCGCACGCCGCGGAGTCCGGTTTCGAATCCCCGACCCAGATCCCGCCGGTCTTCACCAAGTTCGTCAGTAGCTTCAGCGGCCCCGACACCGAGGTCGTCATCCCGACCGGCGGCGCCGTCGACTGGGAAGTGGAGTTGGTTGCGGTCATCGGCCGCACCGCGGCCAAGGTCAGCGAGGCCGACGCCTGGGAGTACGTCGCCGGGCTGACCGCCGGGCAGGACATCTCTGAACGTTCCTCCCAGTTGGCAGGTCCCGCACCACAATTCAGCCTCGGCAAGTCGTTCCCAGGTTTCGCGCCAATGGGTCCGTGGCTGATCACCACCGATGAGCTCGACAATCGTGACGACCTCGAACTGGGCTGCACCCTCGACGGCGAGCAGATGCAGAAGAGCCGCACCCGCGAGCTGATCTTCTCTGTGCCCAAGCTCATCTCCACGCTGTCGCACACCACCACCCTCTACCCGGGCGACATCATCTTCACCGGCACCCCCGCCGGCGTCGGCATCGGCCGCGATCCCAAGCGGTTCATTCAGCCCGGCGAACGCCTGGACAGCTGGATCGAGGGCATCGGTGAACTGCACCAGACCTTCGTGGCCGAGTCGGCGGAGTAGGCCATGGCACTGCACGGACTTTCCCACGTCACCATCGGTGTCCCCAATCCGACCGAAACCATGTCCTACTACACCGATTTCGGGCTGACACCCCGTGGTGACGGCTGGTTCGCGACCCAAGACGGCGGCGATCAGCTCGAGATCGTCCACTCGGCCCATCGCCGCTTGGTCGAACTCGGCATAGCCGCGGACGATACCGACGACCTGGACGCCACCGCCGCCCGCCTGGAACGCCTCGGCATACCGGTTCACTTGCGCCCCAAGGTACTTCGCGCGACCGAGCCGATCACCGGCTCCCAGATCAATATGAGTGTAACTCCGCGCATCGTCCAGCCTCATACACCTCCCACTCCCTACAACGGCCCGGGCCGTGTCGAGAGAACCGGAAGACGAGCCGCTTTCATCGATCGCACCGACCGGGTCCGGCCCCGCAAACTAGGGCATGCCGTCCTGGGCACCACCGACCTGGAAACCACCATGCGATTCTTCGTCGAGGGACTCGGTTTCAAGGCCAGCGACTACATCAAGGACCACGGCGCGTTCCTCCGTTGCTCCACCGACCACCACAATGTCCTGGTCCTGGCCGCCCCGGTGTGCTTTCTGCACCACACCTCCTGGCAGGTGGAGGACATCGACGAGGTCGGACGCGGAGCATTCGCGATGCTCGAGGACAACCCGGAACGCCACGTGTGGGGCCTGGGCCGTCACCACGCAGGCTCCAATTTCTTTTGGTACCTCAAAGATCCCGCAGGCAATTTCAGCGAGTACTACTCCGATATGGACTGCATCGTCGACGACCAACTGTGGAACCCCGAAACCCTGGAAGGCGCAAAGGGTTTGTTCAATTGGGGTCCGCCGCCCCCGCCGTCCTTCCTGCACCCGGAAGATCTGGCCGCACTCATGACCGGAGCCCACACAGCCCCCTGAGTGCGCCATCCGGGATCGAATTCTGTCGGAGAGACAGTGGCACTGATCATTTCCGATATCCGGCAGCGCGGCGGCGAAGCGTCGAGAACGCTGTCGTTCAGCATCGATCATCGACCACCGCAGCGACGAGATCCGCGAGTTGCTATCGCTGATGCAGTGCGTGCTCCTATTTCTCGTCGATGTCGCGGACTGCTCGTAGTGCCTGCTCATAGGCCCGAACCAGAGGACGCTGGTCGTTTGCGCGGCGGGCGAGCGCAAAAAGTAGCGGGGGTAGATCGCGGACCGGGCGGAAAGTTACCCCGCCACGGTCGAGCAATGGGATGTCGCCCGCGGCGGTCACGATCACGCCGAGGCCCGCCGCCAGAGCTTCGTTGACCTCATCGATACCCGCCACTTCGGCGCCGACGCGGACCGGCCGCCCGGCTCGCTTCTCCATTGCCAGCCAGTAGTCCCGCAGTGGTCCTGCCGCGTGCGGCAGCGCCAGGAACGGCTCGTTCAGCAGGTCCGCGAAGTCCAATGCCGCTGTGCCCGCCAGGTGATGTCCGGGAGGCAGCGCGATCAGCCGTGGCTCCTCCGATACCACTGTGGTGGCGTAGCGCTCCGGATCCGGCAACGGGAGCCGAATGTATGCCAGATCGCTGCTGCCGTCCGACAGTCCGGCGGTCGGGTCCTGCCAGCCCACCTGACGTAGCTTCAAGGTGACTTCGGGGTAGGCCGCGAGGAACCGCGACCGCACCGCCGGAAGCAGTCCGCCGCGCCCCGGGCTGGCACCCATCCCGATCACGAGGGTGCTTCGCTGGGCCATTCGCGCTTGCTCCACCGCCGCGGTCGCGGCATCGAGTGCCGCCAGCACTGTCCGTGCGTGCGGGAGCAGTGCCTCACCGACGGGGGTGAGTATCACCCGCTGCGGATCTCTTGTGAAAAGTGGTGCGCCCAACTGCCTTTCGAGTGCCCGAATTTGCTTGCTGAGTGCCGGTTGCGACACATAGAGTCGTTCAGCCGCGCGCGTGAAGCTCAGCTCTTCAGCGACAGCCAGGAAGTAGCGCAGATCGCGTCCGTGCAGGTCCATAACCAATGGTTATCATGACAGGTCTTGGACATGCCCCTGCACCGGCTGCACGCTGAAGAAGTGAACGCGATCTGGATTGTCACAGGCGCCAATTCCGGCTTCGGTCGGGCCATCACCGAGGCGGCAGTCGCCGCGGGGAACATTGTGATCGCTGCCGCACGGCGCCCCGAAGCCCTGGCAGACCTCGTCGCCGCCCATCCGGATCGGATCGAGGCGCTCGGCCTCGACGTCACCGATCAGGCCGCGATCGCGACCGCTGTCGCGGACATCGCAGCCCGCTACGGCCACATCGACGTCCTGGTCAACAACGCCGGCCGCAGCCATATCGGAGCATTCGAGGAGACCTCCGACGCGGAACTTCGAGATCTGTTCGAACTGCACGTCTTTGGGCCAGCCGCAATGGTACGCGCCGTCCTGCCGCATATGCGCGCTCAACGATCGGGAGCGATCGTCCAGGTCAGCAGCCTGCTCGGCCAGACCTCCCGGGCGGGCTTCTCCGCGTACAGCGGCAGCAAGTTCGCCGTCGAGGGCATGTCCGAGGCGCTGGCCAGGGAGGTCCGGCCGCTCGGCATCAAGGTGATGATCGTAGAGCCGGGGTCGTTCCGCACCGGCCTGCCCGGGAACACCACGCTCAGCTCCGAATTGTCCGACTACGCCGCCACGGTCGGTGGCATGCGCGCTGTCATCGCTGTATCTGACGGACAACAGCCCGGCGACCCGGCCCGCGGCGCAGCCCTCATACTCGCCGCCCTCGATGTCGATAGGACACTACTGCGACTTGCGCTCGGCGCCGATGCCGTCGACGGCATCCTCGCCCACCTCGACCAGGTCCGCGACGACATCGAAGCCTGGGAGGACGCCTCCCGGGAGTCCGCGTTCCAACGCTGCCGAGTTCTGCAATTCGGATGACATGTTGTCGTGAAGAGGCGGTGAACACGTCCGTCTCGAGGGTGCGGGTGCTCGGCACCCCAGCTGCCCGGCAAGGGAGCCGATGGCAGTACACAACTACGTGAACCTCGGGACGGGCGTCGACCCGCGACCGGGTTTCGGTCGGTCAGCGAGCATTGCGATACCGCCCGGGTCCCGATCCACTACCCACATCTACCGATCGGAGAACGTCAACAACATGATCACGGCACGTTGACACGATTATGCAGACCGGTCTACTGTGCGGTTGTGCAGGGAGATTCAACGCGGACGCGAATGGTGGAAGCGGCTCGGGTGCTTGTCGAGGCGAACGGCTACCACGGCACCGGACTCAAGCAGGTGCTCGAGTTGGCCGAGGCGCCGCGCGGCTCGCTCTACCACCACTTTCCCGGCGGCAAGGATGAGCTGGTTGGTGAGGCCCTCACGGTGGCGGGCCGCGAGGTTGATCGCATCGTCGCGGAATTGGCTCTCACGGCGCCGACTCCCGGCGATCTCGTGCGGGCGGTATTGGTTGCGCTGGGAGACCGAATGGTGGCGGCCGATTACAGCAAAGGCTGTCCAGTGGCGACGGTGGCGTTGGAGGTTGCGGCGAACAACGAGGACCTCCAGCCGATCTGCGGTGGGATTTACGCGGGCTGGCAGCATGCGCTGGCCGATGCTCTCCGCGTCGACGGCCGCGATCCGGCGGAGGCAGAAGAACTCGCGGCGACAGCACTCGCGCTGATCGAAGGCGCACTGGTCCTCGCGCGCGCCAGCCGTAGTCGGGCCCCGATCGACCAGGTCGGACGCCGCATCGGCAAGTTACTCGCCGCAGACTGACGATCCTCGGGGTTCTCGGGAGAGAGTCATGCACACAATATGTAGATCGGTCTAGATAATATGAATGGAGTTGACCATGACCAGCACTCCGGACGCCGTGGTATTCGGCGCGACGGGCTTTATCGGCAAGTGGACGGTGCTGCATCTGCTCGATCAGGGCCGCGCGGTTGCCGCGGTTGTCCGCGACCCGGCTCGGCGACACACGAATGCCGCGGGCGAGCCCATGGCGAGTCGGGAGGAAGAGTTGCGCGGCTGGCTCGGTGATCACGGGGTGTCGACAGAACGGCTCGCGGTGCTGTCCGGTGATTGCACAAACGGTGCGGATTTGGGGCTTAGTCCAGCCGACGACGAGCGATTGACGGGCGTCCGGGATGTGTTCAACGCCGCCGGCGTCTACCGGTTCGGGCTGCGACGTGCAGAGGCGGTGGCAGTCAACGTCGACGGCGCGCTCAATGTGTTGTATTGGGCCGCGACCCGTCCCAGTCTGCGTCGACTGATCCACGTGTCGGGTTATCGGGTCGGCACGGACGCGCAGCCGCGGTATCCCCTCCCCGAAGCGGAATTGGCCAAGCTCTACCGGAGCACAGGAGCTTATGAAGGTTCCAAAACCGAAGCGGATGCCGCCGTGCGGGTCGTCGCGGCGCAATTGGATGTCCCACTGACCGTGGTCAATCCCAGCAGTGTGATCGGCCATTCGGATACCGGTGAGGTCGGTCAGTACCTGGGTTTGGCCGAGCTGGTTCGCGATCTCTGGATGGGTCGGCTGCCCGCGCTGCCCGGAACCGCCCGCACGTTCGTGCCCGTGGTCGCGGTGGATCATTTCGCGAAGTTCATGACCGCGATTCCCGAGCGCGATCCAGCACCCGGCGGCCTGCACTGGGTGCTCGACGCGCACACACCCGATCTGCCCGATCTGGTCCGGCTGCTTGCCGACCATCTGGGCGTGCGTGCGCCGAAAACGCAAGTGCCAGTGGGGCTGATCCGCCACCTGCCAGCCGCGCTGACCGGCGCCAACCCGGAAACTCTCGGATTCCTCGTCGAGGACCGTTACGACACGGCTTCCGCCGAGCGGGTCGCGCACGCGGCAGGGCTCCAGCAGGCGCCGGTCGAGACCGTCCTGCGCCGGTGGGCCGACCGGTTGGTTGCGGACGGCTTCGGGGCGACGCCGACGGATTTTCCCGGCGGCTTCCATGACGTCGGCGGATCCCGGACATATCTGGCCGGCGACAGAACATCGCCCGATTTCGTTCTCCTGCACGGCCTTCCCCTCGACGGTCGGTCGTGGCAGGGAGTCATCAACGAATTGGACGACGAGTCGCTTCTCGTCGCCGATCTGCCCGGGCTCGGCCGTTCGGCCCCCACAGCGGCAACTCCCCTGGAGTGGGTCACCGATCTGCTCGGGCCGGCCCGAACCCGTCCGATTCTTGTCGCCCATTCGGCGGCGGCCGCGGTGGCACTGCGCTACGCCGCCGTTCATCCCGAGCGCATCACGGCAGTAGTCCTTATCTCCCCTTACTTCCTCCAAACGGAGCCCAACTGGTTGCTCCGTACACCGATGTTCGCGACACGACTGCTCGAGCGGATGTCGGCCGACCGTCTGGCGCGCACGTTGCTCGGTGACAGCGGAGGATCTTCCTCCGACGAAGTTCGCAAGGCTCTGGAAAGCACCGCGACCCAACTGCGCCGACCAGGCGTTGCCCGACGCACGGCCAACTGGCTGCGCGCCGCGAACCGACCCGAAGAACGCGCCGGGCTGCAAGCGCTGCTGGGTGGAACCGAACCGTTTCCCGTCCCCGTCCGAATCATTGTCGGAGAGCAGGATCCGCTGATCAGTGATTCCGGCACCGCTGCGGTCGCGACCGTCGCCGGGACCGGACACTATCCCCAACTCACGCACCCCGCCGTCGTTGCCGCGATGCTGCGGGACATCGCTGACGGCGCGACGCGGCCAGCTGTGCAGGCGCCATCCACCTCGAGTATTTCCGTCCCCGTCGAGCGGTAAGCCATGCCGACAGGTGCAGCGGAATCCCATAGCGACCAATGTCCCGGCGCGACAGCGGAATTCGTAGTGGATGAACACTGGCAGCAGGTCTACCGCTACCTGCATGCACATCCCGAACTATCGGGCGTCGAATACGCGACCGCAGACTTGGTCGCCCGGGAGTTGCGGTCGCTGCCCGGCTGGGAGGTGATCACAGGTATCGGCGGTACCGGAGTTCTAGGCGTGCTCCGTGGCGCACCTGGACCGGTGATCTGGTTGCGCGCCGATATGGACGCGCTGCCGGTCCAGGAGGACACCGATCTCGAATACGCGTCGACCCGGCCCGGGATCATGCACGCGTGCGGCCACGACTTCCATGTCGCCGCCCTACTGGGTGCCTGCGCCGCCCTAGGTGCAGCCGACGGTTTGCCCGGCACCGTAGTCGCGATCTTCCAGCCTGCCGAGGAAACGGGTTCGGGCGCCAAGGCGATGCTCGACGATGGGCTGCTCGACCAGGTTCCGCATCCCTCGATCTGCCTCGGTCAGCACGTGAGCCCGTTGCCGGCGGGGCTGATTCTGACCCGGGGCGGTCTGTTGATGGCCGCCGCCGACTCGATCCGGGTGACGCTGACCGGCGCCGGCGGGCATGCCTCGACTCCACATTTGGCCGTCGATCCACTCGCGATGGCAGCCTCACTGGTGCTGCGGTTGCAGGCGTTGACCGCCCGGCAGGCATCGCTGTCGGCCGCTCCGGTTCTCACCGCCGCGGCGCTGCATGCCGGTGAACGGGCCAATATCATCGCCGACAACGCCGAATTACTGCTGAGCTTGCGGACGTTCACCTCCGGCTCGCGTCAGGACATGCTGGAAGCGATCGAACGGATCGTTGCGGCGGAAGCAAAAGCGGCTGGTGCACACCACGAACCGGTGATGGAGACCTTCGACAGCTTCCCGTTGACAGTCAACACCCCCGGCGACACCGAGCGGGTCATGGCCGAACTCACCGCGCGCGGACTGACCGTACTCCCGCTGGCGAAGCCGATCACCGGGAGCGAAGACTTCGGTTTGCTCGGCGCGGCCGCAGGGTGTCCGTCGGTCTTCTGGCATATCGGCGGCGTCGATCCGGGGCGGTTCACTGCGGAAGACCGGCAACTGCTGCTCGATGCGGGCAGACTGCCGTCGCGGCTGCCCGCCAACCATTCGCCGCGGTTCGCACCGGATGCCGGGCGGTCGTTACCACCGGCGGTCGCGGCACTGGTCGCCGCGGCGCGCTCAGAACTCGATCGCGCCGAGCAACGTCCGTCGTAATGGTGGGCGGTCACGGGTCCAGGAGTACCTCACCGGATTCGTTCCCGGCGGTACCGGTGTCCGCCCGTGTGCTCGGCCCTCTCGCCGGCAAAGCCGAGCGTGGTGGTGAGGCGAGGTCAGGTTCGGGGCGTCGCGCGGCTCGTCGAGCCGTCGGGAACGCCGAGTCGCCGTAGCAGCAGCGTCGACGGGCACCATCCCACAGTGCCGTAGAGCAGCAGGTTCGCGCCGATGAACCCGGCGAATATCAGCCACCATGGCGAGACCACCGCGGCCAGTAGCGTGCTGATCAGCACGAAAGTGCCTGCCAGCAACGGCACGAGGCGCGGAATGGACCAGCCCTGGTGTCGAGGTAGTTTCGACATTCGAATTGTATCCAATCATGTTCTGTGCCTGCGATTTTCGGCCAGTTGCCAACCATTGCGAGTTCCCTTCGTCAATTATACCCCTAGGGGTATTCATGGGCTCGCTCGAGCACGCACACGCGCCCAGACCGCAGCCGAGGCGCGGCCACAGCCTCGAAATCCGTTTCCCTTCGGCGACTACGACCGGAACCCATATCAACCGAGGCAGGCGATCAAGCAGGTCGCAACGACCCCGCCCGGCGACAACCGACAAGCGGATACGACGAACCTCGTCAGCCGGGACCGTTCGGGCCTGTAGCGGAGGTAGTACGCGACTGAAGCCGGGGTCCGTGTTGCGTCATGCCTCCAGCATCAGTTGCAGCAGCTTGCGCAGGGCTTCGCGCTGCTCGGTGGTGAGTCGGACCAGTGGGGCTGCGGCGAAGGGCATGCGGGTGCGGAGGTCGGCGGCGGCAGCGCGGCCAGCGGGGGTTGCGGCGACGAGTTTGATGCGACGATCGTCCGGGTTCGGGCGGCGTTCGACCAAGCCGCGGGATTCCAGGCGGTCGATGATCGTGGTGACGTTGGAGGGCTCCGCGTGCAGGCGGTCAGCGATGCGGCGCATCGGGACGGGGTCTTCGGCGGCCAGCAGGGCCTTGACCTGGAGGGGGGTCAATTCGTGGGCAGCGGCCGCAGCCTCGGATTCTTGTGCGTAGCGGCGAGTAATGGCCGCGAAGAGGCCCAGAACGTCGCTGACCAGCTCATCCGAAGTATTCGACATGGGAACCATATCTACCAAGATGCTTGACAACACGTAATGTCACCATACATAGTTATGAATCATAATAGTTATGAAACATAATCAACCGAGGGATTGCGAAGATGAGCAGCAGGACCGTCCTGATCACCGGCACCTCCTCTGGCATCGGCCTGGCCACCGCCATCGCCGCCGCAGAGAATGGCTGGAAGGTCATTGCCACCATGCGCGACACCGCCAAGGCGGGCGCGCTGCGCGCGGCGGCGGAAAAGGCCGGTGTGAGCGTCGAGGTCCGGGAGCTGGATGTGACCGACCCCGACTCGGTGTCGGCCTGCCTGTCCGGGCTCGACCACCTCGACGCGTTGGTCAACAATGCCGGCGCCGGTCATCTCGGCACGCTGGAGCAGGAGAGCATCGATGACGTGCGCGCCGTCATGGAGGTCAACTTCTTCGGCGTCCTCCAGGTCACCAAGGCGGCACTGCCCCTGCTCCGCGAGAGCGGGGGGCGCGTGGTGACCGTCACCAGCGTGGGCGGTGTGGTGGGCCAGCCGTTCAACGAGGCCTACTGCGCGGCGAAGTTCGCCGTCGAAGGCTTCATGGAGTCGCTGGCGCCGGTCGCGGCGAGAGTCGGTGTGGCCGTCAGCGTGGTCGAGCCGGGAGCGGTGGCCAGCGAATTCGTCAACAATGTGGCTGTCGGTGACACTGTGCTGGAACAGGCGGGTCCGTATGCAGCCGCGCTATCGGCCTGTCTGGACCGCACCCGCGGTGCCTTCGCAAACGCACAGACTCCGCATGACGTGGCGACACAGATGGTCGAACTGCTGGCCTGCGAGCGGCCTGCCTTCCGAACCCTCACCTCGGACACCGCGCGCGCTTTCACCGGGGTGAAACTCACCGATTTCGACGGTTCGGCCGTACAGGCGCTGACCGGGGCTTGGATCGCCTAGCTGTATCGACATTGTGATGGCGCCTCCGGTGTCGGTGATCGGGTGCTGTCCGGGTCGGCGAGGCGTATCAGGCGTCCTGCGCGGGTTCGTGGATAGTGCTGGTCAGTGCGGCCGCAGTCAGGGTGAGGTGCTGGGCCAACGCCTCGGCTGCGGCGTCTGCGTCGCGAGCCAGCGCCGCCGCCTCCAGTCGGCGGTGTTCGCCGGCGCCGTCCCGATCGGGATTGCGGTACGTCGACAGGCGGCGGGCCAACTCGCTCGCGGACCACATCCGGTCGAAGGTCTCCAACAGGACAGAGTTGCCACATCCCTCCAGCAGGGTGCGGTGGAAGATTCGGTGAGCTTGCGACCATGCCTCGCTGTAGTACTCGCCCTCCTCCGGCACGAACGCCGGTGTGCGGGCGAGACGGTGGTGGGCGGCTCGCACGCGGGCCTCCCAGTCGATGTCGCCGCGCTCGATGGACATGCGCAGCATGAGCGGTTCGATGGTCCGGCGGGCCTCCGCAACGTCCTGCCAGCGGCGATCGGAAAAGGCCGGAACGGCGAAGCCACGGTTGGGCAGCCGATCGGCGAGGCCCTCACCGACCACCCGCACCAGCGCTTCACGCACGACAGCCAGGCTCACGCCCTGTTCCTTGGCGAGATCTTGCGGTTTGAGCGCGTCACCGGGGGCGAAGTCCCCACGCATGATCGCGTCCCGCAGATATTCGTAGATCCGCTCGGAGAGCATCTGCTTTTCCGACGAGGTCGAGGTATGAGCCGTCCGAGCCATGGCCCCATCATAGACGATCAATCAGATAATCGATTATTTATGCTATCGTCGATCAGGTGGTGGCGGCGCCTTCACGTGACGCCAAGGGCGCTCCCTCCGCCCCGCTCCCGCCACTCCGCTGCATGATCTGAAAGGAACGATGCGATGAACGCCAACGATCCCTTCGCCCGTCTTCCCGAGGCGGCCTCCTTCACCGTCACCAGCACCACTGTCGACAACGGCGCCGCCTGGTCACCCGAGCAGTTCTCCTCCGGCGTCCCCGGCGGGAAGGACGTTTCCCCGCAGCTGTCGTGGAGTGGCGCCCCGGAAGGCACCAAGAGCTACGCCGTCACCGTCTACGACCCCGATGCCCCCACCGGATCCGGGTTCTGGCACTGGGCGGTCGCCGACATTCCCGCCACCGTGACCGAGCTGCCCGAGGGCGCCGGCGACGACACCGGCTCGGGCCTGCCCGAGGGCGCCTTCCAACTGCCCAACGACGCCCGCGCGGCCCGCTTCATCGGCGCGGCCCCGCCAGCCGGGCACGGCCCGCATCGCTACTTCGTCGTGGTGCACGCCCTCGACGTCGAGTCCATCGGAGTCCCGGCCGAGGCCACCCCGGCCGTCCTCGGCTTCACCATGACCTCGCACATCCTCGGCCGTGCGGTCCTGACCGCCACGGCGGAAACGCCGCGCGCAGGCGAAGACCGCGCAGGCGAGAACATCGAACGGATCGAGGTTTCCCGCCTGGTCCCCTCCCCCGCCAGCGCTATCTTCGCGGTGCTGGCCGATCCGAAGGGGCACGTGGATATCGACGCGTCGGGCATGCTCCTCGATGCCGAAGGGGATCCGGTCGAACAGCCCGGCGACCGATTCCTGGTCCACATGGACCGGGAAGCCCTCGGGGACCTTCCACTGGGCAAGTACGACGTCGAGGTCGTCATCACCAAGTTCGTCCCGGACCGGGAGATCGCCTGGACAGTCGAAGCCCGGATCCGGCCGCATGCCCGCCACATCTACGGCTACCGACTCGAGCCGGCCGAGGGCGGCACCCGCGTCACGTCCTACTACGACTGGTCGGAAGTCGACGAAGAGTGGCGGCAGCGCCTCGTCTTCCCCGTGGTCCCCGAGTCCGCCCTCAAGGCCACCCTCGGGATCCTCGAACGCACCGTCCGCCGCAGAGCCGCCGCTGACCAGACCGCGCGCCGAGACCTCGTCGTCGAACCGTAGCCGGTGGACGAGCCGGTCGGCGTGCTGTTCGAGTTGCGGCCGATGTCGGCGGTGTTCGGGCTGCGGCTGGCCGGTGGGCGCGATGTCGTGGTGAAGGCGCGGGAGGATGGCGGCCGCGTCGCGTCGTGCGTCACCGCGCAGGCCCGGTTGGCGGAGCGAGTCCGTGCGCCCGACCGCTCACACCCGCGGTCGGCGTCGGCGCACTGGCCGTACTCGCGGAGCAGTACCGGCCCGGCGGTGAGCTGCTGCCCGGCGGCTCACCGGACGTCGCCGTGCGCTACGCGGCGGTGTTCGCCCGGCTGATGGCCCAACTGGCCGATATGACCGTCGCGCCGCCGCTGCCGAACCTGGAGCGCGCGCAGCGCATCCTGAGGTGAGGCGGCGCTGAACCAGCGGTATAGCCAGAAGCCACGGACCGCTTTGGTCTGGTAGATAATCGAGCGTGCCAGCAGCGGGATCGTCAGCGCTGCCGGGTCAGCCTGCCGATGGGTCGAGAGTGCGCCGTAGACTACGACCTCTCCTCCGGGAGCCAATGCCTGGGATACCTGGGCACCCACATCGCCCGAGACACAGTCGATGGCCTTGCGCACCCCAGCCGGTCCGGCTATCTCAGCCACCCGCTGCAACAGGTCCTCGTCCTCGGTGCAAATGACCTGGTCACCACCGAGCGTCTTGATCTCCTCGACGGCATCGCGCCGCCGCACGACATTGATCGTCCGAATACCCAGATGCCTGGCCAGTCGGCGACTGGATTCCGGAGCTTTCCTTTTCGATGGAGCAGACTCGTGCGCAGACTGCCGTCGGCGTCCAGTCCCATCTAGGCCTTTGACCCGCTCAGCATGACCATGTGAGCGTGCTGAATTCCTGCGACCTACTGAGTCCGTGACCAGGACCGCTCGCCGCAGCGCACTGGTTCACACTGTGAATCTAGCATTTCGGGATAGCCGGTTACCTGCGTAACTGGCTGAAGGAACGTGATGTGCTCTACGTGATGGCCACGCTGCGATCAGCAGGTGAGCACCCGCGCGGACCGTGTCATCCGCACCGATGAGCTGATCACCGAACTACCCGCAGCGGCGTCGCAGCGGTTGTCGGTCGGTGCCGGCGCGCACGGCCCACGCGAATACGGCTGAGCACGCCGGCTGATCGACGGCACCTGGGGCCCGAGGTCGCGGGTACTGCCCTGATGATTTGGTCTTGTCGACATTCAAACGAACAACCAACAATTGCAATGCGCAAGACTTTCTTCCGCAACAACGAAATTGGTCAAGATTTCGCCAGCTTCCGCCTACCGTCAGCAGTGAATGGTCAGCTACTACTCTTCAATCGAATTAACCTGGCCCCCAAGGCATTCAGCCACAATGAAATCTGAGCCTTATGCCAGTGAGCCACTTACGGCGCAGGTGCGCTGGGTGGGCTCGGGGTGTTGTCGAGGGCCTGGGCGAGCAGGGCTTGCGCTGTGCGGCAAAGGGTTTCGGCCGCATCGGTTCTGATGAGTTCGGCGACGTCGACGAGCCAGATGAACGATTCGATGCCCGTCGCCGAGCGGATGGCGATGGCCAGGCGGTGCACGTCGATATGGGGCCGGGATTCGCGCAGGGGGGCGAGGGCGTCTTCGATCCAGCCGATCGCACGCCCGCGCCGCAGCGGCGACGGCTCGCCCGCGCCGGGCTCGAGCGACAGTCGCAGTGAGGCACGCAGTTCCGGCTCCCACTCCTGGGTGATCCGCACGCATTCGCGCATCACCAACTCCAGACGCATGCGAGGGTCGGTCGGCGCGGGGTCGGGCAGCAGGGAGTGCTGTTCGATCTCCGGACGCACTGCCGCCAGCAGGGCTCGCTGGTTGGGGAAATACCGATAGGCGGTCGTGCGGGAGATGTCGGCCGCCTGGGCGGCATCCTCAACGGTCGGAATCGCCCCTTGTGCCAGCAATGCGCGGGTGGCGGTCACCAGGGCGGCGCGAGTGCGGGCCTTTTGGCTCCGTCGGCCACTTCTCTCATATGGTATCGCCATGTCCATCATGGTACTCTAGTTCCATATCGATCCTTGGAGGCCGCGATGAGCGCCGATCCCATTGCCGTCAACCCGGAGCTCTATCGGGTGATCTTCGAAAACGAGCGTGTTCGCATCCTCGAATACCGAGACGAGCCCGGCGATCGAACACAGCCACATCACCATCCCGACAGCGTGCTGTACCCGCTGACCTCGTTCCGGCGACGTATCAGCGCGAACGGGCAGCAGGTCGAGGTGGCGCTGACGGTCGGGCAGGTGCGCTGGGGTCGGCGCCCAGGAACATGCGGGGGAGAACATCGGCGATACCGAAACCCACGCACTGTTCATCGAACTGAAGGAACCACCACCGACCCGAACGCCGACAGCACTCGGCCCCAGCACACGCTGATACCCCACGCCGCATCAGAAGCGTTGCATCGCAAGGAGATCACGCCGCATGGATTCGCCAGCGCGAACGGTCGATCGAGGGAACAGCCCGAGGCCGACACCGGCGACATACACCGCGCGGTCGAGCTGGGCGGCTGAAACGGAGCTTGCGGATGTACCACCGCTGCACTTCCGTGCGCCCGGCACAGCCCATGACTGGCAGTCGGAACCGTGAATTCGTGGTCACAGCACTAGCTGTACCGACCATGGATGTTGCGCTACAACGACTTTCGGGCCCAGCCTGCCTGACGGGAGTGGTGCGCGACCCGTCGGCGTCGGATCGGGCGAGCACCGCCGAGGAGTCGAAATCGCCTGCGAGACAGGAATGCCCGATGGTGTCGCTGCGGCAGGTGCGGACCGTGCGGCTACTGGAGCCGTAATCGACGGTGAAGTACCCAACTGCCCTTGCGCGCTCGGCGGTGAGGTGACGCAACAGCCGATGGGGCGGGCGACGATCGGCGGGGCGGCCCCAGTCAGCGGACCAGCGGCATCGTTTGATCTGCATGCGCTATTGACAGGACCTGATATGCAGGTGCTATACATTAGGGGAGGCTTACCTCGTTAGATGAGGCTAACCTCGCCGACAATGCTCCTCCGTCCTCGAGGCCGACCGTGTACGTGTGTATCTGCAATGCCGTCTCCGAGCGGGACGTGCACACCTGCGTGGCCGCCGGTGCCAGCTCGACGCGGCAGGTGAAGAACGCGTGCGGCTGGAAGCCCGGCTGCGGCTCGTGCACCAGTCGGTTGGCCGAGGTGATCGGCCAGGCCCGCACCGCGGCCGCGGCCGACGTCAACAAGGCGACTGCCGCCTGATCCGACACTCAGGGCCGCCTAACCGGTTTGCGGCCTGTGAGCTGTGACACACTCACGCCTATGGAAGGCGACAAGGAAATCATCGGGCTGCTCAACGAGCAGCTGACGGCCGAACTCACGGCGATCAACCAGTACTTCCTGCACGCCAAGATGCAGGAGAACTGGGGTTTCACCAAGCTCGCCAAGCACACCCGCTACGAATCCTTCGATGAGATGAAGCACGCGGAGGTGCTCACCGATCGGATCCTCTTCCTGGAGGGCCTGCCCAACTATCAGAAGCTCAATCCGCTGCGGATCGGACAGAGCGTCCCTGAGCAGTTGCGCGCCGACCTGCAGATCGAGATGGAGGCGGTGGACCGTCTGCGCGGCGGCATCGAGTTGATGCGCTCGCGCGGCGACGCCACCTCCGCCCGCATCTTCGAGACCATCCTCGAGGACGAGGAACACCACCTCGACTACCTGCAGACCGAACTCGACCTGCTCGAGAAGCTCGGCGAGCCGCTGTATCTGCAGCGCTACACCGATACACCCGAAGGGGACTGAATCTCTTTCGCACGCGCGTCTTCTGGAGTTGTGGTCAGCTGCCTGTCCTCGCCCTCAAGCCTGGGCCGCTGGCTGCTTCGGCAGAAGGAAGACGACAATGCCCGCGATGACAGCGATGACGAACGTCCCGAAGGACGCGACTGCGAAGGCGTGGCCGGCGGCGGCGACCCTGCCGACTGCCGCGGGATGGAACGAGCCGAAGTAGACCGCTCCGATAACGGCAACGCCCAACGCTCCGCCACACTGCTGGGCCGTGGACAAGGCGCCTGACGCGACACCGGCCGACTCCGGTTCGACGCGGCTCAGCACCGTGTTGAGCGCCGGCGTGATGACCAGTCCGCCACCCACGCTCTGCAGAATGAGGGTGGGGATCACGAGCAGCGGCGTGATCCGCGGGCCGGACACCAGCAAGAGGCCGGTCGCCAGGTAACCGCTCGCCAGTATGATCGCCCCGACCTCGAGGACACGTCGTCCATATTTCGGGATGATCCGGCTCGCTACCATGCTGAACACGAAGAATGCGATGGCTGCCGGTGTGTAGACCAGGCCCGCGCCGAGTGCCGACATATCGAGGCCCTGCTGCATCGTTACCGACAGGGCCAAGTAATACGAGTAGATCAGCGCGTACAGGGCGAGGACGAGAATGATCCCGAGCGAGAACGAGCGCTGTCCGAACAGCGTCAGCGGTACCAGCGGATCCCCGCCACGCCGTTCCAGGCTGCGCTCGATCGCGACGAACAAGCCGACCGCAACCGCGCTGCCCGCGAAGCAAGCCCAGACCCACATCGGCCAGCCTGCCTGCTGCCCCTGGATCAGCGGCAGCACCAGGAGGAAGAGTGCCGCGCTGAGCACCAGGACGCCGGGCATGTCCAGCTTGCGGGTGGCGGCCGAGCCGGTCTCCGGCACGTATCGCACGGCGAGCAGGAACATGACAATTCCGATCGGCACGTTCACCCAGAACACCATGCGCCAGCCCGAGTCGAACAGGTTTGCGCTGATCAGCAGTCCGCCGATAACCTGTCCGCCGATGGTGGCCATACCCATGACGATGCCGAGCACGCCGTAGACGCTGTCCCGCCTCGCCGCCGGCACCAGCACCGTGACGTACGCGAACACCTGGGGAACCATCAGGGCGGCTCCTAGGCCCTGGATGACACGCGCGGCGACAAGGCTGTCGGCGTTCGGTGATAGCGCGCAAGCGACCGATGACAGAGTGAACAGGGCCACCCCGAGAAGGAAGATCCGCTTGCGGCCGTACAGGTCGGCCAGGCGAGTAGCGGTAATGATGAAGACCGCGTAACTCAGCTGGTAACCCGCCAGAACCCACTGGACATCGCTGGCGGAGGCATGCAGGTCCGCCACGATCGAGGGGTCGGCGACCACGACGATGAACGAGTCGAGGACCGCCATGAACAGGGCGGTCAAGCCGATCGATATCGTCATCCACGGAATGGCGTCGGCTTCCGCCTCCACTACCGGTCGGCTCGCTGATTGCTGACTACTTGCCACGATAAGAGACCTCATTTATTTGTCGGGGTTCGGCAATGCATGAACCCGGGAAGCTCGGCCAGCGCGTTTCACCAGCCGACGGTCAGGCCAGGGGCGAGGATTACCTCGATGCGGTGCGTCGTAGGGAACTAGCCAGTTTCTTGACCACCTCGGCAGCCATAACGGCCTGACCCGAGGTCGAGAAGTGGATGCGGTCCGCGCTGAGCAGGTTGTCGCGGTCGTTGACCGGGTGGTCCCACATGTCCACCACGATGGCGTCGTATTCGGAAGCCAGTCCCCGCACGATCTCGTTGACCGCGGCAATCCGCTCCGGCCAGTCAGGGAAGACCGGGACGACATACGCCTTGCCGAGCGTGAAAGTGGTCAGCAAGGCGCCGGTCTCCTTCGCCAGGCCGTACATCCGCCGAAGCGTTCGCTCTAGCTCACCGAAGTCCGGCCTGCGTCGCACGATGTCGTTGGCCCCGCAAGGCACGTGGAGCAGGTCCGGGGAGAACTCGACCATGCGGGCCGCCTGGTTCTCGAGCGTCTGGGCGGTTGTTGCCCCGATCTCGGAGACATTGAGGTAATCCAGATCCGGCCGCACCGACCGCAAAACCCCAGCAACCCGGTCTGACCAGCCTTGATCCTGGTAGCCCGGGGTGGGATCGCCGGTCCCCGCCGAAAGGCTGTCGCCGATAACGGCATACCGGCCCCACGGGGCCCCGGTCAGTAATGCCACGGCATCCGCTTGGTCCAGGCAGTACGGGTCGGTCGTCTCGGTGAAGGTGGGTTGCTCCATGCAGCATAGCATACGGTCGTACGTATGCTTTCTCAAGACTCAGGCCCTACTGGCCACCCGCTCGAGCGCGTGCAGATCTGCGTCCAGCTTCCGGAACAACCAGTAGACGGCGACGAATGCGAGACCGGAGGCCGCGCACAACCCCAGAACCGAATCGCGCACGAGCGGAAGCTCTTCGGGTTCGAGGGCGGTGAATCCGGCCAGCACCCCGACCAGCGGCACCGACGCCGTCACCGCGAGATAGGCCGTGGTCCTTCGGCGCAGCGCACGAAGATGGGCGGAGTCGTGAGCTGTTGTTCGGCCATGGCGCAGATAGATGGGATAGACGCAGCGGACGACGTAGAACGTGGACAGGAAGAATGTGTAAGCAACGGAGATGGTGCCCGCCACCAGAACGGTTGTCGCCGCGTGGACCGTCAGCCGCGCCGGAAGGTCGGTAAGCCACACAAGCAACAACACCCCTGTCACGGTTGCGCACACCGCGAACAGAAGGGTGTTCATGGCACACAGGTCGCCCCAAAATAGTGTTCGCGACCGGACCCGCGCGAGCGTTGCCTCCTCGTAGCGTCGGCCATTGCGCAAGCCGCGCGGAACCGCGAGCAGATCACGCGACATATACGCGTAGATGAGGATGGCCGGTGGCGAGGCACAGAGGATGAAAATAATGACGCCCATATCGAGCTCCGAGTTGGTGGCATCGGACAGGCGCTCTCTGATCAACTCCTGGACGTGCACAGCCATGTAGACCGTAGCCAGGCTGACGCCGACCAGCGAAGATAGCCAGAGGATGGGCGTGGGCCATCGCGAAAGTCGTGCCCGCCAACTGTTCGGCGGCGGATAGACAAGGTCGCGGGCCCGCTCCTCGAGGCACAGGTCGAGCTGCTGAGCCAATTCCGAACCGCACGAGTAGCGGTCTCGGCGGTCGGGCGACAGACACTTCAGCAGCATTCGGCGCAGCGCCATGGGGCAATCCGGCGGAAGCTGCGATAGGAACGTCGACTCGACGGGTCTGCGCCGCAGCTCGAGCATGCGGGCCAGCGATGTCTCCGACTCACCGGCGGACGGCTCATCCGCGAACGGGCGGCGGCCCGTGAGCAACTCCCACAGCATGACACCCAGCGCGTAGATATCGCTTCGAGTGTCGAGATCGGCGGCGGTCGTCGGTAAGTCCGGATGGCAGGCCTCGAGCTGTTCGGGCGACATATACGCCAGTGATCCGCCGAAGTACGCCAGAGGACTCGTGCCCTTGAGGTGTTTGCTGCAGCTGACATTGAAGTCGGCCAGCTTCGGGATTCCCTCGGCGCTGAGCAGCACATTCGCGGGTTTGATATCTCGGTGCAGCACCCCCCGGTCGGCCGCATGCTGAAGTGCGTCCGCGAGTCGGCGGCCCAGCCAGGCGACCGTCTCCGGCCACGTCAGTGCCGCGGTCCGGGTCCGAACAGCGGATTCGGTGGGTCGAACCTCGCCCTTCTCGGCGAGTACCTGGTCGATGGCATCGAGCAGCAGTTGCCCGCCGCGGTGTTCGGTAGGCGTCGAGCGCTGCAGGCGCAGCACGTCGAGCAGCGTTCCCCCTGGCAGGTACTGCATGTAGAGCAGCTTCAGCTCGCCATCGGCAATGAGTCGCTGGTCGAAGATGCGCACGATGTATTCGTGGTCCAACTGGGCGAGGGTCTGCGGCTCGTTGCCGTGGTTATGGGAAATCTTGACCGCGACCAGTCGCTGCATTGATTGTTGCCGAGCGAGATACACCTGGGCGAAGGCACCGGACCCGATCCGCATCAGGAGGTCGAAATCGTCGATATGGTCGCCGACATTGATGGTGCCGAGCATGAGTTGGGCACTCGGACGAGCGATCATCGTGCTGCGGTAGTCGCTCGTGACCTGTGCGGACTCTGGGCCGACGGTGGCAGTGCCCTCGGCGAGCATGGTCGCCGCATCGGCGGTGTGGGCACCGCGGCGCAGGGCGTGGAATTCCTCGTAGACCAACTCGGCTGGCAGGGGACCATCTTGCAGCTCCGCGAATTCGGCGCGGTATTCGATCAGTCGCTTGGGAAAGTGATAGCGAAGCCAGCGGTATTCGAGATCGATTTTGATCAGTTCGATCAGTATCGCGCGCCGCTCAGCCAGTTCATGAGGTAGGTACTCCGACAGGTCTGGTGGGACTCCGGACGCCCAAGCCGCTGAAAACCGTGCCACCACAGCAGCAAGCGCTGTGCGGGTTCGTTCAGCTGGATCGACCAGATCGATCGGCTCGTACATCGGTCTCGGAGATCAGCGCCGGGTGATCACCCGGCGGCTACGCGCGATGCGGCCCTATGTCGTAGTTGCCCCACATTGTTTCCTTTCCACCAAACCTCCAGCTCAAGGGTATCGCCCCGATACGAGCGAATGGGCAGCAACAGGGGGATCGGCCGTGGCAGATATGCGCACGCGGCGACGAGTTCGGCCATCATGGTCGACAAATCGCCGAACGGATCATGGTGTGCGCGAACTATGGTGATGCGACTATTGGAGGTGAAGCGACACAGTCCCCACTGAATCTGGAGGGCAGTGCGAATGCCGTCGAAAACCTGGAACATCTCCATCGAGATTGACGAACTCGACCGCCTCACCAAGGTAAAAGCGCAGCTGATCGGCCGCGGAGATGAGCCATTGATCGCGGCCGGATCCGCGCACGCCAACCCCGCCGACAAGAATATTCCTGCCATCGGCGATGAACTCGCTTGTGCCCGTGCGCTGCAAGATCTGGCTCACCAACTGCTGCACGCGGCCATAACAGATATCGAAGCCCACACGCACAAGCCGGTTCAGGGCTTGCAGGGCTGACTCGGATCTACAGCGTTTCACACCACGCAACGGAAGTTTGTCCACAGATAGCGGGAGGTGCAACGATGCGTCGACTCGTCATGTGTTGTGACGGGACATGGAACACGCCGGGCCAGCTGGCGGTCACGAATGTGCGCCGCTTTTACAACGCCCTGGCCGATACCACCAAGGACGGGGAGAACCAGCTGACGCGGTATCAGGCCGGGGTCGGGGCCGACAGTGCCGGTCTGGCCGGTTGGCTTTCGGGAGGCGTCGCCGGAGTTGGCTTGTCCAGCAACGTGATGGACGCTTACCAGTGGCTGACCACCACTTACCAGCCCGGCGACAGAATCGCGCTGTTCGGTTTCAGTCGCGGTGCCTTCACGGCCCGCAGCGTCGCCGGGATGATCGCGGCGTGCGGGTTGATCGACACCACGTACTTGGACGAAGACGAGATTCGGAGTCAGGTCCGGCACGCGTATCAGCGGCGGTATCGCCTGGGACGCGACGCCGATCCCGGGTGGAGCGAGGGGCTTCGGTTCAGCTACGACCCGGGGCGGGCCGAGCCGATTCCGGTGGACTTCGTCGGAGTGTGGGACACCGTCGGCGCGCTGGGTATCCCGGACAGCCTGGGCTGGCTCAAACTACTGGATCCCGCCGGTCGACACGCGTTCCACGACGTGAAGCTCAACCCGGCCGTGCGCCACGGTCGCCACGCGGTGGCACTCGACGAGCAGCGGGGCCCATTCACGCCAACGCTGTGGTCCGACCCGGAGCCCGACCAGGACGTCAAGCAGGTGTGGTTCCCGGGCAGCCACATGGACGTAGGCGGCGGCCACCCGGAGACGGGCCTGAGCGACGGCGCGCTGAAATGGATGGTCGATGAGTCACGCGCCGCGATCGGACTGGAGTTCCGCAAGGATGTGGAGGACCAGATCCGGCCCGACGCGCTCGGTACGCTGCACGACGACAACCAAGGCGTCTACGGCTTACTCGAGCCGTTGTACGAGCCGCTGCTGCGCTCGCTGTTGGAGTCGTTCTTCGAGCCGCGGCCCCGCGCCACCCCCATGATCGACGAAGACGGGAACAACCCGTCCCTGCACCGGTCGGTCTACGAACGTCACCAGACGCCACCGATCGCCAGCGGACCATACCGGCGCACCCGGACGCTCGCTCCGGGTGAGTCCGGCACGGTCAGCGTGTCCGCTCGGGATCCGTGGAATTGGACAGGCCTCTACCTCGAACCCGGCGATTACAGCTTTGCCGCGACGGGTCAGTGGACCGATCTCCACATCCCCTGCGGGCCTGCGGGCACCACCGGCTGGCGCAGTTTCCGCCCCGGCGAGATCTTCCGCGCGGCAAGCACACTGATCGGTCAGGGCGAGCGGATCTTCCGGCGCATAACCCGAAACCCGAGGGCCAACTTCCTGCTGACCCGCCGGGACGAAAGCACGCCGTGGATGTCGCTGATCGGCGTCGTCGCCAACGACGCGATTCCGTGCGAGGGCGCGCAAGCGCTGCATGAGTGCATCGCCATCGGCGCTGGCACGAACCACCGGGTATTCCGCCCCGGGTACCTCTACGCCTTCGCCAACGACGCATGGAGCTTCTACGGCAATAACCGGGGCAGTGTGCAACTGGAGGTGACCAGGAACAAGTAGGGAGCGACGTTCGGGGTGCCGGGATCTTTGTCATCTGCTCCCCCTCGGCAGATAGGGCCTAGATGCACGCCGGTCGTACTCATCGCGCCACGCGCGGGCAGCCGACTCAGGACGTGAGGAGCCTCCTGTGCAGGTACGCCAGGATCTCGTCCCGAGCCCGCACCGTCGGGTGCCCGTCCTCGTCCACGAAGTGGGCGGTCACCACGCTGTGCGGGGTCTCGACCGTGTCGCGGAAGAACGGGGGCGGTTCCGGGTTGGCGTACTCGCCCGGGATTACGCGGCCGTCGAAGCGGTCGCCGAGGAGTTGACGGTAGGCGGCGAAACGTTGGGCCGTGCACCACTTGTCGCCCTCGAAGCGGTAGGCGAGTGCTCGGATGTCGTCGCGTTCGAAGCGTCGCGCGAGTGCGGAGGCGTCGTCCGGGGACAGCTCGAGGGCGGCCGGGTTGTCCAGGGGTAGTGAGGGATGGTTGACGACCGGGGCGATGACGGCGGGCTCGAGACTCATCGTGAGTGCGAAATTGCCCGTGAAACACATACCGATCGCGCCGACACCCGGACCGCCGCACTCTTCGTGCGCGACCCGCGCCAATGCTCGCAGCCACACCGCGATCGGGCTGGTCTCCCCGCCGCCGAAGGCGCGGAACTCCTTGCTGATGCACGCCCGTTTCGCGATCCGGTCCCCGAGTTCGACGGTGGGGTACGCGCCGTCGACCCCGAACAGCGACGGCATGTACACCGTGAATCCGGCATCGCGCACCCACCGGGCGAGCCGCACCACGTCGGGGCTGATGCCGGGCATCTCCGGCATCAGGATCACCGCCGGACCGGACCCGGCCACGTAGACGGTCTTCTCCGCACCCTCCAGCGAAACCGCCCGCCGGGCAAAGCCGTCCAACACACTGTCATCCCCAGGCTGCACGATGGACCCTTCCTCGAACCGGCGCACTGCCATTCACCATCCGGCGCGGGCAATTGTCAAGCCCGGTGAATCGGTGCTCGCCACAGCCAACCACGACGCCACAACCACACGACACGCGAACGCCGAACGGCATCCGCTTCACTCCGCGCATCGTTCCGGAAACCGAAGTGGCCGAGCGGGTGCAGCGCGGCGTCGGTGCGGGGACGTGGCGCTATCGGGCCAGGGTGCGTGTCGGCTCCCCGCAACCGATGTGCGTTCGCGGCTGCCCGCCGCGGTCACCGTCGAACCCGAGGGGACCGAATCACTGTGTGATCCAGGTCTGTTCGGACACCCGCATATGTCGACGCTCTATCTCGATCTGTCGATTTCGGAGTACTCGACAGGCCGGAACTCGCCGCACACCTCCTGGCAACTGCCGCGCGGTTCCGGATAGCGGCGAACGAGAATTGACGTGCGATGTGTCCTGAATTTCGGTAAGCGGCATCCCCCGGGCGGGCTATTTCATCGAAAGCCCGGCCGAGGGTGCCTGTTACGCGAGTTATGCGATCAGGTCGACTTTCCCTGTCATTGGTTGGCGCCGGCGATACCGCCGATGATTCCCCCGATGATGCAACCGGGAACCAATCCGACGAAGAAGAACAGGAGCCCGATCAGCGCGCCGACCGCGCAGCCGATCAACACACCCGCGACCGTGGTGCCCGCGTCACCGATGAACTGCAGCGGGCCCGATGCCGGTGCGTTGACCGGCGTCAGCGTCAATGTCGTTGCCGCGGTATCGACTTCGGGCGTGACCTGCACCTGCTGGCCCGCCACCGTCTGGAGCGTAGTCGGCACGGCGGCGACCACCGAACCATCGGGCGCCAGGACGGTAATGCCCGCATCCGGCGTCAGCACGAACCTGCCGGAGGCCAGCGTGATAGTGGCATCGGAGCGATCCGCCGCCACCGCCGCGGTGTATTCGATGCCGTGATCCACCCCGTTGAGGACGGTTTCGGACGGCGCTTCGGGTGAGCCGTAGGCGGTGGCCGCGGTGATGCCGGTTGCGGCTACGGTCAAAACCGTTGTCGCCATCAATTTTTTGATCTTCATCAGCATTTCCAATCATCCAGCCGATTCGATTGATGTTCCCCGAGAAACGGACATGGGACATCAATCATGATGCGCTTCCGAAGCGCTCGGCGTCGACGGATTCAGGAAATCGAATTACGTTGCAAGATCAAATGTTTCGAAACACAGAGGAACTGGGGTATTGCTTTTTCCGCTATTCCAGTTCACCCTCGGTCTCCAGGTAGATCTGGCGCAGTCGGTCCAGCGTCGCCGGCTCCGGACGCTCCCACAACTCCCGTTGCGCCGCCTCCAGCAGACGCTCCGCAATGCCGTGCAGCGCCCACGGGTTGGACTGCTCCATGAACTTGCGGTTCACGTCATCGAAAACGTAACTCTCGGCGAGCTTTTCGTACATCCAGTCGGCCACGACATTGGTGGTGGCGTCGTAGCCGAACAGGTAGTCGACGGTGGCCGCCATTTCGAAGGCGCCCTTATAGCCGTGCCTGCGCATCGCCTCGAGCCAGCGCGGGTTCACCACCCGGGCGCGGAAGACACGCGAGGTCTCCTCCGAGAGCGTGCGGGTGCGCACCGCGTCCGGACGGGTGCTGTCGCCGATGTAGGCCTCCGGATTCTTGCCGGTGAGCGCGCGGACGGTGGCGACCATGCCGCCGTGGTACTGGAAGTAGTCGTCGGAGTCGGCGATATCGTGTTCGCGGGTATCGGTGTTCTTGGCGGCCACCGTGATCCGGCGGTAGGCGGTGCGCATATCGTCGGCGGCCGGGGCGCCGTCGAGGTCGCGACCGTAGGCGTAGCCGCCCCACGCGGTGTAGACCTGTGCGAGGTCGTCGTCGGTGCGCCAACTCTTCGAGTCGATCAATTGCAGTAGACCAGCGCCGTAGGTGCCGGGCTTGGAACCGAAGATGCGGGTGGTGGCGCGGCGCTTGTCGCCGTGTTCGGCGAGGTCGTTCTGAGCGTGGGCGCGAACGTAATTCGACTCCGCGGGCTCGTCGAGTTCGGCGACCAGCCGGACCGCGTCGTCGAGCAGTGCGAGTACGTGTGGGAAGGCGTCACGGAAGAAGCCGCTGATGCGCACGGTGACATCGATGCGCGGGCGGCCCAGTTCCTCGAGCGAAACCACCTCGAGTGTGGTGACGCGGCGGCTGGCCTCGTCCCAGACCGGACGGACGCCCAGCAGCGCAAGCACTTCCGCGATATCGTCGCCGGAGGTGCGCATGGCGGAGGTGCCCCACACCGACAACCCGACCGAGCGCGGGTACTCGCCATGATCGGCCCGATACCGATCGAGCAGCGAATCCGCCATCGCCTGCCCGGTCTCCCAGGCCAGCCGCGACGGAACCGCCTTGGGATCGACCGAGTAGAAATTGCGACCGGTCGGCAGGACATTGATCAGACCGCGCAGCGGGGAACCACTCGGGCCCGCCGGAATGAATCCGCCATTGAGCGCGTGCAGGATTCGGTCGATCTCCACGCCCGTCTGTCGCAGACGGGGCACTACCTCGGTGGCCGCGAATCGCAGAACGGTTCGAATTGCGGAAAGCCTGGCATCGGCCGCCGAATCGGCCGGGCTCAGCGCGTCGGCGAAGGCGTCGACCAGACCGTCGACCGCATCCGCGGACCAGTCGGCAGCCTGCAGTCCGGCGAGCAGCCCACGCGCCTGGTGCTCCACCGCGTCGACCCGTTCGCGCGCCTCGGCGCCGGATTCGTTCAGCCCCAGGGCTTCCCGCAGACCCGGTACATTCCGTTCACCGCCCCACAGCTGGCGGGCACGCAGCATGGCGAGTACCAGATCGAGTTCGGTCTCCCCCGCCGGTGCCTGCCCGAGCACATGCAGCCCGTCGCGGATCTGCACATCCTTGATCTCGCACAGCCAGCCGTCGACGTGCAGCAGCATGTCATCGAAGACATCCTCGTCGGGGCGTTCGTCCAGGCCGAGGTCATGGTCCATTTTCGCCGCGCGCATGAGGGTCCAGATCTGCTGGCGGATGGCGGGCAGCTTGGCCGGGTCGAGTGTCGAGATATTGGCGTGTTCATCGAGCAATTGCTCCAAACGCGAGATATCGCCGTAGCTTTCGGCGCGCGCCATGGGCGGGATGAGGTGATCGACGAGAGTGGCGTGGGCACGGCGCTTGGCCTGGGTGCCCTCACCCGGATCGTTGACCAGGAACGGGTAGATGAGCGGCAGGTCACCGAGCGCGGCATCGGTGCCGCAGGAGGCCGACATTCCGAGCGTTTTACCGGGCAGCCACTCCAAGTTGCCGTGCTTGCCCAGATGCACCATCGCGTCGGCGGCGAAACCGTCCGGCGCCGCGATCCACCGGTAGGCGGCGAGATAGTGGTGGCTGGGTGGCAGATCCGGGTCGTGATAGATGGCGACCGGATTCTCGCCGAAACCCCGCGGCGGCTGCACCATCAGCACGATATTGCCGAAACGCAGTGCGGCGATGACGATTTCACCCTCGGGATCGGCGGAGCGATCGACATAGAGTTCGCCGGGCGGCGGACCCCACGCCTCGACGACGGCCGTGCGCAGATCCTCGGGCAGGGTGTCGAACCAGCGACTGTACTGGTCGGCGCCGATGCGGATCGGATTGCCCTCGAGCTGTTCGGCGGTGAGCCAGTCGGGGTCCTGCCCGCCCGCGGCGATCAGCGCATGGATCAGCGCGTCGCCGTCACGCTCCACGAGCCCCGGCACCTCGCCATCGACACCGAGATCGTAACCGGCCGAACGCATCTCGGTGAGCAGCCGGATCGCGCTCGCGGGGGTGTCCAGGCCGACCGCGTTGCCGATGCGGGCGTGTTTGGTCGGGTAGGCCGACATCATGATGGCGATGCGGCGCCGTTCGGCCGGGATGTGGCGCAGTCGCGCATGCCGGACCGCGATACCGGCGACCCGCGCCGCGCGCTCAGGATCGGGCACATAGGTGGACAGACCGTCGGCGTCGAATTCCTTGAAGGAGAACGGCACCGTAATGATGCGGCCATCGAATTCCGGGACGGCCACCTGGGTCGCGACATCCAAGGGCGAGAGGCCGTCGTCATTGGCCTCCCATTGGGCGCGGCCGCTGGTGAGACACAGGCCCTGCAGGATCGGCACATCCAGTTCGGCCAGGGCAGCGACATCCCAGGCTTCGTCATCCCCACCGGCCGACGCGCTCGCGGGCTTGGTCCCACCCGCGGCGAGCACCGTCACGACCAGAGCGTCTGCCGTGCGCAGGGTTTCGAGCAGTTCCGGTTCGGCGGTGCGCAGGGACGCGCAGTACAGCGGCAGCGCCTTCGCGCCCGCATCCTCGATCGCGGCGCACAGCGCGTCGATGTAGGCGGTGTTTCCCGCGAGATGTTGTGCGCGGTAGTAGATCACGGCCACCGTTGGCGGTTGCTCGGCGTCCGAGCCGGTCGGCGATCCGGCTGCTGTCGCGCTCGGATCGCGGTGCGCGCCAGGGTGATCGGACGGCCGGGAAACGGCCGCGGGGATGCGCGCAGTGCGCTGCAATTCGCCCCAGCTCGGCAGCTGCACCGGCGGCTCGAAGCCGTGGCCGGTGAGCAGCACCGTATCCGAGAGGAAGTTGTGCAGCTGCCGCAGGTTTTCCGCGCCACCGGCGGCGAGGTAGTTGTGCGCGTCGGCGGCCACCCCGCCGGGCACGGTCGAACACTCCATCAACTCGGCATCGGGGGCGATCTCACCACCGAGCGCCACCATCGGCACCCCGCTGGCGCGCACCGCTTCGAGTCCGTCCTCCCAGGCCCGCTTGCCGCCGAGGATCCGCACGATCACCAGATCGGCGCCGTCGAGCAGCGCGGGCAGGTCCTCGACCAGCAGCCGAGCCGGATTCCCCCACCGATACTCCGCACCGCTCGCACGTGCGCTCAACAGGTCGGTGTCGGACGTCGACAGCAGCAAAATCACAGGTGGCAGCCTTCCTCGGGTGACGCGCCCATCGGGTACGGTGCTCGCCGGAGAGGGTCTGGCTGTTGACAGTGGCGCGACCGCACCGGAGTTCCACCGGTTTCCTCATCGCCCGCCGAGCACCCAGATGCTATCTGGTGCCGAATCACGGTGTGGGCGACGCACCCTTACGACGCCCGCACCGCGCCTGCGGACCGATGACGGTCCGGCCGGTCACGCTCAGGTCAGATCAGCGTTTCCGTCGATGACCTTCAGGTGGTAGTGGAATTTGTCGACGCGCCAACCCGCGCCGGTGCGCTCCGCGCCGATGGTGTAGCTGCCGACAAACGTGCGGGTTTTGCCATTGGCCGCATCGTTGTTCACGTGGACGGCGATGGCGTCGGCGTGGATGTCGGCGCGGTCGTCCAGGAGATCGATCAGATAGTTGCCCGCTTGGTGATGGACACCGTCGAGGTCGTTGAGACCCGTGCGCCAATCGCCGACGATATCGGCCGCGGGACGCACCGCCACCGGGCCACCGAAGCCGCCATCGAAATCGACCTTGCCGGTGAACACCTCCGACAGCAGATCATCCCACCGCTTCTGGTCGGTATAGACGAACATCCTGGTGACAACGTCGATAATCGCGAGTCGGTCGGCAGTAGTGGAGATTTCACTCATGCGCTCACCCTAGAGCGCCGACCGCGATCGGCGCAGAGCACGCATCGGCACGAGTTCCCCCGCGCGCACCCGCCGCTTCGCATTCACCGCCCGACGAGTTCGGTGTCGCGCCTGGTCACTTAGGCTGGATGGGTCATGACGCGTTCGAATCCCGACTCCTGCCCCGGCGTGCTGCGGCTGCATCAGGCGGCCGATGGACCACTGGCTCGGATCCGACTGCCCGGTGGGCGGCTGGAGCCGGGACAATTGCAGGTGTTGGCCCAGGCGGCGGCTGAACTCGGCGATGGAAATCTCGAGCTGACCTCGCGGGGCAATGTGCAGCTGCGGCAGATGCACGACGCGGCGGCGCTGAGCGAGCGGTTGGCGGGTGCCGGACTGTTGCCGAGTCGGACGCATGAGCGGGTGCGCAATATCGTGGCCTCGCCGCTATCGGGCCGGATCGGTGGACGGTCGGATGTGCACGGCCTCGTTCCGGTGCTCGACGCGGGTTTGCAGGCCGCCGAGCGGCTTGCCGAACTGCCCGGCCGGGTGCTGTTCACCCTCGACGACGGTCGCGGCGATATCAGCGGACTGGGTGGCGATATCGGCGTACACGCCACTGGCGCAGACGAATTCGCGCTGGTGCTGGCCGGTCGGGATACCGGCATTCGCATCTCCCCCGCCGATGCGGTGCAGGTGATGCTGGCCGCCGCGCACGGCTTTCTCGACCTCGGCTCCGGCCAGTGGCGGTTGCAGGAGGTGGATGACGGTGTGCGGCGAGTGATCGACACACTCGGCCTGTCCCCCGGCCCCGACCGCCTGGAATTCGGTGCCCAGGATATTCCGATCGGCTGGCTCGACCAGGACAACGGACAGGTCAGCCTCGGCGCCGCCGTCCGCCTCGGTTCCCTACCCGCCCGGACCGCCGAATTCATCGCGGCCATCGAACGTCCCATCTTCATCACCCCGTGGCGCAGCCTGGTGATCGCCGATCTCGAGGAATGGCCCGCCGAACAGGTCGTCCGAGTACTCGCTCCCATGGGCCTCATCTTCGACGCCAACTCGCCGTGGCTCCAGGTCAGCGCTTGCGCGGGCCGACCCGGCTGCGCGAAGTCCAATACCGACGTCCGCGCCGACGCGGCAGCCGCCGTCGAATCGGGGCGCGTGCAGTCTCCGCCAGCCCCGAACCCGCCTGCCGAGGACGCCGCGAGCGGCGACCCCGACCAACCGCTCGACTCGACGGCCACCGACCTCGCGGACTCCGGCGCGGCGATAGATCCTGCTCGGACCATCGAAATCCGCAGCGCCGAAGATGTCACCGTGGCGGGCCGTCAGCACTGGTCCGGGTGCGAACGCCGCTGTGGCCGCCCCCGCGGACCGGTCACCGACGTCGTTGCCACCGAAAACGGCTACCGCATCGACTGACTTCCGCCCTGAGCGACGAACCAGGAGACCGCGTCGCCCATCGCGTGGGGCATCTCGCCCCAGCCAGCGTTCACCATTTCCCACAGCCATCCTGTCCAACACCTGGCGTCACCGGATCACCAATCCCGCCGCCCCTACCCGTGGCACTCGTGAACTCGGCGGCTACCTGACCGTGCTCCGATGCCGAAGGGATCGCATCGCCCATGGCCACCGTCCATACACGACCTGCCCGGCATTCGCCGCTTTCCGCACCCGTTCTGTCCAGCACCGACACCATCCGGGACGCTGGATCTCGAGCCCTGCCCGTGGCACGGTGAGCTCAGCGGCTGACTCACGGAGGGAGTATTCCGATGACGATTTGGCGGCTCAGTGACGAGGAGATCGACGCGATGTCCGCGGACGAGCGGCGAGCATTGATCCGGCGGCTGCAATTGCCACCGGAACGGGTGTTGCCGCGGCCGGAGATCGTGCGGATCCATCGGGGAGTGCGGTTGACCTTGATGGTGGGCGGATCGATCGCGTTGATCCCGTGGATCGTCTACCTCGCGGTGTCGCTGCCGCCCGACTATCAGGCCCACAACTGGCCGCTCACCTGGGTCGGATTCGACAGTCTGCTGGTCATCATGATGGCGATGACCGCCTACCTCGGCTGGCAGCGCAGGCAACTGCTGCTACTGCCCGCATTCGGCACCGGCCTGCTGCTGCTCGTCGATGCCTGGTTCGACATTACGACCGCGAACCCCCGCGACGTCTGGTTCGCCATAGCCATCGCCTGCCTCGGCGAAATCCCCCTCGCTATTCTGCAGATCACCGGCGCGCTACTCCTGTTCAAATTCGTCACCGAGGCCCACCCCTTGGCCGATCCGGGGGTCAGCGCTTGGCGCACCAAACTCCCGTTCTGACACCGCTACAGGGCATCGGCGGCTGAACCTTGGACCGCTTCGAATATTCCGGTCAGCCGAGCTGCCATCACTCGATACGGCCGAGCGCCGGTCCTCGAACCTGTGAGCTTTCGTGCGCAATTGCACGAAAGCCCTGCGCGCTGAATATTTTCAGGACGCGACCGCGGTCGGCGCGCGGCGCGGATCATCGTGGATCTCCAAGGTGCAGCACTTCACACCACCACCAGCCTTGAGCAACTCCGACAGGTCCACACCCACCGGGTTGTAACCCTGTCCGCGCAACTCAGACGCCAGATTGTCGGCGCGGCTGCTGATGAAGACGTTCAGACCGTCGGAGACACCGTTCAGGCCGAGGACCACCGCGTCGGCGTCGGTCGCGCGAATGGCGTCGGGATACAGACCAGCGAGGATGGCCTGGCTTTCGGCGCTGAACGCGGGCGGGAAGTAGGCGACGTTGGTGTCATCGAGCACCATCAGCGCCGTATCCAGGTGGTAGAAGCGCGGATCGACGAGTTGGAGGGAAACGACCGGAAGGTCGAAGTAGCGCTCGACCTCGCGGTGCGCGGCAATCGAACTCCGGAATCCGGTCGCGGCCAGCATGCGCTCACCTACGAGCAGGAAGTCGCCCTCACCCTCATTGATTTCCTGCGCGCCGATCAGCTCCGTCAGGCCCCGCTGGGCGAACCAGCGGTGATACGCCGGACCTTCGGCGGCCCGCTCGGGATGGGTGAATCGCGCCGACATCGCCCGATCCCCCACGATCAGACCGCTGTTCGCGGCGAAGACCATATCGGGCAGCCCCGACTCACCCGGCACCACCTCGATGCGGTGACCGTACTGCTCGAAGGTCGCACGCAGCACCTCCCATTGCGAGAGCGCGAGTGCACGATCGACGGGTTCCTGCGGGTTCATCCACGGGTTGATCGAGTAGAAGACGTCGAAATGATCCGGTCGGCACATCACGAACTGTCGTTGGGTCGGCTGCCGTGCGGGCTCGATGCGGAGCGTGGTTACAGAGGTCAACGTGTCTCCCGGAGGTAGCGCGGATCATTCCACTGCCACGAAGGTAATTCGCCTACTATTGCGTCAGAAACAACGATTCATTGCGCATGATCGACCGAATTCAACGAATCATTGCGTGATGAGGGAGCGAGTGTGGCGTGGACGACATCGATCGGCGAATCCTCGCCCATCTGCTCAAGTCCGCGCGCGCCTCCTTCCAGGAGATCGGCGCGAAGGTCGGCCTCTCAGCGCCCGCGGTGAAGCGCCGAGTCGACAAGATGGTCGCGAGCCGCCAGATCACCGGCTTCACCGCCCTCGTCAACCCCGCCGCCCTCGGCTGGACCACTGAGGCCTACGTAGAGGTCTACTATCGCGACAACATCACCCCCGCCGAACTCCGCCGCAGCCTAGAACCCATCCCCCAGGTGGTGGGCGTCTGGACCATCGCAGGCGAAGCCGACGCCCTGGTCCACGTCATGGCCACCGACATGGCCGAAATCGAATCCACCGTAGAACGAATCCGCGAAAACACCCGAGTAGGTCGCACTCGCTCCTCCATAGTCATGTCCCGAATCCTCGAACGCCCGAGAACCTGATCGCCGAGAACGCACTCATGCAGGTACCTGCTCGACGTTGACCTGCACCAGCGCATTCTCGCCGGACGTGCCCCGGAGGGGTTGGGGGGTTGGGGGGCTTTTAGGGTGGGGCGCATGGGTGGTGTTCGTGGTACGTACCTGAGTGATGGGGCCGAGATTTATCGGCGGTCGTTTGCGACTATTCGGGCGGAGGCGGATCTGGGTGGGTTTCCGGAGGATGTTGCGCGGGTGGTGGTGCGGATGATCCATGGGTGTGGGCAGGTGGATCTGGCGGGGGATGTGGCGTTTTCGAGTGGGGTGGTAGCGGCGGCGCGGGCGGCATTGCGGGGTGGGGCTCCTATTCTGTGTGATGCGCAGATGGTTGCGTCGGGGGTGACGCGTAAGCGGCTGCCCGCTGAGAATGATGTGATCTGTACGCTCGCGGATCCGCGGGTGCCGGAATTGGCTGCGGCGATGGGGAATACGCGCTCCGCGGCCGCGGTGGAGCTGTGGCGGGATCGGCTCGATGGCGCGGTGGTCGCGATCGGGAATGCGCCGACCGCGCTGTTCCATCTGCTCGACATGATCGATGCGGGGGCGCCGCGACCTGCCGCCCTCCTGGGGATTCCGGTCGGGTTCATCGGAGCCGCTGAATCGAAGGATGCGCTGATCGAATTCGGCGGGGTCGAGTATTTGACCGTGCGTGGGCGCCGTGGTGGCAGTGCCATTACCGCGTCGGCGCTGAATGCGATTGCGAGCGAACAGGAATGAGCAGCGGGAAGTTGTGGGGCGTCGGGCTCGGCCCTGGCGACCCCGAGTTGGTGACGGTGAAGGCGGCGCGGGTGATCGCGGATGCCGATGTCATCGCCTTCCATAGCGCGCGCCACGGTCGCAGCATCTCGCGCGCCATCGCCGCGCCGTATATGCGCGCGGACCAACTCGAGGAGCACCTCGTCTACCCGGTGACCACCGAGACGACCGATCATCCCGGCGGCTATCAGGGAGCCATCGACGAGTTCTATGAGCAAGCCGCCGAACGGCTCGCCGTTCATCTGGCGGCGGGACGGTCGGTCGCGCTGCTCGCCGCGGGCGATCCCCTCTTCTACAGCTCCTATATGCATATGCACCGCCGGTTGGCCGACCGGTTCGAGGCCGAGATCATCCCCGGCATCACCTCGGTAAGCGCGGCCTCGGCCGCCCTCGGCACACCGCTGGTCGAGGGCGAACAGGTACTGACCGTCCTGCCCGGCACCATGCCCACCGACGAACTCACCCGCCGCCTTCGTGACACCGACGCCGCCGCCATCATGAAACTCGGCCGCACCTATCCCGCTGTGCGCCAAGCGCTCTCGGACTCCGGCCGCCTCGCCGACGCCTACTACATCGAGCGCGCGAGCAGCACTCGCGAACGTGTCCTCACCGCCGCCGATGTCGACGACGCGGACGTACCCTACTTCGCCATCACCCTGGTCCCCGGCCCCCAGCCGACAACCCCACTGCGCCTTGCGAATTCACGGCGCGATCAGCGACACACCGCCGAAGCCGCGGAGGCATCCGGGCAGAACGCAACGCGCGCGGCCGCAGTGACCAGCACCGAAGCAGCACACGCAGCCACGCTCGACCAACCCCTGACTGCCGAAACCCCCCAGATGCCCACCACGGATGCATCGACGCCGTTCGCGGGCGCAGGCACTGCCACGAACACTGCACGCACAGTCCCGCTCGACCGGTCCCGGGCTGCCGAAACACCTGCGATGCCGACAGGGGATGCGTCGCCGGCGATCGAAGGCACAGGCACCGTCACGAACACAGCGCGCCCGGTCTCGCACCGGTCCCGAGTCTCGGATGTCTATTCGGCTGCACGTGTTTCCAGTCGGGAGGATGGCACCGATTCGGGATCCGGCGCAGGGCTCGGCGACACGACTGCTACCGCACCCGCCTCGGGGCTCGGCGAAGTCGTGGTGGTCGGGCTCGGTCCGGGCTCGCCCGGGTGGACCACGCCCGAGGTCGAACGCGCGCTTGACGAGGCGACCGATCTGGTCGGATACACGACCTACATCAACCGTGTCCCGTCGCGTCCTGGGCAGCGCAGGCATGCCAGTGATAATCGGGTGGAATCCGAACGTGCCGCCATGGCATTGGATCTCGCCAAAAAGGGGGCCAAGGTTGTCGTCGTGTCCTCGGGTGATCCCGGGGTGTTCGCGATGGCGGCGGCGGTGCTGGAGGAATCCGCCGATCCGCAGTGGCGCGAGGTGCCGGTGCGAGTGCTGCCGGGGCTCACTGCGGCCAATGCCGTCGCCAGCCGAGTCGGCGCGCCGCTCGGTCACGACTACGCGATGATCTCGCTGTCGGATCGGCTCAAGCCGTGGGAGGTCGTCGCGCGACGTCTTGCGGCGGTGGCCGAAGCGGATATGGCGATCGCGATCTACAACCCGGCCTCCAGCCAGCGCACCTGGCAGGTCGCCGCGATGCGTGACGTACTGCTCGAGCATCGCAAGCCCGACACCCCGGTGGTGCTCGGCCGCGATGTCGGCGGGCCCACCGAATCCGTCCGCGTCGTCACTCTTGCCGAGCTGGATCCGGCCGACGTCGATATGCGCACCCTGTTGATCATCGGGGCGTCCACCACCGCCGTCATCGAGTCCGAGCAGGGCACCCGGGTCTACACCTCCCGCCGCTATCAGCGCTGATTCGGTCCCGGAGGGAAACCGTAAACTTTCCGAAAACAGGTGCGGCCAAGCTGATGGCACACAACAACAGCGGGCCGGACGGACCCGCGACAACCGGAAGGCAGTACCTCCCATGCGCAAGCTCAAGCTCCAGGTTCAGACCACTATCGACGGCTACATGTCGGGCCCGAACGGCGAGATGGACTGGATGACCTTCCAGTGGTCCGATGACCTTGCCGCCCGAATCACTGCCATCACCGCCGAATTCGACACCATCGTGCTCGGCCGCAAGCTCGCCGAGGGCTTCATCCCGCACTGGGCGTCCAAGCCCGAACACGAGCCCCAAGAGGCCATCGACAAGATGAACAACACACCCAAGGTCGTGATCTCCGATAGCCTGACCGAATCGCCGTGGGAGAACACCGTCGTCGCGGGCGGCGACCTCGCCGAGACCATCAATGGGCTCAAGGCGCAGCCGGGTGGGGACATCATCGTCTACGGGGGCGGCACACTCGTCGCGAACCTGATCGCCGAGGGCCTGATCGACGACCTGCACCTGTTCGTCAACCCGACCGCGATCGGCGCCGGCCTGCCGGTCTTCCGCGGCACCACCCAACTCGACCTGGTCTCCGCCACCGGATTCGGGTGCGGGGTCACCGAACTGCACTACCGGCCGAAGAGCGCCTGATCGCCTTCGTGCGCGAGGACTTGCTGAAGATGCCGATCAATGAATTGATCGGCATCTTCCACGTTTGGGGCGGTCCTGCCACCGCTGACTCCCCCGCGTCCGAGCGTGACCCGCGAATGGTCCACACGACATCGCTCCACCGGGCTGAACCGCTCGACCGCGCCGACGGGCATCAACCCTTCGAGCGCGCGATGTCGATCAACCGCGTGAGAACATCAACCGCGCCAGGCCAGAAAGCCGCGAAGATTCCGCCAATGAGGCCAAGGTAAACGACCAGTCAGACTCTCCACGCACTCCAAGCTGAACCCGGACTCTCCAACCACGCCGAGCCGAACGACCACTCAAACTCTCCAACCACGCGAAGCTGAACAACCACTCAGACGCCAGGCCGAACGACTACTCAGCACCCGCCAACCACGCCAAGCCGTTGGCCCAGCAAGTCCTACGCCAACCGAAGCCCCTATCAGGAGCGATAGTTCCGGACCACGAGCGCTGAGCATGCGGCCGCACCCAAGGCCGCGACTGCGAACATCGTCGGGTATCCCAAGCCGAAAGATTCGTGCAGGAACGCCAAGAGCGCGGGCACACCGAAGCCGAGATAGCTAACGGAATAGAAAACCGCGGTCAGCCCGGCCAGGTCGTCGGGCCGGGCGATGCGTTCGATCTCCTGCAGTCCGGCCACCAGCCCGATCCCATAGCCAGCGCCGAGGACGAGGGCGGTGACGATCGTGAGCGGCATGGCCAACGTGCCGCAAGCCCATGCGGCCGTGACCATTCCGCAGACCACCAGAGCGAGCGCGACCACCGCGGCACGAGCGGTGCCGGGACGATCGATCCGGCGGGCCACTGATTGGATGACGAAACCGCAGCCGAGGGTGACCACTGTGATCAACGCCGAGAACGCGATGGGTGCATCGCGCACCTTCGGTGCCATCAGCGTGGGCATGACCGCATAAGCCGTTGCGGCAGAGGTGAACAGCCACAGCGCGACCGGCAACGCAACATATCGGAATCGGCGATGCGCGGCCGCCGGAACCTTCAGATCATCGATCAATCGACCCGAATTGCGCTGCGGCGATACCGTTTCCGGTGCCCGAGCCACCCAGCCCGCCGCGATCAGGCAGAATACGGCATTGATCAGATACGCCAGCGTATTCGGCAGCGGCGCCCACTGCGCGAGCACGCCCGCCACCCCGGCACCGAGGGCGAACCCACCCGTCAGGCTCATCGCCGAACGTCGCGCCCCGGTCCCCGCTGGCAGCTGCGGCCCGAACGGCGGCTGCGAAAGTTCTTTGAGCCAGCTACTTCCCACCGCCATCGCCGATCCGAGCGCGACCCCGCAGAGCACCCGTCCGGCTGATAGCAGCGGCACCGACTCGGCTCCGAAAGCCAGCAGCAGCGAACCTGCCGCCGCGATCAGCGGTGCCGGACGCAGCAGCATGCGGCGGCCGTAGCGGTCCGAGAGGGGGCCGCCGATCAGCAGGGCGGGCACGATTCCGAGCACATAGTCGAACAGCAGTAGGTCCACTGTGGTGACCGGCAGCCCGTTGCCCTTGTACATCACCAGCAGCGGAGTGAATTCGTTTCCGCCCCAGGCGATCGCGAACATCGCGGCCGCCACTCCCCACCACTGCCTCGCGCCCTGGCCCTGCTCCGTCGACCGCGTGTCGACGGCGAGGAGCGTTGCCACTACAGGCCTCGCATTTCGAGTTGGTGCACGCCGGACATATGGTCGACGAGCGCGGTGGCGAATCCGCCCACATCACCGGTTTCGATCAGCTCGACCAGGCGTGTGTGCTGCTCGATGATGCGGGCGGTATCCGTCGAACCGCGATGCAGCGCAGCACTGTTCATGCGGCGCTGCCGTTCGCGCAGCGAGTCGTAGAACCCGGTGAGCAGTGGATTGCCCGCGGCGACCACATAGACGCGGTGAAAGTCGGTGTCCGCGATGGCGAAACGCTCGAAATCCGCGGCGGCGGCCAGCTCACGCTGACGATCCAGCGATGCGTGCAGTTCAGCGATCAGTGCCGCACGATCGGCCGTGACCACCGCGCGCACCGCCGCGGTCTCGACAACGTAGCGGGCGTGTACGACGTGTTCGGCCTCGGCGGGCGGAATCGGCACCACCAGCGCACCGCGTTTGGGGTAGAGCTTCATCCATCCCTCGACCTCGAGTCGCAGAAACGCCTCCCGCACCGGGGTACGGGACATACCGAGGTCGGTAGCGATCTCCCCCTCGCTGATCAGCTCACCACCCGGCAACGCGCCGGTCAGGATGCGCTCCTTGACCTCACGGTAGGCGAGTTCGGCGGATGAATACGTCTTAGACACAAGTTGTATTTTAGCGACACGCCATGGGACCCAAAGAAGGGCCCGTCGGTACGCGTCGTATAACATTCCACTATGGAACGTTGAGGGAAAGGAGCAGTCTGTTGGTGAACACCTCGACACAACGCAAATCGCTGAACTCCACGGCGGCGTCGCTGCTCGGATTTCTGCACGACGGTCCGATGTCGGGCTGGGATCTGGTGACTCAGGCCCAGGACCGCATCGGCGACTTCTGGACCATCACCCAAAGCCAGGTATACCGAGAGCTGGCTGCCATGGACGCGGCCGGACTCGTCGAAAAGGGTGAGACCGGAGCACGCGACCGGACGCCGTATCAGATCACCGACGCCGGGCGCGAAGCGTTCCTCGAGTGGGTGGCTCGCGATCCGGGTGCGGAGACCATTCGAGTGCCGCTGCTACTGACCCTGTCGTTCGGCAAGCACGTCGATCCCGATCACCTCGATCGAATCATCGCCGCCAACAAGGAGATCCACCAGCAGCGCCTGGACCGCTACCTCACCGACGATCACACCGGCATGTCCTCCTACCAACGTGCCACCCTCGAGTTCGGCATCGGCTATGAGCGCACGGTGCTGGCCTGGTTCGATAAGCTGCCCGAACTACTGGGCCGGTGAGCAAAGCCTCGCACGCTTCTGCGGGACTGCACCCCGGAACCCGTCTCCGGCCTGGACATGTCGCGGCAACCACGACGGCGCAGCCACTGGTGACCACAGCGACTGCGTCCATATGAAGAGCGGGGCAGGTTTCGCGACTCGGCACCGGCCGATCAGCAGATCGAGTCGATTACGAACGAGGGGCTGCGATATCGCGCAACCATTTCCAGGCGTCCGAGACCGTCTCGGCGACAATCGCCGTAGGTGGCAGCTCGGGCCGGTCGACGACGACGACCGGAATGCCCGCCGATCGAGCGGCGGCGAGTTTGGCGGCGGTCTGATCGCCGCCGCTGTCCTTGGTGACCAGCACATCGATCCGATACTGGATGAGCAGGCGCAACTCATCCGCGGGCGAGAAAGGCCCACGCGCCAGGAGTAATTCGTGTTGCGGCGGCAGCGCGCCAGTGGGCGGGTCGATGGCGCGGATCAGAAACCACTGGTCCGTCAGCCCCGCGAAGGCGGCGACGCCTTGGCGGCCGATCGTCAGGAAGACGCGGTCCCCCAGTTCGGAGACCGCTCGCGCGGCCGCGTCGAGGTCGGGCGCCCGATGCCACCGATCGCCGGGCTGTTCGCGCCATCCGGGCCGCCGCACATGCAGTAGCGGCAGGCCGAGATCCGTTGCGGCACTCGACGCATTCGCACTGATCGTGCCCGCAAACGGATGCGTGGCATCGATAACGACCGTTACCTCGTTGGCCACCAACCAATTCCGTAAGCCATCGACCCCACCGAAGCCGCCGATCCGCACCGGCCCCTCCGGCAGCAGCGGGTCACGAACACGACCGGCGAGCGAGGAGACGATCTCGAATCCTCGCTCGCCGGAAGCGATGTGGGCGAGTTCCCGGGCTTCCCGGGTACCGCCCAGAATCAGAGTTTTCAGGGTTGCCCGCTGAAGTAGGCGATGCCCGCGTTGATCAGGTTCGGGCCGCCCGCGATGAGCAGGCCGATGAGCGCGCCCACCGGCAGACCGATGCCGAAGAAGAAGAACCCGATGATGCCGCCGATGACCGCACCGAGGGAGGCGCGCTGCAGTTCGCTGAAGAACCACTCCTGCGAGGAGATGGCCTCGGCGGAAGCCGTTGCCGCGGTAGCGGTCGCCTTGACGTCGGGGGTCAGCGTCAGCTTCTGGGCCGACGGGTCGATGGTGGCGGCGATCGGGATCAGCTGGTCACCGACCTTCGCCTGCAACGGGATCGAGGTAACGACCACGCCCTCGGTGTTCTTCACCGAGACGTACTTCTGGTCGGCATCGAGGCTGAACGCCCCGCCGGTAACGGCCGCGACGATCGACTTGTCGACCAACTGCACCGCGTAGTTCACACCATGGTCCTCGCCCTGTACCGCGGGCGCGGCCTGATTCTGCACGGCCGGAGCGGGTGCCGCCGGAGCGGCGCCGGACGTACCCGCCGCAATACCGGTGGCGGCAACGGCCATCATCGCGGTGGCGGCAAACTTCTTGTACTTCATAAATCTCCCCAATAGGACACGGATCCGGCGATAACGTCCGGATCTCGGGCACCGACCCTACCGCCGGATCGAGTCCGTTTCACCTATAAAGTGAGGTTCTCAGAACGAGTCGCCTTTCACGACGGTCCACTGCGTGACGGGCAGCTGCGGTCGCCAGGTGGTGAACCTGCCGAGGGGTTCGGCCCGATAGATCTGAAACTTCCGCAGTTCACCGCCGTGCGCGGCGGACCAGTTCAGCAGCAGCGCTTCGGATTCCGCGGTCACCGCATTCGCCACCAAGCGGCCGCCTTGGCGTAGATGGGACCAGCATGTCTCGAGTACGCCAGCTTGGGTGAGGCCGCCGCCGACAAAAATGGCATCAGGAGGTGCAGATTCGGTAGATTTTCCTACCTCGGTGAGCACCTCTGCGCGCACACCGACGTGCGGAACACCCAGGGCGGCGGCGTTGTCGGCGATCTGCCGCCGCCTGTGTTCGAGTCGCTCGAAGCTCACCGCCCGGCAGCTCGGATGGGTGCGGCACCATTCGATCGCGATACTGCCGGAGCCCCCGCCGACATCCCACAGCAGCTCTCCCGGTGCGGGTGCCAGCGCGGCCAGCGTCAATGCTCTGACCTCGGACTTGGTGAGCTGACCGGCACCGCCGTACAGCTCGTCCGGCAGGCCGGGCACGCGCGTGGCCCGCGGGTGTTTCGGATCGGCGACGCAGTCGATCGCGACGATATTGAGCGGATCACCCGCCGCGAGCTCCCACCTAGCCGCGCGATCGCGCACCACCCGTTCGCGCGGACCGCCCAACTGCTCGAGCACGGTCAGCGTCGATTCGCCGAAACCATTGCCCCGCAACAGTTCCGCGATCCGTCCCGGTGTGTGCTCGTCCGCGCTCAACACCAGGACGCGCCGTCGATCCGCCAGCTCGGGCAAGACCGTCTCCACCGGCCGCCCCACCGCACTGACCACCGGCACCTCCGCCAGCGCCCACCCCAGCCGCGCGCAGGCCAGCGATGCCGATGACGCCTGCGGAAACACTCGCAGCCGCTCGGCCCCGAACAGCCGCGCCAACGTCACCCCGATGCCATAGAACATCGGATCCCCGCTGGCCAGCACGCAGAGCTGCCGCCCGGAGTAGCCATCGAACAATGTGGGCAGAGCAGGCAGCAAAGGCGATGGCCACTCCCGCGTCTGCGCGGTAATGGTGTCCGGTAGCAACTCCAACTGGCGCGCCGACCCGAATACCACCTCGGCTTCCGAGAGCGCCTCCCGCGCAACCGATCCGAGTCCGGACCACCCGTCCGCACCGATCCCGACAACCGAGAGCGGCGGTTCATCCCGGTCCGCGATGATCCGTGCGCCGTTCACCGGGGCATCCGGCGCCAGATAGGTTGGGGCAGTAGGCGGATCGCGAAGATGACCGGACGCAGGATGCCGGGGACCCACACCCGATCCGCGCGCCGGCGCAGGCCGCGCACGACCGCGTCCGCCACTTGGTCGGGAGTGCTCGACATCGGGGCCGGTTCCATGCCCTCGGTCATCCGGCCGATGACGAAACCGCAGCGGAGCAGCAGCAGGTGAACACCGCTGCCGTGCAACGCATCCGCGAGACCGCTGGCGAAACCGTCGAGCCCCGCCTTCGCCGAACCGTAAACATAGTTGGCGCGCCGCACCCGCGCGCCCGCGAACGAACTGAAGACGACGAGCTGGCCACTGCCCTGCGCGCGAAGCAGATTCGCGAGAATGGTGAGCACACTGATCTGCGCGACGTAATCGGTGTGCACCACCGCGATCGCATGCGCCGGATCACGTTCGGCCCGCGCCTGATCGCCGAGCACCCCGAACGCCACCACTGCCACCCCGATCCCGCCGTACTCGGCCGCGATCTTCTCCAATAGCGCCGGATGACTCGCCGTATCGTCGGCATCGAACTCGACAGCATGCACCGCCGCCGCCCCCGCCGCCGCAATCGCCGCCTTCTCCTCGACCAACTCCCCACTCCGCCGCGCCGCCAGCACCACCACCCGCCCCGGCGCCAGCCGCCGCGCCACCTCGAGCCCGATCTCGCTGCGCCCCCCGAGCACCACCACCGCCCCGTCGGCAATCCCACGCAATCCCATACCCCCAGTCTTTCACCCCACCCACAACCCCCCGCCTACCCCTCCACAGCAACACCTCGTGACCGACGGCTTGTATGTCGCGGCATTGGCTGTAGGCAGGCGACCAGGGCACCGCTACTGTCGGGGGATGCCGATCAGCACTGCACAGTTGTCTCCTGCCGCGCTCGAGTTCGTTGCCGAGCGGCACCTTGCTACCTTGACCACGCTGCGCGCCGATGGGACGCCGCATGTGGTGGCGGTGGGGTTCACCTGGGATGCGGAGGCGGGGATCGCGCGGGTCATCACCAATGACGGGTCGGTGAAGGTGCGCAATGTGCGGCGCTCCGGGTATGCGGCGGTGAGCCAGGTGGATGGGATCCGTTGGCTCACTCTCGAAGGCCCGGCCACCGTGCTCGACGATCCGGACAATGTCACCGAAGCGGTCGACCGATATGCGGGCCGGTATCGGGTGCCCCGCGAGAACCCGACCCGCGTGGTCATCGCCATTCAGGTCCAGCGCGTACTGTCCAGCAGTACTCTCGCGCACGCGCCGGCCTGAACCGACTCCGGTAGAAGTCTCAGAGCACCGTCAACCCGTGCGGCCGCTGGTTCATCGACTCGCAGCCGTCTTCGGTGACCACCACGATGTCCTCGATGCGCGCGCCCCAGTCGCCGCGGAAGTAGATGCCGGGTTCGATGCTGAAGGCCATGCCGGGCTGCAGGGGCAGGGTGTTGCCTGCCACGATGTAGGGCTCCTCGTGCACCGAGAGGCCGATGCCGTGGCCGGTGCGATGAACGAAGGCGGATCCGAAACCGGCCTCGGTCAACAGGTTTCGAGCGGCGGCATCCACCGACTCCGCGGTGACGCCGGGACGGACGGCGGCGACCGCCGCGGCTTGGGCGCGTTCGAGTTCGGCGAATTGCGCTGCCACGTCGGACTTCGGCTCGCCGAGGACGTAGGTGCGGGTCGAATCCGAGTAGTAGCCGGGTTCGACGGGGCCACCGATATCGATCACGACCACATCACCGGATTCGATGCGCCGGTCGGAGACGCCGTGGTGCGGATCCGCGCCGTGCGGCCCACTGCCGACGATGACGAAGGCCGCCTCGATGTGCCCCTCCTCGACGATCGCGGCCGAGATATCGGCGCCAACCTCGGCCTCGGTGCGCCCGACCCGCAGGAATTCGCCCATCCGCGCGTGCACTCGGTCGATGGCCGCACCCGCGCGCCGCAATGCGTCGATCTCGGCCTGATCCTTGATCATTCGCAATTCCCGCAGCACCGGAGTGGCGGAAACCGGCAGGCCGCTGACGGATTCGGCCAATGGCAGCAGATGCAGCGCGGGCATGACATCGGTGACCGCGACCCGGGAACCGACGTGCAGTGCCGACTTGACGAGCTGGTAGGGATCGACGCCGTCGACCCAATCCAGCACCTGCAGACCGAGATCACCTGCGGCCGAACCCTCCAGCGAGGCCAACTCGAGCTTCGGGATCACCACCGCCGGAGTGGCGCCGTCGGCCGGGATCACCAGACAGGTCAGCCGCTCGAAGGATTCCGCAGCCGAACCGATCAGATAGCGCAGATCCGGCCCCGGCGTGATCAACAAGGCATCCAGGTGGGCGGCGCGCATCAACTGCACCGCCCGCTCGAGTCGATCACCGTAGACATCCGCCGCGAATCGGGACTCCGTGTGCGAGCTCATACCGCCGACGTTACCCGCCACCCCGATCGCCCCGGACGCGAACACCGATCGCATCAAGGTTGTCGGATCGGGCAGGTAGCCTCAGCGGCGTGAACGCTACGTCCGGTAGGCCCCTGCTGCTGCTCGATGGCGCGAGTCTGTGGTTCCGCGCCTTCCACGCGATTCCGGAGAAGATCACCGCACCCGACGGCCGTTCGGTGAACGCACTGCGCGGCTTCACCGATATGGTGGCCTCGCTGATCACCAAGCACAGGCCGAGCAGGGTGGTCGTATGCCTGGATCTGGAATGGCGCCCCGCCTTCCGGGTGGCGCTGGTGCCGACCTACAAGACCCACCGCCTCGATACGTCGACCGATGCCGCACCCGGCGCCGAGGACGTGCCCGACACACTGACCCCACAGGTCGAGATGATCCTCGATGTCCTCGCCGCGGCCGGGATCGCCACCGGCGGCGCGGCCGGACTGGAGGCCGACGATGTGCTCGGCACCCTGGCCACCCGCGAGCGCACCGATCCGGTGGTGGTCGTCAGCGGCGACCGCGACCTGCTCCAGCTCGTCCGCGATGAACCGGCACCCCCGGTCCGGGTGCTCTACGCCGGACGCGGCCTGGCCAAGGCCGAACTGTTCGGCCCCGCCGAGGTATCCGCGAAATACGGTGTGCCACTGGAGAATGCGGGTCCGGCCTACGCGGATATGGCGACCCTGCGCGGCGACTCCTCCGACGGTCTGCCGGGTGTGGCCGGTATCGGCGAGAAGTCCGCCGCGACCCTGATCTCCCGATTCGGCTCGCTCGACACGCTCACCGCCGCCGTCGCGGATCCGGCCTCCGACCTGGCCCAGGGCGTCCGCGCCAAATTACGAGCGGCCGAGGCCTATCTGAAGGCCGCCGCCCCGGTAACCCGTGTGGTCCGCGACGCCGATGTGGAACTGTCCCGCCCCGACACTCTCCCCACGACCCCTGCCGACCCGGATCGCCTGCACGAACTGGCCACCGCCTACAACGCGGAAAGCCCCATCACCCGCCTGATCACGGCATTGACTGCCGCGCACTCGGTGTAAGCGCCCCGCCACCACACCAGTGGTCATGCATAAGAACTAGAGCCTCGCATACCGGATAACGGCCTTGCAGAGGTTGCGGCTTGTGCGAGGCACCCACGGCGTGTGCGGCAGCAAGGCCCGCTGAGAGCGTTGAGCAGCGGGGCCGCCCCACCGGCACCCGCTCGCCAACCTGTCGGTTGTAGGTTCGGACTGTCAGTTCGGGCGGCCGACCTCGTAGGTGCCGTCGTCCTTGGTGATCTTGACGGTGACCTTCTTCTGCTCGCCGCTGACCTTCAGATCACAGGTGAAGGTCGCGTCGACCTTGACCTGCTGGCCGGACGGGCAGGAGACATCGGCCACGTCCTGGATCCCGTAGGAATCCGACAGCACCTTCTTGACGCCATCCTGGACGGCGGCCTGATCGAGCTCGTCCTTGCTGGTCAGCACGAGCACCAGCACCACGATGGCACCGATCACGGCGACCGCGAGCACACCGAGACCGATGAACAGGCCCTTGCTCTTACCGCCGCTGCTGGGCTGCGGCGCCTGCTGCTGCCATGGCTGCTGCTGGCCCTGCTGCCAGGGCTGCTGGCCCTGCTGCGCCGACCAGTCCTGCGCCGGCTGCTGACCCCACTGCGGTTGACTCGGCTGACTGGGCTGCGGCTGGCCCCACTGCGGCTGACTCGGCTGACTGGGTTGGGGCTGCCCCCACTGCGGCTGACTCGGCTGGCTCTGCGGATTCGGCTGACCCCAAGGCTGCTGCTGCGCGTTCGGATCCCCCCACTGCTGGGTAGGCTGCGCCGCGGGAGTAGCACCCCACTGCTGGGTAGGCCCGGCTGCACCGGGTGCCTGCTGTCCGCCCCACTGCTGGGTGGGATCGTTGCGTCCCTCCCCGGGACCAGGGGCGTCGTTCGGTCCGTACGGGCCGCTCATCTGGTTGCCTCCACTCGCATCGTTATACACACGGTAGCCCCCCGCGTGAGACTCGTCGCACAACAGGACCATTCCGGTACGAGGCGCGATCCTGTCCGACTCCTCCGCCACGGTCGGTACGCGAAAGAAATCAAATCACAATCGAATCGGCTACGCGGCGTCCACGGCTACGACACCCCGTCGGATCGCGCGGACCGCCTTGGCCGCGGTCGCCGCGATCTCCACGTCGTCGGCGGTCCCGTGGATCTGATCGAGCAGATCGATGACCTGTCGGCACCACCGCACGAAATCGCCCGCCGACAGCGGCGCGTTCTGATCACCGCTGGCCAGCAACGATTCGGCCAACCCATCACCGCGCGCCCATTTGTAAACACCGGTCACAAAACCGAGATCCGGTTCGCGCGTCGGCGGCAGCTTGTGTCGCGCCTCATCGGAGCGCAGCTCGCTCCACACACCGACGGTCGCACCGACCGCACGTCGGATCGGTTCGGTCGGCCCGCTGGCGCCGAGATATCCGCCCTCCTGGCGGGATTCGTATACCAATATGGAGACCACCGCGGCCAATTCGGCCGGTCCGAGCCCGCGCCACAGCCCCTTCCGCAGGCATTCGGCAACCAGCAGATCGCTTTCGGCGTAGATCCGCGCCAACCGACGACCGTCCGAGGTCACCTCGCCCTCGTGCACGAAGCCGCGCTCCTCCAGCAAGCCGAGGATCCGATCGAAGGTGCGCGCCAGCGAATTGGTGGTCGCGGCAACCTTCTGGCGCATCGTCTCGGTTTCACGCAGCAGCCGGTTGTAGCGCTCGCCGACCCGGCTCATCTGCTCGCGATCGGGTCGGGTATGCGCCGGATGCGAACGCAGACTGCGCCGCAGTGTCGACAATTCGCGGTCATCGCCCGCCTTCGACCGATCGCCGCGCCGCTGCCGCCCCGGCGCCGAGATCCCGGTGCTGCGCAATGCCGATGCCAGATCCCGCCGCGTGCGCGCGGTCCGGTGATCGATCTTGCGCGGCAACCGCATATGCCCCAATGTCTTCGCGGGCACCGGGAAATCGGCGACCGACACCCGCCCGGCCCATTTGTCCTCGGTGAGCACCAGCGGACGCGGATCTCCCGGCGTGGCATCGGGTTCCAGGATCACCGCGAGCCCGGCTCGCCGCCCGGACGGAATCGCCACCACATCCCCGCGCCGCAACGACACCAGCGCGTCGACCGCGGCACCGCGCCGATCCGCGCGACCCTGCTGTTCGATCTGACGTTCCCGCTGCTTGATCCGCTCCCGCAGGGAAATGTATTCCAGGAAGCCGCCGTCCTCGCCGCCGAGCTGATCGCGCAACTTGCGCAACTGCCCCTCATTGCGTTCGATCCCACGCACCAGCCCCACCACCGACCGGTCCGCCTGGAACTGCGCGAAGGACCGTTCGAGCAGCGCACGCGACTCGTCGGCGCCCATCCGGTCGATCAGGTTGATGGACATGTTGTAGCCGGGCCGGAACGAACTGCGCAGCGGATAGGTCCGCGTCGAGGCCAGACCCGCGACCGCACTGGTGTCGACCTCCGGCTGCCACAGCACCACCGCATGGCCCTCGACATCGATGCCACGCCGCCCGGCACGACCCGTGAGCTGGGTGTACTCCCCCGGCGTCAGCTCGGCGTGTGATTCGCCATTGAACTTCACGAGCCGTTCGAGCACCACCGTCCGCGCGGGCATATTGATGCCCAATGCCAGTGTCTCGGTAGCGAATACGGCCCGCACCAGACCGCGCACGAACAGTTCCTCGACGGTATGCCGGAACGCGGGCAGCATGCCCGCGTGATGCGCGGCCAGCCCGCGGTGCAGCGCTTCACGCCACTCCCAGTAGCCGAGCACCTCGAGGTCACCCTTGGGCAGATCCCCGGTGTGCTTCTCGATGATCGCGTCGATCTCCTCGGCCTCGTCCGCCCGGCTGTGCTTACCCACCCCGTCGGCTCCGCCGACTGCCGTCCCCGAGAGATCCAGCCGCGAACGCAGGCACTGCGCGAGCGCACCGTCACATCCGGCCCGGCTGAAGATGAAGGTGATGGCGGGCAGCAGCCCTTCCTCATCGAGTTTGGCCAGCACCTCCGGCCGCGGCAGCGGCCGGAAACTGCGGCTCCCGCCGCGACCGCCGCGCGGTCTGTCCCAGCCGTTCATTCGATCGGCGGCCTCGCGATGGCGGATATAGCGGACGAGGTCCTCGTCGACGAGCACCTTCTGCTCGCTGGAATTGGTGTCGAACAGGTCGAACATCCGCCGCCCGACCATCACGTGCTGCCACAGCGGCACCGGGCGGGTCTCATCGACCACCACCGCGGTATCGCCGCGCACGGTCTCCATCCACGCGCCGAACTCCTCGGCATTGCTGACCGTTGCCGACAGGCTGACCAGCCGCACATCCGGCGGCAGATGCAGGATGACCTCCTCCCACACCGCGCCGCGGAACCGGTCGGCGAGGTAGTGCACCTCGTCCATCACCACATACGACAGTCCGCGCAGCGCGTCCGAGGAAGCGTAGAGCATATTGCGCAGCACCTCGGTGGTCATCACGACCACCGGCGCGTCCGGGTTGATGGACTGATCACCGGTGAGCAATCCGACCTGGTCGCGTCCGTGCCGCTCGGTCAGATCGGCGAACTTCTGATTCGACAGCGCCTTGATCGGCGTGGTGTAGAAACACTTTCCGCCCGCGGCCAGCGCGAGGTGCACCGCGAATTCGCCGACGACGGTCTTACCCGCACCGGTCGGGGCACAGACCAGCACACTGTGCCCACCTTCGAGGGCCACACAGGCATTGCGCTGGAAGGGGTCCAACGCGAAAGTCAGCTCGGCAGAGAACTTGGCCAGCTCGCCCGCCTGCGACAGGTGATATGTCACCGTCAGAGGGTATCGGAGTAGTCCGACACGGGGCGCGCCGATTTCTCGCGCGGATCCATGATCGACTCGGCCGGGTTGATCGGCTCGGGTCCGGCGATCGAGGAGGCCTCCTCATCCGAGAGCGCCGCCAGGGCTGCGGCCTCCCGGCGCGCGCGGCGCCGGTCGTTGATCCGGGAGAACTGGATGGCGACCTCGAACAGCACCGTCAGCGCGAAGGCCAGCGCGAGCATCGAGAACGGATCCTGCGGGGTCACGATCGCGGCAAAGACGAAGAGCCCGAACACGATTCCGCGCCGCCACTTGGCGAGCTTCTCGTACTTGAGCACCCCGACCAGGTTCAATCCGACTACCAGCAGCGGGATTTCGAAGCTGACGCCGAAGATCACCAGCAGATTGATGATGAAGCTGAAGTACTGCGACCCGCTCAGCGCCGTGATCTGCGCGTTGTTGCCGATATTGAGCAGGAAGCTCAACGCATGCGCGACAACCCAGTACGCCAGGACGGCACCGGTCACGAACAGCGCACTGCCCGAGGTGACGAACCCGACCGCGTACTTGCGTTCCTTCGAGTACAGGCCCGGGGTGATGAACGCCCAGATCTGATACAGCCATACCGGGGCGGCGAGCACGACACCGGCGGTCATGCCGACCTTCAACCGCAGCATGAACTGTTCGAACGGCGCGGTCGCCAGCAGACGGCAGGCGCCGTCGGCGGTCAGCACGGCGCGCGAGGAGGCGGGCAGCGAACAGTACGGTCCGGTCAGCACCGATCCGAGGCTTTCGATGCCGAAGATCGTGTGCGCGTACCAAAAGAAGCCGAACAGCGTGGTGACGACGACCGCGGCGATCGAGATCAGCAGCCGACGGCGCAGCTCCTGCAGATGCTCGACCAACGACATGGTGCCGTCGGGATTCGTCCTGCGCTTACTGCGCCGGGGATCGAACGGGATTCGCATGGTGGTGTGTTGGCCCCTGGGGTCGAAGGTGCCCGCAGCGGTCGGCGGGCAACAGCACTACACCCGGAGCGAGTTCGCACTCACCCCGGCGGCAACGCTGGGCTCAGAGCGACTTCGGCTGTGCCTGGGGCTCTGCTTGCGGCTGCGTCACCGTCGGCTGGACGACCGGAGCCTGCGGAAGCTCCGCGGCCGGTTGCTGGGCCGGTGCTGCACTTGCCTGTGCGCTGCTCTCGTTCTGCATCTGGCTGACTTCGCTCTTGAAGATGCGCAGCGAGCGGCCCAGGCTACGGGCGGCATCGGGCATACGCTTCGCGCCGAAGAACATCACGAAGACCGCGGCGATGATCAGCCAGTGCCAGATGCTCAGACTGCCCATAATTAACCTCCAAAGAATGTGGTAGCTCTGATGCTACCGGACTATGACATGGGAGAACTCCGGCGTTGGTGTGCGTTGACTCCCCCGCCTCCCCGCCGCCTTTTGCCGGTCATAGGTGCCTCGATAGTGCCGTTGCGGACCGGCTGTGTGGTCCGCTCGGTTCTGGGCGTGCCCGACGAGTTACCCATGTGCTCACGAAATCAGTCGTTCCTTGGGTCAGCCGCCGCGCGCAGCTGGTCCAGCAGTTCCGGCCCGGTCCAGGTGCGCCGGTCGCCCTGTTCGGCGGCCACGATCAGTTCGATGAGACGCTGGTTCACCGGTGTCGGCAGTCCGACCATCGCCCCGAGGCTCACGATCTCCCCGCACAACCAGGAGACTTCGGTCTTGCGCCCGAGCGCGAGGTCATCGGCCATGGACGAGCGGGCCTCCGGATCGACGGCGAGGACCTTGGCGGCGACCCGGCGGAAGACCGCGTCCGGAATGGTGAGCATCCGGGCCATCAACTCCGGCGGCAGCGGCGTGAGCCGGGCCGGGCGAATTCGCGCCCGCTTCATCGCGGCAAGCGCCTCGCCCTGGGTCAGCGCGAGGCAGCGGCGGTAATTGCGGTCGGCCAACTCCTCCCGCAAGGGCCGGCCCGACAGCGCGTTGATGGGGTTGTTGAGGTTGAGCAGCAGCTTCGCCCACTGCACCGGCAGCAGGTCCGGATGGCGACGCAACGCCAGACCGGCTCGCGCGAAGATGTCGGTGAACGCGTCGAGCGCCGGATCGTCCTGCACCGCGAGCCCGCCGTCGGTGCCGCGATGGAATCGGCCCTCGGACTGGTGCACGACGTTGAACATCACCATGCCCGCCAGCACCACACAGGTGGGCAGGATCTCCCGGATCACCGCATCGTTGCCGATCCCGTTCTGCAGGCTCAGCACCACGGTGCCGGGACGGATCTTGCCATCGAGATCGCGCACGGCCGCCGACGTCGCCGCCGACTTCACCGTTACCAGCACCAAGTCCGCGGATCCGACATCCTCGGGGGTGGTCGCGACCCGGACCGCATCCCCGGCCACCGTGACATCGCCGCCGTCCAGATCGGTGAGCCGCAGCCCGGCCGCGCTGATCTCGTCCACTGTCCGCTGCCGACCGACGAAGGTCACATCGGCCCCGGCCGCCGCGAGCTTCCCACCGACGAACGAACCGATGCTCCCGGCGCCGAGGACCAGCACCCGAGCGGGCACCATCATGTCACTCACGCCGATCCAGCCTCCGTGCGTTCATCTGGTCTCCAGAAAACCGGCCGCCTCGTAGGCGGCGAGGGCGGAATTCGAGCGCTCGCGCACCGCGGCGATCAATTCCGCCGGGCCCAGCACGGTGACACCGGAACCGAAGCCGAGCAGCAGCCGCGCCATCCAGTCCAGGGTCGCGAAACGCATGGTCGCCTCGATGCTGCCGTCCGGATGCACCGCCATGCGGTGCATCGGGTACTGGTCGAGCACCCAGCCGTAGTCACCGCGAATACGTAAGCGCGCCAAGGGAACCGCGGGATCGTCCTGGAACAGGTCGAGTGCCGCGGCCTCCTCGGTCGCATGGCTCGGCGGACGGGCGGGCTCGTCGAGTTCGGTGGCCGCCTCGATCCGGTCGAAACGGAACAGCCGCACTCCTTCGGCCTGCCTGCACCAGGCCTGCAGGTAGCTGTTGTTGTCCACGAGGACAATACGAATGGGGTCGACGACACGTTCGGAGACGACATCGCGACTCGCCGAGTAGTAGATCAGCCGCAGCGTGCGCTGGCGGGCCAGCGCGGAACGCACCGTCGCAACGGCCGGCGCCTCGGACGGCGGCACTGGCCCGCGGGATTCGGCGTCATCGATGGTCTTGCCGCCGACAATGGCCGATTCGAGTTTGGCGATCGCCGCATGCGCCGCGGTCGGATCGACCATGCCCGGCATATCCACGATCGAACGCAGCGCCACCAGCAGCGCGGTCGCCTCGGTAGAGGTCAGGCGCAGCGGGCGGTCGATGCCCGCCGAGAAGGTGACCTCGATGCTCTCCTCGGAGAACGACAGGTCGATCAGATCGCCGGGACCGTAGCCGGGCAGACCGCACATCCACAGCTGGTTGAGATCGCTCATCAACTGCTTGGTCGTCACCCCCAGATCGGCCGCGGCCTCGGCGGCGCTGATGCCCGGATTGGCGATGAAGTACGGAATCATGTTCAGCAGCCGCGATAGCCGAACCGAGAGCCGACTGCGCTCACTCATGCGATGACCTCCGTACGGTCGAACACCGAACGCAGGCGCTCGACCACATCCGCGCGCAGTTCCTCCGGTGCCAGCACCACCGCATCGGGTCCGAGCCCGGTGATCAACCGCGCCAACCAATCTCGGGACCGGATCGGAAGTTCGACGACCACACCGGTGCGTTCTCCGATGGACCGCTGCTCCAGTACCGGTCCGAGCCTGCGGATTTCGCGTCCGTGGCCATCGGCCACCCACACCGTCGCGGTGCCGGTGACGGGGGCGCTGCCGGTCACCGTGCCGACGATCTCCCGTAGGTCGACCCCCTCGGGCTTGCCGACCGCATTCGGCGGGCCATAGGCGGTCACATCGTCGCCGATGCGCGATAGCCGGAAGCTGCGGACCGCCTCCCGGTTCCGGTCGTGGCCGACCAGATACCAGCGGCCGTTATGGGTCACCACACCCCAGGGCTCGACATCGCGCATGACGTAGGGCTCGTTGATCGCACCCCGATGCTCGAAGCGCACCGCCTGACCGGCGTCGATGGCGGCGAGCAGCTTGCCGAGCACCGCATCCGATCCGCGGGTGCGCGCCGGAACCGCGGGCACCGAGGCCACCGCGGCATCGGTCTCCACATGAATCCCGGCCGCGCGCAATTTCAACAGCGCGCCCTCGGCCGCGGCCGCCAGTTCCGGCGACTCCCACATCTGCACCGCGACCGCGACCGCCGCCGCTTCCTCACTGGTCAGATCGATCTCGGGCAGCTCATAGGCGTCCCGGTTGATCCGGTAGCCCTCTACTGTCGAAAATCGGCTCACCTGCCCGACCTCCAGGGGAATGCCCAGGTCACGCAGTTCGTTCTTATCCCGCTCGAACATTCGACTGAACGCCTCGTCGCTGGCCGAATCCTCGTACCCCGCGACGCTGTCCCGAATCCGCTCCGCGGTCAGGAATTGCCGGGTCGACAGCAGCGCGATGACCAGATTCATCAGCCGCTCGACCTTGGATATCGCCACTCGACACAGGGTAATCGGCCTGCCGCCACGACCGCGCGTCGGCGCGCGATTCCCCCCATTCCGGTTGCCGCGCCGCCATCATGGACCCATGATCATCGCGTTCTCCGTGACACCACTGGGTGACGGTGTGGATGTCGGCCGAGCCGTCGCCGAAGCGGTCCGAGTGGTGCGAGCCAGCGGCCTCCCGAACCGCACCGACGCCATGTTCACCACCATCGAGGGCGAATGGGACGAGGTGATGGCGGTGGTCAAGTCCGCCACCGACGCCATCCTCGCCGTGGCGCCACGCTGCAGTCTCGTGCTCAAGGCCGATATCCGCCCGGGTGTCACGGGCGCGATCACCTCGAAGGTGGAGACCGTCGAGCGCTATCTGGCGGAGGGCTAGCCGCGTTCGTACCAGCCCACCTGGCTACGGCCGAACCGCCTACATCGAGGCGATCAAGCGATCCACCCGCTCATCGACCGAGCGGAACGGGTCCTTGCACAACACCGTTCGCTGCGCTTGGTCGTTGAGCTTCAGATGCACCCAATCGACGGTGAAGTCGCGGCCCGCCTCCTGCGCCGCGGTGATGAAGTCACCGCGGAGTTTGGCGCGGGTGGTCTGCGGCGGCGTGTCCACCGCGGCGTCGACGGCATCGTCCTCGGTGACCCGCTTGGCCAGGCCCTTGCGCTGCAGCAGGTCGAAGACGCCGCGGCCGCGCTTGATGTCGTGGTAGGCCAGATCCAGCTGGGCGATCTTGGGGTCGGACAGCTCCATGCCGTAGCGGTCCTGGTAGCGCTGGAAGAGCTTGCGCTTGATCACCCAGTCCACCTCGGTATCGACCTTGGCGAAGTCCTGTGCCTCGACCGCGTCCAGGGTGCGGCCCCATAGGTCGACGACCTGGTCGATATTCGGGTCCCGGTCGCGGTTGCGCAGGTGCTCGACGGCGCGGGCGTAGTACTCGCGCTGGATATCGAGTGCGCTGGCCTGCCGTCCACCGGCGAGCCGGACCGGACGCCGGCCGGTCAGGTCATGGCTGACCTCGCGGATGGCGCGGATCGGGTTGTCCAGGGCGAAATCGCGGAACGAGACGCCCGCCTCGATCATCTCCAGCACCAGTGCCGCCGTGCCGACCTTGAGCATGGTGGTGGTCTCGGACATATTCGAATCGCCGACGATGACGTGCAGGCGGCGGTACTTCTCCGCATCCGCGTGCGGCTCGTCGCGGGTATTGATGATGGGCCGCGAGCGGGTGGTCGCCGAGGAGACGCCCTCCCAGATGTGCTCGGCGCGCTGCGACAGGCAGAACGTGGCCGCCTTCGGCGTCTGCAGCACCTTGCCCGCGCCGCAGATCAGCTGGCGGGTGACCAGGAACGGCAGCAACACGTCCGAAATGCGGGAGAACTCCCCCGCACGCACGACAAGGAAGTTCTCGTGGCAGCCGTAGGAGTTGCCCGCAGAGTCCGTGTTGTTTTTGAACAGGTAGATATCGCCGCCGATGCCTTCCTCCGCGAGGCGCTGTTCGGCGTCGATCAGCAATTCCTCCAGCACGCGCTCGCCGGCCCGGTCGTGGGTGACCAGCTGCGCCAAGTTGTCGCACTCTGCGGTGGCGTACTCCGGATGCGACCCGACATCGAGGTAGAGCCGAGCACCGTTGCGGAGGAACACGTTAGAGCTACGGCCCCAGGAAACTACCCGGCGGAACAAATACCGGGCCACCTCGTCAGGGCTGAGCCGACGGTGTCCGTGGAAGGTGCACGTCACACCGAATTCGGTCTCGATCCCCATGATTCGTCGCTGCACACTATCGACATTACAGCCATGTCATGCACTCGCGTGGGGCTGCGGACAACCCCGATGCATACGTCTTCACAACAATTTCGCACGTGAGCGAAACGTTCAACGGAAAACCATCGCCCACAACAAAGGCCCTGCCGATAAATCGGGAGGGCCTTTGTTGTGGCACGAACCAGCTGGACTACTCCGACTTCGGAGCGTCCTTCGACTCCTCCTCGGCCGCGGCCGTCGCTGCCGCCGCCTTGGCCTTGCTGCCCGACTTACCGCCGGTCAGCAACTGCTCCAAGGTCGGACCGGCGACCCGCCGGAAGGCACGTCGCGGCCGGGCCTGCTCCAAGGTGGCGACCTCGAGCGAGCTCACGCCCAGGACGCGCTTGTCCTTGTCCGCGGTACCCTCGGGCACTCCGGCCTGCAGGGCCTTCACCGCCACGGCGACGGCGCTGGCCAGGTCGAGGCCGGTCTTGTAGGACGCCTTCAACGCGGTCAGGATCGGCTCGGTCGTGCCGCCCATCACCACGTATTCGCGCTCGTCCACGATCGAACCGTCGAAGGTGATCCGGTACAGCACCGATTCCGGTGACTGCTCCGGATAGCCCACCTCGGCCACGCAGATCTCGACCTCATAGGGCTTGAGCTGATCGGTGAAGATCGTGCCGAGGGTCTGCGCGTAGGCGTTGGCCAGTCCGCGACCGGTGACATCGCGCCGGTCGTACTGGTAGCCCTTCAGGTCGGCCTGCAGGATGCCGCCGCGGCGCAGTGCCTCGAACTCGTTGTACTTGCCGACGGCCGCGAACCCGACGCGGTCGTACAGCTCACTCACTTTGTGCAGCGTCGCCGACGGATTCTCCGCGACGAACAGCACACCCTTGTCGTAGGTCAGCACGATCACACTGCGACCGCGGGCGATACCCTTGCGCGCGAGTTCGGTCTTATCGCGCATGATCTGTTCGGCCGACGCGTAATACGGCAGTGTCATGCTGAGGCACTCCCCTCTTCCGCGGCCTCGCGATCGGCGACGATCGCCCGCGTGATCTCCTCCAACCGCGATTCGGTCACCTCATCGGCGCCCTCATCGTTGATCACGATCGCCGTCGGGTAGATGCCGCGCACCAGATCCGGTCCGCCGGTGGCGGTATCGTCGTCGGCCGCGTCGAACAGCGATTCGACGGCGATCCGCAACGCGCGGTCCTCATCGATTCCCTTGGCGTACAGCTTCTTCAACGACGATTTCGCGAACATCGAACCCGAGCCGACCGCGGTGTAGCCGAACCGCTCCTCGCTGCGCCCGCCGACCACGTCGTAGGACACGATGCGACCCGCCTTATCCGGATCGGTGGCGTGCTGGTCGTAGCCGACCAGCACCGGAACCACCGCAAGACCCTGGAGTGCGGCGGGAAGGTTGTCGCGCACCATCTTCGACAGCTTGTTGGCCTTGCCGTCGAAGGTCAGCGAGACGCCCTCGATCTTCTCGTAGTACTCCAACTCCACCGCGAACAGCCGCACCATCTCGATGGCCATACCCGCGGTCCCCGCGATACCGGCCGCCGAATAGGTGTCGGTGATGTACACCTTCTCGATATCCCTGCTGGCCAACAGGTTTCCCTGGGTGGCCCGCCGGTCACCGGCGATCAGCACACCGCCGCGAAACGAGACCGCCACGATGGTGGTTCCGTGCGGAGCCAGCTCCTTCGCAGCGGTGCCACCGGATATTCCGGTGGCACCATCGATCGCGCCGAATCGGTTGCCCGGCAACAGTTCCGGTGCGTGCATGCGCAGGTGCTCGGTGAACGACGAGAGGGCGTGCCCCGGGTGGAGACGCAAGGGGTCACCTGCTGTCACTGGCCGCCCTTCTGCACATACGCGCGAACGAAGTCTTCCGCGTTCTCCTCGAGCACATCATCGATCTCGTCGAGCAGGTCGTCGGTATCCTCCGCCAGTTTCTCGCGGCGCTCCTGACCGGCGGCGTCGACGCCCTCCGGGCCCTCGTCCTCGTCGCCGCCCCCGGCGCGCTTGGTCTGCTCTTGTGCCATGGCAGCCGACCTCCTCTGTCCTCATCATGACCAGGGCTCCATTCTGAGCACGACCCTGATCATGAGCAATGTCCGTGCCCGTATCTCAACACTACCCAGCCATACCGACACTGTGCTCTGTTATCGGCCGCGCAGGCTCGGCGTGTTCGCGGCCCCGAAGACTCAACATCGCGTATCGATTCGATGCGGGGTGGTGGTCGGGCGACGGGTGGGCCTCGCGTCCGTGCCGTCGAGACTCGCCGCCTACGGGGCATGCGTTTCGACGACTCGGACGGCGAACGGGTCACTCGTCGGACTCGCTCCGTGCGGCGCGTGTTCGCGATAGTCGTTGCTACCTGGGCTTATTCACCCATCTGGGCTAGGTGGTGAGCTGTTCGACCAACTCGGCGGCGGTATTCACCCCGTCGAGCAGCTTGCCGACGTGCGCCTTGGTGCCGCGGCGTGGTTCCAGGGTCGGGATGCGCACCAGAGAATCGCCACCAAGGTCGAAGATCACAGAATCCCAGCTGGCGGCGGCGATATCGGCACCGAATCGACGCAGACATTCGCCGCGGAAGTAGGCGCGGGTGTCGGTCGGCGGCTTGGTCATCGCGTCGAGGACCTGCTGTTCGTTGATCAGCCGCTTCATCGAACCGCGCGCGACCAGGCGGTTGTAGAGCCCCTTGTCCAGGCGCACATCGGAGTACTGCAGGTCCATCAGGTGCAGCTTGGGTGCGGCCCAGCTCAGGCCCTCACGCTTGCGCATACCCTCGAGCAGGCGCAGTTTGGCGGGCCAGTCGAGCAGGTTGGCACATTCCATCGGATCGCGTTCGAGCAGGTCGAGCACCATGGCCCAGTTCTCCAGAATGTCCTTGACGCGCTCGTCGTCGTTACCGCTGCGGGCCACGAACTTCTCTACCCGGTCCAGGTAGATGCGCTGCAACGCCAGTCCGGTGAGTTCGCGGCCGTCGGTGAGCGCCACCGTCGCGCGCAGGGTCGGATCGTGGCTGATCTGGTGTACCGCGGTGACCGGGCGGGCCAGCTGCAGATCCGACAGATCCTCGCCGGCCTCGATCAGGTCGAGCACCAGCGCGGTGGTGCCGACCTTGAGATAGGTCGACATTTCGGCGAGGTTGGCGTCGCCGATGATGACGTGCAGGCGGCGGTATTTGTCCGCGTCGGCGTGCGGTTCGTCGCGGGTATTGATGATGCCGCGCTTGAGGGTGGTCTCCAGGCCGACCTCGACCTCGATGTAGTCGGCACGCTGGGACAGCTGGAAGCCGGCGTGGTCACCGGATTGGCCGATGCCGACCCGGCCGGAGCCACAGATCACCTGACGTGAGACGAAGAACGGGGTGAGCCCGACGATGATCTGGTTGAACGGGGTGTCGCGGCTCATCAGGTAGTTCTCATGGGTGCCGTAGGAGGCGCCCTTGCCGTCGACATTGTTCTTGTACAGCTGCAGCCGCGGCGCGCCGGGCACGCTGGAGGCGTGCCGCGCCGCCGCCTCCATGACGCGTTCGCCCGCTTTGTCCCAGATGACCGCCTCCAGCGGGTCGGTGACCTCGGGGGCGGAGTACTCCGGGTGAGCGTGGTCGACGTAGAGCCGGGCGCCGTTGGTGAGGATCATATTGGCCGCGCCGACCTCGTCGGCATCGATCACCGGGGCCGGACCGTTCATCCGGCTCAGGTCGAAACCGCGGGCGTCGCGTAGCGGCGACTCCACCTCGTAATCCCAGCGCGTGCGCTTCGCGCGCGGCACACCCTCGGCGGCCGCATAGGCGAGAACCGCTTGGGTGGAGGTGAGGATCGGGTTGGCGGACGGCTCGGTGGGGGTGGATATGCCGTATTCGACCTCGATGCCGATGATGCGCTGCATACCGTCGAGCCTAGGCGACGCGAGCTTGCCGCCTGTGAGGACCGGCGGCATCGGCGATCGACGGTGGACCGCAATGTCATACCGAGGGTGGTACTTCCGGAGGATACGTGCAGGCCGCGGCGGCCCGGATATTCGGAGCATGACCGATTCGATCGTCGAAATCACCGGGCGCTGTCGCAAGCCGGACGAGCCGATCACCACCGCACCGCCGGCCTCGGCGCGGCTGGTCGCCCTGGACGTGCTGCGCGGCATCGCGATCCTGGGCACGCTCGGCACCAATATCTGGATTCTCACCAATGCCGAGGGCCTGGTCGGGTACCTCGACGAACTGGGTGGGTCGGCAACCGGCTGGATGTGGGCCGAGCGGGTGCTGCAGCAATTGACGCAGGGCAAATTCCTCGGGCTGCTCACCATCATGTTCGGCGTCGGCCTGGCCATCCAGCAGGGTTCCGCGGTGCGCGGCGGGCGGCGCTGGCCCGGTAGTTATCCGTGGCGGGCCGGACTGCTGTTCTTCGACGGTGTGCTGAATTTCGTCTTCGTCGCGGAGTTCGACGTGCTGATGGGATATGCGGTCACCGGACTTGTCGTCGCCTTCATCCTCGCGACAAGTGAACGCGCGCAACGTCGTTGGCTGGGCATCGCGGCGGGCCTCCATATCGCGATGCTCACCCTCATCGGGATCGCGATCGCCTTTGCCGATCAGCAGGATTCGACGCGACGCGAAGCGCTGGACCCGAATCCCTACGCGGACGGGTCGTTCTGGGATCTGGTGCTGTTCCGGCTGGAGCATGCGGGCATGTTCCGTTTCGAGCCGATCTTCATCTTCCCGATGTCGATCGCGCTGTTCCTCGCCGGTGCGCGGCTGTTCCGGGCCGGAGTGTTCCGACCGGAGGGCGCACGCCTGCGCCGCCGACTCATGATCGTCGGTTTCGCCATCGCCGCGCCGATCGATCTGGCGGTCGGCGTGCTCGGCGGTGATCTGGTCTTGCTGACCAGGTACGGCAGCGCCCCGTTCGTCGCCTTCGGCCTGCTCGCGTCGGTCGCGGAGTTCTACCTGCGCCGCCCGCGCGTCGGGTTCGTCGGCAGGCGGCTCACCGAGGTCGGCCGCACCGCGTTGAGCTGCTATATCCTGCAGAATCTCGTCGCTTCGATGCTGTGTTATGGATGGGGTTCGGGGCTGGCCGCGCACGTGTCCTCCGATGCCAGGGTGCCGTTCACACTGGGTATCTACCTCACGGTCGCGCTGATCATCATCACCGCCGCACACCTGTGGCTGCGCCGGTTCGAACGCGGTCCGGTCGAGTGGATGTGGAATCTCAGCTATCGGGCGCTGGCCCGCGAACGCTGAGTCGACCACGGATGTGGCCGCGCTGCTACGTATCGCCGCAGCTCTGGTACCGGAAATCCGGAAAATGCCAGCCGCATGTGGACGAGTGCGAGCCGGAAGAACACGAGTACAGGACTACTCGTGTTCTTTCCGCGCGGATGCCGGATTCTTACGCAGCGTCACCAAAACTGGGTCGACGTATCGATTTCGGTTGCATTGGAGGTGCGTCGTGTCGGAACCGGCCCGAGCAATGAGTAAGGACCATGCATTCGCCGAACTCGAACGACTCGCGAGCGAGGACCTGATCCGCTTCGATGGGCCCGGGTCACCGGCCATGGTCGGATTCGCCGGATTCGACCCGCACTCCGGGCGACTCCAACCCGGCGGTCTCGCGGGGGTGATCATCCGCCGCGGCAACACCCCGGCGACACCCAAGCACCTGGACCCGCGAAATGCGTTGGCGCTGGTACGATTCTGCCGGTTCCTCGCCGCCAACTTCGGCGTCACCGAGCTGTCGGCGCCGGAGATGGACGGCGGCGGAACGCATCCGGACGGCATCCCGCGCATCGACTGTCACGGCCAGGGCCGCGCCATGGATTTCGCCGGGGTCATCATGCCGGTCGGTGATGTATCGCGCAGGATCACCGTGGCGTCGCACTGGGGCACGGTCGAGACCGACGTGACACCCGGCGGCAGCTGGCCGGACGGCGCCCGGGTGCGCTACCGGCTCGACGAACCCGATGCGAGTCCGCTCGGCGACCCGGACGGTGATCTGTTCGTCGCCGACTTCTTCCGCAGCGTCTACGATTTCGCGGCCAGCGAGTGGCAGGACCACTCCGACAGCCCCGATCCCGCGTGCGCCATATCCGCCATCGGCGATCCGAGTTTCATCCTGCATCCCGACCATCCCGGCAGCCGGTCCGTCGACCACATCCACTTCCAGATCGGCAAATCGGGAACCGAGTGAGTCGACTAGCGTCGACCGTGTGACGCCAGCCGACCGATATCCGTTGCTGCACAAACCGACTCGCTGGGAATGGGGCGGTCTGGACGTCCGATTCTCCACCGATCTGCCGCCCGACGAACTCGTCACCAATATCCATGTCATCTGCTTCGTCGGCACCGAGATCGTGCTGTGCCGCGACGATCGCGATATCTGGATCGTGCCCGGCGGTACCCGGGAAGCGGGTGAATCGATCGACGGCTGTGTGCGCCGCGAACTCATGGAGGAGGCCGGTGCCCGCCCGATCGGGCCCGTGCGCCCGTTCGGAGCCCACCACACCACCACCGATCGCCCTGCGCCGCACCATCCTCGGCAACCGCATCCGCACAAGGCATGGCTGTGGTGTACGGCGGATGTGGTGCTGGATTCCGCGCCGACCAATCCCGATGATGCGGAGAATATTCTCGAGGTCGGCACGTTCGCACCCGATGAAGCAATGCGCCGGTCCCGTACCGACGGCGACCATATGGCCGAATTGATCGCCCTCGCCATGGAATTCCATCGGGCGTGATCACCGGGACGCGCGAAATCCACTGAACAGCCTGGCGATATCGGCTGACGCGTGCTCCGGTCGCAGCGGTGCGTGCTCCACGAGCAGGCGGTACCAGAACGGCCCGAAAATCAGATCGGTCGCGTACTCCACATCCAGGTCCGCCGCGAGCTCACCGCGCGTGACACCGCGGTTCAGCATGCGCACCACGACATCTCGCCGGGTCTGCACCCAGGCCCGGAACGGCTCGGCGAAGTCCGGGTCCAGCTGAGCTTGGGCCATCAACCCGCGCAGAGCCTCGACCCGCAACGGATAATTGACGACTCCGTACAGCGCCTCGAGGAAGACGGTCAGGTCCCGCTCGGCCGATCCGGTATCCGGGTCCGGCATGCGCGCGGTGACCGCGGCACCTTGCGCATCCATCACCAGGGTCGCCTTCGACTTCCACCAGCGGTAGATCGTGCTCTTGGCAACGCCCGATCGGGCCGCGACACCTTCGATCGTCACCTTGCCGAAGCCCTGTTCCTCCAGCAACTCGGCCGCCGCCCGCAGCACGGCGTCGCGAGCCGACCGGCTGCGAATCCGCCCGCCGGTGCGCGGCGCCGCGCTGTCGTCCACATCACTTTCCTTGGCCATGCCGGTCAGTGTATCGTTTGCAAAACGCTACGGAGCGTTTCGATTTAGGAGTTGAGTGATCAATGAGTGCGATCGTCGTCAGCCACGGCCTCGGAGCTCGCGGTGACAGTGTGTGGTTCCCCTCCTTCGCGGCGGAGTTGGCCGCGCGGGGGCACGCGGTAACGATCCCGAATCTGCCCGAACCCGAAGCGCCCCGGCTGGATTCGTGGCGCAAGACCTTCGCCGAGGCGGCGGCAGCGGCGGGTCCGGCGGCCGATACCGTGCTGGTCGGCCACAGCATCGGCGGCGTCAATGTGCTGCGGATGCTCGAACAGCACGATGTCGCCGCGGCCGGGCAGTTCGCCGGGGTACTCCTGGTCTCCACCGCCGCGCACGAGGTCGGCTATGACTTGCTGGCCGAATTCTTCGACGGACCGTTCGACTGGGCGCGCATCCGCGGCGCGGCGCGCGAATTCCGGGTGCTGGCGGCCGCCGATGATCCGGTCAATGTCCCCGATCCGGTCGCACACGTCGGACTGCTGGTCCGCGGATTGGAAGCCACCGCGGTGCTCACCGCCACCGGTAGCCACCTGGGCAACTATCCCGACGATCACATCGAATTGCCAGAGGCCGTTCGACTGGTCGACGACATCCTGGCGGCCACCCGATGACTCAGCAGCAGACCGACGAAAACCCAGGTCCTGCTACGCATTCCGCGGGACCGGTCAAGTGGAAACTGTGGCTGCTGACGGTAGTCGGGATCTACCCACTGCTCACCATTCTGGTGACGGCGACCGGACCCTTGCTCGAACCGCTGGCGCCGCCGCTACGGCTGGCGATCATCGTGCCGATCGTCGTCGCGGCCATGGTGTGGGTCGTAATGCCGTTTCTCACCCGTCGCTGCGCGAGGTGGCTGATGCGATGACAACGGTTCCGCGCAGCGCGGGTCGTCCCTCCCGCTGTAGCGGAACCCCGACGCATCGGGTGCACCTGATTCGGCTACGACCGGCGCCCGCGAATGCGCCCCAGCCCGACCGTCGCAGCAGCAACGCGTGGCTCCAGCATGCGCACCGGGGATTTGGTCATGTTCAGCACATCCAGGAACGCTGCCGCGGCCACCGGGTCGGCCGCGGCAGCCCGGAACATCATGTTCAAGCCCGAATGAGCGAGCGATTTCACGCCCGGGGTGCCGATCGCGACCGGTGGCATCGTGAGGTCGCTGACCTTGGTCAGCCACCACGGCGTGCGCAGCATGCGGCCGACGCGTCGATAGTAACGGCGTGGCAGATCCTTGGTTCCCTTGTGGAGTACCTCGTCGAGTAGGTCCGCGGCGATGGCCGCCACGGTCATTCCGCTGCCATAGATGGGGTTGAAACAGCACACCGCATCGCCGATCGACAGTATTCCGCTGGGAATACGATCCAGCAGTTCATATCGGCGCCATACCGCCGTCTTGAACCGGTAGGTCGCCACCTCGTCGATGGGAGTCGCGCGGCGCAGCACGGCGGCGACATCGTCGGGTGCGAACTCCGCGGCGAACTCCACTAGCTCGTCGGGGCTCGACGGCGGGTGATCGTCCTTGCCGACGCCGAATGTCGACAGCACCCACGTGTCCCCTTCCTGTGCCGCGAACCCGAACCCGCGCGGTCGGCGCGGCATCGGTCCGACCAGGACGATCCGGTCGCCGCCGACGGCATCCAGCGGCAGGCGGAAATGGCAAGTGGCATAGCCGATATCGATAGGTACCTGGTCTTCGCGTGGCCGCGGGTAGCCGAGCGATTCGAGCCAGGCACCTACTCGTGTGCCCCGGCCCATCGCGTCGACCACCAGATCGGCACGGATCGGGTCCGGTTCTCCGTTGCTCTCTCGGCGCAGCACCCGAACGCCGCCGACGCCGGTATCGGATGCGACCAGGCCCGCGACGACAGCGTCATCGCATACCGTCACATTCGGCAGTGCGGATACTCGGGCGCGCACATGCGACTCGAGAAAGGTGCGACTGGCGACGACCGAACTTCTGCCCAGGGCAGCGCGATGGAGGACGTTTCCGAAGAAGATGGCTCGGAAGTCGTCGAATGCGCTGACGGTTTTCGCGCCATCGGCGATCAGCTCATTGGTCAGGCCGGGAAACCGTGACTCAGCGATGTCGGCAGCGCGCATCAGCAGGCCATGAGAATGTCGCGCCTGGGGTGTTCCCCGACGTTTGGTTCCATTGGCGGCCAACCGATCTCGTTCCACAATGGTGACCGCCGCATAATGATCGGCCAGGATTCGCGCCGCGAACAAACCAGCCATCCCGCCACCGAGAACCACCGCATGGTCCCCGGCACGGCGGATACCCATCTGAGGCATGGCTGTCCTCCTCGTCTGTGCGACGGCGCAGTCGCGGTCCGCAATCGGTTGATCGCGGGCAGAGCACGGCGACCCTACCCCGGTGGGCGTTGTCGTGCATTTCGTAGAAACCCGGGCATGGCGGTGCTGACGATCGGCCGCTATTGCGACCGCACGGGTTCGGCCCGGTTGAGCAGATCGCTCACGATGATGTCGCGCGCGAGCGGAACCCCGAGACTGCGCGCATTGCCTTCGAAAAGCGCGAGTACCGATTCGGTCAGAATGCCCTCGACCTGATCGGAGGTCAGCGTGGTCGCGGCGTCGGAACGCCAGTTGTTCACGAAGCCGTCGACGAAGCCGATAGTGCCGAAGGCCATCGGACGGGCGCGGTTCGGATCGATACCGAAGCGCGCCAACGAAATCGCGAACATATCGGCGAGTCTGCCGCCGATGCGATCGCGCGCGCCGGTCAGCGCCCGCGACGAATCCCCTTGCGGTGCGGCGTCACCCAGGAATCGGTGCAGATTCGGATGACGCTCCACCCAGCCGACATAGGTACCGATCGCACCGCGCACCGCATCGCGCAGTGTGCCGTCGGGTTGCAGGGTCGGCATCAGCGCGGTCAGTAGCGAATTCAGGATCTCCTGACGGATCTGCTCGTCGAGGTCGGCGCGTCCGTCGAAATGCCGGTACACCACCGGCCGCGGTAGTCGCAGCCGATCCGCGATCGCCTGCACCGAGACCTCGACGCCCTGCTCCTCGATGACCGTGATCGCCGCATCGATGACATCGGCACGGCGACGCGCCTTGTGGCCGTTCCAGCGGGTGGCGCGGCCGTCCGCCCCCGCGGGATCGCGCTTTCCGCCGGTCGTGGTCACAAGATCACGATACCTGCCGGGCCATTGACTGTGACAGACCGTCTCACTAATCTGACTGTAACAGTTTGTATCAGGTATTCGAGAGGTGGAGCTGACATGGGCAACGAGGCCGCAGTCATCCCGCAGGAATCCTTCGCGCAGCGGCTGCTGACCGGTTCGGTGAAGAAGTCCTATGAGCCTGCCGTCGATATGGACTGGGACGCGCCGCTGGATCCGGACAAACTGTTCCTGCCACCCGAGGTCATCTCGCTGTACGGCACCGAGCTGTGGGAATCGATGAGCCACCCCGAGCGCCGGGAACTCTCGCGTCAGGAACTGGCCAATGTACTGTCCGTGGGCATTTGGTTCGAGAACCTGCTCACCCGCCTGCTGCTGCGGGAACTGCTGCGCGACGATCCGACCACCCGGCATTCGCATTACACGCTCACCGAAATGGGCGACGAATGCCGGCACATGATGATGTTCGGCAAGCTGATCGACCGGATCGAGGCGCGCCCGTATTGGCCGCGGCTGCCGGGTCGGCTGGCCATCGGGGCACTGGCGCTGTTCCTGCGCGGGTCGATGACCTGGGTGGGCGCGCTGGTTGGCGAGGAGATCTTCGATGCGCTGCAGCGGCGCACCCTCGACGATCCGCAGTTGCAGCCCCTGGTATCTCGGGCCATGCGCATCCACGTCACCGAGGAGGCACGCCATATCGGCTTCGCGCGCGACGCACTCGCCCGACGGGTGCCGACCATGTCGCGGGCCGAATTGGCCTACACCCGTTTATGTGTCGCGGTGGCCGCACCGCTGTTCGTCTATCTGATGACCAACCGGCATATGTACGAGCGGGCCGGACTGGACGGACGCAAGGCCCGGCGCATCGCGACCAACAATCCATACGCCAAACAGGCGCTCGGCACCGGTGCCGCCAATCTCGGTGCGTTCCTGGACAAGCACGGGTTGATCGGTCCGATCGGTAAGCGGATCTGGCGCTGGCGAGGTCTGTACTCGTGACCGAATCCGAAATCGTCATTGTCGGTGCCGATTTCGGCGGTATCGGCATGGCCATCGAATTGCGCAAGGCCGGTCTCGACGACTTCGTCGTGCTGGAGCAGGCCGACGAGCCGGAGATACCGGACCACCTGCGCCGAGCCGTGGACATGTTCGATATCCGCGGGCATATTCGGCTGCGCTCGGAGGTGGTCGTGCTGGACTTCGATGACGACACCGACCGGTGGCGGATGCGCACGGCGGACGGGCGGCGCCTCCAACCGCGCGCCGTGGTGCTGACTCCCGGACCGTTGGACCAGCTGGCCGACCGGCACATCGTCGGCGCGAGCGGGCTCACACTCCAGCACGCCTGGCGCGACGGGGCGGCAGGATTCCTCGGTATCGCCGTGCACGGCTTCCCGAATCTGTTCCTGATCATGGATCCGAATTCCGGTGGTGGAAAACAGTCCGCCGTCATGATCGAGGCGCGGGCTCGCTATATCCGCCGATGCCTCGACCTGATGCGCAGGACCTCGAATACGCGGATCGAGGTCCGCGCCGCGACGCAGCACGAGTTCGATCGCCGACTACGGTCGGAACACACCGGGATCGTGCGGTATTCGGTCGTCCGGCGCGCCTTGCGCAGACCGGATCCGAGACACTACGACCTCACCGTGCCGGCGGATCGTGAACCGGCACACGCCTATTCGGGCCCCGCACTACTGGATGCCCCTGGCGCGGAGGTTCCGGTCGAAGCCACGCTCAGCGGACATGTCGATCCGATCGACGGCCACTACCACTGGTACGGACGCATCGCCCCGGGCGACGGCGGTGAGCTGCCCGACCCGGGCCGCGCCGAAGTAGTCCTCACCCTGCCCGGCGGGTTGCCCGCCGCGGGCCGCCTGCAAGAGCGCGACCCCTGGGGCAACCTCCGCATCGTCGGTATCGGCACCCCGCCGTATCCACTCGAAACCGTCGGATGAATCAAGATCAGGTAGCACCCGCCACTTGCTGGTGCTGAGCGGCCGGGCGGAGGAGCCAGGCCCGCAGTGCCACGGTGACCTCGTCGGGGCATTCTTCCATGACGAAATGGCTGCCGTCGATGCGGACGAGCGTGGCGTACGGGATGCGATCGGCGAGTTCCTCGGCGGTGCGCATGGGGATGGCCGGATCGCGGCCGCCCCAGATCACGGTCGTCGGACAGTCGATGGCCTCGAGTCCGGCCGCCAATTCCGGCCGGATCCGGACGCGGTAGCCGGACCAGAAGTGGGCATACCACCGGCGGCCCGCCGTAGTCTCCAGGAAGGCGAGGTATCGGTCGAGGTGGACGGTGTCGAAGGACCCGTTGCGCACGTAGGGTGCGAGACCGACGCGATGTACCCGGCGGATCGGTCGCGCGGTGAGCAGCGGCCGCAGCAGTGCACTGCGTGGCAGCACTGTCAGTAGTCCGAACAAAATGTAGTACGGCAGTGTGAAGACGCCATGGGCTCTCGAATTCAGAATCGCGAAGCGGCGCACCCGTTCCGGAAAACGCTGCACAAAGCCCAATCCGAGAAAGCCGCCGTAGTCGTGACAGGCCAGGTCGACGCGCTCCAGGCCGAGGGCATCGAGCATCCGCCCGATCCGCTCGACCTCGCTGTCGTAGTCACAACTCAACGCCTCATCCCGGTCGGAGGCACCCCACCCGAGCCAGTCCGGCGCGATGACTCGGCGCGATAGGGCGAGCGGCCCGATCTGGTGCCGCCACGCGGCGTGGCTCTCCGGCCAGCCGTGCAGCAGCACCAGCGGATCACCCTGACCGACATCGACATAACGCAGCCGCGCACCGTCGACCCTCACCTCGCGCAACTCGAAAGTCGACTCCGCTTCCCTGTCCAGCTTCATCCTTGATCTCCCGTCTGTCCTGCGTCTTTGGGTATCGTCGCGGACATGACGCGGTCGGCACTTCCAGAAACGTGCGCTCTCGACACAGCGGTCAACCCGGCGCGGCTGTGGCTACGGCTCGGGCACGCGATCTACATCGGGCCCGGGATGGCCCTTGGCGCACACTCCACCGCGATCGCCAGTCTCGGGGTGGGACTGGACGGCCCGTTCCGCGTCCGGGTCGCCGATGCACCGGATATCACCGCCCGCAGCTTCCTGTTCCGCGCCCGGGTCACCCACCACGTCCTCGATACCGACGTCCCCAAGCTGTTCTGCTTCTTCGACCCGACCTCGACCAGCATGGCCCGCTGCCTCGGCGGCATGCGGCGCACCGTCAACGGATACAGCGCCGACCACCGGTACGAGGCCGAGTTGATCGAACTGTGCGCCGATCCCGCGCCGGATATCGACCGGCTGCTCGACCTGGCCAGCATCCCGGTCCCCACCATCCGCGATCCCCGCATCGCCGCCGTCGCCGAGGCCATCCGCGCCGATCCGACCCAACAGCAGCGCGCCGCCGAAAAGGCAAGTGCCGCAGGACTATCCACCTCTTACTTCCTGCGCACCTTTGCCGAACAGACCGGCACCAGCTTCCGCCGCTACGTGCAATGGGCGCGCATGCTGCGCGTTGCCAAGGCCTACGCCGCAGGCCACGACCTCACCCGAGCCGCCGTCGACGCGGGCTTCGCCTCCCCTTCACATTTCAGCGACACCTTCCGCGCGATGTTCGGCCTCACCCCCACCGCCTTCACCACCATCGAAGGCGAACTGCATATCGACTGATCCGGTACCGGCCTACACATCGAAATCGAGTTCGGACCACTAACTGCACGTTTGCGAGCGCTGTAGACGTTGGCGAAATACTCTGACCAGCGGATCAAGTGTTGGCGACGCTGGACGGAAGATGGATCGAAGCGAGGATGCTGAGGCCAAGAACCAGCGTCGCTTCCCGCTCTGGTTCGAGTCAGGCTCTGCCGCCGCCTTCTTCGCACCCGGTTCCGACGTGCCCCCGCCTTTATCAGGTTCCGCCATACCCACAGTTCGACACGATTATTTCTCCCCATCCTTCATACCTCTGACCCGGTTGCATCGTGTCTGCCTGGCGCGTCGATGCGTTAGTACTGAGGGGCATTCATGTATCAGTCCAGGGGCGGTAGCCGATGCTCGCGTTTTCACTTCTTAAAGGGAAACCGTATTCAGCCTGTTGTCCGCTCTGACGGCCGCCGGGGGCGATAGCCTCGGGCTATGGGTCGCATCTACAGATTCCTAGCCGGAACTGCGGCGGTATCGATGGTCGCTGGGAGCGTTTTCGCCGGGGGTGCGCAGGCCGCTCCCGCCGAGCAGCTGTCGTGTGAGGTGTCGTCCGGGCGGGACCCGGAACGGGCGGCGCCGGAACAGGTTGGACTGGATTCGGGACTGCTCGCGAACGCCTTGACGTTCGCCAGTGGACGTAATCGGTTGAATGTGCAGGTGTTCCGGCACAACTGCCTGATCGGTGAGGGTCCGACGAACGACGAGACCGGCAATGTCGCGTGGAATATCTGGAGTGCGACGAAGAGCGTTGTCTCCCTGCTCGCCGGAATCGCCTGGGATCAGGGGAAACTCGATATAGCAGCGCCGATCGATCGGTATCTGCCGCCCGGACTCGGTGATGCGCAGCATCGGTCGATCACCGTGGAGAATCTGCTGACCGAATCGTCCGGCCTGGCGGCGGGTCTACTGACCGAGGGCATCACCGGGGTGATTCCACTCGATCCGAATAGTGCCGTGCAGGCGCTCGGAGTGCCGTTGAACAATCCGCCGGGCGCGGCATTCAGCTACAGCGAGCGCGATGTCGATCTGCTCGCCTATGTCATCGAGTTGGCCGTCGGCGAGCCGTTGCAGCAGTTCGCGCAGCGTGAGCTTTTCGGTCCGCTCGGCATCGAACGCGGCGATTATTATTGGGCGCGCGATCGCGCCGGGCACACCTACGGATACGCCCATCTGATGATCCCCCCGAACGATTTCGCCAAGCTCGGCCTGCTGGTGAGCAATAACGGACGCTGGGGCACACAGCAAGTCGTCTCCGAGACGTATCTGCGCATGGCACGCCAGCCGTCACCGGCGAACAAGTGCTTCGGCTACCTGCTCTGGATCGGCCTCGGATGCGGAGGGTCCCACGACTTCCAGCCCGCCGACGTGTATGTCATGGTCGGACTCGGCATGCAGAACGTCTTCATCGTGCCGAGTCTGGGTTTGACGGTGGTGTGGACCGGAGTCTTCGGAAGTGTCAGCAACGAGGGCATTGAGGGGGCCCTGGAGGACACCACGGAGTTGCCGCACGAATTCTTCCGCCGATTGTTCGCGGCATTCCAAGACCATCCGGTGCCCGATCCTGGTCCGTATGTCGAACCGCCGATGCGCGAGGATCCGAGCCGGTACGTGGATCCGAATCTGCTGATCGCGGTCTTCGGCGTCGGGCCCGCGGCCTATCCGGGCTGCAATGTCTTCAGCTGCCTGAACTACCCGTTGGCACCGCCGTTCGCGGATACCGCGCCGGGCTGCGTCATTCAAGTCTGCCTCGGTCCGGACCCGCGCACGCCCGGCATCCGCTGAATCACCTGCCGAAGAAAGGGATATCGCCTTCCTTGGGTCAGGCCTACACATCGAAATAGAGTTCGGACTACTACCTGGTTGTTTGTGCGTGTTGGCGTGGTTGGAGAAGCCCTCTGACCAGCGGATTAAGTGTTGGCGATGTTGGACGGAAGATGGATCGTAGCGAGGATGCTGCGTACCTAGTTCCCGTGCCCGCGCGGCGGTTCGATGCCTATGGATCAACCGCCACCCTCATTGCAGAGAGTGGGGATACACGCTCCTGCTCATGTGCCCTGTTTCTCTGCCCGGTTCCGCTCCCACTCCAAGTTGAACAGTCGCTTTTCCCTCTCCAATTCCCACTGTTTCTGTTGAAGCTCTCGAATACACCCGAACGAAACGGTCATACAGATAATTGAGTGCCCGGATGATCCTTACCACCCGCCGAACATGAAATGGGCCCGGCCAGTACGCGACACCCCCGCCCACGCGGGGACACGCCACCGAGGCTAAGGTAGTCGTGGCTATTCCGTAACAAATTCAGCACTCCGATACTCATGTGGCGCGCCAACCCCGGACTACGTTGTACTGCATGACATTTATCATGAGATTTCTCGGAATCGAGGTTGACGCGAGCCCAACCGGCTTCGTGGACATCAAAGGCGCACTGACCGCAGCGTACACAGTCCGGGACGCACCGGGCCAGTTCCGGGAGACGACGACGGAATTCACCACCCTCCATGGGGGGATAGCCTTCGGCCACGGCGGTCCCTTCAGCGACCAGCGCCCCATCCGGCTAGCCGTGGGTGATCTGCTCAAAACGCCCGTCGTTATCGGACAAATCGCTCCACGGAACATCGTGTTCGGGCAGGACCTCTTGGGGGCGCCGCGGTCCATCACCGTCGCAGCCTCAGAGCTCCCCACCACCGAGTCGCCGAAAATAATCACTCTGCGCTTCGGTGACAACGGCCAGTCCGCCCACGCAACGTTCCAACTCACGAAAGAAGAAACCGCATGATCACTTTCGAGGTGACGCTGACCGACCTGATCTGCGATTTCGCCAACGGGGGGGACGCCGAGATCTCGGGAACCCTCTTCGCAAAAGCGTTCAAAAGAGACCGCGGACTCGTCGACGCTAAAACACTGTTCAACTCACCGACTCCCGTACGGCTGACGGCCGGACAGACCCAACCCGTCGGCAAGACAGTGAGGCTAGTACTTGCGCGGGATTCGTCCGAACTGTCCGTGGTTGGCGAAATCCTCGGCTTAGGCGGCAACCTGGGTATCTGCGGCGACCGGTATGTCATGATGCTCTCGTTTAACGCCGACGGTAATACAGATGTGCGATTCGTGAGCGACGACAGCAACGTCATCGTCCGAGCGCGATACAAAGCCGAGGTCGTCGGAGGCCCCGTCGTTTGATCGCTGCGACTGGATTGGGCCGCCGGAACCAAGGCTGCTGCGACGCGCTCGCAGCCCCACCGCAATTGGCCCGGCTCCGGCGGCGGTCGAACCCTGGTTATAGCCCGAGGTGTTCAAAAATACGCTCTGACCTGGTGCCCCCGGCAGGATTCGAACCTTGCGACACCCGCTTTAGGAGAGCGGGCAATGCCCGATTTGCCCAGGTTGATGGCTAGTGGTGCAGTTGGCAACACTAACCTCATCTGGGCTTTCGCCGTTGGTGACGTTGGCTCGAATGTGCCGAGCATGGTGGTGCTGCGTACTCACTGTGTAGCTTCTCCACTCTTCTTGGTGCCCTCATTGTCCATTGCCTGAGCGCCCCTCGGGCTCGCCGCTACCATCGGTTCGGACTCACCCCAGGCCACCCGGATGGTTGTTCTAGGCTCGGCATTTGGAACCTGCGTGGAAACGGCTACAATCCTATTTCCACCTACTGACGCAGATCCGTAAGAGTAGGCGACTTCACCAAATCGTGAATGCGATAGCGTCATTTCCTCGGACTGGACATGGAGGGTTCCCGACACTTCGGCACCGATAATACGAAAGAGTTCTTTGCTTTCAGATTCGCGAACGTAAAACTTTATTAGTTCGCCAGTTGTATTTGCAAGTAAATGCAGATCGGCCACTATCCAAAAGTGTCTCTTTCCGCTTTCGGTGTCACGATACACGGCATCGCCCGGAGGAACGCTATCGATTATAAACCTGATGAAATCGCCTCCGGTTCCCATTAATTCCCCATCCGCGTTGAAGATATCGGGTGCTACCCGACCGCCGATGCCGGTCTGGAATTCATGCACACTGCCGTCGGGGTGCTCAAGTATAAGTTTCAGGGCTTCCGGCACGTGCTGAAACATCTTCGCCCACAACGCTTTCAAATGGCCGACGAGAGCATCGCGCAGCCCTTCATTGACACTTGGTGTGATGGTGTGAATCTTCAGGGCCTCGGCCTTTGCGAGCGCGGGGCGAGTAAATCCGGAGCTGGAAATTAGAATCAGTTTATGCGTTAGCAGATGATGTTTGCCGAACATCTGTTCAACCCATTCGATAGTCTGCTTCCGCCCCGGATGGTCCCTGCACTCAATTCCGATTATGAAGGGATCCGAACCGGGATTCTCGCGCTCGATGCAGATATCGACCTCGCGGGTTTGGCCGGTAAAACCGTCTGGTAAGTACTTCGACTCGGTTACTTTCGCCTCGTCGCCGTTGATGAGCTCATGGACGATTGCCATGACTTCTTGAAACAGATTAGACCGCTTCGGCATGAGGAAGATCATATCGAATTATTTTGTCTCGGCCAGCCGAAATTTCTTCAACTCTCGCAGCTACCACTTGATGTCTATGCATCAACCTCAACCGCAGTTGGTCCTCCTGTTGTGGTCACCTGGTCCTCTGTCCCCGCACCGACGCCGCGCTACACAACTCTCGGCCACGTCTCGAACTCGCGCGCTTGAAACCGCCGCCTACGCGCTCCGCTGGACTGCCGACGCTCTAGACGTAACATCCGCGCATGACGTAACCCACCAAACCCCACTTTTATGGTCCACCACACCACATCTCAACTCACCACTACATCCACTGACTTGACCACCCTGGCTCTCGCTCTGGCGCTGATGCTGGCCGCCGCCGTGCAGCGCTGGCCAGGCGAACGGGTCGTCACCGACGACTTCGGCAAACCCGTCCCGCCATGGCAAATCGAGCGCGCACTACGCGAGGCCCGGCCTCAAATCGTCGGCCTGCCAGAGGAATTCACGTTTCAAGACCTGCGCCACTACCTCGCGTCGCTGCTCATCGCGGGCGGCGCGAACATCAAGGTCGTCCAAGCGCGCATGCGGCACGCCAACGCGAAGACCACCCTCGACACCTACGGGCACCTGTGGCCGGATACGGACGAATCCACCCGACAAGTGATCGCCAATGTGATCGCCGAGCGGGTGAACTCGCAACCGTTTGCTGCGTACCCACTGCGTACAGAACGCCGGAATAAGCAGTAAATCCGCAGGTCAGAGCAGAGCTATACATCGAAATAGAGTTCGAATTCGTAGGGATGCGGACGGACGTTGATTTCGGCGATCTCGTTGTCGCGCTTGAGCCGGATCCAGGTTTCGATGAGGTCGTCGGTGAAGACATCACCTTCGGTGAGGTAGTCGTTATCGGCTTCCAGGCGGTCGATGACGCTGTCGAGGCTGGGCGGGGTTTGGGTGACCTCGGCGGACTCCTCGGGGGTGAGTTCGTAAAGATCCTTATCGATCGGTGCGGCGGGTTCGATCTTGCGGCGAATGCCGTCCAGACCGGCCATCATCATGGCGGCGAAGGACAGGTAGGGATTCCCGGAAGAATCGGGGCAGCGGAATTCGAGGCGCTTGGCCTTCGGGTTGGCGCCGGTGACCGGGATGCGGACGGCCGCCGAACGATTGCGCTGGCTGTAGACGAGATTCACCGGGGCCTCGAAGCCGGGAACCAGACGCTTGTAGGAGTTCACGGTCGGGTTGGTGAAGGCGAGCAATGACGACGCGTGGCGTAGCAGACCGCCGATATAGTGCCGGGCCAGATCGGACAGACCCGCATAACCCGATTCGTCGTAGAACAGCGGTGTTCCGTTCAGCCACAGGGACTGGTGCACGTGCATGCCGGAACCGTTATCGCCGAACAGCGGTTTGGGCATGAAGGTGACGGTCTTGCCCTCGGCCCACGCGGTGTTCTTGATGATGTACTTGTAGAGCTGCAGATCATCGGCAGCGGCCAGCAGGGTATTGAATTTGTAGTTGATCTCGGCTTGGCCCGCGGTACCGACCTCGTGGTGGCCCTTCTCCAATTCGAAGCCCGCGTTCTGCAGGTTGGTGCACATCCGGTCGCGCACATCGACGTCTGCGTCGTAGGGGGCCACCGGGAAATAGCCGCCCTTGGCGCGCACCTTGTAGCCGCGGTTGATCGAGCCGTCCGGGTTGTATTTGGCACCGGTGTTCCAGTCGGCGGAGGCAGAATCCACCTCGTAGAAGGCGCTGTTCATCTTTGTCTCGTAGCGCACGGCGTCGAAGATGTAGAACTCCGCTTCCGGGCCGAAATAGGCGGTATCGGCGATGCCGGTACTCTTCAGATACTCTTCGGCCTTGCGTGCGATATTGCGTGGGTCGCGGCTATAGGCCTCGAGGGTATGCGGATCGTGGACGAAGCAGTTCAGATTCAACGTCTTCGCGGCACGGAACGGATCCAATTGCGCGGTGCGCAGGTCCGGCAGCAGCAACATATCCGATTCGTGGATCGACTGGAAGCCGCGCACCGACGAACCGTCGAAGGCGATCCCGTTATCGACCAGATCCGCGCCGAACGCTACGGCCGGAATCGAAAAATGTTGTTGTACACCGGGAACGTCGCAGAATCGAATATCGACGTATTCGACCTCTTCGGCGCAGATGTATTCCAGCACTCCCTCGGTGGTTGCAGTCAAGGCTGCTCGCTCTTCCAGCACGGCTCGCTCCTCGCTCTCGCGGCACAGGTTTTTTTCTATCCGCGGATGGCGAGGCGACCGTCCCATCACAACCGGACCCGTTCATGGGTCTCGGCAGGTCCTGCTCGCCGAGTCCACGATACGACTTCGGCATCGGCGGCGGACCCGAATCCCGGCGAGAAACGGACCGATCCGGCGTGTCCGCAGCCCGGCACGGCCCAGGTCACCGCCGTATCGGCCGACCATCTCGCCGAGAACGTCAACGGTCCGAATACCGTGCGCGAATTTGACTGTCCCCCAATGCCACACTTCCCCTCGGCACCCCGGCGACGGCATAGGCCTGCGACTGACAGGCGATCGAGATCAGCCTTTGGCGGCACGCCCGAGAGCCCCATCAAATGCCACCTGATGGTGGTCCCGCCGGTCAGACGGATTTGGTCAGGTGCACAAAGCGGAGTGCGACAGTCTGCGCGTTTGCCGCTAGCGGCTCGGCTCGTCCATGCGTTGTGCTGATTGATGACGCTGAGGTCAGTCGCGTGACGGTACGGCCTCGACACCATCGAGCAGAAGGTTGGGTCTTGGTTTCATCGATAGATCCGGCGGGCCACGCCCGTCCGGACACGCTGTGTGCCGCTTTCCAGGCGAATGCCGCGAAGTATCCGGATGACGTCGCGCTGCGGACCATCGACGACGCGGTGACGATCACCTGGCGTGAGTACGCCGAGCGGGTGCGCGCCATCGCCTCCGGGCTGGCCGCGCTCGGTGTGCGGCGCGGGGACACGGTGGCGTTGATGATGACCAACCGTCCCGAATTCCACCTCTGCGATACCGCCGTCCTGCATGCGGGCGGCACCCCGTTCTCGCTGTACAACACCAATCCCGTCGACTTGCTCGCATACCAGTTCGGCAATGCCGGCAACAGGGTCGTCATCTGCGAGCGCCAATTCACACCGCAGATCCTCGAAGCCGTGAAAAAGGCTGCGGCCCAAGGACATCACGTCGAGCAGGTGATCTGTGTCGACGAGGCACCGGCGGGCACGATCGCGCTGTCCGCCGTCGAGGCGGCCGAAGCGGAGGACTTCGACTTCGAAACCACTTGGCGCAGTGTGAAACCCGAGGATCTGCTGACCATTGTCTACACCTCCGGCACCACCGGCCCGCCGAAGGGCGTCGAACTCACCCACACCAACTTCATCGAAAACGCCCGTGTCATCGAGATATTCGGCGGTGGCACCGGCCACGACCGGGTCATCTCGTATCTGCCGGACGCGCACGCCGCCAACCGCTGGTTCGCGCACTATCTCACGATGCTGGAAGGCGGTGAGATCACCACCGTCGCCGAGCTGAAGCAGGTCGCTCAGGCGCTGGCCGAGGTGCATCCGACCGTCTTCCTCGGCGTCCCCAGGATCTGGGTGAAGGTGAAGGGCTCGCTCGAGGAACGCTTCGCCGCCGAACCGAGTCCGGTCAAGCGCGCCCTCGTGCACTGGGCACTACGCACCGGGCGCGCCCGTGCCAGGGCCGCCTCGGATGGCCGCGCACTCGGCCTCACGCAGAAACTCCGGTTCGCCATGGCCGATCGCCTCGTGCTGGCAGCGATTCGCACCCGGCTGGGCCTGGATCAGATCCGCGCGGCGGTCACCGGTTCGGTCGCCATCCCGCCCGATGTGCACGAGTTCTTCCTCGGGCTCGGGCTGCCGCTATGTGAGGGGTACGGCATGACCGAATGCACCGCGGGCGCGACACTCAACGGTCCGGACCGCGTCAAGATCGGCACGGTCGGCACCCCACTGCCCGGTGCCGAGGTGAAGCTCGGCGACGACGGCGAGGTGCTGATCCGCGGCAAGATGGTCATGCGCGGTTACCGCAACGATCCGGAGCAGACCGCGCAGACCATCGATGCGGACGGCTGGTTACATACCGGCGATATCGGCTCGATCGATGCCGACGGCTACCTCTCGATCGTCGACCGCAAGAAGGAACTCATTATCAACGCGGCCGGAAAGAATATGTCCCCGGCCAATATCGAGAACACCATCACCGAGAACTGCCCGCTCGCGGGCACCGTCGTGGTGATCGGCGAACAGCGCCCGTACAACACGGCCCTGATCTGCCTCGATCCCGATCTGTCCCGGGCCTTCGCGCAGCGCCACCGGCTCACCGCGACCACCGTCGCCGAATTGGCGAGGAATCCAAAGGTCTTGGCGGCAATCGAGCAAGGTGTGGCCGCCGCCAATGGCAAACTCTCCCGGGTGGAGCAGATCAAGAACTACATCGTGCTACCCGAGGTGTGGGAGCCGGGCAGCGATATCCTGACGGCGACCGGCAAACTCAAACGCACCCCGATCGCCACCCGCTACACGGATACGATCGAGAGCTTGTACTCGTAAGTCCGGGACGGAGAAGTTCATATGATGCCAACGCGGACTCGAGCCTTCGATGATCTGCACCGTAGAGCCGCAGCGCTGGTCGACGGGTTCTACGCGACCATGCCGCCGTATCCGCGGCTACCGCAGTCACTGGTGGAGACCGATTTCGCCCGCGGCACCAAGCTCAATGTCGATCTGTTCTTCGAGTACCTGCGCCGGGGCACCGAACCCTCGGAGGAGGACACCAGGGAGCTCGTCGAGTTGGCCATGGACCGGTTCCGTGATGGCACACCCCTGTCGGAAGTACTGGAACGCTATCGGCTCGGCGCGGCCTTCATCTGGGAGCGGCTGCGCGAATCGGCCACCGCCGCCGAGCTGGACGTGATGCTCGATGCCGCACTGGTGCTGCTGAAGTACATCACGCTGGTGACCACGCGTATCGCCACCGCGGCCACCCAGCGCTCGCACGATCCGCGCTGGGAACTGCTGGAACGGCGCCGCGGCATTGCCGACGCCCTGCTCACCGGGCGCGACCCGGTGGAGTGGGCCAATGATCCCGTGATCCCGGTCGCCGATGCCTTTCTCGTCGCGGTCTTCCGTCTGTGCGGCACCCGTGGCGGGCACGCGTCGGCGCTGCGGCACCGGGTGGAGGCGATTCCCGGGGTCTTCCTGCGGCTGGACGCGGGCGGCTGGACCGCACTGATCCCACTGCAATCGGGCGACGACGGCACCGCCGCACTCGGCGGCCTCACTTCGCGACTGCCCGCTCATCAGCCCGATCGGTCGCCGCCGTACTGGGTCGGTGTCGGCGCGGCGGCGAGCAGGGCGGAGATTCCGGCGATCTTCGCCGAGGCGCGGGTGCTCGCCGAATTGGGCCGCTGCCTGGAGCGTCGCGAAATCCTGTGCCGCCGAACGAATTTGCAGTTCGAGTACGCGGTCGCGGTGAGCGATGCGGCGCGCCCGGGGCTGGCCTCGGTGCTCGCACCCCTGGACACCCAGCCGATGCTCGCGGAGACCCTGGAGGTGTTCGTCGACAGCGGATTCAACCAGTTGGCGACGGCGCGACAACTCAGCGTGCATCGCAACACCGTGACCTACCGGCTGTCCCGCGTACACGAACTCACCGGCCTGGACCCGCACCGCCCCGCCGATGCCATGACCCTGTCGGCGGCTCGGCTGGCCCGTCGTCTCGAGTCGGCCGACTTCGCCCCCTGACCCCTTGCCGCGGCTGCCCGGCTCGTCGCAGCGGATCCATCGCGAGGCGGCCGCGCCCGCCGCCCCACCGCCCGCCCCTTGGTCACCGAGTTCCTCGATCGCGTCGCCGTTACCCTGACAGCTGCCGTGTGACCGGGATAGTCTCCGTGAGGATCCGATTCGGGATTCGCAGTCACCCGGGAGCATCCGATGATGAAGGCTCTGGTTACCAACGGGGCAACCACCTCTGCCCGATCCGTGCACTATGCCTCCGGGACTCCCGGTGATTTGCGTTGGGAAGGTACCGCACTGCTGCGCGCTGGCGTGCTGGCCTTCGGCGGCAGCATCGGCCCCACCGCACTGCACGCCCACCACGCCGTACAGGTGGTCGCCTCGTGTACGCCGGTGGTCGTAGTGGACGCCAGCGGCAATCGGCATCACGGCACCCATGTCATCGTGCCCGCCGACGCACCGCATCGCATTGCCTCCGGCGCCGAACGCGGCACCGCGATCTATCTCGACCCCGAATCCGTCGCGGGTGCGGCGGCCGACCGCAGGGCCCACAACTACGGTTGGGCCGATAGCGCACATTCGCTGCCGATCGATCCGGAGCGGGAAACCCTGGCAGAACTGGTCGCCGAGGTCGTCGACGATCTCGAGCGCGATGATTCGCACAATATCGAGCAGGGCCGCCACGAGGCGGTCACCGAGGTGCTCGAGCTACTGCCGTCGCTGATCGGCGACGGACCGATCCGCGGCGCGGAGGTCGCGCGTCGGGTCGGCATCTCCGCCACCAGGCTCACCCACCTGTTCACCGAGCAGGTGGGAATTCCATTGCGCCCGTACATACTCTGGCTCCGACTACATGTGGCGATCTCCCGCGTCCGCTCCGGCGACGACCTCACCGCCGCCGCCCACGCCGCCGGATTCGCCGACAGCTCCCATCTGACCCGCACCTGCCGCCGCACCTTCGGTCTGCCCCCGTCGGCCCTGAGCCGCCGCGTCCAGTGGGATCTCGGCGACGCACCCTAGTTCGACCGAATCGTTCAAGTGATCGCGGGCGTCGCCGACCAGGCTTGGCCCATGACCACCGTTATCCGCACACCTGTACAGCGTCTGGCGCGCTACGGGTACGTGCCCTTCCTGCTGATCGGTCTCAACGGCATCGGCATCGCACTGAGTTCGATTGGTGCGCCGAAGTTTTGGCTGTTGTTGGTGCTCGCGGTCGCGATCATCGCATCATTTCTGGTGGAGCGGGTGATCCCGTACCGGGTCGAGTGGAATGACAACCTGAACGACACCCTGCGCGATCGCATCCACGCCTTCGTCAATGAAATGCTCATCCTGTTCAGCGTCGCCGCGATCCCGTTGCTCGCGGCCATTGTGCCCGCGCCCGGCATCTGGCCGACATCGTGGCCATTCCTGTGCCAGGTCCTGATCGCCATCCTGGTCGCGGACCTCGGCATCACCCTGGCGCATGTGGCCAGTCACAAGATCGGATTCCTGTGGCGCTTCCACGCCGTGCACCACAGCGTCAAACGCTTCTACGGCCTCAATGGCCTGATGAAACATCCACTGCACCAGACCGTGGAGATGGCCGCCGGTGTCGCACCACTCATCCTGATCGGGCTACCGTCCAATGTGGCTGCCGCCCTTGCCCTTTCGGTGGCGATTCAACTGCTGCTGCAGCACTCCAATGCCGACTACCGCGTCGGCCCGGCCAAATACCTGCTGGCGCTGAACGAGGGCCATCGCTTCCATCACCTGAAGTTCGCCGGTATCGGCGATGTCAATTTCGGCCTGTTCACGCTGATCTGGGATCACCTCTTGCGCACCTACTCTTATGACCCGGCGCGGCGCTTCGGCACCGACGACCTCGGCATGGCCGCGAAACCCGATTACCCGACCGCCTACGTCGACCAACTCGTCTACCCGTTCACCGCCGACGGCGGCTGCGAAATGTAGCCACTACGTGGCCGCTCGATGCCGCAGGAACCAGGTCGTGGATTCGCGCTTGCACAGCAGCACGATGATGGCGAACGACAGGCACAGGCCCGTCAAACCCGCCAGCGGGCCGACGGCCATGAGGCCGAGGCACAGGAATCCGGATACGGCCGCGAGCGCAACACCGACCACCTGTACGGTCCGGCCTTCCATGCCGAAGGCGCAGGCGACACCGCCGAGCAGCCAGGCGGACAGATAACCGAAGGCGATCGCACCCCCGAGATCCGGATTCCCGGTGATGATCGAGACGGCGATCAGTGCCCCACCGAGTCCGGCAAAGAACCACGACAGGGCTCGGGCCAGGCGAACCGATGGAGGCATGATCTCCGGTGATCCCGCGAAACCGTAGTGGCGCGGGTCGTAATCGGCATATTCGGAACTCGCCGGATCATCGGAGAAAGAGTCGTACGAATTCACGGCACTGCTCCTTCGATAGATGAGGACATCATCAATTCGGTGAGCGCCCGGTCACTATATCGCCGGGATGGGTCGACGGCCGGTAGGCTCTTGGCATGTTCTCGCGGGTACACCTGATGGCGTTTGCGGTGCTCGCACTCGTCGTCCCCGCATTCGCCCTCACCGCGACTTCGGCGAATGAACCGGCGGCACTGGCCGTCTTCGGCGTCATCGCCGCATCGCTGGCCCTGACACTGGTCGCATTGCGGAGCCCGCAGCGTCTGCGGTTGGCGCTGGCCCATTCGGGTCCGCCGCCTTCGGCGCAGCGCCGCCGCCGGGGTTCCTTCCTACGCCAGAGCAATCCCGACACCGCGGGACGGCCGCGCCCCCGAGCACCCGGATCGGCCGCCGCGTAGCGACTGCTCGCCGGTCGCTGCGTATCGCCTGGTCTTCAGGCGATTCGGCCGACCATTCCCATCGACGTGCGCACGTTCGCACAGTCAGGTGCTCCCATGCTCGACTTCATCTACTATCCGGTGTCCGCCATTCTCTGGGTGTGGCATACCGCCTTTGCCGCCGTCCTCGGCCCCGCCAGTGGCATCGCCTGGGTGCTGGCGGTGATATTCCTGGTCATCACGCTGCGCGCCGCGCTATTCCTGCCGTTCCTGAGACAGGCACGCAGCCAGGCGATCATGCAGCGCCTGCAGCCGCGCGTCAAAGCCATTCAGCAGAAATACAAAGACGATCCACGTCGCAAGAACACCGAAATCCAACAGCTTTTCACCGACAACGGCGTCAATCCCTTCACCAGCCTGATTCCGGTGGTCGCCCAGATATTCGTCTTCATCGGACTGTTCCATGTGCTGCGCTCATTCGACCGCACCGGCACTTTCGACTACCTACCGGTCGGCCGCACCGCGACCATGACGGCCGAACAGAACGCCGCCACCGCGAACTATCTCTTCGGCCCCACCGATGTGCAGTCGTTTCTGCACGCCGATCTGTTCGGCGCGCCGCTGTCGGCAACGCTCGCCGGTGCGGGCGAATTGCTCTCGACCGTGGCGATCGTGGCGCTACCACTGATGCTGATCGCCGCGGTCGCAACGCATTTCACCGCACGCGCGGCAATGGGACGCCAGACCGGGACCACGGCGGTTCCTTTCATGCGCACCCTCAGCCTGTGGGTGTTCCCCGCCGCCGCCATTGTCGGCGGCTCGATGCTGCCGGTGGCGATCCTGCTGTACTTCGTCACCAACAATGCATGGACGCTGGCGCAACAGCATGTCGTCTACCGGCGCCTCGATGCCGAAACAGTCACCGAGGCAACACAGGTCGACGCGCGCCGCATTGCCGCGGCCCCGAAACCCGGTGTGAAACCCCAGCGGCAGCGGCGGTAATAAATCGTTCGCGCGCCCCGGTCGCGAAGCCTATGGTTGTCGAAGATCGAGTCAAGGGGCGCACCGGAATCTCCGGCTCGCGTTCCCCGTGTCGGGCTCGGTCTCGCACCTGGCGAAGGGCACAAAGCCTGGATGGGGTTCGATTCCTCTGCGATGCCACCCGGTTCCGGTCGGATACGGCAAGCGGCTCTGCGGGCTCGGCGGCCACGGCCGCGGGACGCCCCCGCCGCGGCCCCGTGACCGGAATCGGGTGGCATTCGAAATAACAAGGCAGACAACGACACACGCTGCGGGAGGAGTGAAAAGAATATGTACACGACGGTCATGGCATGGCAGCAGACGCTGCTGTACCGCGACGGCACACTCGAGCGAGTACTCGAGCCGGGACGCCACCGCTACGACGACAAGCGCTGCACGCTGATCGTGGTGGACATGCGCCCCCGGCTGCTGACCGTCAGCGGCCAGGAACTGCTCACCCGCGACGGACTCGCGCTGCGGGTCAGCTACGCGGTGAACTGGCAGGTCACCGATCCGGAGCAATTCACCACCGGCGCACAGTACCCGGAGCAGGTGCTCTATGCCGCGGTGCAGGATGCCGCACGCCGGGCCGTCGCGGGCCACACCCTCGACGACCTCGTCGCCGACCGCGGGCTGCTCGTCGGCGATCTCGTCGAAATCACCACGGCGGTGACCGGACTCGGTGTGCGCGTGGACGGGGTCACTGCCCGTGACCTGATGTTGCCGGGTGAATTGCGCAGGGCAGCACTGGAAACCGTACTCGCCAAGGAACGCGGCCGCGCCGACCTCGAACGGGCCCGTGCGGAGGCGGCCGCGCTGCGCTCGCTCGCCAATACCGCACGTCTGTTGGAGGAGCACCCGGCGCTGCTGCGGCTGCGCACCCTGCAGGTCGCGGCCACGCCGGGCGCGCAGGTTGTGCTGGATCCGCGCGAGCGCGCCTGAGGCGCTATCGATGCCGAAACCCCCTGCCCACTGGGACAGGGGGTTTCGATGCTTCGGCCGGGGCTGCTACGCCTGACGAGCCTGCAAGTAGTAGCTGGCCGACATCGCCTTCAGCGCCTGCCGGACAACCGGTGGCGCCCACCGCGCCGAGGGATCGTTCTGCACCACCGGATCGATGAGCAGCACGACCGTGCGCTTGGTCTCGAGCTCGAAACCGCCTGCGGCCGTGATGTTCTTGACCCAGTCGGTCCCACTCTTGGCGCGAATTCGCCCCCACTGACGGGCTAGATCACCGCACCGACACCCGCTGCGCACCCCAGCACGCCGACCTGCGATTTCACAGGTTAGCGGGGTGGTCGCTGTGAGTGAAACACTGCCTGAGCTCGACAGCCACGATCATCCTCGCACCGGCCCGGTGCCCAGCGCGTCGAGCACACCCATACCTGCCAAAACAGGTCTGCCGCTGCCGCGCCTGCGTCCGCACCGAAACTCCCAGGCGTGCTACACGGTTCGCCGCATCGACTCCGTCTCGGCTGTCTACGGTCTTTCGGTCCTGCCGAGGCTGGGTTGGGCTGGCGGCGACCGGCTGAAGTGGGAGGTCCGAGGTGGTTTGATCCTGGTCACCCGCCCGGAACCCGACGCGCCGATCTCGCGCAGCGACACCTCGGTCATCTTGGCCAAGGGATACCTGCACATCCCGGCGCAAACCCGCTACGCCGCCCGCATCGAGCGCGGGGACTGGGTGCTGCTGACCGCCGGTCACATCACGGGAGTCCTGGCGGTCTTTCCGCTCCTGGCCGTCGACGAAGCCATCCTGCCCCGAATCGACGCGGTCCTGGGGGTGCGCCCGTGATGACAGACCATGTCATCGATACCCGCGCAGGGACCGTCGAAGCGGCACGAGTGCTGTTGGCGCAGCTGAACCTGACTCCCGAGGATCTGCTGGCGGCACCGAGTGTCGCCCGACGCGTGCCGACTTTCGGCGAGTACATCCCCGTGGTGGCGGCCTCGATGCCCCCGGGCAGCAGTTCCCTGCGGACATACCAGTCGTACTGGGACAAGATCCTCGCTTACGGCTGGTCACAACGGCGGCTCGATGAGCCGACGGTCACCGAACTGAAGACGATGATCGAGCACTTCCGCACGAACCGGCAGGTCCGCAGCAACGACAGAGGCGGGCGCGGGGTCGTGGACCATGCGATCACCGTGCTGCGGTTCCTGTATCGCCGTGCCGTCGATGACGGCTACATCCATCGCGACGACGACCCCACCACCCGCTTGAACAAATCCGCGGCGGTGCCCTCCTCACGGCGGGCGTTGCCGGATCAATTGCTGCGCTGGATCATCGACGCCGCCGACACGACCGGCAACGACCCCGACCTCGACAGCCTGATCATCCGCCTGCACATCGAAACCGCGTGCCGAGTCAAGGGAGCATTGTCCTTGCGGCCCGAAGACCTCGATCCCACCCAATGCCTGATCCGCCTGCGCGAAAAGCGGGGCACCACGCGGTGGCAACCGGTGTCGCCAACCTTGATGAACGAACTGCTCCACCATGGTGCCGAGCGCGGCGCGGCGCCCAGTGCGCAGCTACTCCGCAACCGAAACACCACACCCATCAACGCAAACCGATACGACCGCATGTTCCGGCGGATCGGAGAACACGTTCCCGCCGTGCGGGTGCAAGGAATCACCGCGCACTGGTTCCGCCACACCACCCTGCGTTTCGTCGAACGCAACTTCGGTAAAGCGGTCGCGAAAGCCTATGGCGGGCACTCCGATCGATTCAGCAGCGCCAACGACATCTACACCACCGCCAGCATCGAGGAGGTCGCCCGCGCGCTCGTCCTGCTCACCGGCGAGCCGCACCCACTCGCGGAATCCGGGGATCTGTTCTGGCAAGAACCGGAAAAGACACTCGCCGGGGTCACCGACCGCGACCCCAGACCCCAACCCCATGCCGCACCGCTGGCACTAGCTCCGGGAGTTGTCTCATGACCACACCAACCCCCGATCTTGCCGACCGCATCGTCGCGGCGTGTGCGCGGATCCCGTTGCAGCACAGCCCCGGTCGGAATGGGTCAGCATTGGCGCGACGTTGACACTCTCGTCCCTTCAAATGAATTCCTAGCTTCTGTACAGATCGGTGCGCCGCAACGAGCTTGCTCGCCACGCTCCCGAACGGTTCCGCGACCGGACAACCACTGTCTCCTGATGCCAGGTTCAAGGTCCTGAGATCGCTGCTCCGCGCGGCGCATACACCTAGCGTCGACATCGGCCGTCAATTCGCGGCGGCCGTGCGGGCTGATGACGGCTTTCAACTTTGCGAATTCCATTTCAATCCATTGCATTTCGTTGTCGACACTGGCGTACCCATCACCTCTACCGATAGGCGCGGCCCGACGCGTGTCGGAGGTAATCCCACCCCGAAAGGACGAAGGTATGGATCAGCTCGCTCCCGCCTCTCGACACCGGATCGTTGACGGTGTTGGATACCCGAAAGAGTCTTCATCGCAGCTACCAGGACCACGGACTTGCCGCTCCACCGCTACGGCTCGGGAGGGGAAACCGCGTATGGACATCGATCTCACGTGTCCGCACTGCCAACAACTCGACTTCGCCCAAAGCGTGCCAGCCGTCCACGTCGACGGGATATCGACCAGTTCCGGGACGGACTTCTACTCCGGCGTCGGAGTGGCCTCCACCGGGCTGGTACCAGTCCTCGGCACCGCGACCGTCGAGCGAACTCACACCACCGCGTTGGCTCGCAGTCTCGCCCGCGAGCCTGCTCAGCGGCCGGTAGCGCGGGTGACCGTGCTCGGCCTGCTACTGTCGCTGCCCGCCATGTTGGTGGTCCTGATTGGGATTGCCTCCCTTGCTGCGTCGCATGAAGCGACGAATGTGGGCGAATTGGCTGGAGCAGCCCTGTTTGTTGGCGGGATCGCGTCACCAGGCTTGTTCGTGCTCGGTATCGCGGTGTTCCGCGGCCACTGCAACGCGCGCATCTCGCGCGGGCGCCGCACCGCTCACGCTGTTTGGCAGGCCGCGTTCTACTGCCATCGCTGCGGTTTGGTGTTCTGGCCGTTCTCTCCGACACCGGGCATTCCTGCCAAGCACGCGTTCACACCGCAGCACTTCCGCTCGATTGTGTGGCACGCCGGTGGCTACGCAAACATCTGAACCGCCCTCGATGTGACCTGTTCAAACGCCTCTGCATGGCAGTGCACACCCAATGTCATTGCCCGCTCGGTAGCCTGAGTGGCGGATGATCATCGCCTGCATCGGCGGGTCCCTACTGCGCAGGTGGGCGATCGTGAGCTGCGAGGTAGTGCGTCCAGTCCCGGGCGGCGAGGGCGCTCCAGCAGTGCGCGGCGGCCTGCTGTCCCAAAGCCCTTGTCGAAGCTGTCGCCGACACGCAGGGAACCTACCCGTGGCCGACCGATCTGACCTACGCCGCTCCGCCGAACAACCGCAGCGATCTCCCCTTCGCCTTCGCGCATCATTCAGGTTTGGTCTTCGCCTGTCTGCGCGGGCTGTACTGGCGTACGGCCCTCGACGGTTGCGGCTGGGTCGCTGACCTGTTGTGGCCGCTGCTGCCGACTGGGATCGGCAGGAACGTGGCGAGGACGCTCGGGGTGCTCGGTCGGTGTGGCGGTAGATGTCGGTGATGCGCCCAGCGAGGGCGTACCGCGGTGTGCGCGTGCGGTGGTGATGAGCTGGCGGGCTTGTTTGGTGCTGATCTCGAGCAGTTCAGCGACGTCGTCGTCGGTTTGACCGTGATCACGGATCACCGCAGCGGCCTCGGCCTGGTCGGCGCGGTGGCGTGAGATCTCGCGCGCGGTGCGTGATTCGACCTCGCTGATCTGCTGCCGCAATGCCTCGATCTCGCTGTCGCGCTTGGCTTCGCACGCGGTGATCGCCTGCCAGTCGCTGAGATACCGCTTCACAGCCTGCTGGATGGATCGCTCTCGCTGACGTGCCAGCGCTCGACGTTCCTGAATACGGAGACGAGAGCGTGCCAGTCGTTCAACGACTTCCGGGGAACGATCCATCCGTGGGGACCGCTGCGTGCGACGCGACGACATGGCCGGCCTCCTGAAATCTTCGGGCCCGCCTACAAATTCTCCCACCCTCGATCCTACGCGCGACGTACTCGCGGCACTTCGGGTTCTGTACCCATGCAGTGTCCTGCCCCCATGTATCGGCCAACGCGCTTTCACCTGGGCTGTCAATCCGATTGCTGCAAAGGAGTTTTCCGGTGCGCTCTGTGTCCGATCTGTTCTATCCCGACTGGCCAAACACCCACCAACCCCACCATCGCCCCGACGAGCCGGTCCCGTGACCTCCGCCGACCAACTGCCCCGGCGAGGCGAACGTCTCTCCCACGCTCAGCAACTGCTGCTCCCGCGCGAACAGGTGGATTTCGCGCTCGCGCCCGGACCGGACCTGCTCAGCTACGACCAGTACGTCATCAGTATCAGTGGCGGCAAGGACAGCCAGGCCAGCCTCGATGTCCTGGCCCATCTGTTCTACGAGGCACGAATCCTTCACCGCGTCACCACTGTCCATGCCGACATGGGACGCGCCGACTGGCCGGGCACCGCAGCATTGGCGCGTGAGCATGCCGAGCATTATGGGCTGCGTCATGAGATCGTGGCTCGTAGTGGCTGTGATCTGCTCGATCGTGTCGCCGAACGCGGGAAATGGCCTGACCGGGGACGGCGTTGGTGTACTTCGGATTTCAAGCGTGGACCGATCCGACGGGTGATCACCATCCTCGTCGCCGAATCACGGGCGGCGGGAGTCACCGACCGCCCGATCCGTGTCCTCAACATCATGGGCCACCGCGCTCAGGAATCCCGCGAGCGCCGACAGCAGGCCCCGTTCATTCATGAGCCTGGCACAACGTGCCTGTGCTCGGCGTGCAGTGCCAAACGGGCAGTGGGACAACCACCTAAGACCAGCTTCTCCAACAGCCGACGCATCGTTGATTCCTGGCTACCGATCCATTCTTGGAACCTCGAAACCGTCTGGTCACGTATCGCCGTCGCGGGCACGCGCCCACATCCTGCCTACTCCGCCGGTTTTCCCAGGGCTTCGTGTGTGTTCTGCATCTTTTCCTCGCGCAGCGGGCTCGTGCGTGCGGCGCAACTGCAGCCGGAATTGGCGGCTCAGTACGCCACGGTCGAGCAGAAGATCGGCCACCGATTCCGTCTGGATGTATCCATGGCCGAGGTCGTCGCTGAAGCCACGGCCAACACGACGACACCCGCGGTCGCCGACTGGCACCCCTGACCCAGATCCGATCTGACGAAAAGGAGTGACACCAGATGTTGGACGATGTCGATGGATTGTTCACTCTGCCTTCGCTTTTCGATGACGGCGCGGTGCCGGTCTGCTGGTCCTACGGGCTCGGGGTGGAGAGCACCGCGGCGATTGTGCGGACGTTGTTGGATCCGGGGTTCCGGCCACCCCAGTTGCGGGAGGATCTGTCGAATCTGATCGTGATGGTCGCCCAGACCGGCGATGAGTGGTCCGGCACATGCGATCTGGTCGCCGAGCATGTCTTACCTTTGCTGGCTCAGCGGCGGGTGCGGCTGGTCGAGGTCGCGCGAGCGGGTCCGAGTACCGCGGACGGGATCGTGGTCTTGCAGGACACCTGCACACCGCTGCGGCTGCATCCCGACCCCGACGAGCACGACTTCTACCCGCTCAGTGCCGAGCATCGTCGCAACGGCGTCATGCCGACGTTGAGTGGACAGCGCACATGTTCAGCCAAGGCTAAGGGGCAACCGCTTGATGCTTGGCGCGCAACACATTTGGGGCACCAACCCTACATTCACGCGGTCGGGTTCAACGTCGATGAGACCCGGCGAATCGCCCGCGACACCTCGGTCACAATGGGTGGGCGGCGTCACCCGATCTATCCGCTCGCTGCCGCCGGCTGGTCGCGCGCACGCTGCCACGGGTATTTATTCGGGTTGTTCGGCGTGTGGTGGCCGAAATCGTGTTGCCGCCAATGCTGTTTCGTCTCGATGCCGAGCTGGCCCGACCAGCTCGCCCGCTACCAGGCCAGTCCCGGGGAGGCGTACAAACACCTGGTCGACGAATTCGTCACCCTCGCGTTGAACCACCGCTCCGGCCTGTTCGGGCCCGGCAAGTCGCTGCGAGACCGGCTCCGCGCCGACGGCGCGCACGAGGTCCACGCTCTCGCTGATACCGCACTGGATACGTGTGGGTGGGCGGTGTATCGGGTCCGGCGCTGCTACACCGCTGCGGCCCGCGCGTGGCGGTCCATCCAGATCGTGCACTGTAGCGATCGCGCCGGAACCGAGGCGTTCGTCGCCGGGCTGGCCGAGCATCTGCGGCTGCCGCTACGTACCGACGGTGAGCACACGCGCCTGTGGCTGACCACTGCGACCGAGGCCTATCCGCGGTTGGAGGAGTTCTATGTCGCGGCACCGGATTCTGTTGCCGATAAGGCGCGCGGGAACTTCGAGATCCGGTGGCGTGGCCACGCCGATCCCACGCTGCTGGCACTCGAGCACACCGCCGAGACATTCATCCCGTCAGCGTCTCTGCTTGCTGCCTGACTCTGCGGGGGGCGTGTCCGGCCCGTGGTGTCGTTTGCGAGCATCGGCGGCGATAAACACAGGCTTGCGCTGGTCTCCGATGGTCCATCGGGGTCAACTCACGGTGGCGGGCGGCCGATCTCGGCTACCGAAACCTTGTCCCCGCGTGGGGATCCGCGCTTTTGACCCGCTACCCCGCACTCTTTGCCCCACAGGCGGTTTCCGATCGTGGCTCGACCGAAAGTGATCATCGACTGCGTCGCCAGCCGCTGGCAAGGCCCCGACGAGCGGATCGTCGAGATCAGTCACTGCTGTGGTGGCGGCCTGATCAACATCCGCGCCACCAGCACCGGCCGACTGGTCATCGATCTGCACCAACTCGACGACACCGTCGAAGTCCACATTGACCGCCCATTGGATCGGGCCCGCGGTCGAGGCTTTCACCCGCGACGACCTGATCGCGACCGGGACACACGACTACATCCTGCCCGAAACCTCCCCAGCAGCCCGCTGACCTGATCCACCGCGCACGAAAGCCGGTGTGCCAACACACGTCAATTACATGCATTCATGCGCATGTTCAAACTAGCGAGAGAGGTGGTGGTGACGAATGGTGAAGATTTCCCATACCGCCGAGGAAGGCACCGTATTGGAGGGCACGGTTCGTGGTGATGGCACCTATGAAGTGATGACGGGGGTCAGACAGGCTGTGGGACATTGGCGATGGGCTCGTAGCCTGGGCATGTGGATCGTGGTGTCCTCGCGGGACCGCCAGCCCAAGCAGTTCGCCATCGACGCCGCCGCGAAGGCGTTGCACGAGGCCGGGTTCGAGGTCGAGGTCCGTGTCGATCCCACCGCGCGCCCAACCCGGCTCGCCGAAGGCGACCGCGCCGCACGCCAAGTCGACCGGGTGGAGGCGTTGCGCGACAAGGCATCCCGCAAGGACACGCAAGCCGCCGCTGCCGACGTGGCACATGAGCGTGCCTGCGAGGCGTTGCCACCGGGTGGTGAACCCATCAAGATCGGACACCACTCGGAGAAACGGCACCGGCGTGCAATCGACAAAGCATGGGATGCGCTGGGCCGGTCGGTGCAAGCCAACCGGGACGCCGACCGCGCCCATGATCGCGCCGACGCGGCGGCGGAAACCACCGATCACCGCTATGCCCCGTGCACGGTCGCCAATCGTATCGATACCCTCGAGGCCGAGCAGCGCGGCGATCAACGCATCCTCGACGGTCATACCCGCGTGATCTCACGGACCGCTGACGGGGAAGTGCAGTACGCCGAAACCCATGCTCCCGCCACCGGTGAGTACCGGGCGCGAGTCGTCAACCGGATGACCCAGCGCGGCGATGAGATCATCTACTGGCATCAGGTCCGCGATCAACAGATCGCCGACGGCCTGACCCCGGGCTGGGGACCCGCAGACTTCACCGTCGGCGATTTCGTGCGTGTCGGTGGCGGCGCGTGGCGCCAAGTCACCCGGGTGAATACGAAATCGGTGTCGGTGGTGAACATTCCGCAGCCGCGCGTACTGCTGCACACCATCGTGGGCAAGCTGAGCTGCTGTCGCCAGGTCACCACGGACTACACCGCGCGCTACCACGAGATCACTGCGGTGATAACCGAAGCCGAAGCTCGCCAACGCTTCCCAGATAGCTTCGATGAACTCGATACCGGCGCGCTGTCGGCGCGGCCGAAACGCCGGGGCGGTAAAACCAAACTCGACCACCACCGCGGCCCGCAGGCCGATCGCTGGTACTGGGAAACCGACGGCCTCGAATACACGGCGGTGTGGGCGCACCCGGAACACTGGTACGCCACCCCACCGGAACCAGTCAACGGCCCGGGGACGGTGCGGGTGAGCGCGCAGCGCCGCGAACCGGGCCGTTTGCACGGTGATCCGATCGAGCTGCCGGTCACCGAGTTCGCGGTGTCGGGGCCAGTGTGCTGGCCCGAAGAGGTCCACAACCAGGTCCGGGTCATCGTCGAGGCCCGCACCTACCTGCCCGCTGTCGCGGCCTGACCCTGTCAATGTCGCTCCGAACCCGCATGGGTGCGGGGTGGTTTCGCCGATACCGCAGAGGAGTTGTTCGTCATGCCCGCATTCGAACCAGCTGCCGCGACCAGCGCCGCCGAGTACCTCGCGCAGCGGCGCATCGTCGTGCCCCCGAACCCACACGCCTGGCGGCCGTGGCATATCTGTGGCGGCCTCGCCGATGAATCCAGAGCGGGCCGGTGAGCCGGGTGCCGGGGTTCGAGCAGTACAGCGCCGCGATGCGGAACCGGACGGCGGAGTTGTTGTGTTTCGAGGCCGTCGGCTACGTGCGTGGCTGGTGCGACGCGCGCGGGGTCGGCGCCGGGGAGGCGATCGACTTCGGGCATGCCTTCGCCGTGCTTGTCGCCGCGGGCGGTTCGCGCCCGAATATCGCTGACGCGTGGACGAATTGGTGCTGTGGCCGTGACATCGGCGCGGGCCCCGAGTTGGACCCCACCCGACCGGCGGTCTGCCCCTGAACCCGGCCGCGCCGGCTGCCTATCCACTCCCCGCATTCGCGGTTCGTCGTCGTGAGAAGGGATTTCGTCATGTCCGATACCGATCAGGCGACGCCGACCGACCGAGAGCTGGTGCGATCATGATCGAGTTCTTCGCCTGGAGCCTCACCCCACGCGCGGACACCGCCGAGGTGGCCCTCGTCACCGCGTGCCCGACCGCGGTCGCGGATTCGGTCACCGACGCACCGACGGCCCACACGCTGGGCCCGGAAGTCCGCGCTCGGGTCTATGCCGCCGTCCGTAACTGCGGCGCGCACTATCCCTCGGGGGCGTTCGGCCTGTACCGGCTCGGGAGCCAGGAGGCCAGTCCGCTGCACGATCTCGCGGTCGCCGTGGCCGTCGTCGCGGCTGCCACCAATCCTGGCTGGAGCGGTCTGGACCACGTCGTGTTCCTAGCCGAGCTTTGCCTGGACGGCAGGCTACGACCCGCCGACGCCGATACCGGTTCGATCGCGGCGATCACCACCGCGGTCACCGCCGCCGCGCAAGCCGGCTTCCGTTACGTCGTTGTGGCCGCCGAACACACCGCGCACCTGCCGCCCATCGAGGGCATCACCGTGCTCGGCGCGTCGACACTGCGCGAAGTTCTGGACTGGCTCTACAGCACCGCCGATCCGTCACCGAAGCCCGCCGGCAGATGTTCGCTGATGTGGCGAACACCATCCGGTCATCGACGAGATCACCGAGACCCGACCGATGGTCACCGAGATCACCGGTGACCTCACCGCGCGACATCGGCATTGGCTGGCCGAGCAACGCCGCCAGGACACCGCCCGCCCTCGAGGTCATCCAAACCCTGGAACAACTCGCATTTCGCCATCACGCTGCGGCCCGCGCCGAGGTCGACGCGTCCTGGGCGCTGGTGCAGGCATTACGCCAGCAGCGCTGAACCCTAGGGCGGCGACATCTTCGCTGCCCTCGAGGCCCCGTATCTGTCTGTCGGAGAGGAGCTTTCACCCATGTCCGTTGCTGCCTGTGTGCGTCACGCCGAGTTGGGGGATTTGGTTGGGCTGCTGAATGCTCAGCAGGCCACGAAGGTCGATGTCGTCGCCCCGGCGTCGGCGTTGCGTGCCAGTGATGGTCTGCTGCAGTTGTCCGGGGTCGAACCGGTTCTCGATGAGCGGGGTTTCACCCTCGTCGACGGCCTGTATCGGCCGACCGCCGCCGCCGACTCGCATCTCGGATCGAAGCTGAAAATCCCCGTCGGGTACCTGAAGTGGCTGCGAGAGCAATCGCGCACCGATCTCTACGACGCCAACATCAACGGCCTGCTGCATGGCTCCGACGACCCGCGCCTGCCCGGCGCGGCTGATGACCGGTCGTTTCTGCTGCGCCTGTTCACCTCCGGTGTCGCCGATGAGCCCGGGATCCTGCGGGCGGTGCTCTCGGATCGCTACGGCATCATCGACAACCTCGACGTCCTCACCGCCGTGCTGGAGGGCATCCGGGCCGCCGATGCCGATGTGTCGGTCCGCTCATGTGATCTGACCGAATCCTCCATGCACTGCAAAGTGTTCTCCCCCAAGGTGTCCGCGCTCGCGCCGAGTTTCCTGGCGAACTACCGGAGCCCGTTCGCCAACCCCGAACTCGAGGCCGAACGCCGCCGCGCCGCAGGCGAACTGGAGCGGTGGCGCCCGATCGCGGCCCGCGAAGGCCACGGCTACGCACCCGGTGCGGAACCGGTGGTATTCGCCGGGTTCCGGTTCTCCAACTCCGAAATCGGGCATCACGCCGTCACGTTGAAACCGGAACTGATGGTCGAGATCTGCGGCAACGGGCTCACCCTGCCGATGTTCGCCTACACCAAACGCCACATCGGGGACCGCCTCGAGATCGGCGGTATCGGTGGCTGGTCACAGGACACCTACCGCAAACGGCTGGCGGTGATCACCGCCGAGACCCGCGACAAGGTCACCGAATGGCTGTCGCCGCAGTTCCTGGCCGCCCGCGTCACCGAGCTGGAACGTCACGCGACCACTCCGGTCGCCCACCCCGACCGCACCATCGAAGTCGTGGCCAAGAAGTTGGGGTTCACCGAGGACGAACGCGCCGGGATCCTGTCGCACTTCATTGCCGGTGGTCAGCTCACCGCCGCCGGGATCGCCAACGCGGTCACCAGCTACAGCCAAACCGTCCCCGATGCCGACCGCGCCGACACCCTCGACGACCTTGCCCTGCAAGCGATGTCGCTCGTGTGAGCCACCGGGCGGCGGGCCCCGCACACACCCCCGCCGCCCGGCGTAGTCGTTGCTCTCCTTCATCCATCCCTGGGCCCTTGCACGGTCCCGACCTAGAGGAGGTTGTTTTGCGCATGCCCGAAACCCTGACTCTGACCCGCGCGGAGTTCGACAGCGCCGAACATTTCGGTGCCGCTGGCGTTGTCACCGCCCTGGGTGAGAAGACCGTCACCCGCTGGCGCGAGGAGCACCCGGACTGGAAGGGCAAGCACTGGGGCTACAGCGACCCCGACGAGCGCGGCGCACGGTTCCTGCGCCCGATCAACCTCGCACCCCGCACCAAGAGCTAGCCCACCCCCGCCGGTCCACGGCCCGCACCCAGTGGCCGGCCGCCCTCAAATTTCACAGCACTCATATCCGCCTCAGGCAGGCACCGACCAGTCCAAAGCTGGCCGGTGCCTGCCTGTTTCACGATAGGAGCCCTCCCTGATGACCTACGACACCGACACACCCACCCTCGACGCCGACACCATCTCCCCTGACAGCACCGACCTCCCCGCCACCGCCACCGCGGTCGTGTCCGGCGGCGTCGACTCCGAGCCCGACGACGCGGTGGCCGCGCCGTCGCCGCAGCGGGGGCCGACAATGGACCCGGGACTGCTGGACGTCGCGGACAACGTGCGCAAGAGCTTCCGCCTCGAAGACCATCCCGAGGTCACCGACTCCATCCGTGAGCACGGCGTGAAGAACCCGATCAAGGTGATCCGGATGCCCGACGGACGCCACGTCGTGCGCGACGGGCAGGTCCGCACCCTGACCGCGCTCGCCTTCGAACAGACCGAGGTGCCCGTATGGGTCACCGACTTCGACCCCACCGTGGACGCGACCGAAGCCGAGATCGACCGCATCACCGAACAGATCACCGTCAACGACCGCCGGATCCCGCTCACCGACGGGGACCGCGCGGCGGGCATCGCCCAGATGCTGGACCTCGGAGCCTCGATCACCCGGGTCGCGAAGGCGTTGCAAACCAAACGCGACGACATCAAACGCGCGGGCAAGATCGGTACCTCGGCGACCGCGCGCGGGTTGATCGACGAAGGACAGTACGACCTCGAGCAAGCCGCTCTCATCGCCGAATACGACACCCTCGGCGACACCGACGCCGTCGAACGGCTGATGCGCGCCAACCGCAACTGGTTCACCTACGAAGCCAACCGGATCGCGCAGGATCGCGCCGAGCGGCGCGATTACCTGGCCGCGGCACTGCCCTACGCCGAGACCGGGATCGGGATCCTCACCGACCACCCCGACACCGCGCAATTCAGCGACGACGGGCCACTGATGTTGGCCGCGGATCTCGTCGACGCCGACGGGGCGGCGGTCGACACCTCCCACATCAACGCCAACCCCGGCTTCTGGCTGGTGTGGTTGGAGCTCGGCGAGGCCATGGTGTGGGTCGAGGTCGACACAGGCGCTCTCGTCGACCCCGACACCGTGGACTGGGACACCCGCGAGCACCCCGATACCGAACCCGCCGACGGGCTGCGCCACGCCCGCGAGGTCGTACAGCGCGAACAGGTTCTCGCCGAATACTTCCTGCCCCGCGACCTGCTCGACGCCGCGGGTCTGCGGGAACACGAGGACACCGACACCGAAGCCACCGAAGCCACCGACACCGGCGAGGACAAGGCAGTCGAGGGTGACCAGCTCGCCGCCGCGCGCCGTGCCGCTGCGGCGCAAGCCGCGGCGCAGGCCGAAGCTGAGCAGCGGGAGAAAGAGCGGTTGGCCCGGCGGCGTGTCCGCGAGCTCAACAAGCAGGGCGTGGCCGCCAAGACCACCCGCACCGAGTTCGTGACCCAGTTGTTGGGGCGCAAGACCCCACCGGCGCAGGCCGCGACGTTCCTGGCCCAAGCCCTGGTCTTCAGCCCTGGGCTTCTCGGCGAATACAACGCCTTCGCCACCGCCGTCGAACTGCTCGCTGTCAACAGTGTGCGCACCCGCGACGAACTCCTGGCGAACCTGGAGACCGCGAAACCGGCGCGCTGCCAGGTGATCGTGCTCGCACTCGTGCTCGGTGCCTACGAGAACCGCGCCGACAAGGACCTGTGGCGCTACGCCGACCGTGGTGTGCGCCGCTACCTGAAGTTCCTGCGCGAGCTCGGCCACCCGCTCGTGCCCGTCGAACTCGCCGCTCTCGGCGAGCTCAACTCCGACGACATCGACATCGACACCCCCGCGACCGCACCCGACGAGCCGGAACAGGCCGAAGCCGCCTGAACGAACTTGCTCGACCACCCGGCATGCCGGTGCCCGGCTCGTTTCACCACCGCCCGCGCACCGGCACCCAGAGTGGTCGCCGTCCCTTCGAACATGCAGGAGGTGTTCATCCCGTGACCGCTGTCCTGGACCTGCGGGCGGTGGCCATCGCGGCCGCCGCCCACGGCTGGCCGGTATTCCCACTACGCCCGGGTGGGAAGAGACCGGCGATCAAGCGCTGGCCTGAACTCGCCAGCACCGACGAGGACCGCATCCACCGCTGGTGGGGCTACAACCCGCGCTACAACGTCGCGATCGCCACCGGCCCGGCCGGGCTGCATGTCATCGATCTCGACGCGCACCATATGAGCCCACCCGCGGCCGATCTCACCGAGGCCCTGGTCCGGCTCGGCGCCCATCTGCCCCGGCCTGCACCGCCGACGTTGACGATCGCCACTCCCGGTGGCTGGCACCTTTACTACCGCGCCCCGCACGAGCCGCTGTTGCGGTGCACGGTCGCACGCATCGGCGACGGCATCGATTCCCGCGGGCACGGCGGCTACATCGTCGCCCCCGGATCCCGTACACCGCACGGGGATTACACCGTGGCCGTGAACCGGCCGGTCGCCGATCTTCCCGAAATGCTGATCCACCAGATCATCCCGCCTCCGCCGACTCTGGCACCAATTGGCGGCCGGTCGAGTTCGGTGGCGGCGCATCCGGATTCGTATCTGGCGGCGATCCTGGCTGGAGAAGCCGAGCGGGTCGCCCGCGCACGGCTCCACCTGCGCAACCACACCCTGTTCCGATCGGCGTTGGTCCTGGGGCGGCTCGTGGCCGCCGACGAACTCAGCGAACACGATGCCCGCACCGTCCTCACCGACGCCGCCGCGGCCCACATCGGGATCGAGGACTTCACCGCTATCGAAGCCCACCGCACTATCAGCAACGGATTCCGTTACAGCAGCGCACGCCCCCGACGGCTGCGCCACTGAATCCCGGCCATCGGATCAGCAGCCATCGTGCCCGAGTATTACGTCCGCTGGGAGATCGACGTGAGCGCCGAGGATCCCGTCTCGGCCGCGTTCGCGGCATTCGATCGCTACCGTGCACCCGAGTCCAACACCACCGTCTTCGACGTCATCGAACCCGACGGCCACACCTACCGCGTCGACCTCGACGACCCGATCACACCACAGCAGATCAACACGCCCGCGCGCCCACGATGGCTCATTCGGATCATTCCCGCGCGGGCGCGGCGCCAGGCGCTCGCCTGATGCACCGAGACGTCGGCGCTCCTGCAGCCGTCCTCGTAACCATCCGAACCCCCACCCACCCGAACTCAGTCGAGTCGCGGTCAGCGCAAGCGACGGGCCGCACACCGATTTTCCTTGCCGCCGTCGTAGATCTGCCTATCGGCGGCCCCCGACACCGTCCAATACGGAAAACACGGACAGCGTGCCCGCGCCGGACTCGAAATCGTCTGTGCCGACCCATGCCTGCGTCCTTTCGCACACGCCGGGCCAGCTTCGAGCCGGAACCGCCGCGTTCTACACCGACAACGCTGCGACGGGCGCACCCACCACCTCCATCCGGAAGAAGGAGATGAAAACCTATGTCCGACAACACCGACGACGCACTGAGCCCGCCCAGCGACGCGTCCACCTCAGCGGCGGATCAGCAACACCGGGACCGTGCTGCGGCGGGGGCGTTGCATGTCGATGAGCCCGGGGAATTGATTGCCGCTGTCCCGGCGATGGTCGGGTTCACACCGCAGCGATCGCTGGTCGTCGCGGTACTGGCCAGCTCCCCGGATCCGCAGCGCGCTCCGATCATCGATGCGGTGGCGCGTTTCGATCTGGACCCCGCCTTCGGCGGTCGGCGTGGTCTGGCCGCCGCGTACGCGCGGTCAGTGGCGCAGATCTGTGCCGCCGCGGGCGCATCGGAGGTGCTCGCGGTGATCGTCGATGATCGGGTGCGCGAACCCCGCCGCACGCGCGGACACGACGCGGCGGGTATCGGAGGGTGGGGCACGCTCATCGCCGCGTTCACGCGGCGGCTCGCGCAGCAGGAAGTGTTCCTCGCCGGCGCTTGGGCCGTGTCCGCGATCGAGGCAGGCCAGCAATGGTGGAGTCTGCTGGAGGCGAATCATCGTGGGACGCTGCCGGATCCGGCGACGTCGCCGGTGACCGTGGCGCATGTACTCGCCGGTCGCCCGATCCGGCGCACCCGCTCGGAGCTGACCGACCTGCTCACCCCCGACACCGAACTCACCCAGCAGGTCACCGCCCACCTCGACGCAGCCCTCACCCAAGCGCGGCGACGCCACACGGCAGCGGTCCGCCACGGTGATCTTGACCGATACCAGCGGCGCGCACTCGAACTGGTGTTGTCCCAGATCGCGAACATCAACTCCGGCGCGGCGCTCACGGCCACAGAGTGTGCGGAACTGGCTGCGGCACTGCGTGATCGGACGGTGCGCGACACGCTGTTCGCCCTCGCGGTCGGTGACCACGCCGCCGCCGCGGAAAATCTGTGGATCGTGCTGGCGCGAGCCTGCTCGGGCAGCGATCGCGCCGACGCCGCAACACTTCTGGGCTACAGCGCCTACATCCGCGGCGACGGCCCCCTAGCAGGTATCGCCCTGCACGCCGCGTTGGACGCCGACCCCGCACATTCGATGGCGAGCCTGCTGGAGATAGCGCTGCGCACCGGCATGCGCCCGGACACGCTGCGCCGCCTCGCCCACTGCGGACTCGGCATCGCCGCCGACCTCGGCATCGACCTCGGCCCAGCCATCCGATGAACACCCACCGGCGGTGGCGGCCCTCCGGTCCCGACGACCGACGCGTCACCGCCTGCCCCGACCGCTCTCGGGCGCGGCAGGTGTTGCGGGTGACCGCGAACCTCGGAATCGGTTGGCGTTATAACGATCTGGGGTCTCAGGTGCGCGGCGGGTGCGGCGATGAGCGCTGAAGGCACGGTACCGCCCGACATCGACGCGACAGAGGTGGTGTTCCTGCGCCAACTCCTGGCCCGCATCGATGACAGCTTCGGTGACCGCACCCGCCACGACGAGCTCACCCGCATCCGGGATCTGCTGCACCAGCGGTTGAGCGTCCTCACCGATAGAGCACCGCTTGCCGATGTCGACGCCGATCCGGTGATCGCGTTGTTCGCCGTCGAACTGCACCGGCTGCGCCGCGCCGCCGCCACAGCCACGATCACCACCGTCGGCGGGCATCGCCACGACCGTGTTCGTGTGCATGGCGTGCACCGCCACCACACCGTCATCGGCCACGGCCGCAGTCGCGGGGTGTTGTTGCCGCTGTGGTTCGTCGAGTCAATCACACCCCACGACCAGCCCAAGGAGTGAGCAGTCATGCCCGAAGGAGCCGCCCGCATCATCCGCACCTGCCACGACCACCTCACCACCGCCGATCGGCTCGGCACGTGATCGGCGACGCCAGGGGTTTGGTGGCGTGGATCCAGGCCAACCTTCCCGAGCTCGACGAAGACCGCCACCATCCCTGGCAGGCGATCCCCGCCTCCCCGGGCGCGCTCACCGCCGGGATCGACATCCGTATCCACTCCCCCGGCGTCCCCGACCGCACCACCAACATCGCCCTGTCCGCCGAACCACTCGACCACCACCGTGGCACCAGCCGCGACGATTCGGCACCGGTGGTTCGGCGGCGCGGTTAGCCTGGTTGCGGGGTTCGGGGTCGTCGGGGGTTACGCACCAGAGCATTCGTCACCGCTGATCGATGCCGATGCTGCCCGCGTCAACACTCGATGTTGTCGCCGTGGCGCGAGAGTGGATGCCTCCCACCCCCTCCGGGAGCATCCACCTCCCCACTGCCGCTGTCCTTTTCACTTCCACCGCTGCCCCAACCCGTCGCGTCCAGAGGGGTGGCGTTCTACGTTGCGCTGTCTGGCCCGGGTCTCTCGCCGACGTCTCGGACCGCAACGGCTTTCCATGCCTTCGCGCTCACCAACAACCGGCGCTTTGCGAGTCGGCGGGCGGCGCTGATCATTGCCCAGCCCTCCGGTCAGCGTCCCCTCAACGCCGCAAGGGGGCCCGCCCATCGCGGCGGCCGATCCTGGCCGTGCCCGCACCCGCCACCACGGCCCGCCTCAGCGGGCTGTCACCGACTCATCAGCGACGAACCGGTCCGCGCGGTCACCACCATCACCCAGGCGATCGCCGCCATCGACGCCGAAACCGACACACACCACCGACCACCGCGCCACGCCGTGGTCGCACACCACATCCCCGCCAACAGTGAAGGAGCACAAGCATGGCCGGAGACACCGTTATCACCGTGATAGGCAATCTGACCGCCGACCCCGAACTTCGTTTCACCCCCAATGGTGTCGCGGTCACCGATTTCACCGTCGCCTCCACACCCCGCTACCGCGACCCCAACACCGGCGAGTGGAAAGACGGCGAAGCGTTGTTCCTGCGCTGCAACATTTGGCGCGAGGCCGCGGAGAACGCCGCAGAGACGCTGACCCGCGGAGCACGGGTCATCGTCACCGGTCGGCTCAAGCAGCGACGCTGGCAGAGCGCCGACGGCCAGAACCGCACGAGCACCGAACTCGAAATCGACGAGGTCGGACCGTCACTGCGCTACGCCACCGCGACGGTCAACCGCGTCAAACGCGCCACCAACAGCGACAACGGCTTCGGGCGCTCGGCAGCTCGCCCCAACACCGATGACCGGTCGGGGGAACTGGTCGGCACGGCAGCAGCCACCGGCGGCACCGACGACCCATGGGCGGTGAACGGCGCGCGCTCCTTCGGCGGTGGATCCCGTAGCACCGAAACGCCGTTCTGAACACCCTCCACCCGATAGCGGTGCCCGGTGATCGACCTCAGCCGCCGGGCACCACACACCCGCGACTCGATCCCCGCTTGTGTTCATCCCACCCCACCCACACCAGGAGACGCGATGCCTTCCACGAACATTCTTACCGCCGCACCTGTGACCCGGCTCGGGGTCGGTGATCTGGATCGTCTACTCGACGACGAACGCGATCCCCACCCCTACTACGCCCAGCTCGCCGACGCCGTCGCGGTACCGATCGGAGACGAACTCGCACCGTGGGCGCGGACTCCCGCCCGCGAACCCGGCGATGATCTTCGCATGCACGCGATCGCGACCGACGCCACCGACGTCGCTCGCACCACACCACAGGCGGTCGCCGCACGCCGGGCCCGCCGCACACCCCGCCCGGTCACAGCGGCCGTGGATCTGCGACACCGCACCCGCGACGCCGCCCGCCGACAGTCCGCCGAAGCCGAGATCGACGCCTACTTCGCCGACCGCGACCCGCTGGCGGCCTGACACCTCGGTTCGGCGAAGGACACAGTCAACAGGAGCAGAAGGGGTCGGGTGGGGTGTCCGGGGTGCCCGCCTTCCCGAGGGCTTCGAGCGCCGCGGGCGCACCCGCGCAAAGTCGCGCCGTCGCGGTGAATCCTCCCCGCACATGAACCTGCTCCGGCACGTTCAGGCCGCCGTCGCGTCGCCGCTGATTGCGTGAAGCTCGGGTGTGGCGGTGAGTGAGGGCTGACCGTCTGGCCATCTGCCCCGCCTTCCGAGTGCTACCAGGGTGTCCTCCCGCCACGTCTCCGGGCCCGCGCCCCGCCCGTCACCGAATTCGCCCGCGCCGCGCCCCAGCCAGACGCGGCGGCCCGGTGGCCAGCGCCCGCGAATTCGGTGCCGCCCGACCCGGCGCGTTCCCTCCGCCGTGTCGGGCTCCCACCCTGGTCGGCCGCACTCAGGCGGGTCAGACGACCAGCCGCCCAGCCCCGTGCCGGGGTACGTGCTCGTGCGCGTCCGGTGCGGGGCCGAGCTGTCTCTTCGACGACTGAACAGGAACCGTGATGACCGCTACGTTGAGCAATCCCGACACCGCGACTGTTTCTCCGTTCGCCGACGCGCTCGGTGAGATCGAATACCTGCTCGAGGTCGACCCAGACACCGCGCGTGAGCGTTTCACTCACGTTTTGGCCCTGGCCACCCCGGCCGAACGCGAATTCCTCAACCGCGTCGCCGAGTTGCTTACTCGCGCCCCCTACAAGGTCGCCGCCCGCCGGTTGGGATGGATGGCCAAGAGCCGCCCCGAACTCCGCGAGATGGTCATCAACCACACCGCCGACGGTGACCCCGGCCTCTACCGCCCCGAACTCCCCCCGCCCAGCGACACCTCGATCGAGGCCGCCGAATGGGTGCGCCGCTCCATCCGCGAGCGCCGCAACCGCGACCGGCTCACCGCCACCCCGTCGGCGGCCACCGACGCCGCGCGCCTGCGCCCGGAGGCCATCGCCGCACGCCGCGCCCGCGTCCCCGCACCCGCGCCGGTCAGTCTGCGCCACCGTGGCCGCGACCTCGCCGTCGCCGAACGCCGCGAGCACCAGTGGGCCGGCTACGCGGCGCAGCGCCTGTATGGGATCGACACCGCACCGGACACCGACCGCACCCCACCGGTGCCCGAACCACGTAAACGAGCCGACCTGCTGTGGGCGCACGTGCAAGCCGACCTGTGGGAGCGCAGCTACTTCCTGCACATCGCCCACTGCTACACCGAAGCCGACCGCTACCTGCTCGCCCCCGAAACACCCGAGCGCCACACCGGACACGACGACCGCTACAAGGGCCTCGACGACGCGGCACGGGAGTTCCTGCGCGAGCACAACACCGAACCCGAACCGTGGTCTCGTGTCCGGCAGGCTCACGCCCGCCGCAACCGCTCCCAGCTGCCGCCGCAGATCACCCCGGCCGACCAGACACGCTTCGCCGCACGGCGCACCGGCCTCCCCGTCCCCGACGATCGCGACGAGTACCTGCCCTACACCGAACTCGACGTCACCGAATCCACCTGGCAGGGCTCGGGGTTGGACTACGACCTGGCCGCGATGACGCCGTATCTGGGGTGGCCGTGCATCAACTGCTGGATCGACCGCGCCGCGGCCGACCGCCGACCCCTGCACATCCGCGACGGGCACCCCGTCAGTGACGACGGTCTATGCGATGTGTGCCGCGCCGACGGCCACCCCGGTATTCCCGCGCTGCCCGCTGGGTTCGGCCTGCGGTCCTACGTGGAGTCCCGCTGCGCCCACATGTCCGCCACCCACCGGCAACAGGCGCGGGCGATGCTGGACCGCATCCGGGCCGCCGCCGCGAATACCGGACCGACCTGGCGGCTGATCACGCGCTGGATGGCGGGCAACCTCGACCAGCCCGCACCCGCGCCGCGCCGCGCCGCCGCCCGCCGCCCACGCCGCAGCTCGGCACTGGGAGCCGGGCAGCGCATCGGCCGCTGCGACGCCTGCGCCCGAAACGGTGTCGTCCACGCCGACAACTACTGCACGGGCTGCCGGATCGACCTCGGCTTGGTTCCCGCACGCACCCGCGCGGCCTGACCCTGCCTCGGCCCCTTGTTCGCCGGTCCGCCGCAGTGCCGACCTTCCCTGCGGCGGACCGGTCCACCAACCCCCGAAGCACAGGAGCACCCTCATGCACCAACTGCCCACCCGAGCCCGCCAGATTCTGCGCGCGCTGTGTCAGGCGCAGCACCTGGGGACCGGATCACACGATCCGGTCCCCAGGCTCTCCTCCACCCGGCCGCCCCTACCCCTTCTACCGCACGCACTCTTCCACCACACATCCCCACAAGTCATCCACAGCAACCACGCCACCCACTTCCCCAACGCTCCGCACACCCACCGCTCCCACCATCTACATTCTCAATCCACACCCTCACCCCTCCCCTTTTCCACTATTCAACGAGCACACCTCTTGCATCCACGGGATAACGATTTGGTAACGACCAGGGGTTTTGCTTGATTTGACGAAAAAATAGTCAAAACCAACCCCTGGCGTAAATGGCCGGTCGGGTGCTTGATGGATATATGACCGCGACGATCCATAAAGTCGTGGCAGGCAATGGGTATCAATATTATCTGCGCAATGTCGCCGCGAATGATGTTTCGGCTCGCGGCCGTTCCAGCCTCGCCGATTATTACTCCGCTCACGGGGAAGCTCCGGGCCGCTGGCACGGCACGAGCCTGGCCGCGTTAGGCCTCCAAGCGGGTGAGGAAGTCACCGAAGAACAGATGAAATCCCTGTTCGGACTGGGGCGTCATCCGAACGCGGAGGTGATCGAAGCCCGTGTCTACGACACCGAGATCGGCAAGGGAGCCACGCACAAAGACGCCGCGCGTGCCGCCGACCGCGCGTCGCGTTTAGGTAGTCCGTTCCGGGTTTATGCCGAGGTTTCCGAATTCCGTAAACGGTGCGCGGAGGCGTTCCGGCGACACAATATCGCGCACGGATTCGACCCTCATGACGCCATTAACGATGACGAACGTGCACGGATTCGTACACATGTCGCGTTCGAAATGTTCTGCGAAACCTATGATCGCGCGCCCTTGAATGAGCGGGAATTGTCGGGGTGGGTGGCACGAAACTCGCGCCCGAACACGACCGCGGTCGCGGGTTTCGACATCACTTTCTCACCCGTCAAGAGCGTCTCAGCGCTGTGGGCGATCGCGCCGCGCGCGGTCGCGGAGAAGGTCGAGGCTGCCCATCATGCCGCGGTCGATGATGCTCTGCGCTGGTTGGAGGAGCACGCGATCTTCACTCGGTTGGGCCGCAACGGGATCCGGCAGGTGGATGTCGACGGGATCGTGGCCGCCCGGTTTGTGCATCGTGAGAGCAGAGCAGGCGACGCCGATCTCCACACGCATGCGCTGATCGCCAACCGTTGCTGCACCGATGATGGGCGGTGGCGCACCCTCGATGGCACCGCGATCTACCGGGCGGTGGTCACCGTCTCCGAGATCTACAACACCCGCCTGGAACACCACCTCGAAGACCTGGTGGGTGTGGAATTCGCCGAACGCCCCACCACCGACCCGTCCAAGCGCCCGATCCGCGAAATCGTCGGCATCCCAACAGGGTTGATCGAGGCGTGGTCGCGGCGTGAAGCCGCGATCAAAGAACGTGTCGGGGAACTCGCCGCACGCTTCCAACACCGGTTCGACCGCGAACCGACCCCCACCGAAATGTATGCCCTCGCCCAGCAAGCCACCCTCGAAACCCGACCACCCAAACACCACTTACGGTCACTGGCCGAGCAGCGCAGCACCTGGCGCGCGCAGGCAATGGCCCTGCTCGGTGGCCGCGAAGCACTATCTTCGATGGTCGTCGCGGTCTTGAATCCCGTACGGCCCCAGCGTGTCGCGGTGACTACGGCGTGGATCAACCGGACCGCGCAGCGGGTCATCGAGGTGGTTTCCGAGCACCGCTCCACCTGGGCTGCCACCAATCTGCGGGCCGAAATCGAACGCCAACTCCGCGGCCACGTGCGCAGTCGGGACTGGGGACAGGCCGCCGAGGCAGTCCTGGCCGAAACGCTCTCGCCCGAGCAGGTGATCGCGCGCGGTGACCCTGATCTGACCGACGAACCCGAAGTACACACGGTGCCAGAGCTGTTGCGTCGCCGCGACGGCACCAGCGTCTACACCGGCGCTGGTGCGCAGGTCTACACCTCGGCACGGATGTTGTCGATCGAGCAGCAGCTGATCGACCTATCGGTGCAGCCAGGCGCACGCCAACTCCCACCGGATCTCGTCGCGGCGGCGGTGCGCCGCTACAACGACCGGAATCCGCATCGGCCGCTGAATGCCGGGCAGATCAGCGTGATCGAGGGTTTCGCCTCCTCGAATCTGCGGGTGCGAACAACCAACGCGCCCGCGGGAACGGGCAAGACCACCGCGATGGCGGTGCTCACCGATGCCTGGCACACCAGCAGCGGCCGAGTCCTCGGGCTGGCGCCGACCGCGTCCGCGGCCGCCGAGTTGGGTAAAGCGATCGGCGCACGGGTGGAGACCGTCGACAAGGTCGTCGACATCGTGGACCGCCATACCCCCAGCCGCGACAACCTCGCCCTGGACCGCGCACTACCGCCGTCGCTGCCGCAATGGATCCTCGACATCGACGCGGGCACGTTGGTGATCGTCGACGAGCACGTCAAGATCGGCAACCTCAAACGCCTACGGCTGCTGCGATTTCTGCACGACCGTGGCGCGACGATCCGCTGCATCGGAGACCCGCGCCAGCTCGCGTCGATCGAGGCCGGCGGCGCGGACACCGACATGGACGCGGCCGCATCAGAGGCGACCATGACACTCACCCACGTCGTGCGGTTCGCCTCGAACGCCGAAGCCACCGCCAGTTTGCAGCTACGCGAGGGAGATCCCGCCGCGCTGGGCTGGTATCTGGACAACGGCCGCATCCACGCCGGGCACGAAGGCGCCACCCACGATGACGCCTACACCGCCTGGATCACCGACCACCTCGCCGGCCGCGACACCATCATGCTCGCCGCCACCCACGACGTCGTGACCGAACTCAATGCCCGCGCTCGCGCCGACCGCATCGCTCGCGACGGCGGATCGATCGGTGCGGAATGTGTTCTCGCCGACGGTCTCCGGGCATCGGCCGGAGACACAATCCGCACCCGCCGCAACAACCGGCGACTACGACTCGGTACCAACGATTGGGTCCGCAACGGCTACGCCTGGACCGTCACCGCCGTGCATCCGGATGGAAGTCTCACCGCCGCACATCTGCGTTCGGACGACAAAGTCGGTCTCAGCGTGTGGCTTCCGGCCGATTATGTGGCCGCGCATGTGCGTCTCGGGTACGCGACAACGATCGATTCCGCGCAAGGAATCACCGCCGATTCGTGTCATGTCGCGCTCACCGGAGGTGAATCCCGGCAACAGCTTTACGTCGCACTCACCCGCGGAATCCACGCCAACCACGTCTACGTGCCGACCGCGTTGGACGGCAATGAGGGCTCGTTCTGGTCCGAACCGGCCGTCTATCCGCGCACCGCAGTGGAAATATTGTTGCGCATTTTCGGGCGCGATGGCGCACAAAAATCGGCGCACACCATGCTGCGCGACGCCCTGGATCCACACCAGCGGATCGGTCGCGCGCTCGATATCTACCTCGACGTGCTCGGTGTCGCCGCCGAAAACGCCCTCGGCACCGATGGACTCGAACGCCTCGACACCGCCGCGGAAGGGATACGCGCGAACCTGACCGACAGCCCCGCCTACCCGGTGCTGCGGCAGCACTTGGCGATGATCGCGCTCTCTGGGCGTGACCCGATCACCGCATTACGGGGCGCCGCGGCTGCCCGTGAACTCGACACCGCCGATGATGTTGCCGCCGTGCTGGACTGGCGCCTGGATCCCTCCGGCGCGCACTCCACCACCGGCGCACCCCTGCCATGGGCATCCGGCATACCGCGCGGGCTACGCGCCGAACTCGATTCCACCCAACTCACTGCCCGCGCACGCATCGTCGCCGACCTCGCCACCCAAATTCGTGATGACGTCCAAACCTGGACACCCGCGTCCGCACCGCACTGGGCACGACCGCTCATCGGGTCGGACCCGCGCCTGCTCGAGGATCTTGCCGTGTGGCGGGCCTCCCTGTACATCGACGACCGCGATCCGCGCCCCACCGGACCCGCCCGCTACACGCAGCTCGAACGCGAACACCAAGACCTGCTCGACGCCCGCGTCACCGACACTCTCGGTGACCCGCACCTGCTGGCCAACAAGTGGGCTCCATTGATCACGCGCCTGCAATCCCGCATCCTCACCGACCCGTGGTGGCCGATCCTCGCCGACAAGATCGAGGTCGCCCACCGATCCGGCATCGATATCGAGACCCGGCTCACCGACGCCGCCGGACTACGGGCGCTGCCCGACGACATGCCCGCAGCGGCCCTGTGGTCGCGACTTGAGCTCGAACTCGTCGCCGCCGACATCGGCACCGGTGACCTCACCCCTGACTGGACCACTGAACTCCACCAGATCCTTGGCGCCGACACCGCACACCGCGTCATCAACGACCCCGCCTGGCCGCGGCTGGTTGCCGCGATCGACCGCGCCACCGGCACTGACTGGACACCCGCCGAACTCCTGACCACCGCACACGAACTCATCCTCGCCGCCCAACCCGACGACACCACACCGCTGCGCCCCGACCAGTACGCCAACGCCCTCGCCTGGCGCATCGACGCGCTCCTGCACGAAACCACCCAGCCCGACCAACCCGATTCCCACCCCTGCCCGGAGCCCGCCATGCATCCACCCGAGCACCAACCACACGATCCCCGACACCGCGATACCACCGCACAACCGACAACCCAGCCACCGATCCGGCCACCAATCACCGGCACCGTTGACGAAACCCCGCTGTCCGGCTACATCACCACGATCGCCGCGCTGTTCAAAGCCGGTGACATCCCTGCGGCACGGCGTGCCTTTCACGACCTCGCCGACACCCTCACCGACGAGCAACGCGACATCATCGAACGCGTCGCGACCACTCTCTACCGCAACCACTTCCGCGTCGCCGTCGCGCGGCTACGGTGGGCCGCCGACCAATACCCCGAGCACCGCGAACTCATTCGCGCCTGCACACCGGCCACCGACCCCCACCTCTACCAATCAGACACAGACCCTCTCCAGCCACCGACCCGACCCGACCAGCACCCCCTCCCCACCCACCACTACCCCGACCGACAAGACCCCACCCGAGTTCACCCGCCCCGCACCGACACCGAGATCGCCGCCGAACGCGCGAGCCAGGACTACCTCGACACCCGCAGCGACCTCGACACCGACCCCGAACATCTACCGATACCCGACGGAGTCCCCCACCACTACTACCGCGAAAAACCATGGAAAGACCGATACCTCGACTCCCACGCGCCCGACTACGACCACCAAACCACCGACAAAACCCACGCCCTGCCGTGCGTGTCCTGTGGCATCACACGTGCCCGCATCGACAGCAGACCGCGCCCGCCGCGCCGCAGCGACGACGGCCTGTGCGGTGAATGCCGCACCGACAACCAACCCGCCATCCCCGACCACCCACCCGCCGAGCACATCCGCGCACGCTGCGACCACATCGCCAACACCCACCCACCAAACACCATCCTGGGCCTGCTCAAACGCGACTGGCACGCCGCACGCACCCTCGCCGAACGCCTCGCCATCGCCACCTGGATCGAACAACATCCCCTGCCCGACAAGTCGACCGAGACGTCAGCACCACCATCTGACGATCTCCTCGACGTGTCCGATCCCGTGCAGATGCTCACCGACGACCAACTCGCCCAAGCCATCACCGACATCAGCCAACGCATCGACCTCGCCGAAACCGAAGCCATCATCTACGGACCCGCACCCGGCACCGCAACCAACGACACGACAGCAGTCGGCACCACCACCTGGCTCCAAGACGAACTCGTCGAACTCACCACCGAACAACACCGCCGCACCCAACTCACACCCGAACAAACCACCGCCGAACACGCGTTACGCGCCCGCCACCAGCACGACAACACCACCGAAGACCCCACGGAATACGAGCCCGACTCCATCATCGATCCGACCCTCGGCTACGACGACGACCTCGGGCTGTAGATGAGGCACCCGGCGACGGGACTGCAAGGGCATATTCGCATCCTGCAATCGATGACCGGGGCATAGCTCGCCAACCTTCTAGCACTGCTGATCACCGCCCTCCCCAACACGGCCGCCAACCGCGCCTTCACCTTCGGCGTCCGAGGCTCGGCGGGCGCGGTCTCCCACTACCTGCAGGGGTTGATCATCTTCGGCGTCGGCCTGCTGCTGACCAGCGGATCGCTCTGGGCGCTACATCATTGGGCCCCGGGGCACCGATCGTGGTGGAGTTGTTCGTGCTCATGGTGGCCAACCTGCTCGCCACCCTTACCCACTTCATCGGCCTGCGCTGGATCTTGCGGCCCACCCGGTATTCCAGCACCCAGCGCGACCGCTCATTCCACAACGGCTAGCGCATCGTCCTCCGTACATGCACAGCCGGTTCGGCAGCGGACTCACGCATCACGTAGCCCACCCCACGTAGTGTCTGAATCATCTTGGGCTCGGTCGTGTCCACCTTTGCCCGCAAGTAGGAAACGTAGGACTCGACGACGCCCACGTCGCCACCGAAGTCGTACTGCCACACATGATCGAGAATCTTGGGCTTGCTCAACACCTTGCCCACATTCAGCATGAAATACCGCAGCAATGCGAATTCGGTGCGCGACAACAGAACTGGCTCGCCTGCCTTCCACACCTCGCGGCTGTCGTCATCGAGCTCGATATCCCCGACCCGGATCCGCGGCGACTCGCGTTCCGTGACATTCCCGGTGCGCCTCAGGATCGCACGCAGCCGCGCGATGACCTCCTCCAAGCTGAAAGGTTTGCCGATGTAGTCGTCGGCGCCCAGGGAAAGCCCCGTCAATCTGGCATCGACGTCATCGCGAGCAGTGAGGAACAGGACCGGCACGCTGACGCCGTAGGCGCGCATCCGTCGCAGCGTGCTGAATCCGCTCATCCCCGGCAGAGTGACATCGAGGATCACTGCGTCCGGGCGAAAACCGGGGATTTTGTCCAGCCCGCTGGCTCCGCTGTCGGCCGCGGCCACTGTGAAGCCCTGGGCCTGCAGGCCCCTCGACAGTAGTTCGACGACCATTGGCTGGTCGTCGACAACGAGAATCCGTGCCTCAGCGGTGTGGTTGCTCATGGGCTCGATCGTCTGGTGGGCGACCACGCCTCAGCTCGCCGCGAGCTGGGTGTTCGCTGTGAACACCCGCTCCAACCTGCCGCCAGCTCCCAGCAATCTCCCACGAACCTGATCTTGGGACGGTCGGCCGTTGTCACGTTCGAAGGCGCTGCCGGCTTCCAGCTCACCACCGGATTGCGTCGAAACAGGCTGGCGCGCGACGATTCTCCGGTCAGATCGCGATCACCGTGCCGACGTGATTCGCAGCTGTTCGAACTCGAGAGCCACGGCGTCCCAGCCGGCTTGGAAGGCCGAGTCGAGCAGAGAACCATCGGATTGCAGACGTCTGATCTTCGGTGAGGTGTCCGTCGGCCGAATCGAGACGACCGATGCTCCGTTCACTTCGTCGAGGTCGGCCAGCAACCGGTCGTCCTCCGCCAGACGCGCATTCCTTGCGAGATACGCCGCCCGTAACTCCGGCTCGCAGTCGCGTAGTCCGGCGGCTGCTACCAGACGGGCACCGAGACCTGCCGCGCCCAGAGCCGCGCGATCCACGCCGCGGCGTGAACGCAGCACCAGGACGTGGGTTGCGCCGTCGCGCAGGGCTTGGCGAAACGGAATCGACTCGGCCAGCCCAGCGTCGTAGTATCGGCGGCCCGCGATCTCGATGGGTCGACCGGCGAGGATGGGTAGCGCGGCGCTCGCTCGCAATGCCAAGCGCAGTGTCTTTCCGTCCACGATTGCGGGGTTCAGGTCCGCTGCCTCACCGGTGACGACATCGGTTGCCAAGGGGTGGATCGAGATCGGATTCGCTAGCACGGAGGCATAGTCGAGGGGAAAGTCCCTGACGTAGGTGGTCTCGATCAGACGCTGCACGTCGACCAGTGGCCTGCCCCGCAATAGATTCCGCGCGGCGATGAGTGTGCCGGCGAAGCGCGGATCCGTCCAGCCGCGTAGCCCTGCGGGCCGGGAGCTGAGCAGCCAGGCCGCCGAGATCGCCCCCGCCGACGACCCATACACGCGGTCGAACAGGCGCAGGAGTCCGAGTTCGTGCAGCGCCAAAGCCATTCCTGCCGAGACGGTTCCGCGCATCCCTCCCCCCTCGATCGCTATCGCGACCTGGTGGTCGTCGTCGCGAGCATCAGGGGTGCTGCTGGTCCCCGCGCGCTGGTCGAGGACCTGCATCAACGAGGGTTCGAGACGTGCGCTGTCCATCGCGCACGATCATCGTCGGCCCCTCGAATGCGCGACAAGTGCAGTCCGCACAGCACTTTCAGGTCTGACGATGCATCCTGCACAGAAGCTCGTCACCAGTCACTCACCTGTGCGATGGAGCGCGATCAGTGTCGCGGGGACGATCAGGATCCACACCGTGACGATGGCCTTCAAGGGGCACGGCGCGGGACATCCGGCTCGCGCTCCGGGCTGCGCGTCAGGTGGGGCTGTCCGTCACCGCGTGGCCTGCTCCTGCTCGACCGTCGTGATGGCGCGCAGCATGTAAGTCGCGACGAGGCCGATCCATATGCCGAAGGTGCCCAGCGCCACGTACAGCGACAGCAGTCCTTGCCACGAGAACGGTCCGGTCTGCAGCGAGGGCATGAAAAACTCCGACAGGTAGGTGAAGGCGATGAAGAACGACAGATAGCCCAGCCAGCGCGGGACGAGTGGTGTGGTGCGTCCGTCGTCGATCAGGCAAGCGGCGCCGAAGGCAACGAACTGCACGATGGTCGCCATGATCGTGATGTCGAACATCATCCAGCCGATATCGTTGAGCAACTGGATGTCGTCGGCCGATCGCGATTGGGCACGAAAGCTCGCCAGCAGCCAGAAAGTGGCGCACAGCATGGTGATGACGGCCGTCAGGACGCCGCCGAGCAGTTGAATGCGCCGCAGAAAGCCGCCGGAGGGTTCTATGTGCTTCATCAATTGGGCGACGCCGAGGCTGAAGATCGCATAGAGCATGTAGATGGCCAGTACGACCTCCATGCCCGCGCGGACGCCGATCTCGTGGTCGCGGAAGAAGTTCGCGGTGTGCTCGGCGGTCCAGTTCTCCCGCGGCGGCGGAACGAACCGTGCGAGAACGATTCCGCCGATAACGACCCCAAGGACGTAGACGAGCCCGCTCCAGGCCGACAGCCGCCACAGCCGAATATCCCTGGATGAGATGGCTTCCCCGCTCGTGCCTCGTATTGTGCGCTCGGCTGACATTTCTACTCCTTGGTCGGCGCTGACGACGCAATCGTCAGCCCAGGACCTCGTCGCGGGAAAGTGCTGGTCGCCCAGCAATCCAGTGGGTGCTTGGTCGTTTCGCCTATCCGAGGGTCGTTGCCAGCTGTGTGAACACCGATCTCGCGTTGCCGGACAGCACGGCGGTGACGACCTCCGACGACCATCCCAGTCCGAGCAGCGATTCGACGTTGCGTCGAACACCCGGCACGCCTGGCCAGTCGGTGCCGAAGATCATCTTGCGCGCTAGTCGATCCAGACCATGGCGGCCGTAGTATTCAGGCAACTGTTTCGGCGGCAGACCCGAAAGGTCCAGCCACACATTGGGTTTGGTCAATGCCATGAAGGCTGCCACGTCGTACCACCAGCCACGGCCGCCGTGGGCGATGACGATATCGAGGTCCCGGAAATAGTCCGCGATATCGAGCAAAAGCTCGGGATTGCCGCAGCAGGTCCGGGCACCGGGGAAGCTCGAGATGCCGGAGTGGACGATGATCGGGATTCCGTGCTCGGCGCAGTGGGCGTAGACCGGATAGAGGTCGCCCTCGCCGGGATCGAAACGCCCGTGGACGGGGTGCAGCTTCAGTGCGATCGCCCCGAGGTCGAGTTGGCGGCGCAGCTCCGCTACGGGCGGAAAGTGGAGATGCGGATTGATGTTTGCGACAAGACTGAACCGCCGAGGGTGACGGGTCCGGATGGGCAGCAGGTCTTCGATGCGCTGTGCACCCGTCACCGCTGGACTGTATTCGCAGAAGAGTAAGGCGTGGTCGACGCCCTCCTGCGCGAGGAGAACGTCGAGCGCATCTGGATCCGGAGCATCGCCGTGGTAGACCTCACGCCAAGGACAGTCGCCGGAGTATTTGTCGGCCCAATCGAGCCAAGCCCGCGGCAGCGAACTCAATCGCGGCGTATGCACGTGGGCGTCGATGACTTCGTATCCGTCGATCACAGGGTGTGTTCCCTTGCTTTGGGGGTGGCACGGGCGACAGAACGTCAGAGCGTGAAACCGCCGCCGCACACCAGGGTTTGTCCGCTGACGTAATCGGATTCGGGAATGCACAGCAGATACACCGCGCCGGCCGCGTCCGTGGGTGTGCCGCCGCGGCCGAGGGGGATGGAGCGCTCCATTTCAGCGAGCAGGTCGGGGTTCACGCCGACTCGGATCTCCCTGCCCGATACGTCGATGGTGCTGTCACCGCCCGCGGGTGCCTCGGTCAGGCGAGTCTTGATCAGACCGAAGGCAACGGCGTTGACAGTGACGTTGTAGCGGCCCCATTCCTTGGCCAGAGTCTTGGTCACGCCCAGGATTCCGGCTTTGGCCGCTGCGTAGTTGACCTGACCGGCATTGCCGCCGAGGCCCGCGATGGAGGATACGTTCACCACCTTGCGGCACGGCACCTGCGCACCTTCGCTTTTCGCTTGCTTCACGGCGGCCGAGATAACCGGCTGCGCGGCGCGCAGGATGCGGAACGGGGCAGTGAGGTGCACGGCCAGGATGGCCTCCCACTGTTCGTCGGTGACCTTCTGGATCACGCCGTCCCAGGTGTATCCGGCGTTGTTGACGATGATGTCGAGCCCGCCGAAGCTGTCGACCGCGGCCGCGACGAAGGCGTCGGCGAAGCTCGGATCGGTGACGCTGCCGGGGACGGCGACGGCCCGGCCGCCGAGGGCCTCGATGGCGGCCACGGTTTCCTTGGCGGGTTCGGCATCGAGGTCGTTGACGACGATGTCCGCGCCTTCCCTGGCCAGTTTCAGTGCGATCTCGCGGCCGATGCCGCGCCCCGCGCCGGAGATGATGGCAGATTTGCCTGCGAGTGTTCCCATATCGGGTGTCCTTGTCAGCTGAGAGTGGCTTCGCCGGTGACGGTGGTGGTGCCGTCGGCGAGGGTGAGCGCGAATTCGACGGTCGCGAGGCCGTCGGCGATGCGGACGACGCGGCCTGTACAGGTGGGCTCGGCACCGACCGGGGTGATAGCGACGAAGCGTGCGGTGAGTGTCTGGATGCGTTCCTGTGCAACCCAATTGGTCAGCAGACGGCCCAGGTATGCCATGGCGAGCATGCCGTGGGCGAAGACGTCGTCCAGTCCGGCGGCGCGGGCGGCATCGATGTCGATGTGGATCGGATTGTGATCGCCGGAAGCGCCGGCGAACAGAGCCAGGGTGGTTCGACTGATCGGCGGCAGTCGCAGCGGCGGCAGTTCCGCACCCACGATGAGTTCGGTGATGGGGACCGAGGAAAGGTGCGCGGTCATTGTGCTGCCTCCGGGTGCCGAAGCACGAGGGTCGAGATGAGGTCCGCGACCGGTGTCCCGTCCGAGCGTGTCACCGAAGTCTGTTTGACGATAAACTCCAGTGCCCCATTCTTTTTCGTGTAGACGTCGGCGATTCGAGGCCGCGCGACCAGCGTGTCCCCCGCCTTCGCGGTCGAGTGATAGACGAAACGCTGGGTGCCGTGCAGTATCTGCGAGAGGTTCACGCCGAGCTCGGTCAGCCATTCGAATGGATCCGGCTGTTCGAGTTCGAGTGCGAACAGAAACGTCGGCGGCACCGGGATATCCGCCACGTCGGTCCCTTCCGGAAGGCTCTCGCCGATCGCTTTGGCGAAGAACCGGATTCGTCCGGGGTCTATTGTCATGGTCAGCGGTGGTAACTCGGTGCCGATCGCATCGGTACTGACGGGCATGGGCGTAACGTTCCCTTCGAGATGAATCGTGGTGTGCGAGTAGCAGTCCGGCCCCTCATTTCCGGGCAACTACCTGCACCGGGCACGGGTCGGCATACACCTGGGCCACGTCGTGGTCCCTGCGACTACGGACCGCGCGCTGGTTGATGTAGCCCTTGTCGGTGATCTCCCCGGCATCAGCCGACCGGGGCTCGGTCGAGATCGCGACGCGCTCGATGCGCTGGGAGGTGCCTCCGCCCTCGTCAGCGAGCCGCCGCAGCGCGACCCTCAGCTCGTCACGTAGGCCCCCGTCGGGGGCACCGTCGGCGTCGACGCGTCCGAGATGGTCGGGGTGCAGCCAGACCAATGCGGTCACGTACTCGGCATTCTCGCCACAGATCACCGCGTCGTTCAGCAATCCCCGCGCGGCGGACAACAGCCGCGGTCGCAGCGTTCCGACCGTGACGAAGGTGCCGGTGGCGAGTTTGAAATCCTCGGCGATGCGCCCTCGGAATATCAACCCTGCCAATGGATCTCGGGAATCGGTGAAATCGACGGCGTCGCCTGTGCGGAAGAAGCCGTGTTCGTCGAAGGCGGTCGCAGCGAGATCGGGCCGGCGGTGGTAGCCAGGGGTGAGGTTCGGCCCACGCAGCCGCGCCTCGGTGGTGTTCGCGACCGGGACCAGCGCCAGTTCCACGCCTGGTACCGGTACTCCGATGCAGTCGCTGCGTTCGGTCGTGAAATGTACCGAGGTCGCGACCGGACAGGACTCGGTGGATCCCCACGAGGCGGTGATCCGCATATCGGAGCCGTGTGATCGGGCCAGCGCGTCGAGTCGTTCCCATAGCTGCTGCGGTAGCCCCGCGCCCGCGAAGAACGCGAAGCGCAGTCGATCCAGGAATGCGCGTGCGGCAGCGGGTTCCCGTTCCAGCAGCGGAAGTAGTGCGGCGTAGCCGGCTGGCACGTTGAAGTAGAGGTTCGGGCGTACCTCGCGCAGGTTGGCGACGGTTCGCTCGACCAGTCCCGGGACGATCCCCGCCGTCGTCGAGCCACAGCGATCCGCCGTTGGTGAGTACCAGGTTGAGGTTGTGGCTGCCGCCGAAGGTATGGCTCCAGGGCAGCCAATCCAGCAGTTCAGGAGGCTCGACGGGCAGGAACGGCCAAATCTGGCGCAGCTGTTGCTGATTGGCCGACATCATGCCGTGCGTGGTCAGGACGCCTTTGGGCACTCCGGTGGATCCGGAGGTGAACAGGATCTTGGCGATGTCGTCAGGGGCGAGCTGCGCGCACCGGCGGTCGACCTCGTCGGTGGGCGCGGCCTCGAGATCATTCAAGGTGATCGATCCGGGCAGCCGTTGATCCAGACTCACCACGGTGCGCCGATCAGCGATCGCCGCAACCGCTTTCGTGAATTCCGGTCCACCGGTGGCGATCGCACCTGGCTCGATCAGATCAGCCATGGCCCGCAGCTGGTGGTGATCGTGGCTGTGCAGAGAATAGGCGATGCTGGTGGGGACGACGGGCACGCCGAGCGTCATCGCGGCGACCGTGATGATCAGGTTTGCAGCGCTGTTTCCGGACAGGATCATGAGTGAGACGCTCCGCGAGTCCACGCTCGAGTAGCCCTTGGGCGACACGGTCTACACGAATTCGCGCTTCACCCCAGGACAACGTTTTCCACTGCCCACCAACCTTTTCCGCGATCAACAAGCGATCCGGATGTCGCTGCGATCCGGCTCGGAAGTCGTGTACGACACTTACCGAGTGCGGTTGGAGCGGTTCGGTGGACCACAGCAGGATGCGCCCGTCCTCTTGTTGTGCGATGGCGATCTGCGGCCGGGCGAACGTCGGTCTCAGGGCTGTGCTCATCGGTCTGTCACTTCCAGCACCACGGCGGCCGCCGTATCCCCGGCCGCGCATCCGGTGAACAGACCTAATCCCCCACCCCGCAGCCGTAGCGTTTCGATCAGCTCGGCGATCGACCGTAATCCCGTGGGGCCCTGCGGATGTCCGAATATCAGGCTGCACCCGTAGGTGTTCATATCGGTGGGCTTCACACCGGTCTCACGACAGAAATAGATATCGTTCACCGCGAACGGGTTGTGCGTGGTCACCGCGTGCAGGTCGCCGAAGTCCAGACCGGCTGCCTCGAGCGCGGCACGCGCGGCGGGAACCGGAGCCTCAGGCATCCGAGCCTTGCGCACCCGCGCGACGCCACTGCTCAGGATTCGGACGATCCCGATCCCCGACCGGATCCTGGCCTCATCGCTGGTGGTGACGACCGCGCCTGCACAGCCATCGGCCGGATGCGTCTGTGCGGCGAAGGTGTGGACACCGTCGGATGCGGCTGGCCGCAGATCGCCGATCGCCGCTCGTTCCTTGGATCGCACGCCTTCATCGGCTTCGAGGAATACGCCTCCCTTCCGCCCTTTGATCTCCACCGGAACCTGGTAACGACGCTGGAATGCACGATCGTCGACGACCGCGGCCTGGTACTGCTCCCATCGCAACGAGGTCAGATCATCCAGTTCGTCACGCGTGATGTCGTTCTCTGCCGCGACGGCTTCGGCGGTGGCGAGCATCGCCTGACCTGCCCAGGGGTCACGTGCGAAGCTGTCGAGCACCCAGTGCGTGACCACGGGAGCACCACCCTGCCCACGGACCGACGGATAGATCAGCGTCGGACCGTTGGAGGTGCGATCGGTGACGACCACGAGTTGACGGGTGGCACCCGCCGCAACGGCGCCGGCTGCGGCGTGCAATGCGGCGACACTCGTCGCGCACGCTTGGCTCACCATCGGACCTGTAAGGCCGGTAGCACCGAGACGGGCGGCAAGGGTGGGCGCACCGTAGAACAGATCCGGTTGCGGCACAGTCGTGCCCAGTACGACGCCGTCGAACCAGACGGGTTCCAGGTCTCGCTCGGCCAATGCCCGCCCGGTCACCGCGACCGCCAGGTCCAGACTGGACACTTCAGCCAGCGAGCCTTGCCATTTGGCGAAGGGAGAGGACCAAGCGTGGCCGAGTGGAATAGCTACGTCTTCGTATTTCATGGGGTACTCCAGGAGGCCGCCGGGCCGATTCAGGTTCGAGCGAATACGTGGATGGCGCAGGCAGCGTGGTCGTAGCCGGTGATGCCGCCACCGGTGCAGTGGGTCAGCCCGACCTCGGGATCGCGAGGTCCGTCGGTACGCGAAGTGCGCAGCCATTCGACGACCTCGACGACCTGGGCCAGCCCGGTCGCGCCGATAGGGTGCCCGCGAGACAGTAGTCCTCCGCCGGGATTGACCGGGCAAGCACCGCCGCGGGCGGTGTGGCCGGATCGCAGCAGGTCCGGCGCTTCCCCGAAACCGCAGAGCCCCAGCGCCTCGTAGTACAGCAGTTCGGCGATGCTGAAGGCGTCGTGGACTTCTACGACATCCAGATCCGCCGGGCGGATTCCCGCTTCCCGGTAGGCGGCTGTCGCGACACGGGTGGTCAGTGATTCGCGTGCCATGTCGTGCATTCCGGTTGTGCCGGAACTGAGTTGGCTGGCCAGGACCGAGACCGTCGGTGTCTGCGGCCCACGGTGTCGGGAGACGACCACCGCGGCGGCACCATCGGATGAGCCGCAGCATTGCAGCAGCGTGAGCGGATCCGCCACGGGCCGCGAGGCCAAGACCTCCGCCACGGTGGTTTCCGCACTTGCCGTTCTTTCGCCCGGGTCGGCACGCGGACCGCATCAGCGCACCACTGCTGGCTCAGCTCGCCACCGGGGATCGGGTGTCCCCGGCGTGGATCCAGCGTCGGCTCCTGTCGCGAGCTCCGCACGTCGAGTTCCGCAATATGCCCACCGGCCATTTCGATTCGTTCAGCGGCGAATGGTTCGAACGCACGGCCGTCACCGATATCGACTTCTTCCGCCGCACCCTAGCCACCAAATAACACCCCAAGGAGCGCTTTCAATGGCGAATTCAGCTCTACCCGCCGTAGACCACGAGATCCTCATCGTCGGTGCCGGGTTCTCCGGTATCGGCGTCGCGATCAAGCTGGAAGAAGCCGGAATGCACGACTTCCGCATCCTCGAAGCCGGTGACGGCGTCGGCGGTACCTGGCACTGGAACACCTATCCCGGTATCGGCGTGGACATCCCCTCGTTCAGCTACCAGTTCTCCTTCGAGAAGAAGCCCGACTGGTCACGCGTCTACGCCAAGGGACACGAGCTGAATGCCTATGCCAACCATTGCGTCGACAAGTACAACCTGCGTTCACGGTTCGTCTTCAACACCAGGATCGCCCGCATCGAGTTCGACGAGGACGGCCACCGCTGGCTGCTTTCCAGCACTGACGGCCGCGAATTCACCGCGCGCTACGTCATCAACGCGACAGGCGTCCTCTCCGAACCGAATCATGTGCAGCTCAATGGAATCGAGGACTTCACCGGACCGGTCGTACACACCGCGCGATGGGACAACTCGCTAGAACTCGCGGGCAAGCGCGTCGGGGTGATCGGTACCGGAGCGTCGTCCGTACAGGTCGTCCCGACGATCGCCCCCGAGGTGGAGCATCTGACCGTGTTCCAGCGGACCCCCATCTGGTGCATCTCCAAGCTGGACCGCCCGCTCACGCCGAGGTTCCAATGGGCGTTGAAGCATTTCCCCGGCGCGGAGATGCTGGCTCGGATCCTCAGCCAGGGATTCGTCGAGGCGATCCTCCCCCTCGCTGTGCACTACCACAACATCTTCCCCATCACGAAGTACGCGGAATGGTCCGCCAAGCGCATGCTCGCCAAGCAGGTCCACGACCCGGACATCCGTGAAAAGCTCACGCCCAAATACAGTTTCGGCTGCAAGCGCCCCAGCTTCTCCAACGAATATCTGCCCGCGTTCAATCGCGCCAACGTCCTGCTGGAGACCACCGGCATCCAAGAGGTCACCCCGAAGGGCATCCGCACCGTCGACGGCGTGGAGCACGAACTCGACGTCCTCATTATGGCCACCGGATTCAAACTCCCATACGCACCCGGCGTCCCCTACGAATGCATCGGAACCGGCGGCCTCGATCTCGACACCTATTGGGACCGGGAACGCGTCCAGTCCTACGAGGGCGTCAGCGTCCCCCACTTCCCCAACCTCTTCGCCATGTTCTCCGCCTACGGATACAACGGCTCCTCCTACTTCACCCTTGTCGAGGTCTCCGCCAAACACATTGTCCGAGCCCTCGACCAGGCCCGCCGAGTCGGCGCTACCCGAATCGAAATCACCGAGGAAGCCAACATCCGCTACTTCGACGAAATGATGACCCGCCGTACCCGTCAGGTCTTCCGGCAGCCGACCTGTAACTCCGCCAACAGCTATTACTACGACAAGAACGGCGACGTGCCTCTCCGTCCGGTCACAACCGCTGAAACCTACTGGCGCAGTGGACACTACGATCTCAGCGACTATCGCTACGATCGCTGGAAGCCCGCACCGGATTCGACGATCGCCGCCGAGAGCGATGATGCCCACAGTGTCGTCAGCGACACGAGTGTTTCTGCTGGCGCGTAGCCCGGAGCCGCACTGCCAGCAACCTCGCAACTGCGAATGAGGCCGACCGCAGGTTCGAATTCGATCGTTGACGGCGTCGGCGTCAGCACTCCGCGGACCCGCTCGCCGCTAGCGAATGAGAGGACATATGTCTCCTATTTCCCGACGGTCGCTCATCTTCGGATCACTGCTGGCCGCCACCGGGATGGCCGCCGGGTGCGGGACGCGAGGTGGCAGCACCACGGCTTCCGCCGCCCCCGAGCCGGGCGATCCACCCGCGCCTTCCAGTCCCCCCGCTGCCACTCAGAAGTTCGAATTACCAGCCAATTTCGTGCCGGAGGGCATCGCGACCGGACCGGGAAATTCGCTCTATGTCAGCTCCTTCGGCGGTGGAATCTACCGAATCGATGTGACCAGCGGCAAAGGTACGTCGGTCAGCGACGGCTGGGGTAGCGAATCGACAGGCATCAAGGTCGATGAATCAGGTCGACTGTTCATCTGCCACGGGGTCGCGGGCGACGCACGCGTTCTCGACACCCGCACGAACGCGGTCCTGGCGCATTATGTCTTCGGGCAGCCGGACACCAGCCTCGTCAACGACACGGTCCTGCTGCGAGATGCCGCCTGGTTCACCGACTCCCGTCTGCCAGTGCTGTACAAGCTTCCGCTGTCGGGCCCCGCGCTCCCGCCCCCGGACGGCTTCGTGACCCTCCCCATCACCGGCGACCTCGTGTACACCGACGGCCAGAATTCCAACGGGCTGTGCTCGACCCCGGACGGTCAGGCACTCCTTGTCGTCCAAACGAGCACCGCGAAGCTGTTCCGGGTCGATCCAAATACCGGCCACAGTATCCAGGTCGATCTCGGCGGGACCGCGCTCCCCTGGGCTGACGGCCTCTACCTCGACGGGTCCACGCTGTATGTGGTGTTGTCCCAGCAGAGTCAGGTAGCCGTCTTCCGAATGAGCCCGGACGGCCGCTCGGGAAGCCTGGTGAAGACCATCTCCGACAGCAGCCTCGATGCTCCGACCACAATCGCTGTCGATCGAAACCGGCTGTACCTGCCCAATACCAAGATGCATCTGGATACTTTCCAGCAATCCTCGCCCGGTACCCCCTGCTGGGTCAGCGCGATCAGCAAAGTCTGACGCTGCCGCAGCGTGGTGCCCCTACCCGACGATCTACAGAGAGGGCAGGGGCACCACTTTCACGGTCGCCCTAGTGGCTCGCGCCGGCGACCACGTCTGGGATGGCTGGGTGCTCAACCCCGACCGCGAAGGGACTGCCTGATGGGCACCAATCGGACGCGTTCATCCCATGCACAAATGTTCCAGATGGTGCGCTGCATCAGGATGTTCTTCGCACGCGTCGCCGCGAACCCCCGCTTGGTGCCGAGCACCCTGCGCAGCTTGGTGGCGATCTTGTCCTCAGACGGCACGGGCAACACATACGTCGGGGTGCGCTGCAGGATCGTCGCGTGCGCGGCACCGGAATCGAGCATCGCGGGCACCAGAGTTACCGCGGTGGCGCCCGAGCCGATCACCACAACCTTCTTGCCCCGGTAGTCGAGGTCTTCCGGCCAAAGCTGCGGATGGACGACAGGTCCCCGAAAGCGTTCACGCCCTTCGAACTTCGGCGAATAGCCCGCGTCGTAGTCATAGTATCCCGTAGCCGCGAAGAGCCAGGTGGCGGTGAGAGTCAGCCGCTCACCGCTGTCGGCGCGCTCGACTTCGACAGTCCACCGTGCGTCGGCGCCGGACCACGCCGCGGCAACCACCTTGTGGTGGTATCGAATATGGCGATCGACGCCGTACTCGCGTGCGGTCTCGTGCAGGTAGGCCAGAATACGATCCGCGCTTGCGATCGACTTCGGGTCCGTCCACGGCTTGAATCGATAGCCGAAGGTGTACAGGTCCGAGTCCGAGCGAATCCCCGGGTAGCGGAACAGATCCCAGGTTCCGCCCAGCGCGCCCCGGGCCTCCAGGACCGCGAAGGTCGTTCCGGGTTGATCGGTGAGTAGATGGCGAGCCACGCCGATGCCGGAGATTCCGGCCCCGATGACGAGGACATCGAAGTGTTCCCCATGAATCGCTGTCATTTGCGCGCTCCTCGTCGAGCTGGGTTGATCGGTATCAAGTCACCTCCATGGTCACTGTCCAGCCGATGCGGAGGGAGGTCATTTGTGCCCTATTTCAACCTGCATCCCGCATGAGCAGCGGGATTGGTCTCCGATGAACTGGCAGCTGTGCGACCCGACCCGGCCGACCACCATCGTGTCGGGCGGACCCGGCAGGCGCCGCTGGGAATTCATGAGACTCCCCGGCGAAACCATCGCCGATCTCGACACCGCCGACACGGCTTGGAAGCTGCTCGAGCCGTGGGGCCGCTATCCCGGCAACACCACGATCGAGCGACACACCGTCTACACCTTCCAGGCCCGCTGGGCCGACACCTGGCGGGCCGGCCGACTCCTGCTCGCCGGCGACGCCGCCCACCTCATGCCGCCGTTCGCGGGTCAGGGCATGTGTTCAGGGCTGCGTGACGCACTCAACCTCTCCTGGAAGCTGGATTTGATGCTGCGCGACAAGGCCCACTCGGACCTGCTCGACACCTACAGCACCGAGCGCAGTGCACATGTGCGTCATGCGATCGACATGTCGATCGCATTGGGCGAGGTCATCTGTGTCCTCGACGAACAGGATGCCGCACAACGCGATCGGCGCATGATCGCAGGCGGGGCGGACCCCGTGCGGGTACTGCCAGCGGGTGCCCCACCGGTGCTCGGAGACGGTGTCCTGCAACGGCTTCCGGACGGCCGGACAGCACCGACGGTCGGTCACCTCACCCCTCAGTTCCGAGTCCGCCACGGCGACACGACCGCGCTGCTCGACGATGTCACCGGCTCAGGATTCACCGTTCTCGTCGATGGACCCGGGGCTACCGTGCTGACACCCGAGCATCGTCTATTCCTGGACGAAATCGGCGCGGCCCTGGTGGAACTCACCAGTGAGCCAACCGACAACGGCTACACCGACATCGACCACGACTACCTGCCACATATGCGAGAGCACGGGCATCTGGCCGCGATCATCAGACCGGACTTCTATCTGTTCGGCGCCGCCCACGATGCCGCCGAACTCGCCGATCTCATTGGCCAACTGCGCGCTCGACTCCGGATCGAGCACTGACGATTCACCGAGCGAGCCGGTCGCGTCAACGCCAATTTGCCCTGCGCTGGAGCCTGATACGCGAACAACCCCACCGGAGAATCCGGCGGGGTTGAATCGAGGTCGGGCCGTTCTCAGAGTCCGGCGGACCCGAAGAACAACGGGGCGAACAGCCCGTGCAGCACGGCACTGCCGGTCCCTACTACCCCGTGCAGAACAGCGCTACCCAGGTCGATCACAGCAGATCCCATAGGAAACAACCCTTTCAGTTTCGGATTCTTGTCGGCACTTTCAGTAATGCATACCGACAAGTCAATTTTGCCTCGGGCATTACGAAGTATCACTGCCGGGAAGTTGCCAATCACTTGAAAATACGCTGGGAGGCAATCACTTCGAAGGAGAAGACACTATAAGCGACGCATCGAAGGACCAAGGACAGAGTCCAAGGTCCTTCGATATCGAGCTATAGGAAGATTCTCAGGCCAACCCGAATACGCGCAGCCCCTGCCACCACCAGATCGGCGGTTCACCGCCGCCCGGCCAGGCGGGGGCCCTGGAGTCGTCGTGGTAGCCCTGCGGGACTGGATAACCATGGGAGCCAGGGTTGTTCGGTCCCGGCTGCCCCTGGTTCGGTTGGCCGGGGTTCTGCTGCGGCCCCGGCTGCTGTTGCCCCGGCTGGGTGGGAGCAGCGGAAGCGATCGCCGGTGCCGCCGCGGGGACGATAAGCGCCGAAGCCACCACCGCGGTAGCGATTGCCTTACTCGCCCGGGTCTTCACGGATTTCACACTCTCGGACGGATTCACTTCTTTTCCTCCATTCCTGTGTCGCACTTTCGATTCCCCGTCAGCCCAAGCTGAAGGGCTGTCCCCACACCGTGACGTAGCCGATGGTGGTCGGCGTGTAGACCATCGCCTGAACGAATGCTCGCGCCTGTGCGTAACCGCCGCAGCCGTCCACATTGATCGTTTCGTCTTTCCAGGTGACGCTGTTGTGCGGACCCATGACCTTATGTTTGGCGCTATGGCTCTCCGAGCCGTAGTCGTCCGCAGACTCGAGATCGAGCAGGTAGACCGTCTTGGCCTGTCCGGCGCCGATGCTCAAGCTGGCCGATGCCCCACCCTTGGTGGTGATCGACGGCGAGTCCGAACTCAGATCCGTCGACGCGGTGCCGTTCGCGCCCGGCGTGATGCCACTGCTGAGGTCGACCTGGCAGCCGACAACGTAGCCGGGGCGCAATTTGGTGTAGGTCTTCGGATCTCCGGCAGCGCCGGCGGACAGGTCCACTTCCCCGTGGCCGCTGGTCCACACGTTGCGATGCAACGGCGTCGCACCCATCGACGGGTTGATGTTCGCCGATTCTCCACCGAGCGTCACATGGACGACGGTGCCGTCGTCGATCGTCTCGGTGATGTCGCCGCCCGGAAGCGGCACGAAGGTATCGGCCGCGGAAACACCGACGGCGAAATGACCGACAGCGGCGGCCGCGGCAACGCCGACTCCTGCCACTCGGGCAATGCCTTTTCGAGCGCTCTTCATCTCATCGTTCCTCGAGAATTCTTTCGCCGTAGCGAAGTGAAGGGGATTCGGCGAACTCAGCCGATGCTGAACGGCTGGCCGTACAGCGTGGTTTTCGAATAGTCGGCGCCGATGATCTCGACGGTCGCGACCTGGCGGGCCTGCGCGTACCCCGCGCAGCCTTGGATCGCGATTTCCTGGTCTCGGTAATTGAGGTGGTACACGCCGCTGTCGGCCATGTCCTTCTGGTCGAAGCGCACCCACTTGACCTGTCCCGGCGCCAACGGCACCGAGAACGATCCGGTCGCGCTCGGTGCCGAGCTGAACGCCGCCGATAAGGACGCGGACAGGCTGCCCAGCGCGACCTGGCATCCCACGAGGTAGCCGACCGTCAACGTCGAGACGCCATGCGTCGACGAATTGTTCGTCCCCGCATCACCTTTCGGCCCGTTGTTGGGGCCTACCTCACCATGAGGAGTCACGACATCGGCGGTGACCCGCCCCGATACCCAGACTGTGCGCCCGGCGCCATTGGCCGCCAACGACGGCGAGACGACCGCCTGTTCACCGACACTGTCGATCGTCGCGCCGGGGCCTTCGGTATGGCCGTCGGGCAATGGAACGAAGGTGTCCGCGTTCGCGCCACCGGCGGAATACAGCCCCACCGCGGCCACAGCCGCCGTGACTACGACGACCGGCCGTGCTCCCGTTCGCCGAAAACTACGGTGATGATTCCTCATCTACGATTCCTTACTGAATGATCCGCGCCTCACGGCACCGAGGCGAAATATCTGGCGGCATTTCTCTGCCCTTCCGCAATCGGAAAAGTACTGGAATCAGACGTCCGCCATGATCAATATTTCTTTCAATGAAAGGCGTTGCATTGAGTGGAATGTCATTGGAACCAGCGATGCCCCGACCTGCATCCTGAAGATGCCCGCGCCGGGACAGCCGCGCTCGGCGAACCGGATTCCGTCACTTCGGTTCGGCGGGCGCACGGGCAGGCGTGCCCGCCGAGCCGGATCCCCTCATCTTCGGTTCGGCGGGCACGTTTCACGATCGATCAGGATCGGACGCCCAGATAACCCGACAGCGGTGTCGGATCCGGGGCGCCGTTCTCGGCCAGGGCCCGACTGACTCTCGCGCTCGCGGCTCGGAGCACGGGGATGAGCGACCGCGCCGTAGTGGCATCCGGCACCACTACCGTCAGTGCGGCGACGACTTCCCCGTGCGCGCCGCGCAGCGGCACCGAGATGCTCGTCAGCTTCGGGTCGAGGAAACCCACGCAGATCGCGATTCCCGAGCGACGAACCTCGCTGAGCAGCACACGCAATGACTTCTCGTCGGTCGGAGTGTGTTCGGTGTATGCGGTCAATGCCTGCCCCAGCACTGACTGCTGGGCTTCGAAGCCGGCGTATGCCAGCAGCACCAAACCGGTCGCCGAGGCGTGCAACGGCAATCGCCCCGAATCCCCTGGCCTCGGCTCCACCGCACCCGGGGCCGGCAGCTCATCGATGACCAGGGCCCCATCGCCCTGACGTACCGAGATAGCGACGAGGTGACCTATGCGCGCATGCAGTTCGCTGACATACGGCATCGCGACACGGCGTAGTTCGCGCGTCGGCGCGGCGCGCGTCACGAGCTCCCAGACGCGGAACCCGATCCGCACCCGTCCGTCGCCATCCCGGAGCAGCCAATCGTGCTCGACGAGTTCGGCAACCATCCGCGATACCGTCGCCATCGGCATACCGGACCGTTTGGACAACTCCGTCACCGTGAACGCGGGCGACTCCGGTCCGAATGCCTCGTAGATGCGCGACATCCGCGAGAAGACCGACTCGCCATTGGAATTCCTGGCCATGGCGCGTCCGGTCAGACATCTGCGGAGCATGCCGCGGACATCACTCCATCGCTGAAACCAGCCATGTGATCACCTTCCTGCCGTAAAGCTCGCTTCGCCCAGCACGCGGGCTACCCAACGAGCAAGACCCTTCGCCTCCCAACTGGAGGCACGCTCGGCCGAAACTGGCAGTTTGCTGGCAAACCTCAGCGGGTTCGGACACTGCGCCATCGCGATTCACAGGAAAGACCCAGACTGACCGCAGGTGGCGACGCAGTCCGGGGCCGACGGTAGGTGGGTGTCCAACGACTTCGCCGGTGTGCGCGTGCTCGTCGTCGACGATGAACCGCCGAACATCATGGATCTACTGCTCGCGCTGCACCGCCGAGGATTTATCGTCGCCAGCTCGGCCGATGGCGCCGAGAGTCTGGCCATGGCCCGGACGTTCCGCCCGCATGTACTCATCGTCGATGCGGCGGTGCCCGAATCTGGACGGCCTGTGGTTGCCGCGAGCTCTGCGCTCCGAAGGCGTCGATGCGTCCGTGCTTTTCCTCACGGCCCGCGACAAGATGGGCATCGACGGGTTCAAGACCGTCATCGCACGGCTGCACACCCTAACACGTGGCAACTTACCCGAAGACCCTTGTCCAAGAAGGGATCACCCTTGATCGAGGCGGAGGCGGCCGCCCTTCGTCACAGGTCGATCGTGTTCTCCCAGATTATTCACATCTGCGCCTGAGTCGGCACCGCGTCGGCGCCTGCATGCTGAATCCGCCGACTAGAACTGCCGAGACGGTCGGCGCGGCCCGCGAGCAGCCTCCTGCCCTTGCTGGCGGGCCGTGCAGTCGTCGGGTGGGGCCCAAATGATCGAATCCGCTCACCCGGCGGCTGCCCACATCGAATACGCAGTCAAACCCTTGGATTCACAACGTAATCGGGTCACCGAATACGGATCCGGTGGCATCGACGTCCGATGAATGGACCTCGATCTTCGCGTAGGGGCGCAGCAGCAACGGTCCCGCGCATCCAGACACCTGGATGTAGAAGTCTCGGTTCACCAGCGACCCCTTCGCACCGTCGTGGAGGTCCTTCGAACCCGACTGCACGTCGGCGATCTTGCCCGGCGTCAGCGAAACCTCGACGCCCACACCGCCACTCACGGAAGGACCGACCTTGACATCCAGCTTCGGCGTTACCTTGTCAGGCTCGACGCTCACGCTTCCGTTTCCACTACCCTCCACCTTGCCTTCAGCGTCGGCCTTCGCCTTGGGATCGGCATCCATGACACAGGCGACCAGGTATCCCGTCTTCAATGTGCCCGTTGCCGAGCCCTCCACCTTTCCGTAGAAGGTGCTGTCCACCAACAATTCCCGATTCGTCGGCATTCCGTTCAGGGCGGGCATCGACCGCGTCACCAGGTCGCTCTGGCCCACGCTGTACACGAGACCACCATCGATGCGATAGGTGTTCTCATGCGGTGTTGCCGCCGCCGCGTGCGCCACCGGCAACACCACGAGGGCGCCCACGCCTAGAACGGACATCGCCAGAACATGTTTGATAATCATCGGTCTCCACAGGGGTGCGCTTATCCACTGCGCGTGGTCGCCGCTGGGATGGGCGATAGCGGACAGCTCGTATCCCAGGCATTCTGATCGATGGCCCTCTGGCGAACCTCTGGCGAAGCTGACAGCGCCGGTGGCTCGTTCGCCACCAGCGGCGCGCGGCTTTCAAAGCATCGGCGAATCCAGGCGTGAATGCAGCCAAGATCGAAAGGTATCGGCGTATTCCTCGCGCCGCAGCGCCAGGTCCACCGACGCATGCAGCAGTCCCATCGGATTGCCGATATCGTGTCGGCGGCCACGATGCACTACCACGTGAACGGGGTGTCCCTGGTCGATCAAGGCGGCGATCGCATCGGTCAGCTGGAGTTCGCCGCCCGCGCCCGGCTCGATGGCGCGCAGCGCGTCGAAGACTGCGCGGTCGAGCAGGTACCGCCCGGCAGCGGCCAGCGTCGAGGGTGCATCCGCCGCAATCGGCTTCTCGACCATTCCGTTTACGCGCAGCACGTCAGGGTCAGCACCGAAAGCCGGGACGGCATCGAAAACACCATAAGCGCTTACCGATTCGCGCGGCACGTCGATCGCGCACAGCACACTGCCGCCGTAGCGGCGACGCACCCGCGCCATCGTCTCCAAGACTCCGCTGGGCAGCACCAGGTCATCCGGCAACAAGACCACGAATGCCGATTCGTCTGCGGCCAGGGTGGATTCGGCTTGCAGGACGGCATGTCCCAGCCCCAAGGGGCGCTGCTGCACGACAGTGTCGACATCGAGGAGCTTGGGGGCATTGCGTAACCGCTCCAACAGATCGAATTTGCCACGGCGGGCCAAGAGGCTCTCCAACTCCCGCTCCTCGGCGAAATAGGCTGCGACACTTTCTTTTCCAGGAGCCGTCACCAATACCATCCGGTCCGCCCCGGCCTGTGCGGCCTCCTCCGCAACCAGTTCGATTCCTGGCGTATCCACCACCGGCAGTAGTTCTTTCGGCACGGCCTTGGTCGTCGGCAGGAATCTCGTGCCCAATCCGGCCGCCGGGACCACCGCCGTTCTGAACTGCCGCGGGACGTTCGATGAGGTCGTCTCCATGCCAATGTCCTTCCGAGTAGGCACTCCCTGAGCGCTGCGATCTATGTCGGCAACGTTAGGAAGGCAACCTCTCGCCAACCTTCGGGTTACCTCAGGATCGGGCGCGAAACATAGCGGCCGACCGGGCATCTACCGGCCACGCGCATCACTCCGCTGCCCGCCCGGGATCGCGCAGCACATAGCCGACGCCCCGCAGTGTGTGCAGCATCTTCGGTTCCGCGGTGTCGATCTTGCGCCGGAGATACGACACATACGATTCCACGACGCTGGTTTCACCGCCGAAGTCGTAGTGCCACACATGATCCAGGATCCTCGCCTTGCTCAACACCTTGTTCTCGTTGAGCATCAGGTATCTCAGCAGCATGAATTCCGTCGGCGACAGCGCGACGAGCCTTCCGCTGCACCACACTTCGTGAGTGTCTTCGTCCAACTCCAGCTTTCCCACCCGCAGACGGGCTGGGTCGGACGGGTCGATGATGCCGCTGCGGCGCAGGATCGCCCGCAGACGTGCGATGACCTCTTCGAGGCTGAATGGTTTGGACATGTAGTCATCCGCGCCGAGGGCCAGGCCGGTAATCCGGCTCCGGACCTCATCGCGGGCGGTGAGGAACAGCACCGGGATATCGCGGCCTTCCGCCCGCAACTGCCGCAACATGTCGAACCCATTCATGTTGGGCATCATCACGTCCGCGATCAATGCGTCGGGAGCGAAGGTACGCACCTTGTCCAACCCGTCCCTGCCGTCCGCCGCGGTGGCCACCTTGAAACCCTGAAAACGCAGGCTGGTAGCCAATAGGTCGACGATCGTCGGTTCGTCATCGACGACGAGGATTCGGGCATCGGAAGTTTCATCGCTCATGGCATCGAGCGTCGATCCGGTAGCGATGGAGCGACCTCTGCCCCGGCTGAGCGTTTGCTGGGAGGTAGGTTCGATCAGAGGTCCACCAGCGCACCGGTGTTCAATTCCGCGCCGGTTCTCGAGGTCAGTTCCCCGAGTGTCACATCGGGCGCGAGTTCGACCACCGTCAATCCATCCGCGGTGACATCGAGAACCGCTAGATCGGTGATGATCCGATGCACCACACCGACTCCGGTGAGCGGAAGCGTGCACCGCGCCACGATTTTCGGGCTGCCATCCTTGGCATTGTGCTCGGTCAGCACGATCACCCGGCCCGCACCGTGTACCAAATCCATCGCGCCACCCATACCCTTGATCATCTTGCCCGGTATCGACCAGTTCGCCAGGTCGCCGGTCGCCGAGACCTGAATCGCGCCGAGGATCGCCACATCCAGGTGGCCGCCGCGGATGATGCCGAACGACAGCGCTGAATCCGTGTAGCAGCCGCCTACCCGCAGCGTCACCGTTTCCTTTCCGGCGTTGATTAGATCCGGGTCTTCCTGTCCGGCAACCGGATACGGCCCAACACCGAGGATTCCGTTCTCGCTGTGAAGGACCACTGTGACGTCGTCGGGCACATAGTTGGGCACCAGGGTCGGCAGGCCGATACCCAGATTCACATACTGCCCGTCCAGCAGTTCGCGTGCGGCGCGCGCGGCCATCTCATTGCGGGTCCAGGACATGGGTGTTCCTCGATTCTCCAAACGATCGGATTGCGTGGTGGTCAGGCCGCGCTCGGGCTCAGCAACGTGAGCTTCTCGACGCGTTTTTCGACAGGCCCCACGGCGAGGACACGCTGCACGAACACGCCCGGTACGTGGATATGGGTGGGCGGGATCTCACCAGGTTCGACCAACTGCTCGACCTCCGCGATGGTGATCTTGCCCGCCATGGCGCACAGTGCGTTGAAATTGCCTGCGGCGGCATTGAAGACGAGATTTCCGTGCCGGTCCCCAAGCGCGGCGTGTACCAGCGCGAAGTCGGTTCGGATGGCTGTCTCCAGCACATAGTCCTGACCGCCGAAGGCACGGATCTCCTTCGCGGGTCCGCGCACGGCCACCGATCCATCGGACGCGTAACGCAACGGCATGGTGCCGTCGGCCACCGGTGTCCCCAGTCCGGCGGGCGTATAGAAGGCGGGAATGCCACACCCGCCGGCACGTAGTCGCTCGGCCAGGCTGCCCTGGGGCGTCAACTCGACCTCGAGCTCCCCCGCCAAATACTGTCGCGCGAATTCCTTGTTCTCACCGACGTAGGAGGCGGTCACCCGGCGAATCTGTCCGGCCGACAGCAACCTGCCCAATCCCCAGTCGTCGACGCCGCAGTTATTGGACACCACGTCGAGATCGGTGACCCCGGTCTGCTCGAGCGCCTCGATGAGCGTCTCAGGAATACCGCATAGTCCGAATCCTCCGACGGCAAGCGTTGCCCCGGAAGGGATATCGGCGATCGCGGCGACCGCATCGGTCACCGTCTTGTCCATCGTCGCTCCTTACTCGATATCGGCCTCCGCCGAATTTGGTTCATCGGGTGCGCAGCTGATCAACAGTTGCGCTGTGTGCGCGATGTGATCACGCAGCAGTTCCTGCGCGCGGTCGGCGTCGCGGGCGACGGCCGCCGCCAGCAGCGCGCGGTGCTCGCCGGGAACGTCGCGGTCGGGCTCGTTGCCGAACGACACCGACCACTGCAGGTACAGTTCCGCCTCCTGGCGCAGGGCGAGTGCCGTATCCAACAACCTCCGGTTGCGGCATCCGGCCAGCAGCGCGTGATGGAAGGCCCGGTGCGCCGCCGACCACTCATCGGTCGGATGATTCGGGTCGGCGGGATCACGGTAGGTGGTCCGCTCCAGAAAGTGGTGTGCCGCAATGGCATCCGCTTCCCAGCGGACATCACCCTCGAGTACCGACAGCTTCAGCACCAGTGATTCGATCTCGACCCGCGCCTTCGTGAGGTCGGCGAGATCCTCGTGCGAGAGCGGCCGCACCAGATAGCCCTGATGCGCTTTTGCCGTCACCAGACCCTCGGCCGCCAATTTTGTCAACGCCTCACGGGTCGCGCCGACGCTGACCTTGTACCGCTCCGACAGCTCCGGAAACTTCAGCCGTGCCCCAGGGACCAGACGCCCGCCGAGAATATCGGCGCGCATTGCCTGGTAGATGCCGTCAGTGCGGGTAGTGCCGCCGCTCTTCGCCATGCGGTCACGGTCGCGCTGCCGCTGGCCGCACTGGCGATCCCGGCCTCGGCCGCGACCGTCGATAACAGCGTTCCCGTGGTCAGCCAGATTGCGGACCCAGACTGGAACCGCGACCATGTCGGAAACGACAACAACGGCCCCGGGGATCGGGGTCCGGAACAGCGGCAGCCTCAGCAAGAGCAGCCCCAGCAACAGCCTCGCCAGACACCGGCGCCTACTGGCTCGTTCGGCTAGACCAACACGTCCGACGGCACGATACGTCGTGTTTCGGTAGGCGATCCCGAAAGGTGTTCATGAGGGCCTTCCCCCAAGGGGAAGGCCCTCATGCCGTGGTGCATCCGGTGATCTGGACAGCCTCGACAGTGGCTGGCGGAATTCGCAGCGTTCTCACAGACTCGCGCGAGGTCAGCGCGAGCCGCCGCGACCACGATCACGAACATGACTGTGGCCTCCCCCCTGTCCCCCCGCTCAGCACCCGCACGTGGACTGCCCTGGCCGTGGGCAAATCGCCTGCTGTTCGGCACTGATCCCGAAAACCGCTGGGAAAGACCGAGTTTGATCGCACTCCTGACCGCGACCGCGGTGGTATATCTCTGGGCACTGGGATCTCAGGGCTGGGGCAACGAATACTATGCGGCCGCAGTGGAGGCCGGTTCGAAGACCTGGACGGCCTTGCTCTTCGGTTCTGTCGATCCCGGCAATGTCATCAGCGTCGACAAACCACCTGCCTCGCTGTGGGTGATGGGCCTGTCGGCACGGTTGTTCGGGTTCAACATCTGGTCGCTCTTGGTGCCGCAGGCGCTGATGGGCGTCGGCTCGGTCTGGCTGCTGTATGCGACTGTCCGCCGCACCAGCGGTCCTGGCGCGGGCCTGCTCGCGGGAGCCTTCCTGGCGGTGACTCCGGTGGCGGCGTTGATGTTTCGCTACGATAACCCCGACGCACTGCTGGTCCTGCTGCTCGTCGTTGCGGCGTACTGCACGGTCCGCGCCATCGAGACGGCGAGCACGACCTGGCTGGCGCTGGCCGGAGCCGCCATCGGGTTCGCCTTTCTTACCAAGATGCTGCAGGCTCTACTCGTCTTGCCTGGATTCGCGCTGGCATTCCTGATCGCCGCGCCGGTCGGCATGTGGGCCCGCATTCGTAAACTACTCGTCGCCGGTGTGGCACTGGTGGTCTCCGGCGGCTGGTTCGTCTTGCTCGTCGAGCTCTGGCCGGCCGACTCCCGGCCCTATATCGGCGGGTCGACCAACAACAGCCTCTGGCAGCTGACTGTGGGGTACAACGGCTTCGGTCGGCTACTCGGCTCGCGCCAGGGGACGCCGTTCGCCAGCAGCTCGTCGGGCGGCGGTATGGAGGTTCCCAGCGGCATGGAGATGCCCAGCGGTATGGATATGCCCGCTGGTGTGGATTCTGCCGAATTCGCAATACCCCCAAACGGTGCCGACAAGGGCATCACGCGACTGTTCAGCGAGGCTGCCTCCACCGAAATCAGCTGGCTCCTGCCGGCCGCCCTCATCGGGCTCGTTGCCGTGCTGTTGTACACCCGCCGTCACCCGCGCACCGACTCCCAGCGCTCCGCACTGATCGTTTGGGGCGGGTGGCTGCTGGTGACCGGCTTGGTCTTCAGCTACATGAGCGGAATCTTCCACGAGTACTACACGGTCGCCCTCGCTCCCGCCGTCGCTGCGGTCCTGGCGATCGCGCTGGGTGAATTGTGGCACCGCAGAACCCAATTGGCCGCGCGCGGGACCCTCGTCGTGATGGCGGTTGCCACCTACGGGTGGAGCTTCTATCTGCTCAACCGGACTCCGCACTGGCTGCCCTGGCTGCGTATCGCACTGATCGTGGGTGCCGTCGCCCTTGCCGTGGCCATCCCGATCCTCAAGCACACCCGTCGAACGACCATCGTAATCGCTTCCGCTGCAGTGCTACTGGGCGTTGTCGGCCCGGCGGTGTACACCCTGGAAACGCTCACCATTACGCACAGTGGCGGCATGGTCGCCTCCGGTCCCAAGCCCGGCAATACCCGCCATGGGGTCGACCTTACCGCCAATCCCGAACTCGCCGCGATGCTCCAGAGCGCGGGAACACGCTGGTCGGCAGTCGCTACCGGTGCCAGCAGCGCCGCACAGGCGGAGCTGAGTTCCGGCACGTCGGTCATCGGAATGGGCGGATTCGCACGCCAGGACCCCGCTCCCACGATGGAGCAGTTCCAGCGCTACGTGGCAAACGGTGAGGTGCGGTACTTCATCGACACCGATTCCGGCGGCGGCTTCCCCGGAATGGGCAACGGGTCCACCGTGTCCGACAAGATCACCGCGTGGGTCAAGGCGAACTACACACCGACCACTGTCGGTAATGCCACGGTCTACGACCTGCAGCAACGTCACTGACGGCGCTGCGAGCGTCGTTCCAACGATCACAGGAAGATCCCAGCTCCGGCCGAGCCGGCCGCGAGCTGGGACTTCGATGCTGGTGCACATGAGAGAGACTGTGATCGCCACCCGCGCAAGGGAAAACGTCCGCGACCCGCGACTCACGCCGGTGCTGGACATCGTCATTCCGGTATATAACGAGGAGCGCGGTCTCGCCGACTGCATCGACCGACTGCGCGCCTTCCTGCGCAACGGTTTTCCCTTCTCGACTCGAATCACCGTCGCCGACAACGCGAGCACCGACGCCACACTCCAGATAGCGCGGGGCCTTGCCGAGCGGTTCGACGACGTGCGTGTCGTCCATCTCGACCGCAAGGGCCGTGGCCGGGCGCTCAAGGCGGTGTGGGAGAGCTCCGACGCCGAGGTTGTCGCCTACATGGACGTAGACCTGTCCACCGATCTCAACGGCTTGCTCCCCCTTGTCGCGCCGCTGGTATCCGGACATTCCGATCTGGCCATCGGCACCAGACTGAGTTCAGATTCCCGGGTCGTCCGTGGGCCCAAGCGCGAATTCATCTCCCGCAGTTACAATCTCATTCTCAAGACCTCCCTGCGCGCCGGGTTCTCCGATGCGCAATGCGGATTCAAGGCAATGCGCACCGACGTCGCCCGCCGACTGCTGCCCCTCGTCGAGGATGGCGAGTGGTTCTTCGACACCGAATTGCTGGTGATCGCCGAGCGTGCCGGACTGCGAATCCACGAGGTGCCCGTCGACTGGATCGACGACCCCGATTCCCGCGTGGACATCCTCGATACCGCGCGCAAGGATCTCCTCGGGGTCTGGCGGCTAGGGCGCGCGCTCGCCACCGGCACTCTGCCGATCAACGAGCTGCGCACCGCCATCGGCCGCGAGCCGCTCGTCGCGGGTGTACCGCACGGGATGGTCGGGCAGACGGTGCGTTTCGCCATTATCGGAGTCTGCAGCACCTTGGCGTATCTGGTGCTCTACGTCATCCTGCAGTCGATGCTCGGGGCCCAGCTCGCGAACTTTCTCGCATTGCTAATCACCGCCATCGCCAATACGGCCGCCAACCGTGCCTTCACCTTCGGCGTCCGGGGCTCGGCGGGCGCGATCTCGCATCAGGTGCAGGGATTGATCATTTTCGGCATCGGCCTGCTGTTGACCAGCGGATCGCTCTGGGCGCTCCATCATTGGGCACCTGCGGCGCCGATAACGGTGGAATTGGTCGTCCTAGTCGCGGCCAACCTGATCTCCACCCTGATTCGTTTCCTCGGGCTGCGCTGGGTCTTTCGCTCCGCCGACTAGAGCACTCTGCGTGCCGACTACCGAAGCAGTTCCACCGCATCGGTAGTCGGCATCGCTGTGGGCTCGCGCATTACATAGCCGACCCCGCGCAGGGTCTGAATCATTCTCGGCTCGGTGGTGTCCACCTTCGCCCGCAGATACGAGACGTAGGATTCCACGACGCCGACGTCGCCGCCGGCGTCGTACTGCCACACATGGTCGAGGATCGTCGGCTTGCTCAACACCCTGCCCACGTTCAGCATGAAGTACCGAAGCAGCGCGAACTCGGTGCGCGACAACACAACTGGTTCACCTGCCTTCCACACTTCACGGCTATCGTCGTCGAGTTCGATGTCACCGACCCGCGTACGTGGCGACCGCGGCTTGGGTGCAACACCGGTGCGTCGCAGGATCGCCCGCACCCGTTCGATCACTTCCTCCAGGCTGAACGGCTTGCCGATGAAGTCGTCGGCGCCCAGGGACAGTCCCGTCAATCGCTCCGTCACGTCATCCCGGGCGCTGAGAAACAACACCGGCACCTCCGCCCCGTAGGCGCGCATCCGCCGCAGCATGCCGAATCCGCTCATGCCCGGCAGTACGACGTCGAGGATCAACGCGTCCGGGCGAAAGCTGGGAAGCTTGTCCAGTCCACTGTTGCCGGTGTCGGCCGTGGCCACGGTGAACCCCGCCGCTTCCAGGCCCTTCGACAGCAATTCGGCAACCATCGGGTCGTCGTCGACAACGAGAATCCGCGCCGCGTCGGTGTGCGTATTCATGTGCTCGATCCTCGAGAAGACAGCCCGGTCCCAGCTTGTCGCAAGCTGGGTGTTGGCTGTGAACGGCCGCGCGCGTTGCGGCCGACTCCCAGCGAGCTCACAGGCGAGCCTGATCTTGGGGCGAGCACCCAGGGCGAAACTCGGTCGAGTGACCGCGACGACCATACCGATCCAGCCGACCACCTCGATGGATGAGGCGCCTACGCGCCGTTCACGGTGGGAATCCGTTGCGCTGGCGGCTCTGTTGGTTGGGACCGCCGCCGCGTATCTGTGCAACCTCAGCGCCAATGGCTGGGCCAATGCCTTCTATTCCGCTGCCGCCCAGGCGGGTTCGCAATCGTGGGCGGCCTTCTTCTTCGGGTCCTCGGACGCGGCCGGTTTCATCACTGTGGACAAGCCACCGGCGTCGTTGTGGCCCGTGGACCTCTCGGTACGGATCTTCGGCCTGCACTCGTGGAGTATCCAGGCGCCGCAGGTCCTGCTCGGCGTCGCCTCCGTGGCACTGCTCTGGGCGGCGGTGCGGCGGGTTTTCGGTGCGGCGGCCGGGCTGATCGCCGGGCTGACCCTCGCTCTGACACCGGTCGCGGCCCTCATCTTTCGGTACAACAATCCCGATGCCTTGCTGGTGTTCCTCATGGTCGCCGCCGCATGGGCGCTGCTGCGCGCCATCGATGACGGCCGCACCCAATGGCTGGTACTCGCCGGAGCCTGCATCGGATTCGGCTTCCTTGCCAAGCAACTCCAGGTCCTCTTGGTCGTCCCAGCTCTCGCCGGCACCTATTTGATCGCGGGCCCGCCACGACTGGCTACTCGCATCGTGCAACTGCTCGCGGTCGCCGCGGCCATGGTGGTGTCCGCGGTGTGGTGGCTGCTGGCGGTCGAGCTGTGGCCGACATCGTCACGACCGTGGATCGGTGGCTCCCAGCACAATTCGATCCTCGAGCTGACCCTCGGCTACAACGGCCTTGGTCGGTTGACCGGCGATGAACCCGGAAGCAGTTGGGGCACGATGCCGGCACCGAGCGGCCCTGGATCGGGACCGAGCGGCTCGGTATTCGGCTCGGGCCCCGGGCTCACCCGCATGCTCGACAGCGCACAGGGCGGCCAGATCGGATGGCTGATCCCAGCCGCGCTCATCCTGCTCATCGCGGGGCTCCTATTGCGCGGCAAGGCGATCCGCACCGATGCGCGGCGCGCCTCTCTGCTGGTGTGGGGTGGTTGGCTACTGGTTACCGGCCTCGTGTTCAGCTACATGGCGGGCATCTTCCATCAGTACTACACGGTCGCCCTCGCCCCCGCGATCGCCGCGCTCGTCGGCGCGGGGAGCGCCATGCTGTGGCGGCAACGAAACCGGCTCACTGCGCGCCTCACATTGGCGGCGAGCATTGCGGTCACCGCGATCACCGCGTGGATCCTGTTGTCCCGCAATCCCGATTTCGTCCCGTGGCTGCGGTGGGCAGTGCTTGCCGTGGGGGTTCTCGCCGCCTCCGCCATGCTGATCCCTGTGCGCGGCAGACTCGCTGCCGTAGTGGCGGCAGCAGCAGCCATGGCCACCCTGGCAGGGCCGACTGCCTACACCATCGACACCATTGCCACATCACATACCAATGCCATACCGGTCGCCGGGCCGAATGCCGGGACGCCCGACTTCTCGGAGCTCGGGTTCGGTCCTGCGGGCGGGATGATGACGGTCAGCACTCCCAGCGATCGGCTGGTCGCGCTGCTCGAAAAGGATGGCGACGATTTCACGTGGGCGGCGGCCGCTGTCACCTCCAATAGCGCAGCCGGATTCCAACTCGCCACGCGGTTGCCGATCATGGCCATCGGCGGCTTCAACGGTACCGACCCGGCACCGACGCTCGCCCAGTTCCAGAAGTACGTGGCGAACCGATCGATTCACTACTTCATCGATCATCAGGACGGACCCGACAGGGCCACATCCGATTCCGAAGCCGATCGGATCACCCAGTGGGTCAGGAGCACTTTCGCCGCCAAACAGGTCGATGGCGTCACGGTCTACGACCTTGCGGCCGCGCGGCAGTAACCGGTCACGCGGTGGCACTTCTCCCCTGATTCGAACCGATCTCGGCGCCCACGCGACGATTGTGCTGACGATGATGGCGAGCCGTTGTCCCCCACCAACGTCGCGCGTATCGGCTCAGCGTGGCGGGATTGTCGAGGCCGATCGTCGATGCGACCTGAGCCAGTGGCAGATCGGAGGTGGTGAGCAGCACGTCCGCTCGGTCACGGCGCGCACCATCGAGGATGGCGGCGAAGGTCTCGCCCTCCAGAGTGAGGTGTCGTTGCAGTGTGCGCGGCGACATCGAGAGCACCTCGGCGACAGCGCGCACCGAGGTGGGACCGGTACCGAGTACCTGCCGCAGCACGGTCCTCACCTGGCCACTGATCGGGCGGGTGCTGTGGGCTGCCTGGGTCTCCAAATACGACAGCGCGAGCTGCCGGGTGAGGTTGTCGCTGCCGAGGATAGGTCGTCGCATCAGGTCGGCGGGGACGCGCAGGACCGCGGCCGGCTGCGCGAAGTTCACCTGGGCTCCGAAGAGTTCCTCATAGCGCGACGGTGCCACCAGGGGCACATGCGGCAGTTCGACGGTGCGCAGTCCGTAGTTCCCGCCGAGTGCGTAGAGCAGCGCCCGATGGATGAAAAGCATGCCTCCGTCGATGGTTTGCGGACGCGAATGAGCGCTGTCCACCACACCCCAACGGATACCGAGGACGCCTCGCACGCCGCGCGGGTCGGCTACCTGCGCGACCATGAGGTTGTTCGCGTGCACGAACAGATACTTCGAGGTGCACTCGAGCGCGTCGGCGACCGTGGGGGCGTTGAGAATCGCGATGGCGAGCGGACCTAGGACGCTCATGTCTTGTTCGAGCGCCACCCGCAATCCGAAATCGGGGCACCGCAACTCCTGGGCAGCCGATTCGAAAATCATCGCCGCCGCCGCGTCGCTGACAACGAGTTCGTCACTGTCCAGAGTGCCCGCGGGCGCGCCCGCACGCTGCACCAGAGCATCGGCGTCGCCGCCGAACTCCTCGACCACTTTCCGCACTCCACGCAGGCCCGAAGACCGCAGCCACAGCATGGATCCAAACTATCCGATTGCGCGAAAAGTCAATTTATCGGCGCGATCGGTCAAGTAATGCAGTGCCCGAATTTTTACCTTAACGGTGATGGATTCGCTGCTGAATCCGTCCCGAATTGCCGAATATGGGCAAATGTCCAGCAATGTGGAGGCCGCGATGAAGCGAAAGACCGGACGTGCAAACCTCGGCATGGTAGCGGCGATGACGGCCATGATGCTGTCGATCGGGTACCTCGGGAACATCGCACATGCAGAGCCGGACTCGTCACCAAATGACGAGCAGACGGCCGAGCAGCAGCTAGCCGATTACATCGGCCAGGGACGACCGCAGGCGGGTGCCATCGCGGGCACCGATTCGGGCTCCAGTTCCGGGCTATCCGGCGGATTCTCCTCCGACACGGTCGGCTACGGCCCCCAATCCAGTTCCGCTGCGGCCGCTTTCGGATACAGCCTGCTGCATCCCGATGCGGCCCCGCCGGGAACCAATGACTGGAATTGCAAACCCACCGCAGAGCATCCACGTCCGGTGGTCCTGGTGCACGGCACGTGGATGAACGCTTACGACGGCTTCGCCTACATGAGCCAGCCGATCACCGACGCGGGATTCTGTACTTTCACGTTCAACTACGGGCGTTCCGACGTCGGGCAAGGCGGGGGCCTCGGCTCGCTGCTGCCGGGTGCCATGGGCACCGGCTACATCCAGGACTCGGCAAAGCAGTTGGCCACATTCGTCGATCGCGTGCTCGCCGCCACCGGCGCGACCCAGGTCGACCTCATCGGCCACTCACAGGGCGGGGCAATGTCGAACTGGTACACCAAGTTCGAGGGCGGCGCGACCAAGGTGCACAACCTCATCACCTACGGCGCGACAAACCACGGCACCTCCCTGGACGGCATCGGCACACTGGGCCGGGCCATCAACAACCTCGGCGTCGACGTACTGGGATTCGTCGAACTGTTCGTCGGCCACGCCGGAATCCAACAGACCGTCGGCTCCGCCTTCGTCAACCAGCTCAATGCCGGAGGCGACACCGTGCCGGGCATCGACTACACCATCGTGGCCACCCGCTACGACGAAGTCACCAACCCGTACGCCTCCACCTTCCTCACGCCCGGTCCTGGCGCAACAGTTCAGAACATCACCCTGCAGGACGGGTGCGAACAGGACGTCTCCGACCACATCACGATGATGTACTCCCCCCGCGCCCTGTCCATTGCCCTGAATGCCTTGGACCCAGCAAAATTCCCGGACTTGCAGTGCACCTTCAATCCCTGGTTGATCGGCGGAGGAGGATCGCTCTGAGCGCCTTATCCAGACGAGGGGGTGGCCGTGCGAATCCCGGGGAAGACCGTTCGAGCGTTGCCCGATAGCACGGCCACTGTCACCTCCGAAGGCAAACCCAGGCCGATCAGAGCTTCGACATTTCTTCGCGTCCCCGGAACACCGGGCCAGTCGGTGCCAAAGATCATCTTGCGCGCCAACCGGTCCAGATCGTGCCGTCCGAAGTACTCGCGCAATCGTTTCGGCGGCAGGCCCGAGAGATCCAGCCACACATTAGGTTTGGTCAACGCCATGAAGGCCGCGACGTCGTACCACCAGCCCCGGCCGCCATGGGCGATGACGATGTTCAGGTCTCGGAAGTAGTCGGCGACATCGAGGAGCAGTTCGGGATTGCCGTAGCTGGTTCGGGCACCCGGGAAGCTCGATACGCCTGAGTGAACGATGATCGGAATTCCGTGCTCGGCGCAGTGGGCGTAGACCGGATAGAGCTCGGCTTCACTGGGGTCGAACCAGCCGTGCACCGGATGCAGCTTCAACGCCACCGCTCCGAGCTCGAGTTGTCGGCGCAATTCCAGCAGGGGCGGAAAGTGGATGTGCGGGTTGATATTTGCGACGACGCTGAACCGTCGATGGTGCTGGGCACGGATGGGCAGGAGGTCTTCGATGCGCTGCGCGCCCGTCACTGCGGGACTGTATTCGCAGAAGAGCAGGGCATGGTCGACACCCTGCTCCTCGAGAAGAGCGTCGAGAGCGCTCGGATCGGGGACGTCTCCGTCGTAGACCTCACGCCAGTCGTGGTCGCCGGAGTAGGTGTCGGCCCAGTCGAGCCATGCTCGCGGCAGCGAACTCAATCGCGGCGTGTGCATGTGGGCGTCGATTACCTCGTATCCGTCGATCACGAGCGTCCCTTTCAGAGCGTGAAACCGCCGCCGCACACCAGTGTTTGGCCGCTGACGTAGTCGGATTCGGGGGTGCACAGCAGATACACCGCGCCCGCCGCGTCCGCGGGCGTGCCGCCACGGCCCAGCGGGATCGAACGCTCCATCTCCGCGAGCAGATCGGGGTTGACGCCGACGCGGATTTCGCGACCGGAGACGTCGATGGTGCTGTCGCCGCCTGCGGGTGCCTCGGTGAGTCTGGTCTTGATCAGGCCGAAGGCGACGGCGTTGACGGTGACGTTGTAGCGGCCCCATTCTTTCGCGAGGGTCTTCGTAACGCCCAGAATTCCGGCTTTGGCGGCGGCGTAGTTGATCTGCCCGGCATTCCCGCCGAGGCCGGCGATGGAGGATACGTTCACCACCTTCCGGCACGGCACCTGTGCGCCTTCGCTTTTCGCTCGTTTCACTGCCGCGGAGATGACCGGTTGCGCGGCGCGCAGGATGCGGAAGGGGGCCGTGAGGTGTACGGCCAGGATCGCGTCCCACTGTTCGTCGGTGACCTTCTGGATCACGCCGTCCCACGTGTATCCGGCGTTGTTCACGATGATGTCGAGCCCGCCGAAGCTGTCGACGGCCGCGGCGACGAAGGCCTCGGCGAATCGGGGATCTGTGACGCTGCCGGGGAGCGCGACGGCCCGCCCACCGAGAGCTTCGATGGCGGCGACGGTCTCCTTGGCGGGTTCGGCGTCGAGATCGTTGACGACGACGTTCGCGCCCTCCCGTGCGAGCTTGAGCGCTATCTCGCGGCCGATGCCGCGGCCTGCGCCGGAGACGATGGCGGATTTGCCTGTGAGGGTGGCCATTCGAGTGTCCTTGTCAGATGAGGGTGGCTTCGCCGGTGACGGTGGTGGTGCCATCGGCGAGAGTGACCGCGAATTCGACGGTGGCTACGCCGTCGGCGACGCGAACTACGCGGCCGGTGCAGGTGGGCTCGGCTCCGACCGGGGTGATCGCGACGAAGCGTGCGGTGAAGGTCTGGATACGTTCCTGTGCAACCCAGTTGGTCAGCATGCGGCCGAGGTAGGCCATGGAGAGCATGCCGTGGGCGAAGACGTCGTCGAGTCCAGCAGCGTGGGCGGCATCGATGTCGACGTGGATGGGGTTGTGGTCGCCGGAGGCACCGGCGAACAGGGCGAGGGTGGTGCGGCTGATCGGTGGCAGGCGTAGCGGCGGCAGCTCAGCGCCGACGATGAGATCGGCGATGCCGGCCGAGGATAGGTGTGCGGTCATTGTGCGGTCTCCGGGTGCCGGACTACGAGGGTGGAGATGAGATCGGCGACCGGCGTGCCGTCCGCACGGGTCACCGATGTCTGTTTGACGATGAACTCCAGTGCCCCATTCTTTTTCGAATACACGTCGACGATGCGCGGCCGCGCGACGAGGGTGTCACCCGCGGCGGCGGTGGAGTGATAGATGAAGCGTTGGCTACCGTGCAGGATCAGGGCGAGGTCGATACCGAGCGCGGTCAACCACGCGAAGGGGTCGGGCTGGTCGAGTTCGATGGCGAACAGGAACGTCGGTGGCACGGGGATCTTCGCCGGGTCGATACCGTCCGGCAGGGTCTCGCCGATGGCCTTGGCGAAGAAGCGGACGCGTCCGGGGTCGATGGTCATGGTCAGTGGTGGTAATTCGGTGCCGATCACGTCGGTACTGACTGGCATGAGCGATATGCTCCCTTCGAGGTGAATCGTGCTGTGCGAGTGGCTGTCCGGCCCCTCATCGCCGGGCGATCACGTGTGCGGGGTAGGGATCGAGGTAGAGGCGAGCCACGTCCCGCTCCCGGTGGGCGCGCACGGCGCGCTGATTGATGTAGCCCTTGTCGGTGATCTCACCGGCATCCACCGAGGGCGGGTCGGTCAGAATCGCGATCCGTTCAACCCGCTGTGACGTTCCGCCGCCTTCGTCGGCCAGCCGGCGGAGGGTGGCTGTCAATGCCTCTCGCAGGGCGGGATCAGCACCCCCATCGGACTGAAGGTGTCCGAGCTGGTCGGGGTGCAGCCACACCAGCGCGGTGACGTATTCGGTGTTCTCGCCGCAGATCACCGCGTCGTTCACCAGTCCTCGTGCAGCGGACAGCAGCCGCAGTCGCAGTGTGCCGACGGTGACGAAGGTGCCGGTGGCGAGCTTGAAGTCCTCCGCGATGCGTCCGCGAAATATCAAGCCTGCCAATGGGTTATCCGGGTCGGCGAAGTCGACGGCGTCGCCTGTGCGGAAGAAGCCGTGTTCGTCGAAGGCGCTCGAACCGAGGTCGGGGCGCCGGTGATAGCCCGGCGTGACGTTCGGTCCCCGCACCCGGGCCTCGGTGGTGTTCCCGACCGGGACCAGCGCTAATTCCACCCCCGGCACGGGCACACCGATGCAATCGCTGCGGTCGGCCGTGAAATGCACCGAGGTCGCGACCGGACAGGATTCGGTAGACCCCCAAGAGGCGGTCAGCCGCACGTCCGAGCCATGTGTTCGGGCCAAAGCGCCGAGTCTTTCCCACAGCTGTTGCGGCAGCCCCGCTCCGGCGAAGAACGCGAAGCGCAGCCTCTCCAGAAATGCCCGTGCGGCTTCGGGTTCGCGCTCCAGGACAGGGAGCAGCGCGGCGTATCCGGCGGGCACGTTGAAGTACAGGTTCGGCCGCACCTCGCGCAGATTGGATACGGTGCGTTCGACCAGCCCGGGCCCGATTCCGCCGTCGTCGAGCCACAGGGATCCGCCATTGGTGAGTACCAGGTTGAGGTTGTGGCTGCCGCCGAAGGTGTGACTCCAGGGCAGCCAATCCAAGAGCACCGGTGCCTCGTCGGTCAGGAACGGCCATATCTGGCGCAGCTGCTGCTGATTGGCCGACATCATGCCGTGCGTGGTGAGTACGCCCTTCGGCGTACCCGTCGAGCCAGAGGTGAACAGGATCTTGGCGACATCATCGGGACGCAATTGCGCGCAGCGGTCGTCGACCTGCTCGGTGGGCGTGGTTTCGAGCTCATCCAGCGGGATCGAACCGGGCCGTCGCTGGTCCAGACTCACCACGGTCCGTCTATCGGCGATCGCCGCGGCCGCGTTGTCGAATTCCGGTCCACCGGTGGCGATCACACCAGGATTGACGAGATCCACCATCGCTCGCAGCTGACGGTGGTCGCGGCTGTGCAGCGAGTAGGCGACGCTGGTGGGAACGACGGGTGCCCCGATGGTCATCGCGGCCAGCGTGAGGACCAGGCTGGCCGTGCCGTTTCCCGACAGAAGCATGACGGGACGATCCGCGAGCCCACGGTCGAGCAATCCCTGGGCGATCCGATCCGCTCGGGCGCGTGCCTCACCCCAGGTTGTCTTCTTCCACTGCGCGCCAGACTTTTCCGCGATCAGAAGGCGGTCCGGATGTCGTGCCGCCCCCGCCCGGAAGTCGTGCACGACGCTGACCGCGTGCGGTTCGAGCGGTTCGGTGGACCACAGCAGCACACGCCCGTCCGGTTCCCGCGCGATGGCGATACGCGGTCGGCTGAATGTCGGACTCAGGGCGGTGCTCATCGATCTGTCACTTCCAGCACCATGGCGGCAGCAGTGTCACCGGCCGCGCATCCGGTGAACAGGCCCAGTCCCCCGCCCCGGAGCCGGAGCGTTTCGATCAACTCGGTGATAGACCGTAATCCGGTGGGGCCCTGCGGATGCCCGAAAACGAGACTGCACCCATAGGCGTTCATATCGGCCGGTTTCACCCCGGTCTCGCGGCAGAAATAGACGTCGTTCACGGCGAACGGATTGTGCGTGGTGATCGCATGCAGGTCGGTGAAGTCCAAGCCTGCGGCCGCGAGCGCGGCCCGGGCCGCGGGCACCGGCGCTTCGGGCATGCGGGACTTGCGAACCCGGGCGACACCGCTGCTCAGTATCCGGGCGATCCCCGATTCCGATCGGCTCCGGGCCTCTTCTCGGGTGGTGACGACCGCACCGGCGCAGCCGTCGGCCGGATGGGTTTGCGCGGCGAAGGTGTGGACACCGTCGGACGCCGCTGGCGGCAACTGACCGATCGCCGTCCGCTCCTTGGAGCGCACGCCCTCGTCGGCGTCGAGCACGACACTTCCCTTGCGCCTCTTGATCTCCACCGGCACCTGATAGCGGCGTTGGAACGCCCGATCGTCGGCGAGTGCGGCCCGGTACTGCTCCCAGCGCAGGGCGGTCAGGTCATCCAGTTCTTCGCGGGTGATGCCGCTCTCCGCCGCGACGGCTTCGGCGGTGGCCAGCATCGCCTGGCCTGCCCAGGGATCCTGGGCGAAGGCGTCGAGGACCCAGTGGGTGACCACCGGCGCGCCGCCCTGCCCGCGGCTCGACGGGTAGATCACCGTCGGCCCATTGGAGGTGCGATCGGCGACGACGACGAGTTGGCGGGCCGCGCCCGCTGCGACGGCCCCGGCCGCCGCTTGGAGCGCGGCAACGCTCGTCGCGCAGGCCTGGCTCACCATGGGGCCTGTGAGTCCCGTAGCGCCGAGCCGAGCCGCTAGGGTGGGCGCGCCGTAGAACAGATCCGGTTGCGGCACGGTCGTGCCCAGCACGATGCCGTCGAACCAGGAGGGATCGAGATCTCGCTCGGCCAACGCCCGTCCGGTTACCGCGACCGCCAGGTCCAGACTCGATGTTTCCGCCAGTGTGCCTTGCCATTTGGCGAAGGGAGAGGACCAGGCGTGGCCGAGTGGAATCGCTACGTCTTCGTATTTCATGGGGTACTCCAGTGGACCGCCGGGCCGGTGGTCAGGATCGGGCGAATACGTGAATGGCGCAGGCGGCGTGGTCGTAGCCGGTGATGCCGCCGCCGGTGCAATGGGTCAGGCCGACCTCGGGATCGCGGGGTGCGTCATCACGTGGTGTGCGCAGCCATTCGACGACTTCGACCACTTGGGCGAGTCCGGTCGCGCCGATGGGGTGCCCGCGGGAGAGCAGCCCACCGCCGGGGTTGACCGGGCAGGCCCCGCCGCGCGAGGTGTGCCCCGAGCGCAGCAGATCCGGTGCTTCCCCGAATCCGCACAGCCCCAGCGCTTCGTAGTAGAGCAGCTCGGCGATGCTGAAGGCATCGTGGACCTCCACGACATCCAGATCGTCCGGGCGGATTCCGGCCTCGTGGTAGGCCGCCGTCGCGACGCGGGTAGTGAGCGATTCACGGGCCATATCGTGCATTCCGGTTGTGCCGGAACTGAGTTGGCTGGCGAGGACGGACACGGTCGGGGTCTGCGGTCCGCGATAGCGCGAGACCACCACCGCAGCAGCGCCATCGGAGGAACCGCAGCATTGGAGCAGGGTCAGCGGATCCGCGACCGGGCGAGACGCCAAGACTTCCTCGACGGTCGTCTCCGCCCGGAAGCGGGCGCGCGGGTTCTTGGCTCCGTTACCGCGGTTCTTGACCGCGATGGCCGCGAGATCCGCTGTCGTAGCGCCTGTTTCGGCCAGATATGCCTGTGCGCGCATGGCGTAGTGCGCGGGCATCGTGACGCCCTGGATGACATCCAGGTCGTCGGGGTTGAGCCGCAGAGTTCCACCGGGGAACACGGAGAGCCGTTCGACGCCGACCACGAGGACGGTGTCGTACTGCCGATTGCGTATGGCCTGGACGGCGAGGTTCAGTGCCACGGCGGAACTGGAGCACGCGGCTTCGAGGTTGTAGCACGGCCGTCCGGTCAGTCCCAGGGCGGCGGCGATCCGGTGCGCGGGAAGCATTCCGCCGTACACGTTGCCGCAATACACCGCATCGACGGTGGCCGGGCGGGCACCGGCTTCGGCCAGTGCGTCGAGCGCGGCGGCGGTGCCCATCGATTCGATGGTGCGTTCCCCGCGATCAAAGGGGGTCATGCCGACCCCGATGATGTGGGCTGTGGTGCTCATAGTGGCTCCGGCGATTTCGTGACCGCTTGAAACATCCAGCCCGACAGCGGGTTTTCGCCCTCGCGGATGCTGCCGGGAATGGTCTCCATCGGCATGCCGACCGACAGGTGGGCGCCGCCGCGCAGTCGGCCGCACACGCGCACGCCTTCCTCGTAGTCGACGAGTCCGACCGCGTAGGGCGCGGTGATGCCCGTGCCGGGGGTGTGCACGATCGTGAACGAATGCAGCGCACCATGTTTGGGCAGTGATTCGATGGTCAGCTGGTCGCGTTCCCAGCATGCCGGGCAGGACGGTGCGGGCGGGAAGGTCAGTGTTTTGCAGCGTCCGCACCGCGTGGCGAGCAGGCGGACCCGGTCGGGCCCGTCCTGCTGCCACGCGTCGGGACGCAACAGCGTCGTGTCAGTCACCGGAAAGCGCTCCACGGGCTCCGGTCAACTGCGCGTACTCGGCTTCCAGCGCACGCAGCGTGGCCGGGTCGACATTGCCGACATACGCATCCTGGTCCGCCGGACCGGTCACCCACTTGGCGAGATATGCCTCGAGGCCGCTGCGGTCGCCCTTGCGGACGCCCGCGGTCGCGCGCACGTACTCCTCGATGTGCGCGGCATCCTCGGCGTAGTAGCCGTGCGAGGCATACGGGTGCGAGCCGTACGGTGCGACCACCACGGCGTCGGCGTAGGGCACCGAGGTCATGATCGGGTTCGACCGAATGTCCTCGTTGTCGACCAGCCGTTCGGTGGTCAGCGCGACCCGGTTGGCCGCACGCGCCATGAGACGGTCACCGAAACGCGCACCCGGATGCCGCCCGTTGCCGTACTTGTCGGCCTCACCCACATGCAGGAACGTCCAGTCCACCGGGATCGCCGGAACAGCGAGGTACTGCTTGCCGTCACCCAGCGGATTGTCGAACACGACCAGGTCGTCGTTCAGCTCCGGAATGCTGCTGCCGATGCCACCACGCCACGCCATGAACTCCTGGCCCATGGCCCGGGCTTGCAGACCCGCGTAGAGGATGTACTCGGAGTTCTCCCACAGTTCGAGCTGCCCGGGCTCGACCGCCGCCCGGAAGCAGCTGCCGACCGCCGAGTACAGCTCGGCGCCACAGTAAGGTGCGATCAGCTTGCGCACCACGCCCGCGCCGATCAGCAGGTCGATCTCCAAACCCGCCGTGGCCGAGCCGATGATGGTCAGATCCTGCTTGCCCTGCCGGATCAGTTCACGCACCAGCGGCATGGGGTGGTTGGCGGTGACGAAGCCGCCGATCGCGACGGTGTCACCGTCGCGGACACGGGACACCACCTCCGCGGCGGAGGCGACGACCTCGCGGCGGGCGGGCGGGCCGTCGGGCAGGTCGATGGGCCCGGTCTGCAGTAGTTGAGCTCCTCTGGTCATCGCTGCAACACTCCTTTGCGGTCGATCTCGTTGCGCAGCACCGACAGTTCGGCGGGGCTGGGCGGTTCATGGACGGTGAAGTGCGGGGATTTCACGATTTCCCAGCTGGTGTTCTCGGCGATCTCTTCCTCGGTGTGGCCGGGGAAGACGCCCACGAGTGCCGCGGTCTGATCTGGGCCGTTGAAGTCGAAGACGCCCAGCGGGGTGACGATGAACTGCGGGCCGTTGCCCGACAGGTCCTTCTCGCGGTAAGTCTTCGGTCCCGGCATGGACACGAAATCGACCTTCTCGACACACCTTTGGCGGTCGTGGGCGGTCATGAACACGAACGCGTCGCGCACCGAAGTGACGTCGTTGATGCCGACGCTGCCGGGGCCACGGAAGCGGTAGCCGTTCTTGTCGCCGACGCCGATCAGGTTGACGTTGCCGTGCTTGTCGACCTGGATGCCGCCGACGAAGAACTTGTCGGCGAAGAAGTACTTGTTGGTGCTTCGCCAGTCGTCGATGTTCTCGTAATAGTCACGGCCGCCCGGCGCACCGTAGTGGTTGAAGGTGTCGTGGTGCTCGAAATACGCCTCCGCCCAGTTCATAATGCGGAAGTCCACCGAGGTGCGCGGCAGCTCGTCGACCTCACGGTCGGCCACATTGCACAGGAACGCGCCGCCGCCGAGCTGCAGCTTCAGGTTGGGCGCGTGGGTCTTCTGTGCCAACATCGTTGCGGCGAAAGAGATCTCGGTGTGGGCGCCGGAGCAGATGCGGTCCGTGTCGCGAATCTGGCGGGCCAGGAAGACCGCCATCATCTCCTTCCAGCTGACGGGCGGACTGTCGTCCGCTTCGGTGATCGGCTGCGCTGTAGTCGCGGTCACTGCGTTATCTCCTTACGGGTGAAGGGTTTTCGGCCGAATGGCACGAAGTTCGGGAAGGGTCATCGGGTACTGACCCAGACGTTCTTCTCCTGGGTGAAGGCGTCCATGATCGAGAAGCCCATCTCGCGGCCGTGGCCGCTGCGCTTGTAGCCGCCGTACGGGGACGCCGAATGCACGTTGCCCCAGGAGTTGATCCAGACGTTGCCGGCCTGTAGACGCCCAGCGACCCGGTGGGCGCGGCCCACGTCGCGGGTCTGCACGACCGCGGCGAGGCCGTAGTCGACGGCGTTGGCCAGCTCGATGGCCTCGTCCTCGGTGGCGAAGCTCATCACCGAGAGCACCGGGCCGAAAACCTCGTCCTGGGCGAGCTCGCTGCTGTTGTCGACGTGGTCGAAAACCGTTGGCTCGAAGAACAGTCCGCTCAGCCCGTCGATCTTGCGGGTGCCGCCGCCGGTGAGGAGCTTGGCGCCGCTGTTGCGGGCGCGGTCCACGTAGCCCTGGACGCGGGCCAGGTGTTCGTGGTCGATCAGCGGGCCCAGGGTGGTGGACGGGTCCATCGGGTCGCCGATCACCGTCTGCGACTCGATCAACCCGAGCAGCGCGTCGACGACCTGGCCGTGGATGGACTCGTGCACCAGCAGCCGGGACCCGGCCGTGCACACCTCGCCCATGTTGCTGAAGATCGCCGAGTAGGCCAGCTGCGCGGCGGCCTTGGGGTCGACGTCATCGAAGACGATGTTCGGGCTCTTCCCGCCGAGTTCGAGGGTGACGGGGATGACGCGTTCGGCGGCGGCGCGCTGGATGGCGCGGCCGGTTTCCACCGAGCCGGTGAAGGCGATGAACGAGACATCCGGGTGCGCGCACAGCGCCGTGCCGGTCGTCTTGCCGTAGCCGGGTACGGCGTTGACCACGCCCGGCGGTATTCCGGCTTCCTGGCACAGCCGCACCAGCGCCATCGGGGACAGGGGTGCGCGTTCGGCGGGTTTGAGCACGACGGTGTTGCCCGCCATGATCGCCGGTGCAATCTTCCAGATCGCCTGCAGCAGTGGGTAATTCCATGGGATTACCCCGGCGACGACGCCGAACGGCTCACGCACGGTGTAGTTGACGAACCGTCCGGGCACCGGCACCGTCCGCCCCTCGGTCTTGCCCGCCATGCCCGCGAAGTATTCGATCGCCTCCGGGGCGGTGCGCAGATCGACCTTGCGGCTGATCGTGTACGGCTTGCCCATGTCGCGGGTCTCGATGGTGGCCAGTTCATCGGCGTGCGCAGCAACCGCCTTGGCCAGTGCGTTCAGATAGCCGGCCCGCCGGAATTGGGTGGTCGCCGCCCAGCCGGGCGCGGCTTCCTTCGCCGCGGCCACGGCGGCATCCACGTCGGCGGCGGTGGCCGATGCGATGGTGCCGATCACCTCGCCGGTGGCAGGGCCGGTGACCTCGATGGTGCCGCCATCGGCGGCGTCTCGCTCCTGGCCCCCGATGACGAGGCCGTAGTCGTATGCCATGAGAATCCTTGCTTCCCTTCGTTTCTCGATCGGACGGAGACGGTCACCGCAGGGTCTGGATGTTGGCCATCTGCCGGGTGGTCATCTCGCGCAGCGGGGTGGTGAAGCAGTCGTTGACGCTGCGCATGAACTTGCGCAGGGCGGGATCGGCCGCCAGCGCCGAACCGAAGTCGGCGAAACTGCCGTCGTAGTCGATCAATTCGACGTAGTCGGTGCCGACCAGGTATTTCTCGATGCCGCGCAGACCCGGGATGGCCGGGGCTACGCGTTCGAAGTCATCGCGGTATTCCTCGTTCAGTCGCTGCAGTCGGTCGAGCTGGTTTTCCTTGACCTGCAGGTGGAAGACGTATTTGGGCATCAGCGGTCCTTTCGGCTCACGTAGTGGAAGAGGAAGACGGGGGGTCAGGGGAATAGCGCTTGCGCAGCACACCGCGCTGCAGCTTGCCCAGCGAGTTACGGGGGATGTCGTCGACCACGACGAAGCGGCGCGGGACCTTGTACGCGGCCAGCCGCTCTCGACAGAAGTGCTCGAGCGATTCCACATCGAGCGGCTTGCTCGCGGGAACTACTGCGGCCCAGGGCTTTTCACCCTTCACGGGATCCTCGATGCCGAATACGGCACAGGCTTCGACATCCGGGTGCTCCTGGAGCACATCCTCGATCTCGGCGGGGTAGACGTTGTATCCGCCGCTGACGATCAAGTCGTTGCGTCGATCGACGATGTAGAGGTAGCCGTCGGCGTCGAAGCGTGCTAGGTCACCGGTGTGGAACCACCCGCCGCGCAGGGCTTGGGCTGTGGCGGAGGGACGTCGCCAGTAGCCGGTCATGATCTGCGGGCCGCGGGCGACGAGTTCGCCGACCTCTCCCACCTCGACCGGGCGATCGTCCGGATCCACGACTCGCAGTTCGGTGCGTGGATAAGCGATTCCGCAGGAGAGATCAGGGGTTCGGCCGTACCGCAGCGAGGCGGCCAGGTTGCCCCCGGCTTCGGTGATGCCGTAGCAGTTCAGCACCGGCGCACCGAATCGCGCCTGGAACTCTGCGTGGACCGCAATAGGCAGCGGGGCACCAGCACTGAAGGCAACCTGAAGGCAACCCAGTTGCTCGCGTCGAATGTCCTTGTCCAGCAGTCGCGTGAGCATGGCGTAGTTGGCCGGCACGCCCGCGCATGCGGTCGCGCGCACCTCTGCGAGCAACTCGACGAAACCCGCCGAGTCGAACGTCGGTTGCACGACCATCGTGGCTCCCGCCACCAATGAGCCGCCCATCACGATGTTCCCGGCAAACAAGTGCACCAGAGGCAGGGCATGCACGAGCGTGTCGCCGGTGCGCAGCTGCAAAGCGTTCGCCGACAGCACCGCTTGCGCGGACAGCGAGTCGTGCGAGTGCACGACGCCTTTCGGCCTGCCCGTGGTACCCGAGCTGTAGGGCAGGCACGCCGCGGCCTCACCGGAGGGATACGGCAGATCTCGCTCGCCGCCGGTGAGCAGATCAGCCAGCGCCAGTCCCGACGCGGGCGTGGCCGCATCAGCGACGATCAGCCTCAGATCCGCTCTCTCTGTGAGGATTTCGCCGAGTTTTCCGGCCAGATCCGCGGTAGTCACGAGCGCCCGCGCACCACTGTCGTCGAGCAGAAACTCCACTTCGCGCGGTGAGAGCGCGGCATTGATCGGGTTGGCGACCATGCCCGCCCGCATTGCCCCGTACCAGCAGATGACGTACTCCACCGAGTTCGGCAGGTACAGGCTCACTCTGTCGCCCGGATCGAGTCCGAGTTCGAGCAGGGCCGCCGCGAATAGCCGCACCTGTCGGGCTAGTTCGCCATATGTCTGTGATCGGTTCCCGATCCGGCACGCGGTGACCGAGGGAATCGCCTCGGCACGCTGATCGAGTTCCCGCATGAGCGTCGTCACGACCGCCTCCTCGTCGACGCGGGTTAGTATGGAACCAGCATATTGTGATTCCACACTATGTCAAGACCCTGAGGTGATCTCGCTCTCACCACAGCCGGAACGAACCAAGGAGATGGAAATGATCACGAATGGCACTGAGCCGCAGGATCATTCGCAATCGACGGCATCGCTGTCGGACTTGGAACAGGCGCTCCTCGGTTTGCTCAGCATCCGGCCGATGACCGGCTACGAGATCGGCACTCACTACGCCAGGGCGCTCTCGCCGTGGTGGGAGACGCCGCGCACGCAGGTCTATCCGAAGCTGCGCGAGCTCGAACGCCGTGGCTTCGTACAGAAGGAAACGGTCGTACAGGAAGGCCGACCCAACAAGCAGGTCTACTCCATCGCCCCGGTGGGCTCACGTGCGCTCATGACCCGGCTCGGAGAACCCATCCCCGGCACGGAGATGAGGCATCACATGATGATGCGGCTGTTCCTGGGAAATTTGCTTACACCGCAGACGATGCGCCAACTCCTGCATGACTACCGAGATCGCATGACCGAACGGGCGCGGCAACTCCGCGAGGCCAGGGAGAAGTTCACACCATCTTTGGACGGGCCACACCGCACCAGCGTGTTCTTCGAACTGCTGAGCCTCGATCATCTGATCGCACTGACCGAATTAGAAATCTCGGGCACGACCCGGGTACTCGAGGCGCTCGCACAGACCCCGCGTCGAACCCGGCAAAAGCCGACGGGATCCGAAAGCCCGCTCCTGGACGCACTGCGCGACGGCGTCACACCAACCAATGGACGCTGAGGTTCTGCCCGTTCGCCGGGCCCAGAACTCGTCCTGCCTGACGTGCCGACGCCGTCGCGTTACGACGACAGCTACTACGTGCCGCACCGCATACTGGAACTTCGTCGAATACCTGGCGCGGAAATTACCCCACGCTCAGGCATGTGCAGATAGCCCAGAAGCCCCTTCGAACGACAGCACGTTGCACACGAAATTCATTGCCGCACAGGGTAATTTGAGATCTGCACCACGGTCGGGCAACGACGCCGCGACTCACCCGACGCGTGGCAGCAGCGGCTGCCTCTGATCGAAAGCAGACCCGATGGACCTGCTGAACCCTCTCGACGCGGCGTTTCTGGCTCTCGAATCACGCGAGCACCCGATGCATGTGGGCGCGCTCCAACTCTTCGACCTCGACACCGCGCACGGCCCCAGCTCGGTCGCCGAGTTGTGCGACAACATCATGAGCGTCACCGATGTCCAGCCCCGGTTCCGGCGGTATCCCAGCCGGGTGCTCGGCGGCTTCTCCAGCCTTTCCTGGACCCACTGCGAACACGTCGATCTCGATTACCACGTCAGCCGGTACGCGGTGCCGAATCCCGGTGGCATGCACCAGTTGCGCGACATCGTCAGCGGTCTGCACAGCGCCCTGCTGGATCGGCATCGACCACTGTGGCAGTCGTATCTGATCGAAGGCCTGTCCGACGGCCGGCTCGCCGTCTACACCAAAACGCATCACGCACTCATGGATGGCGTATCGGCCATCCGGCTTATGCAGCGAACGCTCGACGTGGATCCGGATCCCACCCGGCTAGGGGTCATGTGGGGAGAAACCCGACCGCGTTCCATATCCTCTGCGCGCGGCCGCCGGCAGCCCCGGGGTCTGCCGACGGCCGTTTCACTCGCCACCGGCGCGCTCGCCGCGGGGCGCGCACTGATCTCGCGCAACCTGCCCGCCCCTCTGTCGGCGCCCTTGACGATGTTCAACGTCCCGATCGGCGGCGCACGCCGAATCGCGGTCCGCTCATGGCCTTTGGCACGCATCCACGCCATCCGGCAAACGACCGGCACGACGGTCAACGACGTCGTTCTCGCGATGTGCTCGGCCGCGCTGCGTAGCTACCTGCTCGAACATGAAGCCCTCCCCGAGGCCCCGCTTATCGCCATGGTGCCGGTCAGCCTGCGGTCCGAGGCAGACGCCGACGCCGACGGCAACGGTGTCGGAGCCGCCCTGTGCAATCTCGCCACCGATGTCGCCGACCCCGCGGATCGTCTTGCCCGCATTGCCGATTCGATGCACCACAGCAAGAAGCTCCTCTGCCAGCTGCCAGAGTTTGCCGCGCTCGCGCTATCCGCACTGCTGATGGCACCCATCGGCGTGTCCATGCTGCGCGGCTTCCCGCCCCTGCCCCGCGCGCCGTTCAATATCGCCATCTCGAACGTCCCCGGCCCGCGCACTCCCGTTCACCTCGGCGGCGCCCGCCTGGACGCCGTCTACCCGCTGTCCTTCCCGTTCGAAGGCCAAGCCCTCAACATCACCCTCACCAGCAACGCAGACAATCTCGACTTCGGCTTGGTCGCCTGCCGCCGCGCCGTCCCCCATCTCGACCGCCTCGTTACTCATCTCGACGACGGGCTGGCCGAGCTGGAAAAGGCCACAACCTAGTGCACTGCCGGTGATGCTCCGAACCCGGACAATTCGAATGCGATCACCCTTCGTGATCGCGCCAAGAGCGGGATCACGGTTCCCATGCCCGCGATGTGTCGCCGAGACCGTGGAGCAGTACCAGGGGTGGTCCGACCCCTTCCTCTATGGCGTGCCATTCAAGTGCACCAGCCCCTTCGGCGGCCGCGGCATCGAACAGGGCGCTACTGCTCATCGCCACTCCCTCGGATATTTACTCGACACGACAAATCGAGGCCGGGTCGGCACGCGATCGGCGGCAATAATCAACAATCCCAATGCGGTTCGGGTAACAGACCGACCGATGCGGTCATAAACCATTATCGAACCACCCAGTTATACCTCGATGGGTATTCTGCACATCAATCGTTCGACTGCTGTGCATTCGGGCCATTCGGTTGGTGAGGTTTGGTGACTACCGTCGCCGGTATGTCCTTTATCAGCGACACCGTGGTCGCGATCAGGGTCGGCGCGTACTCCCCAACCAATGGAATTACATGACGTTCCAGCACATCGAAGAAGACGTGATTTTTCCATCCGGCGACGGCGAATGCCGTGGTTGGTTGTACCGGCCCGCCCTCGTGAACGGTGAATCCCTCGGCCTGGTCGTCATCGCGCACGGCTTCGGCGGAACCCATCTCAGTCAGTATGGTCGCCGAGCCGAGCGGATCGTCGAATCAGGCTGCGCCGTATTGGATTTCGACCCGCGTGGGTTCGGCAGCAGCCCTGGTTCGCCACGAGGTCGGCTGCGGCTGGCCGACTGGATCGCCGATCTCGAAGCCGCCGTACGCTATGCCCGTTCGCTGCCCGGTGTCGATCCTGAACGCATCGGATTATTCGGCTCCTCGCTCGGCGGCGGGTTGGCGCTCGAGGTCGCCGCACGCGACGCCCGGATCGCGGCGGTGGATGTCATCGTGCCGCTCGTCGACGGACTGTTCGTGACACCGGGTACGCCGGTGGCGGACCGGCTGCGTTCGGCCTCGGCGATTGTCCGCGATCTCCTTGGCCGTCGGCTCGGCCGATCTCCGATCCGGATTCCGGCGGTCGGGCTGCCCGGCAGCGGTGCACTGATCGTCGGCGAACCGGACTACGGGTCCTTCTTCGCCATTTTCGAGGGCGTCGACGGCATCGAGTGGCACCAACCGCACAGTGTCGCAAGTCATTCCGAAATGGGCGAGTGGCGCAACGAAGTGACGGCCGCCGAGCTGATCACGCTGCCGCTGTTCCGGCCGGGCCGCCGAGCCGACCGCATTACCGCGCCACTGCTCGCCCAGATCGCCAGCAAGGACCGTGTGGCGCCCGCCTGGATTCAGCGCCGCTTGCTGTCGCGAGCCCCGCACGTCGAGTTCCGCAATATGCCCACCGGGCACTTCGATTCGTTCAGCGGTGAATGGTTCGAACGCACGGCCGCGGCAGATATCGACTTCTTCAGCCGCACTCTGGCCGCCAAGTAAGCAATCCAAGGAGCAATCAATGGCGAATTCAGCTCTACCACCGGTAGATCACGAAATCCTGATCATCGGTGCGGGGTTCTCCGGCATCGGCGTGGCGATCAAGCTGGACGAGGCCGGAATGCACGACTTCCGCATCCTCGAGGCCGGTGACGGCGTCGGCGGTACCTGGCACTGGAACACCTACCCTGGTATCGGCGTGGACATTCCATCGTTCAGCTACCAGTTCTCCTTTGAGAAGAAGCCCGACTGGTCACGCGTCTACGCCAAGGGACACGAGCTGAAGGCCTATGCCGATCACTGCGTCGACAAGTACAACCTGCGCTCGCGGTTTGTCTTCAACACCAGGATCGCCCGGATCGAGTTCGACGAGGACACCCACCGCTGGCGCCTGTCCAGCACCGACGGCCGCGAATTCACCGCCCGATACGTCATCAACGCGACCGGCGTCCTATCCGAACCGAACCAGGTGCAGCTCAACGGAATCGACAGCTTCACCGGCCCCGTCGTGCACACGGCACGGTGGGACGGCTCGCTCGATCTGAAGGGTAAGCGAGTCGGGGTGATCGGAACCGGGGCGTCCTCCGTCCAGGTTGTCCCGACGATCGCACCCGAGGTGAAGCACCTGACCGTATTCCAGCGGACCCCCATCTGGTGCATATCCAAGCTGGACCGACCGCTCTCGCCGAGGTTCCAGTGGGCGTTGAAGCATGTCCCCGGCGCCGAGATGCTGGCCCGAATCCTCAGCCAAGGATTCGTCGAGGCCATCTTGCCGCTCGCCGTGCACTACCACACCGCCTTCCCCATGACGAAGTACGCGGAATGGTCGGCCAAACGCATGCTGGCCAAACAGGTCCACGATCCAGTCATTCGCGAAAAGCTGACGCCCAAATATAGTTTCGGCTGCAAGCGACCCAGCTTCTCCAACGAGTACCTGCCCGCCTTCAACCGCGACAACGTCCTGTTGGAGACCACGGGAATCCAAGAGGTCACCCCGAAGGGCATCCGAACGGTCGCCGGTGTGGAACACGAACTCGACGTCCTCATAATGGCCACCGGGTTCAAACTCCCCTACGCACCGGGCGTCCCCTACGAGTGCATCGGAACAGGTGGCATCGACTTGGACACCTACTGGGACCAGGAACGAGTCCAAGCCTACGAGGGCGTCAGCATCCCCCATTTCCCCAACCTGTTCGCCATGTTCGCCCCCTACGGCTACAACGGCTCGTCCTACTTCACCCTCGTAGAGGTATCCGCCAAGCACATCGTCCGAGCCCTCGACCAGGCCCGCCGAATCGGCGCGACCCGGGTCGAGATCACCGAAGAAGCCAACAAGCGCTACTTCAACGAAATGATGACTCGCCGCACCCGCCAGGTCTTCTGGCAACCCACCTGCAATACCGCCAACAGTTACTACTACGACAAGAACGGTGACGTCCCGCTCCGGCCGGTTACCACCCTCGAAACCTACTGGCGCAGTGGCCACTACGACCTCCGTGATTACCGCTTCGACCGCTGGAAGCCCGCACCTCGAATCGCCCCCGCCAACCACAGTCAGCGGCGCGGCGCTGCGGGAAGCGAGGAAGTCCCTACCCCCGCGTAGCTTGGAATGATCGTCACCGTCCCGGCCTGTGTGGCTCGTCCCCCGCGAAAACCCATGCTGCACCTTCACTCACTAGTCCTGGGCCGACGAATGGCGACAACTCTGGAACGCCACCGTCACCACACCCTCGACCGCCTGAACCCCAGTGACCGGACCCGACGACATAACGAGATCCGACCGCTACCGGCCCGCATCTCACGGCAGCGGAAACAGCACACGGAAGACTGCGCCGGTGCCAGTGTCGGCGAGCAACTGCACGCGTGCCTGGTGCGCCGTCGCCAACGCCGCCACGATGGCCAAACCGAGACCGGAACCGCCTGCGCGAGAGCGCGATTCACCCGCTTGATAGAAGCGATCGAACAGTCGAGGCGCGATGGTTTCCTCGACGCCGGGGCCATCGTCGGCAACCTCGAGCACGGCGTAGGCCGCGGCGCCGGTCGTATCGGTCCCGACCTCGACCGCCACCATCCTCCCCGGTGCATCCGCCCGGTCGATGCCGACAGTGACGGTGATGTCAGCGTCGCTCGGTGTGTGCGTGAGCGCATTGTTGACGAGGTTGGTGGCGATCTGCCGAATTCGATCCACATCGCCCAGGATTCGGATCGGCTCGTCGGTGGCGTCGAGCGTGATCCGGCGGTCCGGAGCGCGAGTACTGGCATCGCGCACCACATCAGTGGCCACAGCCGCAAGATCCACCTCGGTCAGATCCAGCGGACGCTCCTCGTCGAATCTCGCCAGCAACAGCAGATCGTCGACGAGCCGTCCCATGCGGATCGCCTCAGCTTCGATCCGACTCATGAGCTCACGCGTGCGCTCCTCGGTGCGGGCGCCGCCGTGACGATACAGCTCCGAGTAGCCGCGCACCGACGTCAACGGCGTGCGGAGTTCGTGGGAGGCGTTGGCGATGAACTCACGCATCCGCTGCTCGGAATCTCTGACTTGCCGCAGCGCGGAGGCCAGACGAGTGACCATCACGTTGAACGCGGCACCCAGACGACCCACCTCGGTATGGGGATCCGTCTGGCGCACACGGCGATCCAGATCGCCGGCGGCGATCGCCTCGGCGGTGTGCTCGATGCGCCGCAACGGGCGCAATTCGAGACGCACCAGCACGGCCGCAATTGCCGCGACCGCGAGCATAAGTCCGGCACCCACAGCCACTTCGATATTGCGCAGTTTGGCGGCGGTGGCCAAGCTCGTGTCCAATGACATTGCCACCGCGGCAGTTCCGCCGTCGGGCTGGTTGGGGACCGGCAGCTGCACCTCGGTACGCACTCGCCAACGCACACCGGTGGTCTCATCCGCGACCGTGAACGCGGCGCTTCCGCGAGCCCCGACCGACGACTCATCCATCGGCGGCAACCTCGGCACCGTGCTGTCGCCGATCGCCGAACCGAGTGTGCCGATCGGCTTTCCCGCAGGATCGAAGAACATCAGCCGGAACTCCGAAGGCACCTGCAATTCGTTCGTGGGGCCCAGCGGTGGCGACGGTGGGCGATTCGTCGACGCGAGTTCAGCTGCGACCAGGTTCAGCTGCGCATCGACGCGATCGAGCTGCGCCCGCTCCAGGAAAGCCATGCTGAGCGCACCGAACGCGCCCATGCCCAGAGCCGCGATCAGGATGACCGTGACCAGCAGCCGAGTGCGCAGGGTCCAGCGCCGCTGTACCCGAAGCCCGCGCCGAACCGACCCCGCCGAGACGGTCACGCCCACCTCACCGCAGTGTGTAGCCAACGCTGCGGATGGTGTGGATAAGCGCTGGATCGCGCATATCGACCTTGCGCCGCAATTGACTCATGAACGTCTCTACCACCCGGCCGTCACGACCGTCCTCGGCACCCCACACGCGGTCGATGATCTGTTGTTTGCTCACGACGCGTTCGGCGTTCAGCATCAGATAGTGCAGCAACCGGAATTCGGTGGCGGACAACCAGATCTGCTCCCCCGCACGCGTAACGACATGTGCGTCGGCATCCAATTCCAGGTCGGCGTAGCGCAGCAGATCGGAATCCGCGTGCCCGTCGTCCTGGGTTCGCCGCAGAATGGCCTGCATCCGCAGGATTACTTCCTCGAGGCTGAATGGTTTGCACACGTAGTCGTCGCCGCCCGCGCGCAGACCTTCGATCCGGTCCTCGACCGCGTCGCGCGCGGTCAGAAACAACACCGGAATGGAATCGCTCTGCTGGCGAAGCCGACGCGCGACGGAATAGCCGTCGCTGTCGGGAAGCATCACGTCCAACACCACGATGTCGGGGCGGCACTCGGCGGCCGAAGCCACAGCTTCCGCGCCGGTGGCGGCGACACGCACCTCGAAACCGTTCATGCGCAGGACGGAGGAGAGCATATCGAGGACGTTCGGTTCGTCGTCGACCACCAGAACATTCGGATTGGTTGATGTGACACGTAAGTTCACGGCTTCAGAATAGGGGGCCCACGGCGCTCTGTCTCTCCTCCATCCCCCTATAACCCCAGTTCACAGGAACCTGCCAGGTCCGCCGGAGATTCGCCTCAGCTTCACGGCTGGTACCGGTTCGCGGCGGCGATCATCTCTTCGACCGTGGCGAACTTGACCCGCGGACGGTTGGTCGATGCGCCGGCCTTGCGTTCGGTTCGGTCGATAGAACTCCAGCCCTGCCGGTCGATCAGCTCCGGCTGCCGCCGATACAACAGGGCGGCAAAATCCTTCCGCCCGAAAGCGGGTTCGCCCAGCTTTCCGGCTGCGAAGTCCTCGAACAGGGCAGTGACGGTTTCGCGGGCGCACACCTTGTTGGTTCCGATGACGCCGTGGGGGCCACGTTTGATCCAGCCGGTGACGTACGCGCCGGGGAGGGGGTGGCCGGCGGACATGACACGGCCGCGGTCATTGGGCACGATCGCGTTGCTCTCATCGAAGGGGAGCTCCGGAACGGGGCGGCCGCGGTAGCCGATCGACCGCAGGATCAGACCCGCCTCGATATCGTCGAACTCACCGGTCGGGTGTAATGCCGTCGAACCTTCGCTGTCTATGAGCTCGTTGCGCTCGATACGCAGGCCCGTGGCGTGATCAGCGCCGAGGATCTCCGCCGGGGACGCCAGGTAGCGGAAGGTGATCCGCTTCTTGCCCGGTGTCAGAGGGCGGCGGGCGTATTCCTCGGCCAGCTCGATCTTCAGCCGTAGCCAATGCTCCACGCCGGGGTTTGCGGTGAGACCGGCGGCATCGCGTGCGAGATCACGCTTATCGACGACGACGTCGACACCGTGGAGGTGGCGCAGTGCCATGAATTCCGGTGAGGTGTAGGCCGCGCGGCTCGGACCGCGGCGGCCTAGTACGACGACGTCACGGATCGTGCTGTCTCGCAAGGCCTTCAGGGCATGGTCGGCAATGTCCGTACGAGCCAGGTCGTCCGGATCAGCGGTGAGGATGCGGGCGATGTCGAGGGCAACGTTGCCGTTGCCGACGATAACCGCGCGCTCGCCGGACAGATCGAAACTGTGGTGGGCATGGTCCGGGTGGCCGTTGTACCAGCCTACGAATTCCGTCGCGGAGTGGCTGCCGGGCAGGTCTTCGCCGGGAATGCCGAGTCTACGATCGGCGGGGGCTCCGACGGCGTAGATGACGGCGTGGTGGTGCCGCAGCAGTTCGTCATGACTGACATGGCGACCCACCTCGACATTCAGGTGGTACCGGAACGTGTCGGTGTCGAGGATGCGCTCGAACACCTCGAACACGTGCTTGGTTTCCGGATGGTCGGGCGCTACTCCGGCGCGGATCAATCCGCCTGGGGTCGGCAGCTTTTCGAGCATATCGACCTCGGTCCCGTCCGCGGCGAGCAGCGCTTCGGCCGCGTAGCTCGCCGAGGGTCCGGACCCGACGATCGCCACCCGCAGCGGCGCGTGCTCGGTCACGCGGATCGCCGCATGGACCGCCGGTTCGGACTCTGCCCGTGCTCGCAATGGATGCTGTTGGAAGAAGGCCGAATTGACCTCCCGGAAGGGAATCAGAGTGGACACCAGTTCGTCCTCGGAGTGGATCGCGTCGACTGGGCAGACATCCGCGCACGCGCCGCAGTTGATGCAGGTGTCCGGGTCGATATAGAGCATTTCCGCGCCGGCGAACTCGGGTTGATCCGGTGTCGGGCGGATGCAGTCGACCGGGCACGCCGCGATGCATCCGGTGTCGTTCACGCAACGCTGGGTGATGACATAAGCCATTTGGAACCTCCTGATCAGAACGCGGATTCGTCCAGATCCATCACGTCGTCGTCGATCGCCGCGAGGATGGAACGGGTGGCGGTGAGTTCGGGCAGGACGTTCTTGCAGAAGAACGAGGCCACCGCGATCTTGCCTTCGTAAAACCGCTCGTCCGGTGCCGGCGCGCCCGCGGCCAGCGCGGCGAGCGCGATCTGTGCCTGTTCGAGCAGCCGCCAGCCGATGAGCAGATCGCCGACCGCGTACAGCATTCGCACCGAACCCAGACCGACCTTGTAGATCTCAATCGGATCGTCTTGTGCGGCAACGGCATACCCGATGAGGATTTCGACCATGGCCCGCACATCGTCGAGCGCGGTCGCCAACAGGGTCCGTTCCGCGACGAGCCGTCCCTCCGGGTCGCCTGCTTCGATCAAATCGGTAACGAGCCCGAACACATGGCCCAGCGCTCGGCCGCGATCGCGAATGATCTTGCGGAAGAGAAAGTCCTGTGCCTGGATGGCGGTGGTGCCCTCGTAGAGGGTGTCGATCATGGTGTCGCGGATGTATTGCTCTAGCGGATAGTCCTGCAGAAAGCCCGAGCCGCCGAGTGTCTGCAGGCTGAGTTTGAGGGTGTCGTAGGACCGTTCGGAGCCGAAACCCTTGACGATCGGGAGCAGCAGATCGTTGATCCGCGCCGCCATGTCCGGCGATGCACCCGAAACCCGCTGGGCCAGTAGCGGAACCGCGTCCTGATGGGCTGCCGTGAACATGTACAGCGATCGCAGCCCCTCGGCGTAGGCCTTTTGTGTCAACAGCGAACGCCGGACCTCGGCATGGCGGATGATCGTCACGCGCGGCGCGGTCTTGTCGGACTGTTGGGTCAAATCGGCTCCCTGCACCCGCTGCTTGGCATAGTCGAGCGCGTTCAGGTACCCGGTCGATAGTGTGCCCGCGGACTTGGCGCCCACCAGCATTCGCGAATTCTCGATCACGCGGAACATCTGTGCGATGCCGTCGTGGACTCCCCCGACCAGCCATCCCACAGCGGGCACCTCGGTACCGCCGAAGGTCACCTCGCAGGTCGGCGAGGACTTGATGCCCATCTTGTGCTCGACGCCGGTGATGAAGACGCCATTGCGTTCACCCAATTCCATTGTCTGCGAATCGAAGTGGTACTTCGGAACATAGAACAGGCTCAGGCCCTTGGTACCCGGGGCCGCACCTTCGGGGCGCGCCAGCACCAGGTGGAAGAGATTCTCGGCGGTGTCGCCGACATCCCCGCCGGAGATGAACCGCTTCACCCCCTCGATGTGCCAGGTGCCGTCGGACTGTGCGGTGGCCTTTGTGCGTCCCGCCCCGACGTCGGAACCGGCATCGGGCTCGGTGAGCACCATCGTCCCCGCCCAGCCACGTTCCAGCCCCGCTGCGGCCCAGTGCCTCTGCTGCGGTGTGCCGACCTCGAAAAGCACCTGTGCCATGGACGGACCCAGGTCGAAGAAGCTCGCCGCCGAATTCGCCACATGGATCATCTCGCGCACAGCCCACGTCAGCGGCATCGGCGCGGGGACTCCGCCCATCTCCTCCGGAAGCCCCAGCCGCGACCATCCCGCGTCCTTGAGCGCCTGGATGGACTTTCGCAGCGGTTCCGGGACGATGATCGTGTGCCGTACCGCGTCGAAGATCACCGGCTCGCGGTCGGCCTGCGCGTAGGATTCCGCGATCGGCCCCTCCGCCAGTCGTGCCACTTCTGCGAGAATGCTTCGGGCGGTGGCGGTGTCCAATTCACCGTAAAGCCCAGCGTCGAGGAGGTCGCCGATGCCGAGCACTTCGAACAGGTTGAATTCGGCATCACGAACGTTGCTCTTATAGTGGCTCACTGAATGGTGCCTTCTTTCAGATATGGTGCCGACAGCACCCTTTCGATTCGTCGACTATTCGCGAACCGGTGGGCCGATCATCTTGGTGATTTCGAGCGCCAACGCAACCTGCAACGTGCGCCGGTCCAATCCGTACGGCAGCAGCGCCTTCGCGCGATCGAGCCGGTTGATGATCGTATTTCGGTGCGCATAAAGCTCTTTCGCGGTACCAGTCGTGCTCAGTCCGGTACGCAGGTATATCCGCAAGGTCTCGCGCAGGTCCGGATCGGCGTCCGCCAGCTCACCCAAGGTGCGGCTGACGAATTCGGCGGCACGGTCCATGTCCACGGTCGCGAGCGCGACCACCTCGATCTCTTCGTAGGAGGCGATCCGAGCCGCCGCCGGAATCCTGCGCATGAGCCGCTGGGTGGCCAGCGCATCGAGGTGGCTGCGGCGAAACCCCGCGAGACCCGATCCCGGTGATCCGATCGCCATTCTGGCCCCGTGCTCGATATCGAGTACAGACCGCACATCGTCGGGCCGGAAGGGGGTCCGACCCGAGATCCACACCCACATCGTCGATGGGCTGGCAGGAATCGTCAGCGGCCGCACCGCGGCGGCCGCCCGGGCCAGGGCGGTCACCGCGCGCTCCAACCGGCCCGGATCGCCGGCATCGCCTTCGCTCCATACGATCGCCGCGAGGTGGCAGCGATCGAGTTCGTAGCGCAGACGCTGACCAGCGCGGCGATCGCTGATCGGTGCGCCCTCCAAGACCAGGCTCACGGCTTCCATCCGGGCCGCGTGATCGACATCGGCGATCTGGCCTCGCTCGTGATCGACGATCCGATCGAGCGCCGCGTGTGTGTCGTCGATGTAGGCAAAGATCGAGCGGGTAACAACGTCGATCAGCTCCCGCAACTCGTCGGGGTCGCGGGTCAGCTCGAATGCCAGGGTCGTCCACAGCCGGACCGCGGCGTTCTGTGCGGCGTGGAAGGTCGTCAGAATCGCATTGTCGAAGCCGTGCCGGACGACATCCCGTGCCAGATCGACATTCTCGGGCCCGAGATTGGCGCTGACGGGCGTACCCGAGGAACGGTAATTCGCCGTCGCCCAATGCGCGAAGTTGGCCCGGACCGCGGCCCGCAATGCATCGATCAGTCCGGGTTCGGTAGTCAGCCACGGAGTCGCCGATCCGAAGACCGCCTCGTCGAGAGCCTGGTAGGAGTCCTTGGGGTTGTCGAGCAGCTTGCCGGTTCCCTCGCGAATCAGCTCGGCGATTCGATCCGACGGGGGCTCCCAGTACCTGGCCACCGACTCAGAAACCGCTTCCGCTGTGTACGACTGGGCAACGCGCCTCGGATCGGCCTGTCCCATACGGCTTCTCGGCAACCGGCGAGTGCTGCCGGTCGATCAGGGTGACGACCGCGCCGCCAGCGGGACTCGAGGTGATCGCACGCCGCTGTCCGCGTTCGACCCCCGCTCCGGCCTGCCGCACCTCGCACTGCAGCAGGATCTTTCGCAGCACGATCTGCATTTCCAGCATCGCCATGTTCGAACCGATGCAGCGACGCCGCCCACCCCCGAACGGAATCCAGGCATACGGAACCGGCCGCGACCCCAGAAAGCGTTCCGGTCGGAAAGTTTCCGGATCCGGGTAGAGCTGCGGATCGTGATGCACCAGGTGCCCGTGCGCCTGCAAGATCACGCCGGGCCGATATCCGACACCGCCGATGCTCACGGGTTGGGCGACCACCCGTGGCTCCGGATGCGGGGTTGCCATGTCGCAGCGCAGCACCTCTTGGATGGTGGCCAGCAGGTAGTCGTGACCGCCGTCCGCCCCGCTGGTCAATTCGCGATGAAGTCGATCCTGAACCGCTGGGTTGCGGGCGAGAAGCAAAAGCGCCCAGCCGATTTGGGAGGCGGTGGTCTCATGCCCCGCGACGACCATGGTGAGCAGTTCGTCCCTGATCTCGGTGTCGGTCATCGGGGACCCGTCGTCGTGGCGAGCGTCGAGAAGCACGCTGAGCAGATCCACTCCATCGGAATCGTCGGTGCCGGCAGCCCGCGCCGTGCGCCGCTCCGCGATGAGCGTATAGATCTCGCGATCGACCTGCCGCAGGATGCCCTCGAAGGGCACCCAAGCCCACCGCAGCACCGGCATCGTGCGCGTAGCGCGCAGCATGAACAGCGGGCTCTCGGCCTGCTTGATCGCCCTCCACACAAGATCCCGGATACGGTTCAGGCGGGCCCCCTCGGGCAGGCCGAAGGTGGCACGCAGGATGATCTCCATCGTCAGCGACTGCAGGTCGTGATGGATCGGAAACTCCTTGCCACGCGGCATGAGAGCCAGGTACCGGTCGGTCACCGATTCCATCAGCGGGGACAGTCGCCCGATCTTGGCACCATGGAACGCCGGCGCCATCAGCCTGCGGTGTTCGAGATGGTCGTCGCCGTCCAGAGTGATGAGCGAATGCGAACCGAGCGCGGGCTCGAGCACCTTGCCACCTTCACCGGGCAGGATGACCTCCGGCGCGGCCTTCAACAGTTCCTTCACCTCGCCGGGATCGCTCAGGAATACCATGGGCGGCTGAGTCAGGAGGTTCAGGGTGAAGCGTGGCCCGAATCGCTCGCGGCACAACTCGAGAAAAGGATTCGGCCACATCAGCCACCAAGCGGTCTGCAGCGCTGCCGGCATGCTCGGCCCGGACGGCAGAGCCGGATCCTGCTTCGCCAGCGGCCGAGAAGCCCGTTCGGCGAGCGTGAACACGTGGTCGCCCACCCTCTTCCAGTCGACGATCATCCTCTGCTCCTCACTGCATGACTGGCGCACATCCGTCGATAGTTCGAATTTTCGCCGGGTCCGCAGGGGGTCGAAAGGACTTTGCGCCCAGTCGTGCACGCATTCGATGGGCGATATGCACATGTCCGAGCCAACCGCACACTCGAATGCGGCCCACATGGCTATTTTGTGAGACCGTAAGTGGGAGAGAGGATCCGCGCCATTGACTGTCGAATCTTCCAGCCGTCCGGGACTGACCGTGTCCGGGAAGCCCATGTCATCGCCGCTGCGCAATGTTCGTCCACTCGCACGCCAGATGGTCGACTACTTCGTCGAAAACGTGGCGCCGTGCGGCACGCTGCCCGGCGAGGCCATCAACGGTGATATCACCGCCATAACGCGTGTCAATCTGGAATTCGCGGTCGCCATGCTCGACGGGCAGAACATTCCGGACAAGACGAACAAGCTCGAAGCCGCCGCCGCGCGATGGGCGCGCGAAGGCGTCCCCATCGACACCGTCCAGCACGCCGTTCACCAAGGTTTCCTGGTCGGCCTCGACCTCGTGGTGAAGGGCGTTGTGCCGCAGAACTCCGTCCACCAAGCCGAGGAGAACGGGTACCTGATCGCCGCCGATGACTACGAGAATCTGCTCAGCGGCGCCAAGCTGGTGGTCGAGATGCTGGGCATCATGACATCGACGATCTCGAAGGCCTACGTTCGCGAGCTGCGAGCCGTGGGGGGCGAACATCACACCGCCGTGCACACGCTGACCTCCGCGCTGCTCGCCGGCAAATCCACCTCGACCATGGCCCGCGAGTGCGGCATCCCGATCGCCGACTCCTATGACATTCTCGCGCTGTTGATTCCGCCGCATCCCGATGAGCGTCACCCGATGCTCGACACCAACGTGGTGGCACGCCGCAAACTCCGCCGGGTCCAGGCATATCTCGCCGCCCGCTGCGACGACAACGCGCTGTCACTGCTCAGCGTCGACGGCGGAACCATCCTGCTGCCCGCGGGTTCGTTCGACGCCGACGGCTACTCCCGCCTGGTGACCGAGTTATCCAGTGCCGCAGGGGTTCCCATCACCGCCACCATCAACACCGCCGCCGTTGATATCGTGCCGACCGCCGCCGACCAGGCCCACGAGCTGCTGGATGTGGTCGAACGACTGCACTGCGAACCGGGCCTGTATCGGTTCGACGATCTCGCTCTCGAATATCAGCTCACCCGTCCCGGGCCAGGTCGCGAACGCCTCGGCGCTCTACTCGATCCGCTCGACGAACACGCCGAACTGCTCGAGACACTGCGCCTGTACATCGCTACCGATCTGCGCCGCAGCCACACCGCGCGTCTGCTCCACGTACACGCCAACACCATCGACTACCGGCTCAAGAAAATCGCGACCATCACAGGCTTGGACCCCACCGTGCCCTCGGGCCTGTGGTACCTGCGGTCCGCCCTCGTCGCCCGCAGCTATAACGGATAAGCGGCACGCCGACAGCCCCGCAACCCGGGCGGCGATCGCGAAGGTTGCGCGGATGCACGAGCACTTCAGTGTGCTGACCGGCACCACGCGATGCCGCGACATGGCATCGGTTCAGCTGGTATGGGAGTCGGCCGCTGGCACGGCTGGCGGCTCGTAAAACGTGACATCGACATAGGCGCAGATCGACCTGGTCACCACCTTGGTGACTCCTTCAACTCTGTGCGGTGTGCATCGGTTGCGTGTCAGATCCTGTTCACATTGTCCTTTGCTCGCAGGTCCCTAGATCGGGAAGATCATGGCCCGTCCAGCGCGTCAGGCTGGAAGTCACGGTTTGTCCGGACCCTTTTGATGATTGTGTGGGAGCAGGTGACCATGTGACGCACGGCAGTACCCGAAACCGCGAGCCGGCGATGGATCCGGAGCCTGCGCGCCACGTTCCGGGCGAAGAAGGCCTGTGGGTTTTCATCCTCGGGGACATGACGATATTCGCGCTGCTGTTCGGAGCATTCCTCGGCGCGCGGCGCGACGCACCCGGCGAATTCGCCACCGGCGGTGCTGAATTGAATATGGTCATCGGCATCGCGAACACCCTCGTGCTGCTCGTCAGCTCCGCGGCGGTCGCGCTGGCCGTGCAGGCGCACCGAACAGGCCGAATCGCGGCAGCCTCGACAATGCTGCTCGGCGCGATGGCATGTGGGCTGATCTTCGTAACGCTCAAAGTCATCGAGTGGACCGAACTCTTATCACACCATCAGCCCCCAGGTGCCGGCCAGTTCTTCGGCTACTACTTCGGCATGACCGGTCTGCACCTACTGCATCTGGTGCTCGGTACCGTGGCCCTGGTCGTGGTCCGTCGAACGGTACGTCGCGGCACCGCGCAACGACGGGATCGACTCATCATCGAGGCCGGCAGCTCCTACTGGCATATGGTCGATCTGCTCTGGATCATCATCTTTCCCCTCGTCTACCTGGTCCCCGCATGATCACGCGCACAACTACATTCAGGATTCTGCTGACCTGGACAGTTCTCGTCGCCGCAACGATTTTGTCCATCGACATGGGATCGCGCCACGGCATCCCCGGTTCGGACCCTCGCCTCGGGATCGTCGCCGCCCTCGGCATCGCCTTCGCGAAAGCTCATCTGATCGGCTACGAGTTCATGGAACTCCGGCGCGCGCCCCGCACGTTGCAAGCCGTATTCACCATCTGGATCATGGTTGTCGGGACAACCCTTATCGCGCTCTACCTGGCAGGGGCCTGACTGCCACGCTGCGATGTCAGCCATGAAGTGACGGATCTGACCGTCCAGGAAGGCATTTCGCGCGCAGCACAGGCGTTGCTCGGACGCGAGCTGGAAGTACACGACGATCACCGATACGAAGCCGATCGCCCGGTAACGCGGGCCACCGCGCTGCGACCGGGCAGGCCGCGGCCACCGGCTGTTCCGCGGCGGCCGTGATCGACTGGACAATGCAATGGTGACCAATGGAGCCGAACCGCACGAACCACTGCCGCAGCTGTCGGATCTGGAAGTTGCACTGCTCGGCCTGCTGAGCGTGCGCCCGATGACTGGCTACGAGATCGGCAGGCACTACGCCCGGGCGCTGTCGCCGTGGTGGGAGACGCCGCGCACGCAGGTCTACCCGAAGCTGCGCGAGCTGGAGCGGCGCGGCCTGATCGAGAAGGAGACCGTCATTCAGGACGGTAAGCCCAACAAACAGGTGTACTCGATTGCCCCCGAGGGCACCTCGGCGCTCACCGCGAACCTGTCGGAACCGATCCGGGGCGCCGACATGAAACATCACATGATGATGCGACTGTTTCTGGGCAACCTACTACCTGCCGACACAATGCGGCAGCTGCTCGAGGACTACCGCGCCCACATGACCGATCGAGCGGACGCCCTCCGGGAGGTCCGGGCGAAATTCTCCGCCTCGCTCTCGGGGCCGCACCAGCGCAGCGTGTTCTTCGAACTGCTCAGCCTCGAGCATCTGATCGCGATCGCGGACCTGGAGGTATCAGGGACCGAGAAGGTACTCGAAGCACTCGAGCACGCACCTCGACCGGGTAGCGGACCGGGCGACGCCGCCAGTCCGCTCCTGGATGCGGTCCGCGACAGCGCCGACTAGCGATCCTGCTCGGCGCGCGAACGCCGCAGCAGCGCGCCTATCCGCCATTGCGTGAGAAGTCCGAACCGCACAGCGGTTCGCAGGAGGGCGACGACCACGGTGGGTGGTTTGCGCTCCCCCACCGCCACCAGCACGTGGTCGGGGACCAGCGACAGCAACAACGCCCGTCCCAGTGGATGCAACGGACGCGGCAACCACCGCTTGTTGAACTGAACGATCAGAGCTTCGGCACAGCGATGCGCTTCCGGGGTGGGCCGGAAGTACTGGGGGTTGTGCTCGTAGTCGAAGTTGAATTGCTGCAGTCCCGCCCAGGTATCGGGCATGTCGTGGGTGTGCAGCTGCTCGCCGATCGCGCGCCAATGCGCCACCTGCGCGGCCTTCTCCTCCTCGGTGAACACGTCCAGGCCGACGATCTGGAAGATCTCGTCGAACAGGATGGTGAACAAGGCGACGCCGTGCACGAACGCCGCGTTCGACATCGTGTAGCTCTTCTTGTAGTGCTCATGCATCCGGGCGACTTCCGCGACGGACTCACGGGTTTGCGAACCCGTGGCTCCGTATGTCATCCAGTGCTGGAAGTATTCCGCCGTCGCATCGGCCCTGCGGTCGCCGTGCTTGTGGATCTTCCCGCTGCCGCCACGGTCGACCGCCTCGGCGTCTTCGACGCCACCACAGGTCCGGATGAACCCCACGGCGTAGATGAGATTCTCGGCGGCCTTGGCGCCGATCGGAAAATTGAGCCGTTGCTGGATATCTCGCATGACCGCTGTGTAGTCGGGCTCGGTAACAGCGCTGCCCGCCGGAGCGTTCGATTTCTGATTCGTGGTTGCTGTGCTTCGTTGCACGGTGTTCTCCTTCGATTTTCCGCAGCCGAACTCCTCAGCCGCCGAGGGCGATTCGGCGATCGTCACCAGCGGGCCGGGGAATAATCAGGCAGGTCGTGGTGGCCTGGGCCAGCATTCGGCCTCGGGCGTCGCGCAGGTCGGCCCGCGCCACGCAGGTCCGCCGTCCGCGGTGCACCACGGTTCCGGTGCAGCGCACCACACCGAGATCCGTGGTGACCGGGCGGAAGAACCGAATCTGCAGATCCGTTGTCGTCGGCATGAGGCCGGCCGGCAGTGTGCTCAACGCACTCATAGCCATGGCGCTATCGGCGATCGTGCAGATCATGCCGCCGTGCACGTTCCCGTTGAGGTTGTACTGCCATTCGCGCGGAACGAATTCCAGCACGACTGCACCGTCCTCGATCACGACGAGATCGATTCCGGCCGTGTTGTTCATCGGTGCTGCGATCCCCAATTCCTGTGTCGCACGCAGGAATTCGATGCCGGACAGGAGCGCAGCCTGTTCCGAAACCCGCTCCGGATCAGTCCAGGCGTAGGTACGGACCCGCTCAGGGGCGAGCGGGGTCGAATCCGCCTCGGAGGTGGCCGGATCGCCGGGAAGACAGGTCATCGCGGAGCCTTTCTCTGCTCGGACGCCCTCACCGGAAGTTGTAGGTGACGCCGGTGAGCTGCTCGGACACAGCCCACAGACGGCGCGCAACATCGCGATCGAGAGCGGGCTTGTCCGGCTGGACGACATGCGGGTGTCCGCGGTACTCGTTGAAGCCGTCCGGACCGATGAACTGCCCGCCTTGGACTTCGGGTGCGGTGGCGGCGTACTCCTCGTTCCAGGCGCCGTGCGCGGCGGGCTGGGCCATCAGCCGATTGCCGATGGAGCCGAAGAAGAACTTCAGGAAACCGGTCGGGCCACTGGTCTGCAGGTTGGTCGCCGAGTACCCCGGATGGGCGATGACGCTGCGGATCGGCGAACCCACCGCACGCAGCTTCCGATCCAATTCCAGACCGAACAGCACATTCGCCAGCTTGGACTGCGAATAGTACTTGCGCGGATCATAGCCACGCTCACCGGTGAGGTTGTCGAAAAGGATTGCGCCGCCGCGATGTTCGACCGAACTGACAGTGACTATCCGGGCGTCGCGACCCACGCGCGCGGACTCCGACAGTCGATCCAGCAGCAGCCCGTTGAGCGCGAAATGGCCCAGATGATTGGTGGCGAACTGCAATTCGAAGCCTTGCTTGGTCAGGGTGCGCGGGGGCCACATGACACCGGCATTGTTGATAATGACGTCGATCGGGACGCCGACGCTATCGATGTGCCGCGCGAACGCGTGTACCGAGTCGAGATCGGACAGGTCCAGCGGCCGCACCTCGACGTCGGCCTTGGGCTGCTCGGCGAGCAGTTGGTCGAGCGCGGACGTGCCCTTGGCCCGGTCACGGACGGTCATGATGACTCGGGCACCGTGGCGCGCAAGCTCCTTGGCGGTTTCGAAGCCGAGACCGCTGTTCGCCCCGGTCACGATGATCGTGCGGCCCGTCTGGTCGGGGATCTGCGCACTCGTCCACTTGGTCACCAGGATGCACTCCTTCATGGGTCGCGGTGACGAGCGCACACACCTCACCACCGGTGGTTGTAGCTTCTGGCGCGCAACGACTCCGGAATTGATTGCACGCAATGCTTCTTATCTCCCACTATCGGCGCCGCGAGTACCGATCGAAAGGACATTTCGCCCACGTATGACCAGGCAAGTGGGCAATCCGCCCAAGTCGGCCGGAGCAGAGTCTCCAGCAGCGCGGGTAGTCCTGCAGCGGTCAGCATCGAGTTCAGAATTGCCCCGGCCGGGCTCTTCTCGTGATCGACAACGAGCCATGGTCGTCGAGCCGCAGGCCATGAGCCTGAGATTCAGGGGTTCGAGGTGGCAACGGCAAGGCAGGCAAACCACTGTCCTTGTCGCCCACCGAAACTGACGATACCGCCGACGCCGTGCCGCCTATAGGTCTACGACCAGGTTTCTTGGGCACCTGTCACGGGTTCGGGTCGGTTCCGGGTTGTTCTTGTAGCCGGGCTACTGCCGTCGCGGACTCGATCACGATTTCTCGCATCGCGGTTTCCGCGGCCGCCCCGTCTCCGACTTGCACAGCCGCGGCTACGTCGGCGTGCAGCTGCAAAGCCCGGACGTCGGCCTGGTGTGGCATGAGCGCGTGTTCTGTGCGGCCCGCCAGCACCTCACGGATGATCGGCGCGAACGCCACCAACAGCGGGTTCCCGGACGCGGCGAGCAGTGTCGCGTGGAATCGCACGTCATGTTCGAGATAGGCCGCCGTGTCGGCGGCTCGGGCAGTTGCGGACATGCCGATCACTGCGGCAGTAAGGTCGCCGCATTGTGCCGGGGAGGCGTGTGTGGCGGCCAGCCGGGCGGCCAGGGGTTCGACGCCCGAGCGCAGGTCGGCGAGCCACGCCAGCTGCGGGAAACGGCCGGGCCCGGCCAGCTCCCACCGGATCAGTTTGGGATCCAATGAATTCCATTTATCGCGGTCCAGTACCGTGACCCCGGCACGGCGTCGGATCCGCACCATGTCGAGGGATTCGAGGACACGCAGCACTTCACGCGCAACGGTCCGCGACACCTCGAAGCGTGCCGTGACCTCGTCGGCGGAGATCCGGGTCCCTGCCGGGAGCGCGCCGGAAACGATCTCGAATCCGAGCTGGTCGAGCACCGACTCGTGCAACTGGCGCTGTTCGCCGCCCTCACTCACCACTGGCCTCGTCCACCGCGTCAGTTTCGCATGCACCGAGGAAGGCGGGCACATGTATCCGCCCGATCAGCTCATACGTAGTACTTATTTGCCAGCACTCTTGATTTCATCATATATATCCGCGATAGTGGCACGCATCACCGTCATCGACCCGAAGAAGTGTCATGAAGAATCCCCAATCACTGGCTGAGCCGGTACTCACCGCACACGCCGGTGGCACGCAGTTGATCGTTGCGGCCCTCGCCGGTATCGCCCTGATCGTGGTCCTCATCACCTGGCTCAAAGTGCATCCCTTCCTAGCGCTGGCGCTCGGGGCCGTCACTGTGGGTTTCGCCGCCGAGTTGAGCGCCACGGACACCGTCAAGTCGTTCGTGGGCGGGTTCGGCTCGACCATGGGCAGCGTCGGAATTCTCATCGGATTCGGCGCCATGTTCGGAAAACTCCTCGCCGATTCCGGTGGGGCTGACCAGGTGGTCGATACCCTGATCCGGCGCTGCGGGCCGCGTGCGTTGCCCTGGATGATGGGTGTGGTCGGCGCCGTGATCGGCTTGCCGATGTTCTTCGAAATCGGCGTGGTCCTGTTGATGCCGGTGATCATTCTGGTCACACGCCGCTCAGGGCGATCGCTGATCACCGTCGCGATCCCTGCCCTGGCCGGCCTGTCAGCAATGCATGGCCTCGTGCCGCCGCACCCGGGCCCGCTCGTCGCAGTCGCGGCATTGCAGGCCAATCTCGGGCTCACTCTCGCACTGGGAGTCGCCGTCGCCGTGCCAACGGTCATCGTGGCCGGCCCGCTGTTCGGGACTCTGGCCGGTCGCTGGGTCCGGGTTCCGGTGCCCGCCCTACTCAATACCCCGCACGCTGGCGACGCGACTCACAGCGATGCCGAATATGCTCGTCAGGCCGCCGCCGACGATGTCGATCACCATGGCTTCACCGCGAATCCGTCCGGTGATCGCCACCGGCCCGGTTTCGTCGCCACGATGGCTGTGATCGGCTTGCCGGTCGTCCTTATGCTCGCCAACGCGATCAGCGATATTGTCGCACCGCACTCCGGGTCGGTGCTGAAGCACGCGGTCACCTTTCTCGGCACACCGGTGGTAGCGCTGGGGCTCGCCGTGCTGGTCGGCCTTGTCGTGTTCGGTCGCGGTGCGCGGATGACCCGGTCGGATCTGGCCGCAACCATGGACAGCGCACTCCCGCCGATCGCGAGCATCCTGCTGATCGTCGGCGCCGGCGGCGGGTTCAAGCAGGTACTCATCGACACCGGCATCGCCGGCTGGGTGGCTGACGCGGTGCGTGACAGCAGCTTGTCGGTATTGCTGCTGGCCTGGTGCGTGGCCGCGATCATCCGCGTCGCCACCGGATCCGCGACCGTAGCGACAGTGACCGCCTCGGGCATCCTTGCTCCGCTGGCAGCCGATCTCGCATCCACCCACACCTCCCTGATGGTGCTGGCGATCGGTGCCGGATCACTGTTCCTGTCGCATGTGAACGACGCAGGCTTCTGGATGGTCAAGGAGTACCTCGGTCTCGACATCGTGCAGACCCTAAAGACCTGGACGGCAATGGAGTGCCTCATATCTGTCGCCGGACTCGTCGGGGTTCTCGCACTCAGCGTTGTCGTGTAAAAAGCCACGGCGGGACGACGATGTCGCCGCGAAAGGAGGAAATGTGCCGGAACATCCTGATTTCCGAGGCTGCGGCTCGGCCCGGCCGCACATCGTCGTCGTGATGGGAGTGTCGGGCGCGGGAAAATCCACCGTCGGCGGCATGTTGTCCGCCGCTCTCGGATGGGAACTCGCCGAAGGCGACGATATGCATCCATCGCCCAACATCGCGAAAATGGCGGCCGGCAAACCACTCACGGATTCGGATCGGTGGCCATGGTTGGCGCGGATCGCACAGTGGATGGATGCCCAGATCCGGGCCGGGCGATCAGGGATCGTCACCTGCTCGGCACTCAAAGGGTCCTACCGGGATGTCCTGCGACGTGCTGGGTCCGAACGATCTGACGCGATCGTCACCTTCATCCACCTCACCGGCACCCGCGAGCAACTGCACCGACGACTGCTCACACGATTCGACCACTTCATGCCCGCGGACCTGCTGGACTCCCAGCTGCGCACCCTCGAGGATCCGACACCGGACGAGCAGGTGGTCAGAATCGAGATCGACGCACCACCGGACCAGATAGCGCGCGCGGCGCTCGCCGCCGTCCGCCACCGCAATCTTTCCGCCCATTCCAGATGAGGATGAGCGGAGCCCTCGGCGACCAAGCGGCGGCCATACCGCAGCCGGGCACCACCTCGCTGGCGTAGCCATCTGGCGCTCGGTGTCCGCGCGGACCGAGGCGCCCTTGGCCTGCTTCTGCTCCAGCCGCATACCAGGAAATAGGTATGTCCATGGGAGGTCGACCGTCGCGGGCAGCACCTAGGGCAAAGGAAGCTGTAACCGACAGAGCAGGCACCAGCACGCGAGGATTCTCATGAATCCAAAACATTCATTGCGCGGAAGCGACACCGCCGAGTGTCGCGGTGAAACAACGTTGATGATTCGGCGGTGCAAGAACTGTGCCACGCTGCACACGCCGCTGATTACCACGTGCGCGTCGTGCCAGTCGGCGACTCTCGAATGGGTGCCTTCATCCGGTGCGGGGTCGATCGTGTCCTGGAAGGTCGTGCATCGCATACCCAACGGACATTCCGAGAAATGGGAGCCGTCGGTAATCGCCATCGTCGAACTAGACGAAGGACCATGGGTCTACACCACCATCGAAGGTGAGATCCCAGCGCCATCCGACCAACCCGTCCGAGTGAGGTTCGAACCCAGACCGGCCGGTGAGGATTTCCCCGTGTTCGTAACCGGTACAGCCGATGGGCAACACCCGGACGACAGTTCCTCATCGACACACCGGCGGGTGGCCGATCCGACCGATTCGGTATCGACGACTCACATAGATATGCACGCTACCTGCGGCCCAGGGTGGGTCAGGTCATCGCTGAATTTATGCGACTTTCTGGAATCAGTGAAATCGGTGGATGCAGACGCGAGGTCGATGATCAAATTCGCGATCAAGTGGGCACCGTTCGGCGGCGCCAGCACTGGCGAGCTGCTGGCTACCTTCGGTGTCGATCGTTGGCGTTTCGCGCAGATGATTCGCGAGGCTCTGCATCCACGCGCCGGTGATCGCAGGGACGTTCGCGCATTGAAGCGCAGTCTTTTGGACTTGCTGACGTGGGCCTGGCGAATGTATCCCGATTCCTCCGCTTCGCATCCCCAACGCTAGCTGTCCAGCCGACGGCTTTTGAGAAGGCAGCTCTCAGATCGACTCATGCGAGCTTGTGCCGGAATATCTGTCGCCCAAACGGCGAGCTGCGTCGCGAGGTAGTCCTCGGGGGGTCACCCGGCGATATTCTGGGATACGTCATCGAGAGGTGCGCAGTGATGTTTTTGCCATGGGCTCGGATGGGTGGATCGGTGTAGTCGATGACCGACGCCGATCCCTTCGCGACCCAACGCGACATGTCCGGTTCGGTCGTGGCCCAGCTGGCGGCGGCCGGATTCGACGACGCCGAGGAGATCGGCCGTGGCGGCTTCGGCGCGGTCTACCGGTGCACGCAGGGTTCGCTCGACCGCGTTGTGGCGGTCAAGGTCCTCACCGCCGATCTCGACGCGGACAATCGGGAACGGTTCTTCCGCGAGCAGCGCGCAGCGGGCAGGCTGACCGGACACCCCAATATCGTGAATGTCCTCCACGCCGGTGTCACCGACAACGGTCGACCTTTCATCGTCATGCCGTACTACCCACGCGGTTCTCTCGACGCGCGAATTCGCGCCGACGGTCCACTGGAACTGCAGGAAGCGCTGCGACTCGGAGTGAAAATCGCCGGGGCGCTCGAGACAGCGCATCGCTTCGGGGTCCTGCATCGCGACGTCAAGCCCGCGAACATCCTGTTCACCGACTACGACGAGCCGACACTGACCGACTTCGGAATCGCCCATATCGCGGGCGGGTTCGTCACCGGCACCGGCATCCTCACAGGTACGCCGGCGTTCACTGCTCCCGAAGTGGTCGCGGGCGAGCTGCCGAGTCCTGCCACGGACGTCTACGGCCTGGGCGCCACCTTGTTCGCCGCGATCACCGGTCACGCCGCCTTCGAACGACGCACCAGCGAGCAGGTGGTGGCCCAGTTCCTCAGGATCACCTCCGAGCCGGTTCCTGAGCTGCGGGAGCACGGCATTCCTGAGGACGTCAGTGCCATCATCGAACACGCCATGTCCAGCGACCCTGGCAGTCGCCCTTCGGTCCTGGAAATCGGTGAACAGTTCCAGGCAGCCCAACGCCATCGTGGCTTCCCCGTCGATGACATGGCCCTCTACACCCCGCCCGCAGCCGAGCACACGGCCATCCCACCCGAACGCGGGCAGTTCCCCTCGGCCGACTCGCGTGGGATTCGACCATCGCAGACCTATTCAGGTTCGGGTCGACCAGGCAGGGTTCCGGTGGAATTAACCAGTTTCATCGATCGGCGCACGGAGCTGACCGACGCGATGAACTCGTTGTCGGACTCGCGGTTGGTGACCTTGACCGGGATCGGCGGGGTGGGCAAGACGCGGCTGGCGGTGCGGGTGGCCGCCAATGCGCAGCGTGGCTTCGCCGACGGCGTGGTTTTCGTGGAGCTGGGCGAACTGCATGATGAGTCGCTGCTGGTAGGAGTCGTGGCGGGCGCCCTGGGATTGCAGGACCGCTCGGCACTGCCGGTGCGTGAGGTGCTCATGGAATTCCTCGCCGATCGGGAATTGCTGCTCGTGCTGGACAATTGCGAGCACCTGGTGGCCGCGGTGGCCGCACTCGCCGAATCGCTGCTTCGCGTGAGTCCCAGGTTGCGGATTCTCGCGACAAGTCGCGAACCCGTCGGGCTCGGCGGGGAAGCTGTATTGCCGGTTCACCCACTCGATGTCCCCGACCCCGATCGGCTACCAAGGAGCCCGACGCGTAACGACGCGATGAGATTGTTCACCGAACGGGCTGCCGCCGCGGTCGCCGGGTTCGAACTCACCGAGGACAACAAGGTCACCATCGCCCGGATATGTCGGCGGCTGGACGGGTTGCCGTTGCCGATCGAATTGGCGACGGCCTGGTTGCGGGCCATGTCGCCCGCGCAGATACTGCAGCGGTTGACCGACCAGTTCGCACTGCTGACCCGCGGCAGCCGCAGCGCCCCACCGCGGCAACAGACGTTGCGCATGTGCCTCGACTGGAGCCACGACCTGTGCACGCCGGCGGAACAAGGGGTGTGGGCCCAGCTTTCGGTGTTCGCCGGCGGCTTCGACCTCGAGGCGGCACAGCACGTCTGCGGCCATGAACTTCCGGCAGAGGACCTCCTGGATACGGTGGCCTTCCTCGTCGACAAGTCGATCCTGACCCGGGAGGAGTCGAGTACCGCGGTGCGTTTCCGAATGCTCGACACCGTGCGCGACTACGGCCACGAAAAGGCGCAGCAGACCGAGGACTATCTCGAGCTCCGCCGTCGCCACCGCGACTGGTACGAACAACTGGCGCTGAATGCGAATGCCGACTGGACCAGTCCCCGCGACCTCGACTGGATCTCCATATTGCGTCGGGAGCAACCGAACCTACGGGAAGCGCTGGAATTCTGCGTATCCGACAGCCCCGAAGCCGGGATCCGGATCGGTGCCGCTGTTTTTCCCTTCTGGTTCTCTCAGGGCTCCCTCAGTGAGGGGCGCCGCTGGCTGGACCGCCTGCTGGCATGCCGTGCCGGACAAGTCACGGTCGATCAGACCGCGGCGCTATATGCCGCCTGTCTCATGGCCGCGGTACAGGGCGACCTTCCGGCGGTGGCCGTTTTGGTGCGCACAGGGCGAAAGCTCATCGAGCCGACGACCGATCCTCTGATCCGCGCACACATCGACTTCGCCGATGGAATCCTCGCACTATTCAGTGGGAACCCTTCCGACGCCCACCCGTATCTGGAAAAGGCCGTGCAGGTATATGCCGAACGCGGCGATCTTCTCTTCCGGGTTCACGCCATTACACTGCTCGGTTTCACACACCAATTGCGCAACGACACGCCCCGGGCAATCGAACACTACGAGCACGCCCTCGCGATCACCGAAGAGCGCGGAGAAACGATGTACCGGTCCTACGTGCAGTGGTCGCTGGCTGTCGCGACCTGGCGGCAGGGCGATCCCGCGCGGGCGATTCGGCTGCTCTCGCTGGCACTGCGGCTGAGCCGGACGGCGAACGACCGCACGAATACCAGCATGTGCTTAGAAGCACTGGCGTGGATTGCCGCCGCACAAGGAAATGCCGAGCGTGCTGTCGTATTGACTGCGGCCGCGGAGCAGATCGGCCGGTCGGTGGGCACCGCGCCGGTACTGTTTCCGGACCTGCTCGTCTATCGAGAAGAGTGCGAGCGCCGAACTCGTCGGGCCATGAGCGAGCAAACCTACGCCGCCGCGCAGCGGGAAGGTGCCGCGCTCAGTTTCGACGCCGCAATCGCCTATGCCCTGGGCGAACAGGTCTCGCCCGCGCAGATCGACACTGCTGGTAGAAAACTGACCAAACGCGAGCGTGAAGTCGCCGAATTGATTGCCGAAGGGCTGACCAACAGGGAGATCGCCGCTCGGCTGGTAATCTCGCTACGCACCGCACAGGGACACGTCGAGCACCTGCTGACCAAATTGGGGTTCACCTCGCGGGCACAGATTGCGGCATGGATAGCGGCCTCGCAGAACAAGCTTCCTGAAACTCGAGCGAATGCCTCCGACTCTTGATTGCGCCCGCTGACCGCAGCCTGCGCCTGCCACGGTGTTCATCCACAGAATTCTCAACGAAGGACGATGTCGAGCAACAATCGACCGATCGAGCCTCAGTCGCCCGACGGACCGCCGGTCACTTGCACGATCTCGAGTGCGAGCGCGACCTGCAGCGTGCGCCCCTCGAGCGGTTGCGGTAACAGTGCACGGGCTCGCTCGAGTCGATTGACGATCGTATTGCGGTGCGCGAAAAGGGCTTTCGCGGCGTGCGTGGTGCTCGATCCCACGCGCAGGTACATTCGCAGCGTCTCACGCAATTCCGGATCGTCGGTAGCCAGCGGCCCAAGTGTGCGGCCGACGAACTCCATCGCGCGTTCCATGTCAGCGGTCGCGAGCGCGACCACCTCGATCTCGTCATAGGTGGCGATTCGGGTATCGGCGGGCAGCCGCCGCATGAGGCGCTGCGTGGAAACGGCGTCGAGATGGCTGCGCCGGAAGCCCTGTAGCCCGGCACCGGTGGACCCGATCGCCACCCGCGCACCGGGTCCTACGTCGAGGTTCTCGCGGATGTCGGCCATCCGGAACTCTTCGGTGCTCGACACCCACACCCACATGGTGGAGGAGCTGGCCAGGATCGTCAGCGGCCGCACGGAGCCGGTGGCCTGTGCCAGGGCGGTCACCGCTCGCTCGAGCGGGCCCGGGTCGGTCCCGGCGTCATCGGTCCAGACGACAGCTGCCAGGTGACGCCGGCCCAGGTCGTAGCGAATGCGCTGGCTGGCACGCTTGAGGCTGATCGGCGCACCCTGCAGTACCAGCTCCACGGCCTCCATACGCGCGGCATGGTCGACATCGGGGTTCTGACCGCGTTCGTTGTCGATCATTTCGTACAGCGCGGCGAGCGTGTCGTCGATATAGGCGAAGATCGACCGGTTCACCACGGCGATCAGTTCACGCAGTTCGTCCGGATCGCTGGTGAGCTCGAATGCCATAGTGGTCCAGGTCTGGACCGCGGCGTTCTGGCCAGCGTGGAAATTGGTCAGTATCCCGCTGTCGAATCCGTGCCGGACGAATTCCCGGGCGAGATCAACGTTTTCCGGGCCGAGGTTCGGCGTCACCGGCATACCGGGCGTCTTGAAGTTGGCGGTGGCCCAATGGCTGAAGTTGGCGCGAATCGAAGCCTGCAGCGCCTCCAGTAGTCCTGGTTCCGATGCCGCCGGCTGCCAGCCCGGCGAGGCCATTACGGCGTCGTCGACCGCGCGGTAGACCTCCTTCGGGTTGTCGAGCATGCGACCTACCCCGGAGCGGATGAGTTCAGCGATTCGCTCCGACGGGGGCTCCCAGTACCTAGGCACTTTCCCTGGGGTTTTGATCTGCACTTCGCCTCGAATGACCGGTCACGGACGGAAACGGTGTCGATGGGCACGCTACCGCACCCACCACCCCAGCATGCCCGATCATCGAACCGGCTCCGTTGTCGTGTCCGCGTTCGCGGCGACGCGCCCACGCAGGTCCTTACGCAGGATTTTCCCGGCCGCGGACTTCGGAACCTCGGCGATGAATTCGACGCGGCGCACCTTCTTGTACGGCGCGACCTGCTCCGCGACGAACCCGATTACTTCCTCCTCGCCGAGGTCCGCGCCGGGTTTCGGCACCACGAACGCCATGGGGATCTCCTCGCCTTCCTCATCCGGCACGCCGATCACCGCCGCGTCTGTGATCGAGGGATGACTGAGCAGCAACGACTCCAACTCGGCCGGCGGAACCTGGTACCCCTTGTACTTGATCAGCTCCTTGATCCGGTCGACGATGTACACGCATCCGGTTGGATCGACGCACGCCAGATCACCGGTGTGCAGGAAGCCGTCGGCGTCGATGGTCGCGGCTGTCTCGATGGGATTGTTCAGGTACCCGGCCATCACGTTGGGCCCGCGCACCAGCAGCTCACCCGGATCGCTCAATCCCTCTGCGGGAATATCGATCTCGGCTCCGGTGATCGGGTCGATGAGCTTGTTCTCGGTGTTGGCGACCGGCCAGCCGCTGGCACTGATCGGTGCGGCCCGCCCTCCGATGGAGACGCCCAGATCGTCGGGCACGCCGTGGCTGACGGGGCTGAGTTCGGTCATTCCGAAACCCTGCATCACGGTAGTCCCCAGCCGTTCGGCCACCGCCTCACCCAGTTCTTGATCCAGCGGCGCTGCGCCGCTGACGATCTTGCGGACCGAGGACTGGTCGAATGCGTCGACCATGGGATGCTTCGCCAGCGCCAGCGCTACCGGCGGGGCGATGAAAAGGTGTGTCACACGGTATTTCTCGATATTCTCCAGGAACTCGGACAACTCGAAACGCGCCATGACGACCAGCTGCGCGCGCGCCTTGAGCGCCGCGTTGAGCAGCACCGTCATCCCGTAGATGTGGAAGAACGGCAGAACGGCCAAGATCACATCTCCGGACTGAAAGTCCTGCAATGGGTCGATCTGGCAGACGTTGGCGACCAGATTGCGGTGAGTCAGCATCACCCCCTTGGGGTTTCCGGTCGTCCCCGAACTGAACGGAAGCACGGCCAGATGGCTGGCCGGATCGAACGACAGCGTCGGCGCAGGCGCCATCGGCGCGAGCAGATCCGCGGCGGACACGTGACCGGCCGCACCGTCGAGAACGATCAGCCTGTCCGCGTCGATGCCCGCGAGTTGCGCAGCCTCGCGGGCCTGAGGCAGGAAGGCGCTGGTGGTGATCAGCGCCCTCGCTCCGGCCGCCTGTAGTTGTTTGCCGATCTCGGCGGCGGTGGACAGCACGTTCAAAGTCGTAGCCGTCGCGCCGGATCGGAGAATGCCGTGGAAGGCGACCGCGAATGCCGGGACATTGGGGCACAGCAGCGCGATCACATCCCCGATGCCGAAGCCACGCGCTGCCAGTCCACCGGCGAATCCTTCGATGCGGGTCACGAGATTGCCGTAGGTCAGCGCCGCGCCCGAAGCCCCATCGATCAGCGCGATCTTGCCCAGATCCGCGGACGCGAGATCACCGAAAAGACAATCGAACACGCCCACATCGGGGATTTCGACATCCGGGAAAGGACTGCTGAAGCTCATGATTCCTCCGCTGCACTGCAGATCGCCGTGGTTCGACTCACGATTGTTCGGCGGGCCGACCTCGATTCGGAAGTGCCATGTGCCCATTCCTGCGCGGATGTCTGGGCGATCCGCACAATCAGAAGTCAGCGGACCCGGTCGAGGGCGGCGTGCTTCGACCGTGGCCGGATCGCACACGTTACCCGGGCCGTGCAGATCCGCCGATCCGCGTCATCGCAGATCACGACCTCGTAGGTGGCCGCCGTCCGGCCGCCGTGCACCTGCGACGCAACCGCGGTGATGTCGCCGCTTGTCGCCGAACGGTGATGGCTCGCATTGAGTTCGGTGCCGAGCGCGATTTGATCCGGTCCCGCGTGCAGGGCCGCCGCAATCGAGGCCACCGTCTCGGCCAGTACGCAGGACGCGCCGCCGTGCAGCAGTCGATAGGGTTGAGTGTTTCCCTCGACGGGCATGCGGGCGACGACGCGCAATGGGCTCGCTTCGAGGATCTCGATCCCCATCTTTTCCGAGAGCGCGCCCTCCCCATCGGCGTCGATTCGCTGCCACAGATCCGCACCGGAAATGATCTCCGTCGAAATCGTCACGATATCTCCTCCCGTTTCCCGTTGCGCACCAGGTGATTTCACCGGTCGCTCCCATACACGACGATCACGCTAGCCGAGCCGAAACGGCCGTTTCGTGTTCACCATGCACAGGAATATTTTCAACGCTGTGCATTTCGCCCAGGCGGGGTGGATACGAGCGGACGTAGGGGTCGGCCTATGCGCGGATCGAAGGGAAAGGTCGTGATCATCGCCGGGGCGAGGGCTGGCGGCGGAATCGGTGAAGCCGCGGCCAACCGATCGCTGTCGACGCCGGCCCGACCATCAGCTGACGGCCACGGACTTGTCATCGGAGGACGAACCGCTGCCTCGTGTAGCGCGGATTCGCTTCCTGCTCTTCGCGTTCTCGTCCACGGGCCGACGATGGAGCGCCGGATTGCGGGCGGCGGCTGCGCTGGCCATTCCCGGCGCGGCCGTCATCGCATCCGGCCATGCGGATACCGCGCTGTTCGTGATCTTCGGCGCGTTCGCGGTGCTCTATAGCGAGGGGCGCGCCTATCGGCTGCGTGCCTGGTGCACCCTTGATGGCTGGGGCGTGGCTGCGGTTGTCGACCGCCGTCGGAGCTCTCGCAGGCACCGCCCTTGCTGCTGGGCCGAGTGCCACATGTGCATTGGTGCTCCTGGTCACCGGAACGGGTGTCACGGCAGTGTTCGCGGTGGACGCGCTGCGGCTCGGCCCACCTGGCGGACTGTTCTTCGCCTTGGTGGGCGGCGGCGCACTGGTGGGGCTACGCAGTCGGGAACCGCTCGATCGGCGATCCTGATGGCCGCTGCCCTGCCCATGCCGGACTGGTTCACTGCGGCTACGACCTGCTCGCAGCCTGCTGGGCAACCCCGCCGGGCCAAATGCTCACCGGAATAGACCAGTGGGAGAACGCTTTGCGCTCCTTCCTCAATCCATACCGAGACGGCGGACAGCGGAAGGCCCCTGCTCGACGCTGAACAGGGGCCGGTGCCCAATCGAATCGGGCAGTTCCGGTGACCGCTCCCCCCTCAGACGAGCTGACCTTCTCTTTCGTCGAGCAGCTTGGCGTTGATATTGCTCGAGGCCTGATCGAGCAAGCGCCGATCCTTCGGGGCGGTGAAATCCCAGTCCTCGAGGCGACTGTCGAGCCAACTGCGCCACGCGGCATGCATGTGCCCGACTTCGGCGCGGGCGGCATCACTAGGTGCAGCGAATCCCCTTCCGCGACGATCAAACCCAACTGTTTCGGACGATGTTCGTCCGCACCGGTTTCGCCATCGGAGCCGGCGAGTCGGTTGTCTGTGCGCCAGTCGTCTGGCGAGTCGCTGAAGGAAGAAATCACCTTCGTATCCCTCCGAGACCCCACCAGCGCACTTGCATCGAACCACCGGACGCGCAGGTCAGCCTATCCGCAGCAGACCGGCGCGAGCTTGTGCATCGTGCATCTGATAACTCATCGACCCTGGCTGTTTCGCACATCGCTGCGGTCCGACCGGAACAGTGCTTCGCTGTTGCCGTACATCGCCAGTTCCAGCCCGGTGAGCACGGCCGCATTGTCGAGTTGCGCTGCGATCCGCTCGATTTCGGGAACCGGGGTGAACGGGTAGTCGGTGCCGTAGTGGATCTGGGTCGGATCGGTGACACGCAATAGGGGCGCCAACATGTCGGGCAACGGAAGCCCCGCCAGATCGAAGTGCAGGCGCCGCAGCGCGTCATGGACCATGTGCGGTTTCCCGGACCCGACCCGGCGGCCCACCAGGTCCATACCCGAGGCCATCACCGGCAGCGCCGCGCCGGCATACGGCACGATAACCCGCAGGTTCCGGTAGCGGTCCAACACGCCAGACACCACAAGGTGCGTCACCGAGCGGGTGGTGTCGAACAGGAATTCCCCCAGGGACCGCGGGTAGGGCATAGGCCAGCGGCCGCCTCGGCCGCTGCTCGTGGCGGGACTGGTCGGGTGCAGGAAGATCACCGCGTTGCGGCGATCCAGTTCGGCATAGACCGGCTCGAGCAGTTCGTCGCCGTGGTAGATACCGTGGAAGTTCGTCATGAACACGACACCTGCGGCACCCAAATGGTCGAAGGCGTAGGAGATTTCGGTGAGCGCCCCGCCGACATCCGGTAGCGGGGTGGAGGCGAAGAACCCGAACCGCTCCGGGTGCGCGTGCGAGAGCCGCGCGCCCTCCTCGTTCACGCGGCGGGCCAGATCGCGGGCGGCGGCGTCACTACCGAAATGCACTCCCGGGGACGAGACCGACAGATACTGCTTCTTCACGCCGAGCTGGTCCATGACCTCCAGGGCCTCCTCTTCACTCCACGGCGGGATGAACGGAACGCCGTCGGTTTTGGCGTGCCCGTTGGCCATCAGCGCCTCGTGGTAGAAGTCCGGGATGTAATGACAGTGCACATCCACCCTGGATCCGGCCACCCGGGCGGACGCACCCGAGCATGCAGCGGCGTGTTCGTGAGTATCTGTCACGTGTTGTGCCCTTTCGTTGGATCGATTTCAGTGCGAAGCCCAATTCACCGGCGTTCAGCTATGAAACGCAGGGGTTAGTTGCTGTCGTCGACGACGACCCGACCGGAACGACCTGACGGATGTCGCCGATGGCGGTGATATCGACCACCGGATCGCCGTTCACGACCACCAAGTAGTGAGAAGGCCGGTCACCGCTAGGCCACCGTTGGTCGATTACTTCTGACTGCAGACATATTCGAAATACCTTTCGGGCACGGTTTCTCGGTACCGGTCGGAAGGTTCCGTCCGTTCGAGAACCCACGATCGGTGCCCAGTGTTCGGCGGGCCTCGTGTCAAACTGAGAGATCGCTGGGAGCCACAGGAACCCGTCCCCTCCGTCGCGCGAAACTTGTCCGCACGAAAGAACTGCCGACGCTCGAGGCGTCGGCAGTTCGAGTGCTGTCGGTGTTCGGCCGTTATCGCCAACCGCCGGGTGAGCGAGGGAGGAGCTCACCCGGCGGTTGGGTGTCCCGCAGTACGCGGCGGGTGCTCCCGCGCGGGACATGCCCGACCTACGCGGCAACCGGTCGGCACCCACAGGCTGGCGGCATGAGATCGAGAAAGGCTCCGGTATTTCTGTGAATTGGCTGCCAAGGTCTTCGCCCTACGCCGCGACCGGCCGAAACTGCCGCTCAGCCACGCGGGGGCCGTGAATAGGCGTCGAATAGAGCGGCGCATAGACCATGCGGTACAGGTCAGAATGGATAGCCGTATGCCTGTGCACGGCTGGTGACCCACCGCCACTGGGTGAATTCATCCCAGCTCGACGGCGCCCCGAATCGCGAACCGTTGCCCGAGGCCCCGACTCCGCCGAACGGCGAGAAGTTGTCAACGTTCACCGTTTGGTCGTTGACGTGCACCACACCGGTACGCAAGCGCTGCGCCAGAGTGTGGCCGCGGTCCGGTGATCCAGTCTGAATGGCGGCTACCAGTCCGTATTCAGTGTCGTTGGCGGCGGCGATGGCCTCGTCCTCGTCACGAACCACGATCACTGGCGCGACCGGTGCGAAGATCTCTTCCCGGAATGCGGGCATCGACGGGGTGACCCCGGCCAGCACGGTCGGCCGGAAGAACAACCCGTCGCGCGAGCCGCCCGCACGCAACGCGGCACCGGCCTTGACGGTCTGGGTCACGATCCGATCCGCGTTCGCCGCTTGGCGCTCATTGATCAACGGACCGAGCGCGACCGCGGCCTTGTTCGGATCGCCGACCGTCAAAGCGTCGGCACGCCGGGCGATTCGGTCGATGTATTCGTCCGCGACCGATTCGAGCACGATGTGTCGCCCGGCCGCCATACAGATTTGCCCTTGATGGGCGAATGCTCCCCACGCGCCCGCCGAACTCGCCACCTCCAGGTCAGCGTCATCGAGAACGATTAACGCGTTGTTGCCGCCCAGCTCGAGGGACAGCCGTTTCAGTGTGCGCCCCGCCGAGGCCCCGACCAACCGGCCCACCTCCGAGGACCCGGTGAACGACACCATCGCGATGCGCCGGTTCTCGCACAATGCCTGCCCCGGTTCGGCATCACCGGCCATGACCTGCAGCACACCGCTCGGCAAGCCCGCCCGCTCGAAGAGCTCGGCGAGCGCGACGCCACCGACCACGGCAGTTTGCTCATCGGGCTTGAGCACCACGGCATTTCCCAGGGCCAACGCCGGGGCAACCGCACGCAGCGCCAGATAAAACGGGAAGTTCCAGGGTGTGATGACACCGACCACGCCGACAGGGACGCGGTACGCGACGCTGTTTCGGCCGTCGACACTGCTGGGCAGCGCATGCCCGCACGGCTGGGTCGGCAGCGCCGCCGCCTCCCACAGTTCGGCCAGCGACAATTCGACCTCGAAGGCCGCCTTCATCTCCGTAGACCCGGCTTCGCGGATCAGCCACCGTACGATTTCCTTCCGGTTTTCGTCGAGAAGGGCTGCCGCTCTGCGGAATACGGCTGCGCGCTGGGGTCCGATGAGGGCTGCCCAGCCGGGCTGCGCTGCTGCCGCACGCTCTGCCGCCCGGTCGATATCGGCCGCATTGGCGAGACCGACTTCGGCCAGCACCTCCCCGGTCGCCGGCTCGGTCACCTTGATGACGCCGCCGTCGGAGTCGGTCCAGCCATCGCTGTAGATCTTGTTGTGCCAGTGGTCACCACTCAGTAAGCCGGGCATCTTCGCCACTCCTTCGCATCGCATTCGGTGCGAGTCATTTCGCACCGGTGCTGTCATGGTGGGCGGCCACAACGAGCCCGAGTTGCCGATACGCGACAGGTCCGTTGTCGACGGGCGTCAAGTGCATTCGGACGTCTTTCTTCGAACAACCCCCTCGGCTTCCGCGGGGCTTGCACAATACGAACCACCGGAACACGCCGGGAGGTTGCTCGAATTGCCGAACATCGGACTGCCCCACAGCGATACGTGGCACCAACTGCTCGCCTCGGAATTCAGCGGCCTTCATGCCGAGTCGCTGGACAATAGACCGATTCGGGGCACACTGCGCGCGGCGCACTTCGGCGACGTCATCGCGTACGACGTCGCTGGTTCGGCGCAGGTGCTGCGCAGATCTCCGGCGACCGCGCGCCAAAACCCCAGCGAGGCGCTGAAGGTCTGCCTGCTGACGCGCGGCCAGGGAGTCGTCGAGCAACACGGTCACGAAGTGGCCATAGGCACGGGGCAACTCGCCCTTTACGATCTGTCCCGCCCCTATCGGCTCACCTTCGACGAAGGCTGGCGCGGAACGGTTGTCGCGTTCCCGCGGTCGGCGCTCCCGCTCTCGCGGCGAGACATCAACGCCGCCATGCGGCATGCGCACGCTGCGGAGGCCGGTCCAGGCACGGTCCTGACCGGTCTCGTCGCCGATTACACCCTGGACCCCGCAGTCCCCGCGCCGACCCCCTTCGTCGGCGCGGCGGCGCTCAACTTGGTGACCGCGATCTTGTGGGCGTCTCTGACCGAAGACCACACATCACTCACGGCGAACCTGCGCGCCCAAGCGGAATGCTTTATCCACGAACATATTTCGGACCCGGCCCTCACCGCCGAATCCGTTGCTGCCGTGCACCATGTGTCGCCACGGACCCTGCAACGCGCGTTCGCCGACGGCGGGACCACTGTCTCCGATTTCATCCGGCACCAGCGTTTGTCCGGCGCCCGACGCGAGTTGCTGTCTCCGAGCCTGGGTCATCTCAGCATCGCTGGCATCGCCGCCCGCTGGTGCTTCTACGACGCACCGCATTTCACCCGTGCGTTTCGTGCCGCGTTCGCGGTCACGCCATCGGAGGTGCGCACCACGATCTCATCGAAATGACGCCCGTCACAAGAGCTTTCATCGGCCATTTGCCTGTCCGTGCCGCCGCCGTTTCGCGGCACGCATCCCCGCCCGCGCCGACACCCGGATGGTGCCGCGAATAAGCCCGACTACGGGCGCGGGCGGCTTCTTCTGCCCGACGGCTTCCAAGACGTGATCGGGCTGCAGGGACAAGCAGGATCGCACGGCCGAGCGGGTCCAGCGGCCGCGGCAGCCAGCGATCTAGGACAGCACCTGCGTCATAGCGGGCCCGAGGTCGATGAAGCTGGCAGCCGAGTTGGCCGCATGAATCATCTCTCGGACGGCCCACACCATCGGCATCGGCGCGGGGACGCCACCCATCTCCTCGGACAGGCGATCGCTGCTCACGACCGTCGAAGCAGCAGTGCAAGCCGTCGTGCTCCGCGGGCAGCCAGTGCCTGCCCCAATCCGAACACGGCTCGGTGCCGCCACTGCGAGGCGGGATACCACTGGAGTTCACGTTTCCTGGCCGGTCCGCGCGGAACCGTGATGGTCTGGGGGCGGCAATATTTGCGGATCCCGGCCGCGCCTCCGGACCGAGCGCCCACGCCGGAATCCTTCCAGCCGCCCATCGGAACCGCCGGCATGAATGCGTTCGTCATGACGTCGTTGATGTTGACCGCGCCGCTCTGCAGCTGCCGGGCGATGCGCACGCCGCGCCGCCTGTCACTCGTCCAGACGGATGCCGACAGGCCGTAGGCCGAGTCGTTGGCCAGCCGAACCGCCTCTTCTTCGTCGGCGACCTTGATCACCGGCAGCGTCGGACCGAAGGTCTCCTCGCGCACGCAGACCATCGACTGGTCGACACCGACCAACACGGTCGGCTCGAAAAATGTTGCAGGCCCGGCCTTTCCGCCGACAGTCGGGGTAGCACCGTGCGCGATCGCGTCGTCGACGTGGCGCTGCACGATGTCACGCTGCGTCGCGGTGGCCATGGCGCCGAGATCGTAGGCGAACTTCGCGCCGTCGTGTCCCTGACGCAACGATCGAACCTGTTCGGTGAGGGCGGCGACGAACCGGTCGTGGATCGGCGCCTCCACATAGACACGTTCGACCGACACACAGACCTGGCCGGAATTGAACATTCCGCCGAATGCGATTCCCCGCGCGGCGTGCTCGATATCGGCGTCGGCCAACACGATCGCGGGATCTTTGCCGCCCATTTCCAAACTGTAGGGTGTCAAGTTCTGCGCACAGGCTTGCGCGATCGCCCTGCCGGTCGGGGTCGACCCGGTGAACTGCACGTAGTCGACGTTCTCCACTACCGCACGGCCGGTATCACCGAGTCCGGTCATTACCGACAGCACCGCCGGCGCTCCGATTTCGCTCCACCCTCGGGCCAATTCCAGCGCGCTCAGCGGGGTGGTCTCCGACGGCTTGACGAGCACCGCGGCACCGGCCATGAGTGCCGGTATCGCGTCGAGGCTGATCATCGCGAGCGGGAAGTTCCACGGCGTGATGACACCGACCACCGGATAGGGCCGGTAGGTGGTGACGAGGTGTTTGGTCACACCGAGGCCGCTGAACAACGTCGGACGTTCATCAGCGAGGAAGCCCGCCGCCCGCGTGCCCCAGTATCTGATCAGGTCAACGGTGGTCGGCACTTCGACTGCCGCGTCGTAGCGGGACTTCCCGGTTTCGGACTGCAGGACATCGGTGATCCGGGAGGAGTTGTCGATCAGCCAGTCCTGCAATCGGAACAGCCACTCGGCCCGCTTCCGAGGTCCGAGAGCTTCCCAGTGCACCTGCTGCTCACGCAGCTGCGCGGCCGCCGCGGCGACCGACAGCGCGGACCGTACGGGCACCCGGTTCACAACTCGGCCATCGGCGGGGTTGCGCACCTCGATTTCGGAATCCGCACGGGAATTGTCGACTCCGTGCGTGCTTCGGACATCTTGCTCAGTCGCGGTCACACCGACCTCCTTTGGTCATGGGGGCTCTATCGAGCAGCTGGCACCGTGTTCGGGATCGCAGCCGGATGATTCGGCGATGTCGTCGGGAACTCGCGTTCGCCGATGATTCCGAAATCCTCGCTCCGAGCGACTTCGACCGACAAGTGCGTTGCGCACATCACGTCGAAGCCCGATGTGCCGAAAGCACATGGGTGCGGCGGTGTGCCGCCGACCGGTCGCTTTATCAGTCGTGCATGAGTCCGGGTGACGTGGATGATCTCCAGCGCGAGGCCGACCTGCAGCGTTCGCTGCTCCAATGGCTCCGGCACCAGTGCGTGGCACACTCGAGACGGTTGACGACCGTATTGTGATGCCCGTACAGGGCTTTGGCGGCCTGGGTGTTGCTCGCCCCATCCCGCGCGGGACACCGCACGTGGTGGGCGGTATGGCCAGCACGGTCAGCGGCCACATCGTGACGGTCGCCCGAGCAAGTGCGGTGACAGGTTTCGGTGTCTCGTTCACCGACCCTTGGCCCACAACCGCATCGACCTCGCCACGCTGATCGACCATGACCTGATCACTAACGATGCGGTCAGCACTGTCCGCCCTGCATCGGAATCTTTCCAAGCCGACGCACAGGCTCGCCCCATCGAGGCCAGAGGCGCGCTCATTTGAATTAGAGGAAGTAGCAGCGCATTTGCTGTTATCCCCTTCGAGAAAGGTGTTGCCTGTTGACTTCCACGACTACGACCTCGTCGCGCTTCCGCCGTATGGCCGCCCGTGTCGCAGTGTCCGGCGCTCTGGTCACGATGCCGCTTGCCGCGCTCACGATCCCGGCCTCGGCCGCAACTGTCGGTAACGGTGTTCCCTTGGTCAGCCAGGTCGCCGACCAGGATTGGAACAACGATCACGGCGGAGACCACAATCGCTCCGGTGATCAGGGACCGAACCAGCCGCAGCAGCAGCCGACACCGCAGCAGCCGACACCGGCGCCAACCGGCTCCTTCGGCTGACCGACAAGTCCGTCCGAACGATCAGCCACTCCTCCGCGGGCGGATCTTGGATGGCGTGTGAGGGACCTTTCCAGCCGGGAAGGTCCCTCCCCGCTCTGCCACCTCGCACCGGCAGCGGTACGCCGACCACCAGACGCTTACAGCACATGGAAGGGAACCGCGATCATCTCGCGACAGGTACGGATTTCGCGTGCTCGTGATCAACTCGACCATTCGTTTATCCAAGCCTGGCGTATCCAAGCCTGGCCGCAGATGGTGGCTGAGACCCGCGATGACCACGTGGCGTGCACCGGGGATTGCCGCGGCTGTCGCCTGCCCGCCGCTTGGGTGGACCATCAGACCCCTGTCGCCGTGCAGGACCAGTGTGGGTGCGGCGATCGTGCGGATCTCGTCCGTGCGGTCACCCGAATTCTGAATGGCACTGATCTATCGGGCGGTGCTCTCCTGTGCGCGCCTGCCGGCGCCGCTGCGGTACCAGAGGTCGGTCGCCCATGCCTCCTCATGAAAGTAGGCCAACCCGGTCTGCACGCGGAATTGGGCGGCGCTGTCAGCCAGTTGCGCCGATTCTGGTACGACACCAGCCTCACCGACGACCCTGGCCGCTTCGACGCGATACGCGGATCCATCGGCGTGGAGCGCCTGGTGCTCGGGAGTGACACACCGCGCGGCCCTGTCGGCAACGTAGTCGATTTCATCCAAACCTCGCCGAGTCTGACACCCGGCGAAAAGACTCGCATCCTCGACTTCAACGGGGATTCGGTCCTCACCCGATAGCAAGAGAAAGCTGGAGATGAACACCGTATCGATGCCTCCCACGACCGATGTCCACCCTGTTGTTCAGGGTGCTCAGGACCTCATTCCCCTACTGCGAGAGCACCTCTCGCAAACAGCAGAGCAACGGCGATTGCCGGACAGCCTGCTGCGGGCCGCGGCAGACGCAGGCCTGTTCGGGTTGCTCGTACCCGCCAGCCTCGGCGGCGCCGCCGCAGGCCTGCGCGAATTCGTCGACGTCGCACGCCTGCTGGGCCAGGGCGATCCATCCGCGGCATGGACCATGTCATTCCTGATCGCGCACAACTGGCTGCTGGCGCGCTGGCCGGAACCGACTCAGCGCGAGGTATTCACGGGTGACGATCTCCCGCTGATGGCGTTCTCCGCAAACTCACCCAACCGAGTCAAGCAAGTACCCGGTGGATACGAGCTCACCGGACGATGGGGATTCTGCTCGGGAGTCATGAACGCCACGTGGGTTCAGCTCTTGGGCTTGGTGGACGGTGAGAACGGACCCGAGCTCGGGTTGTTCCTGGTACCGCGCGACAGCGTCGAGGTACCGGACACCTGGTTCATGACCGGAATGCAGGGCACCGGTAGCCATGATGTTGTAGCCACCGACCTGTTCGTCGACGAACTCTTCCACTGCGACTTCGCCCAGTTGGAATCGCCCAGCAACCCCGGCTCGGCACTGCACCCCGAACCGGTCTATTCCTATGACATGCGGGACATCCTCATGCCGATGATTCCGGCGATACTGCTGGGCGCCGCCCAGGGACTGGAGCAGATCTATCGGCAGCTCATCGAAACCCGCCGCGGCGCATTCAGTTTCCTGCCTTCTGCCGACACGCCCGTCGGGCAGCTCCGCTACGCGAAGGTCATCTCGCACCTGCGCACTGGACAAGCGCTGCTGGACCACGTTGTCCAGCAAACCGTTTCGGCAGCGTCACACGGGCCTCTCAGTGACGAGGCGCGGGTGGAGCTGAAGCTGGACTGCCTTTCCGTATCGCGGTCCGCGTACGCGGCGATGCAGGCCATCGTCCACGGTTCCGGTGTTGCGATCTTCCGCGCAGGCGATATCACTCAGCATTTCGCCCGTGACATCGAAGTGATGTACAACCACCGGACGGTGGACCAGGACGGCACCATGGTGCGTGTGGGCGAGGTCCTGCTGGGCCGCGCCACCGACCCCCACCCGACGCGAAACTTCACCTGATCTCGGAGGAACCATGGTCTCCGAGCAGGATTTTCGGGATCTCATGGCCGGCGTGTGCGGGCCGGTCACCGTCGTCACCGCGACTGCGGACACGACTCCGCAGGGCACGACGGTCAGTTCGTTCGCTTCATTGTCCTTGGACCCACCGATGATCACGGTCGCACTCGACCGAAGATCAACGCTGCTCACCACGATCCAAGGCAACGGCCGATTCGGGGTCAATATCCTCGGCTTCGAGCAAGAGTGGGTCGCCACTCGGTTCGCCCGTCGTGGCATCGATCGATTCCAAGGATTGGACTGGCGTTTCGACTCGTCGCTCCCCCGCCTCGAGGCAGCCAACGGGTGGCTGGCCTGCACTCTGGATCGCGCGGTCGACGGCGGCGACCATTTGCTGCTGCTCGGCGCAGTGACCGCGGCCGAGAGCCGAGTAGCCCCGCCGCTGGTCTACGGGTTCCGTACCTTCGGCACTCATTCCGCGTGCGCGGAATTCATTTCCTCGGCAGGCTGACCCACCCACCGCTGCCTTCCGTTCTCCGCTTCACCACTCTCCAGGTCACCATGTACCTGACCTCTCTACCCGCGATCCTGGCCACACGCACGGCGGCGGGTTGTTGCGAAGCCGCCTGCGCCATCGGCGCGCTCGCGCTGATCACCGACTACTGGGCCGGACCGCGACGCGCCCGCTATCTGGGCCTGCGATCGTCGAATTGCCATTCGTCCTCAACGACCTCGGCGTCGAGAACCCGGCCACGCTCGGCGCGGTCGCGGCGGTGCCTGCCCTGGCCTCCGCGATCGGAGCTATCGGCTTCGGCCGCTTGGCGCACCTCAGTGTCCGGGTCCTCGTCCCCGCTGAATTCGCCACCGCCGCAGTCGGATTGCTGATCGTCCCCATGGCACACGACCCGGTGGTCACGACTGCGGGAACCATCGTGCACGGTTTCGCCCCAGGGATGGTGTTGCCCACAATGCTCACCTGGTCGGTCAGCCGCCTGAGCTTCGATCAACGCGGCCGCGGCGCTGGACTCGGAAACGGCGTCATCAACATCGGGGGCTTCGCGACGCCGTTCGTCATGTCAGCTCTCGGCACGGGCGCCGGAGGTTTGCAGCATGCCCTAATGCTCCTCGCAGCCGTCTCCGGCGTCATCTCGATAGCCTGGGCCGTCGTGCTGCGGCGCGAAATCCGGCCACTGAACCACAGCGGCGAGTAGCTCGGACGAACCCGCGCGGAACGTCGGCGAAGTAGTTCCGCGCGATAGCCGTTCGCCGACTGCGAGCGCTCCGGTTCAGTCGTCCCAGTGTGCGAGCACCCGCTGCTGGATCTCGGGCGGATACGCCTGTGCGAACGAGCTGTGCTCGATGGGCCCGTTGGGCAGCAGGGCGTCACGCACGACGACCGAGCCGCGCCGGGTGGCGCGCTCCTCGGAGGTGTAGCAGGTGAGCATCGGATACACCACCCCCTGTGATTCATAGGCTCGGTGCAGCGGATGCATACGAGTTCCGATCGCCCACAGCAGGTCGGTGTCATTCGAGGGGTCGATGTCGTCGTCGAACAGGACGACTTGGGCGACGAAACGGCCTGAGCGAACGGTGTTCAGGACTTCGGCCACGCGCTGCGCCAGCTGACCGGAATCCGTGCCGGGCAATGTGGTTCGCCAGTCGCGCGGCACGATCGCAATCGCCCAGTGCGCGGCCATGCGCAGCGGCATCCAGACCGTGGTGATGGGCAGGCCCGCGCTCCGCAGCGCGCCGAGAATCTCCGCCGAGTAGCCGATCCCGGTCACGGTGTGGTCCTCGTCGACCGGGCGGCCCTCCGGCACGATGGGCCAGATCGGGTCGTCGCGATGGGTGATCGCGGTGATCGTGAAGCGGGGCTTGAGCTGTTCGGTGGCCGGTGAGCTCCAATTCGCGTACCCGGGGAACTCACCGAATGGTCCTTCCGGTTCGGTGCGCTCCGGGGCGACGAAGCCTTCGATCACCACTTCGGCGGTGGCCGGCACCTCGAGATCGACGGTCTCGCATTTCACGAGTCCGACCGGTTCGCCGGTGAGAGCGCCGACCCAGCCCGCCTCGTCGACGGGGGCGGCGAACGTCCCTGGTCCTCGCTCGGCGAGCGGAATGCCGGTGTCTCCGAGAGGGATTCCGCCCGAGAACGGGATCGCGGGGTCGCCGCCCTGGACGATGGCGAAGGGCATCGGCTGGCCCAGCGCGGCCCACTGCTCGTAGGCTAGACCGAGGTGCTGCGGGGCCGCGACCTGCCCGGTGAAGTGCTGGCCATCGATCATCATCATCCGGGAGATGCCCCAATTGGTCCAGCTGCCATCCGGGGTCCGGGTGATGACGATGCCCCAGGTATTCAGGTATTTCCCGCCGTCGTGCTGGTGTAGCTTCGGGATGGGGAACTTGTCGAGGGTGGCCTCGTCGCCCAGCAGGATGTTTTGTTTGCACGGCGCAGCACTGGGCTCCACCAGCTTCGGTGGTACCGGCTGCTTTTCGGCGGTGGCGAGCACGTGCTCGACCAGTTCGGCCGCGGTGGCTTCGGCGGGCAGTCCGAGCGCGAGTGCCAGGCGAGCGAACGGTTTGTCCGGCACCGACGACAGCGCCGCGGAGGCGCCGAGCAAACGGAATCCGGGAGCCACCCCTTCGATGGCCTCGAACAGTGGTGCCGGGGAATCGGTTTCGAGTGATCTGCGGGTTATCGCGGCGGCCTCGAGATCGGCGCTGACCATGCGGGTGACGTGCTTGACATCGCCGAGCTTGTCCAGTGCGTCCAAGAACGAGCGCAGGTCCGGAAAGCGCTTCATCTGAGGTCCCTTTCGTTCAGTTGTCGGTCGCGGCCATGCGGGCGAGGAGCCGCGCGGTGCGGTCCCATTTCTCGCTCGCTGCCACGGCTGCGGTGGCCAGATAGCCGGGTGATCGCAGCGGAATGTGCAGGGTGTCGCGCCTGATCGAGTCCGGCGCGAGGACGAACCCTCTGCGGTCGTCATCCTCGAAGCGCTTGCGGACCACCAACTTCGCGTAGAGCGCGGCTTCCTGGCCGACGACCATGAGGGTGGCCGTCCCGGCGCGCTCGACATTGCCGATGGGACCGTGGCTCGCTAGCACGGCGAAGACGTACTCACCGTCGGTGTCGAGCTCCGCTCGCGACAGCAGGCACACATGCGGGAACCCGTCGGCCCCGATCGTGAGAAACGGGAACATCGGGTTCCACGCACCGATGACGGGTAGTCCGGCGATGGCCTGCCGCACCTCCTCGGGGATGCTCATGTCCACCGCTGGAACAGGTTGTGCTCGATACCGAACTGGTCCAGCACCTTTCCCGTGGTCTGCGCCAGCAGGTCATCGATCGTGCGAGGTTTGTGGTAGAACGCCGGTACCGGTGGGAGCACGGTTGCACCGGCCAGGGTCGCCGTCTCCATATTGCGGAGGTGGATCAGGTTGAGCGGGGTCTCTCGGGTAACCAACACCAGCCGTCGGCGTTCCTTCAAGCAGACATCGGCGGCGCGCGCGACGAGGTCCGCGCTGACGCCCGACGCGATGGACGCGAGCGTTTTCATCGAGCACGGCATGATCACCATTCCGCACGTCGGAAACGAGCCCGAGGAGATCGAGGCTCCGAGGTTGGCGGCATCGTGGACGACATCCGCCAGTGCCTCGAATTCGCCTGCAGACATCCCCATTTCGAGCTTGATCGACAGCTCCGCTCCCCGTGTGAGGACCAGGTGCGTTTCGACATCGTCGATGGCGGCGAGGGTTTGCAGCAACTGGTAGGCCAATTGCGGTGCGCTGGAACCCGATACGCCCACGATCAAGCGCTTGGCATCCATGAGCCGCTCCTCGACACATCCGCGGACTGCATTGTCCGGTCCGATGATTCCGTTGGCGACGATAGCGCCGTCTGACCGTCCGGGCGTGGTCAAAACAACCAGAGTCGACGGGCGCGGAGGTTCACTTTGCACACGGTCCTGCTGCCGGACGATCTCGTATTGCCGCCGCGGATTCGTCGGCGGCCAAGGCTGATTCGGCTTGCAGGACGGCGTGTCCCAGACCCAGTGGGCATTCCTGCACGACAGTGTCGACGTCGAGCAGTTTGGGCGCGTTTCGCACCTTTTCCAGCAGGTCGAACTTACCGCGCCAGGCGAGCAGGTCCTCTAGATCACCACCCTCTTCGAAATGTGCTGCCACACTGGTCTTTCCAGGAGCGGTCACCAGGATCATCCGATCCGCCCCGGCCTGCGCCGCCTCTTCGGCGACCAGCTCGATCCCGGGCGTATCCACCACCGGCAGCAGCTCTTTCGGCACCGTCTTGGTCACCGGCAGGAGCCGAGTACCCAGGCCGGCTGCCGGGACCACCGCCGTGCGGAACTGCCGCGGGGTGTTCGACGACGTCATCTCCATGCCAATGTCCTTCCCAGTAGGCGCTCTCGGTGCGCACTGCGATCTACACCAGCGACGTTAGGAAGGCGACCTCTGGCGATCTTCCAATCTCTACGCGAACCACCGTCGAGCTTGGCAGGTTGCTGAGAGCCCCGGATCGCCCGTCGCGGCTCTCGTCCGATTCCGAGGCGATTCAAGGTTGGTCGACTAGGGATCACCCATCTCCGAGCGAGAGGAAGCGCATGCTACGAGCCCTGCCGCGTGCAGCGGTCGAACTGTATTTCGCCTCTGCCGCAAACAATCTCGTGGACGCGGCCCAGGCCCTGGAGGACCTCCGGCGCGGAGGCTACCTCGCCGGGCAGCGCGTCGAGACAACATCATGAAGGGCACGATCCAAGGCTCGACGCCGACACCGCAAAGCCCCTTCGGACAAGGCGCTTCGGGCCTCACACCCTGTCACTCGCCGGTCTGTGGCGCCGCACGCAGCACATAGCCGACGCCGCGCAGTGTGTGCAGCATCTTCGGCTCGACGTTGTCGACCTTGCGTCGCAGATACGACACATACGATTCCACGACGCTGGTGTCGCCGCCGAAGTCGTAGTGCCACACGTGATCCAGAATCTTCGCTTTGCTCAATACCTTGCCCCGGTTGAGCATGAAGTAGCGCAACAGCGTGAATTCGGTGGGCGACAGTGCGATCAGCGTTCCGCCCTTCCACACCTCGTGGCTGTCCTCATCCAAGACGAGGTCGCCGACCCGCAGCCGTGGCGGATCGGCCGGATCGATGGTACCGCTGCGGCGCAGCACCGCCCGCAGCCGCGCGATCACCTCTTCGAGGCGGAACGGCTTGGCCACATAGTCGTCGGCTCCCAGCGCCAGGCCCGCCAGCCGGTCGTTGACCTCATCGCGGGCGGAGAGGAACAGCACCGGGACGTCGTCTCCGTCCGCGCGCATTCGCCGCACCATACCGAAACCATCCATGCCGGGCATCATCACGTCAGCGATCAATGCGTCAGGACGGAAGCTGCGCACCTTGTCCAGACCATCGCTGCCGTTCACGGCGGTGGCTACCTCGAACCCCTGAAATCGCAGGCTTGTTGCCAGTAATTCGGCGATCATCGGTTCGTCGTCGACGACGAGAATTCGGGCTTCGGTAGTTTCGTTGCTCATGGTAATAAGCGTCGGACCGGTAGCGACGGGTCAACCTCGCCCCTGGCTGAGCGTTTACTGGGAAGTGGGTGCCGATCCGGCTCAGCTGCCGTGCTCGGCGCCGAGAAGGGCGAAGGTCAGCCCGCCCAGCATGGCGACGTTCTTCTGGAACTGAATCCGCTGTGTCTTGCGGGCCACCGGATCCTGCTCCTTCCAGAAGGCGTGCCCGGCCAGCGTCGTCGGCACCAGCGATGCCGCCAGCGTCACCGCAGACAGCCGCGGCAGCACCCCGAGCGCGAGCAGCGCCCCGCCGACCGCCTGCGCGGCGCCGTTGGCGCGCACGATGAGCTCGTCATCGGCGGGCAGCGGCACGACCTTGCGCACGGCGGCAAGTGTTCCGGCGGCGGTCTTCACCCGTGCGCCGGGTTCTCGGGCGGCCTCCCAACCCAGGACCGCGTACGTGGAACCGGTGAGGACGCGGGCGATCGGGCGTAGCAAACTCATGAACTCTCCTCGGTAGCGAAGCTTTGATCAGACGAGTGCGGGCACAGCGGTGCTCAACGTAGCGCCGGTCCGTGCGGTGAGTTCGTCGAGCGTCACGCCGGGCGCAAGTTCGACCACGGTCAGCCCGTCCGCGGTGACGTCGAGAACCGCCAGATCGGTGATGATGCGATGCACCACGCCGACACCGGTGAGCGGAAGTGTGCAGCGCGCCACGATTTTCGGGCTGCCGTCCTTGGCGTTGTGCTCGGTCAGCACGATCACCCTGCCTGCTCCGTGCACCAGATCCATCGCGCCGCCCATGCCCTTGATCATCTTGCCGGGGATGGACCAGTTCGCGAGGTCGCCGGTGGCCGAGACTTGAATCGCGCCCAGGATCGCCACGTCGAGATGGCCGCCGCGGATTATGCCGAAGGACAACGACGAATCGGTGTAGCTGCCACCCGCGCGCAGTGTGACCGTTTCCTTGCCCGCATTGATCAGATCCGGGTCCTCCTGCCCGGCAGCGGGATACGGTCCGACGCCGAGTATTCCGTTCTCACTGTGCAGGACGACGGTGATGTCGTCGGGCACGTAGTTCGGTACCAGTGTGGGCAGGCCGATGCCCAGATTCACGTACTGTCCGTCGGTCAGTTCGCGTGCGGCGCGCGCGGCCATTTCGTGGCGGGTCCAGGGCATGGGTGTTCCTCACTTCTCCAGCGATCAGGTTAGGGTGGCGCTCATGCCGCAGCGGGGCTTTGCACGGTGCGCTTTTCGATGCGCTTCTCCACCGTGGCCGCCACGGCGACGCGTTGCACGAACACGCCGGGCAGATGGACCTGCCCCGGTGGGATCTCTCCCGGCTCGACGAGCTGTTCCACCTCTGCGATGGTGACCTTGCCCGCCATGGCGCACAGCGCGTTGAAATTGCCTGCGGCGGCATTGAAGACGAGATTGCCGTGCCGGTCTCCGATGGCGGCGTGCACGAGTGCGAAGTCGGTGCGGATGGCCGTCTCGAGCACATAGGCGCGGCCGCCGAAGGATCGGATCTCCTTCGCCGGGCCGCGCACGGCCACCGAGCCGTCGGGCGCGTAGCGCAGCGGCATGGTGCCGTCGGCCACCGGCGTCCCCAGCCCGGCCGGGGTGTAGAAGGCGGGGATACCACAGCCGCCGGCGCGCAGTCGTTCGGCCAGGCTGCCTTGGGGAGTCAATTCCACTTCGAGTTCCCCGGACAGGTACTGCCGTGCGAATTCCTTGTTCTCACCGACGTAGGAGGCGGTCACGCGGCGGATCTGCCCTGCCGCCAGCAGCCGGCCCAATCCCCAGTGATCGACCCCGCAGTTGTTGGACACGACCTCGAGATCGGTGACCCCGGTCTGCTCGAGCGCTTCGATGAGCGCTTCGGGAATACCGCACAGCCCGAATCCTCCAACGGCAAGCGTTGCCCCGGAAGGGATATCGGCGATCGCGGCGACCGCATCGGTCACCGTCTTGTCCATCGTGGCTCCTTACTCCATATCGGCCTCCGCCGAATTCGGTTGATCTGGTGCGCAACTGATCAACAGCTGCGCTGTATGCGCGATGTGATCGCGCAGCAGTTCCTGCGCGCGGTCGGCGTCACGAGCGACCGCAGCCTCCAGCAGCGAGCGGTGCTCGCCGGGCACGTCACGGTCGGGCTCGTTGCCGAACGACACCGACCACTGCAGGTACAGTTCGGCCTCCTGACGCAGCGCCAGCGCGGTATCCAGTAGCCGCCGGTTACGGCATCCGGCCAGCAGCGCGTGGTGGAAAGCGCGATGTGCCGCCGACCACTCATCGGTCGGATGGTTCGGGTCTGCGGGATCGCGGTAGGTGGTCCGCTCCAGAAAGTGGTGCGCCGCAACGGCATCAGCTTCCCAGCGCACGTCACCTTCGAGCACGGACAGCTTCAGCACCAACGACTCGATCTCCACCCGCGCCCGCGTCAGGTCCGCGAGATCCTCGTGCGACAACGGCCGCACCAGATAGCCCTGATGAGCCTTCGCCGTCACCAGCCCCTCGGCCGCCAATTTGGTCAACGCCTCGCGGGTCGCCCCCACGCTGACCTTGTACCGCTCCGACAGATCCGGGAACTTCAGCCGCTCTCCCGGGACCAGACGTCCGCCGAGAATGTCGGCACGCATTGCCTGGTAGATGCCGTCGGTGCGGGTCGTACCACCGCTCTTCGCCATGCACTCACGGTAGCACTATACGAAACCATATTGCAGTATCGAAACTCGTGCACTACTTTCGAAAGTGATCCGAGGCACATTCTCACCAGATCAGATATCGCCTCCCCCGCCGGCCCGGTCCCGTACGTGAAGCCATCAGGGCAGGTTGCAAACGAACTTCACTGCTAGGAGACAACGATGTCCGACGACCCTGTTCATGATGTCGCCGTGATCGGCTACGGTCCGGTCGGCCAGACCTTGGCCGCGTTGCTCGGCCGAGCCGGGCACACCGTCGTGGTGGTTGACCGCTGGCCCAGCCTCTACGGGCGGGCCCGCGCCGGACACATCGACCACGAGATAATGCGCATATTCCAGTCCCTCGGCATCGCGGAGCGACTGGAGCAGGACATGTTCCGCGCGACGAAGTACGTCTTCCGCAACGCCGCGAGCGAGACCCTGATGACCTTCGACTGGGACCGGGATGGCATCTCCGGGTGGCCGTCGGACTACATCATGTACCAACCCCACATCGAGGACGCCCTCGACTCCGCGGTACGTCAGCTGCCCAGCGTGGAGGTTCACCAGGGCTGGGAGGCAACCGGTCTTCACCGCCACACAGATCATGTCGAAGTGGCACTTCGTCCGGTCCACCCCGAGGAGAGCAGCCAGACGCACGCAGGTCCGGGCGCGCGCACAATCCGTGCCCGCTATCTCATCGGCGCGGACGGCGCCAACAGCATCGTGCGGGAGTGGATCGGTTCCACCCAAACCGATTTCGGGTTCCGCGAGACCTGGCTGGTGTGCGACCTGGAACCCCGGCAATCGCTCGACTTCGGCTTCGACAATGGGCAGATCTGCGACCCGGCCCGTCCACACTGCCTGTTCCAGCTGGGAAAACGCCACCGGCGCTTCGAATTCGCGATGCTTCCGGGCGAGGACCCGGAGCAGTTGGAAAGCGCCGAAGCCGCCTGGGAGCTGATGGCCCCCTACGGGGTCACCGAGCACAATGCCGATCTCGTGCGACGCGCGGTTTACACCTTCCAGTCCAAACTCGCCGATCGATGGCGCGACGGCCGGATCTTCCTCGCCGGGGACTCCGCCCATGTCATGCCGCCGTTCATGGGGCAGGGCATGTGCTCGGGAGTCCGCGATGCCAAAGCGCTGTCGTGGCGGCTCGATCTGGCGCTGCGCGGGACGGGCAGTGATGCCCTGCTCGACTCCTATCAGACCGAACGCGCTCCCCATGTGGCCACGCTGATCCGGATGTCGATCGAGGCCGGTCGAGTGTCGTGCACCTTCGACCCCGAGACCGCGGCCGCCCGAGACGCCGCGTTCCGGAGCGGAGACGTCCCGCCGCCTCCGCCGTTCCCGTCCCTGGAAAGCGGGCTACTCGGCAACGACGACGGCACACGACTCACCGGAACCCTTGCACCGCAGGGGCGAATCGCCGCGGCCGACCGTTCCGGCCGGTTCGACGATGTGCTGGGTTCGGGCTGGGTATTGCTACTCGCGCCGGGCGCACAGCTCGAACTCGACGCCCACCGCACCGCGGTCCTGGAACGCCTTGGCGGGCGCATCGTCACGCTCGCCGCGTCCGGCACCGTTGGCGACGTGGTCGATGTCGATAGCTACTACGCCAGGTACTTCGCTGAGCATGGCGCAGAGGCCATTCTGTACCGCCCCGACTTCTACATCTTCGGCGCCGTCGCGGATGTACAGACTGTTCCGGTGTTGCTGGGCGAGCTCGAAGCGCAGCTCGGTGCCGCCGTTTCGGTTCAGGTGGTGCCGTGAGCGGCGAGGGCGAACCTCGCTGGAGGGCCGAGGCGGAGGCCAACAAACGGGCCATGCCACTGCAGCGGTTACTGGGCAATGGCATGGAATACGCCGATGTCATGGCACTGTATGCCGCCGTCGATGCCGGACGGCCGTGGGCCGATGCCGCAGTGCAACTCGGCAATATCAATGCCGAACGGGCCGAGAAGGCTTGGGCACATGGACATCTGGTGACCGCACGGGACTGGCATCTGCGCGCTTCCGCATGCTATCGCGTAGGCCAGGTGCCCCTCCCGGACGAGGACCCTCGAAAGATCGAGCTCTATCATCTGCTCATCGATCAATACGGGCGCGCCGGACAACTGACCGACCCGCCTGTCGAACACATCGAAATCACCTATGGCGCAGCCGCATTGTGTGGATGGCTCCTGCGCCCGGCCACCATTGCAAACCCACCCGTGGTCATTGTCATAGGAGGTTTCGACGGCTGGCGCGAGGAATACCATGTCGGCGCGCAATACCTGATCGAACGGGGCGTGGCGGTATTCCTCGCCGACGGCCCCGGCCAGGGCGAGACCCGCCTGTTGCAGGGTTTGCACATGAACACCACTGTGGCCCAGTCATTTTCCGCGATGGTTGACCATCTGGTGGCTGATCACCGGTTGCGTCCGGTCGTGGGCATATGGGGAAACAGCATGGGCGGCTATCTCGCCGCCCACGTGGCTGCGCTCGACGACCGCATTGCCGCGTGCTGCGTCAACGGCGGCACCGCCCGGCCCGCCGAAATCCTGGACCGCTACCCGCGGTTCATCTCCAAGGTGACCGCGCTGCTCGGCATCGCCGATCCCGGCTCCGCACGCGACGCTCTCGAGCAATTCGCGCTGACCCCCGAGTCACTGAACCGGCTCACTTGTCCCCTGCTGGTGTTGCACGGCACGCCGGATCGGGTATTCCTGGTCGAGAATGCCCGCGCCCTGTTCGACGAAGCCGCGGCCGCCGACAAGCAGTTCCACGAGTGGGCCGACGGAGATCATTGCCTCTACAACCACTCCCACGAAAAGCATGTCCTGATCGCCGACTGGTTCGCCAACCGGCTATTCGACTCGAATCCGCTGCCCAGGCCGTAAACCGGTGGCCTCCACATGTGGCACGCACCGCCTCAGCCGAGGCGGGCCGCGATCTCCCGTTCGCCGGACAACAGGTCTGCGGTCAGCTCCGAGATCCGGTCGGCGGGAAGGCGATACGCAGGACCGGAGATGGTCAGCGCACCACGCGCGACGCCACGGCTGTCGCGGATCGCCACACTGACGGCGTTGAGATCGGGCTCGGATTCCGCCAGGTTCAGAGCGATCCCCCGCTGCCGGATCTCGTTCAGTTCGGCTTCGAGGGCACGCCGGGACTTGAGTGCGCGCTCGGTGCCGCCGGTGAGCTTGGCCTTGGGGTATCGCTGATGAAACTCGGCCGGGTCCAGGGCGGCGAGAAGCACCTTGCCCGCAGAGGTGGCGTGGGCCGGAATCCGCTGTCCCACACGCAGACCCGCACGGATGATGTGGCTGCCCTCCACCCCGTCCAGGAACAACGTGCTGGCGCCCTCCAGGGCGCACAGGTGGACGGTTTCGCCTGTCCGCTCGGCCAGACGCTCGAGGGTCGGTCGCGCTTCGGCCTTTAGATCCGCGGCCCCGATCACGGCGATGCCCAGCTCCACCAGGGCGGGTCCCGGTCCGAACTCCTTGGACGCGGCATCCTGTCGCAGCATGTCGCGGGCCTGCAGCGTGGTCAGCATGCGATGCGCCGTCGAGCGGGCCACCCCGAGTTCGTCGGCGACCCGCGCCGCACGCAGCGATCGCTGATGCCTGAGCATCAGCAGGATCCGCACGGCATTGTCCACCGATTCGATCGGATAGTTCGCGGGTGTCGCCACGACGCTTCCTCACTCCTGGAAATCAAGGTTCCGCTAGCCAGAACAGCCTACCTGCCTAATGCCCGATTTCTGATCTGCAGAGCAGAAATAAGACCGCCCTCCAGCACATTCGCCATCCCAAACCCTTGACCCTCAGTCACTGGTTCGTCTACTCTGCGAAACGTGATCTGAACAACAGAATAGATCGAAAACCGATCAGATCACACTCGCGTCGCCGCGAGTATGAATCACCAACCGGTACTGCCGGTTTCGCTCATTCTCGGCACCACAACGACCGCACAGGCCGTCGGGCCTCTAGGACCCGCCGAACCATTCAACGGCAGGCCGGACCCTCGAGGGTGCCGAGTGAAACAAGAGATGGAGATGAGGCCAAAGATGACCTCGACACGCAGATCCGCCCAATGGGTTGCAGCCGCCGCTATCGCCACCGCCGCCACCGCCGCGGCAAGCGCTACGGCGCATGCGGATTCGACGGTGACGACCGCACCCGACACCGACTCCCTGTCCGCCCAGATCATGCCCGGCGTGCAGTACACCAGCAACCTGGCCGATGGCTCCGTCGTCATCGCCACCCCGCTCGGGACGCTGACCACCCGCGGCGCACAGTTCCAGGTCCAGGATGCCGCCGGGGCAACGCTCGCGGGCGCCCCGGTCGACATCGCACCGCGCGCCGTATACAGCACCGAACCGGTGGGCCCGGCGACACCGACCGTCGAGTCGGCGACCCCGGTCGCGGACCAGCCCCAGATGGACCCCTCGGACCGGTTCAACCAGGCCCTCGGCGTCGCCGGCGGACAGTTCTCGCTCGCCGCCGGTGTCGGTTCCATGATCGGCGGTGTCACTGGACTGGTCGTCGGCTGCGCCGCCGGCGCGGTCACCGGAGGATCCCTCTTCACCCTGGTGAGCCTCGCCACCCTGACCGTCCCCGCAGCCCTCACCGGCTGCGCGGCGGGCGGAGCCATGTCCGCTGCCATCGGCGTGGTCGTCGGCGGAGCCTTGGTCGGCATCCCCGTCGGCATCGCGGCCCTGGCCCAAATGCAGCAGAAGCTCAACACGCCGCCGCCCACGGCACCCACGGCGTAATCCAACGACAACGGACCCCCAGTCCTGCGTGTCGCGGTCGAGCTCACCATGACTGTGCACGGCACCCAGAAAGCTGTTCGGCTGGGCGGTGGCATCGGGCTCGATGCCACCGCCCAGTTCTTCAGCGGAAGCGGCTACAGGACCCGGGCGCCCAGCCTTCGACCGTTTCCTGCCCTGCCTACGATCGCACCGACTCGGCCATGGCCTCGCCGCCATCGCCCTCGCCGTGATCACAGCTCGAATCGTTCTCCTGCTCCGTTCCGAATAGCGCCCGCGGCCGGACGGCGCGACCACGTTGTCGGAGAGAGCTTCGCCAACCCTGGATCGACGTCGTCTCGCCGCACTTGTCTCCCAGGGACCGCCACGCACCAATAGTCATGGAGACGGGAATAGAACCCGTGGCCTCCCATACGCAAGGGGGTGTTCTACCAGCTGAACTACTCCATGTCCGCCTCAGGAACGCGTGCTATATCTGAACCACTCTCTGCAGCAAGCTATTTGGACCTCCGTCGCGCACGCCGTTGCGACCGCCGCTACACGAGAGCCAGGGGCGACCTCAGGGCAGGCGAACCGCCGCCCAAGCCCACGTCGTCGCAAGGGATCACTGAACACGTATCAGAAGCCTTCGGTCCGGCGATCTAGCAGCCATGCAAGGGATTACTTCGGCGAGGATCGTTCGGGGGACGAGTTTCGGAAGCTACTGGATCGAAGTGTGCACCACCGGGCAAGACCTCCTGGGGCTGGACACTGTGATCGCTGAACGTGGACGCACCGGACCGAAATCGCTGCGCCTCGACGACGTCATCGTCTCGCTGGCTGGTAACCAAATCGAGGTAACGGTCGGCACAACTCGCGTGGGCCTGTTGAGCGCGGCAGACAGTGCCAGATATGCGCCAGTGCTGGCACGGGTCGGCTGCGCTGTCGAGTCGAGCGGAATCGTCCTGATCGACGCCGAAGGACACCCCGGCGGACACGTCAAGTTGTACCTGCCCGATGACGCGGACATGCTGGTACCAGCCAACGTCATCGACCCGACCGTGCCGCTATTTTTCGCCCTCGACCGGGCAGGGGGCGTCACACTGGCCGAGCGTAGACATGACCACAGATTGATCGCTGAAGCAACAGCCCCGTGGTAGCCGGGCAGAGCGTGTTCGGCGTGGGTGGTCCTGACCCGGTCGGGCATCGACCTCACCGTCTCCGTCGACGGTTTCCCCCTTCCGGCGTTGGCCGTCGATCGTTCCGAGGTGCTGCGATCCTCTTGGGACGCAACATTTCCCGGTCGATCTCGCCTACAGTTGGAGGCGATGGTTTACGAGATCAAAGCGGGACGTCAGATCTGCATCCGATACCAGTTGATCACGTAAGCGCGACCAACATCGGAGCGGGTAGCTGTTCGGTGGGCACGTCAAGCAGGCCGTGGATGTAGTTGCAGAAGGCGTCGACCGCCCCATAGCGGGCGAGGATTTCGCTGATCAACGCCGACATGCTCGATTCCGGATCCCAGTCGTGGATCCGCTACCCCAGTTCTGGTCGCTATCATGACCCGACGGTGCTGCCCGGCATTCTGCATGATCTCTCAACCAGCAGCTACTTTCGCGATATCTGTGACCGATCGTCGCCCTGGCGGCTCGTCGGTGGCGGCTCTCCCAGCCCGGGGCCGCCGTCGTGCGGAAAGTAGTTCGACGGCCCGGCGGATCAGCCTGCAGACAACGTCGTGATCCGCCGGGCTCGCCGTCTGCTCGAGTCGGCGGACAAATTCTCTGAGTCAGACTGTGCCTTCGCGCAGCGGGATTGGCGGTACGCCGGCGACGATGCGGTTCACCAGCACACCCAGACCTTCGATGGAGGCGGTCACGACATCGCCTTCCCGGAGGAAGGGGTATTCCTCGGGGCTGTGGGTTCTGGAGAGCTCGTTGATGCAGCCCGTGCCGCAGGTGCCGCTGCCGATGATGTCGCCGGGGCGGACCTCGGTGCCGCGGGAGGCGTAGGCGATCATTTCGGCGAAGGACCAGTACACGTCCGACCACACGGCCTCGGTGTACTTCTTGCCGTTGACCTCACACCGCATCGCGAGGCGATAGCCGGTTCCCTCTTTGCATTCCGCCAGTTCGTCGGGCGTCACCACCCACGGCCCGAGGCTGGTGGCGGTGTCCTTGCCCTTGACCGGCCCCATGGACAGCTGCATTTCCCGCTTCTGCAGGTCGCGGGCGCTCCAGTCGTTGAGGATGCAGAATCCGGCGATCAGGTTCTCCGCATCCGCCGGGGTGAGGTCGCTGCCGTGGCCGCCGACGATCGCGCCGACCTCGAGTTCGAAGTCGAACTGCTCGCTGCCGGGCGGGATCGGGATGTCACCGGTTCCGGTGGTCGCGTAGGGATTCGAGAAGTAGAAGACGGGGATGCGGTACCACTCGGGGTCCATGTCCAGCCCGCGCCAGGCCCGTCCCGCCCGGACGTGCTGTTCGAACGCGTAGAAGTCGCGCAGCGTCGGCGGTGTGGCGATGGGCGAGAGGTATTGCGCCTCTGCCGATTTGACGATCTCGCCGGTGACGCCCTTGGCGCGGGCGGCTTCGGCCAAGGACAGGTTCGGATCGTTGAGCAGCGGAAGCAGATCGTCGATGCCGTCCAGGAGATGGATGCCGTCGGATTCGACGATGCCGACACGGACGGCTCCCGTGGCGGTGCGGATGCGTGCAAGTTTCACTTGGATTCTCCTGTGGATAGCGCGTTTTCATTCTGTTCTTTGGTCCAGGCGACATAGGACGCCTCAGTGAAGCCGGTGTCGCCGAACCGGGCCACCGAGGCCCGGATCCGATCGAGGAGTTCGTCAGTGTCGGTGTCGAGATCGATGTGTTCGATAAACGGCTGGCGTGCTTGCAACCCGGTCTGCCAGTAGACCTCGCAGCGGTTGCCTTCCGGGTCGTAGAAGTAGACGCCGACGGCGTTGCCGTGGGAGACCACCATGTCCAGCCGCACGTCGCGCTCACGGAAACGGCGGAAGAATCCGATCACGCTCTCGAGCGAGTCACACCGAAACGAGACCTGTTGGATCAGCTGAACATCGGACCCGGCGGTCCGGCCGGAGGCGAGCAGCACCTCGTGATGCTCGGTGTCCGGACGAGCGGACAGGAACCAGATGCCGAGGTCTTCGTCATGGTCGGTCACCGTGAGCCCGAGGGTTTCGGTGTAGAACTCGAGCTGGCGGGCCACATCGTGACAGCGGATGCCCACATGTCCGAGTTCGGCGATAGTCGGCGTGAAATCTGTACTCATTGTTGACCTTTCACAGAGAGTTGATCACTGCGGGAGCCGCTGCCGAGCAGTCGATGAAGCACGGAACCTATCGACCCGGCTTGGTCGGCCCCGAAGACGGCCGCCACGTACCGATCGGGACGCAGCAGCACGAACTGCCCGCTCGCAGCTCCTAGCAGCGCTTCGAGTCCCCCGTCCGCGTCCCCAACCGCGACGCGCGACCCGCCGGAACGCGGTCGGCGGTCCCCGAGCACAATGTCCACACACCGCACCGGCAGCGGGGTGAGCGCGGAAACCGCGTTGCCCCAGTCACGCTCGGCCACGTCGACCCCAAGCAAGCTGAAGTCCTCACCGAGCACACGGTCCAGGCGTCGCGCCGTTCCATCCGGCCGCAGCACCCACGGCTGATCGAGCTGGGTGCCCACCAGCGCGCCGCCCGGCGACTCGCTGGGCACCACGATGCCGGTGTCATATCGCGGTTTGGGCAGATACCGGCCCTGCACCAGGTACTCCCGGGCCCAGGGAATCCGCAACGCCGCAGCGACGAGGGCGTCGCGCACGCGCGCCGCGCGCTTGCTGGTGGTCATGACGATCCGGCCCTGCAGCACCGACACCTTCACGGTGACCTCGGCGTGCGGTTTGCGTTCGAGCTCATAGGAATTCAGCACCGAATCGGCGGCGTAGCCTCGGGCGATCAAGCCGAGTTTCCAGCACACGTTGGCAGCGTCGCGGATGCCGGAGTTCAGGCCCTGCCCGGCGAACGGGGGCATCATGTGCGCGGCATCGCCGAGCAGCAGCACCCGCCAGTCGCGCCACCGATCGGCGACCAGACCGCTGAACCGGTAGTTCACCGATCGTTCCACCTGCTCAGGGGTGATACGCCGGTGTGGTGCGAGCAGACGCTCGACCAGCTCGAAAGGGGGCTGCTCGCGGGCGGCGCCTTCTCCCGGCCGCAGCAGGAATTCGTACCGGCAGCGGCCGTCTCCCCCGGGCACGATCACATACGGGCGATCCGGATCGCCGAAGTGCAGACTGCAGCGGGCGTCGTGGTGGTCGCCGACGGTGTCCACGACCAGCCAGACATCGTCGAAGCTGTTACCGCTCATCGATATTCCCGCCAGCTTGCGGACGGTGCTGCGCCCGCCGTCGCAGCCGAGCAGGTAGTCCGTGCGCAGCGTTTCCTCGATCCCGCCTACGCCCCGCACGGTCACATCGACGCCCAGCGCGTCCTGGGTGAAGGCGACCACTTCGGTGGACATCCGGATCTGCACGCCGTCTCGGCGTTCCAAGTGCCCGAACAGCAGGCGTTCCAGCTCCGGCTGGGAGAACTGGCTTTTGACCGCGTATCCGTACGGGTATGGGGAGGCGCCGCGCGCTTGGAAGAGGCGACGGCCCCCGCGCCCGTGGAATCGCACGCCCGTCCCCGGCGCCATCACCGCGTCGAGACGGGCGCCGAAACCCAGCCGATGCAGGACGCGCAACGATTCGGCGTCCATGCTGATGGCTTTGGCCTCATCGCTCGTCGACGGGTTGCGCTCCACGAGGACGACGTCGACCCCGAGGGCGGCGAGCAGGTTCGCGGCCGTCAAGCCGACCGGCCCACCGCCGGCGATCACCACGCGGAGCGGTGACTGCGCCTGTACTGGTGAAGGATTCATGTTCCGACTTTCGATCAGATGACGGACCCGACAGTCAGCAATGTTCTGCTGTGTGGATCACATTTCGTACAGTAGACAGATGACAGAGCCGCGTCAACTTTCGAAAGTTGTTGAAATGTTCTAATGACGGGTCTATGTTCTGTGATGCAGAACATCGTCAACCATTCCGTTCCTCCTCACCCGCGGCCCACAGCACTGGCCGCACTCCCCACCGCCCGGCCGAACCCCCCGCCGCGCCCCTCCGGTGTTCAGCCCCCCACTTGGCGAACACGACGACGTGTTCCCTACCCAGAGAGGCAATTTCGATCATGGACACCGATCGGGAACCCACATTCGACACTCCACCCGGCCCGAGCCATCGACCGCCTACACGGCAGTGGGTACTGCCCCTGGGCGTGGCGGTCATGCTCATCGAAGGATGGGATCTCGGCACGCTCGGCACCATCGGCCCGAAACTTCTCGACTACCAGCCGTGGGCGACCACCTCCGGCACCATCGGCGTACTCGGCAGCATCCTCGCCGCCGGTATGCCACTCGGCGCATTTCTCGCCGGACGCGCCGCGGACACCTGGGGCAGGCGCAGACCGGTGGTCGCATGCCTGGTCTGGGCGGCGCTGAGCATGTTGATCAGTGCGGGCGCGCCCACTCTGGCTGTCTTCGCGGTCGGGCTCGGCCTGACCGGAATCGCCATCGGGGCTCTCACCGCACTCACGGTCACCTTCGTCGCCGATGCCGCACCGCCCCATCGCGCAGCACTGTATGTCGGAACCGCCCAGTGCGGCGTCGCATTGGGCGGCATCATCGTGCCCTTCGTCGGCAGACTGGTGCTCACCTCGTGGCCGTTCCAGTCGCTCTACCTGGTCGGCGCGCTGGCGTTGGTGTTGATCCCCTTCTGCTGGAAAGTGCTCGACGACAATGCCGTCCGACACGAGTCGGGCACGCGTACCACAGCAGGCCCGCTCCAGGCGCTGCGGACGATCAGGTGGCGGCGGACCACCGCGCTGTTCTCCGGCACCAGCTTCTTCGTTCTCATGCTGGTGTCCGCGGTCGCGGTGTGGCTGCCCACGCTGCTGGTGCAGCGCGGCTTCGACTTGCGCTCGGCACTCGGATTCACGATCGCCTTCAATGGCGGCGCCATCGTGGGAACGCTGGCCGCCACCATGGTCGCCGATCGAGGCCGCACCAAGGCCGCGACCGCCGTATGCCTGTTGTGCGCGTGTATCTCGTTGCTGGCCTTGAGCGTCGCGGATGGCTCGTGGTTGATCCTTGCCTTGTCCGCACTGGCCGGGGTGGGCTCGTTCGGCACCCAGAACCTGCTCAACGGCTATATCGCGGGTTCGTACCCTATGCGGCTGCGCGGCAGTGCCCTCGGCGTCACCATCGGGATCGGACGGGTCGGCGCGATCGCGGGCCCCGGCTTCGTCGGCGCGGTCACTGGAGCGGCGACCACGTCGAGTGCGGGCTTCTATGCCCTTGTCGTGCCAGCCGTGGCCGGTGTCGCCCTGCTGGCGTTCCTGCCCGCATTGGCCGCGCCCGAACCCGAGACCGTACCGATCGGAGCACCCTCATGACGGAGTCCCAGAAGACCTGCCACCCTCACCGATCCGACCGCCTGCCACCGCTGCCCGACCAGGATCTGTCCGCGGAACAGCGAACTGCGGTGCAGCGCATCAGCTCCGGACCGCGCCGCGGCGTCATCGGGCCATTCATCCCGCTGCTGCGCAGTCCGGCTGCCATGGAGCACCTGCAAGGTCTCGGCGCCTATCTACGCTTCGAAAGCTCGGTCCCGAGAGCGCTTTTCGAGATGTCGGTACTGCTCACCGCACGCGCGCACGACCAGGAATTCGAGTGGAACTACCATGCACCACTGGCGCGCCAGGCGGGCTTAGCCGAGGCCATCGTCGAGTCCATCGCGCGCCGCGAGACCCCTTCGGAGATGAGCGCGGCCGAGGCCGCCGTCTTCTATCTGGTCTCCGAATCCCTGTACCGCAACGAGGTCTCGGAGCAGACGTATCGAAACGCGGTGGACCAGCTGGGCATTCAGGCAGCGATCGACGTGGTCGTCGCTACCGGTTATTACTCCACGCTCGCCATGGTCATGAATTTCGCGCAGACGCCGTCGTGCACGCCGATGCCGGATGCCATCACTCTTGATCGGTAACGATGGCGTGCGCACCGTCGCCGTCGTCGCGGAGTTCGGCGGAGACATCGCGGACCAGCGAACGGAACCACTGATGACCGGAGTCATGGGTGTGCACCGGATGCCACCACAGCGCCTCGTTGATCGGGCCCGCGTCGAACGGGCACGGAATCACCCGCAGGTTCGGCGGCAGCGGCATGGCGGTGGTCAGTCGCCGCTGCACGATGGCGATCCGGTCGGTTCCGGCGATGTAGAGCGGCAGCGCCACGAAGCTGTCGATGACCGCATGCGGGCGCAGCTGCAGGCCCTGCTCGCTCAGCCGCCGCAGCATGAACGGCGAGTCGTGTGGTTCGAATTGCCCGAAAACCCACGGCAGGTCACCCAGTTCGGCCGGTTCGGGCGGTGTGTCCGCGATGGGGTTGTCCCGGTCGACGATGGCGACCCACTCGTCAGCGCACAGCGTCAGGCCCGCCAGTCCGGGCGGCAGACTGCCGCGCGGTGCGATCAGCCCGTCGACGGTCTGGGGCATCGACTCCGCGCGGGCGGAGTCCGACGGGATGAACTGCTGGAATCGCAGGATGGCCTGCGGTGCTTGCGATTTCAGCGCCGTCAGCAGCCGCGGACCGAGGACCGCGGCCATGTAATCGGAGACGATCAGCGAGAACACCCGGTCGGAGCTGGCGGGATCGAAGCGCGATTTGGTCGCGAACAATCGGTCGGACAGTTGCAGCACACCCCCGGCCTGGTCGCGAAGTTCCACACCCAGGGGCGTGAGCACATAGCGGCTACCCACCCGCTCCAGCAGCTGGTCGCCGAAATGTCGCCGCAATCGCGACAACATCGCGCTGGCGGCGGGCTGGGTCACGCCGATTCGCTGTGCCGCCCGGCTGACGTGCTGCTCTTCGAGCAATGCCTGCAAGGCGACGAGCAGATTCAAGTCGGGGCGGGTGGTCATGACCCGACAGTATCAGTCTGATTTATAGAACGATATCAATCATTCATTTCCCATATGACTGTCCGGTTCCAAGACTGGAACCCGAGAAGCGATTCAACGAAGGGATCCAGGTATGCCCCATGCGCCCGCACCGACCGGCCTCGCGCTGACCAACGCATTGTTGATCGACGGCACCGGCGGCCCCGCGATCGAGCAGGCCACCATCGTGATCGCGGACGGTCGCGTCGTGTCCGCCGGTCCGGAGGCATCGCCACCGGCCGTCGCGGAAGTCCTCGACCTCCAGGGACGCACGGTGCTCCCAGGGCTGATCGACGCCCACGTCCACCTCGGCGGCCTGGGCCTCGGCGCCACTCCGCCGTTCGGCGGACGCAGCGCGACCGACGACTACGCAGAGGCACGCGCGTCGGCGCTGCGCTACGGCGTCACCACACAGCGCAGCCTCGGCGACTTCCTGCACGATGCGCTGTGGCTGCGGGACGAGACCGCCCGCAGTGCGCTCATCGGACCGCGAATCATGACCAGCGGCCCGAGCTTTCAGGTCGAAGGCGGGCATCCCAACGGCACGGTCTGGGGCGGGGATCGCTGCGCGGCCATCGAAGCCGCCCGCATGCCCAGGACACCCGAGCAGGCCACGCGGTCGGTCGACGAGCTCGCCGCGGCGGGCGTCGATCTGATCAAGATCATCATCTCGAACAACGCGTTCTTCGGCCGCCCGCCGAATCCGGAATTGAAGATCCCGTGGGCGATCACCGAAGCCATCATCGAAGCGGCACACCGGCATGGCCTCCGGGTGGCCGCCCATGTGGAGAATCTCGAAGACTGCCGCCAAGCGGTCCTGTCGGGCGTCGACGATATCGAGCACCTGCTCATGCGCGCCGACGAGCCGCAGGACGCGGACGCCTTCGACGAACTCTTCGAGCTGATGATCCAGAAGGGCACGTACCTGGTACCCACAGTGGCAGCGCACCAGCACTTCTCCACCCCCGAAACCGATGCCCGCACACTGCAATACGGCAACAAGCTGATCGGCCGAGCCTTCGAGCTCGGGGTGACGCTCGGTGTCGGCTCCGATGCGCACTCGGCGGGCCTGCACGGCTGGAAGCTCCTGCAGGAACTCGTGATGCTCGTGCACGACCAAGGCATCCCCGCTCTCGCCGCACTGTCCGCAGCGACGAAGACCAATGCCGAACTGCTCGGCATCGACGAGCGATTGGGCACGGTGGAACCGGGCAAGACCGCCGACCTGCTAGTCGTCGACGGCAACCCCCTCACCGACATCACCGCCATCCAGGCGACGCACTACGTCATCCAGGACGGCGCCATAGTCATCGACCGCTCACGGATCAATTCGTAGAAGGGAGCACACCATGCCGACCGACCTCCAGCAGGAACCTCGGTTTACCACGGAGACGCAAACATTCGACGGCGAGCAGATCGAGGTCGTCTATCGCCCCGCGCGCCGCCCCCCGGAACCCGGTGAGGGCAGCGACGACTCCTTGATCAGGAACGGCTACCTCGGCTACTGCCCGCCACTGCACACCCGCACCTACGAGGCCGCGCCCGGAATCATCTGCGAGCAGGACCAGCCCGTCGTGCTGCGGGACGGCACCACGATCTACACCGATATCTACCGTCCCGACACCACCACTGCGGTGCCGGTGATCATCGCCTGGAGCTATTTCGGCAAGCGTCCCGGCGACGGATTGGACCACTGGAATGTGAAAGGTGTTCCAGCCAGCACGATCTCGCTCATGGCGAAGTTCGAGTCGGCCGATCCCGGCTACTGGTGCCACCACGGCTACGCGGTCGCCAACGTGGACCCGCGCGGCGTGGGACACTCCGAGGGCGACATCTGCTTCCACGGCTCGCGGGACGCCGTGGACGGCTACGACTTCGTGGAATGGCTGGCCGCACAGCCCTGGTGCAACGGCAAGGTCGGCATGGCCGGAAACTCCGGACCCGCGGTATCGCAGTGGGCGATCGCCGCGCAACAGCCGCCGCACCTGGCCGCCATCGCCCCCTGGGAAGGCACCTACGACCAGTTCTCCGAAGCCCTCTACGAGGGCGGCATCCCGGGATTGGCCTTCCACGCCGCTCTGGTCGGCATCCTCACCGGCCCCAATCGTGTCGAGGACATCGGGGCCATGGCGCGCAAGTACCCCTTCCTGAACAATTACTGGCGCGACAAGGTCGCCGATCCGGCCAAGATCACCGTCCCCTGCTACATCGCGGCGGGCTGGAGTCATTTCCACCTGCACGGTTCGTTCCACGGATTCCGCTTCGCGGCGAGCGAGGCCAAATGGATACGCGCGCACCGGGATTTCGAATGGCCCGACATGTACTCCCCACACAACCTCGAAGACCTCAAACGCTTCTTCGACCGTTATCTCAAAGGCATCCACAACGGCTGGGAACTCACCCCGAAGGTGCGCCTCGAGGTCATGGACGCCTACGACCACGACTACCAGGTCAACCGGCCCGAGCACGAATTCCCGCTCGCGCGAACACGATACGAGAAGCTCTACCTGAACGCCGCGGACCATTCACTCGCGCCCGACCCGGTCCAGGCCGAGTCCCGCACGTCCTATGACGCGGCCGAGGGCGTGGTCACCTTCGATATGGCTTTCCCGGATGACACCGAGATCACCGGCTACATGAAGCTGCGCCTGTATGTCGAGGCCGAGGGCAACGACGATCTCGACCTGTTCGTCAATATCCAGAAGCTGAGCAGCACCGGTGAATGGCTGCCCACCACCGTGGTCGGTCAACCGCACCCCGGCGCCTGGGGCAAGCTGCGCGTCTCGCGACGCGAACTGGACCCCGAGAAGTCGACCGACTTCGAGCCGGTGCTGGCGCAGCGCCAGGAACAGAAGCTCTCCCCCGGCGAAATCGTGCCGGTGGACATCGCCATCTGGCCCACCAGCCGCATCTGGCACGCGGGCCAAAGCATCCGCGTCCAGATCGCCGGTCACTATATCCGGGAGAACTGGTTCGAACCCCTGACCTGGGAGACCAAAAACATCGGCCAGCACATACTGCACACGGGTGGCCGCTACCAGTCCTACCTGCAAATTCCGGTCATCCCGCCCAAGTACGCCGACGCCGGATACACCTACCGCTGAGGAGAACCATGTCGAACACCGATCTGTCGAAGATCGATGTGCATTGCCACTACATCCCCGCCTTCTACCGCGAGGCCCTGATCGCCAACGGCCACTCCCGGCCCGACGGCATCTGGGGCATCCCGGAGTGGAGCGAGGCGGGCGCGCTCGCGGCCATGAACAAGATCGGTGTCGCCAAGGCCTACCTGTCGATTTCCTCCCCGGGCGTGCATTTCGGAGACGATGCCGCCGCCCGCGACCTGGCGCGCCGAGTGAACGAGGAAGGCGCCCGCCTAGCCCGTACCCACCCGGACCGCTTCGGATTCTTCGCCTCCACTCCCCTGCCCGACATCGACGGCACGCTGACCGAAATCGCCTACGCCTTCGACGTTCTCGGCGCATCGGGCGTCGTGTTCGAAACCAACTTCGACGGCATGTACCTCGGCAACGAGACCCTCGAACCCATCTACGCAGAACTCGATCGCCGAAACGCCGTCCTGTTCCTGCACCCGACGAGCCCCGCGGCACCCTGCACCGGCCACGCGCCGGAATTGCGCTACCCCCGCCCGATGCTGGAGTTCTTCTTCGACACCACCCGCACCGTCACCGACCTCGTGCTGACGGGCGTGCTCGAACGCTACCCGAACCTCCAGGTCATAGTTCCCCACGCGGGCGCCGCCCTGCCGATCCTGGCCTCCCGAATCGACGTCATCGGCGCGCGCATGGCCGGAAAGGAAGGCCAGGACCCGATGCGAAACGCGTTGCGCCAACTACACTTCGACCTTGCGGGGATGCCACTTCCGGAACTCCTGCCCGCCCTGCTGAGCGTCGCCGACCCCAGCCACCTGCACTACGGCAGCGACCTGCCTTTCACGCCACTGCGCGAAGTCGAGGTATGGGCGGATCGGCTTGCTACGGCGGCAGTCCCTGGCGACCAGGAACTCGGCGAGTTGTTACGGGCGAACTCGGAAGCACTCCTGACTCGGAAGGGTGCGACTCTACCGCGGTGACGTTTGATCACTGCAGAACCATTTGGTCGGCCGCCGGTGACGCGATGTCAACGGCGGCCGAAGTCTTCAGGAGTTGCTGATAGTTCTAGGCGTTGGTCGGCAGACTGTCGACATGCTGAGCCGCATCGGAGAGCCGCGGCGCGACGAGATCATCTAGACCGCCAGAATTGTGCCGATACAGTAGATGATGGCTGAGAATCAGCCATCCGCTCGCCCGAGCGGAACAACTGAATATTGGAGTTGTCATGACTGATCGGCGGATGCTCTGCCCTGTGTGCAGTCAGCATGTTCTTACGCGCCATAGCGGTGACGAAGGTCCGTTCTTCGGCGAGCACACCAGTCCATGTGTGATGGTGCCCCATGAGTTCAGTGACCGCCGCGGAGACGGATTCGTGCGCACCGCGTGCCCAGGCTCCGGACGTGATCGGTGGACAGCGGCGAACTGTTTCTAGTAGTGACCTGCGCAGGGTCCATCGCCAGCCGTGTGGACCCTGCAGGCGCAGAAGCTTCGGCTTAGCGCTCAGCCTGCGATTGTTGAATAATTTGACGCCGGGAGTGGGGCCCTTTTCGTAGGCGTCAGTGATCTCGGCGCCGATTCTCTCGGATGCGTACTCCTTCGAACCCGATTGAAGGCGAGCAGTCGGTGTTTGCCCGTTGTCACCAAGTTCGGCGTGCGCGGGCAATCCCCCGGGAAGCGCGAGCCCTTTTACGTGCACGGGTAACACGACTTCTGCAACATGCATGTGCAGGTGGAAAAGCTCTGCGCCAGGCCCAACCCACACCGGGCTGTCGGGACGCTGAACGTGCAGCGCTGATTGGAAGTCATACCGGCGCACTCGACCGCGACGAGTGCGCCCGACGACGTCGCCGACCACCATCGGCTTCACAGCTCGCTCGCTCTTCCAGAACGACGCACCATGTTGACAGCAGCGGTCTGCACGATTGCAAAGCGAATGGCGCGATGCTTGTCGGTATTCGAATAGCTCCGATTCGCATCGAACTCGGGATGGCCTTCCAGACCGAAGCTTCTCGAATATGGCTATTTCGGAGGCTGGATGTGGGTGCGGCATGTTCGCAGCGATTTCACAGCCTCACACGAGCTCGAGACGAGCCACCAGCGCCAGGATCGCGACCATGACTGTGGCCTCTACCGTGTCTCCCGGCTCCGCTGCCGCACCCGGCCTGCCCTGGCCGTGGGCCGACCGGTTGTTCTTCGGTACCGAACTCGAAAACCGCTGGGCGCGCCCAGGTTTGATCGCACTGCTGACCACCACTGCGTTGCTGTATCTGTGGGCGTTGGGATCCCACGGCTGGGGCAACGAGTACTACGCGGCCGCAGTGCAGGCTGGCTCGCAGAATTGGACAGCGTTGCTGTTCGGTTCGGTCGATCCCGGCAATGTGATCAGTGTCGACAAACCACCCGCCTCGCTGTGGGTGATGGGCGTGTCGGCGCGGTTACTCGGGTTCAGCACCTGGTCGGTCCTGCTGCCGCAGGCGCTAATGGGCGTCGCCTCGGTCTGGACGCTGTATGCGACCGTCCGTCGGTGCAGCGGACCAGGCGTGGGACTACTCGCCGGTGCCTTCTTGGCCGTGACTCCGGTGGCGGCCTTGATGTTTCGTTACGACAATCCCGACGCGTTGCTGGTGCTGCTGCTCCTCGTCGCGGCCTACTGCACGGTTCGTGCCATCGAGACGGCGAGCACGGGCTGGCTCGCGCTGACCGGAGTCGCGGTCGGGTTCGCCTTTCTAACCAAGATGCTGCAGGCCGTGCTGGTGGTGCCGGGGTTCGCGCTGGCGTTTCTGATCGCGGCGCCGATCGGGCTGTGGGCCCGCATTCGCAAATTGCTCCTGGCCGGTCTCACGCTGGTGGTCTCCGGCGGCTGGTTCGTCCTGCTCGTCGAACTCTGGCCGAAAAGGGTCCCGGCCCTATGTCGGCGGGTCGAGCGACAACAGCCTGTGGCAGCTGACGCTCGGTTACAACGGCTTCGGTCGCCTGCTGGGTGGCTCGTCGGGAATGACCGGCGGCGCGGGCCGCCCCGACTTCGACCCATCGGCCGGTGCGGATCCTCCCGCGTTCGATCTGCCGTCGATCGGTGGGGACAAGGGCATCATGCGGTTGCTCACCGGCAGTGCCGCAACCGAAATCGCCTGGCTACTGCCCGCCGCGCTCATCGGGTTCCTTGCCGTGTTGTGGTGCACCCGCCGCAGGCCGCGCACCGATCCGATGCGCGCCGGGCTCCTCGTATGGGGCGGGTGGCTGTTGGTGAGCGGTCTGGTGTTCAGCTACATGAGCGGCGTATTCCACGAGTACTACACGGTCGCGCTCGCCCCCGCGGCCGCGGCCGTCGCGGCGATCGCCTTACCTGAATTGTGGACTCGCAGAACTCGACTGCCCGCACTGGCCACGCTCGCCGCGATGGCTGTAGCCACCTACGGGTGGAGCTTCTACCTGCTGAACCGCACTCCCGGCTGGCTACCCTGGCTGCGCGTAATGCTGGTGATCGGCACCTGCGCCGTCGCCGTGGCCGTCCCGATCGTCAGGCTCCGCCCCCGCCTGACCTCCGTAATCGCCACCGCCGCAGTGCTGCTCGGCCTGCTCGGCACGACCGCTTACACTCTCGGGACTCTTCCCGTCACCCACAGCGGCGGCATCGTCCGTTCCGGCCCTACCACGGGCAATTCCCGGCTGGGCGCCGACTCCACCGCCAATACAGAACTCACCGAATTGCTCCGGCACGCGGGCACCCGCTGGTCCGCGGCAACCCCCGGCGCCAGCAACGCAGCATTGCTGGAGTTGAGCTCCGGCACTTCGGTGATCGGCATCGGCGGTTTCATGCGCGGCGACCCCGCGCCCACCCTGGAGCAGTTCCAGCACTACGTCGCCGAGGGCGACGTGCGGTACTTCGTCGACCCCGATGTGGGCGATCCCGACGCGGGCATGTTCGCAATGGGCGGTCCCGGGACCGCGAACGATCAGATCACCGCGTGGGTCAAGAGCGCCTTCACACCGATCACGGTCGGCAAAGCCATGGTCTACGACCTCCAACAGCGCCGCTGAGCGAGCGACGCACGATCCACTCGAAAGGTCACAGCAAGATCCCAGCTGCGGCCGAGCCGGGGGCGAGCTGGGGATTCGAGGCTTGGAGACATGAGAGAGACTGTGATCGCCACTCGCGCAGGCGAAAACCCCCGAGGCCCGCGGCCCACGCCGGTGCTCGACATCGTGATCCCGGTATACAACGAGGAGCGTGATCTCGCGGGCTGCATCGACCGGCTGCGCGCTCACCTCGACAACGGATTTCCCTTCTCGACACGAATCACCATCGCCGACAACGCGAGCACCGACTCCACCCTGCGGATCGCGCGGGCCCTCGCCGACGACTTCGACGACGTCCGGGTGGTCCATCTCGACCGCAAGGGCCGCGGGCGGGCGCTCAAGACAGTCTGGGAAGCCTCGGACGCCGAGGTTGTCGCCTACATGGACGTCGACCTGTCCACCGATCTCAATGGGCTGCTACCGCTGGTCGCCCCGCTGGTATCCGGGCACTCCGATCTCGCCATCGGCACCAGGCTGCGTTCCGATTCGCGTGTGGTTCGCGGAGCGAAGCGCGAATTCATCTCCCGCAGTTACAATCTCATTCTCAGGACTTCGCTGCGGGCTCGGTTCTCCGACGCCCAGTGCGGATTCAAGGCGATTCGCACCGACGTCGCCCGGCGGGTGCTGCCGCTCGTCGAGGACGGCGAGTGGTTCTTCGACACCGAATTGCTCGTCATCGCCGAACGTGCCGGACTGCGCATCCACGAGGTGCCCGTCGACTGGATCGACGATCCGGACTCCCGCGTCGACATCATCGACACTGCCCGCAAGGATCTCCTCGGTGTCTGGCGGCTGGGCCGTGCCCTGGCCGCCGGGACGCTGCCGATCAACGAGCTGCGCACGGCCATCGGCCGCGAACCACTTGTCGCGGGCGTGCCGCACGGAATGGTCGGGCAGACAGTGCGTTTCGGCATCATCGGAGTTTTCAGCACCCTGGCGTACCTGGTGCTGTACGTCGTCCTGCAATCGATGCTCGGGGCGCAGCTGGCCAACTTCCTCGCGCTGCTGATCACCGCCATCGCCAACACGGCCGCCAACCGCACGTTCACCTTCGGCGTCCGAGGCTCGGCGGGGGTGGTCTCCCACCACCTGCAGGGGTTGATCATCTTCGGCGTCGGCCTGCTGCTGACCAGCGGATCGCTGTGGGCTCTGCACCATTGGGCCCCCACGGCCCCGATCGTGGTGGAGTTGTTCGTGCTCGTGGTGGCCAACCTGCTCGCCACCCTGACCCGTTTCATCGGCCTGCGCTGGGTCTTCCGCCGCGGTCGCTAGGCCGACACCCTCACCTCTCGCCCCGGGCTGCGGCTAACGCCGCAGCTCCCCCACCTCCGGCGGTCTCGACCGCGGGCTCACGCGGGTGTTGCCTATGAACGGCCGCGTCCTCGCACCGGCGACTCCTCAGAGTGAGCTCACGGGCGAACCGCATCGGGAGACGTCGCTGCGACAGCGTTCCCAGCGAGTTGCCAGGTTCGCCGCGCCCGGGCCAGAGCTTCACCGCGTGTTCTAGCAACCAGCAAGCGCGGGAACGGAGCACCCGACGGGCGCTTCCCGCTGGCTGATCCCCTACCGGAAGGAAGGACACATCTTGGTGCCACACGGTGGTCCGGTTGACCGACGAACAGTTCTGGCGGGTATGGCGGTAGCGCCCCTGGCATTGGCAGCCGCCTGTACGGGGAGCGACGATTCCGCCCCGGCCGCGACGCGGGTGCGGGCATTCACCGGCGCCCGGCTGATCGACGGCCGGGGTGGTCCGGCAATCGAGAACGCGACCGTCGTCGTCTCCGGTGATCGGATCGTGTCGGCAGGGGCGGGTGGTCCGACGCCGACCGGCGCGGAGGTGGTGAATCTGGGCGGTACGACGATTCTGCCGGGATTGATAGACGCCCATGTGCACCTCGGCGGATTGAAGAGCGGAAGCAGTGCGGCCTTCGGCGGCCGAGGGCTCACCGACGACTACGCCGAACCACGAACTCGCTCCCTCGACTACGGCGTGACGAGTGTGCGCAGCCTCGGCGATTTCCTCGACGACTCGCTTGCGGTCCGCGACGAGATCGCCCGGGGCGCGCTGCCAGGGCCGCGAATAGTCACCAGCGGCCCCAGCTTCCAGATCAAGGGCGGCCATCCCAACGGCACGGTGTGGGCCAATGATTCGACTGCGGCGGCCCAGGCGGCCCGCATGCCGACGACCACCGATGAGGCGACTCGGATGGTCGATGACATCGCAGGGAAGGGCGTAGACGTGATCAAAGTGATCATGTCCAGCATCGTGATGCCCGGCGGTAAGGGCAACGGGCAGAAGCTGCCATGGGACACCGTCGCCGCCCTCGTCGCGGCGGCGCATCGCAACAAGCTGAAAGTGTCGGCCCACATCGAAAACCCGGACGACGCCACCAGGGCGATCGACCTGGGCGTCGACCAGATCGAGCACATGTACATCAGCCGTTCCGGGCCGCCGGCCGACGAGTCCAGCTACGACAGCGCGTTCGCGCTGATGGCGGACAAGGGCACGATCGTGACGCCGACAATGATCGTCAACGTCGGCACGACCGAGCCGCTCGCGCAGGTGGACCTGCGCACCCTGACCGTCGGCCACACCCTGGTCAAGCGGGCCTACGATCACGGCGTGCGCCTAGGGGTCGGCTCGGATGCGCACGAACCCGACCGGCACGGATGGGGTTTGCTGGCCGAACTGGTCATGCTGGTCAACGATCAGCAGGTCCCGGCGCTCCGGGCGATCGAGGCCGCGACGAAGACGAACTCCGAGGTGCTCGGATTGTCGGACCGTCTCGGAACCGTGGAGGCCGGGAAGCTGGCCGATCTGCTCGTCGTCTCGGGCAATCCGGCCGAGCGCATCACCGATCTGGCGAACGTTCGGCTGGTCATACAGGGCGGCAAGACCGTCGTGGACAAGATGCGTTAGTCCCGCCCCCTCTGCCAGCCACCACCCTCTTCCTCAGGAGCTGGACATGATTCAACTCGATCGCCGGACCGCCTTCCGGGTCTTCGGTACCTCCGCTGTTGCGATACCCGCAGCGGCCGCATCGATTCCATTGCTGACGGCGTGTTCAGATCAACCGCCCAAGACTCAAAAGCCAACCGGGACACCACGTATCGACGTGCACTCCCACTACCTGCCCGATTTCTATCGGGACGCCCTGCTCGCAGCCGGGCTTTCGAAACCCGATGGGATCCCGAAACTGCCCGAGTGGAGCGAGTCCGCGGCACTCGACGCGATGGACCAGCTCGGCGTCGCAAAGCAATATGTCTCGATCACGTCGCCGGGCGTCAATTTGACCGGCGATCTGGCCGCCGCCCGCGCACTGGCCCGCCGGGTCAATGAAGAGGGCACACGGCTGAAAACCGCCCACCCCGACCGGTTCGGCTTCTTCGCCTCGACCCCGCTGCCCGATGTCGACGGGACACTGGCCGAAATCGCCTACGCCTTCGACCATCTCGGCGCCGCCGGAGTGGTGTTCGAGACGAATTTCAACGGCACGTACCTCGGCAACGAGGTACTCGAACCCGTGTACGCCGAACTGGATCGCCGCAACGCGGTGCTCTTCCTACACCCGACCAGCCCCCATACCGCCTGCGGCACTCTGGATTCCGGCCTGCCCTACCCGAATACGATGGTCGAGTTCCTCTTCGACACCACCCGCACCGTCGCCAATATGGCGCTCGCGGGCGTTCCGGAGCGCTACCCGAACATCCGGGTCATCGTGCCCCACGGCGGAGCCGCGCTATCGGTGCTGTGTTCTCGCATCGATGCCCTGGGCGGACGACAGACCGGCAAGGACCAGCCGCTGCGAAAAGCGCTGAAGCAGATGCACTTCGACCTCGCGGGGTCGCCACTCCCGGACCAGCTGCCCGCTCTGCTGCGCGTCGCCGACCCTTCCCGCATCCACTACGGCAGCGACTGGCCCTTCACACCCCTCACCGAAGTACGCAGCAACGCAGAAGCACTCGACAACGCCGAACAACTCGCCGGTGACCGCCTCGCGGAGGTGATGCGCGGGAACTCCCAGAAACTGTTCGCCTGATCCACTGATCTGCCGCCACGACGGCTCCGCTGATGGCGATCCCGCGCTCAATCCCCACCACCGCCGCGGATCGGCTCAGCGTCGCGGGGCTGTCGATGCCGATCGCCAGGCGACTTGCGCCAGCGGAATGTCGGAGGTCGTGAGTAGCACTTCGGCTCGGTCGCGGCGCACGGAATCCAGGGTGTCGGCGAAGGTCTCGCCCTCCCGAGTGAGATGACGCTGCAGCGCGCGCGGCGCAACCGCAAGCGCCCCGGCGACCGGCGCACAGAGGTGGGACCGGTGCTCAGACCTGCCGCAGCAAGGTCCGCGCCCGGCCGCTGACACTGTGGGCTACTTGGGTCTCCAGATACGACAGCGCAAGCCGACGAGTGAGATGGTCGGTGCCGAGGATGGGGCGGCTCATCAGGTCGGCGGGAACCGCAGGACCGCGGACGGCTGCGCGAAGTTCACCTGGACCCCGAAGAGTTCCTCATAGCGCGACGGCGCCACCGAAGGCGTATGCGTTCAGAATCGCGATGGCGAGCGGACTCAGGACGCTCATGTCACGACATCTCCTCACGGTTCCCGTTGTGCACCAGACGCTTTCGCCGGACGCCGCACTACACGACAGTCACGCTAGCCGAGTCGAAATGACCGTTTCATGGTCACCATGCACAGCAATATCCACAACTGTGTGCATTTCGCCCAGACAGGACCAGATGTCCGGACGTAGGGTCGGACTATGCGCACATTGCAAGGGAAGGTCGTGATCGTCGTCGGGGCAGGCAGCGGGCGCAACTGCTCACCGGCTCGCCGCCAGACGACCGCTCTCGACCGCGGCCTGACCATCAGCTGACGCGGTCACGACCTTGCCATCGGACACCGAACCACTGCCCCGCGTCGCGCGCATTCGCTCCCTTCTCTTCGCACTCCCGACCACTGACCGCCGCTGGGGGGCCGGGTTGCGGGCCGCCGCAGCGGTCGCCATCCCCGGCGCAGCCCTCATCGCGACCGGCCACGCAGATACCGCATTGTTCGTGATCTTCGGTGCGTTCGCGGTGCTGTACGGCGAAGGGCGGGCCTATCGGGTCCGCGCCTGGGTCACCCTAACGGCCGGGGCATGGCTGCTGGTGTCCACCGCGCTCGGCGCCCTCGCTGGCTTTCTCCTATCGGCGGGCCCCGCGGCCACGACGGCTTTGGTGCTCCTGGTCACCGGAATCGGCATGACGGCGGTGTTCGTCGTGGACGCACTGCGGCTCGGACCACCGGGGGGAATGTTCTTCGCCTTGGTCGGCGGCGGTGCATTGGCCGCCGCGGAGTCCGGCACCTCGCTGTCGGCGATCCTGGTGGCCGCCGCCCTGGGCGTCGCAGCGTCGGCGCTGGTCTCGATGGCTGGCGCGGTCATCGACCCACACGGGCCCGAACGAGCGGCTGTGGGCCGGGCGGTTCGCGCGGTCGACGTGTACAGCAGCCCCGGTCATGCCACCGCTGAGGCCAGACATGCCGCGGGCGAGGCAATTTCCTGGGCATGGAGCACCCTGCACGACGCCCGGCTGCCCGAGCGCCGTCCCGAATCAACGCTATCGACGACATTGCTGGCCGCACATGGCCGATTCTCGGCAGTCGACCGGGAGGACGAGGCCATCCAGGGTGCGGAGCGCCCTACTCAGCTGCCGGTCGCTCGCCCCGGCGCGTGGTACAGGTTGCGGCGGTCGGCCACCACGCGCTCGCACGCCGCATGCACGATGCTGCGTGTCGGCGTCGCCGGGCTGGTGGCCGGAAGCGTCAGTGCCGCCGCCGGATTGGATCGGCCGCAGTGGGCGATTCTGAGTGTGCTCGTGGTACTGCAAACCGGGCCCGATCGCCGCCGCGGGCTCACTCGCGGCCTGCATCGCGTGGCCGGAACCATTGCCGGACTGGCGCTTTTCGCGGTGATCTACGAACTCTCGTGGACCGGTTACCGCCAGCTCGCCGTGATCGTGGTGCTCCAGTTCTGCATCGAGGTCTTCATCTCCCGCAATTATGGAATCGCCGCCGCGTTCATCACGCCTGTCGCCCTGCTGGCGAGTGGCACGGGAGCCGGGCATGCCGCGCCTGTCGAGACGGTGATCCGCGACCGATTGGTGGAGACGGCCATCGGTGTCCTGATCGCACTGCTGTCGATGTACCTCGTTGCGCCGCAAGGGCATCGACGCACCTTTCACTGGACCGAGGAACGTGTCCGCGCCGCCGCGCTCCACTTGCTCGAGGTCGCGCGGACCGAGCCCGTCGATGGCGCGCTTTTCACCGATCGCCGCAATCTCCAGTTCGAGCTCGTAGGAGCGGCCCGAGCCGGGATCGACTCGGCCCACAACGATCTCGTCTGGTCGCGCCGGAACTGGCCCGCACGCGCCGCCCTGATCCACCGTGGCTACGACCTGCTGGCGGCCTGCTGGGCGACCCCGCCGGGCCAGCTGCTCATCGCAACCGAGCAGTGGGAGAACGATTTTCGCGCTGAACCCGACCCATACCGGGACGGTGGACGGCAGACGCCTCCTGCTCGACGCTGAGCAGGGCCTGTGCCCGATCGACTCGGGCAGTCCGGGGCCGTCGCTGTCCTAGACGAGCTCGCCTTCACGCTCGTCCAGCAGCTTGGCGGCGATATTGCTCAGGGCCTGGTCCAGCAATTCGCGATCCTTGGGATCGGTGAAATCCCAGTCCTCGAGCCGACCGTCGAGCCATCCACGCCAGGCGGCATGCATGCGCGCCACCTCGGCGGCTCCGGCATCACTCAGCTGCAGCGAATCACCGTCCGTGACAACCAAACCCGATTTCTGGGCCTTGACATACAACGGTTCCAGCACCCGCCGCGGGACTCGGTGGTCATGTGCGATCCCACTCAGGCTGGCCGCCCCGCGAACCCGCAGCCGCATATCGACCTCCCCGAGCGCCCAGAACAGGTCCTCCGGCAACGAGCTGCCCGAGTCGGCCAGAACCTCCGCGATCGGTGGACGACCGGACCGTTGTTTGCGCAGCACGCCCGCCAGCGCACGCTCGAGCTGAGCCACATTGTCCGGAGAATCCGGTACCGCGAAGCCCTCTCCTATGTCCGCCGCACCCGCCCGGGAGCTGTCGCGCAAGGGCACCTCTTTCAGGAACCACGCGACGATGAATCCGAGCAGCGCGACCGGCACCACCCAGCGGAATACCGAATCGATCGTCGTCGCATAGGCGTCGATGATCGGCGCGGCCTGCGACGCCGACAGTGAACGCAGCCCGACCGGACTCTGCGCGGCGTGGGCGGGCACATCCGGATTCTGTGCCAGTGCGGCCGATAGGGCGGGTCCCAGCTTGTTGTTGTAGAGCGTGCCGAAGATCGCCGTGCCGAAGGTGCTGCCCACGGTCCTGAAGAAGGTGACACCTGAGGTCGCGGTGCCCAACTGCGCGTACGGCACCGTGTTCTGGACGACGATCGTCAGGACCTGCATCGCGAGCCCGAGACCCGAGCCGAGCACGAACATGTACAGCGACTCGAGAAACACACCCGTGGACGTGTTCATCGTCGACATCAGACACAGGCCCAGCGCGATCAACACCGAGCCCGCGATCGGGAAGTAGCGGTAGCTACCCGTCCGGCTGACCACCGCGCCCGACAGCATCGAGGTCAAGAGCAGGCCGAAGACCATCGGCAGTGTTCGAACACCGGACGCGGTCGCCGAGACCCCGTCGACGTACTGCAGGTAGGTCGGCAGGTAGGTCATCGCCCCCATCATCGCGAAACCCACGATGAAACTGAGCACCGCACACACCGTGAAAACCCGGTTGCGGAACAGGCTCATCGGCAGCATCGGCTCGGAGGCCCGCAATTCGACGCGGACGAATCCGGCCAGCAATGCCGCTGCCGCCACGAAAAGGCCGATGATCACCGCCGAGCCCCAGGCGTACTGCTGGCCACCCCATTCCAGGGCGAGGATCAGCGCCGAAACCCCCAGGGCGACCAGGGCGATTCCGGCATAGTCGATGACCGGCCGGACCAACGCCCGCACACTGGGGAGGGTACGAGCGGCCATGACGATCATGAGAACCGCGATCGGCACATTGACGTAGAAGCACCAGCGCCAGCTCAGGTGATCGGTGAAAAGCCCACCCAGGGTCGGCCCCAATACGGTGGTGACACCGAAGACCGCTCCCAGGGCGCCCTGGTACTTTCCGCGCTCGCGCAGCGGAATCACGTCCGCTATCAATGCCATGGCGGTCACCATCAGGCCACCGCCGCCGATACCTTGCACCGCACGGGCCGCGATGAGCGTCACCATGTCGTGTGACATCCCGGCCAGCGCCGAGGCGCCCACGAAGACCACGGCGCTGATCTGGAAGACGCGCTTGCGGCCGAACAGGTCACCGAGCTTTCCGGCGAGGACCGTCGATACCGCCTCGGCCAGCATGTACGCGGTCACGACCCACGCCATGTGCCCGGATCCACCGAGATCGGCCACGATCGTCGGCAGCGCGGTCGACACGATCGTCTGGTCCAGCGCGGCGAGCAGCATGCCGAGCAGGATCGTGATGAACACGATGTTCGTCCGCGCAGGGCTTGACGCCGGCGCCGGTGCCGTAGCTGTTCGCGCGCCCGCCTTCGGACGAGTTTCTGAAGAAATCACATTCATACCTCTCCGACAGACCGCCAGCGCATTTGCAGCAAACCGAGAGATGTGTAGGGCAGACTATCGGCCTCGAGCAGGCAGGGGACGGTGCATTGTGCACCCGAAAAGTAAACAGCCATGGCTGTTTCGCACATCGGTCCGGTCCGACCGGAACAGCGCTTCGCTGTTGCGGTACGTGGCCGGCTCCACGCGCCGCCGGAGAGCTCGGCCGCATTGTCCAATTCTTCTGCCGTAGACAGGATTTCGGTCACCGGCGTGAACGGGTAATCGCTGCCGTAGTGGATCTGTGTCGGGTCGGTGACCCGCAACAGCGGCGCCAGCACCGCTACCGTCGATCAGTCTGGCGCCGGTCAAGGCCAAAACCTTGCTCACCTCAATTCCTCCCGTCGATGAGATCGATGCCTATTCGGTGGGACGCGGCAGCGGCTCGGCGGCGACGCACGTGTTTGATGCGCTCCGCGATCGCGGGGATCACGGCGGCCAGGATCCCGACGATCCCGACGCAGACCGCGAGTCGGCTGAACAGCGGGGCGGCGAGATACCCGCCGGTGACAAAGAGCACCGCCCACACAGTGGTACCGAGCGCGCTGAAGGCAAGGAAGCGAGGGAATGAATACCGTGCCGCGCCCATCAACATCGGCACTGTCCCGCGGAGCGGGGGCACCCAGCAGACAACGGCGGCCATGATCTCACCGCGTTTGTCCAGCACGTCCTCGGACTGCTTGATGAACTTGCGCATCCTGGAATCGGCTGGACGGCGCCGGATTCGACTGTAGATGCGGTCCCCGGTTCGGAAGGCCAGGAGAGGCGTGACGATCACGGCTGCGAGGACCACCGCGAGCGCCAGCGGCAAGGACAGCTCCCCCTCCGACGCCAGGACACCCACCGCGATCAAGAACGGTTCACCGGGCAGCAGTGCGCCGACGGGGAAGACGAACAGAACTGCGATGGTCAGTGCGACGACGGCGTAGAGGACCGGACCGTGCACGCTGTCGAGAAAGCCGGTCACCGCTCGGCCTTCGCTGGTTGATTGGCTCCAACTGACATTCTCAAAACACCTTTCGGGCACCACTTTTCGATCCGGTGCAGGTTTCTCGCGGGTCGGGACCACGATCGACCGCGCGTCTTCGGCGGGCCTCGCGTCCAGCTGTGAGATCCCTGGGAGCGGAAAGGAACCTGCTCAGACCACGGACGACCGATCTTGTCCACACAAAAGAAACTGCCGACGCCTGAGGCGTCGGCAGTTCGAGTGCTGTCGGTATTCACCGATGAGCGGGTGGAGCCGCCGGGTGAGCCGGGGGACTTCTCACCCGGCGCCACGATGTCCCCGCGCCACCTCGTGGGTGCTCGCGCGGAGCGTGCCGACCTCCACAGCAACCGGTCGGCATGGACAGGTTCGCGGCGTGAGATCGGGAAAGCCTCTGGTATCTCTGTGAATTGGCAGCCAAAGATCGTTTTCCGGCGTTCGGATGCGGTTCAGGCCGTCGGTCGCTCCCCCGGTGCACTGACCGCCGGTCCCGGAAGGCGATCGGGCACATCGCCTTGCGCGATCAGGTCGGCGACGATGGGAAGCTTGGACAGCAGGTAGTCGATGCCGGGGTTCACCAGTCCGCGCAGTGCGGACATCACCGCCCACTGCTGCGGGGCGACGACGTGTGCAGCGCGGTTCTCGATGCCGCGCACCAGTGCCTGGGCGCCCTGATCCGGTGTCAGGTGCCGGCTCAGCGGCCACGGCAGCAGATTCGCGCCCCGCACCGCCAGCGGGTCGGTATCGAACTCGAACCGGACCATGTCGGTGTCGACGAAGCCGTAGCAGACCACGCCCGCGGTGGCGCCGTGGGGAGACAACTCCAGGCGGAGCGCGCGCCCCAGCTGCTCCACCCCTGCCTTGCTCGCCGCGTACGGCGCGACGAACACCCCCTGGGTGAACGCGTAGATCGAGGCCACGAGTGAGATGTGCCCGCGGTTCTCGATGATGTGCGGCAGCGCGGAGTAGGCAGTGTTGTACGCGCCCAGCAGGTTCACCCGCACCACGTTCTCGAATACCTCCGGCCGCATCGCACGAATTGTCGCAAAGCGGGCGGTGATCCCGGCATTCGCGACCACGATATCCAGTCGTCCGAAGCGTTCCACCGTCGCCTCCACGGCCCGCTGCATGGCCTCGCGGTCGGCGACATCGGCTCCGACACCGTGCACGCCGAGCCCCAGGTGTTTGGCTGCCGCGACGGTGTCCTCGTGAGATCGGCCGACGATGGTCACCTCGGCTCCGCGCCGCTGCAGCGTCCGCGCGGTGGCCAGTCCGATGCCGCGGGTACCACCGGTGACCAGAGCGACCTTGCCGCGCACGTCGTATCGGCTCATTGATCAGTCCCCATTTCTGTCGTGATGGCCCGGAGTCGAGGCGGTGAGGCGGCGCTGCCGATGCTCGATATCGTTGCCGTCCAGGATGATTCGGGCGGGTTGCCTCCGGCTCGACTTCCGATTGTTGGTTTCCTGCTGGCCGCTGCGGAAGTGCCGCCCATCCACGCATGGGATCCGTGAATGGGCGGTGTGCACAACCCGATGGTTGTCGCCTTTCCGCGGTCGGCCTTGCCGCTCTCGCGGCGGGACGTTGACGCCGCCATGCGGCATGCGCACACTGCGGAAACCGCTCCGAGCACCGTCCTGACCGGTCTCGTCGCCGATTACACCCAGGATCCCGCCGCCCCGCGCCTACCCCTTCGTCGGCGCGGCGGCGCTCAACCTGATGGCCGCGGTCTTGTGGTCGTCCCTCACCGACGACCACGCCTCACTCGCGGCGAATCCGCGCTCAAGCCGAATGCTTTATCCACGAGGATATTTCAGACCCGGCGCTCACCGCCGAAACCGTCGCCGCGGTGCACCACGTGTCGCCGCGGACCCTACAGCACGCGTTTGCCGACGGCGAGACCACCGTCTCGGATTTCAGCCGGTACCAGCGCCTGCCCGGTGCCCGCCGCGAGCTGATGTCCCCGGGCCTGGGTCATCTCAGCATCGCCGCCATCGCGGCTCGCTGGTGTTTCTTCGACGCGCCGCATTTCACCCGCGCGTTTCGTGCCGTGTTCGGTGTCGCGCCATCGGAGATGCGCACCACGGCGTCATCGAAATGACACCGCCGCAGAACCTTTCAGCTTCCGGTCGATGCTGATCGGCGCCGTCGCCGCTTCGCCGCGCGCATTCCCGCCCGGGCGGCTACCCGGATGCCTCCACGGACCAGCCAAACCACGGGGGCGGGTGGCTTCTTCTGCCCGACCGCGTCCAAGACATGATCGGGCTGCAGGGACAGCAGGATCGCACGGCCGAGCGGGTGCAGCGGCCGCGGCAGCCAGCGATCGTTGAACTGGGCGATCAGCGAATCCGCGCACCGCTGCCCCTCCGGGGTGGCCCGGAAATGCCCGGGATCATGCTCGTACTCGAAGTTGGCGCGCTGCATGTCCGCCCAGGTGCGGGGCATATCCCGCACCCCGAGCTGTTCACCGATGGCCAGCCAGTGCGCGACCTGGGCCGCCTTCTGATTCTCGGTCACCACGTTCAGACCCACGGTGTGGGTGACCTCGTCGAAAATTATTGCGAACAAAGCGATCCCACGAACGAAGGTCTCATTGGACATCGAATAGGACTGCGCGTAATGCTCATGCATCCGCGCAACCTTCGCCACGGCGGCCCGAGTCTCCGGGCTGTCGGCGCCGTGTTTCATCCACAGTCGGAAGTGGTCGGTCGTCGCATCGGCCCGGTTGTCTCCGCGGCGATGGATCTTGCCGGTGCCGCCTCGATCCACCGCCGCGGAATCTTCCACTCCCCCACAGACTCTCATCAACCCGATCGTGTACATCGCATTGCCGACCAACGCGTTGACGGAACGCTTCGCCGGGCGCGCCTCGGTCGTACCGGCAGCGGCCGGGCTTGCGCTTCCACTCACCACTCTTCCTCCTTCTTCCGCGGATCGGCTACCGAGTGGGAACTTCGTAGCCGACCGGTAAGTAGACCGTCTGGGGTTCCAGGTACGCACTGAAACCCTCGGCTCCGTATTCGCGGCCGATGCCGGAGTTCTTGAACCCGCCGAAGGGACCGTTCACGTCGAGGCTGAATCCATTCACCGCGAAGGTCCCGGTCCGCACCCGCCGCGCGATCTCGATGCCGTGCTCGACATCGCCTGCGTACACACTGCCCGACAGACCGAAGTCGGAATCGTTTGCGATACCGACGGCGTCGGCCTCGTCTTCGTAGGGCATCAGGCAGATCACCGGTCCGAAGATCTCCTCGCGGGCGACCCGCATGCTGTTGTCGACATCGCCGAGCAGCGTCGGCTCCACGTACCAGCCCGTCGGCCGCCCAGCGGGAATACCGCCACCGGCCAGCACTTCCGCGCCTTCGTCTCGACCGATGCGGATGTAGTCGAGGTTGCGTCGCTGCTGTCGCTGTGTCACCAGGGGGCCGATCTGGGTGCTCCGCTCGTTCGGATCGCCGACCACCAACGAACCCACGGCCGCGGAGAGACGGTCGGCGATCTCGTCGTAGCGCGAACGCGGGGCGAGAACACGTGAGCGCGCGATACACGCTTGGCCGTTGTTGCCGTACGACGCGACCATCAGATCTGCAACGGCAGCATCCAGATCGGCATCCGGCAACACGATCGCCGCGGACTTGCCGCCCAATTCCAGCGTCACCCGGGTCAGGTTGCGCGCCGCGACCTCCATAACCCGCTTACCCGCGGCCACCGAACCGGTGAACGACACCTTGTCGATTCCGGGATGCCCGACCAGGTATTCGCTGACCTCACGATCGGCGGGCAGAATACTCAAGACTCCCGGGGGTAATCCGGCCTCATCGGCGACCTCCGCGAGAAGGTAAGCATCCAAAGGCGTTTCAGGTGAAGCCTTGAGGATGACGTTACAACCGGACAGCAGAGCTGGAGCCAGCTTCCCCGCCGCCAGCAACTGCGGGGAGTTCCACGGAATAATCGCCGCGACAACACCAACCGGCTCCTGGCGCACCAGCAGCGGATTGCGTCCACCGCGGCGATACTCCTCGAAAGGAAACTCACGGGCGACACCGATCTGCGCATCCCACAGCAACACGGCCGCACGAGTGTGAAACGCCAAGCTCAAGCTGTACGGCGCACCATTCTGCGCAGTGATGAGCCGGGCGAACTGCTCCGTGCGCGCCGCGAACGCATCGCGCAACCGCTGGCAAACGGCAACACGCTCATCGAGAGGCATTCGCGGCCAGGGACCGTCGTCGAACGCCGCCCGCGCCGCCACCACCGCCCGGTCCACATCCTCACGCGACGCATGCGGAACGCGCCCGATCAACTCTTCGGTATGCGGCGAGAACACCTCGATGATGTCGGTCCCCGCAGGAGCCGTCATCCGACCGCCGATATACAGCCGGTCGAACTCGGCCACACCGGGCTGCTGAGCCACTATCGAATCTATTTGGAGTTCCATCGAGGAACGACTATGTCCCCGAACGAGACCAGAGGCCATGGACAGAATGCACAGCAATCCTCGCCACGGTATGCGTTCCGCAACCCTGCCGACGGTCGATACCCTAGTGTCCGAAGCCCTACGCCGGTCATGGTCTCGCGGTGCGGGCCACACTTCGGCGTACTGCGCCTTCACACTCAGCCCCAGACAGCCAAGAGCTATTGCCGAGACACGCCACCAAGGTGCATTGCCAGCACGCGTCGAGTGAACTGCGCGAGACGGTACGGGCGTATCTCCAGCATTTGGGCAATGCGTCGGCGGCGGCGGCCGCGCTGTACACCCACCGCAATACCGTGGTGCGCCGCCTGGCCCGTGCTGATGAGCTGCTGCCGCGTCCGTTGGAGATGGACCCACTGCGGATGGCGGTCGCCCTGGAAGTCCTGCGCTGGCAGGCGACTCCCGACTGATCGCAATCTCCCTGTGTCGCATGCGATCTCGTCTCATGCGTCGAACATTCTCCGCCTCTGCCGGTGGGACCCGCGTCCTGGGCGCATCCCCTGACACGGGCGACATCCGGGCAATATGTCCCGCGACAACTCGCGGCCCAGCCATCATGTTACGAAAGAATCTTGCACTATCGAAAACATACCGCTACTTTCGAAAGTGTTCCACAACACATCGGGTCCCAATCTCGGCCCACCTCTTCTCACTCAGGGAGTACGTATCGTGCGCTTCGCCAACATCTCCGGTCGGCTAAACCTCGTCACCCCGTCCGACGTGGCAGTCGATGTCGAGCGAGCCAGCGAAGGCAACTTCGGCGCGCGTGTCCAGGGCGCCTACGAACGCTGGGACGAATTGATCAAAACCGCCGAGGGGCTCACGGAATCGGCAGGCACGCCGCTGGCGGCGATCGCGCCGGAGGACTTCGGCAATCCAGCGCCGCAGCCACGGCAGGTCTTCGCGATCGGGCTGAACTACGCCGATCACGCCGCGGAATCCAACTTCGCGGTGCCCGAGGAACCGCCGGTCTTCACCAAGTTCGCCACCTCGCTCAGCAAGCCCTACGGCACGGTCGTTCTGCCGCCCGGCAAGGTCGACTGGGAGGTCGAATTGGTGGTGGTGATCGGCCGCGGCGGCCACCGAATCCCTGCGCAGGAGGCTTGGAGCCGCGTCGCCGGAGTCTCTGTGGGACAGGATCTTTCCGAGCGCGACCGTCAGCGCGTCGGACCGGCCCCGCAGTTCAGCATGGGCAAGTCCTTCCCCAGCTTCGGCCCGATCGGCCCGCTGCTGGTCACCCCCGACGAGTTCGACAATCCCGACGACCTCGAGCTGGGCTGCCTGATCAACGGCGAGCAGATGCAGAAGGGCAAGACCGCCGACATGATCTTCCCGGTGCCCGAACTCATCGCCCGGCTCTCGGCCATCACTCCCCTGCTGCCCGGCGACGTCATCTTCACCGGCACCCCCGCCGGCGTCGGCATCGGCCGAACTCCGCAGCGCTTCCTCGCCCCCGGCGACGAGCTCGTCAGCTACGTGCGCGGCGTCGGCCAGATGCACCACCTGATGGTCACCGACCACTGAGTCCCACACAGAGTTTCGACGAGGAGCCGCAATGGCGCTGCACCAACTGTCCTCGGTCACGATCGGGGTGCCCGACCCGACCACGACGCACGACTACTACACCGAATTCGGGCTCTCCCCCACGACCGACGGCTGGCTGGCCACCACCGACGGCGGCAATCAACTGCGGGTGGTCCATGCACCCACCCGACGGCTGGTCGAAATCGTGGTCGGCGCAGACGATTCCGACGATCTCGACGCGGTACAGGCACGGCTGGCCGCGCTCGGCGTGCCGCTGGCACGCACCGCCGACGCGGTCACGGCGAACGAACCGGTCGTCGGATTCCGCGCGGTCGTGCGCATCGCAGACCGCATCCGCCAGCCTGTCGTGCCCGCCACCGCCTACAACGGGCCGGGCCGCGTGGAGCGGCAAGGCATCCGTGCGCCGGGCATTCTGCGTTCCGATCCGGTGCGACCGCGCAAGCTCGGCCACGCCGTGGTGGGCACCGTCGACCTCGACGCCACCCGTCGATTCTTCACCGAGGGCCTGGGTTTCAAGCTCTCCGACGAGATCGCCGGTCGCGGCGCGTTCCTGCGCTGTTCCACCGACCATCACAACGTCCTGGTTCTCCAGGCACCGGTGAACTTCCTGCACCACACTTCCTGGCAGGTCGACGACATCGACGACGTCGGCCGCGGCGCGAGCGCGATGCTGGAAGGCAATCCTGAACGCCATGTCTGGGGGCTCGGACGCCATCATGCCGGTTCGAACTTCTTCTGGTATCTGAAGGATCCGGCCGGCAATTTCTCGGAGTACTACTCCGACATGGACTGCATCGTCGATGACCAGCTTTGGACCCCTGAAGCATTCGACGGCGCTCAGGGGCTGTTCAACTGGGGTCCGCCGCCCCCGCCGTCCTTCCTGCATCCCGAAGATCTGGCCGCGCTGATGACCGGCGCACACCACGCCGGATAGCAGGAGACGGGTTGATGTCGAACAAGATTCATGATGTGGCCATCGTCGGATTCGGCCCCGTCGGGCAACTACTGGCGATTCTGCTCGGCCGCCGCGGCCACGACGTGCTCGTGCTCGAACGCTGGCCGCAGCCCTATGACAAACCCCGTGCGGTGCACTTCGATCACGAGATCGGTCGCATTTTTCAGGCGGCCGGGATCTGCGACGAAGTCATGGCCATCACCGATCCGGTGCCCGACTTCTACGAATGGCGCAACCGCGATGGCGACCCGCTGGTGCGCATCGACTGGAGCGGGACCGGCGAAAGCGGTTGGCCGACAGCGAATTTCTTTTCACAACCAGAGCTGGAGCGGGTCCTGGCCAAAGCCGCCGAGGCGATCTCGTCCGTCACCGTCCGGCGCGGGGTCGAGGTCACCGGTCTGGCCGAACAGCCCGATCATGTCGAACTCACTACCGGCGACGACGCACAATTCGCGGCCCGCTGGGTCATCGGTGCGGACGGGGCCAACAGTCTCGTGCGCCGCCATATGCCCACCGAGACCACCGACCTCGGCTTCTTCTTCGACTGGCTCATCGTCGACACCGTCCCGCACGAACAGCGGGAGTGGTTTCCGATGAACTGGCAACTGTGCGACCCCGCCCGGCCCACCACCATCGTGTCGGGTGGGCCTGGCAGACGTCGCTGGGAGTTCATGAGGCTCCCCGGCGAAACCGTGGCCGATCTCGATACCCAGGAGACGGCATGGCAGCTGCTCGAGCCCTGGGGCCGGAATCCCGGCAACACCACTCTCGAGCGGCACACCGTCTACACCTTCCAAGCTCGCTGGGTCGACACCTGGCGCGCCGGCCGGCTCCTGCTGGCCGGCGATGCCGCCCACCTCATGCCCCCATTCGCTGGACAAGGAATGTGCTCGGGACTACGCGACGCGCTGAACCTGTCATGGAAGCTGGATCTGGTCCTGCACGGCAAGGCTCAGCCGGACCTGCTCGACACCTATAGCAGCGAACGCAGCGCTCATGTGCGTCACGCCATCGACATGTCCATCGCACTCGGCGAGGTCATCTGTGTCCTCGACGAACAGGCAGCCGCGCAACGAGATCAACGCATGATCGCGGGCGCAGCCGACCCTGCGCACGTGCTGCCCGTCGGAGCGCCACCGGTGCTCGGAGACGGTGTGCTGCAACGGCTTCCGGACGGCCGCACAGCGCCGTCGGTCGGACATCTCACGCCGCAGTACCGGGTGCGCCGAGGCGACACGACCGCCCGGCTCGATGATCTCACCGGATTCGGATTCACCGTCCTCACCGACGGTCTCGACCAAGCGGTGCTCAGCCCCGAGCACCGGCGGTTCCTCGACGACATCGGTGCGACGCTGGTGTCGTTGACCAGCGATCCGACCGGCCCCGGCTACATCGACGTCGACCGCGGCTACCTGCCGCATATGCGCGAACACGGCCATATCGCTGCGATCATCAGGCCGGACTTCTACCTGTTCGGTGCCGCCCACGACGTCGATGAGCTCGCAGCTCTCCTCGATCAACTGCGCACTCAGCTCCGCATCGAACGCTGACAGTACTCACCGAACACCGACGGCCAAGAAATTGCCGAGGCACCACGCCTCGGCAATTTCACTTTGCCCGAACGAGATTCACTGATGCGACCACATCTGTTAGTCGTCCCAGTGCGCGAGCACCCGCTGCTGGATCTCGAACGGATACGCCTGTGCGAACGAGCTGTGCGCGATGGGGCCGTTCGGCAGCAGAGCATCCCGCACCACGACCGAGCCGCTCAGCGTGGCGCGCCCAGTCCGGGCGCCCCGGGCCGGCTACCGCTGCACGGCTCATCGAGCGGGCTGGCTCTGTTGACGAACGCCACCTACGAAGCCCAGCAGTTGGTTCTGGAACAGGCGCTGGCGACGTTCACCGCACATACTCCGACCAACCCGGCATCGCTGCGGCTGTTGCTCAGCGAAGTGCGCCGTCGGGCGTTGCGGTCTGCGCGGGATGCGTCGACCCGGCGCTGACCGGTGTATCGGTACCGCTTCGATCGGCACGTGGCGACGTCGTCGCTGTGCTGACCATTGTCGTTCCCAGTGCCGCTGGAGCGTGAAACCCGATTCCTTCCTCCTGGAGCCCACCATGCACCTACCCGAGCGCCACCCCCGAACCCGAACCACACGATTCCCGGCACGGCGACACCACCGCCCAACCGGCACCGCGCCCACCGATCCGCCCACCAGAAAACGCCACCAGTGCCGAAAACCCGCTATCCGACAGCGCCGCAACGATCGCCGCACTGATCCAAACCGGCGACATCGCAGCGGCGCGGCACGCCTTTCACGACCTCGCCGACACCCTCACCGACGAGCAACGCGACATCATCGAACACATCGCCACCACCCTCTACCGCAAGCACTTCCGCATCGCCGACGCCCGACTGCGGTGGGCCGCAGACCAATACCCCCTACACAGTGCCCTCATCCACGCCTGCACACCCACCAGCGACCCACACCTCTACCGACCAGCGACCGAGGAAATCCCGGCACCGAACCGGGGCGACCAACACCGGCGTGCCGCCCGCGACAACCCCGACCGCGTCGACCACACACTGCGGCGCCCACCCCACCCCGACACCGATATCACCGCCACGCGCGACTACCAGGACTACCCCGACACCCGCGGCGACGTCGACGACGACAACCCCGAACACCTACCCAAACCCGACGGAGTCCCGCACCGCTACTACCGCGAAAAACTATGGGAAGACCGCTACCCCGACTCCGAGGAACCCGACTACGACCGCCAAACCACCCGCAACACCCGCGTCCTGCCGTGTGTGTCCTGCGGCATCGGCCGCGCCATCACCGACAGCAGACCGATCCCGCCACGCCGCAGCGACGACGGCCTCTGCGGTGAATGCCGCACCGACAACCAACCCGGCATCCCCGACCACGAACCCGCCGACCACCTCCGCGCCCGCTGCGACCACATCGCCGCAACCCACCCACCAAACACCATCCACGCCATACTCAAACGCGACTGGCGCGCCGCCCGCACCCTCGCCGAACGCCTCGCCATCGCAACCTGGGTCGAACAACACCCCCTGCCCGACACCTCGACCGACCCATCAGCACCACCGCCTGAGGACCTCCTCGATCTGTCCGCCCCTGTACAGATGCTCACCGACCACCAACTCGCACAAGCCATCACCGACATCAGCCAGCGCATCGACCTCGCCGAAACCGAAGCCATCCTCTACGGACCCGCACCCGGCACCGCCACCACAGCAGTCGACACCACCGCCTGGCTGCACAACGAACTCACCGACCTCACCAGCGAACAACACCGCCGCACAGAACTCACACCCGAACAAACCGCCGCCGAGCACGCCCTACGCGCCCGCCACCAACACGACAACACGCCCGAAGACCCCACGGAATATGAGCTTGACCCGATCATCGATCCCGGCCTCGGTTACGACGACCTCGGGCTGTGAAACAAAAGCACCGACCCACACCGCCACTCCGACGATCCCGGACGACGACGATGTGACGCTCCCCAGCACAGGCAGCTCGCCGGACTGGTTTCTATGCGCTGCGGATCGGGCTGTACGTAGCGCGCTACGGGATCATTCAGAGCCCGCAGCTTTTCCGAGGTTTCTATGCCCTGCGGATCGGGCTGTACGTAGCGCGGGGCGCGTACGCCCCCGGAGAAGAGCTGTTCAGGCGGATGTTTCTATGCCCTGCGGATCGGGCTGTACGTAGCGCGGGCTGTGCTTTTTCGTGGTCGTGACCTGCGTCAATGTAGCACTGTGCGAGCACCTGCGCGGCTTGACTGGATCGTATCGGCCGGTAGGGGGTCATGAGTTTGGGAGAAGAGCCCGTCTGCCTGGGCGTATCGGTGTGCGAGGACCTGGCGGTAAATCGGCGATCCGGCGAGACCGTGTACGTGTCGTCGGCCAGGTGCGTGGCGGTCGACTCGGCTGATGTTCGCGTGCGGTCATGGCTGCGCCGGGCGCATGACAGCCGACAGTGTGACCGTAGGCGTCGCGGACGTGACGAAAGAGAACGACGCCGACGACCGAAATGCATGGTGTCATCGACATATAGCTGCCGAATCGGATCGTCTTTCGGTGTGGTCATGGTCGCGCGGATCGTGTCTCAACGAACGACCCAGTAGTCTGCTCGTTCCTCGACGGTCCGGGCCCCGATGATGTATCGCTCGGCGAATGTCTTTGTGTTGGTGGGATACAGGCGGACCTGATCCTCGAGAGGGTCGATACGTTCACGCAGTTTCGCGCGTAGATCTCGGAGTTCGTCGACGGTGCGGCATTCGCATTCGAAGACCGACAGCTGCACCCGGGGCCCGTAGCCCGACAACAGCATTGCGACGTCTTCGCGGCGCTGGTCATCGACGATGTCGTAGGTGACGACCACGATCATGAGTTCACTTCCATCGCATCGCGAGATAGGGCTCGTCGGTGTCTATGAGCGTGCGCGCAAGGGCTTTCGCTTGTAGATGTATCGCGACCCGCAACGATACCCGCCGCCCGACACCGCGGCGGGTGACCAGTGTGAGCATCCGACGTTCGCAGGCACCGATAAACGTGTACTTGGCGTCCTCGCCCATCCGGCAGCCCAGATCCGGTTCGGTACTGAACTGCTCGGGCCGAACTTGGCCGGTGGCCACGCAGCGCAGTACTGCGACGTCGACCGTCATCGGGCGAAACTCCTCCATGAGGTCCAACGCCAACGCCGGGCGTCCCCAGCGATGTTGGTGCAGGAATCCGACCATAGGATCCAGACCCGCTGCTTCCAGCGCGGCGATCGCCTCATGGCACAGCAAGGTATAGCCGTAGGAGAGCATCGCGTTGATCGGATCAGGTGGTGGTCGCCGTGCCCGCCCCGCGAAACCCCAGAGCGGATCAGCCATTCGGCCTACCGATTGAAAGTAGTCCCGTGCGGCGGCGCCCTCGATACCCAGTACTTCCTCCAGCGAATTCACCGCCCGCAAGGTATCGGCGCAGCCACTGAGCCGATCCGCCGCTGCGGCTGCCACCGCGTCGTCGGCTCGGCGGGCGGTCCGCAGCAGCGATACCCGTAGATTGTCGACTTTGCCCGCGACGAACCCCGATGCCAGTGTCAGTGCGCGCCGGGGATCGTCCGCGGTCCGGTACTGAGCGCGACGCGCGGTCGGGTCCGACGACAGCGGGCCGCACAACCGCCCGCCGAGCGTCCCGTTCTCGCTGAGCAGGACCACTTCGATGCCACGTTCGGCAGCCTTGTGCAGAAACGGCGTGGTGAAACCAACACCTCCGAATCCGACCACTTGCCGCACACGCCGCAATGAAAGCCGTAGCAGAGATTCCTCGCCGTCGGTGACGACCAACCGGTCCCCGCGAGTCCGCACAACCGCGCCTTGCCGCTCGACGTACACCACTGTCTCCAAGGGGTGCGACAACATTTCAGCAGCCGAGAGTGTCGACGCTGTGACCGTCTCACCCAGGAAAGTGACACCCTCTTCGAATGGCGTGACATGACACTTGCCGGTATTGAGTTCCAGCCGAAGATCCGATAACTCGGTCGCGGCCGACTGCAGCGCCCGTTCCCCATCCACGCGACTGGCCACCGGAATTGCGAAATCGTCACCGTACCGAATAACTCGCCAACCGGCGATCAGCATGCCGCGATCAAACGCATCGAGATAGAGATTACTCAAAACCGGTGCCAGCACACTACCTTGATGTAACCCGCGCCCCCGATCACTCGGAGCAGTCCGGCCGCCGGTAACCTTCCGGTCCAGCAACGCGCCGACAAGATGCACGATCCGTTCATCCGCAACCAATTCACGCACACGGCGCATCACCTCCCATTGAGGAATACGGTCGAAACATTCGACAATATCGCCGCGCGCGCACCAATCCATCCCGCTGTCCCGTGCCGACACCAATTCGGCTACAGCGTCCTTGACGCCGAGCCCCTTTCGATATGCGAAACTCCATGGCAACAGACGCGGGTCGATAACCGGATCGATGACGGCAAGCAGAGCCCGCTCCACCACACGATCCTCCAAACGCGGCACGCTGAGCCGACGAACACCACCGGACGATTTGGGAATCTCCACTCGATACACCGGGCCGGGCGTCCAATCCCCAGAGGCCAACTCGGCGGCGATCTCCGCCAACCGGCGCGCCGCATCAGCTTCGAAACGCTCCACCTCCGGATCGAACCGTCCGTCAGCCAAGGCATTGTCGCGAACGATCTGCCACGCATCCAATAGCGCCTGCTGCGTGAAGGCGCGCGCATAGAGCATCCCCATATTCAATCCACTCAGATATCAGTAATTGTAATTATCCGCGTTTTCACACCCCTGCAGATCGGGCTGCGTGTCGCGCGCGTTCTACCCGAACGACGACTGCAACACCATGCTGTTTCTATGCCCTGCGTATCGGGCTGTGCGTAGCGCTTGCACACAGTGCAAGGGCAATCGTGACAAACAAAAGGTTTCTATGCCCTGCGTATCGGGCTGTGCGTAGCGCTCGCATCTTCCGGAGGATTTGCGGGTACAGATGGCTAGATTGCGTTTCTATGCCCTGCGTATCGGGCTGTGCGTAGCGCTGTAGTAACAAGGTGCAGATCACCAGCAAGGTCTGGGGTTTCTATGCCCTGCGTATCGGGCTGTGCGTAGCGCTGAGACACTCAAGAAGGCAGTGCGGCACAGCGAGTTTCTATGCCCTGCGTATCGGGCTGTGCGTAGCGCTCCGAGCGGTCCTCGACCAACGGGAAAACCCGGAACGGAGAGGGTTTCTATGCCCTGCGTATCGGGCTGTGCGTAGCGCTGGCTGCGTCTTTTTGGTGGTCGTGACCTGCGTCAATGTAGCACTCTGCGGGCACCTGTTCGACTTGATGGGTTGTTTCGACTGGGTTTGGCTGTCAGCTTGAGGAAAGAGCCCGTCTACCTGGGTGTATCGGTTTGCGAGGACCTGGTCGAAAATCGGTGTTCTGGCGAGGCGCTGTACGGGTTGTGGTCTGGGGGTCATGGCGGTTGTCTCGGTGGATGTTGGTGTGCGGTGGTGGCGGTGCCGAACGCGCGGCAGCCGAGGATGCGGCCGTCGGTGTCGCGGACTTCGTGGACAGGGAACAGCAGGTCGGCACGTGCGGGGTGGGCGAAGGCGACGATTCGGGAGACGATCAGCCAGGTGCCGTCTTGCGGGTCGGGCAGGTTGGTGGCGTGGTCGGTGTAGGTGACTCGGGAACGGGGTATGTCGACGCCGTTGAGGTGCAGCGGCTCGATCGGGGTGAGGTTCTCGTTGACTCGCGCGGGAGTTGGCGAGCGTGGGAAACGGGCGATGATCTGGTCGTCTCGGTAGATCGCGATGGGGTGGCCGGTGAGGTTGACAAGATTGATGCTCATCGGTTGCTGGCTGCTGGTGGTGTTGTCGGTTGGGAAGGGTGGACTCGCATCGGGGTGTAGGTGCGGGTGGTGGTGTCGTAGTGGATGAGGTGGGTTCCGGCGAAGAAGCGGAGTTCACGTCTGGCGAGTTCCCAGCCGATGGCCAGGGCAACGGTTTTGGGGACCATGGCGACGATGACGAGTTCGGTGTTGTTCGCGATGGCGGTCTTTTTGATTTGGTCGAGGTGTTCAGCGATGGCGCCGGGCAGAGCTGCCAGTTGGCGTGCGGCGAGGGCGGCTGCCGGGGTGGTCGCGGTGGGCGCTCCGGTGGGGCCGGTGAGGGTGTGGGCGGTGCTGACGCCGAATTCGGCCAGCCGCTCGACGGTGAAATACTGTGCGGCGTTGGTGAATGCCAGCCACACCCCGACCCGGCCGGGTTCGGTGGTGGTCGGCAGGTCGATGGTTGTGTGCGTGACCGTTGTGCTGTCGGCGGCGGCGCCCAACGGGAATGACGTGCTGGGGTTGTGGCCGCTGGGCAGTTCGAGCAGTTGGGTGGCTTGGGCGGGTGGCAGGTAGGTGCCGACGGCGAAGGCTATGGGCCACAGCAGGTTCGGGGCGATGGTGTATCCGGTGTCGGGGTTGTCGTTGTTGATGAGTTCTTCGATGGTGGCGCCGATGTCGGTGCAGGTGTCGGGGATGTCGATGATTCCGGTCGCGGTGGTGCGGTCGTCGAGGTCGATCCATCGGCTGACGGTGCGCACGGCCATGTGGTTTTCGGCGGCCTCGGTCAGCGCGGCTCTGCGTAGGTCGGTCATTCCTTCGGCGAGGGCGTGGGTGTAGTAGAGGGTGCCACTGGTGTGTTGGGTGTGGTTGCGCCACATCAGTGCCAGCCCGAGCAGACCGAGCAGAACAACCAGCAACGCCCACCTTGTGGGTATGAACTGGAACGAGTCGCCGGGTTTGGGCAGGCAGTCCTCGATGAGCAGCGCCGAGACACCGGCGATGGTGGTGGCGACGACGACGACGGCGAAGTTGGCCAGTGTCACGCGTGTTCGGCCGGGTCGGTGCCACCAGGTAGCGAGCCGGTCGCGGAGGCGGGTGACGAAGGGGGGCATAAGTATTCCCTCGAATCTGGCGAACGAAACCACGTCGATGGCGAAGAACGCTACGCTGATCGTCGGTGCTCGTCGGCACTTCTGGGGAGGTTGTGATCGTCGATCAGTTCGTGAATCCGTATACGTTCGTGCCGTTTCCGCCCGCCGCGCCAGTGCGAGCGCGTCCTTACGGCCACGACGGCCGCGCGCGCGGTGAGCTGCTCTCAGGTCGACTTCGGTTGAGCGTGACCGCGAAAACACCCATTCTGATACGGGGTTTCGGGACAGAGACCGATCCACAGGTACCCAGCAGGCCGGGCCGCGACGGTGGCCGCGAGTGGATTGTTCCCGGGTCGGCTTTTCATGGTGCGATCCGGTCCCTGCATGAAACCGTGACGGGTAGTTGTCTGCGGGCATTCGATGAGGGATTCGTGCCGTCGTATCGGCAGACCGCGCAACCGCAGGACATCGCGGCTTTGCGGTTGGCGGTTGTCAGTTCCGCTGCCGCACCGGGGCCGGGTGGGCCTCAGCCCGCGCCGATGGTCCGGTTGTGCGAGCCCGGCGATCCGCAGGCGCACCGGTTGGATCAAGATGTCCTGCAGCAGCTGCATGCCAGCAGCGAACTGCGTTCCGGTGATCGGCTGCGGATAGAGCTGGGTCCGGATGGCCGCCCGCGGCAGGCGTGGCCAGACTCGGCTGGGGATTGGGTGGTGTTCATCAGTGACGCGGGCACGCGCGGCAGCCGGCAGCGGTATCGGGCTCATGTTCGCCGGTTGACCGACCACACCGTGCCGGTCCTCGATGACGCGTGGCAGGACTTCCTCAGCAATGTCGAGGGCGCCGACGACTTGCGCTCGGCGAGGTTGACCGAAATCCCTGAGTCCCAACGGTTTACCGAGGTCACCCACACCTATCAGCCTGTCGGTGCGCGAGCACTCGAGGTGGTGGTGGGTATGCGGTGCCTAGCGCGGCGCACCGTGCAGGTCGGTCAACCTTTGTGGGTGCGACCGTCGCGTGACGGTGCCGGGGTGGATCTGGTTCAGCTGTCGATGATTTGGCGGCGTCGCGGCACCGATACCGCGGGAGACCGTGTTCCTCCGGGGTTTTCGGCCTGTTGGGATCCAGGCGATCTGTGCCCATCGTGCCGCATGTTCGGGTCTGCTGATGTCCGGGGCGGCACCGATACCGATGCTGCGGCGCAGCAGCGTTCCTATCGTGGGCATGTCCGCTTCGGTGACGCCGTGGCCGTGGAGCCGGTGAGGGTGCTGCCGGTGCGGTTGCCGCCGATGGGTGCACCACGCCCAGGAGCGGGACAACATTATCTCGACACTGCCGGCTGGGCGGGCAACGTGGGCGACCCACCGCTGCGCGAATGGGGCTCGGCCGCTGACCGGACTGAGCCGCGTCGGCTCCGGGGACGTAAATTTTATTGGCACACAACAGTTTCCAACGGCCTCCTGCCTCAACGCGGGCAAGCCCGTACCCAGCATGCCGAGAACAATCTGGTGGCCGAGGCGCAGGTGTTCGCGATCGGCACACGCTTGGAGGCGACGGTGACCTTCACCGATCTCGACCACGCACAGCTCGGATCGCTGATCATCGCATTACAGCCGTGGCGCGCGTTCGGAAAAGCGGCGGCACTGCACCTGGGTGGTGGACGACCACTCGGGTATGGGTCCTGTCGGATCGAGATCGACCCGGAATCGAGTTGGATCACCACACCACACGACCGCTACACCGGCAAGAACCCCAGCCGGTTCGATGAAACGGTCCTCACCTCTGTCGTGGACCAATTCCGGCAAGCCCCCGACATGGCGGGGGCGCGGCGCATCTGGCCGCTGCTGGGCAAGGCGCTCATGCTGGATCATGTTGCTGCGAACCAGGTCTGGTATCCGCCAGGTGCGCACGAGGTGAGCGATCCTGGGTTCAAGGAGGGTTTCCAGTATTGGAAGCAGAGCGCCGGAACGGAATTGGCACGCGACGAGCGCGGCGCTCGCCGAGGCTACCCGTTGCAACCGCTGCCCGACCTCGCCGCAAACGACCAGACGCTAGACATCGTGACCGACGCGGTCGCCAAACCTGTTTCCTCCCCGACATCTTCGCGGCCGACCCGGCGGCGGTGACGATGACGAACTATCTCGATATCGGTGTGGTGCAGATCCAGCAGTGGCTCGCCCAAGCAGCTCCGCTGAAAGGCCGTCGCGGCGCCTCAACCATGATTCGTCAGGCCACCGATCCCGACGCAATCAAAGAGCTGATCGCACCGTGGGCCAACGGTGTGGCGGTCAACTCCGAACAGGGCCATATCGACGGCGTGGTCGCTTTGACTGTGACCGACCCGGACGCGGCAGCGCGCGTCGAGCACGCCCTGATCACCCACTTACGGGCGGCACTGCCGACCGCGACGCTGCGGTCCACCTATTCCAGCGGCCCCACCTACGGCCAACGCGTCAGCGATCCCAGCCTCGACTGGCCCGCACCGACACCGGAATGGCCCCTGGCACGCCCCTGTGAATGGTGCCGCCGCGCCGCCGCAGCCGCGCAAGCGGTCACCGAAGACCGCACCGCCGACGCTGCACCGAAACAGCAGGCATTGTGCATCGATTGCGGGCTGCGCTTGGCCGCCGCGGGCACCACCCGGGGTCGACGACCCGCGCCCGGACCGGAACGGGATCTGCTCCAGCAGCTCGCGGGGCAGCGGGCTGTCCCCGACGATTTCAACGAACTGGCCGCGCACGCGCTGGGCCGTGCACGCGACAACACCCACGTGGCCACGATCTACGCCGACGGAAACGCGTTGGGCCGCTTCGTCAAAGCGGTCGCCGAAAACCGCCCCGACCGTTTACCGGCGCTCCCGGCGGCGATCCATGCGGCGACCTGGGCCGCGGTGCTGGCAGGGCTGGCGGCTATCGATACCGGCGACCATGTGGCGCCGATCATCGCGCATCTGGTCGGCGGTGACGACATCCTGGTCAGCGTTCCCGCGCACGGTGGCTGGGATTTCACCGCCGCGATGATGAGCGCCTTCGAATCCACGATCACCCACAACCTTCCCGGGGTCCCTGATGTGCCGACCCTCTCGGCAGGTGTGGTGATCCATCACCGCTCCTTCCCCCTGTCCACCGTGATAGAGCTGGCCGCACAACTGTTGCGGGAGGCGAAAGCCACACACCCGGGCCGGGCCGCGTTGTGCTGGCACAGCGTCACCCACGACGGCGACCAACCCACCGACCGTCCCGCGCTCACCCATGAATCGCTCACCGGACTGGCCGAGGAATTCGCTGCCCTGGCCACGGTCCCGGCCTCCCAACGCCAGGAACTGGCCTGGCTGCTGCGCAATCAGGACACGCGAGGCGAAGACTTCACCCGCCACCTCACCCGGCTGGGCCTGACCGAGGTGAGCGGCCCGTTCCGCACCGGCGACGGTGTGGAGTTGGCAGCGGCGCTGGAGATGGTGCGGTGGTGGCGTCAATGACCGAACTGCGTTTCCGCATCGAATTCGCCACACCGCTGCGAGTATCCACCGGGCACGCCGGGCCCGGCGTCGACGCCGCCATCGACCCCACCGACCCACTGCCCGCGACCAGCCTCAAAGGTGTCATGCGCGCCACCACCATCCAACTCCTCGGACCCGACCATCCGCACGTCGCCGCGGTCTTCGGTTCACCGGCAGCGGCGTGCCCGTGGGAATGGAGCAACGCCGCACCGGTGTCCGGCACGATCTGGCAGCCACCGCGACGCGCAGCCAGGATCCGGATCAACGAACACCATGTCGCCGACCACGACATGCTCGCCGTCACCGAGCAAACCCACACCAGCGCAGCAACATTCACCATCCGCGACACCGGATCACTCGACGACGCCGACCACGCGCTGCACATCGCGGTGCTGGCTGTGGCCGGGCAAGCCACCCGATCCCTCGGCGCAAACCGCCGCCGCGGACTGGGCTGGGTCCATATCACCTGCACCACACACCCACCAGGGCCCGAGCAGATCCACGCGTTCCTGCACGGCGGCCCAGCATGACACCGCAGCGGGTGCTGGTCACCGCGACCCTCGAGCAGGCCACCGCGCTGGGCAAACGCTCCCGCGGCGACTACCGCAACGACAGCTTCGACCACATCCCCGGTGCCGTGCTACGCGGCGCGTGCGCCGCAGCGTGGATCCGCCGCCACGGCGCGCCCACCGCCGACGACGCGGTGTTCGCTGAAATCTTCGACGGCGCAGGAACATTCGGTCCCTTGCATTCGCCACAGAGTCTGCCGCTGCCCTTGTCGATCCGCACCCACAAATACCGCCCTACCGAGGACTGCACCCAACTGTGGTGGGATCAGGCGCTCGGGCCACAATCGACCACCTGCCCGGACTGCCACCAAGACCTGCAAGACAGCAAGGGCGCCGCGATCGGCAACACTGCCGTAAGCGTCCACGTCCATGCAGCCCTCGACGCAACCGGTGTCGCCAAGGACGGTTCACTGTTCCAGACCACCGCACTCGCCGCCGGCACCCAACTGACCGGCTGGGTGAGCGGCCCGGCCGTCACCGGCCTCTACGACAGCCACGGACAGCCGATCCCACGGCTCAAACTCGGCGGCGGCCGCAGCACCGCCGGCGGCGCCATTCTCACTGTCGACCCCGAAGCCACACCCCAGGCCCTCGAGGTGCGCGGCGATGGCGCGGTGATCCTGCGGCTGGCCTCGGCCGCGGTGTTCGTCGACGACTTCGGGTTTCCCGCCGACCGCCCCGCCGAGAGTGAACTGCGCGCGGTCCTCGGCTGCGCCGACGCCGAAATCATCCAGGCGTGGACACGATGGACCGATATCGGTGGCTGGCACATCGCCAGCGGCCTACCCAAACCCGTCGAACGCGCCGTCGCCCCCGGGTCCACCTACCTGGTGCGCTGCCCCACCCCACCCGAGCCCACCCTGCTGCAGCAGTTACACACCCGCGGACTCGGACTACGGCGCCGCGAAGGATTCGGCGCCCTGTTCATCGCGCCTCCCCCGCCACGTCCCCTCGGCTACTGGATCAAACACACCCACGCGATACGCGAATTCCCCGACTGGCCCAAGCTGCAACCATATCTACGGCGACGCGCCGCGTCCTGGCCTCCCGAGCGCAGCGGCGACGAGCGGCTGCTCACCGCGATCGCTAAAGTCGCCGCCCCCGAGCACACCGCCGCGCTGCGTCACCTGCTGGAATTGAGCGACCTCGACCTCTACACCACGGTCCTGGACCGATTGGCGGCGCGATGAAAACCACCCTGTTCACCGTGCGACTGCGACTGCTCACCCCCGGCGGGGTCACCGCACCCGAAGAACAACGCTGGGACGACATCACCACAGCTGGACAAACCCGCACCCGCAACACGCGCCCGCTTCGCCGCGACCCCACCGGCAACCCACACCTACCGGGCAGCACGATCGCGGGCAGCCTGCGCGCCCACTGCTGCGAAACCCCCGAACTCGCAGGCATGTTCGGCCCCTGTCCCGACGCCGAGGACCGCTACGCCTCACCGATCCAGATCCTCGGCGTCACCGTCCGCAGCGCCGCCGAACCGGGCACCCGAGGCCGCACTGCCATCGACCGCGCCCGCGCCGCAGCCCGAACCCACACCCTGCACGCCATCGAATACCTGGTCGCCGGAACAGAATTCGACATTTTCCTCCGATGGGATGACCCCACCGAACAACAACATCAAGCCCTGACTACGCGTCTGCAACACTGGACGCCCACCCTCGGCGCCGGCGCATCCATCGGCGCCGGTCGCTGCCAGGTCGTCGGGCTCGGTGAGGCCACCTACGATCTGGCCACCAACGACGGACTCGCCGCATGGCTCGCGCTCACCAACCCCGCGCACTACCCGCAACCACAACCAGTCACACCCGTCACCGCCACAACGGCGCGGCGAACCACGATCACCTTCCGCATCACCGACGCCATCCACATCGGCACCGGAACCACCCGCACAGGCGAACAAGGCCAGGAGATCACCGAAATCACCCGCTACGGAGACGATTTCGTCATCCCCGGCTCCAGCCTCAAAGGTGCGCTGCGCTCCGGAGTCGAATACATCTGCCGAGTCCTGGACATCCCCGCCTGCGACAACGCCACCTGCGGGCAATGCCGACCCTGCACACTGTTCGGACACGCCAGCCCCGACACCGACACCCCACCCCGGCGCGCACTCATCGCCGTCCTCGACGCCACAGTCCGCAACCCTCGCCGCGAACAACGCCAGCACGTCACCATCGACCGATTCACCGGCGGAGCCCACGACCGGCTGCTGTTCACCCACGACGTTCTCGTCGCAGGCGAATTCGACCTCGTCATCGAACACCTCACCGACACCGACCTCGACCCGGTCGATGACACCCTGCTCAACGCTGTCCTGGCCGACCTGCACGACGGACTCATCGGCATCGGCGCCCGCACCACCGCAGGCTACGGAACCGTGGAAATCATCGACAGCACATGGCAACACCCCGACCTCACCAACCTGACCACCCACCTCACCCCAGGACCGCCATGAGCACCGCATGGACCCTGCACGCCACCGGCCGCCAAACACCGAGCACCTGGCCACAACTCGCCGCCACCACCACCCACGCCGCCTGGGCCGACACCGACGGATTCCACATCACGCCCGCCCTACCCGACACACCACCGGCTACCACGCACCTGTGGGCATGGACCACCGGATGCTGGATCCGCGCCCGCATCGACCACACCGACTGGTGGGCCGCCGCCCTCACCCACAACGCAACACCGACCGGGCCGCTGTGGGCGAAATCCGAAGCACTGCAGCATGTCACCATCCAACCCATCCTGCATTGGCCACCCGGCGCCGGTGAAGTACAGCAACGCCACCTCACCCCTGCCGACGCCCTCACCAGCTACCGCATGATCCAACTCGCCCCCACCCGCGCCACCACCGCAACCTTCCTCGGAACCCTCGACACCGACCCGACCGCGAGACCGGTGAGCTGATGCCCGCACTGATCGAGGTACTACTCGACATACCACCAGGTTTGGATATCTACCCGGCACGACTGCACGGCGCAGCGTGCGCCTTGTTCGAACAACCCGACACTCACCACACCGCCCAAACCAAACCCTTCACCGCCTCCCCGCTGCTCACCACAGCACACGGCGCCCGATGGAAACTCGGCTGGCTCCACGAAACCCCACCACCACCCATCCCCACCACCATCAGATTCGGCGACATCACCTACCCGGTACTCGATCACACCCTCACCCACCGCACCTACGCCCAACTCGCAACCACCGCCGCACCGATCAAAACCGCCGAATTCCACATCACCAGCCCGATGTACTTCTCCCGCAACGGCCGCGACTACCCACTACCCGACCCCGTCCTCATCATCACCAAACTCGCCGACCGCTGGAACCACCACGCACCACCCCACACCCAACTCACCGACACCAACACCCGAAACCTCAACCAACACATCTACCTCGCCGGCCTCGACGGCCACACCGTCCAAGCCCGAGCCACCTACACCAGCCAACAAACCGGATTCCTCGGCACCTTCACCCTCGCCCTCCCCAACACCGCACCCACCGACACCTACCACACCCTCACCGCACTCACCCACTACGCCGAAATTACCGGCATCGGCGCCCAAACAACCCGCGGCTACGGCACCTGCCACATCACCAACACCACCATCCACACCAACAATCCCCCCTCGCCCCGCAAAACCCGCCCCACCCACCAGCGAAAGCGACCACATCCCCACAAAACACAACAGCCACAACCCGCACATCCGGGTACCTCCCAGCCCGACACCACCCGATGAACCGATCGCGACACAACACGTACAACAACACCGTCGCACGACCGTTTCGCGTTCGGTGCTCGCACACCGATACACCAGGCAGGAATAGGTTTCCGCCGCACCCAGCCAAACCCACCCACTCGATATCGCCACCAGCGCACAGATCCTCGCAGAGTGCCACATTTACGCAGGTCACGAGCACCGAAAGAGCCCAGCCCGCGCTACGCGCAGCCCGATCCGCAGGGCATAGAAACTTGGTGTCCATGAGGTGGAACCCGACGCCCGCCAAGGCGGCGCGCTACGCGCAGCCCGATCCACAGGGCATAGAAACGCTCCGTACCGCCGGCGCCGCGCTGACCATATGGCAGCGCGCTGCGCGCAGCCCGATCCGCGGGTCTAGAAGCGCGCGGTACCAGCCCAGCATTCCGGAATTGACGGGCCGACCTGCTTCGACGGGTCAACACCCCCTTATCGCGATGCGACCGGGGTCGACGCATCGCAGCTTCCGCCGACAGGGCCAACTGTTCGCCCGGGAGGCGATACTCGTAATTGCCGGCCGACTCAAACGATGTCAAGACTGAGATCTTGGCGGCCCAACCACCCACAAAAACAGGTCGGGCCCCACTGCAGTCATCGGGATATGTCGGGTGCCGTTGCCGTACTCGGCTTCAAGCGCCGGCTCAGGATCCAGAACTCCGGTCTCGGTGAGGACTTTTCGCCGACAGAGAAGGCACCCGTGATCAGGCCAATCAGGTGGCCATGCTGGTGAATTCCGACGGCAGGTATCGGTGATCTGTGATCTAGCCAGCCCGGCTGAGATCGGTTGGTATCGGCCGAATCTGACGTTATCGACAAGCGTGTCCGACCGGCTCGGCGTGTTGGCTGAGCGCACCGATCCGCCCCTACACGCTCGGCTAGCACACGCCCGGGCAGAATCTGCACAAACAGAACGCGCTGCTGGATGCACGTGTTACACCCATTCCCATGTGGATTTATCGGCATTCCGAGGTGGATGACCCGGGCCTGCTCGACCAGCACATGGAGTACTGGGCCAGCCAGGGATGGGACCTCGTCACCGCCAGTACTGCGTACCGTTACCACGGCAGCTGGCACTGCGACATGTTCTGGCGGCGCTCCCGCCCTCGTACCTAACGCTTATCCCAATGCCCGCTTCTGCCGCATGATGCGCGGTTCGAGGCGACCACTGAGCTTTTAAAGAACAACGGGCAGTGGGCATCTCGTACCGTCGCTCAGTTGGCGGCTACGACTACGAAGGAAATTAGACAAAATACTCCACTCCACACGCCTCGTTCGGCGATGTGCGGTACCCGCGCCGCTAGAAGCTGACGGTGCCATCGGCTGCGCTGGAAACGTCCGATCGCTGTTCACGAACGACGTGGCCTCCTGGCTCGCTACAGGCCACCCGTCGAGCACCGAACCGTTGTCGGGCTAACCAGACAATCCGTCCACCGCTTGTCGCAGAACCTCGGTCCTCTCACAGGCGGGTAAGGAGTGGCACTCGATGATCGAGACAACACTGCTGAAGAAGTTGACACTGGAAGCCGACCAGGACGAGGTGCAACAACTCGTCGTCGGCGCTGTCGTCCAACATGGCGGCAAAGTCCTGCTGCTGCAACGCCCCGCCGACGATTTCATGGGTGGGATCTGGGAACTTCCCAGCGGCAAAGTCGACCCTGGCGAATCCATCGACCAAGCCCTGATCCGGGAAGTCAAGGAAGAAACCGGCCTCGACATCACCGCCATCACGAACTACCTTGGCGAGTTCGACTACCAATCCGGGAGCGGCAAAAAGAGCCGCCAGTTCAACTTCACGGTCGACGTCGAGCACGCCGAGCCCGTGGAACCGACAGAACACGACGCATACACATGGACCAGCCTGGCCGAGGAACCACCAGTCACCGATGCCGTCAAGCAGATTCTGGCGCGGTACCGCGAGATCTGAACAGGCACAGGCAATTCAGCCCCACTCAACAATAAGTTCGCACTAGCGATATCGGCGTAGCGTCAAGTGGGTGGCCTCGTGTGTTGTTCTGCGAGAGCCACGCGGCGGCGTCAAAGGATCCATACGCTACTAGTTCCTCACGCGCCTTCCCCGCAAATATCCGCTCACCGAGCGGTTCTCGCGACCGATGGATCATCCCCGCATGCGCGGGGAGCACTCACGCTTTGGGTGTGACCAGCCCTGTGGTGTCGGATCATCCCCGCGTGCGCGGGGAGCACACGCATCGCCACGACAGCCTCGCCCGCGACATCGGATCATCCCCGCGTGCGCGGGGAGCACTCTCCCCCGAAGTGTCGTTCATCGATGAGGACAGGATCATCCCCGCGTGCGCGGGGAGCACTCGGCGTACGTCGCCAGCATCAACGCCAGATACGGATCATCCCCGCGTGCGCGGGGAGCACTCGGTTCGCGCCCCCCTGCCGGGCCGCTGCCAGGGATCATCCCCGCGTGCGCGGGGAGCACACTTGTTGACCTGGCATTTTGCTGGCTGAATCGCCGATTTTCATTCAGTTTGTTGTTCCGAGTCGCCGCCTGCCGGATCAATCCAACCGTTGCCACTCCAGCATGAACTATGTGCGTGCCCACCAGCATCGACCGAGGTAGATCACCCCTCGGGGAGTATATCGGTGAGGACGTTTTCGACCTTAGCTGCGGAGTGGGCGATGTAGCGGGTGGCGTAGGCGAATTCGATGCCCATCGTTGAGCAAGGTCGGTCCGCCATTCCGCTCCAGAATGTTCACGGTGTCAGCGCTTTTCGCACAACGCAGCGTCGGGTCGACTCTTGCCTCACCGCTTTTGGTGGTGCCGGAACCTGTCGCTGGGTCAGGGTCCGCCGCAGCATCGTGCGGGCGCTGTTGATGTCGATGAGCTGGCTACGGCCGAGCAGCCGCGACAGCAATTGCAGGGCGGCGTCGTGGATTTGTCGTGGTGGATGTCGGCTGGCGTTGGAGGCGCAGGCGTCGGTGATGATCCAGGGTGTAAGGCCTTGGTCGAATAGTGCGAGCGCGGTCGCGAGAATGCAAGCGTCGGTGGCGATTCCGCACAGGAGTACGTCGTTGACCCGGTGGTGAGTGATGGTTTCCGCGGTCTCGGGAGTCAGGGCGCTGCAGGTGGTCTTGTCGATGACGCGGACACGAGGGTCGCGGGCGTGGTGTGCCAGTTCGATGTCGGTGTCGGGGCCGAGGTCATGGCGTGCCAGCCGAGCAGCCGCTGAAAGGGCGAGCCGGAGTGGTTCAGGTAGCGGGTGAGGATCACCGGTGCCTCAGCGGTGAGCCAGTCATCGATCAACGCCGCAACCGTCGGGACCACGGCGGTCGAGGCCGGCACCACGAATCCGTTCTGGATATCGATCGCGAGCAACAGCGGCAGCGAGCTCGAGTGATTGTGTGCAGTTACGCTTTGCGGCCCCATGATCCACCCCTCACATGCGGCAACGCCGATGTGGCGGATCAGATTAGCTCGACTGTCGGTGGTCTGTGGTGGACTAGGTGTCGTGCAAGCTGAAGACGATCAGCGGGTCGATGCGCTACCCGATTCGATGCGGAGCGCGTTGGAGGATGCCATCTCAGATCGGGTTGGGGCAGCGCGTGGCGCGGTGGTGCTGTGCGGGTTTCCAGCGTCCGGAAAGTCCACCGCCGCACAGCATCTGGCGGCGCTCACGAGTGCTGTGGTGTTGGACAAGGACACGCTGGCACCGATGCTCGAGCAATCGGTGATGGCTCGACTGACCGGCGATCCGTTCGATCGTGATTCCGAGATATACCGGTCGGTGGTCGCGCCGGGGATCTACGACTCGTTGATCGGCACGGGATTGGTTGTGGCTCAGCGTCATCCGGTGATTTTGGACGCGCCGTTCCTGTCTCCGATCCGGGAAGCGTCCGCGGCCGGGGTGCTGTTGGGGCAATATCTGCGGGCGCGGTCCGGGGCAACCGATGATCTGCCGGTCGTTACGGTGTGGCTCGACAGCGCCCCGGAAGTGATTCGTGGGCGGATGGTTGCGCGCGGCGCACAGCGTGATCATCCCAAGCTCACAAACTGGGTAGCCTATGACCGCGATGTCCTCGCCGGCGGCGTGCGGGAACTGGCGCACACAGTCTGCGATGTCGTGATCGACAGTTGACAGGAATGACTGGAAGAACGGCAGCGGAGCTGTCGGCCCGGGGGCCAGTCGAGGTCGAGCAACCCGAGCATCGTGGCCGTGCACGATCTCGGCGACTGCACGTCGCGGACTCCACGACGATATCCCCCGAGAAGCAGGGGCCGGCATCGAAGTTCGGCGCAAGTATCCGGTTGTGCAGCACTGGTCTGTGGGATTTCGGTTTCCCTGATTGATCGATGCGGGAGGCTGAAGCGATGGACTGGCAGACCTTGGGGATCCAGCTCGAAGCGCGGTCGCGGGTTTACGCGCACAGGTTCGGGATCGACCGCACCCCCGAGTGGTTCGCGATGAAAGTGGCCGAGGAGGCCGGGGAATTGATGCAGCAGTTCCTGGCCGCGACCGGCCAAGGCCGCCCACGGGGGAAAACGCCTGAACAGCTGCAAGATTCAGTCGATGACGAGATCATCGACGTCCTATGTCAGGTCGTGTTGATGGCACACAACCGCGGGACCGACATTCAAGCCGTGATCGAACGCAAGTGGCTGCGCCCCAACGAATCCGACAGCGACGTCGAGCCCGATCACGACATCGCCGCGGGTTCGGCTGATCACGCCATCTACGCACAGGCATGCTCACAGCCCGATGGTGTCGCCGGGTTCTACAACCGCAACGTTCGCGTCGCCACTGGCCCAGCGTCGGCGGTGAATGTCCGAATCCCTATCCCCGGCGCCGACACGATGGACCACCGCCAATGGCCCGAACCAGCGATCCTCACCGCCATCGCCCCCTTCGTCACCGCCGCTCCACGACTGTACTTCGAGTCCACACAGCCGAAGTACCAGATCCACGAATTCATCGACGGGCAGCCACTAGGTCGTCTGGCACCACGCGGACACGCCGTTCCGGGGCACGTGCCCACCGATGTGGCCCGGCTGTTCTCGCAACTGCGGGCGATCCCGCCCAGCGCGCTCCCACCGACAGCGGGTGGACTCGACGACGATCCGCAACGGTTCGCACAACAGCTGTGGGACGCCACTCGACAGGCTTATCTCGACCACCGCGAATCATTCCACCGCCTCTACCGGCAACTGCGTGTCCCGGATGACCCGTTCGAGGCTCTGGACGGCGCGTAGAAGCTGCTGTCGCCCAGACCATTTCGACTCATCCACTGCGATCTGCATCGCAAAAACATGATCATCCGCGGCCACCAGACGGTGTTCCTGGACTGGGAACTGGCCCTCTACGGCGACCCGATATGCGATGTCGCGACCCACCTCCACAAAATGAGTTACCTCCCCGAGGAACAGCAGCGATTCCTCACCGCCTGGACAGCAGCCGAACCGGAAGCCGCGACCGGAGACTGGGAACACAACCTGCGGATCTACCTGGTTCACGAGCAGATAAAGTCCGCGGTCCTCGACACTGTTCGCTACGCCAAGGTCATCGCCGAAGGAAGTCGCACACCCGAGAACGAACAGATCCTGGTGACAAGCCTGACGAAAAAACTGCAAGACGCAGCGCCACTGTGGAACCTGGACGCACCGCTGGATGCACCGCAGATCGAAGCCGCCCTGCGCGATGAGTGATGAAATCTGCCCACCACTGACGTCTTGCCACGCGCGCGGATCCGCTAAGAACGTTGATGGCGACCACCAGAAACCTACCAGCGAGCCGATGCCATCGAGTGAACTCGCGCAGGTCGGCGCGGCTGTTGGCGGGGCGGATCGAAACGGTGACACCGGCGGATCCGGGGGTGGGTTACACATAGCTGTCTCCCCGGATATGTGGGTGTGCAAGGGTTTTGGGGTCTGTTGACGCGCGAGCCGTCGAATATGCATGGGCGCGTGCCTATTGCGGCTGCCAGGTTCGGTAGCCATCGGGATGGGCGCTGACTCGGCCGAGTTGGACGTCGGCGAAGTGCAGGCCGAAGCCGAGGACACCGGGTGTGGCGAGTTCGTCGATCAGTCGGTGGCAGGTGGCCACGGATGCGGCGGGGTCGTCATCGACGGCGGCGGTCAGCTCCGGGTGGGTGATCTGCAGCGGGGTTTGCATGGCGTCGCCGAACGCGATCAGCCGGTGGCCGGGTGAGGTGATGGTGTAGGCGAGGTGTCCGAGGCTGTGACCGGGTGTGGCCATGGCGTGGACGCCGGGAAAGATTTCCTCGTCGTCGCCGATGGTGCGGACTTGCGCGGCGAGTATATCGATCATCGCGGGACTGGCACCGTCAGCGACGGCGAGGTCACGCTGGTCCCACTCGGTGTTCCCGACCAGGACCGGGACATCGACGAACGGGCTTGTCGAGGTCCCGGGCGAGGATTGCCAGAGCCAGCCGATGTGGTCGAGGTGCAGGTGGGTGAGCGCGAGGAGTTCGATGTCGGCGGTGCTCTTGCCCACTGCGGCGAGGCTGTCGAGCAGTCGCCCGCCTCGCAGCAGCCCGAACGGTGTCGGGATGGCCAGTGGCCCGAATCCGGCGTCGATGAGTAGGGCGCGGTTGCCGTATTCGACCAGCAGCGCACCGACGCTGGCGACCAGGTAGCCGTCGGCGTTGATCAGATGGGCATGCTCGGCCCAGATCTGGTCTTCGCAGGTCGGCAGCCAGGCTTGGGGTTCGAGTAGCGCGACACCGTCAGGGAGGTAGGTGATGCGGTGGTCGCCGAACTGGCGGCAGTGGGTAGTGGCGGGGCGGGTGTAGGGGTCGAGGCTGAGTGTCATGGATCGGTCTCCTGATCTCGGGGACGGAACTGGCGGTCGGCGCCGGAAGGTGAAGCGGTGGCCGACCCGTCGGCGGGCGTTCGGGCGGGTCGCGTCTCGACGGTCGGGCGGGCGGGTCATGGCGAGAACGTGCGGGTCGCCGCGCTCACCGCGTGCTGTGTGGCGGTGGCACCGTTGTGATGGGTGTGCATGGGCTCCTCTCGCGCGAGAGTCGATGGTGGACAAGCACGTTCGGTTTGCGGATCGGCTAGGGATCGGGTCCGGCCTCCGGGTGCGCCTGGTGTTGGGCAGAGGCGGGCTCGCTGTCGCGGACGTCGGTGCTGGTGTCCCAGCCGTGGGTCGGGACACCGGGGATCGCGTCGGTGACCGCGGCGTCGATCTCGGCTCCTGCCCGGGTGTGCTCGGTGCTTGTCGTGTCGAGGGTGCGGCGGGCGCGCTCGAGCAGAGCGTCCGGTGTCGGGGGTTGCTCGATCTCGGCGTCACGGCTGCTGCTGGTGGCGGTGCGGTCGGTGCGGCGCAGGCTTTTCAGTGAGCGCCGCACGCCATCAGCGATGGTCGGTGTGGTGTAGGTGCGCCACTGTGCGTCGAGGTCGTCGAGACTGAGGTGCCGGTAGCGTTCGACGTGGGTGTCCACGTCCCGGGTGGCGGCCTCGAATGCGTCGGCACGTTCGGTGCGGTCCATGCGGATCGAGGTGGCGGTCGCGGCGGCGCGGGTCCACAGCGCTTGCATGTTCCGCCGGAATTGCTGTGCGGCAACAGGATCCGGCTCTCCAGTGATCCCGGCGGTACTGAGCAGGTGCTCGCGGACGACGGTGATCGCGGCCATCTCGGCCAGTTCGCGGGTGTCGTCGAGGACCCGTCGGGCGCTTCGACGCCCGGTCACCGACCGCGGTGTCGGAAGCAGCTGGTCATCGCTCCACGCCCGGCCGGTGTGCCCGAGGCGGCGGGCGAGATCGACCCAATTCGCTGGCACACCCTGGGCGCGGGCCGCGATCTCGGTCAGGTCGCGGTCCCGGTCGATCGCGGCGATCCGCTCGAGCAGCTGTGTGCTGGGCGTGGTTCTTGGGCCTGTGGTGTGATTGGTCTGCCGCAGGCGGGTGGCGTTGGCGGCCAACTGGTGGATACGGGCCAGCAGCGCCGCCTGCTCGGGCGCGATGTCGCCGCTGCGTGTGCCCGATCCGGGCGTGGTCACGGTTCATATCCCTCGCCTGGTGCCACGAACTGCGGCGCACCGATGTCTGCCGCAGGCTCGTCACCCCACGCCTCAGCAGCGACCGCGTGGCTGAACACCGCTGTTGCGCTGCCGGTTTCGACGTCGACATCGACCGTGCCCGTCCTGGTGGGGTTCGCGGCGTCGATCGCGGTGTCGATGTCCTCACCGGTCGTGACCGCGGGCCGGAACAGCGGCTGTGGGAGCGGCAGCCCAGCCCTGATCGCGGGGACCAACTCCTCGTGGGACGGCAACGCCGCCGACGTAAGAATCGATATCCCGGCGTCGGCGAGTGCGTGGGCTTGCAGTGCGTAGGCGCGGGTGTCGGTGCGCGCGAGCTGCTGCCAGCGCTGCGTCACCTGTTCGGCGGGGACACCGTCGAGCATCTCGACCGCCGCGTGGGCCCAGTCGGAGGTGGTGCCCCACAGTTGGTGGCCTTGCTCGGTGGTGAGCCCGAGCAGGTTGGCCACCCCGACGGTACGGTTGTGCAGGGCGCGCAGGTTGCGGTCTATGTCGGCGGCGGCACTGGGTTCGGTTGCTGGGCTGATCTTGGTGTGGGCGGCATCGAGGGCGAGCCATTCCCGCTGCCGTTGCACGTCCGCGTCGAGGTCACCGAGTATGCGGTCCCAGTCAGTCGGCTCGGGAGCACGCAGGTACAACTCGGCACGCCAACCGATGCCGCGGTCCCCACGCTCGCGCACCTGGTCGATCCACGCACGGGGCACCCCACCGGCGTAGGCGGCGTTGGTCAGTTCTTCACGCGCGATCGCGCGGGCCTGGTACTCGGCGTACCAGGACTGCGGCGGAGGTTGACCGGTTTCCTGCTGACGCGCGGTGGCGGTGGCCACCATCCGGTTCAGGTCCACCGTCTGGTTCTGCAGGGATTTCAGTACCCTCACCTGCGCCCGTGTCGGCGTCGTCACGACCTGGCCTCCTCCACGAAGCGGTCGCCGAAGGCCCGGAAGTCGGGTCCGAACCCGAGGCGTTCGATGGGGGTTGTCGCGCCGGGGGCGCCGAACCAGGCGGCTGGGACCGGTGCCGCGGGCACACCGACGGTGTCGATGTGCGTGTCGGGGGTGCAGCGGAACAGTGGCCCGTTGGCGGCGTCGAGGATGTGGCGCAGGTGCGGGTCGATGTGGCGGACGAACAGGCTGCTCATCGCGGACTTGTCCTCAGCGCCACGGGCGGCTTCGAATACCTTGTGCAGGCCGGCGAAGCGGACGCTCACGCCCTGGTGGCGCCACCATTGGCGACACCAGGTGTATTGGCCCTCCCGGCCGTTGCCCGCCAGACGCACCGCGGTCACCGGCAGCAACCACTCCTGCACGAACTCGCTGTAATGCGCGAACCGCGGCGGCGGCCCCTTCTTCTCCCCTGTCGTGTCGGCGGCACCGGGCGGCCCGCCGGGAGGCGGGGCGGATTTGAACCAGCCGGCCGGGACCGGGTCGAACGGCAGTGAGGGCGTGGCGATGTGGGTGGTGCGGGTGCAGCGGTGCAAGGGCCCGTTGGCGGCGTCGAGCATGGTTTTGACGTGGGCGTCGACGTGGGAGGCCACGAAGGTACTGAACCCGTTGCCGGTGCGGGCGCGGCGTTGCGCTTCGAACGCGGCATGCAGGTGCGCGATGCGCACCGCGACCGGGCGGTGTGCCCACCACTTGCTGCACCAGGTGTAGGTGTTTTCCCGGTTGGCCTCGGCAAGGCGGACCGTGAGGAACGGGAACAACCACCGCTCAGCGAACTCGGTGAAATGGGTGTAGCTCAGCGGCATCGGCGGCTTCTTACCCGCGGCGGTCGGCGTGGGCGGTGCGATCACGGCTGCTCACCACCGGCCGCGCCGTCGGTGGTGTCGCTGGCAGGCAGCGCTATCGGGTCGGCGGCTTTGTCGAACCGCGCCAGCGATGCCCGGATCAGGGGCGCGTATTCGGTGTCGGCCCACCAGATCTTGCGGACCACCACCGGCCCGTGGTTCGGCAGACGCACCAGCGCACGGTCTTTCGGCAACGCGGCCAGCACAGCGACATCGAGGATGGGTTCGGCGCGCCAGGACAGCGATCTGTTGACTCCCTGGGCGCCGTGACTGCGGGAGCGCTCAGCCACATCGTGCGGACCAGCCATCGCCGACCAATGCTCCAAATAATCTGTCGCGGCGATACCACCGCCGTAGACCTCGATGGATTGGGCGCGCATCGTCTTCAATCCGTTGGCGCCCCACAGGTCTTCGCCCTGCTCGAGGACCTGCAAGATCGTGATGAGGACAATCCCGCAGCCGCCGGCGTAGGTGTAATACGACGGGAGTTCGGCGATGCGGGCGCAGTTGGCGGCTTCATCGAGCACGCCGAGTAGCGGCACCGACAGCCGACCGTCCGGGCGGGCGCGGGCGGTGTCGAGTGCGGCTTCCAGGATCTGGCCGACCAACGCGGAGGTCAGTGGTGTTGCTCCGTCGGGTCCGGCCATCGACAGCGCATACAGCGTGTCGGTGGAGGTCACGAAAGCGGCGGGTTTGAACTGCGGCAGATCGTGGGTGCGCTGTTGTGTGGTCTTGTCGATGACGACACCGGTCTTGCGTGTCTTGGGGTCGGTTTCCTCTCGCACCGCCAACCGGATCCGCTGGGGTGGGGTGACCATGCGGGCGTAGCCCTCATCGGACAAGACGTTGAGAAACCGTCGGGCCATGTCATACAGACCGTCACGTTGGCGGGCGTAGATGGCTTGGGATTCGAGGATGCGTTCGGCGGACCGGTGGTGCCCATAGCAGCGCAGGATCAGCACCGGGGTCTGGTCTTGGTCGCGGCCGAGCCATTCCGCGCAATGCAGCAGGTCTCCGCCCGCGCATGCGGCGGCATACATGTACAGGCTCAACAGTTCTTGGGCGCCTCCGTCGAAATAGCTGTCGACCTTGGCGTTGGCGGCCTGGGCTGCGGAGCCGGAGGCGGCGGAGACGAAGAACCCGGCGAGTTTCCGGGCCTTGGGCAAGCTGGTGACCTGGGTGAGCAGGTTGACCCAGAACCCGCACTCCACCCGCCCGGTCACTGCTTGCAGGTCGCACAACCAGATCCGGCCGCGCTGTTCGCGCCCATAGACGGTGTGCCGGTAGAGATCTGGCTTGTTGCTCGTGGCCAGGCATGGCCCCCACGCCGACAACACGGCCGGGATCGCCCATGCCATGGTTTTGCCGGTGCGGGTTCCGGCGGCGATCGTCACGCCGAGTTCGGCGGGCACGTACAGCTCCACGCCCCCGATCACTGTTTTCCCCAGTGGTGGCCCTTTGAGCGCTTGGATCTGCGAGGCGGTGTCGCGCAGCAGCCGCCGGTTAGCGATCGTGTTGTCGCGGGCACGGGCCATCTGGATCTGGGCTGGCCGTTGCATGGTGCGCGCTGCCGCGTCGATCTCGCTGCCCGCGAACAACATTCGCCAGCACGAGACGATGAGCGCCACTCCGGCGGCAGTGAATACGGCGGCCAGGACGCTGGCCTGCCAGGGCCAGGGATGCTGGCCGAGGACAACCTGCACCAGCGCGGTCACCGGGTGGCGGGTAACCGGCAGTCCAGCCCACCAGCTGCCCAGGCTCAATGCCGCCCACAACGACAGCGCGAAGGCCACCAACGCCAAAAACGCCAGCAGCAGCGTGGTTTCCTCACCCAGACCGCGTTTGGTGCGGCGGCGAGTCTGTCTGGTCGAGATCATGATCAACTCCCTTCGAGGAGGGTGGAAAGAATTGGGAGAGGAGGGGTTTTCACCGCGACATGTCGGCATCCACGCCCGCTGCCGGGGCCATGCCGGGTTCCTCGCCCACCTCGGTGGCGCTCCACTCACCGACCTCGGCCTCGGGCAGGGCCGCGACGATGGCTTGATCGATCTCGGCACCGCCGGGGTCCGTGCTCGGTTCCGGAGGTGCCGAATCGCCGAGCGCTGGAGGCAGGTTCAGCTCTTGGTCCGCAGTCGCTTCGGGTACACCCGCTGGTGTGCTGGGTGCCTGCGGGTTGCCGGGATTGTCGTGCCAGTAGGTGCCGTCGCGTCCTGCGTGGTAGACGGCTTCGATGTCGGCGGTCGGTGTCCTGGCCAGGGCGGCGTCGACGCGGGCGGTGCGAGCGGCATCCAGCAGGGATTCCAGCCGCGCGATATGGGCTTGGTCCTGTCCGGGTGAGTCGGGCCATGTTTCCGACAGGCGGGTGTGTTCGGCGGTGGAGTCCTGCAGTTGCCGCAGTGCCGCCCTCTGCCGGGCGAGGTGTTCGTCACGGCCGGTGTCGAGGTCCCCGGCGGCTTCCTCGGCGTCGAGGAGCTGATCGGTTTCGGCGATGATCTCCTCGACCTCGGCCAGGCCAGTCAGTACCGGTGCGCGCCCACCGAGGGCCCGCTCGAGCAGGCTGGCACGCTCGGTTTCCCGCCCATGTGTGTGCTCCGGGGGTATCCAGCTGGCACCGTCTTGGTCGAAGCCTGCGATGGAAGTTTCGATGTGGCCAGTGATTTCGGCGGCCTGTCGCAGGTTGCGCCATACCACCGCATCGACCTCGAGGTCTCCGTCGGCGATAGATTGGGTGATGCGGTCGTAGGCGAGGCGGGTGGACCCCGGGCGCGCCTCCCACCCGGCGACCGCGGCTTGCAGTTGTGCCCACAGGGTGCGGCGCTCGACGGATTCGTGGCGGCCCCATCGTGCGGCCAACCCATCGGCTTGGGCGGTGAATTCCGCCTGCTGGGCGGGGGTTTCGCCGTGCGGCGCGATTTCCCGCAGCTGGTAGTAGCGGGTGAAATCGGCCCGGATTTGGGCTTCGGTGCCATCGGCGGCGTCGCGGTAGTAGGCGGGATCGGTGGTACCGCGTCGCGGATCGGGCCAGCTCATCGCTGCCCCCGCCGATCAGGGTGACGACCCCGCCATGGTCGGTCGTATCGCGGGATGACGGAATCGGGTGTGGTGTCGGACATCGTCGACCTCCGGTGAGGGAAGGCGTGGACTGCGCACCGTCGTGCGACGGCCGGTGCGGCGGTATTCGGATGTCCCCTGGCAGTGCGGTTTCGAACGTCCCGGTCAGTACCCGTGACCGGTTGCGTCGACATCAGCGCGTGAAACAAGCTCGTCAGGTGAGATCAGTCGTCGGTGGCGTGTCCCTTTCGCGAAGGTCTTCTAATACAGGTCCATGCCCAGGTCGGTCCGCGACGGTGGGTCGCTGACCTGGTCGATGTGGTCGGGTTCGGCTTCCCAGGTGTGCTCGCCTTCGGGGAGGGCGGCGTCGACGGCGTCGGTGATGGCGGCCGGGTCGAGTTCGCCCTCGCGACCGACGGCGGCGTCGACGAATTCGGCCCGCAGGGAAACGGCGGCGGCGGCGATCATCTGTTGTGGTGTCGGTGGGGTGACCTCGCCGCCAGCGATGGGGGTGCCGGTAGCGGGGTCGGTGGGAACGTAGGGCGGGATCGCGAGGTCGCTGCGGGTGGTGGCGTAGGAGTTCCATTCGTTGACCAGCCCCAGTTCGTCGTAGGTTTCCAGATGCACCGCATGCCGTCGTCGGCTCCCTTCGGCATCCGCACCCCAGAGCTGGTCGGCTTCGCCGGTGGTGATTTCCGCGGCATGCGCCAAAGCGGTGACGCGTTGGTGGTAGAGCTGCATGTTCTGCGTGAACTGGGCCGCGGCAAGGGGATTGGCGCCAAAGCTCCACCGTCCGGTGGCGATGCGGTCGGCGCGGGCCGCAGCGATAGCGGCCATCCGCTCGAGATGCCACAGGTCCAGGTGGAGCATGTCCAGGTAGAAGTCCTGGGCAGCGTCATCACGTGACGGGTTCGCCTGCACCCCGGCATCCACGCGCGGGCGGGTGCTGGCGATGCCGAGCTCACGGGCGTCGGCGATCCAGGCTGGTTCGATTCCGGCGGTCAGGGCGGTTTGTTCGGTTTGCTCGCGTTGGGCCTCGAGCCCATCCAAGTGGGTTTGCCATGCCTGTTGGGGGTCGCCGTCGGTGGTGAGAGCGTCGAAGTTCTCCCACCCGGCATCGAGGATGCGGGTGTGTTCGGCCGAGAGCAGCCGGATACGCAGCAGCAGTTGAGATTGCCACTGCACCACCGTCTGCGGCGTCGAGAATTCCGATTCCGGGGTCGTCATCGTCTGCGCACCCTTTACCGCTCGTAACCGGCTGACGAGCCGGGTTCGGGTGGGCGGGCCTCGGGTTCGATGGACACTTCGCTGTCCCATGCCGCAACGGGATCCGGCGCAAAAGCGGCGTCGACCGTTTCGTCGATCCCGGCGCGCGCGCCCTCCTCAGCAGATGTGGTGATCGTGAGGGCGTCGGTGGCGCGGTCGATCAGGACATGCGGAGCCGGTGGCGCCGCACCCGGTTCATCCACCGCCACCCGGCTCGCGGGGAGGGTGTCGATGCTGCGGCGGACCTCGTGTTCGATACCGGGCCAGGCGTAGGCGCGCCACCGCTCCACCAGGGCGTCGTCGTCGTAGCCGCGCACAGTCACCGCGGTCAGCTTCTGCCAGCCCGCCTCGTCACGGCCCCACAGCTCGGCGCGCTCCTGGGCGGTCAACCCGATCGCGTGCGCGACGTTGTTTGCCCGGTTCCACAACGCGGCCATGTTGCGCCCGTACTGCTCGACTTCGCCTGCGTCGGGGTGGTGCTGAATGCGGCTCGGCGGTCGCCCGAATCGCCGTTCGGCAGCGATCGCCGCCATATGTTCGAGCTGCCAGATATCAGCGGCAATCCCTTCGACCATGTGAGCACGCACCGGGTCCTCCCCGCGGGGCATCGTGGGAGGGGAACCCACGCTATCGCCCCACCTCAGGCCGCGTTGACCTGCCGCGTGCGCCTGACCGATCGCCGCCGACCCGATACCGACCGCGAGGGCGTGTATCACGATCTCTTCACGGTCGGCTTCCAGGGCGCGCAGGTGAGTGCGCCAGTTCTGCAACGGGATTTCCCCGCTGCCGGAGTGCGGCTCATAGGTGGGATAGCCCAACTGCAGCACCCGCGCGTGCTCAGCGCAGGTGTCCTGGATGCGATCGAGCAGCCGCAGCTTCCAGCTGGGCAGATCATCCAACCCCGGTATCGGTTCACTCATATGCTTGTGCCTGTCTGTTGGAAAGGATTGGTGTTCGGTCGTTTTCGGATCGCGCAGCGCGACCACAGCGGTGGGCGCGGCCTTCATGGCTCATGGCTGTGGTCGACATCCGCGCTTGCGGTGGCGGGCTCTGATTGGGTCGCGCCCTCGGCAGGCCCGAGGGCTGTGGGCAGCTCACCGGTCAAACCGGCGGCCTCGATGGCGGCGTTGATCCCCGCGGCTTCGGGTGCGCGCGCGGGGTCGGTGATCGGGGCCGAGGGGCCGCTGTGGTCGGCGGTGGTGAGAGCGTCGACGACGAGTTCGACCATGTGGTCCGGAGACACCGGCATCTGCGCGGCGATGTCGTCGTGGGCGATTCCGGCGGCTTGCAGCACGATCACCGGCATCGCGACCGCGGTGAAATCGCAGCCCGCAACCTCATTCCACCGGACTGCCAGCTGCTGATCGCTGTAATCGCGGATCTGCTCGGCCACCGCGGTCGACCAATGCTGGGGACCGCGCTGCCACACCTGGTGGCGTTCTTCTTCACTCAGCGACAGCGCGTGAGCGACCGCGCCGAGGCGCTGCCAGGTCATTCCCATGACTCGCCGAAACCGCGCCACCCCATCGCTATCCAGCTCGCCACGACGGGTGGAGGCGGCGGCGAAACCGGCCATGTCCTGTAAGTCACGGACTTCCCGGCCCAGCGCCGCGGTGAGTTCGCTGCGCTGGACCTGTCCGGACCCGAGCATCACCTGCCCCGGCTTCCAACGGGTGCCGCGTTCCCCGGCGGCGCGGGCGTAGTCGATCCACGCCTTGGGCACCCCCACCGCCAACCCCACATTCTCGAGCTGTTCACGAGACCGGTCGCTGATGCCCAAGTGCGCCAACACCTCTGGCGGTGGGCTGGCGTGACCGGCGTGGCGGGCGCGCTCAAGAGTCTGGAGGTTGTCGTAGGCGAGGTTCTGGACGGCTTTGAGCAGATGCGCCTGCAGCCCGGTCGGTGTATCCATCTCACCGGCTCCCACCTGCAACAGAGGCCACCACGGTTGTGGTCGTTGTCGCGGTCACCGCTGCATCCCCAGATCCGAGATCGGCGACGCGGGCGGCGCGGGCAGGTCTACTTCGGGGCCGAAATCCATGTCCTCGGCCAAGGCGTCGCCGGTGAGTCCGGCGGCATCGGCCGCATCGCCGATGACCGACCCCGCATCGGGATCGGTGTCGGGGTCGCCAGCCAGATCTGCGAACTCATGGGTGAGGTGAGTGGCGAAACTCAGTTCCTCGGTGAGCCCGATGATGTCGTCCATCTCTACCGTCGATGCCTGGCTCTGCGGTGCCACCGTCACGTCGAAGTCTTCGATGATCTCGGCGTCGACGATGTCGCTGTAGTCGCTGCCAGTGTCTTCGACGAACCGTTCGGCGTAAGCGTCGAAGTCGTCGTCGAGTTCCTCGGACAACCCCTCAGCGCCCTTGGCTGCGGCGAACGCCGCAGCCGAGGCCATCGCTTCGCCGGAGTCTCCGTGCGCGCTCAGCGTGTCGCTGAAACCGGCCGCGCGGCGGCGGCTTTCGATGAGCAGGTTCTTGTATTCGACGTCGAGCTCGTGCAGCTCGGCGGCGCGGGTCTCCCGGTTGGCGTAGGCGTCGACCTTCCAGTCGCGGATTTCGATGTTCTGCTCGCGTTGGAGCTCGCCTGCTTCGTCGCGGCGGTCCAGGTCGGCATCGGCGCGTTCGGCTTGCCGTTCCTTGATCCACTGCTCCATCTCGTGCATTTCCCCGCCACGCTCGATGCGGGCACGCACTTCATCGACCTTGGCGGTGTTCAGTTCCCGCGCCAGGTCCGCGGCTTGTCCGGCGTTGAACACGCGCTGGCGGTGTTCGAGCAACGACCGGAACTCTTTGTTGTCGGCCAGGCGTATCCGCTGCTCGGACTCCGCCCTCGATCGTGATTCCCCACCACGTCCCCGCATCAGAGCAGCGGTGGTGTGCGCGGTCTGCAACGCTTGAACGAAACCCTGCCGCATTCCTTGGCTGGATTCCTCGACGGGATCTCCACTCATGAGACAACCTCCATTCCGGACAGCAACCACGCCGATCCCGCCGTGGCACGGGTTGCCTGCGCGTACACCTCCCACCTGATCAGCGCCTCGTTGCGGGGTTCGAGTGCGACGGCGAGCACACGGCTGACGGTGGTGGCGGTGTCGGCCGGGTGGTCGTCGCCGGTCACACGGACGAATACGGCGATGGTGGTGGCGTCGGTGCGCCACCGCTGCCACTGCGTGACGCTCACTGGCGCCCACACCAGGGCCGCGGGCTCGGCGCGCTGCGCGAACACCGGATCCATCACCGTGCGTGCTGACCGGAACGCCGCGCGCTGATCGGGGTCCTCGCTCGGCCGATACCCGAACACAGCCGAAACCGCCGCGGTCAGGACCGATTCGGCCGAACACGGATCCATCGCAGAAAAGGGAGCCGCGAAACTCACTGCACGGCAGGGCGGTTCCACGCTGGGGGTAGGCGTATTCGCAGCGCACCCTGCACTCGAGGTCGCGAAAGCGACCACAACGGTCAGCAATATCGTCCGGGTCATGCCGAGGCCCTGGATGGGTGCACCAGGCCACCGAGGTCTGTGGTGTACCAGTCGACGACCTCGCGGCGCTGGCATTGTTCGGCGGCCGGGTTGTGCACCGGATCGGTGACCACGTCCAACACCAGGCCGGCGGTCGCGGCATCGCGGTGCAGGTTTTCCAGATCGACGCCGCGGCTGCGCGCCAAGATCAGATGCAGGGTCGCGGCTTCGGCGCCCCACTGGGCGCGGGCCTGCTCCGCAATCCAGATCGCTTGTCGCGCTGAGGCTTCCGCAGCTGATGGCCCATCACCGAGCACGGTGTCGCGGGCAAACAGATCGTGCCAGATGACTCGTCCGTCGGCGCGGCAGACCGTGAAGGTGGTCATGGTGGCCGCCGACCACAACATGACCCGTGGCCCCCGCGCTGCCCTCACCACCAGTCGTTGATGCGCGATGCGGCGGGCGGCCTCGATCTGATGCAGTCCTTCGTAGTCGATCCCGGCTTCGACCAGCAACGCGGTCAGATATCGCTCGAAACCGGCCGGGTCGGTGAACCCGTGTTGGCTCGCGACTCGATCGAACTGGCGCGTGCTGGTGAACCCGTGCAACTCGACCGCGCGCACGCGCACGACCATCTCCGGCGTGACGCCAGATCGCTGCGGGCTCAAAGGGTTTGGTGGGTTCTTCATGTTCGACCTCCCGGGGTGGTGTCGGGGGTTGGGGTGGTGGGAACGTCGTAGCGGCGCACGTCCGCCTGTTCGGCCCAGGCACTGAGCGGAGTCAGAGTGACGGTTTGCCCGCTCTGGGGTGCGTGCAGCAGCATCTCGGTGCCGGTCTTGTCGTCGGGGCCGGAGTAGACACGGCCGTAGTAGATGCCGACGTGATGGGAATCCGTACCGCCCGCAGCGGTGAAGAAGATCAGGTCCCCCGGTGCCCGATCCGCGAACGGCACCGGGCGCGCGCTCGGGTGGTCTTGTTGGGCTTGGGTGTAGTGCGGCAGGCGGATCCGGCCGCCGGAGGCGTGGTAGATCGCGTAGAGGGTCAGCCCGGAGCAGTCGAATCCGCCGCTGGTCGGGCCGTTCTGGTCCCCGCCGCCCCAGACGTACGGGGTGCCGATCCAGCGGGAGGCGTTCTCGATCACCGACCGCCCGAACGCACTCGCCTCCGCCGGCACCGATGCACCAGAGCCGCCCGTCCCGCATCCGGCCGCGGCTGCCCCGGCCGCGGTGCGCGGCATCGAGGCGATGTCGATATCGGCGAAGGACCCATACAGTCGTCGCGCCAACTCCAGTTGCGCCCCATAGGCATTCGGTGCCGACTGCTCGATCGCCTGCGCCAGCTCGGCCGGCGACATGCGCGCCGCGGTGGCACCGAGTTGTTGAGCCTGGGAGTAGAACCAGTTGATCTGATACACCGGATCCATCAACTTGCCGATACCGACCCCACCCCAGACGCTGGCACGCATCTGGTGCGGGCCGACCGAATCGTGGTCGTAGCCGAGCCCGTCGTTGGCGTAGTTCAACGACTCCGGCACCGATGGGTTGGCCAGATTCCGAAAACCGCTCTCGGTGGCCTGGGCCGCTAACTCGGCGATGATCACCGACTCCGACATCCCGCGTTGTTTGCCGATCACCACGCCATTGCGCGCCAACTGCAACTGCCGCTGCGACAAACCCGCCACCGACTGACCGGTCGTACCCCCCGCCTCCGCCGCGCCGCCAGCGGCGAGCGGGCTTGTGCAGGTCAGCGCCGGGTCGGCACCGATGATCAACAGCAGCAGCAACAGCAGCGCCACCGGGAGACCCAGCGCGGTCGCGGCCACCGCTCGCGAGGAGGTATCCATGAAGGTCCTCGACATTCTTTGCGTCCGCGGTCATCACGACCTGCGCGAACCATGGTGTGCCGCAACGGTTTTGCGGCGTTGATGTCTGATGGGGTTTGCGCTCTTCGGCGAGCCTCGGGTTCGCTGGTAGCCGCGCACCGGCCGCCGATGGACTGCGTCGTTGATCGGTCATAGCCCGACCTCCGGTAGATCAGGCATCGCGACGCCATCGGACGCCGCGTCCGCGTCGACGTCAGGGTCGGCCTCCGCGCGCACGCTCCCGTCGAGACCCGCCTCAGTGATCAACCGGTCACCGCCGGCCTGAGCAAGTTGCCGGTCGAGTTCGTTGATCTCAGCGACGCGCTCGGTGATCTCACCTCGGAGATCGTCGACCAGGCCCTCGAGACCCGCGATGACGTCATCACGAGCGCGCACCATTGCCAGCAGCAGTGGAACTCCGGCGATAGCGGCGATGTCGTGGTCGAGATCCTGGCGGGTCTTGTTCCAGTACCGGCTCAGCGTGTCGACCGGTTGGCCGTGCCAGAGAGCGGTGTCCGGTGCGCCCAGAATGTTTCCCAGCGCCCGTCGTCGGTCCCCGTCAGAGGCAGGCACATGACGCACCATGTCGGCCAACAGGTGCTTCACGCCGCTCATGTAGCTGTGGCGTATCTGGTCCTGCTCATCGACGAGGGTCATTGCGGTCATGTCGATCGCTTCGCTGAGCGAATTCAGCCGCCGATACCGGTCGATGACGTCGGCGATGGTTGTCAGCTGGTTCGCGGCCCGCCACCGCCGGTTGCCGCCGCTCATCGGGGCCCCTGTGTCGGTCGCACTCCATCCATCAGCCATCACCTGCTCGTCTCTCCCACAGCGGGCAGGTCATCGAAGCGCCGGTTCGTGTTGTGCACGTCCCCGGCACGCTCGGTCGGGGTGAATTCCAAACGGAACGGGATCCCCGGCTCGTTGGCCTCGCCGGTCTTCAGCAGGAAACAGCCAGTGCCGGGCGGGGTTTCCCGACGCGTGGGATCGAGGTCGTCGTCGGACGGCGGGCGCGGCGCAGCCCACGAGGTGACGAGCAGTTTCTCGGTGTCGGTGAGCCCGACCGCGTTACGGATGCGGTCGGTCTCCTCCGGCCCGACCGGGCCGATGATTTTTGCGCGTGCTCGTTCGAAGAAGCCGAGCGCTTTGGCTTGTGCGGCAACCGAGTCGAATGCAGTGAGGTCTTTGATCGTGTGGCTGCACATGATCAATCCCGCACCTATGGGCCTGTTTAGCCTGGTCAGGGCATCGACTCGGTCGACCATGAACTCCCCGACGCCGAGCACCCGCCAGATTTCGTCCATGACGACTTCGTAGGTGCGTTTACGAGCCAACCCGGCATCGGCGAGCGCGTGGGCTGCGGCGACGGCGCCGAATCCCTCGCTCCAGCAGACCATCAGCACCGCCGCGAGCAGTTTGGTGTCGCCTTCAGGGATGCGGGAGATATCCACGCACACCGCGGGGCTGGCCAGGTCGAGGCGGGTGGTGGTGTGTCCGTTGAAGATCGCGCCGAAGGGTCCCTCGACCAGTGCCCGCAGCGAGCGGCGCAGGGTTTTGGTGCTGGCGCGGTAGGCGGCGTCGTCGTCTTCTTCGGCGAACTCGCGTAATTGCGCTCCGCCACCGGAGATGACCTCGAGCAGGTTCGACAGCAGCGGTGGGTGTTCATAGGTGAATCCGCTTGTGGGGCTGTAGAGTTCGCGCAGCCCGGCCGCGAGCAGCACTTCTTCGTAGTCGGCGACCCGGGAACCGCGCACCAGTTCGATGAGCCCGGCGACGATGTTGACCTGTCCGGCTTCGACGCGGGCGGTGACTTGGCGACGCTGATCAGGGTCGGTGAGCCGCTCGACGACCGCGCCGAGCGCGCCGACGTCGAGGGGGTTGATGGTGCCGTGTCCGTACCCGACATCGACGACTTGACCACCGAGTTCGATCACCAGGTCGCGGTAGTCCGGTTTGGTGTCGCCCATGCACAACACCGTTTCCCCGGCCGCGACCGCGCCGGTCACGATGCGCCGGATCAGGCTGGATTTGCCGAAACCGTTGAGGCCCAGCACGAACGCGATCGGGGCGGTGATAAACCCTTTGAGGAACCAACTCATCGGGTCGAAATGCACCGGGGCGCCGGTGATGTAGTGCGCCCCGACAGGTGTGCCGACCGTGGGGGCGCTAGCACCGACAGTGAACGGCCACAACCCGGCCACTTGCACGGTGGTCGCGCGCCATTCCGGTGTGCTGGGGACCACCGAGGCGCGGCCGCCGCCGAGACCGCGATATCCGCGGTCGGTCAACGGCAGTGGCGATCGGTCGAAGCCGTCGCCGACCATATCGTCCGCGCGGCCCGCGGCGGTGATGCGGCGATGATCATCGCTCGATATCGCCCACCGTGCCCGCCAACCGCGCAGACCGGGCTGGGCGGCGGCTGCCTCGGTCGCGGCTCGCGCCCGCGGCGTGAGCACCCGCACACCAGCAACCGTTTCCGTGCGTACGGGCCGAGAAGACTTGCGGCTGAACCCGTTCAACTCGACACCCCCTTGGAAATAGAAGTGTGCTCGGGCAAGATCAACCCGATCCCCAGTGACGCCGCGAATGCTGCGGCTTGCGTGCCGTAGCAGCGGCGCACCCCCAGCCGCGACGCCGCCGCCATCCCCTTGACCGATGCTTCGATGCCGGGCAGGTCCCCATCGAGGTGATCGGTGACGGTCACCAACGCCCCGAATCGGGTCAAGCCCGCGCCACGTGCCTGCTCCTCACGGGAGGCTTGGGTGTTGGCGACCCGGATACGCGCCGAGGCCGAGGCGATGCCGCGTTCGGTCTGCTCGGCCGCGACCGCGTCCCGGAAGTCCGAGTCGACCAGGGTGGTGGCCTCCGCGGCCGAATGCAACCGGTACACGATCGCCACCCGCTTGCGGGGCACGTCTGCACGCGGGCGCAGCAACTCCTCGAGCACCGTTTCCATCACCGCGCCACGCGGTGCGGCATCCATCTCCCAGGTAATCGAGCGGGCGCCGTCATGGACGTAGTGATCCCAGCGGTCCTGGTGCGCGATCGGACCGACCGAGTCCCACGACTGCGTGCCGGTAATGGCCGGACCCGCGGCTTCGACATCGCGTTGGGAGGCCAAGTCGTAGCGGGTACGCACCAGCCCGAGCACTTCCCACGCCTGCAGCGGTGTCGCCGGAAGACCCGCGCGGGCGAGCTGGGACAACACGCCTTGCAGGCGTTGCCCGATCTCGCGGGCCTGCTCGGCCTCGTCGCGGCGAATGCGGCCTTTACCGATCGCGCGGTAGGTGATCGCGATGCGGGCCTCGATCCGGACCCCGACACCGCCGATGTCGGCGGCGGCTTCCCGCATCACCGCTTTGGCATAGGCCGGGGCGTCGGGGCGGACCAGACGGGCGACTTCCCGGGCCTGCTTGAGGCGGGTTTCGACCACGTTCTCCAGCACCGCAGTCACCGCGACCACTTCCCCACCGCGACTCTGGGTGGCCAGGAACTGCCCATATCCCTGCACCCACGCGTCGATCTGGGATTGATCGACCAACTCTTTGCCACGCGGGATCACCCGCAGCACCACCGTGTAGTGGTCGGTGCGGCGGATGTGGAGCATCGCGAAGCGTTTCCCGCCCGCAGTCTCGTACTCCGACAGCCGCGAATCCGCCAACAGCCCAGGAAGTTTCGCGAGACCGGGGATCTTGGAGAAGCGACCCGCCTGATAGAGGTGCTCGCCACGGCCGCGCGCGGCGGCGAACTGCACCCGCAACAACGCCAGTTCCCAGCCGGTGCGGCCATTGCGAGTGATCGCCAAGGGTGTGAACACCAGCGCCGCGATCATGATCAGACCGGCGGCGACCGATAGCGATCGGCTGATCATGAACCCGACCATCACCATGATGATCAAACCCAAGCCCAGCATCGACACACCCCAGGTCAAGCCGAAGAACCCGGCGCTACGCGGGCGTTCCCAGCGGCCATACATGCGAGCAGTCATCGCCGAACCTCCCCCGGCCCCAACGCATCCGGATCCAACCCACCCTCAGTCGCATCCCGGGTCTGACTGTCGATCGCGGAAACACCCCGCTGCGCCATGTCGGCGGCCATCTGAGCACCCATCACCACCGCACCGGCGATCCCGGCACCAGCAGCAGCCTGCCCGCCACCGCTGCCCGCACCGGACGCACCAGGCGTGCTCGACGACCGCGCGGCTCCGCCCCCGCTGGACCGTGCACCGCCACCACCCGCACCGCCGCTCGAACCGCCGCCGGGACTCGCCGCTCCCGAGGTGGAGGCACCGCTGTCGCCGCTTCCACCCGACATCGGACGGCCACCACCGCCGCCCCCGCCGCCAGGACCACCGCCGGGCGCTGGCGAACCGTTGGATGCCCCTCCACCGCCGGGCGCGTTCTCTCCCTCACTGACCTTGCGGCCGCTCGAGCGATCACCCAATGACGCCATCGCCACACCGGCCGCGCCGCCGGCCAACACCGCCGTCGCGCCGCCACCACTTCCGAGTGTGGCGACCGCGGGTGCGACCAACCGGATCAGCGCGGGCAGCACCACCACGCTCATCACCAGCAGAATCAACCCCAGCAGCACCAGCTGCGGATCGCGTTGCTTCTCGTTGCCGATCACGGTGAACGCGATCGCGTAGACCAGCGCGCCGACCGGTTTGTACAGTACGAACGCCAGCGACCAGCTCAACAGCTTCTTGTAAGCCTGCGACCCTGGTCCGGTGCCCGAAGCAGCTGCCGCGAGGGGAATTACGGCCACGACCAGAATCAAAAGGGCTTGGCGCACTACCAACATCACCAGTTGGATCAGCATGCTGATCGACCCGAGCAGGCCGACCAGCAGTAGAACCCCGGTCCCCAGGCCCGAGCGAGTGTCGGCGTCGAACTCCGTCAAGCGGCCCACGACACCGTCCAGATCTCCCTGGCTGGCGTCGAAGAGAACCCAGTTTGCGAAGGCGTCGCCCGCGCGGGTTCCGGCGGTGACCACAGCGGCGAAGGACATCGAGGCGAACACCGCCCGCGCCAGCATCAGGAAGCTCTCCTGGGCTTCGCCGGCGACGCCGCCGCGTTTGGCCAGCGCCAATCTCGCGGCGGCGAACATGATTCCGGTCGTGAGCAACAACACCTGAAGCCCGCTGCTGTAGTCACGGATCCCCGACAGCGCCGTCCCGGGCTCGCCTCCTGCACCAGTGAGCTGGGGGGAGGGAATAGTGGTCCACCAGGTCATGGCGATCCGCAGTGTTTTGGTGAAACCGTCGACAAGGGTGGTGGCGAAGTCGTCGAGTGCGGAGCTCGCTGCCTCGGTTGCGGCGTGTCCGAGTTGTTCACATGCCTGTTGGGGTCCCAATGGCATGTCACAGACATCAGGCAGCGGCAGCTGCCTGTGCCATGGCGTCGCGGCGTTCGGCCCGCTGGCGAGCGTAGTTGCGGTCATGACGTTGCCTTCCACGACCCGAAGCCACTCGAAGTCGGCGTGGAAGCACCTGGGCCCCAGAGTGTTTCGATGTCGTCCGGCACGCGGACACGCCAGTCCCCGTCGATCCAGGCCATCGGCCAGGTCGAGATCGTGTACCCGAGGTCGTCGCGGGTCGCGAACTGCACGACGGCGAGGTCGTCTCGGTATCCGGGCTGAACGCGCACGCCGTCGGGAACCACGACGTAGCGGGCTGCGTCGCGGGTGCGTTCGCGCGACCGGGCGAATCGCTCCAGCAGCGCCTGGCCGCCGCCGTAATAGCGTTCCCGCACAACCTGCTGCCAGACGCTTTCGGGGGCGGCCAGTGCGCGGGCGAGGGCGTCGAACGCGGCCAAGGCCGCCCCTTGGGGCGTGCGGCCGAACCCGGTGGCGATCCCGTCGTGGATGCGGGTCGGTCCGTCGCTGCCAGAGACTGGTAGCGCCGCTCCGCCCCAGCCGCGCTGCCACTGCATCCGTGCGGGCGTGGCGGTCAGGTAGTCCGGCCGGGTGGGGTCAGGTCGGCTCGATGGGTCTTGCGGGAGAACGACACCGGATTCGTCGTGCGAAACCTCCAGGCGATTGCCGAACAGATCCGTGGTCGGCGGCAACACGCTCGGCGAAAGATCAGGGAAAGTTCGCTCGGTCGGAGCTGTGATGCTCGCGGGATAGGCCGGGACATCGTGTGGGCCCGTGTCATTGGTGATCGTCAGCACGAAGGCGGCGATCACGACGGCGGTGATACCCGCGAGCAGGATGATCAGCAGGCGATGGGATTTCATATTCGAGTGGCCTCCTCAGCGTGGCGTCAGCGCGACCATGTCGGCCGGGGCCAGGGCAACGGCGGTGACCGTGGCGGTGGTCGAGTTGTCGGGTAGCTGCAGGCGCCAGTCCTCGCTGCGCCAGAGGACGTGGGTGTTGTTGCGGGTGAGGGAGTTGTCGGGGTGGACGGTGTAGATGTCGACGTCGGTGGCGTCGAGGGTGTAGCGAGAGATCAAGTAGCCCAGGACTTTCGGTGGGCCGCTGGTGATCGGTGCGGTGATCGAGATCTGGGCCCGGGCGGTGGCCCAGGCGTCACGCCCGGGTCCGGGGGCCAGCATGCGTTGGCCCACCATCGGCCATTGGCTGTCGGTGGAGATCGACATACGAACTGTGGACTGGATCGCGGCCAGCGCGGCACCTGCCGGTGAGCGGTCGTATCCGGTGGCTACGGCTCCCTCGATGTGGTGGGGACCTTGTTCGGCGACCGGAAGGTCGACACCTTGAAAGGACTGCCAACGCAATCCGGTCGGTACAGCGACCGCTCCCGTGGAGGGCGTTGCATCGGATTCGCTGGGGTTCTCGCTGCCGCAGGCGATCAGTCCGGCCACCGCGATGGGTCCTGTGAAAGCCAGCAGAGCAACGACGCTGAGATGGTGCGCGCGGGAAGGGTTCACGGGGTTGGTCTCCTCGAGTGGGTCAGGTGGGAGGTAGGACGGCGATGGCGATGGAGCTGGCTGCGCCGAGCAACACCGCGCCGAGCAGGGCGCCGAGGAGTCCTTCGAACGCTTCTTCGCGGTACATCCGGATCGCCAGCAGCCCGCCGACCCACACCGCGCGCGCGATGCACAGCAGCAGCACGAACCACGCCAGCCAGCCCAGCAACGGGGTTATAGGCGAAAGAACCTGAGCGGGAAGGGGTTTGGCGATCACGGTGGGCCGCCGTCGTGCTGGTCGGTGCGGTAGGCGACCTCGAGTGCGGCGAGGATCGGCTCGCTTGCTGCGGCCGGGTGGGTGTGCGGGAGCGAATGCCCGGCACCGGCGACGCTGTCGTAGTCACCCCAGATGTGTTCGGCCAGGTGCCGGGATCTGCTCGGTGCCACAACCGGATCGAGCTCACCGGTCAACACCCAGGTCGGGACGCTACGCAGGATGCTCGCCGTCTCGACGGTCAGCGCCGTGCTGCCGTAAGCGGCCAGGGTCGCCAGAGTCGCGTCGAGGTTGGCACTATGCCCGCCGCGACCAATGTCGGCGAACACACTGCGGCGCGCCAGGCCGTAGCGGGTCGGTGGCTCGTACAGGTAAATGGTCAGTTCCCTGACCAGCTGACTCATCCGGCGCCGCGAGCGCTTCCTCGTGTCATATACGTCGGAATCTGGGAGCCATGGGAATTCGGGACAGCCGTTGAACATCACAACGCCCGCCAGTGCACGTGCCCGGTGGGGGTAGTGCTCAACCCATGCCTGCACCAGCAGCGACGCCACCGAGTGCGCCACGAGCACGACCGCCCCGTGCGCGTGGGCCAGGACCGTATCGAGGTCATCGACGAGCGTCGCCAACGTGGTCCGCACCCCGGGACCGGTTTGCTCGGAGCGGCCGTGTCCGCGCTGGTCGTAGACGATCTGGGCGATACCGCCGTCGAGGCGTTGGTGCAGATGCTCGGTCAGCGGACTCCAGTGGGTGGAGTCGGTGAGCATGCCATGGACATAGACCACGCTCGCCGGTGCCGACGCTGGACCGATGCGCCTGGCCGACAGGCGGATTCCGTCCGCAGCGGCCACCGTGAACGAGCTGGCGTCGGGGTGGGTAGCGGCGAGCGTTTCGCGCCGGGAGGTCGATGCGGATGGGAATCCGGGCGCGGCAGTCTGGTGGGTGGAGGCGTCGAAGGCGCTGTGCCGCGTGGTAGTGGAGGGTTGTGGATGAATCCGCAAGCGGCGCATGGCTTATCCGCCTCCGGTGACGACGGCGTTCATGATGCCTCCGGCGCTGGTGGCGACGATGCCGCCGACCAGGGCGCCGAGGATGATCTTGGGCGACTCCACGGCGCCGCCGTGGAAGCGTTCCCAACCGAATTTGCCGCCGGCGTAGATCAAGGCGGCGATCCCGGCGAGCATGACGATCCAGGACAGATAGTTGACGAGGTTGATGAGTCTGTCCGAGCCTGGAGGTGGCTTCGGGGTGATCGGGATTTGTTGGGCGAGCACGGTCAGCGCCTCGCCGACCGCGGAGGCGGTGGTCATGGCGATGTCTCCGAATCGGGTTGTGCAGCAATCGAACGGGTGGCTGCGAGGTGGGTGATGATCTGGGTTCCGGCGCTGTGCACGTCGGCGGGAACCGTCTCGCGCAGCCTCGAGCGGCGCGACGGCGCCGGGTCGTAGGGGAGGTATTGGGCCAGATCGGTGAGTTCGCAGGTGACAAGTTCGTCGTGCCAGCCGATGTCGTAGACGTGCTCGGCCAGTTCGGCGACCACTGCGCGATACCGGCGCACAAGGGCGGGGACTCGCCCCGGGCGCGCCGCGCTCAGTACGAGACCGATCACCTGCACGCCATCCGGGGCCAGTCCGGCGTGCCATTCGCGCAAGCGTTCAGCCGCGGCGGTCAGGCCCGGCATGCACAGCCTCGCGGCGACGAGAACGTGTTGAGTCGTGTGTGGTGAGGCGGGCCAAGCCAGCCCGGTGTCGGCGGCCGGGGCCCACCACCGCGCCAACGTGGAAGTTCCGGCGCCGCCGTGCGCGCCGAGCACGGCGAACAATGGTGGGTGCGCTCCGGTGGTCGGAAGCGGCGTCTCCCGCACCGGCGCCAACCGTTGCGGCGCGGCGACAGTGCCTGGTTCGAGCCGGTGGATTCGCGCGTTGCGGTCGTCGTAGTGCAGGTGCAGCGGTGCGGCCATTGCTCAGCCCCGCTTCTGGATATTGGTGATCACGACACCGAGACCGTCGTCGTGGCGGATGTTGATCAGCTGCAGGTAATCCACGCGCTGACCGTCGGGGTGCAGCTCGACCAGGTGGACCTCGGCAGCGCCGTCGGCGATCGGGGTGATCGCGACGCAATGGGTGGTGCCGACCGGGATCGATGCGATGCCCGCCGCGAGCGCCTCCACTGCGAGTCCGGCCTCGGGGGCGACAAGTCGCAGTGCGGCCTCGGCGCTGCGTTGGGAGTAGTAGGCGTGCTCGAACGCGGCGATTACCCCGACCGGGCTGTGGGCGTCGCCCGCGGTGTCGGTGACGGTCTGCCCGGCCAGCCCCACGCACGCGCCCTGTGGTGGCGTGGTTGTCGGTGGACCCGCGGTCAGGGTGGGGATCACTGGCACGGTGTCCGGGTGGTGCGCGACCGAGTTGATTCCCATCCCGACGAGCGCGGCGGCCACGCCGAGTGCAGCGCCCAGCACTACCCACACGCGGCGAGCCACCCGCGTGCGCCACGACCCCGTCGGCGGTGGCGGGTCAGGCTGTTGAGTGATCCATTCCCATCCATTGCCATCGGCGCCCTTGTCGTCGGTCACCTCCGAGATGGGTTGCACTGCAGTGTGTTCGGTGGGATACAGCCAGCCCCAGCCGTGCTGGGCGCTGGTGTCGGCATGGGTGTTGGGCATGTCGGGTTCTCACCTCCTCGATGGGGTTGGTGGACAGTGCGGGCCCTTCGGGCGGGTGCCAGGGGAGAATCTGCAGACAGGGTGTGGGTACGTCTGCGGAGTCGGACTCCGCCCGAAGGGGTCTTCAGGGTCCGGCGCTCGATGTCGGTGCCGCTGGCGTGCCTGGGCTGGCGCTCGATGTGGTGGCGTGTGCGGTCGTTGTCGACGGCCGGGCGGATTGTGGTGGGGCCGAGGGAGTTCCGGTGGCGGCGAGGTCGCGGGCGAGCGCGGTGAACCAGTCGGCGGTGGCGGCCAAAGCTGAACGTCCGGCGGGTGTGGCAGGCACGGTGCGGTAGGAGCCGTGGCGGCCGGTGGTATCGCTGTATTGGGCCGCCCCGGTGAGGGCGTAGAGCTCGCTGTGGTCGGTGACGGTGCTGGTGATCGCGGTGAAGGTCTCGTTGATCCAGCGGCTGGCTGTCTGGGGTGGAATGAGCTCGACCACCGCGGTGGCGAGTTTGGTGCCCAGCACCGCGATCGCTGCTAGAGGGTCTCCCATACCGACCGTGGCGAGTTCGGTGATCGTGGCCGGGGTGAACACTTTTCGCGCGACCGAGATCGCGGCGTTCAACCCGATGGTGCCGACCTTGAACAGCGCTGCGAGAGCATCGGTCGGCCCGGGTGGGGCGGTGTTGGGGTCGGAGGCTTCGGCCAGGCGCTGCCCGAGGGGTTTGGCGGGTTGGTAGGACAGTTGATCGAGGCTGGTACCGACCACGTCCTCGTTGACCACGTTCACAGCGGTCGTGTAGACCGTTGCCGACAAGGCTTGGGCGATCGTGGAGATCGCCGCCACGGGATCGCGCAGATCCGAGCGAGTGGCGATATTCGCCGCCGTGGTAGCCAGGGGGCTTCCGGTAGGTGTATCGCAGGTCGCGTCACCCGCGACGCACAGGTCCGCCACTCTGCCGGTCAATGCCCCGTAGTCGCCCGATCGCGCCCCGGCGGTTATACCGGCTCCCGAGAGCGACGGGTTGAGCAGCGCGATCTCGGCGACCTTGTCCCCTGTGGTTCCGGGTGCAGCAGCGGGGGTGGTAGCGCCTGGGCGGCCGGGGAGAACGGGGGTGTTGGTGTCGCGGTCCGGGTTGGCCAGCAACGCGATACCGGCGACCTGGTCGGCACCTAGCGCTGCGGTACCTGCTCCGACCCGCTGGGCGAACCGTTCGACCGCAGGTGCGCCTTGGGCGTATCCGGCGGCGGCGATCTTCGTGGCCGGGCAGCGCGCGACGACCTCGGCAGCCATCTGTTCCAGCAGCGCCGTGGCGTCGGTGACCGCCGCATCGTAGGACAGTGCCGTCCCGTCGGATGTGCGGCCGTAGGGGACGTAGGCGCGCTGCACCAGATCTCCCGCGGCGGCGGCCAGAGGACCGAACATCTGCCCGAGCGCCCCGGAGTCGCTGGTGATCGCCGCGTCGGGAGAGGCTTCGTCGCTCCCCTGCACCCCCAGCGCGTACAGGCTGGGGCATCTCGCGCCGAGGGGGACGCTGGCATCGGCAACCACAGTGCTGACACCTGTCGCTGACACGGTGACTAACGCCAGGACCGTCGCGGCGATGCGCCGCGGTGTTGGTGTTCGGGTGGTGCTGGTGTGCATGGACTTTCGACCTCTATCTGTCTGCTGGGGGCCTGCCCGCACCCCGGCGAGGGGTCCGCAGATGCGGGCAGGCGATTCAGGTGGTCTGCGGGCGCGGTGGTGTCGCTCCGGTGCCGTCAGGTCGCCGCTGCAGGTAGTCGGCCAGGCGGGCGACAGCTTCGGCGGCACCGTCGGTGGCGGCTCCGGTATGGCTGGTCGGGTATTCGCGCCAGCTCAAATCGACTCCGTGCGTGCGGTATTCGGCGAACAGGCTGCGGCCCATGGCCACTGGGACGAGGGTGTCCTCGATGCCGTGGTAGAGGTGCACGGGCACCTGCGGCGCCTCCCTGCCGCTGGTCTCGTTCGCCAGCGCGTAGCACCACATCGGGTCGTTCCACGGGTCCTCGCGCTCGCACCAGCGCCCCAATGCGGTGTTGCGGTAGGCGACCAGGAGTCGCGCCGCGTCGAGTTCCTGGGCGCGCTCGATCGTGTCGTGGCCTTCGTCGGTGAGCAGGTGTCGCATCGGCAGATGCGGATACGCGCGACTCAGCCCGATCAGTCCGGCCAGCGCCAGTCCCGCCCACGGACCGCCGTCGATCTCACCGATCAACGCCCCGGGGTCGGCCACGACCGCACCGGCGGCGACGCCGCGCAGATCCAGCTCCGGGGCATAGTGGGGGCGTTGTTCAGCGGCCCAGATCGCGGCGCGCCCGCCGTCGGCATAACCCCATGCCGCACACGGCGCCGCCGTAGCGTCGAGTTCCGGGAGCGCGCGTACCGCGCGCGCGAGGTCGAGCACGGCGTGCGCGGCCGCGTCTCCGGCCAGGAAATGGTGTGGCCCAAGCCCGGTCATGCCCACGCCCACGCCATCGGGCACCGCGACTGTCCAGCCGCGTTCGAGCGCGGTGGCGATGAACCCGGTTTCCGGTTCGGTTCCCTCCCCGGCCAGCAGCTGCGAGGGGGCGCATCGCCCACCGAGTCCGTGAAAAACAGGGCAGTACAACAGGATCGGGCTGGGTCCGGCGGGCTCGGCGATGTCGGGGGTGATCACGATTCCCGACGCCGGAATGGGAGCGCGCCGGCCAGTGCGGGTGGCATACACCAGCTGCCACGCCCGGTTGGCGCCGTGCAGATCCGGAGTGGCGACCGCCCGGCGGCGTAGAATCTCCCCCGGATGCGGTGTGAAGTCCAGCGCGGCGCTGCGGTAGAAATCGTCGAAGGTGATCGGGTCGGTCATGTCATCGGCTCCCGGCGATGTCGTGGGCGAGGGCGACCATCCAGGCGATGCCCGAGTTGAGTTGGCCGCTGATGGCGTAGTTGTTGTGCTGTGCGACGGTGTCGACGTAGCGGACCCAGACCGCGGGATTGAGCAGGTCGGCGTTGTCAGCGACCAACTGCCCCCACGCCGCGCCGAGTTGGCCGACAAGTTTGGGCAGCAACACCATGGGGTTCGCTGCGACGGTGGAGGTGATCTCGTTCCACCGCGCGGCCGCCGCGCCGATCTCCACTGAGTTAGGACCGGGGGTGCGGGGGTCGGCGGTTTCGACCAACCGGCCCGACAAACTCAGCTGCGGGACATAGTCGACGTTTCCGGCGCCGATTTGGAAGTCGTTGAGCACCACCGTTGTCCAGGCATCACCGAGCGCGACGGAGAACATGGCACCCACTGAGCCGACGGCGGCGAACGGGTTGCGCAGGTCAGCTTGGGCGGCAATCTCCGCACCGACGCGCAACAGTGCGGCACGATCGGGCGCCGAGCACGCCAGATCGCCGTCGGTGCAGATATCGGCGACCCGGCCGGTCAGTGCGCCGTAGCTGGCCGCGCCATCGGCGATGCCGCCACCACCGGCGGGCGGGTTGGGGATTTGCACCGCCGACACTGCTTCCCCGTCGGTGCCGGGTGCGGCATCGGGCACGGTCTGTCCCGGGCGGCCGGGAAAGGTCGGTGCATCCGGTGCGCGGTCGGGGTTGGCGTACAACGCGATCCCGGCGATGCGCTCGGGGCCGACTGGTCCAGCGCCCGCGCCGACGACGCGAGCGAACGACGACATCGCTTGTGCACCTTGGGAATAGCCGATTCCGGCGATCATCGTGCCGGGGCAGGTGACGGCGATCTCGGTGGCCGCGGCATCGAGTTGGTTGCGGGCATCGACTACCGACACGACGTATGGGTCAGGCCCACCCGGGACCGCGCCTCCGAACCCCGCACCATAAGGGATGTAGCTGCGCTGCACCAAGCCGGGCGCAGCCGAGAGAACTGGACCGATCAGCGCGCCAACCACACCGGTGTCGGCAAGCGGGTCCGCGGTCGGTGAGGACTGGCCGGTGCCCTGGACGCCTAAGACGTAGAGTGCCGGGCACCCGGGCCCGATCGGCACCGCCGCCGCATCGGGTGTTCCCATCGTGGCAGCGACCGAGTCGACAACGGTGGATGCCGCCATCAGCGCAGCCGCGATGAGCACGCGGCGTCTTGTCGAGGTGGTCATGGCTGGCCCACCCCCACCCCAGCACCGAATCCGGCACCGACGGTTCCGCCGGCCACCGCGCCGACGGCAGCCGCGGGAACTCCGATGACCACGGCCCCTGCCGCCGCACCCGCCGCGGCGCCGAGCGCTGTTCCCGCCACGCCGGAGGTCACTGTCCCGATTACCGGAACCGGTACCACCGTGCCCAGGGCCGCTCCGGCGATTCCACCAACGGTTCCTCCGATGAGCCCGCCGAGCACCGCTCCTGTCGCCGCGACCGGCACGCCCGCGACGACGGCACCGGCGGCGCCGCCGATCCCGGCACCGGCCAGCGTTGCACCGCTGACCCGGTCGGAGCGCCCGGCGGGGATGCCGATCGAATCCAAGGCGGTCGCGACCTGGGCCTCCGCGTCCGCCGCAGCATCGTTGATGGCGTCGCGGCATTCCGGTGGCAGCCAATCCGGGCTGGGCGTCTGCCATTGACCGATACGAATCATGTTCTCCGGCGGCTCGATCGGAGCCACGGGAGCCACCGGCTCCGGCAGGTGTAACTCCCCCAGTTCGATCGGCTCTACGGGTTGATCCAGCGGCGGAGCGGGGCGTGAGGGTGCCTCGTTGCGGACCTCGGTCGGCTGCTCGTAATACATCGGCGGTGCCGGTTCCGGAGGCGGCGCAGGGGCCGGAGGGGGTGGAGGTGGCGGCGCGAGGGTTCCGGGCTGGGCGGGACTGGCGACCCCGGGCTGGTCACTGATGGCACTCGCAAAGTCAGCAGCACTCGCCGTCGCTGTCGCCGCCAATACAAGCGCAACCGGAATCGCGCCGGAGATTATGGCTCGGTTGCCGTGAACAACGCACTGACTCAATAGGTTTCGGCTGAGATTGTCGCCACTGCGATGTTTCGAGCGACGCATCGGCGGGCGGATAGAATTCCTTGATCTGAGCATGCCAAGTAGACCCTTCGACTGAAGGCGGAATTGCGATTGGTAATCGGAAAGAATGCGAAATCATAGATCGCTGCGCACCTCCCAGCCGCGAATATGCCACTGGGAGGGCGCTTCTCAGAGCGGTCGCGTCAAATGAAGGTGAAGATGAGCGATATCACCTGAGCCGCAACGGACAGGCCGTTCGACAGCACCGACAACCCGGTGTTCACCCACCCCAGAATCTCGTACGGATCCAAGATATTTCCTTTCAAGTGGTTGGACTAGCAGGTCCATCCAAACCCGGAAAACTGCTGCGACGCTAGGGTTTCGATGCGCCTAGATTGCGTTAACGCTGCCAGAGTCAAACTGGAAGACGGCGAATGCGCAGGAGGTTTGCCATGTACTTCACGCAGCAAGCGTTGAGCAGACAATTTTGAAGACTGTTGTCCAACAAGCTGTTCGGTGCGCCATTCTTGCTCTGACGCCTTGCGAGATCCATCTGTTTGCGATCCTCAGTTTGAAAGACTTGTCGCACACGCTCGTCGCTGCGGTTAATCCTCCTTCGCCACAGGGCTTTTGGCGTGCCTGACTGCCTGTCGTCCCGCTATCGGTTGGGTGGCGTGTAGTGTGGCCAGCAGTCGGCGAAATGGGCGGGAGCGGTTCGTGCGTGTCCACCACTTGGATGGCGGAGGAATGCGGCCCTTCGGGGGCCGTCTGATCGACGGTCGCCCGGGGGTGTTTCGTCGGGCAGAGGTCGCGTGCCACTGCTTGTTGATCGAACATCCCGCGGGATTGGTCTTGGTGGATACCAGCTATGGGGAGCAGGCAACCATCCAGCCCGAACTCTGGGTTGGGCAGAAGGTCATCCGACGCACCAACCCTGTTTTCGACCAGGTGATCGCCCGGCAAGTCGAAGCACTCGGATTCTCACGCGCCGATGTTCGCGACATCATCACCACACATCTGGACCTGGATCACGCGGGCGGACTCGCAGATTTTCCGGACGCGAACGTACACGTCTACCAAACCGAACTCGATGCCATGACCGGCCCCCACGGCCCCAAAGAACGATTCAGATATCGGCCGGTGCAGATCGCCCACGGCCCCAAATGGATCACCTACAGCGAGTCCGACAGTAGTGACGACCAGTGGTTCGGCTTCACCGCGGTACGGGAACTGAAGGGCCTATCCCCGCAGATCCTGATGGTCCCGTTGGCCGGACATACCCGCGGACACGTCGGAGTCGCCGTCGACACCGGAAACGGTTGGCTGCTACATGCCGGGGACGCGTACTCCTATCACGGTCAGATGGCACACCAACCGCGAATGCCATTGGGAGCACGCATCTTCGAGCAGTCGGTGGACACACTGCGCCCACAACGAGCAGAAAACCAGCGCCGGTTGCGCGAACTCGTGCACAATCACCGCGACACCGTGACGGTGTTCTCGTCGCACTGCGCTACGGAGTTCCGACAGTTGCGTGACCGAAGACCGACAGCTCCCGATAGCACCGACTAAAGCTTAACGGCACTGGTCGAAAGCGCCGCCCCCTAGCACGACGTCCGATTGCCGGAACCCCACGTACGCAGCCGCTTTCGGGACACGACAGCGAGCTGTTGACCAAGCCAGCTCATTTCGGCTGGTCCGCTGTCGTGAGCCGTCATCAGACTTGGGCCGTGGCAAGCGGACCATCGACCGGGGTCAGGTGGTAGGTCCACCAAGGCCGGAACGGCGCCTCGCTCACGTCGATCGAGACCCACATCGACCGCTCTTCGCCGGTGTCGATGTCGGTGATCACCGAGTACTCCAGGCTGCTGTCCATCGACGCCCAGCTCTGCGGGAAATCAGTGTCCCAAAGCTCATTCCATCCCGGCGCGTCGCGGCACGCATCGACGACGGCGTCGACTTCGTGCTGTGCTACCAGACCGGGTGACATCAGTTTCAGCGACTGCGTCAACAAGTGCACCTCGAGGTCCCAACCCTCCAGGACTTTCCGCGCTGCGGGCTCGTTGACCAACCACTCGATGATGTTTCGACCAGGAACCAACCCCGGAAAGGCCCTCAGGTACTTACTGTTCGCCGCCCGCACCTTGAACAGTGGCACGTCGTAGTAGCACGCAGGCCCTGGGTAGGCTTCCAGAATCCGCAGGTCACGGGTTCCGATGGGGTGATGGGTGGCAACGTGGGAAGGGATGAGGGTGGTACGCGTCAGAGCGAGAACCATCCGCCCCCACCACGTCGGCAGTGCGAGCGCCCCGACGATCGCCTCGAATGATTCGATGCTCAATGTGCGCGTACCATTCTCGGCCTTCTTGATCTGATCCGCGCTCAGACCCACCAGCTTGCCTAGATCCTCGGGCCTTTCCAGCCCGACCTCTATCCGACGCGTCCTCAGCCAATGGCCGACAGCCTTGGTGATCTCGTCCAATGCTCGCCTCTTCCCTCCCCGGATCGCCGGGACACACTGTCCCCGAGTCGATCTTGACGATAACCGGCCAGTATATCGAGACTTTGTGCATATGCATTGTTGCGAACCCCAGGACCACAAGCGATGTCATCGATCACCAGCAGTCCAAAGAAGCGCCGATGAATGTCGCGCAACACCCGGAACGCACGAACCGGCGACATCTCTACCGACCGGAACCAGCAGACAAGGAGTAACTTGGCGTGAACCGTAATACCCGCTCGTACAGCGACCGCAGACGCAGACCTCGAGCCTGCATCCCGACCCTGCCCGACACACTACGACTGAACCGAGACCACCTGCGTCTATCACGAGTCGCGGCCTACAAACGCCACGGCATCAGCCCCTCCTACCTGCGTCAACTCGAAGTCGGTGAGCGAGTCCCCAGCCCCGAGACCCTCGATAAGGTGATCACCGGCTACGGCCTCAGCCACGAACAGGCACGCCACATCCGCGAACTCCGTTATCCAGCAGAGGATCTCACCCCAACCGACAGCCTCCGCCAATCCGTACGCGAGGACAACGCACTGAGGAACCACATCCAAGACCTCGAGGAACGGGGAGTGCTCGCGGCCTATGTGGACCCCATGTGGAACGTACTACTAGCCACCATGGAATTCCGTGCGGGTATGCCCGGACTCGAAGAGTCCGAATGCATTCCGGTATGGCTGTTCAGCCCGATCGCGAAAACGGTCGTCATCGACTGGGAACGCGAAGCAGCCCACTCTGTAGCCACCATCAAAGCCGTACTCGGCCGCTACCGCGACTCCGAACAAGCCCACCACTTATTGCGAAAGCTACGCCCCAACAAAACCTTTCACGACCTCTGGATATCGAGCTGCAACGTCGCCTACGGCCGCGCCGCCAGCAACCCAGTCCACTGGATCCACCCCACATCCGGCGAACCAACCTCCTACAGCCTCACAGTCGCCGATGTCACCCAGCCCCAACACATCCAGCTCATCACCGCTCTACGCAAACCGTACAGCGGACCACCGCCGCACTAACGCGGCCACAGTCATCGCGTTGGTGGCATCTTGGCCAGCGCAAGTCCTCGTAGGCACGGCAGAGCCGACTCAGCAGATCCGCGCCCCGTGGTCCACCCCGGCCTCACGCTCGCTGCCCGCACACAGCGCCGCATAGGTAATCGCGGCGGCGATCCCTCCGAATGGTGTCGTCAGGCGCAATGTCGCGTGGGACGCAGGCTCGCGAACGAGGATCCCCCCTGACGATCAACAACCTGTATGTCGGCGGTGGTCGATCCACGGCGGCTTACGGATCGGCGTCGGTCGAGAAGGAGGCCGTAGGTCCTGCAACTGTGGCAAGACCTCGGTGTTGGCATCCGCGCTTGGCCAGCGGCGATGCTGTGGCAGGCTCGGCGAGCGAGGGGACGGGTCGGTGGCGGGCAGCGCATCGTCCACACGCTCGCTACGCGAGCATCGCACTCCGATCCAGAATCCGACCATTGCCGCGACAGCCAACGACGCAGGCCAGAGCAGGCAGACCAGATACAACACGACTCAGCTGGCGTCCTCCGGCCATACTCGCTTCGGTGGAAATTCCGTCCCGTCCCCCTCGTCGCCTGCTTGCTCCGGCAGCCGTAACCGCCCGGCCTGCACTGCCGCCACCAACTCGTTGAACGACTCGATACACCAGGACAGTTCGGCCGCGTCCTGCTCGTGATGGCTGGGGTCGTTCTGCCTGAGCGCATACAGGAGGTACTTCCAGACCAACCACGCCACCCATTGGCCGTAGGTTGAGGGACTGAGCGGCGCATCTGCCTGATACACAACGCCTTTGGTGTGTCCGCCCGCTTCACGGTCAATGAACCAGATATTCAAGTTCAGCTGTTCGTCAACCTTCGCCGTATCCTTGGGCCGCTCGTCATGGACATGCCGCCAGAGGCCGACCAGCTCGCGTGTTACGCGCAGCATGACCGTGCTTGGTTCGTCCATCCCGGCGCACACCCGAAGAAACGGCGCACAGTCCGGCAATGGCTGATCGGGCGTCGCCTCCACCGGCGGCACGGTGAAGGCCAGCGGCTTGTCTCGGGTAAGGCCGTAGTAGACGGTGTGGGTGGGACGATCGGAGGGGGCGGAAGCGTGGTCTTCGGGCATGTGCTATGTATCCGTTCAATCATCGGAGAAGTAGAAAGACGTTGGCAGCAAATAGATTTGGATGCCGATGTGGCTCGACTGGAGTCGGGTCTATTCCCACAGCCCGCCACATGGCAGAGGTGGCAAATCAGCCTGCACGTCATCGTCGACTGTCACTCGTAGGTCCAAGTCGGCAAACGCCCCCGTCAACTCGTCGGCAACGTTCTGTGCTTGTTCTTCGCTGGCCTGGTAATCCAGCTGCAGCGCACCGGATTCGATATGGATGTGCCGAATACGTCGCGGCGGGGTAACAGGCCGCATGGTGGATCACATCCCTGGAAGTAATCGTCGACCGGATTCGATCTCCGCAGCCAGGTAGTCGTAGCCTCGGCAGAGTTCGAGCAGTTGCCCGGCTTCCGGGAAGTCTTCGCCATTTTGCCCATTGGTCTTGGCGGTCACTGCTTCCCACAGATCCGCCATCCGGGCGGCGATTTCGCCGATGCTCTCGGTATGCACGGGCGGTAGTGGTAGCCCGTCGATCGACGCAGTATGAGATGGTAACGATGGCACCGGTATCCGCTGTTTCAGCCGGTCGGCCACAGCGTCATCAATGATGGCGATCAGGATTTCAATGTCTTGTTGTGCCGTAACCAATTCCGACGCAGCATGCCAGAGCTGCTCCGCGGAGACGGTCTCCTTGCCGAGCATCTCGAAGGCCAGTCGGTACTGCTTCTGGCAGGCCACCAGGTCGAACGCTGGGTCGAGGATGTCGCGGGCTGTAGCGAGCCGCTTGCCATCGAATGCAGCCAAGAGCATGTGGCTCGATGGCAACGGCTCCATTGGTGCCCACTCGGGGATGTCGACGCCGGACTCCGCATCGCTGGTGCCGGTCGGGCGATCTTCCGGTGTGCCGTGGTCGGATGGTGGGTTCATCTCGCTCACCGTGGATGCGTCGTGGACGGCACCAGGCGGCCAGCCTCAGCCAGAACTTCGAGCGCGGCCGCCTTGCGCGGACACGTCTTCGCGCGGCAAGCGACATGGAACTGCACCACAAGGTGGGCTCGGTCCACGCTGAACGGCGTCTCCGGTGCCTGGTGGGTTTCCTGTTTTGTCAGAGCGACCGTCTGGTGCATGGCCAGGGTGTGCATCATCGGAACCTCGGTTCTAGGCGGGGCATTGGGTGGTGCACCCGGCACCGAGGGCTCCTAGCCACCGGCCTGCCAGCCTCTCCGGCAAACCGGTGCGCCTGCCGAGGGGTGGAAGGCGTCGTCCCGGTACCGGGTGCGGTCCGACCGTAAAGCGGGTTTTAGGAGGTTTACCGGCGCAAATAGGCAAAACCTCTGAAATATATGGGAAACCGTATATCGTGCCATTAGGGGCGAAAACCCTTGACCGGCAACGGGTCCCGAGCGTTACACCGATCTTGCAAATGCACGTTCACTTGAAGAGCGGAGACAGCAGGATGCACATGACAACCGGCGAAGTCATCCGCCGTGTGCGAAAGTCGCTGGGCATGACCCAGGCGGAGCTGGGAGCCATCCTCGGCTACACCCAACCCGTTATTTCGCAGCTCGAACACAATGCTGCCGCCGTGCACGACGTACGGGTCCTGCGGCGAATTGCCAAGGCGCTTAACGTTCCACTTGCCATACTGGTAGTGGAGTCGGACGAGGAGGCGGACGTGAATCGTCGCAATTTCCTACGAACCAGCGCATTCGGAGCCGGAACCGCAATGGCTGCCGGGGCCGTGGGACATGCAGCTGCGGCATCGTCAACTGGGAGCATCCATGTCGGGGATGCTGATGTCGCTGAAATTATTGCCAGTACCAACCAAATTCATGAACTCGACCTGGTTGTCGGCGGTGATCAGCTGTGTCACCTCGCCGCCAACGAAGTCCGGTACGTCGAGCAGCTGCTGAACGCAGGCAGTTACAGCGACACCATCGGCCGCCAGCTCACCAGCGCCGCCGCCGAGATGATGACCGCTGCGGGCTGGGTCCACTTCGATGCGGGGCACTTGGACCGGGCGCGGCACTACTACGCCGAAGCAGCACAGACGGCGACTGCTGCAAACGACGGTATCGCGGCGTCACACGCCCTGCTCAATGCCAGTCTTCAGAGCTTTCAGGGGGTATTCGGGCCGTCAGAGCTTCCCCGAGATGCGCGGCCCCGGGAGGGGGTCAATCTCGCTGATGCCGCACAGACCGCCGCCCGCCGCGACGGGGGACCGAGGCTGCGTGCCTTGGGAGCGATCTATGAGGCATGCGCCCGCAGTGCGACCGGCGATGCCAGTGCAACGGTGAATGCCATCAGTCGGGCACACCGCGCTTATGAATCGAGTCGCGGGCACGACCCGGACTGGGTATATCTCCCACCGGCGGCCCTGGCCGGGACGACCGGCTGGTCGTATATGCGGCTCGGCGATCACCGCACGGCGAGCACCTATCTGCAAACAGCGGTCGACGGCACCACGTCATGGCCTCGTGAGAACGTGGGTTGGCGTATCAAGTTGGCCGAGAACGACATTCAAGGTGGCGACGTCGCTGCAGGCTGCCAGATCCTGATCGACCACTTTGACCAGATCACCACCATGACATCGACACGGCTTCGGGCCACCGTAGACGGCATCGCAAAGGACGTTCGTCTGCATGCAACGGTGCCGGAGGTGCGGGAGTTCCTGGGGCTGGCGGCCAGCCGCTGATCATCGGCAACAAAAACGGTCGCGCGATTAGGCACCCGTGGAGCCGCAGGTCACGGCGGCAGGCGGACGCCGGATTGGGAGGCGTCGGTTCGATGGTCATGGCGGGACCGTTCGTCGTTCCGACCCGACGTCCGAGTACGTGTGACTCTTACGCCCGCGCGTGAACAGTTTGATGGAATTGCCATGCGTCGGCGATGATGTCGGCGAGGTCGGGCCGTTGCGGTTTCCAGCCGAGTTCGCGTCGCGCTTTCTCGCTCGAGGCGACGCACACCGCTGGGTCGCCGGGGCGGCGTCCTTCGATGCGTACGGGGAAGTCGACTCCTGTGACTTCGCGAACCGTATCGAGGACTTGCTGGTTCGAGTGCCCTTGGCCGTTGCCGAGATTGAAGATGTCGTGGCGGCCTGGCTCGACGACGTCGAGAGCGAGTAGGTGGGCCGCTGCGAGGTCGGCGACGTGGATGTAGTCGCGGATGCATGTGCCATCGCGGGTTTCGTAGTCGGTCCCGAATAGCGTGAACGTGTCACGCTGGCCATCGGCGGCTTGCAGCAGGATCGGTATCAGATGCGATTCCGGTTCGTGCCGTTCTCCCAGGTGGACCCCGTCCGCGGTGAGCACCGCTCCGGCGGCGTTGAAGTAGCGCAGCGTTGCCGCGCCGAGGGTGTCGGAGGCTCCGCATTCTCCTGCGATGAGCTGGTCAACCGTGGCTTTGGTTGCGGCGTATGGGTTCTTGGGTCGGACTTCGGCGGTTTCGTCGAAGGCGGTGGTGCCGTCGCCGGTGTACATCGATCCCGTGCTGGAGAAGATCAGGCGGGGAACCTGTGCGGTGCGGATCGCGCGCAGCAGTGCCAGTGATCCTTCGATGTTGTTGTGCCAGTATTTGTCTGGGTTGCTGACCGATTCGGCGACTTCGATGCTGGCAGCGAAGTGCAGCACGCCGTCGAACCGGGCTTCGGGGGTGAGGATATCGGCGACCTGGTGGACCGACATCTCATGGAATCGGGCCGAGGTGGGCAGGTTGGACTCGAACCCGGTGGAGAGGTTGTCGATGATCTCGACCTCGTGGCCAGCGTCGACGAGCTGGTGGGCGACGACGGAGCCGATGTATCCGGCGCCGCCGGTGACGAGTAGCTTCACAGGATTCGAATCCTCCTTGGTAGCAGTGCTATTCAACAATTCCGGTGGCGACGATATAGCCCTTGGGGTCACGCCAGACCTGCCCTGGGTGGCTGGTGAACCACCGGTGGATGTCGGTGGCGACGTCGGCGAGGATGCCGTCGCGGTGTGGGCTGTCGGCACCGACGCCGCAGAAGGAGGCCATAGCCTCGGCGAAACGGATCAGCGGCGCTGCGGTGTCGAAGACGAGGGCGTTGTCGAAGCGGTTGATGCTTACGGTGGTGAAGACCTCGGCCATCATTTCCGGCAGGCTGTCGGAGTTGACGCTGTTGGCCAGTTCCGCGACGGGTTCCAGTCCGTAGCGACGAGCGTGGGAGGCGACGAGATCGCCTGTGCGGCTGCATGTTCGCGCGTGGTTGACCGTGAGGACCACCCGGCCGCCGGGGCGGGTGATGCGCTGGAATTCCCGCAGCGCGGCCACAGGGTCTGGTACGTGGTAGAGCATGTGCCGGGCGGTGGTGCGGTCGAACTCGCCATCAGCGAACGGGATCCGGGTGGCCTCGCCGTGTACTGCTTCGACGCCGTTGATCGCGGTGGCGGCTGCGACCATTGCCGCGGAGTTGTCGACGCCGACCAGGCGGCCACGGTGACCAGTTTCGGCGAGGTGGGCGAGGAACCGGGCGTCGCCACAGCCGATATCGGCCAGCGACTGTGTCTCGGCCAGGTCGAGGACGGCTAGGACTGCGGCGACCGGGTCGTCGGGGTGCTCGCTATGGCGGGCGTGGGTGTCGATGCGCGCCTGCAGTGGTGTGGTCGAGGAGTATTCGGAGTTCAGGGAGGGGGTGCTGGTGCTCATCGGCGGGTGTATTCCTCGGTGGTGGGGACGGCGGCGGGGTAGTGCAGATGTCCAGCGGTTATGGCCAGGATCGGGGTGGCGAGCACTGTCAGATCCTGGCGGGGGTCGCCGGGGACAGCGATGAGGTCGGCGGACAGCCCGGCGGTGAGCGTACCGGTGCTGTGATCGATGCGGAGCGCTTGCGCGGCGCGGCGTGTGGCCAGATCGATCACCTCCGCCGGGGTGAGACCAAGGTCGAGGTAGGTGGGTAGCGAGTGGGCGTACTTGTTGTGCGGGGTGCGTGGGATGCCGGAATCGGTGCCGGGTACCAATCGCACGCCAGCACCGAGCATCACGGTGAGCTGTTCGCGGCGCACCGCCCATGGGAGTCGACCTCGTGCGGTCATGGCTTCGTGGTTGATGGTGGGGCACACCATGATCTGCTGTGTGGCGATGGCGTTGACGAGGCCGAGATCGAAGTCGAATCCGCCGTCGTCGGTCATCCATGTGCAGTGCTCGATCGAGTCGACGCCCACGTCGACCGCTTGGCGGATCCCCGTGATGCCGTGTGCGTGGGCGGCTATCGGTAGCCCGTGGTCGCGGGCGGCGGCCACGATCACGCGCAGTTGGTGGTCGCTGAACTGTGGTTCATACGGTGAGCTGGTCCCGCTGACGGTGAAGCCTCCGGTCACCATGACCTTGATCCATTCCGCGCCGCGTGCGGCGTTGGCGGCCACGAGGCGAGCGATCTCGCTGTCGGTGGTGACCGCACCGCCGAGGCTGTAGCAGTGTCCGCCCGGGATCGTCAGCGGGATAGTGGCTTTCAGTACTCGGGTGGGCGGCGTGGTGGTGGCGAGGGTGTCGCTGTCGACGTAACGGGGCGCGCCGAGGTCGCGCACCGTGGTGATTCCAGCAGCTGCCAGCTCGCGCAGTGCGCGCCGGATCGTTGCGGCGACCGCGAGACGCGTGTCGTGTTGGATCGCGGGCCGTGGGTGGACCGCGCACCCGAAGGCCAAGTGCACATGCGCGTCGATCAATCCGGGCAGGATCGTCGACTCGCGCAGTCGGATCCGCTCGACACGATGCCCCCTCCAGTCTGATAGCTGCGCTTCGGTGGCTCCTACCCAGGCGATTCGGTCATCGGTGGTGATCACCGTGCCGGGTGAATGCAGTTCACCGGTCCCGGTGAGGACGCGGTCGGCGTCGATGATTCGAACCCTCACCGAATGGCCTGCGGTGTTGTTGCGGTGTGGCGGTCCGGGTCGGCGAACACCTCGATCACCAGAGTGCCCGGCGCGATAGTGGCCGCGTGGGGTTGATGGTCGGCGAGGCTGAAACTCTCACCGGCGCTGAGCATTCGGGTTTCGGAGCCAAGGCTCAGCTCGACGCTGCCGCAGATCACCACACCGATCTGCGGGCCGTGTCGATGACACGGCACCGTCGCCCCGCTGGGGAATGACCAGAGCACCACCTGACCGTGTTCGCTGGCAAGCAGATGCCCTCGGCCTCCCGGGTACGCGGTGTCGATACTCGGGAGCTGGTGCACCCAGTCAGGCCATTCATCCATGCGCGGGTCTCCTCGCGGTCGATGGGGTCACGGCGGCGGGGCCGTGATAGTCAGCAACAGGATGCGCACCAAAGTTGTGCGGTCCGAGCCAGCCGTAGTAGTCGCGGCGCAGAGCCTGCACGTGCTGGCGCAGCACCCGGTTGGGGTGATCGATGCCGCGGTCGAACTCCACCGGCGATATCCGCATCAACGATTCGAGCGCCCCATGGGCGGTGGTCAGGGTTTCGGGATCGATCGCGTCCGAAATCACGTGCAGTGCTGCGGCGGCAGCACATCGCAACTCGGGTGGTCCGTACAGGATGATCGTCGCTGCCAGTACCGCGTGCTGGAATCCGTCGAGCAGGTGCGTGCGTCGGCGGCAGGTATGCAGCGCCGCGATCAGTTCGCGGTGACCGGCCGCAACGCCGAACAGCGCGCACGCGGACGCCATGACCAGCTTGTATGCCTGCTCGGTGGGGATCGGCAGCCCTCGGTCGTGCTCGCGGGCCGCCACTAGGGCGGCGACCGTGTCACGATCGAGCAGTTCGCACACCGTCGGATCGTTGGGCAGGTCGCTGTAGCGCTGCGGGCCTTTGTCGCCGCGCGCCGCGACCGCGCGCAGCGCCTCCAGTACTGTTTTGGTGCGCCATGGGCTGGCCTCGGGTGGGCTGTCGGGACAGTAGATCGTCGCCAGTTGATGGGTAATCCCTTCCAGCCCTTCGCGTTTGCCGATTCGCGGGGTTGCGACCCTGGTCAGGGCAGCACCGGATAGCGGGCGTGCGGCGGCGTGGTGCAGGTCTGCGCCGAACCGGCCCGCCACTCGATGCAGATGCGAGCGCCCCACAATGAACACCGTGGTGTCGATGTCGGGGTGGTGCTCGAGCACGCTGAGCGCGAACTTCTGCACGCACGCTTGGATGTCGGCTGGCTGGTCGACGACGGCGATCAGGTCGACGTCGGAGGCAAGGGTGAATGCGCCCGCGCGATGTCGGACTGCGGGCTCCCCGCGCGCCAGCGAGCCGGACACGCACACACTCACTGTCTGGCCGAGGTGGGTGTGTGCGCAGTCGCGCACCGTGGCGGTGTAGATGTCGAGGTGCTGGTTGACCTGGGCGCGGGCGGTCGACGGGGTGCTCGCGCTGTGGGTGAACCAATCGTGCACGGTGCCGGTCATGGCGGGCCTGCGGCTGCGTCGATGATTGCCGACATTTCCTGGCTTCCCAGGCCACCGGCCATCGCCGCGTCGAACCGGTCGGCGACCGCTGCGAGCACCGGCGGGACCTGGTCGCCGAGCGCTGCCAGGGTGTAGTGCACATCTTTGGCCAGGACCGCCAAGGCGCAGTTGGTGAGCGGGTGCTCGCCGCTGAGCATCGCTTCCCCGTAGGCCGACGCGACCGGCGCAGCCCATCCGTGCTCTGCCCACACGTCGATCAGTTGGTGGCGGTTCAGGCCGAGCGTGGTTGCGGCGGTGAGTGTTTCGGCGAGTGCGGTCAAGATGGTCGCCGCAAGCGCGTTGTTGAGCAGCTTGAACTCCGCCGTCGCGGCGGCGCTCTCGACGCGGACTACATCGCGGGTGACCACGCGAAGCAGCGGATCAGCCACAGCGAGGTCGGCCGTCGTGCCCGTGACAAATGCCAACAGCGTGCGGTTTACAACCCCAGGGCGGCTGCCAGTCACCGGCGCCAGCACGGCTCGCGCCCCTGAACCGGTAGCCTCGCGCATCCACTGGTCGGCGTATTGCGGTGAGAGCGTCGAGCTTTCGATGACGATCGCACCATCGGCCGTCTCGAGTGCGCCGTCCTGCCCGAACCACACCGCCCGGGAGGCTGTGTCATCGTGCACGAACGACCAGACCGCAGCCGCACCTTCAGCGGCCTGGGCTGGCGAGGCGCACACGATCGCGGGCCCGTCGATCGCTACGGTGGTGCGGTTGTAGCGGCGCAATTCGAAACCGTGAGCGTGCAGGGTATTCGCGACGGCATTGGCCATGATCCCGGCACCGAGCACCGCTACGGTGTTCGAGTCACCCATCGCGACCCACCTTCACGTACAACAGCCACACCATCGTGGGAGCGAACTCGGCCCGAATCTCCAACTGCGGGTATCGGGCGGCGACGTCCACCGAGGCAATGCAAGCGTCGACCTCGGCATGTGCCGCCGCTCGCGCGGCCAGCGGTTTCGCTTGCACCGAAACCTGCCGCGCCCCAGAGGCATACCGGGTGGCGAAAACCCGGGTCGCTGGATGAGTGGCAACCGTCGCGATCGCCCGACCGATATCGCGTCGCACCGCCATACACATCGGCTTGGTCGGACTTTCCCAACACCGCTCCAGCCGCAGCACGCCGGTGTAGGTGAAGTGCTGGTCCACCCACGAATCCACCGCGCGAACCTCCGCATCCAGCGCCAGATATCCCGCCGCGACCAGCGCCCGCAGCCCCGGGTTCTCGGCAGCGGCGCGCATCGCATCGGGGAAGGAATCGACCAAGCGCACCCGTCCGCTGTGCTTGTCGGCCTCAGCTTGAGCGTCGGTGCCAGAAGGACCCAACGTGACGATCGGTGCATCCACACGAAACACCGCTGGTGGCTGCTCGCACACCGTGATCGCCTCATTCGGACAGCACGCAGCAGCCGCACGCGCCCGTTCGATCGCTATCATGGTGCCATCGACGGCACGGGCAGCGTCATCAGCGAGCCGTAGATGAGGGCTGGCGATCGGCAAGCACACTCCGGTGCCCGCGCAGCGGTCGCGGTCGATGATCAGTCTCGCGTCCATACCACGTCCAATCGTTCGAGGGAACGCACCACACGGCCGTGCCGCCAGATCCCGCCGTGAGCGGGATCCGCCAGGCGCAGCCCCGGCAGCCGGGTGGTGAGGATTTCCAGGGCGGCGCGGGCCTCCAGACGGGCCAGGCCCGCGCCGACGCAGTAATGGGTGCCGTGCCCGAACGCCAGATGCGCGATCTTCGGGCCGCGATCGAGCATGAGGTCGTCCGGGTGCTCGAACACGTTCGGGTCGCGCCCGGCGGCGTGCATCGCCGGAATCACCGCCTCCCCTGCCCGCACCAGCACCGGCCCCAGCTGCACATCCGCAGTCGCGACCCGAGTGAAGCCGCCGCCCACCCCGACCGGCACGAACCGCAGCAACTCCTCCACTGCCGCCGTGATCGCGTCCGGATGTTCGACGAGCTGCTGATAGTGGCGCGGCTCGCGCAGCAACGCGAACAGCGCGCTCGACAAGAACACCGTGGGTGATCCTCGGCCGCCGATCAAGCAGGCGATGATCAGGTTCAGCACTTCATCATCGCTACGCGCGGACTGTCCGAGCATTCTGAACAACCCGTTCGGGCTCTCGACACCGATCGCGCGTGCCAGCGCCTCGCACTCGCCCCGCGCGGCGGCCAGGGTTTCGGCGGTGGCGTCTCGCGCGGTGAGCGCATCACCGAGCGCGAAAACCTCATCACGAAAACGCATTGGTACGCCGAACATTTCGCACACCACCGCAGCCGCGAACGGCTCAGTGAAGCCAGAGACGATATCGGCCGGTTCCCGGGATACCTCCAGCTCATCGACCAAGTCGCCCGCAAGCGCGGTAACGGCCGGAGCCATCGCCGCGACCTGGTGTGGGGCGAACATGCCCGCGATCTGGATGCGCAGTTCGGTGTGCTGGGGTGGATCCGTTGCCAAAATCGCCGACGGCGGAAGCACTTCGGTCGAAAGGCGCGCTACCTGCGGCTGATTCGCCTGTTCCCGCGAGAACAGAGGATCAGCCAGCACCCGCCGCACCAAGGCATGGTCGGTCACCAACCATCCTCGTGCGCAGCTGGGTAACTCGATCGCAGTGATCGGGCCGCAGTCGCGGTAGGCCGGTTCCAGATCCAGCGTGTGGGTCTCCCCGAACGGGTACCGCAGCGGACACTGGGTTGCCGGTTGATCGTGGTTCATCAGGACACACTCCTTCGTTTGAGGCCACGAGTGAGAAGTCAGTCTCGCCACCGGAATTCGTCGAGATTGTGGTCTGGTGACGACCGTCGAAGTACTTGGCCACCTCTGTCCGCGACCGGTAAATGATCTGGGTCGTGCTACCGGCGGCCTGCGCCGTCTGTGCGATGAACTCCGGATCGCTTTCGCCGGAGCAGTGGGTGAAGATGAAATAGCTTCCCGGCGCTCCGCGCGCCGGTCTCCGCTTCAGGTCGGACAGGGCCTCCGGAGCGCTGGGACTCATGCGCTGGCCCGGGAAAAGAACGCGGCGACTTGGCACCCCGGCGGAGGAGGAGCTGACACCCCGCCACCGGGGCCTTCTGGGGTCACCCACGCGGCGAGAGCCCTGTGGGCGCGGGCGATCTCGTCGCTCAGCGCTGGGCTCGGGTCGAGCGTGATGTCCAATTCCTTGAGAGCGTCCCGGAATTGGGCGATCACCTCACCCGGCACATCGCAGCGGACCGGGCGAGGTGGGCCTACGAACTCGGCTCGGTGCGGCAGTTCTCTCCGGCCGTGCATCCCTATGTCTCCCAGTCCGCTCGACAGTGGAACGGCCCCAAGGGCTTTCGCCACTGGTGGCCCGCTTGGGAGGTTAGGTCCGATGGATATCGACTAGCCATCACTTTGCATCATTTTGCAAATTTGCCTACGGAGAAGATGGCCGCACGCCACGATTGAAGGGTTATCGTGCAAACGCTCGTGCTAAGGAGCATTCAGATGCGACTACGATTTCTTGGAAAGAACACAGGTCAAGGCCAGTCACCGACGCTGTACGCCAGTGACCGAAACACCTATGTGTTGCAGGGTTGGCGGACAGATCAGGAAGGCACGATCGAGATCCCGCACCAGTTGCTCGGCTTCCTGGAGTGGGGCACATTCCTCGGCGCTCCGTTGTCCGACACGGGGCGTGGAACCTTCTTGGTCACCGGCCCACTCATCTCGGACCCAGAAACGTTGGCGCAGATGGACATACCGGATCATGAGGCAAGCATCGAACTACCGCGAGGACAGGAGATCCGCCCGGATGCGCCTACTGGACTATGACGCCGGAACTGCGGCGGTCGCGGCGGTGGAGGCTACCGCGTTTCACCTAGAACTGCGCGACAGCTACCTGACAGATCAAGAGGTGGAGCGGCTACGACGATTCCGCGCTGGCGAACCTGATCCCGACCTCGCTGAGTGGTTCGCTCCGTGGACACGGCTGGTCGGCGACCTGACCAGCCGGGGCGTCGCGGTCCAGCGCGTTCGGGTGGTTACCGAACCGCTCGGCGAGTACAGCCGGTGGCTGCATTCAATCACCGACTACAACACTGACGCCGGTGAGGAAGTCCGTTGGATGGCGCGTCATCTCGTAGACCCGGCCGAGCTGTGCACTGACGATTGGTGGCTGCTCGACGATTCGACAGTGGTATTCAGTCTGTTCGGTCCCGATGACGTACTGGACGGCTTTGCTGCGACCGACGATCCGGTGATCGCGGCGCACTGCCGCCGCGTATGGGATCTGCTGTGGCCGAAGGCGATAGCGCATCAAGACTACAGCCCTGACGTTCAACATTGAGCGGTGTCGATCAGGCCAGGCAGGCGCTCGGCGCACGACTTCGGGAGTTGCGCCGAGACGCCCGTCTGACCGGCTTGGACTTGGCCGCGCTGCTCGGCTGGCACTCGAGCAAGATATCCCGGTTCGAGCACGGCAAGCAGTTGCCCACCGACGACGAGATTCGGGACTGGTGCCACCACACCGGCGGCGAACTCTATGTGCCCGACCTGATCGCCGCAGCGCGCAACGTCCGCTCCGCCTACATGGAGTGGAAACGGCTTCACGGTGCCGGACACAGGCAGCGACAACGCAAGTCGATCGAGCTGGAAGGTGGCGCGCGGCTGCTCCGCTGGTACGAGCCCGCCCTCATCCCTGGATTGCTCCAGACGCGCGACTACGCCGCGGCGATCCTGCGAGCGTGTATCGACATTCTCGACACCGGCATAGACGACCTCGACGCCGCCGTCGAGACGAGAATGCAACGAAAAGGCGTGCTCACACAGGAGGGCCATGAGTTCCGATTCGTGCTCGCCGAGCAATGCCTCTACAGCACCGTCGGAGACGACGATGTGATGGTCGACCAGCTACAGCAGTTGGCCGAGGTGACCAACAATCGGCGAATCGCGCTCGGCATTGTTCCGAGAACCGCCGACTTCGGTGTTCCGGCAACTAACTTCGTCGTGTTCGACCGGCGCATGGTCCTAGCGGAAACCGTTGCCGCCGAGCTCACCATCACCGCGCCGAGCGAGATCGCACTGTATGAAAAGACATTCGCCGTCCTCGCCACTCATGCGGTGTACGGCGACCAGGCCCGAGCCCTGATGGCCGCCGCACTGGAACACCGGAGGAGCCAGCTGTAACCGCGTGTCCAGTGTTATCGCGGTCCGTTGTAGTCGGGCGGCGGCGGATCATTAGCCCGCGCCGGGTCCGCCAGGTATTCGAGATCGCGCAGGCGCAGCACGACAGCCCAGCCGACATCTCCCGGCGCATACCGGAGTCCGGGGGTTTGCAACACATCGAGCACCTGCTTCACCTGCTCCCGCGACGGTGGCTGGGTTACTTCGTCGCACACCACGCGGTACACCTGGTCCGCGGTGAGGTCGGCGCGCGGTGGGATCGCGTCAACGACGACGGTTACTAACCGCTCGAATGCTGTGTCCATATCGTTCCTCTTGTGCGGCAGGGGCATTCGGGGGCTCGTGGTGGCGTGTGGACAGTGGCACGGCAGACGCATCCATGAGTGCGGTCCCAGAATGGCGGTCTCCGATGCACGGGATCCAGCCGACGAGGATCCGGCCGCGCTGGAGCGGATGCCTCTTCGGGCATCGCACGGGCGCGGGCTCGACCCAGCCGTTCGCAGTGCGCACCAATCGGTCAGGCGGCACCACCCGGCCGTCGACGGTGTAGTGCAGACGGGCGGTCATCCATCAAGCATACCGCGCGGTTCGAACTTGTGTTCGATTAGAGGATTGGGCTGAGATTTCCGGTAGTGATGAAGCACAGCCGAGGACGGGACGGTCGTCCGGCGAGTTCGAACGCATACCGGAATACCGGTGACGGCAACCACGGATCCCGCGCCCGATTGAAACCCATCGAGGTCGCCAGAATCGTAGGGTGATCTGCGGGCAAACCCACCTGCCTATTCATCAAGGAACGCAGCGCATCTATGTCGAGCGTAACAACATAGTGATGCAGGCCCACGGGTTGTCGTCAAGGACAGGCGACAGCATTTGGCGAGCCACAGAACCGATCAAGCGGGCGCGCGACCGTCCAGAGCCGGGTTCTCCGCCAGCCAGAGTCGAAGCATCTCGTCCCCGACATCCTTCTGTTGACGCTTGGACAGGCCCAGGTCGGCGAGGCGTCGCTTTACGGAATCGATCAGCTGGACGTCCGCCGTCCATGGCATGTTTTGCGTTTTCGGGGCGGCGCTGTGGACGGGTGGGATCAGGAGCTCGTCGCGGGGAAACATCGTTCGCAGCCCGATCATCCGCTCGGTTGTCATCCCTACGAGACCGTCGCTGGTGGCCCAGTCGAGGATCTTGTTTGTTGTGCTTTGCTTGACGCGAGATTTGTTGTGGATGACGTCGTTTCGGATCTTGTTCAGTTCTCCCATGAACGCGCTCTTGATGTCGTTCTTCAGGAAATCCTCACCGAGCCGCCGTGAGTACGCTGCAGCAAGACGCGGTCGGTACCACTCGTCCCAGATCGCGTGGATGTAGGCGAACCACTGCCCGTAGGTCATGATCTGGATCGGCGGGAACCGATCGTACGACACCATGCCACGCTTGATACTGAGCGACGTAACTCCACTGTCCATCGCCTTGTTCAGATCGGCGGAATGCACCCTGCCCGGCGCTGGATCCAGGGCGAAGACGTACCGCCCCACGTCGAAGTACTCACCGTCGGTAGCCTTTCGCGCGGCGAGCTTCTGAGCGAGTGTGGCTTGGGCCGACAGCGCGGTGGCCAACGTCGCGAGGTATCGGGTCTCGAACGCTTCGACAACCTGCTCAACCTCCTCTTCGTCGCTCATGTTGTCGATTGATTTGAGCGCCTCACCCGCGAGCGCATCGATCTCACCGAGACTCTGCACCAGCAGTTGCGGGGTCGTGAGCGACTTGTCGAGGAACACGAGAACGGCGTCCAGTACAGGCTTGACGATGTCACGCAGCTGGGGACTGTAGATCGCCTTCCGCTGGTGCTCTTCCAGTAGGTGATGGAATACTGCCTGCCGCAAGCCTTCCTTGGTCGATTTCTCGGCGACCCCCTTGGAGGCGGGGGCGGCTTCGGCATTGTCCCGTGCGACCTCTACGAAAAACATGAGCTGCCTGAGGTTGTGCAGCCACAGCTCGGTCTCATCACTCATCGCAATGCCTCCACTTACCGTCGACCAACCGACACCGCCGCATCCTACGGCCAAGCCGGACGGCAGCGTTTGCTGCCGTGGCACTATCCGTTTCCGTTGGAACGCAGCGTGTTCGATGACATCTGCAAACCGGTGCGGGGCGTCCAGAAGGGGCCGGAGGTCGTCACGGGCAGTCAGCGTAATGCTAGGCACCGACAAGTTTTATTTCGGCAGAGCCTGCCCAGGATCTCGCGGATGGGGGACCGGCCCGCTAGGTATCGAGGAAGTCCCATTCGTCACCCAGCACCCAACGCAACGCCGAGAGTTTGCCGTTGAGCATTCCCAATTCGAAGGCATCGTACGGCCCGATATCCTCAAGACCGTAGGTTTCTTCGATCCGTTTACGTCCCTGACGAGCGACGCGCTTGTGCTTCTCAAGTTCTTCGGTCTTGCCCTCGGCGATCAGCTCGCGGTCATACCGCATTGAGCGCTCGTACCAAACCTTGTCGAACATCTCCTTTTCAGCGGCAAGTATCTCGTTCAGCCCGCGCGGATCGTCCGGAAACCACATCTCGGCTATGAGTTCATCCAGATAGCTATCGAACTCGTCGCGCAGGCACTGCTCGAGTCCGTCGACCCCGAGCCGATACGTGGAGTGGTCAGCGGCGAACATCTCGGCCAGGTCTTCATGCGGCTGGCGCTGGTCGCCGTGTGTGGCCGAGAAATCAAGGGAGTTCGACGTCACGAACGCGAAGGTGTCACCAGGGCCAGCATCGGTCAGGGCCGTCGCGTACATCTCGATGAGCAGTGCGTCCGCCACGCTGTTGCGTTGCCGGTGAAATGGCGCGGCCTTCGCGAGTGCCCGCGCTACCACCCGCTCTCGGTCGCCGGTAGAAGGCTCGATTCGCTTGCCCGTCCCCAGCAGTACGCGAATATCGTCGAAGTTCCGAGTGGTCAAGGCACCGCTGAGTGTCACCTGGTGCGCCCACTTGTCGAACAGTCTGAGTTCCTCGTTGCGGTAGTCCATGTCGCCATAGGCGGCAAGTTCTTGCCGGATGGCCTTGAAACGCTCGGTCAGACTGGTGGTCATCATCTTTTGGACGTTCTCGCGGTTCCGCTCGAACTCGTCCACGACTACCTGGGGCACCAACAACCGGACGTGGCCCTCGTCGACGAACGTTTGTAGTGGTCGGATCAACCGCTGACCGTCGCGAAGCTTGGCCAGGTCCAGCCAAGTCGACGTGTCGACAAACAGATCCACCACTCTGACCGCCAAGGCGTCCGAAGATTCGACTGCCATACCCCTGATCGTAAGCGGCCCAACGTGTACGGATTCGAGCGCACAGCGCATGTCGCGGTCACACGGCCGCGTCAGCGTGGTGCCGAATGACGCGGTGTGTTGGTCTGGCCTGGTCGGGCCGGGGCCAGCGGACAGTGCGGGGTGCAGGAGGAAGACGGGGCATGGGTCCGGCGTGGCCGGCACGTTTCTGCCGCGGTCGGTCGTCGGTGAGGTCACCAGCCAGTGGCGCGGCGGCCGCCGAAGGACGTATGACGTTTTCGGTCCACCAAGCGCGACCCTCCCGATCGCATCGCCAGTTTGTAGACTAACTTGGCTGTTGCTGTTCGTGCGCCGCGCGCATCGCTGTCGGTGGCGCAACCCAGCAGCGCTGAATACTCGGCTTCGTCGATGTGGTCCTCCTCTAGTGCGGAGTACCTGCGAACGAGCTCACGCCCAGCGACGACCCGAGCCCAGGCCAGGGGCGATTCGATCTTCGACCACGATTGCCACAGTTGGATCATCGTGTCCTGGGCGATGTCGGTCGCGTCCGCGACGCGCGCGCCCTGCGTCACCAGGAACCCCACCAGCTTCGCGATGTTCGCGCGGTAGAAGGCGCTGAACTGCTCGCGGTGCAGCTGCTCCAGGTTCCGTTGGACGTCGAGGGGTGGTGGGGTGCGGAGGTTGATCTGGTCGTATTCCTCGGTCATCGGTTACGGCCCGCCGACGGTCCACCCATGGTCACTCGGGTCTGCAGGCCGCCGGGGCCGTCGTGCGCCTCGGCGCTGCTGTGTTCCGGCAATGCACGTATGAGCTCGACCATCTGCATTCGATGCTCCCTGTGCCGCACAGCCTTCCACCTAAGCCGCAGCCCCAGAGCCACGACAACCGATGTGTTTCCCGTGATGCCTGCCACCAGGCTGATAAGAGTCAGATTCATCCGGCTCCCCCTCCTCCTACTGAGTTGATACTAGGAAGAGGGGATTGGGACGCCGATCGTGCACTCAAAGATCGAAAAAGATCTTCGTCCGACACGAACCCGTCGAGCTGGCCTCCGGCCCACGCGATTAGCGGGTCTTATCGGCCCCGTGAACCTATGCTCGACTTACCCTTGGAAGCGCCAAAACACCAGCGCCTCAGGGGCTGCGACGTCCAGTTTGGAAGAGCTCTACAACGAGCTCATCGCGAAACCGAAGCTGCTCGGCCATGACCCCGATCGCGACCGGCTACACACGCTGCGTGAAGAACTCGACCAGCTCGACTACCGCATCCGCGTCGAAGTTCCGGCGGGCCAGCGGTACGAGCTGAATCTGCTGAGCCGACAGGCCAATGCATCACTAACCGGCGCGGATAGCCGCGCTCAGATCGCCCGCAACGTCGCCCACGCCGAGCGCGAACGCGAAGCCCACGACGCGGCGTACCCGACGATCCTGAGTCCGCGCAGCCCGCTCGCCGACCGGGCGCCCAACGCCCTCATCCAGTCCGAACGCAACTGGCGAGAGGGCATCGAACGCGAACGCCGTGGCCATGAACTCGACCGGGTCGACGCGACACTGTCAGTGCCGGGGCAGGTGGTGGTCCACACCGTCGACGAGCGGGCATCACGAGCGCCCGACGCTAGCCGATGCCGAATGACCGTCAGACAGCCACTCGACTCACGTTGTCGTTCGTTGACCTGTGGCTCGGGTCGTCGACTAGGCTAGCGAAGGTCGAAGTCTACGAGGGGGTTTCGTGTCAGGTGTCTACATAGTTCGTGAGGTCGTCCGTGAGGTGCTCGCGGTTGTCGCCGCGGATGAGTTACCGATGGTCGATGAGTTCGATCGCTACGACGACGACACGGTCCTGCGGCGACTGCGCCGACGCAACGGTGACGACCTTCTCGGATTCGGTGTAGACGAGATCACGGTCCTGGCCACGCCCGTGGTGTGGCTGGCGCTGGCGGAGATGGCCAAGCAACTGGGATCTTCCGCCGCTGGCGGCACGGTCAGAGGAGTGACACGGCTGACGAGCAGAATCCTACGTCGCCCGACGGCGCCGACGACTCTCCCTCAGATGTCGGGCCCGCAGCTAGGCCAACTCCGCTCGCTGATCAGCGAAATTTCCGAACAGCGTGGACTCGACACCGACCGCGCCCAAGTGATCGCCGATGCGGTAGTCGCTCAGTTGGCGGCCTCGGATTCACGGCAGCGACCGCCCCAGTAGATGACGACATGGTCCGCTACATCCGGTACGCCGCCCTCCAGCCAGGCCGCACGCCTTCCGGCGGCGGTGTGGCGGCCCGGCTCTTGATGTGATCGACGATTCGAGCACTGTCGATGGCCGATATTGTGCGGTACAACCCACGCGCCTTCGGAGCGGGCACCACCATTCGTTTCTTGCTCCTAACGTTGGTGGCGGTGGCTACGACCTGGGACGCCTGGCAATTGATCGCACAAGCTCTGGGAGGTACCAGCTATCGCGAGGCGACCACCGGATGCGTCGACGCGGTGCAGGCCACCCTTGGAGTTCGTCCCCCCGAGTGGCGGCAGTTCGCCGATGTCGGAGCAGCTGATGAAGCGACGATCGCGGCCGCGACTCACGCGTGCTCCTCACCGGTCGCCACCGTGGCGACCTACGGGCAGGTGGCCGCGGTCGGGATTCTGTTGGGATGTAGCGCTGTCGCGTACTGGGTGTGGCCGCTGTGGGTTGTTCACCGCCGCCATCTGATTCCGTTTCCAGAAGAAGAGTTCCCTGAACTGGCGATCGCACTGCAGGAGATCGGGACTCGAGCGCGGGTCCGTTTCTTGTTCGACGGTGCCGACTACCACGTCTCGGGTTTGGCATTCGGGTCGGCCCGGCGCCGCAATATCGTGCTCAGTCGCGGGCTCACGATCCTGTATGGTCGCGGCGCTCAGGAGAAGGCAGCGGTCGGAGCGATCATCGCGCACGAGTTGGCGCATATCTACAACGGCGACCTGGATTCGACCTATGCGGCGGTGTGGACCTGGCGGTTTCTGTTGATCATCGGTGTCCTACCACTGGGAGGATGGGCTGTTTATGAAATCGGGACCGGTCGGTGGAGCGTCGCCTGGGACAACGGCTGGCGTGTCGCAGCCCTGATCGCGGTCACCATTTCGATTCGCAACGGGTTGTTGCGCACCCGCGAAATGCACGCGGATTCCGCTGCGAGACAACTGGTCGCCTCGCTGATGGTCGAGTTGCTCGTCTCCTACACCAACGCAGTCGACGCGCGGGTGAAGAGACGCCGTAATGAGCGAGCCGCGGCGCGGCGCCGCGATCAGCAGCCACCGTTGCTGCGCGAGGTCTTCCAGCAGATCGACGCACAAGCGCTGAACCACCCCGATCCTGCCTGGGCCTATGCGAAGGTCGCGTTCCAGCACAGGCGTCTCGTCGGGAACGCGTTGTGGGCTGATCTGTGGCTGGCTGCACGAACCCTGTCTCGACGGCCGCTGCATTCCGCTGCGACGACGATCCACATGTTCGTCGGTCATCATCATCCGCCGATGCGACGTCGCCTCGAGCAACAACTCGAACCGCGGCGCTCTTATACTTCTGCTTTTTCCAGTGCGGTGACGACCGGTATCGGGGCGGTGCTGGCCTACGACGTAGTGCAGACAGTCGCAGTCGTCGTACCGCTTCCGGCGCCGGTGCTGCCTGTCGCCGGAATCGTTGTGGCGGCGTTGCTCATCACCACCGCTATCAGCCACGACGCGCTCAGTCGTGCACTGTCCGAAACCTACATCGTCAAATCTGTGTCCGGGTTCGTGATGGCGTTCGCGATCACAACGGTCATGGCCGCGGTGGGCTGCAATGCGGGGTTGTTTCTCGGGTCGGCTATCGCACTCGATCCGGTATCCGATGCGATGGGACATACCGCAGCCGGGCACGACCAGTTCATCAGCTACTGGGCGGGAGACATGGTCTACCTCGTCGGTCCCGCGATCACGTTCCTCTATGGGATCGCCCGCCTGTGGCTGCCGGTCGCGGTGCGAGCCAGCACACCACTTCTGCCTCTGACGGTGATGACGATCTACTCCTCGTGCGTGATGCTGCCACTCCTCACGCCGATCATCTGGCAGTACTTCACCTACGCGCATCTGCCCTGGGAACGCGCCGGACTGCCGATATGGGTGCCGATGGAGCTCTCCAAGACATACGACCGTTCGGTGGGCGCAGCAGGCAAACCCGAATTCGCGCTCATGGACATCTACGAGGGCACGATTGACTACGACTCGAATCCTCTTGCCGGCTGGCACGTTTCCTACATCACCGCTGCCCTGATGTGCCTGGCGGTAGTGCTCGGCGCGATAGGCGCCAGCCTGAGATCGACAAACCGCCCCTGGGCCAGGCTTGATGGAATGTGTGGCCAGGTTCCGTGGCATCCAAAAATAACGATCCTGCTCACGTATGTGTCTGTGCTCACGGCGACGTGGGCGACGCTCACGACCTCGCAATCGGGTCTCCAGTTCGGCCAGTGGCCAGGAATCAGCCCCGCAACAGCGCTGACCACCTACTCACCAGCCCACCGGGTCATTGTTGTCGCGCCCGGCGCCCGCCCCCCGATCACCAAGCTGTGCGAAAGCAATCCCAAGAACACTACTTGCCTGAAGCTGCTCAACAGCGTCGACCCTTCTCTCTCGGCATGCGCGCAGCACCCCGTCCCACCATGCGGAAATCCGGTGTTAGCGTTTCCGACCCCTGGCCTCCCGGAATCGATCCCAAATCACGACCATCCCCCACAGCGTGGCGGGTTTGTCATGTTCGACAGCGCCCAAGCAGACTGGCCTGACACAGTCGATCGATACCGCAGCGGAGTGATCATCGCTCTGCCCGGCGACACTGTCACCAGCACCGGCGGTGGCGCCCCGATCCTTATCAATGGCGCCCCGACGTCCTACCGCATCGACCTTTTTGCAATGCCCGCGAGTGCACGAAAGCCCTTCGCCATCACCGTCCCCGCCGACCACGTGTGGATCGAAGCACCGAGTTTCCTCCACGGCGACAGCTCCAGCGAGCACCTGTCCGCTCCTGGCACCGGAGCGGTGCCCTACGACGCGTTGGTCGGCTACGTCCCCCCATTCGCACCGTAGGCCGGACGACCGGAGGGCGAACAGGCAGTGGCCCAGCGGGATGGCCGCGGATAGGTTGTCTATCCGCCCCTGCCTACTCTCCCCCGCCTTCCTCATACTGGCCTCCCTCAGCGGAAGTCGGCCGTGTCAAGGATGCCGTAGGGACGCGTAGCGGACACCGAAGGTGGTCCTTGACTCGGTTGGCTGGAGCGAGACGATCAGGCCATGAGGAAGGAGGGGAGCCCAAGTGAGGGTTGTCAACTTGCCGGGCGATGCGGAACCAGTTGTGGGGTACGGGGTTTGGCGTCACCATCGAGGGATGACCGAAGCGAGGTGCGAGTGGGCGTGGAGCTGGAGTGGGTTCCGGGCGCGGAGGGCCTGTTCGAGGGCTACTGGAGCGGCCGATCCGAGCAATTCGAGCCGGTAGACGAGTCCGAAGACGGCGACGAGGCGGATTACGAGGAGCTTGATCAGTCGATTTCCGAGTCTGACGAGGACTTCACGAAGCTCGTGGCCAGCGTCCTGGAGGCGGTCCGGCAGCAATTTCCCGGTTGCGAGGTGGTGATCGACTGGTCGTTCTATGGCCCGCCCACTCGTCACGAGGCGAAGGCACAGGGCATCGAGCTGCCTGAGCGAGTAACGCTGTCGACGTGACGCCATCCTGGGACTGGCCTGGACCTCGAAGAACTCTGGAGCGTTCGACCTAGGCTCACCATCAGCCCGTCAGAGTATCGGATTCGACGGTCCGAGATCACCTGTGCGAGAGGCCCATCCGGATACGACCGGCTCGTTGCCAGCGTCTGTTCACTTGTGGATGGACTGAGCTACCAGGAGAATCCGGCGTGTGGACGTGCGACGCGACGCGCCGGCGCGTCGGTACCGCAGACGCCTTTCCAAGGAACCGTCGCGCGGCCGACTGCGTGGCGCGGCGCGCGTCGGCGCGCCGCCTTGATGCCGGTCGGCTGGTAGTGCGGTACGGGCCGCATCGCATTGACGCAGAACTGAAGCTCGAAGAGGTCAAGACGGATGGTTCGCGGGCCACGCTTCCGGTGCCTCGGCCACTACTCGCCGTTCTCCGCGAGCATCGGAAGCGCCAGCTCGAAGAGCCCTTGGTCGACGTGCCCCGCCGAGGAGAAGAGCCTCCAATCGCAGGCGAATCTCCTTCGCAGTCAACATGTTTCATCCACGATTCAGCTCGCCCGCGACGACTGCCAGATCACCCGAGAGCCTCCGTATCTGAAATCGGCGGACCCGATCCAAGCGATCGTTGTGTGGGATGCCGCGGTTGCCGAGATCCTCACGGGCTAGTACGCACCGACGAGTTCGGGCGACAGTCGGCGGAGGCGCTGGATGGGCTGTTGAGATGTGGCTCTTCTTCGCCGACACTGAACATCGATAGGACCGGGCAGCAAACCGTTAGTAGGGGTATGCACTATGCAGTCCTGGCAGGCGCTACTCCTCGGTGCAGCCGGCGGATTGACCATTCAACTCCTAGCCGTCTTCCACGCGGTGAGCCGGTGGGAACAAGCCCGCACGACAAAGACTGGCCAAGTCAAGGCCAAACCCCCGCAGTTCACACGGTACGTCGACTGGAAAGCGCACCTCATCACCGGCGGAATCCGATTAACCCTCGGCGGCGGGACCGCCGGACTGTTCACTCTGGTAGGCCAGGTCTCGCAGCCATTCGTAGCCCTTACCCTGGGATTCTCGGCCCCCGCGATACTTACCCAGCTCGGCAGTCTCGGGATCGTGTACGGCAGCAAGCAGGAGCGCCGCTCCGACGACGAGCCCTCGGGGAACAGCCAACCACTGTCACCGACTAAAGGCACCCAAATCTCACCGATAGTGACCTCACACACTGACACCATCGCGGAGATCGGCGCAGGGGAGCCAAACCATGGAAACTGAACCGTTAGCCCGACGGGTCACACAACTATTAGGCGTCGGACCTCAACCGCAACAACAAGACCCACCAATGTTCGATAACTACCCACTCCGACGGCGCGTGCTCTCAATGCTGTTCGGGATCGAGATCGGCGACAGAGGACGAGACCACGCGCCGAACGAAACAGCCAATTCGAACACACCAGTTCAACCCGAACTCGTTGAACCACAACAGCTCCCACCGGCCCCGGCAGGCGCGACGCAGACGCTGTCTCCTCACACAGGAGCCACGCCGCCCAAGCAGGCCCGACACCACAGACGGCCTCCGCACGATCAAACTGGCCACCAATCATCACCGATTCAGCCGTTCATGGACCAACCCCCGGCCCTCAGTTCAGGCCAAGCAAATACCTACCCAAGAATCGACAGGAAACGCCCCACCGATCACACAGCCGAATCTCAACCCACCGACGAAGGCCACATCATCGCACCCAGTGGACGTGTCTACACAGGTTCGCGATGGCACCGCCGAGGACACCGGGCCAAAAGCCGACCGCCGCGAGGCCAGCCTGCAAATACGCACGAGGACGCACACGGTTGGACGGAACCCACGGACACAGCGGCCAGCGGCAGCCACCAACAGGTGAACTCGGCTGGAAAAGGTAGTTCGGTGTTTTCGAATACAGGTGGCCAGCAGACAATCAGGATCGTGACGGGGTCGCAAACTCCGACCAGCGGACCCCGACGAAATTGGGGGTGGTGGCTGTTGTTTGGGCTGCTCGTGGTCGATGTCGGATATTTCTTCTACGGTAAGGCCGCCTACACAGGCGGCGAGAGCGATTCCGGTGACCTATGGCGGGCGCTGACCTTCATCGCGATGGTCCTCGGTACGCTCGTGGTGCTTCGCCAATGCGTGCGCAGCCTGTTCGCGGATCACAAGCCACGTATCAAACGGGCAACGCGCAGGACCAGCAGCCTGTTCAGGCGATTTCCAACTCCGCACGTGCGGCAAGCAATTCCGCTCGTGACCATGGTCGTGTTGCTCGGCGCAGTAGCCACAGCACAGTACATCGCTATGAGGAGTGTGGGGCCTGCAATATTCCTGTGCGCCATGGTCGGTCTGGTGTGCGCCGCTCTCGCGGCCTCCCGGCAAATGAACACCTAAAGCTCGCCATAGGTCACCTATTAGCGCTTGTCGCTGCGCAGAGCGAAATCGGCTTCGATGACCAGTTGGCCAGCAGGAAGATGCCGGTCGGTACTGTTCCCATCTCTATGGTGCCCCGCCAGGGGCGCACACCACGCGTGGGAACGACAGACGGACGGCCCCTATCGCCCTTGGCCAGAAATCTGGTTCGTCGTGCCGGTGCGCCTCGAACTTCGGGTTGGTGAACAGCTCCGAAGCGACCAGAGGCGGCGCGCCCCGTTCAGGCACCTCATTCAGCAACCATCGACCATGCCCAGGGCGGCGCCTGGTGATCAGAACAGCGAGATTGGCGGTCGCGGACGAGCTGAGCGTTTGATGTGACACCCGAGCGACAACCCGCGTGACCGGCGACTCTCCGGCTCGCATCATCGACCGCTGCGTTGCCGGACACACAACAGCCCGACCCAGATTTACGATTTTTCTACGATCTAGCACCGAGTCACGCCGGGAAATGATGGGACACGGCGAGCCACCATAGGATGACCAGAATCGATCTACCTGCACAAACGGGTTTTGTCGGGTTCCGTCGGTCAACGATGGGATCCAGGCGAATCCTTGTGCCGACTTCATGACCAACAAAGCCTTGAACGAAGCGCTGGGCCTCATCCCAGCCACAGGCACATGCCCGGCAAAGACAGCGGCACTGCCTGCCTACAGCGGGTATTCAGCTTCGATCACCAACAGCCCACCCAAAAACCGCAGGTCATCCCCGTTCCCATGTTCGATGTGCCCTGCCGAGGGCACGAACCCGCGGCAACCGGACCAGAACCGTCACACACCGCTATTCGCCGATGACCAGCAGTTTTCGGTGTTGCAGGAGGTTGGCGTACTGGTCGATACCCCCTCCGGACTTGAACCCCCACACCGCTCCTGCCACAGCCGCTTGCTGCGATCGCTTCGCCCTGCCGAGGCCAACGTCGCCACCGACAGCGGGAGCTAGGACCTGGAGGTCGATGCCTCGGGTTGCCCACAAGGTGTTCAGACCGAACACCGACCATCGTGCGATTAGGGCTATTCGGTCACGCCTCTGCGGGGTGGCGAAACCTTAGTCCCTCAACAGCAATGGTCAAGGCAGATGCCGATCACTGACTGGGGAACTGACCTATCGGCACACCTATCCCTGGCATCGCATGTGGCGAGATCATCCGCAATCAGGTTTCATAGAAGATGGGAGAATCGGCAGACTGGGACAGGAATGAGTCCCATGTCAACTCAGCATGAGCATGCGCCCGCTCGATCAACGTCGGAGGCGATCGGACTTCCACACCCCTCGGCACCGACACCCGTCACTTCCCACTTTTTGCCGCCGACATTGCATTTCACGGTTTCGGTGATCAGCAACCGCGGGCGCCTGTCTGGCGCTGGCGTCTTTCAGGAAGCGCGCTGGTCACGCGGCCACCCCGTCGAATACAGACTCGCCGAGCGAATCTTCGCGGTGCGCCGTGCTACTCCCATCCGAAGGCACTTCAGGATCGGTCAGCCGGGGCAGGTTTACGTTCCGTCCGCGGTGCAACACGTCGTGGGCATTTCGCCACGAGATCATCTACTTCTCATTGCGTGCCCCACCAGCGGCGTCATCATCGGCCTTCCGCTCGCATCGCCGGCCCGCACGTGCGGGTCGTTTTCTGGAGTGACCGTAGGCTCCGGACGACGGGAGACACCGTGAGTCCGCCAGCGGCCAAAGACCAGCCGCTCCCGGCTTCGACACCGAACTCGGCTTCTACTGGCGATTCGACCAGCCTCGGTTTCGATCAACTGTATGGGACAACGAGCCGCGTGGCCGAGCCGCTCGAGATTCCGTTCGCGTTTCCAGGCATCGCTGACAACCCCCTCGGTGCACCGCATTGCTCGACGGCAACTGTCGATGACCACGGCCGTCTGTCCGAACGGTCAAGCCTCCGAGCTCTCAAATGGGCAGCAGGGCAGAATGTTTCGTTCGAAGGGGATCACCGGATGATCATTGCTCGATGCGTGCGGAACAGTCGTTGGGCCGTAGGAGGAAACGGATATCTACGCCTTCCAGCCGCGTTTCGCCATCCATGCAATCTGAATCCACACGACCGAGCCTTGATCGTGGCCGACCAGGCACGGGATACGCTGGTGGTATTGCCGATTCCGGTGGTCGCGGCGGCGTTATGGAACTATCTACCCGGCCTTTGGCCGCGGACGCCATGAGCGATGACCTCACCGTTGCGCTTTCGCTGATCGCTACACGGCTGGGCGTCAGTGTCCAACACCTCCCGACCGGTGCCGACAGCTCGGCCAAGATGCCGACATTCGCCGAGTACATCGCCAAGCTGCGCACCTCGCTGCCCACTACTACCGTCAAGAACTACGCGTCCTACTGGCGGGTCATCGAAACAGCCTGGGCCACAAAACGGCTCGATGAACCCAGCTCGACCGAGATCAGCGAACTCGTGCAACAGCATCGCAGTCGAGCGGTCGTCCGATCCAACTCGCGCGATGGACGCGGCGCCGCAACCCACATGGTGGCGGCGTTTCGATGCATCTACAAGCATGCCGAGGCCGACAGACTGATCAGTCCTTCGGACAACCCCGCACAGAAAGTGGCGAAACCCCGTCGACTGAAAGGCTCACGACATGCCCTCACGCGAGAACAGGTGATCGAGATCGGGCAGGTGGCGGCGACGACCGGAAACGACACCGAACTGGACTCGCTCATTGTGCGCATTCACATCGAAGCAGCCTGTCGACGGGCAGGCGCTCTCAACTTGGAGGTTTCCGACCTCGAGCCGCAGGACTGCCTCATCCGTTTGCGCGAAAAGGGGGAAACCGTTCGCTGGCAACCGATCTCGCCTCTTCTCATGGGCAAGTTGGTCGAGCATGTCGACAGACGCGGAGGCGAGGGAGCTACCTCTCGGGTTCTGCGCTACCGGAACGGGCGCCCGATCACCGCACGACGCTATGACTATCTGAGCGGGCGGATCCGCGCCCATTTGCCCTGGGCGGCGCGCCTGCAGGTATCGGCTCATTGGATCCGCCACACGACGCTCACCTACGTCGAGCGCGAGTTCAACGAAGCAATTGCTCGTGCCTATGCCGGTCACGCGCAGGTCGGAAACGGCGGCGCCACACCGATATACACCCGGGCCAGCATCGTGGAGGTCGCAGAAGCCTTGGTCGCGTTGACCGGACAGCCGCATCCACTCGCTCGCGCGGTTCGCCACCCGCTTGCTCCCCGGGGTCCCGGTGGATGTAATCTATGACGCTATGAACACGCTGATGCAGCGAGTTCGCCCCCGTACGAGTGTTAGAAGACCCAGTCGACATCGCGGCCGTAGGTCAGCGCGATGCGGTAGACGCCGTCGCCGTCGAACGCCAACACCGGAGTTCTGTAGGGACGCCCGGATTTTCGTCCTTTGTGGACGACCATGCTCATCGGCGGAACCCGACCGGCCAATCGGCCCAGGATCGGATTGGTGACATGGCGGTTCAATTTCGCCAGTGCTCGCGGAAGCACCATCGGGAGCGGTCCTCTCTCAGGGTGGAGTGCGGTGATCAGGTTACCCTCGACCGATGTCTGTGCACCCTCACTCGGAGATGATCGCGGTCTATGACGCCGCGGGCCGCGAGATCGGCGCGGCCGACCGGGCCACCGTCTATCGCGACGGGATCTGGCATGCCAGCGCGGGTGTGCTGGTGCGCTCCGGCGACGGGAAACGGATCTATGTGCACCGCCGCACCGAGACGAAGATGGTGTTCGCTGGCATGCACGACTGCCTGGCCGGTGGTGTCGTCGATCCGGGCGAGACCCCGGCGCAGACCGCGGTGCGCGAACTCGCCGAGGAACTGGGCATCGTCCGCCCCGCCGACGCGCCTCCGCTACCGCTGCGCGCCCGCGCGTCCTGGGACGGCATCTGGCAGGGCGCACCGATGCGCTGCCACCTGTTCGCCTATGAACTGCGCTACGACGGACCCATTCGCCACCAGCCCGAGGAGATCGCGGACGGCTGGTGGTGGACCGATGCCGAACTCCGCGCGCATCTGGCCGATCCGACGTGGGCGTTCGTACCCGACACCCACATCCTCACCGGCCAACTCCTCGCCTGATATGGCATCGGCCCACCAGGTCGTAGACCTGATGGGCCGATGAGCCGCAAATCCGTCAGGCGGCGCTGCCGCTCATAGCACCCATGACCTGGGTGAACAGGTTTGCGACGACTTCGAGGAGCTCCATGTACATTCCCTTGCTGGACCCGATATGAAATTTGCATTCTGCATGGTCGAGATGTCCAGCAGGTAAGGAGGCCGTGAAGTCGGGCGACTAACCCGAGGACGCCACCGATCCGGCCCAGGCTGCGAAGGCGCCCGGATTGCGGGTCTGCAGCAGCACCCGGCCGGGTCCGGTGAAGTCGAAGACGAAACCCTCGCCCGACTTCAGCGACTGGATGGACCGCCCGGAGACCGCGCGCCGGATGGTGAAGTTCATGGCCAGGTCATAGGCCACCACATGCCCGGTATCGATGGTGATCGGCTCACCCGGCTGCAGATCGATCACATCGATCGCGCCGAATACACCGACGACCACCTCACCGTCACCGTGCGCGCGCAGACCGAATCCGCCCTCACCGCCGAACAGGTTCGCGAAACCACCCCACTTGCCCTCCACCTGCACACCATGCGAGTTGGCGATCCAGCCGCCGCGGCTGATGAAGAACGGCCGATCGGGCGTGATCTGCAGATTCAGCATGTCACCGGGTAGTGCGGGCGCGACGTCCACCCAGCCGCCCTGCGGCGGCGCGGTGAAGGTCGAGACGAAAAACGATTCGCCCGCGAGCACCGAGCGCTTCAGCCCGGCGAGGATGCCGCCTTCGGCCTTGGCCTGCAACGAAACTCCCGCCGAATGCGCGACCATGGCGCCGCTCTCGACCCGCATCGGCTCGCCGCCCGCGAGGAAGCACCGAGCGACCGCGGAGGCCGGACTATGACGCAGTTGTACCTTCATATCGCCGACCCTACCGGCTGATTCGCACCGAAAAGCGGGCCCGATCGAGGCCGATATCAGGGGTTTCGGATCAGTCCAACGAACGCAGCGTTTCCTCGTCCCGCGCGACCACCGCGCCACCGTCCGGGGTCAGCACGATCGGGCGCTGGATCAGTTGGGGATGCGTTGCCAGCGCCTCGAGCCACTTATCCCGATCGGCCGGGGTGCGCCCCCATCCGGACATGCCCAGATCCTTGGCGATCTCCTCACCAGTCCTGGTGATGTCCCAAGGTTCGGCCCCCAACCGCTTCAGCACGGCGCGCAGTTCCGCCACGGTCGGCGGATCGTCGAGGTAGCGCCGCACCGTGTATTCGACGCCCGCCTCGTCCAGGTGTGTGGTCGCGTTGCGGCTCTTGGTGCACCGCGGGTTGTGCCAGATCTCGGTCTGCCCAGATGTCATGGCTCCAATTAACCATGGCCGCCGGGTTTCGGTCCGCACCGGCCGACCGAAACCCGGCACCGCGGCTCACCCGCCGCCGTCGCCGAAGCAGTCGGCGAGGCGACCCAGCCGGGCCACTTCGGCCTCGGTCAAGGTGGCGTGCTCGGCCTCGGAGACCTCGCCGAAGGGGATGGAGCCGACGCACACCGACCGGTCCCCGATTCGAACCCCGCGCCCCGCCCTGCGAGACCGCCGCGCACATCGCCAACGGTGTGGCCCGCAAGTGGCCGTCGCGCGCCATCATTCGGCTCGCGGTGCCCGCCGATTCCGATACCGCTCGTTCGCCGGCGATCTGTGGCACCGTCGAGCCGATCGATGCGCACAGCTGCCGCTTGGAGATCGGTGCGGGCAGCCCGCAGTCGCTGGTCTTCCTGCTCGCCGCGATCGATGGCGATTTCCGGATCGAGGACGGCGATGAACCGGCGGTGCATCTGCGTCGGATCATGCTGCGCCTCCAATCCGCCCTCGGCTGAACCGATTACAGGTGCATCCAGGTCGGCCACACCTCGGACCACGAATGGCGCAGGCCGGTGCAGGTCCATACCGTGACGTCCTGGGTATTGCCCGGGTAGCCGATTCGGCTGTCCACCTTGGCCACCGGTGCGCAGTTGTCGAAATCCCAATGCAGGAAGCCATCGTTGACGCCGACGGCGATGACTGCCGACGCGGTGTCGGGCGGTGTGCCGAAATATCCGAAGCCGCGGCTGGGGCTATAGATCGGGGGGAGGTTGGCCCGCTCGAATTGGTCGAGAGCGCTGGCTTGCCAATAGGTGTCGGTGATGATGATGGCGTCGGTACGTTCGGCCGGGTTGAGCGAGTCGTAGGCCTTGGTGACGGCGGAAGTCAGTTCCGGCCAGCCGAATTCGCCGTAGACGCCGATATTGACGGCGGCCTCGGCGGCATTGGCGGGCGGCTCCACCTGGGTGGCGCCGCGCCATGGAGTCGACCACAGCAGATAGCCCGTGGCGACCGCCGCGAGCGCCGCGCCGGCCCCGGCGATCCAGCGGCGCGGGGCCGGCTCCAGTCGAGACGCCAATTCGGCGAGACCGACCGCACCCGCGGCGAGCACCACGCCGTACATCCCGGCCACGTAGTAGATCCGCCCGCCGATCACCAGAAAGATGACAACCAATATCACCAGGGTCACTCCGAGGAACCGGTACGGCCGCAGCGAGATATGGAACAGCAACGCCCACACGCCGTACATCAGCAGCACCGCGCCGAAGTACCCGGCCAGCAGCACCGCGAGCGGCACGAACATCACCCGACCGCCGAGGATGCCCTGCTCACTGCTGATCACCCCGCCCATCGACAGCTGCGGCCAATCCTGGCCCGCCTGCCAGATCAGCGACGGCACCGTCGCAGCCACTACGATCGCCCCGCCGAGCCACAGCAGCGGCCGCCGCACCAGTTCGCGCGGGCCGGAGATCAGCGAAGCCACCGCGACGGCGATCCAGAAGAACGGAATCAACCATTTCACCTGCATATCGACCGCGGTCACCAGGGCCGCGCACAGCAGCAGGCGATCGCGGCGGGTCCGCACCCAGCGTACGACCAGCCAGGTGATGATCACCCACAGCACCGTGTCGACCGCATTGGTCGTCAGTATCTTGCCCTGGAGCAGCAGGAACGGCGAGGTCGCGTAGCCGATCGCGGCGAAGATCTGCGCGCCGCGGCCGCCGCCGAGTTCGCGCGCTACCACCGCGCACAGGACGACGCCGAGCACGGTCAGCGCCACCACCGGTAGCCGCAGCACGAAGAAGTTACCCGGCGCGATCGTGTCCATCAGGCGTGCCAGCATCGGCAGCACCGGCCCCTGATCGGCATAACCGAACGAGGGCCGCCGCCCCGCCGCGAGGAAATACAGCTCGTCGCCGAAGTAGTCGTACCGGCTCGCGGAGAACAGCAGGACGGCGAGCGCTACCGCCGCGACCGCGCCGACGCCCGCGATCGCCAGCGCCGGACGCTCCTCGGGCGAGGTGGCCAGCTTCTGACGATCTTCGATATCGGTCACGCCAGCTCCTGGAGGAGTTCCGAGGTGGACGTATCGAATCTAGCGGGAAATGGCCGTCGCGGACCACCCGCGTGGTCGGTCCGCGCGGCGTGCCATTACCGCAGGTATTCGTCGGCGATATCGAGCACCTCGTCGACGATATCCAATCCGGTGCGCAGCTCGTCCGCCGTCGTGGTGAGCGGCGGCGCGATCTGAAAGCGGTTGCCCGCGTTGAACGGCCACAGCCCGCGTTCCTTGGCGGCGGCGGTGACCCGGTTCATCGGCTCGGCGGCCGAACCCGCGGCGGCGAACGGGATCAGCGGTTCCCTGGTCTGTGGGTCGCGCACCAGCTCCAGCGCCCAGAAGAATCCGAGACCGCGCGCCTCACCGACACTGGGATGGCGAGATGCCAAGTCCGCCAGCCCTTTTTCGAGCACATCGGCGCCGACCGAGCGGACATGGTCGAGAATGCCGTCGCGTTCGAAGACCCCGATCGAAGCGACGGCCGCCGCGCAGGCCAGGGGATGGCCCGCGTAGGTCAGCCCGCCGGGATAGACCGTATTGTCATAACGCTGGGCGATCCGCTCGGCCATCAGCACACCACCGAGTGGGACGTATCCGGAGTTCACGCCCTTGGCGAAGGTGATGATGTCGGGTGCCACGCCGAAGGCCTGCACGGCGAACCACTCGCCGACCCGGCCGAATCCGACCATTACCTCGTCGGCGATATAGACGATGCCGAATTCGTCGCAGAGCGCCCGCACCCCGGCGAGGTAACCGGGCGGCGGCACCAGAACACCGTTGGTGCCGACGACCGTTTCCATGATCAGCCCCGCGATGTGCTGCGGCCCCTCCAACTCGATGACCTGGCGCAGATGCCGCAGCGCCGCGGCCGTCTCCTCCTCGGGAGTTGTTGTTTCCCAAGGGGATCGGTAGGGATACGGCCCGAAGAAGCGGACCACGTCGACATTGGTCGGCTCCGCACCCCAACGCCGCGGCTCACCGGTCAGCCCGATGGCGACGCCGGTGCCGCCGTGATAGGAGCGGTATGCGGCGAGCATTTTGGTGCGGCCGGTGTAGCTGCGCGCCAGTCGCACCGCATGTTCGACGGCCTCGGCACCACCGGTGGTGAACAGTATGCGATTCAGGTCGCCGGGTGCGCGTTCGACGATCAGCCTGGCCAGTTCGCTGCGCGCCTCGTTGCCGACGGTCGGCGAGATGGTGGTGAGCTTCTGTGCCTGTTCGATGATCGCGGCGACGATATCCGGATGCTGATGGCCGATATTGACATTCACCAGTTGGGAGGAGAAGTCGAGGTAGCGCTTGCCGCTCTCCTCCCAGAACCACGAGCCCGACGCGCCCACGATCGGAACCGGATTCAGCGTGGCCTGGGCGCTCCAGGGATAGAAGACATGATCGACCACCTATTTGCCGCCTTCGGTCAGGGTCACCTGCTGCGGCGTGAATCCCGATCCGGTGACGTCGGTGCCACCGGATTTCAGCAGATCCAATGCCTTGGTGACGTATTCATTGGTGAAGGCGTCCGCGTCGGGATCCTTCTTCAGCACCGTGACGCCCTCCTGATTCTTGGTCTCCTTGGCGATTTTCACGGTGCGGTCCCACGCGGTCTTATCGATCATGCCGATACCGTTGGGCGAGGGCCAGATCAGCTTGTTGACCTCATTGATCTGCCACTGCTGATGGGTCGCGCCGAGGGTGCTGCCCGCGGCCACCGTAATATCGCGGCACTTGTCGACATTGTCGCGGCAGAACGCCCAGCCCTTCAGCGAGGCCGCGATGAATTTCACGGTCTGGTCCTGGTATTTCGAATCCTTCAGCTTCTCCGAATTCGCCCAGATCGCGTCCTGCAGCATGGCCACGCCCTCGTCGTTCCAGTCGATCGTGGCGAAATCGTCTGCGGTGTAGAGCTTTCCGGTGGCCGGATTCTTCGTCTCCAGCAGCTGAGCGTATTCGTTGTAGGACATGGCCTGGGCGGCATTGATGTCCTTGGCGAGGAAGGCGTTCATATCGAACTGCTGCTGGACCAGCTTCACGTCCTTGGCCGGATCGATGCCCGCCTTCGTCATTCCGGCGAACAGCTCGTATTCATTGCCGTAGCCCCAGTTTCCGACGGTCTTGCCGCGCAGTGCGGCCGGGCCGGAGATATTGTCGGACTTGAACGAGACCTGCTTGGTGCCCGAGCGCTGGAAGACCTGGGCCACATCGGTAATGCCCGCCCCGGCCGCACGGGAGGCGAGCGCCTTGGGTACCCAGGCGATCGCGTAATCGGCTTGGCCCTGCGCCAGCACCGTCTGCGGCACGATATCGGTACCACCGTCCAGGATTTCCACGGATAGGCCCTGCTCCTTGTAGAAGCCCTGGTCCACGGCGGCCAGATAACCGGCGAACTGGCCCTGCTTGAACCACTGCAGCTGTAACCGGACCTTGGTCAGCCCTTCGGCGGTGGTTCCCAAGCCGTTGTCGGTGGTGCTGCAGCCGGTCAGCGCGGCCGCCACCAACGCCGCCAGCGCGAGACAAGCACGCAAACGCCCTGTGTTACTTCTCATTTCGATCTCCCAAAGATATTACGAATCAGGATGGTCCGGGGTCGTCGGGTCAGTTGCTCGAGGATCAGCACGACGGCGAGGAAGAGCAGGCCGACGATCATGGCGCCGACCACGTAGGCCCACGCCCGTGGATAGGCGGTATTCGCCGCGGCCGAGGTGATCCGACTGCCGAGCCCGTTCTGCAGGCCGCCGAAGTATTCGGCGATGATGGCCGCGATTACCGCCCCCGGTGCCGCGATGCGCAGACCGGTGAACAGGTACGGCAGCGCGGCGGGCAAGCGCACCGTGCGAGTGATCTGCCAGCCGCCCGCCGCGTACGAGGTCATCAGATCGGCGTGTACCTGCGGAACCTGCCGCAGACCGCGCGCGGTGCTGACGAACATCGGGAAGAACACCACGATCGCGACCACTATGCGGCGCGGAGTGTCGGTGGTGGTCGAGTACATCGAATTCAGCAGCGGGGCGAGCGCCACGATCGGCACCGCGGCCGCCGCGGCGGCCAGCGGCGTCAACAGGCCCTCGACCAGCCGGAATCGCACCGCCAGCATGGCCGCGACGATCCCCAGGACGGCGCCGACCAGCAGGCCGATGAAGGCATTGGTGCCGGTGGCGGTGGCGGCATCGACGATGCGGTCGAAGTTCTCGCTGAACTGTTTCGCGATCGCGGTCGGTGCGGGCAGCAGGAATGAGGGCACACCGGCCACTACGGTCAGCACCTGCCACAGCGCCAGGCCGCCGACACCGAAAACCACTGGTGGTAGCCAGGATTTCATCGCATATCCCGTCCCGCCACGATGATGTCGGTGGCCTCGTGTCCGCCGCGCAATGCGGTGCGAACCGCGGCGACCGCCTCGAAAAAGGCCTCGCTGGAACGGATGTCGTCGCCGCTGACGCCCGCCTCACGGCCCCAGCCGCCGGTCGGCACGATATCGGTGATGCGGCCCGGCCGCGGTGACATGACCACCACACGATCGGAGAGGAAGACCGCCTCGGGAATCGAGTGCGTCACGAAAACCACCGCCGCACCGGTCTCTGCGGCAATGCGCAATAGCTCGCCCTGCATGCGTTCGCGGGTCATCTCGTCCAGCGCGCCGAACGGTTCGTCCATCAGCAGCAGCGAAGGCTTGCGGGCCAATGCCCTGGCGATCGCCACCCGCTGTTGCATGCCGCCGGACAGTTCCGCCGGATAGCGGTGCGCGAAATCGGTGAGACCGGCCATTTCCAGAAGTTCCGCACTGCGCGTGCGCCTTTCGGCCTTGGGAACCTTGTGCAGTTCGAGGGGCAGTTCGACATTGGCCTGTACGGTGCGCCAGTCGAGCAGACCCGCCTGTTGGAAGGCGATGCCGTAGTCCTGGTCGATTCTGGCCTGCCGGGCGGACTTGCCGTGCACGGTCACATCCCCGCTGGTCGGCTGTTCCAGATCGGCGATGATGCGCAACAGCGTGGATTTACCGCAGCCCGACGGCCCGATCAGCGAGACGAACTCCCCCGCACGCACTTTCAGTGAAACATCGGCCAGCGCGGTCACCGAACCCGCGTCGAAGATCTTGCCGACATTGGTGAGGTCGACCGCTGCGACATCCTCGACGCCGACCGGATCCGATGCCTCGATCGGTTCGTCGGTCGACTCGGTGTCCGTGGCGGCCGATTCCACTTTCCCGGTCAACGGGTACCTCCTGAAGAGCCGCGCGCCCCGGCGGGACGGCTGTAACGACGTAGTGCCAGTTCGGCCAGGCCGACGACGGCGGTGACGGCGACACCGAGCAGTGCCGCGGCGAGCACGGCCGCGTACAGCCGGGCCGCATCGCCGGTGGCCTGCTGCGCGAAGACGATGATCTGGCGGCCGATACCGCCCGCCGTTCCGGTCGAGATCTCCGCGACCACCGCACCGATCACCGATGCCGCCGCGGCCAAGCGCAGCGCGGGCAGGAAATGCGGCACTGCGGCGGGAAACCGCAAGTGCACCAAGGTCTCCCACCAATTGGCCGAGTAGCTGTGCAGCAGTTCCACCGACGCCTTCGACGGTGCCTGCAAGCCGCGCAGCATGCCGATCGCGACCGGGAAGAAGGCCAGATACGACGCGATGACCGCGATACTCATCCACGGCCGCCACGGCTGCCCGGCGATGACGATCTTGCCGCCCCATCCGGCCACCAGCGGCGCCAGGGCGATCAGCGGAACCGTCTGCGAGACGACGATGTAGGGCAGCAATCCACGCTCGACGAAGGCGAAGCGCTGCATCACCACCGCGAGGGCAACGCCGACCACGGTGCCGATCGCCAGTGCCAGCATCGCGAGCCCGAAGGTGAATCCGGCCGTGCGCAGCAGTGTCGCACCGACGGTGCCGGTGCCGTCCTTATCACCGAGGACGGTGATGACCGACCAAACATGCGGCAGCGCGGCATCGCTCGTACGCGGCAGGACTCGGGTGTCGCCGATACTCACCCCACGCTCGGGCACGAAATATTTGACGAGCTCCCACACCGTGATGACCAGCACCGCAACGCCGACCGCGTAGCCGACCTGCCGTGCCCGCACTGCTCCCGCTCTCATCGATCACCCGCCGACGCCGCAACCGGCTCCGCCTCGGACTCCGCGAGCATGAGCACCACCACCTCGACGATCACTCCGCGCCCTCCGTCGCGGTGACCGGATGCGCCAACCGTGGCAGCACCGACTCCCCGTACGCCTCCAGCGTGGCCGTCTTGGCATCGTGCTGGAGGTAGACCGCGAACTGGTCGACGCCGAGCTTCTCCAGTTCGTGCAGCCGGGCCAGCTGCTCGTCGGGCGTACCGAGCAGGCAGAAGCGGTCCACGATCGCATCCGGCACGAATTCGGCGTGCGTATTGCCCGCCCGGCCGTGCTCGTTGTAGTCGTAGCCGCGGCGGCCCGCGATGTAATCGGTGAGCGCATGCGGAATATCGCCGTCGGTACCGTATTTCGCGACGATATCGGCGACGTGATTGCCGACCATGCCACCGAACCAGCGGCACTGTTCGCGGGCGTGCGCCATCGCGGCCGCGGATCCGTCGGTGACGTAGGCCGGTGCCGCAACACAGATCTTCACCGATCCGGGATCACGCCCCGCCTGCTCGGCGGCCGCCCGGACCCGCGCGATCGTCCACGCGGTGATGTCCGGATCGGCCAACTGCAGGATGAATCCGTCCGCGACCTCTCCGGTCAACTCGAGCGCACGCGGCCCGTATCCGGCCACCCACACTTCCAGTCGCGAGGCACTGGCCCACGGGAAGCGCACGATGGTGTCGTCGACGCGGACGCTGCGGCCATTGCCGAGCTCCCTGATCACCTCGATCGCTTCGCGCAATGTCGCCAAGGTGGCCGGCTTGCCGCCGAGGGTGCGGACCGCGGAGTCACCGCGGCCGATACCGCAGATGGTGCGGTTGCCGAACATATCGTTGAGCGTCGCGAAGGTCGACGCGGTGACCGTCCAGTCCCTGGTGGCCGGATTGGTGACCATCGGGCCGACGACGACCTTGCGGGTGGCGGCCAGTATTTGGCTGTAGATGACATAGGGCTCCTGCCACAGCAAGTGCGAATCGAAGGTCCACACATGCGAAAAGCCGTGTGTCTCCGCCTGTCTGGCCAATTCGACCACCCGCGAGGCGGGAGGTGTGCATTGCAGCACCACACCGATATCCATGCGGCACTCTCCATTTCGGGTCAAGAACGTCGGCCGTTTTCGAGTAGATCGTCGGCCGTTCGAATCGGCGCGCGTCAGATCAAGTTCTGCGACAGTTCGCGGGCGATGAACCGGCCGTGCCCGGCAGTGCCCAGATACGCACCGTCATCGACGATCACGCGGCCGCGCGAGAGCACGGTGTCGACGTGCCCGTCGATCTCGAAGCCCTCCCAGGCCGAGTGGTCCATATTCATGTGGTGGGTCTTGCCGAACCCGATGCTGGTGTGCCCGTTCGGGTCGTAGATCACGATGTCGGCATCAGCACCCGGACTGATGACACCCTTGCGCGGGTACATCCCGAACATCCGCGCGGGCGTGGTGCAACACACCTCGACCCAGCGTTCCAGCGAGATCCATCCGTTCCTCACGCCCTGGAACATCAGATCCATCCGGTGTTCCACACCGCCGATCCCATTGGGGATCTTGCTGAAATCGCCGACGCCGAGCTCTTTCTGATCCCTCATGCAGAACGGGCAGTGGTCGGTGCTGACCGAGGTGACCGCACCGGTGCGGATATAGCGCCACAGCTCGTCCTGATGCCCTTCGGCCCGCGACCGCAGCGGCGTCGAGCACACCCACTTGGCGCCCTCGAAACCCGGTGCGCCCAACTGCTCTTCGAGTGAGAGGTACAGATACTGCGGACAGGTCTCACCGAAGACGTTCTGCCCGTTGCCCCGTGCGGTGACGATCTGTTCCATCGCCTGCTTGGCCGAGACGTGCACGACATACAGCGGTGCATCGGTCAACTGCGCCAACATGATCGCGCGGTGGGTGGCCTCCTCCTCCATCTGCCACGGCCGGGTGACACCGTGGTAGTACGGCGAGGTCTCCCCGCGCGCCAGCGCCTGTTCGACCAGCACATCGATGGCAATGCCGTTCTCCGCGTGCATCATCAGCAGTGCGCCCAGGTCGCCCGCCGCCTGCATGGCCCGCAGGATCTGGCCGTCGGTGGAGTAGAAGACGCCGGGATAGGCCATGAACAATTTGAAGCTGGTGACGCCCTCGGCCACCAATTCGCTCATGCCCTTGAGGGATTCGTCGTTCACCTCACCGATGATCTGATGGAACCCGTAGTCGATCGCGCAGTTGCCCGCGGCCTTCTCGTGCCACAAACCGAGGGTGTCCTGTACCCGCTCCCCCGGCTTCTGCACGGCGAAGTCGACAATGCTCGTGGTACCGCCCCAGGCGGCGGCGCGGGTGCCGGTCTCGAAGGTGTCGGAGGCCTCGGTACCGCCGAAGGGCAGCTGCATATGAGTGTGGCCGTCGACGCCGCCGGGAATCACATATTTGCCGGTCGCATCGATGACCACGTCCGCGGAGGCGGTAAGGTCGGCACCGAGCGCGGTGGAGCCGGGCTGCAGGACCGCCACAATGGTGTCACCGGCGATCAGCACATCGAGCAATTGCGATCCGGTAGCCGAGACCACCGTGCCGCCGTGGATGAATGTCTTCGTCATATCGATATCACCAGCCTCAGGGAGCCACCATCGGTCCGTAGGCGTCGGGGCGGCGATCGCGATAGAACGCCCAGCGGTCGCGCACCACCTTGATCAGATCCATATCGAGGTCACGAATCACCAGTTCGGGATCGGTGTCCGAGGCGACGTCTCCGACGAATTTACCTTCCGGATCCACGAAATAGCTGGTTCCGTAGAAATCGTCATCACCGTATTCCTCGATGCCGACCCGGTTGATGGCGCCGATGAAATATTCATTGGCGACCGCCGAGGCCGGTTGCTCCAGCTTCCACAGGTAGCCGGACAGGCCGCGCGAGGTGGCCGAGGGGTTGAAGACGATCTCCGCGCCCGCCAGGCCGAGTGCGCGCCAGCCTTCCGGGAAATGCCGGTCGTAGCAGATATAGACACCGACCTTGCCGACCGCGGTGTCGAAGACCGGCCAGCCCAGGTTGCCCGGTCGGAAGTAGAACTTCTCCCAGAACCCGTGGACCTGCGGAATGTGGTGTTTGCGGTATTTGCCGAGATAGCTGCCGTCCGCGTCGATGACCGCCGCGGTGTTGAAGAGCAGACCCGGCTGTTCCTGCTCGTACACCGGCAGGATCATCACCATGCCCAGCTCCTGTGCCAGGGCGGCGAATCGCTCGGTGGTTGGCCCGGGCACCGATTCCGCGTAGTCGAAGAACTTCGCGTCCTGCAACTGGCAGAAGTACGGGCCGTAGAACAACTCCTGGAAGCAGATCACCTTCGCGCCCTGCGCGGCGGCCTGACGGGCGTAGTCCTCGTGCGCCTTGATCATGGACTCTTTATCGCCGGTCCAGTTGGTCTGGACGAGCGCGGCTCGAACGATTCCCATGCTTTGTTATACTTCACTGCGAACCAATTCGGTTGTGTTACAAGAATGCGGAAACAGTTTCGTAGCCGTAAACCTTGGGGCCGGTCATCGTTCCGGCGCTGTGCCCGACGCAGAATGACGCTGTGAACTTCGACCCCGCTACCGCGCCGCAGGTGCCCGCAGATGATGTGCGAGACACCGCGCCAGCACCTGCCGCAGCCGGGTCGGGCCTGTTCAACACCGATCTCGACGATCGCACCCCGGCCGGTATCGCGGCCGCGGTGAGCCGCCGGATTCGGTCCGGCGCCATCGCACCCGGCTCGCGGCTGCCGACGGTGCGCGAGGTCGCCCGCGAGTTGCGGGTCTCCCCCGCCACCGTCAACCAGGCTTGGCGAGCGCTGGCGGCCGCCGGCGCGATCGTCGCGCGGGGCCGCGCGGGCACATTTGTCGGCGAACGCCCCGCGACCCGTCCGACACCGCCGACGGGCCGCTACCAGCGCCTGCACCCGCCCTCGGATAGCGCCTTCCGCATCGATCTGTCCCGCGGCACCCCCGATCCCGAGCTACTGCCGGACCTGGTCGCCGCATTGCACACCATCACCGAGCACGGTCACGGCGGCGACCTGGCGGCCGACTACCTCGATGCGGCCGTGCTGCCGGAACTGGCCGCCAAGGTGCGCGCCGATTGGCCCTTCCGCGCCGACCGTCTCGCGGTGCTCGACGGGGCGCTCGACGCCATCGATCGACTGCTGAGCAGCCACGTCCGTCTCGGCGATGCGGTCGCGGTCGAAGATCCCTGCTTCCCACCGTTTCTCGACCTGCTCGCCCGCCTCGGTGCGCGGCCGATTCCGGTTCGCATGGACGAATCCGGCTTACTACCGGACGATCTCGACCGCGCCGTGTCCGATCACGGTGTCACGGCCGTGATACTGCAGCCCCGTGCGCAGAATCCGACGGGCGCCTCGCTCACCACCGCCCGCACGCGCGAACTGACCGATATTCTCGCGGGCACCGACACCCTCGTCATCGAGGACGACCACTCCGCCGGAATCGCCTACACCACACTGCGTTCCCTCGGATCGCGTCTGCCGAACCGGACCGTACACATCCGCTCGTACTCCAAATCGCATGGCGCGGATCTGCGTCTCGCGGTGGTCGGCGGTCCCGCCGATCTGCTCGACCCGATGATCGAACGCCGCATGCTCGGCCCCGGGTGGACCAGCCGCCTGCTGCAACGCCTACTGCTCACGATGCTCGACGACGACACCGCGCTGCGCACCGTCGCCGCCGCCCGAACCGAATACCGCAGGCGCGCAACCGAACTCCGCCGCGCCCTGGCCCGCCGGGGCATCACTGTCGCCCGTGGTGACGGCATCAATCTCTGGTTGCCGGTCGCCGATGAGAACGCGGCGATGATCTCCCTGGCCGCCGCGGGCATCAAGGCCGCACCCGGGCGCCCCTTCGAGGTCGACGACCATCCACACGGCGACCACCTGCGCATTACCGTCGCCGCGATCACCGATGGCGAGTTGGATTGGCTGACCGGCGAACTCGTCGCCGCGACCACCGCCGCGCCCACCTACCGCCGCGTCCGGCGCGCCTAAGATCCGGGCCGGAGGTCGAAGCTGGTCGAGCCGCTGTCGCCGGCCGGAATGATCGGCAGCACCACCGACGACGGATGCTCGGCATCCTTATAGATGGTCTGCGTCGCGGGCTGCGACCGGGCGCTGTCACCGAAGGGTTCGCCGGTATTCGGGTTCGGCGCGTACTGCGGATAGTCGCTGCTGCTGATGGCCACTCGGATCCGGTCGCCCGCCTTGAACTGATAACTCGTCGGCCAGATCTTGATGGTGAACGCATACGGCCGACCCGGCACCAGGGCGCTGGGTTCGGACAGCGAATCCCGGAATGCGGCACGGATGATGCCATTGTTGAGATTGACGGCCGATCCGTCGGGTGCCACAACTTCCAGCCGCGCGACGAAATCGGTATCCGGGGCGGTGGACGATGCCCACAGCTTGACGGTGATCGGGCCGGTGATCTCGGTATCCGCAGTGAGCGGATCGGTCGTATAGGTGAGCACATCCGAACGCTGCTCGACCGCCGACTGGTCGAACGGTCCCTGCGGGCCCGATCCCACCGAACAGCACGAATGTCCACCGATGCTCGGCGCCGGGGAGGCCGGATCGTAGACGTACCGGTCGAGCGCCGCGGGTCCGTTCGGCGCCCGCTCGACCAGTTTGCCAACCCGTCCGGCCACGCCGTTGGCGCCACTATCGGCGAAGTAGTATTCCTTCCACTGTGTCTGCGGCAGTGGCCAACTCGACGCCGACTTCCAGCGATTCGCCCCCATGAGGTAGTAGTCGACGCGCGGTTTACCCGATACGCCGTTGTCCTGCCCCTTCAGGAAGTGGTCGAACCACGCGAGCATCAACTCGTTGACCGGGCTGTCACCGACCGCTCCCAACTGCTCGAGTCGAGGCGCGATCGTCGAGGTGGGCCGCCCCCAACCGAGATGGTCCCACGGGCCGATCACCAATCGCTGGTTCTGCCGCGCCTGCGGGTCGCCGCGCTCGACCATACCGGTGAAGTTCTCCACGCCGCCCGCGAGGAAGGCGTCGTACCACCCCTCGATATCGAGCACCGGCACCCGCACATTCGGGTAGCGGTCGCGAATGCTCCACTGCTTCCAGTAGTCGTTGCGCACCGAGTTGCGGATCCAGTCGAAATACCACGGCGCGACGGCCGGATTGCCCGGTTGCAGCGGTGGAAAGTCTTTGTACGGGCGGTAATTCAGCCATGAGGTGATGTTCTGCAGATCGGTGCGCAGCTGGTCCGCGGTGGCCTTGTCGGCACGTTGCTCGGCGGATTCGAGTCCGATGGTGCCCATGGCCCACGGTTCGACGAAGCCGAGCCGGTACGCGCCGCCCTCGTAGGTCCAGCCGTCGTAATAGTCGGAGGCGGTATTCGCGGGCACGATCGTGGTCAGATGCGGTGGCGTCTCGATGGCCGCGAGCCATTGCGTGGCACCGACATACGACGAACCGTACATACCCACCTTGCCGTTCGAACCGGGAAGTCCCGCGGCCCATTCCACCGTGTCGTAACCGTCGTGGGTGTCATTGTCGAATTCGGTGAAGGTGCCCTCGGATTTCCCGATGCCGCGGACGTCCTGGATGACCACCAGGTAGCAGTGCGAGGCGAACCAGTCGGGTGTTCGATAGCGCGAGGGCTGGATCTGGGCGGCGGATTTGCCGTACTGGGTGCGCATCAGCACCACCGGCACCGGATCGCCGGTGTGCGGACGGTACACATCGGCGCGCAGGACCGTGCCGTCGCGCATGGTCGCCGCGACATCGGTCTGCTTGTCGACCGCACACGAACCCCGGTCGTCGTCGGGCGGCCAAGCTCCCGTATACGACGACGATTTCGTATCCGTGCTCGCGGTGCACCCGCCGACCAACGCACCGACGCACACCACGGCGGTGAGCAGACGGGCGATGGCCCACCCGCCACCCGGCCGCCACCCCTCATCGAATCGCTGCGCGATGCTGCCAAATGCGTATCCGGACAAGTCGATACACCTCCCGTGGAGGCGGTATCACCGGAGATTCAGTGCGTGCCGAGCCATGGGTCGATCAGATGCGCCTCCGTCGCAGCCATGCTAACCGACACCTCGAGCCGCTTCCGCTGATTTTCCGCCCGGCCCAAGTGCGCTCACCCGGCGGAATGCGACCGCATTCCTGTTGCCACACAGTCGTAATCCGCCATCTCGTACCGCGCGCGGTCTCGGGATGGAATGATCCGCTGAGCATCACCCGATGCGATACCTAACAGAAGGAGACCTCGACCGGTGAGCAGCGACGTGCAGGCGCGGCAATTCGACCACCACCAGCCCATCAGGCGCCAGCCTCGCCGAGTCGGGTCCGCCCTGCTACGGGGCCTCGGCGTATTCGCCGTCGGCACCGCCCTCGCGGTCTTCGCCGCGGGCGGCGTCTCGGCGAATCCGGGCAGCGCGCCGGTCGCCGGATGCGTGGCCCCGGATATGGTCAAGCCCGAGATCAAGCAGTGGGAAGCCGAACCCGCGCTGTCGATCAACACCGGCGCGACCTATACCGCGAAGCTCGAATCAACCTGCGGCACGGTGACCATCGCCCTGGATGCCGCCCGCGCCCCGCGCACGGTGAACTCGTTCGTATTCCTGGCCGGGCAGCGGTACTTCGATCACACCCAGTGCCACCGCATGACCACCAGCGGCATCTTCATCCTGCAATGCGGTGACCCCAGCGCCACCGGTATGGGCGGCCCGGGCTACCAGTTCCCGAACGAGAACCTCGACGGCGCCACCTACCCCGCCGGCACCGTCGCCATGGCCAATGCCGGACCCGACACCAACGGCAGCCAGTTCTTCCTGGTGTACAAGGACTCGCCGCTGCCGCCGAACTACACCCCCTTCGGCAAGATCACCGGCGGAATGGACGTCCTGGAGAAGGTCGCCAACGCGGGTGTCGTGCTCGGCAGTGAGGACGGCCGTCCGAACGCCGATGTCATCCTGAATTCGGTCACCACGACCCAGAGCTGATCGAATCATCCCCGGTGGCGGTGCCGTTTCGTGCGGCACCGCCACTGCTGGTTCTGCCGAGGTCGCGACCTCGTACAAGGCGTAGCTGCGAGCGACGATGGGGTAGGACGGGTTTGCGGTTGCCTACTTGACTTGGAGTGCACTCCAGGTCATAGCGTTGGAGGCGCACAGTCGTTTAGAACCAGAGGATCACTTCATGGAACTCGGTTTTCATCTACCGATATTCGATATCGACGGCGGTACGACGGCCATCGCCGGTGAGCTGGCCAGGGTGGGCGCCGCGGCGGAGGCGTCCGGTGCGACCTGGCTGTCGTTCATGGACCACTACTTCCAGATCGAGCCGACCGGTCTACCGGCGGAGTCGAACATGCTGGAGGGCTACACCACGCTCGGCTACCTCGCCGCGCACACCTCGCGCATCGAACTCGGCCTGCTGGTCACCGGCGTGACCTACCGGCATCCCGGTCTGCTCGCCAAGATCGTCACCACCCTCGATGTCCTGTCCGGCGGTCGCGCGGCACTGGGGTTGGGCGCCGCCTGGTTCGAGCGCGAGCACCACGGGCTCGGCGTGCCGTTCCCGCCGATCGCCGAACGGTTCGACCGGCTGGAGGAGACGCTGCGGATCTGTCGACAGATGTGGGACCCGCAGAACAATGGCCCCTTCGACGGCAAGTACTACCAGCTGGCCGAGACGCTCTGCTCGCCGCAGCCGATCAACCGGCCCAAGGTGCTCATCGGCGGTAGCGGCGAACGCAAAACGCTGCGGTTGGTCGCGCAGTACGGCGATGCCTGCAACCTGTTCGGCTCCTCTCCCGAGGAGGTCGGCCACAAACTCGACGTGCTGCGACGGCATTGCGATGCAGTCGGGCGCGACTACAACGACATCCGCATCACCATAATGGCCAATAATCCGCGCCCGAATCCGGACACTCGTGACGAATTCGTCCGGCAAATGGCCGATTACGCCAAACTCGGCGTTCACACCGCCATCATCATCCCGACCACCGGCTCACCGGCCGCCTGGATCGACGCCATGGCTCCGGCCGTCCCCCAGCTCGCCGATCTCTGACGCCGGTCTCGCTACGGCACAAGCCTTTTCGACACCGCACGCGCGCGATCGGCTCCGTGTGATGACGAAAGGGCCTGTGCCGTCGAGGATGTGACGCGGCCGACGCACGCGGGGCTGACGGCGGCAGCGGGTTGTGGATAGGGTGCTGTCATCTGTACCGAACAGAGGAGCGGGTATGCGCGCGAACCGTCGGAGCAGGCCGGGCGTCTCGTATCGAGTGCGCGTTCGCGCCGGTCTCGCATGGATGGCCGCCGTCGTGCTCGGCATAGCGGGCGCGGCGACCGCGGGTGTAGCGCACGCCGACGGTGCGGTGGGCGAGCTGGTGTCCGCGATCGCGCAAACCCCCGGTTGGGGCGGGTTCGATCGGGTCTCGGTACTCGAGTACGTCACCGAAGGCCCGACCGGCGCTACCACAACGACCACGGGACTGCTGCTCACCCCGAATGGCACACCGCCGCCCGGCGGGTGGCCGATCATCGCCTGGGACCACGGCACCAGCGGCATGGGCCCGCAATGCGGAATCACCACCAAACAGGCCGGGGGTGACGCCTCGCATCTGCACCGGTTACTCGACCATGGCTATGCGGTGGTCGCGCCCGACTACATCGGCTTGCATCCCGGCGCCGCGACCCCACATCCGTACCTGCAGTCGCGCACCGAAGCCACCGCGACCATCGACCTGGTCCGCGCCGCGCGCACCGCCGATAGCGACCTGTCGACGAGGTGGGCGGTCGTCGGCGTCTCACAGGGCGGACACGCCGCATTGAACACCGGCGCCCTCGCCCCGACCTACGCCCCCGAACTCGACTTCCGCGGCACCGCGGCCTTCGCACCACCCGCCAACCTGGAGCACGCCATCCCCTTGGCGGGCCCATACGTACCCCAAGTACCTCTCCTGGAACGCGTCACCGCCAATATCGCCGCCGCACTCGACGGCATGCGCCTGGCCTACCCCACCGCCGATATCGACAGCTACTTCACGCCAGCGGGCCTCGCGCTCATGGACCGCCTGGCCACCCTGTGCGTATCCGATTGGCCCGCCCAGGTCACCGGCCTCCCACTCGGCTCCATACTCGCCAAACCACTGCTCACCGGCGACTTCCCGGATCGCCTGTCCCACTACCTATCCGTCCCAACCTCCGGATACCACCAGCCCCTACTCATCACCCAGGGCCTCGACGACACCACCGTCCCCTATCCCTTGACCGCCGCCCTACTCACCGAATTGACCGCATCCGCAACCCGCTACGAATTCCACACCTACCCCACCGGCCACCAGGGCATCGTCGAAGCCTCCTGGCCCCAACTGATCCCCTACCTCACCACCCTGTTCCCCTAGGCGCGACCCCTCGGCGCCTCCGCCGCAGATTCGAATCGGACAGGACGGATAGACATTGGATACCTCGCAATGCTATCGCCGCTTCGCCGAGGTCGAAGCACGAGGCAACTCGCACCGATACGAACAATGGTGTCTCGGCATCGCCGAGGCGCCTGAGCTTCTCGCGTTGATCGAGCAGCTACCGGAGCCGAAGCGGCAGCCGAATCTCGTACTCGGTGCGACACGATATGTGGGAGTACCGGATTCGACGTTCGCGGAATTCGAGAGGTGGCTCATCGCGCATTGGGACGCGGTCCGCGAGGTCGCAGCGGCGCACCGCACCCAGACAAATGAGGCGGGACGCGCGGCAGTACTGCTGCCGGTGCTCGCACAGCTACCCGGCCCATTGTCACTGATCGAGGTTGGCGCCTCAGCTGGGCTGTGCCTGTATCCGGATCGATACAGCTATCGCTATGACGGCACGCAGATCGATCCAGCGGACGGCCCGTCGCCAGTCGTACTGGCATGCGCGACCTCTGGCAATCCGCCTGTACCCGAACAACTTCCATCGGTGGTCCACCGCGTGGGAATTGACCTGAATCCGCTCGATGTCACCGATTCCGAGGCCATGCACTGGCTCGAATGTCTGATCTGGCCAGGACAACCCGAGCGACTGGCACGACTGCGCGCGGCCATCGGCATTGCGCGGCAGGATCCGCCGCGGCTGGTCGCCGGTGATCTCAGCACGGAGATCACCGATCTCGTACATGCCGCGCCGCCCGATACGACTGCCGTTGTTTTCGGCAGTGCGGTGCTGGCCTATCTGGACGCCGAGGCACGCGCGAAATTCGAGGAGACCGTACGCGGCCTGCCGTGCCATTGGATCAGCAACGAGGGCGCTCACGTACTCCCGAATATCGCCGACCAACTCCCGTGGCCGCCAGCCACGGGTGGTCAGTTCGTCGTGGCTCTCGATGGGAGACCGGTGGCTTTCGCCGGACCCCACGGTCAGACGCTGGACTGGTTCGCCGACGGTCTCGGGGCGTAGATCAGGCGGGTGGGTTGTTCAAGAAATGGACCGCTTCCCATAGGTGGGCGTCCGGGTCGGCGAAGTAGCCCGCGTAAATGCCCCAGGGGCGGGTCAGCGGTGGGCGAACGATGGTGCCGCCTGCTTGTTCGGCTCGGTGCAGGATCAGGTCGACGTCTTCTCCGCTGTCGAGAAAGAGGCCGAGGCTGATCGGGGAACCCGCGACCTGTTCGGGTGGGATTCCGGCGTCCATGGCCAGGTCGGTGCGGGCGTACAGGGACAGGATCAGGCCGTTGTCCAGGGTGAACATGGCTACCGAACCGCCCGGGTGCTGGTCGTCGCGGACGAATTCGGTGCCGATGATGCCCGGTGAGGACAGGCCGAGGCCGTCCCGGTAGAAGTGCAGGGACCGTTCCAGGTCGCTCACGGCCAAGGTGATCGCGTTGATATTCGCCTTCATACCGATCCTCCTGATGCTCGAACGTGACCGGGGCGATGGCCCCGGCCACTGTTCAGTCAAGGCGAGCGACATCTGGAAGTCTTGAACGAATCGGACGGCACTCGGCCCAGCGCTCAGTCGAGGCGAAGCATATCCGGCCAGACCCGTGACCAGGGCTGACGTGGGATACAGCGCCAGATGGTCACGTTGCGGGTGACATCCGGATAGCCCAGGCGCGCGTCGACGCGCCCAACCGGGGTCAATTCGCTACAGGCAGTATGCATTTCGTCCTCCGCATTGCCGACCCACAGCACTGTGGTCGCGGAATCCGGTGGCGTGCCGAAGTACCCGAAGCCACGGTTGGGGCTGTAGACGGCGGGTAGGCCGTAGCGCTGCCGATCGACATCCAAGGCACTCGCCTGCCAATAGGAATCGGCAATGACGACGGCATCGGACCGTTGCGCTTCCGGCAGAGCCAGATACGCGTCGGCGGTCGCCTCGCGCAGTTCCGGCCATCCGAACTTGCCGTATAACCCGATTTCGATACCGGCCTCGGCCTGGCTGTCGACCGGATCGATGGACGACTCGGGCTGCCACGGCATCGAGAACACCGCGATCGCCGCCGAAACCGCGACGAGCGCAGCGGTCACGTACCTGCGCCGCCGTCCCGTATTCGCGGTCCAGCGCACCGCGCCCGCCGCCATTACGGCCGCATAGCATCCGGCCGCATAGTAGGGGCGACCGTTGGTGGCGATGAACGCCACCGTCAGCAGCAGCGGCACCACCGCGAGGAATCGGTACGGGCGCAGTGATTCCCAGCGCAACAGGGCCCAGATCCCCGTGATGAGCAGTACGCCACCGAATAGTCCGGCCGCGGCCAGCGCCAACGGCAGCCAGGTGTACCGGCCGCCGATCGTCGACTGCTCAGCCGCGACCACCGCACCCAAACGCAGCTGCGGCCAGTCGTGCTCGATCTGCCAGATCAGCGTTGGAACCGTCACCAGCACGACCAGGCCCGCGCCCGCCCACAGCACCGGTCGCCGCAGCAGCTCCCGCGGACCACAGATCGCCACCCCGATGGCGACCGCGACCCAGAAGAACGGAATCAGCCATTTCACCTGGATATCCAGCGCGGTGACCAGCGCCGCCCAGAACAACAGACTGTCGCGCCGCGTGCGCACCCACCGGATCAGCAGCCAGCTGATCAGTACCCACAACGCGGTGTCGATCGTATTGGTGGCCAATTGAGTTCCCTGCACGAGCAGGAACGGCGAGGTCGCATACGCCACCGCGGTCAACACCTGCGCGGTCCGCGACCCACCGAACTCCCGCGCGATCTGCGCACTGATCAGCACCGCGGCAACCGTCACCAGTGCGGCCGGAACCCGCAGTGCCACCAGCGATCCCGGCGCGATCAGATCCATCAGCCTGGCGATCGCGGGCAGCAGCGGCCCCTGATCGGCATATCCGAACGCGAGTCTGCGCCCGGCCGAGAGGAAATACAGTTCGTCACCGAAGAACCCGTACCGCCCCAGCGATGCGAACAACATGATCGCCGCTAACGCCGCGATCGCCCCGACGCCGAGCCAGGCGAACGGCGGTGCCGCCGCGCCGCTCTCGCGCTGCCGCACTTCGCTTTCCATCACATCAGTCATCGCTTCCCCCCTTTACGGGTCGCCACATCGAATAACCGGCACACATGGGCCGAATAGGTTGTCATATCGAAGTCCCTCTCCCGAATGGCCCGCCCGGCCGCGCCGTCGATGGCATCGCGAATCGACTTGGCCATTACCAGCGGATCGAATTCGCCGAATTCACCGCGCCGCTGCCCCTCCCGCATGATGTCGACGAGCGGCTGGATGATCTCCTGCTCCCCCTCCGCCGAGGCGAAGCGCGGCTTGCCGTCCGCATCACGCAGATTCAGCACTACATCGATCAGCGCCGCGACGTACTTCTTATTCGCATCGATGAACTCCAGATTCGACCCGATATAGGCGAGCAACTGACTGCGCGCACCCTCCGCGGCCATGACCGCGGGCGCGATGTGCTCGCCAGCGGACACATAGAGCTGGATCACCAGCTGCTCCATCAGCTCGTCCTTCCCGGCGAAGTGATACGAGATGACTCCTTTGGAGATCCCGGCATGCTTGGCGATCCGCGCCAGCGAAGCACTGCCGTACCCCACCTCGGAGATCACCTCCACCGCCGAAGCAATGATCTGCCGCCGCCGCGCCTCCTCGATAAACGACCGCCGCTGACCAACCGTCTCATTTTCTGGCCGCATGGCCAAATTTTAAACGGCCTGGATGAAAGGCCACATCAACCCCGAGAATGACTCCCACCTACCTCGCGAGGATGACCGACAAATCACCTGAAGCGGCCCCCTGCGATTCGCGATCACCCCGTTGTGGGATCGCTCCCCGAAACGCCGAAGGGCCGCGCTCCCAGCGGAAGCGCGGCCCTTCGGTTCGAAACCTACAGGTACTGACCCGTATTCGACTCGGTGTCGATGGCGCGGCTGGCGCTGGCGTTCTTGCCGGTGACCAGCGTACGGATGTAGACGATCCGCTCACCTTTCTTACCCGAGATGCGAGCCCAGTCATCGGGATTCGTGGTGTTGGGCAGGTCCTCGTTCTCGGAGAACTCGTCCACGATCGAATCGTAGAGATGCTGGATGCGCAGGCCCGGATTGCCGGTGTCGAGTACCGCCTTGATGGCGTACTTCTTGGAGCGGTCCACGATGTTCTGGATCATGGCGCCGGAGTTGAAGTCCTTGAAGTACAGGACCTCCTTGTCACCGTTGGCGTAGGTGACCTCCAGGAAGCGGTTGTCCTCGCTCTCGGCGTACATCCGGTCGACGACCCGCTCGATCATCGCGCGGATGCACAGCCCCTTGTCGCCGCCGAACTCTTCGAGATCGTCGGCGTGCAGCGGCAGTTCCTCGGTCAGGTACTTCGAGAAGATGTCCTGTGCCGATTCCGCGTCCGGCCGCTCGATCTTGATCTTCACATCGAGACGTCCGGGCCGCAGGATCGCGGGGTCGATCATGTCCTCGCGGTTGGAGGCACCGATCACAATGACATTCTCGAGACCCTCGACACCGTCGATCTCCGAGAGCAGCTGCGGCACGACCGTGGTCTCCACATCGGAGGACACGCCCGATCCGCGGGTGCGGAAGATCGAATCCATCTCATCGAAGAACACGATCACCGGCGTACCTTCGGACGCCTTCTCGCGGGCCCGCTGGAAGATGATCCGAATGTGACGCTCGGTCTCACCCACGAACTTGTTCAACAGCTCGGGGCCCTTGATGTTCAGGAAGAACGACTTGGCTTCCTTGGCATCCTCACCGCGCGCCTCGGCGATCTTCTTCGCCAGCGAGTTGGCAACGGCCTTGGCGATCAACGTCTTACCGCAACCGGGCGGACCGTAGAGCAGCACGCCCTTGGGCGGGCGCAGCGCGTACTCGCGGAACAGATCCTTGTGCAGGAACGGCAATTCCACCGCATCGCGGATCTGCTCGATCTGGCGGCCGAGACCACCGATATCGCCGTAGTCGACATCGGGCACTTCCTCGAGCACGAGGTCCTCGACCTCGGCCTTGGGGATGCGCTCGAAGGCGAAGCCCGCCTTGGTATCGACCAGCAGCGAATCGCCCGGCCGTAGTTTGCGCACCGGCGACTCGGGATCGTCGAGATCGTCGACCTCGGCAACCTTGGCCAGCGGACCCGCCAGCCACACCACACGCTCCTCGTCGGCATGTCCGACGACCAGCGCCCGGCGTCCGTCGTCGAGGATCTCGCGCAACGTGCCGATCTCACCGACCGCGTCGAAGATTCCGGCCTCGACGACCGTGAGCGCCTCGTTGAGGCGGACGGTCTGGCCGTACTCGAGGGTCGAGGTGTCGATATTGGGTGAACACGTCAGGCGCATCTTGCGTCCCGAAGTGAACACGTCGACCGTCTGATCCTCGTACACGCCGATGAGAATTCCGTACCCGCTCGGTGGCTGACCCAGCCGATCGACCTCCTCGCGTAGCGCGACCAACTGCTGCCGCGCTTCCTTGAGGGTGTCCATCAGCTTGGTGTTGCGAATGGTCAGCGAATCGATGCGGGCTTCCAATTCCCGTGCGCGATCCGGCGAATCGGCAAGTTGCCTTCGGAGTGCAGCCGCTTCGGCGCGTACCGCCTCGAGCTCTCTCCAGGCCGCCGAATCCGAATTCTCGATGGGGCTCATGTGCTGCTCCTCCCAGTCCCGGTCTATCAACGCTACCGGGCGCGAACCGTTCTCGCTTTCCGACATGGTTTCGTCGTGATCACATCTGGGCCGCGATCGGCGGCGGAACCACCATGTTAGCCTGCCCTAACCAGGCCACGGCGACCTGCTTCGCCGACCGAACCGAAAGGTTGCTGACGATGCTCCTTCCCGCCAGGACACTCCGCATGTCCATGGTTATCGCCGCGGCGGCAATGGCCGCTACCGTCGGTCTCACCGCCTGCGGCTCCGACGATAAGTCCGATGGCAAGGCCAGCGCTACCACTTCGGCCGCCGCGACGACCAGCCCCGCAGGTCACGGCGATCACGGCAGTGCCGCCGCACCCACCGCCGAAGCGCTCACCGCCGTCCTGGATGCCCTTTCCGACCCGGCCAAATCCACCGCCGAGAAGACCGAGCTCATCGTCGGCGGTGAGAAGCGCACCGCCAATATCGACCAGATGAACCAGGCGCTCGGCAGCTACGGCAAGCTCACCTACGCGGTCGCCGATATCACCGCCAGCGGCAATACGGCGACCGCCCAGGTGACCATCACCTCACCACACGGCACCGCCCCGGCCATGCCAATGACCTGGGAATATGTCGACGGCACCTGGAAGCTGTCGGATGCCAGCGGCTGCCTGATGCTCGGCTTCGCCCAGGCACCCTGCGTGCCGGCCTAGCCCTTCGACGGGCGGCGCTGCGGCTTCGGGGTGACCGTACCCTCGGCCAACCGTCGCGCGCTGACCAGGAAGGCGGTGTGGCCCTGCATCCGGTGTTCGGGCCGCACCGCAAGGCCGACCACATGCCAGCCGCGCACCATCGACTCCCAGGATCGCGGCTCGGTCCAGCACTCCTGCTCGCGCAGCGCCTCGACCACTTTCGACAATTGTGTGACGGTCGCCACATAGACCACCAGAACGCCGCCGGGAACCAGCGCCTTGGACACCGCGGGCAGCGCATCCCAGGGGGCGAGCATGTCCAGGACCACCCGATCGACCGGCGGGCCGTCGTAGGCGGCGACATCGGCGACGGTGATCGACCAGTTGTCCGGACGCTCGCCGAAGAAGGTCTCGACATTGCGGATCGCGTGCTCGGCGTGATCCTCGCGGATCTCGTAGGAGACCACCTGCCCCTGCGGGCCGACCGCGCGCAATAGCGAGCACGTCAGCGCACCGGAACCCGCACCGGCCTCGAGCACCCGCGCGCCGGGGAACATATCGCCCTCGTGCACGATCTGTGCCGCATCCTTGGGGTAGATGACCGCCGCACCGCGCGGCATCGACAGCACGTAATCGATCAGCAACGGACGCAAGGCCAAATACGGTGTGCCATTGGTGGACTGCACGACGCTGCCCTCATCGGCGCCGATGAGATTGTCGTGTTTGATACCGCCGCGATGCGTATGGAACTCCTTACCGGGTTCCAGCACCACGGTGTAGAGGCGCCCCTTGGCATCGGTCAGCTGTACCCGGTCCCCGATGGTGAATGGCCCGGTCCGTCTGGCCGTCATGTATCTCCGTTCGCTGGTCGGTGCGGTCTAGCCGTACGGCACCGGCGTGTCGGTGCCGCCGGATAGCCTGCCAGGTATGCAATCGCCGGTATCCACGCCCCCTGCCGACACCGCGCGGGAGCCAGCACCCGATCGCCAACGCCCGGCGCTGTCTCCTTCTCGGGCAATGGATTTCAAGCAGTGCCCGTTGAAGTACCGGTTCCGTGCGATCGATCGGATTCCGGAACCGCCGACGCGGATCGCGGTGCGGGGCACGGTGGTGCACGCGGTCCTGGAAGATCTTTACGGACTGCCCGCCGCGCACCGACTGCCCGCACGCGCGGCCGCCCTCGTCGAACCCGCCTGGGCCCGGGTGCTGGACGATCGGCCCGAGATCGCCGAGTTGGTCGCGCAGGACGGTCCGGCCGAATTTCTCGACGAGGTGCGCGCCCTCGTGGAGACGTACTACCGGCTGGAGGATCCGACCCGGTTCGACCCGGAGTCGTGTGAGTCGCGGGTGGAGGTCGAACTCGACGACGGTGTGCTGTTGCGTGGGTTCGTCGATCGGATCGATGTCGCGCCGACCGGTGAGCTGCGCGTCGTGGACTACAAGACCGGCCGCGCGCCCGGAGTCGCCCAGGAGACCAAGGCGCTGTTCCAGCTGAAGTTCTACGCACTGGTGGTGCTGCGCACCCGCGGCATCCTGCCCGCCCAACTGCGGCTGATCTACCTGGCCGACGAGCAGATCCTCACCTACGCCCCCGACGAGGATGAACTGCTGCGCTTCGAACGCACGCTCTCGGCGCTGTGGCAGGCCATTCTGGCGGCGGGCCGCACCGGTGACTTCCAGCCGAGCACCAGCTGGCTGTGCGGCTTTTGCAGCTACCGGAATCTGTGCCCCGAATTCGGCGGCACGCCACCGGCCTATCCGGGCTGGCCCGATGGCGGCACCGGGGAATCGCCGGATGAAACCTTCGCCGACGCGGTCTCCGACTGAGCGGAATCCGCGCTCAGCCGGTGAACCGACCCAGATCGAAGCCGTGCGAACCGAGTACGGCGATCACGGCGATCAGGACGAGCACCCCGACCACATCGCCGATCACAATGAGCGCATTGCGAATCCGCCACCACGAGCCGACCGGCTGGATACTCGGTTTCACAGCGTCCTCCCCTGTGTTTCGTCCCCGGATCGGGCCGTCCGAGGTGTTCCACTATTGTTTTCGCCTAACACGCCCCCAGTGTTGACGGCGAATCATTAAGTTTTCGTGGGATCGGCTCGAACTAAATGCACACCGCGCACCAAGGCACGCCGCAGTGATGCTCGTCGGGGCGACCGGCGAGCATCGGAACGACGGGTTACCGCCGCGGATCTACGCGGTGAAGTTGTGGAACAACAGCACCGACAGACCCAATCCGATGGCCAGATTCACCACGGCCGCGGAGCCGAAGACCACCACCGGGCGCCAGCCCGCCTCCCGCAGCCCGCGCACGGAGAATTCCAGGCCGATCGAGACGAAGGCGAAAATCAGAAACCAGGTGCGCAGATCGTTGACGATCGCGATATGCGCCGCACCGGACTTCTTATCCGCCGACTGCAGGTAGAGGGTGCCGATCACGGACGCCGCGACGAAGCCGAGCACGAACTTCGGAAACCGCTCCCAGAACTGACGCGCCGAGGGCCGGGCCGCGCCGGGGGTGCGTTCGACCCGGAGCGTGAAGTAGGCGGTCAGCGCGATCGCGACAATGCCGATCAGGGCGTTCTGCGTGGTCTTGACGATGGTGGCGATCTGCAGCGCCTTCTCCCCCGCGATCGCACCCGAGGCCGCGACGGCCGCGGTGGTGTCGATATTGCCGCCGATCCAGGCACCGGCGACCGCGTCGGAAAGGCCGAAGACATCGGCGAGCCAGGGCAATACGAAGATCGACGGCAACGCGAAGATGATCACCAGTGATGCCGCGTACGCGATCTGCTCACGCTTGGCCTGCACCGCACCCGCGGCCGCGATCGCGGCGCTGACACCGCAGATCGAGACAGCCGAGGCCAGCAGGGCGCGCAGCTTATCGTCGAGGCCGAGGCGGCCGCCCAGCCACCAGGTGAAGCCGAATACCGCGGTGATCAGCAGCAATGCCTGCACGATCGACGGTCCGGCGGCGGTGACCAGAATCTTCAGGTTGATCGATGCGCCGAGTAGCACGACACCGGTCTTGATGAAGAACTCGGTGCGGAAACCGGCGGAAAGGCGCTCCCGCAGATCGAGTTTCGTGAGTACGACATTGCCGATCAGACCGATGGCGATGGCGTAGACCGGGAATTCGATCGACTTGGCCACCCGTTTGAAGGGGGTGTCGACCGCCCAGCGCGGCACGTGGGTGTCGAAGTAGCGGGTCAGTGCGCCGAGCAGGATGACGACCGCGACCCCGGCCGCGATCTGCGCCACGGTTGGGCGCGAAATCGCTTGCAGTGCAGAGGTTTCGGACCGGACAGGGTCCTGCTCATCGGCCACCGGGCTGGACGCGGTGGGGTCCGTCTCCGGTGCGGTGTTGTCGGGCTCGGCCGCAACGCTCACGGCGTCGGTCTCGGTCTCGGCTTCGGTCTCCGACATCACGGCACCAGCCAATCCGGGATCGCGCCGATCAGGACCAGGGCAATGAGGACCAGGCCGACGATTGCCGCCAGCCAGTCCTCATTCCACGCGAATGTGCTGCCCGAACGTTCGGCGGGCGGTGTCTGTGACACGGTGGTACTCCTTGCATTTCCTCATCGAGGCCGCAACGTACCAATCAACGGCAGGTCAGCACACCGGTTGCAATCGCAGTGAATCGATCACTCGCGCAAAAGGACTCGGCCCCGCCGACCGACGGGGCCGAGTCGCTCGAATCGTGTCAGAAGGCGCGGCAGGACCGAATATCGAAGGCCAGGATCGCCTTCGCGCCGAGTTCGGCGAGCCGGTCCATCACCTCATTGCCCTGTTTGCGCGGCACCATCGCGCGAATGGCGACCCAGCCCGGATCGGCCAGCGGGGAGACCGTCGGCGATTCGAGGCCGGGCGTGATCTTGACCGCCTCGTCCAGCAGCTCCTTCGGGCAGTCGTAGTCCAGCATGATGTACTGCTGGCCGAAGACGACGCCCTGGATGCGCGCGATGAGCTGGTTGCGGACCCGTTCCTGCTGGTCCGAGCCGGTGCGCTCGATGAGAACACCCTCCGAATCGCACAGCGTCTCGCCGAAGGCGACCAGGTTGTGCTGGCGCAGGGTGCGGCCCGAACCGACCACATCGGCAATGGCATCGGCGACCCCGAGCTGGATGGAGATCTCGACGGCACCGTCGAGGCGGATCACCTCGGCCTCGATGCCCCGCCGCTGCAGGTCGCCGAGCACCAGGTTCGGATAGGAGGTGGCGATGCGCTTGTCGTAGAGATCCTCGACCTTCCATTCGCGCCCGGCCGGCGCGGCGTAGCGGAAGGTGGAGCGGCCGAAACCGAGCGCGAGCCGTTCCTGTACCGGCGCACCGGAATCCAGCGCCAGATCGCGGCCGGTGATGCCGAGATCGAGCTCACCGGAGCCGACATAGATGGCGATGTCCTTGGGCCGCAGGAAGAAGAATTCGACCTGGTTGGCCGGATCGAGAACGGTCAGATCACGGGCATCGGTGCGCTTGCGATAACCGGCCTCGGCCAGGATCGATGTGGCCGATTCGGAGAGTGCGCCTTTATTGGGGACTGCGACGCGCAGCATGGTTGAGTCCTTTCGGGAAGAAAAACTACGGATCGACGCGCCGTCACAGATGTCGGTACACGTCTTCCAGCTTCAGCCCGCGGCCCACCATCAGCACCTGGACCCAGTAGAGCAGTTGCGAGATCTCCTCGGCGAGCGCTTCGTCGCCCTCGTGCTCGGCGGCCAGCCAGATCTCCCCGGCCTCCTCGAGCACCTTCTTACCCTGGAAATGCACGCCCGCGTCCAATGCCGCCACGGTCCCGGATCCCTCGGGGCGGGTGACCGCACGATCTTGCAGCTCGGCGAACAGGGTTTCGAAGTTCTTCACGATGAGCCATTGTTTCACAGCGCGTCTGAGAAACTCCTCGGGGGAAGTCATCGACGCCGTCCTTCTCGGACGTCCGGTGCCCAGACCCTATTGGAGTGGTCACCGGTTCCCGCGTCGTCCGGGCTGGTTTCACACATCCGGGTGGGTGTGTGTCAGAGCCGTCCCGTCGGCGGGCGTTGTCAACCGGGGCTCGTGCTTCGGGCTCCCGGACTCGGGCACAGATCCAGTTGCTCGCCCCGAGTAGCGAGGTTGACCGCGGCATTGAGATCACGATCGAGTTGTGCCCCACAGCCGCAGGTGAAGATGCGATCGGCCAGTGTCAAGCCGACCGTGCGGGCTCCGCAACGTGAACATAGCTGGCTCGACGGGAACCAGCGGTCGACGGTGAGCACTTCTCCGCCGCGCCAGCCCTGTTTGTAGCGGAGTTGGCGGGCGAACTCGCCCCACCCGGCGTCACCGATCGCGCGAGCCAGACGTCGATTGCGGAGCATCCCCGCGATATTCAGATCCTCGATAACCAGCCGGTCGTGGGTCTTGACCAGCCGGTTCGACACCTGATGCAGAAAATGCGCGCGAGTATTGCGGATCCGGTGATGATGACGCGCCAACCTGACAACGGCCTTGCGCCGGTTGCGGCTTCCCTTCTGTTTGCGGGTGAGCGACCGTGCGAGACGGCGTTGTCTATGCAACCCCGCCGCCAGTGGTTTCGGTTGATCGGTGATGCGGTCGACCTCGACACCGTCGCTGCTGGCTGCCACCAGGAACGCCGACAGGCCCCGATCTACCCCCACCCAGCCGCCGTGGTCACCCCCGTTATGCACTGGATGCTGATGGGCGGGGTGCAAGTCGGCGGCCTCGGTGGCAAGGCTGATCATCCACCGGCCTCCCCGATACGACACCGTCGCCGACAGGATCTTCGCGCGGCCGACGGCGATCATCCGCCGCAATCGGCGCGTGTCCTCCCGCACCCGCACCGTGCCGATCACCGGCAGAGTCACCGACCGCGGGTGGTCGTCACCGACCCGGATCAACGCCCGCCCGCGCTGGGAGTGCTTGTTCCGCAGCCGAAACGACGGGGCCGTCGAGGATTTCGCTTTGAACTTCGGGAACCCGACACGGAGACCGGACCGCTTACCGATCCGTGAGTCCCGCCACGCCACCAACCCTCGCCCGAGGTCGACGGCGGCTTCTTCGAACACCTGCTGGCACACCTGGTTTCGCCAACCGAGTCCGACCGCTGCCAGCGATGCCGTCCCCGACGAATCGACTGCGAACGTGCGTCCGGCCTGCTCGGTCTTCTTCCATGTGTTGAACCCGTTGATGTGATCGAACCCGGTCCACGGCACCCGCACAGCGGGGTCACGGCGACGCTCACCCAACGCTGCCTTCGTCATCGCCAGGCAGTGGTTGAACGCGAACCGGGCCGCGCCAGCATGGCGGCCCAGCATCGTCTCCTGCTCGACGGTCGGGTCGAGGCAGAATCGGAAACTCGTAAACCGCGCCACCGCCACAGCATCCCACCGGCCACCGACAATAAACGGTTGCTATCGGTCGTCGCAGTGACGACGACCCTGAACACCTGAGCAGCACAACTGAGTTCCCACATGTCCTCTCAGACCTGTGTGCGGGGCCGTTGCTCCGGCCCTCAACGCCAGGCATCCCCGTCGGCCCGGGACGGCGGGGATGCGGTACGGCGGGTCAGGCTCCGGCGAGCAGGGCCTCCAGGTCGGCGACGGCGGTGCGCAGGTGGTCGGCGAAGGCGTACATCTCGTTGGCGACCGCCTTCGGCGTGGCCAGGTAGAGGTTCCACCGGTCCGGAAGCAGCACGTAGGCGATGCCGATGCATTTCGGGCTGGTCGAGCCGAAACCGAAGTAGCGGATATTGACCGACGGTGCCGAGCTGGTGCTCAGGTAGTCGTCGCGCATGATCGTCCAGCCGGGGCTGGTGTACAGCGGGATCGGCTCGGTGAGCCCGAGTTCGGCACCGCGGCGGCGCTGGATCCACTCCAGTTCCCACAGATGCTGTTCGGGCGCGTCACCGGCCTGGCATTGTTTGGCGCGGTCGATGTGTGCGCCCGCGGCGCTGAGCGCGGCGCGGAGCCGGTCGGCATCGGCGGCCGCCGGATCCTGCATCGTGTCGACGAAGGCCACCATCTCCGGTGTCACCACGCGCATGGCCTCGGTGCGGCCGTTGCGGTACTGCCTGGTGGCGATGGACTCGTAGGTGGCTCCGGTCAGCCCCTTGCTGCGCCGGTGCGCCAATTGATAACTCAGCTGGGCGAACGCGTCCGGTGAGATGCCGAGCTGCTTGACCCGCGTCGTGCCGAAATCGAAAGATACTGTCGTGGTGGCATTCTCGGCCGCGTAATGGGCGAATGCCGCGCCCGCCGCGGCGATATCGGCACGCTGGGACGCATCGAGGACGAATTCGATCTGTTCGACCGCGGGCAAGCCCTGCGGCTGCGCACCGGACCGGGTGGCGTGTTCGTTGGCGGGGGTCTGCAACAGGGTGTCCACGAAGGACAGGATGGTGGTGCCGTCGAGCCCGCAGTGCTCGACATTGATGCCCGCCTGTCCGTCCCCGAAGACGATGAACGATACCGCCTTGTCGAACCAGCGGTTGGCACTGTCGCCGTGCAGCAGCTGGTCACATGCCTGCAGCTCATCGCGCGGGGTGAAGTCCTCCAGACACAGACAGAACAGCGCCGTCTCGATGGTGTCCAGCGCGGCTAGGTTGGCCGGTTCGGCGCGCAATACCTGTCTACTGGCGGCCCATTCGGCCCGCGCCTTGGTGGTCAGATGTCCGACCGCGGTATCGGTGCGGGCCGAGCGCGCACCGGCCTTGAGCACCGCGCGCAGCCCGTCGGCGAGATCGTCGAGCGAATACGGCGCACCGTCCGGGCCGATCACATCCATCCGGAACATGCTGCCGCGGAAGAACACCACGATATGCCGGGCATCCGAGGGACCGGGCCACTCGTCGCTGTAGGGCACCCGCACGGAATCCTGCGTCTCCCCCGGAATCCGGGTCTCGGAGAACAGGTATTTGTTCTGCCACATCGATAGCTGCTGGCCGCGCTGGGTGACCGGCGCGATCGCCTCGACATCGAGGGCCAACTTGTAGTCGACCGCGGCCGCGATGATCCCGGCCGCGCGCTCCACCTGCGACGCGCCGGTGGAGCCGGCCAGTGGGGTGTCATCGCGGAAGAGGAAGAAGAAGTTGGCGTTGAGCGCGATGCGATCACGACGGCCCAGGTAGCGGGATGGCCAGAACAGATCCAGCCAGCTGCCGACGCCGGGGGTGGCATCGTATTCGGCCAGTGCCGCGTGCAGCTTCCGGCCGGGTCCGTCGGCGCGCAGCAGGTCGGCTACCGCGGCCTCGGTAGTGGTGAATTCGTCGGCGGTCAGCAGTGGAGCACACCACTGCAGCAACCGCTCGCAGCTGTCCTCCAGCGTCGGCAGGGGCACCCTGGGCAGGTGGTCCTCGGCGGCGAAGGTGCGTTCGGTCAATGCGAGTCCTCGGGGTCGGCGTATTTCGGGAGCGGTCGCGAGATGTACAGGTTGGCCAGCAGCCAGCCTGTGCTTTCCTGGCCATCGGTGTCGATACCGTTGGTGGCCAAGGTATTCAGCACCTGTGTGCGTTCACTGTCGGAGGCAAATCTACGTTGTTCGAACACCCCGGGGGCTCGCTCGGTGCGGTAACCGAGCGCGGCCAGTTCCGCGGCGATCGGCTCGAAACTGAACATGCGTAATACGAAGTGTGCCATCCATGGCCGTCGACGCGGGTGCGCGAGTGCGACACGCGCCAGCGTCTTCTCGGTGACATATCCGACACAACCGGTCGAGATGACGATATCCGCGGCCGCCAGCGTACGGCGTTGCTCATCGGTCGGGTCCGCGGCCTCCAGATCGGCGTGCACCGTGTCGTGCAGGAATCCGGCGGCGTGTGCATAGGACAGCGCGGGGCGGGCGGCGTCCATGCCGATGAAGCGGACGCCGGGGAGTTGGTCGAGGTCGTCGAGACGCGCGCGGTCGCGGGCGATGAGCGCGGCCTGGTCGGCATCCTCGGCTGTGCGGTAATGCGCCGCCAGATCACTGATGGTGGTGTCGAAGCGCAGCAGGGCCGCGTTGACGCCATAGGAGCAACCGATGTCGAGCACGGTCGGGGCGTCCACACGCGCGGAGGCGCGGTACTCCCGAATCTGTTGCTGGAAGAACGGTTTCGCCAGTTCCGGTATGCGGTAATCCAATTCGGACATCCGGGCGTAGTACTCGCGCGGATCGGGACGGTCATAGATGTCGTCGAAGGAAGCTTTCCCGGTCGTGTGCAACGGCACTGGCATGTCGTCCCTCTCAGTCGAGCAACCGATCGCCACGGACGGCGTCGGCCGCGGCGGCTAGATGATCGGGCAGCACCCGCCCGAACAGCTGGCGGGTGCGTTCCACGGTGCCGATGACACCGGGCCGATCGGTATAGGCGAAGATCGCCGAATGCCGTGAAGTGCCGCCCTCGACCGGTGAAACGCGGTGCAGTGAGAAGCGGCCCTGGAACAATTGCAGGTCGCCGGGTCGCAGTTCGAGGCGCCGGACGAGTCGCGCACCGGATCCGGTGAGCACGTCACGCACATCGTCGAACTGCTCGGCGTGGGGTGAACGGATATCAGGGCAGTATTCGAAGACGCCGCCGGTCTCGGCGGGCTGGGTCAACATGCTCACGGTGAATTCGTTGGTGTCGAAATGCCAGGGATGCGACATGCCCGGCGCCACCACATTCAGACACAGTCCGGCCAGTGGATCGGCGAATTCGTGCAGTTCGGCCAGCCCGAAACAGTCCGCGACGAAGCGTTGGAACAGCTCACTGGTGTAGAGCCGGTGGATCAGCGCGCCGACCGGAATGCGGTCACGCGGGACGAACGCATTGCCGCGTTCGAGCACGATGCGCCCCGGATGGTCTTCCGGCAGTTCGGTATCCAGCGGAATGTTGTAGGCGTTGACCCGCTCGACCTGATAGTGCGCGTCCGGGGCCATCGCCTCGCCCTCGGCGCGCAGGGTCTCGATCAGCTCCGGGCGGATGAACTCACGCAGCACCGTGCAGCCGCCGTCGGCGAGTTCGGCGCGAGCGTGCGCGACGGCCGCTCGCCAAGCTTCGCCGTTGGGATCCGCCAGCGGATACCGTGCCGTATCAACGATCTGGTCCAGGACACTCGTCGCTGCCATGGCGTAAATTTTGGTGCAGCGGCCGACGACACGCCCGGGGATTCGATAAAGTTGCCGGTGACTAGAGTCACATCTACCATCAGCGCGCACTTACGTTGCGGCACAGTAACTCTCGCTATGCCGAGGTCGGGAGTGTCGGCGCACAACAGCGAGCCGGAGCGATCATGATCGGCCCCAATACGGCCCGGTGCGCGGTTCAACCTCGAACGCGCAGAGCATCTTCCAGATCATCGATGGTCAACCCCACCAACGAATCACGGAATACCCGTCCCGGCGCATCCGAAACCGCTATCTCACACGGGATCACGATCACCGCACAGCCCGCCGCGGTAGCCGCGGCCGCGCCGGTCGGCGAATCCTCCAGTGCCACACAGTCTCGCGGGTGCACGCCGAGGAGTTCGGCGGCGCGCAGATAGATCTCGGGCGCGGGCTTGCCGTGCTCGACCTCATCACCGCAGACCGATACATCGAAGAAGTCACGGCCGAGGGTATCCAGCCCGAATTCAGTAAGCGACCGTTTGGTATTGGTGACCAGGGCGGTCGCCAGCCGCGCGGTGCGCACCATCGACAGCGCATCCTTCGCACCGGGACGCCATGGAATCGGGCCCGCCATCAACTCGGTCACCCGCCGCTCGATGAATTCGCCCGCGGCGCGCACCGTCTCCAGTGTCGGATCGATGCCGAGGCCGTCGAAGATCAGCCGCAGTGCGTTCGGCCCCGATGCGCCGATCAGCGCATGCCGCAGGTCATCGCTCATCTCGTGGCCGTGCGCACGCGCCAGCTCCCGCACCGCGATATCCCACAGCTTCTCCGAATCGAGCAGTGTGCCGTCCATATCCCACAGCACACCGGCAAGTCGCGCCGTCACCCGATTCGTCTCCTCAACCTCTACAAACCCGAAGCGGCGATCAGCAATCGCCCGTTATCCGACGAGACCTGGATCCACCGGTTCTCCGATGTGGTCGAGCCGTTCTTCAGGTTATAGGTAAGCGAGACAACCGCCCGGTTCTCACCGTTCGGTGTGACGGCGCCCACACTCACCGAGCGAACGGTGGACCAGAACTGCGAATAGGACCCGAAGCCGCCGGTCTGGGCCTGATAGGTGGGCGTGAGCTCGGACCACGCGCCCTGCACATTGCCGGGCAGGATCCCGTAATAGCCGTAGATGAATTGGGAGATCCGGTCCGGGGTGGCCGGGCCGAACGGGGTGGTGGTGACGGTCGTCGGCGGCAAGGTGGTCGACGGCTTGGCCGACGACGTCGGTGTCGGCTGGGCCGTTGTGCTCGGCGCCGCGGTGGTCGCCGGGGCCTGCTGCTCGGGCTGACCCGGTTGGTTCCCGATCGGCGACTGTGGGCCGGTCTCCGGATTGTTCACCGCGGGCGCTGACGTCGAGGAGCCGACCGCGGTCCCGCCCTGATCGTCGTTCTTCAGCGACGACATGATCACCGCGACCAGGACGAGCACCGCGACGGCCGCTGCCGCCGCCACCGCGATCAGCCTGCCGCGACTCTGTTCCTCGCCGCCGCCACCGCCGGGCACGGTGCTACCGGACCTCGGCGGTGCGGGCGGCGGTGCGACGGTGACCGCCGGCGCGGCGGGGCCGGACGGTGTGGCGGCGACCGCCTCTGCGGCCGCGGCCGTCGGGCCGGTGCCCGGCTTGTTGAGTACCGTCGTCGCGCCCGCGTCGGCGTCGGTCGCCGCCGCGCCCGGCGCTGGCATGACCTTCGTCGTCGCCGGCGTGCTCACCAATGCCGGGGCGCGGCCCGCCGCGACGGCTTCCAGCGCCTCCTTCGCCTCGCGCATATTGGGCCTGGCGTCGATCGAGGCGGACAGCAATCGCATCAGCACCGGACCGAGTTCCCCGGCGTGCCGCGGCGGCGGCACCTGCGCCCGCGCCGCCGCGTGCAGCACGGCGAGCGCGTTGTCCCCATCGCCGAAGGGTGGACTGCCCTCGACTGCCGCGTACAGCGTGCAGCCGAGTGCGAAAACATCCGAGGCGGGTTCCGGATTCTCGCCGCGCGCCACCTCCGGCGCGAGGTAGGCCGGGGTGCCGGCCAGGAATCCGGTCGCGGTGACCGTCACATCGCCGACGGCGCGGGAGATGCCGAAGTCGGTGATCTTCACCGTGCCGTCGTCGCCGACGAGCAGATTCGCCGGTTTCACGTCACGGTGCATGATGCCCGCCGCGTGTGCGGCGGCCAGCGCGCCAGCGGCCTGGGCGCCGATGCGTGCCACCTCGGTCGGCGCGAGTGTGCGCTTGCCCGACAGCTTCGCGGCCAGACTCGGCGCGTCCATGTACTCCATGACCAGCCAGGGCTGGCCGTCCTCCTCGGCGACATCGAAGACGGTGATCGCATTGGGGTGGTGTAGTCGCGCGGCGATGCGTCCCTCGCGCATGGCGCGCAGTTTGGCCTCCATCGCCTGCGTCCGGGACAGCCCCGGCCCGAGCAGCAACTGCTTCACCGCGACCGTGCGGCGCAGCCGAACGTCGGTGGCCCGCCACACGACACCCATGGCACCCGTGCCGATCGGATCCGTCAGCCGATACCGTCCAGCGATCAACCGGTCCGCCGTCATGGTGTTGAACCCCTCCTGCTTGCCCGCCGAGCCATCTCGCACTCCGCGCGTAAGCGGAAATCGTCGAAAATGCTACGCGCCGAAGTACATTGCACCCGAATTGCAGCAAGACGCTCGCATCCGCCGACTGCCCCGGATGCAGTACCAACAGTTCCGACTTTGTCATACCCAACCGACATCCATCCACCGCCACGCGCACCCGAAGCCGATACCCCAGGTCAGGAGGGTGCGGCCGCCGGGGCCCGCCCGCGCGTCGCTGGCCCTCGTGTCGCGTCGCGCCCCCTTTCCACCGCGATTGATCCCGCATATCACGAGGTAATCAAGGCCCTGAACGCGTCGAGCGAGCGGAGTTGGATGCGGTGAGAATCACACCGTCGCGGCCGGTCGGATAATGGATTCGGACCGGAATCAGACCGATCGGTCTTGCCCGACCGCACCCAGCGACGTCGACGGCGATCAACCCTGCCCCCGAACCCGGACAGCCGAGCCGAGTCTGCCGGGCCGACCGACTCCGTCAGGCGTTGAAGTACTTCGCCTCCGGATGCAGTAGGACGAAGGCGTCCGTCGACTGTTCCGGGTGCAGCTGCAGTTCTTCGGAGAGGACCACGCCGATGCGGTCGGCCTCCAGCAGGTCCACCAGCTTCGCGCGGTCTTCCAGGTCCGGGCAGGCGCCGTAACCGAAGGAGTAGCGGGCACCGCGGTAGCCGAGCTTGAAGTACTCCAGCACATCCGACGGGTCGGAGTCGGCGACCGAATGTCCTTCCAGCACCAGTTCCTCGCGGATGCGACGGTGCCAGTATTCGGCGAGCGCCTCGGTGAGCTGGACACCGATGCCGTGCACCTCGAGGTAGTCGCGGTAGTTGTCGGCCGCGAAGAGCTCATTGGCGAAGTCCGCGATCGGCTGACCCATGGTGACCAGCTGGAACGGCAGCACATCGACCTGACCGGTTTCGCGGGCGTGTTCGCGCGAGCGGATGAAGTCGGCGATGCACAGGAAGCGGTCGCGCTGCTGCCGCGGGAAGGTGAACCGGTAGCGCTGCGGCGCGTCCGGATGCGGCTCGGTCAGGACGATCACATCGTCGCCCTCAGAGACGGCGGGGAAATATCCGTACACCAGCGCCGCGTGCTGCAACACATTCTCGGTGGACAGCCGGTCCAGCCAGTGGCGCAGGCGGGGCCGCCCCTCGGTCTCCACCAGCTCCTCGTAGCTCGGCCCCTCGCCGCCACGCTGGCCGCGCAGGCCCCATTGGCCGAGGAACAGCGCGCGCTCATCGAGCAGCCCCGAATACTCGTGCAGCGAAACGCCTTTCACCACCCGGGTGCCCCAGAACGGCGGCACCGCGACCGGCAGATCGGCGGCCACATCGGAGCGTGCGGGCACCTCGACCGGCACCTCGACCGCCTTGCGCTGTTCGGCGATCCGCTTGGAGCGCTCGTGGCGCGCCTTGCGCTCGGCCGCCTTCTCGCGTTCGGCGATCGCCTCCGGACTGTCCGGATCGATTCCGCCGCCGCGTTTACGGGTCATGATGTCGTCCATCAGCCGCAGACCCTCGAAGGCATCGCGGGCGTAGTGCACATCGCCCTGGTAGACCTCGGTGAGGTCGTTCTCGACATACGCGCGGGTCAGCGCGGCACCGCCGAGCAGCACCGGGAACTGGTCGGCGACGCCCTTGGCGTTGAGCTCCTCCAGGTTCTCCTTCATCACCACGGTCGACTTCACCAGCAGACCGGACATGCCGATCACATCGGCCTTCTTGTCGACCGCGGCGTCGAGAATGGTCGCGATCGGCTGTTTGATGCCGAGGTTGACGACCTCATAGCCATTGTTCGACAGGATGATGTCGACCAGGTTCTTGCCGATATCGTGCACATCGCCCTTGACGGTGGCCAGCACGATGCGACCCTTACCGCTGTCGTCGGTGACCTCCATATGCGGCTCCAGGTAGGCGACCGCGGCCTTCATCACCTCGGCGGACTGCAGGACGAACGGCAGCTGCATCTGGCCGGATCCGAACAGTTCGCCGACCGTCTTCATGCCCGACAGCAGCGTCTCGTTGATGATCTGCAGCGGCGGCACTTCGGTCATGGCGGCATCGAGATCGGCCTCCATACCGGCCTTCTCACCGTCGACGATCCGCCGCTCCAGCCGCTCGAACAGCGGCAGCGCGGCCAACTCCTCCGCGCGCGAGGCCCGCGACGATGAGGCCGACACCCCCTCGAACAGCGACATGAGCTTCTGCAGCGGGTCGTAGTCCGCGCTGCGGCGGTCGTAGACCAGATCCAGCGCCGTCTCGCGCTGCTCCTCCGGAATGCGCGCGATGGGCAGGATCTTGGAGGCGTGCACGATCGCGGAATCCAGTCCGGCCTGGACGCATTCGTGCATGAACACCGAGTTCAGCACCTGGCGCGCGGCCGGATTGAGGCCGAAGGAGATATTGGACAGGCCGAGGGTGGTCTGCACCTCCGGATGCTTCTGCTTGAGCAGTCGAATGGCCTCGATGGTCTCGACGCCGTCGCGTCGCGACTCCTCCTGACCGGTGCCCAGGGTGAAGGTCAGCGTATCGATGATGATGTCGCTTTCCCGCAGACCCCAGTTGCCGGTGATATCGGCGATCAGCCGTTCGGCGATCTCCACCTTCTTCTCGGCGGTACGGGCCTGACCCTCCTCATCGATGGTCAGCGCGACCACCGCGGCGCCGTGTTCGGCGACCAGCTTCATCGTCTGCTGGAACCGGGATTCGGGGCCGTCGCCGTCCTCGTAGTTCACCGAGTTGACCGCGCAGCGACCGCCCAGATGCTCCAAACCGGCCTGCAGCACCGGGGTTTCGGTGGAGTCGAGCATGATCGGCAGGGTCGAGGCCGTCGCCAGTCGCGCCGCCAGCGCCGACATATCCTGGGTGCCGTCGCGTCCGACGTAGTCGACGCACAGGTCGAGCATGTGCGCGCCGTCGCGGGTCTGGTCCTTGGCGATATCGAGGCACTTCTGCCAGTCCTCGGCGAGCATGGCCTCGCGGAATGCCTTGGAGCCATTGGCATTCGTGCGCTCACCGATCATCAGGATCGAGGCGTCCTGTTCGAACGGCACCGCGGTGTACATGCTCGATACGCTCGGCTCGTGCACCGGTTCGCGGCGCGCGTCCAGCGGCAGCAGCGTCGGCTCCACCTCACGCACCGCGGCGGTCACCTGACGAATGTGCTCCGGTGTCGTACCACAGCAGCCGCCGACCAGGGCGAGTCCGAATTCGGAGACGAAGCCGCGTAAGGCGATCGCGAGCTCTTCGGGGGTCAGCGGATACTCCGCACCGTTCGCGCCGAGCACCGGCAGACCGGCATTCGGCATGACCGAAACCGGAACCGTCGCATGCCGGGACAGATGGCGCAGATGCTCGCTCATCTCGTCCGGGCCGGTGGCGCAGTTCAGTCCGATCATATCGATGCCGAGCGGCTCGAGCGCCGTGAGCGCCGCACCGATCTCACTGCCGACCAGCATGGTTCCGGTGGTCTCCACGGTGACGTGGGTGATGATCGGAATCCGCCGCCCCAGCCGGGCCATCGCGCGCTGACTGCCGGTGACCGCGGCCTTGACCTGGAGCAGGTCCTGGCAGGTTTCGATGAGAATGGCATCCGCGCCCGCATCGAGCATGCCGAGCGCCGCCTCGGTGTAGGCGTCGCGCAGCGCGGTATAGGGGGCATGACCCAGCGTCGGCAATTTGGTGCCCGGGCCCATCGAGCCCAGCACATAGCGCGGGGTGCCGTCGGCACTGGGACCCATCTCGTCGGCGACCTCACGGGCCAGCCGGGTGCCGCGTTCGGACAGATCGCGGATCCGGTCGGCGATGTCGTAGTCCGCGAGGTTCGGCAGATTGCAGCCGAAGGTATTGGTCTCGACGGCGTCCGCACCGGCCTCGAAGTAGGCGCGATGAATGCTGCGCAGCACGTCCGGGCGGGTCTCGTTGAGGATTTCGTTGCAGCCTTCCAGGCCGCGGAAGTCGTCCAACGTCAGCTCGGCTGCCTGCAACATTGTGCCCATCGCACCGTCGCCGATGACGACACGCCGACGGAGCGTATCGAGAAGCGTGGTATCGAACGCGGCGGAGCTGGACGCAGACATGTGATCAAGCGTAATGGGCCGGTAAGACATGCCGAACCACTGTGGCGGTGTCGGGGACCACACCTGCCCAGACAGGTGAACACCCGGTGCCGCGCCGACCGCGCAAATTCAACGCCACGTGCTCACACGCCGTAGGCTGACCGAGGTGAACTCCAGTGAACCTCCGGTGTCACCCGAGCCGGAACTGCCGACATTGCGGGATCCTGTGCTGGTCGCCGCCTTCGAAGGCTGGAACGACGCGGGTGATGCGGCAAGCGGCGCCGTCGAGCATCTGGAATTGATCTGGGATGCCGAGCCGCTGGCCGAACTCGACTCCGAGGACTACTACGACTACCAGGTCAACCGGCCGACGGTACGTCAGGTCGACGGTGTGACCAGGGAAATCCAGTGGCCCTCCACCATGCTCTCGGTCTGCTCGCCGCCCGGCAGCGACCGCGATGTGGTGCTGCTGCGCGGTATCGAACCCAATATGCGCTGGCGCAGCTTCTGCGGGGATCTGCTCGAGTTCATCGAACAGCTGGGTGTGCAGACCGTCGTCATCCTCGGCGCACTGCTCGCCGATACTCCGCATACCCGCCCCGTCCCGGTCACCGGATCGGCCTATAGCAAGGAAGCCGCCGAGCGGTTCAGCCTGGAGCAGACCCGCTACGAGGGACCGACCGGAATCACCGGTGTGCTGCAGGATCAGTGTGTGAAGGCGGGCGTGCCCGCCGTATCGTTCTGGGCGGCCGTACCGCACTACGTCTCACAGCCGCCGAATCCGAAGGCGACCATCGCGCTGCTGCATCGCGTCGAGGACGTACTCGATATCGAGGTGCCGCTCGGCGAGCTGCCCAAACAGGCCGAGGACTGGGAGACCGCCGTCAACGAGATGACGGTGGGCGATGACGAGATCAGCGAGTATGTCCGCTCGCTGGAGGAACGCGGCGACGCCGCCGTGGAGATGAACGACGCGATGGCCAAGATCGACGGCGACGCGATCGCGGCGGAATTCGAAAAGTACCTGCGCAGGCGGGGTCCGGGCAGCTTCGGGCTGTAATCGGCTCGGGCCGTTGCGATTCGATTTTCGGACAATTTACCGAAAGTTCGCCAGGGGGCCACTCGTAGGTATGGAAAGGCTTGCCATCTAGACTCCTCCAGTGACTATTCACCGGATCGTCGCGCACCTTCGCACTTTCGACGACCGGATCGCCGTCCTCTGCTCTCGATCTCCCTCGGCGGCCGTCACAGCTGCGGAATCGGTGTCGGATGGTTTGGAGCGGATCACCTATGCGCAGCTGGCGGCACGTGTCGAGGAGTACGCGCGGCAGCTGGGCGCGAACCGGCGCCTCGTCGCGCTCGCGGCACGCAACGATATCGATTCCCTCGTCGCGTATCTGGGCGCGCTGAGCGCGGGCTGCGTCGTCCTGCTCACCGCGGAGGTCACCGGTGAATTGCTGGCCACCTACGATCCCGATGTCGTGATCGATGGCGACGTCGAGGTCCGACGCGAGACCTCGACGCACCGCCTGCATCCGGATCTCGCCCTACTGCTGAGCACTTCGGGCTCGACCGGCTCGCCCAAGCTGGTGCGCCTGTCCGCCGCCAACCTGCTGTCGAATGCGCAGGCCATCGCCGAATACCTGGGCATCGACCCCGATGATCGCGCCGCCACCACACTTCCGATGTTCTACTGCTACGGATTGTCGGTCGTGCACAGCCATTTGCTGCGCGGCGCGAGCCTGCTGCTCACCGGCCGATCGGTCCTCGACGACGAGTTCTGGGACGAGGTCCGCGATCACCGGGTGACCTCGTTCGCGGCCGTGCCCTACACCATTGATCTGCTCGACCGCATCGGCTTCGACCGCATGCGGCTGCCCGATCTGCGCTACATCACCCAGGCCGGCGGCCGCCTCGCCCCCGAGCGGGTGCGCGCGTACGCGCGGCTCGGCGAGCGCGCCGGATGGAATTTCGTGGTGATGTACGGCCAGACCGAGGCCACCGCGCGGATGGCCTATCTGCCACCGGAATTGGCCGGGAAACATCCGGACTGCATCGGTGTGCCGATACCCGGCGGCCGGTTCACCCTGGAGCCGGTGCCGGACAGCGATCACGAGGAGCTGGTCTATCACGGCCCCAACGTGATGATGGGCTACGCCCGCTGTCCGCGCGATCTCGCCCTCGGCCATATGGTCGAATCACTGCGCACCGGTGATCTCGCGCGGCGCACACCCGAGGGGATGTACCAGGTGGTCGGCAGGCGCAGCCGCTTCGCCAAGCTCTTCGGACTGCGCATCGATTTGCAGCGGCTCGAATCCGGTTTGGCCGCGGCCGGTTTCACCGCCTGCTGCACCGATAGCGGCGACCAGTTGGTAGTCGCCGCCGAGAATCCGACGGAATCGCTCGCGGCGACCGTCTCTCAACTGTCCGGTCTGCCCACTGCGGCCATCCGCACCTGCGCCGTCGCGGACATACCGCGCCTGCCCAATGGAAAGCCCGACTATTCGGCGATCGGGCACCTGCGCGGATCCGAACCCGATCTGCCGATTCGCGATATCCGCGCGCTCTACGCCATTGCCCTCGGCATCGACCCCGCCCTGATCCGCCCCGACAGCACCTTCGTCGACCTCGGCGGCAACTCACTGACCTACATCACCACCGCGACCCGCCTCGAGCGGGCACTCGGCCGACTGCCCGCGAACTGGCCGGATCGCACCGTCGCCGAACTCGAGCGGGTTCCGCACGGCCACAGCGCCTTCGGCCGCTCGGTCGACACACCGACGCTGCTGCGCGCCGCCGGGATCGTCCTCATCGCGGGTTCGCACATCGGGATGTTCGTGCTCTGGGGCGCGGCGCATATCCTGCTCGGCGTCGCCGGATTCAACTTCGCCCGCTTCGCCGTCACCATGACCCCCCGCGCCGAACGACTGCGCAACGCGCTGCACACGGTGGCGCTCATCGCGATTCCGACCGCCGTCTGGGTGGCGCTCACGCTGCTGTTCACCGACTATTACGGCTGGCAGAACGTGTTGCTGCTCAATAAGATTCTCGGCCCGCGCGACAGCCCCACCGCAGGGCACCTGTGGTTCATCGAGGTGCTGGTGCTGTTCATGGTGGTGGCCGCGCTGCTGATGCGGGTGCCGTTCATCGATGCCCTCGCACGCCGCGACCCGTTCTGGTTCGCCATGGGACTGGTGGCGCTCACCATGGTGTTCCGGATCTGGTCGTTCGGGCTCTACCCGGCCAAGGATGTGCCGTTCTCGCCGCTGGCCTGCTGGTTCTTCGCCCTTGGCTGGGCGGCCGCGAAGGCTACATCGATCTGGCAGCGGCTACTGGTGAGCGCGGTGCTACTGGCCTCGGTGCCCGGCTATTTCGGCGTTTCCGATCGGGAGCGGCTCGTCATGGCCGGACTGCTGCTGCTGATCTGGCTGCCCGCGGTGCGGGTGCCCGCGCTGGTGGCCGGGGTGGCCGCGCTGCTCGCCGACAGCTCGTTGTTCGTCTATCTGCTGCACTGGCAGGTATATCCACAGTTCGGGCAACACCATGTCGCGGCGCTGCTCGCATCACTCGGGGCCGGTGTGGTCGCGACGTGGTTGGTGACGAATCTGCGCCGCAGGTCAGTCCTCGTGAAGAGCTTGTTCGGGACGGGCCTCTTCTCGAACAGCGCAGCTCTCGATGGTCCACACCTGGGCCGCCGCGTCCTGGGCCAGCTTCGCGAGCAGAATGTCTCGCGGAATCGTCTGGCCGGCAAAGTGATCGAGTGACGGAACCACGACGTGGTGCGCGTCAGCCCGCTTGAGCTCCTGGGTCAGCTCGGCGAATGCCGTGCCGTCACCGGAAGTCGATTCATGGAATGTTGCGGCAAAGCAGAGGCCTTCTTCGCGAGCGAGGCTGCTCATCGCATCCTCGAGTTCTGCACCGTGGCCATCGGCCAGATCGTCACGCAAGTATCCATAGATCAACGCTTCCACCCGAACCTCCGTTGGATTGGGGATCTCTCGCTGTTCTTTCTGTGGATCACCCCCGTCGCCGAGGGGTACTGCGCACGTGCAAGAGCAGATGTTCTTACATACGGGGCTTGGCAAACTCTCCGCGCCCATATCCAGCATGTAGGACGCAAAACTGCGAGTGCAGGTGTCAACCCAGTGACATCTGTGTGCCCTATCCGGGCCACCGAGCGTTAACTGGTGCGATACTACAGATGTGGCCGCTGGAGACGATCGACCCGTCTGGGCTGTGCGAATGCGCTCCGAACGCGATGCGCGGGGGTGGTCACAAGCCGACGCCGTCCGTGTGATGCGCGCGAAGTCTTCGCACAACCTGCCGACAGACAGTACCCTGCTTCGGAATTGGCGGCGTTGGGAGTCGGGTGAGTCGAGACCGGATGACTTCTATGCTCCGATCATCGCGGCCGCGTTCGATACAGTGACGGCCGCGTTCTTCCCGAAGAACCGCCCGAACCGCGATGACGAACTGCTCTCGGCCACCGGTATGGACACCCTCGAATTCATCGGCCGGCTACGGATGTCCGACGTTTCCTCCGCCACACTGGACGCCATTCGAATCACCGCCGAGCGGCTGTGTTGTGAGTACCCGTACGCCGATCCGCACGATCTGCACGCCGAGGGCACATCCTGGCTGCGCCGCATCACCTCCCTGCTCGACGGCCGCCTGACCCTGTCCCAGCATCGGGAAATTCTCGTACTGGCCGGTTGGGTAGCACTGCTGGTCGGTTGCGTGGACTACGATCTCGGCCGCCGCACCACCGCGGAGGCCACCCGCCGCGCGGCCCATTCACTCGGCCACGAAGCCGAGCACACCGAAATCACCGGCTGGAGTGCGGAAATGGCCGCCTGGTTCGCCCTGACCCAGGGCAATTACCGCGGCGCGATCGAGGCGGTCGACCCGGCGCTGCCGACCTGCGGCAAACTCGGTGTCGGTGTCCAATTGGCCGCACAACGCGCGAAGGCCTGGGCCCGACTGGGGAATCGGCGCGAGGTGGAGGCGTCGCTGAAGCAGGGCCGAGCTATTCTCGAGCGACTCGACCATCCGACCAATCTGGACAACCATTTCGTGGTCGATCCGCAGAAGTTCGACTTCTACGCCATGGACTGCTGCCGGGTCGCGGGCGAAGATACGCTCGCCGAATCCTATGCGCGCGAAGTGATCCGGAACTCGACCAGAGCCGACGGGACGGTGCGCAATCCGATGCGGGTGTCCGAGGCGCATCTGACCCTCGCGGTGGTCGCCGTGCGCGCCCGCGATCTGGAGATGGCGGTGCACGAGGGCATGCGGGCCTTCTCCGGGAAGCGCCGGTCGCTGCCGTCGCTGATGTGGATCGCGGGTGAGGCCGCGCGCGAAATCAGCGAACGGTTTCCCGGCGATCCGCGCGCGCTGGTGTATCTGGATCAGTTGCGGTCGCTGTCGCCCGAGTGATCATTTTGCTCGTCGGCATCTGCTGATTCGCGGTAGTTTTGGCTCATCGCTTGTGGTTAGGGAGGGCGATGAATCGAGTTCGCGTCATTGTGCGTCGCGATGCGGACCGAACCCTGCGGACCACGGTACTGGAGGCGGGCTCGCCGATCGCGGAACGGGTCGCGCCGCTGCCCGAGCAGGTGGCATTCGCATGGGATGTGGTGGGCGGTCAGCCGGAAACCGTGCGCAGGACGGTCATCCAGATCGGCACGGCGCTGCGTGACGCGCTGTTCGAACCGCACACGACCTGGCATCTCACCCGGCTCGTCGACGGATCCGAGACCGAGGTGGTCTTCGATGTCGACGACGACACGATGCTGTTGCCGTACGAGATGCTGATACTCGCCGACGACCTGCCGCTGGCCATGCGGCCGAATGTGGCCGTCTCGCGTCGGTATTCCGGTGCCGGGCAGCCCGCCCCCGTGCTCGCGCCGGGCCCGATGAAGATCCTGGCCGCGGTGGCCGCGCCGACCGAAACCCGCACGGCGAATGCCGCATTGGATGTCGAGGCGGAGATGCAGGCGATCCTCGACGCGGTATCGCAGGTGCCGACCGAGGGTGGCGGCGGTGTGCGCATTCTGGAAGTGGCTTCGCTGCAGCAGATCACCGCGGCGCTGCGGGCCGAGGAATTCCATGTGCTGCATCTGAGTGCGCACGGGTCGGCGACATTGCTGGAGTTGGAGGATGAGGACGGCGATCCGGATGTGATCGAGGCCGCTGAGCTCATTGCCGCACTGCGGGCATCGGGGCGGTCGCTGCCGTTGGTGGTGTTGTCGAGTTGCGGTGGTGTCGATGGCGGGCCCGCCGGGTTGGCGCGCACCTTGATCGGTGGGGGTGTCGAGCGGGTGCTCGTCATGCAGACGCGGGTATCCGATCGGTATGCCACGCAACTGGCGAAGTCGTTCTACGCCATGCTGTCCACCGGATCGGTCGCCGCCGCGCTGAGTCGGGCGCGCTATGCCCTCGAACAGGAGCGGCTCGCCGACGCGGCGGTGGTTCCGCCCGAGTGGTTCGTGCCGACGCTGCTGACCGGGGTCGCGGACCGGCCGCTGTGGAATCGGAACGCCCCGCCGCGACCACTCGCTCGGCGCACCCGGCCGCCGAGCGGTGCGACGGTGCGTGAGTTGCCGGTCGGATATCTCATCGGCCGCCGGGGGCCGGTGCGCGATATCGTGCGGTTGCTCGACAGCCCTGAGGGCGGCCCCGGCGCGGTGATCACCGGGATGGGCGGACTCGGGAAGACTGCGGTGGCCGGACGAGTGGCCGCGCGCATGCGCGAACGTGGCTGGCATATCGCCGAACATGTTGGGCAATGGAATCCGACGGCACTGTGCGCCGCCGTGCGCGCGGCCATCCAGGACGATCCGGTATTGCGGCCAGTGGCCGATGAGCTGGTCCGCGATGGTGACGGGCAGGTGCTCGAGCACATTCATCGGCTGTTGGCCGGAAGCCGATTGCTATTGCTGTTCGATGATTTCGAGCAGAACCTGACCCGGCCGGGCGGCGCGGCCTTCCTCGATCCTGGTTTCGCCGAACAGTTTTCGCAGTTGTGCCGGGTCGCGGCGACCGGACGGCTATTGGTCACCTGCCGATATCCGATACCCGGTGGTCTCACCGAGGTCGGATTGACACCATTGAGTCCGGCCGAGTTGCAGCGAATGTTTCTGCGGCTCCCCCAGATCAGCGGTCTCGGACCGACGGAGCGTCAGCTCGTCGCGCGCACCATCGGCGGCCATCCCCGACTCATCGAATTCGTCGACGCGCTCTTGCGTGGTGGAGACGGCACATTGCGACCGGTCGGTGAGAAGTTGCGCCGCTTGGCCGATGAGCATGCGGTCGATCTCGGTCAGGACCGGTCGCTGGCCGAAAGTCTGGATACCGCGGTGGTGCTCGGCTCCCGCGATATCCTGGTGGACGCACTGGTGGACCTGCTCGATCCGGCCGAACGTGAACTACTGCTGCAGATTTCGCTATCGCGGACGCCGCTGCGGGATCTGGACATCTGTCATGCCCGCTTCGGTCCCGACGCGACGCGCACGCAGCGGCGCACCGTGATGGCGGCCGTCGAAACCCTGCTCAGGTTGACACTGCTGACCACTGACGATGACCGATATGTCGTGCACCCGTGGGTCGCCCAGGCCCTCGACACCCATCAGGGCTCCGATCGCATCGGCCGCCACAGCCGGGCCTATGCGATGCGGCTGGCCCGAATCTCGGCCGGTTTCCGGGATTTCGACGATTACAGCGAGGCATGCCGACATCTGCTCGCCGCAGGCCGGTACGCAGAACTCACCGAACTCGCCATCCCCTGCTGCCGGGAGCTGGATCAACTGCAGGTCGCGGCGCTGCTCGGCGAGATCATGCCCACCCTGCCCGGTGACACTCCCGGCTATCTCGAGCTCGGCGACCGTGAGGTGCGGGCATTGCGTCGAACCGGAAATCTCGGTGCTGCGACCAATCGCCAGACTGTTCTGGTCAGCGTGCTGCGGGCCCGAGTCCAATCCTCCCGGGGCAGTGCGGAAGCCCGATGCGCGCTCGTGCTCGGCCTGGACACGCTCGGCGAACTCGCCATGCTGGCCGGTGATCTCGGCACGGCCCGCGAGCACTACAGCCGGTCCCTGCGCACCGCGCGGCATCTCACCAGCACCGACCCAGACAACGTCGAGATGCAACAGGTCCTCAGCCGCGCCCTGGAGAGTCTCGGTGATATCGCCGTGCGCAGCGGTGATCTCACTGCCGCCCTGGCCCACCACACCGAAGCACTGGCCATCCGACGCACCCTCGCCGATGACGACCCCGCCCGCACCGAACTGCGCCGCGATCTCGCCAACGCCTGCCTCCGACTCGGCGATCTGGCGGTACTGACCGCCGATCTCGACGGCGCACAGCATCTCTACACCGAATCTCTCACCTTGCACGGCGATCTCACCGACTCGGGGCCCGATGCCGCCGAATCCCGTCGCGGCCTGGCCATCGCTCACGGCAAACTCGGCGACCTGGCCATGCGCGCGGGCCACGGCGATACCGCAAGCCGCCACTATCTGGAAAAGCTCCTCATCAGCACCGAACTCTCCCGGGCCGATCCCGGCGACACCGAAATCGCCCGCGATGTCGCCATCGCCATGCAGCAGATCGGTGACACCGCGCTGCTGTTCGAAACCCCCGAGGAAGCGGTGACCTTCTTCACCGAATCCCTGGCGATTCATCGCGAACTCGCCGCAAAGGATCCGGGGAATGCCGAATATCAGCGCGACCTGGCCATCGCCCTCAACCGCTGCGGCGATGTCGCCCTACAACTCGGCGAACTGCACAACGCCCGCACCCACTACACCCGATCCTTGGCCATCCACCGCACATTCGCCGACGACGATCCCACTAACGCGCGAAATCAGCGCGACCTCAGCATTTCGCACGACAAACTCGGCGATCTGGCCATGCGCACCGCCGACTATCTCTCGGCCGACCACCATTACACCCAATCCCTCACCCTGGCACAGCAACTCGCGGCGGCCGACCCGACCAATACCGAAAAGCGACGCGACCTGAGCATCTCCCATCACCAGCTCGCCAAGGTCGCCGCCGCCACCGGCGCCTACACCCTCGCCTTCCGGCACAACACCGCGGCCCTGACCATCGCCCGCCGCCTCGCCACGGCCGACCCGGAAAATCTGCAGTTGCACCGCGATGTCGGGCTGATCCTGTCCGCCATCGGCGACGCCGCCGAACGTGAGAACGACTACGACACCGCCGTCGAGGTCTACCGCGAAGCCCTCTCGATCGCCAAGGACCTCCTCGAAACCGACCCCGCCAGCCCCCGCGCCCTGCGCGATATGGAATTCGCCATAACCAACCTGGATCGAGTCCTGGACACGGTCGAGCCGAACCGGGCCGCCGGCACCGGCATCGACGCCCTCGTCGAACAGGGCAAGGCCGTGCTCCGGCGACTCCTGCCTCCGCCTCAGCAGCCATGATTGCGCAGGTAGCGCCCCGTCTCTATGACACCATGTGCCGCATCCGCTGTACCAGAAGTGCTGGAGCAGGTCGAGATCGGGCTGCGGGCTCGATTCGACCTGTGAGTGGCCCAGTGGCGAACCGCAGCAAACCGGACACAGCCACGCCGAATGGGGGTCGGACGTAACGGCCGCGACCGACCCGCTACTACCCTGTTCCCGGTGACCGACTCCGTTGACGGCCTGCCGTATGCCGCACCCGCACTGTGGGATGAGCGGTTGCGGCTGTTTTCCTTCGCTACCGCTGAGAAGCGGGCGGAGTATCTGTGGGTGCTGCGGGCATTCGACAGTGCGCGCGCGGCGTATGTGGTGTTGTTGCACGCAGACGATGTGGCTACCTGGATCGAGCGCAGCGCGGACGATGCGCCGCGGCTGACGGGAGCGGAGATCGGGCCGCTACTGGATCAACTGCATCAATGGGGTGTGGTCGAGCGCAGTTACGACGGAACGCGGGCGGCGACACTGGCGGAGTATCGGAATCGGCACTACGTCTATCAGCTCACCCAGGCCGGATTCAAGGCATACCGGGCGGTCGCGGGAGTCCTCGAGGCACGACTGGATGAGGCCGCACTATCGCGACTGGTGTTGCCGGAGTTGCTGGCGGATCTGAATACGCTCGCCGAAGCGAATAGGGCCGGAGATGCCGAGCGCGTCTACCGGACGCTGCGGCGTCTCGATGCCGCGCTCACCGATATGGCGGCGCGGGCCGCGCACTTCTACCTCTCGCTCGGCGATATGGTCCGCACCACCGAGATCACGCCCGAATCGTTCCTCGCGCACAAGGACGCACTGCTCGCGCATATGCGTGAGTTCAGCATGGATCTCGCCCGTTTCGCGCCGCGGCTGGCCTCCGCGATCGGCGAGATCGAGGAGACCGGAGTCGGCGAACTGATCGAGCGGGCGGCCGGCTGCGACGAACGGGTGCTGCTGAGTATGGCCGAGCGGCAAGCGGATTGGCGGGCGCGCTGGCAGGGGCTGCGGACCTGGTTCGTCGCGACGGTCTCCGATATTCCCGGCGAATCGTCCTCGACCGAGGCCGATCGCCTGCGCGAGGCGACCATGAGCGCCATTGCCGCCGTACTGTCGCTGCTGCGGCGGGTCACCGAGACCCGCAAGGGCGGGGTGAGTCGCGAATCGGCACTGCGCCATCTCGCTGGCTGGTTCACCGCCGCACCCACCACCGACAGCGCCCACGCACTCTTCGACGCCGTCTTCGGTCTCGGCAGGCCACGCCACCTATCGCTGGAACATCCGGACGCGGAGCTGATCCCCGCGATCCGATCCTGGTGGGAGGCGCCGCCATTGGAGATCTCGCGCACCCTCGCCGAAACCGGCAGACCACCGCAGGCCGGTGCCCCGGCGCGAATTCAGCGCAACGACGCCGGAATTCGCCGACTGCGCGAGGCTCAACTCGAGGCGCAGCGCGCCCGCGCGGAGGCCGCCAGATCCCTCGCCGCCGCCGATGTGCACGATCGCGTACTCGACGAACGCGAGACCGAGGTGCTGTTGCGCCTGCTCGACGCCGCCTCCACCGCATGGGTTCCGGTCAGCGGGCGCATCGATGGCACCTCCGGCTCCGACAGCGGCGTCACCCTCACCGTCTCCGAACATCCCGGCTCGACCGTGGTCCGCACCGCCCGCGGCCTCCTGTATTTGAACAACCGCCGCTTGGAGGTCGAGCAGACGACCCGAGGAGGGCGCGCATGATCCACGCCCGCCGCGTCGACTCCCTCGCCCTGGACAACTACCAGCGCGCTGCCCGGGTGATCCTCGCCAACCACCTGGTCACCAGGACCTTTCCGGATCGGATCGCGCTGCCGCTGATCCGGCGCTGGGCCACCGAACTACGCGAGGACCTGGCCGAACTGTTCGGCTACCGACTCGAGGTCACCGAAACGACGGCCCGGCTCTTCCCGGTCGTCGATCGCCTGGACGCCGGCAAACCGGCCCGCGCCGTCACTGAACGCGTTTTCGACCGCCGCCGCTACGCCTATCTGGCCTTGGCTCTGGCCGCCCTCGGCCGCGCGGGTGATCAGATCACCTTGTCGGAATTGGCCGATCAAGTCGCGGCCTATACCGGCCGGGTCGACGGACTCGAGCTGTCCCCCGACCGGGCCGCCGACCGCGATGCCTTCGTCGACGCCATCGGCTGGCTCGCGCACCGCGGCGCACTCACCCTCGCCGACGGTGACGCGGGCGGCTGGGCCGCCGATCCGGAGGCGGGCGAGGCGCTCTATGACATCGACCGACCGGTGGTCTTCGCGCTGTTCCGCCCGCCACGCGCACTACAGCATCTGCACAGTGTCAGCGGTCTGCTCACCGAGGACGCGATGGCGCACGGCCCGGCCGCCACTGCGGCGGCCGCCGATGCCGCGCGCCGGGTACGCCGCGGCCTCGTCGAGCGTCCCGTCGTCTATGCGGAGGATTTGGCCTACGACGAACGTCCGCTGCTGATGCAGGACCGGGTCGTCGCGGATGTCGAACTGTTCACCGGGCTGCGCGCCGAACGCCGGGCCGAGGGCGTCGCGCTGATCGATGTCTCCGGCCGGCTCTCCGATGTCCGCTTTCCGGGCACCGGCACGCTGGCGCAGGTGGCGCTGCTGCTGGTCGGTGAGATCGCCGATCGCGTTCTCGATATCGATAACCCGGTACCGGTCCGACCCGGTGCACCCGATCCGGCGGTCGCACTGGCCGAACAGCTCGATGGCGCCATCCCGGAATCCACCGTATTCGTCCCGCTCGCCGATCTTCCGTCGACCGATCCCGAAGTGGTGGAACCGGATTCGGATCCGGATGCACAGGCGTTGGCCGCGGAGCGGGCGAACTACCCGTTCGTCGAAGCGAGCTGGGTCGGCGAAACCGTGCAGGCGCTCACCGACCGCTATGGTGTCACCTTCGCCGCGCAATGGCAGGCGGATGTGCCCGGACTGACCAGGCAGGTGAGCGCCCTGCTCGAACGACTGCGCCTGGTCCAGGTGGTCGAGGACGGCCTGATCATCCTGCCTGCCCTGGCGCGCTACCGCGGCGCGGTCGTCACCGTCCGCACGAAGCGCGCCGCCGAATTATTCGTCACCGCCTCCGACACCATCGGGGCCGACAGCGTTGGTACGGAAGGGATCTGAAACATGTCGCTCATCCACGGCGGAGTGCGGTTCGTCCCGACCCGCGCCGGGATCATCAACCTGTGGGACTACCGCGACCAGGAGTACTGCTTCGCCGACGGCAGGCTGGTGCTGCGCGGTCCCAACGGTTCCGGTAAGACCAAGGCCCTCGAGGTGCTGTTCCCGTTCGTACTCGACGGCCGGATCGAACCGCGCAGGCTCAACCCGTTCGCCGGCGAAGAGCGCACCATGAAGTCCAATCTGCTGTACCGCAAGCAGGAATCGGCGTATTCGTATGTGTGGATGGAGTTCGCGCGCGGTAAATGGGACGATCCTGAGGTCGTCACCATCGGCATCGGTATGCGCGCCACCCGCTCCTCCGATAAGGTCACCCGCTGGTATTTCGTCGCCGACGGGCGTGCGGGCGTGGACTTTTCGCTCATCGGCCCCGACGACCGACCGCTCACCCGCAAGCAGCTGGCCGAGCAGATCGGCACCGACGCCATCGTCGACCGTCCGGTCGAATACCGCAACGCGATCGACGCGCGCATGTTCGGCCTCGGCACCCAGCGCTACGACCAGCTGATCAACCTCATTCTCACGCTGCGCCGCCCGCAGCTCGCGAAAAACCTCGATCCGCGGGGACTTTCGCAGGCGCTCACCGACGGTCTGCGCCCCCTCGACGAGCAGCTGATCCTGGACGCGGCCCGCTCGTTCAGCGATATGGAGGAGGTCGGGCGCACGCTGGAGAGTCTGGTCCACGCCGACACGGCCACCAGGTCGTTCGTCGCGGTGTACCGGAAATACCTTGCGGTACAGGCGAAGACCGATGTCGACCAGGTGCGCACCCGGCTGGACGCGGTGACCCACGCCAGCACCGCACTGTTCGCCGCCACCGCACTGCGCGAACGTCGCGAGGCCGAACGCACCGCCGCCGAGGCGCGCGCCGACGACGCCGACCGTGCCTACGAACAGGCCCTCGCCGACCGGGAAACCCTGCAGCGCTCCAGCGCCTACGAGGGCAAACAGCAGCTCGACGATCTCGCCGACGCGGTGCGCCGCCTGGAGACCTCGGCGGGCGTGCACCGGGATAAGGCGCTCAAGGCGCGCCAGACCCTAGATCAGCGTGGCCAGGAGGCCGAGCGCGCCAAGGCGGCCGTACAGCACGCGGCGGCCGCATTGGCGCGCGGTGAGGACGAGTTGCGTGCCGCGGCCGAGGAGGCGGGCATCACCTGGTCCGGATCGGCCGACCAGGCGCGTGGCGACCAGCTCACCGCGGCGGTCCGCGGGCATGCCGAGGAGCGCGACGCCGACGTGCGCGCGGTCCGCAAGGCCCTGGGGCTGATGGATTCCGCTACGGCCGAACGAACCCGGGCCGAGCAACTCGCCGAACGCGCACGGGCATCGCGCGAATCGGCCGCCGCCGAAGTCTCCGCCGCCGAGGCCGCCGTTGTACTGGCACGCACCGAAGCCGCCGGCGCACTGCGCACTTGGTGGGATGCGCATCGGGAGATCTACTCCCCCATCCGGAAAGGCCTGTTCGAGGCCCTCGACGCGGCATTGGCTACCGCGGGCTCCGATGAGGCCGCCGGTGTCGCCGAGGTGCTGGCCGAACGCGCCGAACCGCTGCTCGACGACATTCGCACCCGCCGTCAGGAAGCGCGGGCCAGCGCCGCGCTCGCCGGTGACCGTGTTATCGCGCTGCGCACCGAACGCGACGCCGTCGCGGCCCAACGCGATGAGGCCCCACCGGTTTTCGCCGCCCGCGCACGCAATGCCGAGGGTCGTGTGGGTGCTCCGCTGTGGCGGCTGGTCCGCTTCGCCGATTCGGTGACTGCACAGCAGGCCGCGGGCATCGAGGCCGCCCTGCATGCCGCCGATCTGCTCGACAGCTGGGTCTGCGCGGAATCCGAACGCCCGGACTACACCTCCGATCAGTTCCTGGTTCCGCTACCGCCCGAGGCCCGGCCATCCGGGCGCACGCTCGCCGATGTCCTTGTCGTCGAGGATGATTCGGCCGACCTCACGGTGCCCGCGCAGGTCGTCGCCGCTGTTCTCGCCTCCATCGCCCTGTACGACGACGACTCCGATCTCGGCAGCGAGGTCGCGGTGAGTACCACCGGCGGTTTCCGCCAAGGGGTGCAGGTGGGACGCCATCACAAGCCCGAGGCCGAATTCATCGGCGCCACCGCCCGCGCCAAGCGCCGCGAAATCCGGCTCACCGAACTCACCGCCGCGATCGAGGCAGCCGAGCAAGCCCAGCACCAGGCGCAGGCCGATGAAGCCGCCGCCGCTGCCGAACTCGCGCGAATCTCCGCCGCCGCCAAGGCATTACCGCGTCCGTCCGCGGTGACCGCCGCGCTGCGCGCGGTATCGGAATCGGCGGGCATGATGCGCTCGCGCTCCGAGGTGGTGGCACAGGCCGAGCGCGACCTCGACCAAGCGGTGGCCGAGGCGTCCGCGGTCGAGAAGAAGTTGCGTTCGGTCGCCCAGGCGCACCGCACCCCGCGCGATGCCCGCGACATCGATGCCCTCGCCGCCGCCATCCGCCATTTCGAGAACACCGGAACCGGCCTGCTGCGGCTGCGCGCCGACCACGAACGGGAGCGCGAACGCGAACGCGAGGGTTCGGACCGCTTCGATGAGGCCCGCGATCTGGCCGAGGCCTTCGCCGAGGAGGCCGAAGCCGCCGATGCGGGTTACCAGGAACAGCTGCGCAAGCTCGAAATGTTGCGTGAGGCACTGGGTGCGGGCGCCGCCGATATCGATCGCGAACTCGAACAGGCCCGCGCCACGATCGAGGCGACCAGGGCGGAGCAGAAGGCCGCACGCAAGGCCGCGAATGCGGCGATCGAGGCGATCGGTGACGCCGAGGCGGCCTTCCGTACCGCGCACGAATCACTGGGCACCGCGCTCACCGAGGTGCTCGCCGATGTGAAAGCCCTCGCGCCCTACGCACAACCGGATCTGCTCACCTTGCTCGGCGCTCCCGCCGACAGCCGCTGGCCCAGCAGCGACGCCGCCTGGTCGACTCCCGAACAGCTGCTCTACCGCATTTCGACGGCCGGACCGGAGGCCGAACCGCAGGTCCTGCCCGACGAGGTCGCCGAACTGTTCGACAATCTCACCGCCGCGACGTCATCCGTGCGCGCGGGCGAGGCCGCCCGCAAATCCACCCGCAGCGCGGTCACCGCGGCGCTACAGGAATTCGACGCCGCGCTCGCCGGTTCCGGCCGCGACTACCGGCTGCAATGGGATGCCGCGGACGGGCTGACCGTGGTCCAGGTCCAGGACGACAACGGCTTGTCGGCGCTCGCGGATTTCGCCACCCGCATCGAAGCCGCCCGCCGCGATCAGGAACTGCTGCTCACCGACGCCGAACGCCGCATTCTCGAGGATGCGCTGCTCACCGGACTGGCCCAGCAGATCTACGAACGCACCAGCGACGCACGCGATCTCATCGCCCGCATGGGCGCGGAGATGAAACAGCGCCGCATGTCCTCGGGCAATACGATCGGCGTGCACTGGGTCCTGTCCGACGGTCTCTCCGACGCCGCCCGCGCCATGTGCAAGCTGCTCGACCGCGACGCCTCCTCGCTCGTCGCCGACGATCTGGCGGCGATCCGCGCCCATTTCGCCGCCGAGATCCGCGCCGCCCGCGCCGCACATCCCGAGCGTTCCTATCCCGAAATCCTCGCCGCGACACTGGATTACCGGACCTGGCGGGTGTTCTCGTTCACCCTCATCTCCGCCGACGGCAGCGAGGACAAGCTGACCGTGGCCCGGCACAGCGCGCTGTCGGGTGGTGAGCAGTCGGTCTCACTGCATCTGCCGCTGTTCGCGGCCGCGCACGTCATGCTCGATTCGGCCGATCCGCAGGCCCCGCGCCTGCTCGCGCTGGACGAGGCCTTCGCGGGCGTCGATGACAACGGCCGCAGCGAATTGCTGGGCCTGAGTGTGCAATTCGACCTCGACCTGTTCATGACCGGCTACGACCTGTGGATCACCTATCCGCACGTCCCGGGCTGCGCGCACTACGATCTCGCGCACTCGGCGGCCGAGAACACCGTCAGCGCGACGCTATTGGTCTGGGACAGCGGTGATCTGCTCGCCGAACACGATGGCACCGACCTCACCGCGGCCCTCGGCTCCCCCAACCGCCGCCGCGTCCCGAACGGGATCGAAGGCGGCCTCACCCTCGACAATATGCCGGGCGCTCCCGCCCCCGTTGGCTGAAACCCGAATGGATAGTAGTGTCTTCGAGCTCCACCCCGCCCCACCGCAAGGTCGCCATCGCCACCCTGGTCGGCACCACTCTCGAGTGGTACGACTTCATGCTCTACGGCACGGCGTCCGCGCTGATCTTCAATAAGCAGTTCTTCCCAACGCTGAGCCCCGCCGCCGCGACGCTGGCGGCATTCAGCACCTTCGCCGTCGGCTTCGGCGCGCGCCCGATCGGCGGGCTGCTGTTCGGCCACTACGGCGACCGGATCGGCCGCAAGACCACCCTCGTGGTCTCGCTGATCCTCATGGGTGTGAGCACCACGCTGATCGGCGCGATCCCCACCTACGACAGCATCGGATTCTGGGCTCCCGCACTGCTTGTCGCACTGCGACTGGTGCAGGGCGTCGGACTCGGCGGCGAAGGCGCCGGTGTGGTCGTGCTGTCGATGGAGCACGCGCCGCGCGGGCGGCTCAACCGGTACGCCAGCTTGCCACAGATGGGTACACCGGCCGGACTGGTGCTGGCCAATGCGATCTTCCTCGGCGTCAGCGCGCTGCTGCCGGAGTCGGCATTCCTGTCCTGGGGTTGGCGAATTCCATTCCTGCTCAGCGCGATGCTCGTCATGGTCGGGCTCTGGGTGCGGCTGGGCATCACCGAATCCGCGGACTATGCCGCCCTCGTCCGGCGCGGCGAGGTCGCGACCTTCCCCCTGCGCGACGCCCTGCGGGTGGGGCCCGTTCGACTGTTGCTGATCCTGTTCGCCGCGATCGCCACCTCGGCGGTCGTCTATATCTTCATGGCATTCACCCTGAGCTACGGCACCAAAGCACTCGGATTCAGCCGGAACTTCCTGCTACTCGGCGTCATCATCGCCGCGCTCGTCTGGGCCGCGACCATGCCGCTGTGGGGCGCGCTCGCCGACCGCAGCACCACGCGTCGGGTATTCCTGGCGGGCACGGCCGCGCTGACAGTGTGGTGCGCGGTCTACTTCCCGCTGCTGAACACCGGAAACAAGGCGGTGGTTCTGCTCGCGCTGCTCGGCATGGGCGTCACGCTACCGATCAGCCACAGCGTCGGCGGAATCATTGTCGCCGAGATGTTCCCGGCGTCGGTGCGCTATTCGGGCACCTCGCTCATCGTGCAAACCTCGGTGATCCTCGGCGGAGCGCTGGCACCGCTCATCGCGACCGCGCTGTGGACCGCTGGCTCGACCTCCACGGCGGTCAGCTGCTACATCGTCGCCGTCTGTGCGGTAAGCACGATCAGCACGGCCGTATTGTGCTGGGCGCTGCCGAATGGGGCATCGCACACCCAGAATGAGATCGCGGTGCCGGTGCCCGTCCGCTGAACCGCGGCCCGACACGGTCGCGCGGCTGTGAGAGACCGGCGCATCGTCTTGGACTGTGCGGGTTCAGGTTCTGCCGAGCAGGGAATCCGATCGATGCCGGTCGGCTGAAGCGCATGGCCAGCACCGAGTCGGCAACGATCGGATGACCTCCTGGCTGGATGCGGGGCTACCACCCGAGCAAACTGCTGAGCCACGGCGGAATCGGAATCGATGGCGGAATCGGCAGGACCGGCACGACCGGCGGATTCGGCAACGACGGCACGGGAGTTCGGCCGCCGCCGTCGCTCGCATCCGCGCGCAGCGCCGGGCACGCCCCGCCCGGTGTGGTGACGAGTTCGAAGTGCCACCATTCATTCTGATAGATCCGGCACAGGCCCCAACGGTTTCCGTTCGTCTCCAGCCACTGCGCGCCGGCCTGCGGCCCGACGTCGATCGCGCGGCCCTGGACGTGCGTCGACTCATTGGGCGGCAGCACCCAGCGGCGCGCCTCTTCGGGACTGCCGTAGGTTCGCACCCCGTCGTCCCACAACGCCTGCTGCTCGGCGGGCGTGCGGTATCCGGAATTGATGTACAGCGGGACACCTTCGGCATGCGCCTGGTTCTCCGCCAAGGTGTACGCCGTGGCGAGCCCCGGCTCCAGTCCCTCGGTCCCGCTCGCGTTACCGGCCACCTCGCGCTGTTCGACCGGTGCGGCGGCCGCGATGGGCATGGCCAGCCCCGCGGCGACGATCACCGGAAACAGTGCGGCAGGTATGCCCAGCCGGGCACGACGCGTCAGCAACATGGCAGCGATAGTAACGGCCCTGTCGCGAACCACTCCGCATCTACGCCCGGCCTCCACAGCGGGCAGTCATCCTCCGGCGACCCCCCACCCCGACCACGATCGCCGATAGCAACACACCGGCGAATGCGCGGACACTGCCGCGTCCGAACAGACACCATTCACATAGCTTTCCACATATACACAGCACAATAAGTCACCAATGTCCGAAACATCCGGTGCCACGTCCGATTTGTCGCAGCGGAAATCCTGCTGTCCACAATGTATTCCAGTGTTGTGGATCACGATCACCAACTCCCAGCTACCGTCGAGAAACCGCAACGCATCCGCCGTCCCAGACAACAGCTCCCACGAGCAGACCGACTGCGCCTGTGCCCCAGGAGTTTTGCCCGTAAGCCGACTGACCCCGCACACAAAAGCACCCTTTGTCGGGATCCGCAGGCACAAAGGGTGCGAATCCTGACAAAGGGTGCAGATTTCGACTGGGGTGCGTAGGACGGGGCCGCAACGCCCTTGTGGAAGGCTCAGCCGGGACGCGCCCACTCCGGGCGGCGAATCGTCTCCGCCGCTTCACGATTGCGATCAATGCGCTCTACGATCTCCGACCCGTGCGCCCGGGCATAGGCGATCGCGATTTCGATCTTGCGCGACTGCAGATCCGATTGCTGACTCAGTACGGCGATCCGGCGTTCCACCGGCCCGTCGAGTTCCTGTAGGCGTGCAACGACTTCCCACACATCCGGCCCGGCGGCCAGCGCCGCCCGGCGGTCGGAGATGGGACCTCGAAAGACGATTCCGGGATGGTCGAGCTGATCGAAACCCTCCTGGATGAGACGGTTGAGTAGTGCGGTCGAACTGGTCCCCTCACGAGCGGCGCGTTCGGACAACCTGCGGCTGGCCGATTCCGAGATACGAACCAACGTACTCATAGCCCTCCTCGACCTCCATCGACACCAGTGCGGCGATGTACCCGATTCAAGAGTGCCTTGCTTCGAGGGCAATGCCACCCCGGCAACCGGGGTGACATTTCCGTGTCCGCACCAATGCCCTGAGGACGGTCGAGCGCCGCGTCCCGCGGCGATCCGACCCGTTCGATCGAACGCGAATGCACTCGCCGCCAAAACTGGGCCGGAGGGGAAAACACCTGTCGCAGACCGGCAATCGCAGAATGTGCGATATATCACGGCTGACGCCTGAATATTCGACCCCGTCGAACCCGTAATGTCCGGTTATGGCTTTCTTCGTGCCCATTACCGTCCGCGCTTATGAAATCGATATCAATGGCCACCTGAATCAGGCCGTCTACCACCAATATGCCGACCATGCGCGCTGGGAGCAGCTGCGCGTAGCCGGCATCCAGCGAGAGAAGATGGTCACCGCCGGGATCGGGCTGGTGGTGTTGGAATCGAATATCAAGCACCTCCGGGAACTGCACCTCGGCGACGAAGTCACCGTAAGCTGCGAATGCCAATGGAGTGGCGGCAAGATCTACCGGATGCACCAGAAGATCCAAAAGCTGGACGGCACCGATTCCGCACAATTCGACGTGGTCGGCGGCGTCCTGGATCTGGCGGCCCGCAAGCTCGTGGCCGATCCGGCCGGGCAGCTGCGCAAGCTCGCCGAATCACCGGAAGTGCTCGGCCTTTAGATACCTACCCGCCACTCCGAAATTCTCTCGGCCACTGGATGATCGGCGCCACGGGGTCGGTGAATGTCGGGCCGCGGAATCGATCCGGCTCGGCCGCCCGCTATGCGGGCGGCCACCTTCATAATTGTGACTCCTCAGGCTGGTGATTACAGCAACTGTTTCAACTACCTCCGAGTCTCGATCGCACGATCCGGTACTCACACGCGGAACTCTCCAGCAGGTTGTAGACATCGGAGCCGGGCAGCCCGAGGATATTGTCGAGGATCGGATTCCGCGTGTCGGAGCCACTCCGGTGCCGCGCCATCGCATTTCGCGATGCGAGCACATTCTGGGTGATGTCGCGGTCGGACTCGATGACGAAGCCGAGCGTCTCCAGAGTGCTGCGTACTTCTCGCCACCGGCCACCGAACAACATGTCGGTGTGCAGGAACCATCCGCCCGGCCGGACCAGCCTGCGAACCTCCGACAGAAACGACCGCATGCTCGGATAGGTGTGTGAAGATTCGATATTGGTGATCACATCGGCCGATCCCGCATCGAGCGGCACCGCTTCCGCATCGCCGGTTTCGAATCGCATTCCCACAGCCCGGTGTGTTCGACGGCAGTAGGCAATCGCCTCGGGGGAAAGATCCACTCCGGTGACGACGGCTCCGAGCCTTCCGGCCATCAGGCTCGCCGGTCCGCCACGGCCACATCCGATGTCGACCACCGCGCGATTCGCCAATTCGAGCGGGCCGACGAGTTCGAACACCAGCCGCATGGAATCCGCACCGGGAACGCCGCCGGGCACATCCAGGCGCGCCTCGTCGGGTCCGCCGAGACTGCGGTATCCGTAGTTCAAAAAGTGTGTCGAGTTGCCGCCCGGCGCAGAGTTCAGGTACTTCGAAATGCCGTCGTACAGCTCCTGGTATTTGCTCTTGATCTTGGTATTGGAACCGTCGGAGTCGCTTTGCGGGGTGAACGCAGGCATCTTTCACTTCCTCCCGACGATGAGCAGGGTCGGGTCATCCGCTATGCGGCTGACGCTGACATTCGACAGTTCCAGCTCGTCGGCCAGCAGGCGCGCCTCGTCCAGATCCAGACTCTGTCCCGCGATGAACGTCCTGAAGTGCAACAGCACAGGTAGCCGGGCCAGGCGCGGCAGGTTCGCCCGCGCAATGTAATTCGAGGCACTCGGAAAGGTACAGCCGCGATCGATCTCGAGCACCGTCAGCCGGCCACCCGGCCGCAGCACGCGAACCATCTCGGCAAGCCCCCGGGCACGGTCCCCCCAGTGCTTTATCGAACCGACGCTGACGACGGTCGAGAAGTGGTTGTCCGGGAATTCGAGGTCTTCGGCCGAGCCGACCTGAAAGCGGACACGCTCCGCCACCCCGTCCACACGTTCCCCGGCGCGTGCTACCTGATCGGGCGACAAGTCCACGCCGATGACCCGGACATCCGGGCTACGCCGGGCGATCGCGATCGCCAATTGCCCACCGCCGGAGCCGACATCGAGTACCGAGCCTCCAATCGGCACATCGGCCAGCAGGCTCTCGACCAAGCCGGCCTGATTCGATCGCACCGCGCGTGCCATTGTGCGGTCGTAGAAACTCGATTCGATGCTCGTATAACGCGTGGTGATATCTGTGGCAAGTCCCATAGTGTTCTCCCAAGTGATCTGCTGTATCGCACTGGCTCCGGCCGCGGCCGCTCATCGCGCGCTTCGCGGAGCCACCCTGGCCTGTGTCCAGCCCGCGATTTCCTCGGCCACCTCGGCGGCGCCGTCGATCACAACGTTGAAATGATCGAACTGCACGGGCCGGAGATCGTGGACGTCGTGCCATCGCGTCGTCAACGGCAGTTCGATGGTTCCTTCGTCGGATGGCCTGGAACGCGGCACCGCACACTGAATCTGTAGCACCGGTGCGCCGATCTGCTGGCCGTCGATCGATTTCAGGTAATAGCCCCAGACCGCTCGTGCGGTCAGCCATGCCTCGGCCTCCTCGGGTTGCTCGGCAAACATGTCCGAGAGGAGGGGCAGCCGCTGCGCCAATGAGCCGTCCATGATGAATTCTATTGGAGCGCCCCACCCATCTGTAGTCGGCAGGTAGCTGTCGAGCATGATCACTCCGTGCAGATTCGATGCGCCGAGGGCCTCGATCCGCCGGGCGACCGCATAGGCGATAACACCGGCGGAGCTATAACCGCTCAACAGGAACGGATCGCCCTGCGCCACCTCGAGCACCGCCTGCACCAGGAACTCCACTGCGATCTCCAGGTTCTGCGGCAATTGCTCGTCCGCGGCGAAGCCTGGCAGTGGCATCTCGACGACCTCGAGCCGGTCCTGCAGATGCGGCGCGATCTTGCCGTACTGCCGGATGCCACCGGTCAGCGCCGGGATGGTCAGTGCGATGAGGCGCGGGCCTGAGGCGCTGGTCGAGAGCGCCTCCGGTGCCGGCGTCTTGCCGAGCGCTGCCAAACTGTCGAACGTAGGGCGGAGGGCGGCAGCGGCATTCAGGAATTGGAACCCGGCCTCGTACCGACCCGACTGGAATGCCGCTATCAACCACGTCCACACCCCGTCGCGTTGCCTCGGCGACGCGCTCGTGCCGACACCGTCTTTGCCGATCGCGTCCAGCACCTGCTCGCTCAGCTCGTGCAGATTCTCCGACTGCGCGATGATGGTGGGCGCCACCTTCACGCCGGTGTATCTGGTGAGCATGCTCTGGATTTCGAGCATGCTCAGCGAATCCATTCCCATCTCGACCAGTGACCGCATGGGATCGAGCGCCTCGGGACTGCCGTAGCCGAGCACCGTGGCGACGATCTTCCGGATCACCTCGGGTAGCTCGTCCGGACGTACGGACCGATCGCCGCCGAGCTCCCGGTCTCCCACGAGGTGCGCCCCGCGCCGGGCTTCGGTCGCAATGTTCGCCAGCAACGGTGGCACGTGCCCGCTCGCCAGGTGCGTGTGCGGCGCTGGGCCGATCTTGATCGGGACGAGCAACACAGGCGATGCCTCGCCGAGAGCCGCATCGAACACCTCGCCGATCTCCGATGCCTGGAACTGTTCGACCCCTTGCCGCCGAAGGCGCTCCAGCGGCAATTCATCGACCAGCGCACCGAATCCGACACCCTCGACGGGACCGACGGACAGCGCGACCGCGGACAGTCCCATGGCTCGGCGCTGCTGCGCGAGCGCATGCAGAACGGCTCCAGCGGCGGCGACGGGCGCCTGCGCCGCAGAGTAGACGAGCCCACTCGCGGACGACAACGTCACGAACAGCGTCTCGGCACGATCCCGGATCAGTTCGTGCAGGTTGATCGCTGCGTCGATATTCGGAACCAGGCTCGCGGCAACGGTTTCGGCGTCGGTCCCGGTGATGAGAGCCGCGTCGGCCCCGTCCGCAGCGTGAATGACACCGGTCAGCGGGCGCTCGGCAGGAATCTCGGCCAGCACCCGCTCCAGGGCCGACCGATCCGCCAGATCACACGCCACAACCCGCACCAGCGCACCGGATTCGGCGAGTTCAGCCACCAATGCCGACGCACCCGGCGCCGTCGGACCGAGACGACTCACCAGCACCATATGCCGCACCCCGTGCTCGGCAACCAGATGCCGCGCGACCAACGCGCCCAGCCCACTTGTACCGCCGGTCACCAGCACCGTGCCATCGGCGGCCAGCTGTCCGGAGCCACTGCCCTCCAACGTAGTCCGAGCAGGAATCCGAGCCAGCCGCGGCGCCGACACGCGACCGTCCCGCACCAGCAGCTCCGGCAGATCCGACCCCGCCAGCACCTCCGGATCCACCGAACCATCGGTGTCCACCAATACGAACCGGCCCGGATTCTCCGCCTCCGCCGAACGCACCAATCCCCACGCCGCCGCCGCGACCGGATCCGAGGCCCCCGAACCGGGCAGCGCCACCGCGCCCTCGGTGACCACCATCAACCGCGAACCGTCGAACCGATCCTCGGTCAGCCACCGCTGCACTACCCCCAGCACCACACCCACTTGTGCGCGCACCGGCACACGCGTCGGCACTCGGAAGACCACCACATCAGCCGGTGCTGCCGACTTCGTAACGGATTCCCAATCCTGAAGCACCGCACCGGTAGCGGCGATAGGCCGCACTTCATCCCAGACCACCTCGAACAACCAGCCGTGCGCAGGCATGGTCTCGTCGCGGCCGGTAGCACCAGGAGTGGCCACCGTGAGCGCGCGTGCGGTCCGGGTGGGCCCGGTATTCGGTCGCGCCGCCCGGTGTTCGGGCGCCTCGAGCCAGTAGTTCTGGTGCTGGAAGGCGTAGGTCGGCAGCGAGATCCACCGCCGAGGCGCACCGAGCACAGCGGACCACGCAACGGGCACGCCGGTGACGAACAGGGTGGACAGCGCTGTGAGCACCGTGACCCGCTCGCCGAGGTTGCGCCGCAGCGTCGGCACCGCCGTCGCCCCCGCCCCGTCCAGCTGTCCGCTGAGCATGGCCGTCAGCGTCGTACCCGGCCCGACCTCCACGGACCGGCTTACCCGCAACTGCCTCAGCAGACCGACACTGTCACCGAATCGGACCGGCCGCCGCACATGCCGCACCCAGTAGTCCGCGGTTCCGTAGTCATCGCCGGCCAGTTCGCCAGTGAGATTCGAGAGGATCGGAATCCGGGTGGGAGAGTTCACGATTCCCGCCAATTGCCTAGCGAACTCGTCGAGCATCGGCGCCATCAGCCCCGAATGGAAGGCATGTGACACTCGCAGGCGGCGCGACCGGCGGTCGACAGCCGCGAAGTGCGTCTCCACCACGGCAATCGCGGCCTCGGTCCCGGACACTACGACGGCGCGCGGACCATTCACCGCGGCGATATCCGCACCCTCCGGTAGCACCGCCGACACCTCGTCCACCGAGGCGTCCACCGCCAGCATGGCCCCGCCGGCCGGAAGTGCCTGCATCAATCGCCCACGCGCGCCGACCAATCGGCAGGCATCCGGCAGCGACAGCACTCCGCCCACGTAGGCGGCCACGATCTCGCCGATCGAATGGCCGATCAGGTAGTCCGGTCGCACGCCCCAGCTCTCGAGCAGCGCGAACAGGGCAACCTCGACCGCGAACAGCCCAGCCTGCGTGAAATCCGTTCGTGCCAGCAATGTTCGATCGGCACCCCAGATCACTTCCCGCAGCGGCCGAGGCAGGTGCCTATCGAGTTCCGCGACGACCTCATCGAATGCCTTGGTGAATACGGGGAACTCGGCATGAAGGTCACGCCCCATGCCGGCCCACTGTGCACCCTGGCCGGGAAAGACGAACACGGTCTTGCCCGTCGCCACCTGCCCTTGTACGACACCGGCGGCCGGGGATCCCTGCGCCAATGCGGACAATCCCGCCGATAGCTCGTCGCGGCCGCTACCGAGTACGACCGCACGGTGCTCGAACGCCGACCGCTGCAGGAGCGCTGCCGCCACATCAGCGACATCGACCCCCTCGTTCGCCGACACGAACTGCCGCAACCGCTCCGCCTGACCCGCAAGCGCAGGTGCGCTCTTGGCCGAGACAATCCATGCGAGCACTGGCGAATCCGGCTCCCCCGCAACGGAAGTGGTCGGTGCCGGGTCGGTTTCGGGCGCCTGCTCCAAGATCACATGCGCGTTGGTGCCGCTGATACCGAACGATGACACACCCGCCCGTCGCGGCCGACCCGCCGGAACATCCCACGCCCGCGCCTCGGTCAGCAACCGCACCGCACCCACCGACCAATCCACATGCGACGACGGCGCATCCACATGCAACGTCCGCGGCAGCACACCGTGCCGCATCGCCATCACCATCTTGATCACCCCGGCAACACCAGCAGCAGCCTGGGTATGACCCATATTCGACTTGATCGACCCCAACCACACCGGATCATCGCTAGGCCGCCCCTGCCCATACGTCGCCAGCAACGCCTGTGCCTCGATCGGATCGCCCAGCGCTGTCGCGGTTCCGTGGGCTTCCACAGCGTCCATCTCGCCGGCCGACAACCCCGCACTCGCCAGCGCCGCACCGATAACGCGTTGCTGTGACGGACCATTCGGCGCGGTCAAACCATTGCTCGCACCGTCCTGATTCACCGCCGAACCACGCACCACCGCCAGCACCCGCCGACCATTGCGCCGCGCGTCCGAGAGTCGTTCCAACACAAGAACTCCCGAACCCTCCGACCACCCCGTGCCATCCGCCTGGTCCGCGAACGACCGGCACCGGCCATCCGGCGACAACGCCCGCTGCCGGCTCATATCGATGAAGACACCCGGCGTTGCCATGATGGTCACACCGCCTGCCAGCGCCAGCGTCGACTCTCCCGACCGCAGTGACCGGCACGCCAGGTGCAGCGCAACCAATGACGAGGAGCAGGCGGTATCGATCGTCACCGCCGGCCCCTGCAGGCCCAACGTGTAGGACACCCGGCCCGTCGCGATACTGCCCGCACTACCGCTGCCGAGATACCCTTCCAGCTCCGAAGGACCGGGCCCCCATTGCAGTCCGTATTCGTGGTGCATTATCCCTGCGAAGACACCGGTCGCGCTGCCGTGCAGCGAAACCGGATCGATGCCAGCGTCTTCCAGTGCCTCCCAGGATGTTTCCAGCAGCAGCCGATGCTGGGGATCCATCGCGACCGCCTCGCGCGGGGCGATGCCGAAGAACCCGGCATCGAATTTCCCTGCGTCGTACAGGAACCCACCTTCGCGCACGTAGCTTTTCCCCGCGGCTTCCGGATCCGGGTCGTACAGCCCGGCCAGATCCCAACCGCGATCCGTGGGGAAATCACCGACGACATCCCGGCCTTGCGCGACCACGTCCCACAGACCGTCCGCCGACCGCACCCCACCTGGGTAGCGACAGCCGATACCCACGACGGCGATCGGCTCCCGGCGCAACAGTTCATTTTCCTTCGCGGCGGCGCGCAAGGCTTCGACTAGGTTCTCTCTGGAAATGGGCATCTGCTCACCTGTTCCGCATGACGTGCTCGAATAGTTCGTCTTCGCTCATACCGTCGAAGGCATCGATATCGGCGACGGGCTTTTCGGTGCCCGAGAATTGTGGATCGGATCCGGTAATGACCGCCTGCAGTTGCGTCGCCACCGCATCCGGAGTCGGATAGTCGAACAGCAGCGTCGCGGGCAATCCCACCCCGACACTGTGCGCGAGGCTGTTGCGCAGCTCGAGCGCGGCCAAGGAGTCGAATCCGAGTTCGTCGAAGCTCTGATCGATCCGAACAACGCGGCTCCGGCCCAATGCTTTCGTGACTTCCTCGACGACCAGCTCGCGCAGGAGTTCGCGCTGCTGGTCCGCGGTGCGATTTCGCAGTCGTTGGCCGAGCCCGGTCTCGGGCGCGCGCTGTGTGGGACGACGGGGCGCCAGCGCATGCAGCAACGGGGGCAGCGCATCCCCGGCCGCACGCAACCCCGCCATCTCCAACGGCATCGGAACGACCAGTTCGAGGCCGGAATCCAGGGCCGCGTCGAACAACGCGAGGCCTGCTTCGACCGGTATCGCGCTGATTCCGATGGCCCGCATTCGGGCCGTGTTCGCGGCGGTCAGATGTCGAGTGATGTCGCCGGCAACATCCCACAGTCCCCAGGCCATCGACACCGCGGGCAATCCCTGAGCACCACGCAACGACGCCAACCCGTCCAGGAACGCATTCGCCGCCGCGTAGTTGCCCTGACCCGGACCACCCAAAACCCCGGCCGCAGAGGAGAACAACACGAACCACGCCAAATCCGAACCAGCGGTCAACTCGTGTAAGTGCCATGCCGCTTCAGCTTTCGCCGCCAACACCGCGTCAACCCGATCCGCCGTCAGCGAACCGATCACGCCGTCGTCGACCACCCCGGCCGTGTGCACGACACCGGTCAGCGGGTGCTCGGCAGGAATCTGGGCCAGCACCTGCGCCAACGCCGACCGATCCGCCACATCACACGCCGCAACCCGCACCAGCGCACCCAAATCGGTGAGTTCGTCCACCAACTCCGGCGCACCCGGCGCCGCCGGCCCGCGACGGCTCACCAGCACCAAACGCCGCACGCCATGCTCGACCACGAGATGCCGCGCCACCAGCGCACCCAACGCACCCGTGCCCCCGGTCACCAACACGGTGCCCGCAGGGTCCAACCGCCGGCGTGCCCGCGAGCCCATCGGAATCCGGGCCAGTCGCGGCGCCAGCACCCGCTTCTCCCGCACTACCAGCTCCGGCGAGTCCGACCCTGCCACCAGCGCCGTATCCACCGAACCATCGGTATCGACCAGCGCGAACCGTCCGGGATTCTCCGACTGGGCCGACCGCACCAGACCCCACACCGCCGCGGCGGACGGATCCGAAACCGCTCGGCCGGGCACCGCGACCGCCCCCGTGGTGACCACCAACAGCCGTGCCGCGGCGAACCGCTCCGCGGCCAGCCAACGCTGCAGCACCGCGAAGACCACACCGACGCTTTCACGTACCGGCGCATCGGCCGGGACACGCAGAACCACCACATCGGCCGACTCATCGGAGTCCGCCACGGTGGCCCAATCCCGCACCGTCGCATTGGATCCCGCGACAGGCGCCTCGTCCCACGCGATCTCGAACAGTGCGTCGCCGTACCGAGTCGCGCCGAGTTGTCCGCTACTGACCGGCCGCGACGACAGACCACCCACCGACAGCACCGGGTCGCCGTAACGATCGGTCACCGTCACCGAAAAACCGTCTCCCGCACGAACGATCCGCGCCCGCACGGTCGAGTCCGCGGTGCCGTGTCGGGTGATGTCGGTCCACGCGAACGGCAGGAAGATTGCTGCGCCGGCATCGGGTTGCTCCGCCGCCACAACGAGCGGGTGCAGCACGGCGTCCAAGATCGCCGGGTGGATCTGGAATCCGTCCGCGCTGTCCGGCAACCCTTGCGGCAGTTCGGCTTCGGCGAATATCTCGGTGCCGCGCCGCCAGACCGCTCGCAGCCCTCGGAACATCGGACCGTACCCATATCCGCGATCGGCGAGCCGATCGTAGGCTCGGGAAAGATCCACTGCCGTCGCGTCTTCCGGCGGCCACTGTCTCATGACCGGCACGGCCGTGGTGTCCGCGGTACCGAGTGCGCCCTCCGCGTGCAGCGTCCAAGGACTGTCCACGATATTTCCGCCCCCGATTCGGGCGTAAACCGCCAACGGCCGGTCACCGGATTCCTGTTGCCCGCCGACCACGACCTGCAGCTGCACCCGTCCTTGATCCGGAATCAGCAGCGGCGCACGCAGTACCAATTCCCGCACGGTCGCGCACCCCGCCTCCAGGCCGGCGCGCATGGCCAGTTCGACGAAACCGGCGCCGGGGAAAAGCACAACGCCGCGCACCGCGTGATCGGCCAGCCAGGGGTGGGTGGCCAGCGACAACTGTCCTGTCAGCAGTATCCCGCCGTCGGCCGGGGTCGGCACCACGGCGCCCAGCACCGGGTGCTCGATCGCGCCCAACCCCAGCGCCGACGCGTCACCTGGTTCGGGCGCGGCATAGGGCCAATACCTGCGTCGCTGAAATGCGTACGGCGGCAAGGACACTCGACGGCCGCGCACACCTGACACCGCGTTCCAGTCCACCGCGGCGCCGGCCACGAACAACTCGCTCACGCCGGTCAGCAACGATGGGATCTCCGGAAGGTGGGCGCGCAGTAGCGCCATCGCCGATACGGCGTCCCGTCCGTGTGCTTCGGCGACGATTGCCGTCAGTGCGGCACCAGGCCCCACCTCGACCGCGCGATCGATACCCAAGCCCGGCAACAGCTCGATGCTATCGCCGAACCGCACCTGCATGCGCACGTGCCGCATCCAGTAGTCCGCTGATCCGTAACCGTCGCCGGCCAATTCGCCGGTCAGGTTCGAGAAGATCGGAATCTCGGCCTGTGCCGCACCGATCCCGGCCAGCTCGGCGGCGAATTCGCCGAGTATCGGGTCCATCAGCGCGGAATGGAATGCGTGCGAGACCCGCAACCGGCGGGTTCTTCGGCCGCGATCGGCCAAAGTGCGGCCAATTGCCGTGACCGCGTCCTCGGTCCCGGACAGCACCAGGGCTCGGGGTCCGTTCACGGCGGCGATGTCGACGCCGTCGGTCAGGAGCGCTGCTACCTCGTCGAGTTCGGCTTCGACGGCGACCATCACCCCGCCAGCGGGCAGCGCCTGCATCAGCCGCCCGCGGGTACCCACCAGCCGACATGCGTCCGACAGCGACAACACCCCGCCCGCATGCGCGGCGGCGACCTCACCGATGGAATGCCCGATCAGGTAGTCCGGTCGCACATCCCAATCGCAGAGCAGCTCGAACAGTGCCACCTCGACCGCGAACAATCCCGCCTGGGCGAAATCCGTTCGGGCCAGCATCGTTTCGTCCTCGCCCCAGATCACCTCCCGCAACGGCTGCGGCAGATACCGATCCAGTTCCGCCACGGCTTCGTCGAATTTCTTTGCGAACACCGGGAATTCGGTATGCAAGTCGCGTCCCATACCGATCCACTGCGAACCCTGCCCGGGGAAGATGAACACCGTCTTGCCCGGTGTCCGTACGCCCAGTACCGGGTCGGCGGCTGTTGCGTCGGCCCGCGCGACCGACGCCAAGCCGTGGAGGAGTTCGTCGCGATCGTGACCGAGGACTACCGCTCGGTGCTCGAATACCGACCGCCGCAGCAGCGACGTCCCGACATCAGCGGCATCGAGGGCGGGGTCCGCGGAAACGAACTCCAGCAGCCGCTCGGCCTGACCACGCAACGCCGCGGCCGACTTCGCCGACAACACCCACGGCACTACCGATGAAACACCCTGCACCCCACGGTCTTCAGATTCCAGATCCGGTTCGGGTGCCTGCTCGAGGATCACGTGCGCATTGGTGCCACTGATCCCGAACGACGACACACCCGCACGTCGTGGCCGACCCACCGGAACATCCCACACCCGAGCCTCGGTCAGCAACCGCACCGCACCCGCCGACCAATCCACATGCGGGGTAGGCGTATCCGCGTGCAGGGTAGGCGGCAGCACACCGTGTCGCATCGCCATGATCATCTTGATGACCCCCGCGACCCCGGCGGCCGCCTGCGTGTGGCCGAGATTGGATTTCACCGAACCCAGCCACACCGGATCATCGGTCGCCCGCCCCTGCCCATAGGTTGCCAGCAAAGCGTGCGCCTCGATGGGATCGCCCAGTGTGGTTCCCGTGCCGTGAGCTTCGACCGCGTCTACTTCGCCAGCCGACAAACCCGCACTCGCCAACGCCGCACCGATGACCCTTTGCTGCGACGGACCGTTCGGAGCGGTCAAACCGTTGCTGGCACCGTCCTGATTCACCGCCGAACCACGCACCACCGCCAGCACCCGGCGACCATTGCGCAGCGCATCCGACAATCGCTCCAGCACCAGCACACCCGACCCCTCGGAAAGCCCGGTCCCGTCCGCCGACTCCGCGAAAGACTTGCACCGGCCATCACGAGAAAGCGCGCGTTGGCGGCTCATCTCGACGAACACGTCGGGTGGTGACATCACCGTCACTCCGCCCGCCAATGCCAGCGCCGACTCCCCCGACCGCAGCGATTGACACGCCAGATGCAGCGCCACCAACGACGACGAACACGCCGTATCCACGCTCACCGCAGGCCCTTCCAGACCGAGCACATACGACAGGCGGCCCGAAGCGGCACTCGCCATCCAGCCGGTTCCGGCGTATCCCTCGGTGGCCAAGCCCGCCACATACAGCCCGGCGAAGACACCGGTGCTGCTGCCGCGCAACGACACCGGATCGATCCCGGCGTCTTCCAATGCCTCCCAGGAGGTTTCCAGCAGCACCCGCTGCTGGGGATCCATGGCCATCGCCTCACGTGCGCTGATATCGAAGAACTCGGCATCGAAATCTGCTGCGTCGTAGATGAATCCACCGGAGCGCGTAGAGGACTTGCCCGCCGCATCGGGATCGGGATCGAACAGGTCCGCCACGTCCCAGCCGCGGTCGGCCGGGAAGTCGCCGATGACATCGCGGCCGCCGGCCACGACCTGCCATAGATCCTGCGCGGAAACCACTCCTCCCGGAAAGCGGCAGCCGACACCCACGACCGCTGTCGGCTCATCGAGGGCCGCGGCCCGGAGTGGTTGCACGGGCCGAGGCGCTGTGCCCGTGAGTTCTCCGAGAACGAATCGCGCCAGCGTGCGCGGTGTCGGGTGGTCGAAGATCATGGCCGGCGACAATCGCAAACCGGTAGCCGCTTCCAGACGATTCCGGTATTGCACCGCGGTCAGCGAGTCGAATCCCAGTGCGCCGAATTCTTTGTCGGGATCGATCGCCGCTGCCGAGGCATGTCCCAGTACCGCCGCGGCATTCGCCCGCACCTCTGCCGACACCGCCCGCAATTGTTCCTCCGGATCGAGCCCGGCCAGGTGGTGCTGGAGTCCGGTCACCGGGGTGTCCTGGACCGGGCCGGATCGATATGCGGGCACCAGCTCGCGCAGCATCGGTGGCAGCGAATCGCCCGCAGCGCGCAATTCGGCCTTGTCCCACCGCACGGGGACGAGCAGATCCCGATCGGACTCGAGTGCCGCATCGAACAAGCCGAGACCCTGCTCGACCGACATCGCGACCAGCCCCGCGGCTTGCAACCGTGCCGCATCCGCGGCCTCCAGGCTTCCGGTCATCCCGCTGGCGATGTCCCACAGTCCCCACGCCATCGATACCGCTGGCAAGCCCTGCCCGCGACGCCACGACGCCAATCCATCCAAAAACGCATTCGCCGCAGCGTAATTGCCCTGCCCCGGCCCACCCAGAACACCGGCAGCCGACGAGAACAACACAAATAGGGCCAAATCCGAACCGACGGTCAACTCGTGCAGATGCCACGCCGCATCCGCCTTCGCCGCCAGCACCGCATCCATCCGGTCCACCGACAACGACCCGATCACACCGTCGTCGATCACCCCGGCCGCATGCACCACACCGGTCAACGGGTGTTCCGCAGGAATCCCGGCCAACACCTGCTGCAACGCCGACCGATCCGCCACATCACAGGCGACGACCCGAACCTGCGCACCGAGCCCGACGAGATCATCCACCAACTCCGATGCGCCCGGCGCCGCCAACCCACGACGACTCAGCAGCATCAGCTGCCGCACCCCATGGCCGACCACCAGATGCCGAGCCACCAGCGCACCCAAACCGCCCGTACCACCGGTCACCAACACCGTGCCCGCGGCGAGATCCGTCGGAACCGACAGAACATCCTTGCCGCCGAGCTGTTCCCGGCACAGTCGCTGGACGATCTCGGGTGCCCGCCGAAGATCCGATACTCGTATCTCCGGCAATCGAATCCGCGCATCCGCGGCGTCCGCGGTGCTGAGCTGATCGGAAGCGGTGCTGAGCTGATCGGCAATCGCCGCGGCCTGGGCGAAGGAAAGCCCGGCGGGGATGCGGGCAAGCCGATCCACATCGGTAACGACGACCGAACCGATTCCATTGTCGAAGACGCCCGCAACGCGCTCACCGACGCTCAGTTCGGTGACTCCCGCGCCGACGCCGACCACGACGCCAGCCGCTTCGTATCCCAGTGCCGCGGCCGCGGCACGTCCGGTTTCCATGGCCGTCGCGATATCTCGCGCGCCCAATCCGATGGCTCGCACGGCAACCGCGACTTCCCGCTGTGCGAGTTCGGTGTGCGCACTGTCTTCGATGACCGAGACACGCTCCGGTCCGCCCGGTGCGGCGACGCTCAGCTGCCACGGTGCGTCGTCGGCGGGCAATTGCAGAGGTGCCCGCACCGCGACAACCTCCATGCGAGGTGCGAGCAACTGCCCGGACCGTATCGCCACCTGCGGCTCACCACAGGAAGCGGCGGCTGCGAGTGCCGATTCGGGTGTCTCCCAGTCGTCCACGTCGACGAGCACGATGCGGCCGGGATGCTCGGTTTGGGCCGACCTGACCAATCCCCAGACAGCCGCCCCGCCCAGATCACGCACGCCGCGCTGGTCGCAGGCGACCGCGAACCGCGTCGCCACCACCAAGGGGATATCGGGGAACCGTCGGTCGTCAAGGTAGGTCTGCACCGCGCGGAGCACGTCGTGCACGCTCTGGTGCACGGCTGTCGGCACGCCGTCGACCGCGTCCGGAACGCTCCCATACTGGTCCGGCAACGGCGTCGGCCGGCACCGCACCACCTGAATGTCCGAGGTGCGCTCCGCGTCGCTCGCCGCGGCCGGGCTGCCGATGGGAATCCAGTCCAGGCCGTGTAGCCCGTCCCACTCGAGGAAAGCGAGCGGTCCGAGGCCGCCGAGCAGTTGCGCGAGTGCGTCGCCGAACTCCGGCACTGTGTCGTTGTCGCCGAAGGGATTTCCCGTGACAGCCGCGAGAAGAGGGTGTCTGGCGGTATCGACCTCCGCGGCGGGGTTGTCCTCGGGCGCGCCGGGTCGCGGCCGGTCCAGCCAGTAGTGCTCGTGCTGAAAGGCATAGGTGGGCAGCGGAATCCAACTCCGCGGGCGCCCCAGCAGCGCAGGCCAGGCCACCGGTGTGCCCGTGACGAAGACCTTGGACACGGCGGTGAGGACCGCGACGGACTCCTCCAGGTTTCGACGCAGCGTCGAAACGACTGTCTGCTCGGCCGTGGACGATCGGTCCTCGGGCAGCAATTGGCCGGTGAGCAGTGCCGTGAGCGTTGTGCCGGGCCCGATCTCGACGGACCGTTCGACCTGCAACTCCCGCAGCACCCGGATGCTGTCGGCGAAAAGCACTGGCCGGCGTACATGCTCGACCCAATAGTCCACCGACCCGTACCCTGGCCCGGCCAACGCACCGGTCAGGTTGGATACGATCGGAATGCGACCGGGCGACACGGTGATTCCGGCCAGCTCTTGTGCGAACTGCCCCAGCATCGGCTCCATCAGCGCCGAATGGAAGGCGTGTGACACCGGCAACCCGTGTGTCCGGCGTCCCTGCTCGATCAGCACCTGTTCGGTGGCAGCGACCGCCGCCTCGATGCCCGAGAGCACCACTGCCCGCGGACCGTTCACGGCCGCGATATCGACCCCCTCGGTCAGTAGTGGTGCCACCTCGTCGACACCGGCCTCGACGGCCACCATCGCACCGCCGGCGGGCAACGACTGCATCAACCGCCCGCGGGCGCTGACCAACCGGCACGCATCCGGCAGCGACAGCACCCCACCCACGTGCGCGGCAACGATCTCACCGATCGAGTGCCCCAGTAGGTAGTCCGGTCGCACGCCCCAACTCTCGAGCAGCCGGAACAGCGCGACCTCGACCGCGAACAGACCGGACTGAGTAAAATCTGTTCGAGCGAGCAGCTTTTCGTCATCACCCCAGAGCACCTCGCGTAGCGGGCGGGGCAGATACCGATCCAATTCGGCGACGATCTCGTCGAAAGCCGCAGCGAATACCGGGAACTCGGCATGAAGCTGCCGCCCCATGCCGGTGCGCTGCGCGCCTTGTCCGGGAAACACGAACACCGTCTTGCCGGGCGGTCGCACCCTTCCGTGGACCACACCGGCAGCCGGTCCGGACTCCGTTTGCGAGGCCCGGCGCAGCCCCGCGATCAACTCGCCGCGGTCACGGCCGAGCACCACCATCCGATGCTCGAATACCGTCCGCCGCAGGAGCGATGCCCCCAGATCGGCGGCATCCAGATCCGCGTCCCCCGACGCCAACTCCAACAGCCGCTCGGCTTGATCACGTAGAGCCGCAGGAGACCTGGCCGACACCACCCACGGAACGACTGGCGAAACCACCGGTCCCGCAACGGCATCGGGCCCCTCGGCCGGGTCGGGATCGGCGGCTTGCTCGAGGATGACATGGGCATTGGTGCCGCTGATTCCGAACGCCGAGACACCGGCCCGGCGTGGCCGTCCCACCGCGTTCCACGTCCGGGCCTCGGTCAGCAACCGCACCGTACCCGCCGACCAGTCCACATGGGGGGTAGGCGTATCCACGTGCAGGGTCTGCGGCAGCACTCCGTGCCGCAGGGCCATGATCATCTTGATGATGCCCGCGACACCGGCTGCTGCCTGGGTATGACCCAGGTTGGACTTCACCGAACCCAGCCACAACGGATCGTCGTGCGCACGCCCCTGCCCGTACGTGGCCATGATCGCCTGGGCCTCGATCGGATCGCCGAGCTTGGTTCCGGTCCCATGGGCTTCGACGGCGTCCACGTCAGCGGCCGACAAACCCGCATTCGCCAGGGCGGCGCCGATAACTCGTTGCTGCGAAGAACCATTCGGGGCGGTCAGCCCATTGCTGGCGCCGTCTTGATTGATGGCCGAGCCACGGATCACCGCCAACACCCGCCGGCCATTGCGTCGTGCATCCGACAACCGCTCCAGGACGAGCACACCCGCCCCTTCGGAAAGCGCTGTCCCGTCCGCCGCGCCCGCGAACGCCCGGCATCTCCCGTCCCAGGACAGGCCGGACTGCCGCGAGAACTCGGTGAACACGATCGGCGTGGCCATCACGGTGACGCCGCCCGCCAACGCCAGCGCCGACTCTCCCGACCGCAGCGATTGACACGCCAGATGCAGCGCCACCAACGACGACGAACACGCCGTATCCACGCTCACCGCAGGCCCTTCCAGACCGAGCGCATACGACACCCGACCGGATACGACGCTCGCGGTGGATCCCGTCATCCGAAAGCCGTCGGCTTCCGGGGTCACGTCCGGGCCTGCCGCGTAGCCCTGGTCGATCACCCCCGCGAATACGCCGGTGCTGCTGCCGCGCAACGACACCGGATCGATGCCGGAATCTTCGAGTGCTTCCCAGGTTGTTTCCAGCAGCACCCGCTGCTGGGGGTCCATCGCAGCCGCCTCCCGCGGGCTGATATCGAAGAATGCCGCATCGAATTTCCCCGCGTCATATAGGAATCCACCGTCACGCACATACGACTTGCCCACCGCACCGGGATCGGGATCGGGATCGAACAATCCCGCCACATCCCAGCCTCGATCGCTGGGGAAGCCACCGACCACATCCCGGCCACCCGCCACCAGCTCCCACAGCTGCTCCGCCGAAACCACGCCACCGGGAAAGCGGCACCCCATCCCGACCACCGCGATCGGCTCGGGCACCCTGGCCGCCAACAGCTTTCGATTTTCCCGGCGCAGCGCGGACACCTGTTTGATCGATGCACGCAGCATGTCGAGGATTTCGGCTTCGTTCTCTGCCATTTCGAGCATTCCTCTGTTTATGAAGTTCAACAGTCCAGTGCGGACGGGTCAGAAACCCTCGGACTCGGTCAAGTCGCGAGCCAGCGACAGCAGGGCATCGACATCCATCGCGTCGATGTCGCCGCCGGCCAATTCGCCATCGGGCTCGGCCGTACCGGCCAGTTCGAGCAGGCGCCCCAGCAGTCCGGTTTCCCGCAGTCTCGATATCGGGATGTCGAGCAGAATCCGCCTCAGTTCCGATTCCTCGTCATAACTGGATCCCGCCGCAGTGGAATCGGTTCCGAGCACGGTCCGGTGCAGGAAAGCGGCGAATGCACGCGGAGTGGGATGGTCGAAGACAGCGGCCACCGGCAAGCTGAGGCCGATTGTCGGCTCGAGTCGGTTCCGGAACTCCAGGACCCGCAACGAATCGAATCCGAGCGATTTGAAGGAATGATCCGACTCGACGCCATCCTCGGTCGAGAATCCCAGCACGGCCGCAGCCTGGCGGCGGACCAGTTCGAGGATCGCCTCGTGCTGCTGCTCATGGTCGAGATCGACCAGGCGGGCAGCGAAGGACCGCTCGCCCGGTTCGTACGCGGCAGACCTGCGCATGGGCATCAGCCCACGCAGCAGCGGACTGCCACCGGCGGCGAACTGGTCGCGGAGCGCGGACCGGTTCAGCCGTACGGCGATCGCGACCGGGGTATTCGCCTGCGCGACAGCTAGATCGAATAGCTCTCGACCTTGCTCGTCCGAAAGCGGCTGCACCCCTGCACGTTCCAGGCGCGCCAGGTCGGTGTCAGTGAGATGGGCTCCCATTTCTGTGGATCGCTCCCAGAGTCCCCAGGCGATGGAAGTAGCCGCCAAACCCGAACCACGCCGATACGAAGCCAAACCATCCAAAAACGCATTCGCCGACGCATAACCCGCCTGACCCGCAGTACCCAACGTCGCCGCCACCGACGAAAACAACACAAACCCCGCCAAACCCAGATCCGCCGTCAACTCGTGCAAAAACCACGCCGCATCAGCCTTCGCCGCCAACACCGCATCAACCCGATCCACCGTCAACGACGACAGCACACCGTCATCGAGCACACCCGCCGCATGCACCACACCGGTCAACGGACGATCCGCCGAGATTCCACCGACAACCCCCGCCAACTGATCCCGATCACCAACATCACAAGCGATCACCTCGGCCTCGGCCCCCAATCCGGCCAACTCCCCCACCAACTCCACCGCACCCGGCGCCGCCAACCCGCGACGACTCACCAACACCAAATGCCGCACCCCGTACTCAGCCACCAGATGCCGAGCCACCACCGCACCCAAACCACCGGTACCACCGGTCACCAACACAGTCCCCGCCCCAAAATCACCTACCGACGACGACGCCGCGTCCGCCATCCGAGAAAGCCTCGGCACACGAACTCCTCCCCCACGAACCGCCAACTGCGGTTCCACACCCAACAACTCACCCGTAGGCAAATCGGAATCCCAATCCTCCACATCCACCAACACGATCCGCCCCGGATACTCCGACTGCGCCGACCGCAACAACCCCCACACCGCCGCACCCACCACATCCGACACCACCTCCCCACCACCACACGCCACCGCACCCCGCGTCACCACCACCAACCGACCCCCACCACCAGCCAACCAACGCTGCACCACCAACAACACCCCACCAACCACCACATGCACCGCCGACACCACATCGACACCACCGACGACACGGCACTCCACCACCAACGTGCCCGGCACAGGCACCGATCCGTCGCCCGCCGTTTCCTGCAACAGGGCATCTGCAGCGTCGAGATCGATCCGGCGCTCCAGGTGTACCCCCTCGGCGGGCTCGGCGGCGTCCAGCGCAACCCAGTCCACCCGGTGCAGTACCTGGGTCCGGCCGCGTGCGGCCGCGCTCAGCTGCTCCTGCGAGACCGGCCGGAGCACCAGTTCGCCGACTGTCACGACTGGATGTCCGGCGTCATCGGCCATCACCAGCGACAAAGTCCCGCCGTCCGTGCCTGTGCCTGCCGTGACGCGTACCCGCACCGCCCTGGCACCGTGGGCGTGCACGGTTACCCCGCTCCAGGCGAAGGGCAGCAGCAGTTCCGGCGCTGCCTGCTCGGGTCCGGCGAAGAAGGCGGCGTGCAGTGCCGCGTCCAGCAATGCTGGATGAACATGGTATGAACCCGCTTGCCCGGCAACGGACTCCGGCAGATTCACCTCGGCACAGACCTCATCACCGGCACGCCACACCGCCGACAAACCCCGAAACGCCGGACCATATTCATAGCCACGCTCGGCCAGACGCGCATACAAACCGTCGACGTCCAGCGGCACCGCATCCCGCGGCGGCCACGAACGCGCCGACTCGGGCACCGCGATCACGAGTCCCTCGCGACGCAGCGAGCCCTGCGCGTGCAGCGTCCACGAACCCCCCTGCGCGCCATCATCATCGGGACGGGAGAACACCTGGACAGTCCGCTCGCCGGAATCCTGCTCGTCCTCGACCACGATCTGAATCCGCACGCCCCCGCGCTCGGGCAGCACCAGCGGCACCTGCAACACCAGCTCACCCACCACCGGGCAACCGACCCGATCACCCGCCGCGGCGACCAGCTCGACGAGCCCTGCCCCGGGAAAGATCACAGTGTCGTGCACGCTGTGGTCGGCAAGCCAGGATTGCGTTGCCAGGGACAACGATCCGGTCAGCACCACACCGCCGTCGGCAGCGCTGTCGAGCACCGCGCCCAGCAACGGATGCCCCGCGCCGGCCAAACCCAACGCCGCCGGATCACCACCACCCCGAACAGATTCCAACCAATACCGCTGCCGCTCGAACGCGTACGCCGGCAACTCCACCCACCGACCACGACCGCCGGACAACACCCGCCAATCCACCTCCACGCCCGCGGTGAAGGCTTCGGCCATGGAGGTCGACAAGCGCGTCCAACCGCCCTCGTCCCGTCGGATGGAGCCCGTCGCCGACACCGCGACTCCCCGGTCGGCGGCGATCTCGTCGATCGCCATGACCAGCACCGGATGCGGACTCACTTCGATGAAGCGGTCGAATCCGTCGTGGAGGAGCTGGTGCAGCGTGCGCTCGAAGAGCACCGGATATCGGCAGTTCCCGTACCAGTATTCGGCATCCAGTTCGCGGCCATCCGTGCTTTGTGCCGATACGGTCGAATAGAAGGCCACCGAACCGGGCGCCGGACGAACGAAAGACAGCAGATCGAGCACATTCGTCCGCACCGGCTCCACCATCGGTGAATGCGAGGCTACCGACGACGCCACCGTCCGAACTCGAATCCCACTGTCATGCAAAGTCTTTGCCAAACCATCGACCGCCTCGGTGGCGCCCGCGACGGTCACCGCGGCCGGACCGTTGACTCCGGCCAGCCAGACATCCGGCACACCGGCCAACCGCTCGGCCACCACTGACTCCGGCGCCGCCACCGAAACGATGTGCCCACGCCCCACCATCTCCTCGGCGAACAACCGTGACCGGGCCACCACGATGCGCGCAGCTTGCTCCAGGGTCAGGCATCCGGCAACACACGCCGCCGCGATCTCCCCCTGCGAACTCCCCACCACCGCATCCGGTTCGACGCCGACCGAACGCCACACTTCGGCGAGCGAAATCATCATCGCGAACAACACCGGCTGTAGGACCTCGATACGCTCCAGCGACGGTGCCTGCGCCGATCCCCGCACCGCAGCCGTGAACGGCCAATCCACCAATGGCTGAATCACCGCCGCACACTCACCCATCCGCCGCGCGAACACCGGCGATGAATCCAGCAGCTCACGGCCCATACCCACCCACTGCGAGCCCTGCCCGGGAAACACGAAAACCGTCCCGCCAGAGGTGCGCACTCGACCGGTCACCACATCGACTGCGGGTGTCCCCTGCACCAATGCCGACAATCCGGTCAGCATGTCGTCGCGACCGGTGCCGAGCACCACGGCGCGATGCTCGAACCTCGACCGCCGCAACAGCGCCACCGCGATGTCGGAGATTTCCGCGTCCGCATGCGCCGATACGAACTGTTGTAATCGCTCGGCCTGTGCCGCCAGCGCGGCGGGGGTGCGGCCCGATACCACCCACGGCATTCGAGCCGAGCTCTCCACGGCACCCGACGGATCGGAGTCACGTGGGTGCTGCGGATCGAACTCGGGCACCTGCTCGAGAATTACGTGAGCGTTGGTGCCACTGATCCCGAACGAAGAGACACCCGCCCGCCGCGGCCGCTGCGGGGATGTGTCCCACGGCCGAGCCTCGGTCAACAGCCGCACCGCGCCTGCCGACCAATCCACATGTGGGGTAGGCGCATCCACGTGCAGAGTCCGCGGCAGCACGCCGTGCCGCATGGCCATGATCATCTTGATCACCCCGGCAGCACCGGCCGCCGCCTGGGTGTGGCCCAAGTTGGATTTCACCGAACCCAGCCACAGCGGCCGATCCACCGGCCGCCCCTGCCCGTAGGTTGCGATAATCGCCTGCGCTTCGATCGGATCGCCCAATTTGGTGCCGGTGCCGTGTGCTTCGACCACATCCACGTCAGCGGCCGACAGCCCCGCATTCCCCAGGGCGGCATCGATGACCCGCTGCTGTGCCGGGCCGTTCGGAGCGGTCAGGCCGTTGCTCGCGCCATCCTGGTTCACGGCACTGCCACGCACCACCGCCAACACCCGGTGACCGTTACGCCTGGCATCCGACAGCCGTTCCAGGACAAGCACTCCCACCCCTTCCGACCAGCCGGTGCCATTGGCCGAGGCCGCGAACGACTTGCTCCGTCCATCCGGCGAAATCGCGCGTTGCCTACTCAACTCCACGAAGACTTCCGACGAGGACACCACGGTCACCCCGCTCGCCAGAGCCAGGTCGCTTTCCCTGGAACGCAATGACTGACAGGCCAGATGCGTGGTCACCAACGCCGAGGAGCACGCCGTATCGATCGTCACGGCAGGTCCCTGCAGGCCGAGCACGTACGCCACCCGACCCGATACCACGCTCGCGGTGGACCCCGTGAGCCGAAGTCCCTCGACGTCCACGCTGCGCTCGGGCCCGGCGCCATATCCCTGATCGATCAACCCGGCGAAGATCCCGGTACTGCTGCCACGCAGCGACATCGGGTCGATACCCGCGTCTTCCAATGCGGTCCAGGACGTTTCGAGCAGCAGCCGCTGATGGGGGTCCATCGCCACGGCCTCGCGTGGACTGATCCCGAAGAATGCCGCGTCGAAATCTCCTGCGTCATAGACGAACCCGCCCGACCGCGTATAGGACTTACCCGCCACATCGGGATCGGGGTCGTAGAGATCCGGATCCCATCCCCGATCCACCGGGAACTCTCCGGTGGCCTCCCGGCCGCCCGCAACCAGCTCCCACAACTCCGCTGCCGAGGCAACGCCGCCGGGGAAACGACACCCGACACCGACAATTGCTATCGGTTCCCGCTGCGCGAACAGCGCCTCCTCGTTCATTTTCCGGAGCAGCTTATTTTCCCGGACCGATTTGCGTAGTGCTTCGACGAGATCCTGCGTGGAAGTATTCATGGTCCCCCTCAATAGATTTCGGAGCTATTCCCTACCGGACACGTAGCCGATCAGATCGTCGACCGACATCTCGTCGAACTCGTCCGTCTCACTCCCCTCGACCTGCGGGAGTCCGGATTCATTGGTTGCCGAAAGTCTTTCGAGCAGGCGCAATATGCCCGACTGCCGCAGTGTTTCCGCCGGGATCGAATCCACCAGTCGTTTTATCTCCGCTGTCTCGTCCGGCTCCGCTTCGGAATCGCCGATCCGGTCGAGGAGATACTGTGTGATCGCGGTTGTGGTGGTGTGATCGAAGGCCAGCGTGGGCGGCAGGTTGATGCCGGTAGCGCCGGCCAGCCGATTGCGTAGATCGAGCGTGGTCAACGAATCGAAGCCGAGTTCCTGGAACGATTGCCCGGCATCGATACCGGTCGTATCGGAGTGACCGAGTACCGCCGCGACCTCGGTGGCAACCAGTTCGTGCAGCAACTGCCGGGTCTGTGCTGCGGACCCGGTACCGAGCCGCTGGAGCAAAGTCTGTGCCGGCGCCTGGTTGGCCGCTGTTCGCCGCGCGGGCGTCAGCGCCGCGAGAAAGGCGGGCAGCTGACCCGCTTTTGCCCGCGCGGCCAACTCCACTGTGTCCCAGCGCCCAGCGACCACCTCGGGACGTTGCGAGGTGAGAGCGGCGTCGAACAGTGCCAATCCGTCGGATTCGGTGAGTGCGGCGATTCCGGTGCGCCGCATCCGCGCCAGGTCGGCATCGGTGAGCTCCGACCCCATGCCGGTGGATTCCCAGAGTCCCCAGGCGATGGAAGTAGCCGCCAAACCCGAACCACGCCGATACGAAGCCAAACCATCCAAAAACGCATTCGCCGACGCATAACCCGCCTGACCCGCAGTACCCAACGTCGCCGCCACCGACGAAAACAACACAAACCCCGCCAAACCCAGATCCGCCGTCAACTCGTGCAAAAACCACGCCGCATCAGCCTTCGCCGCCAACACCGCATCAACCCGATCCACCGTCAACGACGACAGCACACCGTCATCGAGCACACCCGCCGCATGCACCACACCGGTCAACGGACGATCCGCAGGAATCCCGACCAACACGCGCTCCAACGCCGACCGATCCGCGACATCGCAAGCGGCTACTTCAACCTGCGCACCAAACCCGGTGAGCTCGTCCACCAACTCCACCGCACCCGGCGCCGCCAACCCGCGACGACTCACCAACACCAAACGCCGCACCCCGTACTCAGCCACCAGATGCCGAGCCACCACCGCACCCAAACCACCGGTACCACCGGTCACCAACACAGTCCCCACCCCAAAACCACCCACCACCGAGGCCCCAGCCCCCACCCGAGAAAGCCTCGGCACACGAACTCGTCCCCCACGAACCGCCAACTGCGGTTCCACACCCAACAACTCACCCGTAGGCAAATCGGAATCCCAATCCTCCACATCCACCAACACGATCCGCCCCGGATACTCCGACTGCGCCGACCGCAACAAACCCCACACCGCCGCACCCACCACATCCGACACCGACTCCCCAACACCACACGCGACCGCACCCCGCGTCACCACCACCAACCGACCCCCACCACCAGCCAACCAACGCTGCACCACCGACAACACCCGACCAACCACCACATGCACCGCCGACACCACACCCACATCACCGACGACGCGGCACTCCACGATGCATGTATCCGGGGCCGCTGCTTCGTCCAGGACAGCGTCGAACCCGTCGAGATCTACCCGCACTTCCGTGCCGGAACTCGGAGCCCTTCGCGCTTCCCCGGACAGCCCCACCCAATCCACCTGATGCAGTCCCGCACCGTGTCCAGGCATTGCCGACCGTAGCTGTTCCCGCGAAATCGGGCGCATCACCAGTTCGTCGACGGTGACGACCGGCCGTCCGAGGCTGTCGGCCACCAGCAACGACACGCTCGTACCAGCGTCGCCGATTGTTGTCGTGACATGTACCCGCACACCGGTGGCGCCGTGGGCATGGACAGTGACACCGGTCCAGGCGAAGGGCAGCACCAGGCCCAGTTCCCCTCCAGTGCCGGCATCGGAAAGCAATATGGCATGCAGGACCGCGTCCAGCAGTGCTGGATGAACCAGGAACGAATCTGCTTGCCGTGCAACGGACTCCGGCAGATTCACCTCGGCATGGATCTCATCGCCGACGCGCCACACCGCCGACAAACCCTGAAACGCCGGACCATATTCATACCCACGCTCGGCAAGACGCGCATACAAACCGTCGAGATCGACCGCCACCGCATCCCGCGGCGGCCACGAACGCGCCGAGGCCTGCCCAACGGCTATCAGCTGTTCACTGTGCAGCGACCCCTGCGCATGCAACGTCCACGAATCCGCCTGCGAGGCACCATCATCGGACCGGGAGAACACCCGCACGATCCGCTCGCCGGAGTCCTGCGCACCCCCGACCACCACCTGCACCCGCACACCGCCGACCTCGGGCAATACCAACGGCGCCTGCAACAACAACTCACCCACCACCGGGCAACCGACCCGATCACCCGCTGCGGCAGCAAGCTCCACCAACCCCGCGCCCGGGAAAACCACTGCCCCCCATATGGAATGATCGACCAGCCACGGCTGCGACACCCGGGAAAGCCATCCGGTCAGCACCACACCGCCGTCGGCAGCGCTGTCGAGCACCGCGCCCAGCAACGGATGCCCCGCACCGACCAAACCCAACGCCGCCGGATCACCACCACCCCGAACAGATTCCAGCCAATACCGCTGCCGCTCGAACGCGTAGGCCGGCAACTCCACCCACCGACCACGACCGCCGAGTAACACCCGCCAGTCCACATCCACGCCCGCGGTGTGTAGCCGCCCAACACCCGACGCCAGCGAAACCGGCTCAGATTGACCGGCACGCACCAACGCGACCGCCACCGCGCTCGGCTGCGCCGCGGTAATCATGCTCGTCAAGGCCGTGCCCGGTCCGACTTCCAAGAACCGGGTCACTCCGGCCGTGCTGGACGCCGCGATACTGTCGCCGAAACGCACCGTGCCGCGCACGTGCGATACCCAATACTCCGGTGTGCCGTAGACGATTCCGGCCTCCGCATGGTTCACAACGGCAGGCTCGTTCGGATCGACGATTCGAGCCGTCAGGTTGGCCGCGATCGGAATGCGCGGTGGGTGGACCTCGATTCCGGCGATGGCGGCCGCGAACTCGCCGAGCATCGGCTCCATCAGCGCCGAGTGGAACGCGTGCGACACCTTCAACCGGCGCAACCTGCGGCCCGAACCGGCGAAATGCGCTTCCACCGCGGCGACGGCCGCCTCGACGCCCGACACCACGACCGCACGCGGTCCATTTACGGCGGCGATATCCGTACCCGCTGGCAGCACCGCCGAGACCTCATCCACCGAGGCGTCGACCGCGAGCATGGCCCCACCCGTTGGCAGCGCCTGCATCAGGCGGCCACGCACAGCGACAACTTTGGCCGCGTCCGACAGCGACAGCACATCCGCGACATGCGCAACGGCAATCTCTCCGACGGAATGCCCGATCAGAATGTCCGGGCGAATCCCCCAGGCGCGCAACAACGCAAACAGCGCCACCTCGATCGCGAACAGCCCCGCCTGCGCGAACTCCGTGGCGGCCAGCAGTTCTTCGGCGGATTCCAGATCGTCGCGCCACACGATATCGCGAACCGATCGATCCATGAAGCGATCCAGTTCGGCGACGACCTCATCGAAAGCCGTTGCGAATACCGGGAACTCGGCATATAGACCTCGGCCCATGCCGACCCATTGCGAACCCTGCCCGGGAAAGACGAACGCTGTCTTTCCCTGTGCCGCAGCGGGTCCCGCCCCCACCGGCGCTGCCGCGCGGGCCACCGCCGTGAGGCCCGCCAGCAACTCGTCGCGATCGCGCCCGACGACCACCGCTCGATGGCCGAACCTGGAGCGTCCGATCAGCGTGGTGCCGACGTCGACGGCCGCCAGGGCGGGGTCCGCCGAAACGAATTCCAGCAGCCGCTCGGCCTGAGCACGCAACGCCGTAGCCGACTTCGCCGACAACACCCACGGCACAACCGGTGAAACACTCTGTGTCCCGAGCTGTTCGGGTTGCGGATCCGACTCGGGTGCCTGCTCGATGATGACGTGCGCATTGGTGCCACTGATCCCGAACGACGACACACCCGCCCGCCGTGGCCGACCCGCCGGGGTATCCCACAGCCGGGCCTCGGTCAGCAACCGCACCGCACCCCCCGACCAATCCACTTGTGACGATGGTGCATCCACATGCAAGGTTCGCGGCAGCACACCGTGCCGCATCGCCATGATCATTTTGATCACCCCGGCGACACCAGCGGCAGCCTGGGTATGACCCATATTCGACTTGATCGACCCCAACCACACCGGATCATCGCTGGGCCGCCCCTGCCCATAGGTTGCCAGCAAGGCGTTCGCCTCGATCGGATCGCCCAGTGTGGTACCCGTGCCGTGAGCTTCGACCGCATCCACCTCGGCGGCCGACAACCCCGCACTCGCCAGCGCCGCACCGATAACGCGTTGCTGTGACGGACCATTCGGCGCGGTCAAACCATTACTCGCACCGTCCTGATTCACCGCCGAACCACGCACCACCGCCAGCACCCGCCGACCATTGCGCCGCGCATCCGACAACCGCTCCAAGACCAGCACGCCCGCGCCCTCCGACCACCCCGTGCCATCCGCCGACTCCGCGAACGACTTACACCGGCCATCCGGAGACATCCCGCGCCGCCTGCTGAACTCCGTGAAAACGGCCGGGACAGCAAGCACGGTCGAACCGCCGGCGAGCGCGAGCGCGCACTCTCCCGAGCGCAGCGACTGCGCCGCCAAATGCATCGCGACCAACGATGACGAACACGCGGTATTCACCGACACCGCAGGACCTTCCAGGCCCAAGGAGTACGACACGCGCCCCGACATCACGCTGCCCGCGCTGCCGATCAACACCGCGCCCTCCACATTCGCCGGTGCGGACTCGGGCAGCCCGTAGTTTTCGTACATCACTCCGGCGAACACTCCGGTCGAGGTGCCACGCAGGCTTTCCGGATCGATGCCGGCGTTCTCCAGCGCCTCCCACGACGTCTCCAGCATCAGCCGCTGCTGGGGATCCACCGCCACCGCCTCGCGCGGGCTGATCCCGAAGAACGCCGCGTCGAAATCGGCGGCGTCGTAGACGAAACCACCCGATCTCACCGTCGACTTGCCCGCCGCATCCGGATCCGGATCGTAGAGATCCTCGGGCCACCCCCGATCGACCGGGAAGTCGCCGATGACATCGCGGCCACTCACCACGAGCTCCCACAAACCTGCCGCCGAATCCACCCCACCCGGAAAACGGCACCCCACACCGACGATCACAATGGGATCGTCGGAAACGGCTGTCACAGTCTCGGTTTCCCGAGACCCGGTATTGCCGGTGGCCCCGGTGACGATGAACTGGGCGAGGCGCCTCGGGGTCGGGTAATCGAACACCGCGGTTCGAGGCAGCGGCACGTCGATCGCCGCGACCAGCCGATTCCGCAACTCGACGACGTCGAGGGAGCCGAATCCCGAATCTTCGAACGCTGTGTCCGGATCGATGTCCTCCGACCCGGAGTGTCCGGACACGAGGGCAGTCTGTCTGCGTACCAGCTCCAATACGGCGTCGAAGCCGAGCGGGGCATCGCCGCCAGCCGAACCGCCGGCCGTAGGCACCGGCACCTCGTCCCGATCCGCGCTGAGCCAGTAGCGTTGCCGATCGAACGCATACGTCGGCAGATCCACCCGACGGCCGACGCCGACGGCGAGTGCCGACCAATCCACGTCCACACCCGCGGTGAACGCTTCGGCCAGCGAGGTGACAAATCGTTTCCAGCCGCCGTCCGCGCGCCGGATCGACCCGACGGCCAGCACCGAGGCGGCCCGCTCGGTGGCGATCTCGTCGATCGCGGCCACCAGCACCGGGTGCGGACTCATTTCGATGAAGCGGTCGAAGTCATCGTCGAGAAGCCGCTGCACCGTGCGCTCGAAAAGGACCGGATGCCGGTAGTTTTCATACCAGTACTCGGCACCGAGTGCCGTCCCTGTTATCGGCCGATCCCACACCGTCGAGTAGAAGGTCGCCGATCCCGCCGCCGGCCGCAGCCCGGCGAGCAGCTCCAGGAATCTTTCGCGGCTCGCCACCGACTCCGGCGCCGACACCCTGGTGTGCCCCTGCCCCATCGTCTCTTCGGCGACCAACCGCGACCGCGCCACCACAATGCGCGCGGCATCCTCCAGGGTCAACATGCCTGCGAGATGAGCCGCGGCGACTTCGCCGTGCGCGCTCCCCACCACGGCATCCGGTTGGACTCCGGCACCGCGCCACATCTCGGCCAGCGAAACCGTCATCGCGAACAACACCGGCTGAACCACATCGATACGTTCCAGCGACGCAGCCCCCGCCGAACCCCGCACCACGGCGAGTAACGACCAATCCACCAGCGGGTCGATCACCGCCGCGCACGCCCGTATCCGACCCGCGAACACCTCCGACGAATCGAACAGCTCCCGACCCATGGCCGCCCACTGCGAACCCGGCCCCGGACACACGAACACCGTCTTGCCCGATGTCCGGACTCGACCGTGCACGACATCGCTGTCCGGCTCATCGCCGCGCACCACCGATCCGAGGCCCGCGAGCAGTTCGCCGCGGTCACTTCCGAATACCACCGACCGATACTCGAACCGCGACCGCCGCGACAAAGCGGCCGCCACGTCGGCCTCAGGCAGGCCGCTGTGCGCCGATACGAACTCTGACAGCCGTTGCGCCTGCCCCTGCAGTGCGACCGGCGACCGTGCCGAGATCACCCAAGGGATGACCTTCGACATTGATTGGCCCGCATAGGAATCGGAGCCGGTATCCCCTTCGGCGCCTCGCGTGATCGGTTCCGGCGCCTGTCCGAGTATCACATGCGCATTCGTGCCGCCGATCCCGAACGATGACACCCCGGCCACCCTCGGGTGATGCGGCGCGTCCCACGCCGTCGGTGTGGTGGGCATCTCGAAGCGCCGGTCCGTGAGCCACTCACTCGCGGCCGGAGCGTCGAAGTTGATCTGCGGCGGAAACTGCTCGTGCTCCAAGGCCAGTGCCGCCTTGATCAAACCGGCTATGCCCGCTGCGGCGCCGAGGTGACCGATATTCGCTTTCACCGAGCCCATGCGGAGCGGACTCCGCGCCGCGCGCGCATCGAAGACAGTTCGGAGCGCCGCTGCTTCCGCGGCATCGCCCACCGGTGTGCCCGTGCCGTGCAGTTCGACGTATCCGACGTCGTCCGGCGTGACCTGGGCCGCGGCCATGGCCTGCCGCAGCAATGCCGCCTGCGCGGTGGCACTGGGCGTGGCCAATGCAGGACCTGCGCCATTGTTGTTGACGACGCTCGCGCGAATCACGGCATGGATGTGGTGCTCGTGCTCGATCGCGTCTTCGACCCGCTCGAGCACGAGCATGCCGCCCCCTTCGCCGCGGACGGTGCCGTTCGCCCGGCTGTCGAAAGCAAAGCAGCGATTGTCCGGGGAAATCACCCCGAGCCGGGACATCGCCTCGTGGCTCTCGATCGCGAGGTTCAGCTGAATTCCGCCGGCCAGTGCGAGATCCGATTCGCCCGAGATGATGCTGCGACACGCAAGATGCACCGCGGCCAGTGCCGAGGATTGACACGCGTCGACCGACATGCTCGGCCCGCCGAACCCGAAGGCATAGGAAATCCGATTGGCGACAATCCCGGCATTGGTCCCGGCGAGCGAGTAGGCGGTCGGTGCGGATTCAGCCGCGCGCGAAAGGAGTACGGCGTAGTCACCGCCGGAGACTCCGGTGAACACACCGACCCGGCGACGGTCGAGTTCTGCGCGGTCGCTGCCAGCTCGTTCGAGCGCCTCCCAGCTCAATTCCAGCATGATCCGCTGCTGTGGATCCATCGCCGCGCATTCCTGCGCGGACAGACCGAAGAACCGTCCGTCGAACGCGTCGACGTCGTCGATATAGCCGCCGGCGACGTCCTTCAACTCGCCCTCGGCTCGTATATCCGATGGCGTTGCGATCATTTCCGTGCCGCTGCGCAACAGGTGCCAGAACTCGTCCGGGGAGCTGGCCCCGGGAAACCGGCAGGACATGCCGACTATTGCGATATCACCACTGCGGTAGGCGTCACTTCCGTACTGGCTCATGTCATCCTTCGAGTTTCACCAAAACAGTTCGGCAACAACGGGATCCGGGCACAACAAGATCCGGGTACGACAAGGCCGGGCCGCAACTATGACGACGCTGGTGGCACATCGGCGTTCGCCGTCGATCGCTGACGGATGAGCGAGATCGAGCGCTTGCTCGCGGGCTGGTTACCCGACTCTCGAGCCGTCACGGACGGAACACGCAGGCACATTGCACCCCCCCAAAGAAAAGTGGACGGCGTAACTCCCATAACGCCGTCGACCCGGCGGAAGAAGCCAAAAGGCCTGTTCCCCAGGATGATTCCGGTTACCCGTACCCGATGCTAGGTCATGGTCGAGACATCCGCCAACCGGCGCGGCAGGTTGTCAACTCGCGCCGCCGAATGACCAGCAGCCGGACCTGCCATGATGTGGTCGTGCTGGGCGCGGACTTCGACACGCGCGCGCACCGTTTCGCTTCCGAACTCGGCGATACTCGGGTCTTCGAGGTCCACCATGCGATCACCGAGGTGACCATCGATCCCGCCGCGCACGTCACCACATGAAGCGAGTCGAGCGAATCGGGCAGCCGCTCCGATCCGGTATCGCCCCGGGGCCGCTGCCCAAGGTGCTCTCCGGCCACACCTCGACCTGGTCGAACACCTCGGACCAGATGAGTAGGAACAGAGGTACTCGATTACGACCTCGGGCGTATCAGCAGGGCGCCCATGCGGATTCATGAGCGTTGCACACGCGTCTCGCCCCGACCTACCAGGTCTGGCCGGATTCCACCGACCAGACCCGTCATCGAGCTACGGCGTGACGCGTTCTTTGGAGCGCGTCCGCACCCGCAACGCGATCGGCTTCTGGGTTTCGGCGAAGAAGTCGTTGCCCTTGTCGTCCACGACGATGAACGCCGGAAAATCCTCGACCTCGATCTTCCAGACCGCTTCCATACCGAGCTCGGGATATTCGAGCACCTCGACGGACTTGATGCAGTCCAGTGCCAGCCGCGCGGCGGGTCCGCCGATGGAGCCGAGATAGAAGCCGCCGTGCTCCTTGCACGCCTTGGTCACCTGCGCGGAGCGGTTGCCCTTGGCCAGCATGACGAAAGACCCACCGGCAGCTTGGAATTGGTCGACATAGGAGTCCATGCGCCCGGCGGTGGTCGGGCCGAACGAACCGGAGGCGTAGCCCTCGGGCGTCTTGGCCGGGCCGGCGTAGTAGACGGCCATATCGCGCAGGTACTGCGGCATCGGCTCACCCGCGTCGAGCCGCTCCTTGATCTTGGCGTGCGCGATATCGCGCGCCACCACCAGCGGGCCGGTCAGCGAAAGCCGGGTCTTCACCGGGTATTTCGAGAGTTCGGCGCGGATTTCGTCCATCGGCCGGTTCAGGTCGATCTTGACCACATCGCCACCGAGAATGGCGTCGGTCTGCTCCGGCAGGTACTGCGCGGGCTCGCGCTCTAGCTGCTCCAGGAACACACCCTCCGGGGTGATCTTGGCCAGCGCCTGGCGGTCCGCCGAACACGACACCGCGATCGCCACCGGGCAGCTGGCGCCGTGGCGCGGCAGGCGCACCACGCGCACATCGTGGCAGAAGTACTTACCGCCGAATTGCGCGCCGATACCGAACTCCTGGGTGAGCTTGAAGACTTCCTCTTCCAGCTCGAGATCGCGGAACGCGTGCGCGGCCATGGAACCCTCGGTGGGCAGGTTGTCCAGGTAGTGCGCGGAGGCGTATTTGGCGGTCTTCAAAGCGAATTCGGCGCTGGTGCCGCCGATCACCACGGCGAGGTGATAAGGCGGACAGGCCGCGGTGCCGAGCGAACGGATCTTCTCGTCCAGGAACTCCAGCATGCGCGTGGGATTGAGCACGGCCTTGGTTTCCTGGTACAGGAACGACTTATTGGCCGAACCGCCACCCTTGGCCATGAAGAGGAACTTGTAGGACGGATGCGCGGGATCGCCCGGCGTGGAGTACAACTCGATCTGCGCGGGCAGATTGGTGCCGGTGTTCTTCTCGTCCCACATGGTGATCGGCGCGAGCTGCGAGTAGCGCAGGTTCAGCTTGGTGTACGCGTCGAATACACCGCGGCTGATCCATTCGGCGTCGTCCACACCGGTCAGCACGCCCTCGGACTTCTTGCCCATGACGATCGCGGTACCGGTGTCCTGGCACATCGGCAGGATGCCGCCCGCGGAGATGTTCACATTCTTGAGCAGGTCCAGCGCGACGAAGCGGTCATTGCCGCTGGCCTCGGGATCATCGATGATCCGGCGCAGCTGGGACAGGTGCGCGGGCCGCAGGTAGTGGCTGATGTCGTGCATCGCCTCGGCGGTGAGCAGGCGCAGCGCCTCGGGCTCGACCTGCAGGAAGGTGCGGCCGTTGTGTTCGAAGGTGTTGACGCCCTCGGTGGTGATCAACCGGTAGGGGGTGTCGTCGGCGCCGATCGGCAGCAGATCTGAATAGCGGAAATCCGGCGCGGTCACGGACGCACTCCTTCGGGCGGGCCTGGGATCGGTCTACGCAGGCTGGTCACGAGCACGACGAGCGTATCGGCCGATCACCGGCCAACCATTGCTTAGGCAAGCCTCACTCGGTGCATCGGTCCAAAAGGTTGCACGTTCAACCCCAGCAGTGCTACCTCTCAGATCTGGCAGTTGTCGCGCGACAAACGCGGCGCGACAATCCACCTGACATGTCAGAGTTTGGAGCGCACTCGTGACCGATCCCCACTGGCTCGATGATGTCGAAATGCGTGCGTGGGTGGGATATGTGCGCACCCGCGACCTCATCGCCGCCGCGGTCGGGCGCGACTCATCCCGCGAGTCGAACCTCACCTACGTCGAATACTCGGTGCTCGCCTATCTGGCCGACGCACCCGATCACCGACTCACCTTCGCCGATCTGGCCACCAAACTCGAATGGTCGCAGAGCAGGCTCTCCCATCAGATCACCCGCATGGAGAAGCGCGCGCTGGTGGCCAGGGAACCGATTCCCGACGATGCCCGCCGTACCGCGGCGCGGCTCACCCCGCGCGGCGCGGAGGTGCTGGCCACCGCCGCACCCGCGCACGTGCGCAGCGTGCGCAGACATATGGTCGACGTCCTCGACCGCCAGCAATTGGCCGCCCTCGCCGATATCTACGACACGCTGCTCACCCATCATCGAAGAGCCGCCGCCCCCGAATAACCCGCCCGCCGGTCAAGCCGACTGTACGGCTCGCGCCGGCACACCGAGCGCCCGTTCGAACCCGTCCGGCACCACCAGATCGCCGCGATCGAGCTCGCCGACACCGGTCTTGCGCAGTCCCAACAGTGCCGAATCGATACCGCCGCGCAGGATGTCGAGCACATTCTCGACACCCGCCTGCCCGTTCGCGGCCAGGCCCCACAGATAGGCCCGTCCGATCATTACCGCGCGTGCCCCCAGCGCCACCGCCTTCACCACATCGCTGCCGCGCCGGATTCCGCCATCGAGCACCACCTCGATCTGCGACCCGACCGCATCGGCCACCACGGGCAGGGCCCGGATCGCCGCCGGCGTGCCATCGAGATTATTGCCGCCGTGGTTGGACACCGAGATCGCCGCGACCCCGGCATCGACCGCCCGCCGCGCATCGTCGACGCGCATCACGCCCTTGAGCATGACCGGACCACCCCACTGCTCGCAGATCCACGCCACATCCGCCCAATCCGGCGCTGGCGTGCCCATCCACTCACCGTACGCACCGAAAAAGCCGGGTGCCGGTCCGTCGCCGACGGCCATATTCGGCGCGGTGAGATCCGGAATGTGCCCGGACCGAATGTAAGTCGCCAGCCAGCGCGGCCGCGCCAGCGTCTGCGGCGCGAATGTCAGCATGGTCTTCAGGTCGAGCTTTTCCGGGATCACCGGGCTGCCCCAGTCGCGCCCGTGCGAGAAGGACCAGTCCAGGGTCAGGATCAGACCGACCGCACCCGCCGCCTTGGCGCGCGACATCCGTTGCAGGATCTCATCTTTCGAACCGCACCAGTACAGCTGGAAGAAGGTCGCCGGATTCGCCGCGATGACCTCCTCGATGGGCTTGCTCGCGAAGGAACTGAGTCCCATGGCGATGCCGCGGGCCGCGGCCGCGCGCGCCACGGCCACCTCACCGTCCGGATGCACCGCCTGCACACCGGTGGGCGAGATCAGTACGGGCATCGAAAGCTGCTGTCCCAGTACGGTTGTCGACTGGTCGCGGTCGCCGATCGGGCCCGCGCAGTGCGGCGCGAAGCCGAGTTCGGTGAAGGCCCGCTCATTCTCATCGATAGTTTGGCCGCGCTCGGATCCGGCGATCAGCGCGCCATACACCGACTTCGGTAGTCGTTTCTTTGCCCGCCGCTGCGCTTCGGCAACGGTTTCGAACCAGGGGTTCACGAGAGGGGTCCTTTCGGGGAAGCCGCCGGCCACCACAGCCGGATCTGTTCGTTCAGGTCAGCGGTCAGTTGGTCGAGCAGGGCGGCGCCCTCCTCGGCGCTGGCACCCGCCGGATCGCCGAGTACGCCATTGGCGCTCACCGCGCGCACGCCGCCGGTGCGCAGCAGGGGCAGGATCTCGGGCAGCGGCCTGGTATCGCCCGCGACGGCCAGATCGGTTCGCACCGAATCCGGCCGCAATGCCAGTTGCATCGAGGTCTCGGCGCGACCCGCGTGCGGATCGCCCCGATAGCGCGGCATGTACACCCGAACATCCCGCGATTCGCCGCGCAGCAGCGCCTCCGCCTTGCGCAGCGGTTCGAGATTTCCGCCGTGCCCGCTGATGAGCACGATGCGGTCGAAACTATCGGTGGCCGAACGGCACAACTCCACGATCAGCAACTCCAGCGCGGCCTGCCCGATGGACAACGTGCCAGCGAATCCCGCGTGCTCACCACTGGATCCGTACGGAATCGCCGGTGCCACAAGCACATCCGGCCGCGCTCCGGACAATCGGGCACACAACGCCACCGCGATATCGGTATCGGTGGACAGCGGCAGATGCGGTCCATGCTGTTCGGTGGCTCCCACCGGCACGGCCAGGATTACGCCCGCGGCGGCGCGCTCACCCGCCTCCGGCGACGTGAGCCGCGCCACGGCCACACTGTGGTCCGCGACACTTTCCGACATGCCGCGAGATTATCGTCAGTCACTGACATAATCAATACCGTGACAGATGCCAGAGTGCGCGGCCGGCCACGCGGGACGAGCAAGCGCGAACTCGAACTGATCGCCATGCGGTTGTTCACCGAACAGGGCTTCGACGAAACCACCGTCGAACAGATCGCCGCGACCGCGGGCATCAGCGGACGCACCTTCTTCCGCTACTTCCCCACCAAGGCCGAGGTGCTCTGGTACCAGTTCGACGACGAGGTCGCGGCCCTGCGCGCGGCCTTCGCCACGGTGCCCGACGAGCTGCCGATGATGACCGCCGTGCGCCGAGTCGTGGTGAACGCCAATCGATATCGCGCCGAGGACGTCCCCGAACTGCGCGTTCGCATGCAGTTGGTCGGCAGCATTCCCGCACTCGCCGCCACCGCCGGCGCGCACTACGACGCATGGGAACGGGCGGTGAGCGCCTTCGCCGCGCGCAGGCTCGGCGAGCCGGAGGACGGTCTGCTCCCCCTTGCCGTCGGCCGCACCACCCTGGCCGCCGCCCGCGCCGCCTTCGACGCCTGGCTCGCCAGGGCCGACGCCGACCTCACCGTTTATCTCGACGAGGCGCTCGCGGCACTGGCACGTGGATTCGCGCCGGACGAACGGAATACGGATCTACCGGCGGGCTAGCGTCAGGTTTCACCGGCGACCCCGATGGGGTAAGACTAGGCTCGGTATCGGCGAGCAGCCGAACGCACGACTATCCCGACAAACCCGTCGAAAGGGGCTGGAATTTCCATGTCCGAGGTGTCCATGAGCCTTTCGGCGGACTCGCTGCCCGCTGGGACGATCGACAACCTGCTGCCGCAGCTCGTTGAGCATCTGCGCCAGAACCGCACCGCACTGCGCGAAGAATGGGCCCGCCGCATCGGTGACGCCCAGCTGCTCTCCGCCATGACGCCCGAGGAGATCTTCTCCGAGGCCACCTCCGTCTACGACAACTACGTCGAGGTGCTCGAAACCGGTAGCGCCGAGGCGCTGCAGGCCTACGCGCGCGACCTGTCCGAACGCATCATTCCGCGAGGCGTCGAGACCGATGAGGTCATCGGCATCGTCCTGCTGCTGCGTGATGTGCTGGCGCGCAGCCTCTTCGAGAAGTATCAGTCCAACTTCGAGCTGCTCAACCATGTGCTCGACGCCTACGAACCGGCCGCCAACCGCATCGCCAACACCGTGACCGTATCGTTCGTGCAGGAACGCGAGCGCGTCATCCGGCAACAGCAGGAAGCCATCCGCGAGCTGTCCACCCCGGTGCTGCAGGTGCGCGAGCAGCTGCTCATCCTCCCCATCATCGGCGTGCTGGACAGCCAGCGCGCCCGCCAGCTCACCGAGCAGCTGCTGCGGGCTATTCGCGCCAACCGCGCCAAGGTGGTCGTGATCGACATCACCGGTGTCCCGCAGATCGACTCCACGGTGGCCAACCACCTGGTGCAGACCGTCGACGCATCCGGCCTGATGGGCGCGAACGTCATCATCACCGGCCTGTCCTCGGAGATCGCGCTCACCCTGGTCACCATCGGGCTGGACTTGTCGAAGATGAACGCGGTCGGCGATCTCCAGGGCGGTATCGAAGAGGCGGAGCGTCTGTTGGGCTACGAAGTCACACGCGTGACCGATCGACTTCTGACCGAACGCGACGGACGGTAATCGGGCGGGCTCATGCCGGTACCCATACTCAAACAGGGCACCTATCTCATCGCGTCGGTTCAATCAGCCTTGACAGATGCCGATACCGAACGCCTGCAGGACGACCTGATGAAGCAGGTCTCCAAGTATCGTGCGCACGGCATCATCGTCGATGTCACCGCGATCGACGTAATGGATTCGTTCGCGGCGAGATCGCTGCGTACCATCGCGCACATGACGCAGCTCCGCGGTGCCGAAACGGTCATCGTCGGGTTGCAACCCGAAGTCGCGTTCGCCATGGTGCAACTGGGTCTCACCTTCGAGGACATGCACACCGCCCTCGACTTGGAAGAGGGCTTGGCGTGGCTGAACCGCAAAACCCCGGCCCGCCGCCAGCGAGATGGTCGTGACAGTGGCCGCTGAGAACTTGGTGATAGCGGTCAAGGTGTCGGGTGACATCGTGATCGCACGTCAAGCCGGTCGAGAGCTGGCGGCCAAGCTCGGATTTTCTCTGACGGATATGACCATGATCTCGACGGCGATCTCCGAGATCGCCCGCAACATCACCAGCTACGCGGGCAGTGGTGAAATACGTTTGCTGGTCGACGACCGGGAGGGTCGCCAGGCGCTGGTCGTCCAGGCCGAGGACCAGGGACCCGGCATTCGCGATATCGCCCGCGCGCTCGACGACGGATACTCCACCGGCCGCGGGCTCGGACTCGGCCTGCCCGGCGCGCGCCGTCTGATGGACCGTCTCACCGTCGAATCCGCACCCGGACGCGGCACGTTGGTTGAGATGTGGAAGTGGGTACCCAACGGTGCATGAGGACGGGATCATCGGCCGGATCGAATGGGCGGTGGCCGGTCGCGCCCTGCCCGGCCAGCGGGTCTCCGGTGATCGCGGCGTCGTACTCGACGCGGGCGGTGGCGCGGTGCTCTTCGCTGTCCTCGACGGACTCGGCCACGGTGCGGCGGCCGCGGACGCCGCCGATCGCGCGGCGCAGGTGCTCTCGGAGAACCGCGCCGAACCCCTGGATGTCCTGATGGTGCTGTGTCATCGGGCCATGGCCGATACCCGCGGTGCGGCAGTGTCCTTGGCGCTGTTCGGGGCGGCCGATACAGTGCACTGGCTCGGCGTCGGCAATGTCGAATCCCGGATTCTGACCGCGGGACCGGTGGGACTCACCATGCGCGCGACGGTCCTGCTGACCGGCGGCATCGTCGGCTATCGGCTGCCCCAGAACCTCCAGGCGCAGACCGTTCCGGTGCGCCCCGGCGATCTGCTGCTGATGTCGACCGACGGCATCGTCACCGAATCCGCCGACAGCGGCATCGATCTGTCCAAATCCACTGCTGAGATCACCGCCGAAATCCTGGCCAGGCATGCCAAGGACACCGACGACGCCTTGGTGCTCGCGGCACGTCACCGGGGCGACGTACTGGAGGAACCAGCGTGAACGGCGGGACGACATGAGCGAGCGCAGCGAGCGAACAATCGACGCAGCCGCAATCGCGGTCATGGCGGGGCCGAGCGCTAGCGAGGCGGAGACATGAGCGCGGCACTGGCCGCATTCCTCGACGCGTACGCGCAAGCGCTACGGCGACACCTCAACTCACCGACCCAGGCCGGTCTGGCCGAGGGCTACGAACTCGGCCGTCGCGCCCTGGTCGAGGGCATCAGCCTGCTCGACCTCACCGAAAACCATTACCGCGTGGTCCAAGCCGCCGAATCGGGCACCGCGAACGAGGCCGACACCACCAAACGCGCCGAGACCGCACTGGAATTCCTGCTGCAGACCCTCGCTGCCCTGGACATCGCCACCCGCGGCTATATCGATGGCACCCGGCGTGCCGAGCAACAGCGTTCGCGCATCGACGATCTCGCGGGTCGCGATGCCTTCCGCACCGCGCTGGTGGAATCGCTGCAGGACGGTTTCTTCGTGGCCGACGCGCGCGGCACCATCATCGAGGTCAACTCCGCCTTCGGCGCGCTGACCGGATACGGCGCCGCCGAACTCCCGTTCCCCCTGCCGCATCCCTGGTCGACGCCCGACGGTCCGCGATATCCCGATCTCGGCGCCGAGGCACAGCGTTTCGTGATTCCGGTCAAACATCGCGACGGCCGCACCGTCTGGCTCGCGGTGAGCACCAGCGCGATGGTCGAACCGGAGAAGTACGAGCAGATCTTCGTCGGCACCATCCGCGATGTCACCGCCGAACACGATGCGCAGGCCCGCGATCAGGCGGCCTCCCGGCTGGCCACCGCTGTCGGCGCGGCGACCAGCGTGGTGGAGGTGCTCGCGGTCGGACTCGATGAGTTGCGACGCACCGTCGGCGCGGAGACCGCGGTGGTCATGGTGTGGCCCAACCGGAATACCGGGCCTGAGGTGTATGTCTCCGGTGCCGAGGGCATTCCGGAGGGCACCGTGCTCGATGCCCGTGCGCGGGCACTGCTGGACCGGGCCCGGCGCAGACCGGCGCGCAGCCTGTTCGCGATTCCGGAGGGCACCGAGAGTTCCGAGGGTATCGTCGCACCGCTCGGTGAGACCGGCGATGCGGCGCTGTGGCTGCGCTTCGCCGCGCCGCGCGCCATCAGCGCCGCGGACTGGACGCTGTTCTCGCTGCTCATCGGCCATCTCAGCCTGGCGGTGCAGCGGGCGCGCAACTTCGATCAGGCGCGTTCGACCTCGCTGACACTGCAGCGGGCCATGCTCGGTCCGATCGAACTGCCGCCGCGGTTCTCGGTGCACTACGAGCCCGCGCTGCCACCATTGGAGATCGGCGGCGACTGGTACGACGTGGTTCCGCTGCGCGACGGCACCATCGGGGTGGTGGTCGGCGACTGTGTCGGGCGTGGTTTGTCCGCCGCCGTCGTGATGGGCCAATTGCGTACGGCCGCAAGGGCTTTGCTGCTGCGCGGTGCCGGTCCGGCGCAGCTGCTCGCGGAACTCGATACCGTCGCTGGCCGGATTCCCGGCGCGATGTGCACCACCGTATGCGCCGCCGTACTCGATCCGGTGCGCGGACTGGTCCGCTATAGCAGCGCGGGACATATGCCGCCGATTCTCGCCGACGTCGGCCAGCCCGGCCGACTGCTCGAGGGCGGCCGGGCGGTACCGCTGGCCACTTTCGACACGCCACGACGGCCCGAGGCCACGACGGCGCTGACACCGGGTTCGACACTGGTGCTGTTCACCGACGGCCTGGTCGAACAGCGCGGCGTCGATATCGATGACAGCTTCGCCAAGATCTCGGCGGTGCTCGCCGATACCGCGGGCAAATTGCCGCGCGAGGTCGCCGACGCGGTGCTGTCGCGACTACGTCCGGCCGCTGGCTACGACGATGACGTCGCCATGGTGGTGTACCGGCAACCGCCCGCCGCGCTGCGGCTGGAGATTCCGGCCGATCCGGATCAGCTCTCGGCCATGCGCAAGCGGCTCAAAGCGTGGCTCGCCGCCGCCGCGGTACCGCACGATCTCGCCTCCGACCTCATTGCGGCGGCCAACGAGGCATGTAGTAACAGCATCGAACACGCCTACCGCAATGGCGGCGGCCGGGCCACTCACGTGATGAGCTCGACGGCCGAACTGCTCGGCCGGGCCACGAGTTCCGCCACGGCGGCCACCACCGACACCGGACTCGTCGAACTGACCGCCGAATGCGATACCGAACGGGTCGTCATTTTGGTCACCGACACCGGAACATGGAAACCACGTTCGGCCGATCCAGGTCCGCGCGGGCGCGGCATCGACATGATGCGCGCGCTGACGGAAGAATTGGAGATAGATCACAGCGGATTGGGCACCCGCGTCCGCATGTCGGTAACCTTGCCCGCGATCAAATCCCCAGTGGCGAACCCCCTTCGCGGCACGAACCGCCAGGTTTCTGGATGACGAATGCAGCGCGAAAGGCGGGTTCATGGCAGATTGTGATGATGTGACCACCAACTCCGGAGATGCGTACCCCCTCGCGGACACGATGACCACCACGGTCGAGGCACAAGAAGGCGCGACCGTGCTGACGGTGTCCGGCGAAGTCGATCTGGCGACCGCACCAGCGCTGGAGAACACCATCGAGGCCATCCTCAATGGCAGACCAGCGGTGCTGATCATCGACCTGACCGCGGTCAGCTTCCTCGCCTCGGCGGGGATGGCGACGCTGGTCGCAGCGCATCAGCGGGCCGGAGACACGACGACCATCGTGATCGTCGCCGACGGTCCGGCCACCAGTCGTCAGCTGAAGATGACGAGTTTGGATCAGGTGTTCGCGCTGCACACCACCCTGGCCGAGGCGCTGGCCAGCTTGCGTTGAGAGCGGGCCGGATGCCGTCGTCGCGACGGACTCCCGGCCCCGGATGGACCGGAATCCCGGCCTCCGCCGTGACGGCGGGGCCGGGATATCCGTTTTCAGCTCAGCACAGCTCTCGCAATTGCTCGATCAACTTGACCCGCTCGGCCGGGGTCGCCGCCATCGGCACCACATTCAGCACCGTGACACCCGCCTCGCGGAACGCGGCGATCCGCTCCTTCACGAATCCAGCCGGGCCGACCAGAGAGATGTCGCGCACCAGATCGTCCGGGACGACCTTGGCGGCCTCTTCCTTCTTGCCCGCCAGGTACAGCTCCTGGATCCGGTCCGCCTCGGCGCCATAGCCGTACTTGGTGGCCAGGGTGTGATAGAAGTTCTTGCCCTTGGCGCCCATGCCGCCGATGTAGAGCGCCAGATGCGGCTTCACGAATTCCAGTAGCGGCGTGACATTCTCGCCGATGGCCAGTGCGGGACCGGCGTAAACGTCCAGCTCGCCGAGGATCGGATCGCGTTTGGCCAGACCGGCATCCAGCGATTCGCCCCAGATCTCCTTGGCCTTCTCCGGGACGAAGAAGATCGGCTGCCAGCCCTCGGCGATCTCCGCGGCCAACTCCACATTCTTCGGGCCGAGCGCGGCGAGCAGCACCGGGATGCGTTCGCGTACCGGATGATTGATCAGCTTGAGCGGTTTACCCAGGCCGGTGCCCCGATCGGCGGGCAGCGGGATCTGGTAGTACTTGCCCTGGTACTCCAGCCGCTCCCGGCGCCACACCTTGCGGCAGATCTCCACCAGTTCCCTGGTGCGTCCGATGGGCGCGTCGTAGGGCACGCCGTGGAAGCCCTCGATCACCTGCGGGCCGGACGCGCCGAGGCCGAGTACGTACCGGCCATCGGAGACGAAGTCCAGGCCAGCGGCGGTCATCGCGGTCAGGCTCGGCGTGCGCGTGTAGATCTGCAGAATGCCCGAGGCCAGCTGCAGCCGCGTGGTCTTGGCCGCCAGATACCCGAGCGCGCTCACCGCATCGAACGAGTATGCCTCCGGCACGAAAACAATATCGAGTCCGGCCTGCTCCAGGTCGGCCACCTCGGCGGCCGCCTCTTTGAAGCCACCCGAGTAGTTGATGCTCAATCCGATCCGCATAGCACTCAACATAACCGCAGCTACGCACCGGGCCTGCACCGGCTACCCCCGCGCGGGCGGTAGCGTATTCGCGGTAGTTCTTCACTGTCGTCGCAGGAAAACGAAAGGCCACCCGCCGTGTCGCAGACCTCCTTCGCTGAGGCCAACCTCGCGCAGTACCTGACCGACCTGGCCGCGAAGGTGCCCGCACCCGGTGGCGGCGCCGTCGCCGCACTGCACGCCGCACAGGGCGCCGCACTGGTGGCGATGGTCGCGCGGTACACCACCCGGGCCAAGGATGCCGAGCACCGGCCGATCGTCGACCGCATCATCGAGGCGGCCGACGCGGCCCGCGAACGTGCACTCGCACTGGCCGACGCCGACGCGGCCGCGTTCACCGCCGTCGGCAGCGCGTACAAATTGCCGAAGGACACCCCGGAACAGACCGCCGCGCGAGCCGATGCGATTACCGCCGCGTTGATCGAGGCCGCCCGGGTGCCCGCCGCCGTCGTCGACGAGGCCGACGAGGTGCTCTCGCTGGCCGCGGAACTGCTGCCGATCGGCAATCCGAATGTGGTCACCGATATCGGTGCCGCCGCCGACGCTGCCCGCGCCGCGGCGACCAGTTCGCAGCTCAATATCGAAATCAACGTCGGCTCGCTGAGCGCCGAACAAGGCGATAAGTTCGCGACGGTGCTGATCCGCATCGACGAGATCACCGCCCGCGCGGACGCATTGCACGCCGACGTAGTGCACGCCGTGCGCGGCTGAGTCTGCAACCGAACGGTCGTACTCGCGCTTGGTCGTTTGTCCGACTCGGCGCCGGGTACGCGACCCCTATAAGCGAAAACTGTGGATCTGGACGGCCGTTACAGAACCGGTACGTCGAGTTGATCATGAAGTCCTAGAATGGATTTCTGCGTCCCACACCAGCGTGAAGGGGTGGAACCTTGCGGAGCGCACTCAGATATTTCTTCCTCGCGACCGTCGTCGTGGCCTTGGCCGCGTTCGGGTCCGGACCGGCGATCGCCACCACCATCCTCAAACCCGGGGTCGACACGGTATCGGCGATTTCGCCGTCGACAGGCCAGGAGGTGGGCGTCGCGACTCCGGTGACGATTCGATTCGCCACACCGGTCGCCAACCGCGAGCGGGCCGAACAGTCGGTCGAGATCCGGGCCACCGCCGCACTGCCCGGCCGCTTCTTCTGGTCGAGCGATCGCGAACTGACTTGGACGCCAACGAGTTTCCTGCCCGCTCGGGCTCCGATCACCGTACAAGCCGGTAACGCACGCACCGAGTTCAGCACCAATGCGGGCGTGGTCGGCGATGCCGATATGTCGGCGCACACCTTTACCGTGAGCATCGGCGGAGCGGTGGCCCGACAGATGCCCGCCTCCATGGGCAAGCCCGGCTGGGAGACGCCGACCGGGACCTTCCCAGTGCTGGAAAAGTTCCGTTCGGTCGTGTTCGACTCGCGCACCATCGGCATTCCGCTGAGCTCGCCCGAGGGGTACGTCATCAATGGCGAGTACGCCGAACGCCTCACGTGGGGCGGTGTTTTCGTACACTCCGCACCCTGGTCGGTGGACTCGCAGGGCTACGCCAATGTCAGCCACGGCTGCATCAACCTGGCCCCCGATGACGCCGCCTGGTACTACGGAACCGTCGGCGTCGGAGACCCGGTGACCGTGCACTGGTGAGCCGTAGACAATCCGATTTTCCTCCGCGACACCGGTCCTCATTTTCGTCGACCGCAGCAAACCTGGCAGTATCCTGCCGGGGTTGATACAACTGCGGGACACACTTGACGGTATGACCTGATGAAGGTGGGCCATGGATCGACCGGATATGACCTCGCGGCCCAATACTGGCCCGCAACCGAGCATTGCGCCGCAACAACCGCTCGGTGACCCGAGGACATATCAGGATCCGAACCACCCCGTGCCGCACCGCCGAATGCCGATTCCGCAAGTTCCAGCGGGGCCCGATCAGGTGCCGTTCCACCAAGCTCCGGGCCCGCACCGCACCGGCCCAATCGGACGGGCACCCGAAAGCCCGATCAGGCCGGGCCCGATGCGCCCGGCGCCAGCGAACCGTCGCGGCCCGATCCAGAACCCCGTCGACCAAGCCGCGAGGCATACGGGCCCGCTGCGCCACGTACCTATCGACGCGGAGCAAACCGGGCCGATCCCCAGGCTGCCGGCCGACACGGGCCCGTTCCGCCGAATCGTCGGCGATCAATCATCGACCAATACCCGTCCGCACCATCAGGTTCCGATCGAGCGGGCACCGATGGACTCCGGACCACTGCGGCGAGTACCCATCGAGCAGGCACCCACCGACTCCGGACCGCTGCGCCGGATACCGAGCGACCAGAGCGCAACACCCTCCCGGCCGCTCGGCCAGATGCCCGACGCGCCGATGCCGACGACAACGGACCCGTTCCGTCGCATAACCGGTCACCGAGGTCCGGGCACGCAAACCCCAAAGCCGCAGGGCCCCGGCCAGACCGGCCCGATTCAGCGGGATCCGATCCAGGAGCCACCTACCCGCCGAGCCCCGGTCCCGACGCGTGAGACACTCCCGCAAAACCCCACCGCTTCGGCGCCGAACCAGCACGGATCGATATCGCAGCACCCACAACATCACGCACCTGCCGAGCAGCCATACGAGCCGACCGTGCCGGATTCGAGCCGCCACGCTCCGGCATCGCACGATCCGATTCAGCACGCACCTACGGCGCACGGCCCGGGACGGCAAGTACCGATCCAGCGAAATCCGGTGCGGCAGAACCCTATTCATTCCGATATCAGCAACGGATCGTTCGTGGGGCAGGGTCCGACAAGGCAAGCGCCCGCTATGCAGCGCCCGATGCGGCAGCCCGCGGTTCAGCGAGATCCCATGCGCCAGAACCCGATCAACTCCGATGCCGCATTGCACCGGCCCCAGCCGGGCCCGAACCACGCCGCGCCCTCACAGCCACCTCGGCTACACTCGCTCGCCTCTCCGGATCCCGCCTATCAAGCGCAAGATCCGATGCGGCAGAACATGATTCATGCGGGTATCGGGGAACTCAACGAGCAGGGGCGCGACTATCAAGACGACCGGCCCGAGTGGGTCGAGGAGCTTCCGGAGGAGAAGCCGCCCGCGCCGGACTACTTCCGGCACGAGGAAGCGTTGGCGGCCATGATCGATCGGTCGGGACGGAATCGGTCGACGCGACGATGGCTGCCCGTCCTCGTCGGCTCGGTCGCCGCCGCCGGGCTATTGGTCGTGGCCTTCGTTCAGCTCGACCCGAATCCGCAGCCGGCGACGGTGGCCTCGTCCAGCCCGAGCCAGATCGCGATTGCCGATCCGACGCCCACCGCGCAATGTCCGGCCGAGCAGGTCGGCAGCAAATTTCAGGGCAATGGGGCCGGCGGAATGGATTCCGGACCGGCAGTCATCTTCGCCTTCCAGTACGCGTATTACGTCACCCGATCCGGCGAGGCGACCCGAGAGTTCGTGGCTCCCAACGCATCTGTCTCCCCCGCCGCGACGATCCAGCAGGGCATCGATGGGATTCCGGCGGGCACGACACACTGCATCATCGTCACTCCGGGTGCCTTCGTCGGCCAGTATCTGGTGCAGGTGACCGAATTTCGACCGGATTCGAAGTCGATCACCTACAAGCCTCAGGCCGTCACGACCGCGCGCATCGGCAGCCAGACCCTGATCACCGCGATCAGCGCCGCCAAATAGTCAGACGGGCGAATTCCACGGCACCAGTATGATCTTCCCGCGAACGCGCCCGGATTCACTCAGGTGGTGTGCCTTGACCACCTCGGCCATCGGCAGTGCCTGATCGATCTCGACCCGCAACCGCCCGTCGTCGAACCAGGCGGACAACGCGCGCAGGTCGCTGCCGGACGGTGTCACATACAGTCGCTCATATCGCGGATCGTCCTCGACATCATTGCCCTGCGCGTCGATCAGGCGTCCGCCGTCCGCGAGTACCGGCAACGATCGTGACCCGTACGCGCCACCGACGAGATCGAAGACCACATCGATATCGCGCACCGCATCCGCGAAATCGGTTGTCGTGTAGTCGATCACCTCGTCCGCGCCCAAATCGCGCAGGAACTCGTGATTGGCGGTCCGGGCCGTACCGATCACGTACGCGCCGCGGTACTTCGCGATCTGCACCGCGAAATGCCCGACACCGCCCGCCGCCGCATGCACCAGCACGCGTTGCCCGGCAACGACTTCGGCAAGTCCCTGCCAGGCGGTCAGCACTGCGGTCGGCGCTGCCGCCGCGTGGATGTGGTCCAGGCTTGCCGGTTTCGGTGCGAGGAAATCGGCCTGCGCCACAACGTATTCCGCATAGGCGCCGTGCCGGCTGAGCACCATGCCGTAGACCTCGTCGCCGACGGCGAACTGCTCGACGCCGGGGCCGACCTCGGCCACTATCCCGGACACGTCGAAACCCAGTGTGAACGGCGGATCGCCGAGTTTGCGCACCAGCCCGGACCGCAGCTTCCAGTCCGCCGCATTCATACCAGTGGCGGCAACCTGCACCAGCACCTCGCCCGGCCCGGCACTCGGCCGATCGACCTCGACGATTTCCAGGACCTCGGGAGCACCGAATGTTCGTTGCGTGATTGTCAGCATGCCCACGATTCTGCGTTCCCCTAGTATCCAAGGGAAAGAAGGCACTTCAATGATCCCGAGGTACCCGATGGATACCATCGTCGACTGGTCCGACTCCGATAACCTGGTCAAGGCCTATCTGACCAACTGTCCGGCACGCGAAGTGCTCACCGTGCTCGCGGACAAATGGGTGCTGCTGGTCCTCGGTGTGCTGCGCATGGCGGGCGGTCCGGTGCGCTTCAATGACCTGCGCCGCCGACTCGATGGCATCACCCAGAAGATGCTCACCCGCACCCTGCGCAACCTCGAGCGCGACGGCCTGGTCCGCCGCGCCGTCTACCCGACCGTCCCGCCGCGGGTCGAGTATTCGCTCACTGATTTGGGTGCCAGCCTGGGCGAACTGAGCCACGCGATGGGTGTCTGGTCGGTCCGGCACCACAACGAAATCCTGTCCGCCCGAGACGATTTCGACACGCGCGCGGCAGCGGAACCCGAACCCGTCTGAGGCCGACAAATCTTCACGACGCTCAGTGTCGTGTCAGGCGGCCCGGACCAGGTCGCCACCGGAGGCGAGGGCGGCATACCGACCGTCGGCGTCCATCAGTTCGCGATGGGTGCCGCGTTCGATGATGTGGCCCTGGTCGAGGACGACGATCTGATCGGCGTCGCGGATGGTGGAGAGCCGGTGCGCGATGGTGATGGTGGTTCGACCTTCCGACAGCGCGTCGATGGCCGCCTGCACCTCCTGCTCGGTTCGGTTGTCCAGCGCGCTGGTGGCCTCGTCGAGCACCAGAATCGGTGGGTTGCGCAGGATCACCCGCGCCACCGCCAAGCGCTGCTGCTCGCCGCCGGAGAAGCGGTATCCGCGCTCACCGACCAGCGTGTCGTAGCCGTCGGGCAGGCTCGCGATGTGATCGTGGATCTGCGCGGCCCGCGCGGCGGCGTACAACTGCTCATCTGTCGCATCGGGTTGGGCGAAGCGCAGATTGTCCGCCACCGAGGCGTGGAACAGGTAGGTCTCCTGGGACACCACACCGACGGCGGCGGCGAGATCGGCAAAGGACATGTCCCGCACATCGATTCCGTCGATGTGCACCGATCCCGATGTCACGTCGTAGAGTCGCGCCACCAGGTATCCGAGTGTGGTCTTACCGGAGCCGGTCGCGCCGACAATGGCCAGACTGGATCCGGCGGGCACGGTGATGTCGATGTCCCGCAACACATCCCGAGCCCCCGAGCCGTAGCCGAAGCCGACGTGATCGAAGCGCACCGAGCCCTGCACACCCGAATCCGGCACCGGCACAGGCTTTATCGGCTCCCGGATATCGGGCTCGAGATCCAGGTATTCGAAGATCCTGCCGAACAGCGACATCGAACTCTGCACCTGCACACCGGTGTAGAGCAACTGCACCATCGGCCGCAGCAGACTCGTCTGCAAGGTCGTGAACGCCACCAGCGTGCCGATCGATACCAGCGGATGTCCCGCCGCGACAGTCAATCCCGCCGCCCAGTAGACGACCGCGGGCATGGCAGCCATGACGATCTGAATCGTCGACTGCCGCCACCGCCCCGCCATGCCGGAGCGGATCTCCAGGTCGACCAGCCCGCGCGACTCCTGCGCGAAATCGTCGACCAGCGTGGGTGAGCGCCCCATCGTGCGCCCGAGCAGTATGCCGCTCACCGATAGCGACTCCTCCACGATCGCCGACATGCCCGCCAACTTCTGCTGGCGCTGCGCAGTGATCTTCCTGCGCTCGTCACCGACGCGTCGACTGATCCAGACGAAGAACGGCAGCATGATCAGCGATACCGCGGTGAGCCGCCAGTCCAACGCGATCATCGCGATCACCGACGCGATCACTGTGGTGAAGTTGGAGACCAGCGAGGTCGCGGTGGAGGTGACCGTCGACTGCATGCCGCCGATATCGTTGGCGATCCGCGACTGCACCTCGCCGGTACGCGTGGTCGTGAAGAACGACAACGGCATTCGCTGTAGCTGCGCATACACCGCGGAGCGCAGATCGTGCATGACCTCTTGGCCGACCGCGGTGGAGATGTAGGTCTGCAGCACGCCGAAGACGGCGGTCAGCGCGGCGACCGCGACCATGCCCGCGGCGAGCACGGTCAGCAGGCCGGTGCGGCCGTGCGGGAGGGCGTCGTCGAGAATGCCGCGCAGCATGAACGGCGATGCCAGCGCGACCAGCGAGGACAAACCGACGAGTGCGGCGACCAGAGCCAGGCGCGCCCGATAGGGACGAAACAGCCGGACGATCCGGCGAAGTTGATGTGGGGGCTGCACAGGCGCCTCCTTTCAAAGCTACATCCTCAAACTGAGCATGACTCATAATTGTTCCCGAAACAATGAGTTATGCTCAACATCGTGGACACCGCTCCCGATCCCGACCTCCCCGAGCTATTCCTGCGCACCGCCAAGCGCATCCGCCGCAACCAGGTCGCCCGCCTCGCACCGCTCGGCATCACCCCAGGCCAGGCACGCGCGCTCCGCATTCTCGGCCACCACGACGAGCCGCTGCGGATGGCCGCCCTTGCCGATCACCTCGGCATCGTCCCCCGCTCCGCCACCACCGTGGTCGACGCCCTCGAATTCGCGCGCCTGGTCTCGCGCGCCCCCGACCCCAGCAACCGCCGCTCCACCCTGGTGACCCTGACCGATTCCGGTCGCGCCGCCCTCTCACAGATGGCCGCAGCCCGCCGTCAGGCCGCCGAGGAAGTCTTCGCCACCCTCGGGTCCGAGCAGCGCGAGACCCTGCGCGACCTGCTCGCGACACTCGAAGCAGCCGCGATGCGGGCGTGACCGACCGCTATTTCTCAGCGATGAGCGGGGCACGCCAATAGACTGTGATGCGCGCCATATTCGAGACCTGACGCGCTCTTGGAGTGCACCGCCTGTGTGCCGGTGCCGCAGCGGAGTCGACGACGCGGATCGCGTGACCAACTCCGTACACAAATGGTCGGGGCCTGGTAGCTGGAGATATGCGATGACCCGAACAGCGAGCTCCGATATCAGAGCATTGCGGGCCAGGGTGGCTGGGCCGGTATTCGCTCCCGACGACGCGGGCTACGACGCGGCCCGCGCGGTCTGGAACGGCGATATCGACAGGCGACCGGCGGTGATCGCCGAATGCCTATCCCCCGAAGACGTGGCCGCGGCACTCACCTTCGCCAGGGAACACGCGCTCGAGGTATCGGTCCGCGGCGGTGGCCACGCCTACAGCGGCACCGGTGTCGGCGACGACGGGCTGATGATCAACCTCGGGTTGATGAACAGCGTCCTGGTGGATCCGGAAGCCGCGCGTGCCCGGGTCGGCGGCGGCGCGACCATGGCGGATATGGATGCCGCGACTCAGGTGCACGGGCTGGCCGTGACCGGCGGGGTGATCAGCGATACCGGCGTCGGCGGGCTCACGCTCGGTGGTGGCATGGGCTGGCTGACGCGCATGTTCGGGCTGACGATCGATAACCTGGTGTCGGCGCAGGTCGTGCTCGCGGACGGCCGGATCGTACGGGCCTCCGAAGCCGAACACTCCGACCTGTTCTGGGCGCTGCGTGGTGGTGGCGGCAATTTCGGCGTCGTCACCGAATTCGAGTTTCGGCTGCATCCGGTCGGACCCGAAGTGCAGCTCGGCTTCTTCTTCTGGGGGCTCGCGGACGGAGGTGCCGCGCTGCGGCTGTTCCGCGAGTTCATCCCGACGCTGCCACTGCGCTCGGGAGTCTTGGTCTGCGCCGGACTATCCGCGCCGCCAGCGCCTTTCGTGCCGGAGCAGTTCCATTTGATGCCGGGCCATGCCCTCATTGTCGCTGGTTTCGGCTCGATCGAGGAGCACGCGCAGGCGGTGGCCCCGCTGCGCGCCGCGCTACCACCTTTGTTCGAATTCATTACGCCCATCCCCTATATCGGATTGCAGAGCATGCTCGACGACTCCGCGCCGTGGGGCGCCTACGCCTATGAGAAGAGTCTCGACCTCGACGATCTCTCCGATGGGGTGATCGCGGTCATCACCGAGCACGCCGGTAACAAGGCATCACCCCTATCCTTCCTGCCCATTTTCACGCTCAATGGCGCCTTCACCGCCGTCGGCGAGAGCGACACCGCATTCGGCGGCGCCCGTACCGCGCACTATGCGTGCAATATCCAAGCCGCCGCCCTCGACCCCGAAACCCTCGCCACCGAACGAACCTGGGCCCGAACGATCTGGGAAGCACTGCACCCCTTGGCTTCCAACTCCGGCGGCTATGTGAACTTCATGGGCGACGCCGACGAAAACCGGGTCCGCACGTCCTACGGTGCCACCAAATACGCCAGACTGGCGACCATCAAATCTCACTACGATCCCGGCAACGTCTTCCACCGCAACGTCAACATCAAACCCGGCTGACAACGCGCCCCCCGCAAGACCTGCCGCGCCATAGCATGAGAATGTGCTGCTGAGCGCATTCCACCGCCCACTCCGAATCGCCACCGCCCTGCTCCTGCTGGCCGGAGTCGCGCTGGCCGCGTTCGGCAGCGCGGCCTCGCTCACCCACCACAGCCCCGCCCGCGCAGCGAGCTTCCTGATCGTCGCCGTCGCACTGGCAAGCGCCGCAGCGCTGGTGCTGCGCGGCCACCGATGGATCATCGCCATCACGACCGTGGCTCTGGGCGGTCAGTGGATCGCGGTCGCTGCGACCACCTGGGAATTGATCCACGGCATCGACCCGATCAAATCCCGTCAACTACACGACCTGGGCGTCACCCCCACCACCGGCGTAACCATCAACCTGATCTACTCCAGCACCGCCGCATTCCTGTTCACCTGGTTCGCCCTGCGCTACTACCGAATCCGCACCAGCGCTCGATAGCAGTACGCCGAAACCGCACTGCGGCAAAGGCACTCGACAACCCGCGGCACTTACGATCGCAGCCGCCCGAACCCGGTACGACGCGACCGGGTGCGCGGTGAACGATCAGGCCGTGCGGGCCTTTTCTGCGGCGGTGACTACGTGGCGCATCAGGAGGGCGGTGGTTACCGGGCCTATGCCGCCGGGGACGGGGCTGAGGGCGGAGGCCTTGCCGCGTACGGAGTCCGCGTCTACGTCGCCGACGATTTTTCCGTCGGGCGCTTCGTTGGTGCCGACATCGATGAGGGTGGCGCCTTCGTGGATATGTTTGCCGGTGACCAGGCCGATGCGGCCTGCGGCGGCGACGACGATGTCGGCGGCGGAGGTGACAGCGGGGAGGTCCGTGGTGCGGGAATGGCAGATGGTGACGGTGGCGTTTTCGGCGAGCAGGAGTTGGGCCAGTGGCTTGCCGACGATATTGGAGCGGCCCACCACGGCGACATGCCGACCGGCGAGCGGGATTTCGTGATGCTTCAGTAGTTCGACGACGGCCTCGGAGGTGGCCGGGACGAAGCCGTCCAGGTTGGAGGCGAGCAGGCCGAGGGACAGCGGGCTGACGCCGTCGACATCCTTGGTGGCCGCGATGGCCGAGCTGACATCGTCGAGGCTGACCCCGGCGGGCAGCGGTGTCTGCAGCATGATCGCATCAATGCCGGTGTCCGCACTGCGGGCGCTCAGTTCGTCACGGATCTGCTGAATGCTCGCGTCGGCACCGAGATCGATGGTGTCGCAGGCGATTCCGAGACGTTCGGCGGCCTTGCGCAGCGAGTTCACGTACCAGGCGCTTGCCGGATCGTCGTTGGCCACGATCAGGGCCAGGCGCGGCGCGGTTCCGCTCGCGGTGAGCGCGGCGGCGCGCTCCTTGGTGTCGGCGTTGATGGCGGCGGCGAGTTCCTTGCCGGACAGCGAAACGGTATCCACGTTGTCACACCCTATCCGCTGCACCCCGCGGTCGGTTCGAGCGGTCACCCCGTGCCGTCCGATTTGCCCGGAGTCGGGAAATAACGCGCGGATCGCCTCCGGCAATTACCCGACTACGGCCAGTACCAGCCGTATCGTAATGCATGCTTGCCCGCAGCTAACCGCCAGCTGACCTACCGAAAACCCCGTTTCACGCGTGGAAAGGTGTCGACTGTAGTGAAGATCTCGAGGCATTGGAAACTATCGGTCGTGACCGCGTTCGCGGCCGCGACCATCACCGCACTGACCGGCGCGCCCGCCATCGCGGCGCCGAATACCGACGCCCTCTACAACTCCGCCCAGCGCGCCTTCACCGACGGTGACGACGCCTCCGGACGCGCCGTGCTCCGGGAACTGATCGCCGCGGACCCGAGCGACGCCGAGGCCTTGGCGCTGCAGGCGATCTGGTCGAACTACGCCAATGACCTGCCCGCCATGGCCGATTCGATAGCACGCCTCACCGCCGTCAATCCGGATATGGCCCAGGGCACCAATAATGTGCTCGGCGCGATCACCGCAGCCGTCAGCACACTGCCGAACCCGCTGCCCGCGCTCGTCGGGCCGCAGACCGGAATCGTGGTGCTGGGGTACGGTTTGCTCCCGGATGGCACGCTGCGCCCCGAGCTGGTGAACCGGCTGACCGCGGCCTGGTTGCAGGCGGTCGCCTCGCCGTTCTCACCCATCATCGTCACCGGCGGCAACCCGCAGAACGGAATCACCGAGGCCGAGGCGATGCGCTCCTGGCTGATCAGCAAGGGTTTGCCGACCTCCCGGATCAATGTCGAGAACCGGGCCGGATCAACGGTGCAGAACGCGCTGTTCAGCACCAAGATGCTGCGGGATGTCGGCGCGGACTCCGCGGTCGTGGTCACCTCGCCGAATCACATCCGGCGCGCGGTGGCCGACTTCATTGTCGCGGGCACGCGCGTCATCGGGGCGACCACCTCACTCGAGCAGCTGGTATCGCAGTTGCCACCGCCCGCCAGGCAGGCGCAGCGCGGCATCTATCTCGACGCGACGCGCACCTTCCAGCTCACGACCTCTCGCTGAGATCCCCCCACGCGCACCACCGGTGTGAGCTCGCACTTTCGGCGCAGTAGAACGCGGCATGAAAGTGCAGCTCAGACCGGTTTCCACGCACATCGATTGGCCCGATCGAATACCTGCACGGCAGGATGTCCGGTGATGCCAACCGGGGATGTAGTCGCGCAACTGCGCGCGGCGGGCTGCGTGTTCGCCGAGGACGAGGCGCGGCTGCTGGCCGCCGCCGCGGCGGAGACCGGCGCCGATCTCGCGGATCTGGTCGCGCAACGGGTTTCCGGAACACCCCTGGAATACCTGCTCGGGTGGACCGAATTCCACGGTTTGCGCGTCGCGGTCGCCCCTGGTGTTTTCGTACCGCGCCAACGCACCGCCTTCCTCGTCGACGAGGCGGCCGAGCTCGCCCGCACACTCCCCACCGAGCACCCCGTCGTCGTCGATATGTGCTGCGGTTCCGGTGCATTGGGTCTCGCCCTGGCGAAAACCCTTGCGGCCGAGGGCCGACGGATAAGCCTCGCCGCCGCCGATATCGAACCCGCCGCGGTCGAATGCGCCCGCCGCAATCTCACTCCGATCGGTGCGGCCGTCTACCAGGGCGACCTGTTCGACCCGCTCCCCCACGAACTGCGCGGGCACATCGACATCTTGCTCGCGAATACCCCGTACGTGCCATCGGAGATGATCGCCCAGATGCCGCCCGAGGCACGCGACTACGAGCCACGCACCGCCCTCGATGGCGGACCCGACGGCCTGGACATCTTCCGCCGCGTCATCGATGCCGCCCGCGCCTGGCTCGCCCCGGGCGGTCATTTGCTGGTCGAAGCCAGCGAAGCCCAAGCCCCGCACGCGATCACCGCCCTCGCCGAATACGGCTTCACCGGCCGAGTCGCCGAATCGGACGAGCTCTACGCCACCGTCGTCATCGGCACCCGACCCGCCGCGCAATAGGCAAGTTGGCCCGACATGTGCCGGGTCCCCTCGAAACGCGTGAAGCCGCTCCGGATCAGTATCGCGCTCTACTTTTTGCGGCCGGTGAATTCGTCCATCGAGTGGTACACGCCAACCGAATTCAGGAACAGATCACGCACTTTGATCGGCAGCAGGCCCGAGATCGCCTTATTGAGCCGCGAAGTCCACGGCAGGATCACCAGCGGATTGCCCGCCTTCATTTCCCGCCACGAGGTATCGACGACATCATCCTGCTCCAGGATCGGCGTGAACAGGAAACCCTTTGCGCCATCGAACATTCCGGTATTGATGTAGGTCGGACAGACCGTGGTGACCTTCACGTGGTCGTGACCCGCCTGCTCGAGCTCGATGCGCACCGAATCCGACCACCCCAGCGCCGCCCACTTCGACGCCGCGTACACACTCATGCGCGGATTGGAGACCAGACCCGCCGAGGACGCGATGGTCATGACCCGCGCCTCGCCCGTGCCGCGCACCATCGCGGGCAGGAATTCGAGCGTAATGTACATCGGCGCAAGGGAATTGATCGCGACCGTCTTATCGATATCAGTGCGGTCGGCCGTCTCCCAGAAGTAACTGTTGCCGCGCACGATGCCCGCGTTGTTGACGAGGATATCGATATCGCCGACCACACCGCGCACCGCCGCGGCGGCCTCGGCGATGGACTCCTGCGAGGCGACGTCGACCACATAGTGGTGAACGGCCGCACCGCGTCCGGACAATTCGGCCACGGTCTCCTCGAGCGCGGATTCGTTGATATCCCACAGCACCACCGCGGCCGCGCCCTCGCGCACCGCGCGTTCGGCGAACAGCTTGCCCAGGCCCATCGCGGCACCCGTGACCAGCACCTTCTTATCCGCTACCGTATCCAGTTTCATTCGTAATCCTCATCAATCTCGAAAAAGCCTCTGGCGCAATTACTTCTGGCGAAGCGCCTTCATGACCCCGAAGTAGAGCGTCATCGTTTTCGCCCACAGTTCCTCGGACATCCCGCGCGGCGGCGCGATGGGCAGTAGTCGCTGCACGGCGATCGTCTGGGTGTCGATGTACTTCAGCAAGCCCTCGGGGCCGTGCCGACGCCCGGTGCCCGATATGCCGAGCCCGCCCGACGGCGCGTCGGCACTCCCCCACGCCGCGATGAAGCCCTCGTTCACATTCACCGAGCCCGCATTGATGCGCGCGGCCACCTTGCGACCTCGATCGAGATCTTTGGTCCAGACGCTCGCATTGAGTCCATAGGCGGTGTCATTGGCCTGCTCGACCGCCTCATCGTCGCTGCCGACGCGATAGATCGAGACCACCGGCCCGAAGGTTTCCTCGCGGTACACCGTCATCCCGGGCCGCACCCCGGCCAGCACGGTCGGCTCGTAGAAGTACGGCCCCAGGTCGGGGCGGGCCTTGCCACCCGCCAGCACCTGTGCCCCCTTGGCCACCGCATCATCGACATGCGCACAGACCGTGTCCAGCTGGCGCTGGAATGTCAAAGACCCCATATCACTGGCGAAATCGAGCCCACCGCCCAATTCGATCGCCCGCACCTGTTCGACGAACTCGCTGACGAACCGGTCATAGACCTTGTCGTGCACATAGATTCGCTCCATCGACTCACACAGCTGCCCCGCCGATGCGAAGCAGGCCCGGATCGCGATCCTGGCCGCCCTGGACACATCCGCATCGGCGAGCACCAGCAGCGGATTCTTGCCACCGAGTTCGAGCGAATAGCCGATCAGCCGCTCCCCGGCCTGCTGTGCGATGGTCCGGCCGGTCGCGCTGGATCCGGTGTAGTCGACATAGTCGGCCCGCGCGATCACCTCGCCGCCGATCACCGATCCGCGACCGAGCACCGCCTGCCACAGTCCGCACGGCAGTCCGGCCCGCTCCGCGGCATCGATCGCCCACAGCGCGGTCAGCGCCGTCTGATTATCCGGCCGCGCGACCACGGCATTTCCGGCCGCCAAGGCGGGCAGCGCATCGGAAGCGGCCAAGGCGAGCGGATAGTTCCACGGCGAGATCACCGCGACCACACCCTTGGGCCGATGCCGCACATCGACCTGGGTCAGCAGCGGCAGCACACCCCGCGGCTTGCGAGTGGCCAGCAACTTCTCCGCGACCGACGCGTAGTACCTGGCATTGACCGCGACATCCCCGACCTCGTCGAAGGCGTGCGCCCGGGACTTACCGGTCTCGGTCTGCACGATATCGAGAATCGTGTCCTGTTCGGCGAGCACGATGTCATGGAATTTGCGCAGTACCGCGACCCGCTCGCGAACCGAGCGTCGGGCCCATTCCCGCTGCGCGGTGCGCGCGGTGGCGAAGGCGGCATCGATATCGCCGGTCGAGGACTGCGGCAGGTCCGCGATCTTGCGTCCGGTCGCGGGCGCGAATACCTCGACCGAGGCTGCGCCGCCCGCGATCGCGTGGTCGAGCAGGGGTTGCACCAGGGACGCGGGCAAGGCGGTCGGTTCGGCCAGTTGGCGGGCGGTCGTCATTGTCGGCCCTCTCATGGGTCTGGTGGACGCGGCAGGAGCGGCGGACGCACGGCGCGACCATTTCCTGAACACTGGTGTTAGATTAATCATCGGGCCACGCCTCGTGTCAAGCTGTCGGGTGTGGAACACAGACAGGTCAGGCTTCGAGTTGTGAGGCATCACCGTGTCCGCTGACACATCCCAGACCAACGGCACGGCGCGGCGCGGCCGGCCACCGCAGACCCAGGAGCAGGCCGAGGAGGTCCGCGCCCGGATCGTGCTCGCGACCGCCGCGGTATTCACCCGCGGCGGCTCGCGTGGGCTCAGCGTCGCCCAGATCATCGAACAGGCCGGACTGGCCAGGCCGACCTTCTACCGCTATTTCGGCAATGCCACCGAACCGCTGCACGTCGTGCTGGACGCCTCGAACGACGGGCTCGTCAACGGCATCCGCACGGCACTGACCGGCCCCGACGAGCCGGTCGAACTCGGTATCCGGCTCATCGACGCCTACCTCGGCTGGGCCCGCGGGCACGGCGCGATGCTGCGACCGCTCTTCGCCGAACTGCACGACCCGGCCTCACCGGTATCGGCCTATCGCGAACGGGCACTCGACGATATCCGCGCGCTGGTGCGCGAAACGTTCACCGAACTCGGCCGCACAGTACCCGCGCCGCTCGATCTCGATGCGGCGCTACACGTTTGCGAGTACGTGGTCTATCGCATCTCCGCGGGCACCGCACCGGGCGCCGAGCCGGACGCGGAAACCGTTGCCGCCGCACGACTTACCATGATCCGCGTGCTGCTGACCACGCTCGGCACCCGCGCCGACCTCGAATACGCCATGACACTGCCCGGCATCTTCTCGGCGGAGTAGGCCCCTAGATATCCAATTCGATTTCGCCACCGCGAGAACGTGATACGCAGGTCATCATCGCGTGGTCTCGCTCGCCGGGCAGCAGCGCCCGGTCCCGGTGCTCGACATCGCCGGAGAGCACACTCGCCCGACACGTTCCGCAGAAGCCCTGCTGGCAGGAATACGCCACGCCGGGCACGGCGCGCCGAATCGCGGTCAGCGCGGACTCGTCGGCCGCGACATCCACTTGGGTCCCACTGCGGCGCAACCGAATACGGAACGGGGCACCATCGCACACCGGCGTCGCCGAGAACCGCTCGGTATGCAGCGAAGCGGTCGGATCGTGCAGCAGCAGCACCTTGCGCGCGGCCTCCGCCAAAGCCGGTGGCCCACAGACGTACACCGCGGCGCCGGTCAGTGTCTGCTCGAAGATCATGCGCGGATCCGGGGCCCCGAATTCATCGTCCGGACGCACCACCACATCACCGCCGGTGAAGCGGGCCAGCTCGTACAGGAACGGCATCCGCGTCCGCGAGCGCCCGAAATACATAAGCCGCCAAGGTATTCCGGCCCGCTCGGCGGCGGTGACCATCGGCAGGATCGGCGTGATCCCGATGCCACCGGCCACGAACAGATATTGCGGCGCGGCGATGAGCGGGAAGGCATTGCGCGGCCCGCGCACCCGCAGCCGGTCACCGACCCGCAGACTCTCGTGGATCTCCCGGGAGCCACCGTCGCCACCGGCTATGTACCGCACCGCGATTCGGTAGCAGCTGCGATCATCGGGATCGCTGTTGAGCGAGTACTGCCGCTGCCGACCCGAGGGCAGGAACACATCGATATGGGCACCCGGCGTCCAGGCGGGCAGATCCGCGCCATCCGGATCACACAGCGTCAGGCTGACCACCTCCTCGGCCTCGGCCTCGATCCCCAGGACCGCCATCTCGAAGTCGTAGCCGGTGTGGCGCACCGGCTGTGGCCGCGAAAGCAGCTGCGCCGCTTTGCCTTCCGTGAAGACGCGTTTGTAGGTGTCCACCGCCGACGCGATCATCCGCAGCCCGGCCCCCGGCCGGAACTGCTCCACGGCGGTCATGCGTTTGCCCGTGCTGCCGGTGACTGCGCGAGGTAGCGCAGTGCGTTGTCCATCGGACCGAGTTGCGAGGGATGGAATCCCGGCCGCAGGTAGCGCGGAATCTCGGTGAAGAAGGTGGTGAAACTCGGTATCACGCCACGCAGTGACGCACTGGCCACCTGGAGCGGCCACCACCTGCCCTTATTCGGCGATGGGTCGCGATGGAACAGATAGGCGGCCGAAATAAGGAACAGCGCGAGCAGTCCCGAACTCGCGATCAGCGCCTGGCGCGCCTTGCGGGCGTAACCGCCGTCGAGATGCATGTACGCGTCGTAGACCACGCTGCGATGTTCGACCTCCTCCGCACCGTGCCAGCGGATGAGATCCAGCATCGCCGGATGCATCCCCTTCGCCGCCAGTTTGTCATTGGTCAGCAGCCATTCGCCGATGACGGCGGTGTAGTGCTCCATACCGGCGAACAGGGCAAGGCGCTCACAGAGCCATTCGTGCTTCGCCCGGCCGGAGAGTCCGTGGTCGCCGAGCACCCGGTCGATCAACCAGGCGATGCGATCCACCATCGGAGCGACCTCGAGACCGAGCCGCTCCAATTGGCGACGGGCCTTTTCGTGCGAACCGGCGTGCATGGTCTCCTGGCCGATGAAGCCGCGGACCTCTTCCCGCAGACGCTCATCATCGATCAGCGGCAGCGCCTCGGCCAGCGCCTGCGCCATGGCCCGCTCCCCTTCGGGTAGCACCAGATGCATGACATTGATGATGTGGGTGGCCATGACTTCACCGGGGATGTAGTGCATCGGCACCGAGTCGAAGTCGAAGCTGACGTCCCGCGCATTGATCGCATGAGCCTGATCGGCGTACGTAGTGCCCATCTGATGGTCCTCACGTCTGGTCCCGTAGATCGTCAATGTATTGCCGACATCAAATGCTGTCAACATCACATGATGTCAACTTCCCCGCTATGGGAGGATCGAGCTATGAACGACGCCTCCGATGGATCGATACCGGGCATGCGCCGCTGGCGCGGCACGCCTCCGGCCGACCGGATCGCCGCGCGCCGCGAACAGCTCATCGAGGCCGCCATCGAACTGATGGCCACGATCGGAGCGTCCGATATCTCCATGCGCGGGGTTTGCCGACAGGCCGGACTAACCGAGCGGTACTTCTATGAGAGCTTTCCGAATCTCGACAAACTGCTGACCGCGGCGCTGGAGACGGTCGTCCTCGGCGCGCAGGAACGACTGCTCGCGGCGCTGGCCACCGCGCCCACCGAACCCCAGCAATTGTTCCGGCACGCCATTTCGGCGTTCACCGATTATTTGCTGGAGGATCGTCGGCGCGGCCAGATCATGTTCGTGGAATCGCAGGCCACGCGGGTGCTCGGCGACCGGGGCAACGAACTCATCGAACTGTTCACCGCCCCGATCGCGTTGACGATCACACTGGCCGACGGAGCGCAATCCATGCCGGACGAGTTCGAGAACAGCCTCAACTCGAACGCCATCTTCGGGGCGATGGCGTACATGTATCGCCCGTGGCTGGATGGCACCATCGCCGTCCCGCGGGAACGCTTCGACGACCACGCGACCACCGTGCTGCGCAATATCGCGACCGCACGATCGTCAACCGCCCAGCAGACGCACTGATCCGGCTACGTCTGCGTCGACACCGGATCCCGATCCCGCGCCCGCTCGAACACCATCGCGCTGTCGGTGATCCGCCCGTGGCGCAGCGTCACCACATCGCGTAGGTAGTTCATGCGTAGGCGCCACGGCGCCTTGGTGCCCTGGATCGGGAATTGGCTCGCGGCGCGCTGCACATACCCCGGGTTGAAATTCAGGAACAGCGATGTCGCGCCGACGGACGGATCGCGCACCGGCGTACAGCGGTCGTATCCGTTGTCGTCCATATGGCGTAGTAGCCGAACGACATACTCGCACACCAGATCCGCCTTCAGCGTCCACGAGGCGTTGGTGTAGCCGATGATGTACGCGAAGTTCGGCACGTCGGATAGCATCATCGCCTTATAGGCCATGTGCTCCGGAAGTTTCACCGGCCGCCCGTCGACCGCGAGTTCGATGCCGCCGAAGGCGAGTAGGTTCAAACCCGTTGCGGTGATGACGATATCGGCGTCGAGGGTGGCGCCGGAGGCGAGGGCCAGACCGGTCTCGGTGAACGTCGCCACCTTATCGGTCACGATATCCAACCGCCCCTTGCGAATGGCCCGGAAGAAATCTCCGTTGGGTGCCAGGCACAGTCGCTGATCCCAAGGGTTATAGGTGGGAGTGAAGTGTGTGTCGATATCGAAGCCCTCGGGCAGCCAGCGCCGCTGCCAGCCCTTGATCCGCTTGCGCATGGATTCCGGATACCGTTGGCTCAGTTGGTATATCGCAGTGGCCAGTGCCACGTTCTTGGCCCTCGCCACCGCGTAGGCGATGCGGGCCGGCAGGAATTTGCGCGCCTTGATGGCGAGACCGTCGCGGGCGGGTGCGGAGATGATGTAGCTCGGTGAGCGTTGCAGCATCGTCACGTGCGCACCCTGCTCGGTCAGCGCGGGCCCGAGGGTGACCGCGGTTGCGCCGCTGCCGATCAGCACCACCCGCTTGCCCGCGACATCGAGATCGCGCGGCCAATGTTGCGGATGGATGATCGGCCCGGCGAACCGCTCGGTGCCCGCGAATTCCGGGGTGTAGCCCTCGTCGTAGCGGTAGTAGCCGGAACAGCAGAACAGGAATCCGGCAGTGAGCGTGACGGTTTCGCCGGTATCGGTCCGTTCGGCGCGCACCGTCCACCGGTTGTCCCGCGCTGACCATTCGGCGCCGACCACCCGATGCCGGAACCGAATATGCCGCTCGATACCGCTCTCGGCGGCGGTGGCACGCACATAGTCGAGGATGTCGTCACCGTCGGCGATCGACATCTCCCCCAGCCACGGCCGGAAGCGGTAGCCCAGGGTGTACATATCCGAATCGGAGCGAATTCCCGGATAGCGGAACAGATCCCAGGTTCCGCCGATCGCATCGCGGCTTTCCAGAATCGCGTAGGTCCGCCGCGGGAATGCCCGCCGCAGGTGATACGCCGCACCTATCCCGGACAGTCCGGCACCGACGATGAGCACGTCGACGTGCTCGCCAGCGGTCGTCATAGCTCTCATCCTCCGATATTCGGCGGTTGCGGCATGACGCCGATGCGCACCGACGTCGTCTCCAGCCTATCGGTGACCTCTAGTCTTCGAGAACAAGCCCCTGATCCACGCCTTGGACAGGCGACCAAAACCGACCGGTTCTCAAGTGCGCGAAGTGCAGTGAGGTCACTCACATCTATCGCGCATCACCCCAGCGTAGCCGCGAAAGTTCGCCTGTCCCAGAAGGATTCACCCGAACTGTCCATACCCATTGCTGGTTACCGTCCGGTAGCGTTCGGTCGCACCGACGATCAGAGACGATCCGGAACCGTATTGATCAACGTTTTCCAGGAGCGCAAGTGTCGCATTCTCGGTTCGAATCCATCGGCGCGTATCTCCCCTCGAATATCGTCTCTACCGAGGAGCTGATCTCCAGGCTCGCCGAACCCCCGTCGTTCGATCTCGAACGGATCACGGGAGTGCGGGAGCGCCGCGTCCACGACACCCGACCGGACAGCTACGAGGATTCATTCGTTCTCGCGATCAACGCGGCGCAGGACTGTCTTTCCAGGTCACAGTATGCTGCGGCGGATCTCGACGTGATCATCTCGACCTCCATCACACGCAGCAGGAACGGCACCCGGATGTACATGGAGCCGTCGTTCGCCGCCTCGATCGGCACCCGGCTCGGTGCCGATAAAGCCATTACCTTCGATATTTCCAATGCCTGCGCCGGAATGCTGACCGGAACCTACATTCTCGATCGGATGATCCGTTCTGGTGTGGTACGAAATGGCATGGTGGTGAGTGGTGAGGCCATTACTCCCATTGCCGATACCGCGGTGAACGAGATTTCCGAGAAATATGATCTGCAATTCGCCTCGCTGTCGGTCGGCGATTCCGGTTGTGCGATCGTGCTCGACCGGGCGGTCGACGATGCCGACAAGATCCACTACATCGAATTGATGACCGCCTCCGAACATTCGCATCTGTGCCTGGGCATGCCGAGCGATAAGACCCAGGGTGTCGCGCTGTATACCGACAACCGCAAGATGCACAACGAGGATCGGTTCGTGCTGTGGACCGACACCCAGCGCAACTATCTGGAGGCGCGCGGTAGGACCTTCGCCGACGAGAAGTTCGACTACATCATTCACCACCAGTTCGGCGCGGCCGCGCTCCCGTGGCTGGCCGCGATCGGCGAGCGGGAGTTCGGTGTGCCGATGCCGCCGGATCTGCGGGTGCTCGAGAAGTACGGAAACACCTCGACCACTTCACATTTCATCGTGCTGCACGACCAGCTCAGCGATCAGAAGCTGCCCTCCGGATCCAAACTGCTGATGATCCCCGCGGCCTCCGGCGTCGTGACCGGCTTCCTGTCCACCACCATCTCCTCCCTGAAGGTCTGAGGTCAGCCATGGGCGTGCGCATCAAGTCCACCGGAACCAGCCGGGCCAAGGACACCAACAGCATCGTCGAGCACAGCGCTCGCGCGGCGCGGGAAAGTCTGGAGCGCGTTGGTGTGCGTCCCGACCAGGTCGGGGTGTTCATCAACGCCGGGATATTCCGTGACTCCAACACCGTCGAACCGGCCGTGTCCGCATTGATCCAGAAGGCGGCGGGTATCGGGCTCGAATACGACGAGGACGATCCGCGGACCTTCTCCTTCGATCTCATGAACGGCGCGGTCGGCGTGCTCAACGCCGTCCAGGTGGCGACGTCGATCCTGGAGACCGGCAGCGCCGAGCACGTGCTGATCGTCTCCGGCGATACCCATCCCTCACTCACCCGCTCGGCGGCCGATACCGAATTCCCCTATGCCACTTCGGGTGCCGCGCTGCTGCTGGAGCGCACCGAGGAACCCGTCGGGTTCGGTCGGGTACATATCGCCCGGGGCGCTGGTACGCCCGCCGTGGAGTCGTTCGTGGACACCGCGACCATGGGTACGGTCGGACGCGGCCTGATGACAGTGGTCCGCGAACCGGGCTTCGAGGACCGACTGTTGAACGTCGCCGTCGACGCCGCGCAAGCCGCACTCGCCGAGGCCGGGCATTCCGACCTGTCGAGCACCGCGCTCATCGCGTCGACCCCGAGCACCGAATTCCCGATTCGGCTCGCGGAGACCCTTGGTATCGAGGCGGATTCGGTGCGGACCGCCGATCTGTCCGAAGGCGATCCGCACACCGCGGCACTGCCACTGGCCTATCACCGGGCGGTCACCGAGCAATCGTTCGCGGCGCACACCCACGTGCTGTTCGTGGCGGCGGGTGCGGGGCCATCGGCCGCGGCCGTGCTCTACCGGCTGCCGGTGCTGGCGGGGACGCCCGCGTGACGACGCCGACCTACTGGCAGCCCATCGACCGGTTCCGCGCGTTCGCGCGCGCGGAACCGAATCGCGCGGCGGTGATCTTCCCGCAGGGGCGCAATCCCGAGGGCCTGCCCGACTATCGCACGATTTCCTATCGGGAGCTCGACCGGTGGTCCGACACCATCGCCGAGCGGTTGACCGCATCCGGTGTCGGGACCGGCACGCGCACCATCGTGCTGGTGCTGCCGGGCCCGGAGCTTTACGCGGTGATGTTCGGGCTGCTGAAGATCGGCGCGGTGCCGGTGGTCATCGATCCCGGCATGGGTGTGCGAAAGATGTTGCGGTGCTTGCGGGCCGTGGAAGCCGAGGCATTCATCGGGATACCGCAGGCGCATGCGTTGCGGGTGTTGTTCCGGCGCAGCTTCCGCCGGGTCCACACCGCCGTCACCGTCGGAAAGCGCTGGTTCTGGGGCGGTGCGGCACTGCGGGATTGGGGCACCACACCCGCCGGGGTCGCACCCCTTCGCAAACCCGCCGCGGACGGCGATCTGCTGGTGATCGGGTTCACCACGGGTAGCACCGGACCCGCCAAGGCCGTCGAGATGACGCACGGGAACCTCGCGGCCATGATCGAACAGGTCCATGCGGCACGCGGGCATATCGAACCGGACACCTCGCTGATCACGCTGCCGCTGGTCGGCATTCTCGATCTGCTGCTCGGTGCGCGGTGTGTGCTGCCGCCACTGATCCCGAGCCAGGTCGGTTCGACCGATCCCAGGGATATCGTGGACGCGGTCGAGCGGTTCGGCGTGCGCACCATGTTCGCCTCGCCCGCCGTGCTGATCCCGCTGTTGCGCCGCCTCGAACAGCAGCCGACGGAGCTGAAGTCGTTGAGCAGCATCTATTCCGGCGGCGCTCCGGTCCCCGACTGGTGTATCGCCGGACTGCGCACGGTACTCCCCGAGGATGCCCGGGTGTACGCGGGGTATGGCTCCACCGAGGCATTGCCGATGTCCACCATCGAATCACGGGAATTGTTCGATGGTTTGATCGAGCGCACCCATCGCGGTGCCGGTACCTGTATCGGGCGGCCCGCCGAGCGGGTGCGGGCCAGGATCGTCGCCATTACCGACGACCCGATTCCGACCTGGCAGCGGGCCGAAGCGATCGCTGGCCAACTCGAGAACTCGCGTGGCATCGGCGAACTCGTCGTCGCCGGGCCGAATGTCAGCACGCGTTACTACTGGCCGGAGCAGGCGAACGCGCAGGGCAAGATTATCGACGGCACGGTGATCTGGCATCGCACCGGAGATCTGGCCTGGATCGACGAGCAGGGGCGGATCTGGTTCTGCGGGCGCAAGAGTCAGCGGGTGCTCACCCCGCAGGGGCCGATGTTCACCGTGCAGGTCGAGCAGATCTTCAATACCGTTGCGGGCGTCGCCCGGACAGCCCTGGTCGGTGTCGGCGAGCGGGACGCTCAGCGGCCCGTCCTGTGTGTGGAGTTGCGCTCGGATGCCGATGCCACGACCGTCGAGGCCGGGCTGCGGGCCCGCGCGGCCGAATCGGAGCTGACCCGCACGATCGCCGACTTCCTCGTGCACCCGAAATTCCCGGTGGATATCCGGCACAACGCCAAGATCGGACGCGAGCAGCTGTCGGTGTGGGCGACCGAACAACTCGGGGTGAAGCGATGAAGGCGACTGTGCTGCGGGCGATTCCCGTCCTGGGTTGGCTGTATCTGGCCGGTGGCGTCGCCGCGGCCGCAACGAATCGAATCCCGGAAAGCCCTGTTCTGCGTGGCATTTGGTGGATCGACGCATTCCTGAGCTTCGTGGTGCACGCGGCGCAGATCCCGGCGGCACTGCGGGCGGCCGAGGGTTCGGGGCGTTCCAGGGTCCAGACGGTGGTGCTGACCCAGATCTTCGGCATGACCTGGTGGCGGACCCAGACCGGCCGGGACCACAGAAGAGCGGAGGACACGCAATGAGTAAGGTGCTGGTAACCGGTGCCTCCGGATTTCTCGGCGGTGCGCTGGTACGCCGACTCGTCCGCGATGGCCAACACGATGTCGCGATCCTGGTCCGGCGCAGTAGCGATCTGACCGATCTCGGCGCGGCCGTCGACCAGGTCCAAGTGGTCTACGGCGATCTCGCCGACGGACTGTCGCTGGCACGGGCCACCAATGGCGTCGATGTGGTATTCCACAGTGCCGCAAGGGTCGACGAGCGCGGCACCCGAGAGCAGTTCTGGGAGGAGAACGTTCGGGCCACCGAGCGACTGCTGGAATCCGCGCGGCGCGGTGGCGCTTCGCGTTTCGTGTTCATCTCCAGTCCCAGCGCGCTGATGAGCTACGACGGCGGCGATCAGCTCGATATCGACGAATCGGTGCCATATCCGCGGCGCTATCTGAACCTGTATTCCGAGACCAAGGCGGCCGCCGAGCGCGCCGTACTCGCCATGGACGCATCGGGATTCACCACCTGCGCGCTGCGGCCGCGGGCGATCTGGGGTGCGGGCGATCGGTCCGGTCCGATCGTGCGATTGCTCGGTCGGACGGCCGCGGGCAAGCTGCCGGATCTGTCGTTCGGACGCGATGTTTTCGCCTCGCTGTGCCACGTCGACAATATCGTCGACGCCTGTGTCAAGGTGATCGGCTCGGACGCGGTGGGCGGCAAGGCGTATTTCATCGCCGATGCCGAGCAGACCAATGTGTGGCAGTTCCTCGGCGCGGTGGCCATGGATCTCGGCTACCGGCCGCCGACCAGGAAGCCGAATCCGCGCGTGATCAACGGCTTGGTGCGCGTCATCGAAACGGTCTGGCAGATCCCGGCCATCGCGACGCGCTGGTCGCCCCCGCTGTCGCGCTACACCGTGGCGCTGATGACCCGCAGCGCCACCTATGACACCGGCGCGGCGGCACGCGATTTCGGCTACCGGCCCGTCATCGATCGCGATACCGGCATCGCGACCTTCAAGGACTGGCTCGAAACACAGGGCGGCATTGTCGAACTCACCAAGGCATTGCGATGACTTCGAAGGCAATAGTGCACACCGACAATGTCTTTCGTCGTCCGATCTCGCCCACCGAGCGCCTGTACTTCGCCACGCGCGAGCTGAATCCGCCGTTCCTGATGCAACTCGCCATCACCGGTACGGGCCCCATCCGAGCGGCCGAATTGCAACGAGCCGTGAATATCGCGTCGGCGGCCGATCCGGGGTCCCGGCTGGTGCGCGATGGCAAGTACTGGATCGACAGCGGTGCCCCCGCAGCGGTGCGGATCGTGCCCGGCGGCACCTTGAATTACCCTGCGCTGGAGAACGATCCGATCCTCAACAGCCCGATCGGGCCGAGCCCGGACCGCACCTGCGAGGTGCTCTTGCTGACCGGCGATCCGGTCACCATCGTATTCCGGGTATTCCACGGCGCGATGGACGGTATGGGCGTGCGCATGTGGGTCATGGATGTGTTCCGGGCATTGCGCGGTGAGGAACCACTCGGCGCTCCCGATCCCACCACGGATGCCGACCTCGTCGCGCGCCTCGGTGCGCCGGGGCGAGCGACCCTCGTCCTTCCGGTATTCCCGTCCCCGGCCGGATGCGGCCGCCAGGACCCCGCGGCATCACCCTGGTTACTCCGCAATCGGTCCATACCCGTGACCGGCAAGGGCACCGTCGCCCGGGTGGCCGCCATATTGGCGACCGCGGCGGGCGCCAAGTCCCGCTTCCTGATTCCGGTCGATATGCGGCGGCACGCACCGGGCATCCGCTCCACAGCCAACCTCGCGCTGCCGCTGTTCCTCGACGTGGAGCCGGGTGCGGATTGGCGGGTCATCAACGCGGAGAAACGCATTGGTCTGCAGGAGAACCGCGAGCTGAATCAGCTGGACAACGGCGGACTTTCGCACTGGCCGCCATTCGTCGTGCGGGCTGTGCTGCGGACGGCCAACTGGGTCGGATCGCGGCTGAACCGGAATATCGTCTCGGCCACCCTCTCGCATACGGGCAGATTCGAACTCGACGAGCTCAGCGGGCCGGGTTTCACCGCAACCGCGGCGCGGGTACTGCCGCAGCACACCGGGATCATGCCGATGCTGTTCGGCATCGTGGAGTACGGCGGAACCACCGATATCACGGTGTCGTGCCGCAATGGTGAAGGCGTCGAGGCGCGCTTGGAGGCGCTGCTGGACTACATCGCCACCACGCTCGAGCGCGACTTGTCGAATGCGACGCTATGACGACCTTCGCACGTTTCGTGAGCGCACACCCGCGCGCGGTGCTGGCCGTTGTCGTCGGTGCGGTCCTGCTGCTCGGCCTGCTCGGCACCGGCACCACCGACCGGGTCAGCGTCGGTGGGTACAGCGATCCGCACAGCGAATCGACAATGGTCGATCAACTCGTCCGCCAGCACTTCGGGCCGCAGAACCCGGATGTGGTCGCGCTCTACACCGTGCCGGACGGGCAGACACTCGACGATATCGGGCCGCGCGTGCAGCAGGCGCTCGGCCGGATCGATGCGACGCTGCTGGCTCGCCCGATCGAGACGTACTGGAACAGCGTGCCGCCGCGCAAGGGCTTACTGCACTCCGCCGATAACCGGCAGGCCCTCGCCGTGGTGTTCACCGCCGGTGACGATAACGCCCGGATGCGCGCGTATCCGGATATCGAAGCGGGACTGCGAGTTCCGGGAATCCGCACGCAGTTGTCCGGCTACAGCGCGCTGGCCGATGCGATCAACCACCGATCCGAGCACGATCTCATTGTGGCGGAATCGATTTCGCTGCCGATCACGCTGCTCATCCTGGTGTTGCTGTTCGGCGGAGCCATCGCCGCCGCCATGCCGGTGGCGGTCGGCCTGCTCGCGGTACTCGGTGCAATGGGCACGATTCGGGTACTCACCGAATTCACCGAGGTGAGTACGTTCGCGCTGAATATCGCCTCACTGCTCGGCCTCGGAATGGCCATCGACTACGGCCTGTTCCTGGTCACGCGATTCCGTGAGGAGGTCGCCGACGGGCACGATATCGCGACGGCGATCGAACGTACCTACGCCACCGCCGGTCGCACCATCGCATTCTCCGCACTGCTGCTGATCTGCGCGTTCGCGGGGACGTTCGTCTATCCGCAAGCGGTGCTGCGGTCGTTGGGGTTCGGCGCGATAGCGGCGGTGGCGCTGGCTGCCGCACTCTCGCTGACGGTGCTGCCCGCGATGCTGGCGCTGTTCGGTGCCCGCATCGGGCAGGCCGGGACACACGAACGGACCGAACGCGTGTGGGGCCGTGTGGTGGACGCGGTGCTGCGACGGCCTGGGATCGTGACCGTGGTGGTCGGCACCCTGCTACTCGCACTCGCCACACCGCTTTTCGGGCTGAAACTCGGCGATGTCGACCATCGGGCGCTGCCCGCTGGCAATGAGATGCGGACGACCGTCGAGGAACTCACCGCGCAGTTCCCCGCCGCCAGCAGTGGCATCACCGCAGTACTGCGCGGTATCGACGGAAATGTGCCCACTATGGCGGCGGTCGAATCCGCCACTCACGAAATCAGCGCGGTGGCCGGAGTGCGCCAGGTGCTGCAGGTCGGGCGCGACCAGGATTTCGTTGTGCTGCACGCGTTCTTGACGGCACCGGATCGCAGCGCGACCGCCACCGCGGCGGTCGAGGCGATTCGCGGACTCGATCCCCCTGCGGCGACGACACTTCAGGTCGGCGGGGATACCGCGGCGACCCTGGACAGTGTTGCTTCGATCGTGTCGCGGCTGCCGGGGATGGTGCTGGTCATGGTGACCGCGACCGTGGCGCTGCTGCTGGCGGCATTCCGCTCGATCGTATTGCCGCTCAAGGCCGTCGCAATGGCTTTCCTCAGTCTTGCCGCCACCTTCGGCATCCTGACCTGGATCTTCTACGACGGTCACCTCGCCGGGCCGCTCGGCATCAGCCCGGGACCACTGGCCGCTGGCATGGTGGTGCTGATCGTGTCGGTGGTCTTCGGATTGTCCACCGACTATGAGGTTTTCCTGCTCTCGCGCATGGTCGAGGCCCACAATGCCGGGGCCGACACCGCATGGTCGGTGCGCATCGGCACCGTGCGGACCGCGCGGGTGATCACCGCGGCCGCCACCCTGCTCGTATTCGTGACGGGCGCGTTCACGCTGTCACCGCTGACGCCGATGCGATTCCTCGGCATCGGCATGATCATCGCCCTCATCATCGACGCGACGCTGGTGCGAATGCTGTTGGTGCCCGCCTTGGTGAAGCTGATGGGGCGGGCGAATTGGTGGTTGCCCGGTGCCGGTCGGCGGCACCGGCCGGTTGTCACGGTGGTCGAGAAGCATCGCGCGCCATCGGCTTCGTGAGCATCGGTCGATCGGGCAACACGCCCGGGTCGGCGGATCTATGTTTCGATGGAACCGTCTCGTCGCCGGGTGCGTCTCTATGATCAGACGGGACCAGTGGAAGGGGCGACCGCTATGGCTGTTGACAGTCCGTTCGGCGGGTATGTCGAGGATGCGAAGACCGGGGCGCTGAAGGTGCGGATGGAACCGCAGGCGTTCGTTGATATTGATACGGCTTGTCAGCATTTGATCGACGAGCTGACGGTCGCTCAATATGACGCCCGGTCGCTCGGCGAGAAGGAAACCTGGGGTCTCGGCGAGAACAACCCCCGGCTCACCTCCGCCATCGAGCTGGTGACGTTGTTCCGGGAGAAGGCCTTCGGCGGCCCGAACAACGCCTACGACACAATCGGCGACTACATTTCGGTCGCCACGCAGATCCAGAGCCTGTTCAAGACCATTCGCGATGTCTATGAGCAGACCGATGCCGAGTTCGCCCGTCAGCTGCGCGAGATTCGCGTATGAACAACCCATCGCCGGACAAGCGGAGGCTGGCTGGTGCGACGGTGGCGGCGGCCGCGCTAGCTCTGCTCACCGGATGCACCAGCGACAAAGGGGCACCCACCCCACAGAGCACCACCCCGGCCGCCTCGACATCGGCCGCCGCCGCTACCTCCGGTACCGCCACTACCGCGTTCGATCCCTGTACCGCGTTGACTCCGCAATTCCTGGCCGAACACCAATGGGACGCCCGAGCTCCCGAACACAAGCAGACCACCACTGGCGCGTTCACTTGGAAGGGTTGTGCCTACCTGGCGCAGGCGCGCTATACGTTCGGTGTCCAAACAACCAATGGAACCCTCGACCAAGTTCGCGAAAAGTTCCCCACCGCAACCGAGCTCACCATCGGCGGCCGCAAAGCTCTACGCTACGAGGCGCGCCCGGACGTGCCCGGCGGCTGCACCGTCAGCATCGATATGAAATCCGGCTCCCTCTACATTCTGGTGGACGACCCCCGCGGTCTGCACCCCCGCAAGCTCTCTCCCTGCGATAACGTCACCGAGATCGCGGAAGCCGTAGCACCCCTCATCCCGCAGGGCAGCTGACGATCGAGCTGCGCGGGTTATCGCGCCGCGTCGCCTTGTCCGGCGAGAAATTCTCGTTTCGAATACCGCTGCCGCTGCGCCCTTTTCGGGATCCCGCGAGAGCGTCCGAAGAACGGCCCCCATTGGCGTTGCCGGATCCAGTCCGCGCCCGGAGCGCGCCCAGTTCGGTCGAATCCGGTTATCCCGCAACCGGATCGCCGGTCTGTGCCTGCCATCGGCGTGCGATGCCACGCATCAGTGCCGGGTATACCAGCAGGTACCGGAACGGCAGGATCCCTGCCATATAGATCTTCCCGAAGACGCCGTTGGGTTTCACCAGCACGGCCATCTGGCCGTGGTAACCGCCGGTTTCGTCCGGTACCCAGCCGATATGCATCACCCCGTGCATGGTCCGGTTGGCGATCTCGGCCGCCCATTCGGTGTCGGTGCGGTAGACCGAGCGGAACGGCGCACCTTCGAAGACCGGTCCGGGTGGCGCGTCGCGCAGGTCCGCGGGGAGCCGATCATGCAGCGACGGCACCCGCACGCCGATCCCGCCATCGGTTCTATCCCAGCCGAGTAGCGCGCCGAGTTTCCAGCGGATCGCGAAGAGTGCGCGATAGATGACAGAGAATTCACTCGAATCGTTGCCCGAGGTCATCTGCCGCACCAGTCGCGGGAAGTCGTCGGGACCGCCCGGCGTCGGCAGTGCCCACACATCCTCGACCCGGAAGTCGGGTGCGATGTCGTGGATCCGCCAAGGCCGGGAGGTATGCGCGGATTCCGGGAGCCGCATTGCTCCGCCTCCATCCCTCTGGTCCATCGCGCGCTACCGGGCGGCGAGCTTGAAGATCTGACGTGCACGGTGTTCGCGATCGTCGAAGGCGACGTCCACCTCCGCCGCGGCGACCGCGGCGAACGATGCCGCGAAGGCTTCCTCGGATTCCCACTGCCCCGTCGAAACCACCGCGTCGTCACCGTCGGTGCTCTCCCAGCAGTCCGCGGACAGGCAGCCGGGCACCGATCGCAGAACCGCGGCGACCTCGTGCACCCGCGCGACGAAGTCGTCGAAATGTTCCGGTCGTGGGTAGTGGAAGGCGATGAATCCGACCGTCATCACGGTCCCCTCTCGTTGGCGAGGACGCCGTTGCCCTCGCAATTGCCCGATGTGCCAACGGCTTTCAAATATACGGTGCCGTATGCTTCGATCGTAACCGGCGCTGCGCCGGTGTCAACACCGTCGGCGATACTGAAGGTATGGTTGCCGTCACCCGCACCCCACGAAGCAGTTGGATCGAGCAGGGTCTGCTCGCGCTGTCGAGCGGTGGCCCGGACGCCGTCCGCATCGAGAGCCTGGCGCAGGCGCTCGGCGTCACCAAGGGCGGCTTCTACGGACACTTCGCCGACCGCAACGCCCTGCTCGAGGAAATGCTCGAGACGTGGGAACGCGAAAGCACCGATGAGGTCCGCGCTCAGGTCGAACGCGAGGGCGGCGATCCGCAGACCAAGATCCGGCGCGCCGGCCTGCTCACCTTCTCCGACGAGCGCCTCCCGATCGACCTCGCCGTGCGCGACTGGGCGCGCCGCGACCCGGCGGTCGCCGAACGGCTACGCCGGGTGGACAACCACCGGATGGAGTACGCGCGCGAGCTGTTCGGCGCGATCTGCTCGGATCCGGACGAAGTCGAGGCCCGCGCCCTGCTCGCCTTCTGCCTGGCGGTCGGCAAACACTTCCTCGCCGCCGATCACCAGGACCGCACCCGTCTGGAGGTGGTCGTCCGCGCCGCCGACCTGCTGTTCGGGCGGACGCCGGACGAGTACTGAAACTACCTGCGGCGCAGCAGCACTCCGCGAATGAACGCCGCCTGGCCGGAATGCTGGATATCGTCGTCGACAACGCTGATCAGCCGGACGCCCAGGGTGACCGGCGGATTCCAGCGGGTGTCGACGATGCGGGGCAGTTCGGCATCGGTGAGCCCGGCGACGTACTCGATCGTCTGCTCGTGCACCGCGTCGTAATAGCCCAGTAGCAGCTCGGCCGAGATCCGGCCGAGCTCGGCGACTTCCACCTCGCCGTGACCGTATCCGGTCGCCGCGTCACCGAAGGGCAGTTCGAACCGCTTGGCCCAGCCCGCCGCCGTCCACACCTGTTCGAGTCCCGCGACATCGGCGATGTGATCATCCTGGACTCGCGTCAGATGCCAGATCAGCCAGGCGATGGAGTTGGCTTCCGGATCGATCCGCGCCGCCAACTCGTCCTGCCGCAGCCCGGCGACCGCACCGTGCACATTCTCCCGGACCCGCCCGAATGCATCGACCAACAACTCCGCGCTCGTCATGACCCCATGCAAGCACACCGCGGTCGCCAATATTCCCGCATTCGTCCGGGCGTGTCAGCCCAGCGGCAACAGCAGGTCGGCCGATTCGAGGTCGAGCAGGGCCCGCTTGGCGGGCAGGCCGCCCGCATAGCCGGTCAGCGCACCGTCGGCACCGAGGACACGGTGGCATGGGAGCAGGATCAGCAGGTGATTGCGCGCGAGTGCGCCACCGACTTTTCGGGCGTCGGCGGTGGTGCGGCCGAGTTGCCGGGTCAGGGCTCCGTAGGAGGTCGTCCGGCCGTAACCCGTGGTGGCCTCGAGCGTCAGTAGCACCTCGCGGTCGAATTCGCTCATCGGTGTCAAATCCATCGCGACGCTGAACTGTCGGCGTTCACCGGTGAGGTATTCGTCGATCTGCTCTGCAGTGGCTTCGAGATGTTCACGTGCCGTGGGGTTTTCACCGGTCGGCTCAGCGGGTTGCATATCGGTGAACGCGACGCGCGACACACCGGCCGGGTTCGCCTCGATCAGCAGATTGCCAAGGGGCCAGCCGTGCACCAGGCGTGCGGTGGAGGTGTCGGACATGATGTTGCTCCTCGCTGTCGAACTTTCACCGGGTAGACGCGCCGCGACGGCGAAACGTGAGATCACCGGCCGGAGTTGGCTTTCCACGCCGCATATGCGGAGGGGAGGCAGACCGCACAGGGACGGTAGCCGGCGGCGATGGCGGTTGCTTCGTCGGCGAAGAAGACACGATGGGCGCGGTAGTGGCCGCGGGCCAGGGCGCGCAGGGCGGAGGGGCAGTCGAGGCGGCCGTAGAGTTTGCCACGCCGATGGCCGCCGTATCGGCCCGGTGTGGGGCTCGCATACGGGCGGTCGTCGGCGTCGGTCAGGATGTACATCTCATTCGGCGTCGTGCAGCACCAGGCCCAGGGTGTGGCGGTAACCGCTGCGAATTCGGCTGACGCCGTGGCGGATCGGTGCGCGGGACCAGCCACGGGCGGACGGAGTCGGGCGGTCCCGCGTGGTGAAGATGAGGGCGTGGCCCTGTTCCAGGATGGTGACGGTGGGTCTCGATTGGGCGCGGGGGCGCTGTTCGACCAGGAGGAATTCACCGCCGGTGTGGTCGATGCCGGGGCGGTCCAGGCCGATGACGACCTGCAGCGGGAAGACGAGTTCGCCGTAGAGGTCGCGGTGCAGGGCGTTCCAGTCACCTTCGGTGTAGCGCAACAGAATTGGTGTCGGCTTGGTCTGGCCCGCGGCGTGGCAGGTGGCGAGCCAATCCTCGAAATCGTCGGGCCATGGGGTCGGGTCGCCGAGCCGGTCGGCCCAGGTGCGGGCGATGGGTAGCAAGCGGCGGTAGAAAGCCGCACGCAAGCGCATGATCGGTTCGGGGACCGGATCGGCGAAGTAGCGGTAGGCGCCCTGGCCGAATCGGTAGCGGGCCATATCGATCGTCGATCGGAAGCGGGCCCGATCGTCCCACATGGCGGTGAATTCGGCGCATTCGTCCGGAGTCAGCAGCGGGCCGGACTGGGCGCAGCCGTAGGCGTCGATCTCCTCGAGCAGCTCGCGCCACGGTTGGGCGTCGACTCGTTCTTCCAGTGCGGTAAGGATTTCCATCGGCTCTCCGTCACGCCGCTTCGAGGGTCAGCAGGGTGTTCTTGGCGGCGATACCACCGACGTACTGGCCGATCGAACCGTCGCTGCGCACCACCCGATGACAGGGGATCACCACCGGAAGCGGATTGTGCGCACAGGCCGAGCCGACGGCGCGGACCGCGCGCGGATTGCCAACGGCCGCTGCGACATCGGCGTAGCTCGCCCGATGGCCGTAGCCGATATCGCTCAGCTGCTCGATCACTTGGCGGCGGAAGCCGACGGTCAACCGCAGATCCAGTGGCAGGTCGAAGTGTGTTCTGGTACCGGTGAAATATTCGTCGATCTCGCGGGCCACGGCATCCAGGCGCGCGGGGGCAGCGAGGAGCCGGGGACTGATCCGCTCGGCGAGTGTGGCGAGCACGGTGTCGTGGTTCTCATTGGGGTAGGCGACCCGCACCAGGCCCGCGGGGGTGGCCGCCAGCAGCAGGGAGCCAACGGGGGTGTCCAGCGTGCGGTAGGCGATGTCGAGCAGACCAGCGGCCTGTGCGTCGGCGGCCAGCCGCTGCCGCAGGTGGGACAGGATCTCGGCGGAGTTCGCATTCAGGCCGTCGAAGAGGCCGTCCGGATCCCGGTCGATAGTGGCCATCATGTTCGATCCTTCGGGTAGAGCTTGCGTAAGGTTTTGAGCCCGTCCGCGGCGGCGCGGCGGGCGGCGTCGGTGGAATTTCCCAGTAGCTCAGCGATTTCGGCGTGCGGTAGTCCGGCCAGGTAGTGGTAGGCCACCGCTTGCCGCTGTTTGGGCGGCAGGGCCGCGAGCGCATCCCACAGATCGGGGTTGTAACCGGCCGGATCGGCGTTCGGGGCGGCGCGTTCGGGCAGGGCTTCGGCGGGAACGGGCGCGCGGGTCAGTGCGCGTCCCACATCGATCGCGCGCCGGTGCGCGATGGTGACCAGCCATGCCTCGATATTCGTGTTCGGGTCGAGGTCGGGATAGGCCCGCAGGGCGGACAGAAAGGTTTCCGACCACGCGTCGGCCGCATCCGTCGGACCGAGCACGGCCCGGCAGACGCGCAACACCATCGGGCCGTATTCGGCCACCACTTCCTCGAACGGAGGCAATCTCACGCTGAGTAGACGCCCGGGCTGGCCGGAACGTGAGATCCCCAGGTCATACCGCCGCCACTGCCCCGATGACAGGCGCGTTCTTGTTCATCGCGCGAATACCTGCGCGGCGCGATCATCTGCACGCGGGAGATCACTGCGGCTCCGGGATTCGCGATAGACCGCTGGCGCGCAGGACGCGGCGGTCGATGGCGGCGCGGATCGAGTCATCGGTACCGATGATGCGCACGTGGCGGCGGGCACGGGTGATGGCCGTGTACAGCAGTTCCCTGGTGAGCAGGGTGGATTCGGGTTCGGGCAGGACGACGGAGACGGTGTCGTACTGGCTGCCCTGACTGCGGTGAATGGTCATGGCGAAGACGGTGACCACGGCCGGAAATTGGGTGGGGTGCACCAGATATGGTTCGCTGCCGCGCTGCAGCGCCGCACGCAGGGAGCCGTCGGGCATGCGCACGATCACGCCGGTGTCACCGTTGTAGATGCGGGCCTCGTGGTCATTGGCGGTGACCAGCAGGGGTTGGCCCGCATACCACGGGGCCTGGTGCGAGTCCGGTCCCGCGCCACCGGCGGCCGCCCATTCGGCGGCCATCCGGTCCCAGCGTTCGACGCCGAATGGGCCTTGGCGGTGGGCGCACAGGAGGCGATGCGATTCGAGGGCGGTCAGCGCGGCCGCGGCGTCGCCGTCGAGGGCGGCCGTGGATACCTCACGAGCGGCGCGCACGACATCGGCGCGGACCGGCGCGATGTCGTCCGGGGTACACAGCGACAGTTCTTCGCCGCCCGCGCGCAGCAGCTCCAGCGCGGTATCGGCGTCGCCCGCACGAACCGCCACGGCGAGTTCGGCGATCTTGCCGCCGAATCGGCGGCCGCGGGTCAATCGGACGATACCGCCGCGCAGCCGCGCACGTTCGAGTCTGGTGAGCGCTTCCGGATTATCTTCGGCCGCAATCGATTCGGCACCGAGCACCTGTTCGAGCACCGGATTTGCCACGCCGACAACGGGGCCCGCGACCAGGTCGGCGAGCACCGCGCCCGCATCGACCGAGGCGAGCTGATCCGGGTCACCGACCAGGACCAGCCGGGTGTCCGGGCGCAGCGCGGCCAGCAGGCTGCTCATCATGGTCAGCGACACCATGGAGGTTTCGTCGACGACGATCACGTCATAGGGCAGCCGGTTGAATTCGTGATACCGGAACCGGGTCGCGCGACCGCGCTGCCAGCCGAGGAGCCGGTGCAGCGTGGCCGCGGTCAGCTCGGGCAGTCCGAGGGCATCGGCCTGCTCGCGCACCGCCTCCTGCAGGCGGGCGGCCGCCTTGCCGGTGGGCGCGGCCATGGCGATGCGCAGGCCGGGCAGTTTCGGATGCGCCTTTTGGTGCGCGTCGAGCAGGGCCAGGATGCGGGCGATGGTGTGGGTTTTGCCGGTACCCGGACCGCCCGCCACCACGGTGGTCCAATGTGTGGCGGCGAGTGCCGCGGCGATGCGCTGGCGGTCCGGGGCCGCGCCGACCGGGGTGTCGAAAAGGCGATCGAGTTCGCGGCGCACGATGGCGGGATCCACCTTGGGGTGGTATCCGGAACGTTCGGTGAGCACCCGGCGGATCGTCTGTTCCTGCTGGTAGTACCGGTCCAGATAGAGCAGTGGACCCGCGTCCCGGGTGGCCTGCGCATCGACCAGACGTAATGGCTGCAAGGGACCGGCCGGTCCGCCACAGACCAATGGACTCACTCGCAGTGCCGCGACGACGGCGTCGATATCGGGCCAGGGCAGCGTCGCCGGGTCGATACCCGTACCGGCGTCCCAGGTTTCATCGGCATCGACGCCGATCTCGCGCATGCGATGCAGTTCCAGGCACACCGAACCGGAGCGCACCGCCCGCACCGCCAGCGCCGCCGCGAACAGCACCTCTTCCGAGGCCTCGCGGCCCATGCGCCCCAATCGCAGTGCGACGTGTACGTCCGCGGCGGACAACACGCCGGCCTCGTTGAACATGCGCAACAGCCCGGTCCCCCGCTGGGCCAACTGAATCGAGGTCATCGCTGCTCCCCGGCGAGCAGGTCGGACAATGCCACGATCAACGCAGCGGGTGGATTCCAATCGAAAACACCACGCCCCGAGGGGGTTTCGAGGCCGATCATGCCGCGGACGAAGAGGTAGCGGGCGCCGCCGAGATGCCGCGCGGGTTCGTAACCGGGCAGCCGCCAGCGCAGATAGCGGTGCAGGGCCACCGCGTAGAGGAGTGCTTGGAGGGGGTAGTGGGAGCGCAGCATTTCGGCGGCCATGCGGTCGTGGGTGTAGTGCTCGACGGTGAGGTCGCCGGTGCCGAGACGGTTGGTCTTGTAGTCGACGATGACGAATCGTGGTTCCGTGCCGGGCTTTTCGATGACGCGCAGGACGGCATCGATGCTGCCGGTCAGATAGCCGCGCAGGGGGGCGTCGTCCAGCGCCGCGAGTTGGTCGGCGTAGCCGGACAGAGCATCGTCGGCCGGGAGATGGGCGCGCAGGAGTTCGGCGATGCGGCGCAGGGTGACGGTGTGCGCACCCGGAATGTCCCCGCCCGCCAGCGGGAGTTCGAAGTCGAGTTCATTGAGCTTGTTCCGGCTGGAAATGTCGGCGAGACAACCGAATCCGAGTGGCGTGTGCAGAACAGCGAGCAGGGCATTTCCGAGAACCATCGGATCGACCTCGGCCATCAACTCTTCGGTCGCCGCCCGGCAGCGGGTGTGCACTTCGGTGGCGAGATCCGGTGCGTCCGTGTCGATTCGCTCGAGCACGCCGTGTACCAGGGTGCCGAATTCGGCGCCGTAGGGCAGGGCGTTCATCAGTGACGGGGCCGCATCCGTGGTCGCGGGTTCGGCGTCGACCGGCACCGGTGTGCCGGGCTCATCGGACGGGCCGCGTTCATCCTCGGGTTCGGCCTCCGGAATCGCCGCGTCATGAGCGCCCGCGGTCAAGGCCGAATAGGAGGTCCGACGCCACTGCAGGTCCATGGTGCGGGCGAACTGGGCCGCGGCGAGGGCACCGGTCGGCAGTTCGGTGCGCACCCGGCGGATCTCGACCGCATCGGTGTCCTCGACGCCCGCCACGGAAATCGCCTCTGGCGCACCGGCGGCCCAAGCCGAAAGCATGGATACCGCAACGGAATCCGCGGGCACCGCCGCCCTACTCGGCACCAGATCGCCGCCGTCCGGGCGGCCGAGGACCATCCGGTGCAGGGGTGCGTTGGCGGTGGTGATCGCCGGTGCCCACCAGGCGACGATCTGACACATCGCGCGAGTGAGCGCAACGTAGAGCAGACGCAGTTCCTCACCCGCCTCCTCGGTTTCGCTGCGCAGCTTGCGCTCCCCGTAGCCGGAGGCGTCCTGGCCGCCGACATCGAGGACACGGGCGCCGTCGTCGGTGTGGAACAGCAGGGTCTGCGGGTACGGGTTCTTTGCGTTGTCCCAGGCGAAAGGCAGATAGACGATGGGGAATTCGAGGCCCTTGCTGGCGTGTACGGTGGCGATCTGCACGGCCGCGGCGTCCCGGTCGAGGCGACGGCTGCGGTCGGCGACCGATCCCGAGGCCGGATCGCGCACCCGGTCGGCGAGCCAGCGGGTCAGCGCGGTGAGGCCGAGCCCTTCGGTCAGCGCGACCTGGTCCAGCAGTTGGGCGATATGCCGAAGATCGGTCAGCTCCCGTTCGCCGTTCTCGATCGACAGCAGCCGCTGCGCCAGATTCGCTTCGGCGGAGATCTTTTCGAAGACCGCGGCGAATCCCGCGCGGGCGAACAGCCGGGCCGCTTCGCGCAGTTGGGCGCTGACGCGGCCGACCAGATCCGCACCGCCGCTATCGATTTCGGCGGCGGTGATGCCGAGCAGCGGTGTGCAGGCGGCCAGTCGCACACGGTCGGAGCGATGCGGCTGTTCCAGGGCTCGTAAGAGCCAGAGCCAGTCCGTCGCGCTGCCGGTGCCGAATACGCTGGTGCCACCGGCGAGGACAGAGGCGACGCCGACCCGGTCCAAAGCCGTACGCACCACATCGATTTGGGATCGCGTCCGCACCAGCACCGCGATATCGCCGGGCCCGATCGGCCTCGGTCCGGCCTTCGCCTCGAACAGCGCACCGGATTCCAGCAGCCGCACGATATCTGCGGCGAGGTCGTCGGCGACCTTCGCGCGCATGCGCCCGACCGCCGGGAATCCCGATTTGTTCAGGGGTCCGGCCCCGGTGCGCGGCAGACACCGCATCCGCAGCGGCGTCGTCAGTTCCGCCGGTCCGGACAGTCGCGACCAGCCACGGGTCGCCGCGACCGGGTAGACGGTGATCTCCTTGTGCCCCAATGCCGCACCGCCCTGTAGGTGATCGAGTGCGGCGAGCAGTCCCGCATCGCTGCGCCAGTTGTCGGTGAGCTCCTTGCGGGTGTCGGCGTGCGCGACGGCGTCGAGATAGCTCAGCACCTCCGCGCCGCGGAAGGCGTAGATGGCCTGCTTCGGGTCGCCGACGAGGACCAGGGTCGAATGTCCGTGGAAGGCCAGCCGCAGGATGTCCCACTGCAGCGGATCGGTGTCCTGGAATTCGTCGACCAGGGCGACCCGATACCGGTCGCGGATGCGACGGCAGGCCCGCGGGCCGTGCACCGGATCGGCGAGCACATCGTGCAACAGCACCAGCAGATCGTCGAAGTCGCGCAATCCGGCCAGGCGCTTGCGGCGCTCGGTCTCCGCGCGTACGGCGGCGGCGAAGGCAACGCGCTCCCCTGCCGGTCCCTCGCCCTTCGGCACCAGCACCGCATGCCGATCCTGCACCGCCGCCAGCGCCAGCGTATGCGCCTCCTTCAACGAGAACGGCGGCTCGGCACGGGCATACCGGTTCAGGTAGAGGTCGTCGGCGACCGTCCCGATCAGCTCATCGATCGTCTCGACCAGCCGGGATCCGGGATCGTGTTCCCCCGCCAACCCGAGCTCGTCGAGCATCCGCTGGCAGAAACTGTGCGTTGTCGCGATGGTCCCCGCGTCGAAATCCGAAAGCGCCGTCAGCAATCGCCGCCTGCGCCGTCGCACCTCCTCCGAATCCGCCTGTGCGACAAGCCGAATCAACTCATCGCCATGCGCCCGCGCGGCCTCCGGATCGGCCAATGCCGCCGCCACCGCGACGAACCGATCCCGCGTCCGCTCCCGCAACTCCTGCGTCGCCGCCCGACTGAACGTGACCAGCAGGAGCTGCGAAATGTCGATCCCGATCTCGGCCACATACCGCACCGCCAGTCCGACGATCGCATGTGTCTTACCGGTCCCCGCACTCGCCTCGAGTACGGTCGTCCCCGTCGGCAACGGCCCGTTCGGATCGAATCGGTCGGTATCCACTGGCGGCGCGGCGAACGCGGTGTCCTCGATGGTCATGCCCCACCGGCTTTCACCGATCGCGAAGCGGCGCATGCGGCGCTCGCAATGCTCATGCACACCATCCACTTCCGACGCCGGTTGACTGCTCCACCGTCCACCCGAAACCGGCCATCATGCGGTAGGCGCGCCGGACCGCGAAGCCGTGATTGTGGACGAGGCGTACGGCGAATCCATGCGAGACCACTCACGGCTGTCCCTGGCTCTCGGCCGCGAGCAGCGGTGCCCACATGCGCCGGGCCAACGAGCCGAAGCGGGTGGTCTCGCCGGGTTCACCCGCGGGAGCGGGGGCTGCCATGAGGTGTTCGAGGCGCGGGGCTCGGCCCCAGATGTAGCGAAGGTGGCGGTCGGTGTGATCGCCGAAAGGGCCTGGGCCATTGGGGCCGCCGTTGAACTCGCGCTCGGCGGCGGCGATCGCCTCCTCGGCGTTCGAGCCGCGGAAGCGGCGTTCGGCGTAGACGGCGGTGGCGGAGGGTGCGATCGGCAGCGGTTCGGTCAGTCCGGCATCGCGCAGTCGGACCAGCTCACGCAGGATCGCCAGTGCGGCCGGCGGTTCCGGTGCGGTCAGCTCGGAACGCCATGCGGGACGACCGAATTGGCCACGGCCGGTGGTGACGGCGCGCCAACTGCGGTCCTCGGTGACGGCCAGGGCGAGCAGCGAAACCCACGCGGCGATGCGGTGTTTCGGAGCGAGCCGGGAGAATGTGGTGCGGACCAGCGATTCCCCGCGCACCTCGGGCACCGTGCCGGTGAGGCGGCGGCCATTGCCCAGATCCACCGCGATATCGACCGCGCGCGGCGCGCCCGCGTACTCGGGCAGGGCCGCGCGGACCAACTTGTCCACGGTGGATTCCACCTCGTCGAGGACCGCGCCGCCGAATCCGAACGGCGGCAATGTTCCGCGCCGCCATTCCGCGGCACGCAGCGTCGATGGGTCCGCACCGGTGAGCCGCGCGGCCAGCAGTCGTTCGCCGAGTTCCCATTTCGCGAGTCCGTCGAGTTCGATGGGCAGCCGGTCGGCGATGTCCTCTTCGGGTTCGGGCACGCGAAGACCCAGGCGCTGCCACAGGAATGCGCGCACCGGATGCTCGACGAACGAAATCAGATCGGCCAGTGCGACATCGGTGAGTTCGGGCGCGGGCAGCGGCTCGGGCAGGAATGCGGGCCGCGGCTGCGCGGGCTGCCCGGCCGCCTCGGCGCCGGCGAGTGCGACGGTGTCGAAGCTGAATGGGCGCTCGGCACTGAAATTGCGACGGTCGAAGCCCTGCAATGGATGTCGGTTCACCACCGTGTCCATTCCGTCCGCGCCGACGTGCGCGCGCAGCGCGTCGAGCAGTTCGGCGACCGGGATCGCGGGCGGGCGGTGCGCGCCGGTCACCGGGTCGGCGCCGGTGTGGAAGATCAGCAACTGCTCGGTGGCCGCGAGCACCGCGTCCAGCAGCAGCTGACGGTCCTCGCTGCGCGCATCCCGTTCGCCGAGTAGCGGATGGCGGGCGAGCACGTCATCGCCGTCGACGCCGCTGGTACGCGGGAACACCTCGTCGTCGAGCCCGAGCAGCACCACCACCCGATGCGGCACCGAACGCATCGGCACCATCGTGCACACGGTCAGCTCACCGGTACGGAAATTGGCTCTGGTCGGCCGCGCCGCGAGTCGGCTCGACAGCAGCACACCGATATCGGCCAGCCGCAGCGCGACATCGCCCGCGTGATCGGTGGCCGCGGCCAACTCGCGGCGGGCCTCGGTGCGCACCCAGGCCTGACTGTCGGGCACATCGGTGAGCAGATCGAGACAGCGGCCGAGGACCTGCGCCCATTCGGCGGCCGGACGAGGCCCGCGCAGATCCCGCAGGCACACCGCGAGCCGGTCGATGAATTCCGCGAACCGACCGGCGAGATCGACGTCATTGCTGTCCACATCGTCCAGCGGCAGCGCGAGATCCAGCCAGTCGTCGGAGGATTCGTCGGCGGTCACCCCGAGCAGAATCCGATCCACCGCACTGTTCAGCGTGTTCTGCGCGAAGTCGGCCAGCCCGAACGCCTGCCGCTGCCGCTGCCCGATCCCCCAGCGCGCACCGGATTCGGCCGCCCATTCGCGCAAGCGCTCGATATCGTCGTCCTCGAAACCGCAACGGCGCCGGACGGTTTCCGATGCCGCCAGATCCAGCACCTGGGTCACCGTCACCCGCCCGTCGGCGAGCTCGAGCAGCACCGCGATCACCGCGAGCATCGGATTGGTCACGCCGCGCCCCCGATCGGCGAGCCGCACCCGCAGCAGATGCGCCGGATGCGCCGGATCTCCCACCGACTCAACCGATCCCACCAGCTTCTGCCCGAACGCCGCGCGCACCAGCGGCGCGTACGCCTCGACCTCCGGACACATGATCAACACATCCCGCGGTTCCAGCGTGTGATCGGCCGCGAACAACCCGAGCAGGCACTCCCGCAATACCTCCACCTGCCGCGCCGGTCCATGGCACGAGTGCACCTGGACGGTCGCGTGATCGAAGGTCGCGGGTGCCGGCGGCCACGCGTCGTCCCGAATCCCGGATTGCAGGGCGTGCAACAGTGTCCTACGGGATTGACCATCCCCCCTCGAAGCCCCGCTGGCCGCAGCGCCATCGGGGCCATCCTCGATCGACCGACCGGAGCCGGGTCGCTCCGATTCGCCGATCGCCAGGCCGATCGAAAGCTGGCCCACCGCAGCATCATTCAGTTCGGCGGCAACCGAACCGGCGCCCGGGTGATGCCGGTCCGCGATACCGGGGCCGACCAACCGCTGCTGCAGCTCACGCACATCCCGGCCGAGCCCCGCGAGCAGCGGATGTCGCACCACCGTCGCACTGGCATCATCAGCCCGCGCGACCACAGCGGGCCGGGCGGACAACTGCGACCACATCACCGGACTCGGATGCGCGAGCCACAGATGCACATCCCGCGACGCCCCCAGCGCCGACAGCACCGCGAGCTGATCGGTCGGCAACCGCGTCACCCCGAACAGCGACAAACGCCCGGGCAGATCCACCAGATCCGGCTCGCTCCGCAACCGCGCACAGGCTGCGTCCAACCGCTCAGCCGGACTCGGCACCCCCACCTCGGCCCGCAACCGCCGCCACAATTCCGGTTGCCACAGCAGATCATCCGGTACCGCCCGCCCGGCCCCGTCGGTATCCGAACCGCTCGCCCACTCCTTGATCAGTCCAGGCCGCTGCGCCGCATAGCTGTCGAACAGCGCCGCCAGATGCGCGGCGGTCGCGTACCGACGCCCGACGCGATGGCCACCCGGCTCCCCTGCTCCCAGATGCCGCGCGAGCACCGCACTCCACGGCTCGGCCAGCGACGCGTCGATCACCTGCAGCAATGTCCACACGACCTGCTCCGACGCCCACGGATCCACCTCGGGCGCCACCCCACTCACCGCCGCGAGCACCTCGGCGACCAATGCACCGGGAGACGGGAATTCGATATTCGCGGCGACACCATCCGAACGCCCCGACACACCGAGCACGGTCGACAGCCGTTGCGTCAGCCAGCGCTCGACACCCTTCGCGGGCACCGCGACCACCTCGGGCGCGAAGGCGTCCGGCAACGGCTCGGCAAGCAAGTCGGCCAGTGCCTGCGCCAACGCGTCGGCGCGCTCGGCACGATGAATGTGCAGCGGCATGTGCGCCCTCTCGTCGGTCCGTCCGGTATGTCCGCGCTGCGCGTCAAGTCGCCTATCCGTACGCCTCGTCGCTCCCGCACGTTTATACGCCCAGCGACCAGCACGCAACCTTCCGGCCCCACTCCCGCGAGAGTGAAATAAGCCACACACGAACGATTTACTTCGCCGTGTCACCTCGGATCGCGGCGCTCGATGTGCAACAGTGCTCAACCGGGGAGGAACGGGGATAGCAGCACGAAAGGCTGGTTCGCGTTCGATGATGGCGATGGTGATTCCCCTGGTTCCGAGAGGCGGGTTCACGGTCCGCCGCGTCGGTGACAGATGGGAGCTGGTCAACTCGCGCTCATATGGCCGGACCGTTGTGCTACACACCTGGCCCCGCGACCAGCATGCCGAGGCCTTCGCGCATTGCTACCGTCTCAACGGGCGCACCGTCGAGGAACTACACGCGGCCTTTCACTGAGGCGCTCCGGCGAAAGACACTGCGGTGCAAGCACACAACGCGTGCTACCACAGCGTCGCGCAGAGCTCAAGACGTGCGTCCGGCCCGCTGATGTGCGATCGTGTTGCCTCGTGCGTCACGCCTCCGTCTCTGTTCTCGCCGCTGCGGCGATCCTGGTCCCCACTACCCCCGCGCTGATTCCGTCGGCCTTTGCCGCGCCTCCGGCGCATATGCAAGGCTGCCTGGCCGGTTTCGATTGCGATATGAGCAGCCGAATCGCCGCTGTCGACGCGTATTTGAAGAATCGGCCCGGTGTGACGGGTTACGTCGTCCGTGATCGGGTCAGCGGCGGGGTGTACGCGAACGAGAATGCGGAGAATTCGGTCTGGACCGCCTCCACCATCAAGCTGGCCATCGCCGTTGACCTGCTCAACCGCGCGCGGGCGGGCGTGATCGGCCTCGGTCCCGACGACCGCGCGCTGATGGAATCAATGCTCGCCACGTCCAATGACCAAGCCGCCGATATCCTCTGGAACAAGTACGCGGGCATCGATCGGATGGCCTATAACAATGCCTTCCGCGCCAATGGCATGGTGACGCTGGTTCCGCAGCCGACCAATACCGCATTGTTCCCGGACTGGTCGTTCCAGAAGTGCACGCCCGCCGATCTGGATCGGCTGATGGATTCGGTCTTCAACCATATGCACCCCGACGACCGGAACTACCTGCTCGACCGCATGCGCGCGGTAGACAGCAATCAGCACTGGGGCCTGTGGGGCGCGGGCGCGGCAATGCGGCCCGGCCTCAAGAACGGCTGGTCCGAGGAGCAAGGCGGCTGGGTGGTCAATTCGGTCGGCTTCGCCGGTCCCGGCGAGCGCTACACCCTGGCCATCATGAGTTCGCTCGGCGGCGATGGCGGCTACACCGAGGGCGCCGCCACCGACACCAAGGTCGCCGAACTGCTTTTCAGCGGACGCTGAACTGATTCGAGCGACCCACTCGCGGACGCAATAACACGGGCGCACCATCCCGGGGGAACGGAATTGTCGTGAACCCCCACGGCATTCGGTAATCCTCCGGGAGTTCCCACTCGTAATCGCGCACCAGTGCCGCGATAATCGTCTTCACCTCGAGGGTGCCGAAGTGCATGCCGATGCACTTGTGCGCACCCGCCCCGAACGGCACCCAGGCGAGTCGATGCGATTTGTCCTCGCGCCGCGCTTCGCCGAAGCGTTCCGGATCGAACACGTCCGGCCGGGTCCACAGCTCCGGCAGGAAGTGGTTGATGTGATATGCGCAATCGACGGCCGTGCCAGCCGGAATGTAATGCCCGAGAATTTCGGTGTCGCGCACCGCACGCCGCACGAAACCAGGTACCGGCGGCATCAATCGCAGACTCTCCTTGATGACCAGATCCAGGTCGTGCATGCGGTCCAAATCGGCGATCGTCGGTGCGGCACTACCGATTTCCGCATCGATGCGGAGCACTTCGGCCCGCACCCGCCGCTGCCATTCGGGATGTTTGCCGAGGTAGTAGGCGACGGCGGTGGCGGTGGTCGTCGTGGTGTCGTGCGCGGCCATGATCAGGAAGATCATGTGGTTCACCACATCCGCGTCACTGAATTCGGCGCCGTCCTCGGTGCGCGCATGACAGAGGGCGGAGAAGAAATCCGCCGACTCGGTTCGGCGCTTCTGCGGCAGCATTTCGGTGAAGTACCGCTCGAGCACCTGCCGCCCCCGCAGCCCGGCGCGCCAATTGCCCCCGGGCACAGGATGTCGAATTATCGCGAGCCCGGCATGGGTGCAATCGATGAACGCGTCGATCAGTTTGCGCCGCTGTGCACCGACATCGACGGCCATAAAGGTCTCTCCCGCGATTTCCAGGGTCAATTCCTTGATCGTCGGATAGAGCCGGACCATTCGCCCCGGTTCCGCCGCCCACCGACCGATGACGGCCCGCGCCACCGGCGTCAACGTCGCCAGATGCGCCTCCAGCCGCTCCCTGGTGAAGGCCTGTTGCATGATCCGGCGATGGAACATGTGCTCATCGAATTCGAGCAGCAATAGTCCGCGCCCGAAGAACGAGCCGATGAAGTAGTCCCACCCCTGACCGAAGTCACGGCGGCGCTTGCCGAGCACCTCATCTATCGCCTCCGGCCCACAGACCAGCACCCGATCCAGTCCCAGCGAGGAATTGAGTGACACCGGGCCGTATCGGCGATACCGATCCATCATTTCGGCCGGACCCCAGCGCAGATAATGCAGACCTCGCCCGAAATACGGCAGTCCGGCATCACCGCGCACAGCGGTCGCGGTACTGCCCCGTGGCGGTGTGGCCAGCACACGACGGCGCTCCGGAACCCGGCGCAACAGTCGATCGAGCACATGGTCGTCAGGAACGTCGATCAACGACACATTCTCGGACATGATCTATCGTATTCGACAGCAGTGGAGCATCGCAGCACATCAGCAACCGGGATCTCACCGTGACGGCCAGCAGAGCGCCGACTACCGTAAGTCGGGTCAGTAACGTTCGAGGGGCCGCCACCCCAGGTTTGAGGAGCACCGACGATGAGCACTCAGTCTGTCGAGGAGAACCATCGCCACCGGGTGGTGGTGATCGGGTCGGGCTTCGGCGGCTTGTTCGGAACCAAGCACCTCAAGCGGGCCGACGTCGACATCACCCTGATCTCGAAGACCTCGACCCACCTGTTCCAGCCCCTGCTCTACCAGGTGGCCACCGGCATCCTTTCCGTCGGCGAGATCGCCCCCGCGACCCGGCTGGTGCTGCGCAAGCAGAAGAACGCGCAGGTCTTGCTCGGCGATGTCATCGATATCGACCTCGCGCAGCAGACGGTCACCTCGCAGCTGCTCAACCAGAACACCGTCACCCATTTCGACAGCCTGATCGTGGCGACCGGCGCGCAGCAGTCCTACTTCGGTAACGACCAGTTCGCCACCTATGCCCCCGGCATGAAGACCATCGATGACGCGCTGGAGCTACGCGCGCGCATCTTGGGCGCGTTCGAAGGGGCCGAACTGGCCGTCACCCAGGAACTGCGGGACCGGCTGCTCACCTTCGTGGTGATCGGCGCCGGGCCCACCGGTGTCGAATTGGCGGGCCAGATCGCCGAACTCGCCGATCGCACCCTGGAAGGCACCTTCCACAACATCGATCCCCGCGATGCCAGGGTGATCCTGGTCGAGGGCGCGGGCGCGGTACTCGGCCCGATGGGCCCGAAGCTGGGCGGTAAGGCGAAGCGGCGGCTGGAGAAGATGGGCGTCGAGATCCAGCTCAACGCCATGGTCACCAATGTCGACGCGCACGGTGTCACGGTGAAGGACGCCGACGGCACCACGCGCCGCATCGAATCCTCGTGCAAGGTGTGGTCGGCGGGTGTGCAGGCCAGCCCGCTGGGCAAAATGCTCGCCGAGCAGTCCGACGGCACCGAGGTCGACCGCGCCGGTCGGGTCATCGTCGAACCCGATCTCACCGTCAAGGGCCATCCGAATGTCTTCGTCGTCGGCGACCTGATGTCGGTACCGAATGTGCCCGGCCAGGCGCAGGGCGCGATCCAGGGCGCGACCTATGCGGCCAAGCAGATCAAGGCCGGGCTGAATGGCCAAGCGCCGCAGGATCGTAAGCCGTTCAAGTACTTCAACAAGGGCAGTATGGCGACGGTGTCGCGGTTCAGCGCCGTCTGCCAGATCGGCAAGCTGGAGTTCGGCGGGTTCATCGCCTGGCTGGCCTGGCTGGCACTGCACCTGTACTACCTGGTCGGCTACCGCAGCCGGATCATCACCGTCATCCAGTGGTTCGTGACCTTCCTCGGCCGCACCCGCGGGCAGATGGCCGCCACCGAGCAGTGGGTGTTCGCCCGACTCGCGGTGGAGGCGGTACAGGCCGATCAACAAGAGGCCGACGAACTCGCGGCCGCGCTCGGTGCGCCGCCCGCGGAGAACGGAAAGGCCGCGCTCACCGATAAGGCGGCCAACCGCAAAGTCGGCTGATTCGCCCGAAACCGGCCTTTATCGCATCGCCGGGGTCACAAATCGCACCCATCCGAGCGCCCTCCGGTCCGAATGGCGATTGACATGTCTCCGGAGGAAAGGCGCTCCGGTGCCGCCGATCGCACCACCGGCGGGCAACTCGCGGGCCGTCGACGACCGACCGAACGCCGGACTGGGGTGGGAACCTGACGACGCTGTCGGGTTCCCACCCTTTTCATTCCCCCGCCCGAACCGCCGCTACACCCGTAGGGCTGCAAGCGGCCCCGAAGCTGTGACCGACTACGCATCTTCGGGTCGGCGAATCGGAAGTCAGCCGTTCGGGCCGAGCAGCATGCCGATTCGGGTGGACAGGGTCCCGCCGATGGCCAGCGGCAGGCGGGATGCGACCAAACCCGTGGTATCCGCGGGGCGGTCATCGGGGTAGACGAGTTCACTGTCCAATGCCCTCGGCGCGCTGAGGTTATCGTCTGTCGCACCGTCCGCGCCGAGTTCCAGCCGGTGCCGCAGCAGCGGCAGGTCGCCGACGTCGGCGATGAGATCACCACGCCAGCCGCCGGTGTCCTCACCGGTGCGGCCGATCTGGACCCGTTCGCGCAACCGCAGCCGGGCCTCGGGAGTCAACCGCACCTCGGTAACGGCGTGATGGTGTGCACCGCCCGCGACGATCGTCGGCTCGGGATCGAAATCCAGTTCGCCCGCGACGTCGAAACGCCAGTGCGCCGCGGACAGTGGCGTTGCCGCGCTGGGCAGTGCGATGGTGGCCGCGACCGAGCGCACGAGCAACCGCGCGCCCGCGGCGACCACGATCTCGATATCGAGTTCGTCACCACCGAGCGGGGTCGCGGCGGTGCCGATCAGATGGACGGTATCCGGACCGGTGCGCCGAACCGCCAGCCCGCCGCTCGCGTGGATCTCGGGCAGCGCGCCGACGGCGGCGACAATGCGAACCTCAGTGCGCAACAGCGGATTCGGTGGCCGAACCATCCTGCTCGGCGATCGCGCGCAGCTGCTCGCGCACCCAGGCGAGCACGTCGGTGGCGGCCGGATCCTCGGTCAGCGAGATCATCGCGGTCCGGCGACCCTCGCGGACCTGCGCGGCATCGCGCTCCATCACACCGAGGTCGGCGCCGACCAGCGGGGCGAGATCGGTCTTATTGATCACCAGCAGATCCGAGAACGTCACGCCGGGGCCGCCTTTACGCGGCACCTTATCGCCGCCCGCCACATCGATGACGAAGATCTGCACATCGATCAGGCCGGAGGAGAAGGTGGCGGTGAGATTGTCGCCGCCGGATTCCACCAGGATCAGATCCAGCGGCGGATTGGCCGCGATCAGATCGTCGATGGCGTCGAGGTTGGCGGTGATGTCGTCGCGGATGGCGGTGTGCGGGCAGCCGCCGGTCTGGACGGCAGTGATGCGCTCGTCCGGCAGCACCGCGTTGCGGCGCAGGAAGTCGGCGTCCTCGGTGGTGTAGATGTCATTGGTCAGCACCGCGAGGGAGAGTTCGTCGCGCAGCTGTCTGCACAGAGCGGCCACCAGGGCGGTCTTGCCCGAACCGACCGGTCCGCCGATGCCGATCCGCAGCGCCTCGCCGGGCGTGCGGGCACGCTTGGGGCGGTCGTGGGAGTGATCATGCGGCTCGCCGTCGATCAGGTGGGGTGGCATATCGTGCTCCTTTCCGCCTTCATCCTTGCCGATCGCGCACCTAGGACGCGAACAGGGGCATATCGCGCACCAGGTGTCGCTGGGCGAGCACGTCCTGCAGCGGGTCCGACAGCGCGGCGACTCCGGTCGCCGCCTCGGCCGCGGTGCGATCACAGAGTTCGCCGAGCCGGATCGTGCATGCTGCCACCGTCGCGGGATCCAACGCGAGCAACCGCTGCGCCGCCGTCGCGGCTCCGGTCATGGTCGTATAGACGACGACGGCCGCGGTGTCCTCCGGAGTCGCACCACAGCTGTGCCCCACGACGCCGAACGCCGTGGACAGGTGCGGCCGCATGCCGAGAGTCGCCCAAACTTGTCCTGGCCAAACCTGTTTCGCCAACCGCAGCAACCCACGGCCCTGCGCCCGCGACGCCGCCCGCGCGGCCGGAGCGGGAGTCCGCGCATCCGCCTCCGCCTCCGCCCGCACCGCATCCAACGTCCCCGCGCACACCGCCGCCGCCAATGACGCCGCGACCAGCCCCGACGTCCGGATCCGCCGCCGCAAATACATTTCGACCGTCCCGACATCGCGCACGACCCCGGATGCCACCGCCTCCTCCACGCCCCCGGAATGCACATGTCCCCCGATCGGCAGCCGCGAATCGGCCAGCGCGAACAATGTCGCCAACCCACTGCTTCCCGATCTGTCCATCCGTCGATCCTAGGCGTGACACGGTCGGGCTCCCTCACCCCGACCGGGCCACACATGATCTTCGGATCGGGACAGGGTGTAGATCGACACGGTGTTGTATCGGATTCGAGATGTCGGCCTGCTCCGCGTCGCTCCCGAGGGAACCGACCGCGAATCGAGCGCCGATCTCCCACAACACGCCCGATGTGCGATGAGTTTCGGCGTTCGGCGGGGTCTATCTTCCTGAGGCCGTGCCGGTCTCGCGCCAACGAGGAGGGCCGATGTCGGAAGTGAACCAGGAACCAACAGGGCAGCGTCGGCTGGCGGAGCATCCGACCGTGCAGCGGATGGCCGAGCGGGCGCGCACGAAACCTGATCCGGTGCTGAGCGTTTCGCGGCTGCGCGAACTCTGTCTAGAGGCCGGGGCCGACGATGTGGGCTTCGTACCGGTCGAGGACCCGCGCGTGGCCGTAGAGCTCGAGCATGCGCGCGAAATTCTGCCCTCCGCACGGACCTTCGTGGCCTTCTGCGTCCGGATGAACCGGGACAACCTGCGCAGCACCATGCGCAGCCTCGCCAATACCGAGTTCAACCACGCCGACGACGAAACCAACGAGGTGTCGCGCCGTATCACGAGGGCGCTGCAAGACGCCGGATACCGTGCCGTCTATCCGGCCCCCGGATATCCGATGGAGGTCGATAAGTTTCCGGGTCGCATCTGGGTGATCGCGCACAAGGTGGTGGCCGAGGCGGCCGGATTGGGCGTTATGGGTATCCACCGCAATGTCATTCACCCGAAGTTCGGCAACTTCATCCTGCTCGGCACGGTGGTCACCGACGCGGCGATCGACGAACCGAGCGCATCGCTGGATTTCAGCCCGTGTCTGGAATGCAAGCTCTGCGTCTCCGCATGTCCGGTGGGCGCGATCACCAACGAGGGCGGCTTCGATTTCCAGGCCTGCTATACGCACAACTACCGCGAGTTCATGGGCGGCTTCACCGACTGGGCCGAAACCGTCGCCGACAGCGATAACGCCGACGAATACCGCGAGCGCGTCAGCACCGGCGAATCGTTCTCGATGTGGCAGAGCCTGTCGTTCAAACCCAACTACAAGGCCGGCTACTGCATGGCCGTCTGTCCGGCGGGTGAGGATGTGATCGGCGCCTACCTCGACGATCGCAAGGGCCACCTCGATGACGTCGTGCGCCCACTGCAGAACAAACCCGAACCGGTCTACGTCCTGCCGGGATCGGCCGCACAGGAGCACGTCACGCGCCGGTTCCCGAAGAAGACACCGAAGGCCGTGACCAACGGGTTCCCGGATGAGGTCAACGACCTGCTCGATCAGATCGGCCCGCGCCCCCGACCGCGCAACAGCGCCGACTGACCGGGCACGGCTACCGTCGGAAGGAACGCTCCATGAAGCGCTGCGCCCCTTTGCGGGTCAGATCCGACCAGGCTTGGATGCGATGCGACCACCAGGGGGCGATCTCGCGCGGTTTGGCGGTTACCGCATGGCAGACCAGATCGGAGGCTTCGTCGACGGTCAGTCCGGGGACGCGACTGAAGTCGGTCGGTGCGCTCATCCTGGTGTGCACGAGCGGCATGTAGATGGAGGTGGTGGTGACCTTATCTGCGGCGATTTCGGCCGCGGTGCTGCGCAACCAGACATCGAAGGCGGATTTCGACGCACCGTAGGCGGCCCACCGCGGGGCGGGCGGCATGAGCACGCCCCAGGTGGAGATGTTGACGATATGGCCCTGTTTGCGTTCGCGCATGCTCGGCAGCACGGTGAGCAGTAAGCGGACCGGGCCGAGGTAGTTCACGTCGATGGTGCGGGTGAAATCGTGGAATCGGTCGTAGGAATCGTCGATCGAGCGGCGAATCGACTTGCCCGCGTTATTGATCAGCACATCGATGTGACCGTGTTCGGCCAATAGGTCACGGCCGAGTTTTTCGACGGCATCCATATCGGTCATATCCGTCGGGTACGCGTATGCGGTGCCGCCTTCGGCGGTGATGTCGGCCGCCACCTGCTCGAGGTCGTCGACCGAGCGCGCCACCAGCAGCACCACCCCACCGGCCGCGGCTAACTTGCGCGCACTGGCCTTGCCGATGCCGTGCGAGGCGCCGGTCACCAGCACGATCCGGCCCGCGACCGCCGCACGCAGGGATTTCTGACGCGGCCGCGAGGTCGGATACAGCAACCACGCCGCCACCCGCTCGGCGAGCGGGCGGCCATTGCTCGAAGCGGGAGTGTCGTTCACGCTATCGACTGTATGCGCCACCCGGCCCAGACACCTCCCGTATCGATGATCACTCGTCGCCGGCGCGCAGTAGCTCGGGCAGATCCTGGCGGGTCAGATAGGCCGCGATCCGCGGCCCGTCCGCGGCCCGCCGGACCAGGAAGTCGCTGTGGACGTCGAGGGACCGTGCGCCGAACGTCAATGTCCACCGCACCGAAGTCAGCCAGTAGTGCCCGCCCAGGTCGACGGTCTTCTGCTCGACCAACCGAGTCCGCGGCCCCGAATCGAACTGGCGCGCCCGCGCTTTCGCGCCGGCCACGAACTCCTCCCGGCTCAGACAGCGACTCGACGTCGGCGTGGTCACCAGAACAACGGGATCGAAAAGGCTTGGCAGCGTGGCGAAATCCGAGGTCGCGACGATCTCGTCATATCTGCGGATAAAGCCCTCGATGGAGGTGATGTCATGAGAAAACATGACATCTAATTATATCGCGAATCGAGCCCGATCCCGGGGAGGCGCGCCGTTCAGCGCCGGGGTGCGAATGCCGCGACCGCCGCCATCGCCACCAGCAGCACCGCGCCGACCGAGGTCGCGATATGCATTCCGGAGACAAAGGATTCGCGCGCGGAATCGATCAGCGCGGTGTTCCCGCCCGCGTGCTGGATGGTTTCGCCGAGGGTGTCCGCATAGTCACCGCCCGATCGGAAGACCAGCGCCGCAATCGAACCCAGTAGCGCGAGGCCGAGCGCATTACCCAGTTCGAAACTGGTCTCGGAGATCCCGACCGCGGAACCGGCCCGCTCCGGCGGCACCGAGGAGACCGCCACATCCGACACCAGGGTGAACGCCAGGCCGTAACCGATTCCCGCGATCGTGGATCCGGCCAGGTACCAGGCGATTCCGCCGTCCACCCCGACGCCGACCAGCATGACATTGCCCACCGCGGCGGCCAGCAGCGCCAGCACGAAGGTGGCGCGCACTCCGAGCTTGTGCCCGATCCGCGCACCGCCCATCGAGCAGACGAATACCGCGATCGCCATCGGAATCCCGAGCAGTGCGGCCGCCAGCGGCTCACGTCCGGTCACCGATTGCAGATAGACGCTGGTGAGATAGCTCATCGCCGCCAGCGACATCATGCCGACCAGACTCGATCCGATGGCGACCGTGAACTGCACCCGCTGGAACAACCGCAGATCCAGCAGCGGTTCGGCCAGCTGTCGCTGCCGTCGCACGAAGACGGCGAGCAAGACGACACCGATGAGTCCGATAGCGATCGATGCGATATCGAATCCCTCGGCAGCGATCTGTTTGACCGCGTACACCGCCGGGAGGATACCGCCGATCGACAGCAGCACACTCGGAATATCGAGCGGTCCGACCACACCCGCGCGATGTTCGGGCAGGACGAACGGACCGAAGACGAGCAGGATCAGCAGCACCGGAATATTGATGAGAAATACCGAGCCCCACCAGAAGTGGTGCAGCAGCATCCCGCCGAGTATCGGCCCCACCGCGGATCCGCCCGCGAAGAACGCGGTCCACACCCCGATCGCGGCGGCGCGTTCGCGGGCATTCGGAAACAGGCTGGAGATCAGCGCGAGACTCGACGGCAGCAGGGTCGCACCGCCCATACCCATCAGCGCCCTGGCGACGATCAGCACCACCGCACTCGGCGCGAAGGCCGCGATGACCGAGGCGATGCCGAATACCGAGGCACCGACCAGCAGAATATTGCGCCGCCCGATCCGATCCCCGAGATTGCCCATGGTGATGAGCAGGCCCGCGATGAGGAAGCCGTAGATATCGAGAATCCACAGCTGCTGCGCGGCCGACGGATCGAGATCCAGGGTGAGCGTGGGCATGGCCAGGAACAGCACCGAGATATCCATCGATACCAGCAGCACCGGCAGCAGCAGCACCGCGAGGCCCAGCCGAGGGCGCCGCGAACCCGTCGGCGCCGGCGCCACCCGCGTGGCCTCCACCTGAGTCATTCCGAATCCTCTCCGTGTCGCGTACGGCGTACGCGTCAATCCGGGTACAGTGTACGCATGCGGCCCCAAAACTGGAAGCGAGTCATGGGATGACCGAGCCGAAGCTCACCCGAGCCGCCATTGTCGACACCGCGATCACCCTCGCCGACGAGGAAGGTCTCGACGGGTTGTCCATGCGACATATCGCAGAGCGGATGGGCGTCGGGGCCATGTCGCTGTACCGGCACGTCGCGAACAAGGACGAACTGCTCGCCCTGATGACCGACGAGATATCGGCTCGCAACCCGTACCCTTCGCCGGAGGGGAAGAACTGGACCTGGCGCGACCGGGTCCGCATTGCCGCCGAGATCGATTGGGCGCTCTACCAACAGCATCCGTGGGTGCTGCTCACCTTCGCCATGCCCCGTTACAGCTTCGGTCCACAGGGCCTGGCCTGCTTCGCGTGGCTGGTCGAAGGGCTGCGTGAGTTGAATGTCTCGACCCGCGAGGCGGCCACCATGGCCTTCGCGGTGTGGAACTACATCTCCGGGGCCACGCTCCCGCATATCAGTGGTGCGCTGGTCGCACGCAAGGGCATGAATCCGGAAGGAGACAACGGACTGCGGGCATTGCTGGAAGGAAAATCACAGCTGCCGATTCCGCCCGCGCTCGCGGATCTGAACGGTAGCGGTGTGAGCGATCTGACCTCGGAGGATCTGCTGTACCTCGGATTGTCCGCGCTCTGCGACGGATTCGAGGCCCGCTGGGTTCGAACGTCTTGACCTGAACGGCACTTCAGGTTGCACGGTTGACTCGATCGCCGACGAACAGGAGTCACCGTGCACGCCATCCGCCTCCATGCCTTCGGACCCGCCGAGAATCTGCGCTACGAAACGGTGCCCGATCCGGTGCCCGGGCCGGGGCAGGTGCTCATCCGGGTCGCGGCGGCGGGCGTGCACGTCATCGATACCGCGTTGCGCAGGGGCGAGCCCGGCCCGTACCCGCTGCCACAGCTGCCGACCATTCCGGGCCGCGAGGTCGCCGGAATCGTCGACCGGATCGGGCCGGATGTCGATGCGTCCCGGCTCGGCAAGCGAGTGGTCGCACATCTCGGGGCGGTCCCCGGTGGCTACGCCGAGTTGGCCGTAACGGAAACCACTCGGCTGCACGAGATTCCGGCCGATCTCGATGCGGCCGAGGCGGTCGCGATCATCGGCACCGGGCGAACGACCATGGGGATTCTGTTGTTCACCGAACTCGGTCCCGACAGTGTGGTCGTGGTAACCGCGGCGGCAGGTGGCATCGGGACCCTGCTGGTTCAGCATGCGAAGAACGTCGGCGCCACCGTGGTCGGCCTGGCCGGTGGGCCCGCGAAAGTCGAACTGGTGCAACGCAATGGCGCGGATATCGCGATCGACTATCTACTCCCCGACTGGCCCGCTCAGGTGCACGCGCGACTCGGCGGCCGGCGCGCGACCGTGCTGTTCGACGGTGTCGGCGGCGAAATCAGCCGTGCCGCCATCGATCTGCTCGGCAAGGGCGGACAGCACCTCGTCTACGGCGCTGCCAATGGTGCGCCGCTATCGCTGCCGGATGAGGAGTTGGCGGCGCGCGGCATCACTTCCGAACTGGTCGTCGGGCCGCGCCTGCTCCAGCGGGTCGGCGGCGATCTGCGCCCGCTCGAGCACACGGCCATGGCCGAGGCCGCAGCCGGTCGACTGCGACCCGTCGTCCAACGTTTCGAGCTGTCCGACGCGGTCGGCGCACACCGCGCGCTGGAGACGCGCGGCACCGTCGGCAAGGTGGTACTTCAGATGTAGGAGCGATAGCCCGGATCGTTCTCCGCTATGGGAAATTCGATTGAGCCCCGCTGACGGACCTCCGTACCCTCGCCCAAATGAATAGCACCACCACGCTGCTCAACGTCGTCGATGTCGAAGCGACCTGTTGGGCAGGCGACACGCCGCCCGGCGCGGTCAGCGAGATCATCGAGATCGGGCTGACCGTGGTCGATCTTTCGGCGCGCGAGCGAATCGCCAAGCACCGCATCCTCGTTCGTCCCGAGCGCTCGTCCGTGAGCCCGTTCTGCGCGGAACTCACCGGACTCACCCAGGCCGAGGTCGATTCCGGCTCACCTACGCCGAAGCCTGCCGCCTACTCGCCACCGAACATGAAGCGGGCGTTCGCCCCTGGGCGAGCTGGGGCGACTACGACCGCGAACAGTTCCTCGGCCAATGCCGGGCGACCGGCGTCGAATACCCGTTCAGCCAGGTGCACACCAACGCCAAACTGGTCTTCGCGGAGGCGTATGGCCTGCGCAGGCGCGAAGGCATGGCGGGCGCGCTGCGCATCGCAGGACTCCCACTGGAGGGACGGCACCATCGCGGCGCGGACGACGCCTGGAATATCGCCGCCTTGGTCCTCGACCTGGAGCGGCGCGCTGCCTGGCATCCAGCAAGCTGTTAGTCGACCGACTCGCCGTTGACCACCGCATACGCGAAACCGTCCCAGCCCTTGCTGCCCACCGTCTGCAGCACGGTCGCATCGAGGCTCGGCTCGGCGGCCAGCAGATCGATCAGATCGCGGCTCGCCTGCACCATCGGATCGTCGGAATGCTCGTCGGCGACGGCGCCATTGCGCACCACATTGTCGACGATGATCACCGATCCGGGGCGTGTCAGGCGCAGCGCCCAGAGCACATAGTTCGAATTGTTGACCTTGTCGGCATCGATGAACACCAGGTCGAACGGGTCCGGATCCTCATCGGCCAGCACCGGCAGGCTGTCCAGGGCCGCGCCGACCCGGATATCGACCCGTTCGCCGACTCCGGCCCGATCCAGATTCTCCCGCGCCACCGCCGCATGCCGCGGCTCGAACTCCAGGGTGACCACCTGCCCCTCCTTGCCCACCGCGCGGGCCAGCCAGATCGTGCTGTACCCGCCGAGCGTCCCGATCTCGAGCACCCGACGCGCCTGGACCGACCGCGCGATCAGATGCAAGAACTTCCCCTGCGCGGGCGATACATCGATCGCCGGCAGCCCCGCCGCCGAGTTCGCAGCCAACGCCGCCGCAGTCGAATCCCCCTCCCCCACCAGAGTGTCCACGAGGTAGCTATCCACATCGGCCCATTCAAAGGTCGTCATACCCGCAGTCTGCCACCGCACCCACCGATCCCGCCGCAATCAGCCACCAGCAACCGCACGCAATCCGGGCGGTCCTGAGGGGTTCGCGCACATCTATCGGCGACCTCGCACAGGCTGCACAGCCTATGCGCGGCAGTCACAAGGTCTGCGATACCGGCCCGGCCGTGGCGAGGCAGCCAGGACTTGCGTTGGTCGTACAGGTCCTCTTCGGTCGGGTCGTCGGGGACGACGATGTCGTCGCGGTGGGGTGTGCACGTTCCCGGCTGTGTGGTTTGGGTGCGTCCGTAACGCAACGTCCTCAGAACAGGAAGTACCGCTGGGCCATGGGCAACTCGGCTGCGGGCTGTTCTGTCCACACCTCGCCGTCGATGCGGACGGTGAAGGTGTCCGGGTCGACCTCGATGCGCGGCATGGCGTCGTTGTTGGTCATATCCGTTTTGGTGACGCGACGAACGTTCTTGACGGGAGCCAGTTTTCGGCGCAGACCGAGGCGTTCGGCGAGACCGTCCTCGATGGCCTGTTCGGAAACGAAATGCACGGACGTATCCGCGGCGACCAATGGTGCGGCACCGAACATTGGGCGCGGCAACACCGGCTGCGGGGTCGGGATGGAGGCGTTGGCGTCGCCCATGGCGGCCCAGGCGATCGCACCGCCCTTGAGGACGGCGTGCGGCCGGACACCGAAGAACGCCGGGTCCCAGAGGACCAGATCGGCGAGTTTGCCCACTTCCACCGAACCGATTTCGTCGTCGAGACCGTGCGCGATGGCCGGGCAGATCGTGTACTTCGCGATGTAGCGCCGCACCCTGGCATTGTCGGCGGCGCCGTCACCGGGCAGTGCGCCCCGGCGGCGCTTCATGACGTGCGCGGTCTGCCAGGTGCGCATGACGACCTCGCCGATGCGGCCCATGGCCTGTGAGTCGCTGCCGATCATCGAGATCGCGCCGAGATCGTGCAGCAGATCCTCGGCGGCGATCGTCGAGGGCCGGATCCGGCTCTCCGCGAAGGCGAGGTCCTCCGGGATGGACGCGCTGAGGTGGTGGCACACCATGAGCATGTCCAGGTGCTCGTCCAAGGTATTGACGGTGTGCGGACGCGTCGGGTTGGTCGAGCTGGGCAGCACATTGCGATGTGCTGCGACAGTGATGATGTCGGGCGCGTGCCCGCCACCCGCCCCCTCGGTGTGATACGCGTGGATGCCGCGGCCCGCGATGGCGGCGAGGGTGTCCTCGACGAATCCGGCCTCGTTCAGCGTGTCCGAGTGCAGCGCCACCTGCACACCCGCGGCGTCGGCGACGGTGAGGCAGGCATCGATCGCGGCCGGCGTGGAGCCCCAGTCCTCGTGCAGCTTGAAACCCGCCGCGCCGCCGCGCAATTGCTCCCACATGGACTCGGCACTGACCGTATTGCCCTTGCCGAGCAGCACGATATTCATCGGCCAGCCGTCGGTGGCCGCCAACATCCGTGCCAGATGCCAGGCTCCGGGCGTCACCGTGGTCGCCTTACTGCCCTCGGCGGGACCGGTGCCGCCGCCGATCAGTGTGGTGATGCCGCCGCCGAGCGCCTCGTCCATCAGCTGCGGACAGATGAAGTGCACGTGACAGTCGATCGCGCCCGCGGTCAGGATGCGGCCATTGCCCGCGATGATCTCGGTATTCGGGCCGACCACCAGATCCGGATGCACCCCGTTCATGGTGTCCGGATTGCCTGCCTTGCCGAGCGCGCAGATGCGGCCGTCGCGGATGCCGACATCGGCCTTGATAATTCCCCAATGGTCGATGATGACCACGCCGGTGATCACGGTGTCCGGGGTGCCCTCGGCACGGGTCGCGCGGGCTTGGCCCATGGATTCGCGCAGCACCTTGCCGCCGCCGAAGACGGCCTCATCGCCCGCGAGACCCGGTCCGCCGCTGCGGTCTTCGGTTATCTCGATGAGCAGATCGGTATCCGCCAGGCGAATTCGGTCGCCGGTAGTCGGTCCGAAGAGCTCGGCATACCGCGCGCGGCTCAGCTCACTCATCGCGTCCTACCTCCCGGCGCACGGAAAAATGCGCCCCACACCGAATTGTCCGTGAAAGCCCGCGCGGCATACGAATTCGTGCAGGCGGTCTGCCGCTAGTCATCGAGGCGGCCAGGAGGCGTCAGGCTGATGCCGTGGACCTCGCGGGCGCCACCGAACGGGACCAGCGAAACTCGTTGTCCGAGACCGGGCTCGAAGCGCACCGCGGTTCCGGCGGGAATATCGAGCCGCCGCCCGTGCGCGACCGCCCGGTCGAAGCGCAACGCGGCATTGGCCTGCGGGAAATGCGCGTGGCTGCCGACCTGGACCGGTCGATCACCGGTGTTCACGACATCGAGTTCGATCCGATCCGCGCCCGCGTTCAGTTCGATAGTGCCGTCCGCACAGAAGTATGCACCCGGGACGAGCGGAGAATCAGCCATCACCGGCCCCTAACCGATCGGATGATGGACGGTGACCAGCTTGGTGCCATCCGGGAAGGTGGCCTCGACCTGCACATCGTGGATCATCTCCGGCACGCCCTCCATCACATCGGCGCGCGTGAGAACCGTTCGCCCCGAAGACATCAGCTCCGCGACGGTGCGCCCGTCTCGGGCGCCCTCGAGCACGTGGTCGGTGATCAGCGCGACCGCCTCGGGATGGTTCAGCTGGAGTCCGCGTGCCCGCCTGCGCCGGGCCAGTTCGGCCGCATAACTCAGCAGCAGCCGTTCCTGCTCGTGCGGCGACAGTCGCATGCGGGCTCCTCGGCGGTCGTGGATCAGGGTGACGGTAATTCTGGCACGCCCGTGTCGAGGGTGCCGGTCAATCCCTGGCGGGCAGATTCTGCAGCCGCACCTGGCCGCGGGCCACCGTACGTCCTTCGCCGTCGGTGAGCACGACCTGCCACAGCTGCTGCAACCGGCCGCGGTGCAGCGGCGTCGCCTCACCGAAAACCTTGCCCTCGCGCACCGAGCGCAGGAAGTCGGTGTTGTTGTTCACGCCGACCACGGTGCCTTTATTGCCCTGTGCGGTGTACCAGACCCCGCCGCCGATGCTGGCCAGCGATTCGATGACGGTGCAGTACACGCCGCCGTTGACGATGCCGGCCAACTGCTGCAGCTGCGGCCCAGCGGTCAGCTCACCACGCACCCGGTCCGGCGTGACCTCGGTGAATTCGAGGCCGATCAGATCGGTGAAGGTGTTCTTGCTGAGCTCGGTCAGCAACTCGGGCGTGACCTCGGCCAGCGACTGGATCTGGGCAACTTCCTGCTGTGTCATGCATTCACCTTGGCACAGCGCGTCTCGGGCCTCGCACGATGCTCCCCGACGGCCGCTTTCGTCCGCCCGGTACAGAGCGGCGGGCTCCACACACCCGTGGAGCCCGCCGCGGCAATGGATCGGGGGTTCACGGCAGCCCTCCGGAACGCTCGGCCGATCCCAACGCCGACAACAGTATAGGTCAGGCTTACCTAACTAGGCAACTCCTTGCCGCGCCGCACCAGGCTTGCGGCGATGCGTTCGATCAAGATCCCGCGGTCTACCAGACACTTTCTGCCAGAACCCATTCCGCGCTCGACCATCGAGGACATCATCGACACGGCCCGGTGGACCGGTTCGGCGCGCAACCGTCAACCATGGCGGTTCCTCGCGGTGACCACCGACGCGCTGCGTGCCGAGTTGAGCAAGTTCGGCCACTATGCGGGCCATCTCGCGGAGGCGCCAGTGATCCTCGTATTGCTCTCCGCGGACAACGGTTTCGCCGATACCGAGTTCGATATGGGCCGCATCTGCCAGTCACTGTGCCTGGCGGCCCACGACTACGGCCTGGGCACCTGCGTCACCACATTTCACCCCGATGACAACGTCATCCGGGTGAGCGCCCTGCTCGATCTCCAACCCGGCTGGCTCCCGCACCACGCGATCGCCATCGGCCGCCGAGATCCGCACCGACACCGGGGTCCTTCGGCCATCCCTACCGGACGACTGCCCGGGTCGACCCTGCTCACCTGGGCGTAGGGGCGTCTACCGAACCGGGCACCCGACCACCCGTCGCACCGGCAGACCACGCTCTTCCAGCGCAAGCAGCAATCCCTCACCACGCCGCGCACCGACCATGGAATCCGTCCGCGCCAGATCCGGGACATAGGTCGCCGCGCCGACAATGGATTCGCCGACGAGCGACCAGAACCGGCGCCCACCGAGCCCGGCGCAGCCCGCCAGAGTCCGCTGGATCAATCGCAGCGACGGCTCGCACCGATGCGCCAGCCACACGTACATCGCCTGCTCGCACGGCAACGTCAGCACACCCGGCTCCCCCGCCAGTCGATCGGCGTCGAGTACGCGAATCGTGGTGTCGTCCAAGCCGGCCCAGTCGACGCCGCCATCATTGTCGGCGTGGATCCACAGGTTCTCGATACCCGGATCCCACACGCGCCCCTCGGCCACCAGCAGGGCGACCACCCGCCCGATCACCGCGTGGATCAGCGCGGTCGCAACCACTTCGGCGGCGGTATCGGCGCTGATCATCTCCGCGGCGTGGCGTCGGTACATCAGCTCGATCCGGCCCTCGCGCAATCCGTCGGCGAGCCGCCACCAGCGCCGTCTGCCCTGCTCGGACATGGCCGCCACCGCGTAGACCCGCGGATGTTCGGGTTGCAGCGAGCGCAGCCGGGCACACGCTCTCCCGAACGCCACAGGGGGCTGGCCAGGCATGCGGGTTGCCACTGGCTCGGGCATCGAACCTCCTCGGGTCGGCTCCGTAATGGGTCGGCTTGGAAAGATAGGTTAGGCTTACCAGACCTAGCAACCGGACACCATATATCGAGTCAGGAGAAGTTCGTCGCCGTGACGGCATCAGGCACCATCGCGCCGGGGGCGCGACGAACGAATCCAGCGCGCCATCGTCGGCTCGGGCTCGTCTTGCTGAGCGCGCTCCTGCTGCTCGCCACCGTGGTCAGCATCGCGATCGGCACCCGATCGCTGTCACCCGGCACCGTCTACGACGCCGTGCACAACGCCTTGACCTGCCCGGGCGGACCGTTCACCTGCCCGGCCGGATCCACAGCGGAGGAGATCGTGCGCGGACTTCGCCTGCCGCGCACCGCACTTGCGCTGGTCACCGGGCTCGCACTCGGTATCGCCGGTGCGCTGATCCAGGGTTATACCCGCAATCCGCTCGCCGACGCGGGATTGCTCGGCTTGAACGCGGGCGCGGCATTCCTTGCGGCGCTGAGCATTTACCTATTCGCGCTGACCGCACCCGAACAGTACATCTGGTTCGCCTTCGCCGGAGCGCTGCTCGCGGGGCTGGTGGTGTTCGGGGTGTCGGCGATCGGCGGTGGCAAGGCGAGCCAGCTCAGCTTGGTGCTGGCCGGTGCGGCGGTAACCGCATTCCTGCAGGCCATGACGAATGCCATTGTGCTGCTGGACAACGCGGCGCTGGATACCTACCGATTCTGGGTGGTCGGCACCGTGAACGGACGCGATGCCGAGGTGTTCTGGCAGGTATCGCCGTTCTTGGCGATCGGTGTGGTACTCGCCGTTGTCGCCTCGCCCGGGCTGAATCTGCTCAGCCTCGGTGACGAGGTCGCGCGCGGGCTCGGGGTGAATGTCGAGCGCAGTCGGGCGCTCGGACTGGCCGCGATCGTCTTGCTGAGCGGTGCGGCGACGGCGGCGGTCGGCCCGATCGCATTCATCGGGTTGGTCGTGCCGCATATCGCACGGGTTTTCACTGGTCCCGACTACCGCTGGCTGATCCCGTATTCCGGACTACTCGGCGCGTTGCTACTACTCGTCGCCGATGTGGCCGGGCGAATTGTGGCGCGGCCCGGTGAGTTACAGGTCGGTGTGATGATCGCGGCCCTCGGTGCGCCGTTCTTCGTCCTGCTCGTCCGTCGCAAGAAATTGGTGAGCCTGTGAGCGAGCGAATAATCGACGAGATCTCCCAGGATCACACACAGATCCCGGCGTCTGCCGAAGCACCGCTGAATCGCATCCGCCCCGCACTGCGCCTCGGCCCGGTCTCCATGGTGCTGCGCCCCACCATGGCGCTCATCGTTCTCGCGCTCGCCGCCACGCTGCTCGCACTCTTCTGCCTCGACATCGCCTTCGGCGACACCCACATTCCGCTCGGCCGCGTCCTGGATGTGCTCACCGGCGGCGGCACCCGATCCCAGCGCTTCATCGTGCTGGAATCCCGCTTGCCGCGCGCGCTCACCGCGCTGGTCGTCGGTGCGGCACTGGGCATCGCGGGTGCGATCACCCAGTCCATCCTGCACAATCCGCTGGCCGCGCCGGATATCCTCGGCATCACCACCGGCTCCAGTCTCGGCGCTGTCGCCGTCGTCGTCGGAACCGGCGGCACCACAGCGGCATTCGCCGCGCGCGTCGGTGCTCCGCTGGCCGCGCTGGCCGGCGGGCTGCTGACCGCGGCCGCCATCTACCTACTCGCGTGGGGCCGTGGCGTCACCGGCGGCCGCGGCGTCACTCCGATGCGACTGGTGTTGATCGGCATCGGGGTGAACGCATTCCTGTTGTCCGGCATCAGCTTTCTGCTCACCCGCGCCAGCCTGCAGGACGCGGCCCGTGCGCAACTCTGGCTCAACGGCTCACTCAATGGTGCGGACCGGACCAAGCTGATTCCAGCCGCGCTCGCACTGGCCGTGGTCACGCTGGTGGCCCTGTGTTCCACGAGAACCCTTGCCGCACTACGTCTCGGCACCGATACCACCCGGGTCCTCGGGGTGCGGATCCAAACCCAGCAGGCGCTGCTGATCGGCGCGGCCGTGGTGGCCGCATCGGTCGCCACCGCCGCGGTCGGTCCGGTGGGGTTTGTGGCGCTCGCCGCACCGCAGATCGCGCGCCGACTGCTGCGAACTCCCGGCGAACCGCTCATCGGCGCGGCATTCATCGGTGCCATCCTGGTGGTCGGCGCGGATGTGGCCGCGCGCACGCTATTTCCGGTCGACCTGCCGGTCGGTGTCGTGACCGCCGGCTTCGGCGGACCGTTCCTGCTCTACCTGCTCGTGCGTATGAATCGGAAGGCGACCCTGTCATGACCACCGACACCCGGCTCTCCGCACAGGAAGTCACCCTCGGCTACGGCGACCGCGTCATCGTCGACGGACTCAGCATCGATATCGCCCCCGGCGTGGTCACCACCGTCATCGGCCCCAACGGCTGCGGCAAGTCGACCATGTTGCGCGCGCTGGGTCGCCTGCTGCGTCCGCGACAGGGCCGAATCCTCTTGGACGGCAAGGCGATCTCGTCGATGAAGACCAAGGATGTCGCCTGTATCCTCGGCATGCTGCCGCAGTCGCCGGTCGCGCCCGAGGGGCTGACGGTCGCGGATCTCGTTGCGCGCGGACGTCATCCGCACCAGTCCTGGATCCGGCAGTGGTCGGCCACCGACGAGGACGAGGTCATGGCCGCGCTCGCCGCGACGGGCATTGCGGAGCTGGCCGATCGCGCTCTCGACGAATTGTCCGGCGGGCAGCGCCAGCGCGCCTGGATCTCGATGGCACTGGCCCAAGGCACCGATATCCTGCTGCTCGACGAGCCGACCACTTACCTCGACCTCGCACATTCGATCGAGGTCCTGGACCTCATCGACCGCCTGCACGACGAGCACGGCCGCACCGTGGTGATGGTGCTGCACGATCTCAACCTGGCCATCCGCTATAGCGACCGGCTCATCGTCATGCGCGACGGACGCATCGTCGCCCAGGGCGCACCCGCCGACATCATCGATGTCGCGCTGCTGCGCGAGGTCTTCGATCTCGACGCGTCCGTCTTGGAGGATCCGGTATCCGGCCGACCGATGATCGTGCCCATCGGAACGCGACATGTCCGGGCGGCCTACGAATCGAGCGCGGTGCGGGACTGGTCCCAGCGCTGGGCCGCCACACAGCCTATGACAAATACCACACCAGCTATCTGACAGTTACGACGACCTGTAGTACGCAATTGTGTCGTTGAGTCCGTAAACTTGTGGAATGGCAGGACTTGGTGAACTCGAGAAAGCGGTCATGGACCAGCTGTGGTCCACGGACGAACCACAGACCGTACGGCAGGTACACGAGGCTTTGGCCGCCCGCCGTGAGCTCGCGTACACCACGGTGATGACGGTGCTGCAACGGCTGGCGAAGAAGAACCTGGTGGTGCAGCGACGCGACGACCGCGCCCACCGCTACGCCCCGGTGCACACCCGCGACGAACTGGTGGCCAGCTTGATGGTCGACGCACTGCAACAGGCCGATGTGGCGGGCAGCCGCGCGGCGGCGCTCGTGCACTTCGTTGAACAGGTCGGTAGGGACGACACGGACGCGTTGCGCGAAGCACTCGCTAAGCTCGAAGCATCCGAAGATACTGCGCCGCCGAGGCAGTAGTCTTGGGATCCTGGCCTCACAATGAGGTGAGTGCCCTGGCCCCACAACGCAGTGAGCTGAGTCGATGAACGCAACCGCGCCGGTCTTTGCCGGTCTCGCTTTGCTTCTCGCGGGGCCCGCCCCAGCGCTGTTGAGCCGCGCGACCTGGCCGTACCGGACACCGCGCGCCGCGCTCGTGTTGTGGCAGGCCATCGCGCTCGCCGCCGTGCTCAGCGCATTCGGCTCGGGGCTGGCCATTGCCGCCCAACTACTCGTGCCCGGACCGGACGGTCGCCCGACCACCTCCCCGGCGCGCGAGATCGATGCGCTCGGACTGCCGCTGTGGCTGGCGTACGTATTCGTCTTCGCATTGACGCTGCTGGTCGGCGCGCGACTGATGTACGCGATCGTGCGCGTAGGCGTGCACACCCGCAGACGCCGGGCGCGCCATCGCATGCTCGTCGATCTGCTCGACCTGAGCGGACCGCAGCGCCGCGCCGCCGATATCCGGGTGCTCGGCTCGACCGAGCCGATCGCCTACTGCCTGCCCGGTCTGCGCCAGCGGGTCGTGTTGAGCGAGGGCACCCTGACCAGCCTGCAGGACGCCGAGGTCACGGCCATCGTCAGCCATGAGCGCTCCCATCTGCGAGCCCGCCACGACCTGGTGCTCGAGGCCTTCACCGCGGTGCACGAGGCATTCCCCAGGGTGGTGCGCAGCAAGGCCGCGCTCGGCTCGGTGAAACTGCTGATCGAACTGCTCGCCGACGACTCCGCCGTGAAGGTCACCGGCCCGAAACCGCTGGCGCGCGCCCTGGTCGCGTGCGCGAAGTCCACCGCACCGCAGGGCGCGCTCGCCGCTGGCGGTCCGACCACCTTGATCCGCATCCAGCGACTCGGTGGGCGGATCGGCGATATTCGAGTCGCTGCGGCGGCCTATCTGGGTTCGGCGGCCATCCTGGTGGTCCCGACAATGGCCGTCGCGGTACCCTGGCTGGTCGAACTGGATCGACTGCTCCGTAACTGATTCATCCGGTTCCACCTGATACACCCGGTCCTACCGCATCCGGCGATGACCGGGCCCAACCATCTCGGCGGCACCCCGCGTGCCCGGATCCGCCCGCGCCGAGACATGAAAGGCACACACCCCCTTTGACCTCCTCGACCCCTGCCACGACCTTCGCGGATCTGGGCCTACCCGCCGTGCTCGTCCAGGCGTTGCGCCGCGACGGCATCGAGACCCCGTTCCCGATCCAGGCCGCGACCGCGACCGATGCGCTGGCGGGCAAGGATGTGCTCGGGCGCGGACCTACCGGCTCCGGCAAGACTTTGGCCTTCGGGCTGCCGATGCTCGCGCTGCTCACCGGCGCCCAAGCCAAGCCGGGTAAGCCGCGCGGTCTGGTGCTGGTACCGACCAGGGAACTGGCGGCCCAGATCGAGAAGGCGCTGGACAATGCCGCGTTATCGCTGGGATTGCGGGTCGCCTCGGTGGTCGGCGGCGCACCGATCAAGCGTCAGGCCGATCGGCTCGCGCGCGGTGTCGATCTGCTCATCGCCACGCCGGGCCGTCTTGAAGATCTGATCAACCAGCGCTCGGCCGATCTGTCCGAGGTGCGGATCACCGCACTCGACGAGGCCGACCACATGGCCGACATGGGCTTCCTGCCCCAGGTCACCAAGCTGCTCGACCGGACACCGAAAGACGGTCAGCGACTGCTGTTCTCGGCCACCCTCGACGGTGAGGTCGACAAGCTGGTCAAGCGCTACCTGCGCGCCCCCGTCACCCATTCGACCGCACCGCCGTCGGCCTCGGTCGCCACCATGTCGCACCACCTGCTGTTCCTGCGCAAGGCCGATAAGCGCGAGATCACCGCGCAGATCGCCGCGCGCGACGGGCTGACCATTATGTTCGTGCGCACCAAGCACGGTGCGGATCGGCTCGCGAAGCAGCTGCGCGCGGCCGGAATCGCGGCGGGCGCACTGCACGGCGGTAAGGCGCAGAACAATCGCGTGCGAACCCTCGCCGCATTCGCGGACGGCACGACCCCAGTACTGGTGACCACCGATGTGGCCGCGCGCGGCATCCATGTCGACGGTATTTCCCTTGTCGTCCATGTCGATCCGCCCGCCGAATCGAAGGCGTACCTGCATCGCGCTGGCCGCACCGCGCGCGCCGGTGAGGACGGCGTAGTCGTCACGCTGGTCACCGAGGAGGAACGCACCGAGGTCGAGAAGATGACCCGCAAGGCGGGCGTCGACGTGGATGGCGTGCAGGTTCGTCCGGGTGATCGGCGGCTGATCCAGATCACCGGCGCGAAGCAGCCCTCGGGCGTAGCGATCGTCGCGGCGAACTCGGCGGTGACGGTGGGTGACGAAGGCGAGTTGAAGGTGGGCACTGGTCGACGTGGTGGGTCGAACCGCAGGTCGGGCGGTGCTGGGCGCGCTGCGGGGGCGGGTAGCGCCGGTCGCGGTGCGAGAGCGGGTCGCGCCGGTCGCGGCGCAACCGCCGGTGCCGGTCTCAGCGCGGGATCGGGTGCTGCCGGTCGACATGCAGGTTCCGGCGGCGGTGGTCGCAATGCAGGTTCCGGCAATGCCGGTCGTGGTGCGGGAACGGGCAGCACCGGGCGCGATGGTGTGAAGAAGGCCTCGGGCCATTCGCCGAGTTCCACCGCGACGTCGAGTCGGCGCGGTGTCGGCTCTTCGGGCCGGGGCGCGGGTGGGTCGTCTGCCCCTGCGACCTCGGGTCGGACTACGGGCACGGCCACAACTGCGCCGGGCCGCGGCGCCGGAACGGCGAAGACGGCTCCAGGCCGGGCCGCGACCTCGGCATCCGCGGCGCCGGGTCGTGCCGCCGGGTCGGCGAAGACGGGCACCGCACGTAGCGCCGGATCGGGCTCAGCCGCGGGCGGGGTCTCGGCCAACCATGACCCCGGGGCGACTTCCGGTCGCGGTGTCGGCGCAGCCGGAGCGGACCGCACCGCCGCGACCAGCGGCGACACGCCCGGGCGTACACGTCGACGCGCCGGACGGCCGCAGGGGGTGCCGGGGAACCGCAATCTCGGGGCAAACTGATCGGGTGTCGAATCACGAGGTGGGCGCGGTTGCCTGTGCCTTGATCGCGGCGCTGCTGTTCGCGCTGGCCGCGGTGGCGCAGCAGCATGCCGCCGCAGCGATCCCGGAAGACCGGTCACTGATGGGTTCGCTGATGCGCAGTCCGCGCTGGTGGGCCGGAGTCGTCGGGGACGCGGGCGGTTTCGCGATGCAGGTCGCGGCGCTGGCCTTGGGCGCGGTCCTGCTCGTGCAACCGATCCTGGTCAGCATGCTGATCTTCGCCCTCCCCCTCTCCGCCCGACTCAACAAACGCCGGATCGCCCCGAGCACCTGGGCGACCGCCATCGCCCTCGCGGTGGCGCTGGCCGTTTTCTTGATCGTCGGCGACCCGACCCAGGGCAATACCACTGCGCCCCTGCGGGATTGGATTCCGCCGCTGACCGCGCTACTGGCCACCCTCGCGGTCGCGCTCGTCGTTGGTGTCAAGTCCGCCGACCCGACCCGTCGCGCCCTACTTTTCGGCGCCGTCGGCGGTGCCCTTTTCGGCCTCGCCGCCGCACTCACCTCCTACGTCACGGGATTGTTCGACGATGGCCTCGGCCATGTGCTCGGCAGTTGGCAGACCTGGGCGCTGATCGCATCCGGCGTGATCGGCCTCTATCTCCAGCAACGCGCCTACCAAGCGGGCCCCCTCGTCGCCTCCCTCCCGGCCGTCACCATCGCCGAGCCCCTGGCCGCCGCCTTCATCGGCATCACCGTCCTCGACGAACGCCTCCGCACCGACAATTTGGGCCTACTTGCCATCGCCATCGCGGTAATCACCATGTGCGCGACCACAATCCAACTCTCCCGCGTCGAAGCCGAGGTCTGACCTCGAAACCGGGATCGGGTCGACGCCATGGCGACTTCCACCGAAAAGCCCAGCCAGCAGTCCCATCTGATCTTGATCCCGGCGACGCGACCACCGACTCGCGCATGGCGTGGACCGAATGCTGGGCGATTGCACGCGAAACGGCGCACCGGTTAGAATCGGTTAAGTGCAGTTTCTCCCCGGTCATCAGCCGCCGTACGACCTGACCTACGACGACCTCTTCCTCGTCCCGAATCGGACGGATGTCGCGTCACGGTTCGACGTGGATCTATCGACCGCAGACGGGTCCGGCACCACCATTCCCATTGTTGTCGCGAATATGACCGCGGTCGCCGGTCGCCGGATGGCCGAAACGGTCGCGCGCCGCGGCGGCATCGTCGTGCTGCCACAGGATCTCCCGATCGCCGCGGCCGCCGACACCATCGCCTTCGTGAAGAGCCGTTCGCTCACCGCCGACACCCCGGTCACCCTGGATCCCGAGCGTTCGGTATCCGAGGCCGTCGCCCTGATGCACAAGCGCGCCCACGGCGCGGTCGTTGTCGTCGACGGCGGTAAGCCGATCGGCGTGGTCACCGAGGCCTCCTGCACCGATGTCGACCGCTTCGCCCGGCTGCGCGATGTCGCGATCACCGATTTCGTCAAGGCACCGGCCAGCACCTCGCCGCGCGATATCTTCGACCTGCTCGAGGCCGAGCACGCGCAACTCGCCGTGCTCATCGCCGAGGACGGCGGCCTCGCGGGCGTGATGACCCGCACCGGCGCGATTCGCACGGGCATCTACCAGCCCAATGTCGATGCCGACAATAAGCTGCGGGTGGCCGCCGCGGTCGGCATCAATCGCGATGTGGCCGCCAAGGCCAAGGCTCTGGTCGACTCGGGTGCGGACCTGCTCGTCATCGACACCGCGCACGGCCACCAGACCAAGATGCTCGAAACCCTCAGCACCATCCGCGATCTCGGCCTCGGCGTGCCGCTGGTCGCGGGCAATGTGGTCTCCGCGCAGGGCACCCGGGATCTGGCCGCGGCGGGCGCGGACATCATCAAGGTCGGTGTCGGCCCCGGTGCCATGTGCACCACCAGGATGATGACCGGTGTCGGCCGTCCGCAGTTCTCCGCGGTGGCCGAATGCGCCACCGCCGCAAAGGAACTCGGCGTGCACATCTGGGCCGACGGTGGCGTCCGGCACCCGCGCGATGTCGCGCTGGCCCTGGCCGCTGGTGCGTCCAACGTGATGATCGGCTCCTGGTTCGCCGGCACCTACGAATCCCCCGGCGACCTGCGCGTCGATCGTGACGGCAACGCGTACAAGGAGAGCTTCGGCATGGCCTCCAAGCGTGCCGTCGCCGCCCGCACCGCGACCGACAGCGGTTTCGACCGCGCCCGCAAGGCGCTGTTCGAGGAGGGCATCTCCAGCTCGCGGATGCGCCTGGATCCGGAACGCCCCGGCGTCGAGGACCTGCTCGACCACATCTGCTCCGGCGTCCGCAGCGCCTGCACCTACGCCGGTGCGCGCACCCTGCCCGAGTTCCACGACAAGGCGGTGGTCGGCGTGCAGTCAGCAGCCGGATTCGCCGAGGGTCGCCCCCTTCCCAGCGGCTGGTAAACCTCAACTGTAGGTAGCGAGAGAGACACGCCCAACGCAACCACTACCGAGCGACCGTTCGCGGCCCGTCTCGCATCCGAGTCGTCGAAGCGCATGCGACGCAGGCACGAACCTCGGCCACCGGACGTTGCACCTCGGGCACCGAACTACCCGCTCGAGGCGACCACCACGGAGCGAGTCTTACGAGCGAGGAGTTCGCGGCCCGTCTCGCGTCCGAGCCGTCGAAGCGCATGCGATGCAGGCACGAACCTCGGCCACCGGACGTTGCACCTCGGGCACCGAACTTCCGCTCGTCGAGGCGACCACCACGGAGCGAGTCTTACGAGCGACCGTTCGCGGCCCGTCTCGCGTCCGAGTCGTCGAAGCGCATGCGACGAAGTCGCGAGTCTCGACGGCTCGGACGCGAGACACCAGGGGGCCGCGAACACGCAGCGCCGCAGGCGCTGCAATTAGACAGAGCAACCGGCCCACGCGGGCACGCGCGTGGGCCGGTAGCATGGGGGTTGCCGGTCTCCGGCATGACAAACCCCATTTGCCGAGAGGAACAAGTTGTCACCCGCGTCCGAGGGCGCCGCACAGGAGGGCTCCTCTACCGAGCCGGGTGACAAACCCGGCGCTCTCCTTCTCACAGCAGCCCGATCCGATTCAGCTCATCGTCGTGTGTCTCGCAGGTGGTGCTGACGATGTCCGTCGTGCTCACCGTGCTCAGCCTGGTCGGGTTCATCGCCCTCACCCTTGGCACGGCACTGTTCGTCGCCGCCGAATTCTCTCTCACCGCGCTGGAACGCAGCACCGTCGAATCGCATGTGCGCACCGTCGGCGACGCCCGCTCGCGCATGGTCCGGCAGGCCCACACCACCCTGTCGTTCCAACTTTCCGGCGCCCAGCTCGGTATCACCATCACCACCCTGATCACCGGCTATATCGCCGAACCGGTATTGGCCCGGCTGCTAACGCCGCTGTTCACCGGGCTCGGCTTGGGCGCGGGTGCGGCGCAGGGCATCTCGCTCACCTTGGCACTCGTGCTGGCCACCTCGCTGTCGATGATCTATGGCGAACTCGTCCCGAAGAACATCGCGATCTCCAAGCCGCTCGGCACCGCACGGGTGACCGCGGGCCCGATGATCGCCTTCTCGGTGGTGTTCAAGTGGATGATCCGCTTCCTCAACGGCACGGCGAACTGGGTGGTCCGCCGCCTCGGCGTGGAACCGGCCGAGGAATTGCGCTCGGCGCGGTCCCCGCAGGAGCTCGGCTCGCTGGTGCGCACGTCCGCGTTGCGCGGTGCCCTCGACCATCGCACTGCGCAGCTGGTGGACCGCTCGCTGCAATTCGGCGAGCGCAGCGCCGAAGAACTGATGACACCCCGGGTCAAGATCGAATCCCTGGACAAGTCCGACACCATCTCCGACCTCCTCACCGCCGCCAGCCGCACCGGCTACTCCCGCTTCCCGGTCATCGACGGCGATCTGGACAACACCCTCGGCGTGGTGCACGTCAAGCAGGCCTTCACCCATCCGGCGAATATCCGCAAAACCATCCCGCTGTATCAGCTCGCGCGCCCGGTGCCGATCGTGCCCGCCAGCCTCGACGGTGACGAGGTACTCGAACGGGTGCGCGCACACGGTATGCAGGTCGCGCTGGTGGTCGACGAATACGGCGGCACCGCGGGCATGGTCACCATGGAGGACCTCATCGAGGAGATCCTCGGCGATGTCCGCGACGAGCACGACGAGGAAGAACGCGATGTCCGCCGGGTCGCCGACGGCTGGGACTGTTCGGGGCTGCTACGCATCGACGAGGTCTCCCGCGCCACCGGATACGACGCGCCGGAGGGCGAATACGAAACGCTCGGCGGTCTGGTGCTCACCCGGCTGGGGCGCATCCCGGTCACCGGCGATGAGGTGATCCTGCCGAATCCGCGTTCCTCGCACCGCCATCCGGACGACGAGGAAGGCGGCTGGATCGCCAAGGTCGAGCGGATGGACGGGCGGCGCATCGACCGGATCCGGCTGGTCCCGGTCGCCGCCGCAGCACTCACCGCACACAATGCCGCCATCCACGCTGCTACGCACGATGCCACCGTCCACGACGCCACCGTGCACAATGCCGCCTTGCGCAATGCCAAGGAGAACAGCCATGGGTGATCTCCTCGGTGTCCTGCTCACGGTGGTGCTGCTGGCGTGCAACGCCTTCTTCGTCGCCGCCGAATTCGCGCTGATCTCGGCCCGCCGCGACCGTCTCGAGGCGCTGGCCGCACAGGGAAAGCGCCAGGCCGACACGGTGATCCGGGCGGGTGAGAACCTGTCCATGATGCTGGCCGCCGCGCAACTCGGCATCACCATCTGCTCGATCCTGCTCGGCCGGATCGGCGAACCCGCGGTCGCGCACCTGCTGGAGGGGCCGTTCGATCTGGTCGGCCTGCCCGAACAGCTATTGCATCCGATCGCATTCGCCGTCGCCCTGACGATCGTGGTGATCCTGCACATCCTGTTCGGCGAGATGATTCCGAAGAACATCGCGCTGGCCGGACCGGAACGCAGTGCGCTGCTACTGGTTCCGGTGCATCTGCAGTGGTTGCGGTTGGCGCGTCCGGTGATCGCGCTCTACAACCTGGCCGCGAACCTGTCGCTGCGCATGCTGCGGGTCGAACCCAAGGACGAACTGGAGGCCACGGTTTCCAGTGTGGAGCTCGCCGAGATGATCGGTGAATCCCGTTCGGAGGGACTGCTGGACGAGGAGGAGCACCGACGCCTCACCCAGGCGCTCGGTACCTCCGATCGCGTCGTGGGCGATGTGATGGTGCCGCTGGCGACGACCCGCTCGGTGCCGCTGCGCGGCAACGGCACCGAGCTCGGCGATATCGAAACCGCTGTCGCGGAGACCGGTTTCTCCCGGTACCCGGTGCGCGCGAGCGACGGGTCGCTCGTCGGGTATCTGCATGTCAAGGATGTGCTCGACAAGGTCGCCGACGAGAGCGCCGGGCCGAATACGCCCATCCCGCGCACCGACATCCGCCCGTTGCCGACCGTCGGCTCCAGCACCACACTGTACGAGGCGCTGGCTCGGATGCGCCGTACCAACTCGCATCTGGGCCGGGTCGTCGACGGTCGCGGCAATACGGTCGGCATTGTGGCGCTGGAGGATCTGGTGGAAGAGTTCGTCGGCACCGTGCGTGACGGGACGCACCGGGTGATCGAATGATCGTGCTGGCCGAGTCCGAGTGGCGGGCGAGTGCGGCCGCGCACCGGGCTCGGCTGGACGAACTCGTCGGGCCGTATCTCGAACGGCGCGCGTCGGGTTCATCGCATCCGGTGATCGATTTCCTGTTCACCTACTACGGGCACAAGCCCGCGCAGTTGCGGCGATGGCATCCGGGATTCGGCATCGCATTGGCCGGGGCGCGAGATTATGACGGGGGCCGCGGATATCACCGCATCGAGCTAACCGAGGCACGCGGAGTCGCGGCAGGGCCCGTGGGCGAGTGGCCGCTCGACGCGTCCGCGTATACCGCGGACCCGGCCTACCTGGCGCGACGCCGCGACACCATCGCGTTCATCGCGGATCTGTTGCGCGCCACGGCATCCCGCCCGGCCCAGCTGTCCTGCTTCGGACTGCACGAATGGGCCATGGTGTACAAGACCGACGAGGTCCGTCACCAACAGGTCCCGCTGCGCCTCGGCGGTACCGGCACCGATGCGGTTGTCGAATCAATGTCATTGCGCTGCACCCACTTCGACGCCTTCCGCTTCTTCACCCCGGATGCCGTCGGCCGCAATGCGGAGCCCCTCACCCGTGCCGACCAGGTCGCCCGCGAACAGCCCGGCTGCCTGCACGCCAACATGGACCTCTACAAATGGGGTTTCAAACTGATCCCGCTCATCTCCTCCGACGTGCTCTTGGACTACTTCGAGTTCGCCTGCGCCGCACGCGAACTCGATATGCGCGCGAGTCCGTACGACCTCACCGCATACGGCTATGAGCCGGTCCGCATCGAAACCCCAGCCGGGCGTGCCGAATACGTCCGCCACCAGTCGGATATCGCCCAGCGAGCCCGCCTACTGCGTGCTCGACTCCTCACCACGTGCCAAGACCTCCTCACACTCGCGCCCGAAGCGCCATAGCCAGCCCATCGAGACTGCTCCGCTCCGATCAGACCCGCCGACGCGATGCCCCGGAAAACAGCGAAGACCCGCGGCCGACACCGACCCTGCCCGCAGCAAGAATGCGAAACCCCTGATCCGCAAGGTATTTCCGATGGTGACGATACGCGCCGAGACTGTCAGGGTTCGATCAGTTCTTCGGCAGATTCGTGTCCGGCGGTACCGGTTCGGCGCAGGAAGTCGGCGATGACCTCGAGTTCGGCCTCCGAGTAGTGCGCACACAGCTCGTCCATGCGCCCGTTCATGCCCGAGAACAGTTGGAACAGTTCGGAATTGCGCTCGCGCACCGCGCGCAGCGTGACCGCACGCCGGTCCGCCGACTCCGGATCGCGCTCGCGCACGATCCATCCGCCTTTCTGCAATCGATCCAGGATCCCGGTGAGCGTGGCCGGATGCACCCCGGCGCGGCGGGCCAGCGTCGTCGGGGACAGCGGTCCGTGCCGATTGACGAGGTCCAGGCAGGTCCAGTCGACGTCGCGGAGTTCGACCCGCCCGCCGAATCTCCGATTGAGCAGCGACAGCTGAATGTTCAGGTCGCGCAGGGCATCCTTGACCGCGGTCGTCAACTGCCGCCGACGACGCACCGCCGCCCGATCCGTCCCCGAACCCATACCGCTCCCTCACCTCATTTTATATGACTTCCGTATGATATCGCGCGCTGCCGGCCACGAGCCGACATAGCCCGCGGACCGTGCGTCAGGCGACTCGCCCTCGGTCTCGCCATGCCGTTCGGTCGCTGGTGGACAGGTTCTCGAAGCGCGCCTCGAACGGTCGACAAAACGGTCGTCGCGGGCGGCACGATCTTGATGGGCACCGGCATCGCGCATCATCGTTCTCCCAGCAATCATTGCCATAAAGTACTGTTTCTGTATTCTATTGGAACCATATAATATTGGGAGCGTATCCAGTGGTGTTCCGGCGGCGTTCGGCGGCCGCGGAACCAGTTCGGCCGGAGGTTGCGGTGCAAGAGAATTCGGGACGAGTGAAAGTTCGCTTCGCCAGCGGCGGCACGCAGTGCGCCGCCTGGCACTACCCCGGCGCCAACGGCGCCTGCGTGATCATGGCGGCCGGTGGCGCCGTCACCAAGGAGCCGGGCACCGACCTGTTCGCGCGCCGATTCCACGATGCCGGATTCACCGTGCTGGCCTTCGACTTTCGACATCTCGGCGAGAGCGGCGGACAGCCACGGCAGGTCGTCCGGATGGGCGAGCAACTCGCCGATCTGCGGGCCGCGATCGACTATGCCGCGACCCTGCCCGGCGTAGATCCGGACCGAATCGCGCTGTGGGCCTTCTCTTTGACCGGCGGCCATCTGTTCCGGACCGCCGCGGAACATCATCGGGTCGCGGCTGTGATCGCGCAGACCCCGCTCACCGACGGGCTCGCCGCCGCCCGATCGGCCGGGCGGTACCAGAAGCCGCTCGCGATGCTGCGCTTCCTCGGACGCGGCATCCTCGACGCCCTGAGCGGCTTCATCGGCCGCGCACCACTGCTCGTGCCGCTAGCCGGTGCGCCCGGCACAGTGGCGTTGGTCACCACTCCGGACGGTCAGGACGGCAACCGAGCATTGAATCCGAACAACAGATATCCGGAATGGCAGCAGGCGATCACCGCGCGCACCGGCCTGCGGATGTCGCTCTATCGACCCGGCCGCTACGCCGCCGGCATTCGGTGTCCACTCCTCGTCGTTGTGTGCGATCAGGATCAGACCGCTCCCCCCGAACTGGCCGTGCGGGCGGCGCGGCAAGCACGGCATGGGGAGGTGGTCCGCCTGCCCGGCGGCCACTACGCCCCCTTCCTGTCCGGGCACGACCGAGCCGTCGACGCCGAACTCACCTTCCTCCGCAGACATCTGCTGGCCACACCGGTGCCGGAGAACGGCGGGCGGAGCGTGACGGCCGAACCTTCAGCAACGAACAAGTAGATGGACACGAAAGGCAAAGGCGCATATGACCGACCATGAGGAGACGCCGCCGTCCGCCCCGCCCGCCGTCGACTACGAACGGCTGTATCGCGGAGATGAGGTCTTTCCGGGTGTTGCCATCGACCGGCCACCCTGGGACATTGGTCGGCCACAACCACTGTTGCTGGATTTCGAGCGCGCCGGCCGCATCGTCGGCGAGGTCCTCGATGTCGGCTGCGGACCAGGAGACACCGCCATCCATCTCGCCGGACTCGGATACCGTGTGACCGGCCTCGACGTCGCCCCCACCGCTATCGAGCAAGCCCGCGCCCGCGCCGCCGAACACGGAGTCTCCGCGACCTTCGACGTCGCCGACGCCGCGATCCTGGATGGGTACGACGCGTGTTTCGACACCGTGGTGAGCAGTGCGCTGCTGCACTGTCTCGACCCGGAGCAGCGTGTCACCCACGTGCGTGCGCTGGCGCGCGTGCTCAAACCCGGCGGCCGGTTGATCCAGTTCTGTTTCCTGCGAACCGATCACGCAGTGTTGTATGCCCCGCATCCGATCACCGAGCAGCAGTTGCGCAGCGCATTCGAGCCGCCGACCTGGTCGGTCACCACCCTGCGCACCGACCGACTGGAAGTGGCCAGGCCGGTCGGTGCGATGTCGAGTGGCTTCGCGCAGAACGGATTCGAACCCGAATTCACCGAGGCTGGCGCGATGCTGCTGCCGGTCCTGGTGCTCGAGGCGCAGCGCATCTGAGGCGCCACTTCCTATTTCACGAGAGGACCATGACATGGACGAGAGCAGTTACCGCCGCCGCACCAACAGCTTCAACAAGGTCATCGTCGGGCTGCAGCGCATGGGTATCGCCTTCGGCCCGATGCAGCTACTGACGGTTACGGGGCGCCGAACCGGGAGGGTACTCACCTTCCCGATCGCGGTCAACGAACTGAACGGCGGCCGATACATCTTCCAGGCGTTCCCGAAGGCTGCCTGGGTGGCCAATGTTCGTGCGGCGGAAGCGGTCACGCTGACACGAGGTCGGCAGACCTCGACCGCCCGGCTGACCGAGATTCCGGTGGAAGAGCGTCGGCCGCTGCTGCACGAGCTGGTCGCCGGGAGCCCGGCCAGTGTCGGTAAACGTTTCGTCACAACGGGACTGGCCGAGGCGGCGACACCGGACGGCGTCGCCGCGGCGGCTCACCACATCGCGGTCTTCCGCGTCGACCCCGCCTGACAGCGCTCGACTGCGGCCGCTTCCCGGCGGCCGCAGTCGAGAACTCGGTAGCGATCAGACCTGTTCTGCCACAGACTCAGAACTACTCACGGACCGCGCTCACAGTGTGCTGCGCTTCGTGCAGAATATCGCCCACGTACGTCATGTCCGTGCGCAGCCGGCACTGGCCGAACGATCCAAGAAACTCAGACAGTCTCGCTTCGACGTCTACACAACACTGCTGACGCACGAGACCGCCGGATTCGCCGCCGACTGAGCGCTATCACATAACACGCCACTACCTGCGATTTCCGCCAAATTGCGCCATCGAGTTGCGGCCTGTTACTACCATTCAGTCAGGTCATACTCCGTCTGAGTCGGCGCTGCTTGTGCCCATCATGAGGAAAGTTGGGATGCAACGATGCACCCGAAGCTGACACTGCGCCGTGCCCGGCCGCTGGCTCTGTTCGCCACGGCGGTCCTCGCGGCGATGATGCTGCCGAGCAGCGCGTCGGCCGATCTACAGTCCGATATCGCCACCGCGGTTCAGGAATTCCTCGATATCGGCCGCACCTCGGTGCCGCGGGCGGACTGCGGACCTGGATCGATGCCGGAAACCGGGATGCAGGGCGATGTTCCGGCCGCCGACCGCGACAGTCGGCGCAGCACCCAGGGCTACTCCTGCAATATGTCGATGGTCGGCAACTACGCTGGGCGCGGGGCCGGCATCACCTCCACCAGCTTCGACCACTGCGCCTATATGGGTTCGTTCTTCCCCGGCGATCTGATCAGCGAGGGCCGCGGCGTCCAGGTACTCGATGTCTCCGATCCGGCGCATCCACGGCCGACGGTCACCCTGACCGAACCCGCGATGCTGGCAGGCACGTGGGAAAGCCTCAAGGTCAATACCGAGCGCAAACTGCTGGTCGGTACGGGTGTACCGATCGCCGAAGGCGCCGGCTATCTGTCGGTCTACGACATCTCCGATTGCGCGTATCCGAAGCTACTGAATCCGGGGCCCGGCTCGAATCTGCTGATGCCGCTGCCGATCACCACGCACGAGGGCGGCTGGTCCCCCGATGGGCGCACCTACTGGGCCTCGGGTCTCGTACCCGGCTTCGTCAGCGCCGTCGATCTCACCGATCCGGCGGATCCGCACGTCATCTGGCAGGGCCTGACCGGTATCGAGGCACACGGTTTCGGCATCAGTCCGGACGGCAATCGGATGTATCTGTCCGCACTGGGCGGATTCACCGTGCTCGACATCAGTTCCGTGCAGCGCCGCGACCCCAACCCACAGGTCACCCACATCGGCCGCACCTTCTGGACCGACGGATGGGCCACCCAGCACAGCGTCCCAGTGACCTATGACGGTAAGCCGTACCTCTACACCGTCGACGAAGGTGGTTCGGGCGGTGTGAAACTCATCGATATCTCCGATGACACCGCTCCCAAGGTCGCCGGGAAGGTCAAGCTGGAAATCAATCTGCTGGAGAATATCGACAGCAATATCGGCAGCTCCATGGGCGGTTCGGCCTTTGCCTACGAATCACATTACTGCGCCGCCGACCGCCCGGACGATCCCACCGCGCTCGCCTGCGGCTGGATCTCCTCCGGCATCAGGGTCTTCGATATTCGCGACCCGCACAGTATCCACGAGATCGCCTATTTCAACCCGCCCGCCCGCACCGGGCAGAACCTGAGCCTGTGGAACTCTCCGCACGCCCTCGTCTCGATCATCGGCGTGCCGTTCATGAGCGCACCATCGGTGGCACGCGCGGTGCTCGAGGGGCAGTTCGATCCATCGGACGCGCTCACTTCGCGCACCGGCGACCTCGCCTTCGGCGATGTCTCCACCGACTGGTGCTTCTCGCCACCGGAATGGCGCGGCGACCAGCTGTATGTCGCCTGCTCCGATAACGGATTCATGGTGCTACAACTCGAGAACGACGTATATACCGCACCCGCGGATCAGCGATCGACCGTCGGGTCGTGACCGTGTCCCGGTGGATCCGAGCCGCCGCGTTCGCCGCCCTCGCCTTCGCCCTGCTGGTGATCGGTGCGGCGCTGCGGCCGCTGGTGCTACCCGAAGATCACACGGCCACACCGGTTCTCAATGCGATCGAGATCGGGTTCGCGCAGGATATGACCGCACACCATCAGCAGGCGCTGATCATGGTGCAGCGCTTGGATCGTGACGTCGCGCCGACAGTACTGCGTCTGGCACAGCAGCTTTCGGACGCCCAGCGCATCGAGATCGGCACCATGCTGGGGTGGCTGCGGTTGGCCGATGCGCCACCGTTGTCACCGCACCCGATGGCCTGGATGCACGCCGACGCGGCCGCGTCGCACCATCATTCGACCGCTGTGGCCGTTCAGTCGACCGGGAACACCATGCCCGGCATGGCGAGCACCGCCGAACTCGACGCGCTCGCCACCGCCCGCGGCCACGATGCCGAAATCCTGTTCCTGCAACTGATGTTCCGCCACCATCAGGGCGGACTCGCCATGGCCCGCGCCGCGGATCAGGCGCTGACTTCCGGCCCGGTCAAGGAAGCGGCGCGGTCGATGTTCCAGAGCCAGAGCCAGGAGGCGGGCGTCATGGGTGTGCTGCTCTCCCAACTCGGCGGACAACCACTGCAATAGCCGACAGCACTGGCAGGAAGCCGACCCACGCCCCGGACCGGATGCGGGTCGGCCTGCGCGGCGCTACCTCAGAGCTTTCCCGGAGAACGGGCGCATTCCTCCGAGTCCGGACCCGGAGGTATGGTCGATCTAGATCGACCGCACAGGAAGGCTCGACTGACACGTGATACGGACCGAGGCAGTCACCGTCCCCGAACACGTGCACGGGTATCCCGATGTGGCCTTCGGCGGATATGTGGCGGGTCTGCTCGCCGGGCGCTCCGAGGCCGCCGAGGTGCGCGTCGACTTCCGCGCCAAGGTGCCACTCGAGGCCCCGATGTCGTTGCGACCCACCAGATCCGGTGGACACGCGCTGGCCGACGTCGACGGCGTACTGCTCGCCGAATCCACGCCAGCGGCGCTCACCATTGCTCCCCCGCCCGCCCCGACCTGGGCCGAAGCCAAGGCCGTCACCGACGCGGCCATGGTCTCGCGCCGCGTCACCGACTGCTACGGCTGCGGCGCCGCCTGCGCACCCGGCCGCGGCCTGCGCCTACTCACCTGGGACACACCGGATCACGATCTCATTCTCGCGGCCTGGACCCCAGACCCCGGACTCGCCGATGAATCCGGCCAGCTGCCCCCGGAGGTCGTCTGGGCTGCCCTCGACTGCCCCGGCGGCTGGGCCGCTATCCGCAAACAAGGCATGCGCATGGGCGGAGTAACCGCCGCCCTCACCGCAACCCAACTCCAGCCCATCTACCCCGAGACCCCCTACATTTCCTACGCCTGGCCCATCAACCACCAGGGTCGCAAACACACCGTCGGCATCGCCCTCGCCACCCCGTCCGGCGACCTCTGCGCCCTGGCCGAAGCCCTCTGGATCGCACCGACGCCCTGAACCGACACCGGTTTTCGCAGCCGAACCGTCAGGTGCTTTCGACGAAGCGGTACCACGGGCCGTGGAAGGGTTCGTAGCCGATCGCACCCGGTGCGGCCGGGGCGATGCTCGGGGCGCTGTCCGGGAAGTAGGCGAGGCCTTCGGAATTCGTCGCTCCGCCATCGAGATAGAACAGGCAGCCGCCGTCGCGGCGGGTGATGTAGGTGACGGTGTAGACGCCGAGGCGGGTACGGTGCCCGGGGTTGGCGCAGGCTGCGGCCTGGTCCTCGAGGATGGGGCGGGACAGACGCCAACCGGCGGATTCGGGGACCCCGTACCAGACCAGGGCGGCGAGGGTGGCGATGAGGATCGGGGCCGCCAGGCTGACGAGGATGGCGTGGTAGCGGATCAGGCCCAGGATCCCGAAGCAGACGGCGACCGCGCCGACGACCGAGAGCCCCACCCACAGCAGCACTTTGGTCGGGAAGCTGCCCTGCGCCGCCAGCTCCCAGCACAGCGCCGCGCAGAGGAGCGCGATAACGGCGGTGATCACGCCCATCCAGAGCTCGAACCAGAGCGGTATCCGTCCGGGGCCGCCGCTGCTCATGTCAAGAAGATACGTCGGCGAACCCCATCCCCGAAGGGAATCGGCGCGGCGGCGCAGAGGTTATCGCCGGGCGACGGAAAACCCCCGGCCGCGGCATCCGATGCGGAGCCAGGACCGGGGGTTTGTCGCACAAGGTGTTCAGCTCGGCGATTACAGCGGCGGGAAACCGGCCGAGCCGGTGGCCATCCAGTTCCAGAACTGCGCCGCACGATTGGCAACCAGAGCGAATACATCAAGGACAACGCTTCCCATATAACTTCCTCACATCCGACTATCCCATGCAGCGCCCAGGGTAACGGATCGTTATCTGGGCCGAAACCGGTCAGCCGCCTCGTCAGGGCGCTGCTGTGTGGTAAAGGAATCCCCTGCCCGGCCAGCGCCGGAGCAGGGGATTCCCGAGTTGTTCAGTTGCGCAACGCGCTACACGCAGGCCAGCGCCTTGGCCTCGCGCCGACGCCGGTGCAGGATCGGCTCGGTGTAGCCGTTGGGCTGCTTGGTGCCTTCGAGCACCAGCTCCTTCGCGGCCTGGAAGGCAATGCTGCTCGCGAAGTCCGGCGCCATCGGCCGGTAGTTGGCATCGCCCGCATTCTGCTTGTCGACCACCGGCGCCATCCGCTGCAGGCTGGCCACCACCTCATCGGCGGTAACGACGCCGTGGCGCAACCAGTTCGCCATCAGCTGGCTCGAAATGCGCAGGGTCGCACGGTCTTCCATGAGACCGATATCGCGGATGTCGGGCACCTTGGAGCAGCCGACGCCCTGGTCGATCCAACGCACCACATAGCCGAGAATGCCCTGGGAGTTGTTGTCCAGCTCCTGCTGCTTCTCCTCGGCGCTCCAGTTCGGATTCGCCGCGAGCGGAATCTCCAGGATCTGGTCGACGGTGGCGCGGCGGCCACCGGCGGCGATCTCCTGCTGCCGCTCGAACACGTCGACCTGGTGGTAGTGCGTCGCGTGCAGGGTGGCCGCGGTCGGCGAGGGCACCCACGCGGTATTGGCGCCGGCGCGCGGGTGGCCGATCTTCTGCTCGAGCATGTCGTGCATCAGATCCGGCATGGCCCACATGCCCTTACCGATCTGCGCCTTGCCGGGCAGGCCGGTGGCCAGACCCGTATCGACATTCCAATCCTCGTAGGACAGGATCCACTGCTGGGTCTTCATCTCCGCCTTGCGGACCATCGGGCCGGCCTCCATGGAGGTGTGGATCTCGTCGCCGGTGCGGTCCAGGAAGCCGGTGTTGATGAACACCACGCGCTCGGAAGCGGCCTGGATACAGGCCTCGAGGTTGACGGTGGTGCGGCGCTCCTCATCCATGATGCCGACCTTGAGGGTGTTGCGGGTCAGCCCGAGGACGTCCTCGATCCGGCCGAACAGCTCGTTGGTGAAGGCGACCTCGTCGGGGCCGTGCATCTTCGGCTTCACGATGTAGACCGAACCGGTGCGGCTGTTCTTCAGCTTCGCGTCGCCGAGCAGGCTGTGCTTGGCGATCAGCGAGGTGATCAGGCCGTCCATGATGCCCTCGGGCACCTCATTGCCCTCGGCATCGATGATCGCGTCGGAGGTCATCAGATGACCGACATTGCGCACGAACAGCAGCGAGCGGCCGTGCAGCACCAGTTCGCCGCCGCCGACCGCGGCGTAGACGCGGTCCGGGTTCATGGTGCGGGTGAAGGTCTTATCGCCCTTGGTGACCTTCTCCGCCAGCTCACCCTTCATCAGGCCGAGCCAGTTGTGGTAGCAGAGCACCTTGTCCTCGGCGTCCACCGCCGCGACCGAATCCTCGAAGTCCATGATCGTGGTCACCGCGGACTCCAGCACCACATCCTTGACACCCGCCGGATCGGTCTTGCCGATCGGCGAGGCCGGGTCGATCTGGATGTCGACGTGCAAACCGTTGTGCTTCAACAGGATCGAGGTCGGCGAGACCGGATCGCCCAGGAAGCCGACCAGTTCCGCGCCGTCGGCGGCCAGGGTGGTGACCTCGTCGTTGCTCAGCGTGACGGCCAGCTTGCCGCCATCGATCACGTAGCGCGTCGAGTCCAGGTGCGAGCCATTGGCCAGCGGGGCGGCGGTATCGAGGAACTTGCGCGCGAATTCGATCACGCGACCGCCGCGGACCGGGTTGTAGCCGGTGCCCTTCTCGCCGCCGTCGGCCTCGGAGATGGCGTCGGTGCCGTAGAGCGCGTCGTAGAGCGAGCCCCAGCGCGCATTCGCGGCATTGATCGCGAAGCGGGCGTTCATCACCGGCACCACCAGCTGCGGGCCCGCGGTGGTGGCGATTTCGGCGTCCACGTTCTGGGTGGCGATCTTGAAGTCGGCCGGTTCCGCGCGCAGGTAGCCGATATCGCCCAGGAAGCTCTTGTAGGCGGCCTTGTCGTAGTTCGCGCCCGGGTGTTCGGCGTGCCAGGCATCGAGCTTGCCCTGGATCTCGTCGCGTTCGGCCAGCAGGGCGCGGTTGCGCGGGGCGAGGTCATTGATGACCTGCTCGGCTCCGGCCCAGAACGCGGCGGAATCTACGCCGGTTCCGGGGAGCGCCTCGTTCTCGATGAACTCGTGAAGAACGCTGGCCACCTGGAGCCCGCCGACCTGAATCCGCTCTGTCATCTACTGCCTCACTTTTGAGAAAGCCGGGTGGGAAAAATCGCAACCAATGTTACCCGTCGGTAGTGATGTGACGGTGCGTCGGGTCGATCGCCGCGCGGGCTCTTTTGTCTGCCGCCGCGCCGAACCTTGGATGCCGGTTCGTCGGCGAGTCGCGATGGATGTCGTATGGGGATCGCCCGGACCCCTTGATTGTATCGGTCGGCAGAATTAATGTACTGACTGGAACATTTCCCGCACCGGAATCAATGGAGTGCAATGTGGCATTGCCGGAAAAGTCGTTAGCGGACAAGGTCGTGCTGGTCACCGGCGGTAGCCGGGGCCTGGGCCGGGAGATGGTGCGCGCCTTCGCCGCGGCCGGGGCGGATGTGGTGATCGCCAGCCGCAAACTCGACGGCTGCGTCGAACTCGCCGATGAGGCGAAGAACACATACGGGCGGCGCGCATTGCCGGTGGCGTGCAATGTCAGCGAGTGGACCCAGTGCGACGCACTGACCGAGGCCGCCTACGCGGAATTCGGCCGGGTCGACGTGCTGGTCAACAATGCCGGGATGTCGCTGCTGTATCCGAGCCTGGACCAGGTGAGCGAGGCGATGTTCGACAAGGTGATCGCGGTCAATCTCAAGGGCCCGTTCCGGCTGTCGACCGCGATCGGCACCCGGATGGCCGCCGCAGGTGGCGGCTCGATCATCAATATCTCCTCGATCGAGGCGGTGCGACCGGAACCGCTCGCGGTGCCCTATGCGGCAGCCAAGGCCGGATTGTCCAATCTCACCGGCGGTCTCGCGCAGAGCTTCGGGCCGACTGTGCGGGTCAATACGATCCAGTGCGGTCCGTTCGCCACGGATATCTCCAAGGCGTGGCCCGATGAGTTGCGGGCGGAGCTGACCCGGCATGTGGCGCTGGGCCGGGTCGGACAGCCGGAGGACATCGTCGGTGCGGCACTGTTCTTCGCGACGGACGCCTCGGCCTTTTGCACCGGCGCCACCCTGGCCCTGGACGGAGGATGGCGATGAAGGCACTGACTTATGCTGGCCCGCAACAGATCTCGTATACCGATGTACCCGATCCGGTGCTACCCGGCCCGGATGCGGCAATCGTTCGGGTAACCGCGGCCGGGATCTGCGGCAGCGATCTGCACATCTACGCCGGACACGGCTTCACCAATGGCACCGGGTACAGCGTCGGGCACGAGGCGGTCGGCGAGATCGTCGAATTGGGTTCGGATGTCCAGGGATTCGCACTCGGTGACCGCGTACTGATATCCGCCTCGGTCGGCTGCAATCGCTGTGCGAACTGCAAGGTCGGCATCGTAGCGGCCTGCGAACGGCATCCACTGCCGGTCGACGCCTGCTACGGCCTAGGTGGATCGCTTGCGGGCGCACAGGCCGAATATCTCGCGGTCCCGCACGCCGAGGGAAATCTCGTGCGACTGCCCGACACGGTCAGCGACGAGGCCGCGATCGTACTCACCGACAATGCGCCGACCGCCTGGTACGGTGCGCGCCGCGCCCGCATCACACCCGGTGAGACGGTGGTGGTGATCGGGCTCGGACCGGTGGGGCTGATGGCCGTGCAATCGGCATTCGCCATGGGTGCGTCGCGGGTGCTCGGGGTGGATCTGGTGGCCGAGCGCCGCAAGCGCGCGGTCGAATTGGGTGCGGAGGTGGTCGAATCCGATGAGCCCAAGACCGTGATTCGCGAATTGCTGAGCGGCGGTGCGGATGTCGCGATCGAGGCCGTCGGTGCGGATGAGACCATCAAGCTGGCCATCAGCGCGGTCGGACATCGGGGGCGGGTGAGCGTGATCGGTGTCAGTCATAATCGCGCCTTTCCGTTCCATATGCAGTTGGCGCAGGTCAAGGAACTCGAATTCCATATCGGACTGTGCTCGATCCAATACGAGTTGCCCGCACTGCTGCGGCTCACCGCCGCTGGCCGGATGCGGCCCGAAGCCGTGGTCACACACCGGTTCCCGATGTCGGACGGCGCACACGCCTACCGCATGTTCGCCGATCGGGCCGACGGAGTGTCCAAAGTCGTCCTGGATCCCCAACAATGAGAGCATCGCGCAGCGATTCGATGGGGGGTGGTGGCCGGGAGACGGTTTCGCCCCGGCGCCGCGGTCGCCCGCCAGCTGCGGAAACCACGGCCGAGGCGACCCGAGGCCGCATCGTGGCGGCCGCGGTGGACCTGTTCGCGGAGCAGGGTTTCCACGGCACCGGCGTCGCCGAGATCGGTGATCGGGCGGGGGTGCAGCGGGGTGCGCTGTACTACCACATCGGATCCAAGGAAGAACTCCTCTGGCAGATCCTGCGCGATTACATCCAGCTGATGCTCACCGACGCGCAGCGGATCGCCCGCGGCACCGACGACCCGATCAGCAAGCTGCGCAAGCTGATCCACAGTCACGTCGGCTTGATCATCGAGCACCGCCGCGAGGTCGCCATCCAATTGCGCGATGTGACCGCGCTGACCGGCGACCGCGGCGAGGAGTTGCAGGAGATGCGCGACGGGGTGCAGGAGTGCTGGCAGCGCGTCATCGACGCGGGCCACGCGACGGGCCTGCTGCGCACGAACGACCACGTGGTCACCAATAGCGTGCTCGGCATGCTCAACATGGTGACCTTCTGGTACCGCCCGCACGGAGGCCGCTCCCCCAGCGAGATCGCCGACATTCTCGCATCCACCGTCCTCGACGGCATCGTGATAACGACAACGAAAGGCTGACCATGGCTTGGGATTTCGAAACCGATCCGGAATATCAGCGCAAACTCGACTGGGTGGCGGAGTTCGTCCGCGCCGAGGTGGAGCCCCTCGACCTGCTCTACCCGAATCCCTATGACCGCACCGATACCGAGGCGATGGCGCTGATGCGGCCGCTGAAGGAGAAGGTCAAGGAGCAGGGGCTGTGGGCCTGCCATCTGGGACCCGAACTCGGCGGCCCCGGATATGGGCAGCTGAAACTCGCACTGCTCAACGAGGTGCTCGGCACCTCGGTCTGGGCGCCATCGGTATTCGGTTGCCAGGCACCGGATTCCGGCAATGCGGAGATCCTCGCGCATTACGGCACGCCGGAGCAGAAGGCCAAGTACCTGCAGCCACTGCTGGCCGGTGAGATCGGTTCCTGTTATGTGATGACCGAACCGACCGGCGGCTCGGATCCGACGCTGTTCAAGACCCGCGCGGTGCGCGACGGCGACTCCTGGGTCATCAACGGCGAGAAGTGGTTCAACTCGAACGCGCAGTTCGCCAGCTTCCACATCGTCATGGTGGTCACCAATCCGGATGTCAGCCCGTACCAGGGCATGTCGATGTTCATCGTGCCCGCCGACACCCCCGGCCTGGAGATCGTCAAGAACTTCCACGTACACGGCTTCAGTGAGCACGAGGGCCACCTGCGCTTCACCGATGTCCGGGTGCCCGCCGACCACCTGCTCGGCCAGGAGGGAATGGGCTTCATCGTGGCGCAGACCCGGCTCGGTGGCGGTCGCGTACACCACGCCATGCGCACAGTCGCATTGGTGCGCAAGGCCTTCGACATGATGGCCGAACGCGCCGTCTCGCGGCCCATGCGCAAGGGACCGCTCGCGGGATTGCAGATGACCCAGGAACGTATCGCGGACAGCTGGATCGAGATGGAACAGTTCCGCCTGCTCGTACTGCGCACCGCTTGGCGCATCGATAAGGAACAGGATTATCTGAAGGTGCGCAAGGATATTGCCGCCATCAAGGTCGCCATGCCGAAGGTCATGCACGATATCGCCCAGCGCGCACTGCATCTGCACGGCGCCATCGGCGTCAGCCAGGACCTGCCCTTCGTCGACATGATGAACTACGCCGAGGTCATGGCCATCGCCGACGGTCCGACCGAGGTGCACAAGATCACCCTCGCCAAGGAGGTCCTGAAGGATTACACGCCGGGCGACCCGGTATATCCCAGCGGCTACCGCCCCGCGCTGCGCGAACAGGCGCGCGAACTCGTCGCGCGTCGCCTCGAGCACATCGTCGGGAACCTGTAGTCCCTCCGATGCGACCGCCGGGCGATCGGCGGTCGTTCGTGTGGGCACCACAGCTGTTTTGCCACACCGGGCTCGCTCCGGTCGGGCCGTCGTGTCACCAGTCCGGCGTGCAGCCGTCCATCGTCATCGGGGTATCGCTCGATTCAACGGGGCTGAGTCACCGGATGGACCTCCGGCTGACACACGTCGATCGTGGTCGCCACCGGCACGGTTTCGGTTGTATTCGGCGGGGTCACCTGCAAGCTGGTGTAGCTGGGGCAGTTGTTCCCGGCCGCGTCGACGGCGACGCCTTCGACCATCGCCGCCGCGCCGTGATCACGATCGAGCACGATGGTCGGCGGCGCATCGATACCCTCCGGAAGTCCGCCGAGGTATCCGCGCAGCGAACGGGTCGCGTGCACCAGCGGGCCGCCCGCACCGGAATCCACGCCGGGATATCCGGTGAGGGTGCACGGGCCGCTGGCCTGGACCAGCGAGAAGCTCAAAGTGACGCTGCGGTGCCCGAGACCGGCCGACTGTTCGCCCGCCCCCACAATGACCTGACCGTCGGCACACGAGGGGACGGCATCGGCCGTGCGGCCACTGGACGGTGCGCTCGGCGAGCCAGCGGACGGCGTGCCCGGCGACCCAGCCGGTGCGCTCGTCGGCGGCGCGACCGAGCCCGGAGCCCCGGTGTCCGTTGTTCCGCTCGAGCACCCCGTGACGGCGACCACCGCCGCATATGCGAGCCACGGCACGCACTTCATCTTCGACATCGAACACTTCCTTGCGCTGTCGGTCGACGCAGCGCCGCAACAGTATTCGGCGCGGCACCGCGATGGATATCTCCGATCAACACGCACGACCCCCCCGGCCGGACGAGCCTGTCGAGCTGTTTATCGGCCGCAGCCACCGAACGTTATCGGTGCACACCCGCACCACAGGTCTAGGCTGAATGCCCCGGAGGTAACCGAGTGATCGCATACGAGGTACGGCGGGTGCACAGCTGCGAGTTCTGCGGCACCGACGACCAGACCCTGGCCACCCACAATTCCGTGGACCTGGCGAAGTCGACCGCCGAACAAGACGCCGGGCTCGCACTGGACTGGGAGTGGTCCACCCCCGACCGCGAGTGGCCACTGTGCGCCGACCCCGGGGACGGCGTCTACCGCTACTACATCTACCCGCGGGAGGCCACGGCCTGACGGCAGCCGCGGTACTACGAGGCGCGCGTCGCCGGGTCCAGGACATTGCTGGGATCGGAATATCCCGCAACAGGACTCAATCGCAGCACCGACGGCATCCGCCGGGTGAGCGCGGACGGCCCGCTGAACACCACTCGGCCCGTTCGCATGGCATGCGGAAGCGGGATGCGGCCCAGCCAAACCTGGTACAGCGAATCGACATCGGAGCTGATGGTGACATCGATCGGATAACCGGGATCGGAATCGCAGACCGAGGCGACCCCGGATTCGATGACGATCCAGTAGCGATGGACATCATCGGTGAACCGCACACACAGCACCTGCCGCTTACCCGGCAGCGAGGACGTATCCAGCCGCGAATGCATCCACCACACCAGCAGACCCGCATCCAACTCATCGGGCCGCGGTTCGCCGAAGGTCCAGCGCGCACCCCATTCGCCGAGGCCGAACAGGATCGGCTCCAGTTCCTGGCCGGCGGCGGTGAGCAGGTATTCGGTGCCGACCTTCTCGATCAGTCCGGCCCGCTCGAATTGGCGCAGCCGTTTGGCGAGCAGGCTGCGCGATAGCCCCGGCAGACCGCGGGCCAGATCGTTGAAGCGCGTCGTGCCGATGAGCAGATCGCGCAGGATGAGCAGCGACCAGCGCTCACCGAGCACATCGAGGGCACGGGAGATCGGACAGTACTGGCCGTAGCCTGCGGTCGTGCTCGTCATGGTCACCTCGCGAACCGGGGTCCATTTTCTGAACCGGGAGAGTCCAGTTTCTGGACTATTCGGTTATCGCGACCGTTTCTAACTTCGAAACATGACGACTATCGCCAATGACATCACCGACACCACCACCGACTGGATCACCCTGACGCGCCGGGTGGGGGAAACCCTGCGCGCCGATGTGGCCCGGCGCGACCGCACCGGGGACATCTCCATCGAGGCCTTCGACGTACTGCGCGCCACCGGACTCTCCGCCGCGCTCGTACCGACCGAATTCGGCGGTGGCGGGGTTTCCCACCGCGATATGGGCGAGATCCTGCGCGAACTCGGCCGCCACGACCCGTCCACCGCCGTCGCCTTCGCGATGCACACCCATCTGGTGGCCGCGCAGGTCTGGCGGCACAACCACGGCATCGACGCGTCGGCGGTACTCGGCAAGGTGGCCGCGGGCGCGATCCTGGTCAGCACCGGCGCCTCGGACTGGGTCGAATCCAACGGCCGGGCCGAGCGGGTCGAGGGCGGCTTCCTGGTGAGCGCGCGCAAGGCACCCGCCAGCGGCTGCGAGATCGGCGATGTGGTGGTGACCAGCGTCCGTCGCGGTGACGCGCCGGAGGGACCCCAGGTGCTGCACTTCTCGATACCACTGGACGCCGCTGGCGTGCGCATCGAAAAGACTTGGGACACTATTGGTTTGCGTGCCAGCGGATCACATACGGTGGTCTTCGAGGATGTCTTCGTTCCCGATGCCGCGATCTCGCTGACCCGCCCCGCCGACGTCTGGCCCCCGGTGCTGAACGTGGTGATCGGCGCGGCCCTACCACTGGTGCTGGCGGCCTATCTCGGCATCGCCGACGCCGCGATCGAGTTGACCGCCGCGCTCATGGCCGAGCGCACCGAGCCGCACACCTTCCAACTCGCGGGCGAAATGATGAACGCGCACACCACCGCCGCCGATCTGATCGCCGCCATGCTCACCGATTCGGACAATCTGCGGTTCGACAACACCGATGCCTACGCCGCGCGCATCCTCAGCCGCAAGACCGTCGCCGCCGACGCACTCGTCGACACCGTCCGCTTGGCGATCGAAACCGTTGGTGGCGCGGGCTTTTCGCGCACCTGCGAGCTGGAGATGTGGTACCGCGACATCCACGGCTGCCTGTTCCACCCCCTGCCGCGGGCCAGGCAGACCCGGTTCACCGGGCGCGTGCTGCTGGGCCACACACCGATCGGTTGACCCGACCCGATCGCCCGGAATCCCCGAACGCCGGACGAAAGCTTGTCGAGGGAGTTCAATGGATGCTCACACGATGATGCGTGGGAGGGGAAATCATTGGTGGCTGTCACCACCACAATCGTGGACCAGGCGACCGACGCTGCCTGGTCCGCGATGAAGGAGCCGCGCACCCTCGCCCGCGGCTCCTTCATCTCCCGGTCCGCACCGGCTGCGCACGCCGCCGCCACGCCGAGCAAATAGTCAGCATTGCCGCATTCGGCGAAAATTGTCCGACCTTCACCGTGCGGTGTTCCCGCATTTTCCCCCGGTCAGACCGTACGGTTGTGTTCGACGCGACGGCAGCAGTCGCGGACGGCCCCTCGGCCGCTTCGGAACCAGCAACCCGAGGTGTGGACCATGTTCATGCGCAAGTTGATCGGAGCAGTGGCGGGAACAGTCATGGTGGGCGCGGCGGGCGCGCTCGGCTGTGCGGGTGCGGCCACGGCCGCACCAGACTGCCCCAACCTCTACGTCGTGGCGATACCCGGCACCTGGGAGACCTCCGACGCCAACCCCGGCGAGGGCATGCTCGCGAGCGTCACCGATAACCTGCCGCCCAATACCCGCACCGACTATGTGACCTACGCGGCGACCGCATTCCCGTGGGAAACCGATGTCTACGGCCGCTCGAAGCGGCAGGCCATCGATAATGCCCGCAGCCTGGTCACCGCGATGGTCCAGCAGTGCGGCGCGACGAAGATCGCGCTGATCGGCTACAGCCAGGGCGCCGACGCGGCGGGCGATCTCGCCGCCGAAATCGGCACCGGCGCGAGCCCCATCCGGCCCGAACGCATCGTCGCGGTCGGCCTCATCTCCGATCCGCGGCGCTCCCCCACCGACGCACTCGTCGGACCGCCGGTGGACGGCGCCGGTGCGGGCGGCCCGCGCATCGGCGGCTTCGGCTTCCTCACCCCGAAGACCAAGACCATCTGTGCCGTCGGCGACCTGTACTGCGCAGCGCCACCCACCGATTTCGCCACCCGCCTGGCCGGATTCCTGGCCCAGGTCTCCGATCCCGATCCGGCGCAGCTGTGGCGCTATCAGCAGGAGGTGGATGTGATCATCGACGATCTGACGGCGACCGGGGTGGTCCCGCTGATCCAGAACCAACTCGCCGATCCGGAAATGCACGAGCGCAAACAGGAATTCGAGCGGTTCTACAACTCGTTCGTGCACCAGAGCTACCCCACCTACGTCGTGGATTCCACTGGCTTGACCGCCACCACGTGGCTGCGGCGGTGGCTGGTCGGCCTGGCCTGAAAAACCCGTCGCCAGCGACGGGCACGCTGTGCCACCATGGATTTCGATGATGATCACCCGATACCGCGGGTGATCGAAGAGCTTCGGAGAGGAGGAGGCGGCCGTGACCATTGTCGTATCGAGCCAGCGCCGGTATCACGCGCGCGTAGAGCGGGTTACCCGCCGCCTCCCGGCCGGTAACTGACCGACCGCCGCCTCCTCCCGATTCGCTCGCTCTCCCCGAAACATGGTGATTCCCATGACGTTCCACCGTGCCACCGATCCGGTGGTGTTGACTGTCGATAACTGGATACACACCCGAGTACTGGTACTCAATGCCAGCTACGAGGCACTCACCGAGATCAACGCCGAACGGGCCGTGGCACTGCTCGTGGACGGCACCGCGGAGTCGATCGCGAATCGCGATCCGCACTTCCCGATTCGGGCCGAACACGTCGAGCTCGCGCTGCCGGAGACGATCCGCTTGCTGCGCTACGTCTACCTCGACCACGTGACACGGGTACACGATGGCAGCCGCGCGACATTGGCCGGTGTGCTGCGCCGGGACAACCACCGATGCGGTTACTGCGCGTCCTGGGCGCGCACCGTCGACCACATCCGGCCGCGCAGCCGCGGTGGTCCGAACACCTGGAACAACTTGATCGCCGCCTGTGCGCCGTGCAATTCGGCCAAGGCCGACCGCACGCCGGAGGAGGCGGGCATGCGGTTGCTGTGGGAGCCGAAGGCGCCCAACGATATGGCCAAGCGACAGCAGCGGATCTGGAAGCAGCTGGCCGCTACCTGAGCCGAGAGAGAAAGGGGAAGGCTCGAAATGACCGTCGAATTGGAGATCAACGCAGTTGTCGATCTGACCGACCTGCTCCCGCTCTCGGATTCCCGGGAGTGGCATCGGGCGGCCTGCCGCGGCGACCCGAATCACGAGGCGTGGTTCCCGTACCCGTCACAGGACTTCACGTACGCACGTGAGGTTTGCGCTGGCTGCCCGATCCGCGATGCGTGTGGTGAATTCGCCGCGCGCACCCGACAGTCCGGGGTTTGGGGCGGACACGAGTTCGATCGCGGACGGATGATCCGGCCCTAGTCGGGGCCGATTCGTTCGACCGACCCGCGATCGGTCCCGACGGTCCACCACGCCGTGCCGGTGCACCCGCACCCGGGAGCACCGGCACGGCAAATCTCGCGTGACCATACACTGATGCCCGTGGGCACACATCGCAGCGGAACCAGGTCCCGGGGCGTCAGCAAAGGTCCGGTTATCGCAGTGATTGCCGTTCTGCTGCTGGTCGCGGCGGTCTTCGCGTTCTTACAACTCAGCGATCGCGCGGCGAATCGCGACAAATCGGCCGCGGCCGAGTGCAAGGAAGGGCCGTCGACGCTGTTCGTCACCGTCGATCCGGAACTCGCCGACCCGGTGCGGGCCGCCGCCGACCGATACAACGCGACCGATCCGAAGGTGCGCGATCACTGTGCGAAGGTCGTGGTCACCGCCCAGCCGTCCGCCGCTGTCGTCGCCGGATTCACCGCCGGCAAGCCGTGGAACGGCGCGCTCGGACCGCAGCCCGGACTGTGGATCGCCGATTCGATGCGCTCCATCGAATCCATGCGCGTACCCGGCCTCATCGAGGGCAATCCCGCGCCCGTCGCGCTGAGTCCCATCGTGCTCGCGGTACCCGATGAGCTGCAGCACGCGCTCGAACAGGCCAAGATCACTTGGGCGGATCTGCCACGGTTGCAACAGGGTTCGCTCGGCGATCTCGGTCTGTCGGGCTGGGGTGGACTGCGGATGGCACTGCCCGCCGGCGACGCGACCCTCGCCGCGGCGGCCGCGGTCGGCTCGGCGATGTCGGGTACCGATCCGCTCAGTGACGAGGCCGCACAATCCGGTCAGGTCATCGCCGCGGTATCCGGGCTCGCCGTCAAGGCTCCGCAGGCGGCCGATATCGCAGCCGCGCTGGCCGGTCTCGGTGGTGCGAGTTCGACCATCCATGCGGTGGCCGCTACTGAGCAGCAACTGAAGTCGCTCGGCGGTACGGACACATTCCGGCCCGTGGGAACCGCACCGGTCGCCGATCATCCGGCCGCGCTGATGTCGGGAGCCTGGGTGGACAAGACCCAGAATCTGATCGCGTCGATATTCGCCGACTATCTACGTGCGCCCCAACAGTCCGCGGCCTTCACCGCCGCGGGATTCGTCGCGGCACCGGCGGCCGCGGCACCCGCGCCGTCGCGAACCGCACTGGACAAGGTGCGCGCCACGCTCGCCAATCCTGTTCTCGGAGTGCAAGCTACGGCGCTGCTCGATGTCTCGTCCTCGATGGGCACTACCGACGGATCCACTACCCGGCTCTCGAATGTCCTCGGCGCCCTTCGCTCTACGATGAATGTGATGCCGCCGGACTTCGGCCTCGGCGTATGGACCTTCGGCAAGAACCTCGATGGAACCAAGCCGTACAAGATCCAAACTCCCACCGCGGCCCTGAGCGACCAGCAGCGCACCGCACTCGATACGTCCCTGGATACGGTGCAGCCCACCGATTCTCGCCCCGACCAGGCCTACCCGGCACTGCTTGCCGCCTACCGTGCCGCGGTCCAGGGATACACCGCGGGACGCACCAATTCGATCCTGCTGATCACCGACGGCCCCGACGACGACTCCGCCATGACCGGAGCCAAACTACTCACCGACCTGACCGCCGCCATCGACCCCGCCCATCCGGTCCGTATCGATGTGATCGTCATCAGCGGCAGTGGCACCGAAACCCTGCAAACCGCGGCCCAGCGCACCGGAGGCACCTACACCCGCCTTTCGACCTCGGACGACATCAGCTTCGGAACCGCGGTGGTTCACGCGCTGACGACACCATAAGGGCTGCGATGAGTCCTGTTGTCCCGCACGGACTTCTCCGGCACGACTATCGGCACACACGGATTCCCCTGCCGCCCAGACGGTGAGCCGAGGCAGGCAGTCTCACTGAGTCGGCACTCGCACCAGTGCGCCCGATTCCATTGCCACCCAGATCGCGCCATCGGGGCCGGTCGTGAGTCCGTGCGGCTCGGCACCGGGGAGCTCGTATTCCGTGATCTCACCAGACGTGGTAATCCGCCCGAGGCGGTTGGCCGCCCATTCCGTAAACCACAGGGCGCCATCGGGTCCGGTGGTGATGGCGTGCGGCCGGGCGGTACGGTCCGGAAGAGGGTATTCGTCGATCTTGCCATCGGTGGTGATGCGTCCGATCTGGCCCGCGGCGATCTCCACGAACCAGAGGGCGCCATCGGGGCCGGCCGTAATACCAACGGGCATGGCGGCTTCGGTGGGCAGCGGGTGGACGCTGAGCGTGCCCGCGGTGGTCATCCGGCCGATGCCGTTGCCCTGGTTCAGGGTGAACCACAGGGCCGCGTCCGGGCCGGTCGTGATCATGGAGGGCATGCCTTCGACCGGAAATGTCGTCACCTCGCCACTCAGGGCGCGGCGGGCGATCCGGCTCGACCGCAGTTCGGTGTACCACATCGCGCCATCGGGGCCGGTGGTGATGCCGTACGGCGAATCCGCCTGGAACACACCGATTTCACCGCTCGGCGTGAGCCGTCCGATCCGATTACCGCGAAACTCGGTGAACCACACGGCACCATCCGGTCCACCGACAATGACGGACGGCTGTCCGTCTGCCGGATCGAGCTGGATGATCTCGACTTCGCCTGCGGCACAACGCCCGATCGCGCCCTGCGATACCAATGTGCACCACAGCGCACCATCCGGGCCGGTCGTCAACCCGTAGGGCGCGCCGGAAAGCTCAATCAACCTGTTCCACTCCCATCTGCATTCCCGCGAACCGGGCCCGCAGCGCTCGGTCGTGCGTCACGATCACCAGCGCGCCGACGTAGTCGCGCAGCGCGCCTTCCAACTCTTCGACCAATGTCAGCGACAAGTGGTTGGTCGGCTCGTCGAGCAGCAGCAGGTCGTAGTTTCCCGCCAGCAGTTCGGCCAGTGCCAGGCGGCGCCGCTGCCCCTCCGACAGTGCGCCCACCGCAATATCGAGCGTGTCCCGGTGGAACAGTCCGGTCGACATCAGCGCCTCTCGACCGTGCCCATAGGTCTCGGCCACCGTTGGCTCCGGATCGAAAACCACGTGCTGGCGCAGATATCCGACGCGGCCACGCGCACTGTTGTAGATCTTGTCCAGCAGTGTCGACTTGCCAGCACCATTCGGCCCATGGATGAGCACCCGATCCCGCGGCCCGAGCGTCAGCGCACCGATCTCGAACGATGCGGTCCGCCCCGTCCCGAACCTCCCGCGAAAACGCAATCGCTCGGGCGGCCGTCGCACCGGATCATCGCGGAGCCTGCGCAACCGCTCCGCCGTCTGCCTGACCCGCGAAGCCACCGAACTCTGCACCCGACCGGCATTGCGGTCGTAGGCCATCTTGTTGTTGTCCTTCATCGCCCGACCCACCGCGACCCGATGCGCCGTCGTATTCGCGAACTCCTCGAGTCGCGCGATCTCGTCCTGCCATTGGGCATACGCCTGCTCCCAGCGCGCCCGCGCCGCGGCCTTCTCGGCGAGAAAACCGCTGTAGCCGCCACCGAATCGGGCGACACCGCCGTCCTCGACCTCCACGATCGCGGTCGCCACCCGGTCCAGGAACGTCCGGTCGTGCGAAACCACGACCACCGTTCCCGCATGCGTCCGCAGCCGCTCCTCCAGCCAGACCAGGGCCGCCGCATCGAGGTGATTGGTCGGCTCGTCCAGCAATAGCACCTCGGGCGAGGCGGCGAGCAGACAGGCCAGCCCGAGCCGGGCCTGCTCGCCACCGGATAGGCTCGGCAACGGTCGCTCGCGGTCGATATGCGCCAGGCCGAGTCCGTGCATCGACTTGTCGACCCGAGCGTCGGCCTCATATCCACCACGCGTCTCGAACGCCGTGAGCAGCTCCCCGTAGGCGACCATATCCTCGGCTTCCGCGGCCTCGCACATCCGCTGCTCGAGCTCGCGCAACTCGGCCAGCGCCAGATCGATGGCCTCGCCAACAGTGCGGCCGGGCACGGTCTGCGCCAGATGTCCGATGCCGCCCGCCGCACGCACGGTGCGCCCGCCGTCATCGAAACTCTCGATGCCGGCCAGCAGCCGCAGCAAAGTCGACTTGCCAGAGCCGTTTTCGCCGACGATGCCCGCGCGCTCACCGGGCCGGATGGACAACGTGACGCGCTCGAGGACGACTCGTTGTCCATAGGACTTCGAGACGCCCCGCAGAGTCAGTTGGGTGGTCAGATGGATCTCCAATCGCTACTTGTGTAGCTTTAAGCTAACAAGCCTGCCCAACTAATGCAACAGGAGTTGTCTTTGGAGACGCAGAAGCGCCCTGGTGGCCGGAGCGCCCGCGTCCGCGACGCGGTGCGCCAGGCCACCCTGGCCGAGCTCACCCTGCGCGGCTACCAGGGCCTGACCGTCGATAACGTCGCGCAACGCTCCGGTGTGCACAAAACCACCGTGTACCGCCGCTGGGGCAGCCCCGAGGGACTCATCGCCGACGCCCTCGAACTCGCGGAGAACGAGCCGTGGCCGATTCCCGATACCGGCTCACTCGGCGACGACCTGCGCGGCATCACCGATCTGGTGCGCACCGGATTCGCCGACCCCGATGCCGGACCGGTGGCGAGTGCGTTTATCGCTGCGGCAGTGCAGAATTCCGCGGCGGCCGAAGCCCTCCGGCACTTCTACGCGGCCCGGCACACGCAGTCCGCCGAGGTCGTCCGCCGCGCGATCGACCGCGGCGACCTCCCCGACACCGTCGATGCCGAGGAGGTAATCCGCTTCGCCGTGGCGCCGATCTACTACCGCCTGTTCATCACTCACGAACCGGTGACCACGCAAGACACCCTCCGCGCGGCCGATGCCGCACTGGCCGCAGCACGCGCGGGAGCGCTCTGAGGGCCGATCGGGGCACAGCGGAACACCCCGCAGTGCAATGATGACCCGGTGACTTCCTGGCTTCCGCTTCTCAGCTCGCTCATCGTCGCCGCCGCGGCGCTCATCGGCGTCCTGATCAACAACCGGACGAACCGCGACGCGATCACCGCGGCCGACGAGCGCAACCGGACCACACTCGATGCCGCACAGCGCAATATCGAGACAACCCATGCCGCCGCACAACGCAACATCGACACTGCCAATGCCGCCGCAGAACGCCGCGAAGAGGATAAGTGGCGACGCGAATCGATCCTGACCGCGATCTCCTCGGTACTACTCGCCGCCGCCGACGTCCGCCAAACCCTGTGGGACACCCTCGATTGGAAGGCCGAATCCGTCGACGAGGTGGACACTTTCGGCAAGGAAGTACAGCAGAGCATCTCCGCATGCAACGGCTACATCACCCGACTCCGCGTCCTGTCGAACCCCAAGATCCCGCACCGCTGCGAAGATCTCCTGCGCACCCTCACCGCAGCCCAGAGCATCACCGTGCAACGCCTCAAGGTCGAACTCGACGAAGAAGCAACCATGGACGATGTCAACGCCATCCGCGCACTGTGGCACAAGGCAATTGCCAACACCGTCCAAGACGAACGCGCCGTCATCGACGCAACCCGCGCGGAACTGGGAATCGAAGCCCTCAGCGAGATCTCGGAACTCGAACCCGAGGCCGCGCCGGACCCGGCGTAATCCCGCGTGGGGCGGCCCAATTTCGGTCGCCAATACGGCGACAACCGCGTACATCCGGCAAACTCGCTGCCCCACAGCAAGTTCACGCACCCAACCACTCCCCTCGACCATCAGCCCCGACCCTTTGAGCCCGAGACCATCCGCGGAACGCGGCGCGCGCGGGCGGCTGGCTACGCCGCGGCGTTCGCGAGCTGCCGATAGAGCCGCGCCAGCTTCGCGGCGTCTTTGCGATCGAATCCGATCCCCTCATCGATCTCGCGGGACAGGAGCTCGAGCCAGTCCGCGATCGCGGCGTGCTGTGCGGGGCGAAGACCGCGCAGAGTCGTCTCGTCGTCGCGCCGCGCACTGCCGAGAAAGCTGCTGAGATAGATCCAGAGCTCGTAATCGTACGGTGGGATCAGCATCAGCTTCAGCACCGCCGGGAGGTAGTACTCGACGGCCTGTGCGGTCATGTACGTGAAGTCTTCCATGTGCAGGCTGGGCAGAAAGCTCGAGCGGTCGATGTCCGCCCGCGAGCGACCGTGAAAATGCTCGATGACGTACGGCGCGTCGATGCTCGGCGGTGCAAGCTCGTCCTCGGTGAGCGGCAGCGAGCCCGCGAACACCTGATCGATTCGGTGCGTGACCTCATCGCGACTCCGACTACCCATGCTTCAACCGGGTGACCTAGTTGTGTGATGTCTGCTCGGTGGCATGCCCGCATCGAGTGCGGTGAACGCCGCCGCGGCCAGGATCAGGACCGCGGAAACCAGCAGTGCCACATCGAGTCCGTGATGGAATGCCGCCTTTCCGGTGTCGAGTACCTCGGATACCTTCGACAGGTATTGGAGGTAGGGGGTGATGTCGACACCCGGGGGGATGCGGCCGCGTTCGACGGCGTCGATGGCGTTGGGTTGTAGCGCGGTCGGCAAACCCAATTCGTTCATTCGCGCCTTCAGATCCGAGGTGAGGAATGAGCTCACCAGCGCCCCGAGCACAGCGACACCGACCGCCGAACCGACCTGGCGCATGGTATTTGTCGCCGCGGCGGCCATGCCCGAGTGCTGCGCCGGTACCCCGGACAGTACGGCCGAGGTCAATGGCACTACGGCGACACCGAATCCGAACCCCGCCACCGCCATCGCGCCGGACAACGCAAGATCGTGCAGTGGGCCGGCGAGAGCGTGGCGGGTCAGCAGTATCCCGGCGGCACCGACCGCGCAACCGATGATCATGGGAGTGCGCGCTCCACGATGTGCCACCCAGAAGCCCGCGCCCAGCGATCCGACAATGATCGCGACGGCCATCGGTGCGAAGACCGTGGCCGTGTGCGCACCCGAATACGACTGCATCACTTGCAGGTACAGCGCGGTGAAGAAGAAGATCGAGAAGATGCCGAAGTAGACGGCGAAGGCGACCACCAGCGCACCACGCACCGCTGGCAGGCGCAGATATCGAAAGTCGAGCATGGGAGCGCGGGCCCTCGCTTCCACGACGAGGAAACCGACGAACGCGATGGCCCCGAGCACGAAGAACGTGATCACCGAAGGCGTGGTGTAGCCGCGATCCTCGCCGGTGATCGCGGCGTAGATCACCGACCCGAGAAAGGTGGCGCCGAGCAGGGATCCGGCCCAGTCAATGGGCCCAGGGTGCGGGTCGGCGCTTTCCGGGACGGACCACAGCGCGGCAGCGAGTGCCACCGCCCCGATCACCAGGTTGAACCAGAAGATCGCGCGCCACCCGTAGGCGTGGACCAGTACTCCGCCCAGTACCGGTCCGGCCGCCATCGCCAGTCCGGACACCGCTGCCCACACGCCGATCGCCCTAGCGCGAGTCCGCTCATCCGGAAATATGTGCCGCAGTAGCGACAGGGTGCCCGGTTCCGAGGCGGCCGCGCCCAAGCCCATGATCGCGCGACCGGCGATGAGCACCGACACACTGGCCGCGAGCGCCGCGATCACCGATCCGGCGCAGAAGATCACCAATCCGACGATCATGACCCGCTTACGACCCCAGCGGTCACCGAGTGATCCGCCCGTCAGCATGAGCCCGGCGAAGACCACCGTGTAGGCGTTTACCACCCACTGCATCAACGTCACGTCGGTGCTCAGCTCGCGCCGGATATCGCCGAGCGCGACACTGACGACAGTGGTGTCGAGGAAGGTTACGAACACCACGGCAGCCACCGCTGCCAGCGCAATCCCCGGCCGCGCCGCTGCGCCCGGCACGTTGTCCCTATGCCCCACCGGCACAGGGTACTGGCCGGGGCCATCGAGTGCCCGGTCGCGGGAGTCGCGGTCGCCGGCCGGCCGTGCCCGATCCCGTACTTTTGTCCGAACTGCACACCTGCGCGGAGTAACTGGCCTCGCTGCTGTCGTAGGGAGAGGTATGAGAGTCGAGGAGTTCAGCGACGGCATGGTCGACGTCGGCGGTTCTGTGGAGGAATTCGAAGATCTGGCCGCCCTGGTGGCCCGGGGCGAGGGGAGGTTCGAGACCGAGGATCTCGTGGCTGTCGAAGTCCGCTCGGACGCCGGCCCCCGGCTGCTCGTCAAGGTCGACGAGCAGCGCCGGGTCCTGCTTCTGCGCGGTGCGTAAGCGATCAGTCTATAGACAGCCGCTATCGGTAAGTATAAACTTACGGTTCGTGAAGGCTTACCGAGATGCTGCCTTGGACGCGCTGGGGGATCCGACGCGGCGGGCGATCTTCGAGCGGCTCGGGAAGGGGCCGTCTGCGGTTGGCGAGTTGGCCGATGCGTTGCCGGTCAGTCGGCCTGCGGTTTCCCAGCACCTGAAGGTGCTGAAGGAGGCGGGGTTGGTGATCGACCAGGCGGTGGGGACCAAGCGGGTGTATCGGCTGAACCCACAGGGGATCGACGGGCTTCGGGTGTACTTCACGCAGTTCTGGTCGACGGCGATGTCGGCCTTCCAGGACGAGGTGACCAGGCGGGCGGCCGACGCCCCGAGAAAGGAGAAGCCATGACACAGCAGTTGAGCGATAGGGAAGTTCGGGTCGAACTCGTCGTCGATGCGCCGATCGACAAGGCCTACGACGTGTTCACCAATGGGATCGATACCTGGTGGCCGCGTGCGCATCACATCGGCAAAGGTGAACTGGCACAGGAGGTTATCGAACCGCGTGAGGGCGGGCGCTGCTTCGGCAGAGAGGCCGACGGCACCGAATGTCCCTGGGGCACCGTACTCGTCTGGGATCCGCCGCGGCATTTCGCGTTCTCCTGGGAGATCGGCCTGGACTGGCAGCATGAGACGAATCTTGACCGCGCCAGCCGGGTCGATGTCACCTTCCATGCGGTGGCGCCCGAGCGCACCGCGGTCACCCTGGTGCACTCCGGCTTCGAGAACCATGGCACGGGTTGGGAATCCATGCGCGACAGCGTCCAAAGCGAGGGCGGCTGGCCCGATCTGGTCAACACTTACGGCAAAGTGGTTGCCGCACAATAAGAGCGGCTACCGAGCCGCACCTGCAACGGAGTCGAGGTGCGGCTCGGCAGCCGTCAGTACGCGTCCAGCGGCGGGCAGGAGCAGACCAGGTTCCGGTCACCGTAGGCACCATCGATGCGACGCACGGCGGGCCACACCTTGCCCCGCGACGGATCGATACCGTGCGGGTACACCGCGATCTCCCGGCTGTACGGGTGGGCCCACTCCCCGACCAGGCAGGCCGCGGTATGCGGCGCGCCGCGCAGCGGATTGTCGTCCACCGGCCACACCCCCGCGGCGACCTGATCGATCTCGGCCCGGATCGCGATCATCGCGCGAATGAATTCGTCCAGCTCCGCGAGGTTTTCACTCTCGGTGGGCTCCACCATCAGCGTGCCAGCGACCGGGAAGCTCATGGTCGGCGCGTGGAATCCATAGTCCGCCAAGCGCTTCGCCACATCATCCACGGTGACACCGGTCCGCTTGGTGATATCACGCAGGTCGAGAATGCACTCGTGCGCGACCATCGAGTTCTCGCCGGTGTAGAGCACCGGGAAGTACTCGTTCAAACGACGCGCGATATAATTGGCCGACGCGATGGCGGTCAACGTCGCCGTGCGCAGACCATCGGCACCCATCATCCGGATGTAGGCCCAGGTGATCGGCAGAATCGAGGCCGAACCGTAGCGGGCCGCCGACACCGCGTGCGAATCCGTCTCCAGCGGATCACCCGGCAGGTACTTCGTCAGATGCGCACGCACCGCGACCGGGCCGACACCGGGACCGCCGCCGCCGTGCGGAATGCAGAAGGTCTTGTGCAGATTGAGATGGCTGACATCACCACCGAAGCGACCGGGACGGGCAAGGCCGACAAGCGCGTTCAGATTCGCCCCGTCGACGTACACCTGGCCACCGGCGTCGTGCACCAGCGCGCACAGCTCGGCGACCTCGTGCTCGTACACACCGTGCGTTGACGGGTAGGTGATCATGATGCAGGCCAGCCGCTCCGCGTGATCGGCGATCTTGGCGCGCAGATCGTCCAGATCCACATCACCGTTCGCGCGGCACTTCACGACCTCCACCCGCATGCCGACCATGGTCGCCGAGGCCGCGTTGGTGCCGTGCGCGCTGGAGGGAATCAGGCAGGTATCGCGGTGCGCGTCACCACGATCTAGGTGGTAGCGGCGGATCGCCAGCAGTCCGGCGTATTCGCCCTGGCTGCCCGCATTCGGCTGCAGGCTCACCGAGTCGTAGCCGGTGATCGCGGACAGCCAGTTCTCCAGATCGGTGATCACCTTCAGCAGACCGGGAGCGTCCTCGACCGGCGCGTACGGATGCACGCGGGCGAAGCCGGGCCAGGTGATGGCCTCCATCTCCGCGGTCGCGTTGAGCTTCATGGTGCAGGAGCCGAGCGGAATCATGCTGCGGTCCAAGGCGATATCCTTATCGGACAACCGCCGCAGGTAGCGCAACATCGCGGTTTCGGTGTGGTAGCTGGTGAATGCCGGATGGGTGAGGAAGTCCGAGGTGCGGGTCTCGATGGAGACCGCTGTCGTGGGCCCGCTCGTCTCGGAAGTCAGTGCGGTGCCGAAGGATTCGAGCACGGCGGCGACATGGGTCTCGGTGGTCGCCTCATCACAGGCGACACCGACATGATCCGCGTCGACCAGCCGCAGGTTGATACCGCTCGACTTCGCCTTCGCCACTACGGCTTCCGCGCCGCCGGGCACCCGCACCAGCAGCGTATCGAAGTAATTGTCGTGCACCACGGCACCATCGAGTCCGGCCGCGATGACCGCCGCCCGCCGATGCACGCTCTGGGCGATCTCGCGCAGTCCGTCGGGTCCGTGATAGCTCGCGTACATCGCGGCCACAATCGCCAGCAGCACCTGCGCGGTGCAGATATTCGAGGTCGCCTTCTCCCGGCGAATATGCTGCTCGCGGGTCTGCAGGGCGAGTCGATATGCCTGATGGCCGTCGGCGTCCACGGATACCCCGACGAGCCGCCCCGGCAGCTGACGCGCGTGCTTGGCATGCACCGACAGGTACCCGGCATGCGGACCACCGAAGCCCATCGGCACACCGAAACGCTGTGTGGTGCCGAAACATACATCCGCACCCTGCTCCCCCGGCGGCGTGATCAGCGTCAGCGCAAGCAGATCCGCGCCGACCGCGACCAACGCGCCCCGCTCGTGCGCCGCCTCGATCACCGGCCGCCAGTCCACGATCCGACCCGAAGCACCCGGAAGTTGAACCAGCACGCCGAAGTACTCGCCCTCGGGCAGTTCACCGCCGGACAGATCCGCCTCGACGATCTCGATTCCCAGCGGTTCGGCGCGGGTCTGCAGCACGGTCTTGGTCTGCGGGAACAGATCATCGGAGATCAGCAGGCGCGCGGAGGCGGATTTGCCCGCCCGGCGCAGCAACGTCATCGCCTCGGCGGCGGCGGTGGCCTCGTCCAGCATGGACGCATTGGCCACCTCCATCCCGGTCAGATCCGACACCATGGTCTGGAAGTTGAGCAGTGCCTCCAACCGCCCCTGGCTGATCTCGGGCTGGTACGGCGTATAGGCGGTGTACCAGGCCGGATTCTCCAGCAGGCTGCGCACCAGCACCGGCGGGGTCAATGTGTCGTAGTAGCCGAGCCCGATCATCGAGGTGGCGACGGTATTGGAATGAGCGAGCGCGGCCAGTTCGTCGAGCACCTCGTGCTCGGTCGCGGCGGGCGGCAGCACCTCCAGTCCGGAGCCGTCCAGAATGCTCGCGGGTAGCGCCGTGGTGGCGAGCTCGTCCAGCGAGCCGACGCCGACGACGTCCAGGATCCGGGCGAGTTCATCCCGGTCGGGTCCGATATGACGGTCGGCGAATGATCGAGTCACGACAAGCTCCCAAGGTCGGGCGGGTCGACCAACTGCGGTCGACGGGTACCGGCCCTCCCCCTCTGTCGTGGAGCCTGAGAGATTCGGGTGCCACGACGCAGGTGCCGTGACCCCTTTCCCCATGGGCGGGCAACCACCGCGTTGTGCGGAGTCGCCACTTTCCAGAGACGTCGAAGCCCGTACGGTCCCTTTTGCCTGAGAGATTGACGGGGAGGTGCTGCTCCTTCGGCGCCCGAACTCTTGTGAAGTCCGGAACTCTCCCGCACGGCGGCGACGCACCGCCAGTTTATGCCGCGCGCGCAATGAATGACGCCACCGGACCCCGGATGGGCGTGTAGCGCTCGTCACTTCGGCAGAAAGCCGAGTGCCCGCCGCCGTAGCGACGGGCACTCGATGCATCGGTCCCTAGCCGGTCTTCCGGTTCATCCGAGCCTTACGACGGAAGGACAGTTCGTCCTCCGGCCGTTCGCTCGCGCTGCCGCTCACGGCCCGCTCTGCCGGGAAGTTGGCGATGGCTCCGGTCAGTTCCCGCATGGCGCCGCTGACCGCGATTCCGAAGACGCCCTGCCCACCCTGCAGTAAATCGACTACCTCCTCGGGCGAGGTGCACTCGTACACCGACGTGCCGTCGGAGAACAACGTGATGCCCGCTAGATCCTGCACACCGCGGCTGCGCAGATGGTCGACGGCGATGCGAATGTTCTGCAGCGAGATACCCGCGTCCAATAGTCGCTTCACGATCTTCAGGACCAGAATGTCCTTGAACGAATACAGGCGCTGGCTACCCGAACCCGCGGCCCCACGGATGGACGGAACGACCAATCCGGTGCGCGCCCAGTAATCGAGCTGCCGGTAGGTGATCCCGGCGACCTGACATGCGCTCGGTACGCGGTAGCCGACCAAATCGTCGGGCACCGAATCATCCGGGAACAGGCCTGGCTGTACCACATCCTGCGATTGCTCTGCCACTGACCACTCCCTTGCTTCGCCGACGCCTAGCCTCATCGATGACCCGGCTCCGTCACGACCAACGACCGGCCGTAACGGACGTGGCCCAACTATCGAGATTACTCCCTGTGATTCTCCCGGGAGCGGCATCGTCGGACCAAACGCGACGCGCGGTAGGAGTCTCGACCTCTACTTCACCTCTAGAACAAAGGATTTGACCGATGGACCACCATCGCGCGGCTCAGCTGTCGGTGGCCTTGAAGTCGTCCGGCGAAACGGATTCGAGGAACTCCTTGAACTTCTCCACCTCGTCCTCGCGCTCGTCCGGCATGACCAGCCCGGCCTCTTCGAGCACCGGTTCCTCGGCATAGATCGGGCAACCCACCCGCAAGGCGATCGCTACCGAATCCGACGGCCGGGCCGAGACCCGCAGATCGTTGTCGAAGACCAAATCCGCGTAGAAGGTGCCCTCCTGCAGATCGACGATTCGCACTTCCTTGAGAGTGTGCCCGAGGTCGGCGATCAGGATCTTGATCAGATCGTGAGTCAGCGGACGGATCGGGGTCACCCCCTCTTGTTCGAGCACGATCGCGGTCGCCTCGGCCTGCCCGATCCAGATCGGCAGGTACCGGTCTCCGGACACCTCGCGGAGCAACAGCACGGGCTGGTTCTGTGGCTGCTCGACACGAATGCCGATAACGCGCATCTCACTCATCGCACTGCCTCCCAATGACTCGCCGGCCGCCCGGCATGACCGCTGCAGAGCTCGCCGTACCACGAGTCTAAGCGAACCGCGAGGCGACAAGCATTCCGTGTGCACAGCCGAAATCGGCGTGTTGCCCCTCTGGGACGCAAAGCGAAACCCGCCGGAAATCTCAGCCGCCGAGCGAAGACCGCACCGAAGCCTTCACCAGACAGGTGTGCAGCGTCAGTGACAGCGCCGCAAGTTCGCGTACCGTCTCCTCCGCGCGGGCCCGCGCACCGGCGTCGCGGCTCTTGGCGATCGGGGCCGCGATCTGCGCCACCAGCGCCGCCTCCCGATCCGCGGCCAGCTTGAAGGCGCGCAAATGCCGTGCCTCCAGCCCGAATTCGGCCATCGCCTTGGCGGTCTTGGCCAGTGTCACCGCGTCCGCGTCGAAAAATCCCGCGGCGCCCGGCGTGATCAGATTGGCCCGGATCAGATCGCTGAGAAATTTCTCGTCGATCTCGGCCTGGGCGAGCAGATCCGCGCGGGTCAGCCGGATTTCGTGATCGAATCGCAGCTCGTCGGGCGAGATCTCACCGGGTACGACACCGAGTTTGCGCGGCGCCGCGGTGCGGGCCGCGCTATGCGCCGAAGGTGTTGTGGTGGGCGCGGAGTCGGGCGGTGAATGCCCGGCCTCCGGCGCACCGCTGCGGCCGGAGTGCGCCCGGGCGCGGGCTTCCCGCACACCGAGCGTCGCCGCACCGCTGTCGATCGCTTCGAGCTGTTCCTTGATCACCTTCAAGGGCAGGTACTGATCGCGCTGTGCGGTCAGAACGAATCTGAGCCGTTCACAGTCCGCGATCGAGAACCTGCGATAACCCGACGGTGTGCGCTCGGGTCTGATCAGCCCCTCGGCCTCGAGGAACCGAATCTTCGAAATGGTGATGTCCGGAAAGTCCGGTCGCAGCAGGTCCAGCACGGAGCCGATCGACATGCCTCCGCGAGCCCACTGCGCCGCGCCCGTCATAGCACCGAGTCTTTCATGACACAGCGTTCTTCCCTGTCAACACCGCCGACACGCATAATCCGTGCCGCAGGAGTCACAGGCTGCCCGCACCCGCCGATGGCTCGTTCACCTGGGCCCGTGGTCCGGTGAGGAACACGAGGCGGAATTTGCCGATCTGTACCTCGTCACCGTTCTGCAGCTCCGAGGAGTCCACCGGCTCCCGGTTGACGTAGGTGCCGTTGAGGCTGCCCACATCGACCACCTGGAAGGAATCGTCGTCCTGCCGGAACTCGGCGTGCCGACGGCTGACGGTGACGTCGTCCAGGAAGATGTCACTGTCGGGATGGCGCCCCGCCGACGTGGTCGGCTGATCGAGCAGGAACCGCGAGCCCGCGTTCGGGCCTCGCTTGACGACCAAGAGGGCTGCACCAACGGGCAGACCCTCGACCCCTTGGACCGGCTGTTCGCCGGTCACCTCAGCGGAGCGCGACGCGTCGACCTCGTTCAGGAAATCCGCGCGGAAGACCGACGTCGTCTCGGCCGCGGTCTCCCCGTAACCCGGGTCTTTGTTCTCGCTCACCGTTTCTCTCCTCCTCGAACCTGATTATCCATGCAAGCAGGTGCTGCCTTCACCGCCACGACCTGGGGATCCTGACGCTAGAACACCGGCTGTCAAGCGCCGGCACATCTGTTGGCATTGACCGTACCCTGCCAGGGCGTACCCGTGCAGGTAGAACCGGGAAGGCTTGGTCAGCCCCCGATAACTCCTTGATAACCCGCGGCATCCAGCAGTGCACCGAGTGCCGCATCCGTGCTGGCCTCGTCGCTCAATTCGAGCTCGAAGATCCACCCGTCACCGTAGGGATCACTGTTCAACGTTTCCGGCGTCGACGTCAGATCCTCGTTCACCGCAACGACTTTCGCGGCGAGCGGGGCGTAGATGTCGGAGACGCTCTTGGTCGACTCGACCTCGGCGATGCTGTCCGCGGCAGCCACGTCCTTGTCCACATCGGGCAGCTGCACGAACACAACGTCACCGAGTTGAGACTGGGCGTAGTCGGTGATCCCCACCCGAACCCGGGTCGGGCCGATCCGCCGCACCCATTCGTGTTCCTCGGTGTAGCGCAGATCCTCGGGGGTCTGGGTCACAGGCCGTCCTTTCCTCGATCGGCAGATCGTTGTCGAGCGACCTGCGGGCAGTCACCACTGATCGTTTCGAGCGACCCGCAACAGGCCGCTACGGGTGTACAAGGCAACTCTAATCGCTACTCACTGCGGTGTGGCACAGCCGGTATCGCTCGCGCGACGGCGAAAGCCTTCCATAGGTAGAGCACGCCGGTCCACACGTACACCGTCGTGCCCCAGACCAGGAATGCCCCGCCGAAGGCGCGGCCGAAACCTGCCAGCGCCCAGTCCATCTGACCGGCCAGCAGCCACGGCAGCGCGGACATCAAACCGAAGGTGGCCGCTTTGCCCAGGTAGATGACCTCAGGCGGGTCGAGTTCACGGCGTTTGTACACCGAAAGAGTCAGCGCGAGGATGGCGTCACGACCGATCAGGATCACCGCGACCCACCAGGGCAGCAGCCCGCGGATCACGAAGGCGGCCAGCGTGGTCACCAGGTACAGCCGGTCCACGAACGGGTCGAGCAGCGCGCCGAGCCGCGAGGACTGGTCGAGCAGCCGGGCCAGCTTGCCGTCCAGGAAGTCGGTGACACCGCTGGCCACCAGCAGTGCGAACGCCCAGCCATCGGCCCGGACCACCAGCAGCAACCACAGGAACAGTGGAACGCCGACCAGTCGCAGCACACTCAGGACATTGGGGACGGTGAGGATGCGGTCGGCGAAGATGCCGCCGACGGCCGGGTCGTCATCGCCCATGCCGGAGTCGGCGCGCTCGCCCGGTTCCGTCTTCCCCGATTCGGTTGCCACAGCCCCGTGCATACCGCACCGACCCCGGTTCACGCCATCCGGGCACGCCGGTTGCGGACACTTTCGCGCACCGGCAGGCTGGTTTTTCGAGCGACTTGCAAGCAGTCGCCAACAGCGCATTACGCCACATCGCAGCCGGTGACAGAATGAGTGTGAAACCATCTCATCTGGTTGCGCACAGGCTGCCGCACGGTTCAGAGAGGGAAACCATGCCCGCATTCGACTACGACGTGGTAGTGATCGGCTCCGGATTCGGCGGCAGCGTGAGCGCGCTGCGCCTCACCGAGAAGGGCTACCGGGTCGGCGTACTGGAAGCGGGTCGCCGCTGGCCCGCCGAGGACATCCCGAAGACGAATTGGAATGTGCGCAAATCGATCTGGGCCCCACGGCTCGGGATGACCGGACCACAGCGGATCAGCATCCTCGGCAAATGCGCGGTCTTCTCCGGCGCTGGCGTCGGCGGTGGTTCGCTCATCTACGGCAACACCCTCTACGAGCCGCTGCCGAACTTCTACACCGATAAGCAGTGGGCCCATATCACCGACTGGAAGACCGAACTCGCGCCGTACTACGACCAGGCTCAGCGCATGCTGGGGGTGGCGCCCAATCCGCGGATGACACCGGCCGATGAGGTGATCAAGGAGATCGCCGACGATCTGGGTGTCGGCAGTACCTTCCACCCCACCAATGTCGGTGTGTTCTTCAACGAGGCCGATCCCGGCACCGAGGTCGATGATCCGTACTTCGGCGGCGCGGGCCCGCGGCGACGCGGCTGTGTGCACTGCGCGCAATGTTTCACCGGCTGCCCGAACAATGCCAAGAACACCACCACGACGAATTATCTCTACCTGGCCGAAAAGGCCGGGGCCGAAGTGCATCCGCTCACCACCGCGACCGCGGTGCGGCCACTGTCCGGTGGCGGCTACGCGGTCGAGACCGAACGCTCGGATCGCTGGATCCGCAAGCAGCGCAAGACCTTTACCGCCGAGCAGGTGGTATTCGCCGGTGCCGCGCTCGGCACCCAGAAGCTGCTGCACAAGATGCGCGATGAGGCCGTACTGCCCAACCTGTCGCCGCGCCTGGGTGAACTGACCCGCAGCAACTCCGAGGCCATCCTCAATGTGGTGAGCCGCGCACGCCGCGATTTCGCCGAGGGCATCGCGATCACCTCCTCCATCCATCCGGAGGCCGATACCCATATCGAGGTATGCCATTACGGCAAGGGGCAGAACGCGCTGTTCCCGATGTCGGTGCCGATCGTGGACGGCGGCGCATTCCGATTCCTGCGCTTCCTGCTGGCAATCGTGTTGCACCCGCTGGTGTTCCTGCGCAGCCTCAATGCCCGCCACGCCTCGGAGAAGTCGGTGATCCTGCTGGTTATGCAGTCGCTGGACAATTCGCTGACCTCCTACCGCAGGCGCGGGCAGTTGAAGACCAGACAGGGCACCGGCGAACCGAATCCGACCTGGATTCCGCTGGCCCACGATATCGGCCGCCGATTCGGCGCCAAGGTCAACGGCGATACCCACGGCCTGATCATGGACGTGCTGAACATCCCGGCCACCGCGCACTACATCGGCGGCTGCGTGATCGGCGAGGGTCCGGAGGCCGGTGTGGTCGACCCGTATCAGCGGGTATTCGGGCATCCCGGGCTGCATATCGCCGATGGTTCCGCGGTCACGGCGAACCTCGGGGTCAATCCGTCGCTGACCATCACCGCACAGGCCGAGCGCGCAATGGCGTTCTGGCCCAATAGGAACGAGGCCGATCCGCGCCCGGAACTCGGTACCCGGTACCGGCGGATCTCCCCGGTCGCGCCGAAACATCCCGCGGTGCCAGCGGCAGCACCCGGTGCGTTGCGGTTGCCGATCACGCCTGCTGATCCGGTCGTCCCCGCGACCTGACCAAGCCAACGCGCACCCGTCGCCCGACCACCACCACCCCTCATCGAACCGCTACGCGATGCCGAATATTCGGGGCCGCGAACACGCCGCGCCACAGGTGCGGCAAAATGTCACAGTGTTGGACGGTGGTATCAATCTTCGGTCGTACGTCCCCGCCGAGGAGGTGCGCGCCCGCGGACGCGCACTGCGGCAGCGGGTTCCGGTCACCGCGCGGGACCGGGCGGCCGCCGGGTCCGAGCGGCCGGATGTGCTGGAATTCCTGGCGGCCAGCAATGCCGGCCGGTTGCCGCATCTGGTGCCGCTGCGGATGGGCCGGATGATCGCCTCGCCGTTCACCTTCTATCGCGGCGCGGCCGGTCTGATGGCCGCCGATCTGGCGGGCAGTCCGGACAGCGGCCTGTCCGCCCAGCTCTGCGGTGACGCGCACGCCGCGAATTTCGGCCTGTACGGCACGCCGCGCGGCGAAATCGTCATGGACATCAATGATTTCGACGAAACCATTGTCGGTCCGTGGGAGTGGGATCTGGAGCGGCTGGCCGCCAGCCTGGTCTTGGCGGGCCGCGAAGGCGGTGCGGCCGAAGACGATTGCGTGCGAGCCGCCCGTGATGCCGCGCGGTCGTATCGGCTCACCATCGATCATCTGGCCGACCAACCGTTCATGGAGTCCTGGAGCGCGCTGCCGGATGAGTCGATCCTGAGTCGGGCCAGGGCAGACGATCTGCTCGACGACTTCAAGAAGGCCGCGAAGAAGGCGCGCAAGAACACCAGCGCCAAAGTGGTCGAGAAGTGGACCGAACATTTGGAGGATCACCAGACCGGGATCAGCAAGCACCGATTCGTGAGTGACCCACCGATTCTCACCCCCGTCGACGATAAGGTCGCCGAGGAGATCATCGACGGACTCGAACGCTACGGCGACACCCTGCGCGAGTCCCGGCGCAATCTGCTGGCTCGATTCGCGGTGTCCGATATCGCCTTTCGCATCGTCGGCACCGGCAGCGTCGGCCTGCACAGCTATGTCGCGCTGCTGCACGGCAACGACGGCGAGGCGCTGGTGCTGCAGCTGAAGCAGGCCGATCCCTCCGCCTTGCGACCGTTCCTGCCGGTGCCGCGGCCGCGGCACGAGGGAGAGCGAATTGTGCAGGGCGCCAGGCTGGTTCAGTCCGAAACCGATATCCTGCTCGGATGGACCACACTGCGCTTGGAAACCGGTGAACTGCCGTTCACGGTGCGGCAGTTCCGCAATATGAAGGGCAGTATCGATCCGACGGAGCTGTCATCGGAGGACCTCGACGACTACGGCAGGCTGGCGGGTGCACTGCTGGCCCGCGCGCATTCGCGCTCCCTCGATCCGCGGCTGCTCGCCGGGTACCTCGACGGCGACGCGGCTTTCGAGGACGCCATCGCACGCTACGCGGTCCGCTATGCCGATCGGACCGAGTCCGACCACGCCGTATTGGTCCAGGCGGTGCGGGCTGGAAAGATCGCAGTGGAACATCCGCAGTGACACGCCGCGTCTGGTCGCAGGCGCGGCGAACCGGGCCGTGTTGTCCGTATCCTTGCCACCATCGAGTGTTGACGTGAAGGGCGGTCGCGAATGCTCGTGCGAGTACAGAACCCGGCAGGCACCAATGCCGAGCGGGCGCTGATCGACTGGCTGCGCACCTGGAAGGATCCGGCCAGCCCGCACGGGGTGGCCACGGTCAATTGCAGTCTGTTCCACAATGATCGGCTGCACCAGTTCGATGCCGTGGTCTGGACCCCGACCAGTTGTGTGGTGATCGAGGCCGAGGCACTGGTGGCACGCCAGGACGGGGTGCTGGAGGTGCCGCTCAGCGGTCCGTGGACGATCTCCGGCCAGCCCATCGCCATCGAGGCCCGCGATCGCCGCACCCCGCTGGACAAATCGCGCGAACACACACTCGCGCTGCAGAACTGGCTGGCCGCACGCGGTCTCGGCCAACGCGCGGTGCACGGTGTCGCGCTGATCGTTCCGCTGCGCGGTGCCGAGCTTTCGGTGAAGCAGGAGTGGAGCGATCCGAGTTTCGATGTGATCCTCGGCACCGAACCCGACCGGCTGCGACACTATTTCGAGACGCTGGCCGAATCCGAGAAGAACATCCACCTGTGGACCGCCAACGATGTCGCGGTGGCTTTCCGCAGTCTCGGCATCCTGCCCTATCTGCCCGCCCCACAGGATCTGATCAACGAGGGTTTCCTCGGGCCGATCGATATCTCCCTGTGGCACGGCGGCCCGCAGCAGGCGCAGGCGGAGGCCTATGCCGCGGAGCTCGCGGAGGCCGAGAAGAACGCCGACGCACCGGCCATCGTCATCGAAGCGCCCTGGTACAGCCCGTGGAAGCTGTATCCGCGGCAGGCGGGCGATATGGACCTCGGACGCGCGTTCATGCGCATTGCCCTGGCGGCGGGCATGCTGATCGCCTTCGCATGGGTGATCTGGTTCGTGATCACCGCGGTATTGACCTACGGGCCGGGGTGATGTCGCGCGGGTCCGATGGCGGTCGGCTGCTCGTCGATCGGCTGGGCGCCGGGTCCGCGTTCGACCAGCAGTGCGACATGTAGTCGCGAGGGGCAGTCCAGTTTGAGCATCACTTGGCGGACATGGTTGACCACCGTCCATTCCGAGATCCGCAGCTGTGTCGCGATCATCCGATTCGTCATGCCGGTCGCGACCAGCACCGCGATTTCCCGCTGTCGATTGGTGAGCGCGTCCAGCGGCGATTCGACTGGTTCGGTCAGCGTGGGCGCGGTGCGCGCGTAGGCCACCGCATCCGACAGGCTCATTCGCGCACCCGCGGCCGTCGCATCGCGAAACCCGGACTCGTCCGGCGTATTTCGGTGCTCGGTGAGGCGCTGATCGCGGTCCAGTTGCGGAATGCCGTGTGCCGCACGCAGATGCCGGGCGGCGACCGCGAGGGTCGCAGCGTGCTCACCACCGACACCGGCGCGGTAGTAGGCACGAGCACAGCCCTCCAGCGCGGTAATCGCGCAGAGCACCTGAGCGGCCAGCTCATCGTGTGCGAGCACCTCGCGATACAGCTCTTGGGCGCGGGCGGCGGTCTCGGGCCCGAGTTGGGTCCGTGCCAGCATCAGCAGTGCCTCCAGCTGGATCGGAGTATCGAACTGCCGCAGCCGATCTCGCAGTGTCGACCAGGTTGTGTCGTCGGGTCGCGGCGGGTCCGGGAGCTCGAGCAGAGCGGCGCTGACATCGAGCCACCAGGACCACGGCGACGCCAGATCCGCGGCCCGTGCGGTCGCCAGTGCGTGTGCCGCGGCCGCGTGCTCGCCGCGTAGCCGCAGCGCCGGTGCCAGCAGTACCGCGCACCGCCCCGCGCCGACTGGATTGTCGAATCGCTGATATGCCGCAACGGCATTGGTGAGAATTTCGACCGCCCGCGCGATCCGCCCCGACCGCAAGGCCAAATTGCCCAGCAACTCCAGACATCGGGGGGCCGCCTCGCCGGGCGTACCCGGGCCCCGGTCCCCCGATGTCAGCGCGTTGGCGAGCACGGTCTCGAGTTCGATCAGATAGCCGTGCTGAATCCACGCGCATTGCAGCGCGGACGCGGTGCCGATGGCACGTTCGGCGTCGCCGGTGGCGATCAGATGCCGCACCACCGAGAGCACATCGCGCAGCCGATCACCCGCGAGCGCCAGTGCGTCGGCGCGGTACTCGCGCTGGTGCATGCGGGCGCCGAGCAGCTGGGCCAGTTCGCAGATCCGATCGACGTGCTCACGTCGAATTCCCTCGGCGCGTCGCGAATCCATGTGCAGCGCGGTGCGGCAGCAGGCGCGGACCGTACTGACGAATCGATACCCGACGGCACCGGTTTCCAGCGCCGTATGGTGCAGTAGGCTGCGATCGACGAGTTCGGCCAGCGCGACACCGGTTCGCTCCGCATCGGCGGTGCCGAGGAGGCAGGCGATTTCGGTATCGATCGTCGACTCGCACAGCGACAGTCGCAGTAGCAGATCGAGTACGTCGGGATCGAGGTCGGCCAGACTCCACGCAACCGCGGCATGCATCGTCCGATGCCGCGCGGGCACATCGACAAAGGGCGACTCGAGCAGATCCTGGCCCGCCGAGATGCGCTGGAGCGTGCCGACCGGTCCGAGCCGGGAGATGGTGGCGGCGGCCAGTTCCAGCGCCAGCGGGACGCCGTCGAGTGCGCGGACGATCTCGTCGAGCACCAAACGGTCGGCGAGCGCGGCGGCCTCGAGGTAGTGGCTATCGATGCTGGCCAGCAGCAGTTGCGCGCCGGGCGATGCGGCCGGATAGTAATCGCCGGTGCCGTCACCGGTCGGCAGCGGCGAAATGCACAGCACGCATTCGTGATACAGGTGCAGCGGCACCCGACTCGTCACGATGATCACCAGCTGCGGACAGCGTTCGAGCAGCCAGGCGATATCGGTTGCCAGCTGGGCGGCGACGCGATCGCAGTTGTCCAGCAGCAGAAGTGCCCGGCAGGAGTCGATCCTGGCCGCCAGTACCGTGAGTGCGGTCCGCGCATCGGTGCGCGGGCGTTCGACCACCCCCAGCGGCCGCTGCCCCGATGCGTCCAGCACCGCGTGCCACGCGCCCGCGCGATCAACGGCCTCGCCGAGGTCCGCGACCGAATCCAGACAGGAACGGAACTCACTGTCCGCCAGCACTTCTCGGGCCAGCCTGCTCTTGCCGACGCCCGCGGTGCCGGTGAGGGTGAGCAGGCGGACCCGCGGATCGGTCAGCAGTCGTCCGATCTCGACGTGCTCGGCATCCCTGCCGACGAGGCTCGGCAGCCGGTAGCTCCCCGATGGCGGTAGCGCAGAGCTGTGGTCAACCATGGTGGCCCCCTCGCAGGTTGTCGCGATCCCACAGTATCCGACGACTTCGGCTGACACCGTAGGAAATTCATCGCGGCCGCAGGCGCAGTTCATCTGCGTCGTGCGCGTCGGATCCTGCGTCCGATCCGGTCCGTTCGGTCTGAGGACGCGACGGCGCATCGGCCGGGTGCGTCGAGATAGCGTGAGGAGGTTCCGCTTTGCCTGCTGCCACGTGTACCGTCACGATCGCCCGTCCATCGGCGAGGTGTTCGCTTTCTTCGCCGATGCCGCCAATAGCACCCGCTGGCGAGCGGGGGTCGAGAAGATCACCGCCGATGCCCCGCCCCTCGTGGGCACCGTGTATCGACAGCGGGTGGCCGGACCGGGCGGCCGGACCGTATCGGCCGATGTGCGGATCACCGAATTCGAGCCCGAGCGAAAGATCGTCCTGCAGGGCATCTCGGGACCGCTGCGACCGATCGTCGAGTACACCTTCGAAGCTATCGATGGCGGAACCCGGGTGACATTCTCGCTGGCCGCGTCGCTGACGGATCTGAAGAAGCTGCTCATGGCCGCGGCGGTGCAGCGGACCATGGACGCGGAGGTCGCCGGTTCGAGCGGCCAAGACGCTGCTGGAGTCCGACGAGGCCTGATCGCGTTCGATCCGTACGGACCTGATCGCGGGTGAGCCCGCGACCGATGGCGCCGATGCGCGGGTGCCCTATCGTCGAGCGGTGATCGTGGAGTGGAAGGTGGTCGGGTGGCTCGGCCGGGTCCGAGCGCACCTCATCGCGCTGTGTGTGGTGCTCATCGGCCTCGGCATCGCGGTTACGCTGCCGCTGACTTTTCCCCGCGATGGCGGTTCCACCGATCTCGATCGCGCGCTCGCCGAGCCGATCCATTCGGCGATGGACGACCGTCCCGGCATCTACCAGGCGCTGGTGATCCCGAGCAATGGCTACATCCTGATCCCGCTGCTGCTCGCGGCCGCCGCCTGGTTCGGCTATCGGGGGCAGTGGCGCCGCGCCGCGACGATGGTGGTGCTTCCGGAGGTCGTGGTCGGGCTCAACAGCTGGGTGCTCAAACCGCTCTGGGATCGACCGCTGCACGACTATCTCGCGTATCCGAGCGGCCATACGGTGCATCTGGTCGCGATAGCGTCCACATTCGTGCTGCTGACCGACTCGGTGCGAGCCCGGGTGAGCTCTGTCGTGACCGCCACCGTCGCGCTGCTCTGCGCCGCGGTCGGCATGATCGGACTCGGCTACCACCTGCCCACCGATATCCTCGGCGGCACGGCCGCGGCGATCGCGCTGGTCACCGCATGCTGGCGACCGGCCGACCGCCTGCTCGAGCCGAACGGACGAGTTCACCCGGCCGCTCGCAGCCGCTACCCGCGCTGATCGCGGTGTGCCGCAACGCTATACGGTCGTCCGGACGGTCGTCCGATCGAAGACGCTGGCATCGTCGAGCAGCTCCGCCCGCAGCATGCTCTCCGGCACACCCAAGCCCTCGACCAGGGTGAGCGCGTCCGGGCGCAGCCGGTCGACGAGTTCATTGACGCCGCGGCGCACCGCCTTCGCGCGTTCGACCGACATGAACCGGTGCATGATGAACCAGGCCTGATTCTCCTCGAGCATCGAGTAGACATAGAGGTCGCAGACGGTTTCGGCGAGCTCGCGCGCCGCCGGATCCTCGATGCCGGCAATGCCCTCGATGAACTCCTCGAGAATCAGCCGGTCGATATGCGCGGTGCCCGCGGCGAGGATGTGGTCCTGCGCGTTATTGAATGCCTCGAACGGGGTGGTGTCCTTGGCGCGGGCACGCAGCCGGTGCCCCGCGGTGCGCACCAGATAGTCCTCACGGTCGGCGAACAGCTGCAGTTGCACCGAGCGGCGGGACAGGTCGCCGTCGTCGACGGTATCGTCGCTGCGGTCGCGCAGCGTCTGGATCAGTTGGCGCACACCGGAACGCTTGCGCACCACATCACCGGCCATTGTCGCGGCGAAGCGCACCCAGCCGAGCGCGTCCAGATCGCGGATCTCATCGGAATAGGCGGTGAGCAGTTCCTTGGCCACCAGCTGGGTGAGCACCACATTGTCGCCTTCGAAGGTGGTGAACACATCGGTATCGGCCTTGAGCGTGACCAGGCGGTTCTCGGTGAGATAGCCCGCCCCGCCGCAGGCTTCGCGGCATTCCTGGATCGCGCGTGTCGCGAATCTGGTCTGCGCCACCTTGAGTCCGGCGGCCCGCTTCTCCAGGGCGCGCTGTGCGCCGGGCTCGAGATCCTGACCGGTCTGCACCAGATGCATCCTGCGGACCAGATCGTTCTGGGCGAACGCGAGTGCGTACGACCGGGCGATCAATGGCAGCAGCCGCCGCTGATGACTGCGGTAGTCCAGCAGCAGGGTCTCCCGACCGCTGTCCGGATCGGAGAACTGACGACGCTTCAGCGCATACCGCGTGGCAATGCTCAACGCCACCCGCGCACCGGCCGCCGCCGCACCACCGACGCTGACCCGCCCGCGCACCAAAGTGCCGAGCGTGGTGAAGAATCGGCGGCTCGGATTCTCGATATCGGAGCTGTAGGTGCCGTCGGGTGCGACATCGGCATACCGGTTGAGCAGGTTCTCGCGCGGAATGCGGACCTGATCGAAGACGATGCGACCGTTGTCGACGCCGGGCAGACCGCCCTTGAGGCCATCGTCGTAGCTGGTCACGCCGGGCAGATCGGTGCCGTGCTCATCGCGGATCGGCACCAGGAAACAGTGCACGCCCTGGCTCGTCCCCTGGGTGATCAGCTGCGCGAAAACCGCTGCCATCCTGGCATGTTCGGCCGCGCCGCCGATGTAGTCCTTGCGCGCCGACGGTGTCGGCGAATGCACGACGAACTCCTGGGTCGCGGGATCATAGGTCGCCGTGGTCTCCAGATTCGCGACATCGCTGCCGTGCCCGGATTCGGTCATCGCGAAGCAGCCGAGCAGATCCAGCGAGATCAGGCGCTCGACCACATCCCGATGCCGCTCGGTCCCCAGGTTCTCCACGGCACCGCCGAACAGGCCCCACTGCACACCGGATTTCACCCACAGCGACAGGTCCGCATAGGCCAGCATCTCCAACCCGACCACCGCCGCCCCGGGCTCCCACGTGCCTCCGTGCTCGCGCCGGAAACCGCCCTCCGCGTAGCCCATCGTCGAGATGACCCGCATCTGCTCGAGCACCCGGGCCCTGGCCGCGTGGTAGTCGAGATAGGGGTCTCCGGAAAATCGGTCGTCGGCCAGTTGTACCCGGGCTTCGGCGCGCACCGCGCGCCATGGGCCGTCGAGCGCATCGCGCAGGTGGTCCGATGTCGAGGGAGTCTCGGTGTCAGCCATGGCACCGACACTAGCGTTTCACCAACGTCCCGCGACGGGCCCGCGCTGATGGCACACTCCCCTCAGTGACCGCCCGCAAAGCGCTGACCTGCGGATTCGTCCTTCACAAATATCGTGACATGACATCTTCGCCGAGCCCTTGCCCTGCGATTGAACACGTGTTTAATATACTAAACATGTGTTCAACCAGAGAGCCGTACCGCAAGGACCCGCCGAGCTAGGAGGCGCAGCGTGACGCCGACCCCGAATTCGGATCTCACCACCGCCGCACGCATTCGCGATATCGCGATCGAGGTATTCGGTGACAACGGATTCCAGGTCGGAGTGCGCGCGATCGCCACAGCGGCCGGTGTCTCCCCCGGACTGGTCAACCATCACTTCGGCTCCAAGGACGGCCTGCGGGCCGCCTGCGACGAGCGGGTGCTGGAGTTGATCCGGGACCAGAAGTGGAAGACCGCCACCGAGACGAACGTCGCGAAAAGCATGCTCACCGCGATGTCCGAGATCGAGGCATACGGCCCACTGGTCGCCTATATGGTGCGCAGCCTGCAAGCGGGGGGGCCGTTGGCCGAATCCCTACTCGAGCACATGATCTCGGATGCCGAGGAGTACATCCAGGCAGGCGTCGAGGCGGGCACCATCAAGCCGAGCCGCGATCCGGCCGCGCGAGCCAGATATCTCACGACAGTCAATGTCGGCGCGACCGTCCTGTACTTCACCCTGCTGCAACAACGCGGCGAAAAGCTCGACTACCGCAAGCTCGTTCGCACCATGACCGAGGAGTTCATGCTGCCCGCCGCGGAGCTCTACGCCCAGGGATTCCTGACCGACCCAACGATTTTGGACACCCTTACCAAGGAGACCTGATGTCCGACATCATCGAAGTTCGCGATCTGCACAAGAACTTCGGCCACTTCGCCGCCCTGAACGGGCTGGATCTCGCGGTCCGCGAGGGCGAAATCCATGGCTTCCTCGGCCCGAACGGCGCGGGGAAGTCGACCACCATCCGTATCCTGCTCGGAATCCTGCGCGCCAGCTCCGGCGAGGTCCGGCTGCTCGGGCGCGACCCGTGGACCGATGCGGTCGAATTGCATCGCGAAATCGCTTATGTACCAGGCGATGTCACACTGTGGCCGTCGCTGTCCGGCGGTGAGACCATCGACCTGCTCGCCCGGATGCGCGGTGACATCAACCCGCAGCGTCGCACCGAACTCATCGAGCGCTTCGACCTGGATCCGCGCAAGAAGGCGCGCACCTACTCGAAAGGCAACCGGCAGAAGGTCGCATTGATCTCCGCGCTCGCCTCCGACGTGCGCCTGCTGCTGCTCGACGAACCGACCTCGGGCCTGGATCCATTGATGGAGCAGGTCTTTCGCGAATGCGTCGAAGAGGCGAACCAGCGCGGCACCACGGTCCTGCTCTCCAGCCATATCCTCTCCGAGGTGGAGGTGCTGTGCGACCGGGTGACCATCATCCGGGCCGGGCGCACGGTCGAAAGCGGATCGCTATCGGATATGCGGCATCTGTCGCGCACCTCCATCACCGCCGAATTGCTCGGCGACCCGGGCGATCTCAGCCGTATCCCGGGTGTCGAGGACATCGAACGCGATGGTTCGACGCTGCGCTGCCAAGTGGACGGGGAACATCTCGGTGCGCTGATCCGGATCCTCGGCGATGTCGGGGTGCGCAGCCTCACCAGTGCGCCGCCGACGCTGGAGGAGCTGTTCCTGCGGCACTACCACGTCGACGGCGCGACGTCCGAGCAGGCGGGCGCGACGATGGAGAAGGTGGGATCATGACAACCGCAACCGTGGGCGGCCGGCATTACACCGCGCCCGCCGCGCGCGGGTCGGCCGACTTCGCCGGTACCACCCGAATGCTGCGACTGTTCCTGCGGCGCGACCGAATCGTATTGCCGCTGTGGGTATTCGCCTTCGGACTGCTGCCCGCCTTCTATGTCGGCAGCGCCAAGGCCGTCTACACCACGCAGGCCGACCTCGATCATGCGGCGAAGTCGGTCATGGAAAGCCCGGCGCTCGTTGCCATGTACGGGCCGGTCTTCAGCACCGACCTCGGCTCGGTAGGACTGTGGAAGGCCGGGCCGTTCTACGCGATGATCGCGATCGCGACGATCCTCACCGTCATCCGGCACACCCGGGTCGAGGAGGAGACCGGTCGCGCGGAGTTGGTCGGCGCCACCAGCATCGGCCGCTACGCGGGGTTGACCGCCGCCATGATCATGACGGCGACCGGCTGTCTGGTCGTCGCCATCTCGAGCGCCCTCGCGCTCTACAGCAGTGACCTGCCCGCCGCCGGTTCGCTGGCCTACGGTGCGACGCTCGGCGGTTCCGGTCTGGCCTGGGCCGGGGTCGCGGCCATCGCGGCACAGGTGAGCGTGGGTGCGCGGGTCGCGCGCGGGGTGGCGTTCGGCGCGCTCGGCACGGCCTTCGCCGTGCGCGCGGTCGGCGATGCGGGAAATGGTGTGCTGTCGTGGTTTTCGCCGCTCGGCTGGTGCATCAATATGCGGCCGTATGCGGATGAGCGCTGGTGGATACTGATCCCGCTGCTCACTGTCGGCATCGTGACCACCGTGGCGGCGTATATGCTTCTGCGGCAACGTGATACGGGCTCGGGCCTGCTCGCCGAGCGGCCCGGCGCGCCGGTCGCGGCACCCATGCTCTCCGGTCCCTCGGGGCTGGCGTGGCGGCTGCAGCGCGGCTCGCTGCTGGCCTGGTCCATCGGCTTCCTGCTCTACGGATCGCTGATGGGCGGCGCCATCAACAGCGTCGGCGACATGCTCGACAACAGCAAGCAGATCCGCGATGTGATCAACCGGATGGGCGGCACGGATGTGCTGCAGAATTCCTTCATCACCTTTGCCCTGAGCATGTTGGCCATCGCGGCATCGGCCTACTCCATCTCGGCCGTGCTGCGATTGCATGACGAGGAGTCGAGCCAGCGCGCCGAGGCCACCCTGGCCGGATCGGTGAGCCGAGTGCGCTACGCGCTCAGCCACATCGGCATCGCACTGGTCGGCCCGGTGGTACTGCTGCTCGTAGCCGGCGCGGCGGTCGGCATCATCTACGGGATATCGGACGACGATCTCGCGGGCAAGCTCGGTGACTGCCTGGGCGCGGCAGCGGTACAAGTGCCCGCCGTGTGGGTGCTCACGGGCATTGCCGTGACGATCTACGGTGTCGCGCCCCGCTACACCCCGGTCGCCTGGGGCGTACTCAGCGCGATGATCACCATCTTCGTCATCGGCTCCCTCGACGGACTGCCGCAGTGGATCCGCGACCTGGTCCCCTTCGTGCATCCGCCGAAGCTTCCCGGATCGTCCTTCCAAGCCACGCCGATCCTGTGGCTACTCGGCATCGCGGTCGTGCTACTCGGAGTCGGGATCGCGGCCTTCCGCCGCCGCGACCTGCGCTGACCATCGATAAAACCATTGCCCCGTCACGAGTTTCAGCTCGTGACGGGGCTGTTATTCCCGCTGTCGCGTGACCCGCCGGTTCGGACGATCGGTCACGTCGATGGGCGTTTTCAGCAATGGGAACACCGGCATTCGATGGGTAACCTCTGCTGCTTATCAAAGCGAAACAAGCAGATGAGTCAATGTCGAGATTTTCTCACCGCGTTATCCGACTGGCCGCAGCGACCGCAGCAGCGTTGCTCGGACTCTCCGTAGCCGCGTTACCCGCGCAGGCACAGCAGAGTCCGCAATCACCGCAGTATGCGCCGACCATGCTGATCCTGGATGCCTCCGGCTCCATGCAGCGACCGGATCCGGCGGGCACCATGATGGACGCCGCCAAGAATGCCGTCCGTTCATTCGTCAGCACAGCACCGGCCGAGGCCGAAGTGGGACTGACCGTTTACGGCACCGGAACCGGAAACAGCGAGGCGGAAAAGGCATCCGGCTGCCGTGACGTCCAGATCCTGCACAAACCCGAAACCCTGGACCGCGGCGCGCTCACCAGCGCCGTCGACGGGATCAAGGCCAGTGGCTGGACCCCCATGGGCACCGCATTGCGACGCGCGGCCGAAACCCTGCCGAAATCCGGACCACGCGCCATCGTGCTGGTCTCCGACGGCGACGACACCTGCTCGCCGCCCGATCCCTGTGCGGTAGCAGGGGAATTGAAGCAGCAGGGCCTCGACCTCGTGGTGCACGCCATCGGTTTCGCGGTCGACGCCAAGGCCCGCGCCCAACTCACCTGCATGGCCCAGGCCACCGGCGGCACCTACAGCGACGCCGCCGACGGCCCCGCCCTCGAACGGACCCTGCCGCGGATATCGTCGGCGGCGCTGCGCAACTACCGGGCGGTCGGCACCCCGATCACCGGTACCGCGACCTACGCGGCGGCGCCGGTCGTAACGCCGGGTCAGTATCTGGACACCGTCGGTCAGAAGGAAAAGCGTTACTGGGCAGTGGATGTCCCGGCGGGCGCGACCGCGTATTTCAGCGGCACGCTGTCCTTCCCGAGACTGCCCGATATCTCCTCGACCGAGGACATCAACTCACTGCAATTGCGCGTCTACGGAGCCGACGGCGAGGACTGCAATGTCTTCGAATCGGCGATCTCGACCAAATCCAGTGACGGGGTCGCACTCACGGTGGCCAAGGCCTTCGACGGCGCGACCAAGGAACGCACCGGCGGCGACAACTCCGATAAGTGCAAGGGCGGCGGACGCTACTACTTCCAACTGAACTGGGACAAGGTCTCCGCCGGTGTGCCGGAACGACTTCCGATCGAATTGCTGGTCGGCATCGAACCCGCGGTGACCGACGCCGGTCCGGTCGCGATCGCACCGCCGACGACTTTCGTCGAACCGAGCGGCAGCGGCACACCCGTATCCGGCGGCTCGTCCTTCACCGTGGCCAGCACGCTGCGCGGCAGCGGTCGCTACACGGATACGCTCCGACAAGGCGAATTCGTGTTCTATCGAGTCAGACTCGACTGGGGTCAGGGCCTGGCGTATCGGGTTCACTTCGGGGCCAATGGCGGTCGTGGACTCGATAGTCTGTCCAATATCCGCACCACCCTCTACAGCCCCATCCGCGAGGAGATCGATTCGGACTTCTCGGCCTACACCGGCACCGACGGTGTGCTGCCGACGAACAAGGCAATGGCCACCGTGCCGATTCGCTACAGCAACCGCAAGGCCGACCAGTTGCCACCGCGCAGACAGGCCGTGGCGGGCTGGTACTACATCGCCGTCAAGCTCGGCGCCAGCTTCGAACACGGCGAAGCCCGTCCGGTGCCGGTGCAGTTGGATCTCACCGTCACCGACACCCGGGAGGGCGGCCCGAGGTACGAGACCACCGTCGGCGGTGGTGTCTTCGGCGAGAATTCCACCGGCACGAAGACGCCGACGAGCAGCGGCACCACGGCCGTGGCAGCGGAATCGACTGCTTCCGAATCGAGTTCGTCGACCGGAAAGATCGTGATCGCCCTGATCGGCGTCGTGGTCATCGGCGCGGTCGGCGCGATGATCGGATTCGTCGTCGCACGGCGGCGACTCGGTTAGTGCCGTGCGAAAGCCCGCTGATACCGCGATGTCAGCGGGCTTGCGACCGAGCGCTCAACCTGCCGCTGCGATACCCAGCTTCCCAGCCAGGCGAGTCAAATACGCGCGGACATCATCGGCATCACGATCCGGCAGCCCGAAGACCGCCTCGGTAACGCCCAATTCGGCCCATTGCGCGAGCTGCGCGGCATCGTGGCGTCCGGCCAGTGCGATGATCTCGGGAGCGCCCTCGCGTTCGTGCTCGCGCCAAACCCGGTGCAGCAGTTCGATCTTCTCACCGAGTCCGTCCTCGGTGGGGGTGGTGAGCCAGCCGTCGGCGTTCTTGGCCAGCCAGGTGAACGACTGCTCGGTCCCGGCCGCGCCGAGGATCACCGGAATCCGTTTCTGCATCGGCTTGGGCCAGGACCAGCTCGGTCCGAAGTTCACGAACTGACCCGCGAAGCTGGCCTCCTCATCGGACCAGAGCGCGCGCATGGCATCGAGGTGTTCCCGCAGCACCGTCCTGCGCTTGTTCGCCGGGACCCCGTGATGGGCCATTTCGTCGGTGTTCCAACCGAATCCGACGCCGAGGCTGACCCGGCCGCCGGACAGATGGTCCAGTGAGGCGAGGGTTTTGGCGAGGGTGATCGGATGGTGTTCGGCGGGCAGTGCGACCGCGGTGGACAGCGTGATCCGACTGGTGACGGCCGCGGCGGTGGCCAGCGCGACCCAAGGGTCCAGCGTGCGCAGATAGCGGTCGTCGGGCAGGCTCGCATCCCCGGTGCGCGGATGCGCGGCCGCCCTGACCACCGGGATGTGGGTGTGTTCGGGCACGTAGAACGCGTCGAATCCGGCCTGCTCGGCGGCCGCGGCCGCATCGGCGGGCGTTATGCCCCGGTCACTGGTGAACAACACAATTCCGTACCGCACCGTACCCGCTCCCATTCGCTCGCGACTGCTGCCCGGCCGCTCGATGTATCAGCAAATTAGAACAAGTTCTACCACTTTTGCTAGATCCGACCAAGTGTCCGGACAACCGTCTAGCCATCGACGTGCGGCGCGACCACCGCAGATGCGACACCGGCACCGGATGACTACGGTCGCCCACATGGGTCCGGAAACATTCTCAGGAGGAGACGACGCCGCAACCCCGGAAGACCCCCTGGGCAAGCGGCCCCGACTACGTTTCTTCCGAGCGCCCCGCATCCCGGTCGTCAAACAGGCGGTCGACCTGCTGGTCGCCGACCGTCCGGCGACCGCGGACACCATCGTGGCCGCGCCGACGCCGCTGCAGCCGATCGATCTCACCGACGACGCCCGGGTCGCGGAGGTCCTCGACCTGGCAGTGCGCGTCGGTGAGGTCGTGCTCGCCTCGGGTACCGGTGTCATCGATACGACCACCCAGGTGCGCTTCATCGCCGCCACCTATGGCCTGTCCCGCTGCGATATCGATGTCACCTACGACGCGATAAGGATCTGGGCCGACCGCGGCCCGCAGCTGCCACCGGCCAGCACCATGCGCGTGGTGAAGTATCGGTCCCTGGACTTCACCCGCCTCGCCGCGGTCGACCGGCTCACCCGCCGCATCCGCAATGAGGTCGTACCACCGGACGTGGCTCGGACACAGCTCGACGCGATCACCTCGGCGCCGCATCCCTACCACCGGTGGATCGCCACCTTCGGCTGGTCACTGCTGGCCGCATCGATCGCGGCGCTGCTCGGCGGCGGCTGGCTCGCCGCCGCGGTCAGCTTCGGCACCACGCTGGCGATCGATCGCGCCAATCGCGTCCTGAACCGCTACGGTCTGCCGTTCTTCTTCCAGCATGTGGTGGGCGGCGCGATCGCGGCGACACCGGCGCTGCTCTTGGCGACGCTCGCGGCGACCATCGATATCGATGTCGACCCGACGCTGATCATCGCCGCCGGAATCACCGTGCTGCTCAGTGGTTTGCAACTGGTCGGTGCGGTGCAGGACGCGATAACCGGGGCACCGATCACCGCGACCGCGCGCATGCTCGAGGTGCTGATGATGACCGGCGGCATCATCGCGGGCATCGCGCTGGCACTGCGGGTCGGTGAGTTCGCCGGTGCCACGGTGCCACCGGTCTATCTCACCTCCGGCCGCGATATCACCGATCTGCCGATCAAGATCGCCGCAGGTGCGGTGGCCGCGCTGGCCTTCGCACTCGCCTGCTATGCCGAGCGCCGGGCACTGGCCGCCGCCGCGTTCGGTGGCGCGGCGGGCACGATCTGCTTTCTGCTGGTGCAGCATCTCGGCTTCGGCCCGGTGATCGCGTCGGCGGTCGCCGCGACACTGGTCGGCCTGGCCGGTGGTCTGATGGCACGCCGGTCGCTGACGCCTCCGCTGGTCGTCGCGGTCGCGGGCATTACCCCGCTGCTACCGGGTCTGAAGGTGTATCGCGGGCTCTACGCACTGCTCAATGACGAATTGCTGATCGGAGCCAATCAGGTGCTCGCCGCGGTCGGCGTCGGCTGCGCGCTCGCCGCGGGGGTAACCCTCGGCGAATGGATCGACCGGTCCGTGCGCAGGCCGCCGATCCTCAGCCGCTTCGGCTCGATCCGCAGGCCGGTCATCGTGCGCCGACGTCGCCCACCGCGCCATCCCGCACGTCGGGACACCACTCGATCTCGAGCGACGGACAAGTGGTGAGCCGGTATGGTTGTACCGGCTGGTAAGGGTGCCCGAAGCACTTGGCGATAGTGAGGTGGTTCAGGAATGTCGGACACCGTCCCGTTCTCCGCGGCGATCCGCACCGCCACCGCACAGCAGCATGACGAGGCCGAGAACTCCTCGTTCATCAGTGACATGCTCGGCGGCTCGCTCGGCATCGACTCCTACCATCGCTACACCACCCAGCTCTGGTTCATCTACCGCGCACTCGAGGGCCGCTGGAAGACCCTCGCCGATGACCCGGTCGCGGCTCCGTTCATTCGGCCGGAACTGGCCAGGACCGCGGAGCTCGAGCGCGACCTCGCCCACCTCATCGGCCCGCACTGGCGCGACGCGCTCGAAGCACTGCCCGCGACCGCCGCCTACGCCGAGCGCATCGACGAATGCGCCCGTGACTGGCCCGCGGGATATATCGCCCATCACTACACCCGGTACCTGGGCGATCTCTCCGGCGGCCAGGTCATCCGCGGCACCGCCGAAAAGCTCTGGAACCTGCCGCATCGCGGCGACGGCGTCCGCTTCTACGTCTTCGACGGCGTCGGCAATCCGGCCGCCTTCAAACGCGAATACCGCGCACTGCTCGACCAACTGCCGCTCGACGATCTCGAGCGCCGTCGGGTACTCGACGAGGGACAGCAGGCCTTCGCACTCAATACCGCGGTCTTCGCCGAACTCGCCGCCGAATTCCCGGCCCGCCGCCCCTCCTGAGCGGATACCGCGCTCGCCCCGGTCGATTCCGTGATCAGTAGGCCCCCTCGCCGCGCGCGACGGCGCCGATGGTCTTGGCGATCAACAGCAGATCCAGGATCATGGACCAGTTTTCGACATAGGACAGGTCCAGGCGCACCGAATCCTCCAGCGACAGGTTGGATCGTCCGCTCACCTGCCACAGACCGGTGACGCCCGGCTTCACCAGCAGCCTGCGCCGCATATCGCCGTCATAGGTGTCGACCTCGCGCTGCACCTGCGGGCGCGGCCCGACCACGCTCATCTCACCGCGCAGCACATTCAGGAACTGCGGCAGCTCGTCCAGGCTGAACTTGCGAATGATCTTGCCGATCGGGGTGATTCGCGGATCGTCCTTCATCTTGAAGAACACCGGATTGCCGCCATGGGATTCGATGAGTGCGGCGACCTGACGGTCCGCGTCGAGGTACATGCTGCGGAACTTGATCATCTGGAACGGCTTGCCGCCACGGCCGATTCGTTCCGAACGGTAGAACACCGGCCCGGGACTGGTCAGCTTGACCAGGATCGCAATGGCGAGCAACGCGGGCAGGATGGCGATCAGCACGCCACCGGCGAAGCACACATCGAATACCGCCTTACCGGTCGACTTCGCGCGGTCGTACTGCGGTTTGGCGATGTGCTGCATCGGCATGCCCGCGACCTGGCGGTTCGTCAATCGGGTGCCCGCGATATCGACGACACCGGGCGCGACGATCAGCTCGACACCGAGCGGGTCCAGATCCCAAGCCATTCGACGCAATTCGACCGGCCCGAGGTGATCGGTCGCCGTGACCGCGACGGTGTCGGCACCGCTGCGGCGCACCGCGTCGAGTACCGAGCGATCGTCGCCGACCACCGAGAACGATTTTCCCGACGCCCGGATCGCGTATTCGGTGGTATCGGTGCCGCCATCCGGAATACACACCCCGACAACCTGATATCCGGAGGCCGGATCGCGGGAGAACGCGGCCGCCATCGCCTGCGCCGCCTCCGCACAGCCGACCACCAGCACCGAGGTCCGGTACTCACCGTCGCGGAGCCGCCGCTGCCGGGTGTGCAGCCGCCACAGCAATCGGCTCGACATCAATCCGAGTAGACCGAGCGGCAGCGCGATCGCGAGATATCCACGCGCGAACTCGATCTGCAATATCAGCGACATGATCGCCAATGCCCCGAACAGCCGCAGGGTGGCCGAAACCAACCGGCGGTATTCTTCTGTCCCACTCCCGACCACTTGGGGCGATCGGGTATTGCACGCGGCCAGGAAGGCGAGCCAGGTGAGCGCGAGCAATGCCGAAACCACGGTGTAGCCGACCTCGTACGGCATCGGCCATGCCAGCGGCGGCGCGACGGGGCCGCCGAATCGGATCAGCTGCGCCAGGCCAACCGATGCGGCGATCACCGCGAAATCCGTTGTGGCCAAGCGCCGTACATACTCTGCCTGCCAGCGTTCGCGCTCCGAGCGCGGCAGTGTTCGGGACGGACCCGTCACGTCCAGGTCGTCATCATCGGTGAGCTCGAAGCTCATTGAACACGCACCTCCCCCTGGGAGTATTTTGTTGCCCCCGATCCCCGTCGACCGGTCCCCTCGATGCAATCTGACCGCTCGGGGTGTTCCTTCAGTCGGCGGTCAGAACGCGATTGTTACAGAACACAATCCCATTCATCTACCGAACCGAAAGGGCCGCAAAGTATTCCACGCAGTAGCCAACATTCGGACGGTCGGTTTTTTGGGCCCGTAATCGAAAGGCAACATGCGGAAAGTCGGCAGGTGGCGCACCCGCAGCCCGACCATCCGGAAGTGACGGTGGGTGCTCCACCCCCCACCGAATTGTTTGCCACTTGAATGCTACCCCTCGGAATGGCTGCAAAATCGTCCGGAAACCGCTACCCCCCAATCGATTCGGGGGGCAATACGCAAGCGATTCGTTGTAACGTCTCACTTGATCGCAGCGACGTGCTGGGCATGCCGGTAATTCGCCGGACGACCCACGCGGCAGGAGGCAGGGGCCAGGATGCGTTGTCGACTTTGTGAATCCGAGCGTCTTTCGAGCGTGCTCGACCTCGGGGCCACACCGCCGTGTGAGAAGTTTCTCGCGGCGGACGAACTCGATCTTCCGGAGCCGACGTATCCCCTCCATCTGAGGCTTTGCGATGACTGCCTGCTGTTGCAGATCCCCGCATTGATCACACCAGAGGAAACCTTTACCGAATACGCATATTTCGCATCATATTCCGATAGCTGGGTCAGGCATGCGGAAGTTTTCGTTTCCGAGGCCGTCGAAAGGCTGAGCCTGCAACCCGACTCGTTCGTGGTCGAGGTCGCGAGCAATGACGGCTACCTGCTGCGCCACGTCGTCGCCGCGGGCATACCGTGCCTCGGCATCGAGCCCTCGGTGAATGTCGGCGCGGCCGCGCGCAAGATCGGCGTGCCGACCGAAACGGCGTTCCTCGACGAGGAGTTCGCCAAGCGGATCCGCGGCCAGCACGGGCCCGCGAATCTGGTGGTCGCCAACAATGTCTACGCGCACGTCCCCGACCTGCGCGGCTTCACCCGCGCACTGCGCGAGCTGATGGCCGATGACGGCTGGCTCTCGATCGAGGTGCACCACGCGCTGAACCTGATGGAACTGGCCCAGTTCGACACCATCTACCACGAACACTTCCAGTACTACACGGTGCTCTCGGCCCAGCGTGCCCTGGCAACGGCCGGATTGGCCGTTGTGGATGTCGAACTGCTTGCTACGCACGGCGGTTCGATCCGCCTGTGGGCCCGCCCGGAGGCGGTCGCGGACGCGCCGAGCCCCCGGGTGCACGAGGTGCTGCGGCGCGAGCAGGTCGCGGGCCTGCACCGGGTCGAGGGCTACCGGCAGCTGGAGTCCAGCGCGCGGCAGGTGCGTCAGGAACTGCTGCGCTTCCTGCTCGACGCACAGGCGCAGGGCAAGCGGGTGGTCGGCTACGGCGCGCCCGGCAAGGGCAACACACTGCTCAACTATTGCGGGATCCGTCCTGACCTGCTGAGCTATACGGTCGACCGAAATCCTTATAAGCACGGGCGATTCACCCCGGGCACCCGGATCCCGATCTACCCGACCGCACGCATCGATCTCGATCGACCCGATGTGGTGCTGGTCCTGCCGTGGAACCTCGAAGCCGAGATCTCCGCACAACTGCGCCATATCGCCGAGTGGGGCGGCGAACTGGTCTATCCACTACCAACTCTGCACAGCGCGGTGCTCGGGGAATCGAATAACGCTGATACGAGGGGAAGGCACGCACGATGAAGGTTGTGCTGTTCTGCGGCGGCTATGGGATGCGCATGCGCGACGGCTCCGACATGCTCCCGAAACCCATGCAGCTGGTCGGTCCGCGGCCGCTGCTCTGGCATGTGATGCGCTACTACGCGCACTTCGGCCACAAGGATTTCATCCTGTGCCTCGGCTACGGCGCCGAGCACATCAAAGACTTCTTCCTGACCTACCAGGAGTCGGTCTCCAACGACTTCGTCATCCGCGACGGCTCGGTGGAGCTGCTGCGCACCGATATCAGCGACTGGTCGATCACCTTTGTCGACACCGGCCTGGACTCTGCCATCGGCGAGCGGCTGCGCCGGGTGCGCCCGTATCTCGAGGGCGAGCAGACCTTCCTGGCCAACTACGCCGACGTGCTCACCGACGCACCGCTGGACGAGATGATCGAGCGCTTCACCGCCTCCGGCGCGGCCGCCTCGATGATGGTGGTGCCGCCGCAGCAGTCGTTCCACTGCGTCGATATCAAGCCCAATGGCGAGGTCAAGGAGATCCGCCCGGTGTCGTCGATGCCGCTGTGGGAGAACGGCGGATACTTCGTGCTCAGCCATGAGGTGCTCGATCTGCTGCCGCCCGGCGGTGATCTGGTGGCCGACGCCTGCGGCAGGCTGGCCGGGCAGGGACGGCTCTACGGCTATCAGCATCTCGGCTTCTGGAAGCCCGCCGACACCTTCAAGGAACGCGCCGAACTCGACGCCGCGTACCGGTCCGGCATCCGGCCGTGGATGCTCTGGGAGAAACAGTTCGCATGATCGCCCTGACCACCGGGCCATTTCACGAGATCGCGGTACTCGGCGCGCACTGCGACGATATCGCGATCGGAATGGGCGCGACACTGCTCACGCTGGCGCACCGGCACCGCGGACTTCGGGTGCGCGCGCTGGTGCTCTCCGGCGCGGGCACGGTGCGCGAGGACGAGGAACGCGCCGCACTGGCCGCCTTCTGCCCCGGCGCCGAACTCGAAGTGACGGTGCTCGACCTACCCGATGGTCGCGCGCCGGCACACTGGGATCGGATCAAACAGGCGCTGGCCACCTTTCGCGCCGGCACCGAGCCGGATCTGGTCTTCGCACCGCAGCGCGGTGACGCGCACCAGGATCATCGGCTCCTCGCCGAACTCGTGCCCACCGAATTTCGCGACCATCTGACGCTCGGCTACGAGATCCTCAAATGGGAGACCGATACGCCACACCCGACCGTATTCGTTCCGATATCAACGGAATTCGCCGAGGAAAAGGCGCGGCTGCTGCAGAAGCACTACCCTTCACAAGTGGGGCGGGACTGGTTCGACGGGCAGTCGTTCACCGGTCTGTCCCGGCTGCGTGGGGTGCAATGCCGGGCTCAGCATGCCGAAGCATTCATTGTCGACAAAGTTGTCGTCGGTTTCGAGCTGTCATGAAAACTGGAGACACGGGCATGCGCGTTCTGCTCACCGGACATCAGGGTTATCTCGGCACGGTCATGGCTCCGGTGCTACGCGCCGCGGGACATGACGTGGTCGGACTCGATGCGGGATTCTTCGCCGACTGCGTTCTCGGTCGACTGCCGGGTGATCCACCCGGGCTCGCGGTCGATCTACGTGATGTGACCGTCGAGCAGCTCACCGGATTCGACGCGGTGATCCACCTCGCGGCGCTGTCCAATGATCCGCTCGGCGCACTCGATCCCGAAATCACCTATGCCATCAATCATCACGCGTCGGTGCGGCTCGCTCGGCTGGCGAAGGACGCCGGGGTGCGGCGGTTTCTGTACGCCTCGACCTGTTCGGTGTACGGCGCAGCGGGTGACGAACTCGTCACCGAGGACGCCCCGCTGCGCCCGATCACGCCCTATGCCGAGAGCAAGGTGCGCGTCGAGGACGATGTCACGGCACTCGCCGATGACGACTTCACACCTGTATTCCTGCGCAACGCAACGGCATTCGGCTTCTCGCCGCGGCTGCGCGCGGATATCGTGCTCAATAATCTGGTCGGGTACGCGGTGCTCACCGGCGAGGTCAAGGTGCTCTCCGACGGGACACCGTGGCGGCCGCTGGTGCATGCCGCCGATATCGCCGACGCCTTCGTGGCCTGTCTGACCGCGCCGGTGGCAGCGATCAACTGTCGGGCGTTCAATATCGGCACCGAGGCGAACAACCTCACCGTCGCCGATATCGCCAAGGCCGTGGTGGACGCGGTGCCGGGCTCGCGGCTGTCCATCACCGGCGAGAGCGGCGCGGACCCGAGGTCCTACCGCGTCGATTTCTCCGCTGCCCGTTCGGCTCTCGGCTACCACGCGACGTGGACGGTGGCCGCCGGGGCCGAGCAGCTGTGTCGCGAATACACCGCCAGGGGACTGACCAGTGACGACTTCTTCCACCGGTACACCCGGTTGCCGCATCTCGAGAAACTGCGACAGACCGGAGTACTCGACGCGTCGATGCGCCGGATCAGCGCCCCGGCGGCCGAGCTGCCCGCACCTTCGTGAGCAACTGCCGCCAGCTGCCCGCGGCCCGGTCGCGGGCGGAGACGACGGTAGCCGACAGCGGCCATGCGATGGCCAGATCCGGATCGTCGTAGGCGACGCCGATATCCTCGGCCGGATCGTGCGGGCGATCGATGCGGTAGCAGACGTCGGCGGTGGCGGTCAGCGCCTGGAAGCCGTGCAGGAAGCCCGGCGGCACGTACAGGTGCCGGAACTCGGTGTCGTCGAGCCGAAATGCCTGCTGGTGTCCGAAGGTCGGCGAGGTGGGCCGGATATCGACGAGGACGTCGTGCACCGCGCCGTGCGCGCAGCGCACCAGCTTCGCCTCACCCCGCCCGGACCGCCCGTGCATGCCGCGGATCACCCCGCGCGCCGAACGGGATTGCGAATCCTGTACGAACGCGGCGGCAGTTCCGGGTGCGCCGAGGTGGGCGTCGAATTCGGTGGCGTCGAAGGTGCGGGTGAACAGGCCGCGCTCGTCCCGGAAGGGTTCGGGCACCAGCACCAGGACATCGGCGAGATCGGTCTGTTCGATGCGCACCAGGCCATCGTGACATGAACGACACGGTCATGGGTCGCGGTTGCCGCGGCTGCCGCGGTACCCAACTCACCCCGGTGCTCGATCTCGGCAAGGTCCCCGCCGCCGACCACTTTCCGCTCGCCGGAAGTGCGATCGACGTCGCGGAGACCGCGCATCCGCTGCGCATGGATATGTGCCGTGACTGCGGGCTCGCGCAATTGGCCGAGGACGACACCCGCACCGAGGAGCCGCGCGGTATCGAACCGCAGGCGCTGCGCGATCAGGCCGCCGATGCCGTCGCGCGGGTCGCGCGGGCCGGATTGTTGCGCGGGCGCACCGTGCGCGAATTCGGCAGTCCGCACGGTGGGACCTGGCTGCCATTACTCGCCGAGCGTGGGTTCGCAGGCATCGACGGGGTCGCCGATGTGGTGCTGGACTGCTTCGGCATCATGCACGAACCCGATCAGCGGGCCGCCTTCGCGCAACGGGCCGCCGCCACCGCGCGGAGCGGTGTGCTGCTGCTCCAATACCACTCGCTGGCCACCATTGTCGCGGCCGGTCAGTGGAATGCGTTGCGGCACGGGCACTTCGCGTACTACTCGCTGAAGTCGTCGCGGCGGCTGCTCGAGGCGGCGGGAATGAGTGTGGCGACGGCGTGGCGGTTCGATCTGTACGGCGGCACCGTACTCATCGGTGCGGTGCACGGCGCGGTGGAACCGGATGCAGCTGTGCGCGCCATCAGCGCCACGGAGTCCGAGCACACCGACCTCGCTGCACTACAGGACCTACAGCAGACGACCGACCGGCACGCTCGGCTGTTGCGACGCTGGCTCGACGCGATGGCGGCGCGCCACCGGCGGGTCTACGCCTATGGCGCGGCCTCTCGCGCGGTCGCGCTGTTCAGCCTCGCCGGTGTGCACCGTGGGCTCGTCGCCGCGGTCGCCGATGCCTCACCCGCGAAACAGGGCCGCCGGATGCCCGGCACCGATATACCGATCATCTCGCCCGCCGAACTCGTCTCCGCCCAACCGGATTTCGTGCTGCTGACCTTGCGCGATCTGCTCCCGGAGGTCCGTGCCAGGTTTCCCGAACTCGACGGCCGCTGGATCGTCGATGACCCGGCCGGCCCCTCGGAAGGGCGGTGACATATGCCGTGAGTTCGCTGCGCCGCAGTGCGGTTCGTCGTCGGCGCCGCGCGTTTTGCTGTCAAGACATCTGTTATTGGGGAACACAAGGGGAAATACCTGATGAGGGAGAACACACTCCGTAGTCGGAGTCTGCGCGCGTTCGTTTTGGCCTCGGTAATGGCATCGGGGCTGACTTTTACCACCGGTGCCGCATCCGCGGCGATCGACAGCAGCAGTCAGATAGTCGATCGGCAGGATCGCACGGTCGAAGCGATCCAATCCGATACCCGGATCGATTTCGTGCCACCGCTGGACGGCAACCCGCTGACCCGCGAGTGGTTCCACAACGGCGAGGCCGCCTACCACGTCACCGGGCCGAACGCCCAGGACTGGTCCGGCCACATCACCATCGGCTATCAGGTCGGATACCCGGCCACGCTGAACGGGCGGCTCAGATTCCAGTGGTACACACCGGATGTCGGCGTCGATCTCGGTGGCGCCGACGGCGCGGTCCTCAAGCTCGGCGGGCTGATCCCGCGCGCGGGGGTCGAACTCGAGGTCGGCTTCGGTCCGGGCATCCAGACCTTCGAGTGCACGGGCGGTGACGTCTTCGGCGCGGAGGGCTTCATTCGGATGTCGGGCTTCCACGGCACCGTCACCGGTGTCGTCGGGCAGACCACGATTCGCCCGTTCGTTCGGGTGGTCAGCGCCAACGGTGATGCGGTCTACACCTACGGCAGGCTCTGGACGATCTGATCGAGCGGCGAAAAGCGTTGTGGTGCCCGAACTTCGGTTACCACAACGCTCCGATCAGCAGAACTCGTCGCCGATCTCGGCGAACAGTACGCGGGCATCGGCACCGAAGGTAACCGCGGCGGTGTGCAGTGTTTCTATCGCCGCGGCCAAGGGGTCGGGATCGGTCGCGTGCTCAATGGCGCCGAGCGCGAAGAAGGGGCGATGTATGGGCCCGTTGTCGAAGGGATTCGACGCCGACCGCGTTGACGGGCCGATCGTCGCGACGAGCTGGCGCGGTTCGTCCTCGGCCGCGCCGAACTCCTCCTCCTGCAGTCGGTCGAATGCGGTCGGCATGTCATCGAACGGCGCGGGGAGCGACCATCCTTCCCGCAGTGCGACCAATGCCGGTGCCACCCAGGGTCTTTCGGCGATCTCGGCCAGTTCGCAGGCCTTGACCGCACACCGATGAGCCAGCCGCCGCAGGGTCGGTTCGTCCATCGCGGCGATCGCCTCGACCAGCGGGCGATCGAAACCGGCCAGCTCCGGGGCCGAAAAGTATTCGCGCAGTTCCGGTATCGGATCACCACCCCATTGCGCGCGCTCGGCCGCCACTCGCTCCGCCGCCAGCTCGCCGACGGTCAGATATCGCGTGCCTTCGGAATCCATGACGGCGACCCACTGCGACTCCGGGTCCTCCTCGGTATCGGTTCGCTCGGGTATCGGCACATTTTCGGGAACGCCATACCCGGGCATATCCCACTGTTGGTGCGGCAGGAGGTCGCCACCGTCATCGGGCCACAACCGAATCCGCCAGATATCGCCGGGCGTGGTCGAACCCGGCCATCCGTAATTCACGAATCCGCGACCACTGACCTCGATCAGATAGTCCCCCGGCGGAACCGGACAGTCCGCCCAACCATCGGTCGGTGACGAGATACTCGATGCCCCATCGGAATCCACTCGCAGCCGAACTTCACATACCTGCTGCCACTGGTCGCGATCATGCGGCGGCCTGCCGGTCCACACCTGCACCGCGATGGACATCTCGAAATTGTTCTGATGCGGGCTCAATATCACCAGCATGGCGCCGTCTCCCGCGCACGGTTGCGCGGCTTGCGCCTGTTCGAGCAGGGCCAGTTCGGAATCCGGATCTCCGAAGCCGCCGTTCAGGTAGAACTGGCCATAATCCATCATCAGCTCGACCGTATGCTCGGCAATGCGGCTCACCCCGTTGGTCATTCGGCCATCCTGGCATGCGGCGGCCGATCTGCGAACCCGCCTATCCGGCCAACCGTTCCGCTGCGATGGCGAGATCCTTGTCGCCACGCCCGGACAGGCCGAGCACAACGATCGAGTCGGCCGGAAGGTCGCCGAGTTCGGCCAATTCGAGCAGATGGCCGACGGCATGGGCGGATTCGAGGGCGGGAATGATGCCTTCGGTGCGGGTAAGGGCGTGCAGGCCGCGCAGGGCCACGGCATCAGTGGCCGCGCGGTAGGCGACGCGACCGGTGTGCTTGAGGTAGCTGAGTTCGGGGCCGACGCCGGGATAGTCCAGGCCCGCCGCGATGCTGTGCGTCGGCGTGACCTGGCCGTCGTCGTCCTGGAGGAGATAGCTGTAGGCGCCGTCCATTTCGCCCGGACTGCCCATACTGAGCGTGGCGGCATGCTGACCCGTTTCGACACCGAGGCCCGCGGCCTCGACACCGATCAAGCGGACCGCCGGATCGTCGATGAAGGGATGGAACAGGCCGATGGCATTGCTGCCGCCGCCGACACAGGCCACCAGGTAATCCGGTAGCCGGCCTTCGGATTTCAGGATCTGGGTCCTGGTTTCCTTGCCGATCACCGTTTGCAGATCGCGCACGATCATCGGGTAGGGCGCGGGTCCGGCCGAGGTGCCGAACAGGTAGTGGGTGGTGCCGAGGTTCGAAACCCAGTCGCGCACCGATTCGCTGATCGCTTCCTTGAGCCTGCGACTGCCCGTCTCCACCGGACGTACTTCGGCGCCGAGCAGGGTCATTCGCATGACATTGGAGGCCTGTCGCCGCATATCGTGGGCGCCCATATAGATGACGCACGTCAGGCCGAGCATCGCGCACACCGTCGCGACCGCCACACCGTGCTGACCGGCACCGGTCTCGGCGATGATCCGCGTCTTACCCATCCGCTTGGCCAGCAAACCCTGTCCCAGCGCGTTGTTGATCTTGTGCGCACCGGTATGCGTCATATCCTCGCGCTTCAGATACACCCGCACCCCGGGCACCGCCAGCACTCGCGCGAAACGCGGTACCTGGTGCAACAGCGTCGGACGACCCACCCGGGTGCGCAGCAATTCGTCGAGCTCAGTGCGGAATCCGGCATCGGCGCGCGCGAGCGCATACGCCTCTTCCAGCTCCAACAGCGCGACCATCAGGCCTTCGGGAACATACCTGCCGCCGAATTCACCGAAACGCCCCCGCCCGTCCGGAAGTCGGCCCGATAGCAGGGTGTCATGCGATACATGATCAATAACCATCCACACCAACGCTTCCTACCGCGAGACCCGCCCCCTTGTTCTACTTCGTCTCGCCGGATCGCGCGCACCCGCAACGGATTAGTTAACGGTTTCTTTAGGTAGTGGATACGTCATACACCGCGCCGCAACGCGAAGTTCGATATCAGACCAGCAGATCCGGGCGCTTGCGGACGGTGGCCACCGTGCGGACCCGCAGGCGGTGCAGTGCCGCCTTCGCCAGCCGGGCGTCACCGGCCAGCACGTCGCCACGGTGGACCAGATCCGGGTAGTCATTGGCGATGCGGTGATGGAAGCGGTACATATCGGTCAGCTTGCTGACCGTGGAGGTTTGGCTGCACAGGTTGAAAGATGAATTGCGCCAAGCGGCCAGGATATCGGTCATGCCGAAGAAGACGCCGAAGGACGAGACCCGCGCGAACAAATCGACGTCCATGGGGAACACCAGATCACCGCGCAACCCGCCGACACGGTCGTAGTGCTCGCGGTAGAACATCGCCGCGGCGGTCGGGCCGAAATCCGCGGGGCCGCGGCGGACGATGGTCCGTGCCAATGTGCGCGGGGTCTGCCTGCCGAGCAGACCGGCCAAGCCGAGCCCGGTCTCCAGCACCGCCCCGTCCTCATCGATCACCTCGAAGCGACTGGAGCAGATGGCGATCGATGCTTCCGCCATCACCGCGAGCTGCGTGGTGAGCGCATCCGGGCGCAGCACATCGTCGGCGCAGACGACCTTGACCAGTTCGCCGGTGCAGGCGCGGATCGCCTTATCCCAGTTGTCACCGATATTCAGCACGGTGTCATTGCGCAATAACCGGATTCGTGGATCGTCGAAGGACTTCGCGACCTCCGCGGTGCAGTCGGTGCTCGCATTGTCCAGGACGACCAGTTCGAATTCCGCGTCCTGGTCGAGGATCGAACGCAGGGTGGTGGCGAGCGTCCGGCCGGAGTTGTAGGCGGGCACACACACCGACAGCGTCGTCACGACAATCATCCCCCTGATCGTTGCACCGGCCGAACCGGTCCGTTTTCCACCAATCCGAAGACTCGTTCCAGTCCGCTCCGGCCCGCGTCGATCTGGTCGACGGCCCGCTGTTGCAGCGGATCCCGGAGCGCAGGTGCATCGTCCCACAGCTCGTCCAGCGCCATGGTCAGTTCTTGTTCCAGTTTGGGATCATTCAGGTGCACTACCCGCAGACCGGTCCCGAACATCTGCGCCAGCCCGTGGAATTTATCGTCGTAGTACTCCGAGGCCGTGATGCCGACGGCCGGAATGCCCTGCGACAGCGCGAAGACCGCCAGATGATAGGCGCTGGTCACCAGCACCCGGCACTGCCCGACCTGCCGGGCCACATCAGCGGGGGTGCCGCCGCGACCGACCGGTGGCAGCGGCTTGGCCGCGCCAACCAGCAGCGGCAGCGTCGAGAGCCGATCCTCGGAGGCGTATTCGGAGATGATCAGCGGCACCAGTCCGGCAGCCAATTCTGCTGCCCGGGTGCGCACCACCTGCCCGACAATCCCCTGTGCCTCCAGGCTGACCTGCGCGTACTCCGCGACGCGCAGACATACTCCGATATCGGCGCCGATCCTGGCATCACGGCTGCGATAGGCGAATTCGACCGCGTCATCGCCGGTGACCAGCACCCGGTCCGACGCGACGCCGAATGTGCCGAGCAGTTCCGGGCCGCGCCGCCCCTCGCGCAAGGCCACGACGTCGACCTTCGGCAGTACCTCGGTAGCTCTCTGTACCAAATATGGGTCGCGTATCGGTCCCATCCCCTGCCCGATCAGCGCCGTCGGAATGCCGAGCGCGGATGCGTATTCCAGCAGATTCAGAGTGCGATGGGCCTGGTAGCGGTCGACATCGGTCATATAGCCGCCGCCGTTCGCGAGCACCAGCGACGCCTGTTCGACCGCCGCCGGAATCTCCACCGGAAATTCGAGTTCCGGTGCCACCGCGTGTTCCTCCGGTGCCGCGGTCTCGCTGCGACCACGGGTGCGAATCGCCCGCAGTCGGTCCTTGGGGCCGTCGGTGGTCGCCCGCCACCAGAGCGCCGCGGGGCCGACCAATTTCGTTCCGGCCGTTCGGTTCAGCAATCCCTGCCAGCCCTCGGAACCCCAGCTCCATTCGGGCCCGCAGATCGGCTCGGCCTCCGGCACGGAGGCCCGCAATACGCCCGGCTGATGGGTCAGCACGCCGATGCGCGCCCGCGGCCAACGCTCGCGGATGCGCTCGACGGTGACGACCATCATCGCGATATCGCCGCGATTGCGTAGCCAGTACTCGCCGTTCTCGATCAGTACCCGTATCTCGCGCTCGGCGATATCAACGCGCTCAGCCACAGACCCCGTGGTCCCCACTGTCCTAGTCCCTCCCGCTAGTCCCCCGCGGGTCGGTCCGTGCCGGGCACGAACTCGATGTGAAATCTACCGCACCCGAGGGATGTCGGCCACTTCGCTAATCCGTTGGGCGCTTGGCTATCTGGCCGTTATAGACCGCACGCAAAGATGCCCCGGCGAAGTCGGCGCAATAGTCGATGAGATCGTCGATCGGCACGTCGAGACGACCGCCCTGTTTCTCGACGATCACCCGCTCCAGCATGCCCACCACCGACAGCGCGAAGATATCGATGATCTCCGCGGGCGGCCGATCATCCGGACGCGCCTGGGTGGCCGTGGCCGCGACCAAACGGGCGAAGCGCCACAGCGCTTCTCGCATCCGAGGTTCGGCCCCGGCCGCGGCCGGTTCGACGAAGACGATGCGCAGCTTGCGTGGATCCTGCGCCAGCGCACTGAGATAGGTGCCGATACCGGCGCGCAGCTTGCGGGTGCCGCGTGCCTGTGTGGCCTCGACCGCGGCGGCCACCGCCGCGAACAACTCGTCGATGACCTGGTCGAAGACCGCGGCGAACAGTTCCCTATTTCCTGCGAACGATTCGTAGAAGTACCGGTCGGTCAACCCGGCCGCGCGGCACAGATCCTTCACGCCCGTCGCCGCGTACCCGCGCGTGCCGAACAGCTCCAGTCCGGCTTCGAGGAGTTTGCCGCGCCGCGCCGCGACTCGATCCTCCGCACCCACACCGCCGTAGGTCCGCACCGGGCGTCGCTGCATCGTCATCTTCGCATTGTCTCCCATGCGGAACCGGCGATCTGCTAAATATGACGATCAGGATCGTCAGATTTAGGGGATGCGCAGTGACAACTCGAGATCGGGACAACCAAGTCAGCAGGCGCACACTGTTGCGCGGCGCGGCCATGGTGGCGGGCACCGCGGGATGGGCGGCATCGACCGCGAACGCCACGGCGCTGTCCGCACCACGCCGCCGAAACGGCCCGGCGCGCAATACCGTCGCGGTGCTCGGCGCTGGCATCGGCGGTCTGACCGCGGCCCACGAACTGGCCGAGCGCGGATTCGCGGTGACCGTCTTCGATCGCAAGGAACTCGGCGGCAAATCCCGCACGATCCCGCTGCCCGGCACCGGCGTCGGCGGCCGGGCGCCACTACCGGGCGAACACGGCGCGCGCGGGTTCACCTCGTTCTATCACCACGTGCACGATACGATGCGCCGCATTCCGCTGCCGGAAACCCGGAAATCGGTGTACGACAACCTGATTCCATTCTCGGTGAGCGATCCCCGCTATCCGCGCTCGGGCGATCTGCCCGATGGTTTCCCGCTCATGTTCGGGTTCTACTTCGATCCCGCGCAGGCGCTCACGCCGGAGGGATTGCAGCGCATCCTGGTCGAGGTGTTCATGAAGAACAACCTCGTTCCGCTGCCCGAGGCTATATATATGGCCGGACGCGTCGTCACCTATCTGACCTCGAGTGAGGAGCGCCGCTTCGGCCAGTGGGAGCACGTCAGCTGGTGGGACTATGTGGGCGCGGCACAGCGATCCGCGCAGTTCCAAGCGTTGGCCGCCACCGGTCTGACGCGCGCGCTGGTGGCCGCCAAGGAGTACGTGGCCAGCACCAGGACCATGGGCAACATGATGGAGGGCTTCTTCATCGCACTGCTGCAGGAACTGACCGGCGGCCCGAAGGTCTACGAGGTGCTCAACGGCCCGACCAATGAGGCCTGGCTCGATCCGTGGATCGCGCTATTGGAAAGCCTCGGTGTGCAATTCCGGCCCGGACACGCACTCGAGGAATTCGTGGTGACCGGCGGTCGCATCGGCGGCGCGCGCATCCGCCGCCCGAATGGTGCGACGGAGCTGTTCGACGCGGATTGGTATGTGTGCGCGGTACCCACCGATCGGGCGCGGCGGCTCTGGTCACCGGAGATCCGCGCCTTGGATCCGGGACTCGGCCGCATGGACGCGCTCACCGTCGACTGGATGAACGGCATCCAGATGTTCGTCACCGAAAAGCTGGACCTCGGCAAGGGCTACAACATCTACCTCGACGCACCGTGGCGGCTGACCTCCTATACCCAGCGCGCGTTCTGGAATGTCGACTACGCCGCGAAATACGGCGACGGATCGATCGTCGACGGTCTCACCATCGATATCGCCGACTGGGACACTCCGGGCATCCTGTTCGGCAAGACGGCCAAAGAGTGCACCCGGGCGGAGATCTACCAGGAGACCTGGGCCCAGATGACCGCGGCACTCAACGATGACGGCAGAATTCAGCTGCCGGAGGGCATCGTTCGCGAGTGGATGCTCGATCCCGGCATCACGTGGGTTGACGGCCGGAATGTCAATGATGAACCGCTGCTGGTGAATACGATCGGGTCCTGGGCCGATCGACCGACCGCGCAGACGCGGATTCCGAATCTCTTCCTCGCCGCCGACTACGTTCGGACCAATTTCGATCTCGCCACCATGGAGGGCGCGAACGAGGCGGGCCGCACCGCGGTGAACGCACTGCTGGACGCATCCGGCTCCGGCGCTACCCGCGCCGAGCTATTCACCCGCGATTCGATTCCGGCCTTCGAACCGTTCCGGCAACTGGATGCCGCGCGCTACCGGGCCGGGCAACCGAATCTGTTCGATCTCGGCTAGCGACCGCCGGCGATGGTCCAAGTGTCGGCCGACCGCCGGCAAACTGGTCATTCGCCCTGATCAAAGTTGATCTCGTCGACCGACTCAGCGCACCCGAAGCGCCTACACTATTGCGCGGGAAGCGAGTTCAGGTGGCGGACTCGCCCCATCATCGCCAGGAGTAGGGGGCCGCGATGACGGCAGCAACCGGGGCACTGCGTGTGCATATGACAGGATCCGAATGGTTCTCCGCGGCCCCCGGCGGACTCAATCGGTACTTCACCGAACTGTTTCACGCACTCGCGCGGCAACCGGGGGCAGCGGTATCGGCGGCCGCGTTCGGTGCGGTCGCCCCCGACGACCCGCCCGGCGCGCGATCATGGGGGCGAACCGGCGGTTCGACCATTGCTCGGGCCCGCACCGCATTTATGGAGCGGGCCGAACTGCACCGCGCGGATGTGCTGGATCGACACTTCGCGCTCTACGGTCCGGCGGCCCGAACCCGCGGCGGCCGGGTGCCGCTGGTCGTGCACTTCCACGGACCATGGGCCGCCGAGAGCAGACTCACCGGACAGCATGAACTCGGCGCGCGGGCGAAGTACATGATCGAGCGGATCCGCTACGCGGGCGCGGACCGATTCGTGGTGCTGTCCAGCCACTTTCGCGACGTGCTCAGCCTCGACTATCGGGTGCCCGCCGACCGGATCCGGGTCATCCCGCCCGGTGTCGATCTGACGCGTTTCCGCGCCTCGCCGATACCGGCCGGTACCCATCGGACCGTCCTGTGTGTGCGCAGGCTCGAACGCCGTATGGGCATCGATACCCTCCTGCGCTGCTGGCCGGGCGTGGTCGCCGAACATCCCGATGCCCGCCTGGTCCTGGTCGGAACCGGTGGCGCCGAAGCCGAATTGCGTGCCCAGGCCGCCCGCGCCGGACTGGGCGATTCGGTCGCCTTCGCGGGCAATGTCGATGACCAGCAGCTCACCGGGCACTATGAGCAGGCCGAATTCACCGTTGTCCCGACCACGGCGCTGGAAGGATTCGGGCTCATCGCCCTGGAATCCCTGGCCGCAGGGCGGGCCCCGATCGTCACCGATTGCGGCGGACTGCCGGATTCGGTACGCGGACTGGATCCTTCACTGATCGTGCCCGCTCGCGATGCCGACGCACTTGGCGCGCGAATTGTGGCCGCACTCAACGCCACGCTGCCCACGCCCGAGCAATGCCGCTCGCACGCAGAAACTTTCTCGTGGGATGTCACAGCGAAGCGCCATCTCACGATGTATCAGGAATTAAGGCGATGACCCCATCGAGGACGACCAAGGCCCTCTTCCTAGCGCATACCGCGGCGCCCTCCGGTGCCGAACTGGCGACGCTGCGGTTGCTGGCCGCGCTGCGCGCGATGCGGCTCATCGACGTGGCACAGATCTATACGGAGGACGGCCCGATGGTCGAACGCATGCGGGCGCGCGGGGTCGATACCCGTATGCTGCGTGGCGCTTTCGACAGCCGCGCCATGACCATCGGGTCCGGACCGCTGCGCCTGCTCGCCGGATTCGTGGCACTGCTGCGGCTGGGCTGGACGCTCGGCGCGACCGCCCGCGAACTCGGCGCCGACGTGCTCGTCGCCGAGAGCACCAAGGCGTTGGTGATGGGGTCGGTGGCGGCGCGGCGCGCGGGCATTCCGCTGGTATGGCAGGTACACGACCGGATCGCGGTGGATTACTTCGGGCGACTGCCGACCATGGTCATCCAGCTGCTCGGCAGACTGATGGCGCGCGGCTATATTGCCAACAGTCGAACCACATTGCACACCTTGTGGATCGGACGCCGCCCCGCGGTAGTGGCCTACCCGGGTGTGGAATTCGGCGACGACACCGAGCGCGCACCACAACGCGCACCGACCGAAACAGTGCTCGCCGCCGTCGGCAGGCTGACGCCGTGGAAGGGCCAGGACGTGCTGCTGCGCGCGATCGCGGCGGCGAAAGTGCCACCGCGGCAGGTCTTCGTCATCGGCGGCACCTTCTTCGATGAGGAGCCCTACCGCGCCGAACTCGAACGGATGGCGACCGAACTCGAGCTGCCGGTGACCTTCACCGGACACGTCGAGGATCCCGGCAACTATCTGCGCGACGCCGATATCCTGGTGCACTCCTCGGTGCTCGCCGAACCATTCGGACAGGTCGTGGTCGAGGGCATGCACGCGGGCTGCGCGGTCATCGCGTCCGGTCCGGGCGGACCCGCCGAGATCGTCGAATCCGGCGTCAACGGATTGCTCGTCGACGGCGGCGACCAGCACCAGCTCACCACCGCACTCGACACCCTCATCGGCGACCCGGCTCTGCGCACCCGCCTCGCTACGGCCGGCCGCACTCGAGCCGGCGACTTCGACATCGAGAAATCGGCGCGCACCGTCGCCGCTTTCCTCGACTCCATAACCACCCAACGCAACAACGCTGTGTTGAATCGGCGGCGCTCGCGGGTCCCAACGTGGCTACGCTCCGCTACCTCCTCCGCGCCCATCGCTCCCACCGCGGGGGGCCAGCAGAACCCGCAGGAACGGACTCCGCATGTCTGAACACAAACATGCCGCGGGCCAGCCGCCGCCCACCACCCCACCGAGACCGACCGCCAGCGGCGGCGCCCACCGCAGAGCAGACCGCGGCGCGCCCGGCGGCGGCCTGCACCGATCGCACGGCTTCGCCGCGGTACTGCGCGATATCGGCTATGTCACCTTCGGCAAGTACGGGCAGTACGTCATCACCATCGTCACCGTTCCGCTGATCGCGCGGGTGCTCGGCGCCCACGGACTCGGCCTGCTGGCGATCGGCATGTCCTCGTATTTCATCGGCTCGCTGCTGGTGGATCTCGGCATCACCTCGTTTCTGGCTGCGCGCGTGCACGATTCGCGAGCACGCGAGGGCGATAGCGCGCAATTGCGCGGCATCAATCAGCTGCGCGGCGACTATCTGGCCATCCGCACGACCACTCTCGGCGTCATCGGGATCGCGCTGCTGCTGAGTCTGGTCGCGAGCGCGCCGGTGCAGGTGGACATGATCCTGTTGGGTCTGTTCGCGGGCGGATTCTGGTCCGTCTCGGAGGATTGGCTGCTGATCGGGCAGGGCCGGTTCGGGGCCAGCACCGCTTACCAAGCAGTCGGGCGGGTCGGCTATCTGATCCTGCTCGTCGGGCTGCTCCCCCGCATGCCCAGCGCTCAGCTCGCGCTGCTGTGCCTGCTCATCTCTTCGGTGCCGACCGTGGCGCTGACCTGGTGGGATTCACTGCGCACCTTCGGACCACCGGCCCGGCCGCGCCATTACAAGAGCGTATTGCGCACGGGCGCACCGGTTCTCGCCTCGCGTGTGCTGGTGACCACCTATGGTCAGGGCGCGGCGGCGGTGTACTCCGCTGTGCTGGACACGGTTTCACTCGGCCTCTACTCGGCGGGTGACCGGCTCGTGCGCGCCATCCAATCCACCTTGGACCCCATCGGGTTCGCACTGCTGCCCCGCATGGCGCGCCGCAGTACCGATCACCGGTTCTGGCGGCATGCGCTCATGGCGTTGGCGGCATGCGTCTGTGTCGCGACGGTCGCGGCCGTGGCGGTGTGGCTGGCCGCGCCACTGCTGATCCGACTGGTCTTCGGCGACGAATTCACCGGGGCCGTCGGGTTGTTGCGGGTCGAGATCTTCATGCTGCCCGCGACCACGATCACCTCGTTCGTCACCACGGCACTGCTGCCGGTGCGTCAGGACACCACCGGGGTGCTGATCGGCGCGCTCCTCGGCACCTTCGTCGCGGGAATCGCGCTGTTCATCGCGTTTCGCACGCATTCGGTGTGGACGCTGGTCTACGGCAGTGTGCTGGTCGAATTCAGTACGGCGATCTGGTATCTCGTGCGGGTTCGCACGCTCATCGTGCGCGAACGCACGGCACTGGTGTCCGTGGAACCGGCGGTGGTGCTGATGCGCGAGGAGGGTAACTCGTGAAGATCCTGTTCATCGGGGACGACTGGGTCGGCAGCAATGCGCGCTCGCTCGCCGATGGCTTCCGGCAGGCGGGACACGAGGTGGTCCTGATCGACTCCACCCCGATCACCCTGCCGACGCGGCTATCGCCGCCATGGATCTACACCAAGTTCGCACGGCGGCGCGCCCCCTGGACCGTCGCCGAGCTGCACGGCGAGATCGACCGTGCCGCAGCGCAATTCCGTCCGGATATGGTCTTCGCCTTCAAGGCCGTCCATCTCGACCAGCGCCGGCTCTTGGATCTTCCAGCACGGCTGCATGTGCACTACAGCCCGGACGATGTCGCCAATCCGGACAACATCAGCCCGGAATACCTTGCGCACGAACCAGATTGGGATCTGATCGTCACCACCAAGCGACACAATGTGCCCGAACTGCTGGAACGCGGCGCCAAGGCGGTCGGTTTCGTCCGCAGTGCCTACGATCCGGCGTGGCACTACCCGGCGGCGCGCGGACGCACGCCGCGATACCTGGTCGGCTTCATCGGCGTCTGCCGCCCCGATCGCCGCACCGAAATGGTCGCGCTGGCCCGCGATTACGGTGACCGGGCGCTGGTGCGCGGTCCGGGCTGGCGGCGGGTTCCGGAGCTGCGCACCACCCGGGCGGCGGTGGGCGGTCCGGTGTACGGCTCGCGATATTCGGCGGTGGTCGCCGAAATCACCGCGAATCTGGTGCTGCTCAACTCCGATAATCGCGACACCCACACCTGCCGCACCTTCGAAGTGCCCGCCGCGGGTGGGCTTTTCGTCGGCGAGCGCACCGACGAGCACGCCGAACTGCTGCGCGATACCGTCGAATGCTTCCTGTTCACCGAACAGGCGGAATTGCGCGAGATCCTGGACTGGTGTGCCCGACATCCGGAGCAGGCGGATGCGATGGCCGAGGCAGGATACCGGCGGATCGCCGACGGCGGGCACCGCTATGTCGATCGTGCGCGCGAGATCATGGACGCGTTGGGGGCGGCGCGGCCATGACCGCCTACACCGAAATCGTCGCCATCGCATGCGCGTTGCTCACCGTGGCGGTGGCCGCGGCGTGGGTGCCCAGTGTCGCACGGGTTTTCATCATCGCGCAGGCGGCGTTCTGGTCGCTGTCCTACCTCGCGCGTCCCCTGGTGCTGCTGGCGGTGCAACCCGAACCGCACTATGGCGACAATGTGCCCGATCCGCGACTGGCCGAACTCGGCTACGACCGCGGCATCGCACTGGTCCTGCACCATGTCGTCTTCGGCCTGTGGGTGTACGCGATACTCATTGTGGGATATGCGATCTGGTCGCGACACCATCCCATCCCGGCCGCGCCCGCGATGAGCGCGAACCCGGACTTCGTACCCGCGCTCGCCACCATCTATGTCATCGGCCTGCTCGGGCGCGGCGCATCCTATGCCACCGGATCCATCGGCCATGCCGGTGATGTCGACAGCGCCAATCCGATACTCAACTTCGTCGGCATCCTCGCGACCGTCGCCGCGCTGGGACTGATCATCTTCATCCGGCCGACCCAGCCGCGGACCACCGCACTGCTGATCGGCGCGCTACTGGCCGGTGAATTGATGTGGACGGTGGTCGTCGAATCGAAAACCCCGATCCTCGGTGCCGCGCTCGCGGTGGCGGTCCGCTTCGCGATTCTGGGCTGGACCAAGGCCAAGGTCGTCGGTGTGCTGGCGATCGCTGTGCTCGGCATCGGCGGGTTCGGCTGGTTGCAGTCGTTCAAGACCACCGAATCCGGGAAGGCCGAGGCGGTCATGATCAGCTCGGCCTATCCGCCGACGGTGCGGCCGTTCCTGAGCATTCTGCGGCGCTTCGATCTGCTCGAGGCCGCGACCGATGCGTACTATCACGGCACCGGGTACTGGCTCACCCCCGCCGAGGAGTTCCGGCACGCCGCGTTGAGTCTGATCCCCACTCAGTTGCTGGGCGCTCCGAAATTCCAATCCGGCACCGCATGGGCCGACGACATTCGCGGCGCGTCGGTGGATATGACTCGGGTCCAGGTGTCGTTGGCCGAGGGAAATGTCAACGAGGGCTACGTCATCGGCGGCTACACCGGCATCGTCATCAGCGTCGGATTCACCTTCGTGCTGCTGCTCGCCTGGGCCAAAGCCCTGTATTCCCGATACTTCCCGGTGGTGGTGCTGGCACTCGCGCTGACCGGAGCCTCCTCGCTGTTCGAGCGCGGAATTCTGGGCAGCATGGAGGCACTCGGCAAATTCCTGCAGGCAGCCGTGCTCGCGATGCTGATCTATCTGGCGGTCAAGGAGTACCGGCGCCGCGCGAAACCGCGCGCGCCAAAGGCTTCGGCACCGAATCCGCGGGCCCCGGCGCAGCCGCCGCCACAGCCATTGGTCGCTATCGCGAAAAGAGGATCCGAATCATGGGACTGATCGATTACTGGCATATCGCGCGGCGCCGCTGGCTGCTGATCCTCGCTGTGCTGGTGCTGTGCCTGGTCGCGGCGGTCGGTTACACCCGCAGTCAGCCGAAAAACTTTGTGGCGACGAGCAGCGTGTACGTCTCGATGGCGACCGGAACCTCGGTGAACGATTCGTATCAGGGTGGACTGGCCGCCCAGCAGCGCGTGCGTTCCTATCTCGATCTGGCCACCAGCGCCAATGTGGCCAAGCGCACCATCGACGATCTCAGCCTGAAGATGTCGGTGGACGAACTGCGCGGCAAGATCACCGCGGCCTCACCGCCCGCCACCACCTTGATCGTCTTCTCGGTCAAGGACAGCACCGCCGAACGCGCTCGCGATATCGCCAATACCGTTGTCGCGCAATTCCGTCAGTTGATCGCCGAACTCGAATCCATCGAGAAGGACGCGGCACCCGCGGCCAGGGCCGAGGTCGTCGACCGCGCCGAGCTGCCATCGGGTCCCAGCGGCCCGCAGTCGACCCGGCTGCTCGCACTCGGCCTGCTGGCCGGACTCGCACTCGGCGGGCTCGCCGCCTTCGTCCGCGATCGCATCGACCGCACGTTGCGCACGTCCAACGATCTGGAAGCGGTACTGGCCACCCCGATTCCGGGTTCGTCGCGTTCGGGTGCGCCGGTGCCGATCCTCGGCATCATCGATATCGGCCGTCCCGGTGCCGTCAACGAAACTCGAAGGCTGCGCACGCGTTTGCAGCGCAACGGCGAGGCAACCACGGTGCTGCTGTCCAGTCTGTCGGCGCGATCGGAACCCGAGATCGCGATGGCACTGGCGAAATCATTCGCCGATACCGGCCACCACGTCGTCTACATCGACGCCGACACCTCCGGTCACGGCGGATCGCAACAGGTCGTCGGCGGGGCGGTGCCCGGACTGGCTGGCGTGCTGCGCGGGTCGATACCGGTCACCGACGCGCTGACCGGCTGGCCAGAGGCCGGAATGACGGTGCTGCCGCTGGGCGAGGTCGATCTTCACACCGTGGATCTCCTGGCCTCCGACCGCTTCGCGGCCGTGGTCGCCAAGCTGCGAACCGAGTACGACCATGTGGTGATCCAGGCCGCGCCGGTCGCACATGCCGCCGATGCGATCGCACTGGCCCCGTTGTGCGAGCACACCCTAGCGGTGGTCGAACTCGGTGCGACCACCGCACCGCAAATACGTGGCGCGCTGGCCACCTTCGGGGACAACCCGCTCACCGGCGCGGTAGCGTACAGCAAGCTGGGCACGGGATTACAGCGGCTGGTGGGGGGGCTGCGCATATGAGTTCGGCATCGCCAAGCGATTCGATGAGGGGTGGCGGTCGGGAGCGGGGTGGGCGTTCTGCATCACGAAGCGATTCGGCGGAGGGTGACAGTCGGGCAGCGAGTGGGCGTCACGAGGCCGTGGGTCGACGACGACTGCTGGCCGCATCCCTCGGTGCCGCGGCCGCGCTACCACTGGCGGCGGCCTGTGCCTCCGACGACTCCCCCGATATCGAATTCCGGTCACCACATGTCACCGACGCGCCCGCGGCACGCAATGTCCGTGACTTCGGTGCCGTCGGGGACGGTGTCGCCGATGACACCGCGGCGATCCGCTCGGCGGCCGCCGTCGGAGACGCACCCCTCGTGCTGTATCTGCCCGCGGGCCGGTACAAGGTGAGTTCCTGGCCCGATTTGCCGGACTACGCAACGGTTCTCGGCGATGGCGGCGATGTCACGCTGGTCACCTGCGATGCCGACGTCACGCTCATCACCCTGCGCAAGCGCAACCGCGTGCGGTTCTCCCGCATCGGCTTCTTCCTGACCGGTCCCCGCTCGACGGCCGTACAGCTGTCGGAGTCGTTCCGCTGCTCCTTCGACGGGGTGGTGATCCGCGGCAACCACCTCAGCGAGAACCATCCGCGCTATCTGCAGCAGCGCGGCGTCGTACTCGACAGCAACACCGGCGGAACGGCCTTCGTCAACTGCGATATCAATAACTTCGGCTACGGCATCATCACCTCCTGCATCCAGAACTACGTCACCTCGTCCAAACTCACCAGCAACTACATCGGAGTGCTCGGCACCGGCAACGACCACAATGCCGGACTGTCGCTGACCAATGTCGAATTCGTCTCCGACGAGAATCCGCGCACCACCGATCGGCACATCACCATCGACGGCGCGGCCAATGACTGGTGGCTGACCAATGTCTGGTTCGAGGGCGCCGATACCGCACTGTCGGTGGGTCAGCGCGATCGCGGCGGACCCGCCCAGTTCGGGATGATCAACTGCAAGGTCGCGGCCCGCACCGTCGGCCTCGACCTCATCTACTGTCGTCAGCCCTATCTGGCCAATGTGCAGTTCGACAAGGATTCCGAACAGCCGCCGATCGAACTGCGCATCGATGCGAAGGGCTGTCCGGAGGGCACCGCGATCAATCTGATCTCCAGTGCCGCAGACGATCTCGCGCCCGGCATGTTCCCGGAGAAGTGGCAGGTGATGGGCCGCGAGGGCATGCACGCGCCGCAGTACAGCGGCACCATGGTCGGACGCGCCGGGCACAGCGATGCCGATATCTTCCAGGCCCAGGCCGTCGACGGCACCGTGCGATCGGCCATATTGTCCAGCGGCGCATGGCTTTCCGATCGTCCGGAGAGCGGAATCGTGCTGAAGGACGCGGCGGGCGGCTACTGGCGCCTGTCGGTCGGCACGGACGGCGCGGTCAAAACGGCCTCGCTCGGTCACCAGCGACCCCGGGAGTGAACATGTCGAGCAGTTCGCTATCCGGTATCCGGCTCGGGCCGATGACACTGCACGCCACGACGGTCCTCTTGCGCCCGCCGCGGGTCGACGATTACGCGCAATGGCGGCGCATCCGGCTGCGCGATCAGCGCTGTATCGAACCCTTCTGGTCCAGTTCGCCGCTGGACTGGAAGGCGCGGCACACCGGGAAACTGTGGGTCCGGGAATGTCTCGGTGTGCGCGCCGAGGCGCGGACGGGCCGCATGCTGTCATTGGTTATCGAGGTCGACGGGCGATTCGCCGGCCAGATCGAACTCGTCTCCATCGAGGCCGAAACCGGTTCCGCCGAAATGGGAATCTGGGTGGACGCGGCGGTGGCGCGCCACGGTATCGGCGGCCTGGCCTCCTCGCTGGTGCTGGACTTCGGATTCGGACCGGCCGGATTGCAGCGCATCACCGCCCCGATCTCACCGGCCAATATCGCCACCGCCCGGGGCGCCGCCCTGATCGGCTTCCAGCGCGAAGCAATGATGACAAGGTATTTCGACGTCGGCGGGGCCCGGCGCGACCACGAGCTGTGGGCGATCACCAAGGCGGCGATTCCGCCGGGCGGTTTCGCGCGGGCCTGGATCGACGACCATTCGACCCAGCATCCGGACACCCCCCAGCCCGCCGAGGCCGACACCAGCGCCGACACCGCGCTGAGCCGGGCCACAGTACTGGTCGCCACGGCCAGGTACTACGCGGGCCGGGCACTGCATCTGATCGATCCGCTGCTCGCGCCGCCCACCGTCCGGCTCACCGATCCGGAGGATCCAGCGGTGGTGCTGCGCAGTCGGCGACTGCTGGACTGGGCGCGGTGGCGCGCGGCCCGCGTCCATACTCGCGACGCGCTGGATCCGGATCCGAACGCACCCGCTGCGACATGGCAGCGTAAGCACGGCCGATTACCCTGGCTGCGCGAATTCCTGCGCGCCCGTCCGGGCTTGCGCTCGGCGTACGGGCTGACGCTGGCCATCGAGGTGGACGGCGACTACGCCGGTGAATGCCGACTATTCGATCTGGACATGTTCGATCGCAATGCGCGGATGTTCGTGTGGACCGATCCGGCCGTCGGCGGTGACCGCGTCCGGATCACGGCCACCCGACTGCTGCTCGACCACGCGTTCAGCACGCTCGGCCTGTGCCGGGTGGCGACCGCCATCGAACCCGGCGATATCGATTCCGCCGATATCGCCGCGCGCGTCGGCATGGTGCGCGAGGGGCGGATGCGCTGCTTCGTCGGCGCCACCGGACGTAGGGCCGATCACGACCTGTGGGCGGTTACTGCCCCAATCGACCGGGGGTGACGGAGTTGCGCGGACACGGCGGCCCGCCCGACGTACAGTGAACCGGAGAACCCCTCGCGCGCAAGCAGATTCGTGCCGGGGGTGCTGTGTGCGCGTGCCTCATCACTGCCCAGGAGCTCATGATGGACCACGTTGACCGCGACGGCCCGGCGGCCCGCCGCAACCGTTTCGCGCGCAGTAATCAACTGCAAGCGCGGCTGCACGATCTGGTACCCGGTGGCGCGCATACCTATGCCCGTGGCCCCGACCAATATCCGGAGTTCATGGCCCCGATCCTGGTGCGCGGGGAGGGTTGCCGGGTCTGGGACGCCGATGACAACTGCTATATCGAGTACGGCATGGGGCTGCGTTCGGTCACCCTCGGCCACGGGTACCGCCCGGTCTTGGAGGCGGTGACCAGGGCCATCGCCGACGGTGTCAGCTTCAGTCGGCCGACCGAACTGGAACTGCTCGCCGCACAGGATTTCCTGTCGCTGGTACCGGGCGCCGATATGGTCAAATTCGCCAAGAACGGCTCCGATGCGACCACCGCCGCGGTGCGGCTGGCCAGGGCTGCCACCGGGCGCGCCGTCATCGCGGTCTGCGACCAACCGTTCTTCTCGGTGGACGACTGGTTCATCGGCACCACGCCGATGGCCAGTGGCATCCCCACCGAGGCCACCGCGGGCACCATGAAGTTCCGCTACAACGATCTGCCCTCACTGGCCGCCGTGCTGAACACCGGCGCGGTCGCCGCCGTCGTCATGGAGGCGGCCACCGCACTGCACGAACCGGAACCCGGCTTTCTGGAGGGTGTGCGCGAACTCTGCGATCGGCACCGCACCCTGCTCATCTTCGATGAGATGATCACCGGATTCCGCTGGTCGGTCGGCGGGGCGCAGGCCATCTACGAGGTCATCCCGGACCTGTCGTGCTGGGGCAAGGCCATGGGCAATGGCTTTCCGATCTCGGCACTGGCGGGCAAGCGCGAGTTCATGGAACTCGGCGGGTTGCGCACCGACCGCGATCGCGTCTTCCTGCTGTCCACCACACACGGCCCGGAGTCGGCCTCGCTGGCCGCATTTCGCGCCGTCGCGCACGAGTACACCACCGGCGATCCGATCGCGCGGATGGAGCAGGCCGGTCGCCTGCTCGCCGATGGGGTGAACGCGGTCGCCGCCGATCTCGGCATCGCCGACTACCTCGAGGTCCTCGGCCGCCCCTCCTGCCTGATCTTCGTGACCCGCGATCCGAACGGCCAGCCGTCCCAGGAGTTCCGCACCCTGTTCCTGCAGGAACTGCTGGACCGCGGCATCCTCGGTCAGTCCTTTGTCACCTCGGCCGCGCACACCGAATCCGATATCGCGCAGACCATTACCGCCTGTCGCGAGGCGGCCAGCGTGTACCGCAAGGCGATCGAGCAGGGCACGGTGGACGGGCTGCTCGACGGCCGTCCGGTGGCACCGGCCATCCGGCGCACGGCCGCGCCGCGCCGCATCGACTCGGTGCCCGAATGAGCCTGTCGCACAACGGGACAGGATCGCCGCGAATCGGGATCGTGCACGAGCGGTTCACCGAATTCGGCGGCTCCGAGGCAGTGGTCGGTGAATTCCTCGAAACCTGGCCGGACGCAACGGTATTCGCGCCCATTGTCGATCCGGCGGGCGTTCGGCCACCGTTGACCACGGTGCACGACACGTGGCTGAACCGCGCGCACGCCGCGACCGGTCGTCGATCGCATGCCCCGCTGCTGCCCTTCGCGCCCCGCGCACTGCGCCGACTCCCGCTGCGCGGACGGTTCGACGCGGTGCTGATCAGCCATCACGCATTCGCCACCCAGGCCGTATTCGCCACGGACGCACCGACAATCGTGTACGTGCACAGTCCGGCACGGTGGGCCTGGGATCCCGAGTTCCGCGCCCAGGAGGCGGGCGGGCGCGCGGGACAACTCACACTCACCGCCCTCGGCCGCCTGGCCCGTCGTGCCGAATTGCGTGCCGCACCGAGGCTCACCCATATCGTCGCCAACTCCCACGCGGTCGCCGCCCGCATCCGCGACTGGTGGGGACTCCCCTCGACGGTCATCAACCCGCCCGTCCAGGTCGACGACTTCACCCCGGACCCGGCCATTGCCCGCGAGGACTTCTTCCTGGTCGCGGGCCGCCTGGTCCCCTACAAACGCCCGGACCTCGCCATTCGCGCCGCCCAGCGCGCCGGCGTGCGTCTGATCGTCCTCGGCGACGGCCGCTTCCGCGCCCAACTCGACGCGATCGCGGGCGCCGAGACGACTTTCCTCGGCGCGACCCCGTTCGACGTCCTGCTCGATATGTACCGCCGCTGCCGCGCCCTGCTGATGCCGGGCATCGAGGACTTCGGCATCGTCCCAGTCGAGGCAATGGCCTGCGGCACACCGGTTCTCGCGGTCGACCAGGGCGGCGCCCTGGATACCGTGCGGGCGGGCACAACCGGCGAGTACGTCGCGCACGGCAGCGATGAACATGTCATCGACGGCCTCGCCGAGGCAATGCGCCGCTTCGATCCAACGGCCTACGACCCGGTCGCCATCCGCAGCCACGCCATGACCTTCTCCCCCAAGGCCTTTCGCGCGAACATCGCCGACACCGTCGCCACAACACTGGACAACGCCTGACCGGATTCGCGCGAACGATCGACCCGGCTCAGCATGTCGAAGGCCTGATACCCGGGACGACTTCGCAGATGAGTAGGTCGTCGAATCCATCGAGCCAGGTCATGACGCCGGCCGAACCGACTGTGTCACCGGGGATATGGCCCGCCTTGGACAGCGACAGCAGCGACACCGGACCGACGACGCTGGCGCAGTTCGATATCGCGAGCCTCGAGGGACCGGCAGTGTGCGGAAGTCCTGATCTAGGGCGTGATCGGGTTCTGCGGTTCCACCAGGTCGGTCTTCAGGTGTTCGAGCCCCGCGCGGATCCGGGATTTGACCGTCGGCAGGCCGACGCCGAGGCGGGCGGCCACCTGCGGGTAGGTGAGACCGGAATAGTAAGCGAGGGAGATGGACTCGTGTTGCAGTGCGGTCAGGTTGGTGAGACTTCTGCGCAGCGCCTCCCGTTCGTCGCGACGCAGCGCCTCCTCGGCGACCACATCGGTGGGCGGCTGATAGTCCCGGCTGCCCCAGGAGTGGTTGTGGTCGAGGGTGGCGCGCTCATGGCGGACCCGGTCCACGGCCTGGTGGTGGGCCAGCATGCGCAACCAGGTCAGCACCGAGCCGCGGTGCTCGTCGAAGCCGACCGCACAGCGCCACACCTCCAGATAGACGTCGTGACAGGTCTCCTCGGCGTACCCGCGATCACGGACGATCGACAGCACACGCCGGTAGACCAGACCGTGGGTACGGCGGTACAGCTGCGCGAACGCCTCCCGATCGCCGCCGCCGATGCGGTGCACCAATTCGGGATCGACCTCGCCGGATGCGGTGTCGACCGGATCGCGAACCGAGCGCGCGATGGGTCGCACAGTGCTTGGAATTCGTTCGGACCGTTGCGATACGAGCAGGATCACGTTTGCCCCCAGAGGAACAGATGATGCGACAAGCGATAGTGATTCGACGGTTGAGTGATGCGTCGAAGCAGACCGTCGAGGGCATGGACGGACCTGTCGGAGAATGGGATCCGGCCGGGGGCTCGGGCCGGGAATCCGCCGTCAGCCAGGATACCGCGCCACGCGCATGTGCCAATACACTTTCGCCATCGATCGGATCAAATGCGCAGGCCGAGTTCGACGATGCCCTTCGCCACCGCCTGCACCGCCACTCGATTCGTGCGGGCATGGGTCCGGATCAGCTCGAAGGCGGCCTCCGGGGTGGTCCGCCTGGCATTGGCGATCACGCCCTTGGCCTGTTCGATGACGATCCGCGAATCCAGCGCTTGCTGTAGCTGAGCGGTCAAACGCTGTTGGCGGCGCAGGACATTCGCGTTCAGGATGTGCCCGGTCGCCATGCTGGCCAGCAGGCCGCCCACCGAGAGGTCGCGATCGGTCCAGACCCGCGGCGTCGGACCGTACAGGCCGAGCGTGCCGACGGTGGTCCCGCCAACACGCATCGGAATCTCGGCCAGCGACGCCACCCCGCGCCGGACCGCCTCGGCGGAGAACTCTGGCCAGCGCGCCCGGCGCCGACCGATATCGTCGACCGCGATCGGATCACCAGTTCGGAACGCGTCCACACTCGGGCCGCGTTCGCTGCTGTGCTGGCAGAGTTCGATCTCCACGAAATCTTCCGGCGCGGCGGCCGCGAAGCGGGTTTGTTCATCGGAGGTCAGCGTCTCGTCCGGCATCAACATGACGGTGCAGCCCGCCAGATCCAGTGCGGCCATGGCACTGTGCATCAGCTGTCGCACCATCTCCGCCGTATCACCGATCGCGGGGAGTAGTTCGGCGAGTCGCGCCGCAACCAGCATCTCATTGTCAGCCACCCGAATCACCCCGCGCGCGCGAAAGCCGATCGTCCCCGTCAAGTCCCACGCTGCACTTGCTGACATTTCCATGGTATGGCTATGCGAACTCGCACACCAGGAATTCGGCGCGGCGGTCGTGTCATGAAATGTCCAGCTACCCTGTGGATTCCGTGGACAAGAGCGGCGCACGCTGGTCGACATGACCACTATCCGGATGCCACCATGGACGACAGGCTCGACCTTATCGAGCACATCGAGGTACACGATAGGGCTTATTTTCGCGGAATTCTCTCCGCGTAAATGTGTCGACAATGCGGCGAGCAGCATGCACCGCGACCGACTCGGGGAGACTGCAATGGGGCGCGCATTCGACGAGCGGCAGCTGGACCGATCCGCTGAGCCACTAGCGCAGTCGACACAGCTGTTACGGCTACTTGTGCGCGCGATCGACGCACTCGCCAGCGATTTCGACGTGATCGAACTGTGCCAACAGTTATTGGAGGCCGGTATCGAGGTCGCGGATGCGGCCGATGCCGGAATACTGCTGGCCGACCAGCGCGGTGAGCTCCACGTACTGGCCTCGACCACCGAAGCTCCGCAACTGCTGGAGCTGTTGCACTTCGAGGGCCCTGGCCTGCGCGCCTATCAGAGCAAGAGTCCGGCAACCGTGCCCGATCTGCGTGACGCCCAGGACCTTTGGCCGGATTTCGCCCGTGCGGCGCTGGCCGCCGGATACCGCTGCGCCTACGCCGTGCCGCTGCGGCTGCACCGCGACAGCATCGGCGCGCTCACGATCCTTGCCGCCCCCACCGCCGCGCTCGGCCATCTGGGTCTGCGCATCGGACAGATCCTCGCCGATATCGCCGCGATCGGCATCGCGCATCATGTCCTGCTCGCCCAAGGCGCGACCATCCACGCGCAGCTGCCCACCGCATTGCATACCCGCATCGCCATCGAGCAGGCCAAGGGCGTGCTCGCCGAGCACGGCAGCCGGGATGTGGATCTCGCATTCCAGCTCATGCGCGCGCATGCCCGCGCCACCGGCCGCCGTCTCACCGATATCGCCGCCGACATCGTCGAGGGCCGCGTCGATCTGCACGCCGAGGCGACGGACTGATTCAGGTATCGAAGCGAATCCGGTTGTCCACCACCAGCTGCGCGACCTCGGCCAGCGACAACCCGTGCGCGAACGCATACGCGCGCAGCCGCGCGTAGGCATCGGGCGCGCCGATACCCAACTGCGCGATCACGATTCCGGCGGCCTGGTGGATGATGCGGCTGGTCAGCGGCCGATCCCACCATTGCGCGGCGGGGGCGGATCGCGTCGATCCGGCGATCAGCTGGGCGATGACGAGATCGGCGATATGCAGCCCCGCCGAGATCACCGCCGGTTCCGGCCGCCCGCGATGCGCCCGATACAGATCGAGCACACCGAAGCGCACCACCCCCATCTGCAATGGCACCGCGACCATCGATCCGGCCGCCGCCACCCGGTTCAACTCATCGGCGAAGCCCGGCCACCGTTCGGCGGTCGCGCCCAGATCGGCGACCAGCACCGGCACCCCCGTGGCGACCGCGTCCACGGCCGGACCCTGCCCCGCGGTGGACTGCACCGCCTCCACCCGCGCCGCGACCGCATCACTGGCACACCACGGTTGGAGTCCGGCATCGCGCTCCTGGATCAGGATGGCCGCACGCTGCACCGGCAGCACCCGAACACAGGCGCCGCACAGGGCGGCCATCCCGCCGCCGTCGGCCGACAGCTTCGTCAGAAACTCGAGGGCCGAGAAGAACTCATCGGTCAACTGATCGAACTGCCCCACGCTAATCCTAGGAACTCTCACGACCGTTACCCCTGCCACGAGTTCGACGGTCCCCCTGTCCCAGGATTCGTCACCGTTGCGGCACCGGACCGCCACTACGCCACGGGAATACGGTGGGTCGGCACCGCCAGAATACGAAACACCCCTCGTCCACACCAGGGCCGAACGTCCCACGCCCTGGTGCCGAACGGCTGTCTCCTCGGTCGTCAGCCCCTAGGTCGTCATCACCAATGCAGGCCGGGGATGACGCGGGTCACCCGGGCGGCCGGACTCGGCAACGCCATCAGGGGCAGCACCACCGGTGCGAGGTAGGACAGGGCGCCGCGGCCCGATTCCGATTCCTGCTCCGCTTCTTCTTCGGCGGCGGCGGCCACCTCCGTCGGCTTGCCCTGTGCCGCATGCGATTCGCCGAACCACCGGAATCCCTGGTGCATGATCGTCCGCTTGACCGAGGGCATCAGCAGTTCGACCGCCTGGGCGAAGGTGCCGACCGGGGTGTCGATGCGGTGCGGGCGATCCTCGATGGCACGCACCACGATTTCGGCGGCGCGATCGGGATCCGGAACCGGCAGTGAGCGGTAGATGTCGGTGGGCGCGATCATCGGGGTGCGCACCAGCGGCATGCGGACCGAGGTGAAAGTGATTCCCGCATCGCGATTTTCGACGGCGGCAATTTCGCTGAAGTTGTCCAGCGCCGACTTGCTCGCCACATATGCGGCAAATCGCGGCACCTTCGTCTGCACGGCAATCGAGGAGATATTGACGATATGCCCGAAACGCCGCGCCCGCATCGATGGCAGCAGCGCGAGAATGAGCCGGACCGCGCCGAAGTAATTCACCGCCATGGTCCGCTCGAAATCGTGCATGCGATCGGTGGAATTCACCACCGAACGGCGGATCGAGCGGCCCGCATTGTTCACCAGATAATCGACATGACCGTGATCGGCGAGCACCGCCGCGACCAAATCCTCGACACCGTCGGAATCGGTGATATCGCACGGATAGGCGTGTGCGACACCGCCTCCGGCGCGCACCGACTCCGCGGCGGCCACCAGGTCATCGACGCCGCGCGCCACCATGATGACGGTCGCACCGCGCTGCGCCACGGCATGCGCGGTGGCCAGGCCGATGCCGGAGGAGGCACCGGTGATCAGCACGACGCGCCCGTCCAGCGGGTCACCGCTGTCGCCGGGCCGATCCCGATTCGGATCGAGGTTTTCGGCCCAGTACCGCCACAGCCGATCGGCGTAGCTGTCGAAGGACGGCACGGCCAAACCCGTTCCGCGCAACTGCGCCCGGGTGGAGTCGGCGACGAACTCCGCGGAGAACGAGGCGTGCGGTGCGACTTCGGCGGGAATTCCCATCTGCTCCAACAGGAAATCACGAACCGTCGCGACACCCGGGATATGCGAGAGCGTGCTCATCGCGAGCCCGCTACCGGGTACCGTGCCGATGCCGGTCGGTGCGCCCGCCGCCGCGGCGAGTGCACCGTAGATGTCGCCGAACGGCTGCGGCTCCGGGTTGACCAGGTGGAAGGTGCGCCCGTCGAGTCCGGTGCGGCGCACCAGTTCGACCATCGCGCCCGCCACGTAGTCGACCGGCACGATATTCGTCGCGCCCAGTTCCGGCAGCAGCATCGGCAGTTCGGCCGGGAGTGCGCCCAGGCGCGAAATGGCCGGGAAGAAGTAGTACGGGCCGTCGATCTTGTCCATCTCGCCGGTGCGGGAATCGCCGACCACGATCGCCGGCCGATACACCCGCCAGCGCACGCCCTCGGATTCGCGGACCATCTTCTCCGCCGCGAATTTGGTGCGGTGATACGGCGAGGTCAGCCGCTGGCCGAGGTCGAAGTCCTCTTCGAAGAATTTGCCCTTGTGGTCACCGGCCACGGCCACCGACGAGACGTGGTGCAGTACCGCGCCCAGTTCGCGGGCCAGTTCGAGCACCGAGCGGGTGCCGGCGACATTGGCCGCATGCGCCGTCTCCTCATCGGCGGTCATGTCGTAGACCGCGCCGAGGTGGATCACATGATCGGCCTTCGGCGCGTCCTCGATCAGTCCGAGGCCATCGGCGGTCAGATCACCGAGCATCGGAAAGGCGCGCTCGCCGCCGGTCCAGCCGGCGGCGAGTTCACTGAATTTCGCCACCGACGCGGTGCGAACCAGCACATGCACAATGGCCTCGGAATCGGCCTCCAGGAGTCCCTGCACGACCCGCCGGCCCAAAAACCCGGTTCCGCCCGTCACGATGAAAGTCGTCATCGCACATCCTCCTGCTGTCGCACTCGAATTGAGTTGTCACACATGCGCGCCCGGCATGCAGCAGTGAATGCGGACATCATTGATTCGGCCTCCGGACAACAATGGTCGGGCCGGAGTAGGGACGTCTTCACGCCTACTGATCGGTAACTTTAATCGGCACAGCTAGCCTCCGGCAAGCGAATTGCGGCCGAATGCGATGTGTGACTGGTCACCAACGGGCGTCGCGAATATTGTGTGTTACAACAGTTTTCAGATAATACCCGGACGCGAATCCCCAATCAGGACAGCGCGTTTGCCCACACGATCAACCAGACGATGCCAAAGGTCACGGCGATCGTTATACCGGCGATCGCGGTCGCCGGACGCGGATCCGGGTTCTTGCGCTCCTCGGTCAGCCCGACGATGCCGAGAATGAGCGCGAGCGGCGCCGAGAGGCCGCAGCACACACCGAGCAGACCGAGCACCAGCGATGCGATGGCCAACGGATTGGCCCGATTGACCGCGCGCGGGTAGGGCCGATAGACCGGCTGCGGCACGGCGCGTTGGATCGGCGGCAGCCCCTCCATCGCCACCGCAAGATCACCGAACGTCCTGGCGCACAGGGCCTGTCCGATTCGATCGCTCAGTTCGTCGGCATCGAGACGACCCAGTTGAAAGTTGTGCTTCAGCGCGTCGACGACATCTTCCCGATCGGCGTCGGCCGCGCGGAAATTCGGGGTGGCAGCGAAGGGATCCATCTGGTGCCCCCTGATGATCGGAGGAACGTCGTCGTTGTCTCCGATCGTATCCCCGTGCGCGATGGCCGTTACCAACTCGAGACCACCGCCACCGGCTCAGCGTTTCTCGGCGCGGGCAGGCGGCGATTCCAGCGGCGGGCGGCCCCGCAGATAGGACTCGAAGGCGTCGAGATCGATGGGGCCGACGGTCTTGTCGGCGCCCTCGGTGAAGACGGTGAAGCCGTCGCCGCCGGAGGCCAGGAAACTGTTGGTGGTGACGCGGTAGGTGGCGACCGGATTGAGCGGCTGGCCGCCGACGCGCACGCTGTCGGCCACCACCTTGCCGCCCTTCGGACCGGATTCGACATAGGTGTAGGTGAGCCCGGCGGGTGACAGGACGGTCGGCTTGCCCGCGATATTCCATTGCTGTTCGAGCAGGCGCAGGATCTGACTGCCGGTCAGTGTGACGGTGACCACCTGATTGCCGAACGGCTGGACGGTATAGATATCGCCGTAGGTGATCTCACCGGACTTCAGGTCGGTGCGCACCCCGCCCGGATTCATGAACGCGGCCACCGCCGCGGCGGGTGCGGCCGCGGTGACCGAGAGCATCGAGTCGGCGATCACATCGCCCAGCGGGGATTCGCCGGAGCCCGCCGGTTCGTGCGGCAGCGACGCGGCCGCGATGCCGACCGGCCGATCCGCGCGGGGCCTGGCCTGCTCGGCATAGAAGTCGATCAGGGCGGTGGTGGCCGCGTCCGGGGTGACATCGCGGGTCACCACCCGGTTGACCGCCGAGGCCTGGACGCCGTCGGCGCCGAAGCGCAGGGTGATATCGGTGATCAGCCGACCATAGGAGGCGGCCTGGGTGACCACCTTGCCGTCGATAGTGCAGACATACGGCTGATGCGAATGTCCGGTGAGCAGCACCCGCACCGCCGGATCCACGCCGGTGGCCAAGGCGGTGACCTCGCCGGAGATATTCGCGCAGCCGTTGTAGTCGACCGCGGCGTTCTGGGCCGGCTTCTGCACTCCGCCGTCGTGCAGCAGCGCGACAACGGTTTCCGCGCCGGCCGCGTTCACCTCGGGGACGTACCGATTGATGGCCGCGAGCTCATCGCCGAAGGTGTAGCCCCGAATGCCTTCGGGGAGAACGATACTCGCGGTCTCCGGGGTCACCGTGCCGATGACACCGATCTTGTGTCCGCCGACCTGGAGCATTGTCCACGGGCGCAGCGTCGGCGGCAGCTTGCCGTCGGCGTCGGCGACATTGGCGGCCAGATACGGGAACTTCGCACCGGTGAACGGCGCACCCGGCGAGCATCCCGCGAGCGCGCAACCACCCTGTCGCAGCCGCGCCAATTCGATAACGCCGCTGTCGAATTCGTGATTTCCCACCGCGGATGCGGCCAAGCCGATGGAGTTCAGAAAGGTGATGGTCGGCTCGTCGTGGAACAGTCCGGAGACCAGTGGGCTCGCGCCGATATTGTCGCCCGCCGCGACCACGGCACTGGCCGGATAGGCCTGCTTCAACCGTGCCAGATGGGTGGCCAGGTACGCGGCGCCGCCCGCGTCGTATCCGGCGATCTTGCCGGTGGAACCGGCGGGCGGCTGGAGATTGCCGTGTAAATCGTTGAGCCCGAACAGATGTACCTCGTTCGACTGCGCCCCGCGCAGATCGTTGGTCGAGATCAGGGGGATCACCCCGGGCACCGATGTGGGGGCCGAGCCACCCTCCGATGCGGTACCGCACCCCGCCACCAGGGCGATGCTCACGAGTCCCGCGATGATCGTGCCGATGCGATGGTGCGCTGTCATGCTTCCGACTTTCCCACGCCCGGGTGCCATCGGCATGAATCCCATGCGAACACACCGGCGGCGGGGCCGATCTGCGACCCCGCCGCGCGGATTTCCCGGCCTACACCCGGCTCGCCGCGAAGTCCGCGGCCGGCCAGAATGCCCAGCCGTAGTTCCCGTGCTGGCTCGGGTCCAAGCCGCCGCCGCAGACCGGATCACCGGCGGTGCAGTAGTCGGCGGTCTTCCAGGCGTAGTTGCCGGGAACGCCCCAGCCGATCAGGCGCAGGGGGTCGCCGAACAACAGAACCGCGGACACCTTCCATTCGAGATCGCCGGGAAGCACGTAGATCCCGGGCAATGCGGTCACGATGCCGGTGCCGACCACGCCGTGCACGACGGCCGCACCCTGTGAGTAGCCGACCAGGATGAACTGCTGATCCGGGCACATCTGCGACTGCCGGATGACATGGTCGGTCATATCCTGGGTGCCCCGGCTGAGCGAGGTGGGGTCGAGCAGGTCCGCCGGATAGTCCACCCGATAGGCGCTGCTACTGACCGGAAGTGCCTGCAGCAGTGTGTCGTACAGCGGATCGCCGACGACGGAGCCGAGCCACCCGGGTTCCCCGGTGCCCCTGGCCACGACCACATCGACATCGGCGCAGGCCGCCCGTGCCTGTGCGCCCGTGCTGGTCACCGCCCCGGCCCCGGCCACGAGCAACAGCACCGCCAATACCCGCGCCAGCCGCCGCTTCTCGAAGACTTTTACCTTCCGGATTTCCATCGTGATCACCTCTCACGCCGTTGTGAGAAGCCGGTTGACACTTGTCAGTGACAAGCGTCAACCGGCTATATCCGCCAAGGTAAGGACGATGGAGAGTTGCTTCAAGCAACTCAGCTGAAGCGAGATCTAATCAACGCTGAATCGTGTCCAGGTAATCCCCTCCGCCCAGGGAAGTTTCGGCGCTCAGGGAATGAGAACCGCTGCGCCGGTGAAACGTCCGTGTGCGAGATCCGCGAGGGCTCGATCTGCTGTACCGAGGGAGTACCCAGTTGTCGTCACATGTATCCGGTGTTCGCCCGCCAGCGTGAGGAATTCACGCGCGTCGGCGCGGGTATTGGCGGTCACCGAGCGAATCTCGCGCTCCTGGAACAGGTGCCGCTGATAGTTCAGCGACGGGATATCGCTGAGGTGAATGCCCGCGATGGCGAGCACGCCGCCGCGATCGAGCGCTTCGAGTGCGGGCAGCACCAGCTCGCCGACCGGTGCGAACAAGATCGCCGAATCCAGTTGTACCGGAGGCGGATCCGCCGCACCCTGGACCGAGGCGGCACCGAGATCGCTGGCCAATTCGCGCGCGGAGGCATCCCTGGTCATCACGTGCACCTCGGCGCCGCGTGCGAGCGCGACCTGCGCGGCGATATGCGCACTGCCGCCGAAGCCGTAGATCCCGAGTCGTCCCCCCTGGGGCAGATCCGCGCGCTGCAGTGCCCGGTAGCCGATGATGCCGGCGCACAGCAGCGGCGCGGTCTCCAGATCGGTGTAGCCGGTGGGCAGTCGATGGGCGTAAGCCGCTGGGGCAGTGGCGTATTCGGCGTATCCGCCATCGGCGTCCCAACCGGTGTACGCCGAATTCGGGCAGAGATTCTCCGCACCGCGCAGGCAGTATCGGCAGATACCGCAGGTGTGGCGCAACCAGGCGATGCCGACGCGATCACCGACAGCGAACTCCGACACCGTAGGCCCGAGCGCAACCACCTCCCCGACGACCTCGTGCCCCGGCACCACACCGGGCCGATGCACCGGCAGATCACCCTCGGCCACATGCAGGTCGGTCCGGCAGACCCCGCACGCCAGCACCCGGACCAGAAGTTCGCCGAGCGCGGGTTCCGGCACCGCTTCCCGGACGGCGTCCAGTGGTCCGGCATCGATCGGCCCCGGCCGTCGCACCCGCCAGCCGGTCATCCGCGTGCCCGCACTCGCATTCATACCGATCACTCCTCACCGACAGGGGAACGGTCCTTTCGGATTATCCCTGCCGATCACACCGGTCCATCCGTTTCGCCGACGGCGAGTCGACCTTCTGATACATTTCTGTATCGAATACATTTCTGTATCGAACCGTACGGACGCCCGAGGAGGTGCGCAGTGGCATCGACAACCGATGCGGACGCCCCGGCGCGCCGGGTGACCCGCCGCCGCACCGAGACCCGCAAACGCCTGCTCACCGCGGCCTATGAGGTCTTCGCCGAAGAGGGTTTCGGCCGTGCTTCGGTGGAGCGCGTATGCGACCGGGCCGGTTTCACCCGCGGGGCGTTCTACTCCAACTTCACCTCCCTCGACGAGTTGTTCCTGGCCATGTGGGAGCAGCGGTCGGCCGACATGATCGCCGGTGTCCGAGCGACGCTGGACGGTTTCTCGGTCGATGGTGTCGTCGATGTCCGTACCGCGGTCGAGCGCCTGGACCGCGCCGTGCCGATCGACGAGGACTGGTACCGCATCACCGCGGAGTTCACCACGCACGCACTGCGCACGCCCGGACTGCGGCAGGTCATGGCCGATCGCGAGGAGGCGATCGTCGCGGCACTCATGCCGACCATCGTCACCGCACTCTCGCGCATCGGTCGGACCGTTCCCGATCCCGTCGGACTCGGTCAGGCCCTGGTCGCGGTGCACGACGGCACCGCCGTTCAGGTGCTGATGGAACCCCGTAGCCGCAAGGTGCGCACGCGGCGCACCGATCTGTTCCGCCACATCGTGCTGGCCTACAGCACCGAAACCGAAGGATGACCATGTCCGATCCCAGTCCCGAATTCGCGCAAGAGGCGGATGTCATCGTTGTCGGCGCTGGCCTGGCCGGTCTCGTGGCGACCCACGAACTGGTCAAGGCGGGCCGCAAGGTGCATGTGCTGGATCAGGAGAATCGCAATAACCTCGGCGGCCAGGCGTTCTGGTCGCTCGGTGGGCTGTTCTTCGTGGACAGCCCGGAGCAGCGCCGCCTGGGCATCAAGGATTCCTACGAACTGGCCATGCAGGATTGGCTCGGTTCGGCGGGTTTCGATCGCGACGACCAAGACCTCTGGGCCCGCCAGTGGGCGCAGGCCTATGTCCGCTTCGCGGCCACCGAGAAGCGGGACTATCTGCACGAATTGGGTTTGCGGGTAACCCCCTTGGTCGGCTGGGCCGAGCGCGGCGGTGCGTTCGCCGACGGGCACGGCAATTCCGTACCGCGCTTCCACCTCACCTGGGGCACCGGCCCCGAGGTGGTGCGGGTCTTCCAGGAGCCGGTGCTCGAGGGCGAGCGGCGTGGCCTGGTCGGCTTCAGCTTCCGGCATCGGGTCGACGAGCTGATCGTCGAGGACGGCGCGGTGGTCGGTGTGCGCGGCAGTGTGCTGGAGCCGACCGATCTGGAACGCGGCCGGGCCTCCTCCCGAAATGTGGTCGGCGACTTCGAATTCCGTGCCAAGGCGGTCATCGTGACCTCCGGCGGCATCGGCCACGATCACGAACTCATCCGCCGCAACTGGCCCACCGAACGGCTCGGCCCCGCGCCGGAGACCATGATCTCCGGTGTTCCCGCGCATGTGGACGGACGAATGCTCGGCATCTCCGAGGCCGCCGGCGGCGCGATCGTCAACCGGGATCGCATGTGGCACTACACCGAGGGCATTATCAATTGGAATCCGATCTGGCCGGATCACGCCATCCGGATCATCCCGGGCCCGTCCTCGCTGTGGTTCGACGCCAATGGACAGCGGTTGCCCGCACCGTGTTTCCCCGGGTTCGACACCAACTCGACGATGAAGGAGATTCTGGCCACCGGCTACGACTACTCCTGGTTCGTGCTCACCCAGTCGATCATCGAGAAGGAGTTCGCGCTCTCGGGCTCCGAGCAGAATCCGGATATCACCGGCAAGGATCTCAAGCTGACGCTCAAGAGCCGGTTGGCCAAGGGCGCTCCCGGACCCGTCGAGGCTTTCAAACAGCACGGGGTCGACTTCGTCGTCGCGGATACGCTGCGCGACTTGGTCGATGGCATGAACAAGATCGCGCGTGGTCCGCAGTTGGACCACGACGATCTGGAGCGGCAGATCATCGCCCGCGACCGTGAGGTCGCCAATAAGTACTCCAAAGACGCCCAGTTGATGGCGATCAACAACGCGCGCCAGTACTTCGGCGATAAGGCGGGCCGGGTGGCCAAACCGCACCGCATCCTGGATCCGGCGCACGGTCCGCTGATCGCGGTGCGGCTCAATATCCTGACCCGCAAAACCCTCGGCGGACTGCAGACCAATTTGGACTCCCAGGTCATGCGTCCGGACGGGACACCACTGCCCGGGCTGTACGCCGCGGGCGAGGTGGCCGGATTCGGCGGCGGCGGTGTGCACGGATACAACGCGCTGGAGGGCACCTTCCTCGGTGGTTGCATCTTCTCCGGCCGTGCCGCCGGTCGAGCCATCGCGAAACTCGGCTGACCGTTAGCCCTTACAGCCGGTCGCGGCGACGCTCGATGGCGCCTGCGGCACGGTGGCGGGAACCGCCGTCATCGGTGCGGGCGGCGGTTCCGGGATCGGCTCGGTGTAGAGGCTCAGGCCGGTGTCGCGCGGCCCCTGTTCCAGGAAGATCCGGGATATCTCCACCTGATGTCCCCGGACATCGGCGATCTGCGCCGAAAACGGTCCGGGTCCGGCATTGCTGATCGTCCAGTAGTTGTCCATGCCGCGGTTGAGCTCGAGCCACGGGCCGTTGTCCGGTACCGACCGTAATGCCACCCGCTGGATGGGATTTCCCGATCCGGTGATCAACATGGCCAGCCAATGGGCTGACGAGTCCGGCTTCAGCTCATAGTTCAGTTCGGGTGCGGGGAAGGGATCGCGGACCACGGCATAGCGGACCTGCGCGACGCCGTCGGACCGGTCCGCGATCTGTTCGAAGGCGGCGGTACTCAAATCCAGTTGTCCCGGCGCACATCCCGGGCAGCGATCGGCGATCAGCACCCGGACGTCACCGCGTGGGCCGTGCACATCGAGATAGGCGCCACACAGATCGGCGTGGGCGTATTCCGCGGTGGAGATCCCCACATAGAAGCCATCGGTCGGCAGCCCGGTGAACGAACAGGCAACACCGGGACCGAAGGCGTAGTACCGCGCCTCCCCCCGCCGCACGGGTATCGACGCCTCCACGGTATGCCGGTTCACGATGTCGGTACTGCTGGTGGCCACCAGCATTCGCGACGTGGTCGCGATATCGGGAAGCGACCGCGTGGCAGCGCAGGACGGCTGCGGCTGGGGTCTGGCGATCCACAGCGCCAATACCACCACGCCGAGCATCACACCAATGGACGTCCACAGCCACCTCGAACGGAAGTGCCGCTGTCTGATCGGTATTCGGTGCACCGCTGTCCCCGACTTCCGGCTCACCCAACTCGCGGACTCTCGATCCTGACTCGATCAGGAAAGCAAACCGACCCGCGACGCATGACTCGAACGAAAAATCTACGCAGTGAAACACTCACATGTCGGCAATCCCACGGCAAATAGCCAGCATTCGACTCGGCGCTGTCGCCGAAGATCGGAAAAGATCCGTACCTACGAGGTAACCCTTGCCGGTTCCGCGTCGACGCCGGAGAGTTGATGATCCATCCGATCGCGCTTGGCGCGCAGGTAGCGGATGTTGTGTTCGGTCGGCGTCGCCTGCAGCGACAGCCGCCGCACCACCGTGACCCCATAATCTTCCAGCCCCATCTGCTTGGCCGGGTTGTTGCTGAGCAGCCGCACCGAACGGATACCGAGATCGGCGAGCACCTGCGCACCCGCCGCATACCTGCGGGCATCGACCGGCAACCCGAGTGCCAGATTCGCTTCGACGGTATCGGCCCCGCGGTCCTGTAATTCATACGCGCGCAATTTGTTCAACAACCCGATGCCGCGGCCCTCCTGGCCGCGCAGGTAGATCACCACGCCACTGCCCTCTTCGGCCACCGCCCGCAGGGCGGCGTCGAGCTGATCGCCGCAATCGCAGCGCAGCGAGCCGAGAGCATCACCGGTGAGGCATTCCGAATGCAGCCGGGTCAATACCGATTCGCGGCCCGGGTCGCCGAAGACCAGTGCGAGCGTTTCGGTTCCGGACACCTCGTCGCGATATCCGACGACGCGGAATTCGCCGAATCGGGTCGGCAGGCGAGTCTCGACCACCCGGGTCAGGGTGTGCTCGACGCGGCGGCGGTACTCGATCAGATCGGCGATCGAAATAATCGGCAGTGCATGGGTTTCGGCGAACTCGAGCAGCTGCGGAAGGCGCGCCATCGATCCGTCGTCGTTCACGATTTCGGCGATCACACCGGCCGGTCGGAGTCCGGCCAGCCGGGTCAGGTCGACGGCGGCCTCGGTATGCCCGGCACGGCCGAGTACACCGCTGGGGTGCGCGCGCAGCGGGAACACGTGGCCCGGTCTGGTCAGATCGTCCGGTCCGGTGCGCGGATCGGCCAGCGAGCGCACGGTGCGCGCGCGGTCAGCGGCCGAGATCCCGGTCGTCACACCGGACGCCGCGTCCACCGACACCGTGTACGCCGTCCCCTTGGGGTCCTCGTTGACCGGTGTCATCGGTGGCAGCCGGAGCCGGTCCAGATCCGCACCGACGAGCGGCGCGCACAGCACGCCACTGGTGTGCCGGACCATGAACGCGATCGATTCCGGCGTCGCCAAGGCGGCGGCCAACACCAGATCGCCCTCGTTCTCCCGATTCTCATCGTCCACCACGACGACCATGCCGCCCGCCGCGAGCGCGGCCAGAGCGGTCTCAATGGGATCCAGCGCCGACCCGATCGTGCGACGCTGATCTGCGAACTCGGTACGCATGACCACCTCCTATATGACTAGTAGAAGTATTTCGACTAGTCATAGGAAGCGCGCGTCCCGGTGAGTGGACGAACTCAGGAAGCGCGGCGCCCCTTCCCCTTCGCCGCCTTCTTCTGCGGGAGCCGGTCGGCGAGTTTGTCCACGTCGGCGAGCAGTTCCCTGGCGAAATCGCGCTCGGCCTCGTAATGGCGCACACACCAGCGCAATACCGCCCCCGGATAGGCCCAGTCCGGGTTCTCATCGGCGCCCTCGGCGTCGACCTCGGCCAGTTTGCGCATCTTCTCCGCGTAGCCGATGTGCTCGGTCAGGATTTCGCGCAGCCGGTCCGGTTCGGCCAGATGACCGAGCCACGCACGCAGCATGACGCTGTGCTTGAGCACCGGCGCCTCCACCGGCGCGTGGTTCACCCAGTGCGCGGCGGCGGCACGGCCGCTCTCGGTGATCGCGTACATCCGCTTGCCGCGTATGCCGTCGTCCTGGAGCACGGTGCGCGAGGTGGCGTAGCCGTGTTTCTCGAGGCGTTTGAGCTCGGCGTAGATCTGGCTGAACGATGGGCTCCAATAGAAGAATTGCAGGCTCCAGTCGGCCCATTTCTTCAGGTCGTAGCCGGAGAGTTCCTCGGCGTGCGAGAGCATGCCGAGCACGGCCCAACTGGTCGTCGGCAGATCGGGGACCCGGGCGTCCACCGGGGACTTCGCTTCGGTCACGGTAGGACTATATCGCTTAGGCATATTTCGGGTCTTCCCGTGCACAGACAGCCAGCGTCTACACGAGCTCCCGGAAGTAGGTCTCGAACCCTCCTGGCGTGATGATCTCGACGATTCGTCCGGGCACAGAGCCTGCGTTCCACATGACATGCATCTGGCCGCGCGGCTTGGTGAGGTAGCCGCCAGGCTCCAGCACCACCTCGTCGTCGTCGGATCGAAACCCGATCTCACCCTCGAGAACGATTGAGTGCCGAGATCCTGGTTTGGGAAATGCGCGCCGGCGTCCAGTTCTGACCCCCGGTGCCCATCGACCGGCAGGGGCAGGGATGTGACTTTCTCGGGTTCAACATCCGCCGCTACCACGGCCTCCCGCTGATCAAGCCCAGCGAAGGCGACCGCTGACGCCGAGCGGGCTGGTTGCGCGCGTTGGATCGGCACGCGAAGCCGCTGCTGCCCCGACGATCCCCGCGGTGTTCTGCAGCGCGGCGGCCACCACCGGCGTGCGGCTCTTCAGCAGCGGAATCCATTTGTCGCCCTTGCGGCTGACCCCGCCACCGGCGATGAACAGGTCGGGCGAGATCGCGTTTTCGATGGCGATCAGCACCTTCGTCACCTCCAGGGCCCACCGTTTGTAGCTCCAGGCGTGCTTTTCCTTGGCCGACGCGGCGCCCCGACGCTCGGCTTCCATTCCGCCGACCTCGATGTGACCGAATTCAGTGTTGGGCAACAACACCCCGTTATGGATCACCGCCGAACCGATGCCGGTGCCGAAGGTCAGCAGCACAATGACGCCGTCGTTGTCCTTGCCGGCGCCGAACTCGACTTCGGCCAATCCCGCCGCGTCGGCGTCATTGAGCAGGGTTACCGGCTGTCCGCCGAGTTCGGCGCTGATCACCTCCTGGGCGTTCAGTCCGATCCAAGACTTGTCGAGGTGCGCGGCGGTACGGGCTACGCCGCCGCTGACCACACCCGGATAGGTGACACCGAGTGGCGCGTCCCACTGGAAGTGCTTCACCACCTCGCGGATCGTGTCGGCGAGAGCCTCCGGAGTAGCCGGCCGCGGGGTCGGGAGTTTGAAGCGGTCGCCGATCAGCTGCCCGGTGCCGAGATCGACGACGCCGCCCTTCACGCCGCTACCGCCCACGTCGATGCCGAAGCCCCAGCGATGCGGACTGGCCTGGCTCGGATTTTCGATGACCGAAGCGGTGGTATCGGTCATGGACACTCCCGTACGTGGCGGCGGCCCCCGCTCCGCAGATTCCGGGCTGATCGTTACCGTGGGTTTCGTCGAGTTCCCCTGGTCACGAATCGGATATCGAGGCAGAGATTTCGGGAGGCTGCCCATATTCCAACAAAAAGGGCGCAAAGGGTTCATTCACAACGGCACCGCCCGCTTCGGGCACCCCGCTGAACGGACACGGCGCATGTCAGGGACATGCCCCAATACTGATGGTGCACATAACATCAAGCATCTATTCTCTCCCCCGCACCGGTATTCCTGCTACCCGCAAAAGCGCCGGTTCCATTGCAGTTCGGCAGCGTATGTCAACGCTGCAATACCAGCGGAATTGCGGGCGAAGCATTCACGGTTACGGGACTCGGGTGCCATCAGCGCCAGCGCCGACATGTGAGCCCACATCTCGCCAGCCCACAGCGAGAACATCAAGTTCTACCAAGGTCATCTATGTGCTGCTGTGCTGGTAGGCGTGCATTGTGGCCTCGATGGTCTCGGGGTCGAGATCGGCGGTGACGTGCGTAAAGCCGGCGTATGACCGGCTGTGCCCCTGTCATGCTTGCGGTATGGCGGCAGGGGCGGTCGAAATATTCGAGCGGCAGCGGGCACGATTGCTCGGTCTGGCGTATGAAACGCTCGGTTCGGCGGCCGACGCCGAAGACATCGTCCAAGAGACGTTCCTGCGGTGGCACAATACTGAACCCGGCTCGGTCGAGGTGCCATGGGCGTGGTTGGCCAAGGTTGCGATGAACCTTTGTCCGAACCGGCTCGACTCCGTACGCAGTCGCCGAGAGCGATACCTCGGGACGTGGTTGCCCGAGCCGGTGTTGCCGCCGGACAGTGCGTTGGGCCGTTGGAGACCGTCGAGCAACGCGACACGGTGTCGTTTGTGTTCCTTGTGCTTGCCGGGCGGCTCACCCGGAGCGAATGAGCGATGTTCGTGGAGGCATTCGGCTACGGCGATCGTGCGGTGGCCAGGTTGATCGAGCCGATGGCCTGCCACGGAATCGCCGCGGTCGAGGAGCAGTCGTGGAGACGCCTGTGAACTCTGCCGATGTCATCGTGGTGGGTGGTGGCCCCACCGGCCTGACGGCCGCCGGTGATCTCGCTCGCGCCGGACGGTCGGTGACCGTGCTGGAGCGATGGCCGCAGATCAACCCGGCCAGCCGGGCATTCGCGACCATGGCTCGCACCCTGGAAGTCCTCGACGCCCGCGGTCTGGCCGAGGATCTACTCGCACAGGGCAGCACCACACCGGCGGTGAACCTGTTCGCGGGCGCGAAGGTCGATCTGACTCACCTGCCCTCGCGGTACCGCTGCGGGCTGATCACGCCGCAGACCAATGTCGACCAGGCCCTGGCCCGCTATGCCGAAGCACAGGGAGCGGATATCCACCGCGGTGTCGAGGTCGTCGGCCTGGTGCAGGACCGCGACGGTGTCACGGTGACGGCCCAGCACAAGGACGCACCGGTGGACACCGAGACAACCCGTTGGCGCGCACCGTATCTGGTGGCCGCCGACGGTGCCCACAGCACCATCCGAACCCTGCTCGGGGTGGAATTCGCGGGCAAGTCGGTGTTGTCCTCGGTGGTGCTGGCCGATGTGCTGCTCACCAATGGGCCAGCCGGTGTGGCTTTGACGCTCGGTGACATCCGCGACTGCTTCGGATTCCTCGTCCCCTACGGCGACGGTTCGGGCTCCCGCTGGTACCGGTCGATGACCTGGGATCGCCGCAACCAGCTGCCCGACTCCGAGCCGGTGGACGAGTGCGAAGTGGAGGACGTGCTCACGCGGGCGATGGGACGTGATGTCGGCGTGGCCGAGATCAGCTGGCGTTCCCGGTTCCACTGCGATGAGCGCCAGATCCACGAATACCGTTCCGGACGTGTATTTTTCGCAGGCGATGCCGCGCACGTGCACTCTCCGATGGGCGGGCAGGGCATGAACACCGGCATCCAGGATGCCGCCAATCTGGCTTGGAAGCTGGACGCCGTCCTCGGTGGCGCGAACGACGCGGTGCTCGACACCTACCACGCCGAACGCCACCCTATCGGCCGCCGCGTCCTGCGGCAGAGCGGCGCGATGATGCGTGCGGTCACGGTGAAACCGCGCGTCGCGCGCTGGATGCGGGACCGAATCGCCCCGAAAGTGCTCGGCTTCGGCCCGATCTCGGACGCGATCGCGGGCAGCTTCGCCGGAGTTACCCTGCGCTACCCGTCCGGCCGCGGCCAGTCTCCGCTGGTTGGAACCCGCGCCACGGAGACTCCCCTCCGGGGCGACCGGCTCACCGTGCTACAGCGCACACCCGGCTTCGTCCTCATCCGGGAACGCGGCACCTCCCCCGTCGCAACGAATCTCATCCAAGCCGAACGCACCGACACAGGCCCCGCCCTGCTGGTGCGTCCCGACGGCTATATCGCCTGGGCCGGACGCACCGCCGCCGACCGCGGCTGGCGCGACACCCTAGCCTGCTGGACCCAAAAGAGTTGAACCCAACTGACCTCCACAGCCGCGACAATGGCCCAGCTCAGTGACCGCCCCTCGATGGTCATCGGCGCCGGTCTGGTGTCGATGACCATCGAGTGATGTGCTGGGTGGGTCATCGCTCTGAATCCGGGGGCAACCGCGGATGAGACTTGAACTGGTACTGGTGATTTCAACAATCGTCAGCGCGGTCGCCGGGCGATCATCGGTGTCCGACAGCGGGCGGTTCGCCAACCGCAATCAGATCGCCGCACGCCGACTGGGCTGGCGAGGATTCCGCCAGGAACAGCATCTCACCGATTGGGCGTCAAAAGCACCAGCGGGATCTCACGGGTGGTCTTGCGCTGATAGCCGGCGTAGCCGTCGTACGCCGCGACGACCCTGGGCCACAACGCCGCGCGTTCTTCCGCAGTGGCCACACGAGCCGCCATCGGTTGCTTGGGACCACTCTGCAGCGCCACCTCGACATCGGGATGGTCACGCAGGTTCAGAAACCACGCGGGATGGGTGGGATCACCACCGCGCGAGGCCACGATCACGATCATCTCGCCATCGATGACCGGCGCAGTCAGCATGACCTTCCGCGGCTCACCGGATTTACGACCGATCGTGGTGAGCTCGAGAGTCGGCATCCCCACGATCGTCCTGCCCAACCGCCCGCCGCTTACTTTGAGCAGGGCACGGTGAATGGCGTTTTGGATCTTCAACTGAGTATCACTTGGCATGGTGCGCAACCTACATCGGCACGCGTGCCACCGGGCAAGTACAGGTAGCCACGGGCCCCAGGGCTACGGCCCGCCGATGTTCGGCCGGTACCGCCTGCACCACGACCACTCCTCTCGATTACCTCAGTGGTGGCCGTCGCGCGTACGTGACGAAGCGCAGGATCCATTCGAGCGGACCGTATCTGTGGCGGCTCATCCACCACGTGCTCGTCACAAGCTGGCTGCCGAAGATCGCGAAGGCGATCAGGAGGACCAGCGGTGGCGCTATTCGGCCGACGAGACCGAATCCGCACCCGGTAAACACCAGAACGCAGATCACCGATTGGCCGATGTAGTTGGTCAGCGCCATCCGGCCGGCCGCGGCAAAGCTTCGTGCCGGCCGAGTTCCTGTGCGGGAGTGCACCAGCTGCAGCGCGGATGCGCCGTAGGCCGCGGCGAGCAACGGCGCCGTCAGGAGTCCGACCGCCATCGTTCCGGCGTCATGGGTACCGCCGCCGGATGCGAAGACCAGCGCTCCAGCCAGCCCCACCGGGTATCCGAACCACTGGATTCGCCGCAGCAGATGCGCGTACCGAGCGAGGTCGGACAGCACATGATGCCGGCCCGCCGCCAGTCCCACCAGGAACGCGGACAGCGCAAGCGCTGCCTGTCCGGCGTTGCTCGCCAGCTGCGCGGGGAGCAATCGCAGATGCTCGGCGATGACGCTGCCCGGGCCACCGCGGAACGCATCGGTGGTCCGAGCACCCTCGATCAGCGCCGCGGCGGAATCGGCTTCCACGGGGCTCCCAACCAGTAGCAAGATCACAGCGACCGCGGCGGTCAGCCCGAGCGCGCTCACGAGGGCGACGGTCGTAGAGACCTTCCTGACCGTGAGCAGAATCAATCCGACGAGTGCATAGGACGTGAGGATGTCGCCGTGGAACAGCAACACGGCATGCAGAACACCCAGCACGAACAACCCGCCGAGACGGCGCAGAAAACGGGGAGTGAATCTGGCGTCTGCTCGTGCCGCGGAGTCCATCTGCAACGTGAAGCTGTAGCCGAACAGGAAGGAGAACAGCAGGTAGAACTTCGTATCGATGAGGAAGGCGGTCAGCCACGTGGTCGTACTGTCCAGCCGAGAAGCATATGCCGGGTCGGTGGCGAGGTGGGCCGGGTAGCCGGATGCGAAGTAAACGATGTTGGCGACGAGTATGCCGAGCAGGGCGAAACCGCGCAATGCATCGATCTCGGCGATGCGATCCTCTCGGTCCGTGCGCACGTCGTCCACGTTCGATGTGGTCTCAGGCGTCCTCCGGTGGTGTCGCCGCATCGCGGATCCCTCAATAGTTGTCGACCATGCCGGAATCCGACGGTATTGATACGGAGTGGTTCAGCGCATCGTGCTACCGCCCCAGACCCCTGCGATACCCCAGTACGATTCGACGGTCACTCGTGATACCAGCGAGCGAGTTGGGATGTTGCCGACACGTTCAGAGTGCCGGCGTGGTGGTGGCCCGGGATTGCGCGAGCGGGCGCGGTGTTCGTTGCCGAGAACTTCCCCCACTTGACCACCGGCGCACTCGAGGGCGGCATCTACCGAGTGAAACATCCCGTTCAGTGGGATTCGAAACATACGACCGGCACCGCCTTGTGACAGGTTTCACAAATCATCACCGTCGAACACCACCAGGTCGTTCCCGAACTGCGGAGCCCGATTCATGTCCACCATTCCCAAAGATGCCGCCGCTGCCGAAAGACCCAGCGGCGCAATCGAATCCGCTGACACCGGCCGACTCGACGGCGCATCGCCCGCCAGGATATTCGCCGTTCTCGCGGTCATCGTGGCGTTCACCGAGGTCGCCCCGATGCAGTACACGATCGTCGCGGCCGCACTGCAGAAGATCGCACCGACCTTCCCCAGCGTCGGCGCGAATATCAACTGGGCCATTATCGTCTTCGGCCTCATCGGCGCCGCCGCGTCGCCGCTCATCGGCAAGATGAGCGACGTCTGGGGCAAGAAGCGGATGTTCCTGGTCTGCGGCGTGCTGTTCATGATCGGATGCGCGCTCGACGCGGTCACCAGCTCCTGGGGGCTGTTCCTGATCGGACGCGGGTTGCAGGCGACCGCCATCGCCACCGCGGTCATCGCCTACGGATTGATCCGAGATCTCCTGCCGCGCAAATATGTTCCGCTCGGCCTCGGCGTCACCGCGACCGGCCTCGGACTGTCCGCGGTCGGCGGGCCGCTGCTCGGCGGATACCTCGTCGACAACTACAGCTGGCGCGCGATCTTCTGGGTGCTGGCCGGATTCACGCTGCTGATGCTGCCGCTGGTGTGGATCGTGGTGCCCGAATCGAAGTTGCGGGTCAGCGAGCGCATCGATGTGTTCGGTGCGGTACTGCTGTCGGCCGGGGCCGCGTTGACGCTGATCTACCTGGACAAGGGCCAGGATTGGGGTTGGCACGAACCGCTCACGCTGGCCTGGCTGTTCGGCGGCATCGCCCTGCTGGTGTTGTTCGTCGTGGTCGAGTTGCGGGTCAGCCGGCCGATCATGGATATGAAACTGCTGTTCCATCCGCGGGTGGCGCTGGTCCTGGGCGGTGCGCTGTTCGCGTCGTTCCTCATCGGCGTCCAGTCCTACGCACTGGGTTATATGACCCAGACCCCGGATTCCGATACCGTCGCCGCCGGTGTCCAGCAGGCCACCCTCGCGCAGATCCAGCAGCAGACCGGTCAGCCGATGCCGCCCGCGATGGTCCAGGTGCTGCTGGATCCCGGGTACAGCTACGGAAACGGTTTCACCCTTTTGCAATTCGCCGTCCGGGTCGCGCTGTTGCAGGCGGTACTCGCCATGATCTGCGGCGCCCTGGCCGGTGCGCTGGCCCGTAAGATCGGGGCCCGGCTGCCATTGGTCTTCGCGCTCATGCTGTTCGTCGGCGCGGGCGTCGGCTACGCCGTCCTGCCCCATACCTGGGTCGTATTCCTGTGGGTGAGTGCCGCATTCGGCATCGGGTTCGGTTTCTACTACGCGTCCATGCCCATCCTGATGGTCGAGGCCGTTCCGCAGGAACAGCAGGGCATCAGCCTCGGCATGCTGGGCGTCATGCAATCCATGGGCGTCGCCATCGGCTTGGCCATTGTCACCGCCTACCTCAACGCCAGTCCGATCACCGCGCGGGTGAGCGTCGCCGGTCAGCCGGCACAGGGATCTGTCATCCCCCAGGTCTTCGCCGACCACGGCTACGAAATGGGCTTCTGGTTCGCCGCGGGCGCCTCGGTGATCGCCCTGCTGATCGCCCTGGTCATGCGCCACGGCCGCACCCCCGCCACCGGCGGCACCGCCCACTGACACCACGAGATACCGCGGGCCGGGACCATCGGGTTCCGGCCCGCTTTCGTGCACCTGTCAGTCGGTGAAGCCGTCCATCATGGACAGCACGCGGAGCATGACCTCGTCGGCGCCGCCGCCGATGCTGAGCAGGCGGCTGTCGCGGAAGGCGCGCGAGGTCCAGGTTTCCGCCATATACCCCATGCCACCGTGGATTTGCAGGCACCAGTCGGCCACCTGACGGCCGAGGCGGGCGGCCTCCAGTTTGCAGATCGTGGCCATGCGGGTGACATCGGTGCTCGCCATATAGGACTGGGCGGTGGACTCGGTATAGACGCGGAGCATATCGACGCGGGCAGCGAGTTCGGCGTAGGTGTACTGCAGGTACTGGTTCGCGGTCAGTGGGTGGCCGAACACCTTTCGCTGCCGGGCATAGTCGCGGGTGAGTTCCAGTTCGTGCGCGCAGGTGATGGGCACGCTGTAGGAGGCGAACATTCGCTCCATCACGAACTGCGACATCTGCTGCTGGAAACCGCGTCCGATCTCACCGATGGTGTTGCGCACGGGAACTCGGACATTGTCGAGGGTGAGCAGACCGGTGTCGGAGGCGCGCATGCCGAGCTTGTCGAGTTTGCGGTCGACCCGGAATCCGGGGGTTTCGGTGGGGATGATGATCTGGCTGATGCCGCGGTAACCGCCCTCGTCGGAGGTGCGCACCAGGGTGCAGAGCCAGTCGGCCTGAAGGGCGTTGGTAATGAACATCTTCGAGCCATTGATCACCCAGTCGTCACCGTCGCGACGGGCGTGCGTCCGGATCCCCGCCACATCCGAACCGGCCTCCGGCTCGGTGACCGCGACACCGCAGACCACTTCACCGCGCATGGCCGGCGCGAGGAACTCCTGTTTGAGTTCCGCACTGCCGTGCGCGTGCAATGACGGCGTCGCCATCGCGACGTGCACACCGAGCGCCATCGGGAAAGATCCGTGCGCTACCCGGCCGAGTTCCTGGCACAACACCACCGTGAACAGGTGGTCCGCGCCCTGGCCACCGTAGGCCGGATCGTATTCCAGCCCGAGCATGCCGAGTTTCGCCATGTCCGCGAAGATCTCGTGCAACGGCATCCACTCGGCGCGTTCCCACTCGTCGACATGCGGATTGATCTTCTGCTCGAGGTACCGCCGAACCAGCGCACGGAATTCCTGGTGCTCATCGCTGTAGATCACGTCGCCCTCCTCACCGAGGCCCCCACTCCGACGCTAGTCGAGCCCCTTATCGGAGGCGGCCGAATCGGATCCGCGCACCGCGCTACCGTCCCCAGTTGTCCCGCCGCGACCGGTAACGCCACGCGACGGTCCTCAGGTCACCGGCAACGCCGCGCGACACCCCTCGGGTCACCGCCAGCGCGCGTGCCGAGGAAACAGCGCCCGCCCCGCCTCATGCGCCACCTCTACCAGGACGCGCGCCAACCGGGCGGTATCCAGAGCCGTTCGCTCCCCGCCGATTTGGCCGGACAGCGACAGCGCCCCCACGGCCGCCCCCCGGCCCCGAATCGGCACGGCCACGCAGGCGATCCCAGTGACCGACTCCTCGTTGTCGATGGCAACACCCTGCCGGTGCCGGATCCTGGTCAGCTCACGATGCAGTTCCGCCTTGTCGCAGATGGTGCGCGGCGTCAACTGCGGCAACCGGTCCCGGAACGATGTCTCGACAATGCTCGGCTCCAGCGAGGCCAGCAGCGCCTTGCCGAGCGCCGTGGTGTGCGCGGGCATCCGTCCGCCGAGGCGGGTCGGGACGCTGGCGGTAACCCGGCCACCGGCCTTGTCCAGGTACAGCACCTCGCGCCCATCGAGTACGCCGAGATGGCCGACCATGCCGGTCCGTTGACACAGATCGTGCAGCAGCGGACTCACCACATCGCGAATCTCGTTGTGGTCGGCGGCGAGTCCGCCCAGTTCGAGCGGACGCAGGCCGAGACGGTAACCGCCGGGCGCGTGCGCCAACCAGCGCAGCCGGATCATCTGGTCCAGAATCCGGTGCACGGTAGACCGGGGCAGGCCGGTGCGCTCGGCGAGACCGAGCAGCGTCAGGGTCGGCGTCGAACCGTCGAAAGCGTCTAGGATCAGCGTCATCCGCTCGATCATGGATACCGGCGTCTGCGCGGGCCGAGTGGTCGGTCGACCCGAACCCGACAACAGCTGTTCGGACTGCGGGCCGGTCAGCACCTCGACCGTCATGGCGCACCTCCATTGTGTAGCGCATCTAGCTTAGAAGTATTTCGATTAGGCATGTCCGTTTTCGGCATACCTGTTCGTGTCCCCCATCACAGTGCCGTCGCGCGGACAACCCGGAATCCCGAAAACTACGTAGATCGCTACGGATCTTCTCGGTAGCCGGAATCCGTTGTTGACAGCCCCCCGAGCGCGCCGCTTACCTTCATGGCGAAACGGAATATTTCTAGTAGAAACTAGGAGCGCCATGGCCGTCGTGATCGACTTCAAGGCCGTCCTCGGCCGGTTCGCCACCGGAGTCACCGCGATCACCGCCCTGGACGGCGCCGAACCCGTCGGGTTCGCCTGCCAGTCCTTCTCCGCACTGTCCCTCGATCCGCCCGCGGTGGCCCTGTTCCCGGCTAGGACCTCCACCACCTGGCCGCGGATCCGGACGGCCAGCAAGTTCTGCGTAAACGTGCTCGCCGCGGATCAGGAGGATGTGTGCCGACAGCTCGGCCGCCGCGGTGCCGATAAATTCGACGGCCTCGACTGGCAGCCGTCCCCCAATGGCTCACCACTACTGGCCGGATCGATCGCGTGGATCGATTGCGAACTCGGCGGCGAACTCGACGGCGGCGATCACACCATTGTCATCGGCAATGTCACCGCGCTCGGCGCGGACCGCGATGCCGACCCGCTGTTGTTCTACCGCTCCGGATTCGAGCGCCTTACCAGCGTTTGAGCTGGCTCCCGACCAGTGGGACGCCGCCTTTCGGCAATGGCGGACACCGCCGAACCATCGAAGCACAACGACACGGACGACGAACGTGGAGGACCAATGAGCCCGGCGAACACCGACGACCAGGTGCGCGTGATCGACACCGGCGCCCCGCCGACCCGATACGCCCGCGGCTGGCACTGCATCGGCCTTGCCGACAGCTTCCGCGACGGTAAACCGCACACCATCGAAATCTTCGGCACCGAACTGGTGGTATTCGCGGGTGAGGACGGCGCGCTGCACGTGCTCGACGCCTACTGCAGGCATATGGGTGGCAACCTCGGCGACGGCACCATCAAGGGCGACACCATCGCCTGCCCGTTCCACGACTGGCGCTGGAAGGGCAATGGCCGGTGCGCCGCGATCCCCTATGCCCGCCGGGTGCCCCCGCTGGCCCGCACCAAGTCCTGGGTCACGATGGAGCAGAACAGGCAGCTGTTCGTCTGGAACGATCCGGAGGGCAATCCGCCGCCCGCGGATGTCGCGATCCCCCGGATCGACGGCGCGTTCAGCGACGAGTGGAGCGACTGGACCTGGAATCAGATCACCATCGAGGGCGCGAACTGTCGCGAGGTCATCGACAACGTCGTCGATATGGCGCATTTCTTCTATGTGCACTACGCCTTCCCCACCTACTTCAAGAACGTCTTCGAGGGGCACGTCGCCAGTCAGTACATGACCTCGATCGGCCGCGAGGATATGCAGGGTGAACTGGCCAAGGAAGCGGGCGGACAGAACACCCTGCATTCTGAGGCGCATTACTACGGCCCCTCCTACATGATCGATTACCTGGTCAACGAATCCAACGGGCAGACAGTCGAATCCGTGCTGATCAACTGCCACTACCCGGTCTCGCCCACCAAGTTCGTGCTGCAGTACGGCGCGATCGTGAAGAAGCTGCCCGGACTGTCGGCCGATGAGGCCGAGGCGATGGCGGTGCGTTTCGCCAATGGACTCGGCCGCGGTTTCGAACAGGATGTGGCGATCTGGGAGCGCAAGACCCGCATCGACAATCCGCTGCTGTGCGAGGAGGACGGACCCGTCTATCAGCTGCGGCGCTGGTACGAGCAGTTCTACACCGATATCGCCGAGGTGGAACCGAAGATGACCGACCGCTTCGAATTCGAGGTCGACACCACCCGCGCGATCACCGCGTGGGAGGCCGAGGTCGCCGAGAATCTGGCCGCCCAACGCGCGGACGCCTGATCGGACCTGTGATGGATTGCGTCACCTGCCACGCCTGCCGAAATCAGGTGTCCGTGGTCAAATTCAGCCCCGCGCATACGAGTGTGCAGTGGAGTTCGGCCGCTCGCTCGCACTGTGCCGAGTTCGCCCGCGATGGCGGCGGGCCGGTGCGCGGATGCGCGGCATTGCGGGACAGCATCGAAAAGGCTGTCACCGCGGGCGAAGTCGGGTTGAGCACGCGTGATGGGGATCTGCTGTGAGCGCGGCCGAAACGCTGCGGGTGGTTCGCGTGATCGCCGAAACCCACGACGCGGTGTCGCTGGAACTGGTCACCGAATCGGGTCGGCCACTGCCCTATCGGCCCGGCCAGTTCCTGACACTGCGGATACCCAGTGCCCGAACCGGTTCGGTGGCGCGCTCGTACTCGCTGTCCAGCGCACCGCACGAGGACGGACCGCTCAAGGTCACCGTCAAACGGACCGAAGGCGGCTACGGTTCGAACTGGTTGTGCGATAACGCCGTCGCGGGCACGACCATCGATAGTCTGGCGCCCGCTGGAGTCTTCACACCCGCCTCGCTCGATACCGATCTGCTGCTGCTCGCGGCGGGCAGCGGGATCACGCCGGTGCTGTCCATCCTGAAGTCGGCGCTGGCGCAGGGTTCCGGCCGCTGCACCCTGATCTATGCCAACCGCGACGAGAACTCGGTGATCTTCGCCGACGAACTGCGGTCGCTGACCGCCGCCCACCCGGATCGCCTGGTCGTGCTGCATTGGCTCGAGTCCGTGCAGGACTTGCCCTCGGTGCGCACACTGACCACCCTGGTCGCGCCGTGGTCGGACCGCGAGGTATTCGTCTGCGGCCCGGTGCCTTTCATGGACGCCGTGGTCGAGGCGTCCGGCAATCTCGGCGTGGACCCCGCGCGCGTGCATGTCGAGAAGTTCGTTTCGCTATCGGGCGACCCCTTCGCCGAGGTCGACGACGACACCGGCGACGCCGCGCGCGTCGAGGTCGAACTCGACGGCACCACCAACGAATTTTCCTGGCCGCGTACTACAGTGCTGCTCGATCTACTGCTGGCCCGCGGCGTCGAAGCACCGTACTCCTGCCGTGAGGGCGCCTGCAGTGCCTGCGTCTGCCGGGTCGTCGACGGCGAAGTGAAGCTGCTGCGCAACGAAGTACTCGAACGCGAAGACCTGGCCGACGGCTATGTGCTGGCCTGCCAGGCGGTGCCGGTCACCGACACGGTCCGGATCACCTATGAATGAGGAGAACATCCCTATGGGCATTATCAGCTCGCTCGGCTATGTGAAGGTCGCAGTCAGCGATCCGGCGGCCTGGCGCACCTTCGCCTTCGATGTGATCGGCTTCGCCGAGGGCACCGGCCCGGATCCGGACGCCATCTACCTGCGCATGGACGAGCACGTCGCGCGCCTGGTGCTGGTGCCGGGCGAGACCGACAAGGTGCTCGCCATCGGCTGGGAGGTGCGCGACCACCGCGCACTGGCCGCGGCACGAGAAGCGGTGGAGAAGGCCGGAATCGAGGTAACCGCACTCACCGTGGCCGAGGCGGATGCCCGCAGCGTGGAGGAGGCGATCACCTTCCGCGATCCCTCCGGCACCACCGTCGAGATCTTCCATGGCCCGGTCCTCGACCACAGCCCCGTCGTCGGAAAGTACGGCAACCGTTTCGTCACCGAGGGGCTCGGTCTCGGCCACGTGGTGCTGCCGGTGCCCGACCTCGACGGCGCGTTCCGCTTCTACACCGACGTTCTCGGCTTCCTGCCGCGCGGCGCGTTCCGGCTGCCGACGCCGCCGGAATACGGTCCGGTCCGCATCCGCTTCCTCGGTGTGAATCAGCGTCACCACAGCCTGGCGCTGATCCCCTCCGGCGGTAAGGAGGGTTCGGGCCTGGTGCACATCATGGTCGAGGTCGACCGTCTCGATGATGTCGGCCGTGCACTGGATCGGGTGAACAAGGCCGGATACCACCTGTCCTCGACGCTGGGCCGACACACCAACGACAAGATGATCTCCTTCTACGTCCGCACGCCGGGCGGCTGGGATCTGGAATTCGGCACCGAAGGCGTGCTGGTGGACGAAACCACCTACACCGCAGAGGAAATGACCGCCGATAGCTATTGGGGTCATGACTGGGACCGCGGCTGAATCACCGTAGATAAGGACAATTGAATTGAGCGACAACCAGTTCGGCCCCACCCGGTTCGGATTCTTCATCGCCCCCTACCATCCGCTCACCGGCAACCCGACCCTGCAACTCCAGCGCGACCTCGCACTGATGCAGCTGGCCGACCGTCTCGGCTTCGCCGAGGCCTGGGTCGGCGAACATCATTCGGCCGGACTGGAGATCATCGCCGCGCCCGAAGTTTTCCTCGCCGCCGCGGCCCAGCGGACCAGCCGCATCCGGCTCGGCACCGGCGTGAACTCCCTGCCCTACCACCAGCCGATGATGCTCGCCGACCGCATCTGCCTGCTGGATCACCTGACCATGGGCCGGACCATGATGGGCGTCGGCCCCGGACAGCTGGCCACCGATGCCGCCATGATGGGCATCGACCCGGTCCGCCAGCGCGACATGATGCACGAATCCATGGACGTGCTGGTACGCCTGCTGCGCGGTGAGACGGTGACCGCCGAAAGCGACTGGTATCACCTGAGCGAGGCCCGCCTACAACTGCTGCCGTACCAGGTCGAGGGCCTGGAAATGGCGGTGGCCTCCACGATTTCGCCGTCCGGTGCGGTGCTGGCGGGACGACACGGCGCCGGTCTGCTGTCCCTGGCGGCCTCCGATCCCAGCGGATACGATGCGCTGCTGCCGAATTGGCAGGTCTATGAGAAGACCATGGCCGAACACGGCCATACCGTCGATCGCGCCAAATGGCGGCTGGTCGCGCCGATGCACATCGCCGAGACCCGCGAACAGGCAATGCGCGAAGCCGAATGGGGCGTCGGACATCTCGTCGACTACATCGAAAAGCTCAGCGGCCGTATCGCTCCGTGGAATGCCTCGGCCCGCGCCGCCGTCGAACAGTGGACCGGTGAAGGCTTCCCCGCCTTCGGCCGCGCCACCATCGGCACCCCCGAGGATGCCATCGCGACCATCGAGAAACTCGCCGAACAGTCCGGCGGCTTCGGCACCTTCCTGCTGCTCGGACTGAATATCGCGGACTGGGACGCCACCCAGCGTTCGGCCCGGCTCTTCGCCGAGCAGGTGATCCCGCATTTCACCCGCGCCAACCGCAATCGCACCGCCTCGCTGGAATGGGCGCATGCCAATAGCGAACGGATGATCGGCGGCCTGACCGCGGGCATTCAGAGCGCCTTCGAAAAGTACGGCCAGACCTTGGCTTCCGCACTGGGCACCGAGGAGACCAACTGATGCGCGCGGTGGTGATGCGGGCCAGCGCACTGGTCGTCGACGAGGTGCCGGAGCCGGTACCCGGACCCGGTCAGGTCCTGGTCGAGACGATCGCCTGCGGTATCTGCGGATCCGATAAGCAGGCCTTGGACTACACCGACGAATTCCTGCAGGCCTCCCACGACAGTGGTGTCCCCACTTTTCAATTCGATCCCGATCGCGATGTCGTCATGGGCCATGAAATCGCGGCACGGGTGGTCTCGGCCGGACCGGATACCCCGCATACCGAGGGACAGCTGGTGGTGGCCCTGCCCTGGGCCATCGATCATGCGGGCCAGATCCACGGTGTCGGGTTTTCCAATGAATTCCCGGGCGGCTACGGCGAGCGCATGGTGTTGCAGGCCATGGCCTTGGAACCGATTCCGGATTCGGTCGCACCGCACGTCGCCGCGCTCACCGAACCGCTCGCGGTCGGCTTCGGCAATGTCGCGCGCACCGGGATCGGTCCCGGCGGCTCCGGCATCGTGATCGGTTGCGGCCCGGTGGGTTTGGCTGCGGTCGCCGCGCTGGCCGAGCGCGGGGTCGCCCCGATTGTCGCCTCGGATCCGTCGAAGCTGCGGCGCGACACGGCATTGCGGCTCGGCGCGCACCGCGTTGTCGACCCGGCGGTCGCGGATCCGATCGAGGTCTGGCGGGAGGCTGCCTCCCCCGGCCAACTCCTGCACGTCTGGGTCTGTGCCGCGGTGCCCGGCATGATCAACGAGCTGATGTACAAGGTCCCGCGCCAGACCACGATTCTGCAGGTCGGCGCGGTGATGACCGATGATGTCATCCGCCCGATCGTCGGCATCTACAAGGACATCTCACTGCAAATGTGCATGGTCTATCCGCACGAGGAGTATGCGAAGACCCTGCACCGCATCGCCGACGGCACCATCGATGCCGCCTCGCTCATTACCGATCAGGTCGGGTTGAGCGGCGTCGCCGGGGCCATCGACGCACTGCGCAATCCGGACGACCACATTCAGATCCTGGTCCGTCCGGATCTCTGACCGACCCGGGCCGTATCGTCGAGGACGGCAGTCGAAGGCGACGAAGGGGCTGGTCATGGCATTGCGTACCGATCTCACCGAGATGTTCGGCATCGAGCACCCCGTCATGCTGGCCCCGATGGGTGGCGTGGCGGGCGGCGAGTTGGCCGCCGCGGTTTCCGAGGGCGGCGGATTCGGCCTGATCGGCGCCGGCGGCGGCGATCCGGATCTGCTCGATCGGGAATGCGGGCTGCTCGCGGTCCGCACCGAAAAGCCCTGGGGCATCGGACTATTGAGCTGGGCCACCGATCTCGACGCGGTATTGCGAGTTGTCGAGCGCCGCCCGGCGGCGATCATGCTGTCCTTCGGCGATCCCACACCGTACGCGGATGCCGTACTGGCGGCCGATATTCGCCTGCTCGTTCAGGTGACCACCACGGATGAGGCCGCCCGCGCCCTCGACGCGGGTGCGCACGTCCTGGTCGCACAGGGCGGCGAGGCGGGCGGACACGGCGGCGAGCGCGGCACGCTGCCCTTCGTACCCGCCGTCGTGGATCTGGCGGGGACGGTGCCGGTGCTCGCCGCGGGTGGCATCGCCGATGGTCGCGGGCTCGCCGCCGCACTCGTCCTCGGTGCGGCCGGTGCGCTGATCGGAACGCGCTTCGAGGCCACACCCGAAGCCCTGATATCCGCCGAACAGGCAAAGGCTATCGTCGAGGCCGATGCCGGTGACACCGAACGCAACCGGATCATCGATATCGCGCGCGAATCCCCGTGGCCCGCCGAATACACCGCCCGCACGCTGCGCAACCGCTTCCTCGACGAGTGGCACGGCCGCGAAGCCGAACTCGCGGCCGATTCGATTGCGCGACAACGGTATCGAGACGCGACCGAGCGGGGCGATCTCGACTGTGTGCCGACCTGGGCAGGCGAAGCGGTCGGCCTCATCGGCGGCCTGGAATCGGCCGCCGATCTCGTGGGCCGGATCAGCGGCGACGCCGAGCAGGTGATACGGCGTGCCGCGGGACGCTGCCGTTAGTCGACTCATCCTCGGTCATGGCGTGTAGCCATTCGCGGGTGTAGCGCTCGGCCAGCAACGGTAGGAAGTTGTCGATGGTGGCGTGGCCCGCGACGTGGTCGTAGGCCGACAGCAAGCACTGGTCGACGGTTTCATCGGGGACTCCGTCGAATTCGCGCTCCAATCGGCGCGCGGCGGTACGCAGTGCCAACTTCTGATCGATGGACGGATCGTGGTGTTCGTGTGGGGTGCGACCTTCGGTCATGGCGAACTCCTGGCCAAGATGAACTTGCGATGCGATGGGCGCAGCGGGGCGCGCCGACTACTGCGTCCACCATTCGGATACCCGCTGCATCCGCGCGAACACCCGCAATTGCGAGGCGGATCCGGTGCTGTTCCCGGCGCGGATTCCGCGCTACCCTTTCGGCATATACCAACAGCCTCGTGGAGGTGGTCGGAATGCTCGGCGAGAATCTGATGTGGGTGGCACCGCAGGTGTGCACGTTGTCCACCGAACAGCAGCCATGGCGCGTCGGTGAGTTCGCACTCCTGTTCGCCACGGCGCTGCGCAAGATCGAGCGCTCGGCGCCGACCCTGCTCCGGCTCGAACTCGATGCCGCGGCCACGGCGAGCGCGCAAGATCTCGCGGCCCGCGAATCGAGCTGCTGCGCCTTCTTCAGCTTCACGTTCACCCCCGCCGAGCCGGGCGCGGTATTCATGGATATCCAAGTGCCACCCGCCCACATCACGGTCCTGGACGGCCTCGCCGCACAGGCCGCGGCCGCACAGCCGACGGCCCCATCGGGCGGCTAGAACAAGTTCTTGTTTTGCCGCTCCTCGAGTGCCAAGCTGAACGGATGGATCTCGACGCCATCGAAGCCGTCCGCCAGCTCAAGTACCGCTATTTCCGGACACTGGATCTCAAACAATGGAACGACTTCGCGGACACCCTCGCCGTCGACGTCGCCGGTCGCTACGGCACCCATGCCATGGGCGCACCGCTGACCCTGGACGGCCGTGACGCCGTCACCGCGTTCATGCGCGAGAACCTCGGCCCCGCCATCGTCACGACCCATATCGCCAACCATCCGGAAATCACCGTGGACGGCGATACCGCAACGGGCTCTTGGGCATTCGAGGACACCGTGATCGCCACCGAATACGGTGTACTGATCCGCGGCGCGGGCTACTACACCGACAGCTATCGCCGCGACAGTGACGGCCGCTGGCGCATCACCGCGACGAGCTATCAACGGATCTACGAGTCGATGCAATCCCTCGCCGACACCCCCAGCTACCAACTCCTGTCCAACATGTGGGCGGCTGAGACCCCGAAATAGAACAGCCGATACGGTGGATCCGCTATGGCCACCATCCACCATGAAATTCTGATCGACGTCGACCCGGAGCACGTATGGGCGGCCCTGCGCGATGTCGGGGCAGTGCACGAACGCCTGCTGCCCGAATATGTCGTCGATACCCGCATCGATGGCGACATCAGATTCTTGACCATGCCCGGCGGCAATGTGATTCGCGAACTCATCGTCACCATCGATGACGAGGCACGCAGACTGGCCTACTCGGCTGTCGAGGGCTTCCAATTGCCGCTCACCCACCACCACGCCTCGTTCCAGGTGCTCGATGCCGAAGACGGTCGCAGCGCCCTGGTTTGGGTCACCGACGTGCTGCCCCACCATGCCGCCGACCAGGTGCGGCCGCGAGTCGAGCGCGGCGCCCAGGTGATGAAGGCGACCATCGAACAACACCATCCAGCCTGAGAGCCAGCCAACCAGCCCACCTCACCCCGAAAACACGCCATCATGAGCCGAGAATGCGCTGGTGCGGATGCGTTCTCGACGTTTGCCTGCGTGAGCGCATGGTGATCGCTTGTCCAAGCGCTACACGGCATGCCGGGTGAGGGTGGGATTTGGGTCCAGTATTTGGCGGGTGGCACTCGACTGGGGCGGGTCGTGCGCGGAGTGTGTCAGGTATGTCTTCGCTTGCGCCCGATGAGTTCACGACCGAGACCGCCTATCTGAACACCGCTTCGCACGGATTGCCGTCCGCGCGCTCATTGGCGGCGCTGCAGGAGATCAACGCGTTCTGGGCGGCGGGTCGTGGCGCACCGGCGACGCGGGACGACCTGGTACCCGAATTGCGGGCCGGGTTCGCGCGACTGCTGGCGGGCGCTTCGGTCGACGATATCGCGCTGGGCGCGACCGTCGCCGGGCTCATCGCGCCGGCGGTCGCCGCATTGCCGCCGGGTGCGGAAGTATTGCTTGCGGAAGGTGAATTCTCCTCCGTCTCCATGCCTTTCGTGCATCGCGGCGATCTGGCCGTGCGGTTCGTGCCATGGGAGCGCATTGCCGAAGAGGTGCGTCCCGAAACGGCGTTGGTCGCGGTCAGCGTCGTGCAGTCCAAGGACGGCCGGACCACGGATATGGCGGTGCTGCGCGCGGCCACCCGGGCGCACAATGCCCGACTGCTGGCCGATGCCACCCAGGCCGCCGGATGGGTGCCGCTGCGTTTCGACGACGCCGACTACTGGGTGTGCGCGACATTCAAATGGTTGATCGGCGCACGCAGCATCACATTCTTCGCCGCCGCACCGGAAGCCGCCGCCGAGCTGCGCCCGATCAGCCCCGGCTGGTACGCGGCGGCCGACCGCTGGGCCGAACTGTACGACCCGATCGCACTGTCCAGCACCGCCCGACGATTCGACTCCACTCCGGACTGGCTCGGCGTCATCGCAACGCTGTCGGGTCTGTCATTGATCGAGGAGCTGACCATCGACAAGATCGGCGCCCACAATCGCGAACTCGCCGCCCGATTCCGAACCGGGTTGGCAGAGTTGGGTTTCCAGTCGATACCCGCCGATTCGGCGATCGTCTCGGTGCCCGGCGCGGGCGACGCCGCAGCCCGTCTCGAAGAAGCGGGCATCATCGCATCCGCCCGCGGCGGCGGCCTACGCTTCTCCTTCCACCTCTACAACAGCGCCGACGATATCGACCGCGCCCTGACCGCCCTAGCCGAGCGCTGACCGCCGCACCCTCTTTCGGCCACCGCACCCCTTGGGTTTCAAGGGTTGATTGCAACACCTGCTATTGAACGAGTGTTGCTATGGACTAGGTCTCCCGCACTGATCGCATGAGCGCAGACTAACCGCTCTGTCCGACACGCAATGCAATCCGCCCCGCCTCCCGAATCGGAGGCGGGGCGCAGCCGGACCCCGGACGCTGTGTCCGGATTACCGGACTTACTTCTCCAGCTTCTCCAGCATCCAACTACCGACGGCGTACATGTCGTCAGCGGGGATGCCGCGCGTGTAATGCAGGGGCGGGGTTATCCAGCGTCTCCGCCGCCATCCGCTGGCCGGACGGATGACCCACCCGCCGTATTCGCGGTGAGGATTCCACTGGTTCTCCCCGGTGTAGCCGGGCTCGCGGGCAACATGCCGAAACCGGTAGTAAAGGTTGCGGCGCAGCCAGAACCAGCGACCCGACCAAGTGGCAGGGCCGCTGCTGATATCGCCATGGAGCAGCTTCATCGAGGTCAACCTAGCACTGGATGAAGGTGGGCGTCGTCTCCTTGGGGACCTCATCCGTCCCGGTGTCCCATGTAGCCCGCATGACGATCTTGCCCCACCACACGCCAGGGACGCAGTCCAACGCCATCGCAGCGACGTTGAGGTGCGGGCTGGGGATTTGCGTGACCACGACGTGGTCGCCCTTCGGCTGTGGGTTGCTGGTGCCCGATCGATGCCATAGCTGCAACTCGATGCGGAATTGGAGAGGGGCGGGATTGCATTCCACGTCGGCGTGCGTTCGACGCGCTGCTCACTGCGAAGTCGATCGCACCGGCGCAGACCCGATACAACCCAATGGTTCACGAGACCGCCCGAGCGCTTGCTCGCGCTGAGGCCCGCGCCGTCGACAGCGTGCACGGGTTCGCCGTGTGGTGCGGGATTGCCCAGCGACTCTAGGCGGGCAAGCCCTTTGCGACAGCCGGGGCTAGGAACTCGACGCGGAATGACGCGACGTATTCGCTGCGCTTGTCCAGGAACTGCCGAGTGTGCGGCTGCCGCTCATGCTCCTCGAACGCATCGCGGTCGCGGTACACCTCATAGAAGATCCGCGAGAGCGGTTCACCGTCAACGGTGTTGGTTGCGTAGACCAGCGTGCCGGGTTCGTTTTCGATGATGCTCTTGACGGTCTCGGCGACGAGCTGGTCGAAGGCTGCCGCCTTGTCGACGTCGAACAAGTCGAACTTCACCACGAGTGCAAACATTGGGCCACCGTATAACAGACGGCAGGCAGTGCTCGGCGGTTAGACGCGCTACAGGCATGTCGGCTACTGAGTTTCGAAGTGAGGTGAGGGGTGGCACCGTTTGCGGTGCCACCCCTCGGTGTGTTCGATGGAAGTTGTTGCCCGCGTTGGTGTGTGGGTGCGGGACGTGGGCCCGCCCGCACCATTCGAGATAGAACCCAGTAGGGGCTCGCGGTACCGGCGCGCTATCCGCGTTCGGTCAGGGACGCGATCAGCGGGGACTTGGCGTTGAGGGTGATCGCTGTAGCCGGAGTGGGGTCTGGGTTCTCGATGGTCAACTCGAATCGCCGCATGATGGTCGACAAGGCGAGTTGCATTTCCATCATCGCGAACGCGTTGCCGATGCAGAGGTGTCCACCCGCACCGAAGGGCAGGTAGATGTTCCGGTCACGACCGGCGACCGCGTCGGGTGCGAAGCGGTCCGGGTCGAAGGTGTCCGGCTGATCCCAAACCTCGGGGTTGCGGTGTGCGTGATAGTAACTGAACATCACCGGAGTGCCTGCCGGGATGAGGTGGCCCCCGATCTCATCGTCCTCGCGGGCGCGGCGTTGTCCCATCCACGCCGGTGGCATCAGCCGCAACACCTCCTCGATCACCTGCTTGTTGTAGGCCAACGCGGGCAGGTCGGTCATGGTGGCGTGACCGCCGGGCAACGCGGTGTCGATGTCGTCGCGCAGCCGCTCACGCACCTCCGGATGCAGTTGCAGCAGCAGAATGGCCGATGTCAGAGCCGAGGCGCTGGTTTCGTGACCGGCGAAGAGCATGGTGACGACCTCGTCGCGCAACTCTTTGTCGGTGAAGTTCTCGCCGGTCTCGGCGTCGGTGGCATTGATGAGCATGGCCAGCAATCCGCCGTTGTCGTTGTCGCGGAGCTGGTCGATCACCGAGTAGACGATGGCATCCATCTCGCCGAGCGCCCGCCAGAAGCGGCGGTGGCTCGGAGTTGGAAACTGCAAGGGGATCAACGGCATCCGGATGAACTTTCCCAGCTCGTCGTTCACCCGCTGTGCAGCGCTGGAGAAACCGGTCACCTCTGGTCCCTGCGGATCCATCCCGAACAGAGCCCGCACCACGACCCGCAAGGTGAAGTGGCCCATCTGCTCGCCGACATCGATCGTTCGGCCAGCTCGGGCGTGCTCGGCCCATTCGTCGCACATGGCGTCGATCTCGGCCACCATGATCTCGCTGAGCGCGTTGATCTTCTTGTGGTGAAAGGCAGGTTGCACGAGGCGCCGGTTATGTCGCCACTTGTCGTGGTCGGCGATGGTCGCCAGCCCGCGGCCCGCGAACAGCTCCAGGATGTCGTACATCTCGGTCTCGCGGGGGAAGTTCACCATGCGTTCCTGCAGGATGTACTTGATGTGGTGGGGATGTGTAACGCCGACCATGCCCCCGTTGATCAGCTGGAATCGAAACACGTCACCGTACTGGGACCTGGCGTCGGAGAGGAACGCAATCGGGTCGGTGAGAAAGCGTTTGGTGTTGCGGAGGCGGCCAGTGACCATCGGGGGCAACTCACGGACACTGGTAGAGGTAGACGTCACGGCACCAAGTAAAGCTGATGGCGCAGAACTCGCCACGGTTGGCAAATGCGCACGAAACGACTGTCTACGGTTCTGCCAGTGTTCCGCAATGTCCTTGTCGGCGAAAGCGATACGGAAGCTCGTAGGTTTTGGGTTGGTTCGCGCCCCTAACGGGCCCTACCTAGGGTGCGGAGCATCGGGTTACGCTGGTGGGCGGGTTGCGGGGGCGGTGATCAGCGGCAGGTCAAGGGCGGTGAGGATGCCCGCTGGGGCTTGGACGACCGCTGGGACCGCGTTGACGATGCGCATGGCTGTGGCCAGTAGTGTCGCGTGGTTGTGGTCGCCATTGCGGCTGGAGGTGACCAGGTCCATGGCGTAGCTGGGTTCGCCGGTGATCTCGACACGGTAGGAGCCCTCGTGGTGGGCGGGTTGCGGCCAGTCCGGGCACAGGTCGGGGCGCAGGCGCGTGACGTGTTCGAGTACCGTCACGACCTGGTCTCCGACCATGCCGCGCACCTCGAAACGCAGTGCGGCCGCGGTTCCTTCGGCGATATGGCCGGTGGCGATATCGAAGGAATCCGGCGCGGGAATGCGTTCGTAGGTCTGGGTGACGGCGTCGAGGGTGACGCCGATGCCCGCCGCCAGTTGGCGCACGGTGCCGCCCCAGGCCAGCGATAACACCCCGGGCTGCAACAACATCGGGATCTCGTCGAGCGGTTTGCCGAAACCCATGATGTCGAACATGACCTCACGGTTGTCGTAGCTGGCATAGTCGACGATCTCCAGACACCGCAGGTGGTCGATACGCAGACAGGTGCCAGCGAGCGCCAGCGGCAGCAGATCATTGGCGAAGCCGGGATCGATGCCATTGACCCACAACGACGAATTCCCTTGCGCCGCAGCCTCTTGGATCGGCTTCAACAGCTCATCCGGCAGCACACCGTAGGGGTACTGGAAGAACACCGGCGCACACGCGACGACATTGATTCCGGCGCTGAGCAGCCTGCGCAGATCCTCGACCGCCTCCAGCAGACGGTTGTCGGTCATCGAGCAATACACGACGCAATCGGGGTTCGACGCCAGTATCGCCTCGGTATCGGTCGTCGCGGTCACACCGACCGGATGATCCAGTCCGGCAATGGTTCCCGCGTCAAGCCCGTCCTTCTTCGGACCCGATACCCACACCCCGGTCAATTCCAGATCCGGATTCGCGATCACACCGGCCAGTGCGTGCGCTCCGACATTGCCGGTGCCCCATTGGACTACGCGATAGGTCATGACAGATCCGGAAGTGGCAGGTCGAGATTGGGCGCGATCAGACCGCCGTCGGGTTCGAGCACCTTGCCGGTGACGTACTTTCCGGCCGGCGACACCAAATACAGTGCGGCGGCGGCGATATCCTCGGGTTCACCGATGCGGTGCAGCGGTGTCTTCGCCTCCAGCTCCGTGCGCATGGCATCGTTGCTCGCCACGATCTCCAGCGCGGAGGTCAGAATCGAGCCCGGTGCGATGGCATTCACCCGGATGCGTGGATTCAGGTCCATTGCCGCCAGCCGGGTGTAGTGCGCCAGCGCCGCTTTCGCCGTTCCATAGGAGACGAACGCGCGACCGGGCAGGCGGCCCATGGTCGAGGTGATATTGAGAATCGAACCGCCACCGGCGGTTTCGAGAATCTTCGGCACGGCGGCACGCACCAGCGCGTGCGCATTGGTCACATTGAAGTTGAACGCCTGCACCAGCGCGTCCGGCGTGGTGTCGAGCAGCGGGCACGGCAGCGCGCCGCCGACATTGTTGACCACGATATCCAGCCGTCCGAAGCGTTCGACGGCCGCGTCGGCCAACCCGGCGGTCGCCTCGATATCACTCAGGTCCGCGGGTACCACGTGGGCCTGCCGGCCCGCGGCCGTCACCTGTTCGGCGACGTCGTCCAGCTGACTCTTGGTGCGGGAAGCGATGACGACATCCGCGCCCGCCTCCGCGAAGGCCACCGCTATCGCCGCGCCGAGGCCGCGCCCCGCGCCGGTGACGACGGCGACCTGTCCGTCGATTCGGAATCTGTCCAGAATCATGCGCACTCCACAACTGTCGAATATTCGACACTGCTTGTCGTAATATTCGTCATCGTAGAACCGCTCCACCGAACCGCACAAGAGGTTGTCCATGTCCGACCGGTCCCCGTCCCCGCCGACCCGCCGCGTCATCGATATCGTGTCGCTGCTCGCCGCGACCCCGGAGCCGATCAGCGTCGCGGGCATCGCGGACCGCCTCGATATCGCCCGCGCCACCGCGACCGCGATTCTCGCCGAACTGGATTCGGCGGGCTGGGTGTTGCGCGATCCGAACCGCGGCTACGGCTTGGGCCCGGCGCTGGCGAATCTGCACGGCCCGGCGCTACCGCGCGCGCTCGGCGATGTCCTCACCGAACTCACCGTCCGCACCGGCTACGGCGCGACCCTCAGCCGGATCGAGCCCGAGCACCTCACTGTCCTCGATGTGCGGCACGGACCCGAACGCGTCGTCCCCGGCATCCCGGTCGGCCATCGCATCCCACTGCAATTTCCGGCCGGGGCCAGTGTGATGCCGTGGCGTTCGGCCACCGAACAGAACACCTGGCTGGCCACCGCGCCCGACGCGGACCGCCGCATCGCGAGCGGCCTGCTCACCCTCGTTCGCGACCGCGGCGTTGCCCTGTTCCGCCCGCGCACCGACGATGCGGGCACGGTCGAACTCCTCGCCGACCTCCTCGGCGCCATGGGCACCGAACTCGTGCAGCCGCACCTGCGCACCCGAGCCCTGCGCCGCCTCGCATTTCTCACCTCGCGACCGTTCACCAAGGCCGAGCTCGACTCCAAGGCGGTGCTGCCGCTGAGCTATCTCGCCGCACCGGTTTTCGACGCCGCGGGGGTGGCGGCCTACGAGGTCCAGTTGGGGCCGTTGCGCGCATCGACGACCAAACCCGAACGCGATGAATTCATCGCCGCCACCGTCGACACCGCCCGCGCACTGACGGGAGCGCTGGCGACCTGAGCACGGTCACTTCGTCAGCGCGTGTGCCGCCCCACGGTGCAACACGACCGGCGCGGTGATCGTCGCGGTATCGCGGCTGATCCCTTTCGCGGCCGAATTCGCCTGTTCCAGTTGGGGTTTGCGATCGAAGAGGGTCTTGGTGAGCACACACGCCAGATTCGCGTCGAGATCGTCACGGACCAGCAGCAGATTCGGCACGACAATGGTCTTCACATCGGTGGTCAGGCCGTAGACGGTGGCCGGAATCGTGCCCTCCTCGTAGACGGGATTCACCGCGTGCATGCTGCCGGTGAGATCGGCGATATCGAGGAAGCGCACCTTGCCCTTGGTCGAGGTCAACAGGTCGGTAATGCCGGGCGTGGGCAGGCCGCCGGAGAAGAACATGGCGTCGATGGAGCCGTCCTTCATACCGTCCACCGTTTTGGTGAGGTCCAGACGCTGGGCCGAGATATCGGTGTCCGGATTCAGCCCCGCCGCTTGCAGTACGCGCTGGGCGATCACCTCGGTACCGGACTTCGGCGAGCCGGTGGAGACCCGTTTGCCGCGCAGATCGGCGACCGATTCGATCTCGGCGCCGGTGCGCACGATCACCTGGGTGTAGTTCGGGTAGAGCCGCGAAAGTGCCTGTACCGGTTGCTTTTTGCCGTCGAAGCCGGCGTTGCCCGCGACCGCGTCGGCGGCGGTATCGGCGAGTGCGAACGCAACCTGATAGGTGCCCGCCACCAACTGCTGGATGTTCTGCACCGACGCACCGGTTTCGGCGGCGGTCGCCTTCACCTTGCCACCGGTGGCCTGCGAGATCTGTTCGGCGTACGCGTTGCCGAGCGCGAAGTACACGCCGGTGGAATTGCCCGTCGCGATGCCGACGCGGGTGTCGTCCTGCACCGCACAGGTGACCGCGCCACCGCTATCGGACTGCGGCGTATCGCGGCGTCCCCCACATCCGGCCAGCAATCCGGCCGCCACCACGGCAACGGCGAATCCTATGGCAGCTCTTCTCAAGTCGTCCTCCTTCGGGAGAGCAGAGTGACCCCGACGGCCGCGGTCAGCGCGACCAGACCGACGACGAGTGCGCCGGGCTCCAGGTACAACAGGGCCAGACCGGCCACCCCGGCGAGCAGCCGGGACGGCACCCCGGCCGGGCCGATGCCGAGCATCCAGCCGCCGGTCGCCACGGCCAGCGCCGCCACGCCGATACCGGCCACGATCGTCGTCCACAGCACACCGAGCACCGGTCCGTGCCCGAGCAGATATTCACCGGGTCCGCTGAGCACGAAGACGATCGGCACCAGGAAGGCGGGCAGCGCGTACTTCAGCGCCTGCCACATCGTCGGCACCGCACGCGCCCCGGTGATCGCCGCAGCGCCCACCGCGGCCAGCGCGGTCGGGGGCGTCACCTCGGACAGCACCGAATAGTAGAAGACGAACATCGCCGCGGCGGGCGCGGACACGTCCAGCGCGAGCAGCGCCGGACCGATGATCGCCCAGCCGATAATGAACGACGCGGTCACCGGCACCGCGAGCCCGAGCAGCGCGAGTGCGATCGCGGCGAGCATCACGGTGCACGCCAGCACCACGGTGTGGTTGTCCGACACCGCCTTTCCCGCACGCACCAGCACCGAGGCCAACTGCGCGCCGAGCCCGGTCTTGGTGGCGATCGCGGTGATCACCCCCGCCGAAGTGCACACCGCGACGACCGGCAGCGCCGAACGCACACCGCTGCCGAGCATGTGGAAGATCTGGCGCGGCGAACGTGCCGGGGCACGGGTGCGCGAGTCGAGGAAGGCGAGCACGAATGCCAGTGCGGTGGCGTATATGACGGCCTTGGCGGCGCTTACGCCGATGAGCAGCAGCACCACGATCGCGATCAAAGACAGGAAGTGGTAGCCGAATCGGGCCAGCAGCCGCCATACCGAGCCGACGCTGATCTCGACCTGCTCGGTGCCGAGCCGACGCGCATCGATCTCGACCGCGAGCAGAATCCCGAGGTAGTACAGCAACGTTGGGATCATCGCCCAGCCCAGCACCGTGACGTAGGAGACGTCGAGGTATTCGGCGACGATGAACGCCGCGACACCCAGTGTCGGCGGCGACAGGATCGCGCCGACACCCGCCGCGGCGAGCACCCCCGCCGCCTGTTCCGGCGGATACCCGGCCCGGCGCAGAATCGGCCAGGTGACCGCGCCGACCGTCACCGCGGTCGCGGTGCCCGATCCGGAGACGGTGCCGAGCAGGAATCCCGAGGCGACCGTGGTGCGTCCGGCGGCGCCGCGCGAGCGCCGGAAGGCCGCGACCGACAGATCGACGAAGAACTGTGCCGCGCCGGAGAATTCGAGTACCGCACCGTAGAGGGTGAACAGCACGATATAGCTGGCCGCCACATCTAGTGGCGTGCCGTAGAACCCGCTGCCCGAGTTGTACAGCGCATCGACGATCTGCCCGAAATCGAGTCCGGCGTGCGCGACGGTCCACTGCTGTGGCAAGTAGCCGCCGTAATAGCCGTAACCGATGAACGCCAGGCAGACCGCGGGCAATACCCACCCCGTGGTGCGCCGACAGGCCTCCAGTACCAATACCAACAGCACCGTGCCCATGGCGATATCGACCGGATCGAGGAGGCCCTGCCGATCCAGGAAGGCGTTATAACCGCCGCCACCGGACCCTATCGCCATCGGCAGCACCGGATACAGGCAGACCACCAGCGCGACCAGGGCCAGCAGCCAATCGACCGGCCCCGGACCGTCACCGCGCTCGAGCCAGCGCGGCCCGGACCGATAGGCCAGGAACACTACCGGCAGCGTCCCGGACAGGAAGATCACCAGGTAGTACTGGCTGCCCTGCGCCAAGGGCCGAAACACCTGCCACAGCACGAGCAGCGCGACCGCGAAAGCGGCCGTCGCCACGACCCGCTCTGCCCACCCGCGCAATACCCGCGCGGGCCGTTCCTCGTCGTCGACCTCGATCTTGTCCGGCAGTGCTCGGTGCTCGGGATCCGGTCCGGGCAGCCCGGCATCAGCCGCCCCCACCTGATGGTCGGTGGGAGGCTCGGCTTCGAGATGAGCGTCCCGTGTGTCCGACATGGGCGCGACGATATCAACGCGCGACCGTCCGCATACGGCTAACAAATATGTCGCCGATAAAACAATGCTGGCGTATGTTTTTCGACCTAGGCAGACTTGGTCACGCGACCACCGAGCGGTGTCCCGTGCAGGATCACCCGGCGATAGGAGATGCGCCAGCCAGCCGCCTCGCGCGCGACCGTATCGTCGTATTCCACGCTGCGGCTGCTCCCATCGGCGTAGATCCCGATCCCCTTCGAGCGCACCCGAACCGCGCCGTCCGTCTCGGTGATGACCACATTCGTAATGTGGTGTCCGACCGGATTTCCGTCACCGAGTGCGACCGCCGCCTCCCGCAGCGCCGGAATTCCGCGCAGCTCTCCCGATCCGAAATCCGTAAGGTCGTAGGTGATTCCGGCGGTGAACAGCTCGTCCATCCGGTCCAGCTCACCCGCGTCCATGAGGTGACCGTGCAATGCGATCAGATCGCCGATCTCGATGCGGTCCTGCGCCGACAGTGCCATGTGACGACTGTACTGCGCGGGCGCCATGGCCTGGGCCGCCCAGGACACACCGAACCCGGGGCCGCCCAGGCGGACCAGCACCTGAACGCCCTGCGCGCGCCTACGCGGCCGAATCGGTGAGCGCGGCGGTCGCGCGGCGGGAGATGACCTTGCGCAGGAAGGTGACCCACCAAGACGGGCGGGCCGGGGTAACGGGCGGATGCCCCAGCGAGACGGCGGTTCTATCGAGGATTGCCTCGATCATCGCGTCGTGTATCCAGCGGATCGCGACCGGCCACAGGATGTAGCCGATTCCGCGCAGGCGGCCGTCGATCTCGTGGCGCAGGATGCTGCTATCGGGCCACTTGCCATCCAGCACGTCAAAGGTGTGCGTGCCGGTGAGGAACGATCCGGGCGCGAGAGTGAACTGAACGCGGCGACCCGGCACCCACTCGGTACACCGATACCGAATGAGCCCGTGGCCGCCGTCGGCGCCGACGGCGAGTGGCCGGTCGAGCACCAGCGCAGGCCAGTCGGGCGGCCACACCGGACTGTCCGGTTCGGCGGCCCTGGCGAGCAGCGCGCCGACCTGCTCCGCGGGCACCGGGTACTCGCGCTGATGGATGTTTCGAACCACGACCCAACCTCCATTCGGTCCCGTATGGAACGCTGCCCATACGGTAGCGTATGGAGGGTGTGGTGCGAAGTTAGCTGAGCCACAGGGGCCAGGCGATGCGCGGCTATCCAGCCGGACGATTCGCGGGCGCGGGTTCGTAAAGAACTATCGCCCACGGTGATTCGGGCGACGGGCGGACCGAGGTGCGACGTTCGTGCGGCCCGGTCACCGGCTCGTCGGCCGAAAAACCGGCGGCCCGCAGACGAGCGAGTGTGGCGTCCAGGTCGCCCACTTTGACCGCGAGGGATGGGATATCACGCTGATCGGCCCCCGCGAGCATGACTCGGGTCGGACCGATATCGAACTGCGCCCACCGATCACCGTCGACGAATGTCGCGGTGGTGCCGAATACGGCGGTGAGCAGATCGATGGCGGCGGTGAGATTGTCGGCGGGGAAAATCGTGCCGAGTCGTTCGACCGTCCCACCTTTCGTCGAATCGCTGCGCGATGGTGCGCTCATCGGACCTCCAATGCACGGCGGAGTGCGGAAAAGGCCTGGGCGGTGGCTTCTTTCGCATCGGACAGGTTGTCGGCCATGGTGAAGAAGCCGTGGAACTGGCCGTCGTAGCGGATCAGCACGGTCTCGACCCCGGCCGCACGAAGTCGGGCGCCGTACTCCTCACCCTCGTCCCGCAGCGGATCGAATTCGGCGGTAATGACATAGGCGGGCGGCAGCCCGGCGAGATCGGTGGCGCGCGGCGGTGCCGCGTAGGGGTTGGCCGCATCGCCGTCGGATCCGAGATATTGTTCCCAGTACCACCGCAGATGGTCATCGGTGACGAAGTACCCGTTGGCATTGTCCCGGTAGGACGCGGTGTCACGCGCCGGATCCAACATCGGATAGACCAGCAGTTGGTGGACGATATCGGGCCCGTTGCGATCGCGGGCCATGAGCGCCGTCACCGCGGCCAGGTTCCCGCCCGAGCTGTCCCCGGCGACCGCGATCCGGTCCGGATCCCCGCCGAACGTACTCGCCTGGTCGGCAACCCATTCCAGCACCGCGTAGGCGTCTTCGGCCGCGGCCGGGAATCGGTGTTCCGGCGCCTGCCGATAGTCCACCGACACCACGATCGCGCCGACACCGTTGCCCATGGCCCGGCACAGCTGATCGTGACTGTCCAGACCGCAGATCACGAAACCGCCGCCGTGAAAGAAGACCACGACCGGCGACGAGGTGCCCGCGGGCCGATACAGGCGAACCCGCACCGGCGGCGCCCCGGTAGGCCCGGGCACCATCCGCTCTTCGACACGGTCGACCGGCACAGGCTGTACCGGAGCCGCCGGACGAGCGGCGAGAATCCGGCGCGCCTGTGCCGCATCGAGCACCTCGGTACCCAATGCGGGGAACGATGCCGAAGCGGCGTCGACGATCACCCGCGCCTCGGGTTTCAGCGGCATCGCCGGTACCTCACTGCTCGCCCGTCGCGCCGACCGGCGGCATCGAGTCGGGCGGAATGAACTGTCCCGCGGACAATCCGCCGTCGATGGCCAACTCGGCACCGGTGATGAACGCCGCGGCATCGGAGGCCAGGAACGCCACCAGATCCGCCACCTCGGATGGCAGTCCGACCCGTCCCAGCGGCAGCGCGGGGAAGCTGCCCGGCCCGGTGCCGAGGCCGAGATGGCCGATCATCGGGGTGGCGATGGGGCCGGGATGCACCGAATTGACCCGGATCCCCACCGGACCGAGCTCCAGCGCCGCCGTCTTCGTCAGCCCACGCAGCGCCCATTTCGACGCACCGTAGGCGGAATGCCCCATCAACCCTTGCAATCCGGCCTGCGATGAGATGTTGACGATCGAACCGCCGCCCGCCGCCACCATCGGGCCAACGACCGACTGCATGCCGATGAACGCGCCGACCAGATTGATCCGCAGAATGCGTTCCAGCTCCTCGACAGTGGTCTCGGTGAGCGCCTTCGTCGTGTAGATCGCCGCATTGTTCACCAGCACATCGAGCTTGCCGAAATCGGTCACCGCGGTCTGCACCGCGGCCGCCCAGTCCTCGGCACTGCTCACATCATGGCGCACGAAACGCGCGGCGGCGCCGATGGATTCGGCAACGGCCTTGCCCTCGGTGTCGAGCACGTCGGTCAGTACCACGCTGGCACCCGCCGCGGCGAACCGCCGAGCCTCCTCGGCACCCTGTCCCCGCGCGGCGCCGGTGATCAGCGCTACCTTGCCGGTCAGATCCATCATTTTCTGCTCCTTGCCAATTCAGTTCTGACTAGCTCTTGCGGAAGTGCGGGATGACCTTCTCGCCCCAGTGCCGGATCGTCTCCAGGCAGGCTTCCTGCGGCACGGTGCCCATCTGGATCAGGCACAGGATCTCGTCGGCACCGGCTTCCTGCAGCCGCTCGACGTAGGCGATGGCGTCCTCGGGACTGCCATAGGCGTGTTCGGCATTGAAAACCGACGTGGCCCCGGCCTTCACCGGAATCTTCGCCTCGTGCAGGTACGCCACATGCTCATCGGCGGCCTCGCGGATACGCGCCAGCTCGTCCACGGTCGGATCGATGGCCTCGTCCGGCACCGGGCCCGCGCCGTACCAGTGCTTGATGGACTGGGCGAAGAACCGTTGGCCGCGCGCACCGATCTGCTGCGCCTTCTCCCGGTCGTCGAGTACGATCGTCGGGCACAGCGCCGCGAAGTGGTCGTTGACCACGGTGGAGACGAACCGCTCCCCGGTCCGCTCGGCAATGGCCGCGTCGTAGGTGCGGCGCAGTTCGGCGATCTCCTCCACACCCGCGAAGCCCAGTACCAGCGCGCCGATTCCGTAGTCGGCGGCCAGCTTCAGGGTGTCCTTCTTGGTGCACGCCATGAACAGCGGCGGATGCGGCAGCTGCACCGGCCGCGGCAGCATCGGATGCGGATCGATATCGAGCAGCTCACCGTGCCATTCGAATTCGCCCTCCGGGTCCTGCCATGCCTTGCCGATGATGCGCAGCGACTCCTCCACCTCCTGGTAGGTACGGTCGGGATCGACACCGCACATGGAGGTCTCCTGCGGGGTGGCGCCGCGGCCGGCGCCGAGGTTCACCCGCCCGTTGGAGAGCACATCGAGCATGGCCGCGCGCTCGGCGGCGCGCACCGGGTGGTTGAAGTTGAAGGGCATGCACACCACGCCGTGGCCGATGCGGATCCGCTCGGTGCGCGCGGCCACCCAGGTCAGGAAGATCTCCGGCGCACTCATATGCGCGTACCACTTCAGGCCGTGGTGTTCGACCGCCCAGACGGTGTCGAAACCCATCTCCTCGGCCAACACCGCCTGCTCGACACAGTCGCGCAGGACCTGCCGCTCGTGATCGGCCGACGGGTTGGTCATCTGCGCCTCGAAGATCATCGAGAACTTCATGCATGGCCTCCATTTCTCAATATGCCTAGTAGAAATATTTCCGATGCTCTCGTTGAGGTCAGGTGCATGTCTCGGTGGATGGGACTGGCTCAGGTCGCCTCGCCGCCGCGCCCATAGCGTCGAATTCGACACGGCGTTCGAACCGACGCCGCAGAAAGGACGGACCTGCAGTGGGTCGACTCGATGACAAGGTCGCGCTGATCACCGGCGGAGCGCGCGGAATGGGCGCCGAACACGTCCGCCGCTTCGTCGCCGAGGGCGCGCGGGTGGTGTTCGGCGATGTCCTCGACGAGCAGGGCGAACAGCTCGCGGCCGAGACCGGCGCGCGCTATGTGCACCACGATGTGACCAGTGCGGCGGACTGGGCCGCCGCGGTGCGGACCGCGGTGGACGAGTTCGGCGGACTCGATGTGCTCGTCAACAATGCGGGCATGCTGCGCTTCCAGCGCATCGCCGAGATGAGCCTGGCCGACTTCACCACCATCATGACGGTGAACGTCACCGGCACCTGGCTCGGCATCAAGACCGCCGCACCCGCCATGACCGGCGGCGGCGCCATCGTGAACATCTCCTCGGTCGAGGGTTTCATCGGCGCGGCGGGCCTATCCGCCTACAGCGCGAGCAAGTTCGCGATTCGCGGACTCACCAAATCGGCCGCCCGCGAACTCGGCAAGGACGGAATCCGGGTCAACTCCATCCATCCCGGCGGCATCGCGACCCCGATGACGGCGGCGGCGGGCTCGGGCGTCGACGGCAACAGTTTCTTCGCCGGGCTGCCGATTCCGCGCTGGGGACAGTCCGGCGAGGTTTCCGAGGCAGTGGTCTTCCTGGCCTCCGATGCCGCGAGCTATTGCACCGGAACCGAGGTCGTCATCGACGGCGGCATGCTCACCGGCGCCGGTTACTAGTGAAGGAGAGCCAGATGTCCCAGGAATACAGCTTCGACGTCGTGGTCGTCGGCTCCGGCGCGGCGGGTATGACCGCCGCGCTCACCGCCGCCTACCGTGGGCTTTCGGTGGTGCTGATCGAAAAGAGCGGCAGCTTCGGCGGTTCCACCGCCCGCTCCGGCGGCGGTGTCTGGATTCCGAACAATCCGGTGCTGGTGCGCGAGGGCGTACCCGATAGTCCCGACCTGGCCCGGGTCTACCTGAAATCCGTGGTCGGCGACCGGGTTCCGCAGGAGAAGCAGGATGCGTTCCTGGACAACGGACCGCGGATGTTCGCCTATCTCACCGCGCGCACGAACCATCTCCAATTCGTCTACGACCGTGGCTATTCCGACTACCACCCGGAACTGCCCGGCGGACTCGCGCAGGGCCGCAGCATCGAACCCGCGATCGTCGACGGTCGTCTGCTCGGCAAGGACATGGAGCTCATCAACCGGCCGACCATGTCGGGCCCGAAGGGCATCGCGTTCACCGTCAGCGACTTCCACGATCTGAATATGATCGCGCGGACCTGGAAGGGGAAGCGCACCGCGCTCGAGGTGGGCGCGAAGGCCGTGCTGAACCGCATTCGCGGGCGGCAGCCGCTGAGTCTCGGCAAGGCCCTGGTGGCGCGGCTGTGGCTGGCACTGCGCGACGCGGGTGTGCCGGTCTGGCTGAGCACGCCGCTCACGGACCTCATTGCCGAGGATGATGTGGTGGTCGGTGTGCGCGCCGAGCGCGACGGTGCGCCCATCGTTATCCGCGCGCGCCGCGGTGTTGTGCTCGCCGCTGGTGGTTTCGAGCACAACCTGGAGATGCGCGAGCGATTCTTCGCCGAGCCGGTCAGTACCGACTGGACCGTCGGCGCGACCGAGAATGTCGGCGACGGCATTCTGGCGGGTGAAAAGCTGGGCGCCGCACTGGATCTGATGGATGACGCCTGGTGGGGCCCCTCGGTGCGCAATCCGGACGGGCCGCCGTTCTTCTGCCTGGCCGAACGCTCCCAGCCCGGCGCGATCATGGTCAATGACGCGGGCGAGCGGTTCACCAACGAATCGGCCAGCTACGTCGATGTGGTGCACACCATGTACGAGCGACACGCCACCGGCGTCGGCCATGTACCCGCGCATTTCATCATGGACCAGCGCTTCCGCGACCGGTACCTGTTCCTGGGCACCTTCCCGAAACAGGCCATCCCGCAGAAGTATTTCGACGCCGGAATTATCAAGAAGGCCGATACGCTGGCCGAACTCGCCACCGAGATCGGTGTGCCGGCCGATGCCCTGACCGCGACGGTCGAGCGCTTCAACGGTTTCGCGCGCGCCGGGCGCGACGCGGACTTCCATCGCGGCGAATCCGCCTACGACCGCTACTACGGCGACCCCACCGTCACCCCGAACCCCTGCCTGGCGCCGATCGATCAGGGACCGTTCTACGCGGTGGAGATGGTGCCCGGCGATCTGGGGACCAAGGGCGGTCTGGTCACCGACGAACACTCCCGGGTACTGCGCGCGGACGGTGCGCCGATCCCCGGACTCTATGCGGCGGGCAATAATTCGGCCGCCGTCATGGGCAATAGCTACGCCGGCGCGGGCGCGACCATCGGTCCCGCCATGGTGTTCGGCTATATCGCCGCCCAGCACATCGCCGATCTCGAACATCCCTGAGGAGTATGACGTGGACAGAGTCGCAGGCAAGACCGTCATCATTACCGGCGGCGCGCGCGGTATGGGCGCCGCATTCGCCCGTCGACTGGCCGCCGAGGGAGCCTCGGTCGTTATCGCGGATGTTCTCGCCGACGAGGGCAAGGCGGTGGCCGCCGAACTCGGAGACGACGCGCTGTTCGTTCCGCTCGACGTCACCGACGAATCTGCTTGGGCGGCAGTGGTTGCCGAGGCCGAACGCACCTTCGGGCCGGTCTGGGGACTGGTCAACAATGCGGGCATCGTGCACGTCGATCCGATCGAGCGGTTGGCCGAGGCGGACTACCGTCGCGTCATCGATGTGAACCAGGTCGGGGTCTTCCTCGGCATGAAGGCCGTGGTTCCGTCGATGCGCCGGGCCGGTGGCGGCTCGATCGTCAATATCTCCTCGATCGGCGGCATCATCGCCTTCAGCAATATCCTCGGCTATGTCGCGTCCAAGTGGGCGGTGCGCGGTATGACCAAGGCCGCCGCCCAGGAGTTCGGCGCCGACGGAATCCGGGTCAATTCGGTCCATCCCGGTGTCGTCGCCACCGAGATGACCGCTGACTCCGACCGCTCCAACTCGATGGTGCACGACCAGCCGCTCCCCCGTGCCGCGGCGCCGGGTGAGCTGGCCAACCTCGTGCTGTTCCTCATTTCCGACGAGTCCAGCTTCTGCACCGGCTCCGAATTCGTCGCCGACGGCGGCTACACCACCAAATAACCAAGGACACCTGCTGTGAAGAACTTTGAGGACAAGGTCGTCGTCATTACCGGCGCGGGTGCTGGCATCGGCCGCGCGCTCGCACTGGAGCTGGCGAGCCAAGGCGCCAGATTGGCATTGTCCGGGCGAAACCTGGCCAATGTCAGCGAAACCGCCGCGCTGTGTGAACAGGCTGGCGCCAAGGCGCGCGCCTACCGGCTCGATGTCACCGACCGCGCCGCCGTCTACGCACACGCCGACGAGGTCCGATCCGACTTCGGCCCGGCCAATCTCGTGGTCAACAATGCGGGCGTCTCGCTGACCGCCAATGTGGAGGAGTTGAGCTGGGAAGACTTCGAGTGGATCGTCGGCATCAATTTCTGGGGCGTCATGTACGGCACGAAAGCCTTTCTGCCACAGGTCATCGCGTCCGGTGACGGCCATATCGCCAATGTCTCCAGCATGTTCGGACTCGCTGCCTGCCCGAGCCAGGGCGCTTATAACGCAACCAAATTCGGCATCCGCGGCTTCACCGACGCACTGCGCCAGGAGATGAAGATCGCGGGCTACCCCGTCGGCGTCAGCAGCGTCCATCCCGGCATGATCAAGACCGACATCGCCTGGAAGGCCCGCGCGGGCGGCGACCGCGACCGCGATGCCCTGGCCGCCAACTTCGACAAGCTGGCCAAGACGACACCCGAATCCGCGGCCAAGACCATCGTGCGCGGCATCCGAAAGGACAAGGCCAAGATCCTCATCGGTGCCGACGCCCGCGTAATCGATTTGCTGCCCCGGATTTTCGGCTCCGGATATCAGCGCATCCTGACCGCGCAGATGAAGAAGGAAGTGGAGTGAGGCAATGACCCGAATCGGCATGCTGGTGCCCTACGTCGACGGACTCGCCACCTCCGGCACCTTCCTACGCGAGTTCGCCGCGGCGCTCGAGGAGTGCGGCGTCGAATCGGTCTGGACCGTCGAACACGTTGTGGTGGCCGAGGACTACGAGCCGCTGTATCCGTACTCCAAGGACGGTCGCATGCCGGGCCCGGAATCGGCCGTCCCGATGACCGATCCGCTGGAGACGATCGCATTCATGGCCGGGGCATCGCGCACCCTCCGCTTCGGCACCGCCATGGTGGTCGCTCCGCTGCACAGTCCGGTGGTACTGGCCAAGCGCGCCGCCACCATCGACCGCCATTCCGGCGGACGTCTGCTGCTCGGCCTCGGAATCGGCTGGCAGAAGGAGGAATACGCGGCGGTCGGCGCGCCGTTCCAGGCGCGCGGCGCGCGACTGGAGGACTGCATCGGCGCGATGCGGGCGCTCTGGGCGGACGCACCGGCGAGCTTCCACGGCAGCCACACCGCATTCGATCGGCTGAGCTGTGTGCCGCGGCCGGAGAGTGGCGCCGTCCCGATTGTGCTGGGCGGGCACAGCGCTCCGGCCGTGCGGCGCGCCGGACTGCTGGCCGACGGCTGGTTCCCGTACACCATCGGGCCCGCTGACTTCGCCGCTGCGGCGGACCGGTTGCGAGACACCGCGGTGACGGCGGGGCGTGGCGAGGATGCGGTAGAGCTGACGGTGTGGCCGGGTTCGTGTGATCCCACTCGGGAATTCGATCCGGATTTCGTGCGTCCCTATGTTCGGGCCGGAGCTACTCGGCTGGTACTCAATCCGCCACTGTTCGGCCCGGATTCGCTACTCGGTCCGCGCGGACTCGACGGTCTGCGTGACACCGTGGACCGGTATCGCGAAGAGGTCGTGGCCAAGCTGTGAACCTCGTGCACATCCTCGACCATGTGGTGCTGCCGACAACCGAGGTGGATTCCTGGATTCGGCGCTGGCGCACCGAGTATCTACCCGGTGCGCGGGAACGCGGGATGCGCTCGGTGCACATGTGGCGTTCGCATCCGGCACCGGATGCCGTGGCCATCGATATCCTGTGGGAACTACGCGATCCCTACGCCTTCTACGGGATGCGCGGTGCGGCCGCCGCCGACCCCGATATCGCCCGCTTCTGGGCCGACACCGACGCCATCGCCATCAGCAGGGACCGGCGCGCACTGCAGGCCGAAGCACACGCGGAGGACGCAACACCATGATTCGCTGGGTGATTCGCACACCGACCACCGACGTCGCGCCCGCCGTTGCCACCGCCCGCGCTGGCCGCGAGGTCGTGGCCTGCTCGGCGGGCCCCGATCTCCCCGGCACCGTCGGCGGCCTGGGCATGACGTGGGATCTGACCACCACCGCCCCGCCTTCGGCGGTCCTGCCCGACCTTTCGGCCGCGGCCGATGCCGTGCCGCTGATTCCGGTTGCCGCACAGCATGTCCCGTTTGCCGGAAGGCGCATCAAGCGAACCCTCTTGCTGCGCGTTCGCCCCGGTACGCCCGACGGTGTCCGCGCGCGATTCGAGGCGGATCTGACCGCCATGCCCGCGCATATCACCGCCATCCGCTCCTGGGCGCTCAGCCGCGTCGACACCGCGCGGCAACCCGCGACGCCGTGGACGCATGTGTGGGAACAAGAATTCACCGACCCCGACGGCCTCAACGGAGAATACCTACTGCACCCCTACCACTGGACCCATGTCGACCGCTGGTTCGACGCCGAAATCCCCAGTGCCATAGTCGAACCCGCGATCGCCCATCTGTTTCGCTGGGCGGACGGACCGGTATTGCACTGACGCTGCCCCTTGTGCGGATCTCTTTCCGCGCGAGGGACTTTAAGGACCGGTCGGAATCTTGTCGCCCGTGAACCAGGCTTGACGGAACGACGACGGCAATTTGCCGGAATCGGTTGCTCTAAAACAGCTGGGCTGTCAGGATATTTCCCACGCGACGACTCGAGCTCGGGGCGAGTCGCCGTTCCACCGCGAATCAGGTTGTATTTCAACTAGTTCAAGGAAACACCTTGTGAAATATCGGCAGCAACCTCGCCCGGCTCGATTCGGGCAGGCATCGCAGTTCCGACCCGGGTCCATCCGGGGAACCTTTCCCTCATGGGTGCAGATCGCGCTCGCTCTCGGCGGCTTGTTCGTGCTGGCCGCCATTGTGGCCGTGCTATATGGTACGCCGAGCCCGCTGGTCGAAACGCCGCGCGCCGTCACGGTTGTCACCACGAATCCCGCTGCCGCGCAGGGCTTTCCCACACCACACCGCTGATCGCACTCGGCGTCATCACCGTATTCGGATAATTCCCGTCGATGGACGCACATGTCCAATGCATCGGCTATGTGGAAAAGATGGGTCTCCAACTGGTTGCCACGCACGCGATGGCGGGGTGGAAAAGGTATGACGACAGGCCCTTTCACGATTCCGGGCGACCGCCCGCGCGTGAGGACCTGTCGAAACCGCTCCGCAATTACGAAACACTCAACCCGCCAGTGTGATCCCTAACTTTCCGCACCCGCCGCACGCAGGAGTTTGCGGCCGAGTTCGCGGAGCATATCCGCCATCTCCGGTGGTTCCCTGACCTCGAATTCCAGGCCCAGGTGGGCGATTCGGAGGGCCGTCCATTCCAATGAGTCGGCGGTGGTGCGGAGTAGGCAGGTGTTGGCGTCGATCGGCTCGATTTCCTCGGGACGGACGCGGAAGCTTTCGATCAGTTCCGGGGCCGGGGCACGGACGACGAAGACGACTCGGCGTACAGGGCGCGATTTCGCGAGCGATTCGGTGACGAAGGCGGCGGCGTCCGCGGTGGGTAACTTCCTTGGCGTACTGCGGATCCCGATCGGTTGCGGGGATTCGATGCGGTCGACTCGGAAGGTGCGCCAGTCGGCGCGGTCGATATCCCAGGCGACGAGGTACCAGCGACGGCCCGCGGAGACCAGGTTGTGCGGTTCGGCCAGTCGGCGGGTTTCGGTATCGCTCTTATCGCGGTAGTGGAAGCGAACGCGTTCGCCGTCGCGACAGGCGGCGGCCAGCACGACCAGGGTTTCGGGGTCGACGAGCGGTCCGGCGGCGGTTCCGCCGAGCGACAGTGTCGCGAACCGCACCGCCTCGACGCGGCGACGCAGCCGGGCGGGCAGCACCTGCTGGAGTTTGACCAGCGCGCGTGCCGATGACTCGTCGATGCCCTCGACCGCGCCGAGTGCGGCATTGCGCAGTCCGAGCGTGATCGCGACCGCCTCGTCGTCGTCGAGCAGCAGCGGCGGCAGCGCGGTTCCCGCCGCCAGGCGGTAGCCGCCGATCGAACCGAGGCTCGCATGCACCGGATACTCCAGCTCGCGTAGCCGCTCGATATCGCGGCGCACCGTCCGCACGGTCACGCCGAGGCGCTCGGCCAGTTCCGGCCCGGTCCATTCGCGACGAGTCTGCAGTAAGGACAGCAGTTGCAGCAGGCGGGCGGCGGTTTCGGTCACAGCCCTCAGTATCCCTCGAAATGAGGACCGATCCTGACCTTATTTCGCTCTACCGTGGCGATCGTGAACGCAGACCGAGACACCATCCAGATCATCGGGGCCCGTGCCAACAACCTGCGCAACGTCTCCCTGGCCATCCCCAAGGGCAAGATCGTCGTCTTCACCGGCGTATCCGGATCGGGCAAATCGTCGGTGGTCTTCGGCACCGTCGCCGTCGAATCGCAGCGCCAGCTCAATGAGACCTTCACCTGGTTCATCCGCAACCGGCTGCCCAAATACGAGCGGCCCGAGGCCGATGTGATCGACAATCTCGCGCCCGCCGTGGTGGTCGACCAGAAGCCGATCGGCGGCAACTCCCGATCCACCGTCGGCACGATGACCGATATCCAGTCGGTCATCCGGGTGCTCTTCTCACGCTACAGCGAGCCGAGTGCCGGTGCGGCTACCTACTATTCGTTCAACGACCCTTTGGGCATGTGCCCGGAGTGCGGCGGGCTCGGACATGTCGTGCGGCCGAATCTGGACAAGCTGCTCGATACCGACAAGTCGCTCAATGCGGGCGCCATCACCTTCGCGCCGTTCGCCGTGGGCACTTTTCAGTGGCAGCTCTATGCGGAATCCGGACTCTTCGATCCGGACATGCCATTACGTGATTTCAGCGCCGAGCAGTGGCAGCTGTTCCTGCACGGCAACGGGTTCCGGGTGCCGCGACTCAATAGGACCGGTTCGATGGGCAGCAATGCCTACGAGGGGCTGCTGGAACGTTTCGACCGGCTCTATGTCAAACGCGACCTCGGCGCGTTGAGCGAGAAGAATCGCGCAGCGGCGACGGCGGTGGTCAGCGAGGAGATCTGTCCGGAATGCGGTGGCGCACGGCTGAACTCCGCCGCATTGGCGAGCCGGATCAACGGCCTCGGCATTGCCGAGTACGGCCGCCTCGAGGTGTCCGACCTGATCGAGGTGCTCGGCGCACTCGCACCGACGCCCGCCGCACCGATCGCCGCGGCCGCCATTGCCCGGTTGCGGCGGATCGAGGAAGTGGGCCTCGGCTATCTCTCGCTCGACCGCGAGACGTCCACGCTATCGGGCGGTGAAGCACAGCGACTCAAGGTCGTTCGGCATCTCGGGTCCAGTCTCACTGGAATGACCTACATCTTCGACGAACCCAGCGTAGGCATGCACCCGCGCGATGTCGGCCGGCTCAACCAGCTGCTGATCCAGTTGCGGGACAAAGGGAATACGGTTCTGGTGGTCGAGCACTCCCCCGATGTCATCGCCGTCGCGGACCATATCGTGGATATGGGGCCGGGCGCGGGCGGACACGGCGGTCAGGTCGTCTTCGAGGGCACGGTCGAAAAGTTGCGCACCTCGGGCACACTGACGGGTGAGCGACTGCGTCTCGTCCAGCCGATCAAGCGCGTCAACCGAACCCCGACCGGCTGGCTCACCGTCACCGACGCCGACTCCTACAACCTGAAAAACCTCACCGCGCGATTCCCGACCGGCGTGCTCACCGCGGTCACCGGGGTGGCGGGTTCGGGTAAGAGCACCTTGGTATCCGGCGCATTCGTCACCGCCTATCCGCAGTCGATCGCGATCGACCAGTCGGCCATTGCCGCCTCCCGGCGCTCCAGTCCGGCCACCTACATCGGCATCATGGACCCGATGCGGCAACTGTTCGCCAAGGAATACGGCGTCAAGCCCGGCTTGTTCAGCTTCAACTCCGCGGGCGCGTGCGGCGAATGCGGCGGCGCTGGCATTATTTTCACGGATCTGGCGTATATGGATCCGATCACCACCGTCTGCCAGAGCTGCCATGGCCGTCGCTACCGCCACGAGGTGCTCGGCTACACGATTCGCGGTGCATCCATCGCCGATATCCTGGATATGACGGCCGAGCAGGCGCTCGACTTCTGGAACGGCGACGCGGGCAGCAGGATTCGCCCGCCGCTGCGCGCACTGAACGAGGTCGGCCTCGGCTACCTGACGCTGGGACGCTCGTTGAGTTCACTGTCCGGCGGTGAGCGCCAGCGCATCAAACTCGCCGACCACCTGCACCGCAGGGGCGGCATCTACGTACTCGACGAGCCGACGACCGGTTTGCATATGGCCGATGTCGACACGCTGCTCGCGCTGCTGGACCGACTGGTCGACGCGGGCAATACGGTGATCGTCATCGAACACGATCTGGAGGTGGTCAAACGGGCCGACTGGGTCATCGATCTGGGACCCGACGGCGGTAAGCACGGCGGCGAAATCGTCTTCACCGGAACTCCCACGGCACTGCTCGACGAGCACCGCTCCATCACCGCCGACTACCTGCGGCGCAGCGTCCCGCATTGATCGTGGACCCGGTCGGCACGCCAGTGCGTCCAGGTTTGCCCGTGATGAGCCGCGATCGCCGCGGCACATCCTGCTGACCGGGACGTCCGGTACGCCGGAGCGTTGCGCGGCGGCAGGCTGAGATTGCGCTGCCCTGCGGCGTGCGAGAACGGGGCGGTATTCGCCGGGGCGATCGGACGGCCGGACTTCGGTCCGGCGAACCCGTGATCTGCCCTGGTCACCTGCTGGGTGGTGGCTGTCGACAATGTGAGGAGTGACATGACGATCGGAGTGGAGTCGGTGGAGCGACCGGAGGCGGTCTTCGGAGGGCTCGATTCCGATCGGCACGCATCCGTTGTCGAGCTCGATGGGACGTGTGGACTGTCGCGGGAGCGAATCGGCGGGAAGGCGTGGAGCGTCGATCACATGCGGGGGCTGGGACTGCCGGTGCCGCCAGCGTTCGTGCTGACCACCGAGGCCTGGGCGGAATTCGGAGCCAACGGCGGGGTGATCGGTGCGGAGATCTGGGCCGGGGTGCGGGAGGGCATCGCCGCGCTGGAACGCGGAACGGGACGGCGGTTCGGTTCCGCGCAGCGGCCCCTGCTGGTCTCGGTGCGTTCCGGGGCCGCGGTGAGCATGCCCGGAATGATGGATACCGTCCTGAATCTGGGGATGACCGACGCGGTCGAGCGGGCGCTGACCGATGAGACCGGAAATCCGGTGTATGCCAGCGATACTCGGCGCAGGTTCAGCACCCAGTACCGGGAAATCGTGCTCGGCGATGCGAATGGCATCGTGCCGGAGGATCCGTGGGAGCAGTTGCGCGGTGCCGTCACCGCGGTGTTCCGGTCGTGGGATTCCGCGCGTGCCAAGACCTATCGGCGCACCCAGGGCGTTTCCGACACGCTCGGCACTGCGGTCACAGTGCAGGCCATGGTGTTCGGCAATCTGGACGCGCACTCGGGGACCGGCGTGCTGTTCAGTCGGAACCCGAATACCGGTGAACGCCCGGTCTTCGGCGAATGGCTGGTCGGCGGCCAGGGCGAGGATGTCGTGTCCGGGCGCACCACCCCGCGTCCGCTGGACGACCTCGCGGCGGCGCTGCCCGAGGTGCACCGGGAATTGCTCGCCGCCGCCGCACTCCTCGAGCGCGACGGCCGCGATATTCAGGACATCGAATTCACGGTCGAGTCCGGCCGGTTGTGGTTGTTGCAGTCGCGGCCGGCGAAACGTTCCGCGCGCGCGGCGGTTCGGGCTGCCGTCGGAATGGTCGACGAGGGCCTCATCGACGCGAACGAGGCATTGCGCCGGGTCAGCGCCGACCAACTGCGGACGGTCCTGCGCCCCGCATCCGGCGACGACACCGGCCTGACCCCACTCGCCCACGGCGAATCCGCCTGCCCCGGCCTCGCCACCGGTGTCGTGGTCACCGATCCGGACGAAGCCGAAACACGTTCCGCCGCAGGCGAGTACGTGATCTTGGCACGCCCGACCACCAGCCCGGACGATCTGCACGGCATGATCGCGGCGCAGGCCATCGTCACCGAACTCGGCGGCGCCACTTCGCATGCCGCACTGGTGAGCCGGGAACTCGGCCGCCCATGTGTCGTCGGTTGCGGCCCAGGGGTTGTCGAGGCGCTGGTCGGTCGCCTCGTCACTGTCGACGGCGGTGCGGGCACGGTCTGGCCGGGACAGGTGGTCGGAAAGGCGGTGGAGGGCGCGGTGCTCGAGGACGTCGATCGCCTCGCACAGTGGGCACGGGTCGATTCCGCCGACCTGCCCGAGCACCTGGCCGATCGCGATCGAATCGAATCCCCGGCAACAGCAGAGCATTCCGATGCAGAAGTGGTACGATCGGCGACCGCGTTGGATACCAACGCCCACAATGTTATCCAGGCGAAGCCCGAGGTGTCCGAGCTCGCAATCCTCCGCTTGATCGGCATCAAGGGTCGCGTGCAACCGAACGCTGTCGCGACGAGCCTCGATATCGCTGAGGCCGAAGCCGACTCCCGCAGTAGCGATTTCGTAATGCGGGGGCTATGTGCCGGCACACCGGTCGGCGTGCGCCTGACCCCGCACGGCCGCGAACAACTGACTCAACTCTTGGAACACGAGCGCGCCGATGTCGACCGAAGCGTCATCGCCGCGGCCTACGATGAATTCTGCGAGTTCAATGCCGAGCTGAAGGAAGTCATCACGGCGTGGCAGATGAAGGACCCGAGCACGGTGAACGATCACTCCGACAACGCCTATGACACAGCGATTCTGGCGCGTCTCACCACACTGCACCACCGCGTCGCACCGCTGGTCGAACGCATCGGCACCATCGCGCCCCGCCTCACGCCCTACACCGATCGGCTGAACCGCGCCGTCGAGCGCATGAACGGTGGCGACCACAGCTGGGTGGCCCGGCCGATCATGGACAGTTATCACACGGTGTGGTTCGAATTGCACGAAGACCTCATCGGTCTGTGCGGCCTGAGCCGCGCCGATGAAGCCGCCGCGGGCCGGGCCCACTAGCGCCATGTTCACCGATAATGCCCAGCAGCGATGGGTGGACTTCGCCGAAATCGACAATGTCCGTGACCTCGGCGGTCTTCCGATAATCGGCGGCGGCACAACCCGATTCGGCGTCGTCTACCGCGCGAGCACACCCCAGCATCTCACCGAGGACGACCTCGGCAGACTCATCGGCCCGGTCGGCCTGCGCACCCTGATCGACCTACGCAACCCGGACGAAGTGCTGCGCGAGGGCTACGGCAGGCTGAGCGGCAATGCGGCCGTGCGCATGGTCAATCTCCCGGTGCGCAAGTCGAGCGCCGTCGCCGCGACGCCCGCCGAACTCGTTCCGGACGGCAGACAATACGATCTCTTCGCCCTATACCGCGAACTGCTCTCCGGCAGTGGCGAATCCATCGTTACGGCGGCACGCATCATCGCCGATTCCGAGCGCCATTCGGTCGTCTTCCATTGCGCCGCAGGAAAAGATCGCACCGGCGTGCTGGCGGCCATGGTGCTGGACGCGGTGGGTGTGCCCGCCGAGGTGATCGCCGCCGATTACGCGCTCACCGGCGAACGGCTGGAACGCATTCGACAACGCCTCGACGCACTGCCCTCGTATCACGGACTGCCACCGGTGCGCACCGGCATACTCGCGGTCGATCCCGATGTGATCATGCGGTTCCTCGACGAATTGCACACCACCCAGGGTGGCGCGGGCGAATGGCTGTGCGCACATGGCCTTTCCGGTGCCGAACTGGCCCAGCTCCGCAAGGTGCTGGTGGACGCCGACTAGTCCCGGCAGTGGAAACCGTTCACCCGGAATTGCCGCCGCAGCTCCAGTAGGGTCACCGGCGTGCACGACGATGTCGACTTCGAAAAGTTCACCACCCCCGCCGAGAAGAAGAAGTTCGCCAGACAGAACAGCCTGATGTACGGCGGGCTGATCGCGGTCGGCGTCGTCATCCTCCAGGGCTTCCTCACGGCCGCACCACTAGGCGCCTCCGGCCGAATCTCCATGATCGCCTTCGCCATTTCGCTACCGCTGCTCGCGGTGCTGCTCTTGCTCGACGATTGGCAGTCGGGCGAACAGACGCCGAACCCGAGCATGACCGACGAGGCGGCCAGGGTTATCGCCCTGCTCAGCTCCCTGGTCGGCGTGATCGCGGCGTTCTGGCACATCGACTGGAGCGCGGGCGTCGCGGTGATCGCGGCCGGAGTGGTCGCGCTCGGCGTCTACGGCACCCATTTCAGCAGTACGAGCTTCAGCCAGGCGGTGGCGCGGCGCAAACAGCAGCGCGAGGATCAGCGGGCCGCAGCGGCCCACGCACCCGCACCGACATGGACGCGACCGACGGCGCCCCAGCCCACAGCGTCTCAGGCGACCACGCCCCACGCCACGACTCCCGAACCGACCGCCGACCAACCGAACTCGCCGGAGTCGACAACTCCCGAACCAACCGCCGACGAGCCGACCACGCCCGAATCGACAACTCCCGAGCAACCTACGGCGGATCAACCGAACCCGTCCGAGTCGACAACTCCCCAACCAACCGCCGACGAGCCGACCACGCCCGAATCCACGACTTCCCAATCGACGGCGGATCAGCCGAAGACCGCGGAGTCGACAGCTCCAGAGCCAACGGGTGACCAGCCGACAGCACCCGAGCCCACCACTTCCGAGCCGACAACGGACCAGACGACCGCGCCCGAGCCGACGGCCGACCAGACGACCGCGCCTCAGCCCACAACTCCCCAGCCAACCGCTGACCAGCCCACCACGCCCGAATCCTCGACTCCCCAGGCATCAGCGGACCAACCAGAGCCGCCGCAGTCAACAGCTCCAGAACCAACGGGTGACCAGCCGACAGCACCCGAGCCCACCACTTCCGAGCCGACAACGGACCAGTCGACCGCGCCCGAGCCGACGGCCGACCAGACGACCGCGCCTCAGTCCACGACGCCCGAGCCAACTGCCGACGTGTCGACAAAGGCACAGTCCAGTACTCCCGAGGCGAGCACCGACCAGCCGACAGCGATCGTCGAGCAGCCGACGGCAGCATCATCCGACTCCCCCGAAAAAACACCGAAGCAGCCATCCACCCCCTGATACCCACCACATCTCAATGTGTCGGACCCCGCCTCGGCGGGGCCTACCCCCGGCATCATGAGCGTATGGCAACGCGCGAGGTGGTGCGGGCGGGCGCGTTCGCGAGGGTGTACGACCCCAGTGCCGGTGAGTCGCAGTCGTGGTACATCAACGACCACACCGTGGTTCGCGACGCATCCGGTCGCTGGCACCTATTCGGCATCACCCATTGGGAACCGGCCGACCCGTTCCACGAAATCGAATTCGCGCATGCCACCGCATACCGGCTGCACGGACCATGGACCAAGCAGGCGTCCGCCCTGACCGTGGATCGCGACTACGGCGAGACACATCTGTGGGCACCACATGTCATCGGCGTCGACGGTCGGTACTACATGTTCTACGCGGGCGGCGGCGTCGATCGGACCGCCGCCGCGATGAATCTGGCCACCTCGCGCGACCTGTACCACTGGACTCGCAGCCGGTCCGGGCCACTGTTCCGCGACGGCTACGACGCCAGGGATCCGATGGTCTTACGCATCGGCGAGCAGTGGGTCATGTACTACTGCGCCACCAGCGCCCCGCACGGCGGTCACCATGTGGTCGCCTATCGCACCAGCGGAGACCTGGTGCATTGGGGCGATCGGCATATCGCCTATACGGACCCGACCAGCGGCACCGAGGCGGGCAATACCGAATCGCCGTTCGTCGCACAGCACGGCGGCTGGTGGTATCTGTTCATCGGTCCGCGCCCGCATTACCTCGGAACCGATGTTTTCCGCAGCGACGACCCCTACCAGTTCCGCATCGGCGATAAGGCGGGCCATATCGCCGCCCACGCCGCCGAACTCGTCCGAGACGATGACCGCTGGTGGATCACCAGTGCGGGCTGGGCGCAGGGCGGTGTGCATCTGGCACCGCTGACCTTTCCGAATCCCCCCTCCGTCAGCGCGTCCGTCCCGCGGTGACCGCCCGGACCATATCCGCCACCAGCGCCCTGGTCTGCTCGAAGGTCGCCCCGGAGACCGCGGGCGCGCCGACCACCGAACGCATCACCCCCAGACCCAGCAGCACCGCACCGATCATTTCGGCGCGCAGGGCGGCATCGGGACCGTCCAGGCGCGCGGTCATCTCCCACAGGTAGCCCTCGCAGAGCTGGGCGCGCAATTGGTCGCGCACGGCGGCATGGCCCGAAGACCGCAACATCGCCAGCAGCGGATGCTCACCGCCGAAAGCGGGCCAATCCTCGAAGACAACATCGCGCAGCAGCGCATCGACGATGGACACCACCGGCCGATGCGGATCGGCGGCAACCCCTTTCGGGATATCGAGGTACATCGCCTCGGCGTAGAGCTGCTCTTTGGAGCCGAAGTAGCGGAACACCAGCGCCGGATCCACCCCGACATCACCCGCGATATCGCGGACGCCGGTTCGGTCGAATCCGATGGTGGCGAACCGGATTCGGGCGGCGTCCAGCAATGCCGATCGGGTGGCGGCACGGTCGCGCCGACGGCATGGGCAAGGGTCTCGGCCTGCACTTCCTCGGCCGCGGCGACCGGGTGTTCGCGGTGGCCAGCGGTGCGGCCAAAGGCGCCCGATTCCTGACCGAGGCCGCCGGACTCGGCGCCGCCGACCGGGCCGTGTTCGTACCGGCCGATCTCAGCACGCTCGCCGGGATGCGCAAGGTCCTCGCGGAGGTCGAGGCCGTCACCGACACCGTCGACGGGCTGGTATTCGGCGCGCAGAACTTCCGGTCGGTACGCCAGGAGACCGACGATGGCTTCGAATACACCTTCGCACTGTTGTATCTGAGCCGATATGTCCTCGGGCACGGACTCTTCGACGCACTCGAACGCGCCACCGCGCCGGTCATCATGAATATCGCGGGCCCCGGCGGACTTCCCGGCACCATCGAATGGGATGACCTGCAACTGCGCGACGGCTATCGCGGCATGCGCGCGGCCATGCAGTCCTCGCGCTGCATCGACCTGCTCGGCGTGGCATTTCCGCAACGCCATCCCGGGGCACGCACCCGATATGTGCTCTACAACCCACTGATGGTGCGCACCGCCATGGCCGATCCGCTGCCGATGGCGCACCGTCTGCTCACCAAGGCATGGCTGCTGGTCGCCGGACAACCGGTCCGCACGGCCATCGTCCCCATCGCGGAGCTGATCGACCAGCCGCCGACCGAGCCGCTCGCGGCCTTCCGGCGCCGCACGCGGCTGCCCCTTGTCGGCACGGACTTCGACCCGGCCCGAGCCCGGCGCCTGGACGCGATCACCGCCGAGCTGGTAGCCAGCCGAACGGTCACCGGTGGATAACGACCGCTGACCCGCTGACCCGAAGCCGACCACCCGCCACCCCCTCCGGATGGATAATCCTGGAGGGGGCCTGCGCGTTGGGAGGCGGTCGGGATGGCGCGGATCGGGGTTGTGAGCATTTCCGATGGGCGTGACTACGTGCACGCCGGCATCGCGGAATTCATCGAATCGACGGAGGATCGGCTGGTCGCCGGATTGCGGGCGGCCGGACACGAGGTGGTCCGCGGCGCGGCGCCGATCAGTACGAACGCCTTGGCCGGATCGGTGGCTCGTGAAGTGGCCGCCGCCGGTGTGGATCTCACCGTGCTGCACTACGCGGTCTGGGCATTCCCGCACTTCACCATGCTGGCCGCGGGGGCCACGCCGGGGCCGCTGCTGCTGCTGTCCAATATCGATCCGGTGCAGCCCGGCATGGTCGGCATGCTGGCGGCGGGCGGTGCGCTCGATCAGATCGGCCGCGCGCATAACCGGTTGTGGGGCGATCCGGCCGATACCGAGCTGATCGCGGCGATCGGCGTCCAGGCCACCGCGGCGGCGGCCGTATCGAGTCTGCGCGGCAGTACTTTCGGACGCTTCGGCGGTCGGCCGATGGGGATGAATACGGCCGTGGCCAATACCGATCAGTGGCAGCGGGTATTCGGCATCGATGTCGAGGAGATCGACCAGTGGGAGATCGTGCGCCGCGCCGAATCGGCCGATGCCGGGGAGGCGAAGGGTGCGCGAGAGTGGTTGGAGCGCAATACCGCTGGGGTGCACTACGATGGCGTGAAACTCACCCCGGAATTGCTGGAACGGCAGATCCGGTCATATCTCGCGGTGCGCGAACTGATCGCCGAATGGCGCCTGGACTTCTCCGGTATCAAGGGTCAGCCCGAACTCACCCAATACTTCGCGACCATGGATATCACCGAGGCGTTCCTCAATGATCCCTACGATTGGAACGGCCCCAAACAACCCCATGTGTGCGCGACCGAAGCGGATATGGACGGCGCGCTCACCATGCAGCTGCTGCACCGAATCGCGCACACCCCGGTGCTCTTCGCCGATGTCCGGCACTATCACGCAGACCGCGATATCTGGGATCTGTGCAACTCCGGCCAACATGCCACCTGGTTCGCCGCCCGCAGCGAGGATCCGCACGAGAACCTGGCCCATGTGCATCTGTATCCGGAGGTGTTCTTCTTCCCGGCGGGCGGTGCCTCCGTGCACCATCTGGCCGCATCCGGCCGGATGACCCTGGCCCGCCTCACCCGCAAGGACGGCAACTATCGAATGCAGTTGATGCTGGGTGATTTCGAAACCTACGACCAGGCGACCAACGAAGCGCTGATGAAGCAGTCCACCTGGGAATGGCCACACGCCTTCGCCCGCTTGGACGCACACGCCGGAGATTTCCTGTCCCGCTTCGGCGCCAACCATATTCACGCCGTCCCCGGCGATCAGCGGGCTCCGGTCCGGGCCGCCTGCGATCTCCTCGATATCACCGTCGACGAATTCACCCGATAACGTGCTTCGCGAACAGGAGGGCCGGATATGTTCCTCGGAGTTGATATCGGAACCTCCGCTTCCAAGGGCGTGCTGGTCCGGCCGGACGGCACAGTCATCGCCAGATCCGAACGTATGCACGACGTTTCGACACCACGACCCGGTTGGGTCGAACACGATGCCGAAGCCATTTGGTGGGCGGAATTCTGCGCGATCATCCGCGAACTCCTCGACGCGGCCGACGGAGCCAAGCTCGACGCACTCGGCGTATCCGGAATCGGCCCGTGCCTGTTGCCCGCCGACGCCGACGGAACTCCCCTGCGCCCGGCTATCCTGTACGGCGTCGACACCAGGGCGACCGCCGAGATCGCCGAACTGAACCAGCAGTTCGGCGCAGCCGCGGTGCTCGAACGCAGTGGTTCCCCTTTGACCAGCCAGGCCGTCGGCCCCAAATTGCGCTGGCTGGCCCGCCATGAGCCGCAGGTCGCGGCCCGCACCCACATGCTGTTGATGGCGAGTTCATTTCTGGTGCATCGCCTTACCGGTCGCTATGTGCTCGACCATCAATCGGCCAGCCAGTGCGTGCCAATGTATGACCTGCGCCGACGAGATTGGGCATGGGACTGGGCCGCCGCCGTCGCACCGGGCCTGAGATTGCCCGAATTGGCCTGGCCCACAGACGTTGTCGGACGGGTGAGCGCGGCCGCCGCGGCGGCGACCGGACTACCCGCCGGACTTCCGGTCACCACCGGAACCATCGACGCCTGGGCCGAGGCCGCCAGCGTCGGCGTCCGCGCACCCGGCGACGCGATGATCATGTACGGCACCACCATGTTCCTCGTGCAGGTGCTCACCCATCCGCGGCCGCATCCCGGACTGTGGCTCACCTGCGGGGTCTGGCCCGGCACCTACACATCGGCGGCGGGCATGGCGACCTCGGGCGCGGTCACGGATTGGCTGCGCAGACTCGTCGGCGGCGACTTCGCCGAACTGGTGGCCGAGGCCGCCGAGGTCCCCGCGGGTAGTCGCGGCCTGCTCGCGCTGCCCTACTTCGCGGGCGAGCGCACACCGCTGTTCGATCCGGACGCCAGAGGCATCATCGCCGGTCTCACCCTCGGACACGGACGTGCGGAGCTGTATCGGGCAGTGCTGGAGGGCATCGCCTACGGCGTGCGGCACAACCTCGAGGCGATGACCGCGGCGGGCGGGCAGGCGCAACGGCTGGTCGCGGTCGGCGGCGGCACCAAGGGTGGACTCTGGACCCAGATCGTCACCGATGTGACGGGCCTGCCGCAGCAGCTCCCGGCCGATACCGTCGGGGCCTGCCTCGGCGATGCCCTGCTCGCGGCGGCGGCCGTCGGCGTCGATACCGCGGGCTGGAATCCCGTCATCGGCGTGGTGGAGCCCGATCCGGAGCGCGGAGCAATTTACGCTGCGTACTATCAGCGCTACCGCGAGATGTATGAATCCACCAGGCATATCGCACATTTCCTTGCGGCGGAACAACACCGATCCGCACCTCCCCCATAGGCCCGTGCCTGTGCGAGGATGCAAGGTTGCCGATAGGACAGTGATCGCGAGGGATCTCGATGCCGACCATGACCGTGACCCGGAACAACTTCGACGCGACCGTCGCGAACAGTCATATCGTGCTGATCGACTGGGGTGCGCAATGGTGTGAGCCATCGCGCCGCTTCGCCGAGGTCTTCGAGGCATCCTCGGACCTGCACCCCGAAATCGTCTACGGCATGGTCGATATCGACGCCGAACAGCAACTGACCCGCATGGCCAAGATCGAGGCGTATCCGACCCTCATGGCCTTCCGCGAGGGCCTGCTGGTGTATTCGGAGGCCGGAGCGATGGCCGCCGAATCGATGGAGGAACTGGTGCAGCAGATCCTCTGGCTGGATATGGACCAGTTCCGGCGCGAGCTGGCCGAGCTCTCGGCCAGCGTGTCGGTCGGTGAACCCGAACAGCCGCAGACCGCCTTCACCTACCAGAAGCGCGCGGGCCACGCCGCGGTGACCGACCGATACGGCTGGCCGGGGCTGTGAGCACACCGGGATCGGAACTCTGGCATCTCGATGCCGCACGCACCCGCTCGATCAGTGCGGAGAATCCGACCGGCGCCCCCGGTGCGGGCGCCCGCGCGACCGATGGCACCGGCGCGCACGCGGCGCGGCTGCTCGGCCCCGGCTGGAAGGTCTCACCGTCCATTCACCTCGCCGCGGGCGAAACCGCAACGCTGGCAGATATTTCCGGCCCCGGCGTACTCCGGCACTGCTGGCTCACCACCGACCGCACCGCGCTCGGGCTGATCACCCTGCGCATGTACTGGGACAACCGGCCGGAGCCCGCGATCGAGCTGCCGCTCGGCGATTTCTTCTGCAATGGCTGGGAGGAATTGGCGCTGGTGCGGTCGGAGATGGTGGTCGTCGCCCCGGCCGGCGGCCTGAACAGCTACTGGCCCATGCCTTTTCGCGCGCACGCCCGGATCACCCTGCGCAACGGCAGTGACCGTGCGGTTCCGGTCTACTACCAATTCACCTACACCGAGCAGGACGTACCCCACGACGCCGGATATCTGCACGCGCTGCGCCGCACCAGCACACCGCTGGGCGCGCCCGCCGTGCACACCATCCTCGACACGGTGCCCGGACCCGGCCGGTACGTCGGCACCTATCTGGCCATCCGGCCGGGCGCACCGGGCTGGTGGGGTGAGGGCGAGCTGAAGTTCTACCTCGACGGCGACACCACCCATCCGACACTGTGCGGCACCGGCACCGAGGACTACTTCGGCGGTGCCTGGAACTTCGACCTCGACGGCGCGTATCGCACCTATTCCACGCCCTATCTCGGACTGCACCAGGTGCTGCCGTCCGATGAGATCTATCGGCCACAGCAGCGATTCGGCATGTACCGCTGGCATATTCGTGATCCCATCTGCTACCAGCGGGAGTTGCGCGTGACGATGCAGGCGCTCGGCTGGCATGACGACGGCACCTACCTCCCGCTGGAAAACGCGGATATCGCGACCACGGCGCTGTGGTATCAGGGCCCAGCGGATATCGGCGGCTAGTGCGGATTCAGGTCCTCGTCATCGGGCAGTTCCATGGCGAGTAGCTCATCGGCACGAGACAGGGCATCGTCCAACGCCGACTCGATGCCGTCCATCACCGACAGCCCGTCCAGCAGGCCGGACAGCTCGCGTCGGGTGGCTTCCAATTCCGCGACCGCCGGGTCGACGCGATACCACCCGACACCGTCACGCCACCAGGGCTTCTGATCGATCCACGCCCACATCACGTCACGCACCAGCCGGGCGTCCGGGGTGTACAACTGGAAGCACTCATCCGCTCCGTCCGCCCGGTGCTCCAGTTCGTAGACGTCGTCGGGCAACAGGCGAGCCTGGATGTAGGCGTGCTCGCCGCGGCTGACCACGATCGCGGGGCAATCGGGGTCCGGTGGTTCGTGCAGCATATCGTCCAGCAGTGGATCCGTCAGGGCGGGCAATGTGGTTCCGTCGCCCGTGCGGACGTGCACGTCGGCGTGCCGGTCCGGGTCGTCGTTCACCGCGACAGTCTGCCGCATCCGGAAATCCGCGGTGCGGCGGGGCGAAATGCGACGCGATACCAGTGTCCGGGTGCAAGGTAGTGCTATGCGCGCGGTCGTGATCGATACGCCAGGGAATTTCTCGGTGCGGACGGTGCCGGATCCGACACCGGCTCCCGGCCAGGTCGTGGTGGGGGTGGACGCGGTCGGGATCTGCGGTACCGATGTGCACATTGTCGGCGGCGAGTTCCCGCCGACGCCCTATCCGATCGTGCCGGGTCACGAGTTCGCCGGTTCGGTGGTGGCGCTGGGTTCCGGCGCCGACCTTCGGATCGGCGATACCGTCGCGGTCGATCCGTCCTTGTTCTGCGGCGCGTGCCATTACTGCGCGATCGGGCGCGGCAATCTGTGCGAGCGGTGGGGTGCGATCGGCGATACCGTCGACGGCGCGATGGCCGAGTACGTCGCGGTGCCCGCCGCCAACTGCCATCGGCTGCCCGAGACCGTATCGACCACGCACGGCGCGCTCGTCGAGCCGTTGTCGTGTGCTGTGCACGCGTTCGACGTGCTGCCGCGCGCCCTCGGCTCGCACTACCTGCTGTACGGAGCGGGCACCATGGGATTGCTGATGCTGCAGCTCGCGCGGGTCGCCGGGGCCGCGTCGGTTTCGGTCGTCGATATCAATACCGCGCGACTCGAGGTGGCGCACGAACTCGGCGCGGATGCCACCGCGACCACCGCCGACGAATTCGACCGTCCGCAGGGCTGGGAGGTGGTCATCGACTGCACCGGCGCGATCGCCGCCATCGAGGACGGACTCGGCCGGGTGCGCCGGGGCGGGGTGTTCCAGCAGTTCGGGGTCGCGCCGGGTGCGGCGACCGCATCGATTTCGCCGTTTCGGATCTACAACGACGAGATCACCATCGTGGGTTCGATGGCGGTGTTGCACAGTTTCGGGCGCGCGGTCGAACTCATGGGCAAGGGTGTGATCGATGCCGACACCATGATCACCCATGGCTTCGGATTACCTGAATTCGCCGATGCGCTACAGACTTTCCGCGACGGCACCGGTCGCAAGATCCAGATTCGACCGGGTCGGGATTCCCGCGGGGTGCCCGCCTGATGGCCACCGTCGTCGGAGTCGACAGCTCCACCCAATCGTGCAAGGTCATCCGCTGTGATGCCGATACCGGCGAGATCTTGGCGCAGGCATACGCCCCGCACCCGGACGGCACCGAGGTTTCCGCGGAATCCTGGTGGCAGGCACTGTGTGCGGCGGGCGACGGATTGCTCGATCGGGCCGATGCGGTGGCGGTGGCCGGTCAGCAACAGGGGCTCGTGGCACTCGACGCCGACGGTCGGCCCGTGCGGGATGCATTGCTGTGGAACGATATTCGCTCCGCGGCCGCAGCCGAGGAGTTGATCGCCGAACTCGGCGGCCCGCAGGTGTGGGCCGATGCCGTCGGCAGTGTGCCGCTGGCCGCGTTCATTGTCGCCAAACTGCGTTGGCTGGCCGATCACGAACCCGCACACGCCGACCGGACACACCGGGTACTGCTGCCGCACGACTATCTGACCTGGCGGCTGCGGGGTGGGCCGTCCGATCGCACGGTCGAACCGACCACCGACCGCGGCGAGGCGTCGGGCACCGGCTACTGGTCGCCCGCGACCGGGACCTATCGCAAAGACCTGGTGGCTCTGGCCTTCCGTGGGAGAACCCCGGAACTCCCTCGCGTCGCCGGACCGGCCGAAGCGGTCGGCCGCACCCCCGCTGGCGCGCTGGTCGCGGCGGGCACCGGCGACAATGCCGGAGCCGCACTCGGTTTGGGTATCGAGGACGGTGACGTCGTGATGTCACTGGGCACCAGCGGCACGGTCTACACCCGGGCCGCCGCGCCCAGCGCCGACGCCGCCGGAGCGATCGCCGGATTCGCCGACGCGACCGGCGCGTTCCTGCCGCTGGTCTGCACGCTCAATGCCGCCCGGGTACTGGACTCCACCGCCGCCCTGCTCGGCGTCGGCGTGGCCGAGTTGGAAACCCTTGCCCGCCAGGCACCCCCAGGTGCGGAAGGGGTCGTACTCCTGCCCTACCTGTCCGGGGAACGCACCCCGAATCTGCCGCACGCCACCGGCAGTCTGCACGGTCTGCGACCGGAAACCCTGCACCCCAGTCATATTGCCCGCGCGGCGGTCGAGGGCATGCTCTGCAATATGGCCGACGCGCTCGACCGCCTGCGCACCATCGGAATACCGATCCACCGCGTCGTGCTCATCGGCGGCGCGGCCCGCTCCCGTCTGGTCGCCGAACTCGCCGCCCAGATCATCGGGGTCACGGTTATCGTGCCCGAGCCGAACGAGTACGTCGCGCTCGGTGCCGCCCGGCAGGCGGCCTGGGCCCTCGGCGGCACGGCGCGGCCACCGCAATGGACCGCACGCACCGCCGCCGAGGTTCGCGCACCCGACGACGGCGGGGCGATCGGTCGGCGGATTCGAGCCGAGTACGAGCGCGCACAACGGGCCGTCTACCCGCGCTGAGAAACGCCGCCTAGCAGCGACGATGCAATGCCGCGCGAAACGCCGGTGGACGTTTTCGCGATGTTGTAGTACAAGCAATACCGCCTACCGTCGAGTGAGGATCGGCGGCACCGCACCCTGGGGGATCATCATGGAATCCGCGCACCCACCGCGCCGTCGGCTCATCGTCTACGTCGCCGGTCTTTCCGAACCGCCGCACGCGGCCAAGGACCTGTTCAACAAGCTGCGGCACGAGCCGGGATACGGGCCCGACGAGGCCATCTACTGGCAGTTCCCGCAGCCGGTCACCCGGCTCAGCCGGGGCAGTCTGACCGCACACTGCCGTGATCTCGCCGATCGCATCGACGCGTACTGGACCGGACCGCGCCAGACCGCGGAGATCGTCCTCATCGGACACAGCATCGGCGGCGTCATGCTCCGCTACGCCTTCCTGCAGGCACTGCGCGGTCTCGACGGTCCGCAGTTGGCCTGGGCCGATGCGGTCACTCGCATCGTGCTGCTGGCCGCGCCGAACCGCGGCGTAGATCTCAACCGCGCGCCGTGGCCGTGCCGGGTGGCGGCGAAGCTGCTGGTCCCGCTGCTGCGGACGTTCACCGTGCTCGACCTGCTCTGCGGCACCCCGTTCATCACCAACCTGCGCATCCAATGGCTGCGCGAAATAGCCGATCTCGGCAAGAAGGCCCCGACCGTCGTGCAGGTGCTCGCCAGGAACGATTGGGCGGTGGACCGTGAGGACAGCCGCGATCTGGAATCGCTGCCCACCGGCGCGCAAAGGCTGATGCCCAACTCGACGCACGGCGATATCGCGTGCACCGGACGCAAGGTCCGCGAGGACTACACCGGACAGCGCTACGACATTCTGCGCTGGGCCATTACCGAGGATGTCGCCGCCACCGATCCGAGCCCACTGCCCGAGCGTGAGGCGACCATCAAGTCGGTTGTGTTCGCACTGCACGGAATTCGGTCCGGCAATGGCGCCTGGCCGACCCAACTCGAGACCGAACTGCACGAATTCGAGAAGGACGTGCTCGTGGTGACGCCCTCGTACGGGCGGCTGTCGGCCTACGACTTCGCGCTGCCGTTCACCCGACGACGCAATCTGCGCTGGTTCGCCGACCAGTACAGCTACCATCTGGCCCGGCATCCCGGCGTTCCGTTCCACTTCGTCGGCCACAGCAACGGCACCTACCTGTTCGGCCAATCGCTGAAGCAGATTCCGGCGCTGGAATTCCACAATGTCTTCCTGGCGGGCAGTGTGCTGCCCCGCGAATTCGACTGGATGAAATGCGCCGACAACGGGCAGATCCGCACCCTGGTCAATGTGTGCGCGAGCGCCGATAAACCGGTCGCCTGGCTGTGCAGCGCCCTGCGTGGGCTCGGTATGCGCGATGTCGGTGTCGGCGGATTCACCGGATTCGACTCCGTTCCGCCCGGCACGCTGCAGGTCCGCTACATCAAGGGCGGGCACGGTGCGGCCCTGGTGAACAGGCGGCTGCCCGGTGTGGTCGGTTTCGTCCACGACGGCGAACCGCCCTGCGAACCCGAGCACACCCAGCCCACCGAATTCTTCGAGCTGATGTCCCGGTCCGCACCCATTGCGACCTGGCTGGCTGGTGGAGCGCTGATCGGCCTGGGCTGCCTCGCCGTCGCCACGCTCGGCCCGCTGGTCGGACTCGGCGTTATAGGCGGACTGCTCGCCGCCACCTATACCGGACTCAAGGTCGCCTGATATTTCTTTCGCGAGAGCCCCGCGCCCCGTGCAACCATGAAGGAGATACCGGTAGTACCGGATACCGAGTGGACGTGAGGTGCTGAGATGACTCGGTGCGATGTGGTGATTCGCGGCGGATCGGTATTCGACGGCCTCGGATCCGCGCCGCGCGTCGCCGATGTCGGGATCACCGACGGCAAGGTCACGGTGATCAGCACCTCGGCGCTGCCCGACGGGGTACGCACGATTGCCGCGGCGGGCAAGTGGGTGATGCCCGGCATGCTGGATGTGCACACCCACTACGACGCCGAAGTGCTCGGCAATCCGGGTTTGGGCGAATCGGTACGGCACGGAGTCACCTCCGTGGTGCTGGGCAATTGCTCGCTCTCGACGGTGTACTCCGAGGCCGAGGACTGCGCCGATATGTTCGCCCGGGTAGAGGCATTGCCTTGGGACGCAGTACATTCCGCGGTCAAGGAGCACAAGGACTGGGACGGTCCGGGCGCCTACGCCCGCGCACTCGCCGCACGCCCGCTCGGGGCGAATGTGGCCGCGCTGCTGGGACATTCGGATATGCGGATCGCGGTGATGGGGCTGGCTCGGGCCGTGGACGCTACGGCGCTGCCGACCGAGGTGGAACTGAATCGTCTGCGCGAGATGCTGTCCGAGGCACTCGACGCCGGATTCCTCGGGCTGTCCACCATCCGCAGTTCGTTCTCCAAATTGGAGGGCGTGCGCTTCCCGACCAGACAGCTGCCATCGACCTATGCCACCTGGCACGAATATCGAGCACTGAACGACATTCTGCGGCAACGTGATCGGATCCATCAGAGCACGCCGAACCTGACAGCCCGTGTCGAGATAGCGCGCTATCTCGCCGAGAGTGCGGGCCGACCGTTCCGCAAGCCGCTCAAGACCACGCTGATCGCGGGGATGGATGTCAAGGCCGATCGCACTACCGCGCGCGCCGCGACCACCGTCGCCTGGATCGCGAATACCGTTGGCGGAGCGCAGTTCCGGTGGCAGCATCTACCGGTGCCGTTCGAGGTGTATGCCGATGGTGTCGATCTCGTGGTGTTCGAGGAATTCGGCTCCGGGGTCGCGGCACTCAATATCCGCGATGTGATGAAGCGCGGGGAACTGCTCGCCGACGAGTCCTACCGCCGACAGTTCCGCAAGGATCTCAGCAAGAAATACGGCCCCCGGGTATGGCATCGCGACCTCTACGACGCCCAGATCGTCTCCTGTCCGGATCCCGAGGTCATCGGTAAATCCTTCGGCGAGGTGGCCGACGAGCGCGGCATCCATCCGGCCGACGCCCTGCTCGACCTCACCGTCGAGTACGGCGCGCGATTGCGTTGGCGCACGGTCATCGCCAACGACCGCGACGAGGTGATGGACCGACTGCAACTGTCCCCCGTCATGCAGGTCGGCTTCGCCGATTCCGGCGCCCACCTGCGCAATATGGCCTTCTATAACTTCGGCCTGCGCATGCTCGAGCGCGTACATCAGCGCGGATTCATGCCGGTCGAAACCGCCGTGCACCGCCTGACCGGCGAACTCGCCGACTGGTACGGTCTCGACACCGGCCGCCTCACCGAAGGCGCCCGCGCCGATATCGCGATCATCGACCCCACCGGTTTCGACGGCTCCAGCAGCAGCTACGCCGAAGCCGACGTCCCCGGTATCCCGGACATGAACCGCATGGTCAACCGCAATGACCGCGCCGTCGCCGCCACCATCGTCAACGGCCACCTCCTCTACGAATACGGCGAATTCGCCCCGGGTTTCGGCACCACCATCCACGCAGGCACCTTCCTCACCGCCCACCGACACTGACGGGGCCATCGACGGCAGGAAGTGCGGTTCGCGGGTCGGGCGGCTGCCGCACCGCGGGATTACTCGGCGGCGGCAGTTGCGGTTTCATGGACCGAGCGCCACAGGTAGCCGTCGTCGGCGGTGATCAGGATCGCGGTGACCAGGCGGCGGGTTCGTAGCTCGCCGAGGGTGTTGTCGGCGACGACCGATGAATTTCCGGGCGCAGGTTCGTCTCATGTCGTGGAAGGACGCTATGGACGGGCGGAGGAGGCTCGATGACGGATACCGAGGTGCGTGCGGCGATCGAGGCCGAGCGGGGTGAGTTGGCGGATCTGCTCGGTGGGCTGGACGCCGAGCAGTGGGATGAGCCGACCCTGTGCGCGGGGTGGCGGGTGCGGGAGGTCGTCGCACACATCACCATGCCGTTTCGGCTGTCCACACCGCGGTTCGCACTCGAAATGCTCAAGGCGCGTGGGAATTTCAACAAAATGGCGGATAAGACAGCGCGGGCGGACGCGGCAGTGCTGACGGCCGAGGGCCTGGTTGCCGCGGTGCGGGACAATGTGACTCACCCCTGGAAGCCGCCGGGCGGCGGTTTCGCGGGCGCGCTGAGCCATGACGTCATTCACGGCTTGGATATCACCGTGGCATTGGGACTGGACCGGGTGGTCCCGGCCGATCGGATGCGGCTGGTGCTCGGGGCACTCTCACCGAGGAGCGTCAACTTCTTCGGCGTCGATCTGGATGGGATCGAATTGCGGGCCGACGATCTCGACTTCACCTACGGCTCCGGGTCGGTGCTCGCGGGCTCGGCGCAGGACCTGCTGCTGGTGTTGTGCGGCCGGACACTGCCCGCGGGACGTGTGCGCGGCGAAGCGGCTGCGCGATTTACCGACTCCGAGTAGGCCGCGACGTGCCGGTGTCACCGTCGAGGCGACACCGGCACGTGCTGGATCACCTTGTCCAGCAACGGCATCCGCGGCGTCAGTGCTTGGTGAGCAGCTTCGCTCGCAGCGCGTCGAGCGTCGCGGCGTCGACCCCGAGACCGTCACCGAGGAACCGGTCGAACGACCCGTACGACGCCTGGACCTGATCGAAGGCCGCGTCCAGGAAGTCGCGCTGCACACCGAGAATGGGTTCCCACAGTGCGCGATCGGTCACCAGGCCCTGGGCGACGAGCCCGTCGAGCAGCACCTTGTTCCCGGCCGCCAGATTGTCATTGGAATCCAGGAAGTCGTTGTAGATCTGCCCCTTCGGCACCTCCAGCGCACTCATCAGGATCGCGGTCATCCAGCCGGTGCGGTCCTTGCCCGCCGTGCAGTGGTACAGCACCGCACCCTGCGCCGACGCAATATCCTTGAACGCCTGCGCGAATTGGGCGCGCGCGGACGGATTCGAGACGAACCAGCCGTAGTAGTCGCGCATGATCTGGGCGGCCTTGCCGCCGCCGAGCGCCTCCTGCTGCGCGGCCGGTCCGGCCTGGATCAGTCGCGCCACCATGAGGTAGAAGTCATTGGCGGGATCGTAGACCGGCTGCTCGGTGCGGCGGATGGAGGCCGGGAGCTTATCCGGATCACGACCGGTTTCGGTCGGGCTGCGGAAGTCGATGACCTGAGTGATATTGAACGACACCAGCTTCTGCTGTTCGCTCGCATCGAGCTTGGCCAGCGCGTCGGAGCGGTAGACCACACCGGTCGCGAGCTTGCTGTCGCCCTTGGCCGGATAGCCGCCGATATCGCGGGCATTCGGCGCATGCGCCAGACCCATCGGCCGATCGGCCTGGCCCGGCGAGAGCAGTACCGGCGCGGCCGGACCCGATAGCGCCGGACCCGCCGATGCCGGACCGGCCAGCGCCGGGAGAACGCCGACGAGCACTGCGGCCGCGGCCGCGACAGCGCCGCGGAAAGCGCGCGAATTCTTCACGAGGGGTGTTCCTAATCAGTTCGGGGAGTGAGCCATCCGGCAAACTCCTTGGTGGTAGCCGACTGGCAGGTGAGCACTCTGTGTTCCTGGACTTCGAGTCCTGAAGAAAGACCGTGCCTCTGCCAGTAGGTCGGGAGAGTTGATCGCTGCTGGGATGTCGTGCCCGTCCGTGGTGATGTGAGCACTGCTTGATTAGGTCGCTGATGGTTCTCTCGCTGGCTGCTCGACGGTGATCGGCATCGAGAACGGGAGAGCCATTGAGACTGTTCGTAGGAGACGATTGGGCCGAGGACCATCACGATGTGGAGGTGATGGACAGCTCCGGCCGCCGCTTGGCCAAAGCGCGTGTGCCCGAGGGCGTGACCGGAATGGGCAGGTTGCATGCGATCGTCGGTGACCTGGTCGGCGACGACGTCGACGAGATCGAGGTCGTGGTCGGGATCGAAACCGACCGAGGCCCTTGGGTCGCCGCGCTGGTCGCCGCCGGATACACGGTGCTGGCGGTGAATCCGTTGCAGGCGGCCCGGTTTCGTGACCGGCTGGGGGTCTCCGGCGCCAAGAGCGACGCCGGCGACGCGCACGTGCTGGCGGACATGGTCCGCACCCACGCTCACCAATTGCGGCCGGTTGCTGGGGATTCCGCGCGTGCCGAGGCGATCAAGGTCGTGGCCCGCACCCACAAGACGATGATCTGGGAACGCACTCGCCATACCCAGCGATTGCGGCACGCCCTGCGCGACTACTTCCCCGCCGCGCTGGCCGCGTTCGAGGACCTCGACGCCGCCGACACCCTGGAACTGCTCACCAAGGCACCCACACCCGCCCAGGCGGCCCGGCTGACCATCGCGCAGATCAGCGCCGCGTTGAAACGCGCTCGCCGCAAGAACATCGCGGACAAAGCCGCGGTCATCCAGGCCGCGCTGCGCTCGGCCCAACTCGGCCAGCCCGACGTCGTGGCCGATGCCTACGCCGCGTCGGTGCAGGCGCTGCTGGCGGTCCTGACCGTCCTCAACACTCAGATCAAGACGCTGCAAGGGCAGGTCGAGGCCCATTTTGGCAAGCACCCGGCCGCTGAGATCATCATGTCCCAGCCAGGTTTGGGACCGATCCTCGGTGCCCGGGTGCTCGCAGAATTCGGTGACGACCCCACCCGCTACCTCAGCGCCAAAGCCCGCAAGAACTACGCGGGCACCTCCCCGATCACCCGCGCCTCCGGCAAGAAGAAGGTCGCTTTGGCCCGGTTCGTGCACAACGACCGGCTCATCGACGCCCTCACCACACAAGCGTTCTCCGCACTGTTGTGGTCCCCGGGCGCCCGCGCCTACTACGACCACCAGCGAGCCCGCGGCGTCGGCCACAACCCCGCCCTGCGCCAGCTCGCCAACCGACTCGTCGGCATCCTCCACGGATGCCTCAAAACCGGAACCCTCTACGACGAGGGCACCGCCTGGCCTCGACTGGGCGAGAAGGCTACTGCTTGACATTCAAGCCTCCTGGGATGTCTTTCATCATGGGCCGCAAGTGGTCCGCGGCCCAAGCTTCGAGCCGGACTCAGTCGGCGAGCAGGGTGACCATCCCGGCCGCACCGTCCACGCGCACCCGCTGACCATCGGCGAGGCGGGTGGTGGCGGTCTTGGTGTCGACGACACAGGGAATGCCGAACTCGCGAGCGACGATCGCGGCATGCGATGCGGAGCCGCCGATATCGGTGATCACCGCAGCGGCGTAGGCGAACATGGCGGTGTGCCCGGTATCGGTCACCGCGGCCACCAGAACGTCGCCGGGCTCGATATCGTCGTCCAGCGACAGCACCAGCTTCACCCGCCCCTCCACCACACCGGCGCAGACACCGATGCCGGTCAGGCTCTCATCGGCGGTGAGCGCGACCGCCTCGGCAACCGGTTCCCATTGTCCAGCAATGACATCCGGCATCCGGATGGTCTGCAGCCGAAGCCGTTCGGCGCGCCTGCGGGCCACCTTGTCGGCCGCATCGACCGGGAGGCAGAAGATTTCGTCCAGCGTCAGGTAGCAGGCGTCATCGAGCTCATCCAGCCGACCGGCGCGAACCAGCCGATCCGCCCGCTCGCGCACGGCGAGTCGCAGGCAGTGGGTGATCCGGACGACACCATCGCGCGCTCGTTCCCTGGCGACGGTGGCGCCGGCGGCCATTCGCGCCGTGCGGCTCGGCGACGGATCCACGGGTTCACGCTTGGGCGCGGGCATTTGCGCGGCGCGGGCGGCGGCGCTCACCAGAAGTGCGGGCCGGTCACCGAATGTCGGATTGATCAGCTCGCATTCGCCGGGACCGCGGTGGCCGATACGTACCAGCTCCTCATCGAGTGCCGCCGAGAAGGCGGGCGAGACCGCCCGGGCCGCGTCGACATCTCCGGCACGCGCCAGCTCGGCGAGATCGGCGTCGGCACGGCACAATTCGGCCAGCCGCTCCACCGCGAGCATGGGTTTGGCCGATTCCAGGCGGTTGAGGTCGATGGGGACCTCACCCGCATCCTTGCCGCGCGCGTGGATGGCGGTGGCGGCGCCGGTCATCATCACACCGATCGCCGCGGCCTGCCAGGCCTGGTGCAGACGGTCGCGCCAGAGCAGGGCGCGCACGTGCAGCTGCTCATCGGTGAGTGCGCGAATATCGCTGGCGCTCAGCGCTTCCGCATGCGAGGCGGCATTGATCAGCTCGGCCGTCTTCGCGAAGCGGCGCGCGGTGGCGATGACGCGGGAGGTCGCGCGCGCCGTCGCCAGGGAGCTGGCGAGTCCGGTCGGCATCGGCGGCTTTCCGTGCGGCTGCAGGGCGATCTCGGCCGGAATATTGCCGTAGGCGTCGCGGCGGATGCTCTCCTCGTCCCAGCCCGGCATATTCTCCGCGGCCAGCACACCGATCGAGGCATTGATGTAGATATGGTGGCCGAGGACGGTGGTGACCCGGCTCGTCCAGTGCTCCAAGGCGATTCCGTCGAGCGCGATCATCTCGCCCATGGCCTCGTTGCTGAGGCGGATCGCACCGGCCTGCAGGTCGATGGTCAGCGGGGTCAGCGGGCCGGGCAGCGCCTCGGAGGTATTGGTCGCGGTGTGCACCGGGTAGCGCTCGTCGACCCGATCATCGAACTCACCCTCCAGCCCGTCGGGCGCTACATCGGCCAGCGGGTGGTTGTCGGAGGTGGCGGCACGGGCGGGAATCACATGCGACGGCAACGGAATAGCGCCGCGACGGGTGCGGAACCCGCCGCCGTCGGGCTTGCGGCCGATCATGCCGCGCACCAGATCGGCGATCACCTCCCGGGCCGTCCAGCCGCAGCGGAAGCCCCATTTCTCCTGCGCGACAGTCGGATCCAGCAGCTGCTGACCGCCGGACCAACCGGGCACCCAGGACGAGTACCGCACGCCCGCTTCGCGCAGCATGCGGCGCACTTCCGCGCTGGTGACCACTCCGGAGGCCGCGAGGTCGACGATCTCCAGCCCGTCCGCCTCGGCACCGGGCGGCAGTGCGGTGGCGGCCAGTACCAGGAAGCGGTCCAGATCGTCGCTGTGCAGCACCTGGAACCCGTCCTCGGATTTCGAACCGAGGATCGGCTCGAGCGCGCGGCGGGTTTCGTGATCGATCCGGCGCCCCGCAATCGACGCGGTGCGGACCAGCACGCCGTCCGCACCCTGGAGCGCGGCCTCGGCCTCGGATTGCCGAGCCGAACGCGCACCGGCGATCACCGGGACCACCACGCGCGCACCGGCATTGCGCGCCGCGGCCGCGACCTGGGCGATCCCTCGGCCGGCCAGGTGCACGACGCTCGCACAACCGTCGACTGTTTTCGCATAGGTTGCGGGGTCGGTGGGATCTCCGGCCGTGAACTGCACCCGCGGATCGATGCAGCGATGCCACCGCTGGTCCAGTCCGGCCACTTCGTGCCCGGCGGCCAACAGCATGCGCGCCACCGCGCGACCGCTCGGCTCGGTGATTCCGGTGACCAGGACCCGCATCGATTTCCTCTCCTCAGTGGCGCCGGAACAGGCAAACGTGACGCCGTTCACACACCATCGCGAGTGCGGGGCGCGGCGATCGGTTCCAGTCCCACTGACCGGGAGTATCCGACTCGGCCACCGAGATCATCGATTCCGGCACCTGGTCGGCCGGCGCAACCTCGAGACCATGACGGTCCGCAATCCGGTCGCGCCGCGCGCGGCGTCCGAGGTGAAGTCCTACGACATCGAGACCGACGTGCTCATCGTCGGATACGGCTGTGCGGGGGCCTGCGCCGCGTACGAGGCGGCGACCGCGGGAGCCGAGGTGCTGGTGGTCGATCGGGCCGGTGGCGCGGGCGGCGCATCGGCGATGTCGGGTGGTGAGATCTACCTCGGTGGCGGTACGCCGATTCAACGGGCATGCGGATTCGACGACAGTCCCGAGCAGATGGCGGCGTTTTTGGTGGCCGCGCTCGGACTGGGCGCGGACCAGCAGAAGATCGAGCACTACAGCGAGCACAGCGTCGGACATTTCCACTGGCTCGTCGATCGGGGTGTGCCGTTCAAGCCGAGTCTCTGGGACGCACCCGCCTGGGTGCCGCCCACCGATGACGGGCTGATGTGGCTCGGCGAGAACAGTTGGCCCTTTACCGAACTCGCCGACCCGGCCCCGCGTGGGCACCGACCGACCGCCCATGATTTCGGCGGCAAGCTATTGCTGGACTGCCTGGTATCCGCCACCGAATCCGTCGGTGTGACAGCGCAATACGACACCTATGTGACGAATCTGATCCTGGATACCGACGGTTCGGTGCTCGGCGTAGTAGCCCGTCGATATGGCCGCGAACTCACCATCCGCGCGCGCCGCGGCTGTGTGCTCACCACCGGCGGTTTCATCGATAACGACGATATGCTCGCCGCCCACGCACCCCGGCTGCTCGGCCATACCAAGGTCAGCGCCGGCACCGATGACGGCAGCGGTATCCGGATCGCGCAGGCCGCCGGCGCCGCCGTCCGGCATATGTCGGCCGGTCAGGTCGGTGCCTCATTGATCCCCGGCTTCGCCGCGCGCGGCATCATTGTCAACAATCGCGGCCAGCGCTTCGTCAACGAGGACACCTATCCCGGCCGCATCGGCCAAGCCGCGCTGTTCCGCCAGGATATGAACGTATGGGTGGTGCTCGACGAGCAGGGCTACGAGGAGGTGCCCGAGCGCGAGCGCTGGGGTGTGCGCCCGACCCATGTCGCCGAGTCGATCGACGAACTCGACCAACTGGTGGCCCTGCCGCCGGGCGCACTCGCCGCCACCATCACCCGCTACAACGAATTCGCCGCGCGCGCAACAGATCCCGACTTCCACAAGGCAGGGCGCTGGCTGCGCCCGCTGACACCGCCGCTGGCCGCTATCGATATCAAGGCGGGCGTGCGCCCACCCTCGGAATCCGGTGACCGCCGCGGCACCGGAGCCTCCGTATTCACCCTCGGCGGGCTGCACACCAGCATCGACGGCCAGGTCCTCGACCTCGACGGCAGCCCCATCCCCGGCCTGTTCGCCGCGGGCCGGGCCAGCTCCGGTCTGCACGGCGAGGGTTATATCAGCGGCACCTCACTGGGCGATTGCACCCTCTTCGGCCGCAAAGCCGGAGCCGCCGCGGCGCGCAACAAAGCTCACACCTGATCATCCGTCCAGGTGAGTTCGCCCGCCTTCCTTCCCAAGAGTGGCAAGGTAAGCACTTTGCGCACGGCGTCGTCTGCGGCAACCATGCAGAATCGCTGCTCTTCGGCGGGACGGTGCGGGAAGGTGAGACGGATGCGGCTTATCATGATCGACGATGACGCCGAAGGCGGTGACGCACTAGCGGAAGCGCTCGAACTCCACGGCCATCAGGTCGATCGCAAACACCGCGGCTCCGACCTGCTGCTGGCCCACCATGGCTATCACGCCGTCCTCCTCGGCCTCGACCTACCGGATATGGACGGCCTACAGGTGCTGCGCAAACTGCGCGAGGTCAGCTCGGTGCCGGTGCTGATCCTCGGCGAGCAGGCCGACGAGCGTTCGATCGTACTCGGATTGCACAGTGGCGCAGACGATTACATTGTCAAACCGGCGCGCGTCGCGGAGTTGGCGGCCCGGCTGGAAGCGGTGACGCGCCGGGTCGGCGTCGCTACCGTCGCGCGCGGCGAGACCGTCGTCAGCGATGACGTCCGGGTGGATCTGGCGGCACGGCGGGTCGAGGTGGCCGGGGAGCTGGTCCCACTCACCCGGCTGGAGTTCGAGCTGCTGCGGGTGCTCGTCGAACGACCCGGCATCGCGGTCAGCCGCGAGCAGTTGATGGATTGCGTCTGGGGCGATTCGCTGCTCGCCGTCTCGCGCAAGCTCTACGTGCATATGGCCGCCTTGCGCGCCAAACTGGACCGCCCCGAATTGATCACGAATATCCGCGGCTACGGCTACCGGTGGGGTCCGGACCCCTACGAGACCGCCGAGGCGGGGAAGCTGCTGAAAGCGGTATAGCGCAGCACTCCTGCTGGTATTCCGATCACCGGGACTGCTCCCCGCGGTGTCGCCGCGGTCGCCATAGCGTCGAAAACATGGCGCCGACCGGCGAACCCGAGGAATACAGGAGGAGTCCCGCATGAGCTCAGCATCGCGCAGCGATTCGATGAGGGGTGGTGGCCGGGAGACGGGTGGGCCCAAGGTGCTCGATCGGGTCCGGGATCTACTCCCGGTGATTCGGGAGCGGGCCGCGGAGACCGATCTGGCGCGGCGGGTTCCCGTGGCGAGCATCCGGGAATTGACCGAGGCGGGGGTGTTCCGCATGCTGCAGCCGTCCCGCTTCGGTGGCGAGGAAGCCTCGCCGGTGGCGTTCTACGAGGTCATTCGCGCGATCGCATCGGCATGCCCGTCCACCGGTTGGGTGTCGTCGGTGCTCGGCGTGCACCCGTGGCAGCTAGCGCTGTTCCCGCTGGCGGCGCAGGAGGAGGTGTGGGGCGCGGACTCCGATACGCTCATCTCCTCGTCGTACGCGCCCACCGGCCGCCTCACTCCCGTCGAAGGCGGTTACGAGGTCACTGGGCGATGGAGTTTCTCCTCCGGCTGCGACCACGCCCAATGGGCGTTCCTCGGCGCACTCGCACCGGATGAGCACGGCAATCCCAAGGACTATCTGACAATCCTGGTGCCGCGCAAGGACTATCAGATCGACGACGTCTGGCATGTGGTCGGCCTGTCCGGCACCGGCAGCAACGATATCGTCATCGAGAAGGCCTTCGTACCGCATCACCGCGCCTACAGCGCCACCGAACAATCGCAACTGCGCGGGCCGGGCCAGGAGGCCAATCCCGCTGCGCTGTACAAGATTCCGTTCGCGGGTGTCTTCTCCAACACCATTACCGCGCCCATTATCGGCGCCGCACAGGGCGCCTACGAGGCGCATATCGAGCGGATGCGCGAACGGGTCCGGCTGTCCTACGGCGGGCAGAAGGTCGCCGAGGACGGATTCGCGCATGTGCGGGTCGCGCGCGCGGGTTCGGAGATCGATGCGGCCATCCTGCAGATGGAGCACAATATCTCCGAGCAATTGCGTTATGCCGAAGCGGGCGAAGAGATTCCGTATGAGGTCCGGCTGCGCACCCGGCGCGATCAGGTGCGCGGCACCGAGCGCGCGATCGCGGCCATCGAATTGCTGTTCGACAACTCCGGCGGGCACTCGATCCGCAAACCCAATCCGATCGAACGACACTGGCGCGACGCGCACGCGGGCAGTGTGCACGTGATCAACGATGTCGAGCGGGCCCTTGCCATGTTCGGCCGCGGTGAATTCGGGCTGCCGGTCGAAGATCGGATGGTCTGATGGACGCGGCGGATACCAGTCGCCATATCACCGTCGACGGGCTGAAACTTCGCTACCACGAGGCGGGTTCGGGTCCACCGCTGGTGCTGCTGCACGGATCCGGTCCCGGGGTGTCGGGATGGGCCAACTTCGGTGCGAACCTGCCCGTACTCGCCCAACATTTCCGCTGCCTGATCCTGGACCAGCCCGGTTTCGGCGCGAGCGAGCGTCCCGACGTGTACGAGCGCAACTACCTGCGCATCTCCGCCGATGCGGTGGTCGGGCTGCTCGATCAGCTCGCACTGCCCAGCGTGCACCTGCTCGGCAACTCCATGGGCGGCGCGGTGGCGACGCTGGTGGCGCTCGAACACGGTCAGCGGGTCGATCGGCTGGTGCTCATGGCGCCCGGCGGCGTCGGGGTCAATGTGCTGGGACCCGAACCGTCCGAGGGGATTCGGCGGCTGCTCGACTTCACCGCCGAACCCACCCGGGAGCGGGTGCTGGCCTGGCTGCGGACCATGGTGTTCGACGAGGCGGTGCTCACCGACGAACTCGTCGACAACCGATTGGCCACGGCCGCGGATCCGGCCGCCATCGCGGCCATCCGCGACGCCTATGCGACGTTCGCGAATCCCGCGTTCGCGGAGGCGGTTCCGCTGTGGGCGCGGTTGCGCGCGCTGCGCAACGAGGTGTTGATGCTGTGGGGGCGCGATGATCGGGTCACCCCGGTCGAGGGCGCGCTGCTGCCGTCGCGTCAGCTGCCCCGTGCCGATCTGCGGCTGTTCGGGCGCTGCGGACACTGGGTGCAGATCGAACGCAAGGACGCGTTCGAGCGTGCGGTCATCGATTTCCTGACTTCAGGTCTGTAGCGCCCCTGCCACGGCGTCGGCGTCATGACGTCCGGCCGATGTCACGGGAATTCGGGAGCTTCGGTCGCGGGTTCGGAGTTAGAGTCGCCCCGTGACATGGACCGCACCCGAACTCTCCCGAACCAAGCCGCCGCTGGTCGCCGACGAGCGGACCATGCTGCAATCCTGGCTCGACCTGCACCGTCGGACCCTACAGTGGAAATGCGCCGGACTAGCGGCCGAGCAGTTGAAGCGTCGCTGCGTCGCACCATCGACGCTCTCGCTGCTCGGCCTGGTCCGCCATCTCACCGAATGCGAACGCGGCTGGTTCCGCATCGCCACTCGCGGTGCACCGCTGGACTATCTCTACTGCGGCGAGGACAACCCGAACGGCGATTTCGACGATATCGCCGATGCCGATGCCGCCGCGGACCTCGCGGCCCTGCGTGCCGAGATCGAGCTGGCCGACGCCGCCGTCGCCGATCTGCCGCTCGAGCACGTTTTCAGCTATCGCGCCACCGAATACAGCCTGCGCTGGGTCTATGTGCACATGATCGAGGAATACGCGCGGCACAATGGTCACGCGGATTTCCTGCGTGAGCGTATCGACGGCGCGACCGGCGACTGAGCCGCCTCAGAGCTGATTGTGGCTGACCCACCCGGCGATCTGGGTGCGTGAGGTGAAGCCGAGTTTGGTGAGTATGTGGTCGACGTGGCTCTCCGCGGTCCGGATCGAAATCACCAGTTCGCTCGCGATGTTCTTATTGCTGTAGCCCGCCGCGACCAACCGCGCCACATCCCGCTCACGACGGGTGAGAACATCTGCCGCAACGGATTTCACCGGTTTCGCGGCCGGACGCGGCTCGGCGCCGAGGGCATAACCGACCGCCTCCTCCAGCCCCAGGGCCGCGCCCGCGTCGAAGGCGGTGCGAAACTCCTTCTCGCCCATCGCATCGCGCACCTGAAGGCGCACCTTATCGCCGACGTACTCGGTCATCTCATGGGCGAGTCGCTGGGTACTGCCACGCCGCACCGTCGATGCGGCCCCCATCAACCGTGCCGCCCGCTGCAGATCGCCGTCGGCGGTCGCCGCCCACGCCAGCCCGTCGAATCCGGATGCCGTCCACACACACCGATCGAACAGACTGAACAGCTCGACCGCCTTGCGCAGATCCTCGATGGCCTTGTCCTGCTCACCTTTTCGCCAGTGGTAGGTACCCACCGCCCAATAGCCCAATCCGCCGAGCAGATGCGAGCCGTACTCCTCCGTCTTGGCGAGGAACCGATCCGCGATGGAACCAGCGCGTTCGTCGTCGAGCACCAGTGCGCACACGTAGGCGAATGCCAGGCTCTCCATCTCGACTCCGTGGTGCGCACAGGCTCGCGCGCGGTCCGAGGCGGCCTCGGCGATATCGAGTGCCCGCATCGAATCGCCGTTGGCGAAGGCCAGCAGCGCCGACAGCAGGGCATATTCGACGAGTACGTCCTCGGTATCGAGTTCGTTGGCGATTTCCAGACATTCACCGGCGAATCGGGTCGCCGTCTCGGGATCGGAGAGCATGGCGGCAATCACCGAGGCGGCGGCCAGTGCCCGCGCCCGATCCTTCGTATGGTCGAGATCCTTGTCCAAGGCCTCCAGGAGCCAGCGATAGCCCTCCAACAGGAATCGGTAGTGCTCCCAGAACGGTCGCAGTTCCGTCGCGATTTCCAGTGCGCGATGCGCGCTTTCCGGATCGGCGAGCGAGAACTGCAGTGCCGCACGCATATTCGGATGTTCCCGGGTGACATCGCGGAACCACGTGACATCCTCACTGCCCCAGTACGCGGTGCGCCCCCGCTGCGCGACCCGGTGGTAATGGTCGCGGTGGCGTAGTCGCACCGCCCGCTCACCGCCGTGCGCGACCAGCCGCGCCAAGGCGAACTGGCGCAGCGGTTCGAGCATGGTGTACCGGCCGGTGCCATCAGCATCCTGTCGATAGCCGAGGACGGATTTGTCGACCAATCCGGTCAGCGCGTCCAGCAGCTCATCGGCCGGATCGACGACGCAGACCGCCTCCGCGGCCTCGAGGTCGAAGCCGCCGGCGAAGACCGATAGCTGCTCCCAGAGATGCTGTTCATCCGGTGTGCACAGGTCATAGCTCCACCGGATGGCCGCCTCGAGGGTCTGCTGGCGCTCCGGCGCGGTGCGCAACCCGGTGGTGAGCAGCCGGATCGCATCGTCCAGGCGCGCGAGCACCTGATCGGGGGTGAACATCCGCAACCGTAAGGCCGCCAGTTCCAATGCCAGCGGAATTCCTTCGAGGCGACGGCAGATCGCCGCGAGCGCCCCGCGATTGGCATCGGTGACCCGGAAGTCCGGATTCGCCGCGGTCGCCCGATCGATCAGCAGCCGCAGCGCGTCGCTGTCGACCTGAGCCGGACGACGTGCCTGGGCATCCTCGTCCACCTCCGGCACCGCGAGCGGCGCCACCGGCAAGACCTGCTCCCCGGAGACCCCGAGCGGTTCGCGGCTGGTCGCGAGGATCCGGACATCCTTCGTCGCCGGAATCACCCGGTCCACCAGGGCCGCGCACGCGTCGATCAGGTGTTCGCAGTTGTCCAGGATCAACAGCAGACTCTTGTCTGCCAGATAGTCGGTCAGGCTGACAACCGGCGAACGGGTGTCGTCGCGCAGACCCAAGGTCTGCGCGACGCTCAATGCCACCAGTTCCCCATCGTGCACGTGCGCGACCTCGACGAACCACACACCATCGGGAAAAGCGCGCCGCACCGCCTCCCCGACCCGCCGACTGAGCCGGGTCTTGCCGACGCCACCCGGCCCGGTCAGCGTGAGCAGGCGAGTGCTGGACAGCAGCTTGCGTGCCATGGCCACCTCGGCGCCACGACCGACGAAGCTCGTCACCTCAGCGGGGAGGTTCCCTGTCTCGTGCCGCACCACGCTGCATACCTTTTCACGTGCGGCCGCCGTCTCGGGCATTTTGACCGAGATGTCGGATTCGCGGCCGGCTCGCTAGTCGACCACCAGCGTATTCGCCGCTCGCATGACCGCGGCCATCGAGGCCGCGAGTACGGAATCACTGCGTCCGCAGGCCCATCCGGTGCGCTCGCCGCCGCGGAATTCCAGATAGGTGATCGCGGTGCCGCCGTTCCCCGCGCCGATCGACTGCTGGGTCAGCCCGAGCACCTCGACCGGGTAGCCGACCCGAGCCAATGCCGCGGTGAGCGCCTCGATCGGACCGACATCGCGATATTCGGCCGGGCCGCCGATGGTGAGCGTCACCTCGGTGACCGTGTCGTCCCCCGCGCCCGTGGTCCGCCATGCCCGCAGACCGACCGACTCCGTCGGGGTGTCCAGATACCTCGCCTCGAACAATTCGTACAGTTCGGCGGCGGTGATCTCCAGACCGGTGTCGTCGGTGCGCGCCTGGACGTGTCGCGCGAAATCGATCTGCAGCCGGCGCGGCAGATCCAGACCGTATTCGGTATCCAGCAGATACGCGATACCACCCTTGCCGGATTGGGAATTCACCCGAATGACCGCGTCGTAGCTGCGGCCGATATCAGCCGGATCAATCGGCAGATACGGGACCCGCCAGTCGAGTTCGCGTTCGGCGATCCCGGTGGCGGCGGCCCGATCGCGGTGTTCGGCCATTCCCTTCTTGATCGCGTCCTGATGGGTGCCGGAGAACGCGGTGTGCACCAGATCGCCTATGTACGGATGCCTTTCGTGGATGGGCATGCGCGTGCAGTACTCGACGGTCCGGCGGATCTCGTCGATATCGGAGAAGTCGATCATCGGATCCACGCCCTGGGCATGCAGATTGAGTGCCAGGGTGGCGATATCGACATTGCCGGTGCGTTCACCGTTGCCGAAGACACAGCCCTCCACGCGCTGGGCGCCCGCGAGCACGGCCAGTTCGGCACAGGCGATACCGGTGCCACGGTCGTTGTGCGGATGCACCGACAGGATCACGCTCGCGCGCCTGGCCAGATTCTTGTGCATGTATTCGATCTGGTCGGCGTAGACATTCGGCGTCGCGACCTCCACGGTGGCAGGCAGATTCAGGATCACCGGGCGCTGCGGGGTGGCATCCCACAGCGTCGTCATGCGGTCACAGATATCGAGTACGAAATCCGGTTCGGTCAGGTTGAAGACCTCGGGCGAGAATTCGAATCGCACATTCGGCAGGTCACCGGCGAATTCGAGCACATCGCGGCCACCGGACAGGATCAGCTCGCGCAGTTCGGCAGTATCCTTGTCCAGCACCACCTTTCGCCAGGTAGGCGCGGTAGCCGTGTACATGTGGATGACGACCTCGTTGCGAATGCCGCGCACCGACGCCACCGTGCGCTCGATGAGATCGCGGCGAGCCGGGGTGAATACGACGATCGCAACATCCGCCGGCGCGATATCGGTGCGCGCGAGCAGTCGGACGAAGTCGAAATCGGTCTGCGATGCGGAGGGGTAGCCGACCTCGATCTCCTTATAGCCCATGGCGACCAACAGTTCGAAGAACCGTCGCTTGCGCACCGGGTCCATCGGCTCGGCCAGCGCCTGGTTGCCGTCACGCAGATCGACCGGCACCCACAGCGGCGCATCGGTGAGCCGAGCAGCGGGCCAATCACGCTGGGTCAGTGGCACGTCCACGCGATCGTAGACATCGCGGTAGCGGTGCGAGGGCATCCGCGAATGTCGCTGCCTGTTCCACGCCGGGGCATTGGCCGCCAGCGCACCGGAAGGCGTGGCAATGGTGGGGAAAGTGCTCATGATTACTGCTTCCTGGCCTTGTGGCCGTCACGGACAGGTGACCGGCCACGACGCAGCCCCACGGCGGGCGGCCGGTCGTTAGGCCCCGCCGTGGCGGCTAAGCAGAAGCATGGTGCGCATGATTGCTAGACTATACACAACTCCTCAGACAAGTAGAGAGGTTGCGATGGTTTCGCAGGTACGGCGCCATCCCCTGGCGGCACAGGCGGCCGAACTGCTGCTCACCCGCATCCGGGACGGGGAATGGCCACTGGGACACCGCCTTCCGGGCGAGACGACGTTGGCCGCACAGCTCGGTGTCGGCAGATCCACACTGCGCGAGGCGATCCGCGAATTGGCCGGTAAGGGCGTGCTCGACAGTCGCCAGGGCGCGGGGGTCTTCGTCACCGCCCTCGATGTCACCGAGGACTGGGACGTCGTACTGCGCCGCGCCAGCATCGCCGCGGTCATCGAGGCCCGCATCGCCATCGAGGCCGAGGCCGCCGCACTGGCCGCACAGCGCCGCACCCCCGCCGACCTGCGCGCCATCCGTCGGGCACTGGCCGCGCGGGAGGCACACGGCGAACCGATCGCCGACCATGTGGATGCCGATATGGCCTTCCATCGCGCCGTCATCGTGGCCGCGCACAACGATGTGCTCACCCAGCTCTTCGACACCTTCCTCCCCCGGCTACGAGTGGCCATGGTCGACATGCTCAAAATCCGCCCGGTCCCCTCCGAACCCGCCGACCACGACGCACACATTCGGCTCACCGATGCGATCGCACACCGAAAGCCCAGTGCCGCAGCCGAATTCAGCCGCTCCCACCTGATGACCCTCAAGGACGCGTTCTCGTGACCACTCGGCGGTCGCACCGCGCGGCGGCACCACCGATACGACGGCGTCCGACCCGAACGGAGATCTCCCATGACCGGAACCCCCGTGCTACAACTCACCGATGTCACCTTCCGCCGCGAAGGCAAGCAGATCATCGACCACATCTCGCTGACCGTGCACGCGGGCGAACACTGGGCACTGCTCGGACCCAATGGCGCGGGTAAGAGCACCCTGCTCGGCTTCTGCGCCGCGGTCACCTTCCCGACCTCGGGCACCGTCGATATCCTCGGCCGGCGCATGGGCCGCGTCGACCTCGCGCCGCTGCGCCACTCGATCGGGCACGTCAATCCCCGCCACCCACTGCGCTATCCGCTGACCGTCCGCGAGGTCGTGCTCACCGGCATCACCGCCACCATCGACACCCCGATGCGCTGGACGCCGACACCCGATGACCTGCGCCGCGCCGACGCCATGATCGATACCGTTGGTCTCAAAGGCAAGGCCGAGGAGATCTGGCCGACGCTGTCCCAGGGCGAACGCGGCCGAACCCTGATCGCCCGCGCCCTCATCGCCGAACCGCGCCTACTGCTATTCGACGAGCCCTCCACCGGACTCGATGTGGCGGCGCGCGAACAACTGCTCGAGACCATCGACGCACTCGGCGAAACCCATCCCGAGGTCGCATCGATCCTGGTCACGCATCATTTGGAAGAGCTGCCGAGCACCACAACGCACGCGCTGTTGATCGCCGGTGGGCGCACGGTCGCCTCGGGAGCCGCCATCGATACGGTCACGACGGAGACCGTATCGACGGCTTTCGACCACCCGGTGGCCGTGCGCTACGACGACGGCCGCTGGACGGCGCGTGCCGCGGTCCGCGCCTGGCCCGCATAAGCATGCAGCAAGCCGCGCACTCCGCCCGTTCGTGCTCGATCACGCGCGCCACGTACCGCTGAACTGGGCCGATAACCCGCGAAACGCTGCAGCGAGGCTGGTCGGTCGCAGCCCTCCGGTGCGCCCACCGGCTGGTTCCGGAAGAATTTTCGCTGAGCATGTCGATTCGAGCCCGCGCCGTTCGATGCGTTGAGGTGAGGGTCGGACAATGCCGACCACCGAGCGAAGGATGGCCAGATGCGACACATGATGCTGATCCGAGTCGACCCGACGAATGCGCCGGAGCCGGACGAGGCACTGATCGAACAGGTCAACAAGGTGATCGAGGAGATGACGAAGGCCGGGGTGCTGCTCGATACCGCCGGTCTGCACTCGATCACCGAAGCCACCAAGATCGCCCAGTCCGGCGGGAAGCAGACCGTGCTCGATGGTCCGTTCACCGATACGAGTGCACTCTTGGAGCGAATTCACCCCCGATAACGGGACAGATCGACCATCCTCCCCCACGCCGTTCACTCACCCCTTTGACCTGCGGTTTTATCCGGTAGCGGGGTGGTCGCTGTGACCAGACCACCCCTGACCTCGCAGAAGAGAGCCACCAAGCGCGTCGACCCGGATTCCGAGCGCGGTCTGTCGTCCTCATCGACTGCTGCGGGACTGCCGCTGCCGCAGTTTCGTCGGCACCGCAGGACCGGCGCCTTCCACACTGTTCGTCCGATCGACAGCAACGCCTGCGTACACGCCCAGGGAATCGTTGATCTCCTGGGTTGGTCACCGGGCGATCGGCTGCGGTGGCAGTTTCAATCCGGTCTGGTTGTCGTCACCCGACCGGTGCATGCCGCGACGGTGCCGCCCGGGGAAACTACCGCGATCACGTCCAAGGGTTATTTCCGGATTCCTTCGCGCGCGCGCCTTGCAGCGCGGCTCGGGATCGGCGATCGGGTCCTGGTCACCGGTGGCCTCGCTCGGGGAATCGTCGTGGTCTTTCCGATGCTGGCACTGGACGAAGCCCTCCTGACGCATATCGCCACATCGCTCGGTGAGCAGCTGTCATGACCGAACGCGCCTCACTCCCTGGGGAAGACACCCTCATCGCCGCGCGGCTGCTACTCGAGCGGATGGATCTGACTCCCGAGGATCTACTGGCATCACCGGTCGGGCGGCAGTCCATTCCAACATTCGGCGAGTACATCCCGGTCGTAATTGCATCGTTGCCGGAGGGCAATACCCGGCAGAATTACAGCACCTACTGGCAGAAGGTTCTCGACTACGGATGGTCCGACCGCGCGATCGACGAGCCGACGGTGACCGAGTGCAAAACAATGGTCGAACATTTCCGAGCGACTCGGACCATCCGCCGCAGCGACCGTGGTGGGCGCGGCACTGTGCAGCATGCAATCGCTGCACTGCGCTACTTGTTCCGGCGCGCCGTCGACGATCGGCTCATCAACCATGCCGATGACCCGGCGAGGCGGCTGGCCAAACCGTCATATGCGCGGTCCAGGCGCCGGGCCCTACCAAGCCAGTTACTTCACTGGATCATCGAGGTCGCCGACACGACCGGCGACGACCCTGAACTCGACAGCCTGATAGTCCGATTACATATCGAGACCGCGTGCCGGATATCGGGCGCGCTGTCATTGCGGCCGGAGGACCTCGATCCCACACAATGCGTAGTCCAGTTGCGGGAGAAGGGGGGAACAGTACGGTGGCAGCCCGTGTCACCGAGCTTAATGGCCGAACTCTCTTACCACGGTTCGTCTCGTGGTGCGGTGCCCGGTGAGCGTCTGCTGCGCTACCGCAGCACCAAGCCGATCACCGACCGCCGGTATGCCTATCTGTTCGAGCGGATCGGACAACATGTGCCGACCGTCGAGTCACACGGGATCACTGTTCACTGGATTCGTCATACCACGCTGCGATTTGTCGAACGTAATTTCGGCAAAGCAGTCGCGCAAGCCTACGGCGGACACTTCGATCGGTTCCAGAGCGCAAACGATATCTACACCCGCGCGGGCATCGAGGAAATCGCAGAAGCGCTCGAGCTGCTGACCGGTGAGCCGCACCCGCTCACCGACGGCGGCGATCTGTTCTGGCAGACCTCCGAGAATGCCTCGGTCCTTCGTGCCGACATCGAACCGATGTCGGGACCGATCAGTTTGTCCCGTGCAATATCCCAAGAAATCGCTCGAGCCAACGTCCGGGCTATCACCAAGGGAGACGATCGGTGAAACCTGGCCTCGTCGACAACCTCACCACCACAACCGCTTTCGGCCCAGATCCGCTGGATTCGGCAGAAGAAGTCGAATCTGCGACCACCGAACCCGGACACCTACCACCACGGCGATGGTCTCGTCATGCGCCCGGATTGGCCGAACGTTTCGACCAGGCGCGCGAGCGAATCCTGTTGCAGCACCGTCCCGAACTCTATGAGGTGATGGACGACCGCGAGATCGACGCCGAAGTGCGCCTGCACAAACGGTTGCGTCGCAAGGCGCGCCGTCAACGAGGGCGCGTATTCGGTGCAGAACTCGCTGGACAGAATCGTGATCGCCGCGAAGCCGTACGGGTGCGCCGCGACCAGGAGCGGCAACGCAGGTGGCATGCGCGCTCGAGGGCGAGTCGGCTACGGTACACCAGCGCCGACGCCCAAGAGGCGACCCTGCATCGCAAGGCGACGTGGTCGTCGCTGCGACTCCGCGGGGTCATCGCGGTCGGGTTGGTGTGGTCGGCGATCAATGTCGGGCGCAACCTCGCCCCGACCGACGGCCCGACCGGGGCTTCCTGGTGGATGTTGTGGATCCTGTCCTTCGGCATCGAGGCGATGATCTCGGTGCCGATCCTCGAGATCATGTCCCAAGCCGCTACTGCGGCTCGGCTCAGACAACAGGTCGAACGCACCAGGATCATCGCGTTCGAAGCGACGTTGTTGGTTGCCACGGTCAGCCTCAACTGCGGACCACACGTCGCCGCTGGGCATTTCGGACGCGCCGCCGAATACGCGGTCGCACCGATCATGGTGGTCGTACTGATGTGGCTGCACGCCTGGCTCATGGCTCGCTACGCCACACTGATCGACACCGTCGCCACTTCAGAACACAACAGCGACATCACCACCGACCAGTCCAGTGACACCGATGCCTACCGACACGGCCCTCCTTCCGCCGGACCGGATGAGGCTCGTCTATCCGTGCCCGGCACGACAGCGTTCGATCCCGCACACATCAGCTCACCGGACGCGGCGCTTCGCTACCTCGCACCGGTGACGCCCTCGTCGCATGCCGCGGAATCCGTTGCCTCGCACGACTTGTCCGCTACCGGAACGCTGGTCGACGATGTCGCGGACGCGACACCGATCGTCGATGTCGAACCGCATGACCGCTACACCCGAGTCGCGATCGAGATGGTGCGGACCCGAGCGTCTCAGAAGTCCGTGGCTCACATCGTGGAAATCCTGCGACTGGCCGACCATGGACTCAACGCCAACGCCGTGACAGCCCAAATGAGTCGCGACACCCGAACAGGTTGGACCCGGTCAACGGTCGATCGAATCATCAAGTGCGCCGACACCATCGGATTCCGCACCCTGAATCGACAGGAGGTGTCCGTCATCGCGCGAACGGCATGAAACCCGCCGAATCGCGTTCTCGAAACCTTGACCCGGGTCGATCCCGGGGTCGTGGGGTGCCTCGTCCCTATCGAGGCACCCCACGCCTAAACCGATAACAAAACAAGGGCCCCCAGCTGCGAACTGAGGGCCGAACAACCCGAAGGCTGCAAGTGCTGCGAAGCAGGTCTAAGGGTAGCCCATGCCGTGAGACGACTTCAACCGCTGGCCCCTGTGCCAGCGGTCGCCCAGTCGTATCCACACCTGCGCTACTTCCACTCGAACCATCCACTACAACAACCGATCCCGCACCCGGCCGCCCCAGGGCACAAACGGTTTTCGCCCGCCTGGCACCGCTGCTCGCGGCGCGCCGTTCGATGCGTCTATGGAGCCCTGCGGATAATGGTTATCGCGACCATGCCCAACGTCTGACACGTAAGCTCCCGCACACCCCCGCCGCGCTGCCGCTGTATCAGCGGGGCCGTACTCGGTTGCTGGCATTGGACTTCGACGCTAAACACCACGGCCCCACTACCGTCGACGCCGATGTGGACCGCGCCCTCGCATGGATTACCGAATGCGGTGGCCGTGCCATCACCGACCACAGCACCAGCAGCGGCCGCCACATCCTCATCCCGCTCCCCCTCGGTATCGCGCTCACCAGAGCGCAAGTCGTTCCGATCGTGCGACTGCTGGCCGAGCGTCTGGTCACTCTCGACATCACCCCGATGTGCAACGAGAACTCCGGGTGCATCACCCCACCCGGATCCGCTTGTAAAGAAGGCGGATTCCGCACCCTCGACGGCACCCTCGATGCTGCTGTCGACGCCCTCACCGTCCGCAGTGACCCCAACTTCCTCGGACGACTCACTCTGCTGCTCGGCAGTGCACGTATCGAGCGCGCGCGCACCGCCGCGCGCGATACCGCGCGCACCGTGCTCACTCAGCGCGCAGCGCGTACGAGCACATCGAACGCGCCAGCACCGCTCGACACGGATATATGGGAAGGCAGCGGCGACCACGCGCGACTGCGCGCGGAATACCGCCGCCGAGGGCCGCTACCGCAGGCCACGATCGCGTTCGCGCGCGCGGGCGACGCGCCAGGCGACGCGCGATGGCGCGCACGCGACGGTCGCCTCGATCGTTCCGCCGCCCGGCAATCGGTCTTGGCCGCCGCGCTACTGCGCGGATACAGCCTGACCGATATCCACGCACGCCTCCCCGAGGCCGGCGGTGACTGGGCGGGATTGGCGGCCGCCTACCACCGCTACGGTCACCGTGCACACGACGCGCTGCACCGCGACTGGGCTTCAGCCTGCCGGTGGGCGGCACGAAACGCCCCCGAATTCCTACCAACCGTGCACAAGAAGAAAGAACACACAGGGGGGTGGCAGGGGCACAACGCTTTTCACGCAGAAACCCAAACGCGATGGCTCGCCACCACCACCGCATGGATCGATGCCCACTGGCCGCAATCACCGCGGCGATGGACCATGCACGCCATCTGCCAAGCAATCGCTTACGCGTCCGTCGTCGGCGGTCACGTCGTGGGTAGTGTGCCAGTGGTCGAACTCGGTGGCCGATCCCTGTCGATCATGGCTGGTTGCATGCCGGAAACGACTGTGTGGGAAGCACTCCGCGAACTCCGTGATCTCCCCGGATCACCTCTCCTGCGTACTCGGCGCGCAGCAGGGGTACTCGCCGACCAATACGCATTGGTGACACCGTATCTCGGCGATCGACCACTCGAACCCGACCCCGTCCTGTTGAACCGGACGCGGGTCGAACCCATCCACGAGTCGTGGACGGTCCTGGGACTGCACTGCCGACGCATCTACGAACTCATCACCCATCACGGAGCCACAACGCCCGCCGACGCGATCGCGGGCGCACGCATGGGCCGCACCGCCGGATACACCGCACTAGCCACACTCACAACGATCGGATTGATCACCCACGAACACGGCTCGATCCGAACCGGCCCGACAAGCCTCGACACGATCGCTACCGCCCACGGGCTCGCGAATCGCCGCGCAGAGCGCATCACCCAGCATCGACAACACCGAAACGACTGGCACAGATGGCTAGACCGCCGATTCGGCGCCAACGACAACCCGGTGAACGACCAATACTCCCTCCGACGGAGCCCTGGGGACCAACTGAAACAGCCGACTACACCAAAGCGTTCACAGACCACAACGAAACTTCGGCCTCCCAACGACCGCCACACACAACCCTTCCGCCCCATCCCGGTTCACCGAGAAGATCACACGATCGCCGCGATCGATGAACGATACAAGTCCGACCCACCCCTGGACCGCGGTTAGGTTCAAACTCGCCGTCCGCTACCTGGCCACGATCTATATCGCCGCGATCGACCAATGGCTCCGACACCCGTCAGGGCACAGAACCTAGTCGAGCGGGGCTGCGCGGTCGCGCAGCAACGTTTGTTCGGCGGTGTTGGCGGTGAGGGCGGCGGCGCGGAGGTAGGCGGCGCGGGCTTCGGTCGGGCGGTCCAGGCGGGAAAGGAAATGGGCGCGGACGGCGTGCAGCAGGTGGTAGGAGTCGAGCGCGCCGGTCGTGGCGACCGCGTCGACGAGGTCGAGGCCGGCGGCGGGGCCGTGCACCATGGCTACCGCAACGGCGCGGTTCAGCTCGACGATGGGCGACGGGAAGCGGTCGGCGAGAACGGCGTACAGGCCGGCGACGCGCCGCCAGTCGGTGTCCTCCGGGGTGGCGGCCATGGCGTGAGCGGCGGCGATAGCCCCTTGGAGGGCATAGCGGCCGGGCGGAACGCCGCGCCGCAGGGCCAGGGTGTGCGCCCGGCCGAGGGCGGCGAAGCCGCGACGGATGGACAGCTGATCCCAACGGCTCCGGTCTTGATCGGGCAGCAGCACAAGCTGTGTCGTCGCGTCGCTGCGAGCATGTGTACGGGAGGCTTGCAATTCCAGCAAGGCGGCGAGGCCGAACGCTTCGGGCTCCTGGGGCATCAGGCCGGTCAGGATGCGCGCCAATCGCAGTGCGTCGTCGCACAGTTCGGCGCGCACCCAGTTCTTGCCGGAGGTGGCGGCGTAACCCTCGTTGAAGATCAGATAGATGACCTCGAGGACGGACTCCAGGCGATCCGCCAGCTGCGGACCTGACGGAACGTCGTAGGGCACCTTCTTCTTGGCGATAGTGCGCTTGGCCCGCACGATCCGTTGCGCCACCGTGGTTTCCGACACGAGGTAGGCGCGAGCGATCTCGTCCGTCGTGAGGCCGCCGATCATGCGCAGCGTCAAGGCCACTCGCGCGGGCTGCGGCAACACGGGGTGACATGCGGTGAACACCATGCGTAGCAGGTCGTCCTCGATGTCATCGGCCGTATTCGGTTGTTCCGCAGTCTGTTCGGTGAGCAGGTCATGCCCGAGCATCGGCAATTTGCGGGCGAAGGTGGCGTCGCGCCGGATCCTGTCGATGGCACGGTGTTTCGCGGTGAGCATCAGCCAGCCGCCCGGGTTCGGCGGAATCCCGTCGCGCGGCCACTGTTCCAGCGCCGCCAGGTGCGCGTCTTGTGCGAACTCTTCGGCTGTGGCGATATCACCGACCATCCGGGTCAGTCCCGCCACCAGCTTCGGCCATTCGATGCGCCACGCTGCCTCGACGGCCCGCGCCGCCGGTGAGCGGCCGTCGCCACCAGCGTGCGAACGGCCGCTCACCTCGGGTAACGGCATCGGGTCAAGCCTGGTCGTCGAGTTGGCGGATCTCCAGTTCGATATCCCATTGCGGCCCGTGCAGCCGCAGGAACCGCGAACCCCACTCCATGGCCTCGTCCTGCGACCGGGTTTGCAGCAGGCAGTATCCCCCGATGACCTCTTTGGACTCGCTGAACGGGCCGTCGAGCACGGTCTGCTTGCCGCCGGTCTGGCGAACCCGGGCACCTTCCGCGAGCGGGCGCAGTCCCGCGGTGTCGAGCAGCACGCCCGCCTTGGTCATCTCCTCGAGCAGCTTGCCCATGTCCTCGGCCAATGCGGGATCCGGACCCTGCGTCGGCGCGGCCGTGGGGTCGAAATGGAGCAGCATCAGATAGCGCATGTCCGCATCCTTCCTTATCGGACCTGGTAGCGAAGGTAAACCGCACCCGAACCGAAGGACTTCGACTCCAGCAGGTCGAGGTCCAGTTTCGCCTTGTCGTGGAACAGCGGCGTGCCCGAACCGAGCGTGACCGGATGCACGACGATCCGGAACTCGTCGATGAGACCCATGTCGATGAACGAATGCACCAGCTTCGGGCTGGCGTAGATCGCGATCGCGCCGCCTTCCTTCCGCTTCAGCGCATCGATCTCCGCAGCGACGTCGCTGCCGATCAGCCGGGTGTTGTTCCAGTCGGCCGACTCCAGCGTGGTGGAGCAGACGATCTTGTCCACCGCGTTGACCCACTCGGCGTGCGCACGCTCGTACGGCGAGCTGTCGGCGTTCGGGTGCTGCGACCAGAAACCGAACATCCCCAGGTACGTCTCACGGCCATAGACGGCGGTGTCGAAGTCGGCCTGGATCTGCTCGGCATACGCCATCAGCTCCTCGTCGTAAGCGCGGAACGTGAACTCGAACCCCAGGCCTTCGCCGGAGGAGGCGTAGCCGTCCAGGGTCATGTGCTCGAAAGCCACCACATTGCGCATTGCTCTGTCCTTCCAAGGGTGGGCCGCCTCTCGGCCCGTCACCTACCCCTCGAACAGGGCACCCCCGGAATCGACATCACCGTGGTGGAAGATCTGGGGCGACGTCGCGGTGCCCGCTTCCTTGTGAGTCGGCACGCAACGCGGCGAAGAAGTGTCCCAGGTGATCGAAGACCATCTGCGTGGCCGTCTCCATGCCACAGCCCCCGTGGGCAAGCACGCCGATTGCGGCATCCAAGCAGGTCTTGTAACTCGCTTGATCGTTGCGCCTACCGGACTCAACCGCCTGTGAGAGCAACAGGACGTATTCGCTGTCGTACTGGCGGGTTAGCTCCGCGATCAACTCAGCGGCTTGATGCACCGCCATCACTTCCTCGCTGACAAATACGAACTCCGGCCGCGGACTGTAGGCCATTGGACACCTTTCTGTTTCAGGGCAAGGGAAGTCAGCTCCCGGCGGGCAGGTCAGGGCGCGGCGATCCGATTGCCGCATGTTGTGCCGTTGACGAGTTTTTCCTCTCGCGAACGGGAGAGGATGTCTCCGATATCGCGCCCGAGTTCGGTGATCGTCCACACTCTGGCTGACTCCGAGTTGGTGCTGTCATCGACGAGCTGCCGGGATCGGAGAGAGGTGAGCGCCGGTACTACTGGCTGCGTGCGGGCCAAGCTGGTCGTGGCGGCGAGTTCGGTTGTAGTGCTGCCGTGTTCAGCAGCGGTGAGGACCTCGATGAGCTCGACCTGGAGATCGCTGAGAACGACCCTGACTCGCGATTCGCCGATGAGCGATGCTGCGGTGGGGTAAACGAGGTTTCGCGTCATTGCCGCTCCGGGTGTTCGGTCGTCGGCGAATTCGTCGGCCAGTCTTCGTAGGTGCCGATGCTGCCGTATCCGCCGCTGCAGTCGAGACCTCGGGCCAGTTGCCGCGCCGCTCGCACAGCGATGATGAGCGCGGCACCGGCGAGCACCGCGAAGGCAGCGGTCGCAGTTCGGGTGATCATGTCCGGTGCTCTGCCATCTCGCGGTGCAACATCAGACCCGCCTCGGAACATGCACGCTCACCGCCGATTTCGTCGTTGGTGACCACCAGCACGAGTTCGGGCAGCTGCGCCGCGTACACCACCGTGACTGCGTCGTCGGGATCTCCGCCCGCCTCGACATCCCGGATGATCGGCGTACCGGTGACGGATGGGACGGCAGCCCAGCAGCCCGCAATTGCGCGGCCAATCCCGCGAATTCGGGGCAACGAGTGGCGAATTCGATTGTGGCCGCGTACGCGGCTTCGGCGTTTCGTCGGTGCCGTCATAGCCGCATACACCGCGCTTCGCCCGTGTCGCCGAGAGTTTCCGCGTCGTCGATGGGCGCCGGGGCCGAGCGAGACATCATGGTGCCGTGAGCATGTGGGTCGTTGTCTCCATTTCCATAGGGTCGCGTGCGCGATGTTTGAAAGATCGGTCGTGTAGTCGACCGGCCCGGTCCGAGCGCCGGACCGGTCGACGATTCGATCACGCGGTGTCTCGGTCGTTGGCGCTCGCACCGTTCCAGAGCTGCCGGTATGGCTCGCGGTAATCGCGGGCGAATAGGGCGGCTCCGGGGAGGGCGGGGATGCCGAAGGCGGCGACCAGTTCCGGTAGGGAGTCGGCCAGGATGCTGCGGTGGCGGGTCAGGTCCGTGCAGATCTGTTGTGCCTTGTCGGTGGTCATCCAGCCGTGGGCGGCGTACCAGCCGCCGCTTTGCCAGATCCGGTCCAGCGCGTAGGCGGCGGCAGCGGATCGGAGGAGATGCTCGGCGGTCGGGTCGGTCGCGGTGGACGCCGCCTTGTGCAGCGCGGTCGCGGCGAGCCGTTCCCCGGTCGCGGTCGCCAGTTCGGCGGCCGCGGAGTCCCAGCCCCACACCGGACCGGCCGCACCGAAATCTCCGCGGTGCAGGCCGTCGGCGATGGCGTGTTCGCGGGCGGTCAGCAACTCGATGTGTTGCGGGAGGTCTTCGGGTGTGTCTGGGAGCTGCAGTTCGACCAGAGCGTGGTAGCGCTTTCCCGCCGCGACCTGCATGATCTGGTCGTCGCCCTCGGCGGTCGAGATATTGTCGGCGTTGGCGATCCAGTCGGGAATGTAGTTGCTGCGCAGGGTTCCCTGAGCGCCGGCGCGACGCCGACAGGTGACCAGGATCTTGTAGGCGGCGGCGGACAACAACGGCTTGGCGACCATCGGCCACAGTGCCGACCACTGTGGTGAACCCGTCGCGCGTAGCTCGCGCAGCTGGCGGCCGAGGACGCTGGTCGCCCACACCGCGGCCAGGCCGATAACCAGATCGCGCTGGACCGGGCCACGGTCGATCATCACTGTCTTGCCCGGCCGGCGCTGGGACGCGTAGTTGACCACGCCAGCCAGTGCGGCGCGGGCACTGGCAATGGCGGCGTTGGCCAGGTCCAGGCGGCCGTCGCTGAGCACAACAATCGTGTGGTCGAACCGTTTTTCAAGCGGCACTTCACATTCGAACGCACCGTCACGGCCGATGCATGCCCAGTCCCCGCCCAGCAAGGCCCGTCGAGGAATCAGACAGTCGGCAGGGTCGAACCACATCATCGCGTGATCCATGGCCGCACCAACCTTGTCCGACAACGCCGCCACCCGCACGCCAGGGGCCAGCCGTCCCCCCGCATCGCGCAGCGGCACCAGGAACGGGAGCACTCCTTCGTCACGGCCGCCAATTTTCAGACGCGCTGTCACGACAACCACTTTTGGGGTCTTCGGGTCTGCGACGTTGGGCATGAACTTCGCGGCGTCGACATCGGGTGTCGCCAGCCGAAACCCGCCAGCGGCAGCGTCCCAGGTAGCGGTCGTGCAGCAGTTGGACCCATTCGTCCCACCCAGCTCGGTCAACGCCAGCACTCCCACCGCCTTACCGGTGTCGAGATCAGCAGCGCAACGCCGCACGTACTCCGACTCGCCCCCCGATGCGGCCACTGCGGGGCCTGCCAGATTAAATTGCCCGCTCGAGACCGTCAACACTGCTGGTGCGGCGACGGCGGTCCACTCGAAAGTGATGCCGCGCAGATGCGGATCGTGGGCGATGTCGAGTGCGGACCCGCCCATCTCGGCGATCATCGCGCGCAGCAGATCCGGTGTGCGAGTGGCCTGTTGTGCCTGCGTCTGCCCGGATGTCGGTACGTACCCTACCGCGAGCACTGCGTCGCGTACCCGTTCGTGCACGGGGCCGTCGGAGCCGACCAGCACCGCACGCAAGGCATCGACCACGGGATCGGCGTCGACTGGTTCGATTGGCGTGACCATGGGATGGGTTGTCATGGCTTCCCCTTCGGGTTCTACTGCCGGCGACGCACTCCTCGCGCGGGGTTTGCCGAGTTGCGTATCACCGAATTTCTTTGTGCTGCACGACCTTTCGTGTCAGACCGTGCCGGGTGCTTGTGGTAGTGCCGGGATGGATTCCATGTCGGCCGCAGGTCTGCGGACCAGACCTACCGCGCATAGGGCGTCGTCGTGGTCGCTGATCCAGTACCGGTCGATCGCGTTCAAGACCGCGAAAGCCTGTGCCGGATGCCAGGATTCGCAGAGTTCGGCCAGTGAGGCGAAGTGCACGCCCCACCGCTCGCCGTGATGGGGATCTTGAGCGGCCCGAGCCTGGACCTCCTCTGCCATACGTCGGCCCGGCTCCGGCAGCCACGAATCGTCGGCGTACGCGACGGGACCTTCGAAGACATCGCAGAGGGTCAATGCCTGTGCCTCGGTCAGCGTGATGGTGGCCAGCTGGCGGGCGAAGAACGCGACAGCGTGAGCGTCGAGTACGGGATGCCGAACCGGACGGTGGTGGTAGATGGTGCTCATAATCTTTCCTAGACGTGGATCGGCAGCGGCCGGGACTTGGGGAAGATGACGGGAAGCTCGGTCAGCGCGCGATGGAATGGGCCTGGCCGCCAGGCCAGCTCGGTGGGATCGACCGTGAGATGCAGGTCGGGCAGGCGGTCCAGGAGTTCGTCGATGGCGCCTTCTGCCATCAGACGGGCCATGACGCGCGCGGGGTTCGGGCATGCGTGCGGGCCGGACCCGTAGGCCATGTGTGACCGGTTGCCGAGGTAGTGGCCGGTGTTGATCTCAGGGCTGTCGTTGATCGCGGCCATGCTGGTGACGACGGGCTGATTCGCGGGCAGCCACACGCTGCCGACACGCTGACCGGCGGGCAGCCACACATTCTCGATGCGCCGGGGTTGTCGTGGATAAGTGATGCAGTAGTTGGCCATCGGCGTGTTGATGAACAGGGTTTCGTCGATGGCCGCACTGGTCGAGGGAGGCAAGCCACTCGCTGTGCTGGCGGTGAACCGCTCGCGTTCGCTCAGCAACAGCAGCAAGGTGTTGGCGATGAGGTTTTGCGGCACCTCGATCGCCGCCGACACGATGGTCAACAGCTGCTGCACCATCTCGTCGTCGTCTAGACGAGCAGGATGTTCGACCAGCCGAGACGCGACGTCGTCGCCGGGGGCGGCGCGTTTGTTGCGGGTCAGTTCCCGCAACGCCTCGTCGAACATCTGGTTGACGGTGTCGGTGTCGCGGCCGTCGAACAGCGCCGCCGAGGCGGCACCCAGACGTGCTGCCAACTCGGGCGTGCACCCCAGGATGGTGGTGACCACTCCGAATGCCACCGGCCCGCAGTACTGACCCAGCAGATCGGCGCCCCCGTCGCGGCAGAAGGTGTTGACCGCCGCCCCCGCGGTTCGTTCCACAAGTTGTTGTAGAGCGTATTGGTTGATCCCGGCCAGTCCGGCAGTTGTCGCCTCACGGTATCGATCGTGTTCTTTCCCGTTGCTGCGCAACGAGTTCGACCGCCATTCCATCATGGTGTAGACGTCCCACTTGCGGCGCTGGGTTTCGGGCACCGTCTGCTGCCAGGCGCGCGGGTCGGCGGAGAAATGCTCGGAGTCGTTGAGGATGCCGATCGCGGTGCGATAGTCGATGACCAGTGTTGCGTCCAAGCCGGAGGCGAGCTCGACCGGCACCAGCGCTCCGTATTGGTCGCGCATCTCGTGGTATCGGCGCAGCGGGTCGATGACGAAATCGGGTGTGTAGATCGGGATTCGGGGCCCGAGGTCCTCGATCGAGACACCGCCGGTCGTGCCGGTTTGCGCGAATGTGTGCGGCTGCACAGCGGAAATCTCCTACTAGGTCAGCGGAAGCGGCAGTGACGGCGGGAAGGTGACCGGAAAAGTTTTGAGCGCGCGGCGGAACGGGTTCGGTCGCCACTGCAATCGGTCAGCGGGTGTGGCCAGCGCGATCTCTGGTAGCGCGTCGAGTAGCTGGCCGACGCCTTCTCCCGCGATGAGCAGGGCCTCGGATTGGGCTGGACATTCGTGCGGGCCAGCGCCCCACCCCAGATGGGAGCGGTTGCCCGTGCGGTCGCCTGTGACGGACCGGTTGGCTGCTGCCAGGCTGATCAGCACGGGTCGATGCGGCTGCAGCGTCATGCCGTCCAGGGGCTGTATCCCCCGCGGAAACCGGGGGCTGGCGATGGCCAGCGGTGGGTTGTTGAACAGGGCTTCGTCGATCAGCTCCCGGGTCGGCAACGGTTGTGCCGCAAGATCGGCGGTGATCGCTTCCAGCACCGTGATGCAGATCAGGTTCCACGTCAGTTCGGTCCCCAGCGCGTACAGCATCGCCAGCGCGTGCGCCACCTCGATGGAGGACAGCTTGGAAGGGTGCGCCAGCAGCCACGTGGCCACATCGCTGCCGCGGTGAGTCCTTTTGACTTCCACCGCTTCCTGCATCGTTTCGATCAGTAGCTGGTGCGCCGCGGCAGGGTCGACCGAGTCGTACAGCGCTGCGGTCGCGGTGAATGCCTGTCGGGCCGTCTCGGGCGGCAACCCGAGCACGGCGTCGAGAACGGTCACGGTGAGCGGGATCGCGTAGTCGTGCAGCAGGTCTGCCGTACCGGCGGCGCAGAACTGGTCGATCAGTGCTTTCGCGGTGGTTTCGGCCGTGTGGCACAACGCGTACTGGTCGATGTCCTTGAGGCTGTCGGTCACCGCGCGCCGGTAGCGGGTGTGCTCGGTACCGTCGGAACGCAAGGCGTCGGGCCGCCAGCTCAGAAACGGCAATGCGGGACAGTCGGGTGTGACAGTGTCCTGCCAGCGGCGGGGATCGGCCCGGTAGTGGTCGTCATCGGGCAGGATCAGTCGTGCGATCTCGTGGTCAAGGACCAGGTCCGCTTCCACACCCGGTGCGATCTCGACCGGGACCAGCGACCCCTGGTGCTCGCGCATCGCGCAGTAGGTGGGGTGCGAGTAGACAGTGAACCATGGCTCCCATATCGGCACCGGTGCGGCCGCGTCGCCCGGCGGGTGTGGCTTCCCGGTGCTCACAGATGTTCGCCTTTCATCATGATTGGGTTGCGCGCGCTCGTGCACCCTTGGGCCGCGCGCGGATACGTTGGCGCTCATCGTGGAGACATCACGCGGCGCGTTCGGCGAGCACATGTTCGACCAATGCACGCAGCGCTGCCGTTGCAGCGCAAGGAGCGCCGCTATCCGTAGCGGCGTGTCCGACGACGCTCGTCAGCAACATCCAAGCGCCCACCTCAGGCGCCACAGCCGGATCCACCCCCGCCTCGCCTATAGCCCTGTCTATGAAATCCGTTGCTATACACCGGATTTCACGCAGCCGGTCACGAGATACGGCCCCTGGTGCGGCGGCGCCGAGATCGAGTTCGAGCCGCACCCATCCAGGGTGCGCGGTCGCGAACAGTACCCATGTCGAGATGGTGGCGACGAGTTGATCGTGGTCGCGGACCTGGTAGCGATGCACATGGGCATCAGCGCGGAGAAATAGCTGCTCCAGCACGGCGTCGGCGAGGGCAGGTTTGGACGCGAAGTGCCGCGCGATCGCACGGTGGGTGAGTCCGGCGCATTCAGCGATCCGCTGAAGCGACACCGCGGCATAGGAATCGCTGAGAAACAGATCAGTCGCGGTGACCAGCAGACGCTGACGGGTCAGTTCGGAACCGCGGGCGCGTGCGGTACTCGTTGTGAAGGGTGCGCTCATGTTCGACGTGCCTTACTGGTTGCGAGGGCAATGCGGTGCTGTGAGCTACGCGAGCGGGCGTAAATCCTCCGCCCAAGACCGACCCAGCTGTCTACGCTCCGCATGGGATGTGGCATGGGGCGCAAACACCATGCGAGGAAGTCAATTTCAGTCGACGGACAATGGTCCACCAGACGGCCACAGCAGCATCCAGCACCGGCGGACGGCGACTGCCGTTGTCCCAGTTTGTCTTTCGGGCGGATTCGGCCGGCTCCGTCAGCCATGGCGGCATTGACGGCTGGCCTGCCTGGGAGAAGATGTTCGCGTGCGCGTCGGTATGAGCGACGTTCCGGGCGATCAGTTGATTCATGGCAAGGGAATGGGTGGTCATCCGGTGTCTCCAATTCGAGTGGATTCTGTTCGTGCGGTGCCCGGCACCAGGGACTCGAAGCCACCGGCCCGCCACCCACGCAAATACCGGTGGCGCCGCGCGAGGGGTGCAGCATCGGGCCCGGTGCCGGGTACCAGGACTGACCGTAGATCCGTAAGAAGGGCCGGTAGATCCAGAAATTACGGTTCCTGTTTTGGTTATACGGAAATTCGTATATTGTGCCGAGTCACTGTCGACTCCATGCCTCACGGCGACGCGCAACAGCACCGAGGAACTGACAGCAGCCACCGCCGTGACCCGCGTGCACGGTCGCGAGGAAATCAGCGTGCGCGTCACTAATTCCCGGGTCAGGCGTGCTGGCACAATCGCGGCCGTTGACTAGCCACAGGTCCCGCTGGTTCGGGGACGGCAGTTTTTTCGTCCCATCAGATGTGCCGATATTGAGCACCGGACGACGCCCGGACTCCACGTCAAATTCGGATATGCTTTTCGCTCCCATAGCCGGTATCTCTCCAAACGAAAATCGAATTGCATGCGAGCTTCAGTCGACGTCTATGGCGGCCTTACTCTGGCCGATCGGTTGACAAAGCTGCGGCGCGGCGCGCATCGGGCGGCCAAGCACACGCCCAGTGCGTCAGGTGTCGAGGCCAAATCGCAAACGAGGGGCAAGCGACGGTGCCCTTGCGAAACCTGCACATTGAGTATCTGGTACCCGTCGGCTAGGTCTTGCACGAGTAGTTCAGCGTCGAAACGCGCTCCGCCCCTGAGCATCTCACTGGGTGCGTGAAAGGCGAGCGCACATAGGTAAGCCAGTCGATCAACCACGGAGCCAAAGGTCTCCGTATGTAGGCAAGCACCGGCCAGTGCTACAGGGTTGAGGTTGACCCATCGGTCGATCTCCCTGGCCAGCCGTGCACGGTGGCCATCAAACACTTTCGAGTCGGTGAGGTTGCGCTGCAAGTACAGGCCGTGCCAATGCCCGAGCTCCCCAACCCAATCGATAATTGGATGATCGACGATGGCGGGAAGCCCACGGCACACCGCCACCATGACATCTTTGTCAGGCAACAAGAGCTTGGTCATGACACAGCTCCGTCCACTCGGTTTGTGGTGATAGCAACAAGAATTGAGGTTTCCTCGGCTCCAGAGTAAGTCCCGCCACATGGCAGCTTCAGCAGTCACTTAGGCGACTGCCAGATGCAGTCACTTTGGTCAGGTACTGCCAGCCATGCGACGAGCCGGTTAGCCTGGGGTTGGTGTCAGACCTCGACGGCCGCCAACAGGAACGGAGTCGCTATGAACCTGGATGCAGTACCGGCGGCGCCAATCAGTCCAGCCTTGTGGGAGACCCCAGAAATGCGCCGAGCATTGGCAGCGCGGGACATCAAGACAGTGTTCGAACTGCTTCAACGCCATGGCATCTCGCAGCGCGCGATCTCACGAAGAGTAGATCTGAACCTGTCGGAGATATATCGAATCCTCCACAAGGGGCGGAAGATCATGGCCTACGACCTGCTCGTGCGTGTAGCAGATGCCTTGGGGATTCCCCGCGGCTACATGGGCCTGGCATACGACCACACAACAGAGGTCACACTTGACCTAGCAACAGCCACGTGCTCGACCGACGCCATCGAACGCGACGAGGTCGCGGAGCTGCTGTCCTATGCTGCGAACGTAACCATGGGTATCGACGTCGATGGTCTCGCCTCTTGGTGGCAACCCATAGATAGTGAGACCGCCCCTGCACCCGACGCCATCGGCATCTCAGACGTCGAGCACATTCGCGGACTTACCGCAGCAATGCGGACCGTCGACTACCGTAGCGGGGGCGGAGCATGCCGAGATGCCATCGCCGCACAGGTGCGCTGGGCACAACAACTCCTCAACTCTCATTGCACCGACGAGATCAGGTCCCAGCTGCTGATCGCTCTGGCCGACCTGCACAATCTGGCGGCCTGGACATCATTCGACGTTGGTATGTATACCGTCGCTCGTAAGCATTTCAAGGCTGCCCTCGGCCTGGCGAGACAGGCAGAAGACCACTCACTTGCTGCGAACATCTTGTATCGGTCGGGGAAACTGCACCTGCACCGCAAGATGCCAGACAAAGCCCTCAGATTCTTCCAACTGGGACAAATTACCGCCCAAGATTCAGGATGTTCGCTCACTGTCGCGATGCTCTACGCGAATGAGGCTCAGGCCTACGCCGCGATCGGCGATCGCAGTCAAATGCGTCGTTCGCTCGGTTGGGCAGAGGATGCCTACGCTCGCGCCATCGTCGGCGATGCGCCCGACTGGGTGAAGTTCTTCGGTGCAGCCGACCTTCACGCATCAGTCGGGGTCGCGCTCACAGCAATTCCGGCTGCACGAGACGCAGAACTGAACGAAGGTATCGAACACCTCACGACAGCAATCGGTCTCCGCACGCCCGCCATGATTCGCAGCCAAGCCTTTGAGCTCACAGCCCTAGCCACCGCGTATCTACTCACGGGATCCCGTGAGTCCGGTTTACGAGTAGGCCAGCAGGCTTTAACGGCTGCGGCGGCGGTGCGCTCAGTGCGAACCATCGACAGGCTAGAGCCGCTACGGGACGCTGCCAGCGACCACCCCAACGATGCCGACTTGCAGCAGCTGGCACAGGACATCAACCGAATGACTCCCACACGCAAGGATGAAGAGGCTCGTATATGACCAAATCCGTAATCGGCAACGACGCCGAGGCCGAGCACGACGTCAATTGGGCAAGAACGGTTCTGGAAGAGACCTGCGCTGCAGTTGGCCTCAATCCAACCGGTGCCGAGTTGATCAAGTTCACCAATAACGCGGTATTTGCACTGCAACAAGCACCCGTAGTTGTCCGCATTCCCGGCTCCTCGGCAGTCGGCAACCGCGTGAGCAAGGTTATCTCGGTTGCGCGGTGGTTGGCAGAACACGACATGCCGTCCGTGCGGCTGATCGAGGAACTTCCTGAGCCTTTGTCACTCGGCGACCACTCAATCACGTTCTGGCACAGGGTGATAGAACCACAGCATGCAGCTCCCCCAAACGGCCACGACCTCGGACGGATCCTTCACAGATACCACGCGCTCCCAGCAGCCGACCTCCCAACCTGGCAGCCCCTGACTGCGATACGCCAGCGCATTGCTGAGGAGAACGTCCTGACCTCGGCCGAGCACCAGTTCTTGCTCGACATTTGCGATGACGTCGAAGATGCGCTGGCACATGTCGACTACCGGCTGCCGATAGGTCCGATCCACGCCGATGGCTTTGTAGGCAACCTGATCGCTGGCCCCCGTGGCGCGGTCATCTGCGACTTCGACTCAGCCTCATACGGACCACGCGAATGGGACCTCACCCCCGTCGCCGTCGGCAAGCTCCGTTTCGCATACGGAACCGACCACCACAGCCAGCTCGTCGCCGAGTACGGCACCGACGTGATGGACTGGCCAGACTTCCCGGTCCTCCGTCGTGTTCGCGAACTCCAGCTCGTCACGAGCGTTCTGCCCGTGCTGCACGCGAACCCGTCACTGACAGACCAATGGCGCTACAGATTCACAACGTTTCGTGACAACGACTCCGCAGCGATCTGGACTCCGTACCGCTAACGGAAACACAGAGCGACAGCTCCTGATACAGGACTGGTCCAGGATCCAACGGCCACAAGGCGATTGAGTCAGCACTGACCTGGTGCGGTGGTCCACGGGCGGCCAATCACATAAGTTGTCGTGCACGACAAGGGGTTGGCCCACGTCTCCGCAGATCGTGGAGCCACCGGTTGGTGATCCCGCGGAACGCGGGACTACGGCAAGGTGAGTAGTAAACGGGCACGGCCGTGCAGAGGAACGACGGCCCACAGCGCGAGTTCTTATACGCGTGATTCCCGCATCTCCAAGAATTCTCGGACTTCCGGAACTGTTGGATGCGGGCGGACCGCGGTCGCGATAGTGTCCAGCTTCCGCTGCAGGCGGGTGGACGCGACGGCGCTGATCGTGCTGAAGTTGTCCGTGAGCAGCGAGCATGCCTTAGCGGGGTCACCGGCCTCGATGTAGGTGTGGGCCAAGTACAACTGCCACCCCGTGCGCTCACGGGGCCACTCGGCAGACTCGTTGATAGCCGCCTGCAGGGATTCCTCGGCTTGTGTGTACTGACCCGCGAACATATGCGCGATACCAGTGAGGCCCAACATTTCCGCTTCGGGCAAATAGACCCAGTCCGGGTCATACCCTCGGCCGGATTCGTAGGCTCGGTGCGCGCGGCCGATCGCTTTGCCCATCGCTGTCTTGTCGATCACGCCCTGGGCCTGGGCTTCGCGGAGAGCCGCCAACGCTCGAACTCTCGGACCACCGTTCCGGCGTGCGGCATTCTGAGCTGCCTGTGCCAGGTGTGCGGCTTTCTGCGGACGTGGCCGATGGCTGGCGCTCGCACCCTGCACCAATCCACCAGTGTCGAGGTCAATGATGCTGGCATTCATCAGAGCATGTGCGGCAGCGATGCCATCACCAGCCTCGTTCGCAGTGTGGACTGCATCGGCGTAGAACGCGCGTGCGTCGTCCCGGCGATCAGCGTCGTAGTGCACCCAGCCCGCTGCTGTCATCATCTCGGCGGTCGCCGTGGCGAGTCGTAGACCGACGTTTTCGGTGTAGGTGCCCGAGTCCAGCAACTGTTTGACGTATCGAACCTGCCCGGCCGCGAGGGCGCAAAGCCGGTCGCCGCCGACCAACAGGTCGAGTTCATGGATCTGATTAATGCTGGCGCCGATCCCGGAGACATCCTCAGCACCGATCTTCACCGATGATGCCGATCCCGCGTGGGACGATCCGGTCGCTGCCGTCACGGCTGCTCCGGCGCTGCCTAGCACCCCTGCTCTGAAGAAGTTGCGACGGTCCACGTCTGCCTCCTCGTCCGACTCCACTACCAGCATGGCAAGCGGAACCTGAAGTGCACGCGCCACGAGGCGTAGGACGCGAAGGTCGTCCGCGGCGGGACCGCCACGCTCCAGGCCCGAGATCGCGGGCTGTGAGAAATTGATCAGCTTTCCCAGCTCGGTCTGAGTCATGCCGATGGACCTACGAATCCGTCGGATGACTTCGCCAGTCGTCATATGCATATCCAACGCCCCCGATTGTCGACCGATTTTGCTTGGTTGTCCACCCGAAAACCGTTGTCCCCGGAGAATATACGGTTTTCCATATATCTAGAACAGGAACCGTAATTTGTTGGCGTACCTGGCCTCCTTATGGATCTACGGTCAGTCCTGGTACCCGGCACCGGGCCGATGCTGCACCCCTCGCGCGGCGCACCGGCCTTTCCGTGGGTGGCGGGCCGGTGGCTTCGAGTCCCCCGTGCCGGGCACCGCAAGAACAGAATCCGCTCGAATTGGAGATACCGGATGACCACCCATTCCCTTGCCATGAATCAACTAATCGCCCTGTATGAGGCCGGCGCTCATGTCGCACCGACCCTGCCGTTCACTCCAGCCGAGGCACACCAAGTCCTCCAAACCCACATCGCATGCCGGGCAAAGTCCTGCCCGCGCAAAGCATCAGCGGCCGAAACCCTGGTCCGGGCCGGACGGATGGTCCTTAGTACCTCGAAGCCGCGATGAGAGGGGCGCAGGCACCCGCGCCATGAGAGACACCGACGTCGGACCGTCGCCGTTGATCCGGACCGACATTCCGCACTCGGCACGGATTTGGAACTATTTTCTCCGGACTAAGCCTCGATCCACTGACGGGCTTATGCCCGTCTGTGTGTTGTGAATGAGAAAAGTGCCCTTCGAGCTGGGATGATCGCTGTTGTCTAGGCAGTGATCGGTCCCGTTTCAGAAGGGCACTTCGGGTGCAAGTTTCGCACAGGTTCGCCGCGGAGTCAGCGGTGTTCGATGATCAGAATCTCGTGTCGCTGGCCGGTCTGGTGCCGGTGATGCGGCTGGCCGAGCAGACCGGGCTGAGTGAGCTGCTGGCCCAGAAGGTGGCGATCGCCGAGCCGCGGATCAAGTCCGGGTCGGCGAACCCAGGCCCGAAGCTGGCCACGTTGATCGCCGGGATGTGCGCAGGTGCGGACAGTATTGACGATGTCGATGTGCTGCGCAGCGGCGGCATGAGCAGAGTGTTCGAGCGGGTGTATGCGCCCTCGACGATCGGAACCCTGTTGCGGGAGTTCACCTTCGGTCACGCCCGGCAGTTGGAGTCGGTGCTGGCCGTGCACCTGTCCCGGTTGTGCGAGCGGGTCGAGTTATTGCCTGGTGCTGGCGATCGGGCGTTCGTTGATATCGACTCGCTGCTGCGGCCGGTGTATGGGTATGCCAAGCAGGGCGCGTCCTACGGGTTCACCAAGATTGCGGGCAAACAGGTTCTGCGTAAAGGTCTTTCACCATTGGCGACCACGATCAGCACCGATCTGGCCGCGCCGGTGATCGCGGGAATGCGGCTGCGCGCCGGGAGAGCCGCCTCCGCCAAAGGGGCCGGGCGGATGGTCGCCCAAGCCATCACCTGCGCCCGCGCGGCCGGGGTGAGCGGTGAGATCCTGGTGCGTGGCGATTCGGCGTTCGGTGGCCGGGCCGTGATCGGTGCGTGCCGCCGTCTCGGGGCACGGTTTTCGCTGGTGCTGACGAAGAACCGCGCCGTGGCGCGGGCGATCGCGTCGATCCCCGCCGACGCGTGGATACCGGTGAAGTATCCGGGCGCGGTCGGTGACCCTGACACCGGTGGCTGGATTTCCGACGCCGAGGTCGCCGAAATCCCTTACACCGCTTTCGCTTCCAAACCCGACAGGGTCACCGCCCGGCTGATCGTGCGCCGCGTCAAAGACGTCGCCCGCCAGGACGAGTTGTTCCCGGTCTGGCGGTATCACCCCTTCTTCACCGATTCGACCGAATCCACCGTCGATGCCGACCTCACCCACCGCCGCCACGCCGTCATCGAGACCGTGTTCGCCGATCTCATCGACGGCCCGCTGGCACACATGCCCTCCGGGCGGTTCGGCGCGAACTCCGCGTGGGTGTTGTGCGCAGCGATCGCGCATAACCTGCTGCGCGCCGCCGGCGCACTCGCCGACCCGCCACTGGGCAGAGCCCGCGCAGCCACGCTACGACGCAAGATCATCGCCGTTCCTGCTCGCCTCGCGCGTCCGCAGCGAAAACCCGTCCTGCATTTGCCCGCTCACTGGCCATGGGCCACCGCATGGCGGGCGCTGTGGCACGCCACCACCGCCACACTCTCAACCGCCTGAACACCGGTAAACCATCCCTACGACCAGGAACAACAGTGGAAAGGCTGGCCAGACCAGCGGCTACCGGCTACCCAAAATCCGGCCATCCACGCACCGCAGTCGCGCCGACCACCGAGAAACCACATCGGTGGATCGAGGCTTAGGGGGTGCACCTGATGAGAGGGGCCAAGTGAGCACTACGGCCGAGAAGCTCGCCGAGCTGCGCAAAAGACTGGAATTAGCGCAGGAACCGGCTGGTGAAGCGGGGGTGGCGAAGCGGGCCAAAAAGGGAATCCCCAGCGCCCGCGACCGGATCAATATGCTGCTCGATCCGGGGACCTTCGTGGAAATCGGTGCGCTGGTGCGTAAGCCGGGTGATCCGGCGGCGCTGTACGGCGACGGTGTGGTCACCGGGCACGGCATGGTCGACGGTCGTCCGGTCGCGGTGTTCTCCCACGATCAGACCGTCTACGGCGGTTCGGTCGGTGAGGCAGTTCGCCGCCGGTGTCGCCATTGTCGGCGCGCTCATCGCCATGACGGCCTACCTGCCCAGGCGGGCAAAGGCGCGGGCGCAGGAGCCGGAATTGGAGCTCGTCGGCTGAATCCCCTTCCGGCCGACAGTAAGTCGAACGCCACCGCTTCCCTCCCTCATCGGGGGCGGTGGCGTTCGGCGTACTACGAGAAGGGTGGTGCGGCGGCGTCCTTGGCGGACTGCGGTCCTGGCTGCGCTCGTATGCGGTCCGTAATCAGGGTCACAGGTTCCGGCGGGCGTGGGCGGCGTTGTGGTTCGACGAGGGCGGCGACGTCAACATCAAGAAGGTGCACCGGCTCTGGCGCGAAGATGGCCTGCAGGTCCGCGAACACTACCCGCGGAAGCGGGCTGGAGTGTAGTCGGTGCCGCCGATCGAGGCCGATGCCCCGAAAGTTGTGTGGGCCTTGGATTTCCAGTTCGACTCAACGGTCGATGGTCGGGCGGTGAAGATCGCATCGATGATCGACGAACATACCCGCGAATCCCTCCTGCACATGGTGGAGCGGTCGATCACCGCCGAGCGCCTGGTCGCCGAGTTGGAGAAGGTGTTCACCGTGGCCGGCGGCCCGCCGCGGGTCCTGCGTATGGACAACGGCCCGGAGATGATTTCCCATGCCCTGCAACGGTTCTGCGCCGACCGAGTGGGCATCTCCTACATTCCACCAGGCACGCCCTGGAACAACGACTACGTCGAATCGTTCAACCGCCGACTACGGACCGAGTGCTTGAACCGCAACCACTGGACCAGCCTGCTCGAAGCCCGCGTGGTGATCGGCGATTTCAAGGCCGACCATAACCAGCGGCACCGGCGGCATTCGGCGCTGGGCTATCTGACGCCGGCCGAGTACGCTGCGGCCTGCACCCACACCCACCACCCGGTGGCCTGCGGGACCAACTGAACACGGAACAGAATCACCTGGGCTCTATTCCCGGGTGGTCGCGTCATGGGGACCGCTCAATACGTGCTGCTCCGCTGGTGTTGCGTGAAGGTGATGTGAGATCATGCAGGACTGGATCCGGTCGCGGTCGATGAAGTCCGGGCTGGCGCTGCGGGCGGACTCGTGCTGGCCGCCGATGGTGTGGCCCACTCCGAGATCGCGCGGCGGTTCGATATCTCTCGACAGACGGTCATCAACTGGCGATAACCTAATCAGGCACAGGGCATCGCGGGTTTGGGTGATGAGGACCGTTCGGGTCGGCCTCGGACCTTGGATCGAGACAAGCTGATCACCACCACGCCGACTCCGCCGCCGAAGAAATACGTTGTGACGCATTGGAGTTCGCGCCTGCTGGCCGATCACCTCGGCATCGCGCACGGCACGGTATCCAAAGTGTGGCGCGAGTACGGGGTGGCGCCGTGGCGGTCCGAGACGTTCAAGTTCTCCACCGACCCGGAACTGGCCGGCAAGGTCACCGACGTCGTCGGGCTCTACATGAACCCGCCCGAGAACGCGATCGTGCTGTGCGTCGACGAGAAATCCCAGATCCAAGCCCTAGACCGGACGGCACCGACACTGCCGACGCAGATCGGCAGTGTCGATCGCCACACCCACGACTACATCGCCATGGCACCACCACTCTGTTCGCGGCGTTGGAGGTCGCCACCGGCAAAGTCACCGATGTCTGCAAACCACGCCACCGCCACCGGACTGGGTCTCGCGGTAGTCACGGTTCTGCCGCCGTCGGACTTATCAGGTGTTCGTACGTTGCCTCAGCCGCAGCCTGTCGATCGCCGGTTGACCGCCTGTATCAGAGGCTGACGCTGCCGGGTTGCGCACGGTCTCTGCTCTCTACAATTTCTGGTATACGAGTGGGCGGCTCAGCGAGTGCCGTCGCTGGTGCGATTGCCTGCTCGACAGCACACCTGACGCATCGTCGGCCGACCGTGCCAAGGCCATCCATACAAGCAGCGTTTCTGCCGGACATCTCGGTGACCTACCAGCCGCAATCAGTAGGCTTCTCGAGTTGCGCACTCTTGCCGAGAGCACCGGCGACCTCACAATTGGGGCCCTACTCGCCTACGCCGACGCGTTCACCGCTTTCGGCAGCGGCGATCTAGCTCGCGCGCGCTCAATGGAGCGGTGCAGTCGAAGCACATAACTCCCCGGAGTTCCGAATGCGGGCGCTGGTCATGCTCGCCTGGACGTGTGTTCTACAGGGAGATATGCAGAGTGCCATCGCCCGTCTCGAGGAACTGCTGACCATATCGGAATCTCACGGCGAAACGGCGTACCGCTCGATAGCTCTACGGCCTATGGCGCTTGCGGTCTGGCAGCAGGGTGAGCGTCAGCGGGCTGAGCAGCTGTTGGAGGAGTCCCTTCGTTCGGCGCGACAGGTGGTCAATCCGATCGTTGCCGCGATCGGATTGGAGATACTGGCCTGGATCGCGGCCGAGAAGCACGATGCCCGGCGCGCAGCCGTACTGTTGGGTGCCTCGCACGAACTCCTTCAGGCGGGCGGCGGCTCCGGCATCGTGCAATCTCCCCATCTACTTGCCTACCATGTCGAGTGTGAGCAGCACACCCGTGACGCGCTCAGCAGTCGAGAGTACGAGTCCGCCTACCGCGAGGGCTCCGCGATGAGTTTCGAGGCCGCAGTCGACTTCGCGCTGGGAGAGCGGGACGAAGCCGTGGCATCGACCGACCGGGAAGCCGCGAGTCTGACCAAGCGCGAGCGTCAAGTCGTGGACCTCATCGCCGAGGGACTGACCAACAAGGCAATCGCCGCCCGGTTGGTGATCTCGCAGCGCACAGCACAAGGACACGTCGAGCATATCCTTACCAAACTTGGATTCACCTCCAGGTCACAGATCGCAGCCTGGGTCGCAGAACACGGCCGAGGCATGTAAGGCCACTTGGAGAGCTGCCTTTGGTCCTCTGCTGATGCACCGACTCGCCAGCAAAACACCGGTCGTGGTCGCAGAGATGGATCGTTTTTCGTGCTGCCAGAGGCCAGTTTCGGCCGTCCACGCGGGCTTTGGCCATGCATTCGTAGGTGCGCGGGCGCCCCAGGTTGGCTGCGAATTCGCGACCATGGCCAGGGTCTGCAGGCGCACAAGCCGCCGAACGGGCTTTCCAGTCGTAGGCCGCGCTGTCGAGCCCGAACAGCACACCGGTGTTCACGCTGGCAGGTCAGGATCCCGCTGGCCTCGGCCACGCCGCGGGCGAACCCGGTCGAACTTGGTCACGGTCAACACGACCGAGCAGCCTGTGACCGCACCCGCCGCTGAGGTCACCGCGGCAAGCGCGTCGTACAGGCTGGTGCGGTTCCGGCGCGTGGTGCCGGAGAAGCCTCGGTCGATGAGATCCGCTCGCGTGGCACACCGCGGGCGAGCAGCCATCGATCAGATCTCGACGTCCTGTTCGCCGATGGAACAGCGGCAGTACCCCACCACCCATATCCCGGAATTGTTCCGGATAGCGGAGGATGAGCGGAACACTGTCGAGCTGGGCCGATGCGAGCTGGTTCGGGTGTTCCGGTGGTCGGCCGTTGACACGGAACACCACGGCCAGAGTGATTGCATCCGATGCGAGATGCAATTTGCGTCCGGATCGCGGCATGCGATGCGCTCGATCCTGCCGTGTCTGATCATCGAACTCGCAGGACCAGGCTAACCGCTGTGAAAACTAGCGGGACCCAGATTGCCGGGAACGCGTGATACCCGGGACAGTTCAGCGGTAACCGTCGCGGACGCCGATAGTGTTTAGGTATATCACCCACGATCATCAGGGGAACGATAGTCCGCCATTGATGCTGACAACTGCTCCTGAAATTTGATCGGATTGTGGTCCAGCGAAGAACAGTGCAGCGTCGGCGATGTCCGATGGGAGATTGATTCGGAATCCGAATTTGTTTTCCGCTTTAGCGTAGCTCTTGGTATGAACCGGATTTGTACCCTTCTGCTTGAGTTCGTTGTATTGCCGAGTGTCAGCAGTCAGTGTTGTCGCGATGCAATTGATCCGGATTCCTCTTCGGGCGAGTTCCCTCCCGGCGGACCTGGTGAAAAAGGTAACGCCAGCTGCTGCGGCTCCAGTTACGGACGAGGCAGGAGTCGGCGTCCTACCCGCATCTGTCGTGATAAACACGACTTTTCCGTATCCCTGTGAGATCATTGGCTTGAGAGCGGCGTGCAGACAATTCAATCGTGATGTCAGCTGAGAGCTGATCATAATGTGATATTGCGCAGGATCCAGATCTTCGAAGAGTCCTGTCTCGAAGCCGGCCGGGGCGCCACTCACGACCATGATGTCTAGTTTTCCATAACGCTCTATCACTCGCTCGACAGCGCTCACCATGCTCGCCGCCTCCGTCATGTCACCTGGAGCCCACATGGTTTCAAGTCCGCGTCCGCGAAGGTCCGCCACCACCTCAGGCTCTTCAGGCCTCGGGCGGCTACAAATTGCGGTGCTCGCACCTTCCTCGGCAAGAGCGGTAGCGACAGCTCTCCCGATGGATTCACTTCCGCCGACTACCATCGCGACTTTATCTTTGAGTAACATCAAGCTGCTCCAAATGTAAGGGGTCTATCGTCTTGATATAACCGCGGTTCGGTTATCAGGGCAAGCTTCTCAAAGTGCCGCCGGCTGTTGCTTCGGATCGTTCGTCGCGATCGGTTCTCTTTCTATCGAGATCCACCGTTGAAGGAGTTTTCCAGTCCTGGCGTAGCTTCGGTTTGTTCAGTTTCCCTGTAGGCGTCTTCGGGATTTCTTCCACGATTTCGATGTATCGGGGCTGCATGTATCGGGGCAGCCGTTGGCGAGCCAATTCGGCGATATCGTCGATACCGAGATTGGTGCCGGGCCGACTCTCGATGACGGCTTTGATTTCGTCCTCAATGAGTTCGGACGGCACTGCGATGGCAGCACAATCGAGGACGTCGGGGTGGGTTCGGAGGACCGTTTCAATTTCTGCTGGTGGTATGTTGCGGCCGCGGCGTCGGATTACGTCCTTTGCTCGACCCGCGAAGTGCAACACGCCCGCATTGTCGACGTAGCCGAGATCACCAGTGTGGTACCAGAGGTTTCGCCACACGCGCGCGGTCTCGGCACCGTCACCGTAATAGCCACTCATACACGCTTGGGGGACTCGAGGACGAACCAAAAGTTGACCTGTGGTTCCGGGCGGAACCGGCACGTCGTCGTCGTCAGCCACGAGGATCTCATGATATTCGGTTGCGCGCCCGATAATTCCGGGTGCGGGTCTGCCGTCTCGATGGAAGGCAACCAACCCGAATTCGGTGCCGCCGTAAACCTGGATCAATTGTAGGCCGAAACGATCTTCGAACTCGCGGACGCGATCGTGGACCGCGCCCGCCACCGTGACGCGTACCTGGTGGTCACGGTCACCTTCACTCGGGTCTCGGTTCAGGAGGATTCCCTGCACAGCCCCCATGGCCGTAAATGCGGTAGCCTCTAGACTGCGGATCTGATCCCAAAAGCGAGACGCGGAGAAACGCTCTACTATTGCGGCTGTCCCGCCGAGAATCAGGGCAGGAAGTACTGTCGTCAAGGCTGCGTCGGCGTGAAAGAGCGGGAAGCAGGTGAAGAGCACGTCGTCGCGGTTGTAACCGGCATAGTTGGCCAGCGACGTAGTAAACGACTCGGCGAACCCGTGGCTGATTTCCACTGCCTTGGCTTCCCCCGTGCTTCCAGAGGTGAACACCAGCATGAAAGTGTCCAGAGGGCCTACGGACGTCCACGGCCCTGCGTCGGACTTTCCGGCACCGAGTGTGGAGAATTCAATCGTACGGAATTGGTCGGCGCCGGTCTCGGGACGAGAGCCATGGTGGATAATCGTGTGAACTTTCGTTCCCAAGGTAAGCGCACTGGAAAGCGACTCGCTGTAGCGGCTGTCTACAACCACAATCTCGGCGCTCGCTGTATTGATCAGACGAGCGAGACGATCCTCCGTATACTCGCCATTGATCGGTACGGTGATCGCTCCGAGCCGAGCAAGGGCATACCAGGTGAAGACGAATTCTGGGCAGTTCGGCATGATGAGACAGATCGTATCTCCGCGCTGCACACCGAGGTCGCCAAAAGCTTGAGCAAGCCGGCCTGTTTCCTCATGCACTTCCGCATATGTGTACTCGCGGTCCACGAATCGCAAGGCAATATGATTGGGACGCTCACGCGAATGCATCTCAAGGTATCTCATCGCGTTGCCGCTGTCGGTCATTGTGGAGCCTTTCGATTTCATTGTTTAGCGACGTAATGGGCATGCCCGGGCGGATTACGCCAGACACAAGACCGCGTGTTTCTATAGGATATCGCAGCGTTGTCGTGTCGCGGGCCCGCGTGGCTGTGCTAGATCTGGTGAAGTGCGGTGCCCCGAGTCTCCTTCAAGCGACCCAGAATCACGATTGCGCCAAGGAAGGCAATAGTCGATGCATAGATTGCGGGGGCGATTTTGAGGCTCGTGGTAGAGATCAACCAGGCAGCAATGAACGGCGCAGTGCCGCCGAACACTGTATAGGCGAGGTTGTAGCTCAGAGCGTTGCAGCTGTATCGCACCGAGGTCGGAAAGAGCTCGGATGCCAGAGTTGGCACGACGGCGGTGACCGGAGCGATGCACAATGCGAAGACTGTTTGGCCGAGAAGAAGAGCGGCCGTGCTGCCGGTCTGGAGGAGTAGGAAGCTGGGGACGCCCAGGATCACCAAACCGGCAAGGCCGGTGGCGATGACAGGGCGCCGCCCGAAACGGTCGGAGGCTCGGCCAGCCAAGAGGATTCCTGCGCAAAGGAAGGCTGTTGCCACGCCATTGATCATCAGCGCGGTGTCACGTCCGTAATGCAAGGTGGAGGTGACGTAGGTGACCATGTAGGCGCTGAAAATGTAGTAGGCCGATGCGGTCACCGCCGCAGCGCAGAACACTAGGATCATCTTTCGCCACTGGGTGCGAATGCCGGTCAGGAGTGGATTGCGCGGTGCCGAACCTGAAGCTTTCAGCTCGGTGAAGGCGGCGGACTCCTCGAGTTTCATACGAATGTAGAGCCCGAACAGGCCTAGCGGAGCAGCGAGCAAGAACGGTACGCGCCAGCCCCACGAGTTGAAAGCAGCGTCGTCCAGCGAAGCCGACAGCGGCAGGATGATGGCGATAGCGAAGATGAACGGCAGGCCGGCCGCCGCGGTAACCATGCTTGCGTAGGTGCCGCGTTTGTGGGCGGGCACGGTTTCAGCAAGGTAGGAACTTGCACCCGAGAATTCGCCGCCCACCGACAGGCTCTGCAGGCATCGGCAGATCAGCAGCAATACCGGCGCGAGCAGGCCGACGGTCTCGTAGGTGGGCAGTACGCCGATCGCAGCCGTCGATACAGCCATCAGCAGGATCGATACGGCCAGCACACTCTTGCGGCCCACTCGATCCCCGAGGTATCCGAACACCACTCCGCCGATAGGGCGGGTGACGAAGGCCAGCGCGAAGATGGCGAAGGTGCTCAGTGTCGCGGTGGTCGGATTGCCGTGCGGGAAGAACTCTGTGGCGATTGCGGGGGCGACGAGGCCGTATATGGCGAAGTCGTAGTACTCGGTCAGGGTTCCGACGGCCGCACCGATGACGTTGCGACTAACGATCGGCGAGGGTTCAGCTGTGGCGGAGGTCCCGACTTCGGTGGTGTTCATTACTCTGTCCAGTTTCATCGATATGAGGACGGTCCGGCAGATCCAGCCAGCCTGTGCTCGGAAAGGTTGTAGATGGTGGGGCGCGGCTCACGGCCGCGGCATCGGCATCGGCATCCACGCCGACGATGTGGGGCGAGCCGGCTCACCACAGCCAGCGGCCGGTATCGGTGAGCGTCCAGGTCTCGCTGCCGTCGGCCTCGATACGTTGTTCGATGCTCAGGTGCCCGTTGAGCATCTGTGTCGCGGCTCGGTGGAATTCGAACAACGCTCGGGTCAGGTCGGACGGATACGACATGTCGAATGGGCGGCGGTCGGTCACGCGCAGAACAGCGGTATTGGAATCTTTCCACTGGACCTCGGTGCTACGTCGGGTAGCTACCAGTAGCCGCTGGTGCAGTCGTGCGACACCGGCCACCGATCGATCGGTGACACCGGCCAAGGTGGCCAACTCCGGGGTGATCTGAATGGCCAGCTTTCGCATCGCGGTCTCCACGATGTGATGTGTGGTCAACGCGCCGAACATCGTGTACAGCCCGTCGACTGTGGCCCTGACATAGCCTTCGGAGAACTTGTGGCGAGCCTTGAGAATACGGGTCTCCGGCCACAGCTCGGTGTCCAGCCGCGGTGCACGATCGGGATCGAACTCTGGCGTGCGGACGGCGACTTCGTAGCGCATCATCTCCTCCGGCGAGAGATCTCTGTCGACTTCCTCCCAGTAGCACTCGTCGTATGGGTCGCCTTCCAGTGAGAACTTGGTGGCGACGAACGCCAGTCGTTTTGTGCCCATCAGGATCCCGTCACGTGGATGCCACACACTGAAGATGGTGCGACGCAGCCGTTCGGGCATCGCGATCAGCGCGACGCCGCTATAGGCCCACATAGGTGTGCGGTAGCGGATCCACACCTTCCGGTCGGATTCTTCGATGTATTCCATCTCGAGGCCGCCGATGATGTTGGTGAAGTAGTGGTACTTTGCCGCTTTCACCGCTGGCGGCTCGTCGGAGGAGATTCCGACTTTGGTGAGACCGTCAACATATTTGATGTTTTGCTCTGCGGACAGGGCATGGCGCCACAATTCGTGCACGGCGGCCTCGCCCTTGAGGCTGTACGTGGCCGCTGTCAAGGCTGAGAACTGGCGTCCTTGAAAGGTCACCGCCAGATCAGTGCTCGTGCGCAGATCTTCAGAAGCGCCATTTTTCAAGCCGGAGAGTGTCATCGGAGAGTCCTTTCTCACCGTCGAGCTTTCCTGCCGAAATCTGTCTCGACATGCGTCGACGGTGCCGCAAGTCGAGGAGCTTTAATAGGTCTTCTGTAATCGAAATCGGTCCGAGCGGAGCCGAAGTGTGAAATACTTCCGGGGAGGTCGTCCCGATTCTTTTGAGGTAATCGCGCAGCACAAAGACGGCTGGGATTCGCGATTATGTCATTTGCGAAGCGAGTGAGCCGGCTACCTTTCATGCTTGCTACTTAAATTGTGGCAACACGGTCTCAAGCGCAGTAGCGCAACGGAACGGGCGGCTTCCAAGGGCATCGGCCACGCGTAGCAGCAATGTGGTGCGCCACCTACACTTCTGGAACTAGCGGTCTGACGCGTATGCTCGGAACCTGCCATTGTGTGGCATCTCCCTGTGTTCTACATCATGCTAGACAGCCAGCCAGGGCTTCGTCCAAGACCAAAGTCTTTACCTATCAATTCCGGATTGGTATCGTTAAGTATGGAGATTCGCCACCTGCGCTACTTCACCGCCGTCGCGGAGGAGCTGCACTTCGGACGCGCCGCGAGTCGGCTCTGTATGAGTCAGCCACCGCTGTCGAAGCGAATTGCCGAGCTCGAGCACGAGCTCGGGGTGCCGCTGTTTGTGCGAACTAGCAGATCGGTCGAACTCACAGCCCACGGGCAGCGATTGCTGCCTCTGGCCGTGGAGGCTCTTCGGGCCTTCGATGCGATCGGCGCGGCGATGGCCATGCCGGCAAATCTGGACCGCCCGCTTCGCGTGGGCTTCCCCAACGACACATCCCACGATGTGCTACGCATGCTTCGTGTCAAATTGGCGGAGCTTCATCTGAGCCTCGACTGGACGGAGGCCTCGTCGTCTACCCAGCAACAGATGCTGCTGACAGGTGGTCTCGATCTTGGTGTGCTTCGCACGCCTATCCAGGAGCCAGGACTGTGGGCATCACCGCGCTTGCGGCAGACGCTCGGTATCGCGATGTCACATGATCATCCGCTCGCAGGGAACAGTGCGATTGCGCTATCAGCGCTGCAAGGTCAGACGCTCCTCATGTTCTCGCGCCGGAAATCGCCACTGATGTATGACAACATCCTTGCGACCTGCGCCGCGCACGGTTTCCGGCCCAAGCGGATTCGGCAAGGTGAGTGGTCTTTCCATAGCCTCACGGTGGAGTCCGAACTGGCCTCTGGAAATGCGGTGCTGCTCATCCCCGCCACGGTCGTCGATCGACTCGGGAATGTCGCGTGGCGACCCATCGAGGGCGAACCCTTGGGATGGGAGACTGCCGTGTTTTGTCGGCGCGGGGAGGAGAAGGACACTGCGATACGAGCGGCCGTCGGCGCTGTGCTCGAATCTCTGCAGAAGAACGACGGTTGGCTCCCCCAGAAGGTTACCGCTGTGCACGGCTGAAACGGCGAGCGGAGGTGGCCCCTGCCGTGGACGAGTGAAGTGCGGACGAGGCCTCAGGCTGGCTGGATGCGGTCGGCGCTCCGAGTGTGCGCGCCAAGGCGGTGACGCAGTCGTCGAGCCGGTGTAGGTGGCTCAAAGCTCGTGCGATGATCGCGCAGTCGGGACTAACGGGGTTCGCGGAATGCTCGATGCGTGTGGCCGCGCTGGGACGGCTGACGATTGGTTGGGGCATCCCGCCACTGCCCGATAGGAGATCTTCGAGCCATAGCGCGTTGTCTTCCACTCGCTGTCCGACCGTTTTCAGTCCAGGGTCGCAGGCAGTGGTGGTCGTGACAGTGCCTGCGCGCTCGGCTGCAACGGCGAGACCGCGGGCGTGGTAAACGCTGGTCTCCAGCGCATCGAGGATGTAGCAGGTTCGGCTGCGCTGGGCGCGGAGCGGGTTCGCAGGATGGAGGAGTGGCTGCGCGGCAGCACGCAAGCCTTCTAGCGCGACCTCCGCCTCTCTCACGGCATCGAGCAGTCCCTTCTGCGGATCGCCACCAAGGTGCGCCGTGGCCCCGGCAACTAGTTGGCGCATGCAGTGCAGGACTTCGACTATCTTTTCGGTGGTCTGTTGCTCGGTCCATGTCGGCAGCACGAGCAGCGCCGCGACCATCGCGCTGGCGGCGCCGATGGCGGTCTCTTCGAGTCGAAGTACCAGCACGGTGTCGTTGTAGGCTCCGAGCAGCGTGTAGAGCAGCCCGATCACGGCGGTGATGAAGAACGACATCAGCAGGTAGGAAGCGGCCGCGGTGAAAAAGGCCGCGAACAAGCTGAGAATTGTCAGGATGAAGGTCAACCAGGTGTGTCCGGCGACGAGTGCAACGAGTCCAGTGCCAGCGACTACTCCGGACAGCGTCCCCGCCAGCCTCCGGTAGCCCTTGATGAGAATCTCGCCTACCGACGAGGTGTTGATGTAGATCACCCAGCACGTCAGCATCGCCCAATACCAGTGATCGGGCGACAGCAGTTGCCCACAGTAGAGCGCCAGAGCCGAACCGGCCGTCACCTGGAATGCGGCACGCATACTGGGTTGTTTCAGACCGCTCGGTTCGGTGCGGGCAGTTGGGAAGGTTGGCGGTGGTTGTTGCGCTAGCTGTGGCTCCACTCCGTACTTCGCCAACTTCAGTTCTTGTGAACCCACTCTGCTGTGGCAACGATCTTGGATGCCCCCTGTCAGGTAGAGATCGGTGACCGCGCGCGTCAGTTCATCGACAGCGCGACAAGCGTCGTCGAGGCGCCGGCCGCCGTGTATTTGCGACGCTTTGTCGTTGCGTTGTTCAGCAAGCTGATTGTCGCTTTCAGCGAGTGTCGGCTTCACGATGTACGTGGGGTCCGACACGAGTAGACGCAAGCCGTTCAGCTGGACAGCCAATCGCCTCAGCGAAGAATCTTCCGGAGCGACTAGCCGTTTCTCGACGGTGCAGTGACTGCTCGCCCGATGGATCGTGGGCCGTTTCCGAGTGATCCGATCTCGCGGAGGTCGTGCCTGCGTGAGGAGAGCGGCGACTCGTTCTGTTGCGACCTGTGTTTCGGCAACACGACGCCGGGCCAGTACGCTCACGGCTTGGCTGTTGATGCCAATTGAAAGGTGGGACTGGATAATCGAGGCACATCGATGCATCCGGTCGACGTGTCGATCGAGTGCGGCTGCCCGTCGAGCCACGACCCTATCGTTCGGTTCTATGCTGGCCAGGCCCACCATCATGTCGACTACCTCTTCCAGCTGGTTATGGAAGGTGCGGCACAAGCGGCGCAGAGTGCGTGCTGGCGTGGCGCGCACAACTCCGAATCGGACGAACCCCGCTGCGGCGAGCGCCACCACAACCACGACACAGAACTGGGGTAATTGCTGGGGCGTGGCCCGGACAAACAGGGCGACGAAGAAGGTCTGATATGACAGATCGCCCAAGCCGCTCGCTCGCGGCCCGAATCGTCGCAGATACACTGCGATGAATACCAGCAGCAGCATGAAGGCAGCGGCGACAGCGTGGTGAGCTGCGAACACAGTGCCCAGCGTTAAAGACACAACGCCGATGGGCGCTGCGGCGGCCAGGGTGATCGCCTGGTCGTGTGGTCGCGTGTCGCAGACTGCGTATCCGGCTGTCATGGCGGTCAATGCACCGACCACCAACCCCGGCACCGACGCGCCGGGCAGCGCAAGCACAACGAGGGTAACTAGCATGCCACCGACAGTTGTGCAGGCGCTGGCCAGCCGGATGAGGCCGGGATCGAAAGAGCAGAAACGATCCCAGAGGCCGTTGAGCACACGCTGAACGGCTCTGGCTGCCGCCCGTGCGCCGAAAGCGCCGAAAACTCGGATCACTGTGAGCTTGTCACCTTCGTCCTGATGCACGGTGGCCGATATATCGCCTCGTCAGACCGTGGCCGGGAGACGCCCTCGGAGTTGCATTGCCTCGCGGACACGTGCACGCGCGGCCGTTCGCGCGACCTGATGCGTGGTTTCGGCTTGGTGCTGTGAGGCGGTGAGTGTTTGCGTAGTGCCGTTGCGCAACTTGCTCGAAATCGCCTCGAACACTGCTACCGGGTCTGGCCGGAGGCCGGAGTGCCGAGCGTCCATGGCAACGGCTGCGGCGACGACGCCGCCGGCATTTGCGATGAAGTCCGGGACGACGGTGATTCCTCGGTCGAAGAGGACCTGTTGTGCGTCGGGGCTGCTCGGCAGGTTCGCGCCCTCTACAACGATTGTGGCGGGCAAAGTGCGAGCCAGTTCGACGCCGATCACATCTTGCAAGGCGGCGGGGACAAGGATGTCAGCAGCGACAGCGAATTCCTCGCCCAGTGCGAGCGGCTTGGCATCGGTGTAGTGCTCGACGAGCTGGTCACCGTACAGTTCGCGCAGCGCGAGCAGTGCTGCGACATCGAGGCCGTTGGGATTGTGCAGCCCGCCGCGGGAAGTGGAGATGGCCACGATTGTGGCGCCGAGTTCGGCGAGCCGCTGGGCAGTGGCAGCGCCGACTGCGCCGAAGCCCTGGATCGACACGCTGAGCGAGGCGGTGGTCAAACCGAGTGTTTGGGCTGCGGCGTCGGCGGCTTCGGCGACACCGTATCCGGTGACCCCGAGCTGGTCGTAGGGGAGTCCACCGAGAGCGTTAGGGGTGCCGACAGCACCGCCTCGTCCGCCGACCTCATCGAGCATGATGGCGGCGTCGTTTTCGGTGAGACCGACGTCGAGCCCGAACACGTATTCCTCGGGGACTTCGTTGCGCAGGGCGCGAACGAAGGATCGTAGCACGGCTTCTTTCGACCCTGCCGCGGGGTCGGCCTGGATTCCAGCTTTGGCGCCGCCATAGAACAGATCGACAGCCGCCCATTTCCAAGTCATGTTGCGGGCCAGCCGTGCGACCTCCCCGACGGTCACAGTCGGCGTCATGCGGGTGCCACCCTTGCCGAGGCCGCGGGCTGTGTTGTCGATGACCAGCACGCCGCGCATGCCGGTGCGAGAGTCGGAGACGCAGACGACCTTCTCCGGGCCCCATTCGTCGATCAGTTCGAACATGATGTGGTTCCTTACGCGAGGTGAGCGGGGAGGGCCGGGTTAGGCGAAGGTGACGCCCTGGGCCAGGGGCAGTTCGGTGGAGTAGTTGATGGTGTTGGTGGCTCGGCGCATGTAGGCGCGCCAGGCATCGGAGCCGGACTCGCGGCCGCCGCCGGTGGTTTTTTCCCCGCCGAAGGCCCCACCGATTTCGGCGCCCGAGGTGCCGATGTTGACGTTGACGATGCCGCAGTCCGAGCCGTCGGCGGCGACGAATCGTTCGGCTTCACGCTGGTCAGTGGTGAAGATTGAGGATGACAGGCCTTGCGGCACCGCGTTGTGCAGGGCGATCGCTTCGTCAAGGGTCTGGTAGGTGAGGACGTAGAGGATGGGTGCGAAGGTTTCGCGCTCGACGATGGCGGTTTGGGTCGGCATACGCACGACTGCAGGCTCGACATAATAGGAGTCCGACGTGCTTGTACGGCGATTGCCGCCGACCATCACCTGGCCCCCTTGGGCCGCAGCCGCGGCCAACGCATCAGTCATCGCCACATAGGACTTCCCGTCGATTAGCGGCCCGACCAATGTGGTGTCGGCGAAGGGGTCGCCAATCGGCAGACGCGAATAGGCCTCCACGATTCGGCGGAGCAGTTCTTCGGCGACGGTTTCGTGCACGATGAGCCGTCGCATGCTGGTGCAGCGCTGGCCAGCGGTACCGGCGGCGGCGAAGACAATGCCGCGGGCGGCCAGGTCCAGGTCGGCGGACGGGGTGACAATCGCGGCGTTGTTGCCGCCGAGCTCAAGAATGGTGCGGCCGAATCGGGCGGCGATTCGTGGGGCGATCTGCTCGCCCATCCGCTCGGACCCGGTCGCGCTGATCAGCGGCACCTTGGGGCTGTCGATGAGCGATTGTGTATCCGCGGCGCTGGCGGAAATGGTGACGTTGAGATTGGCCGGGGCACCGCAGTCCGTAGCGGCCCGATCGAACAGGGCGGAACACGCGGCCGCGGTGAGTGTGGTCAGTTGTGCCGGCTTCCATACCACGGTGTCGCCGCAGACGATGGCCAGCGCGAGGTTCCATGACCACACCGCGGCCGGGAAGTTGAACGCCGAGACGACACCGACGACACCGAGCGGGTGCCACGTTTCCATCAGACGGTGCCCGGGCCGCTCCGACGGCATGGTCCGTCCGTCGAGCTGGCGAGACAAACCTACGGCGAAGTCGCAGATGTCGATCATCTCTTGGACTTCACCCAGGGCCTCGGAGCGGATCTTGCCGACCTCGATGCTGATCAGGTTGGCGAGATCGTGCTTGTGTTCGGTGAGCAGCTGACCGAGCCGTTTGATCAACGCACCACGCACCGGCGCCGGCACGTTGCGCCACTGCAGAAACGCCTCGTAGGCCGCATCGATTGCCGCCTCTACCGCGACGGCATCGGCGGCCGGGAAGTCGAACAGATTCTCTCCAGTGATCGGAGAACGCGTCGTGATGGTGGTCTTCGCGGTATTCGCCTCGGTCTGCATGGCTGTGAGATCGACGCCGCAACGCTGCAGGCTCTCGCGAGCCAGATTCCGCAGCTGTTCAGTGGCCGGCGTGGCGATGGTGTTGGCGACTGTGGTGCTCATCGGATGACTCCTTGTTGGGTGGTGGGAAGATCGAGATCGATAGGGCCGTTGATGCCCAGGTCACGCGCGACCTGGGTCAGCGAGGCGCGGCGGACGCCGTCGTAGAGTGCGTACGGGTCGTGCAGGGTGCGTTCGACGATTGCTTCCATCCATGCCGCGTCGATCTCGGCGCTGGTCTGAGTGGGGTCCTTGTGACCATCGCCGGTCAGGTTGGACTGGAAGATGCCGGCCGCGGATTTGGGCAGGAAGTCCTCGTAGACGATCGGTTGCTGGACGACCCAGCCGTGGTCGATCAACTCGGTCAGCGAACGGCCCGGCCCCCGGCCGTCGAGTCGTCTGTGCGGATCGGTACGGAAGGTGAAGTACGCCAGATCGTGCAGGGCCAGGCCCTGTTCGCTGGCCGGCACCCGTTGGTTCCACACCGCCGCCGCGAGTGCATTGCGCTGCGCGGCATCGACCGGCGCGGTCGCCGCCGCGGTAGCGATGGCGTGCTCGGTCTCAGCGGTGAGCTGTTCGTAGACCTGTCGGCCACGCGCGGTGACGGCGATACCACGCGCTTCGACTTCTCCGAATCGCACGCGCAGCGTGCCGGCGCTGATGCTGCCATCTGGATCGCGGAACCTGCGTGCTTCGGCCAGGGCGCGAAATGAGGTTTGGCGTAGCAGGAGGTCCGGGCCGTGCCAACGTGGCGGGCCTTGGATGGCGTCGATCATCTCGATTCCGCGCGAAGCCATGCGCCCGTACAAGTCGTCGATGTCCAAGACCCGCGGGGTGAGGTGATTGATGTGGGTTGTGGTAACCCCGCCGATGTCGGCGGCCACGGACGATACCTGTTCGAGTTCTGCGTACCAGGCGCGGTCGACCGGTTCGGCCGACAATGCGAAGGCGGCAGTGGCCAGATCGAGGAATCGCTCGGCGTCAATGGTGTCGAGCCCGTGGTAGCGCTCGGCCCGGTCGGCCAGGGCCAGCAGCTCGGGCGGGAACAGCGTGCGGCGGGCCAGGAACGCGTCCAGCCTCCGTTGGAGATCAGCGTTGAAGAATCGGCGGTCGGAGGACACCAGCAGAGATGTGAATACCCGAAACGGGTTGCGTGCCAATTCTTCTGGGGCAATCGGCCGGAAAGCGGTCGATACCACCGGCACCGAACTGGAAGCAGCTTCCCGCAAGTCGTAGAACCCGACCGGGAACATGCCCATCGCCGCGAAGATGCGCGCGACCTGCGCCATTTCCTGCGGTGTGCCGACGCGGATGGCTCCGTGCCGTTCGGCGGTGACACGGGCGATGGATCCCAGCCGCTGGGCCTCGGCACCCAAATGTGACAGTGCGGTGTCGTTAACGGCCTGGGAGACGTCGACCAAGGTCGTGTAGGCAGGCACTTCCCGGCCGTACAGGCCCGAGAGCCGACGAGCGAACTCGGCGCGCAGCTCCCATTGCTGGATGATCGGCATTCGGTCAACTCCAAGGTCGGAACTGAATTCGGATGTGCGACCCCAGTGGAGCGTCCACCGTCCCGGGCCGGGCACGATCGCAGTGCGGTGGCGTCCCGCTGGGGTCGCACATCGAATACTTCCGCCTCCAATCGGATAGCGCCAGCGAGAGTTTTTGCCCATTATTGTTTAGAGTTTCTATATGAGCTTGAATTTGGCGCAGCTGGCCGCGCTCCGTGAACTCTCGCTGTCGGGAACGATGGCCTCTGTCGCCCAGAAGCTGGGCTACACCCCGGGCGCGGTCTCCCAGCAGATCGCTGCGCTGGAGAAAAGTGTCGGTGCGGAACTAACGATGCGCATTGGTCGACATGTGGTACTGACCGACGCCGGATCGGTACTGGCTGAGCACGCGGAGCGAATCTTGCGCGCCGAGCAGCACGCGCTCGACGCGGTCCGGGCAGTGGGCGCCGAGGTGGCCGGGCCGTTGGTGCTCGGCACCTTCGGTAGTACCGCGGCCGCACTGTTGCCGCCCGTTGTCACCGCGACGCACAACCGCTATCCCGAACTCGACCTGACCAGCCGCGAACTCGACGTCGACGAGGTCGTCGCCGCGGTGCGCCGCCGCGATGTCGACGTGGCATTTGGCCTGGACTACCCCAATACGCCGATGCCGCGCGATCCCGATGTCGAAATGATCACCCTGCGCACCGAACGCCTGGGTTTGGCCGTCGCCGTCGGTGCGTACGGAATGCGCACCGACACCCGCATCGATCTGCGAGATACCCAGGACTGGGTGTGGATCATGCCGCCGCCCACCACTCCGTTCGGACACGCCCTGCGCACCGCCTGTCGGCACGGAGGCTTCGAGCCCCTGGTCCGGCACGAAGTCGCCGACACCGCCGTAGCCCTCGCACTCGCCGGCCGCGGGCTGGGTGCCACCTTCGTCACCGACATGATGGCTGAGCTCAACCCCTCGGTCCCGATCGTGCGTGTTGGCCTCGAGCAGGACCTCACACGGAAGATCGTGCTGATCCGCTTGGCGGGGGCGGATCAGCGTCCCACGGTCAACGCGATCACGACCGTCACACGCTCAGTCCTCGACTCCTCACCCGCCCGCCCGTTGTCTGCCGATTGATCCGGGAGCGGCGTCTACGCCGAGCGCCACAGACGAGAACCACGACCGCGGTCTGCGATACCGAATGGACACCCCGACGGGAAGCTTGGATTGATCGTACCGGTCATTGGGGATCGGAGGGTTCCCCGTTCTCTAGCACGGTGGAAAGTAGTTGCGCAAGGTGTATCCCGTGGCGAGAGGTCAGATCAGCCAGCTGGGTGCGGCAGGAGTAGCCGTCGGCCAGGATGATCGCATCAGCGTCGGCGCCATCCACCGCGGGCAGCAGCTGCTGTGCAGCGACGGCAGTCGACACCTCGTAGTGGCCCTTCTCTACACCGAAGTTCCCGGCCAGACCGCAACACCCTCCCAGTCTCTGCACTCGCGCCCCCGCTCGAGCGAGCAGCGCCGCGTCGGCGTCCCAACCCATGACCGCGTGGTGATGGCAATGCGGTTGCGCCACAACGGATGTCCCTGTCAGAGCAGGCGGCTCCCAGTCGCGGTCGGCGAGCAGTTCCGCCAGGGTTCGAGTAGCCTGCGCCACCTGTTCGGCCGCTGATGTGCCCAGCAGTTCGCTGGCATCCGAGCGTAGGACTCCGGTGCACGAGGGCTCGATGCCGACGATCGGGATGCCCGCACGGACGTCGGCCGCGAGGGTCTCAACGGTGCGCCCGAGGATCCGTTTCGCCGCGGTCAGTTGTCCGGTGGAGATCCAGGTCAGTGCGCAGCACTGCTGCCGTGCGGACAGGATCGGCCGGTATCCCGCTGCCTTGAGCACTCGGACGGTCGCCTGGCCTACTTCGGGTGTGAAGTAGTTGGTGAACGAGTCGACAAACAACAGGACCGGATCGCCGGAGCTCGGGCGGTCCCCGGCAGTGTGGGCGAACCACGCTCGAAACGTTTGCGGCGCGAATGGTGGTATCTGCCGCCGCGGATCGACACCGGCCAGCACCAACGCCGTTCTGCCCATGCCAGGAATGCGCATCATTCCGTTGGCCAGAGCAGGGGCCCGGCGGGCAAGGCGCGCCCATCGCGGTAGCCAACCTAGGGAGTAATGTGTTCGTGGCCGGATCCGGCCACGATAACTCTGATGAAGCACTTCGGATTTGAAGGTGGCCATATCGACTCCGGTCGGACAATCCGAGGCGCATCCCTTGCAGGACAAGCACAGATCCAGTGCCTGGTGCACCTGCTCCGATCGCCAGCCATCGCGCACAGCCGAGCCGTTGATCATCTCCTGCAGTACCCGTGCCCGACCGCGCGTCGAGTCCTTCTCCTCGCGGGTGGCCTGATAGGACGGGCACATCACCCCGCCGATTCCGGTGTTGTCCGCGCGGCATTTGCCGACCCCGGTACACCGATGTACGGCCTGCGAGAAATCGCCACCATCGTGGCCGTAGGCGAACGCCAGCCCGCGACGAACTGCCGACGCCGCGGGTATCCGCAGGTCCGCATCGATCGGCTGCGGGTCGACCACGATCCCGGGATTGAGGATGTTGTCCGGGTCGAAGACATGCTTGACCGCCGCGAACAGCCCCAACGCCTCCGGCGAGTACATCAGCGCGAGCAGTTCACTGCGGGCCCGGCCGTCGCCGTGCTCACCCGAAAGCGACCCTCCATATCCGGCGACGAGTTTGCTTGCTGCAGTGAGGAACTCGCGAAAGACTGTCTTGCCCTCAGGTTTGTCCAGCGGGAGGTCGAGGCGAATGTGCAGACATCCGTCACCGAAATGGCCGTAGGGCAGGCCGGTCACACCGAACTCGGCCATCAAGGCTTCGAAGTCACGTAGGTATGCACCGAGCTGGGCCGGCGGGACGGCCGCGTCTTCCCACCCAGCGTGTGCAGGTAAACCGGCCGGACTGCGGCCCGCTAAGCCCGCTCCGTCAGCGCGGATCCGCCACAACTGCGCCGCCTTCGCGGTATCGGCCACGACCAAACTGTCAACCGCTCCACATGTGGCTCCCACACGGCGCGCCGTCGCGAGCGCCTCGCCGAGGCCATCGCTGACGACCTCGACGAACAGCCACGCTGCCCCGCCCGGCAATGGGGGGACCGCTGCGGATCCACGTCGGGCACGAACCACATCGACGATCCGGGAATCGATGGCCTCACAGGCGGTCGGTCCGAACGCCAACACCGCCGGTGCCGCATCACCGGCCGCCGCGATATCGGGATATCCCAGCACGACCAGCACTCGATGCGCTGGCTCGGAGACCAAACGCACGGTAGCTTGCGTCGTCACCGCCAGCGTGCCCTCACTGCCGACCAGCATGCGCGAGACGTCGAATCTGTTCTCGGGCAACAGATGTTCCAGCGCGTACCCGGACATCTGACGGCCGAACCGGCCCAGCTCCGTGCGGATCGTCGCCAGCCCTCCGTGTGTGAGGTCCCGCAGTGCCGACAACGTCGACGATCCGGCCGGGCTTCCGGCGGAAGGCAGGTGGAGTAGTTCGCTACCGCCGGTGACGACCTCGAGGCTGCTCACGTTGTCGGAGGTGCGGCCGTATCCGAGCGTTCGGGACCCGCATGCGTTGTTGCCGATCATCCCACCGACGGTGCAGCGGGTGAAGGTCGACGGATCCGGCCCGAACCGCAACCCGTGTTCGGCAGCGGCCTGTTGCAGCACGACCTGCACGGTCCCCGGTTCCACCGTAGCCGTCCGAGCCTGCTCGTCGATCGAGAGCACCCTGCTCATGTGCCGGCTGAAATCGAGCACCACTCCGGCGCCGACAGCGTTGCCCGCTACCGATGTTCCACCGCCTCGCGCGGTGAGCGGAACCCCTTCGCGACGACAAATCTCGATCGCCGCAGCGACCTCCTCACCATGACGTGGACGCACCACAACCATCGGCCGAACCCGATACAGGGAGGCATCGGAGGAGTATGCGGCGCGGGTGGTGTCATCGGCCAACACATCACTCACGCCGGAGCGGCGCAGCTCACGGGCTAGGGACTCGACAGCAATCATGTCGTAGCATGCTACACATTCGTAGCATGCTACGGCTACCGGCAATTGTTAGAGTGGCCTCGTGGCTGATGACGTTCTCAACCTCACCCCGCTACCGCCCTCGACCGGCCGGCGCATGGAACAGGTGGTGACGGCTGTTCGCTCCGCCATCGACGACGGCCACATGCAACCGGGCGTGAAGTACTCGGTGTATCAACTCGCCGACATCCTCGGCGTTTCACGCACCCCGGTCCGCGAGGCCCTCCTGCGCCTGGAGGAGGTCGGTCTCATCAAGTTCGAGGCGCGCCAGGGTTTCCGGATCGTCCTCCCACAGCCCCGCGAGATCGCGGAAATATTCGCTGTCCGACTCGCGCTGGAACTACCGGCGGTACGAAAGGCTGCGACGCTGGTAGATGCGGCCCTCGCGCGCGTGCTCACCGACCAGCGTCAACTGATGCACACCGCCGTCGTGGCAGCCGACGAGGCGTCATTCTCGCGCCACGACCTCGAACTACACGATCTGATCCTCGCCGCCGCCGGTAACAACCGCTCGCGTACCATAGTGGCTTCCCTGCGCGAGACCACGCGCCTGCTCGGCGCCTCCACCGCTCACGCCACCCGCAGTCTCCGCGACATCGAGCACGAGCATGATCCGATCCTCGCCGCCATCATCGATGGCGATCCGGACCGCGCCGAAGAGGCCATGCGTATCCACCTCGTCAACACCGGCAAACTTCTTGTGCGACAAGCGATCCGCGACGGCAAACAGCTGTACGCGGATGATATCTGGGCGAACGCCGTCAGTTAAGGCATACCCGTTGTCATCCCCCGACTGCTCCAGTGGACTGGGGCCGGGTTGCCGAAAAGAAAACCACGGTTCCAACGAGCAGGCTCCTGGATGAACCACCGCGAGCACGATTCCAATCCGGAATCGTCGCTTGCCAACACGGTCTTGGACAATGAGGCGACCGCAAGCTTAATGTGACGTAACCCACACGAGGTAGATCACACGATGGCAACCTTCGCGGGAACGGCCGAAATGCATTTCGGTCACAAGCCCAGACGATATCGGCGATGCACAATCGGCGTCGATCGTCGCGGTAACAAGAATCAGACACAACGTCCAGACTTCCTCGGCCAACTCCATCAACACCACCGCTGTTGATTCAATTTGCGCTACAGCGAACTGGCACTGATTCGCCGAACAGTTATTCATATCCAAGAGCGGTCGATGCGGTACACACCGCCGCCGTTGGCCGATGCCAACAGAAAGCGCGTGCGTACGTCTCTCGTCCCCGAAAAGGACCTCTGTTTCCCGCGGGGAAGCACGAGAGAAAGGAAGGGTCATGCCAAGAGAACGAATAATGCAGGGCATGCCGGATGGGAAACTCCCCTGCTGTCTCGAATGCGTATGTGCAGAACGGAGCGAATGATGGGCCGCAACAAAGTAGGGCTACGAGGGCGGCTTTGCATCCTGGCAACCATTTCTATTGTGGCGGCAGCTGTGACAGCTGGGTGCGGGGGGCAGTCGAGCAGCTCGGCCGTCTCCTCGGACCTGAGCGCGCGGATCGACAGACTCGTACAAGCGCACCAGGACGCCGGGCTGTTCCCGGAAGTGGTGGTCGCGGTCAACGATCCCGAGCACGGGAGCTATGTGCACGCTTACGGCACCGCGGATGTCGCAACCCACCGCGCAGCGAGCGTCAACGACCACTTTCGGATCGGCAGCACCACCAAGTCCTTCAACGCGACGGCCGTCCTTCAGCTCGTCGACCAGGGCAAACTCTCCCTCGACGATGTAATCGACAAGTACGTCCCCGGCATACCCAACGGGTCGACTATTCGCATTCGCGACCTGCTGGGCATGCGAGGCGGCTTGTACGACTACGTGGGCTACCCCGAGTGGGCAGCACAGGGATACCTGAAACAGCCACCGGCGGTGAACGATGGGGACTTGCTGCAGGCAATCCGAGCCAACCCTGGAAACAAAGACGTGCCGCCGAACACTCAGACCGACTACTCCGACGCCAACTACTTCTTGTTGGGGCTGGTCATGGAGAAGATCACCGGTAAGCCCGGGCGAGATGTGTTCAATGACCTCATCGCCCAGGTAGGTCTGCACGACACCACCTATCCGGCCGATGCATCCATGCCATCACCGGAAAGCCGCGGATATGTATACGACAGCAAAAAGCTGGCTGATTACACATCGCGGTCGACGTTGCAGTACCCCTATTCCTCCGCAATCATTTCCACCGTACCCGATCTGGCCAAGTGGATGTCCCAACTTGGCTCAGGTGCTCTACTGAAACCCGAAACCTTCCAGGCGCAGACCCAATATACAACCATGGTCGACGGTGTTTCGAAATATGGATTCGGAGTCCGCTCCTTGGGCAAATGGATCGGCCACGGGGGCTTGATGATTGGCTACACCACTGCCATGGGCTATTTGCCCGAAAAGCATGCGACCATCGTGGTCGCAGCAAATCTTACGAAGGTCTACGATCCTTTCGTGGCGCAGTGGATGCCTATGGATGCCGGTTTGATATGGAACGATTTGGTTGAGGAGCTCTATCCGGGCACCGGCCCGCTCAAATCCTTTCCGTCGAATGTTCCCGATCCGGCGCTCCCGACGGCGGCAGATTTGAATAGCCAACTGCAGCAGGCGCTCGATCCGAATATTCCAGCGGCGCAGAAGACGCTGCGAACAACGACAGACGCGCAAGATCCGGACGCCATTGACCAACTCGCCCGTGGGAGCGCTGAACTCGGCATGCACATAAACATCGAGAAGGTGAACCAACTCCGGCACGGCGCGATCATGGCGACAGGCACCGCCACAAACAACGAGCACACGGGACCGATTGAGATCCCCCTGGAAGCCAAAGATGGGCAATGGCGACTTACCGGTAGCTGGGCGAAATGTATCACTATCCGGGGAGAAGGGCCGTTCTCTCCAAAGTGCCTATAGCGCCGTCAAACCCTGTTCCGCACGATCCAAATCTGATCCTCGGCTGACGTCGACGATCAGTGCGGATGCCATGATCGGCACCCCCGGTCGGGGGGTCGCAGGTGGCGCGGTCGGCTGCGTTCTCGGCGCCATCGCTGGCCGCGGTCGTCACTGACGCGCAATTCGGGTAATCGCATGCGGTCCTTGTGCGCCTACTCGAGTTGGGCGAAATACAACGGCGGCGGCGTGAACCAGACCAGCAGTTTCAACTGCGTCACCGGTTCCTGAACCAGCCGAAGTGGCCGGGCGGCAGGCTGCACATCGGACATAGCCCGTGCACCAACACATCCGCCGTCACTGACTCATCACAAACCTCACGCCGGGGTTGATCCCGCTACACCGCACGAATTGAAAGCGCGATGTAGCGGGGCCAGCCCGCCACGTCTACCCGAGCCGGCGGTAACGACCGAACCCGTAATTACACGACCGACCAGTACATATGACAGACCTTTCGTCCAGGAGCTCTTCGATGAAAACCACAACACGTCGCGGTGCCGCCGCGGCGATGCTGAGCATCAGCGCGCTGATCATCCCTACGCTGACCGCCGCCGGACCCGCTCACGCTAATACGTTTGTTCCTCTGCCCGATGGCACGAAGCAGGGCCCCAACGGTGTGGTGGTCACCCGTACCGGTGAGCACGCCACCATTTCTCCGTCGCTGGCCGACAACGGCGCCGGACGCACCGTGTGGGTGTCGGGCAACGCGATCGCCGATGTCCCCGATACTCCCGAGACCAAGCCGGGTCCGTGGAACGGGCCGAACAACGCGCCGGGGTCGAACAATTCGTCCACGCACGGGAGTTCGATCATCGATACCGGGTACATCGTGGGCTGCCAGGTCAACATCGCCTCCGACGCCATCTCCGCCGGAGTCTCCGGCAATCTGAGCCTGACCGGCGGAAACGTGGGCGGGTCGATCGGGCTCAAGCTCGGTCCTGGTCAGGTGGCGTTCGTGGAGATCGATTCCAAGGACATCACCAAGCCCGGTCACTATTCGGTGGAGTACCAGGACGTGCAGATGCAGATCCAGAACTGCGCCGGCTACGCCCAGGCCCGCGCCTACACCGTCGTCGAAATCGTGGGCGACAACTACTCCAAGACCACCCTCTACGGCCAGCCCTTCTCCATCGGCTGATGGTCGCGTTGTTCCCCAAATCCTTTCCGCCGCACGTGATTCGCCAGGACCTCTCATGAACATCTCCCACAAGACCGTCCACGCCGCGGGCATCAGCGCGGTCGCCGCTGCCGCGCTCGTACTGCTGACCACCCCACCCGCCGCCGTTGCCGACACCGTGGTGCCGTTGCCGGGCGCGGATCTGACCAAGACCCTCTCCGACGGCACCGTCGTACACGTCTGGCTCGACAACGAGTCCGCCAACATCAACCCCTCCATGGGCGCCACCCCGCTGCATCGCAACGCCTGGACAACCGGCACCGCCCACTTCGCACTCACCCCCGGCAACACCACCACCGCGGGCGCGCTCATCAAACCCGGGTACGTCGTCGGCTGCCAGGTCGCCATCAACGGCGGCGGCGTCAACGGCGGCCCCACCGCCGGAGTCACCGTCGGCTCCAACGGCAGCGTCACACCCTCCCTGTCGGGCAACGCCGGCGCCAACCTCAGCCTCGGACCCGGCCAGGCCCAATCCTTCTACATCCTCGACCTGGAAAAGGCCGACGGGTTCGGCGCCGACACCCACAAAACGCACAACTGGGTCAACGGCACCAGCGGCTCGGTCGCCTGGGCCGATGAAACCATCGGCCTGAGCGGCTGCGCCGGATACGCCCAGGCCCGTGCGTTCGTCTCCTACGAGATCGACACCGACAACATCACCAGCTGGGTCACCATCTGGGGCCAACCCTTCAGCATCGGCTGACACCACGCGCGACCTACCGACACGGGACGCGTTGCCGCCCAAAACCTTCTGCGCGGCAACGCCATCCGCAGCAGAACCCTACGGCGCCGGTCGGTGCACAACCAGAAATCCGGGCAGCACTCTTGAACGCTCTTGTCCTTCTCACTGCGCTGCTCATGGCGCTCTACCTCGGCGCCGCATGGTTGACCAGCGGTGCCCACGAAACCCGACTCACCGACCGTGCCTACCGCTCCCTCCGCCGATGGCGAGCGATCCTCGCACCACCACACCGGTCGCAACAACGCCGCGCGCCCCTCGGCACCATGGTGCGCCCCGGCGATGGCCGGAGCAAAAACACCCGCGCCATCCTCTGACCCATATCCGGATCCGACCCAGTATCAACGGTCTTCCACCGAGCAAGGAGACACAGTGCCCATGCACCGTATCGGTGTGATCGGTGGCGGCACCATGGGCGCCGGCATCGCCGAAATCGCCGCCCGCGCCGGCAGTGACGTCCTGGTCCTCGAACGCGACACCGACACCGCCTACCTCGCCCGCGCCCGCATCGCCCGATCCCTGACCCGCGCGGTCGAGACCGGCAAACTCGACCGCGACCTCGCCGACCAAGCTGCGGGCCGGATCACCCTCACCACCAGCCTGGACGACTTCGCCGACCGCGATCTGGTCATCGAGGCCGCACCGGAAATCGAGGAACTCAAGATCGGGTTCTTCACCAAGCTCGACACCATCGTCGCCCCCGAGGCGATCCTGGCGACCAACACCTCCTCCATCCCGGTCATCCGTCTGGCGGGCGCCACCGCCAACCCCGGCCGGGTGGTCGGGGTCCACTTCTTCAACCCGGTCCCGGTGCTGCCGCTGGTCGAGATCGTCGTAACGCTGCACACCGACCGCGCGGTCGCCGACAAGGTCACCGCCTACACCCGAGACGTGTTGGGCAAACGCACCATCGAATCCAAGGACCAGGCCGGATTCGTCGTCAACGCGCTGCTCATCCCATACCTGTGCGCCGCGATCCGGATGGCCGAGTCCGGGTTCGCCAGCATCGCCGACATCGACGAGGGCATGGTCGCCGGCTGCGCGCACCCCATGGGCCCGCTACGCCTGACCGACACCATCGGTCTCGATGTCACCCTCGCCATCGCCGAATCGCTGCACACCGAATTCCGCGAACCCCACTACGCCCCGCCAGTCCTGTTGCGGCGCATGGTCGACGCCGGCTACCTCGGCCGCAAGACCGGGCGCGGCTTCTACAGCTACTGACCGCACGCTCGAAGCTGCCTTTGCCCAACAGGTTTCGGTTCCAGAGTCGAGCAATTGGTGCTCTGGAACCGGCGGGACGCGGGCTCGGTCAAACCCTTCGCACCGGGCCCGCACATCGTCGCCGGGTTGCCTGCAACAGCCCGGCGACGATCCCCCGAACCGAGCATTCAGCTCGACGAAAACAACACCGCCCCACCGCAAACCGAGACCCTCATGAAACCTGCCTCGCCCCTCACCAACAACATGGCACTGACGCAGTGTCAGCCCACCGAGCCGGATGTAGCCGTCCGCGTCCACCGGGCCGCCATCGACAGTGAATGCCTGGCCGATGTTCGGGTCGGTGTCCGAGCTGGATGCGTGTTGTCGTGCGTTGAGACGGGCCGGCGGCCGGTAGTGTCGGCGCTGATGGTCCAGCGGCCGAACCGGGCGAGTATCGACACCAGGATCGTCCATCCGCTGCTGCGTGGCACGGTCGGGCTCGGGTTGGCGATGTGGGCGCGGATCGCCGACCACGGTCGGTTCGAGGGCATGCTGTGGCTCGGTGGTTTGCTCGATCGTCCGGCTGCGGCGCTCGCGCCGCTGCGAGGCACCAGGCGCCGGATGGTGCGGTTCGACAAATTCCGGGCCGAATGGGTTGTGGCACGAGGATCGCGATCCGCGGCGGCGGGACTCGGCGCTGTTGTATTTCCATGGCGGCGGATTCGTCGGTGGCGGCCTGAACACCCACCGGCGCATGGTGGCCAAGATCGCGCAGGCCAGCGCGATGCCGGCGCTGAGCGTCGATTACCGGCAATTACCTCAGGCGCATCTGACCGACACGGTCGAGGACGCGGTCGAGTCGTATCGGTACCTGCTCGAGCAGGACTTTCCGGCCGATCGCATGGTCGTGTCCGGTGACTCGGCAGGCGGTGCGCTCGCCTTCCGGCTCGCTTTGGCGGTGCGCGAGCGGGGACTGCCGATGCCCGGCGGCATCTCCGCTCTCGCCCATGGGCCGATCTGGGCCCGGCAGCACGTGACGCTCACCCGAACCGGCTCGCGATTCCTACATTCCGGCCCGCGCTTTGGAGGTCATCGCCCGCTGCGGCTTTGCCGCTGACGGCGACCTGGACCCGGCTTGGTCGCCGGTCAACGCTGATTTCACCGGCCTGCCACCGGTCCTGATCCAGGTCGGCTCCACCGAATGCCTGCTCCCGGACGCGGAGATGCTGGCCCGCCGCTGCGCCGAAGCCCGGGTTCCGACGCTGCTGCAGATCTGGGACCGCGCCCCGCACGTCCACCACGCCAGCTCCGATCTGCTCGCCGATGCCCGCGCAGCGATCAGCGACCTCGCGCAATTCCACCAGCAGGTGGTAACGGGCCGAGTTCCGTCGACCGCATTTCGCCACGCCGGCTGACCATGGCGGATGACATGCGACGATACCCCTCACCCGAACGAGTGCCTTCCTGCTCGGACCCCAACAGCCGGCGAATGTCGATACCCGAAGCCGAGCGGTTGACACTGATAGCACAGTGGTGGCAGCTACTGGTCACCAACTGCCGGCTGGTGACACCGGCGCCACAGGCACAGGAACTACTCGTGCGCATGGTCGATGAACTGGCCACCGAACCGTATACAGATCTGTTCGACGTAGCGATGGGTGCACGGGTAGTGGATGCATGGACGATCGCCGGTCTGGCCCATCCGGTTGCGCCGGCCGCCCGGGAACACCTGCCGTGCCCGGTGGCCGTGCATTGCTCGCCCGCTGTCGCTGACCGACGGGTGGCCTGGTTGCTCGCTGCTACCGGCAGCAGCCGGCAAACGCAACTCCACCGCGACGCGCGGTCAGGGGCGGCAAGCAGTCGACCACGCGCAGCGGCAGGCGTGCCACGCGGGCGAGGAACGGTTCCGAATCGTCTTCGACAACGCCGCGATCGCGATCGCCATCGCCGACACCGCGGGCATACTGCTGGACACCAACCCGGGCTTGGCCGGGATGGTCGGCGCCCCGGTCGAGGCCTTGCGTGGTACCTCGGTGTTGCGGCTGGCACACCCCGAGGACCGGGCCGAGATCCACACGCTGATCGCCGGTACCCTGGTTGCAGCACGCGGAGGCACGGTGAAACTGGAGCGTCGGTTCGTTCGTGCCGACGCCAGCACCGGATGGGCCTCGCTCGCCATCACCTACGTCAAAGGAGCCGCGGGGCGCGCCGATTATCTTCTCGCGGTTGGTGAGGACGTGACCGAGCGGCGCCGGCTGCAGGCCGAACTGCGCTGGCAGGCGCGCCACGATGGGCTCACCGGCCTGCCCAACCGGCGCCACCTGCTCGAACGGAACCACGCGCTGACCGCCACGGCCGCCGATCACGACCGGGTCGGATTGTGTTTCGTCGATCTCGACGGATTCAAACAGATCAACGACCGCCACGGTCACCGCATCGGCGACCAGGTCCTGCTCGCCGTCGCTACCCGCCTGCGCGAGAGCCTGCCCGCCGACGACGCCATCATCGCCCGGGTCGGCGGCGATGAATTCATCGTCCTCGTCTGGCCGCCGGCCGACGAGCCACGCATCACCGCCGTTGCTGACCGGCTGATCTCGGCGCTGGCCACCCCGATCACCGCCGGTGAACACCAACCGCGGATCTCGGCCAGCATCGGAGCGGTGACCACCAGCGCCGACACCCCGGCCACCGACCTGCTCGACGCCGCCGACCGCGCCCCCTACCACGCCAAAACCAGCCGCAAAGACCAATGGGTACTGCACACACCCGATAACCCACACACCAGCGAGCACGATGCGTGAACCGCACTGAAACGAAGCATCTGCCCGACATGGGCAGTTCGTACTCGCCAGTCACAGTGTTCAGGGACCAACCGCCACACGGAGAAAGCCAGCCGGAAGCCCTCTCCAGGACGGTCATTCAGGATCGGCGCTGCTGTTGTCAGACGAACTCTATTACGGGACTTATAATCTTCCAGATTGACTCTGCGCCACGTAGATGGTTTGTCGCACGCCTCGCGACGAAGTGATGATATATCCGCGGGGTCCTTCGTAGGCGAGGCCCGCACGCAGCTGTTCGGCGACTAGCGCGGCTCGGCACCGCCACAGGTCCACGCTGCGCGGCCTTCGATCGACCTCACTCCCACCCAGGTCAGGAATTCCTTAACGGCGGTGTCCGCACGCACGGGCGGCGAAACGCTTCTTGGCCGCGAGAATCGGCGAAGATCCTTTCTCAGCGGAATCCGGGCCGGGGAGCCCAATATTCGAGGGTGTGAGAACAGTTGCAGTCCCCGCTCGCATTGTGATGAGCGATCCGTTGCCGCACTCACAGTCACTAGCAAGGGAGGTATTCTATCGATGCGATAGAGCGGCGTATTGAGAGTGCCCGATGGTGGATTCTGATTCCTTCAAGACGCAACGTGATCTCGGCACTGATGTGGTCGCGGAGTTGCGTGCTTTCGGGTTGGAGGACGCCGAGGAGATCGGGCGGGGCGGTTTCGGTGCCGTGTACCGCTGTACTCAGTCTGCTCTGGATCGCACGGTGGCGGTGAAGGTCCTGACCTGCGAGCTCGATGAGAATCGGGAGCGTTTCTTTCGCGAGCAGCGGGCGATGGGTCGGCTGACCGGTCACCCGAATATTGTCGGGGTGCTTGAGGTCGGCGAAACCGAATCCGGTCGGCCATATTTGATGATGCCGTACTATCCGCGGGGTTCGTTGGACGCGCGGATCCGCCGCGATGGCGCGTTGTCGGTGGAGGAAGTGCTCCGGCTGGGGGTGAAAATGGCCGGTGCGCTGGAGACGGCCCATCGCGCGGAGATTCTGCATCGGGATGTCAAGCCGGGAAACATTCTGCTTACCGACTATGGCGAGCCGGCCTTGACCGATTTTGGTATCGCTCGTCTAGCCGGGGGATTTCGGACAGTGACCGGGACGGTCACCGGTTCGCCGGCGTTCACCGCTTTGGAGGTCCTCGGCGGGGACGCTCCGAGTCGTGCGTCGGATGTGTATGGACTGGGTGCCACGTTGTTTTGTGCGGTCACCGGTCATGCGGCGTTTGAGCGTCGCAGTGGTGAGCAGGTGGTGGCACAGTTTCTGCGGATCACGACCGAGGCGGTGCCCGACTTGCGCGAACGTGGAATCCCCAACGATGTGTGCGCGGTCATCGAGGCCGCGATGCATCGCAAGGCGCAGGACCGCCCCACGGCCGCGGCGTTCGGTCAGCAGTTACAGCGGGTTCAGAGCGCTCACGGTTTCGTCGTCGACCAGATGGCGTTGCGGACCGAACCGGGCGGCGAGCCGGCTGCGCTAGGGAGCCCGGTGCCCCCATACTCGACCAGCTTGCCAGGCGGGGGCAGCGTGGGGCTGCGCGAGGTTACAGGGAACCTGCCGCTTGAGCTGACCAGTTTTGTAGACCGGCGGACCCAGGTGGCAGAGGTGAAGAACCTGCTGTCGGGGTCTCCGCTGGTGACGCTGACCGGAATCGGCGGGGTCGGCAAATCACGGCTGGCGTTGCGGGTTGCCCACAAGGTGCGGCGGGGTTTTGTGGGCGGCGTTTGGCTGGTCGAGTTGGTCGAGTTGCGTGATCCGTCGCTGGTAACCGATGTGGTGGCCGCGACCTTCGGTGTGCGCGCGCAGATGGATCGCCCGCTGCTCGAGGTGCTGGTGGAGTACCTGTCCACACGTGAGGTTCTGGTGGTGCTCGATAATTGCGAGCAGGTGATCGATGCGGTCGCGGAGTTGGTCGAGTCGCTGCGGCGGGCGTGCCCACGGCTGCGGATTCTGGCGACCAGCCGCGAGGCGTTGGGTGTCGGCGGAGAATCGGTGCTGTCGGTGCCACCGCTTCGGTTCCCGGATGTGCGATCGCGGATCTCGTTACGGGGTGCGGCTGGCTACGACGCGGTGACGCTGTTCGCCGAGCGCGCCGCCGAGGCGGTACCGGGCTTCCAGTTGGATGAGGCTAACCGCGACAGTGTGGCCGGGATCTGTGCACGGTTGGACGGGTTGCCGCTGGCGATCGAACTCGCGGCCGCGCGACTGCGCACGATGTCCACCGAGCAGATCCAGGCACGGCTGACCGACCGGTTCACCTTGTTGACCCGCGGCTGCCGGGGCGCCCCGACTCGGCAGCAAACACTGGCGTGGTGTATCGGCTGGAGCTATGACCTGTGCGCACCAGCCGAGCAGCGGCTGTGGGAACGGTTGTCGGTATTCGCCGGTAGTTTCGAACTCGACGCCGCCGAGGACATCTGCGGCACTGACCTGCCCGGCTCGTTCCTGGATACGCTCACCGCGCTGGTCGACAAGTCCATCCTGATCCGCGAGGAAGCCGAACACGCGGTCCGGTTCCGGATGCTCGAGACCGTGCAGGAATATGGTCTATACAAGCTCACCGAGGCGGGCCAGGACGCGCGACTGCGCCGCCACCACCGCGACTGGTACGAGCGGCTGGCCCTGAACGCGGAAGCGGACTGGGTCAGCCCCCGCCAGCTGGAATGGATTGCCCGGATCACCCGCGAGCTCCCGAACCTGCGCAAGGCACTGGAGTTCAGTATCTCCGAGCCGGACCGAGCCGGGCTACGGACTGCCGCCGCTCTGCATAGTTTCTGGGCCTCGAGCGGGCGGTTCAGCGAGGCGCGCCACTGGTGCGACCGCACGCTGGCTTGTACGCCCGATGCGCCTGCGGCGGACCGAGCCAAAGCCCTCAACACCAGCAGTGTGTTCGCCGCGCATCTGGGTGACCTTCAGGCCGCAACCAGCCGCATAACCGAGCTTCGCACCCTTGCCGAGCAGACGGCCGACCACACCATTGATGCCCTGCTCGCCTACGCTGACGGGTACGCCGCTCTCAGCAATGGTGAAACGGCTCGCGCGGAAACCCGGTTGAACGATGCCCTCGAAGCAGCCCCCGAGAGTCGAATCTTACTTCGCTTGAGGGTACTGGTCGCACTCGGCTGGCTCTACGCGCTACAGGGCGATATGCCAGGCGCCATCGGCTGCCTCGAGGAAGTACTGGCTACTGGGAATTCTCATGATGAGATCGTGTTCCGGTCGATGGCACTGCGGCCCATGGCATTTGCCGCGTGGCGGCAAGGTGAGCGCGAGCGGGCGGCGCAGCTGGTGGAGGAGGCTATCCGGTTGTCGCGCCGGGTGGTTGATCCGCTCGCTGCGGTCAGTTTGGAAATTCTGGCCTGGAGCGCGGCCGAGAACCGCGACGCCCGTCGCGCGGCCGTGCTGCTGGGCGCCGCGCACGAGGTCGGTCATGCGGTGGGTTCCAGCATCATCTTTCCACACCTGCTTGTCTACCATGAGGAATGTGAGCGCCGCATCCGCGACGTACTCGGCAAGGGAGGTTACGAGTCGGCCTACCGTGAGGGTAGCGGGATGAGTTTCCAAGCGGCAGTCGGCTTCGCTCTGGGTGAGCAGGATCAATCCGTGGCATCAGCCGATCGTGGACCTGCGATTTTGACCAAGCGTGAGCGCGAAGTCGTCGACCTGATCGTAGAGGGATTGACCAACAAGGAAATCGCTGCCCGGCTGGTAGTTTCGCAGCGCACGGCGCAGGGACATGTGGAGCACATCCTCACTAAATTGGGATTCACCCGGCGGGCACAGATCGCGGTATGGGGCGTAGAACATTCCCCCGACAAGCTCACCTGATGCTGTGTGTTCTTCAAGGGTAGCGTCGCCACCTGGGGTAGGACCCCCCGCCGACCGCGATCGCCTGCCACCACTGCACCAGCAACTCCTGCTCCCACCCCGGTTGGACGTCACCAGGCTGGTACCACGGCTCGGCTCCGGACAAGTACTGGCCCGGCGGCCGGTACAAGTCGCCGTAAAACCCCGCCGCAACGTCGCCGTTGGTCAACGATGTCGCGCCTGCTAGAGCTAAGCCACTGTTCAGCGCTCGTAGCCATTCATTCAGCATCACCTCGGGACCGGATACCTGTGCTCCGATACCGTGCACCAGCACTACCTGCGCCACCCCGAACCCCCTTACATCTGTACGACCAGGACATGAACCTATCGACACACTCACTCTAGGTGTGACGTGTCGAACACGGCGTGTCACAACAGAACCCGCGCGCACATTCCTCAGGCGGAGCCCAGACGCCCGTCGTACCTAATCGATAATCGGCCATTACCGCGCGCTTCGGATGACCTCGCCAACCGTGGCAACAACCACGTGCCCAGCCAGATCCTGCCAAGAGGTTGACGCAAGACAATCAAGCCTGACCGCGGCGAACCGAGACGGAGCTATCGATTAGCTAACCAGCTGCACCAAACACCCACAGGCCGTGCCAGAGCACCGCTGGCCCAGAAATCCCGGCGCGGACGGCATTCGATCACAACGGCCGCCGATAGTTCTTCGCCGAACGGCGACAGCGATCGGAAGTATGCGCGCCGAGCAGAGCGGCCATCGAGAACAAGCCGGTGCCCCAGCGGCGGCGTTGTTCAGTAGCGGCGGCTTGAATCAATCGGCAGAACCCACAGCGGTCCCGCTACCGTGGTCAACCGGATGTTTGGATTGACTCGTATCAGTATTTGCCCATCCTCGGCGCCCTGGGGAAGATATCGCCAGCCCGCCGGAACACGAAGACGCGGTAGCTCCGGGCGACGCGGGTCGTGCTCGATCACCCGACCCCGCAGGAAGAAATACGTACCGCGCAACCTGACCTGATCTCGCTCCGACAACGCCTCGAGACCGAACGTCAATACCTCGGCATGACGAAACGCCGCGGCGTACATATCGCCGCTGCGATGCTGCGGCTCAGCCATCCACGGCAAACTGATTGCCGCGCAACCTAATCACCGTAACCGTCAACGAAACCCGGACTGCGCGAGACTGACTGGTGAACGGATCGCTCAAACGGCGTGGACCGAACCTGCGCTCTCGCTTTCACTGGAGCGAACTCAGCCGCCGACACTGTTTGGCCGTTGTGCTGGAGACCTTGTCGGTGCCCCTCCGCATCGTATTGTGGGTATAGCCGAATTCCGACCTCGTCGGCGTAAGCATGAGATCCCTTCTTTCAGATAGGAATTACAAGTTGACTTCACCCGTTTCGCCCAGTCCGAGTCGAAGTCCCCAGTCTGCATACGTGATGAGCGAGATGCTCGCCCCGGTGCCTGTTCCTGCTCGCCAGTCAACGGTGGCACCTCTGGCTTGGGGCCTGACCTTCCTGGTGCTTTTGCTGTCCTCGTTGCTGATCGCTGCGCTCCCGTTGGCCGAAATGGCTCATCAGCGATCCAGTAACCGTGGCACGATAGTGGGTGTGACGATGCTCTTCGTCATGTTCGGAGTGCCGTCATTGGTGGCGTTCGGATCAGCGGTATCGAGGGCGCGGTCGAATCGGCGGCGGTAAGGGTAGCCCACCGCTTGAGCGCACGTGAGCTTTGCGAAGTCAAATCATGTAGAGCCGCCTCCACATCACGAGTGCCGTTGCGTTGCAGGCAGTTTCACGGAACGCAACGGCCGAAGCCAGTCGGCAGCGCGTCCCAGACTTTGTCTCCCTCAGCAGCTGCTGCGCTCGACGGCTAACTGTGTTTGTTGCCGCAATCGACGACGGCAACAAAGACAACAGCCGGTGGTACCGGCCGGACGCACCCGAGCACTATCGCCGCATCCCACCGATCACCATCCACCCAGCACGGGCACCCGCAACGAACTCCCGATACCACGGACTCCATGCGGGGTCACTCAGCACCATTCAGCCGGTCTCTCTCTGAGTCGGTCAAGCGTTCAGGCCGTGGACAATTGGCGAAGTACACACCTTCCCGCCATTCGCGCCACTTCCCCGCGGCGCTTAAGCGCCCCTCGGCGGTATATCCATCGAGACAGAACGACGCCAGCTCGAATTCTGGATCTTGCGGATGTTGACTCATACAGTGTTGGACGCGGCACGCGGGACCCTGGTTCCCGCAGCCGCGTAACCTCGTCTATATGTCCGACAGAGCATGTGCGGGCGCGGATTTCAGGAGGGGAGATGGGTTACGCCATCCCACTGGGCGACAAGGCTGACTATGCACTCGCCAAGAAGATCTTGACCCACCTCACCGCCCACGCAAGCGGTAAAGCAGCCAACGATCCCGAGTGGAGTTCTCGCCTCGAGGACTACACACAACGATTGGCCGACCTGAAACCGACTGACCGTGAAGCGATCGACGTGGTGCTGACGCACGACAGTGCGGTCTACAGGGAACTCACAGGCTTGCGCTGATGTCCAGCTCGGCGCCTGCACCGTCATCTCCGATGCCTTTGGAGGTGGCCGAGCAGATTTTCACCGAGCACATCATCCGCTGTCTGCTGTCCGGGGCGTTCCCTGAGCACAGTCCCCGCGCCACTGTCCTCATCGGCCACCCCGGCGCCGATGTCACAACCTTCGCGCGATCGCTGGCCGATGCCGCCGTGGATGCTCGCCCAGTCGTGATCAGTGTCGAGGACTTTCGCGGCTTCTATCCCGATTACCTGGCTCTGCTATACGGGCCTGGCTGGGAAGAAGCCAACCGGAACCAGGTCGACTTCGAGGCTCACCGCTGGCAGAACATGGCCGTGGAATACCTGCACGGCATTGGTGCGAGCATGATCATCCACGGCGTCTCCAGCCGACAAACGGCCGCCGATATCGTGGATCGGCTCGCCACCGCCCCGCCCGAAACCGCACCGTATGAGGTCGAATTCGCCTTCCCCGCGACCTCGGATGCCGAGATCGATCTGCTCAGGCTCGAAAGCCACCAACGCACCTACGAACAGCTCGGGCACAGCAGCTACCGCAGTGACGAACCTACCGCCCCCCTGCAGACCCACATCCTCGACATCGCCCGCTTCGCCGAAACCGAATCGGGCGTCGGAATCGTCACGGTCTACACCGGATTCGACCACGATCTAGTCGTTCGCCGCCACCGCGGCCAAACCGGCGACTGGATCCACGATCAGCTGCCAGGCCCACCCCAGATCCGGGGCGCGCAGATGATGTCAGTGGCTGAGGTGATAGCGAAAACGCGCGATCTGAACTGGAACATGGTCCAGACCCAGGACTGGCTCACCCTCGCCGCGAGCCTGAAGTTTCGGCTCGACACTGCGCTGCTCCCAGTGCTGAACCACACGCGCGAACTAGCTGAGCCGCGAATATTCGCTCCAGCCCGTGATCAGCGCTCGGCCTTACCAGCGGTGACCTGGGGTCGCTACCAGCTGGTCACCACATGGCACCTAGACGCTGTCGTGCACATGCTCCAGCATCACCCGCGTGTGGTCATCGGCGTGCTGGACCCCGCCCACCAGCCAGATCAGTCCGTGCAGCCGCCGCCAGAACATGCACATTTCTACCGCGAACGCAACCGCGCATCGGCCCCACAACTCAACCCGATGACCGCTCATGAGGTAATCGCGATGTGGAACGCGGCACTCATCGGTGCTGATCTTCACCATCGAGTCACCGTGATACCAATCGGGCGGCCCGAACTGGACCCGACCGTGTTCAACGAACTCTTCAAGGTAGGCGAGTACGACGCCATGCTTCCCGACGGAGGAGCCGACGTCGAGCCCACAACAAGCCAACACCAACACTATTCGCAGATCCTGCACCGCATTATCTACTCAGCCGACTCCTCGATCGACCTCGACGGCGAGCTGCGAGCGTTGTTCGAGGAAGGAAACGACGCCTGGAAACGACATGTGCCCCGCGGCGCGTTGGAAGTCTTTCAAATCGTGAATGGAGAAGATCGACTTCTCAGGTCCGCACCGATCGAGGCGATCCATTTCCATGCCCAACCAGCACCCAGTGGGGCAGCCGCCCGGATCGCCGCCATCGTCCAGGACGGTTTGCTCCCGCACACCGACCCCACCACGTCCGCAGAGGGCGACCATCCCCGACGACGCTTCATCGACACGTACTACGCCTTCGGCACATCGAACGACTTCGCGACAACAATCGAGGCGGTCCTGCCCTCGGCCTTCGACCGCCCATGGACCACCGACAGCACACGATCACCGCAAACCGACGGCCCAGCGACTCCCGGACCCGAACGAGGGCAAGACCTTTGATTCCCCGCAACACCGACTGGGGAGGGTAGCGTATTCGAACCGGAGGGAGGCGGAGAATCGAGCGCCACCAATGATCTTAAGGGGCTGGCCCCCACAGTCTTTCGCCTTCGGAGGCCAAGGCCGTCTTCGGCCCCCGCCACCTCATCTCGAACGAACCCGCGGGTCACTGTGTCGGCATCCTGAACGAGGTTGATCCTGATGTGGTTCGCAACACCGTCGTGCCCGTTATGGGTTGGGACGTGGCGCCCGTACTGGAGGACGCACCGCCGGTGGTCGTGTTGTTCACCAGCTACGGCGGAGTACGGCACGCTCATCTTGAGCCGGTAGAACTCACCGAGGGTGGCCGGATTCTCCATACACCGGCTGTGGCGCCCGGCTGGAACTTCGCGGGCGACACAGATCGGACCGCCGACTTCGGCGAGTTTGTCACAGACATGCCGAACTATCCGGCTCCCGACCTGCTGCGCGATCGATCACTATTCGGCCACCCGGCATCGACGCCTACTCGAACGGCTATGGACGCGCGAAGGCAAGGCGTGGCCCTCTATGACGAAGCCAAATACCGATTCGCCCGATCCGAGGCCGCGTCCCGATTCCGGGCAGCCAAGGAATCCACCGGCACCACGCTGCGCCGCATCCAGGGCCTGGAAAACAGCTACGCGATATCAACCGATTGCTCAGCAGCCAACACTGCTCCGAACACGCCCTCTTGGTCTATGCCGCCGACATATTCGAACGTGTCGAGGAGATCGACTACTGGCACTGGATCATCGAGGAATCGGGCGCGAAGGTCTGGGGCCCCGACGATTTCGACATCGGGGACTTCGTCCAAATCAGCCGAGACTCCTGGCACGAGATCGTGCGCGTCAACGACGCGACACTCTCGGTGATCGGCCCTACGACCTCGGTCCGATCCACACCGCGGCCGCCAACACCTCCTGGGCCGCCTCGCACGAGCACCTCAGACACTGCCCTACAACAAGATCCACGGTCGCATGAGCGCCGCGCAAGCATGCACGACTCGCCAACCGTCAGCGTCACATAGGTCCGCAACGGATCCCGATCTGCGCCATTGGATCGGATTCCCGACGCGTATCTGTACGAGCTTGGTTCCGGCCGCAGGCACCGACCGCCGACATCTACCCGATCGACTTCACATCGTGCCCGGACCAGCACGGCAATGAATACGACGCCGCGAACATCCAGCCGCTACACGACAAACCGAGCGTTTGAACACGCTTCGACGACGGACAGGGTCTCCTCGACGCCTGGCTCCACGGCGATGTCGCCTCCCCCGGACTCACCGCCCACTGGATCGGATGCGCCGTCGACGATCTCAATCGCGACGAACTCGTCCAGAACTGTTCCCGCGACGACCCGCCGCCCGACACCCCCAGGTGTTCGCTGACCCACCGCTCGCGGGCGTCCCCGTTGCACACCAACACCGGCAACAAGACCGCCAGCGATAAACCGGCCGCTATCGGCTGGCGCACCACGACCTATCCAACCGCCACTGCTGTCAGGTTGCTGCCGCATCACGGCGCGCGCGGCATTCGGCACTGGGGCCGGGCTGGCATCGAAGCCGCCGAGGCCGAGACGCAAAGCGCGCGACAGCCCGCACCTGTACTCGGTTCGCCCACGCCGTCCCGGGCCCGACGTCCCTATGGTCAATCCCGACATCCGGTCTGCCCAGATTTGGGCTCTTCTCCGAAATATTGAGTAGCCGAAAGCATTTCGTTTCCATGATTCACACAGCATCCGCTCTCGACCCCAGGTTGCCCGGCCCCGCCGCCGACCCAATCCGTGTCCCCGCCGAGCCCGGGACCCTCATCGCCCGCTGGCCGATCGGCCCCCTCGACCCCGGAGGCCGACAACCCCACGCCGAGCTCCGCCTGACCTACGAAACCCACACCGCTGAAAGCAACTGCTACACAGCGACATTGGCCGCAATCCACACCAGCAGTGACGGCACCACCAACTACACCGTGGGCGCCCCGACGATTCTGGTGTACCAGCGCCCTGGCGCACGCTTTCGGCGCGTCCAACTCGAACGAAGCTATCAGCGGGCGCTGACGGTGCTGCGCGAGCGGTTCATCCACGACCGCCGTGTCCGCGAGTACTTCGCCCCCGCCTCTCGAGTGTTCACCGAACCCGAAGCACCCACAACAGTTCCGCAGACGATCCGTGTCGCGGTGCGCACCACCGCCACTGAATGCGACGACGCGACATGGGCGATCTGCACATGCTCCGTCGCCGCTCTCGGCGACTCCGGCCTCGAAACACAACAGATCCGGCGGCAAATCCCAAACGGGTACTCCGGCGACGTCGTCGTCTTCGACACGGCAGAAGGGTTCGAGGCGGGTTGCTGCACCTGGTCGCGTTTCAGCGATCAGCCCGACCCGCAGTTAATACACGGCAGCGAGCGCGCGCAGGCTCGTGCAGAGCATCGCGGCTGCGAACACATCCTGTTCGGCACATCTTCACATGGCTGGGCCGACAACTCCGACGGCTACATGGGCGAGGCGATCGGCACCATCACCATGTGGACGTTGCAGTCGCTGGATTGGAGTGCTGCAGTCGTTCGCACCACAGCCGAGCGTGATGTCGTGGCCGTGTTGGTGTTCCGCGGCGGCGACCACGAGACTTTGCTCGACGATGGGGACTACAGCGGAAAAGCACTCATCCACGCCGTCCCCTATCCGAACATCGCCGAGGCCAAACGTGGCGCCACCGCGTTGATCGTCGACCTACTGACAGGGCAATATCCCGGCGAGGCTGGTGTGGGGCTCCCCGGCGTTGTTTGACATGTTCTTGTCGATCATGCTGGCCATAGTGATCATCGGTTCGGCGATCGTCATCGCCCTGATCTTCCTGTGATCCTGTTCCCCCGCAGCGGCACGAGAGGCCAGCACGCTCAACGCACCGCGTCTGCATCCTGAATGCCCGACACCACCGGCGACGAAAGAACTTTCAGTGTCGGCTAACACTCCGCGCAACCGCGAAGGCCGCCACCGCACTCGCTTCGACGCCACACGATGCCTCGCCCACGTCGCTCCTCGAGCTCACGCCCGGCCAACACACCCCGCAACCGCCCACCGACCGACCGACAAGGATCACCGATGAGCACACCCCCAGAAACTCCGCGACCGACCCCGAGCTGTCGCGTCCAGCCAGATCCGCACCGACTACTACTACCGAACCATCACCACCACCGAACTCGGTGGCCACCAGCAAGTGCCCATCATCATCGGCGCCGCCTCGATGACGACGGGGCCAACACTGTGGGGACAAACGGCCGCGGCCCTCGACGACTGGGGCACCCACGTCCCGCAAGGCTTCTTTGCATGCCCCGCCACACCTTTCGCCATCGACTACGAGGCCGGACCCGTATGAACTACACCAATCACGCAGCCCCACAACCGAACCCGAATACCACAGACACCCCACAACTGCACACTACGACCCCTAATCCAGCGACAACGGATCCACTCGCCGACGATCGGCGCCTTGCGTGGGTGTATTTGTCGCAGTTGTGCCTGGGGCCATGCGCTGAGCTGTCGGAGCTGATCGCCTTGGTCGGAGTGCTCGAAGCCGCCCGCGCGGTCCGCGACAACGATCTGCCGCGCCCACTTCGCAGGCGATCGCCGGATCGACACACCGCCGACGCCGCCGAACGGGATCTGGAGCGGATCGAGCGTCTCGGTGGCCGCGTGGTCACACCTGAGGATCCGGAGTTCCCGACGTGGAGGATGCTCGCGCTGAGTCAGCTTGACGCAGACGAGGACCCTACTGCAGCAGGGCCTCTCGTGTTATGGGTGCGTGGCTCGCAATCGCTGTCTGCGCTGACCGAACGAGCGGTTGCCATCGTCGGCGCGCGCGCCAGCACCGCCTATGGCGAGAACGTCACCGGAGAAGTCGCCGCCGAGATGGCCACACAGGGCTGGACGATTCTCTCCGATGCTGGGTATGGCATCGCCGCCGCCGCTACCCGCGCCGCCCTCGCTGCCGGAGGCACGACCATCGCGGTTCTCGCATGCGGCATCGACCGGCCCTACCCCTCCCAGCACGAACGGCTTCTGGCCCATATAGCCGAGGAAGGGCTCATCGTCAGCGAATACCCACCCGGCACCACGGCGAGAAAGGAGCGCTTCACTACCCGACACCGTATCCTCGCTGCCTTGGCTGACGGAGTCGTCGTGGCAGAAGCCGGTCTACGAAGCGGCACCCGCAACACGGTGCAATGGGCACGGCGCCTGGGCCGTCCAGCTCTCGCAATCCCCGGTCCAGTCACCTCCGCGACCTCCGCGGGCTGCCATCGAATGATCCGCGACGGCCGAGCAACGCTCGCCACATGCACCGACGATGTCCACACCGAACTCACCCCGCTACGTCTGGCGAGCGCAGCCGTAACGAGCAACACGCACATAAGGATGCCCTGATGGCGTCGCTGATCAACATCCTCGATGGAAATTTCGCCAGCCACATCCCAGGTGGCAACCACCGCGTGCTCAACCGGGTTGTCCAGTTCACGATGCCGGTGCCATATTCGCGGGCCGAAGACCTCGCGCCGATCGCCGAGATCGCTCACGCCACAAGCGGGAGTGAATAGCGTGCATAGATTCGAACCCGAACATGTCGATGTCGGAGGTGGACGCTCATATACCGTCGAATTCCCGTACGACCTCGACGCCGATAGCCCGCGCATCTGCAACAACACAATCCTCGTTGTGAACCGCGGTGGCGATGTTTCCCAGGATGAGGCCGACAAGGCCGACGACAGGTCAACGCTGGAGGCTCACGCGCTGCTGCACTTCCTCGACGAAGTGGGCTGGTCGCGGCTCGACCAGATCGAGCGCCGATTCAACATATGGCGTGCGATCACGGGCAGTAGCTTCCAGCTGTTCACCGGCAGCGACTACGCCACTGCGCATCAATCGGATTGGTTCCACTACCTCATGCTCGCGGAGTCGGCCGCCGACGCCGAAGGCGACCTGGCGGTGTGCCGGACGTGGCTCGGTGGCGAGGTTTTCGGGTGGGTGCTGCTCAGCCCGAACGGCGAACGCGTCGAGTCCTGCTTCGGCTACTACACGATCGAGCCGGCCGAGGAGGACTGGCGGGCCGCGCTCGAAACCGCCGAAAAGGAAGCGATCCAAGAGGCGAGCATCGTCGGCGCGGGGTTCGTCGGGCTGATGTGAGACGCGGCGGGTGCTGTGCGTGCTTGGCAGAGCACCCGCAGCACAGACACGGCTAACCACTACGCCTAATTGCGCGATGCGACGGCGACGGCGTGATCATGCAGGGCGGTGTTGCTGCATCGATGGCTCGTCCTTTGTGAGCGGGCTATTCGACTCCACCGAAGGCACTGACGGCCGCCGATCCGAGCGGGCCGCATTGCAACGCTGCGCGGCTTTGACCCTCGAACCCTGAGCCTCGGCTGTCATCGAAACCAGATCCCGGGCCCGACCCACCGCGAGCATTCACCTCCTGTTCCTCGCACCCACAGCGAGGCGTCATAACCGCGACCACCGAGGAAGGAATCCCCATCCCCCAGATCCACACCCAAGTACGCATCCTCAAGGGCACCCTCACACCTGGTGAGACGGTCGAAATGCTCTCAGAGCGAAGTGATGTCGCAACCGGGCGCCCACGCGGATGGGTGGCCATGGTCGGCACTTTCGTCGGCGACTACTACAGCCAGGAATCGGGCGGACCCTACTTCCTGTTCCGCGACGGTCGCATCGGGGAGACACGACAGCCGATGTTCGGTGTGCCCACCGACCAGTTCACCGCCGAAGCCCTCGACGCATACGGGCCTCTCGTGCGCAGCGCTCAAACCATTCACGAGGGCTGAAGGGCGGTCCGGCCTGTCCATCTACCTACCTGTTCCTCGCCCCGACCCGCGTGATCCCGACGGTTGAGGCTGGAACCGGGTCTCCCAGAACGCATAACGGAGCGCCGGCCGCACAGTGCACGCTGCGCCCACGCACCTTTGCCGCGCTCGCCGACACCAGACGCGGCTCGCGAGACGGTGCCACATGCCGCGTTTGTAGTCGCCCTGAGTTCTACGACGCGCGACCGGCCTGCACCCGTTGCCCCCTGGAAACCGACGAGCCGACCACGCTCGTCTCGCTCTCAATGCCGTCACCGTCTGCGTGCCTCGACCGGTCACTCCCTCGTTGCGAGTCAACCCCGTTCGCCGCAGCCCGCCGTCCGACCGACAGGGACCTGGTGCAGACCCTTGGACCCCTATTCCAGGAGGAAGTCCCTATGTGGACGAACAATCTTGTCCAATTCGCCCGCCTCGTCGCCGAACTGGAGGCGGCCGGGGCGTTCACCGAAGAGATCACGGACTGTGTAACCGCGTCGATGGACGTGACCTCCCAGGACGTGATCGAGCTGAAGGATCGAGCCGTCCGGATCTGGCAGGAGGCGGTAGCACGAGCGAACAGTCCCACCGGCCGTGACGATCTCGCAGCCCCGGACTGTCCAGGGCAGGCGGGCCACCCCCCTGGGGTGGGTGGCCTGTGGAGCGGGTTGTTCAAATGTCCGGTGGTATCGGATCTTTCGCCTCGGCTGTGCGAATCGTGCAGCGCTACGGCCCACAGGAGATGGTGTTGCTTTTCGCCGACACTCTTGCCGAAGACCCTGATTTGCACAGATTCTTGGGTGAGGCGGTCCAATACCTCGGTGTGCCGTTGACACGGGTCTGTGACGGCCGCGATCCGTTCCAAGTGTTCGACGACGTCCGCTACATCGGCAATTCTCGGCTGGCACCGTGTTCGAAGTGGCTCAAACAGATCCCGTGCCGACGCTGGCTCGAACAACACTGCGACCCCGCCGACACCGTCCTATACGTCGGGTTCGACGCGGTCGAGTGGCGCCGTGAACCCGGCGTCGTCAAGGGGTGGGCGCCCTGGCGAGTGGAGTTCCCGATGACCGAGGAACCGTGCCTGACCAAGCAGGACATGCTCGACGAGTGCCGCGTCGTCCACGGCATCGAACCGCCACTGCTCTACGAACTCGGCTACTCCCACAACAACTGCGGCGGTGTCTGCGTGCGTGCTGGAAAGAAACAGTGGCTACGCACATTGGAGTTGTTCCCCGAGCGCTTCGCCACCGCCGAACGCCGAGAAGCCGAACTACGTGAAAAGCTCGGCAACTATTCGATCCTCGTTGAGCAGCGGAACGGGATTAAGTCCCCCTGCCACTATCGGAGTTGCGCCGCCGCACAGAAGCCGATTCGCGGCCATCTACCGATCGGTCAACCACGCGCCGCCGATAGTCGCCGAAGCAGGCGACCCTTGGCGTCGATGCCGTGTACCGCGCACGACACCACCACCGACACCGAACCCGAGACCGAGGCTGCCCGTGCGGTTTGGCCGACTGCACCGCGCTGCGACACAACGCCGACCTGGACACCGAGCACCGATACTTCGTCGTGGTCGAGCGCCCCGAGCGCATCCGTTTCGAGCTCCACGCGCACTCCCGAGGCGACGCGGAAGAGCGCTACCTGCTCGATGGCGAGACAACCGGCACCAAATCAGCCGGATCGACCGTCATCGAGATCGAACTCGCGTAACCGGCACGGGCCCAGGCTCTTATCGAATCGAAGCGCCATAAGCCCGCCCAGCCCCCGTCCTCAACGCGACCGAGACGGCCTGGACCCTCCCGACACAGACAAGGAACCTATCCATGACAGCACCAGCGTGCGACATCCACACCATCGCCGATAGTCAAATACCGTTATCGGCAACAAGTTGCGGCCGCACCAGCACTGCCCTGACGCATTCGACCGATCATCACGTGGGGGTGCTGTAATGGCTTCGGCCCGCACATACTCGATCGCGGTGACCGGGATCGACGGGCACCTCGTCGAGATCGAAGCCGATATCGGGCAGGGTCTGTCCTCGGTGAACACGACCGCCGGGCCCTATGCCGCCTTACACGAAGCCCGTGGCCGCGTCCGCGCCGCCATCGCCAATACGGCCGGAGCCGCATGGCCGGACGGCCGCATCGTCCTCGCGCTGTCTCCACCGACCCCGCCGAAAGTCGGCGGCGTCCACGATCTCGCTCTGGCCGCCGCGATCCTCGCCGCAGCAAGCGCGGTGCCCTCGCGACGACTCGCCAGCACCGTGCTGCTCGGTGAACTCGCTCTCGACGGCCGACTCAGGCCGGTGCGTGGAATCCTGCCCGCGGTCCAAGCCGCCCGCGACGCGGGATTTTCCACTGTCGTCGTGCCGCAAGCCACGCTGGCCGAGGCCGGTCTCGCGACCGGTGTCGATGTCTTCGGCGCGTGTGATCTGCGTGCGGTTCTCGACTGGCTACGCGGTGAGGGCGTACTGCTCGAACCGGCCACCGAGACGGCGCCGGACACGGTCGGCAACTACGGCGATCTGAGCGAGGTTCCCGGCCACGACGAAGCGCGCTGGGCGATGGAAGTCGCGGCCGCTGGTGGCCACGCTCTGCGCCTGAGCGGCCCGGAGGGAGTGGGTAAAGTTATGTTGGCGCAACGTCTTTCGGGACTGCTGCCGCCGCTGACGGAATCGGAGTCGCTTCAAGTGACTGCGATCCACTCGATGGCCGGAACCCTGCCTGACACCAAAGCCCAAATCACCGAGCCCCTCTACGTCACAGCGCACCACTCCACCTCGGTTGCCGCGCTTATCGGCGGCGGGGTCTCCGCGCGCCCCGGCGCGATCAGCCGAGCCCACTTGGGCGTGCTTCACCTCGATTTCTACGAAGAATTCAATGCTACGGTCCTGGAAGCATTGCGAAATCCATTGGAGGACGGCGAGGTTCGCATCGCCCGCCGTGACGGCGTCATACGATACCCCGCGCAGATTCTGCTGGTGCTCACCGGCAGTGTTTGCCCGTGTGACGCAGCCCGCGACACCGACTGCACCTGTTCGCCGCTGACACTGCGCCGCCACCGCGCGAGACTCCGCGGCCCCGTCGCTGACCGCATCGACCTGTCCGTCCGGATGTTTCCCCAGGACAGAAGCTCATTCTCTGATGTAGCGGCCGAGAGCAGCGCGGTCGTGCGCGAGCGCGTGGCCGCAGCCCGCGTCGCCGCGGCCAGCCGCTGGCACGACGAGAGCGCGACCACCAATTCGCAAGTCCCTACACGTGCACTGCGCCAGTTTCCGCTCTCACAAAAAGCCATCGAACCGATCAAGTCGGCGCTGCGCTTGGGCCAGATCTCCCCGCGCGGCGCGGAGCGGACCATTCGCGTGGCCTGGACCATCTGCGATCTGCGCGGCGGAGAACGCCCAACCGTCGAGGACCTCACACAGGCCTTAAATTTCCGTCATATCGCCACGCGCTAGCCGGCCCAGGCAACGCCGGCAATCAGTTCGCGGCCCACCGGCCCTGGCGGTAGCGGCATCTGCCAATCGCGTGAGCAATCCCATACGGCCTCACCGAGCCGATACCCCCGTCTACCGAAGGCGAACTCGCACAGCGAAAATCGCGCACTCGTACCGTGGCCTGCACATGCTGCGTCGCGGTCGATCGGGCCCACGCAGCCGCCGCTTGCTCGGCTCACCCACCGGCCTCAGCAACGCAAATCCGCATTTACGTCGGCACATCCCCGGCGTGACGTCGGTCCAGCCCGAGACCGACGGCCAGGTGCTCAGCGCACAGAGCTGGGGTTCGCACTGACAGGACCGCCACCACATCAGCGAAACCCCCTAGTAGACAAGGAATAACATGAGCAACCCTGATGAGAACGCCGAAATCGCCGACATCCAGCAGCCTCCGAAACCGGTTGGCAACAGCGTTGCGGTGCCCGATGACCCGCCTCCCGTGGATTACGAACATGCCATCGAATGGGTGCAGGGCCTGCTGGATCAGGCCGAGCAGGTCGGCTCGGTGGCGTTGACCCACCATCAGCTGCGAGAGATCAGCGCTAATCTGCATGTCACGGCGCGGAATGCAAAACGCTTCGACAAGGCGGTCGAGGTGCTCGAACGGATCGTCAAGACAGTCATCGGTGACACCGCCACCCAGTCGATGATGCCGTTCACCGAATTGCCCGACGTCATCGACTCGACGCTCGGCGAACTCTCCTCCCAGACAGTGCTGTCGGTCGTCGGTCTGAGCAGGATGATCCCAAATACGCTGACGCCGAGCGAACTCGACCAGCTGCGCGAACAGATCCCGCAATCGAGTATTCGTGACGCATTCCGCGAGAACATCTTCCAGATGCTCGACAGCCGCCGAGCCGAACTCGCGAAGTCCGTGCCGCCGTCGGCTCCGCCCAGCGAACTGGCCGGAGCCTTCCGCAACTGGCCCTCACTCGACGCAGTCCCCACCCCCACTATCGGGTCTGTTCTCTCAGCCCTGTCGAATTTCTGCGGAATACGGATCGTCCGTGTCAGTTTTTACGGTCCCGCGCAGTTGCGCTTCGAAGACCCGAACGGTGTGCGCTTTTACGAAGTGCAGGGAAATCTGGAGCCCTGGCTCAGCGGACGGACGAAATCGCCAGGATCATCCCGAGAATGGCTCGGCGACCCGAGCTACGACCAGCCGAACGAGTTCGTCGAGACGGACCCGCATGACTACATCCTGCCTGGTCCGACAGTGCAGGCGGGTGCGTGATGGCCACCGATCACACCCAGCCGACGACTACGAGCACCTGTTCCCGAGAGCCTGGACTTCCTCACCAGGCCCGCCTTCCTCCGCCACTAGCGACGCCCGTTCTACTTCACCGCCGACTATGCCATCGACGGCACCACCGGCTGACCAACCTGCTCGACCCCGAGCGCCCCAGCACCACCTCCAGTAGCGTCGTACGCAACCACCGCCAAGCCGCCACGATGCCACGGACGACCCACCACCATGACCCCCTCCGACCCCCAAACACTAACCACCACAACCTTGTTCGACATCGGTGGCGATCCCGTCCTGCACGCCGCCGGACCCGTCACCGGCGCGATCAGCCTGCGCTACGGCTGCCTGGATCAACCCACAAGGGCATGGTTCCTGCGCGTGCAGTTCGCGCCGAACATCCCCGACACCAACTCCGCAGACACCGCCCATACCGCGCTGCTGTCCATCGACGGCACCACCGTCTACAGCGGCTCGTCCCACCTGTGGCTGACTCCCGGGCGCCGCCCGCCCCGCAACGGCACCGATCTGCCCGACGAGATACCGCGCGACCTCGTCACCGACCCGTGGTCGCCCGTCCCTGCCTCACTGCCCGCAACGGCTGCCGCGGCACTGCACGGTGTCTATGAACTGATCCTCACCGACTGGCACACCCCCCAACGCTGGGCCAGCGCCCAACTCATCCACCTGCCGCCGCAGACTGCATCCGGTGCCGACGACGGTCTGGCCCCGATCCATCCCCTCAGCAGACCATCGCAGTAGCCGCGAAACCGCGGCGCCAGCTCGAGCGTGCCGATGCTCGCGCGCCACCGGCTGCATCACATGGATCAACGCCGTGTCAACAGGTACGCAGAACTGCGGGCGTTCGAGGCTCCGATGGCCGCAGCGCGCCCATGACCGATCAGACCGGTCCCCGCGATCAGTCTGGTGTGGCGCGTAGCCGACGAGTGCCGCGCCACTTTCACTGATCGAGACCTCGCCGACTTCCTCGCTGAACTCTGGCCCTCGCCGACGTCGACCCAGCGAACGCGGCCACGCGCCGCCTCCGCAAATCCGACACGACTCATAGTCCAGCTCCGGCACCGACTTTCGGCCCGCACGGGGCAACCGCGGGCTGATCACCGATCCCGACGACGACGAATACGACGACGCCACGTCGGCCACCGACACCACCTCCGCCACCCCGTTGCACCGGTACGCCGTCGGCGAGCTCTACCACCCGAACCGCACCCACTGGCCCGACGGAGCATTTCAGTGGGAGCTGTCCGAGCAGGGCGCCTCGATGGTGATATTCATGGCAGCACCCACCGACACCGAAGTCATCGCGGTGAAGAAGGGTGCCACCCGTTTCGCGCTGCTCGCGGGCCAGCACGCTCTCATCCTCGCGCACCGGTTCGACCCGATGCCCTGGTCCGACGCTCCCTGGCAGGTGGTGCGCCAGACCAACGCGACCGCCGGTCTGCCGCTCATCGGAGCAGACGGTCGCCTGAGGGTGACCGTCTTCCTGGTCGACGCCAACACCGGGATCATCGCCGCCATACGCGGCACCACCTGGACGGCCCGATTCGTCGAGGCCGTGCGCGCCGCCATCCGCACCCAGTCACTCAACCACTCCACCGAAGCCCAAGGAGCCGCCGAGATCAACGCTTGGTACCAGCGGTACCCCACCAGCGACAAACTGGTCGCGGCCGCCGATATCAACACTCGCGGCTGAAAATCCGTCTCTCACCGGCGAAGGCGACGGGTACCGCAAGTACGACCCGAAACGCAAAGCCAGCATCATCCTACGACCGCTCCCCAAGCCGAAGTCGCGAAGAGCAGGAGAAACCATGATGGATAAGGGCGAGTCGATCGCGGGCCTTCCGCACAACAGGGATGTCGACCCGGAGCAGGTCCGGGAAGCGTTCCACGCCCTGCGAGTCCGCGCCGATGCGGTGATATGCCCGTGGCCTGACGACGAATCCGTGGATCGTGCGGTTGCAGAGGCAGAACTCATCGTCATCCGCCGCACGGACGCGATGCGCGTTGTCATCACCCCGGATGCTAAAGCGGCGCTGACACGCTCGCCGCTGGGTGGCGACCTGGACCGCCAGTTGCACAGGGTCAGCCACAACGCCTTCAGACATTCGCGGGCGCAGGGACTGTTCTCCGCGTACTTGGAAGGAGGTAATCCATATAAGGCGCTCATCGACGCGTATCAAGGTCTCCCCGACGCGTGTACGGCTCTCGCTGTGATGCGTCCTCACCGCCGCAGCGAAAACGTCGTGGTCACCTTGTGGTCACAGGTATGCGGCACAGTTCTGGCCATCGACAGGGGCCAACAGGAGTGGGTGCGGGTCGAAATCGGCACCGACCAGCAAGAACAGAACAAGCGAGATGGATAGTGACGATTTGGCGCGGCCGCTCGACCCGCAACCATGGGCAGTGCGCGAGGAAGACCAAAAGACATCGAACGAGATTTCACCGATGGCTTTCGCGGGTTGTTGAAACTCGATGAGGACGATGGAGACGAACCCGACTGGTGATGGTGCCCCGGACCGAAGGGGATGGTCCGGGGCGCCGTTGGGTAATGGCCGCTACCGCACGTGTGGTTAACGACGAAGTGACTGTACACAACCTGACTACTCCCGAAGCCCGGCAACCGATTCCGATGCTATCCTCCGTCGCGCCACGATCGGCGCACCTGGTTTCCGGGCCCGGCGCCCAGACTCCCGGCGAGTTGCTTTCCGACCCGACCAAGCCGCTCACCCGCGATGAAGCCCTCGCGTTATCGCTGGACCTGTCGCGGCGCAGCACCCCCGCGGAAGGCGGATTTTGCACCTTCCAACCCGTCGTCAAAGGCGATGCCTGCCCCTGGAAACTCAACTGCGAGAACTGCGACAAGTTCGTGCTCTCCGGGGCAGACCTGCTCTACTGGCGCCGCAAGCAGGAGCAATGGCGCTCGATCGCCGAACGAGCACCCGACGACACCACCGCCGAATACCTGCACCAAGTGTTCGAACCCACCGCCCGCGCCATCGATGGCCTGGAAAAAGCGCTCGACGGCCTCGGCCTGCTCGAAGAAGCCTTGCAACTCGACATGCGCCGCCCCCAGGTCTACTTCCACCGGATCTGGTCCACCGGATTCAAGGCCGCAGACCTGGCTGCGCTCGATACCACCGCGGACAGTATCGAACCCGAACTGGAGTCGGAATGAACGCCGCAAGCAACACCGCCGTGGCGATCGACGCCCGCCGCGCCGCGACGGACACCCTGCTCGAACGCGTCCGCAACGTCCTCGGGCAGATCAAGCGCGAGCGGGCCAAAGACTCGTTCGCGTCCGTTGCACGTCGCGCCGACGTGTCACGAACGTTCCTCTACCAGAACCCCGACGCCCGCAACCTCGTCGAACAAGCCGCCGAAGCCGCCGAAACGAACCGCTCCCACGAGCGCACCACCCACTCAGCGCAGGTCGAGGCCAGCTGGCACGAGAGGGCGCTCAACGCCGAAGAAGCCCTCACCGCCGCCTACCGGGAGATCGCCCAGCAGCGTACGGCGATCGGCGAACTTCTTGGCCGAATCCGCGATCTCGAAGGCGCCCTACCCGAAGACGGCGTCCAACGACTGATCACCGAGAACACCACCCTGAAAAAACAGGTCAACCAGCTCAACCAGGACAACCGGCGCCTTCAGGATCGACTGCAAGGCGCCCGCGACAACAACCGATTCCTCGACAACCGAATCGCCCAACTGGAAGCACAACCCATCGACGGCGCCGCCGATCAAGATTTCCCGTCCGGCTCGACCCTGATCCGGTTCACCGGCCCACCAGCCACCCTGGTCGGCGACAGTCGACACGGGTGAGTGAGGGAGGTCGGCCGGGCATCTTCGATTCGGCCGGAGTGGGAGTGGTGCCCGCTGGTCCGGCGCGGTGGTCCAATTTCTGCGAGGTGCGTTCAGTAAGGGGCTGATACTCGCGCGGCTACCCTCAGGAGCTGGCGAACCAGTCGGCAGGCTACAGTTTCCACGTGGGGATCACTGATCAACCTCCGTGGACATCCGGTAAGTTGAAGAAATTCGGAAATGCGGTTCGCGACCAGCGTGAAAAGTCCGATTCCGATGTGTCCTACAACGAAGTCGTCATGTGGTACGGGGATCTAGCTACCTCCGTTCAGGAACTCATCAAGCAAATTGATCTCTCATCTGTCCTCGGCGACCAAATTCCCCAGGTTAGTTCGCGTCCAAAAACAATCCATACACTACGTCAGAAACTTATCGCGAATCCGCACTTGCAGCTTCCCAGTATCGTTGATTTGGCTGGAGTTCGCGTCGAGGCGGCGATGGATCTGGATGACCAAGACGATTTGGCAGTAACCATCGCCCGCGAATTAGTTCAGGATTTCGACGCAGTTGTCAGCGACACCCGAATTTCTCCCCACTCCGGCTATAGGGCGCTACACCTTCGTGCTAGGTTTCCCGCCGGCAGAGTCGAGATTCAGATCCGCACCGCACTTCAAAGCGCCTGGGCCAACCTTTATGAAACTCTCGCCGACAACCTCGGTAGGGAAATACGCTACGGAACACTTCCGACTAACTCTAAGGATCGGAGCGAAGTCGAAAAGGCGCTGAACCTGTCGGCGTCTTTCCGGAAGATCGAAGAACGCAAGCGGATACTCAGACAGTCCCACGCAGTGCAGGACCGCGCTTTCGATGAACTCGAGGCCGCGTTGATTAATGTCTTGAAACAGCTACCCGACAACGACTTCGTTCAGCGGAGTACGCACACTGCGAATTTGGAGAAATGCCGCGTTGACCGAGAAGCAGAGAGTCGCAAGCGGCAAATAGATGGCGCAGCCAACGACAGTAATGATGAGCAACTCATCCGAAAAATGAAGTCGATGGAGGAATTCATCGCCAAAAGGCGACGAAAGGGAGCGTGAAAGCATGTCAGGTTTTCTCATTATCTACAAAAGGCAATCGGGTGAGTATCAAATCGTCGAGTATGGCGGAGAGGACGGTCACAGGGCGGCGCTGAACCAGCGTCTTGCTTTAGAATCGGAAGGCGAATTAGCCGAAGTGGAATTCGAAATTGCAGCTCTTTCCTCTGATTCACTTGAGAGCATCAAAAAAACACACTCCAGGTACTTTCACGGAAAAGAAGTCCAATTCATCGCACTTCAATAGCGGGTCACATGACGGTCGTTCGCACAGTTTCTACCGTGCGCCCTCTTGAGGTCAATGGCCGGCGCGTTACCGACGGAGGCGTTCTTCTTCAACGTCAGCAGGTTGATCACCGAAGCGGCGAGCTGAAGTCGCCCCTCCAGATCGGCGCAGTGCGCCAGTAGCTCAGGGTGCTTGGCCTTCAGCCCGTCGTAGTCGGGGTTCCTGTAGAATTCGCCGAATTTCGGGCGGATTTGAGGGATCCCGCAGCGAACGGCGTCCTGGCAGCCCGGGGTGCAGCTCCTCCCACTGAGATGCGCAGGATGTTGATTGAGTAGCAGAAATACACCTTGACCAGCGTATATGTTGCATTTCCGCCGTAACTACGACGACCCTAGCAGGGTATGGAAATCACTGACGATATGGTCCGCTGTCAGCGGTTCGTCCTCGGAAATGAACGGGAGAACCTTGGGACCTGGCTCATGTTGCTTGTCCACGAGCTGCCACAGCCTGGCGACCGAGAGAACCTTCTCATCCGATCCCGTGATGCCCCACAGCCGTCGCAACCACCTACCTGCGCCACCGTTTTCGACGACGTACACCAGATTCGCGACGAGCGTATCGGTGGAGATCAAGCCCTTCGGCAAGTCCCTCCGCTTGCGTCCGGTGGAGATCATGCCAGCCAGCAACGGATAGGTCGGTGTCGGTGGCATGTCTTGGCCGAATTCGACGGCAAGCACCATCACGTACTCGTTCCAAATCACACGCCAGTTGGCACCCTCGTCGAAGGGCGAACGCTCATAGACGAACTGATCCTCGAACACCGGCCGCAGAAGCTCGGTTGCTTCCGCGACGACGTCATCCAAGTCGAAGAGGGCTTGCTTACGGAGGTCTTCGACTTCGCGGCGCTTTCTGTCGCGACGCGCTTGTTCCGCATGTTTGGCGTTCGTTTCCTCATCGATCCGACGCGCCGTCACAGCAATGCTCTCCTGAACAGGAGACGCCAGAGGTTTCGATACCTTGCGGAGAGCTTCGATCACTGCGCGAGCGTCGGCATGCCGTCCAGAGGGCTCCTTGCTCAGCAGGCGCCCGACCAGCCGGTGCAGCAGGATTGGAAGCTCCTCGGGCAACGGTGGCGGCATCTCCTCCAGATGCTGGCGATGAAAGTCCTCGGTATCCGGACCCTCGAAAGGCTTCCGACCAGTGAGCAGCTCGTAGGCGACGATCCCCAGCGAGTACAGATCCGTCTTCGCAGTCGCGATGCCGCGTTCGATGTACTCCGGCGCCATATACTCGAACGTGCCCTCGCCGCGCCGGGTCGCAGTCGAAGTCCGTTCGGAGAGATCACGCGAGATGCCGAAGTCGGTCAGGCACCACCGGCCGTCGACCAGCAGTACATTGCCCGGCGTCAGATCTCGATGAACAACTGCTACCTCGGCTAACTGCTGTAGTCCTGAAGCGATCTGGCAGAGAATATCGATTTTCTCAGCGAGTGGCATAGACCCGGCCGAGTTCTTGATCCTCTCTCTGAGGCTCTCAGATGCCAGCGGCATAACGATCCAGATCGTCTCGTCGGCCACGGCGAACCCGTGGTGGAGCACCAAATGATCTCGGCTCGTCGCAGCACTGAGCTTCCTGCCGATTTCGATTTCGCGACTGTGGATTCGTTCCGCCAGAGATCCAGATCCGATCTCAACGACCTTCACCGCGACAGACAAACCGTCGCTCGCGTGCCCACGATAAACAATCCCCGCGCCACCCCTGCCCACGACAGAGTGTTCATCGTATTGCCAGACAACACCATTGGTGTCCTCGACGGTTTTCACGTGACTCGCTTTCGCACTAATCAGGGCAGGCCATCCGTACCTCGGTGAGGTATCCGGCCCTGCACCGTACACAACGGCACCGACAAGGAGGCCGGGAACAGCTACAGGCAACGCGGACAACAGCTTTCACCAACGAGTTGAGGGTGGCACCGCGCAGCGGTGCCGCCCTCAACTCACTTCGGCACAGACCCTAGCTCGGTTTCCAGATCATCACCATTATGGTCGCGCCTGAGAGAGTTTGGACGGCTCATACCAGCTCGTTGACAAGCGCGATGACAGGATCGAGCGCGGTGCCATCGCTTCGGCCATCAACCTCATCGAGGCGACGGCCCGATATCTGGGCACGCAGCTGCTCACCGCCAAACTGCTGACCGACTTCGGCCATGGGCGACGTTCCGCCGAAGTATCGCGCCGCTGTGCTGCTTGGCATCCACTCCATCCCGGTCATCACCCGGTTTGCCACTCGTATGTGGTTGCGGCGGCACAGCTTCCGAAAGTTCGCTGTCGCGCTGTTCGGTCACCACACCACCCATGGCGGATTCTGGCGCAGCGCCGGAGGCGATATCGACCGCGTCGACGCTCAGCCGTAGCGCTACAGGCACCACTTCCAGCCGAAGCAGCACCGTTCTTCGACGCATGACTGCACCTCGGCGGTTTCACTCACGAGGAGGCCTGAGATAGCCCGTCCTACCGCGTTCAACAAGACAGCCACCACCGAACGCAAAGCTATCAATTCGATTCTCAAAGTCTGGGGCCACGCTACAGGCGAACAGATCTCGGCCGGACACACCTGGTATCGAGATGCATTCGTCCTGGCAACCAAGGTGTCCGAGATCGCCGATATCAGCCTCGAACGTGCCGCTTGCGTCATTGCCGCGCTGAGCCCGCGCACGACGTGGGAGCGAAACGTCGTGGCAGCACTCGCAATCGCCAACGGCGAGCCCGTGCCCGCGACGTTGCCCGCCAATGTTGCCCGCGCGAACCTGGCGATGACCGCTGCCGATCCATGGTCGATCTTCACCCCGCACAGCCGCAAGATCCTCAACTTCACGAAGAACATCCTCGGCGACGAGTCCGCGGTGACCGTAGACATGTGGGCCTCGCGCATAGCTGGAATCACCGAGATCGAGCTGGCCCGCGCCGGAGTGTACGAGGCAGTGGCACACGCATACACACGCGCAGCAGCCCACCGTGGCGTCTCGCCCGCAGTCATGCAGGCAACGACATGGATCATCGTCCGCGCTACCAAGCGTCCGCAGACGAAAGTCGTTGAATACGTATAACTTTAAGCAGGTTGAAGACAGATATGTCCGACAACGGTCAACGTGCGGCATCCGCTATCGACACAGCAGATTCCGAATACACCCTCGACATCTATTTCCTCGCCACTGTGAAGGTGCGCGCCAAGGATCTCAACGCCGCGCGCCGAAAGCTACGCACCGAGCTCGGAGCTATCGATCTGCCGGACTATGCGGGTCGGGTCACCGATCACATCGACGTGTCCAGTATCGAATTTCGTGGCGCGGTAAGGGCTTTCGCACCGAGATCCTCGCCGGACGAGCAGTCCGCCGAGGCCTTCTACGACGGCGGCGGGTTCGAGCTGATGGAGCGGTTGATGGTGCATGGCCACGATCTTCCGCTGCTGTTTCGCCCAGTGCAGCTCTCACCGTCCGGTGAGGATATGCGCCCGATGACCCCGCACAAGCTGGACGCGTTCATGGGTGTCGACCATTTGATCCGTGTAGGGCTCGCCAGCGAGGTGTGCGTGGAACCGGAGATCGACGCCCCCGAAGTCTTCATCGAGGACGATGTCCTGCGCATAGTTAGCCGCGGCGATGAGCGGTGGGAGCCGGTCACAGGTTTCGGCGACTCCTGCAAACCGATCATGCCGTCGTCGGTGCCGATCGGCGACAAGCTCGCCGAGCTCATCCTGCGTCGGCCTGGCCTATACGTCCAGGTCCGCAGCGGTCGCCCGGATAACTCCTGGCTTGTGCTGCATCGTGACGATTCCGAGCAGGTGTGGCAGGCGAAGGGATGGCGGCCACGCCCCGACCCGCCGCCGCGAACCAAACGAGAGGACAGCAGTGAGCCAGTACCGCATCACGACCGTCGACGGCAACCACGTCAACCGCGAGGCCGACGGCCCGATGGACGCACTCGCCATCTTTTACAGCGATTACCCCTTCGGGGAGCAGCCAGAGGTTGCTCGCGTGGAACTGCTCGCCGAGCTCCCTGATGAGAACTCGGCCTGGCGTGCTGCCATCAGTGACTATTCCCATCTCCCCTGCGACCTCGTCGTCATTCAGTGGCGCCGCACCGACGAGTACTGCGCCAACCTCACCGGCAAAGACCTCCACGACCTGGCCGCCGCGCTCGGAAAGCCGGTCGCCGAAATCGTCGAGGACGACGTGGTCGAGCGACTGGGCGAGTTCCTGGATTCCAGGGAGGATCCCAACTCCAACTTCCACACCGGCAGTACCGAGCGAACTCCTCTGGTGGTGCACTTCGCCCTCGGCGCTACACCCGTCGACGACGACGCTCCAAACGTCGATCAGTAGACGGCCTACCGCAGTGATGCTCCAAACCTTTTCGCTCAGCGCGAACGGGAGTTCCGGTATACGACAACAGTAATCAGGCCATCACGTTGGCCGCCGCATGCCTGTCCGCAGCCCAGACAGAAGGGCAAGCGATATTCGAATCCGCCGAATTCGGCGCGCTGACAACCGATATCGCTACTCATCTCGAGGACACCTCGACCGCGACTATCTGATCCCGGCAAATATCGCTGTCCGGCGATGACCCCCGAGCGCGTCTACACCACCGCCGGTGACCACGGCCCGCGCCGGGACAAAGGGAAGGCGCTCGTAGTCGCCGAACACTCCTTTCGGTACATACCGGGTCACACGTTCGCGATCACTTGCCACCAAGACCAAAGCGGCGCAGCGGATCGCCCGTCTCGTCTGCCTCCCCACGGCCACCCTCTTCCCGCATCACAGCGCCTCGCGGCCCCCATCTTCCACCTCAAGCCCCTCACCTCTTTCTCGGAGAACAGAACTATGACCAGTACAGATCTTCAGCCACACACACCGGTCGCAGCACTGTCGATGGCTGCGCGATTGCAGACCGTCGTCACGGAGTTGTCGGCAGAGTTTCTCGAACGCGACGCCGTGGTACGCGCCATCGTGATCGCGATGCTCGCCGGACAGCACTCATTTCTGCTGGGACCACCCGGCACCGCGAAATCGGAGCTGTCGCGGGCGTTGACCGCGCGGATCTCCGGTGCCCGTCGGTGGGAGTTCCAGATGTCGAAGTTCACCTCACCCACCAAAATGTTCGGTCCCATCGACGTCGCCGCGCTCACCCAAGGTGAATACCGGCAGATCCTCGACGGCCGCGCCACCACCGCTCACATCGCGTTCATCGACGAAATCTTCAAATGCAACCTCGGCGCTCTCAACGAGATGTTGTCGTTCCTCAACGAACGCCTCTACATCCCCGAATCCGGTGGCGACCCCGTCGTGTGCCCGCTGATCAGCGCTGTCACCGCCAGCAACGAGCTGCCTGCCGGTGAGGAAGCCGCCGCCATCTGGGACCGGCTCACGGTCCGCCTCGTCGTGGACTATCTCACCCAGCCTGTCAGCTTCGACACCCTGCTGCGCTCTGCCGTCGCGCCCCCGGCGGCGACCGTCGCGCCGACCACTATCGAGCTGTCAGAGCTGCAGCATGCCGTCACGGTAGAGGTTCCCGCGGTGACCGTTCCCGTCGGAATCATCGACACCGTCAGCGCGTTGCGCAGGCAGCTGGCCGAGGCCGGGATTGTGGTCTCCGACCGGCGATGGCGCCAGAGTGTGCGACTGCTGCAGGCCTCGGCCTGGCTCGATGCCCGTGATCAGGTCACCGACAACGACCTGGCGATCCTGACCCATGTGCTGTGGTCAACCCTGGCCCAGCGTGAAACCGTCAACGCCGCGGTGGTGACGATGATCAACCCTGACGCGGCCGCGGCACTGGATGAGCAGGAAGCCCTGAACGAGCAGATAGCGCAGTTCAACACCAAGCAGGGCGGTGACGCCAGCGATCTCAACAACTGGGCTATCAACGAGGCGCTCCCGAAGCTGCGTGAAATCGAGGACCGCCTGACAGTGCTGAAAACCGCCGCGCAGAGCGCCGGTCGGGCCACCGACACCATCGACGAGGTCATGGCCCAGCACGCAGCTTTCAACCGCCAGATCATGGTCGACGTCTTGAAAATAAGGACGCCCCGGACGGGGGCAGCACAGTGAGTACTCGCCTGTCCCGCACAATCACTGAACTGACCCGCAGGGCCGGGCAGTGGCTCGGACTCACCGACCCACCACCGCGGCACGACCATGTCGTGGTGGGCGACCGTTTCGACGACGACGCCTGGACCAAGACCCGCGCCGAGGCCACCGCCCTCACCGATCTCGAGTCCGAACTCACAGCGCAGCTTCCCCACGCCGCTGATCTGCTGCGCGACTTGTTCGTGCTGGCGATCAAACACTCTGCGACCCTGCGTGATTGCGATGACGTCGAGGCCTCGCGGGTGCCGCACCACGCGATCATCGACGCGATCGCACGGACACCGGAGTTCGCCCAGTTGCACCGCTACACCGTCGGTGACCGGTACGCCTCGGCGATGGCGGTGCTCGCGCAGGCGCCGGTCATCCGCGAGATGCTCGACAACCACAGCGCCGACGCGATCACCGCCGCCGATACCGCCGACCAGCAACAGCAGGCTGCTGCCGCGGCCGCGACAGCCGTAGCCGACGCGTTCGCCCAGGCTTCGGCCGCCAGCATCGACGACGTGGTGCCTGCCGATCTGTCCACCGCAGTGGAGAGTGCAGTTGATGCCGCCGAGGCCGCGCACCGCGCCGCCGAAGAAGCCCGCGCCGACGCGACGGTGGCGGCCGCGGCGATGGCTGCCGCCCTGCGTGCCCCGCTGCGCGCGGCTGCGGCCGAGGCCGCCACCGGCGCCCAGGCAGAACGAACGTTGATGGATGCCTGGCAGATTTCACCGGATCGGTTGCAACGCATGTCCTTCGACGAACGCACACAGCTCGCGCAGCGGCTACGGTCGGGGCGGATAGGCGACTACGCCGAGTTGATCGGCCGTTTCCGGATGGTCGCCGACGCCCAGGATGCGTCGCGCTCGGACCACGGCCACGACGAGCTGGCTGGTGTCACCCGCGGCGACGACCTGTCCCGGCTCGTTCCCGGCGAGCTGACCGCGCTCGCGGTGCCCGCGTTGAGGGCACAGTTCGCCGCCCGCTACGCCGACGCCGCGCTGAACCTCTACGAGATCGTCGGTGACGCACCGCAAGGACTCGGTGCGATCATCGCGGTCATCGACTGCTCGCACTCGATGAGTTGGACCCATCCCGGCCCGGGCGGGAAACCGGTGTCACGGGAGGCGTGGGCCAAGGCGTGCGCACTGGCGCTACTCGACCAGGCCCGCCGCCACGACCGCGATTTCGTCGCCGTCCTGTTCTCGAGTGCCGGTGACCTGGATGTGTTCCGGTTCCCTGGCGCAGAATCTGCCCCGCTCGACCGGGTCCTGGACATGGCTGACTGCTTCCACGACAACGGCACCGACTTCAAGCCCCCACTCAGCGCCGCCGCCGACATCATCGCCGAGCAGTACAACACCCGTCACACCCCACGCGGCGACATCGTACTCATCACTGATGGCGAGGACAGAGTCGACGACCAGTGGCTCTCGGACTGGAGTGCCCGCAAATCAGCCCTCGGATTCCGGGTGTTCGGGATCTGCATCAAGACCCAACCCAGCCACACCCTCAAAACCCTGTGCGACAACCTTCGCGTTGTCGACGAACTCACACCCACCGCCGCCGCCGACCTGTTTCACACCATCTGATACCCCCATCGGCGTCCTCTAACCGAAAGCACCCACCAGAGATGACTTCCATCACCACATCCCCGCAACCCACCCTGGCAGCGCCGACCTCCTCGACCGGCGCGCGGAAACTACTCACCGATTACGACGCCACCATCAGCGAGGGTCCGATTCTGGGATACATCGTCATGTACAGCGTGTTCGGTGGAGAAGTCACCCATGAAACCGCGACCACCTGGTTCCGCGAACTTCGCCTCGACCAAGCGATGCTGCCGGGAAAACTGCGGCCCGACAACGCGTTCGAACGTGTCACCGGCAGCGACGGCGTCCACGACACCTACAAACTCGCCGACCTCGACACCCCCGACCCGCTCCCCGCCACCTCGCCGGCTCCGACACCAGCAGCAGCTGTCCGGTCGGCAAATCTCATGATCCGCCACGTCAGCCGCACCACCACCAAGATCATCCGACACATCGTGCGCGAGCTCTGTGACGAGACCGCCGCTGAACTGGCCTACGACCCCTACCTCGGGGAGGTCGAGTTCCATCGCGCCTTCGGCCGCGACGGTGACGGCACGCTCACGGTCACTCTCGACGATGCCGCGATCGCGAATCTGCCCGATGCCGAGCAGGCGCGGGTACACGCGATGGCCGACAAGATCTGGGAACGCTACCGCTGGCAATGCACCTACCTCGGCTCCGACCGGGTCCGCGCCATGCTGCTCAAATACATCCGCACCCTCGACGCCATCGCCGTGCGCCCGACCGGCGGAGTGTATTTCGTCACCGCCGACCACACCAGCGTTCTCACCAGACTGGGCGAATTCGTGGACCGTGTCGGCGGCGGCAGCATGCTCATCCACGTCCCGCTGCCCGACCAAGCCCAGAACCGGCAACTGGCGATCCAATCGTTCGTCACCTCCGCCAGCGACGAACTACGCAAACTCTCGATCGATATCGCCAACGCCCGCCGCGACGGCATCAATCCCAACCAGCTCACCGCTCTGCACCAGCGCTACCTCGCGGTCCAAACCCGCACCGCCCGATACTCACAACGCCTCGAAACCAGCCTCACCACAACCGAAGCGGACCTCGAACTGGCCCAGCGCCAACTCAGCGACCTAATTGCGCGCTGAACCTCCACCAGCTACTCCGCTCGGGCCCAACCGCCGACCTCCAAGCCCGACAGTGGCGGCGAGCCGATCAGTACGCGATGGAACGTAGGAGCACCCACCCAACTCGGCCAGCAGTACGCCAGGTTCTCGGTCTGACACGCTGGGAGAGGGCGTTCACGCCGCTCTGAGCACCACCTTCACCTACGCCGGCAGCGGCAGGAGTCTGGCTCCGCCTCACAATCGCCACATACCCGAATCCGCGCCGGATTAGATCATGGGCTTCATCGGGGCGGTAGATGGGTCACCATTTCGATGAAGGGCTTGCCGAGCTGCGGCGGCATTCAGCGCCGCCGACTGTCAACGGCACGCTAATCCATTTTTCACCTGCAGCCGACACCGATCCCGAGGTACTGCCCTACTTCGAGCCCGGATCCGACCGCTTCACTTGCTGAGCACGCCCCGCCTTGATCCAGCACAACACCGAAACCTCATATCAGGCAAGGGATTTCGGTCGTGACAATCGCTCCACTCCAGGACCTGGTCACGGGCTGGCTGCAAGCTGGTCGCCCACCAACCTTCATAGTCACAGCCCCCCATCGGGCCGGTGATCGTTCAACTTCACCCACCCACCACCTATCCCAAGGTCCCTACCATGCTCGATCCCACGACCACCGCAGCGCTCCCGCCGCCCTCGCGGGCGCAGGACACTGTCCCCCGCACCGCACGACAAACCCACCCGGCCACTGCTGTCGATGTCATCGCCGAGCCCTCGAACCCTGACGCGAACACCACCATCCATCGCCTCGCCCCGGATGAAACTCGATGGCACACAGTCACATCCGGCGACGACGCCACCACCCGATGCGTCTACACCGGCCCCGAGGACTACCACGGTGTCCTCACCACCGACAGCAACGGCCACCACCGCGGCACCATCCACAGTCCCGGCGGCGGGCCCGGTCCGCTCACCGATGATCTGCTCTCCCCGGTCCTCGACGAGTCCAAGCTGGCGGTGGAAGGCATGATCTCCCTTGAGATCGGCGCCCACAACGGGCGTGCGCTCTTGTGGCGTCGACTTGGGCCCGACCCGGGCATCGACGCTGCCGAGGTCCACCACTACGAAGGCCCGTTCGACTTCTCCGCGGTCATCGACGTCGGCATCGACAGCGTCATCCGGCTCAGCATCTTCGGCCGACGCGAACCCATCTGCCACAACGAACCAGTCGACTCGGTGGCCATCGGCAAAGCCGACGCCCTCGCGGTCATCCGATCCCACATCGGATCGGCGACCCAACTCGAAACCTACACATCCACCACGATCCACCCCGGATCCCAAACGAAAGCGACCGGACACGATGGCCGAACTGAGTGAGCAGTGCTGGGACGGGCTCACCTCATTCCTCGCCGACAGCCAAGCGAACTGGACGGTGGCCGCCGACATGGATTGCCAGACCGCGCAACTGTTCGCCGATATCGCACTCGAAGCGCACATGCCTGAATCAGCCGCCGACTGGCTCGACTCCCACCGCACCGGACACGACGGAGGCCGCTGCGAGCTGGGATAAACCAACCCGACAATTCTCGGACATCGACCGCGCGCGAGGTGCGGAAGCACCGAAACCGGAGTGCTTGCAGACGTGTTCAACGTTGTCGAACACGCTCGACATGCCGCTGCGTCGAAGGTGCGTTCTGTGCGCCGGTACTCGCATGTGCTGCCTTGTCTCCCTTCTGCCGAGGAGTTAGCGCTGCCATGACCAGCAGCAAACCGACGCCTGTGCGCCCTGGACACGGCCGTTCTCACAACACCAGACCAAGCGCTCGTTCTACGGGCCGCTACGGCTGGACTACATCTCAGCGCTCTTCCGGCCGAAGACGACTTCCCCGCACTGGCCGTGAAGACGATGGACAACGGCCAGGTCCGGATCCACACTCTTCGATCGAGGAAGTCCCTTCGGACCAGGACTGTCCACCACCGCCGCAACAGGGCCCCGACGCGGGCCAAACACCGTGCTGAGCCGAACGAGCGGCACAGTCGTCCACGTCCCCAGCATCCGTCGAAGTGGATGGTTTCTCATCGATGTCGGTTGCCTGAGCGACCCAGATGCGTCCCACCCGACTCCGGTTGTCGAGCGACCAACCATGCCACCGCTTTCCACTGTCCCCACTGCCATGAATCCCGCTGGTCTTCGTGGGATCGCCCCGAACCGACCTCGGTCAGGAGCGCCGTATGAATGCCGCCAACTCACCCTCTTCCAGCCACCGGCCTGTCATGGGTACAACCAGCCACGCCGAAGCCGTATGTTGGGCGACACCGAAGATGCCAACAAAAGGCGTTGCCGATTCCGATCAGAATCGGCATCCAGCCAACGGCTTTCGTCGGCACGGTGTCTCCGCTGTCGGCAAAGTGTCGCACCCAGCGGCCCCGCTTCACGGCACGGCGTTCGTCGCACGCTGCACCACGCCAGCTGGTTGGACTGCTTCACCAGCGCGGGTGGTCGGCAGTCAAGTCCCTTGCACCACCGCGCACGGAAAGACCGCGGCCCAGCAGTCGGCACGGTGCCGCCGCCAATGTGTCCGATTCGGACCGATTGTTCGTGAGCACCGTCAACGCCCGAAGCTGCCCGCGACGTCGGCATTTTCAATGTCGGCTAACAAGCCGTAGCATCGGCGCTCTCAACCGTCTACACCCCTGGCGACCAAGACATCTCGGTGCGACCGCGATCGGCAGGAATCGACACGATCCATGTCGACGTCCGTCGCGACATCTTCCGGTTCGTCGTCGACGTCCCCGCCGCCCACGCCGTCCAGGTCGCCGCTGTTCTAGCTGGTCTCACCGCGCCGCAGCCCCACAGCGAGGACCACGACTGGGTCCAACTCGGCCGCGACGGATTCAACGCCGGACTGGAACACCCGTCACCGCTGGCCAATCCCACTGTCGCTGCGGCCATCTCCGCAAACATGTCCGAACCCGACCGCGTCGCCGAGATCACCGCGCAATACCGACGCGGCTGGGACGCAGCCTCCGAGGACAGCGCACGAGCCGGGCTCCGGTACTCCTATACCGCACCCAACCAACCCGCCCCGCCGAGCCAGCCCGTCTATTTCGTGTGGGACCACCAGCACGAGGAGGCCGTCGCGATCCTGCGCGAGCACGGCCACAGCCCGTGGCGTCGCTACCGTGCCCTCAGCGCCGACGGACATACCCGCCTCGTGTCCCCGCGATGGGTCAAGCAGCAACAGCCCGCGACCACGGCGCAAGCCGCATATCTGCTCCAGCAGATGATCCTCGCCGGCTACCGCCCGCACGTTCTGGCATCCATGCCGAACTAACCCCACCAGTCCCGCCCGGTTCGCCTCCGCGGTGGTAGCGGTGCCCGCCGGTCCGAACCTGCGATCACTTACTCGCAAGGCTCCCATGATGACCGAGTCTTTCGACACACAGACGGCATTCTTCGACAGCGAATCCCGCACCCTCGCAACGGCATACGCCAGCAGGGCACACCACTGGCGAACTGGGGCGCAGGCATCCATGTCGCACGTACCGCACGCTTGTTCGCTGACGGGCGGCGGCTGCTCGATTCTGCGAGCATCCTGGGGGATGACGCGCGCAACGCATTGTGCGCGCCGGCTGAATACTTCCGTGACCACGCCCGCGTATTGCCATCCGCGCGGACTACGAGCAAGAACTCATACAGATCTATGCCCGCGACATCGAGTTCCTGCCCGCCCGGGGGTCAAACCGCGCGATGGTCGCCGCCCCTGTCTACCGGCTGGATGCCCTCGCCACTCGCTGGTATTCACGCTGACCCCGACGAAGTAGCTGACATGCTCGAGGACGAACGAGAAGAACCCGGAATTCACTAATGTCCCACATAATCCAACCCCCGACCGCGTCCTCGTCGATGAGATCGACGCCCTGATCGAGCAGCAAGTCAAAGCGGGCCCTGTCACCACCGCCCCTGAGACGTGCCAGAACTGCCACGATGACTGGCACATGCTACCGATCCGAAAGACGCTGCTGATGATGCGGCTGAACTACTGCGGATGCGAAGACTGTGACCGCAACCTCGACGCATACGACTACTCTGCCGACACTAGCGCCATCGTCTGCCCCGGATCGCGCTTCCACGGCCCCCTCGAACCCCTGCAGACACGCCTCGAGCGCGCCGGAATCATCACGATCGACATCGCCGAACTACTGCGTGAACCTGCCGCCCAGACACCACTTCCACCGCCCCCACCCGACGGCTGTGCGCTGCGATTCCAGTTTCCCGCAACCGATACTGACCGGAGACCCGTCTGGGCCTACCGGCTCTCACGCCCCTGGCGCGACACCGAATACGTCGTGGTCATGCACGTCCGCCGCGACATCGACGCCGACACCAGGCCGGCCACGATCTCCGAAACCGTACTGTTCCGCTACTTCCCACCCGGCACGCAACGACCACCAAGCCATGAATCAATCCTTATCGGCAGGTCACTGATGTCCATCGTCGACGACGACAGCGTCATCGACCGTCATGGCGTCAACATCGAACTTGGCGACCACGGCGCACGCCACCGCGCCGACGGCCACGTCGACCCGGACCTGTTCGCTCAGCAGATCACCGGACAGATGGTCGTAGCAATAGCGGAATAACCGCTCACGGAACCGCCCGCCGAAAGACACAGATCCGCGGGCGGCCACCCACAGCACTCTCCCGAACCAGCAATGCCGTTGTGCGCTAACGATAGTCCCGGCCACGCTCCCGGACCGGAGTCGTCAGCGAATCGTGGCCTGTCGCCGACGAGGTCTGGTCCACCCGATGATCGCCTGCTGCCTTGCCGGGTCCCCCCGTTTTTGCCCACACCCATCCGGGACTCGAATATGACTGAATCCGGCGGACTGTTCGATCTTGCGGCACTGGCCCAACCCAATATTCGCCTCGATGACTTTGACGGACCGATGCCTCTGGTCTGGTCCTATGGCATGGGCGCTGAATCGACCGCCGCGATCGTACGGACGATACTGGAGCCGGGATTTCGGCACCCGTGCTTGCTGCCGGATCTTTCGAACCTCATTCTCGTGACGGCACAGACAGGCGATGAATTCTCCTCGCTCGCGGTACTGGTCGAACGCCACATCCTTCCTCTGCTGCGCGCCCACAATATTCGCCTGGTCGAGGTTGCTCGCGCCAGCTCGTTCAACGAGGACGGAATCGTCGTCCTACAAGACACCCGCGAGCCCTATCGCATGCATTTCGACGCCAAGGAACACGGTTTCCGTGCTCTCAGCGACGAGCACCGCGCAAACGGTGTCCTTCCGCAACGCAGCGGACAAAGGAAATGCACGTTGAAATTCAAGGGCTGGACCATGGATACGTGGCGCGACCTCGAACTCGGAACCCGCCCGTATCTCCACGCGATCGGCTACAGCGCGGAGGAAGAAAACCGGATAGCCCGAGAACCCGTGCTGAAAATGGGCGGGCACCGGCAGATGATCTACCCGATCCACGCTGCACGCTGGACTCGGCAACAGTGCCGTCAATATCTCTACGATCTCTTCGGTGTGTGGTGGCCCAAATCGCTGTGCCGCCAATGCCCGTACGTATCGAAAAGCGAATGGCCCGAACAGCTTTCACGATTCCTCGCCGCCCCCGAAGAATCCTACCCGCATCTGGTCGACGAATTCTGCACCGTCGCGCTGAACGAAAAATCTGGACTCTTCGGTCCGGACGAAACCTTGACCGAGCGACTACGCGCTGCGGGCGCGCACACGATCCTCGACCTAGCCGAACGCGAGATCCTTCAGACCCCATGGGCCCTGTATCGGCTGCGGCGAGTCTACTTCGCCCCCGCCAATGCCGACCGATCTGTCGAGGTCGCACTCCGAGGCACCCCCGAATACACCCAGCAGATACGCGACCGCCTCTCCACAGCCCTCGAACTCCCGACCATCACTGACCGCCGCCACCACACCCGGCTATGGCTGGCCCGACGACCACCGCAGTCGAAAAAATACCCGCATATCGACAACTTCGGATATTGCCGATGTGGAAATAGCCGTAGGTACTTCCACCTTTGGTCGCAGTGCCCGCCCACACGGCGGAACAATGTCGCCACTTGGCCACGCTGACCGTGCCTCAGCAGAACATCGGAGATGTTGCAGCAGCCAGCCATTCATTGTGAACATGTGCTGCATAGAAGTCCTGGTTTCAATAGCACGCGAGCATGACGCGCGAGGACGCAAGGCTCCTAAACAAGCTATCGTGCACTTCAACACCCAGCAAATTTGGATTCAACTTTGTAAAAGGGGTTATTGGTGAGGGTACCCTTGGCGCATGTCGTGCCATCGTAATCGGCCTGCATGGTGTCCCAGGCTCTATTGAACTCGTCGGAGGTGCTTGCCTGGTCCAAGAATCGGCAGTCGTCGGCGACTATTCGAATAGTCGCGAGGTAGCTGTCCCACATAGGATCGGCCGCCAGGGGCGGGTAGTACAACGGCAAATTCGTTTCTGCGGTGTCAGCGATATCGCTCAGTTGGTCGCAAGGCAGGTAAGCTTGTGGCTCGCCTGGCCAGAGGTCGGCATTCTTACGTCGGTCGTACGTGCGCTTGAAAATGTCAACGACGATATCCCCTATGGACTCCATGTTCTCATCGATGTAGTCCATGCCGTCTGTCTTGGGGTATGCGCCGGTTCGGATATGGCCGGTCGGGGAGGCTTGGTACTGATAGAGCAGGGCGACGCGGGACATTGGAGCACCCAAGGCTGCGGTGCTTAGCGCGGTGATGGACGCGACGGCGTAGATAGCGGTGTAGTTGACGAACCTCACTATGAACACCGGCCGAAATGGCGTCGGCGAGGTCGATGGCTCATCGCTGGGCGTCGCGCTACGACGACGCGGGAATAGTGCTCGACAGATTTCGCTGGTCACGGCGGCCGCCGAAGCCGCGAGCACGAGTCCTGGAGCCAGCACATACCCCAGGGCACTCTCGGTCAGCGACAGGTATCGCAATGGATCCCATGTGCAGTTAGTTTTCAGGCTGTTCAGCGGTCCGAGACAGCCGTCCATGGTGCCCTTGAGATACTGGCCGGTGATGCCGACGATAGCGGTTACGCCGGCGGCGATCAGCGCTGTGATGAGGGGAATGCGACCGTTGGCCGCGATCGCGGCGACTACGGCCACAGCAATCATAGATATGCCGACCACAAGCACGACCCACACCAGCACTATCTCGCTGCGTACCTGCCAGCCCCAGGTTTCAACTACCGACCTCAGCACGAGAGGCTCCGCTAGCAAACCCAGGATCGATGCCGTCCCGCCCACCGCACCGATCCTGACCACCCACCGCAGGTCGGGTATGCCCCGAGCGCGAATGTCCGATTCTGGCTCCATTCGGTTCGCCCAGTGTCGTTCGTCGCGTTGTCCCATTCGTTCACGAACAGTGAAGACAGCACTAGAAATCCACACGGCGGCAATCAGAGCCGGTATCTGTCCGTATTTCGACATGGAGAAGACTACTGAGAACATCAACGCCACGGTAAAAGCCGATGCTGCCAACCACAGCAGCACCAACCCGGCCACAATCAGCGATGAACGCACCCATGGCGGTAAACGAAGAACTAGGCCCGTGATACGCCTGTCGAACGGCGCCCTGCTGTCGAGCACACGCCAGACTATCCGCCAAAGATGATCTCTCGATGCGGGTAGGTTGGTGAACCATAGCTGTAGCGGGATCACCCAAAGCAACGGTATTGACCACCACAAACCGCTGAATCCCTGGTCGCTGCCGGGTAATGCGGTCAAGGCTGCCGTCGTCTTCAGTAGTAAGGGTGCGTCGTTAGTGGGTAGGTGCGCATTTGCCAAGGTGGCGTCGACCGCGAAGTCCCAGCCTTTGGAGGTTTTGTTGTTCCACCACTGCAGCCCGAACGCAAGTACGAGCCAGGGTGCGGTCAGTCCCAAGGCCATCGGGCGGTGCAGGCTCTTGCCCCGATAGGTTGCGATGAGCATTTCGGCGAATTGAGCGGCCCATGCCATCAGGAGTGCGACGACGGCGATGAGCACGGCGAGGTATTCGGGATGTGGGGGTGGGAACCTGCCTTCGGCAGCGGCAAGGCTCGTCAGTTCACCCAGCGCCAGCCCTGAGCCCAGCCAGAAACCCACGGCCCATCCTGCGGGGGAGCGGCGTTTGGTGAGCGCTGCGTGCACGATCGCTCGCCAGAGCGCGACACCGCCCACGCTGACGATCAGCCCGGCGATGACGACGTCGTGTGCCATCCCCAGCCACGAGTTGGCCGCCCGGAACTCAGCCGCAAGCCGCGACCACGCCACGTCGGCCGCGAATCCGGTGGCAAGGAGTGTTGTTGGGCGCAAGACGAACAACTCGTCCGGGGCCGTCAGCGAACGTGCACGCTGCAACCAGGACGGATGAGTTCGCCAACCCTGCAGTATCTTCGATGCCATTTTGCCTTGCAGCCATTGACCAGCTACCTCGTGCCCGACGCTCAACAGCGCTTCCGGGTCCGCGCCCCACCCATGAACTGCCATCCGATCGGCATAGGTCTCCCGGGCCTGCAGAATCTCTGCGCGCGTTCGATATACCAACAGCACGACCGTGACTTGCTGGATGACCGTGACCGCTCCGCCATCACCGGGTGTCGGCATCGCTACGAGCAGTATTGCGTTCGGTATCACTGCCGCGACGAGCAGCACCCGCCACATCGCCACAGTCCAGTACGTGATGCCGACGTCCCGGTTGTGGACATGCGCGAGTTCGTGCAGGACGACGGCGCGAAACCGCTTCGGGGCCAGGGTGTGCTCGACTATCAGGCCGCCGTTCAGCCGAATGGTGGGCTTGCTATCGTTCCCGAACACCACCGCACCCGTGGATGGAGCCCAACGATCAACGACAAACCGCGGCCGGGCATTGATACCGGCCAAACTGACCAGGTCGTCGAGGGTCTTTTCGAGTCCGTCGTCGTGGAGGTCCGCGAGTTCGGCAACCCGGGATCGGCGCTGTCGCCAGGCGGGCATCCAGAAGTAGACAGCTGCCGCCATGACGATCAGCATCGCGGGCGCGGCGTATGGTAGCCAACGCTGACCGGTACTCGACGAACCTACCAACCTCAACTTGATATCTGTGGCTGCCATGATGCTCTCGGCGATAAACAGCACGAGCAGCAAGTAGAATCGTTGCCTCGTATTGGCAGCCAGTACCTGCTCATCGATATCCGGCTTGGCACTTCGCGCCGCCTCGGCAGCCGAGTTGGGAGTCATTCGCAGCCGCGGTAATGTGGGTCGAGCCGGTGCACCAATTGGTCGGCGAGTTGCTCCACGCGAGCTTCCGGCATTCCTGCGTGTCGTGCCAACGTGAGGGCCCGATCCCGGACAGCAGGCATGTCGCGCTCATCCGTGGCCGCCGACGTGGGTTCATCAGCGCCGCACTTCTGACGTATCAACGAACGAAGTCGTCCTATCGAGATCCGCGCTATCGGTCGTGACACCTGCTCGGCTACCACAGCCCAGGCAATGGGGGTCACCAACACAACATTCTCGGTCATCCCGAAACCGAGTGGGTCGTCCCACAACCTTCGATGCACCAGCCGCCGACCGACCTCCACATCATCGAATTGCCGCATACTCGACAACAGGGACAGCTCTTCCGGTGCCACCGCCGCGATCACGTCGTTGACGACATCGAAAACGCGCCGATCGTCGGGCTCGTCCGTCGCCTGGCTCTCGTCGGACCCGGGTTTCACCGTACCCCCTGCGCCTGCGACCAATTACGATAGGTTGGGTCATCCATCAAATCCACTTGGTACCTCACGCGACTCGAAAATGTTCGCCCACAGATGCTTCCGGGGGTCTACGACCGGCAAGTTTTCAGGCGCCCGATGCCGGCACGAGGACCCGTAACCTAGTCTGACGTAGTCGAGATATAAGCCAAGGGGTTTCGATGAACGATGGGAATGCCGACCCCAACACCGTTGCGACGCAGGCTCTCTTAGTGCGTGAGGTGGTGAGGTTTGTGATCGCCGACTGCGCTCCAGCGGAGTTGCCGCTCGTAGAGGCGCTTGCCGGGCTCGATGATGTGGCTGTTGTCAAGCGTTTGCAGCGCTACGACCGCCGCGGTGAACCATTGAGTTTCGGCTTGGCTGAAGTCGCGACGCTGGCGACTCCAGTCGTCTGGCTCGCGGTGAGCCAAGCCGCGCAGCAATTCGGGACTGCCACGGCCAACGCGGCCATCACGGGGATGAAAACCTCAGTGCGCAAGCTGTTGCGCCGACCAGCCGACCCGGTGACAATCCCTGCGCTGACCTCCGCACAGCTCAGCGAGGTTCATCAGCGCGTGCTCGAGCTCGCTGAGGAACGCGGTTTGGATGCTGACCAGTCGAGGGTTATCGCCGACTCCGTGGTCGCCAGACTTGCCCTAGGCTGTACGAATCCGCAGGAGAATACTGACGGTTCCCCCGAAGCCGGTCCGACCCAACGCTAGTCTCGCGCTTCACCGACTATGCCGTCTCGCCGTGCGATCACGCTCGCGTATGTCCCCTGTCCGATGCCGTGCGACCAGGCTTCGGCTGTCGCGACGCTGAGACCCAGCAAACGGCTGACGATCGTCGGCGGTAGCTGTGCGCTCAGGTCGAGCAGCGCCGCTGCCCGCGTCGGCATGCTGTGGATGCCTATACGGTGCAGCTGAGTCACCATCTGGATGTAGCTGATGTGCCGGCCGGGTTGCGCGCCCGGAAACAGCCACATAGACCGCTCCCTTCGAGCAATCGATGCTTTACCGGAATGCTCCTCAATCAGTTGCACCATGAGAGCGTCCAGCGGCTCGGGTAGGTGCAACGGCAGCGGGCCGAGTCGTAGGTAGACGCCGTCGTCGCCGCGTATGACCTGATCGACGGTCATTTCCACGAGCGTCGCCATCGGCTGTGCGTATAGGAGCACGAGGAGGCCGGCTAGGCGATATGGCAGCCTTATCTCATTGTTGTGCAGGAGATTCCGTGCCATGTCCCATCGCTGGTCCGCGTCGATCGGAGCGGTATGTTGCCTCGACTTGCGGACTGGGACAACCACATCGCCGACGTGCCCGCGCCGCGCCGCCCACTGAACGAACGCACGCAGATGGTAGCGCGTGCTGGGGCCGGTCGTCAGCCACTCATCGACATCGGATTGGTCGACGTCGTGCAGTGCTCGTCCTCGTTCTCGCAGCCACCCGAGGAATTCCGTCACGGTGCTGATGCGATTGCGCAGACCGTTGATTTGCGATGCTGACGCAGGGCGCGAGTCCAGGCTGCGCCGCAGTCGAGGCAGGCAGTGCCAGGTGATGAAGGATCGCAGTACCAGCTGGTCGTCCTTCGAGCTGATGGTGTCGAGCTTGGCTGTGATCCAGCGCTGTAGCGCTGCGACGCGTTCGTCTCGGGGCGGGAGCACTCCGGCGTAGACCAGCACCGACCGAAGGTGTTCGATTTGCTTGCTGGATCGGGCGTCGAGGGCATCGTGGCTGATCGCGCATTCGCCAGTCGCCAGGCCCCGCAGTAGCTCGGCGGTTGTCGGATTTCCGGGTAGGCGGCCACGTTTACCCAGCCATCCGAGGAGTTGCTGCGGTTCCCCGGCCATGAGCGTGGTGCACAGCGGCTGCAGTTCGGCACGGATGTTCCCGTCCGATCCGGTGAGCAGATCGGTGAGAGCCGCCTCGGCAGCGCAGTGTTTGCACAGCCGGCGGTGGTGCAGTCGTTCTGTCACCCCACATGATGTGCAGGTGGCGAACCATCGAGGATCCTTGCGGTGGCACGTTGAGCAGACCGGCCCGCCGTCTGGTGTTCGAACGTGGACGCGCAGATTTTTGCCGCACTTGACGCAGGGTTCGATGGGGCGGGCACATGCTTCACAGCGCGGCGCGCCAGCGGCAGCACCGAAGCACGGTTTCACCAGTCCGCAGACTCCGCATTCGGCGAGCGGAGCGGTCGTGCAAGTGTCGCACACCGGTTCGCCGATGTCGTTGTGAGAAGCGATCTTTCGGCGACGGCCGCAGATCGCGCATGTTTCGTGGTTTATCGGCTCGTTCTGATAGCAGCTCCGGCACAACGGCTCACCAGTAGGCGCGCGGCCCGACACCTTGGCGTCGCGTTCGCATCGACAACAGCGCTGATAGTGTCGCCGGTCATAACAGCGCTGGCACACACGTAGTCCGTCCAGGGCGTGACGCAAGGGCAGCAACCGGTCGCACAGCGGACACAGCGGGACGACCACCTGCCGTGACCCCGCTGTGGCAAGTGCCTCCAACACAGCCACAAGCCGCGGACTTCCTTGCGCGCCATCGCCGGTCAACAATTCCGGGTGCTCCTCCAACTCCCACATCAACCGGCGTTGGTAGTGCGGCCGTCCTATTGTCGTAGCCACCGCGCGCCTGACAGCAGGAGAATCGAGGTCGGTAATGCTCGCGCAGATCACCGAGCACACCTGATCGAGCACCAGGTGGTCGTCCTTCGGCGCGCAGCCCGCGCACAATGCCCCGCCGTGACGGTCGCGGTAGCGGCCCACCATGTGCCGCCGGCACTCGGAGCATGCCACCCGGGCCGCACGACGCTTGGCGTCGCAGCCAGTGCAGATCCGCACCTGACCGACCTGGGCGGGCAACGGGTTTTGCTTGCCGCAGTCCGCGCATCGCGGCAATACAACAGAATTCGCGCCAGCCTTCACGAGCGCCGCGATCAGTCGCCCTACCGACACAGGTCCCTCCGGGCGGCCGGAGATCAGTAAATCTCGGTCGTGAGCCAACGCCTGAGCCAACTTCCGACGGGCAGGCCGATTGGTTGCTGCCTGCTCGATCGCGGCATGCACTGCGGCCTCGCTCAGCGCTGGCTCCACTGTCGTGACGACATCGGTGATCACGCCGACCGGATCGACAAGTACCCGCCCGCCGTCTGCATCGGCCGACCGATCCGTCATGACTCCGGTCGCACGATTCGCGCACGCTTGGGCCGGAACGAGCCTACGCCGGATTCAGCGTCCGGTTTCTCACCGGATGCAGTCTTGCGGTGCCCGGTGACACCAAGCCGGGCGACAGGCTCGATCAGGTCCTCCATTGAGCAGTCCAGGATCACCATCAATGCCATCAACACCCGCAGGCTCAGCCGCTCTGGCCGCTCGGTCACCAGCCGGTGAATCTGGCTTGAGGATAGCTCGATTCCCCACTCGGCCAACAACGGTTGCAACGAGATCGTCGTGAACAACCCGCGCATGGCCATGACTTCCCGCAGATTCCAGCGATAGTCCAGCTTCTCGGTCACCGCTCATCGTCTCCTTTCCCGCTGGTCGGTTGTTCCCGCAGCCGCGCCAGGTCTATCGCCTGTCGCATCATGGTGTTGGCGAAATCGCCGCTCACCGATGTGTAGATGCTTGTCGTGGACTGGTACACGTGGCCGACCTGCGCCTGGATGAACTTCGGGTCCACACCGTCCTCCACCATGTGAGTCACATACGCTCGTCTTGTCTCCGCAGTGGCCGTGTGCGGTCGGGTTCGTGTGGCGATTGTCGTGGCCTTTCGGTGGCGGTCATGCCCGTGACCGACGTAATGGCCGGTGTCGCGATTCCCAAACCGGGCGTGTGACGGACATCACTGCCTAGTCGGAGTGATGGCGGATTCGATCCTCGGTCTGCTGCGGTCGTTCGAATGTCGGTTGTGCGCGTTAGCGTGGCTTCGTGAATGATGCTGTCCCCGCGTGGGCGTATGAGGAAGCGAAGGTGCATCCGCACGATCCTCGCTGGGCTGATCGGGCGGAGAGCGAGCGTGCCCGGTTGATCGAGTTGCTGGCGTCGTGGCTGGTCGATGGCGTCGAGCATGTTGGGTCGACAGCGGTTCCCGGGCTGGCCGCCAAGCCGATCATCGATCTCATGGCCTCGGTGAGCGATCCGGATGTCGTTGTTGTTCAGGCGGCGGAACGACTCACCGCCGACGGATGGTGTTATGTGGCACCGGAATTGGATGGTCGGTCTTGGCGTCGTTTCTTCGTCAAGCCAGACGTCACCGGACAGCACCGATTTGCGCACCTGTATTTGATCACCGCCGGTCACCCGCGCTGGGCCCGGCAGATCGCCTTCCGCGACTTGCTGCGGCGTGACGAGCAGCTGGCGAAAGAGTACGAACACCTGAAACGGCGGTTGGCCGACCAGCACGGGCATGACCGCGAGAGCTATACGACCGCGAAGGCGGGATTCATCGCGGATGCGCTCAGACTCGGCGGAAACCGGCACTGACTGGGCTGTTGCCGATTCGGTGCGGATCAGCATGGTCCGATGATCTTCTGCCTGGCAGATGGCAGCCGGGTGATGTTGATGTCGGTGGTGTGGCCGGTGCGAAGGCGCTGGATTTCTTCATGCTGGGCGGCGATCCGGGACAGGGCTTGGTTTCGGGTGTCGGTGAGTTCCTGGATTGTCGAATTGGCTTGGGCGAGGCTCTTTTTCAGCTTCTCGATCTCTGTCTTGAGGCGTTCGATCTGAGCGACTTTCGGGTCAAGGACTTCTCCTGCCTGCTGGAGTTGCGCTAGCCGGTGCTCGAACTCGGTGCGGAGATGCGCGTAGGGACGGCTGCCGTAGAAGGCCGTGCGGTCGACCCCGGCTGCGAGTGCGAGGGTTTTGATATCGCATCCTCCGCCGGGAGGTATCTCGCCGCGCAGCAGCCGGTCCATCGCCGCTCGGATGCGGTTCTCGTTCTGAATACGTTGTGCAGCAGTAATTCTCATTCGCTGTCCGTGCTCGAGTCGTAGTTGGCAGCCGCAGCGTCGATGGCTTCGATGACGCGCATGGCTCGGTCGTAGTCGGCTTGCAGGCGGGTCCTGTCGGCGCGGCGGGTGGCGCCGAGATCGCCGAGGAATGTTTTGGTCTGTTCGGCGTGCTCGGCCCAGATGGGCCGGTGGTGCTGATGGTGGGTGGCTTGCGGGCAGCGCGCCGAGTCACACATCCCGGCCAAGGGCCGGTCGGCGGTGGGGGTGCCGGCGAGCTTGAGACAGAGCGCCCGGGACGGATCGCTGAACCAGCAGTAGTTCGCGGCACCGAGATGCAGGGTGCGGGCTCGTTTGGTGAGTAGGTTGAGGATTTCCCGGTCGCTGGCTTGGGTTTTCGGTGCAGCGGGGTCGGTGAGTTTGCCGTCGATGTGGGTGAAGAACTCGGTCAGTTCCCGGGCGCCGGGTCCGGCGGGCGGGATGCCCTGTTGGTAGTTGCGGAACTCGGTCCAGACCAGGTCGAGGTTGCGGTCGGCTTCGTGCTTGTTGACCTCGGCCAGTAGTTCGGCTTGGGCACCACCGGGTTTGGAGGCATAGCCCTCGGTTGTGGCGACGGCGATGTGTTTGAGGTGCCATTTCGCGGCCAGCATCCCGCCAGGCCGGTAAGCCAACTCGATGGCGAGGGTGCGGCGCAGCGCGCGCAGGCTCACCGGAGTGTCGGGGATCGGTTCGAGACCGAGCCGCTGTCCGGCGGGTCCGTTGACCCAGCTCCGCAGCCAGGTGCGGCGGACGTCGAAGGCGAACCGGCCCAGCAGCGCGGTTCCGGGCTCGGGATGTTCGTGAAGTTGTTCGAGCAGTTGGGCGGCCCGGTAAGCGGGCTCGATGACGATCCATTCGTCGGGGATCCCGCCGAGTTGCTGGCCTTTGATCACGCGGCTGGCCAGCCGATAGCGCACCAGGCCGCGGCCGTGGTGTTCGGGTGGCCGACAACAGCCGACCCGAAGTTCCATCAGCTCACTCGACCGCATTCCAGAAACGGCGGCCAGGACCGTTATCGCGGCGGTGCGGACAATTCCGACCACGGCCAGAGCCTGTTCACGATCGAGCGGAATCGTCCAGGCGACCTGAGTGCTGTTGTCGGCGTTCTTGACGCCAACAGTGTTGCGGGCGAACGGCTTTTCTGCGCCGACAACCGCGAGGGCGGCCTCGATCTGGTCACGCAGTTGCGGCAGCCACCCGAGCATGAACTGGGTGAACCCGGCCTGCCGCGCCAGGGTTCCCAACGCGACCGCGAGCAACGGATCCTCCGGTGACCAGCCTTGGGCTATTCGCCGCTGGACCGTGTGATCGGGCAACAGCGGCAACGGTTCTCGCCGACGTCGGTAGCCGGCCAGCAGGTGCTTGAACTCGGTGATCGGCAGCCGTCCGGTTGGCGTGTGGTCGCCGTGGCGGATCGACCACTTCCGGTCAGCGTCGGCGACCTGTCGGGCGAGCTCGGGCATATGCGGACCGATCACATCGACCAGATATGTTGCGGCCGCCAGCAGCGGCCGCAGCACCGTGTCGTCCAGAGGGGGTGTCTTGTTTTGCCCTACCCCGCAGGGCATTTCGGCAACCGTCGACGGGTTCGCCCCGCCCCAGGGACGCAGGTTCGCCGCGACGCGATCGTCGGTGAACAGGTCTCGATGGTTGATCAGGTCGACAATGACCTGGGCCGCAGCTCGTCGGGTGGCGGGCTGACGCTCCCCGACAACGCGTCCGTCGTCGTCGAGGACATAGCGGCGGTGCGCCAGATAGTCCTCGCAGTCGGGGTCGGTGATCGCGGCCAGAGCGGTCACGCCTCGACCGGTGAGCCAGCCGAAGAACCGGATGAGTTCATCGAGCCGGGCTTTTGCCGTGATCAGGTGCAGTGGTGTGCGATAGCCGCGGGCCAGCAATGCGACAGCGGCGTGCCGTGGAGCGAGCATGGCGAGGATTTGTTCCTTGGCGACCTGCCGCCAGCAATGGTCGGATATCCCGGTGAAGTCGAAGCGGCGGCTGACCTTGCTCATCTGAACCGGCAACCCGATCACCTCGGTGAAGTCCCAGAAATCGTCGTCGAAGACCGGCCTGCGTGCCGCGTCGGGCAGGGACAGACCCGCTTCGGTGCAGATGTCGACGCCGGTGAACGGGGACCTCGAAGGCAGCCCAGCGGTGTGAGCGGTGACGGTCATCGTGTGGATTCCTCTGGGCGCAAGGGGATTTCGGTGTCACAGTCACCGACGGTGGAAGCGGCGCGGGCCAGCACCGCGGGGTCGAAACGGTCGAGAACGTGGTTGATCCTGTCCGAATACGGGCCGAAGACCGCCATGAACTGAGCCGACGGCATCTGCTGCCACTGGCGGGCGAAGAATGCCTTGAGCCGCAACAGATTCCCCGCATGCCGGGGCGCGAACACCGCCAGCGGGCAGAGCAGGCAGATCCATGGCCGGGCAGGACAGGGTTTGCCCTTCGGGCCATGTAGCCCCGACAGCTGATCGGCGCAGGCCGCGGTGAACACATCTCGTTGCCCGCCAACGAGTTCGGCGAGCACGGTGGCGTCGAGACCGAGCTCGGTGACCAACTTCGGGTAGTCGAGCGCCAACGCGACCGCGGTTTCCTCGGTGACGATCGTCGGCGGGTGCGCCCGGCGCAGCAGGTCGTGCTGGGCGTCTTCGACGATCGCTTCGACCATGCGCTGCTGTGCGGGTGTGGTCGCCGTCAGGTAGTGGTCGCCCTCGACTTCCGGGGTGTGGTTGGGGTCGATCGTGGCGCGTCCGTGTCCGGCCCAGGTCGTCTTGTCCCGCGACGCGTGGAAGGTGGTGCGGATCCTGGACCGGTGGATCTTCAACGGTCGACCGTCGACACCGATCAGGTTGTGGCGAACCACCCACCGCTGAATCGCCATGCGCGCGGCGCCACCGGCCTTCGCCCGCACTTCTGTCCCGCCGGGCTTGTTCAGCCGCAACCATAATTGGCGCTGTGCGGCCGGGTCGGCGTGGCTGCGCAGCAGCGCCGAATGCGCCAACCATTGCTCAAGCAGCCGGACCGCATTGCGTGGGAGGTTCAGCGACTCGGCGGCGGTGCGGCCCTTGATGTAGGACAGCAGGATGGTGGAATCCCCGGCCCAATCGATATCGTCGATGACAAGATCGTCGATTCCGTCGGGGACGATGCCGGAGTAGATGCCGAACAGCAGCTTGTAGGCGATCACCGTGTCCAGACGCGGGAACAGGTCTCGACTGGCGTCGAGGACACTACCGCGCTGCTGCACCACGTTCTCCGAGCACCCGAGATGCTCACCGAATGCGACCTTGCCGACTGGGCCGATGCGTACCAGCAGCCAGCGCAGATTCTCCGGCGTCCAGCCGTGTTCGCGCGGGTGACGTCCTCGCTCGGCCGCGGCCAGCGCGCCGCGGTGTCGGGCGTAGGCTTCGTCGACGATCGCGCGGCAGGTGTGTGTCAGCATCTGCCAATCCGTTTCCGGGTAGGGCGGCAACTGGTGATGATTGCGCTGGGGATTGAACGCGTGCCCGGCCGCCAGCTCCGCCAACCTGGCATCCAGCCGCCCGCCCGCTGTCTGGAAGCCCAGCAGCATCCGCCGCGTGCAGGCTTCCTTCGGACCCGAGGTGGACATCCAATACTCGGCCATCATCGGTCGGGTCAAATCTGTTGCTCCACCGGTGAATCCGCGCCTGTCGAGATGGCGAGCAAGGTGGCGGATGGACTGCTCGTAGTGCAGTACCGACCCGGCCGCGTTCACGGTGCCGTGCGGATGGATCAGCTCCACCAACCCGATCAGCAGATCCCGCACCAACACTCGACAGGGCAGACCGTCGAGCTGGAACCGCGCTGCCGTGCCGTCGCTGAACACGCACGAAATCCCCAACGGTTCGTCGGTCACCGCGGCGGGCATCAGCCGATCTCGCTTTCGGTCTCGTCGGTGAACTCGGCGTCGGCTTCAGCCTGGGCTGCGGAATCGCCGATCAATCCCTCTGCAGCACCGGCGGTTTCGTAGGCTTCGCGATAGATCCGTGTCGTATCGAGGCGTTTGAGATATTTCTCGGTCACCAGCACCGAGGAATGCCCGAGTAGATCGCGCAGTACCAGCAGCGGATCGGCCTTGGTCAGGTAGAACACCAGCGCCGCGTCGGCATCGGTGTCGCGCACGAGCTTCGCCGCTCGCCGGTAGTGCCCGGTCACCAGATATTCCAGCGTCCGCATCGCGAACGAGTGGCGCAATCGGTGCGGGTGGACGTGTGGGAACCGTGGTTCGAACCGAGCGCGCAACCGATTCGCGGTGCGCTCGAACAGCGTCGCCCACGCGGTGAACGGGCCACCGTCGTGACGCAACGCCACCAGGCATGATCCGCCATCTGGAGCGACCAGCCGCCGTCGCTCCTGCGGCGTCAACGACTCCCACGACCGGCGGACACCGTTGATGCGACCGCCTCTGGCATCCGGATCGCTCACCAGCAATGGCTCACCGCGCCGCGGCCGCCACGACGAGCTTTCGGCGGTGACCGCTCGGTCCAACTCCAGATACCGATGCACCGCCGCCAGCGCCTCATACGAAGTCCAGGTCGTGCGGAACTTGCGGCCCTTCGTGATCCCCGACGGCACCCGGAAAGGAATCGGGACGGTGGTGGATGTGGTTGGCAGCGGCGGGATTTCGTAGACGAGCAGGTAAGTGAATTCCTGTAGCCGCAGCCCGCTCGCCAAGACGAGTTCACCGATCGCGCCATTGCGGGCCAGTTCCCGGCCGTGATAGCCGGTGTCGAGCACGCCGTCCGGTGCCAGACCGCGCAGTCCGTTGAGAAACAACCCAGTGAAGTCCGGTTCGAGGTATTTGATGGTGACGTGTGGTTTCGGTGCCCGCCGCACCGCCAGGTTCACTCTCACCTCGCGGCCGGTGCCGTGGAACAGAGCCCGCGCGGTGCGGTAAGTGAACGGTTCGGCCTGCGCCAGGCCTTCCTCGAGCGCCCACCGGTAAAACAACGACAGGATGCTCATGTGCTGGCCCCACGTGCTGGCCGCCAACCGCCGCTCGATCGGGCCGGTGGCCCGATATTCGGCGTACCGGCCCAGCGCCAGCTTCAGCCGTTCCCGCGAATCGAACAGGCCCACACCATGTTCGGCGAGAAACACCATCCAGTCCCTAACCGCCCGCGCATACGCCTCCCACGAATTCGGCGACGGCGCCCCGGTCGCCGGTAGCATCCGCAGCCACCGGTTCACCACGACCGTCGCTCGCGGAGCACCCGGCCCGTCCTCGAACAACAGATCATCGTCGACCAGCACCGGCATCTGCTCGGGAATCAACGGCCGCGAGCCCAGCTCCCAGGACTCCCACCCCTGCGGCGAGAAGAACGTCAGAATCACGAGCGGACACGGTAGAAACACCACCCGCCCCACCGCAACGCCCAAACACCTAGGACAGCAACCAAATCGACAGTTATCGCAACACGAAAACTAAGCGGGGACAAAATGCCGAAGACAGTGCAGTGACAGCTTCTTGTCCAGGCCCACCGCGTCGCGATACATCCCGAACCGGTCGTCGATCTCGCCCGAGCTCAACCGTCCTCCCCGCTCGGTCAGCCACAGCGCCGGATGCTCTGCGCGTCCGAACCGCGGCCAGATGTTCGACAGGTAATCCTCTACCGCCTCGACAGCCCACGGCATCAGACTGGCGACTTCGCGCCGCTTGTAACCCGAACCGCGACTACCTTTTCCGTACCGGACGTGCAGCATCCCGAACCGTCCAAGCTCTGCTGCCTTGGCATTGCGATACCAGTCCGCACGATCCAATCGCGACGCTTCGGTGCACCGCAGTCCCCACCCGTACACCGTCTTGAACAGCGTCGAGTCACGGTAGGCCGTCAGTGCGCCCTTACGTCCCACGCGCACGGCATGTTCAACACGTGAGTCGACGTAGTCGAACAACGCTTGCAACTCCTCCCGTGTCAGTGGACGGCGCCGAGGATCACCCCGGTAGTCCGCCAGGTGCCGCGCCATGTTGTCCTCATGGCACACCTGCACAGGATGCGTGCCGAACCGCTCCTCGCATTCCTGCGCCCAGCCGTATCGCGGGTCGAGCAGGAATTCGCAGAACAGCTTCAACGCGCCTTGCGTCTGCTGCAGAGTCGACCTCGCCCGATGCAACTCACCGATCAGATGCGCCGACCATTCGTCGACCATCGCCGAAGACCAGTTCCACGGAAACTCGTTCGTATATGCGACGAACCGACGGACCACACCCAGCCTGCCTTGCACACATGCACGCCCCAACCCACGACCGCCGTACTGTTGGCGCGCCCATCCGGTGAGCATCGCCTCGAACACAGCCTCCTCCGGACGGATCAGCGCCACACCCGAGGCCAGCACCAGCCGAGCCGCACCTTCCGGCACGTCATCTCGCAACACGATCACCTCCCGTTAAACGGGATAATCTTCGATCAAACGGGATATGACGTCAAGTCCGCAGGTCAAAACCTCTGCAAACCAATAGAATTCGACAGAGACGTCCATCGCGACCGACCCATCTCGCCGCGCCGCCCCAACAGCTTCTCCCAGCTGATGCGACTTCCGAGGGTGAGTGGAGTGCTTCTACGTCGCCGCCCCTGCCCTAGTAGCCGATAAACAAAAGCCCGCATTCGAAACACATTGGGTCACAAACACATCCGACTCCCTGCGTGAACTCGACATGACTGCCGCCGACCACCTACACCACCTCGTGAAGCAGTTCTCCACCTCCCCGCCCACGGCCCTGGCATCAACTTGAATACATCCCCATGCGGGCCGCATCTACATGCCCGGCCCGACCACCATATGGCGCGCGGGATGTGCCATCGCCCCAACTTTCGATGACCACGCCACTCGCCGAGGGGCGCACACACGGCGACCAAGCAGGCCGAGGCGGCTCGTCACACCGGTTCTTGAGCCTTGCTTCGTCACTGAAGCGCATTCAAACAACGCTGATCCGCGATGTTGCGCAATGCCTTTCATGGCCCCGGCCGTCTAGCTGGGCCCGACCGATTTCCAGTTCACTCCCGCAACTCAAGGATATTGCTGATGCCCACGCTCCTCTACTATCGCGATCGCGTCACCGCTGACCTGAAGCGTGACGGCGCAACGGCCGACATCGCCGAACGCCTCGACCAGTGGCAGCCAACCGAGGATGACAACGGACTCCGTCTGGTTCGCGACCTGGTGCATACCGCTCCCGGTGGAGACGCCTTGTGGCGGCTGGACATCGACAACACCGACCTGGTGGTCTTGGCCGCGTTCAGCTGCGACGAAGACGGATTCGTCACCTACAACGGTGAACTGACACTGTCGATGATGATTGATGCCCGGTTCGAGATCGCCGACACCGGACTCACCGCACTCGAAGACCTCACCAACTTCACCGAGCAGCAGGACGGCCAGCAACGGCTTTTCCACCTGTTGGACGCCATCACCGCCCACCTCAACACCGTCCTGTCCCGGGTGCTGCGCTTCTCCCAGCGAGACGCCAACCCGCGCAGGCAAGTTGCCACTCCGCTGCCGCAGCCGCCCTCGCCCGGCCACTCGGTTGCCACCGTCGCCGAGATCGCCGCGCAGATGCTCCGCGACATCGCCTTCGTATACCTCGCGGGGTTCCCCGATTCGAACAGCGCGTCGCCGCAGCTGCCGCTCGGTGTGCGATCCGGGCCTAGCGCAGAACAGTTGATCACCCTGCGCGAGCAAGCACTCGGTCGAGGCCGCGACACCTTGCGGCAAGAACTGGACGACCTGATGGGTGGGTGGATCAACGCTGGCTGCCCGGCGATCGCAGTCGAGTCGATCACCCCTGCCAGGGGCGCCGAGCACGACACCGAGATCGTATTGAGCAATGGGCTGCGGTTCCTGGTCAACGAAACCGGCGTACAGGTTGCCGACACCCGCGGGCGACGCCTGCACTTCCTCGAGGTCATAGACACCGACGACAGCCACGAACACCTCGACCTCGAAATCCGCCCCTAAAACTGACGGTGTCGGGACGACCACGCCAACGATCACGATCGCCTGCGACGACCACACGGACCATGCCATACGCCGAACGAACAGGCGATTGACATATTCGGCTCGCACGGCCTTCGCAACAACAGGTCGTCGACGACGAAACTCGGCTGGCCCGAACACAGACAGTCGAAGCGCGACCACATCATCAACCACCTTGACGAAAGGAAAACAATGGAGCACATCGAGATTTGCCACCGCTGCGAGTCCGCGTTCAAACCGATACAGGAATCCGGTGTGGCGATGCTGCGCGAATTCGAGGGGTACACCGTCGACTTGCGTCTTCAGCAGTTCCGCAGAGCCGTTCCGGGCGAGTGGCCCACGTTCATCGATTTCGATAAACCGAAAGGTCAAGAGCTGCTGAAGAAAATGCACGCGTATGTCACAGGCGCTGACACCGACAACGCCACCACCGCAGGATCTAACTAAATATCGCGATCGACACCCCCGCGATGCAACGTCCCTGGCCCCGTGTGGTTGGACAGAACGATGCCCACGATGCCCGCGATTCGACGGCATTCCGGCAGACCTAAGGAGCCATCATGGGAAGTAACACAACGGCAGAACATGCATTGACGGCGGACGAGATTCGCGCTCTACGGAGTGCGGACCATCTCGTATTCTCGACGCACGATGGGCGTACAGAAGTCAGAGCCATTGTAGGCGAATGTAACTCATCGACCGGTTTCGAACAGCGTCGCGATATTCCATGTGATGGATCGGTCGTCGACTACGAACAGCCCGCCATCACGTGCGCTGAAGTTTACGCCTTCCACATGCGGCACTATGCGAAAACCGATCACATCGCAACAGTGACGCGGCATCTCGCCAAAGGTGATCGACTCATGCTGTTGTGGCGGCGAAACAACAATACAGAAAGTCACCGCTCTGTCGGCTTCGTGGCCGACGAGTTGTGGCTCGACGTCGTCAAACCGTCCGGCCGAACAGATAGGTTTCTGATAAATGTCTGCGTCGGCCGAGACAACACAGCCCGGATGATCCGCGTTACTTAAGTTCGGCTCCTGCTTCAGCGATCGATCCTTCCGACGGAAGGGGCTCACCGGCTCGTCTCCTCACTTGATAGGCGTATAGCGGCGCTCAGGATCCGGTCTGCGCGCCAGAGCCAGTCAAATGGACGGAACCATCCGGCTTCCCGCACCCTGCATCCGCGACCCGGCCAAACCTGAACATCGTTCAGTTCGACCCGACGGCTGTGACGCTCAGGCTCTCCCGTTTCGACGATGTCGGCGGTCCGATTCATGGGTTCCACTCCACCGCGCCCGAAAAGGTGCGGTTCGCAGTGTGCCCAACGGCCTCATCGATTCCGCATCACCGGCCGCAGGGGGCTTCCCACGGGAAAACACCATTCCCAATTTCCCGATCGAAGGAGTATCTCGTGTCCGAAGTGACCGTTGCAGCAGACGGCGACCACATAATCGTCGCCGGGCTCAACCCCGATACCCCTGCGCACGCCGCGCTTGCCGCCCATCCAGACTGGACGCTGTCCGCGGACGGGCGGACTTGGACCCTGTCGAACACGCCTGCGAGCCGTCTCGGCCGCACGAGCGTTGACGATGTTCGCGCGCTGCTCACCGGGTTTGGATGCACCATCGCCGAGGGACCGCGGCCCGGCGTCGCACCTGCCGACTCGGCGAAGCCGTCAGTCGCGGTGCTCAATCACTCGGCGTTCCTGTGGGGACTTTCGGACCTGCTACGCGGGGACTACAAACAATCGGAGTACCTGATGGTGGTGCTGCCGCTAACGATGGTCCGCCGCTTGGACTTCCTGCTGGAACCGACCAAACGCGCGGTGCTCGACACCTACGCCATCCACGGCGACCGCCCGGACCTGCTCGCTGCTGCGGCCGAAACCCAAGGCCTCTACAACATCTGCTCGCTGAGCTCGCTCACCGACGTGCTCGCCGCTGCCGACCCGGCCGCCGCGCTGCGCACCTATCTGGCGGGGTTTTGTGTGTCGGCACGAGAACTGCTGGGACACTTTGACTTCGACACCCACATCACCCGCCTGGATCAGGCGGGTCTGGTTCGCGCCGTGCTGGGCGCGTTCACCGACCCACGGTTGGATCTGCACCCGGACCGGTTCTCCAACATCGAAATGGGTTTGCTCTACGAGGAACTGCTGCGGCGCTTCTGCGAGATCTCCCACGACACCGCCGGGGAACATTTCACCCCCATCGAAGTCGTCACGCTCATGGTCGATCTGTTGCTGGCCGACCCGCCCGCGCACCCGAATCGAATTCGTGTTCTGGATCCCGCCGCCGGGACCGGCGGAATGCTCGCCGAGACCCACCATCGTCTGCGGCAGCACTACCCGGATGCCGACCTGATCTTGTGCGGGCAGGAACTCAACGCGCAAACCTACTCGATCGCCGCCGCCGAGCAACTGATGTCGGGGCGGTCGGGTCAGCTCGCATTAGGCAACTCGTTGACCGCGGACGCGTTCACGGATCAACGATTCGACCTGCTGATCGCCAACCCGCCATTCGGTGTGGATTGGCGGCGCATCGCCGAGCCGATCCGCGCCGAACACACCCGCGACGGGTTCGACGGACGATTCGGCGCGGGCATTCCGCGCACCACCGACGGCACCCTGCTATTTCTGCAACACATGATCGCCAAGATGCGCCCCGCTGCCGACGGCGGCTCCCGCATCGCGGTCCTGACCTCGGGATCGGCACTGTTCAACGGTGCCGCCGGATCGGGTGAGTCCGAGATCCGGCGGTGGATCATCGACAACGACTGGCTCGACGCGATCATCGCCCTACCAGAGGCCATGTTCTACAACACCGCGATCGCGCCCTACATCTGGATCCTGAGCAACCGCAAACCCGACGCCCGCCAGGGCCGGATCGCCTACATCGACGCCCGCGACCGCGCCACCAAGGCCCGACGTCGCCTCGGCTCCAAAAAGCATGAACTGCCCACCGAGCAGATCGCGGCGATCGTGGCCGACTACCGCGACTTCACCGACAGCGCCACCGTCAAGATCATGCCCAATCACGCCTTCGGCCATCTCCACATCAAAATCCGTCGCCCCATGCGCGCTCGCTGGGAGATCACCCCCGCTACCCGCGCCACAGTCGCCGACCATCCGCAGCTGCGCGAGCTCCCCGACGAGATGCTCGCCGCTGTGCTCGCCAAACTCGACAGAACCCCCGACCAAGTCCTGACCGATCAGTCGAAGGCACGCATCCGGGTTGCCGAACTGCTCGCCGGCACCAGTGTCAAAGGTTCCCCCGTCCACCAAGCTGTCCTGACGGCACTACGTGTCTGGGATCCCGACGCCGCACCAATGCTCGACAACATGGGCCGCCCGGTCACCGACACAGACTGGTCCGACACCGAGCAGGTGCCACTGGAGGCGAACCTTCGCTACACCCCGGACACGGCCATGATCATCGACACCGAGCACAGCGAGCGGCTCATCGAGCAATACCTCGACCACCACGTCCGCCCGCACATACCCGGAGCGTGGGCCGAGCCGACCAAAACCAGGCTGGCCTACCAAATCCACACCGCCAACCGGTACTTCACAACGTTCCATCAACTCGAATACCGCGATCCCGACGAGATTCTCGACGAGATGATCGCCAGCGAGGAGAAGATCCTGGCGATCCTGCGAGAGATGAAGGGCACGTTCGGCCGCGTGAAGGCCACCGACAACGGCTGCTGACTCGCTTCTGGCACTCCCCCCACAGCGCCGCACATCCCGTTCTGTTCATCCACCAAAAGAAAACTGTCCCGATTGAAAGCTGGGCGCCGATCATGCAGATCAGCAACAGCTGAGGCCACATCCCGAGCGTGACTGTCGGATTCGCTCTGACATCCGAGCAGCCCAAAATATTGATCACCGACACGACACACCGAATCCCACCGATCACCTCGACGCAGACAGGCGTCGATGAAGGGAAGCCGTGACCCGCCAGACATTCACCATGGAGTTGACATTCGATCTGAACGTCGATGTTCCGGACGGAGTCGATCCGCAGATCTTCGGGCAAGCACTCGCCAAGGATGCCCACCAGAACCTGCGGTCAGCCTACCGATCGTACGACCCCGATAACCCGCAGTACTTCAACGCCGGTCTCGCCCGAGTCATCAGCTCGAAAGTCGAGGACGAGAAGACATTCCTTTAGGGGACGAGCAGAAGCGATGCCGCATGTACGAACACGACGCCCACACGGCCGCCGAGAACTTCCGGGATCTTCTGAAACGACTCGGCGCCCCACCAGACCGAATCCGGCGAGCACGCCGCGACCTCACCGCCGCCATCGCGCGCTACGACGAGCTCGCCACCCGCATAGAGGAACAAGCCGGACTCCGAAAACCTGAGGGCACAGCGGATATCTCGCTCAGTGACGAGGCCAACCACTACCGCCGATGGCAGGCCATCGCCGAAGCGAAATTGGTTGTCCTCGACGACATAGCCACGACCGACTGAGACCGCCACATCGATCCTGGCTGGTTCCGTCCGAGGCGGGGACCACAGAACCCCCTGACGATGATCCTCCTGTGAGTCGTAGGAGAAGCAGGCATATCGATAGCGGCACAATGCTTTTCGGTCGTGCGCTTCCTCTTCGTCCGCCTTCGTCCGATGCTGCTGTATAGGCAACCTGGCTTCGCTGTCGCTCAGCTGGCCTAACTGACCGGTCGAACTCACCGTCGAGCGGCGCGCCACGGGCAGTTCGTCTCTCTCGTCAAGCGGTCTCAGCGCAGCGCTGCGACACCAATTGTCCTGCGCGATAAACCGATTCGCGTGGGCACGCGAATCTCATCCGGCGTGAGGAGCCCCGTATGACCAGTAATCGCGATGTCACCGATACCTTCGCCCGCCACGTCCGCCGACCAGACGACCGCGCTCACCGGGTCCATACCCGCAGTGTATGGATCGGTGGAGACAGTTTGTATTCCTACGGGTCGCATTTCCCGCTGGCGCGGGTTTTCCGCGATCTCGATGGCAGGGCGCGGGTGGTGTTGATCAATGACGACACCTGGAGCCGGACCACCGGCAAACACAAGTGCCACACTCAGCGCAGTCTCGATCACTACACCAGCGACGTCCCGACCCTTCGCGCGCCGTTCAGCGCGTTGACCGCAGCGAGGATCGTGGAAGAGTCCATTCGGGTGCTGGACTGGCGCAATCACACATGGCGCCGCCGCTGCGGCGACCAGCCACCGCCTGGTGCGGTCATCACCACCGCGCACGAAACGCGTTGGCGTGGCGGGCCGGCCCGGGACGTGGCCGATACCGATCTGGTCTGGAACGCCGACGGTCAACAGGTGCGGCGTTTGGGCGATCAGTATGTCTGGCACACCCGTCGACCCGGACCGGCCGTGGGATGGTTCCCCACGGAGTATCGCGAAGCATTGTTCGCTGCGGACTACGACAACTTCGAGGCTGGTCGACGTTCGCGGGCGTTGTTTCTGTCCTCATGGGACGACCAGGACACCCGCTCCTATTTTCTGTGCCAGCTGCCGACGTGCGACGCGGACACGATCGAGGACGCGCTCGAGGCACTCAAACCCGAGCCCGTGCGACTGGCCGAAGCGATGGGCCGCCACACGTCCCGCCAAGGTGACATGTTCGCCATCCCCATACCGGGGCTGACCAGCAGCCAGCTGCGTCACGCCCACGCGACGATCACCAGGCGCTCGACCGGCGCAATGCTGTTGGGCACCAACCACACCGCGTCCGAGATCGCGACGCTGCCCGACGGCCGTCAATACGCCCGCGGCTGCTTCTATCACGCACCGACCGGCCGACCAGCCGATCACGCCCGACGCCCCATCGGCGACCGCCGTCAATGGCACGCCGTGGTCCCCAACACCGTCCCTCTGCTCAATTGACCGGCCCACCGCGACGGCACTTCGGCCATGGTCGCGGATCGACCCGGCGCCGGTAACCGCAACCGCAACCGCAACCGCAACCGCACAGCACAGCACAGCACCGCATGCAGATACCGCAGCGGCACTCCGTCCGTTCAGAAAGGTTGCACCGCGTGATGGGGATACCGAACCTCGGCGACCAAGCCCAGATGTGCAGTGACATGACCGACGACCGCGAACTCCACGAAATCGATGAAATCGGCACCGTCACCACACTGTCGGCGACCCGACCCGGGGGCGGCGACAGAGCTTCGTCGACACAGCCAGCGGATCCGACCCTGATCCTGCTCGACACCCAACCTTCACGGTCGCTGTGACCGACACGCTCCGGACCGGATCAGCTCCCACCGCACGTGGCCCGCCGCGGGCTCCGATGCCAGCCAACCGACCTGCTTACGCCCAGCCACATGATCAGGACTGCCCATGACTGTTCACGCTCAACTTCTCCCGCCCCTCACCGCTCCACTTCCCGACCACGACCTGACCTCGATCGGGAATGAGGTCGGCAACGACATCATCACCGCAACGATCCTCGCTGACCACCCGCGCACGAACCGGCCCGGTGCCGCAAAGCGCGCGTGGACCGTCGGCGGAAACGGCGACTGAGTCCCGGGGCCTTCGCCCGCCGAGCCACTCGACGGGCGAAGGCCCAACCCAACCCCCCGCCGGCCGGATTCGCCACCACCGGCATCCGGGTGGATCGCGTCAAATATTCAGCGCACCAACCTATTTGAGGAGGCTTCGATGACCGGAGCGAGGACACGTCGCGCTCGACGAATCACCGAGGCAATGCCTCTGGTCTCGATGCTGCGCGCGCACGGCCACGACTGCGACAACATGTGGTGGACCCGCCGCGATAGTCGCCATGACTGGTTCGAGTTGACCACGCCGCTGAGCATCAACGACCGGGGTGACACCCCGGTGAACGAGTCGAATTTCGCTGTCGCCGAATCCCGCATCGACGAGGTGTCCGCGTTCGGGGTCAGCTTCCGATACGACCTGTGGCCAGGCGGAACCATCCGCACGCTCGTGGTGCGCGGAGATGATGCCGCCGCACTGGCCGCACTCGACACGGTACTCACCGCATTGGCCGACTCTGCTGTCCTCGACGACGAAGACGTCGCGCGACGCGAATGGGATGAGAACCATCCCGACGGCGGCGAACGCGAATGCCGCGCCGGCGAGGGCTGCCAGTGCGTCTACCGGACCCACCAGCACGTGCTCGATGTCCGTGACGACGGGGCTACCTATCCGTGGTGCGGGGTGTGTTTCCAGGATGTCGAGGCGTGGGATGACCACCGCTACGACCACCGCGACCCACGACCGCAACCGCAAAAACCACACGACGAGGCGCAAATGGTCTTGTTCGCCACCTGAACACTGCCGGGTGCCACCATCCAGTAGTCCTCATCGCTGGTGCTCGACTGCACTTGTGCACGGACGGCAACACCAGGTTCGAATTCCACGCGCATCGGCTGCCCTGCCCGAAGGGCCACGCATCAACCGAGCAAACCGACGGCGGATCCGATCACCACTGTTCGGTCGTCACCGTCGTCGTGCTCGTCGGTGACCCCAGCGAATCGCAGCCGCAACGAGGGCAATCACCACCACAGTTTCACCTGCTCGCCACCCCGACCATCCACCATCGAATGGAGCACTTGTCATGCCGTACTCGTTCACCATGTCCTGGATTGACGACTCCGACAACGTCTGCGCGCTGGTCGAGGACACCTTCGAGGCGTGGACGTCGCAAGCGCCCCGCGGACTTCTGCGGTCATCCCACCACACCGCGCAGTCGCCAGGACGGCTGTACTTCGCAGCCAGCTTGACCGAGATACTGCGGAACGGGACCCACCGGACTACGGAGGTCAGCGCCGCGATGCACGGCCTGGGTCCCCTCGCCGAGGACTCACCGGGGCGGATCACTGTCGATATTCACCGCGATGATGAGGATCGGCACGGCCATTTTCGGTCGCCGTGGCTGGTGCAGCAGCTCATCGCTCGCGGTGTGCGGCCACGCGTCGCCGATGACCTTCTCACCGTGTCTCCGACGGTGATGCGCGGCGCCGATGCCGGAGAAGCCCTGGCCGAACAGGTGACCAGCTTCGGGCGAAGTCTGCCGATCGTTGTCATGAGCAGCGTGCCGGATCTGTTCAGGCGGCTGCGCCGCCCCCAGTACCTCAACCAGGTCATGCCGCTGCGCAGCGACCACAGAACCCTGGGCGGGATCGCCGCAGGAACGGCGCGCGCGTGTGCAGGACTGGCGACCGTCGTGCTGGTCGACGAGGCATGTCGTGTCGTATTCAACGATGCGGTCGGACCCAACTTCGCCATCGCCCCCGGAGCGTTGCGGGTATTCCGACCCGACGCCGACCCCGCTGTGGTCACCGATGCACTCCGCCACCCGCAGCGCACGGCCCAGTCGTGGTACCCCCACTCCACGGCGGCTCCCGCTTTCGTCGGACAGCTCCTCGCGTCCGACGCTGTTTCCGCGGCCCGGGCAGCGCTGGCGGTCTGATCGCCCGAGCATCCCTCGGCTCGCCGCGACGCGCGCGGCGCCATTCAAACCTAGTGTGAGCTGGCTGCGCCTCTCGGTGCCTAAATAGGCGAATTGATGACGCAATTCCGGAGCTGAACAGTGGTCGTACGCGCAAATTCACTGACGGTATTGACCAGGGGATACGACTCCGCGGAACGTTTCCAGTGTTGAACTCGAATGCCGCCGTAAGAAATGTACGCGGGCATAGAAGCGGTCGCAGTCCGCATGACTGCGTGGCGGAATCTGTTCAGTTCAGGCCTGTCGAATTGACGGGACTTTCTGCTTGGAGGATTTACTATGGCGAGTTTGCTGTCCGAAATTGTGGACGAGAACACCGAGCCAATTCGTTCGGTGCGTTATGTGCTCGTCTGCGAGTTCGGCGACGACTGGGCCAAACGTTTGGCCAGCGTGGTCCAGGTCATCGACTCGGCACCGGAGCGCAAGATCGTCGACGCAGACGAGACACAGCATGGGAGCCGCGTCGGCGGGGAGTTTCTGATGTTCGAGAACACGTGCTCGTCCGACGTATTGGGGTTCAACGACCCGATCGAGATCGGCAACCATCGCTATCTGATGTGGAGCTGGCCCGGTCTGGCACGGTCCTTCGGCCCGAGGGGTCATATCGTCATCGACCTGGACGGTCCCGCGCCGACGGACATGCTGGACGTCCTGGCCACGCTTTCCAACGGGACGATCCTGGACAGTGATTTATATTCACGCTCCTGTCAGGACGTGATCGTGAAGCAGTGGCGCGAGTACGGGTGCCACGAAACCAAGAACGCGATCCGTGAGGCGATCGGTGTCGACGAGCTGAGCGAGTACGCCCAGAAGATCATCGAGCAGCTGGTGTTCGGCGGCATCGTCGAAAAGGCCGGTGATGGCGGATATCCGAGACTTGAGGATGTCTCGTCGGTCGACTTCGGTGCGGTCGAGATCGCCGAGTGGATCATGGTGCGCCTCGACACGAGGGTGACCATCTCGAACGGCAGCATCGACTACGTGTTCGACCTTCGCCGGTCCCGTCTCGCGCGGGCAGCGTGAGCGTGGTGGATATCGAGCAGGAACGTACCGGGCTGCTGGACATGCTGGCGGTGCTGGACTACGCGATCATCGGCGAGGAACGCGACTTCGAGGAGTGCGACGAGGAAGCTCGGGAAGCGCACGTCGTGCACAAGATCCGCGGTGCGCGGTGGTATGTCCAGACTCGACTTCGCGCGCTCGGCACGGTTTGTCTGCTCAAGGTGCAGAGGGCTACGACGAACTGCGGCATCGAGATATGCCGCGAACTCGTCGGAGTACCAGAGGCGAAGGCCTGCATCGCGGACATGCGAGCGACCGGCCACACGCTCACGATCACCGAAGGTGGCCGGGATGTGTTCGCGCTCAGTCCATCTGGTGAGTACACCATTGAGCTGCTGTTCCCCGAGGCGGCCAAACGATGAGCGAAACGATGCAGGTTTCGACGTGGGCGGACGGTTTCGGGTTCTGGCACGCGAAGGTGAGCGTGCCCTACAACGCCGAGCTGCCCGATGCTGCCGTGCACGATCTCGCACGCGAGGCGATCCTGGCGGAGCTGGCGCAGCGCGTGTCGAATTTGGATCGCGCCGGGATGCGGGCGGTATTGGTGGACATGCACCACGACACCGACACCGCTACCCTAGTCGCAGAATATCGCGAGGAGTGGCCAGAACTCCTCGGCCACTGAGCAATTCAGAGCCCGTCAGCATGTCGGCTGCACAACGAATAAAACGGCCGGCCGAAGATCTCTGTCGATGCGACAGATACGCGGCCTGGGATCGAATTGGTCGAGGCTCGTGTAGAGCGGTATCCAGTGTGCTGAGCAGTGGCGCAGTTGTGTCGACGAAGTGGGACCGCCCGTTCGACGATGTCGTGGCCTGTTTTACCTGGCACCGCTCTGATCCAACACGACCTGCATTTCGTCGCATCGACTGCAGCCTCTTCATCGTTCGGCGGGTAGGACTTCCCTGAAATCGTGCTGGGATGCGAATCCGCCGCGAAATATGCACACGTGTTACTTGGAGAAAGCCAATGGAAAAAATATGTGGTTGGAAATGTGGAGATAACACCCCAGGGCACAATCATTACACCGTGATTGTCCGCGAGAACGGCAAACTATTGGGACGTCTCACCCCGGACGGCAAGACGGTGAATCGCAAGGTACATGCCGCGATCCTGTCCAAGGCCAGAGCCGACCAGATCGCCAGCCAGATCAACGCGGACAAATCAACCGAGTTCACCGCCGTCGTGCGCCCCTTCTGAACACGGAGAGAACGGCAACGCCCTGAACACGTCTTCCACACGCCGGCCGGTGGATCCAGTGATCAGGGCCAATCCCTGAGACTCCCACCACGAATCCTTCGAGCCTCGCAGTTCAGCTCAGTCCATTTGCGGCCACATGGCCACCTGTCTACGTCAGGAAGGAAACACTGTATGACCACCATGGAACTCGAACCCGCCCTCAAGGATCGAATCCCCGATACTCCCGGTGATGGCAACCCGCCCAGCGCGCTGGAGGTCCTCGAGGGGCTCGAGCTGGCCTATCCGACCTACTTCGCCGAACCCATGAAACTCGTGCGCGGCCCTAACCGACCCGAAAAGCCCGACGATCCCGATTTCGACGCCGATCTGGCCAAGAACGGCAATGACATCCCCATCATTGTCAGTGTCATCGACGGGCGCCTCGTCGTCGAAGACGGCTGGCACCGCACACGCGCGTTGCAGCGCGCCGCAGTCAAGGCACGCGAGTCTGGTCAGAAGGTCCGCAAGGCGTGGATCATCGCCTTGCCCGAGGACACAGAGGCCGACGAGAAGCAGCGCGTGATCGCGCGTGTGCGAATGCAATTCTCCACCGGCAAGTACCGTGTCACCCAGGACGACGCCGACCGACTCGCCGCGACCGCGGCACTGTTCGAGGTCAAGGCCACCGACAAGGAAGTGCGCGAGAACCTCGGACTGACCACCCGCGAAATCAGGGCATATCGCAAGGTCGCGAAATCGGCGACCGCGACCGCTGCGGTCATGGACCACCAGTTCGACATCTTCCACGCCGCCGACGCCGATCGCTACGCCAACGACCCCAGACGCCACCGGCTCGTCCAGGCCGAACTCGATGGAAACTTCGATTACGTCTTCGCTGAAATGGTCGCCGAGGACGAGGCCCGCGCCGCCGAGGAGGCCGCCCGCGCGGAGGCCGAAGCCACCAGGATCCAGGTGGCCGCCGCTTACGAAGCGGCGGTGACCGACTACGCCGACCGCGGCTTCCACGTCGTCGACGAAATACCGGAGGGACTCGACTGCTGGCCCCTCGAGCTGCTGCTCACAGCCAGCGGTGACCGGGCCGGTGAAGTCGACGCCGCCGCGCAGCCGGATGCCTTCGCCGTCGTTCTCACCCAGCGGATCGTGCACATCGACACCGGTGAGCTCATCGCCCCCGATCGGATCGATGACTTCACCCGCGCCAATCCCGACGCCGAAGCCAGCAACGGCCAAGTCCACGCCCGGCACGTGCGTGAGGAAGATAGCTTCTACCCCAGCTATTTCTGCCTCGACCCCGACGCTGCCGCACTCACCGTCGACGAGGCCAGCTTCCCCGAGTCCACCGACAGCGATGCCCGCGACGACGTCAGCGGCACCGCCGCGGACCAGCCGACGGAAACCATCGAGGAGCGCCATGAACGCCAGCAACGCGAAGCCGAGCGAGACCGGCAACGCGCGGCTGACGTCAACCGGGTCCGGGCGCTGAACACCAAATCCGTTGCCGCGGCCAACCGGCGGCGCAAGTTCGTCCGCGAAAACTGGTTCACTGGAAAGAAGACCATACCGGCGGGAATGGGTGAACTGATCGGGATGGTGGTGGGCAAGTCAGCCCTGCTCGAGCGCTACACCACCTCGGTACTGGCCGCCGAACTGGGCAAGCACCTGTCCGACGCACCGGTCGGCGGCGGTGTGAAGGCCCGCGACAACCACGGTCTGCTCTACGCCGCTCTGCGGGTCGTCGCCGCGATGGAAGCCGATATCCTGCCCAACCTCGAGGTCAGTGAATCCAAGGCCAAGGGTTGGCGCGGCGTCCGGGAACCGCTGTGGAAGCCCTACATCGAACTGCTCGCCACGCACGGACACAACCGCGCGCCCTTCGACTACATCCTCACCGGCGAACTCACCGCCGACCAGGTCTACAACGGCGACACCGAACCCGCCGCCCCGAAGGATCAGGACACACTTGAGACCGATTCCACCACCGATACATCGGATCCGGTCACGACCACCGGCCCGGACCTCGGGGCCGAGGGCTCCGACCGGCAAGAGGCTGTCGTGCGCGACGAGGAGCTTGCATCGCCGAAGGCAGCCTGAAACCCGACAGGGCCGTTCCGTCGCGGCGGAACGGCTGCCTGTCGGCTGTGACCGAGTGGGCGTTCTTCCTACCTACAGCGCTGGCTGCGGAATCACGCTGTCTCGCTGTTCTTCCGAACATCAGCTACACGGCTACCGCAGTCAGCGATCACCGCTGTGGCACAAAAGTTTTCGGTCAGTGCACTCCTTTCCCATGTCCGGCAGTCTCTGCCTCTGTCTGCGATCGCCGGTTCGGCACACCGCGCCGGCGATCGCCTTCTCGATTCGACTGCCACTGATGTCTTCACATTCCTCTTCGAGGCCCCGGGCGAGTACCGGACCCGCATCCGACAGCGGTCGGACACATCCGGGTTCGCGCCACCCTGGCGACATGGTTGCCTCCCGTCGCAGCCGCCGCAGCGCACGCCTGATGCAGGCCGCCCTGACCGCAGCCGAACACGGACACCATGTGTTCCCGCTGCGGACACTCGCGAAGACCCCTGCCTACGAGGAGCATTGGCTCCACCACGCCACCGCCGATCCCGACGAGGTCCGCCGGATCTGGCGCGAACGCCCTTACAACGTCGGCATCGCCTGCGCGCCGAGCGGCCTCTACGTCATCGACCTCGATTCATCACACGGCGAGCAGGCTCCCACACCATGGGCCGGACTCGCCCACGGCCGCGAAGTCCTCGCCGCGATCGCCCAGGATGCCGGACACTCGTTCCCGGGCGGCACCTACACCGTGGCCACACCTTCCGCGGGATTGCACCTGTACTTCCGTGCTCCCACCACGATCCGGCTACCCAATACCTCTGGCACCGTGGGATGGCGCATCGACACCCGCGGCGACGGCGGCTATATCGTCGCCGCCGGATCTGTGCTGCCCCATGGCAACTACACCGTCATCGATCCGCGCCCACCTCAACCGCTGCCTGCATGGCTGATCACCAAGCTCACACCACCGCCCCTACCTACGCGGCGGCCATCGCGACCGGTCGACATCGACCGCGCGGACCGCTACGTCCAAGTCGCACTACGCGCCCAAGCCGATCGGGTCCGTGCCGCGCCACGCGGTCAACGTCACACCATCCTGCTACTGGCAGCGAATTCCCTCGGACGCATTGTCGGCGCTGACATCCTCGACGAGAACAGACAACCACTCGCTCTCGGGATCCTCGACTACAGCACCGCCTACGCCGTGCTCTACGACGCCGCCAGCACCCACATCGGCATCGACGACTTCACCGACACCGAAGCCGATCGCACCATCACCGATGGCCTCAACCACGGCATCGCGCACTCGCGCCAGATCACGCTGCGCACACCGTGATCACTGCTCCGTAACCGACACGGCCACAACTGAACTCGTCGGCTGCGCCGATCACATAGGTCGGTTCGTGCGGATCAATCGGACCAGCAACTGAACCAACCAAACATCATCCGACCGCGACGGTGCCCCGGCACATCGTCGTGTACGCCCCAGCCTCAGCCACCATCACCCGCCGTGCAGTAGCCCACTAACGATACGGCCGCGCATCAACTCGGCCCACACCTCCGAATCCAGGACACCGTATTGAGCGAACCCATCACTGTCACCACCCCGGACGGTCACGTCACCATCACCGCCCGTCCCTGGACTGCCGACCAACGCCCGCAGGTGATCGCTGGACTCCGCCAGATCATCGACTCCCTGTACCGCGCGTTGCCTGAACTCTGCGGATCCGACACCGTCGAGCAGGCCGCATCCGATCTTGCACTCCGCACAGCAATCGACAACGAGGACGTCGCCGATGTTGTGTTGCAGACCGCGCCCGACACCGAACTCGCACAGGCGGACTGCCATCGCTAGCGGCCATCACCCTCAAGCACCCTCGCTTCTTTCCTACTCAATGAATGTGTCCTGAACCGGATCTGGGGTTCCCGCCCCCAGCGCGCCGCCGCCGCATTGCGCACCCGACTAGTCCGCTAGGTGTCTGTCGTTCGTCGACTCGGCCATGTACGCCGCTGCACCCTCAGCAAGCATCGGCGGTCCCGGGTTCCTTGGTCCAGTGATCGTCTGCATGTCCGGATTCGTCGACGCCGTCGATATCGCGCACGTGTCCGGCATCACCCCGGCGACAACGTCTCGGCACGCCACTCCCACCAGATGACAGACCCCACCCGAACCAATCGGAGTGGCACTCATCCGCGACGACATCATCCGCCCGGACGCCGAACAGGCCGCCCAGATCACCACCACCTCTACAGAAGGAGACCGACCATCATGACCATCGCCGACATCATCGCCCTGTTTCTGTACATGATGCTGTGGGGGTAACAGAAACAATCCGACGTCGAATCACCACCGCTGGAACGGGATTCGTAGCCACAGCCGTCGCCATTGTCGTCGCGCTCTTCGGCCTCGCCTCGGGTATCGCTGGCCTCGCCAGCATCATCACATTCCTGTCCTCCTGGATCGGCCTGGCCCCGGCCGCCGCAATATGCGCGGCCGCAGGGTTCGCCGTAATCGGGTGGATGGCCTGGCGGTGGTCTCGTGCCCGCTGAGACCCCAGACGCCATCGACGAACTCGTCGATCTGTAACTCAAACGCGGCATCGCCACTGGCGAATGCCGCCCTGACGCCATCAACCCCACCGAGATCGGCACACCAGCTGGCGAGGCTGCCCATTCGGCGTTGATCGGCATGCCGATCGACTCGGACACCTGTTCCTGCGTGTCCGATCCCCGCACGCGTGCTGTTTGCTCCCGCCTGCGCGCACTTCCGACCCGAGAGGTATCACGATGAACAGCGACGACGATCCCTACAGACCCACGCCGTTGGGGACAACGATCATGGTTTTGCGGGGGCTGCCCGGGTCGGGCAAGTCGACGGTGGCCGCTCACCTCGCCGCCACCACCCCCAGAACAGTGGTCGTCTGTCGGGACACGATCCGCGAGATCTACTTCCATCGCGACGGCATCCTCGATATCGAGGACGAGAACACCGTCACCGAACTGGAAACACGGCAGGCGCTCGACCACCTCGCCGCCGGGTTCAACGTCGTCATCGACTCCACCAACCTGGCCCCCGCATATGTGCACCGATGGCAGCAACTGGCCGCGACCCTCGCGATCGCGTGTGTGCTGGTCGACGTGCACGCACCACTCGAGACCTGCCTTGCCAGGGTCGCTGGCCGCCAGCAGACAGGAGGACGCGGCGTTCCTGCGCCGGTCATCCGCGACCTGTACCGACGGCATCCGCCCGAGACCTGGTGCCCACCGGCTGATCACAGCGTTGGTGAACGCCCCGTGCCCGCCCCTGAACACCCGAAGCGCCGACGGAAGAACCGGCGGTAACCCGGCGACACTGCGCAAGTGCCACTCCGGCCAACGCGGATCTGTGTCGCTGCCGACACCGTACTCGACCAACCTGAGCCGAATGTTGCCCTCGGTACAAGCTATCTCGGCCGATACTCACCTGCATTCGTCATGTGTTGCAACTCAGCCCGACGACCACTGTTGTGGTGTAACAACACCCGTCACGGTCGGGATGGTTTCGCCTGAATCCGTCGCGTCCGTCGGCTCGCCTTGCCAGGGTTCGGGCGATTCGGTGTCGATGTTGGGCGGCTGCTCGCCGACACGGCTATCGACTGGATCCTGTTCGGGATCGCGAGCCGCGAACTCGGTGCCGGTGTCGGCGGTTCGGAGCAGATCCCGGACCTGTTTCGGCGATATCTGCAAGATCTCGGCGACTTCACTGATGCTGCATTGCTCGGCGCGGATCGCGGCCGCGGCGTGTGCCTGCCTTCGCTGGTGCTCGCCGATTTTCTCCTCTGCGCGTGTGCGGGCAGCCTGCACGCGGCGATCGGCCGCAGCGATCACCTCCGCGAGATCACCGTCGGCTGCCTCGATCGCGACAGCCGCGTCGATATAGGTCCGCTCGGCGGCGTCGATGCGGCTCAGGCGTTCTCGCGCGCGGGCATGACGTTGCTGACGCGCCAGCCTCTGCTGTTCGCGTCGCACCGCCGCCGTCGACGGCTGTTGCGATGATCGAGCGCGATGGGTGTTCGGTTCCTCCACGAGTACTCCTGACCGACTGATCCGATGATCACGCCAGTCCCCTGCCGATCAGCTTACGCCGCAGCACGAGACCTGTTCTCGCTCACAGCTATCGCGAACCGCTACAGTGGATTCCGCGCTGTGTGTGCGGCACATGTTCCTGTCTTGGGCACAGCGCGTGTCCACAGGCCCGGCATGGCACTGCGGCAACCGGCGGGGAGTGTGTGCGAATTCGTGCGCACTCGCCACCGCGTCCACCTTGGGCGAGCGACTCCCATCCCGCCCCTGTCGACCACGACCGGCACTCTCCGCTCGTGTCCAACGAGCGCATCCCGCGACCTCGCACTGTGTGCAATCCCTGTGTGATGACGCCGATACCGGCACTAGGCGCCTGCAACAGCGGGGCGTGCCTCGTTCCCGGTGATCGCTGGAAGGATTCCGAATGCCTGCCCTGTCCGTGCGTGCCTTGCCGGTGCGCGACCGTGTCAACCTGACTGACGTCGATCTCGCCGAACGTGAGCTCGAGTTGACCATCATCTGCCCCTACCCGCGCTGCCACGCACCTGTCCAGAGCCCCTGTGTACGCACTGATGTCACCGGCCGCCGCTGCGTGCTGCGGTTGCTGCATATATGCCGCATCAACACCGCCAAACGCGAAAACACCATTGCTGCTGTCGCCCCTCCGAAGGTCCGGTCACCGCGCCGCCGACCACGCTCACGTCCCACGATCACCACACCCACGCTGGGACGAACAGCCCACCAGCGCCCCGCGACACCCGACCGGCATCGCCGCCGCGCCGTGACCAGCCACGTGCACAGCCCTCGAAACCACCGCAGACGCTGACCACCCACGACACCTGGCCGACATTCCCCCAAGCGTCGCGATGACCGGGCCGGATGAATGACCAGCTCCACCGAACTCGAACTCACCACCGCCACAGCGCATCCCGGCTGACCGGTTCAACCCACACCACAGCATGCGCGACCCCGACGCACCCTCTCGCCGCACGACCGGCATCGCCCCCACGCCCCGATATGCCCTACCGCGCAGGGCACCTCCCAACCCGCAAGGAAGATCCGATGAACCTCGAACCTGGTGACCGCGTCCGGATCACCGGCATCATGCCCAACGACCCGGACCCGCTCGCGGTCGGTGACACCGGCACCGTGACCAAAGTGCGGGACTCGCAGATCGACGTCGACTGGGACAACGGGCGTCGACTGATCCTGCTCGATGACGATCCATTCGCAATCCTTACCGACACCGGCGGCGAGGACATCGAGCCCGCCGGGTCCAGTGAGCAGGGATCGTGATCGACAACGGCAGTGGCGTACCGACGCTCACCGTCGATGACATCGGTCCCTTCCAGCTTCCATATCGAGTCGTTGACCCACTGGTCGCTGCCTCGAACATGCACGAATTCAATGCAACTCATCCTCGAAGGAGCCCACTATGGCTGGCGACACCGTGATAACCGTCATCGGAAATCTGACCTTTGACCCCGAGCTTCGATTCACACCCGTTTCCCGTGGGTTCGCGAATTCCGAAGTGGCCGTTGCCCGGAACTGAAGCATGTGCTGCCTTCTACGAGGCTATCTGACCCATGAGTTCGGGAACCTACGTGTGTCCCTCAAAACCCCTACTGCCCTATGCAACTGGGAAGAACGCAGTCCCCTACAATCCTTGGAGGATCATCATGGCTAGCGACACGGTCATTACTGTCAAAGGGAATCTGACAGCCGCGCCAGAGCTGAGATTCACACCCGCAGGAGTCGCGGTAGCCAGCTTCACCGTCGCCTCGACACCGCGGTATCGCGATCCCAACACCAGCGAGTGGAAGGATGCCGACGCATTGTTCTTGCGCTGCAACGTGTGGCGAGAGGCAGCTGAGAATGCCGCCGAGTCGCTGACTCGAGGCGCACGGGTGATCGTCAGTGGGCGGCTCAAGCAGCGCTCCTATGAAACCCGCGAAGGCGAGAAGCGAACGGTCGTCGAACTGGAAGTCGATGAGGTCGGACCGTCGCTGCGGTATGCGACCGCGAAGATCTCACGGGTCAACCGAAGCAACTCAAACAGCAGCGGCTCGAACGCCAACGCTGGTGGCGATGATCCTTGGGGCGCAATGCAATCCGGTGAACCGGTGTTAGCCGCGTCCGGATTCGGTGGGACCGGCGAGCCGCCGTTCTGAGCAGCGTTACGGTCAACCGATGCCCTCCTCATCGAGGTCGCGGTGGTGGAGGGTATCGGTATAGCGTTCGGCGCCTTTGACGCTGAGCCCGAAAAGGTCGCACAGTCGACGCACGTCGCCACCGATGGAGATGGCCTCATAGAGGATCCGGTCCTCGCGAATGGCTTGACATGCCATGCCGAGGGTCGTGTTGATCCATACATTGCTGACCGGCCCGGTTCGCACACCGGACTTCATGTTGATCAGAAGATGTGGGTTCATGGTGTCGGGCCATCGCTCAGCTCGATGGTTGAGCCACGCCGAGAGGCGTTTGCGCACGGGTGGTGCCAGCAGCACGGTCCGATCCGGCAGATGCAGACGCCCGTCGCGAACATCGGTCAGCACCAGGGATCGAAGTTGGGCACTGCGAAGTGCGTGGAAGCCGACGAGTCCGGCGATGAGGGCGCGGGCCGGGTTATCGGAGATCAGCGCTTCTTGCAGCCGGAGCACTGGGACTGGTAGCGGCACACGGGTTTCTGGTCTGCCGGTGCGGAAATGGGTGGTCGGGTTGGAGAACACCATCCGCCGGGCTTTGAGAATGCGGAACAGCGAACGCAGCGACTGGCCGACAAGTGAACGCTGAGAACCGCTGGCGGGCAGCGCTTGCTGGATATGGTCACGAGATATCTCGCGCAACGATTGGTGTCCGGCCGCAGCCCACCGGTGCACCGTCGGCATGGCGTGACGGATCTGACCGCGCACGGTGGCTTCTGCTCGGGGCCGAGATCTAGGCGGGGTGGTGCTGCCCACACGCAGGACCTCGAACCACGTCGACAGTTCGTCGCGCATCTGATCGGGAAGGCTCACGATCTGGCGGGCGAACCACGCGACGACACTGGGTTCCCGGTCGTCGTCGAGCATTCCCGCTGTCGCGAGGATATCCCGAATGGGTTGCAGCGCAATCGAAATCTGATCGAGCTGCGCGACCTCACTGGCGGTGATGACCGCTCCGGGAGTGTCTTGCAACGACAACAGGATCCGGATGCCCTTGCGGGCATCGCCCAACCTGGATTTGCTCCAGCCGTGTCTGCGGGCATGCGCGAACGCAACCTCGTCGAGCTGGTGCGCCAGCCCGGGATCGGGCGGATCAGCGAATCCGCGCTCGCGTCCGCGCGCTAGGTCTCGGGGCACATCGACGACGGTGAGTTGCTGATCGGGGACGGGATAGCTGCGATAACTCGGTCGTTCGAAGGTGATCGGACGGGCAGGTCGACGTCTCTCCCGGAACAGATCGACCAGGAACAGCTGCTGGCCCTGACTATTAGCCCGTGTTTTGAAAGTGGGTGAGGGCGGGCAGGTGCCCGCCCTCAGCCGTGTCGTAGCCATTGGTTGATGGCGGCGATGCGGACAGTGGCCTGGTAGCGGACGGCGAGTTTGTCGAATCGTGTTGCTACGGCACGGTTTTCCTTCAACTGGCCGATGCCGCACTCCACGCTGTGGCGTTGCTTGTAGTCCTCGCGGTCGAACGCTGGTGGCCGTCCACCGGCGGAGCCTTTGTTCTTCCGATGCGCCGCTTGATCCTTCTTGACCGGAATGGTGGCCTTGATCCCGCGTTCGCGCAGGTGCGTGCGGTTGGCGCGGGAACTGTAGGCCTTGTCGGCACGCACCCGCTCTGGGCGGGTCCGCGGGCGACCAAGACCGAGGCGAGGCACCGAGATCGCATCGAGCACTGCGGTGAACTGCGGGCAGTCAGCGCGCTGACCGGCGGTGATCACCAGCGACAGCAGCTTGCGGCCCTGCTCGCACGCCAGGTGGGTCTTGGTGGTCCACCCGCCACGGGAACGCCCGAGCGCGTGATCGGCGGGCTCGGTCTCGACCCCGCCGGGCGGCTCGGCCTGCGCGTGGCCGTCATGGCGGGCACCAGCGGCGTGGCGATGCGCCCGGGCGATGGTGGAATCCACGCTCACCCGCCAGATGATCTTTCCGGCGGCATCGGCGAACGCCTGCAGCATTTTCAGCATCCATGCCCATATCCCCGCGCGTTGCCAACGGCGGAACAGCCCGTAGATCGTCTGCCAGCACCCGTAACGTTCGGGCACGTCCCGCCACGGTGTCCCGCACCGGGTCCGCCACCGGATCCCGTCGATGAGCTGCCGTTTCGTCCACTTCGGCGGGCGACCCGCCTTCTTACCGCGAGGCAGCAACGGTACAAGCCGCGCCCACTGGGCGTCGGTCAGGTCCGCTCGCCCCGCCACCGATACGCTGGTCACGAGGTCTCCGGTATTCAGGTTCTTCTTTGTCGCTGAACCATCTACCGGAGACCTCGCCTCGTCAGGTCATCGACACGCCAAGGCAGACAACATCTTCCGATCCACCCCGCTGAGTGCGCCCCACAGCGGCGCACTCAGCGCACTTTCAAAACACGGGCTAGCGTCCAGCACGCTCGGCCCGTTGCCATGCGGGCGTTTCCCTGCCACTTGTCGCCAACATAACCGGCAGACTCCATCTGCGTTTACCGCGACTACCCGTTGGCACGAACGGCATGGCATAGCCACCGGGAACCGGCGACGCAACCCGCGGCAGGCTTCACACAACCAGGCCGTATGGCGGGTGACGCCCCAGCCGAGGCAGTCCCGGCAGCTGTCGATCACCTGCGGGGCGCATCGATGGCAGCGCTGGCACAGTCCAGCGGAGTAATAGTCACGCGTCGACCCGCACTTGCGACACGGCAGCGGCACGAAAGGCCCACCAGGCATGCACCGGTAGCAGTGTTGGTCTCTGGGCGTGGCGACCGGTCGTTGCCCGCACCCAACACAGGTCCTCGGAGGTGTCATGCAGGTGGCAATGTCCGGTTGCGGCCCAGACGTGGCGTGATCGTCGCGATGCCGGTGCTGTTGTCGGCGGCCTTGCGGGGTCGCCTGGCCGCGACCTTGTCCGGTTCACGAATCAGCAGATCGTTTGCCTCACAACCGAGCACGTGACAGATCACATCGAGATCGTCGAGTCGGATCGTGGTCGGAACACCGGTCCACAGCGCCGACATCTTCCCAGCGCTGATCTCCAAGCCGGCGTCCGCGAGTCGGCGCCGCATCTCAGTCGACTTCCAGATGCCTTGCTCGGCAGCTTTCATTCGCATGTTCCAGCGCATGCGCTCACTCCGTTCCGGTGATCAGTCGGGAAGCGACACGATCATTGGCGCTCGCCCAGGCGGTCTCGACGTGGTCGTCATGGACATGGATGTATCGAGTTGTCGTGGACAACCATTCATGGCCGAGGAGTTCCTGAATCGCCTTCATGTCCATACCACGCGAATACAACGACGAAGCACAGAAGTGCCGCAGCACATGTGGTGTCAGCCGCCCCTCCCACGCGGGCAGCCAAAGCCTCACCGCCCCAGCCAGTCCGCTCCGCAGACCGTCGTCACCAACACGCAGACAACGACCACTTTCCCGGTCCCGACGCTCACTCGGCAGCAGCGGCGCATCCGGATCTATCCAGTCATCCCCGAACTGATGTCGAATATCGGTCAGCCACCACTCCAACAGATCGCCCGCCGAATTGATCGTCGGCACCAACCGCGCCTTCGGGCCGCGCCCCATACTGCCCTTGCCGAACCGCACGTGCAGCTTGCCGTGCTGCCCCAAATCCTGGCGCCAGTCACGGATATCGAGGTGGACCGTCTCACTGATGCGCAGACCAACTCGACGCCACAACGAAGCAGCCAAATAGTCACGAGCAGCGGGCAGGAACTTGCGCGCCTCCGGCAGCGCCTCGCGCCACCGACCGAACAACGCATCCACCTCATCCTCGGTCGGCGGCACACGGATCACACCACCGTAATCCGCTTTCGCTGGGCGATTGAACTCATCGACAGGCTGAACCACCACATAACCGGTCAGACCGTGAATCTCACCCTGATAGCGGCTGATCAAGAACTCGAAGAACCGCGCCACAGTCCCGGCCTTGGCATGCACCGTGCTACGCGCTCGGTCCCGCCGCTGCTGCTCCAGGAACCTATCCGCATCCTGAGGCTGCGCCGTCCACACATACCGACCAAGGAACCTGATGAACGCGAAGATCACCGAACGTTCCTGCGCAATATGGTCATCCGTCACCCCGGCGGCCGCGAACGCCAACGCGTACTGATCCACAAGCTCCTGCTCGAAGTCATCGAGTTCCTGCGGCGAAACCAACCGCCGCACAGCTCCGGACGAACGAACCGCGGCAAGCCTCACCACCCCGCCACCGCGGGTTCACTAACCAAGACCATCGGACATGAATACCAAAGAACCGTCAGGAATTCCGACGAACCATCGAACTTCGATCACGCCAGCCCGAACCGCGCTGGCCTGGACCATCAGCTAACCAGTGGACAGGAGGCGCCGAGAAACCCACGGCAGTTGCGATAGCGGGCGTAGCGGTCGCGAATTTCACCGTCGCCTCCACTCCCCGCGTGTTCGACCGCAACGCCAACGAGTGGAAAGACGGCGACGCGTTGTTCATGCGCTGCAACAGCTGGCGTGAGGCCGCGGAGAATGTCGCCGCAACCCTGACCAGGGGCTCGCGCGTGATTGTGACCGGCCGTCTCAAGCAACGCAACTACGAAACCCGCGAGGGCGAGAAGCGCACCGTCGTGGAACTCGAAGTCGATGAAGTCGGGCCCTCGTTGCGGTACGCCACGGCGAAGATCAACAAGACCCGACGCGGCTCCAGCGCATCGGGTGGATTCGGCGGCGCGGACAACGCCAGCGGCGGCTTCGGCAACCAACCTGCCACGACAGACGGTTGGGCCACCCCCGCCGGGGACGACCCGTGGGCCAACCAGACCGCCTCGGCCGCTCTCGTCGGCGAATCAAATTTCTGATCTCGCCCGAATGCCCTCTGGCGGCTGCGGTTCCAGCGTTGTCGCCAAGGGTTGGTGAGTGGTTCGGCCCGGGGTGTTCGTCTGGTCGGTCGCCCCGCCTGCCCGAGGGCTACCAGCTCGCCCAGCGCCACGCGTCCGGGCCCGCGCCGGGTCGGACACGAATTTCCAGGGCGCGACGACCCCGCTACACGCACGGTGTGCATGTGAGCGCGGGAAATTCGTCTCCGCCCTGATCGGCGCGTTCCCTCCCGCGTGTCGCCGTGCGAGCTGGCTTCACGCCCTCAGGCGGGTCGCCCGACCAGCCGCCCACCCCTCGTTTCGCAAGATGCCGCTTCGAGCGTGGGGTGCTTCCGCATATCACCGAGACAGGAACACTCTGTTGCGTACGTCCTTCCTCGATTCCGTTGCATTGATCGACTACCAGCTCGGCCGCAATCGCGTCCAGGGCCGACGCGCCGCGGTGGCCGCGCTGCGCTTCGCTACGCCCGAAGAACTGGCCGTCGCCGAGTTCATGGCCACCGTCTTCACCGAACACCGCTACGATCACGCCCTGATCCGGCTCCGCAGCGCCTGGAAGCGAAGCTCCCCATCGTTCCGTGAACACCTCTACGCCCTCATGCCGTTCGGCGACCCGCATCTGTATCGCACCGTAGTCCGTATCGACGACGCGCCCGGAACCGATGCCGACGAAGCCGACTCCACAGCGACAGACGTCGACGCACCGTCGCCGTGGAACCCACAGCGGCTCGTGCCCTCCATTACCGACGAACGCCAACGCGCGCGCTTCAACACGGTGTTGGCGAAGATGGTCGATCTGTTGAGCGCACACCCCTACCTGAAGGCGCTCGACAAGATCGCCGACCTCCGCAAGCTGTGCCATCCAGACGACCGCGCATACCTCGACGCGTGCCTGCCCAGCGCTGACCCGCACCTGTACGAGGCTGTCGATCGCGACAACGACCTCGACATCCACTCTCGCGGGATCGACGCCACCGAATGGCGGCCAGCCCCCAGTCGTGAGCAGTACCGACCGAGTCGCATGCGGACCAGCGTGCCGGTCACCGCCCGAGTTGAAGCTGAACGCAACAATCCCGAGAAATACCGCGAGCGTCGCCGCAAGGCCCAAGCGCACCGCCGCGAGCGCGGCAAGATCGGTGAGCCCGCGATCGTCACTGACTACTTCACCAACCGCCTCTTCGAGGACAACGAAGCAGCCGCGGCTTATGACTATCTCGCGCTTCGGGCACGGATCTACCACAACCAGCCGCAGCGGCATGAGGAAGGGCGGCCTCATCGTCGCACCGCTGTCGTCGACGCCGAGGAGGCCCGCGCGAAATGGGATCAGGTCTATGTCGGCTGTGTCGGTGAACAGCTCGACCTGACCGCGATCGTCGGTGGTGACCGCCCGATCTCGGAGGAACAGACCCATTGGCAGGCCCAGAAGCGCACCAAGATCTGGGTCGCGGCCGACGATCGTGACCCGTTTCAGGAGAACGGCAACGATCTCGACTACGACCATGCTTCGACTCCGGCGCTGGTGGGCTGGCCCTGTGTGTCGTGCTTCATCGAACGGCCCGGGACCTGGAACCGCGCCGCGAAGCATCGCATCGACGGGCGTTGGCGCAGCGACGACGGCTTGTGCCCGACCTGCCGCGCCGACGGACGCCACGGAATGCCGCCGCTGCCGCAGGGATTCACCAACCGCGACCTGGTTATCGCGCGCTGCGCATACTTCACCGAGCACTATCCGCGCAGTGCCGATCACATTCTTGATCGCGTGATCCGCGCGCAGCCGCACCATCCCGCAGTGCCGATCATCCGTGACTGCATGAGCCCGGACTATGGGCAACTCACCACTGGCACTGTCGATCTCGACGACGCCACAGCCCCGAAGCCAAAGCGCACCCGCCAGCGCGGCCCTGCGCTCGGACGTGGTCAGCGCCAGGGCCGCTGCGCAGGCTGCTTCCAGGTCAAACCCGTTTACGACGATGACCACTGCACCACGTGCCGGGTCTATCTGGGGATCGTCGAGGTTCCCGACCGTCGGCAGGCCGTAGCCGCCTGAGCACTTTCCACCGCTGACAGGGGCGGGGCGTCCACCAGTGATGCCCCGCCCCTCCTTCATCCGATTCAGGAGTTACCGTGCCCCGCACCCTCGCCCTCGCCGAATCCGCACACCCCGAACCCGGTGTGCGCATCCGAATCCTGCTCAACGCCCGCAGCTTCGGAGAAACCCGCCACAACCCGGTCATCGACTACATCCAGGCCTATGAGTATCGCGATCTGAGCCAAACCGCCAATGCAGACGACGCCCTGATCCTCGAACGACAATTCGAGATGTTCAACGAACAGATCGAATCGGTGCACGCCGATACCTATTACGCCGCGGGCAACCGGTCACGGTCAGTCGATGATGTCGTCGCGATCGAGGAGCGCTTCTAACGGTGCGACGGCTGCGGCTGGACTCTTCTCGCCGCCACGCCGAGCCTCGAATTGAGTACCACCAACTAACAACCGCATCCGGAGGCTACGGATATCGATACCGGTAGGGCTTTGGTCACCCGGCCGATAGATGGCTGTCGGTGTCCACATCGGTCGGGGCGCTGCGTCGCGCGTTCTCACGCGTGTCACCGCACCGCTGGCGAAGTTCGAGCCGGGTGAATTGAGACACGCCCCGTGCCGGACCCGTCTGGTCAAAATGGCGTGCCTCGGCGATCATCTGCCGCGTCTGTTGTTTGGGGATATCCAGGATTTCGGCCACCTCGTCGACGGTGCAGCCTTCATCGCGGATCGCGGCCGCCGCGCGGGATTGCTGGTGACGATACTGCTCGACCAAACTTGTGCAACGGGCTGTGGCCTCCACGATGCACTGCTCACACCCTGTGATCTCCGTTGCCAGCTCCGTCGTGTCTGCCTCGATAGCCTCCACAGCGTCGAAGTACAGCTTTTCGGCGGCATCAATCCGTAGTTGTCGTTCCTGTGCGGCTATGCGGCGGTCCAAACGGCGATTACGTCTGTTCTCAAGTTCCTGCGCTACCACGACAGGACGTCGACGTCCTCCACGTCGCGCCGCCTTGTCATCCATCGCTGCTCCTGACTGACCAGATCTGCGGGCCTCGCCAGTCCCCTGCCCCGAAGGGTACGGACCCGAGCAGCTCTCTTCGGGTTCTCACCGCGAACGTCACCCCGGCATGGCTCCACCGCCGTTGCCGCTAGGCGGACGCCGCTCCGCCCAGCGGAAAATTCGCGGCGGGCTCCACGTCAGCCCCGATCATGGCCTCTGCGAACGGGTCGACCGGTATTCGCCACCTCCTTCCATCCAATCTTGTTCCTTCGTCACTCACCTAACGCGCATAACAACACACAATTTAGCCTTTTGCCCACCTTCCCCCTCTTTTTCCCAACATTCCGCCGGTCAGACCTCTTGCATCCAGGCAGCACTTTTCTATAACAGCCTTTTTATGCTTTCCGCATTAATGCTTTCTGCATTAATGCAGAGCCTGGTACTCGAGGTGATTCGCGGCCTGTCATGGAATGGTGACCGCGACTCTTCACAAAATCACCGCGGGCGATGGATACGAGTATTACACCCGCCATGTCGCGGCTCATGACGGTTCCCGTGGCCGGGAACCGTTGTCGGACTACTACTCCGCCCATGGTGAATCACCTGGACGATGGCTCGGAACGGGCCTTCATGGGTTGACGGTGTTCTATCGCGGCCGGCGTCTGAAGTGTTCGCGTGTGAAGGCCGGAGACATCGTCACCGAGGCGCAGATGAAGGCGCTCTTCGGTGAGGGACGCCACCCGCAGGCCGATGCAATCGAAGACACGATCGTCGCCCACGAACTCGGTCGCGGCGCGAAACGCAAAGACGCCAAACGCGCCGCTGGCCAGGCGTCGCGGTTGGGGTCGCCTTTCCGTATCTACAGTGGCGCCACCGAGTTTCGGCGGCGATGCGCGCTCGCATACAGCGATTACAACGTCGGGCTCGGACTCGATGAGTACGCGGCGATCCCCGATGAGGAGCGGGCGCGCCTGCGCACCGCGGTCGCTCGCACGATGTTCGCCGAGCAGATCGGGCGCCCGCCGCTGGATGTTCGCGAGTTGTCCGGGTGGGTTGCTCGCGCCTCCCGCCAGCGCACCACCGCCGTCGCCGGATTCGACTGGACATTCTCTCCGGTGAAGTCGGTCTCGACGTTGTGGGCCCTCGCACCACGACATATTTCGGAGAAGATCGAAGCGGCCCACCACGCGGCGGTGCAGGACGCGATCGCCTACCTCGAAGCCAACGCGGCCTACACCCGTCTCGGCCGCAACGGGGTGCGCCAGGTCGATGTCGATGGGCTGATCGCGGCGACATTCGACCATCGCGATTCCCGTGCTGGGGCTGACGCAGGCCAGGGGGATCCCGATCTGCACACCCATGTTGTGGTGGCCAACCGGGTCCGTACCCGCGACGGTGGCCTGTGGCGCACGTTGGACGGGACGATGTTCTACCGGGCGGCGGTGTGTGCCAGCGAGATCTACAACACCCGGCTCGAGATGCATCTCGAGACGATGCTGGGTCTGCACTTCGCCGAGCGACCGGGCACCGATCCCGCCAAACGCTCGATCCGCGAAATCATCGGCGTCGATCCGAGACTCAACGAGTTCTGGTCCAGTCGCGACGCGGCAATCACGGCCCGCCTGGGCGAACTCACGGTGCAGTTTCAGCACGAACTCGGTCGCGAACCCACCGCGGACGAAATGTATCGGCTGATGCAGAAGGCGACGCTGGACACCCGCGCCGCCAAACATCCGCTGCGGTCGCTGGCCGAACAGCGCGCGATCTGGCGCCAGCAAGCAATAGCGGTCCTCGGCGGGCGCGCGCAGTTGGCGGCGATGCTGTCGACCGCCTTGCGGCAGCGCAGTGTTCACCGCGCTGTCGTCGATGACACGTGGATCGCGCGGTGCGCGGACCGGGTGATCGCGACGGTGTCAGCTGAGCGGTCGATCTGGCGGCGCACCCATGTGCGCAGCGAGGTCGAGCGGCTGGTCCGCGGGAAGATCCATCCGCTCCAGTGGGCACAGGTGACCCGCGCGGTTACCGACGCTGCTCTGGCGCCGGGCCGTTCCCTGGCTCGGGGTGATCCGGACATTCGTGCCGAACCCGGATTGCGTTCGGCTCCCACGCTATTCCGCCGCGCGGATGGCACCTCGGTCTACAGCGCGGCCGATTCCCAGCTCTATACCTCGCCGAAAGTCCTCGATATCGAGGCCCGGTTGATCGAGATGGCCCGTGAAACCGGAGCTCGCACAGTGCCCATGGCGGTTGTCACCGCGGCAGCGGCCGCCTACAACCGTGACCCCGACAACCGCGATAGGCAGCTCAACGAAGGCCAGATCGCCACGATCGCCAGCTTCGCTACCTCCGGTGCGCGTATCCAGATCTGCAACGCCCCCGCTGGCACCGGCAAGACCAGCACCATGAAAGTCCTTGTCGGCGCGTGGATAGCGACCGGCGGAACGGTGCTGGGGCTGGCACCGACCGCGCGGTCGGTGCGTGTGCTCGGCGACGATATCGGAACCCGTGTCGCGACCGTGGACAAACTACTCGATGTTCTGTCCAAACACACCCCCACGCGGCAGCGGCTGCTGCAGGACACCGGGACGCTTCCGCCGTCGTTGCCGCAGTGGGTGCTCGATATCGGCGCCGACACCTTGGTCGTGGTCGACGAGCACATCCAGATCTCCGACGCCGACCGGCTGCGGATGCTGATCTTCCTGCGCTCGCGGGGCGCGACGGTACGGATGATCGGCGATGACCAGCAGCTCTCGGCCATCGAGTCCGGTGGCGCGGTCATCGACATGATCGACGCGGCCGGGGACTTGACCCAAACACTGACCCATGTCGTGCGGTTCGCTGATCGCGCTGAAGGGTCGGCGAGTCTGCTTGTGCGCGAGGGTGATCCAGCCGGTTTGGGTTTCTACCTCGACCGCGGCCGAGTCCATGTCGGCAGTCCCGCCGCTGTGGTCGAGGGGACCTTCGCTGGATGGTTGGCCGACTACACCGCCGGCCGCGACACCATCATGCTCGCCCCGACGCATGCGATCGTCGCCGAACTCAACCAGCTCGCCCGCGAGAACCGCCTGGCCGGAACCGGCGGTGTGCGCGGTCTGGAGGTCGACCTCGCCGATGAGCAGCGCGCTTCAGTGGGTGACACGATCCGCACCGGTCTCAACAATCCCCGCATCCGCCTCGGTGCCGACGACTATGTGCGCAACGGTTATCAGTGGGTGGTCACCGCTGTGCACGCCGACGGCTCGATCACCGCCGCGCGCCTGATGAGGGGCCGCCAGTTGGGCGGACGCGTCAGATTGCCGGGCGACTACGTCGCCTCCCATGTTCGGTTGGGGTGGGCGGCCACCGTCAACGCGGTGCAGGGGATCACCGTAGGGACCTGTCATACCGCATTGACCGGCCATGAGTCTCGTGAGCAGCTCTATGTCGCGCTGACCCGTGGTTGGCTGGCCAATCACGTTTACGTGACAACCGCGATCGACGGCTCCGAGCAATCCTTCTGGACAGAGCTCGCGCTGCTGCCCCGCACCGCGGTCGATGTCCTGATCCGCATCCTCAGCCGCATCGGCGGGCAACGCTCAGCCCACACAGAGTTGGCCGATGCTCTCGATCCCTGGCTGCGGCTCGCACACGCCACCGACGTCTTCCTCGACGCGCTCGGGTTGGCCACCGAACACGCCCTCGGCGAGGAAGCGATGACCCAACTCGACGCCGATGTCGAACGGGTTCTGCCATCACTGACCAGCAATCCCGGATACCCGGTGCTGCGCCAGAACCTGGCGACGATCGCCTTGCGCGGACGCGACCCCATCGCGGCGCTGTCCACCGCCATCGGTGCTCGTGAACTCGACACCGCCGACAACATCGCCGCAGTGCTGGACTGGCGCCTGGATGTTTCCGGGTCGCATTCAGCGACCCCGGGCCCGCTGCCATGGCTACCGGGCATCCCCACCGGCATCGACACCGATTCCGATTTCGGTGAATTCCTGTCCGCGCGAGCGCGAATCATCACCGAACTAGCCGCCGCCATCACCAGCCAAGCGCGCGAGTTCACCCCGTCGACCGCTCCGGTGTGGGCACGGCCACTGGTGGGAACCGACCCCGAACTCCTGGCCGAGATCGCGGTGTGGCGGGCGGCGTGCCAGGTCGATACCCAGGACCTGCGCCCGTGTGGGCCATCACGATTCACCGCCGCCGAACGCCGCTATCACCAACACCTCGCCGCGCGGGTGACCGAGGCTATCGGTGATGTCAACCTCGCGGTCAACACATGGGCGCCGCTGGCAAAACGCATCGACGTCCGCATTACCCAGGATGCGTTCTGGCCCGTTCTGGCCGACCATCTCGACACCGCCGACCGGGCCGGCATCGATGTCGAGACCATGCTCACCACAGCCGCCGCGCTGCGGCCACTGCCCGACGAGCTTCCCGCCGCGGCGTTGTGGTCTCGGCTGCCGCTGGACCCCAGCGCACTGGACTCCACCGCAGCGGCCGCAGCCTCGGCGCGGCTCGCACCACAGTGGACGCCGGTGCTGCGAGCGGTCCTCGGAGACGAGGCCGCCGAGCGGGTCATGGCCGACCCCGCCTGGACCAAAGTCGTCGCCGCGATCGAACGCGCCGACCCAACGCAGTGGACACCCAGCGAACTCCTCGAACTCGCCAGCGAACTGCTGCTCGGCGGCCGCGCCGACCGCAGCGACCTGCTACGGCCCGACCAGTTCGCCATCGCGCTGGCATGGCGCATCGACGCGATCATCCACAACGTCCCGACCTATCCGGACCCCCCAACGCCGGACGAACCCCCTGACCTCGACGACGACACCGGCAACCCCGACGACGCACCCCCAGCACCAGGTGACCTTGCCACCGATCTCCCCCCCGACGTGGAGCACAGTATGACCGAGGACGCCCACACCATCCCCGATCACAATCCACCCACCACCGGACCAGAGCCCCAACCTGCGCCAGCTCACTCCGCCGCGCCAGATCACCACACCCCAGCACCGGACGGCGCTGACCTCTCCGGCGCCGAACACTTGTCCGACGACATCGTTGTCGTCACCGGTTTGTTCCGATCGGGCGGCATCGGCTTCGCCCAAGCGATCGCCAGGCTGACCGACCAAGCCAACGACGAACAGCTCCGCATGATGCGCAGGGTGGAAGCAACCCTGCGCGCCTACGCCTTCCCGATAGCCCGAGCCAAGCTGGAATGGGCGGCCCAGCAGCATCCCGAACACGCCGAACTCATCCGCGCCTGCATTCCCGACACCGATCCCGGCGTGTACCGCCCACCGGCCTACCGCCGTGACGACCACATGCCACGTGACAGCCGCCGCTGGGTCGATCCTCAACGTCGCCGGCCTCCACAACCGGGCCGCAACGATCGCCTCGACGAACACGACCAATACCTCGACCAACGGCCACATCAATACCTGATCGACGCCGCCGCCGAACACGAGGAATACGTCGATGCCGCAGCCGAACCCACCGCCGATCCCCGGTCCCGGTATTCCACGGTGTCTGCCGAATACCGGGACTACGACGCGGATTCCGTGCGCGGCCCGTGGGATCTGCCGTGTGTCGGGTGCGGATTGGAGCGGCCCACCATGGACCGCCCCGCGATCGATCAGCACACTCGGGGCAGCGAATGCGACGACGGATTGTGCTCGGACTGCCGTACTGAAGGACTACCCGGCATCCCCGTCCACGATCCCGCCCGCTACCTACGAGCACGGTGCGCGTTCGTCGCCGACACACGATCTGCTGCCGATGCGATCGCGTTTCTGCGCCGGGACTACCGCCGCATGCGCAGCCGCGCCGGACGCCGCGTCATCGCCGACTGGATCACAGACCACGGCCTCGACATCGCTGCGGCCACCCCGGATGCCCCGAAGGCGCTCACCGACAGCGAACTCGCCCAGCGGATCGGTGATGTACACCAACAGATAGCGCTCGCTGACTCGTTGGATGCGGCGTTGGACGGCCCCGCCGCACACAACCCCGTTCCCGATCACCGCGCCAGCGAGACCACTGCAGCGGACGCCATCGCGAAGGCCCGCGCTGCAGTTGCCGCCGTGGACTCCGTCAACGACGAAATCCAAGCGATAGGTCGACAAGGTGCACGCAGGCGCGCTGAGGTCGCCGCTGCCCGGATGGCGATGGACTCACTCACCATGCGCACCGCGGAGTTGACCAGACAACCCAACCCCGCTCAGCGCGTCCTGGAACAACTGGAGGCCCTCACACGACAAACCGCCAGTGCCCGTGCAGATCTGGCGGCAGCCCAAGCAGCCCTCACCGCCGCCGATGCCCACAAGCGACAACTGATCACCGACCGAGACCTTGCGCGACGCGCCGCCCAGGACGCCCATCGCGACGCGCAGCTACTCGTCGGACCACCCGCAGGATGGGACCTGGTCCTTGCCGGCGCGCAGCACACCGACATCCGCAGCAACCCGAACGCAGCATCGCAATCTGACACGACACACGCCAACCGCGAACTGCGCGCGTTGCAAGCAGAACAGCGGCGCCGAGCGCAGCTGACCCCGCGGCAGCGCGCGATGGAAGACCAACACCGACACGCCCGGGCCTCATCAGCCACCGCACCGGCGCCCGACGAACGGGCGGCAGAGGCACGCGGCCAGGACCTCGGTCTCTAGCCCTGTCCATCTCCGGTGCGCGACGCTGTAGGCGAGGGTGGATTCAGGGAAGGACCTGGGCATCGTTTGTGGTGGCCGGGATGGTGGCCACATCGGTGATCACGTTGGCGCCCTCGGGTGCACACGTTTCGGTCAGGTGGACCAGGAACCCCTTCCACCTGGTGACTTGTCCCCCGCGCGCGTAGCGGGCCTGGATGTCGTAGGGAGAAACGATCGCCACGGTCGAGGGGGCAGACCGCCGTCATCGTCAGTGCGCCAACGAAAGGCGGCCTTTGTAATCGCGGTTGTTGTTCTGCAGGACGATCTGCCGCAGAGCCTGGATCTGGGGGCCGGACAGGTAGTCTGGCTCGTGCCCCGCAGATGCTCCAGCAGTCGGCAGGCGTCCTCGCCGGCGGTGAGGATCCTGGTCTTGGGCCGGGTCGGATTCTTGCCCAGGCGCACCGGGCGGCCGTAGCGGCGTCCCCACTCCTCATCGACCACACCGGTCAAGGACATGCGGGGCACAACGGGCAAGTTCTTTGAGTGCCGCGCGGACAGCCTCGGTGACCAGCTCGAGCCGGGTGAACTCGCGCACCGCGGCCAACACGTGGGTGGAGTCGGTGCGCTGGGTAGTGCGCTCGCGCACCAGTCCGGCAGCGGTGAGCCGGGCCAGAGCAAGATCGAGCAAGCGGTCAGCGCGGTCGCCTTCGGCCAGCCGGTCGCGGAAATCGCTCAGCACGCTGTGGTGGAAGCCGGGGTCGTCCAACTCCAGGCCGAGCGCGTACTTGAAATCGATACGGGCAGCGCACGGCCTCGGCCGCCTGCCGGTCGGACAGGTCCAGCACGTACTGCAGCACGCACACGGTGGCCAGCTGGGCCGGGGACAGACCTGGCTGCCCGTCGCGCGGATACCAATCGGCGAAATCCTAGTTGCTCCAGAGGTTTTCGAGCCGATCACGTATCCACATCGCCGTGGTGCCACGGGGATTACTGGCGCGGGCCACCCGCACCGTCAGCAACGGGACCGTCTTGGCCAGACCGGGTCCGAGTGACATTCACCTGTTCCTTCAAGGGACGCAGCAGTATTCGTGCCTCGCAGTGCGGCAGCCCGCCAGCCGCTACATACACCGAATTCCAAGATCACCGACATTGATGATGTGATGCGTTCCCGTTCAGGTCGTTGCTCTATCACTGACTGACGCCCTGCTGGGTTGTCCTGACTTTGGTCCGCCGGCTCGGGCGGGAACGCTTCGAGCATGTCGGCTATGTGGGGATGACCTAATAGGGGCTTGGTTTCGCCTCGTCAATGTCTTGTCTGTCCGCGCGGCCGGTGCGCTTTCACCGACATCACGGAAGGCAGAACCAGCAAGCATGACCGACTCGTGCGAGATCATCGGCGGCGCCGACACACATGTCGACACATCCATCTCGCCGTAATCTCGGTGACCGGTCAGCCGGTGGCTGATCGGGAGTTCCCGACGACCAAATCGGGCTATCGGTCGGCCATCGAGTTCCTCAGCCGTCATGGCGTTCCTCGTGTGGTCGGGGTGGAAGGCACCAGCAGCTATGGTGCTGGATTGACCAGAGCCCTTGCTGCAGAGGGTATTCCGGTTGTCGAGGTCTGCCGTCCGGATCGTGCGGCGCGACGCTGCAAAGGTAAGTCCGACACTCTGGACTCCTATGCCGCAGCGCGGGCCGCCTTGTCCGGGCATGGTGTGTCAGAGCCCAAGGACGAGCGGACCAGCGTGGTCCGAGCACTGCTCAGTGCGCGGCGCTCGGCGGTCAAGGCCCGCACCGCCTCGATCAACCAGATCAAGGCCCTGCTCGTCAGCGCGCCGGAATCGGTGCGCGCCAGATTCCGCCATCACACCTCCAAAGAGCTCATCGCCGAGCTCACCCGCACCCGTCCCAGCGCTCATGCCGAGCCCATGATCTTGGAATATTCACTCCTGCAAAGGCACTCGCCGATCGAGTCACTTTCCTCAACGAGCAGGTTGACACCCTCACCGGCGAGCTCAACGAATTGACCGTGGTTCTGTGTCCTGCTCTGCGTTCAGCTCTCGGCGTCGGTCCTGACACCGCCGCCCAGTTGATCGTCACCGCCGGCGATAACCCGGGAAAGGCTGCGGGGTGAGAGTGAGCCACGCCCTCGATGACCAAGCAGACATCAACTGGAGCAACGCGGCCCGCTGCGTCGACGACCGCCACCCAGCATGTAGGTTTCATACGCGCCACGGCCCGCCGCGTTCCGATCCCGAGCTCTGCGCCTAGGGCTGACAGGTCAGGGCACGATACGAATGAAGCGATACCCCTTCGGATCCACGCGCTCAGCGTATACAGCGCGGTAAATCAACTTCTTGCCTAGCAGTACTTTTCAGGTGCACAGCGGCATTAGTGCGGTACTGTAATACCCGTGATGAATGAGGTTGTCACAGCTATCATTCCGGGCCTGGCGACTGCTGGCCTCGCCTTGGCCGTCCGAATTGCGTGGGGCCGAACGCTAGGCAAGCTACCAACCGAGATACGTGTGACGGTCGATGGGCCCAGTGGGCGTAGAGAAGTCGTTCTCGACGGCCTCAAAGATGACCCGAGCACACGCGACGCCGTCCGTAATCTCGTAGGCCAGCTTGTCGACCTCCAGGACTCACCAGTCAAGCACTCAGACGGATTCCGACAAGCTCAACGGAGTCGCGAGGCCGAACTGAAACAACTTGTGGCCACGTCCGACAGGGAGAACGGGCAGGATCCCGAATGACAACCCAGCGTCTCCCGATCGCTTCCGGTTCTCTCCGCCCTCATCCAACTAGCGCGATCGAAGCGGCGATGGCCGGACACAGCGGGCCCTCCGGCCTCACGGACGACGGCCTGACACAGCTCTTGAAGCTAACAGACCAGTTCGCGGCCGAGTTGGGCGTTGCCGCTGTGGGCGTAGCGCAACAACGCGGCGGCACTGTACTCGATGGCAGCGACGTCAAGCAGGCATTCGACGACCGCACGAAAGCGTCAGCGAGGGCGGGCCGACAACGAGAGTTGTACTACGCGCTTTTCGGCGTATTCGCCGGTGGTGGTGTCGGCACTATCACCGCATCCGTCGCCTCTGGTGGCGCATCCGTTGCCACCATAATCGTCGGTGGTATCAGCGGACTGACGGGACTCTCATTCGGCGTCGCCGGTTGGCGAACGAAGTAGCTGACTCCCTCGATTCGTCACTTTCCGCACAATCATTCAATCACTGCTCCAGGATCTATATGACCACCATTCGCGTGACTGTTCCAATCGAACTCGCCGAGATACTTCAAGGTACTCCTGGCGTTTCTCCAGCACCGCCGCGTCGCAGCACGTGGCAGATCGCATTTTCAGTCCTTACGGGGGCAACCACAGTACTGGCGATACTTCAAGCACCTTCAACCTTTTCCGATGTGTCGAACAGAATTCACAAGTTCCTGCCGAAGCAAGCAGCGACCACGGGGGAACGTACAACGATCTCTGCTAAAGGACCTGGTGGTGAAGTAACATTGGAGGTGACTGGCGAAATCGACGTCGACGCCATCACACAGATGCTGACCAAAACGCTCTTCCCAGATGGAGAAGGATAATTGCGGTTTCGCTCAACCGCACGAAGCGCCTCACAACCAGTATCACTAAGTTCGCTGGGCGAGGATGATCTAGCTCGGCTCAAAATCGTTGATCGTTCATTTGAGCTGATGCGACGCCGGGCCTTTTTCAAGCACGACGCTGAATTTGTCCTGGACCTACTCGAGTCCGCACGGCCTTCGGTCGCCGACTCGATTTCAAGTATCGTTGTTGGAATTGCAGCATCGGAACTGGCACGGATCTGCGCCCGAGTTGCAATGCACGGCATTGCAGCCATGAACTTCGCCGACACTTTTGGAGACAAAAATTCCGATGCTTCGGCATTAGAGATTCTTGCCGAGTGTGTGGATGACCACGATGCGTATCAGGTCGACTCGTCAACAGTTTCTGCCGTAGTCCAATCACTCCTGTTTCTGATTGACCGCACCCATGATAAGAAAAGCCATTCCAGAGCGCTCTGCGCTGCAGCAGCGGCTGCCCATGACGCAGGGCGTTCAGAATTGCTAGGGCGCGTCTTGCAGGCGGCTGGTAATCGTTCGCATTCACCAGGATACACGGCGCTCTTCGCATTCTATCACACGCAGCTTCCAGCAGTTCGGACAAACCCATCCGAGTTCACACGGTTACGCGCCGAGTGTCGAGCTCAATTACTTGCTGTCAAGTGGTCCGATCCCGCGAACAGGCGGGTACAACGGATTCTCAGGTGGATGACAGAGAGCGCGAAGTCACAGGGCGGATCCGCAATCAAGCGAGCTGCCGCAGCGGCCGAGGCGGGCAATTACGTGGACGCCGCACACTGGTTCGGTTTGGCAACTGGCGATGCAGAAACTCTGGGGCAAACAGGCGCCTTTCGGCTCTACTCCGAAATATTCAAACTACGTTCGGGGCAGCTCAAAACTCCATCAGATTTTCGCCTGAGCATGCTCAGGCTGGCAAATGATCACGTCGGTAAAGCAAAGCCCCTTCTGCCGGTTGACGATATCTTTGCCGACTACAGCACTGCCGCAGCCAAGGTGGATCTCGAATACCCAGGATCGAACATCGCCGCTCAGGTCGTTGACTTTATTGCGGATACTCGAATGGGTGTCGCTCTCGATCATAATCTGGACGACCTTGCCACTGTCACTAAGTCGCTGACGGACAATTCGATGGTGGACTCGCTGCAGCGCGATCCACAGTTGGTCAGCTTGGCCGATCTGAAGACGTGCCTACCCGACACGTCCTTCGTGTGGGTCGAAATCATCCATGACGTGGGCGATCCGTCTGAACCGGATTTGTCCGGCAACTACATCAGGGTACTTACACTGCGAGCCAACCACGACTTCTGCACAGTTCGAGACACACCTCTAACTCATCAACAGGCCGCCATGTTCACCCGCACGCTCAATGAGGAATCGGAGACCGCACACCCGAGCGAGTTGGCTTGGCTCGGAGATTTGATCTTCGAAAAGCTAGAGGCCAGCGACAACGCGCACGGAGTCTGCATAATGCCGGACCCGACTGCGTGGGAACTTCCTTGGATGCTAATCGTTCCCTCTATCATTTCACAATTCGCCATCGTTCCCTCTGCCGCTGCAGCGATGCGTCTTCAGCCACCTCCACTGACTGATTTCAGGCGTGTGGTTTCATTCTTCAACCCAGACATGGAAGGCGCGACTGCGGAACACCTGGCACTATCGTCGTTGCACAGAGAACACCGGATCGACTATCGTTCTGCAACGAGCTTTGCCGAGCTAAGAACACTGCTCGTCGAAGCGAACTTCGACCTCCTCTCCATTGGCGCACATGGATCCTTTTCATCCGGTGTGGAGTTCGAGTTCGATTTCGGTCACGCGCGAGTCCCGTTGCTTTCTTTTCTCGAACTGCCGCTACCCCCGGTTGTAAATCTCGGCTGCTGCTGGTCTGGGCGCTCATCGCTGAACAACAACTCCATCGCGGCTTCTCTAGCAACCATCGCCGGCGGAGCCTCGCTAGTACTCGGAGGCATGTGGGAGATCGATGACGCCACGAGCGGCGCCCTCCTCGCGGATGCATATTGTCTCTACGCAGACGGCCACTCGTTCGCGCAAGCGGTACTGGCCGCCTCAATGCAGCTTGACCCGGCCTTGCGCCCCTTGACAGGCGGGCTGTGTCTGTTCGGACGTTGGTAAGAACAACCAGGGGATCACCAAACACCGCCGCTGCATCCGTGACTACAGGTCCAGGCCGACCACCACGAGGAAATGAACCACATCGCCACCACCATCACGAGATCGCGCTGACTCACCCAGGCGTGACCGAAGTTTTCGGACGCTCACTCAGTACGTTCTGAACGCCTCGCTGAGCATCCGGAAGTCGGGTCCGAATCCTGCCGCCTCGACCGGGATCTCATCCCCGGGCATCCCGAACCACCCTTCGGGTACCGTCCGGAACGACAAGGCGGCTATGTCGTTGTGGTGTTCGGGTGAGCATCGATACAGTGGCCCGTTGGCCGCATCGAGGATCATGCGCATATGCAGGTCTATGTGGTTGATGAACAGGCTGCTCATCGCGGTGCCGTCGTCGCTGCGGCGAGCGGCCTCGAATACCGCGTGCAGTGCGGCGAAGCGCACCGCAACGGCTCTGTGCCGCCACCACTGCCGACACCAGGTGAGGTTGCCCTCCCGGTTCTTGCCCGCCAAGCGGAAGCATGTCACTGGCAGCAGCCATTGTTCGACGAAGTCGACGAAGCTGGTGAACCGCAATGGCGGCGGTTGGTCGGGGGCCTCACCTGATGCCGGTCGCGGTGGCGGTGTCGTGGGTGTCGCCAGTCCGAACCAGCCGGGCGGCACCGGTTCGGCTGTGAGCGAGGGGACCGCGACATGTGTCTTGCGGGTGCAGCGATGCAGGGGCCCGTTGGCGGCGTCCATGATCACCCGGAAGTGCGCGTCGACATGGTGCAGCAGATACGAGCTGACCGCGCCCCCATCGGTGCGGGCCCGTGAGGTTTCGAATGCCGGGTGTAGATGCGCGATCCGCACCGACACCGCGCGATGGCTCCACCACAACGGGCACCATGTGTAGGTGCCTTCCCGATTGCCTTCGGCCAAGCGCACATTGACAACCGGCAAAAGCCACGCTTGAGCGAAGGTGACGAAGTCGCGGTACTTCGGCGGGGGTGGTGTGCGCTTTTGTTTGCCGGTCATCGCGGCTCGTCTCCGGTCGGCGCGGCAACCTCGGTGAGCACAGCTGCCTTCGATGAGGCGGCCTTGGCGTATCGGTCCAGGGATTGTTGGATGACCACCGCGAATTCGGTATTCTGCCACCAGATCTTGCGGATGAGTACCGGTTTGTGCCCTGGCAGCCGCACCAGCGCACGATCTTTCGGCAACGCCGCCAGCGCCGCCACGTTGAAGATCGGCTCGCCCCGCCAACTGCGGCTGCGGTTGATCCCGCCCGGGCCGACGCTGTGGGAGTAGTCGGCGACATCGTGTTCGTCGCTGAGCGCCGACCATTGGCCGAGGAATTCGGTGTCACCGATCCCGCCGCCGTAGACCTCGATGGACTGCGCGCGGATGATCCGTAGTCCGTTCTCGCCCCATAGGTCCTTGCCTTGTTCGAGGACCTGCAGGAAGGTCAGCAGCACTACGCCGTGTCCTCCGGCGTAGGTGTAGTAGTCCGGCAGCGCCGCGATCGGGCAGCAATTTGCGGCCTCATCCAGCACCCCCAGCATCGGCACCGCCAGCCGTCCATCCGGGCGCGCCCGCGCCACGGTGAGCGCGGACTCCAGCAACTGTCCCACCAGCGCCGCGGTCAGCGGGGACGCCGAGTCCGGCCCAGCCATGCTCAACGCATACAAAGTGTCGGTGGACCGGACGAACGCGCGTGGGTCGAACTCGGGCAGATCGTGGGTGGGCTCGGCTTGTTCGATCTCAACGATGACCTGCTCGTCGGGACCTTCGTGGGCGCTGATGCTCCGTCGGCTCGGCGGGGTCACCATGCGCGCGTAGGCGGCGTCGCTCAGCACGTTCAGAAACCGTCGCGCCATGTCGTAGAGGCCGTCGCGTTGACGGCTGTAGAGGGCCTGTGTTTCCAGAATGCGGTGAGCCACAACCTCGTTGCCCGCCTTGCGCAGCAGCAACGCGGGTGTCTCGTCCTGGTCGCGCCCCAACCATTCCACGACGTGCAGCAGGTCTCCCCCCGCCGATGCGGCGGCGAAGATGTAGCTCGCAAGCAATTCTTGCGCGCCACCGTCGAAGTACGAATCAACCTTTGCCCCAGCCTCTTTCGAGGCGGAAACGAAGAACGAAGCGAGTTTGCGGGCCGCCGCCAAAGTTTTCACTTGCTGCAGCAGATCGACCCAGAATCCGCACACCACCTCTCCGGTGACTCCTTGCAGATCCGACATCCACACCCGGCCACGCTGCTCGCGGCCGACATGGGTGTGCCGCAACAGGTCCGGTTTGTTCGAGGTCGCCAGTACCGGCCCCCACCCCGACAGCACCGCGGGCACCGCCCACGCCATGGTCTTTCCGGTGCGGGTGCCTGCCTCGAAGAACGCCCCCAACTCCGCGGGCACATGTAGTGCGACATCGCCAGCGACTGTTGTCCCCAGCGGCGGGCCCTTCATGTCCCGGATCTGCGGCGGCGCGTCGGCCAGCAGCCGCTGCGCGGCGGTGGCGTTGTCGCTGACTCGAGCGATCCGCAGATCCCGTGGGCGTTGCATTGTCCTGGCGGCCGCGTCGACCTCGGGTCGTCTACCACCGCGACGGCGCCAGCTCCGCCATCCCACCGCTGCGGCGGCCGCGGCCATAGCGGCGGTGATCAGGGTCGACTGCCACGGCCATCGCCGTTGCCCCATTACGACTTCCACCAGCGCGGCGGTGGGATTCATCTGCACCGGCAGCCCCGCCCAGAGGCTGCCCACGCTCAGCGCACCCCACAAGCACAATCCGAGGACAATCGCCGCCAGCAGCACGACGAGTTTGGTCAGCTCCGGACCCATCCCCGCGGTTGTCCGGCGCCGTGATTCGCGTGCGGCGCTCATCGACGGCACTCCCAGACAAAGCTGCCCGTCGTTCGCCAGCTGCCGGTCGGGCGCGCATGCCGCGGGCTCATGCGACTGGTCCTGCGCTCGGTCCCGCCGCCTGCTGTGACGGCGCTACAGTCGCGCCGGACGGTGACCAGTCCGTGCTCGTACCGTCCGGGATGACGGCGCCGATCGCTTCGCCGATCACCTGCCCGGCGGCTGGTTCGCCGCCCTCGGCGACGACAACGGGGATATCGGGCTGGGTGACAGCAGCTTCGGGTCCCACGGCGGCCGAGGGGTAAGGATTGCGTGCGAAATCAACGATGTCGCGAGTCATCCATTTGTCCAGCACCTCGCCCTGCATCCGGGCGACTTGTCGTTCGAGTTCGGTTTTGGCGTTGGTGGCCGCGACGAGGTCTGTCTCGAGGCGGTCCCGCTCGGTTGTGACTTGGGCCGCCTCGGCCCGTGCCGCTGCCAACTCGGTACTCAGTTGCTCGATGCGTCCGAGATAGCGGGCACCGGGCCGTTCGTGCCAGAACACACCATCGCGTCCAGCACGGTAGGAGGCGTCGATATCTGTTTGGTCCAGCCCACCGCGGGCGGCGTCGCGGGTCGCGGCACTGAGCGCGGCATTCAACCGCTCGAGCTGCCGGATGTGGGCGGGGTCGAACCCTTCGCGCTCGGCTTGCTCGGCCAGATGGGTGTGCTGGGCTTCGAGATTCTGGATGTCGCGCGCATATCCGGCGAGGGAGGCATCCTCGATGGCGTTGAGCGTGTAGTCGAATCCGACCGGCGCGGTCTGGATGTTCGGTGGGATCAGCGCGTTTCGGGTCGGGAGGTTCTGCCCTGCCATCGTCGGATCAGGAGCAGGCGTGCTGGATAGGCGTTGGGCTTGCGGGTGGTTGGCGGCGGGATGGGGATCCGTCATGGTTCGTCGACCTCACATGTCGAGGCCGCACGTGATGGAAAGGGTGTTTCACGGCGGCCGGATGCGGTGTCCCCTGCGTTCGTCGCCGCTCGTCTGTGTCCGACGAGAAGATGTGGGTATCAGCGGTTTTCGGCCTGTCTATGGCCCTGCGGATATTCCGCGATCAGCGTTCGGTGATCGGTCCGGACCTCCCCCCGCGTGGTCGGTGGTCAGTGTTCGGTCCACGCCAGGCGGTAGAGCGGCGATGATGTCGTGCCCACGGCCGGTGTCTGGCTCAGCGGCGATTACGTTCTTCTGGCGGCGGGGGAAACTCGCATGCGGATCAGTGAATGTGAACTCACCGCGGTCTCGCGCCGCTGTGGTCTGCGATATCCGTGATCGCCATGCCGCCCCACGCTCTTGTTCTCCGGCGCCGTGGACGGCCGCTGATTGGACCGATTCCTCGACCATGACCCGGAACTGCGCCCGCGCGGTTGCTGACGCTCCGGCGTCGTCGAGGCTGCTGTCGAGCAGGGCAAGTGCGTCGGTGTAGTGCAACCGCCGGTCATGGAGGTCGATCTCTCCGGCGGCGAGTACCAGGACGTAATCCTCGATATCTCGAACAGCCTGGGAATGCGGTGATCGCGGCTCGTAACCGGTGTCGTACTGGTATTCGGTGACGCCGGCATCGTAGAGAGCACCGACCATCCGATGGCCCAATCCAGTGGCCACGGCCGACGGCTCACTGATACGGCGGTCGCTGTCGCAGTCGCGTTTGTGCAGCTCCCCGACAAACAGAAGCTCCGGCAGCGCCGCCACTTCACCAAGATCAATCTTGTCGAGGATGTTGTCGATGTGGATCTGCTCGATACGCAGCAACCCGTGCCCACGCTCGAGCTGATCATCGATCTCCGCGCGGCTGCTGCGTAGTCGGTCGACGAGGCCACAGATGTCTTCGCGTAAGTCCCACAGCTCAGGTTTCATCGACTTGGAACTGTCGATCAATCGCTGCGCTGTCCGGTGTGCCTCACGGACGTGTCCTCGATATCCCCTCAGCCTTGCCCGCAGTTCGCGGCGGCTGATGTAGTTCGGCCAGATGGGCTCGGAACCGGTTGCTCCGTCCAAGACCGCGGCGCGATGAAACCGGTTGGCCACCACAACATGGGTGTGCAGATCAGGATCCCCCTGGCCTGCGTCAGCCCCAGCACGGGAATCGCGATGGTCGAATGTCGCCGCGATCAGCCCATCGACATCGACCTGGCGCACCCCATTTCGGCCGAGACGGGTGTAGGCCGCGTTGGCTTCGAGGTAGGCGATCGCGTCCTGCACCGCCGCATGGTGGGCCGCTTCGTGCTCTTCGCCGGGATCGACGAGCACCGGAGTATCCCCATACAGATCCAGGGACTCGGTACGGCCACACAGGTAGTCGATAACGAAAAGCGCTGTTGTGGAGTCGCTGTCGCTCACCCCGAGCGCGGACAACGCGCTGCGGATCTGGTTACGTTCCCTGGGTGAGCGGGGCACCCGCAGTGCTTGTTGTGCCGCCGACAGGTCCTGCCCGGCTACTTCCGCGTTGAGGCAATGACGCGCGGCCGCTAAGGCGAGGCGTTCGCGCTTGAACTCCAAAGCTCCTGTGCGCCACTGCTGTTCGCCGAAGCCATCGATGTTCCGATCCACGGCGATCACGCCGGTATCGATGTCGATGCGCAGTCCGTACTCGCGTCGGTAGTGCTCGACAAGAGCGCTCGCCGCGGCTCGGGCCTGCTCTGAGTGTTCACGCCACACCGCGACCTCGCGCAGGGCCGCCGACACTTCCTGAGGCGGTCCGGACAACCCGCGTGCGCGGAGCACGAACTCGAATTCCTCTCGGTCATCGTCGGTGAAACCGTTTGTGGCCGTGAGCGATTGGATATCGTCGTAGGCCCGGTACAGTGCCGCCCACACGAACAGGAAGGCGAGTTGCTGATGGGCGCCTTCCGGTGTCCCTACCAGTTTGGGGGCCATCTGATCGGCGCGATCGGCGTCGCTCATCGCCGAACACCTGATCCAGGCTCGGTTCCGCCAACCCCGCGGATCCCGATGATCACTCGACTATCGCAGCCTCGGGCGATATCGGCCGCGGCGCGCCCCGGTCGCCACCGGGTGGTGACCACCGTGGATCTGCGTGCAGCGGAATCGGATCTCGCGAAATCTGTTGTGTTGCAGTGCATATCGATTCCTTCATGAACTTCTTGTCCGTCGTGCCCGCCCGCATTCCCGGGCTCACCGGCCGCAGCCCTGCCGACTCCGGCAGCGCCACTGATGGTGGCGAGTCGACCGAATTCACCGGTCGCCTGCCTGATCGTTCGGCTCCCTCGCGCGCGGCATACTGCGCCCTACCCAGGTCCCGCCTCAGATCCGGCACCGAGGGCAGGCAGGTGTGAATACGGGCGCAGGGATGATTCGGTCATCGGGCTGCGATCGATGCTCTCGGGTAGTGCCGCGGCAATGAAGTCGCCACCGCGGTCCGCGCCGACGGTGTCGGCCGCGCTGATATCGCGGGCATGGTTCGGGTCAGCGTCGCTGCCTGCCAGCGTCCCGAGGTCACGAGTGCGCACGATCTCGGTAATGTGGCTGTGCCAATCGACTCGGCGTTCCTGCATCTCGGCACCGTGGAACTGTGCCGACCGAACGTATCCTCGGACCATCGCTCCCAACGCCGCGCACACAGTGGTGTCACCACCGGCTGTTTCCAGGGTCGAGACGAGCTTGCCGAGTGCGTACTCGAATTCCTGCTCGCTGTGGTGGCCGCCGTTGCTGGCGCCGCGGGCGAGTTGTTCGATGTGGCTGCTGATGGTGTGCACGGGCACTGAGTCGTCCCAGGGTGGCGGCTCGTGGTCGGCGTCGTGGGCGAAGATCGGCACTCCGGCGTCTTCGAGGACGGCGATCATCTGCCCACGCGCGGTGCTGGCGAGTTCGATGGGCAGGTGAGCGTATCGGTGCAGATCCCGATCGCGCTTGTGCAGCTCACCGACCAGCAGCATCTCGGGCAGCACCGTGTCGCCCAAGTCGAGCTCGTCGAGGGTGTGCTCGATGTGCTGAGCCTCGATGGGCAGCAGCCCGAAACCATCCTGTAGATGCGCGCGAAGCGTTGCGCGTTGGGCGCCCAGACCGTCGAGGAGGTCATGCAACCCCTGGACTGCACGAGCATCCTCGGCCAGCTCATCGGGACGGTCCAGCACCCGTTTGGCGTAGCCGTGAGCGATCTCGACCCATGCGCTGTAGATCCGCAGCTGTTGGTCGAGCGCATCGCGATTGACATACTCCGGCCACAGCGGCACGGAATCGCCTGCGCCGCTCAGGATCGCGTCCCGACCAGCCCGGACACGGTGCTGATCAGGCGCGACCAAAAGCGACAACGTGTCTTCGAATGCAATGCCGGACAAGGCGTCCTCGGGTGCGACGCCGATATCCCAGTACCGGGGATCGGCTCCCGTGTGCAGGGTATCGCGGATCGCGCCTTTGATCTCCTCGCCCGGATCGAGCAGAACTGGTGTTTCACCGATCAGATCGACATCGGCTGTCCGGCCACACAGGTAGTCCATGACGAAAAGCACTGTCGTGCAGTGATGCTCGGCTATCCCTAAGTCGGCGAGGTCGGCCCAGATCTGATCGCGTTCGGTGCGTGAGCGAGGGATCACCAGCTGCGCCCGTGCAAGCGCCTTGTCGGTATCGGTGAGTTCGATCCTGTCGAGGATGCTGCAGGCGGCCGCTATCGCCGCGCGCTCCCGGTTCCACTGCGTGGCACCTTCGCGCCGGTGTTGGTCGGCTTCCGCGTCGAAGCTCGGGTCGATACCGATCACTGCGGAGTCGACATCGATGAGCAGGCCGTATTCGCTGCGATAGTGCTCGACGAACGTCGCGACCGCCGCGCGCGTGCGCTCGAAGTCGTGCTGGCGCGACCGTGCGGCCGCTAGTTCGGCGGCCCCTACGCCATCGACGACTGAGCCGAGGTCGACATGGTGTCGGCCGATGGCCGTCAGCGCGTTCACATACTCGCGCTGGACAATTGCGTGCCGCGCGACCGTATGTCCCAGTGCCGCGGCGTGCTCTCTCGGGGCTGGGCTGGTCACCAGTTGTCGCGCCTGAGCAGCTTCGTTTTCTGCGTCGCCCACCCGATCGCGGGGATTGTTGTCGGCGGCCAGCAGCGAGGCACGGTGCAACGCCGCCCACACCAGCAGGTACGCCATCTGCTGGCGTCGCCCTACCGGACGCGGGCCGGGCCGCAGCGACGGCACCGCCGGCTCACCAACGGTGTGGCGGCCGGTCACCGCTGAACACCCGATGCCGCCGCGATCTCGGGCAAGGTTCGCTTGCCATGGCACGCGGCGGGAGCAGCGGCCACGCTCCTGGCTACTACGAGGGCTCTGCCAGACCCGGGTGTGGATGCAACGGTCGGTTCATTCACTGCTCAACCTCGTATCGTGTTGCAGACCAGCTGGTTTCGGTGTCGCGCTGGATGCACCGACGGGCGTGTTCACCGATCTGGACCTGTGTCGACGTCGGTGCCCGGCCGTGATCCTGACCCCGGCGAGGTCTGTTCCGCGGTCCATTCGCGAGCGGGTGCTGGGGGCAATACCGCATCGATTAACGCCGCGGTGGTGTCATCGACACCGGCCGCGGTGGCGTTGGCCGCCATCGCAGGCTGATCCGGGATGGCGGCGCGATCACGTTCTGCGGCAACTGTTCTCATCCGTGCGTCGAACCAGCGGCTGCGCTCGTCAGTCACGACCGCGTGTGTGTAGGCTGCCGCGATCGACTCGCTCAACGCTTCGCCTACCTGGAAGCGGATATCGTCGCTGACACCGGCCCGCAACAGTTGCTCATCGAGCTCGTCCGCGTATGAGTGGCAGTCGAGGTGGGCGGCGAAGCTGTCGCGGGCAAAGCCTCGGGCCAGTCCACCAATACTGATCGTTGTTGATTCCAACGCACTGCGCACCGGTTCGACAGCGGTATTCGACAGGTCCCCGATGCCGACTCCGGCATCTTCGAGCAGTCCGATGATCCGCTGCTCACTCGTTTGCACAGTCTGGATCTCCGCCCGAGACCGCTGTCGCAGGTCGGCGAACTTCTTGGAGCGTTCATCGACCAACACCAGTGCTGGCATGTTGATCTCGCCTATCTCGGCCTCGTCGACCAGACAGCGGATCAGCTCACGCTCCATCGGCTCAAGGCCTCGGCCATCGCGCACCATCGCAAGGATGGCCCGGCGCTGCTGAGCCATCTGTGTCACCACCGCCTCGACCGGCTCGTCGATCGGTCGCCCAGGCTCGTGCGCCCATTGGTCGGCATAGCCGTGCGCGGTCATCATCGTTGCCCAATGCTCACCCAGCATCCGCTGCAACACATCCCGATTCACATAGTCCGACCATGGCGAATCCGATGCCTCGGCGACCAAACGCTGATCGGACGGTGACAGCAACGCCAACTGTGCCAGCGCCTGAGGTCGCATCGACGCGACACCGGCTTCGGCGCGCAGGCTCGCAGCGCGCCCTTTCACCTCTTCCCCGGGATCAACCAGGACAGGCGAGTCCCGCAAGTCGAACTCCTCGGACCGCCACCCGGAGAAGTAGGCGAGCGTGAATTCGACTGTGCTCCTGGCCGCGGCCAGTTCGGGGCGAACCGGAAACGCCGAAATAACCTCCTCACGCAGCCCTTTGAGACGTTCGCGCTCGGTGTCATCAGCGGAAGCGGAGAACGACATCAGCCAGTGCGTCAACGCCGCCTTCACCGCTGCGAGTTCGTGCGGCAGCATCCCCGCCGATTCGATCACGCTGTTGACCGACTTCCTCGCGCTCACCGCCCGTTTGAGGTCGGCTACACGTACCTCGCTGAACTCCTGCCACCCCGGGTCGATGTCCGGGTCCACCCCGACGTTTCCGGTTGCCAGGTCGATGATCAGCCCGTGTTCAGTTCGATAGAATTCGATCAGATTGGCCAGCGCCTCAGCCGCGCCCGGCGAACTGTCGCGCCACACCAGCGCGTCGGTCAGCGCTGCTGCCAGTTCCGGTTGCGAGCCGTCGTAGTTCAGGCGCCGCAGCCGCTCCTCGGCCGCGGCTCGGGCGGCAGCGATCGAATCCTCGAAGGCACCGTCCATCTGCAGTGTCCCTGGATCGGGTGGCCTGCGCCATTCCCATTCGACCTGTTCGTCTTTGGCGCGGTGGAACGCGATCTTGACCAGCAGATGCGCCATCCGCTGCACAGGCCCGGACCGGACGGCCAACAAGCCGGGTACTCCCGCGCCGGCGGGCACCTGCGGCACATCGTGCGAGGGCTGTTGTCCGTTCCCCGATTCAGTCGCTGCCTCGTCCGTCCGAGAATGGCTCGCGGTCTCTTCGCCGACGATCGTCATCGCTGCTTGTTCGGTGAGCAGCTGGCGGATGCGCTGCACGTCGGATCGGTCGGGAACGTGCACTCGGTAGGACCCGTCCGCCGCTGCGACAGGCTCCCCGGCCAGATCCGCTTCGAAGACAGCGCGTCCGTCGTCTCGCAACACCGTCGCGGCCCGCTGCACTACCCGCGCGGCCTCACGCGTCGAGGATGCACCGGCCTGCGGGACGACAATCAGAACCGTGCCACCAGAACTGGGGTGTGGCTGTGGGGTGATCACTGGCCGGTCCCAGCGCCATTCATGCACCGGCCGCCGCGGTCGCGTGCGAGGCCGACGTCTCGAGGTGCCCAATCCGGTACCCCAACATCACCCCGCCACGCACCACGATTCATTCGTGCCTCGACTGTCCGCCGCGGCGGAGCAGGGTGCGCCGGTCGACGCGGAACCGTCCACACGCCACTGTCTTTCGTCTGCGCTACTGGTGCCGGATTCGATTGCAGCACAGCAGTTGTCGCGATCATCAGCACCTCACTCCGATACATCGGGTCCGACGCTGGCCGCGCGCGCTGCGCTCGCTGTAGCACTGGGCGCGACCTGATCAACTATGTTTTTCGACTGCGTAGCTGCCTCGACATCCCCTACGGCCGCGTTGATCGCTTCCCCGATCTGTTCCCCGCTGTCAGGCTGTGTCACCTTTGCTGGCGCGGCTTCGCTGTCGAGGTGGTGTTCGATCGTGCGGAGAGTCGCGTCGGCGGTCATGGCCTCGACGGTTCCTTCAGTCGCCATATCGGGCGCTGGTACCTCATCCGCGCGCAGCGCTTCCTCGACGAAGGCATCGGGATCGACATTGGCGTCTTCCCGCAGTCGCGCAAACCACTGAGTGGCCGCTTCACGGTTCTCCTCGCTCAAGTCGGCCGAACCGACAGCGGCTCCGAATCGGGCAGCTGCCTGCATCACGCTGTCATCGGCCTCCGCCTGCTGAGCCAGGTCTTCGCTCAAACCCTGTGCCCTGCGCCGGAATTCGCGGCGGTCGTGGACCTCCCCGACCTTCTCCCGCAGCAGCTCCGCTTCCCCCGCGGCCTGCTCTTTGACGGCTGCGATCCTGGCGGCGTTCAAAGCGTCGCGACGTGTCTGCTCGGCGGCGCTGTCGCTGGCACGGCGGTCGAAGTCGGCCCTGTTGATGCGGCCTTCGTCCTCGATAACCTCCTTCGACGCCGCGAAGTTGGCCATCCGGGCTTCGTGCTGCACGGCCCCGCGTACGTCTTCAGCGGCGGCGTAGCTCGTTCGCCGCCGATAATCCGCCACCTTGATCCGCGCCTCCAACTCTATGAGGGCTTTGCGCGCCTGGTTGTTGTCCATCCGCGCGACGTGTTCGGACCAGCTGCGTGCATCCTTGTTCGCGTCGAGCAGGTTCCGTCGCGCGATATCCTCGTCACCGCGCTCCATGCTTCGGCGGGTGGCCTGCATGTCCAGTTGGTGCTTTTCGGTTTCTCGCTCGTCGCGTTGGGCGATGCTGTTGAGCCTCGCGTCCGTCTCCGCTTTGTCATTGGCGATGCGGAGCTGGCTTTCCACAGCCGAGCGGGTCTCGCGGCTCAAATTCATCCACAAGTTCATCACCGACGCACCGGTTTGGACTGCTCGCGCGAGCATCGCTGGCGACCCGGCTACGGCATCGACTTCCGCATTCATCGCCGCCGCCCGCCACCGAGGATTCCGAAATCAGCATTTCTCCACGAGGCCAATTCCGGGTCTGCACAGGTGCTGTGGCGCATGGTCGGCTTCATTTCCTGGCTGTGGTGGCCCTTCGAGGGAACACGCCGCAGGGGACTGGTGTTGGCGAAACGTGTTCCCCACGAAGGGAGGCGGCCGCGGATCGGATTTCTGTGCGACCGCCCACTCCCATCACAGCCGGTGTCGCTTAGCCCGTTCCAGTAGCTGCATTAATGCGGTTTGCATGAATGCAGCGCGCATGCCAGTACGCGCGCCAGTTCTCGATCACGTCAACGACACCGGCTCGGTTGAGCCTGGCCGATCATCGGTTGCACCTCTTCGGTTTCCACAGCTCGATGCTGTCGTGATTGACTCGTTCGGGATGCTTTCTGGACGTGATGCGAGTGTTTCATTCCCGGCCCCGCCTCAGCAAATCGCTGGCATGGCGGCTGTTTTCGGCAACACCATAGTTGAGCCTTCACCCGTCGATCTTCCGATAGACCTGTCAACAGGGCGAGCTCCCGGTCCGCCCGACCGGAAGCACCCATCGTCTGCTGCTGCCCAGCCGCGACGGGATCGAGATCAAAACACCGCCGCATCATCTCGGCTGGGCCGCCGCCAAACGCGACCACGGTGGTCACGCCGCAGAATCGGTGCGATCGTCCGGCGATGCCTTCAGTCGAACCGATGCCACCTGCGCCGAGCGTCGCTGCCGACGTCGGCAGCGCCCGGGCATGACCGCTCCGGGCGCTGCCTGTGTACGTGTCAGCAGTCGTCGTCCTCGTTTCGGTCGGCCGCTGCGTCCGTGCGGTCAGCGAACCCGCTGGTTGCGGATGCGCTTTCAGGATTCGCGAACGGCGACGCAGGCCAGTTCAACGAGCTGTGCCGTGGTGGGCGTGCCCTCGGCAAGCAGCGTCAACAACGCCTCCTGACACGAAAGGCATCCATCGAAGACCGCGCCGACGAGCTTGCCCGGAAGAGTTGTATCCACGCCCCAGCCGCCCAATTTGCCAGTGGGGATCTCGAATCCTTCGTGCGCGTGGGTCGGTCACACGTAGATGGTGTCACCGATCAGCACGGAAGTTCGGGCGAATGACGACCACCGCGGCGCCCTATGGGCGAATCGCGCTCAGCTGGGAGAAACCACCTTCGGAATGCACGCCGGGCAGCACGGGCGAGCACACCGAGTTGGGATCTGTTGCCGGGCAATCCCGATAACGCCATCTCGATCTGTCGACGCTCCTGATCTGCGGGTGTCCCGACCCACATACTCGTACGATGGTTCAGTCGCTTCGACGATCGGGATTGCTTCATGGGAGACTTCCACCCGAGCGCATCCGGCCGCTCGCATCAGGTCAATATCCATGGCGATCACCATGGGCCAATTGATACCTCGACATCGCACTATCATGGCCTTCGGCTGTCGCGGCGTGTGGTTCTGGGCGGATGCGCTGCCATCGTCTGCGTGCTGACCCTGTCACTTGCCTGGGTTGTTTCGAATACCGAGAAGCGAGAGCATGCCAGGCAGCTGGCGGTGGTGCAGGGACCGGGAGGATCCCAGGACTCCTGGGGGCCCACCAGACTGGCTTTCCGCAACGACACACGGCCTGAGACTGTTGTTTTCAACTCGATCGAAGACAATCCCGCCTATGGCGATGAGCGCAACTTCATGCGAGCTAGGAAGGTGGGGAGTAAGGACTGGTTGGATCAAGTCGCCCTCGAGCAGGGGGCGGAATACGAGGTTTCCATCTTCTTCCGCAATGATTCGACCGATAGAGATGCCAAGTACTCTCGCATGCTGGTGGACGGCCCCAGTGTCGCTCGCTCCGACGCGAGTGAACGCCTGGTCTGGCGGACGCATATTTCGGCGTCCAACGCCGGACCAGCGGAAGTGTGGGACACGATCAGCTTCTCGAATCCGAATCAGAACGACATAGCACTTCGGATCAAGCGAGAGCCACGAATGGAGACCGATGATCTGAGAGAGGAAGTGAGCGTGAGTAAGTATTCTCTGCTCAGCGATGACTCCATTGACGGGGTTCTGATCGGCACCAGCGGCCTCGACGGGACAGTGAAAGCCGGTAGTCACGGCAGGGTAAGCTTTACCGTGATAGCCGACTTCCCCGCATTCAGTTTCGAATCCCAAGGCAGGGCGAAGGGATCCGGCGAATGGAGATCCGGAATCGTTGTCGGTCAAGGGACGATTGTCGAGATCTTGTTACGCTATCAGGATATCGGGTCAATGGAACAACGGAACGTTAGGTTGAAGAATCAACTTCCGGAGGGTATGCGGTACATCCCCGGGACCGCTGTGTTAATCAATGGCAACAACCCCGACGGCATCACTGTTTCCGATGTCAGTGATATCGACATCGGAGACTATGCCAGCGGTGGGGCAGCGTATCTCGAGTTCGAGGCGCAGATACTGGCACCGCCGTGTTCGCAGCTCACTCATCTAGCTGCAGTCGAGACACTCAACGGATCCCGTAGAGCCGATCTGCCCATCCGCGTGTCGGGATCGCAGTGTCCATAATTCAGGATCGCGGCACCTACAGATTGTGGTGAATCGATGGATTGGACGCACAGACGATTGGCGTGCTGCGGCGACAGCGGCGTGCTGGAAGCTAGCACTGCTGCCCGGCGATTCGAACCGTAGCCTCTGCCGACTTGGAGCCGTTGTCCGTATCCAACGTCGCGATACTGGTGAGTGCGGTGCAAGGTAGGCCCTCCACCTGAACTTTGAAGAACAGCAACGCATTGGCATTCGGATCGTAGTTTCCGATATTGACTCCTATGCCGGTGATCTCGTTGCTCACGAGCTTTAGGCCGTCAGGGTTATTGCCATTCTTGACGCTCGTTGAGTTTGGTATCAGCTTCATACCGGAGGGCAATTTTATCTTCCACACCACATCGTTCTGCGCGACAGTCCCGGTGTTGTCGTAGCTGAGTTCTACTTCGATGATGTCGCCACTATTCGCCGTTACCTCGTACCTCCACTCCTTGTTGCCGTCGATGCGCGCCATGTTCTCGACCTCGAAGGCGGGCTGGTCGGCAACGACGGTATAGAGGACTCGGCCCGAACCGGAAAGCTTTCCGTCGAGAGAGTCCTGGCCGAGCCGAACACCCTCTGGACCGAAAAAGTCGTCGACATCGATCAACACGCCGTCAGCCTTTCCGCTCGTCTGCAAGCGGGCGCTGCCTGGCTTGAGGCGCATCCCCATCGTGCCGCCCGTCCGGTTCTTCAATTCGACGTAGTCCTGCACACGCGACGGCTTAGCATTGGATGCCCCCACGTAGCTGTACATCCGATAGCCTGTGTCGTCGGAGCTTTCAAGGAGATCCCGAGGGAAGTCGGCTCGTGCGTAGGCGAAGTCGGTGCTTCGTGCGCCGTCGTTTCGGAAGAACACAGCCACCTCGTATTCGTGGCCGCGAACAAGTTCGATGGAATCGGTCCACCTGCCCCCGGATGTGGTGTCCCGGATCCGCATGAAGTTGCGCTCGTCACCGTAATCAGGATTGTCGATCACCGAGTTCAAAACCGGATACTCCGGAAGATGGCCCTCGGTATGCGTTTGCCGGTCCGGAAACCATCCGGTCTTCGATGGCTGATCTGACACGCTGGCACGCACGTCCTCGTGTGTTTCGTCTGATCCCTTGCCGGACAGGGCAAACCACGCGCCCCCGGCGATCGCTGAGACCGCCAGAGCCATCGCCACGACGAGCGCTACAGGGCGAAGTCCGTGATAGACGACCGTGGGCAGGTTGATGTCACCGGTGTGGTCACCTCCGATATTGACCTGCCGCGCAATTCCCTCGGCTCTCGCGCGAAACCCTGGCTCGCTCACGCCCGCAACTCATCCGCGATGATGCCGGCCGCCGCGAGCACGGCCGCTACTGCACGGCAAGCCGCACCCTCAACCACGCATCGGTGAGCCATTCGGACCTCGGATCACTGTCTCGCGCCGTTGTCGCGCCCGAGTCAGAGCGTTATCGGGCCATGATGGTCACCATGGATATTGACCTGCTTTGCGCTGTCGAACGCTTGCGAGACAATGGTTTCCACAGTCCGATCAGCGCGGGCGAGCGTGACCAACTGCTGCAGGTCCGTCCGAAACTGCGGGTCGGTACTTGCCGCACGATCGATCCGTGTCGCCACGTCGGCAGTGTTGCCGTCGCTGGGGTTCGTTGCCAAGGTCGCCACCGCCTGTTGAGCCTCGGTGTCATCGCGGAACTTGCTCGCAATCAGCTCACGCAGCCGAACGATCGCACCCCATGTGCTCGTACCGGCGGTCTGCGCCAAGCCTTCGCCGAACTTCGCGGCGAGCAGAATCGCGGCGGCCGACCCAATTGTCAACGGGTCCACTGTTTCCCCTATCGGGTATCGAAGGACAGAGCCTCATTCTAGGGGCAGGACGCCATAAGGATAGTGCGAACGATAGATCGATCCGCTGCGCGCACACCGGGTTTGCGAGCGCGCACTACGATGACCGGCCCTGGACCTGCCAAGGCAGGCGGAACCGGTCGTAGTGCGCTGGTATAGCGAAACTGCAATCCGCTGTTCCATGAGCTCGGCGGCTACGGGCTGCGGGGTTTCCTCGTGCGCACTATCGGTGGCTCCGTCTCCTCGTAGAGGTCGGCGTACAGGTGCCTCACTACGGGCTCGCTGTGCAGCGCGATCGGGTAAGCCGTCTTTCGCATCGACTTAGGGAATGTCTTGTTGGTCGGCTGTTCGAACCAATGGTCGATGCGGGTGGCGGTGATCGGCGACTTCCCCCCTTCTGTCAGGCAGATGAGGAAGGGGGGAAAACTGATCATCCAGAAGTGGATCCCTGGAGAAGAGTCGGCCATGGCGGCAGCCTCGTCGGCTGTGAGTGGAATCGTCGCCAGCATCGCACCGGAGTTCAGGTAGCTGATGCCCGCGTCCGCCAGCGCGACGTGCAAGCTGAAAGGCGCGATCGACGACGAATCCTCCGAGAAGTACGCCGCAGCCAACTGCGGGTGCTGTTTCAGCAGAGCGTCGGTGCGTTGGACCGCCAGCACCATCCCGAGCACATGTCGTACGATCCGGCCAGGGTGGAGATTGTTCATCCCATCGAGGTCCACGCCCTTGCCGTGGTCGATGCGGAGTTCCTTCGCTCGCCCATTGGTGTGGTGAACGCTCCAAATGTCCCCTGGCTCACCGCCGAGGTGCTCGCAGATCTCATGGACCGCTCGCTGGATCCAGGCGATAACATCGCGGTTCCAGGCGGTGTACGCCTGAGGCAGACCCCGATTGCTCGCGCCGGTGTTACACGGGCCGCAGAGCGACGGCAACGCGTGCCCCTCCCGGAAACGGTGCAGCACAGCGCGCGCGGGATCCTCCCATTCCGTGACGAGAGTGACCTCAGAGTCATTTCCTGTCGCCCACGGAGGGAGGTGCTCCTCCGTCATCTCCTTGTCCTCACCACAGTGCCGACACCAATCGAAGATCACCGGGCCATCGTCCGCGCTCGGCGCTCGCCGCACAAACGGATTTGCGGGTCGAGTACGACCACTGGCTTTACCCGGCCCGGAACCAGCCGCTCGTTCAAAAGGGAAGGGAGGGGCGCGAGTAGGACCCCGAGAGACACCTGACCGCCGATATGACCGAGATTTGATTGCGATCGGCGGCTAAGTCGGCCAGCTCACCTCGGCGACGGCGGTCGGTGCGTGGCTGGGAAGATCAACCGGCGGCGCTGGGCAGTACAGGCGTATTCGGTTCGGTGATACCCCGAATCGACCAAGGGGTGACGGTTGTCGTTGTTGTCACGCGACCGGCGATGTAGGCAACGAAGACTGTCCCATCGCTGCTGGTCATCCGGAACGGCCGAGAGCCTGAGTCGTCGGTTTCTCTATCGAGAACTTCGGTGAAGGTCGAGGGGTGGTAGTAACGCAACGGTCCGCCAAGGCGTAGCGGGCGGCCGAACAGCTCAATGACTCCGGCAGGGTAGTTGACCACAGACGCACGCAGCTCGCCGTCCTCGTCCTCGTCCTCGTCCTCGGGGAGTGTGGCCCCGGGGTGGGTGTAGCCCTGCACTGCGCGGCGCGGTAGCGGGGCGATGCCCCCGTCGAGGATGATGCGCAGAACGCGCAGCCAGATCCGTTGGATCCTGTCGATCTCGTCGGGCATCGCGAAGATAGTCCCGGTCCGGTCCTGGACCAGGTCGAGATCATGTGCAGCCTCAGCCAGATCAGCCAATTCGGTTCCATATTCATCCGGCGCGATGGATCCCAGTGCGGCGGTAGAAAGGAAGTTTCCGTCGATATGGATCTGTGCCGTGGTGGCGTTGCGGATTGCGCGCCGAAGCTCAATGCTACGCCAGATTTCCCGAGGCTCGCGTCCTTCCAAGGTGAGTGACATGGTCGCCTCGCCGGCCTCACCCGCCACGATCGGTGCGCAGAGCTCAAGATGAAGGCTGTGATGGAATGTGGCCGCGATTGTGTACCCGGCTGTCCCCTGCGCCACGCGTGTAATCGGTCCTTCCTCAGAGGCAGACGCGGCCCCGTCCGCGTCGAACAGCGACAACCGACATGGCTTGCCGTTTAGCGAACCGACCGGTGCGGATTCACCGATCCGTACAGCAGTGAGCGGGCCTTTTGTCGGATCCAGAAGTTCTGGTCCGGTCCACTTCAGGTTGGTGATGATGTTACCGGGCACCACGACCTCTCCGGATGCCCCGAATCCGACCACCCGGTGGAGGTTGTTGACGAAATCCTCGTCCGCGGTGGCGAGATCGATACCGAACTGGACGCCGAGTGGGCTGCGCTCGGCGGCGTGCGAGTGTTTCGCGATCGGTGTGAAGGCGATGGTTTTGCCGTCGGAAGCGTAGGCGAGTGTCCAGTGATCATCGAGTTCAGCAACCACTCTGTTGAGTCCGCGCAGGCGGTCGGCCAGGTCGGTGATGCCTCCGGCCAACACCGATCGCTCCGCGCGGTGGAGTTGGACCAGTTTGGTGAAGTGATCATCGCGCGACATCCGGTCCAGAAGGTCTGGTTGGGCCAGCAGCAGGAAATCCAGCTCCGGCTGATCGATCATCGAGAAGGCAGGCGGGACTCCGTCGACTTTCGCGACCAGGTCGCTCTTCACGTAATCGACGATGGAGTCCTTGTATTTGCAAGGTATGACGAGGATCCATTCGTCTGGTCGCGGGTCGAGTTGCATCGCCTTGTCGAAAGACCGTTTGATCTGGTTCTTGCGGCTTCTGTCGTTGCTCGACAGTCCGTCGGTGTAGAACTTCAGCTGGTACACCAGTCGCCGGTCCGGGTAGTCGACCAGGATGTCGATGCCCTTGTCGCCGCCGCGGTCGTCCGGGATCCGAATCACCGAGACCGAGGTTGCACGACGGTGTTTGCGCAGCATGAGTTGCTCAAACACCCACTCGAAATCTCGCCGCTCCGCCTGCTGCCAGTTGATGCCGACATCCACCAGGCCCCTCAATCAGCACCTCCTCTCCGCACTTGTCTTGCCCCTTTGGCTGCGCTGAGGTTGACATCGGCGCAGCCTCCTCTTTCGTTCCAGACAGGTGACTGTATTGCTCATCTGCTGAGCCACCTCGATCGGCGACTTCTTGCTGCACCAGTTCAGGGGCTGCAGAAGACTCCTGAATCCGCTGCACTGCTAGCGCACACACGATTCGCGGAATCGGTCAGGACTGAGCCCACTGAGGTTTGATTCGCGCGGCAACTGCGATGCCGTGTTGGCCTGTTCCTAATGAATCAGGTGGTCGCCTTATCGGGGACCCCTAAGTTTGTAGTCGTCCGGGCGAAGATCGTTCGGATGCCCGAAAGCGGCGGGGCGTGACTGATCGGGGACTGGTAGTTGGGTTGCTCTGACCGGATGGTCACCCCGCCGCTGCGGACGCTCCGGCTGCTGATTGAGACACGTGGCGAACCGGTCGCTTTTTAGGGGTATGCCAGCGGGGTTGTCCATGGGCGCAACCGCATTCATGGGAGACTGGGTAAACGTATGGCGGAAGCGGTCGACACGGCTTGGATCGGCATTGATGTCGGCAAATTTCATCACCACGCGGTTGCGGTGGATGCCTGCGGAATCGTGTTGTGGTCCAAGCAGATCCGCAACGATCAAGCAGTCATCGAACAGTCGATCGCGACGGCATCCGAAACCGCCCGGCAGGTTCGCTGGGCGGTGGATCTGACCTCGGCCCACGCGACGCTGCTGCTGGCGGTCCTGGTCGCTGCCGACCAGCAGGTGCTGTTCGTGCCCGGCACGATCGTCAACCGAATGAGCGGCGCGTTCGCCGGTGAAGGCAAGACTGACGCCCGCGACGCCCAGGTGATCGCTGAAACCGCCAGATTGCGCAGGGACCTCACCACCTTGTCCACCCCAAGCGAGCTGGTCGTGGAACTGGGCCTGCTGACCGGTCATCGCACGGATCTGATGGCCGACTGGGTGCGCGGAGTCAACCGCCTGCGGGACCTGTTGTCGCGGGTATTTCCAGCATTGGAACGGGCTTTCGACTACTCGACCCGTTCGCCGTTGATCCTGGTCAGTGCTTACTGCACACCCGAGGCGATTCGCACCGCTGGTACCGGCGTACTCACCGAACACCTGCGCAACGCCGGCGGGCACCGGCCGTCAATCCGCGGCATCGTCACCAAAGCTCTGGCGGCCGCGGACACACAGACGATTACCCTGCCCGGCGAAGCGACGGCCGCGGGCCTGATCGCCGAGCAGGCCCGACGCCTGTTGGACCTCGACCGGCAGATCAAGGACCTCGACAAGCAGGTCATCACCAAGTTCCGCACCCACCCGCAGGCGAAAATCCTTGAGAGCATGCCCGGCATGGGGCCGATCCTCGGTGCAGAATTCCTGGCGATCACCGCCGGGGAGCTGGCTGCATTCGGCAGCGCCGCGCGCTTGGCCACCTACGCCGGGCTCGCACCGGTGCCCAACGACTCTGGTCGCCGCAGCGGGGTCCTCCACCGGCCACTGCGATATCACCGCAGGCTGCGGCACGTCTTCTACATGGCCGCGTTCGCCAGCTTGAAGACCGACGGCCCGTCACGACAGTTCTACCGCCGCAAGAGAACCGAGCGACAACGCCACACCAAGGCGATGATCGCGCTGGCCCGCCGCCTCGTTGACGTCGTTTGGGCCTTGCTGCGCGACAACCGCCTCTGGCAACCAGACGCGCCCCCGATCCCAGCAACCGCTGCTTGACACAATCATTGAGATCCGGTCAGTGTTGGCCGCGATCGCCTTCGCCGGCCTGCTGGCCTTGAATCGCTGGATTCGATTACCCCATCCCGACTGGCCGACCGGGTCAGCGAGCAAGCCCACCCATCTGCTTTCCGAGCTGGGCAAGGTCAGAGACAAGCTTGGCAGTAAGATCGCGCGATTCCGCATCGTCAGCGCTCAATGCCCGGAAGATATCGAGCATCCTGGACGAGCCTGGCTGGCCGTCCTTGCCCCCATCCCGGCCATACAGTGGAGTTCCCGCGCGCCCGCGGCGAGCCCGAACGTGCCAGGATTGATGTGGTGTATCAGTCTTCCTGCCTCGTGTGCCAAATCGTGGACCGGTGTCACGGGTACTGCGCACTCATCTTGCATGTGTGATGCCAGGACGAGTATCTCGTCCAATCCGATGCTCTGGCAGACAAGCTGCCGGGTCTATCGTGGTCCGAAATCCGTTGCGCTCGCGGGTTTCCGCATGCCCAGGAACATGCGGTAGTAGGTGTTGACGTCATCGACGGTGCTGGTTTCGATACTGATCGAGCTCAGTTGGTTCACACCTGGGCGCAGATGCAGATGCTCGGTGGAGTGGCGGCCGTAAGAGATCTCGGTGCTGGTCGTCCACAATCTGTAGAAATCGTCGCTGCGGCCCAGCCGTGTCAACAACTGCCGCGAAAGAGATGATTTCCGGTGGTGGCCCACAGCGGCTTTGAGCATCTGTACCATCACATGCGCTTCGCGCTCCCACTCGAGCAGGATGTCCTTCGCGACGGGCAGGAAATGCCACACCACCAGGTTGCCTGCTCGATCGAGATCCGGAAATACCTCGTACAACCAGTGATTCGCCACCAGCACATGCCACAACGGGTCGAAATACCCTGCCAACATGTGTGCTCGGGCGAGGTCGTCGAGTCGCTCCAGCACGCCAGGAGTCGCACGTAGACGGGCCCGCATCTGTTCGTGGCCCACCAGGTCGACAGATGGTTCACGTAGCTCGCGCAGGTGTTTGAACTGTGCCGAGGACAGTTCGTACCCGATCGCGAGGAGCTTAAGTGCCTCTGGCCTCGGCACCCGAACGCCGGACTCGATCTGTCCGAGATAGGCGGCGCTCAGTGGTATCTGCGCGCACGCTTTTTCCCGCGACAATCCCTTCAGCTCACGGATCTGCAGCAGGTACCGCCCCAAGGTCGACGGCTCCAGTCCTGGATGCGGGTTCCCCGTCATCGCCACACGGCGCCCGGATAGATCGCTGGTCATCGCGGTTCTCCTTCTCCCCTGAACCGGCAATCGCACGATGTTCCTGTGCGCTTGCCATGTTTGTGGACTGAATCTCGGTAGGGCACAGTCACTTTCATGTGACGATGCGGTAGGACGCCAACCGCCATCCGTTCTCGGTCCGCCGGACCACGGCCACGGCACGCAGCAGGCGGAATACCGTTGTGCTGCCGTCGAAATGCACGACGGTTTGGGTGATGGTCGCGGTGACGTTGCACTGTTGGTCGGTTGGTGGTGCTGCCTGCTCGATGTGGGTCGCGGCGACGATCACGTCACGAGAAGCGCGCCAGCCAGACCACTGCGGCAGCTCCCGGATGCCGGTCGCGGGTGGGCTGTCGGCGTCGCGGGCGAGTTGATCGGTCAGCCAGGGTCGTGCTCGTGTGAGCGCCGCACCGGCGGATGTGTCCGACACCGGCCGCCACCCGAAGATGGCTGTCAGGGCCTGCGCGACCACGGTCTGCGGATCGGCGTCATCGGGGACCGGGCCGTGCACGTGTAGTTCGGCATCGCCGATCAGGGGATGTCGGTCGGTGGCCTCGTTGCGGTGCCGGTCGATCAACGCGGCCGCCGCGATCAGCACTGCGAGAACAATTCCGACGACGCCGAGCCGGGTCCTTGTGCTGGTCATCGTGGTTCACCATCGCAGTCCGTGAGTAGATCCGACCCCCATATCGGTGCGCGCAGTCGGCTGTATGGCCGCCTGGTTGCCGATAGGATCGAATCAATCTCCAAGACAATGGTTTTCGGTCGATTCAGGTCTCGGGATGCTGCTGTTTCCCGACGCCTGGCTCGCTCGCGGGCGTCGTCGGCGCTGGGACCGGCCGGGCAGGTGCGTCGCCGGAGAGCGCCGCCGTAGGTCGACGTGTGTTGTGTGGTCGCGGCGGAATCGGTCGGGGCTCGTCGCGGTGGCGGGACTACCGCGTAATCGGTGATTCGTCGGGTCGTGGTTGAGGGCAAGTCGGTTCCTTGGTTGGTGGTCAGCTCAGCGTTTTCGCGAATTGGGGTGTCATGGCCAGGATGTTGTCGACATACGGTCGCGTCTGGACTTGGTAGTCGCTGGCGCCGGAAGGGAATCCTCCGGAGGACAGGACCGCGCCTTCGCCGGCGTTGTAGGCGGCCAGATACAGCTCGGCGGCCCCGGCGGGAGCATGGACCTTGTCCTCAGCGATCCAGGTGTCGACGTGTTTGGCGATGGCGCACATGTAGCGGCCCTGGCCGATGATCGCGTCTGGTGGATCCCACACACTGGCCTCACCGTCGCCGTCGGCGTCGATGACATAGGGTTGGCCGTCGTCGGGATCGATAGCGGCCGCGGTGCCGGGTAGGAACTGTGCGATGCCCTGGGCACCGGCTTCGCTGCCCGCACGCGGGTTGAACCCGGATTCCTGTTTGCCCTGCGCGGCCAGCATCGACGCGGGGATCTGCGGGCACAGCGATCCCGCTTTGCGGTACCAGGGTTCGTATTCGGGGGGAACCACGCCGGGCGCGAGGTCGTCGTCGACCGGCGTGCTCGGGCATCCGCCGCTGGTTGAAGTAGTGCCTGGTGAGTTCGCTGTGCCGGTGATCGGTGAGCCGTCGGGGTAGCCCCCGCCAGCGGTGGTGATGTGAACGTGGTCCATGTGGTTGGCGGTGTCGCCCCAGCCTGCGTTCGTCATCTGTTGTGGCTCGCCGTGGGCCGGGCGGTACACCTGCCGCCAAATGATGTAGTCCACGTGCAGGGCGTCGGCGTTGGCGAGCACGAAGTCGCTGACACTGTCTCCCAACGCTTTTCCCGCACCACTGGTGTAGTCGGGGATCATCACGTCCACCGCCCGGCCGGAGGGATGGTCGGGCAAGCTGTCGTATTCGCGCCAGCCACCGAAGGTGGTGATCTCAGGGAACCGGTAGGCGAGGGTACGCATCACCCGGATCGCGTCGATTTGAAGGTTGGCTTCCGAACCCCTGCCCGCCGGTACCGGCGCCAGGGTGGTCTCGGGGCCAGCTACAGCCACCGCGACGTCCGGATTCTTTGTCGCGTCGGTGCTGGGGTCGGGGGCAGGGGGCGTGGTGCCGCCGGGTTCTGCGGCGTCAGCCAGCCAGGTCTGGGGGTCGATCGGTGTGCCGCCGGACAGCCGCCCTCCGCCGGTCCAGGTTTCGAAGTGCAGGTGTGCTCCGTCCGGGCCCGGGGGATCGGTGTTGCCGTTGTATCCGACCACTGCGATTTGCTGACCGGCGTGCACGCGGTCGTTGACGCGGACCAGGATGTCGCTGGCGGTGTCGAACATGTGCCCGTACACCGTGGACATCGGCTCGCCGCCGATATTGGAGTCGATCACGATCCACGCCCCGAACCCGGTCGCCGGCCCCGCGGCCACCACCACGCCATCGGCGGCGGCGTAGATCGGTGTTCCCGCCGGCGCCGCCCAGTCCAAGCCCTGATGGAACTCCCCACCCCCGCGAGGTCCGAATCCCGAAGCAAGAACGTAGGTTCCGGACTTCATCGGCCGCACCTTCGTCGCACCGCCCACCCCAGCGGGAGACGGCGGCGCGCAGCTGGTTTGCCCGTCGTCGAGCATCGTCAGCACGACCAGGCTCGTCGCTACAACGCACACCAGCACGAGCATCGCCAACACGCTCACCGGTCTCACGACAGCCACCCCGATCGGCACGGCACCTCTCCCGGTTCAGCGCACCAGCCATCACCGCGGCGCCACCACCCGGACACAACTTCCTTGGCCGGCCCAGGAGTCAAAACTGTTGGCAAATACAGGCCTTCGCTGCCCGCGACGACCCCGACGGTGCAGCCACCACACCCCCTCCCACCATCCCCGCGGGAAACTGCGCGGTCGCCGCGGTGGAATGCCCGCACCCCGGTAACTTCCACGAAGACCACCGACCTGGGGTTCGCATCGGCGGAATCCGTCGTGGTCGGCCGGATCCTCTTGTGGTGAAAGACGGTTATCGACTCCGCTGATGAAGCGTCAGCCCCGCCTTGTGGATGCCCTCGATGACTTCCCGCCGCCATGCCGCCAGTTCGGGCTCCGATGGTGGCTCGTCCTCGGGTTGGGACACCGCCAGATACCAGGGGGCCTCGTCGGCGCGCCACAGGGTCAACCAGGTTGTCTCGATGCCCGAACCCTTGAGCGCACGTTCTCCGAAGTTGTAATCCCAGTCGTCGGTGAGGCGACCGGAGCGGGTCAGGCCAAGCGTCGACCGCAAGCGATCCAGGCTCTGCTGGTCGACGGCTTCGGCTATATACACACTGAATTCTCTTCTGTGAACCATCTCGCCGTATTCCCTTCTCGTGCAATATTGTTCGTCGATGGTTGATGTTGTGAGGAGGACATTCCTGAGATCGTCGGTGGGTGTGCCGAGGAGCTGGGCTATCGGCTCGGCAGGTTCGGGCGCTGGCGGCGACCACCGGCAGGACGCGCTGCGCAGGAACGCCGAGGACAGCCCGAACCTGACCGACGTCGACACACCGACACGGAATCTCGCCAACAATTCGGAAACGGCCATTGGGCGAATAGACTCTGAGACAAGCGAACTCAGCGATGAGAACCCAACAAATCGCGCTGCAGATTCCAGGAATTGTTGGCGCCCATGGGCCGAGACAACACGCGCGGATCATGGGGTCTCATCGGATGTGCGGCATTGCTGTCTCACCGGTCGTTCGCCTTCTGAAACCGTTGTGGGCGAGAGCCATTCGTTTCGGCGTCGGTCATGGACCCGCCTCCGCTGCATCGGGCAGCTCGACGTCGCTGCCGAGGGCGCTCGTGTCCGCGTCGAGGTGCGCGGGCCGTTGTCAAGGCCACAAGCCTCAATCAAGGCCGATGCACTGTCGGCGGCCCGTTGTCGGTCTCGTTCGGCCACGGCTTCGCGGGACCAGTCATCCAGTTCACCGGCGGGGACTACCGCGCCGAGGAAGCAGTCGATCCGGTACTCCGCATATTCGCCCTCGGACCCCAGGGCACGGATTTCCGCGTTCAGCGCGTCGGCGGCTCGGTCCATGAGCGCCTGCATAGATGGTGGCTGCCCGCCGGGATCGGCTGGTCGTTGGAGATCTACCGTGCTGGCGGCCGTTGTGTTCGTGACGCTGGTCGCTGTGCCGGGATCGGCATATTCGTGCCAGCGATCTTCGAGTTCTCTCTCGTTGTAGAAGTAGGTGGTTTCGTGGAACAGGTTGATCCAGCCCAGTTCGTCGCGGCCCCAGAGTTCGGCCTGTTCGTGGTCTCTGAGCCCGGCAACCGATGCGGTGGCGGCCGCTCGTTTCCAGATCGCGGACATGTTGCGTTCGTAGCGCTGTTGCTCTTTCGTGTCGGGTACTGAGGGGTCGTTGCGGTAGCGCCATCGACGGTCCGTTGCAACGGCGGCCATGTGCTCAAGAGTCCATAAATCGGCGGCGATCGCGTCGATCAGTTGCGCGCGAACCGCCTCCTCGCCCTCCAGCACCGGCGCACTGACGTGCCCCCAGACAAAGACGTTCGCCGCCAGATCCACATCGGTGCGGCGGATTCCGGATGCTCTGGCGCGCACCGTCAATTCGTCTTCCTGCTTTTTCAGGTCGACGAGGTGCATACGCAAGTGGTCCAATGCCGGATCGGGCTTCTGTGGCCAAGGCGGAATCAGATCGTGGTCGCGGGCAATCCGCCATTGTTCGGAGGCCAGATCTCGTATGCGATCGAGCAACCGCGATTTCCATCCGGTCAAATCTCCTCGGCTACCACGGTCAGTCATTCTTGTTCGCCTCCCAACATAGGTCTGTGCCCCTTACCAGCAGGGTCCGTCGGCGGTCCGCGGTAGCTCTCGTCTTCCTCTGCTGTCGCGCGCGGTGCCTCCTTTCGCATCGGGCACCTAAAGACGTTCCCGCTGAAGCAGTGCCGCTTCCCCTTCCACCACCGAAACTCGCGCACAGGGCGACCCGACAGCACCTCATCAATCGGCAACCGTCGCAACGTCATATCGACCAACCCGCAGTTGTCCGCCCGAAATCGAACAGCCACATCGGAATTGGGAACGACACCTGCCAAACCGGGCCAAAACTGGTCCCTGCCCTTATCAGTCATGGCCGACAGCCCACCTCCGCCCACCAACGATCAAGCCGCAGACATGCTCAGTCGGAATCTCACCGAATTGTCGAAAGCGACATTTTGGCGACAAATTCATGAGAAAAGCGACATCAATCATGAGAACCTATAGCTTGTAGGTTTCGGCGGTAGTTGTCGGCCCGGCCTGCCATTCCGCACGCGAACCATGGGGTTTCCCAGCGGTTTGTCGCCGTCTTCTTCTCATTGGTTTGTCGCTTTCTTGTGGCGGGAGCGATCGGATGTATTTGCGCATCCGGCGTGGCCTGGCCTTCATCGACGCGGGTGGTCATAGCGAGAGCCCGGGATCCTGTGAGTTGGGTGCGTCGGCGGCGGGGTCGGGAACCTCTCCCGGTTCCCATTCCGCGGTTGTGGCGGGGTGGATCGCTGCCTCGATCTGGGCCGAGAGGCCGACATCGCCGACTTCGCGTGGATGAACTGCTCGATCGAGTTGCGTGTGCGGCGGCTCTGTCTCCAAGGCTTGCTGTGCGCGCGCTATCAGTTCTTCCGGCGTCGTCAGCACGGGTGAGCTCGGCTCGGGAATGGGGTGGTGCAGGGTGTCGGCGATACGTTCGGATCGGCGTTGGAACCATGGGTCGCCCATGTCGTCCCAGACTTCTTCTACGGCATCGGGTGTGTCCATAACCTCGGCGGTGCCGGCCATCATTCGCGACCAGTCGTCCATCGCATGCTCGCGTACTGTGGCGCGCTCAGTCTCGGTCATGTCGATCAGGACCGCGATAGTCTCCACGTTCGCCGCGAGCCCGGCCATGTTCCGACGCTGTTGCCCGGCATCGGGCACCGACTGTGTGGTGGAGTTGTCTGCTCGGCGTTGCCGACTGCGGAGAACCTCGACCGCAACCATATAGCGCAACTGCCACGCGTCGGCCTTGGCTGTTTCCAGAAGGCTCGCCCGAATCGATTCCTTGAGGTGGGGGGAGTTTCGAACGTCGAGCCATTCTTGGTCTAAATAACCGACCACACGGACTCTGTCGATACGTTGCCAGGAAACTCCGGCCGAATGCGCCCGTTCCTCGGCTTCACGCCGCTTGGATTCGTTCTCTTCACTATGCGAGTAATTCCATACCGAATTCGCCGCCGCGAGGTCGCCGACTTCGCGCAGCATTTCATCAGTCGTCGCAGACATCAAAATTCCTTTCGTCTAATACGAGAGCTAAGAAACCCCGGACCGGATTCTCATCGGTTGTCGTAAACGACAGATCACCGACAAGCAAATGGGACTACCGACAAAAATCATGGGAACCTACAATCACGCACGACGCTTCTAGGTTCCGGCGATAGTTGTCGGTCCCGACCTTCATTTCTTGCGTGAACCATTGGTTTCCCATCGATTTGTCGCCGTCCTCTCCTCATTGGTTTGTCGCCTTCTTTGGGGCGGAGCCATCTCACGGCCGCCTGGTGACCGTCAAGCGGAAAGCAGCGAGAGACTCCTTGGTGAGCGTCAATGTTGTTGCGCAAGAGGGGTACTCGCTCACTTGCGCCGGATATCGACGCGCTGACACGCCGGACCGGATTCCCACTGAACTGTCGTAGGCGACAGTTCGGCGACAAATAGATGGGAAAGGCGTCAAGAATCATGGGAACCTACACTGCTCATACGGCACCGTCAGCGGTGTCGAATTCTGCGAAACGCGTATTGGTGTCGTGCAGTCCTTCTGAGAATTCTGTGTCGCTGAATTCGAGATGGAATGGTATTCCGGGTTGTCCGCCTTCTCCGATTTTGAGGACGAACTTGCCGGTTCCCGGTGGGAGGGGGCGAATGGCTCCAGGTTGGATTGCCTCTCCGGTCAACGCTTGGGGTGCCGACCAGCCGGTGACCATTGCTCGCTCTGCGGCGGTGAACGGGACGATGTCGTGCAACCGGTTGACCTCTTCGCCGGGTAGTGCACCGAACACTTTGGCGCGGGCGCGTTCGAGGAATCCGAGGGCACGGTTGATGGCGGCGTCGGTGCCCAGTGATTGCAGGTCTTTGATGGTGTGGCTGATCATGATCAGCGCTGTGGCGATGGTGCGCTGCAGGCGGGTGAGTTCGTCGACGCGTTCGACCATGAAGTCGCCGAGGGCGAGCACCTGCCACAATTCGTCCATGACGACCTGGAAATAGCGTTGTGGGGCGAGTTCGGCGTCGGCGAGGGTGTTCAGCGCCTCCACCGCGGCGAACCCAGCACCCCAACAGGCGAGCATCACAGCGGCTTTGAGCTTCTTGTCACCGTGGGGAATGTGGGAGACGTCGATGCACACGGCGGTGGAGTCCGGGTCGATTCCTACCGTGGTGGGTGCGTTGAATACCGCACCGAACGGGCCTTTGGTCAACGCCCGCAGCGACTGTCGCAGAGGCACGATCGCGGCCGCGTAGTGTTGAGCGTCCTCCGCGGCGGCGTCGAGGCGCAGTTCGTCGCCGCCGGCCACGATCACCTCGAGTAGGTCATCAAGGATCGGCTGATCGTGCGCGGTGAATCCGCGCCCTCCGTCTTTGTGCGGTGTGTACAGCGTGCTCAGAGCGGTGGCGATGACCGTTTCCTCGAAATCGGCGACGCGGTGTCCGCGGACGAGTTCCACCAGAGCGCAGGTCAGCGCGATCTGCCGCGCCCGCAGCTCTTGGCCCAGTGTCTGGGCCCGTTCATACATTTCGGCGGCTTCCAGTTGCGCCAGGACTCGGCCCATCACTCCGGGGTCGAGGGGGTTGAGGTGGCCGTAGCCGTAGCCGAGGTCGATGACTTGTCCCCCGACCAGTTCCACCAGCCGCCGGTAGTCGGGTTTGACATCGGCCAGGATCAATGGGGTGATGCCTTGTGCTATGCCGCCGAGGACGATGCGGCGTACGAGTGAGGATTTGCCGAAACCGTTGAGCCCCAGCACGAACAGGCTCGGCGCGGTGATGAACCCGCCTCGGTTGAACCAGTTCATCGGGTCGAAACACACCGGCGCACCGGTCCGCAGGTGGGGCCCCAGTGGGGTGCCGACCAGTGGTGCCCCGGCTCCGACCGACCACGGCCACAGTCCGACGACTTGGGCGGTGGTGCCGCGCCATTCGGCTGGCCGCCCGACTGTGGAGGCCCGGCCGCCACCGCGTCCGGCGTATCCGTTGTCGGTCAATCGCAGTGAGTGCCGGTTGAATTCGTCGTCGACCGCGGCGTGGGCGAGCATGGTGCGGTTGCGGCGGCGGTGATCATCGCGCGAGATCAACATCGATGCCCACGCGCCCCCCAACCCGCCACTGCGCTGGCGCGATTCGAGTTGTGCGCGCTTGTCGGGGGCGAGAACTCGCGGCCCGCTGGGCACCGTGACCGGTGGCTGAGTGCGCTCGCGGCGGGAGTCGTTTGGTGTGCGGCGTCGCTTGGTCATGGTCAGCTCTCGAAGATTTCGGGCACGGTGGCGTGTTCGGGCAGGATCACTCCCACCCCGAGTGATCCGGCGAATGCCGCGGATTGGTAGGTGTTGCAGCGGCGGATCGTCAGTCGCGCTTGGGTGGACAGATCGGAGACGAGCGCTTCGATGCGTGGAACGTCCGCGCCACGGGGCGCGGTCAGGGTGATCAGAATTCCGTAGCGGGTCAGTCCGTGCCCGCGGGCCTGCTCTTGACGGGCTTGCTCGGCGACAGCGACACGGATGCTGGCGGTCGCTGATACCAGTCCGCCTTTGGTGGACTGCTCTGCCACGCGTGCGTTGCGGAAGTCGTCGTCGACGATGTGGGTCGCTTCGGAGGCCGAATGCGGGCGGTACACGATCGCGACACGTTTGCGGGGCAGCTCCGGATTCGGTTCCAGCAGCCGCTGCAGCACCCGTTCGGTGATCACCCCGGGCGGTGCTTGGGTCATTTCCCAGGTCACGCTCACCGCACCGGCATGCAGCAACTTGTCGTAGCGTTGTTGTTCGTCCTGCGGTCCGGCCATCGCCCAGGTGACTGCGTGCCCTTTCGGGTCCGTCGCGGCGGCTTCGAGGTCGGCTTGCGCGGAGGGATCGTAGGCGCGGCGCACGAACGCGATGATCTGTTGGGCGGTCATCGGTTCCGCGCGAACTCCGGCCTCGGCCAGTGCCACGAGGATGCCGGGTAGTCGGCGGCCGATCTCGAGGGCTTGTTCGGCGGGGATCTTGCGGCGCTCGGGGGTGGTGGCCTCGAAGGTGATCGCGATGCGTGGTTCGAGTTGGACCCGTTGGCTGGCCAGTTGAGTCGCCAGCTCCCACATGACCTGTCGCGCGACCACGGGGGCGTCCTGACGGGTGATCGCCGAGACTTCGGTCATCAACCGGTTTCCGGTTTCGGGCACCGTGTCGATCACGGGCACAATCGCTTTCACATCGGGCGCGCCACCCAGTGACGCCAGGAATGTCCCCCACGCGGCGACCCATTGGTCGACCAGAGGCTGATCGACGGCTTCGGCGCCTTGGGGCCACGCCCGCAAGACGATGGTGTATTCGTCGAATTTCGGCAGGTGGATCATGCCGAAGGTGTGGCCGTCGACGGCTTGGCCCTGATATAGGCGTGAGGGAGCCAGCAGCCCGGGCAGGGTCGTCGCGCCACCGGGGATGGCCGAGAACGAGCCGGAGCGGTAGAGGTGCTCGCCGCGGCGTGCGCCGCGAAGCCACTGCCACAGCAGCACCGCGCGTGTGTATCCGGTGCGGCCGCCGATCTGGATTACCAAAGGCGCGGTGATCGCGACACCCACCGCGAGAACGATTCCCGCAGGAAGCAATCCGAATATCGCTTGGGTGAGAACGGCGGCAATGAGGACGGCACCGGCGGTGACCATCGCCGGCCACGACATTCCGAACAGGCCTTCGGCGCGTGGCCGTGATCCGGCGCTGTAGGTGCGTTCGATGTGCTCTGTGCTCATCGCGGTGGCTTCCTTTCGTGCCAGATGTGTTGTGTTGGTGCGAATCTCACCGCGAGATGTGGTGTGATCCCAGATCCGGTGGCCTGTGGTTCGGAGTTGTTCCTGTGGTTTGCGCGTGTCCACCGGTGACGTCATTGCCGATTCGGTCGACCACCTTCCCGGCCCGGGTGCCGGTTGCCTGGACACCGATGCCGCGCTGAGCGGCGGTGCGCGATCCGGAGGATGTCGGCGCGGGTTGCAGGGTGTGCCCGGCGCCTTTGGGGCCCGCCGAAGGTGACGGCGGCAGCTGCGGACGCCCGCCTGTCCCACCCGTGCCGCCGCTTCCGGTGCCGCCGCCTCGCGGTGGCGTCGGGGATTGTCCGCCGGTCGAGACGAAACCCGCGGTTCCCGCGCCGCCGGAGGCAGCGCCTCGGGCCAGCAGTGCTTTGCCTCCGGTGAACAGGGCCGCGGCGGCACCCACGGCGGCTCCGGTCGCGACCGCGCCGCTGCCACCGGAGCCGACCGCTGAGAGGGCGGGCGAAACCAGCCGCACCAGCGCGGGCAACACGAATGCGACGCTGCACAGCAGCACGATCCCGATCAGGCCGCGTTGCGCCGAGTCGAGTTTGCCGGCTTCGTTCTGTGCGACATCGGTATTCACTTCATCAGCGGTGACGAACGCGATCATGTACACCAAGGCGGCGACGGGTTTGAACAGCAGGAACGCGATGATCCAGGCACCGAGGCGCTGGTATGCCTGCTTGCCGCTGCCGGTGCCCGACGCCGCGGCGGTGAGCGGGAAGATGCCGACCGCGACCACGAGCAGCGCCTGGCGGATGATCGTCAGGACCGTCATCGCCAACGCGCCGAGGATCCCGACGATCGCGACCAGGAACACCAGCCCGGGTCCGTAGACACCGAAACGGTCGGTGCGGGCGAGTAATTCGGCCGCGCCGCGGGCGTTGCCGTTGGTGGCGTCGTTGATGATCCAGCTCGACAGGTTGTCGGTCATCCGCGCCGAGGCCAGGATCGCTGTCCCGGCGACCCAGGTGGACAGGGTGCTGCGGGCGAGCATTTTGAACGCCTCTTCGGCGTACTCGGCGGCCAGGTGCGCGCGGGCGATGCCGATTCGCAGCGCCGAGATCACAATCGAGAACGCGAGCAGCCACGTTTGTAGTTGCCGGGTGTAGGAGTCGATGCGCCCCCACAGTGTTTGGGTCGGATCGGTCTGATCGCCGGGGCTGCTGAGAATGCGGTCGTTGGGTATCCAGGCCCAGCTGGTGCTCATTGTGAGGGCGTCGCCGAGTCCGCTGAGCAGGATCTCGGTTACTTTGCCGAATGTCGAATCCCACAGTTTCGATTTGGTGGCTTCGATCGCGCTGCCGGGATGGGATGCGGCGTTGCCTGCTTTGCATACCGCTGAGGCGCCGTTGCCGAGGAAATTGCCGACTCCTGCGGGGAGTTGGGACAACATGTCGTGGATGTCGTTGCAGACCTGATCGAACCCGTAGGTCGTGGATGTGCCGGACTCGGTCGGGGCAGGGCTGGTCGTCGTCGGCGGTGCGCTGGGCTGAGCCGACGCGGCGCTCGCGGTGGTCAGAGCGAGTCCGGCTGTCACGATCAGCAGCACGGTGATGCGGCGTAGGTGGGTTATGACCATTGGGTCCACCCGGTGAGGTCGTAGACGGTCTCGGTGGGTAGTTGGTTTCCGCTGCCGCGCAATCGCCAATCGCCCTGATACCAGACCATCGGGATTTTCGCGGTCACCCAGGAACGGCCTTGCGCGGATTGTTCGCCGCGCACAGCCAGGCGCACCACGGCGAGGTCGTCGGCGAAGCTGTCGATGCGAAAGGCGTCGTAGGCGATGAGAGTTCGTGTCAGAGCCTCTGGTTGCTGGCGTGGAAGCCGCCCGGAGTTGATGCCGGAATCGAGGGTGGCTTGATCGGCGGAACTCAATACGAGGCGCGCGGCGCTCACCGCGCGATCACCGGGACGGGCCGCGACCTGGTAAAGGCTCATCGCCGCAGCCAGTGCCGCTCCCTGCGGGGTGTGGGCGTACCCGTCGGCGACACCGTCGTGGATGCGGGTCGGGCCGTCCGATGTCGAGAACGGCACGACAGCGCCATGAACTCGCTGCCAGCCGCCCTGCTCACGCAACCCTGCCGGCGCAGCGTTCAGCCAGTCCGGGTCACCAGCGTGTTTCGGGGGGACAGTCTGTGCCCGCAGCGCGCCGTCGGGATTACGCGGAATATCGATACGACGCCCGAACAGATCGGTCTCGGGAACATCGAAGCCCTCCCCGGCGCTGCCTGAAGGCGCCGGTGCTGGCGCCGATGTCGCGCTGGCGGGTGTGTTCGTGGGTTGGTGGCCGTCGGTCGTGCGGCTGATCGCGTACGCGATAGAACCGGCGATCATAATCGCTACCAACAGCGTTGCTGCGGCGATCGTCGATAGGTTGGTCCGCTGACCCGAGTCGGTGGCCGTTGTCTTCTCTGGAGTCATTGCGGCGGCCCGAGTTTCACGACGGCGGTGATCGACTCCGCTGACCGGACACGGGGTTCGGTGGAGTCCGGGTCCGGCAGGGCAAGCCACCAGTCCCCGCCTGCCCACACCACGGTCGCGGTGTTGATGGCGACCGACGTGTCGGGGAAGCTGGTGTAGACATCGACGCGGGCGGTGGCCGGTGTGTAGTCGGTGATCGTGTATCCGCGAATTCGCGGAGCCTGGGTCGGGTCGGCGGGCGAGCGGATCGACAGCAGGCCTCGCGAAATCACCCACTCGTCCTTGCCTGGTCCGCTGAGGATTTCGGATTTCGCGATAGCCGACCACGCGTCGTCGGGAGCCAGCGACATCCGGATCGTGTGGACGATGGCGGCCAGTGCCGCGCCCTGCGGATTCTGGGTGAACCCTGTCGCGGCGGTGCTGGTGTAGCTGCGGGGGCCATCCGCGCCGACGGGTAGTGCTACACCGTAGAAGTCCTGCCAGTGAATGTCCGAGGGCGGCGCCGAAAGATCCGGAGGCCTTGGGGGCAGGGAGGTGTCAGTGCGGTCGTCGGAGGAACATCCTGTGCTCGATCCGAGCATCAATGCGGCCAGGACGACGGCCATCGCCGCAGCGCCGAAGAGTTTGGGGATGGAGTGGGACAGGTTCATTCTGGGTGTCTTTCGTGAGCGCGGATCACAGGAGGAGATCCATCAGCAGCGACGCCGCGATCGGCCAGGCGACGGTCGCGAAGATCCACGACAGCAGCACGCGTGCGGTGTCTCCCGGGGCGGCCGGTGGGCCCGGTGGTGGACGGAAGTGCTCCCATCCGGCCCTTCCGCCGACCCAGGCCAAGCGGGCGATGAGGCCGGTCTCGACCAACCACAGCGTCCACTGGAACAGTTGCGATAGCTGGGTGGTGACGTCGGCGGGTAGGTCCTTGTACGCCAAGACCGTCTCGATCATGAATCTTTGCTGGGCTACTGGCCCAGCACGCCATTCATGATCGTTCCGGCGCTGGTGGCGACGATGCCGCCGATCAACGCGCCGACGATCATCTTGGGGGATTCGATCATCCCGGCTTGCCATTTCTCCCACGCGAACTTGCCGCCGGCGAAGATCATGGCGCTCACCCCGGACAACAGGACGAACCACATCAGATATCGCACCAATTTCTCCAGCCCGTCGCTGCCTGGCGGCGCCTCGGGTTGATAGTTGGTGACTTGGGAGAGCACCACGCCGGTGTGCTCGGCGAGGGGCGACAGTAGCCAGCTCATAACGGTTCTCCGATCGTTGTGTTGCGGGTGTTGTGCAGGGCGGTAATCACTGCGACCAGGTCCTGGCCGAGGTTGTGCACGTCGCGCGGCGCGGCCGCCAGTTCGTCGCCGCGGGTTTTGGTGTGGGGTGCGTCCCCTGGAGTCCAGACGGGCAATTCGGTGTGGGTGGTCAACATCCACGCTTCGTGCCAGCCCACATGCCACATGTGCTCGACCAGGCCGCTGTACAGATCGCGGTCGCGGCGGATCTGGCTGGGTATACGGCCGGGACGCGCCGCGACGGTGACCAGTCCCACCACGATGCTGTCGCCCGCCAATCCGGCGTGATGTTGGCGCAGCAGCGCATCGGCTGCGGCCAGTCCGACCGCTGTTTCCCGTGCCACCACAACCACGTAGGGGGACTCGGCGCCGATCGGTGCCGGCCAGCGTCGCGCACAGTCCGCCGCAGGTGCTAGCGCCCGCTCCAAGCTGCTGGTGCCCGCTCCACCGTGAGCACCCAACAGCCACATCAGTGGTGGACGTCCGTCGCTGATCGCGGTGCGGCGCAACGGAACCGGCCGATCCCAGATGGGGGCGCGTTGTCGCGGGGGCGGTGCGACCACCGCACGCGGTGTTGGTTTCCGACTGCGATGTGTATCGGCTCCGGTCGCAGTTTCCAAGCGTTGGGTGGTTCGGGTCATAGTGGGCATCACCCGGTCCTCATGCGGGCTCGACCGCGGCGACCACGCTGCGATCGTCGCGTTGAGTTATCGAAATCAGCTGGTGGTGAACGACGATCGAGCCGAGCGGGCGCCGTTCGCTGATTGATACCGACCAGCGATCGGTGCCCGCCGCGGTGATATTCACGCAGTGGGTGGTGCCAGTGGGTACCGCATCGATCCCGGCCTGAATTTCCTCGTCGGTGCCGAACCGGCCCTCCGGTGCCAGCAGTACCCGAACGGCCGCCGCGGTCCGCTCGATGTAGTAGGCGTGTTCGAGTGCCAGGATCACCTGCGGACCGGAGCTGAGGGAACCCGCTCCGTTGCCGCTCACGTGTTCAGGACTGTCGAGGATCTCGCACCATGGCGCGGCAGATGTGCTCGTGGCCCCCGCCACACCTGCCGTGGCCGGTGCCGGTTGCGGGGCGCTCTGCCGATCGGAGGGTGTGATCGACAGCGTCGACAGCGCCCAGGCTCCCAGTGATATGGCGGTCGCCGAGGCGAGGGTCGCCAGAACTGCGATCGTCCATCGGCTGCGAAACCGTGGGGGGCGCACCGTTTCGCGGGCGTTTAGGGCTCCTGCCAGGTCGTCGATGTCGGATACGTCGATTCCAGCGGCGGGGTCGGTGTCCTCTGTTCGCGGCAGCCAGACGGTGTATTGGGCATTCTCGTCCATCGCGTGCGGGGCGGCGGTGTCGATGATGTCGTGACCGCTGTCCTGGTCGTCGTGGTGCTCGGCTGACAGCCAGGCTGTGTAGCTGTTCTCGGCAGGCTGGGGTTCTGCGGCGAGTTCCGGTGCGAGGGAACCGAATCCGGTCATTTCTGTCCAGGCGCTGTCGTCCCAGTCCGCGGAGGGACCGTTGATGTTGTGAGCGCTGGGCTTGTGGTGGCTGTTGTCGATCAACTCGTCTCCTCTCATCGGGAGTGGGCGATGTGGGCAGGTGTTATCCGGCTGTCGCCGGTGGCGGTGGCGGTGGCACCGTGGAGCTCATGCCGGGTGATGGCGCTGCGGTCGGGGGTGGTGCTGGTGGCGGTGAGGTCGTTGGCGCGGTGCTGGCCGGTGCGGGTGTGGCGGTGGGTGATGGGGTGGTCTGGCTCGACTTGGTCGCTGGGGAGGTGGAGAGGTCGGTGATGATCGCGGTGAACCAGTCGGTGGTGTATTTCGCTGGTGCTTGACCGGTGTCGGTGATCGGGGTGTTCAGATATGCGCCTTGCCGGTCGATCGTGTCGCTGAATTTCACCCAGTTGGTGGTGTCGATCAGTGCCGCGTTATCGGTCACGTTGGACACCACTGCTTGGAATGCTTGCCCCACCAGTCGTGTGCCGGTCGATGGAGGTATCAGTTGAGGTAGCGCGCCCAGCAGTTTCTGTCCGAGTACTGCCAAACCAGCGCCGGGATTCGATAATCCCGCGGCGGCGATTTCGGCGATGTTCGCTGGTGTGACAACTGCTTTGGCGACGGTCACGACCGCGTTGATCGCGATGGTGCCGACCTTGAGCACCGCCTTGAGTACGTTGTTGATGTCCAGTGGGGTGCGGGGGTCGCTGGCCTCGGCGACCCGCTGCGACAGCGATGTGTTCGGCGCCAAGGACAGTGAGGCGATCGAATTTCCCTGCAGGTCGTTGTTGACGACATTCGTCACGGTTTTGATCGCGGTGAATGCCAACGCTTGGGTTACCGATGCCAACGCCCGCAGCGGATCACCACCCGCGTCGTTTGCCGCGCCGACGATATTGGAAACGACTTTGAGGATCGCGGCGTTCTCGGGTGCGTCACAGGCCAAGTCACCTGATACGCAAAAGCTGGCGACACGGCGGGTGAGGCTGCCGAATCCGGTGCTGGAGGTGCGGGTGGGGCTGATGCCACCACCTGCTGCGGGCTGTTGTACCAGCGCCGCCAATCCCGCGACGGCCTGCCCGGCGGTGCCCGGCGCGACATCGGGTCGGGTTTGGCCCGTGGCGCCGGGCAAAGTCGGAGTGTTCGCGCTGCGGGTGGGGTCGCCGAACATCGCCACGGCCGCGACCCGTTCCGGCGCGATCCCGCTGCCGCCGCGCCCGACCTGCTGGGCGAAAACCGATGCCACCTGGGCGGCGCGGGCGGAGCCTGCGACCGCGATGCGGCTTTGGCGGCAGCGGGCCAGGAAATCCGAGGCCGTCTGGCGCACTGCGGCTACCGCTCGATCCACGCTCTGCTCGTAGGGAGTTGGGCCCCCCTCGGCGGTGACGGCATTCAGCTCTGCATGAAACCGCACGTAGACACGTTCGAACGCCCCATCTTCGCGGGTGACCAACGGGCGAAAGATCTCGCCCAGCAACCCGGAGTCAGTGGTTGGGCCGGTGTCATCGGCTGCCTGGCCAGGGCCCTGGATGCCGATCGCCATGAGTTGCGGGCAGTTCTGTTGTGCGGGTTCGCCTTTCGCCGCAGGCGCGAGAAACAGCACTGCGGCAGTGGCCGCCACCATGGCAGCCGCTGTCCGCACGGCAGCGCCGATCACGAGCATTCCTCACCGGCATCAGCAGGCTCGTCAACGGCTTGTTCGTAGTCTCCCGCTGCATCTGCTACTGCTGCGTCTTCCCCGGGGGCTGCGTCTTCCTCGGCCGGTGTGTCGTCTTCGGCCGGTGGGGTGGTGCCGGTTCCCAGTGCTGCGCCCGCTGCGGCACCGACGGCCGCGCCCACCACTCCTGCGGCGACCGTGAGTGGGACTCCGACAACAGCAGCTCCGGCGATGCATCCTCCGAGCCCACCGACAAAGGCACCGAGTGGAGCTGCGACTCCCCCGGAGACCGCACCGCCGATGACACCGCCTGCGACACCGCCGATCGCCATCCCCGCGAAGCAGCCCGCCAGACCACCGACAAAGCCGCCAGCGTTCGCGCCGACTGCCCACCCTGCCGCTCCGCCGACCATCGTCGCGGCGGCCTTTCGGTCGGACTCCTCGGTCGAAAAGCCGAGGGCGTCGAATCCTGCCGCCGCCCACCATTCGGTTTTGTCTGCCAGATCCTGGCCAACAGCCTGGGCCTCCGGGGGAACCCAATCAGGTACGGGGAACTCTTCGGTGCCCACGCGCAGCAATCGCTGGGGTGGTTCCGGTTCGGCGGGCTGCGCGGGTTGCTGGTCGCCGGGGGCGTCCTCTTCGTCCGGTTCGTCCTCTACCGCAGGCGTGGCAGGCGGCTGCACGAGGTGCTGCGGCTGGGTCTGCTGCACGGGTTGAGGCCGCGGCGGGTTCGGAATCAGATCGACAACCGTCGGTGTGTCCTGGGGCGCAGGTGGTGTCGGGGCCGTACTCAGGCCAGGTTGGGCCTGGCCCGGGCTCTCCAGGCCTGGCTGCTCGGCTCGGGCCGGTCCAGCGATCAGGGCTGCCACTACAGGCAGCGCTGCGAACGCCAGCAAGGGGCGCTGTCGGATATTCATCGAGTCCTCATTCGCTTGATCTGTCGGGCCCACGCGAGTTCGCTTGTACCGGTGGGCGATTGCCGTGTGCACGGTCGCGTCTTCGGACGGCGCGGGGACCTGGCGGTGGCCAACAATGCGACCGAGAGGGCGGGTCCCATCGAGATCACATCCCGATCACCGAGCCCTACTCGTGCTCGGTCGAGGCCGAGCCGGGGATAACGCGGCTCCGCGCTAGGGTCGTCGCAGCGGTGTGAACGGATCGCAAGCCATGTCGGCGACATCAATCGCCACGCGTTCGGCGATCGTGTTCGCGGCGATGAGCTGCGCCCCGTAGCTGCTCACATACGCCATCCAACGACGTCCCGACTCGTGCCAGCGATAGTGCGCGGGCCAGATCATGTGGCCGGTGAGCCTTCGCGATCTCCAGCAGCCCGCCGACCAGCTGCACCAACAGCAGTAGCGATTTGTCTGATGGATCGCTCGTGCTGCGGTCGAGTTGGGCCAGGCCGAATGCCACTCGACCGAGGTTCGGCCGAGCTCGGTGCCGGCGTGCGGCCACAGCGTCGTCCTCAGGTGGGAGGTGTTGCGCGCAACGCGCCAACTCGTGGGTGGCCGCCGCGAACGGTGCCCCCGACTGGTCTCCGACGCGGATCGACCACACGGCGAACACTCCGGCCAACCGGGCAGCGGCCCACGCCAGATCGTCGCCCGTCCATGCTGGGCGTGAGCGAAGCTGGTCATTGAATTGCCCGGCATCGGCGAACATTCGTGACCACATCGCCGGATGCGACAGCAGGATTCGGTCCCGGTCGAACGCGGATGGACGGCGTACACCGTGCCATTCGCTGATAGCGTGGCGGCGCGACAGGCGTCCGGGTTCCCACTGGCCACGCAGCGCCGTCAAAGACAGGTCGGTGTGAAATTCGGTATCGGAGCGCCGAAGACCTGGCCCGACCGCGACCTGCGCCACATATGTGCTCGGCATTCCGTCGCTTCCGATTCCGGTGGGCCACACAGGGATCCCGGATCGGCGCACTCGCCGAACGAACTCATCCTCCGACAGGCTCGCGACCGACGCGGCCCGCAGATACCGCTCGACGCGCGCCCAGGCTGCCGAATCGGATGCGCTCGGCGCGTGATGCGCCGTTTCTTTCGGCACTGATGGATTGTGTCCGACCTCGTTCATATCTCCGATGGCCTCATTTCGATGAACAGCGTTGATCTTCAACAGGTTTCAGCACTATCCGAGCGAGTCATCACCGATGCGGTGGTCGTGGACTACCGGGGTCGCTCCCTGCGAAAACCGCGCTGTGGGGAGACGTAAATTGGCTAGGCCACAACGTGGACCGGCAATTTGGTTGACTTCGTCGGCGCTACATCCGGACCCGCCACCAGCGAGATCCGGGAAACCCATCGAAATGAGGGCGCGTCCCCATCCTATGCCGAGTTTCGTATTGTCGCAACGGTTTCCGCCCCCGGCATAGCGGATCGTTTATGGGCGTCGTTGACCGCCATACGCATCACACCGGCGGGGCCACGGCCGACACCCGAAGTCATCATTCACCGCGGGGATTCGTGATCTATGGCAATCAGCACAGCCCATGGTCTTCGTCCTTGCTGGTATTTGGTTTCCCCGGAGCGCCTGACGCGATCACTGATTGTCAGGCGTCGATTTCGGCTCAGTGTCAGCCGGGACCGCTGGTGTGAGGGCGACAGCCATGGGCGACTTTTGCTTTCGGATATCGGTCAGCGACATCAGTCTCGAGTCGATAATGAACCCTCGGGTGGGGATTCAGCCCGAATGCGCTCATGTCGGCCATAGTGGATGCTTTGCGTGCACCCTATGTCAGACTATGGTGATATTGCCGCGCTGTCCTGGTGTCTCGGCGCAATGCTTCGCGCTGGAAGTGTTCGTCGCAGATATCCACGACTATGGTCGTCTGTGAACGGCGAAAACCATTGCATCACATCGCCGAGCCCCCTGTTTCGGGCTCATTTGGTGTCGGGGAATTTGTGCCGCCAGTTGAGAATGTCGAGCCACCCGATGACGTAGCTATCGGCATCGATAGCGGCCGGCAGTCTGGGGATGTCGACGGCCTCGAGTAGATCTGAAAGATGCTCAGCAAGAAGTGAGTACCGAGTCGACAGTGCGTCTTCCACTTCTACAGCGCGCTCCTGAGAATACTTGCCGCGCATGGCGAACCAGTTCGCGTCAGCTTTGATTCGCTCCAGGCAGTAGACCGCGACGAGGTCGTCGAGGGTTGCGATCGCTTCGGGGATCTCCACAGCCGTAGCGCGTGAGGAGAGTGCGTCGGCGGCCATTCTCTCCATCGTCGCGACGTAGACTTTGGTGGCGGCGGTGTCGGGGCGCGCAGTCGTCGCTGCAGTCCGTGCTCTCGCTCGTGCCTCCGCTGTGATCGTCTGCTCACGTTCGTGAAGCATTGCGTGCCACCATGGCAGCTGTTCGCTCCGAGGCTGGAGGTACAGCCCTGATGTGTCCATGCGTGATAGCGCGCGGCCGACGGCGGCCTTGAGTGCACCATTGGCACCTTCGGCGATGGCGATACCGTTGCCGCGCAGAAAATAGTCCCCGATGAGGTTCGCGCTTGAAATTCCTTGTGCTCCACATATTTCGACGCAGGCTTCGAGAACAGCACGGGCGGTATCGGACGCCGCTGGCTTGATGAGCATATCCAGCGTGGCCGCGCATGGATGCTGAGCATCGTGACGTGCACGTGCGAGGTTGGTCAACGCGGTGAGTGCGAACAGGCTTGCTGCGCAGGACACAAGAGATTGTTGTGTACCGTCTCGGTCGGCCAACAGGACACCGCCAGAGGTCGGCCGCTGGTTGGCGTAACGGCATGTAATCGCCCATCCGGCGCGCGCGCTCGCCAGGGCGGCGCCTGCGAACAACACCCGTCCCGATCCCAGAGCACCGGAGCTCAGGTGAAACCGCTCGTAATGGCTCAGGTCGCAACTGAATTCGCCATTCTCATCGAATCCGGCCGAATGCCCGCTCAGGAGAGCGCCTTCCGGGATGGACATTCCGTCGAAGCAGAAGGCCGCGTGGTCCATTGGTGGGCCCAGAGTTGTCGGCGGCAACGGCTCGATATCGACACCGTCACTGACAGTGTCGCGTGTCCGCAGGCGCACCACAAATGGCCAGACACCTTCGTCGCGGCCATCGACGATAAGACGGGCAAGCAGGACGAACGTTTTCGCGACCCCCGCCAACCCGACGTTCGGCCACATATTGATTGCCTCAGCGCTGGGGGTGTGTAAGGTGAACTTCCGCACATCGGGTTGCCAAACTGCGATGACGCCTAATCCGAGAAGGTTCGTGCCATAACCGAGTTCGGTCGCGGCCAACCCTCCAACTGCGCGCACGTCGTCCAGTTCCTCCAGGCAGCTGAGCTGATAAGGCTCGCCGGTGCCACGTGTTTCGATGGTCTCGATGCCGAGATTGAAGTGGCTCAACACAGGAAGCAGTCGCGGCGCGAACACTGCCGCACCGTCATATATCGCGCACAGCAGCCCGAAATCCTGGGCTATTGCGCGTGAGGACCCACCGAGCCCGGCGACAAGCTCACCGAGCAGCTCGTAGCCGTGCCGGATTTCGTCACTGTGAGTTCGTCCGGGGACGGGGCGATCGTCCAGGGTTTGCAGCAGCGCGCTGACCCACGCACGCATTTTCTGGCCATCGCCAGCGATGCACTGGCCCAGTGCGATACTCGTTGGCCGCTTTGCTGGGCTGGAATGTGCTGAGCGCCAATAGGATTTGCCTCTGTGGGTGGCGTGGGTGGTCATGGGTCTCCAAACGTCGTGTGGTGCCTGATCTGTGGGAATTGAGGGAGGTCGGTGACGTCGTCAACCGTGCGGTGGTGGACCGCGCGGGAGAAATAGCTCGCTCATCCGATCGAGCGGGGTCCTCCCGTCTGCAGCGACCGGGATCGCGCGCGACGCGATGGGCTGGGTGCTACCTCCGATACCGGTCGGCTATGCGGGTTGGGGTCGCTGGGTCGTCGGGAACCAGTACCGTTTGCTCGTCGGGTGGCCAGTCGGACGTCGAGGCAGGCTTGGGGCGAGATTCCGCGTGTGAGCACGGTGAGGTGGGCGTGAACGCTCACCCAGGACGATGTGTCGAAGCGGAGGCGAAATCTGATGTCGGCCTGTTCGACGCCTGCCAGTAGCCGGGTGCGGGTGTGGGCCACTTCGGCGACATCATCGGGATGTGTCTCGGGGATCTCGCACATCCAGCGGTCCAGTGGCGCTGGCCCGGTTTTGATCCACTGGTGCACCAAGCCCGTTGTGAGATCGGTGATCCCGACCGCGTGACGGGATTGGATCGGGAGGGTGCTCACCAATTTCGCGCACAGTGTTGGCGACGGGGCGTCGTGCTCATTGCTGATGTCATAAGCGATGGCGCGGATCGTCCGTCCACGCCCGTAGGGGACACTTGCGGCAGCGATGAAAAGGTTTCTGCGCGTATTCGTTGCGACGCCGGTTGTCACCACCGTTGCGCACCACAGTGTTGGCCCCTCGGGTGTTTCGTCGAACAGCCTCATCAGGCCGGCTGTGTCATCGCTACCTTCGAAGTGCCGCATCAGCTCCGGCAATGCCCGTGCTGGCGTCTTGATGGCCTCGGCGTCGATCAGATCCTCGAATGTTGAATCCGTCGTTGTGAAGCCTTTCCGGCTCCGGCACATCAGTGCGCCGACACTCGGCCGGGCCGGAATAGGCTGGAACCGGGGTCCGCCCCACACGTGGACCGCGAACACCTTGTTATCCGGTCCAGCCACGGGAACCGCGATGATCCGCATCCGCACACCGGATGACAGGTGGCACGAACGGATCTGAGGTTCGCCGCTACTGATCGCCTGCCCGATAATCGGCACAAGATGCTGATTCATACTGCTGCTGCTGGCAATCCGGGTCCTGCTCAGGCGTGTCCATCGTCTGGGCTGCGCGCCCTCGGCGACGACCCACCAGGTAGTCCGATCCGCCAATGTCGCGACCAATACCCACGGATTGGCAGTGCCTGGACCGTCGCCGGATTCGTCGCGATCAGTTCGATCCGACATTGCGGTGTGCTGGGCTTGGGGTCTCGAGGCATTCATCTGCGCCTACCGCGGTGAGATGTCGACGCGCAGAATCGGCCGCGACGGCGGACAGGTGCACCCAGTCGGCGGGGTCGATGACCGCGTACTGCTACGCCGACGTTGGCGATCACAACCAGCGTGGAAATCGAGGCGGGAATGACGATCTGGATCGAAGCCATGCTCATCGCCCCTGCATCATCGTCGCCGAGAACGCGCAGACAGCATCCTTCGAGCCGCCGAGACCGGGGTCCGCCGGTGGGTGTGCATCGTCAACTACGTCCAGGCGGCGCGGGCCACGCACCGCAATCACTGACATGACCACCACCACGGCTGCCAACGTGGCCGCCACAAAGCCTGCAATAGCGTTGTGGCTCATCGCTGTCCGCCCCCTGACGTGGCATCGCTGCCTATGTCAGCAGCGACTTCGACAGCGGGCCTCAGCGCATGGGAACGTGCGTTCAAGGGTTTGTACCGAGCGATGGACGACACGATTGCCGCGGCCGCGCGGTCAGGATCCGACAGCGGCATGGAATGACCCGCGTCCTCGAGGTGATACAGGACCGCGCCAGATATCCGGGTGGCCAGATACTGAGTTTGTGCCGCAGGGACCACCCTGTCGTACTCGGCCGTTATCAGCTGCACCCGGATTTCGTTCAATCCATCCACCATCGGTGTGGCCAACCGGAATTTCGTGACCGCGGTGCAGATGTCAGCGGTGACTCGCGGGTCGACCGGCTCAGTGCTCGGAATCAGTTGGGCACGACCAGGTTTAGCGTGTGCGGCGAGGCTACGCAGTCGCGCTGCCAGCACGCGGTGTCCGGCCGCGTTGACCGCGTCCAGCGGGCCGCGACGGCGCATCCACCGCAACGCGGCGGAGGCGGGTCGAAACGTCCGCAACGCTGGCCACCATGGTTCTTCACCGGATGCCCCGAACAGCACAATGTCAACGACCCGCGACGCCTGCCGCCGATGGCGGCCAACGTATTCCAGGACAGTGAAACATCCGATCGAATGGGCGACCAGCACAATCTGGCCGGGGACGTGGTCGATCACGCAGGCCAAATCGTCTGCAAGCCGCCCGAAGTCGGCATCGGATCGTCGATGCGGCCTCTCAGAGCGACCGTGCCCGCGTGCGTCGAAGGCGATGTGTGACGCCCACTGCCCGGTCAACGGCATCAGGGACTCGATCAGCGGCTCCCAGAAGGTCTTGTCCGCGAGAAGACCGTGAATATAGATGACAGTCACCGCAGGAGCTGGACTTGTCACTTCGGTCCCGTCGAGCCGCAGCCCATCCTCGCAGTGCACGCTCAGTGGCCGGATGTGAATTCTGGTGTTGGTCAAGACGTTCTCCTGCGAGCGGTGACCACGAGCTGTGATCCATGGGCGGGGACGTGGGTGATATTGCGGACGTGGTGCCGTTCAGGTGCCGCGCCAGCGGGCAGCGACAGGGTGTAGCGGCTCAACACCTCGCGCAGCACGCAGTGAGCTTCGAGCAATGCGAACTGCGCGCCGAGGCAGCGGCGCACCCCACCACCGAACGCGTACCAGGCGTGCACAGGGACTTGCCCGGTGAGGAAACGCTCCGGGCGAAAAGCTGTTGGGTCGTCGTAGTTTTCGGGGTCACGATGGGTGAGCAGCGAACTGGTCGTCACATAGATCCCGGCGGGCAGTCTCCAGTCACCGACCTGCAGATCGGTCGTCAGTCGCCGATAGGTGCCGCCGATAATGGTGTGCAGCCGCAGGCCTTCTTTGAACACCGCATCCACGTACTTGTCGTCGCCCCCGGCGACAGAGCGACGTGCTTTGTCCTGGATGACCGGGTGAGCGGCCAGTTCATGCAGAGTCCAGGCCAGCGCGCTGGCTGTCGTCTCGTGGCCAGCCAACAGCAGAGTGATGAGCTGATCGCGAATCTCGGTGTCAGTCAACGGCACATCGGTCGCCGCGTCGCCGATGCCGACAGCCAGGAGCCGCGACAGTACGTCGGTGCGCTCTGCCACCCCTGGATCGGCGCGGCGTTCGGCTATCTCCTCATCGAGCAGAACGTTGATCTGGGCTTCGATGCGCTGATAGCTGGCCCACGGACCGAACCGGCGCAGCCGCGGCCAGTTCAGCCCTGCCAATACGAGCGGGTGAATCGTGACGACTCGCTCGATCAGGGGGGTGATCTGGCTTCGGCGAACGGGGTCGGTCAACCCGAACACGACCTGCAGGATCGTTTCCAGAGCAAATGCGTTCATCCGCTCCAGGCCCGCCACATGTCCGCGCTCGTGTCCGGCCCACGCGTCGAGTTCTGATTCGGCGATCTCCTGGATCGCGGCGCGGTAGCCGCGAAGGGCCGCGCCGTTGAACGCGGGCATGAGCAGGCGACGCAATCGCGCATGATCGGTCTCGTCGGCCACCATGACACTGGTGGATCCGAGGAGCCCGGAGATCAGATGATTGCCCTCACCGCCGTGGACCTCGGTCGAGGTGGCTGCGAAGATCTTTCGGACGTGGTCTGGTTTCGACACGACCACCAGGTCGTCGGCATACGGGGGTACCTGGATCGCAAACACATCGCCGTGCCGGTTCATCAGCCGTCGCAGCCACCACGCCCGCCGCCGCGCATACAGCAGCGACTGGATCACAACAGGCAATCGAGAGCCAGGGGGAAAATCGGTGGCATGCGATGCCGCCGCAACAGGTGTCCGGGTCATCAGAGCCTCCTTGGGCTGGTGTTCTCAGAGCTCGGCGTTGCCGGTGAGGAGGTCGACTGCCCGAGCGCGGCGACATCGGTGCCACCACGGCGGACTATCAGCGTTGTCGACAGGATTGCCGCGGCAGCGGTCACGGCGGCGAGCAGCCCGAAAAGTTCGTGGACGGAGCTGAGGACGTCCCCTGGCACGAGGATCGCCGAAACGACCGCTACACCCAGGGCACCGCCGCTCTGGCGCGCAGCCAACATCAGTCCCATCCCCGCCGACGAGTGACTCGCGGGCACCGTGGCCGCGGTGATCACCGACAGCCCGATGATCACCACACTGGCTCCGCCACCTTGTGCGATCGCCACAACGACCCACAGCCCCCAACTACGGTGCGGGCCAAGGGCGCTGGCTATCACCACGAACGCGGCAGCTACCACCGCGAACCCGCCGGCGCAGTACCATCGAGCCGTTACCGCAGTCGCGGCACGGCCCACCACGGCCGCCGCCATGGCGGCCGCTCCACCGACACCGACGCAGGCCGCGCCCTGCAGCAAACTCAGGTGCCATACGGTGACGAAGAACATCGGGATCGCCAGCAGGTAGGCGAACAACGCGAACCCGAGCGCAACGGAGGCCACGGTGTTCAGCGCGAAACACCGTGAGCGCCACAAGCTCACCTCGAGGGCAGGCCTCCGATGGTGGTGGCTGCGTCGCGCCACCCAGAGCGAGGTCACGATTCCTGTGGCGCCCACCGCGACGGTAAGCGGGCTGGTGTAGCCCCAACGGTGGCCTTCAGTAATGGCTGCGACGAGGGCGGCAATTCCAGCCGACAGAATGACCGCACCCGTCACATCGGGCAGACCTCGGTCTCGCCTGGTCGTGGCAGGCAGGACATAAGCCCCCAGTGCGAACAGGGCGACACCGAATGGAATGTTGAGCGCGAATATGCTCCGCCATCCCCAAACGTCGACGAGCAGCGCCCCGATCGCGGGACCAGCGGTTCCCGCCAAAGCCCCGGAGGCGGACCACGCGCCGATCACTCGGCTTGCCTTCGCCGGTCCAGCAGCGGTCAGCATCGCACCGAGCGCTGACGGCAACAGCAACGCAGCCGCCCCGCCTTGTGCGAAGCGGGCAGCGATGAGCCAACCGGCCGTCGGCGCAACCACGCACAGCAGCGATGCTGCTGTGAACGCGCCCAGCCCTGCCAACATCACTCGCCGATGTCCCATCGTGTCCGCCAGATGACCGGCAGCGGCCAACAGTCCGGCGAAGGTGATCGCATAACCGCTGACCACCCACGTCAGCGTCGCGGGAACGACGCCGGGAAACGCCGAAGCTATTGGTGCGAAGGTCATGTTGACGATGGCGGCATCCAGAAAGCTCAAAAACGATGCACCGCAACCGAGTACCAGCACCGCCCGGCCTATCACCAGGCCAGTGGGACCGCGGTCGACGTTGGTCATTCCCATGAAGCTTCAGCTTCCGTGATGCTGCGGCGCAGCGAATCAGCCGCCACCGTCGGGCCATGGGAATTAGCCGACACCGACGCCGCGGTCATGATCGGCTCGCGATGTCGTAGGCGATGGCGGTGAGCCACGCGGCACCGGAAGCCAGTTGCCCCCTCGCGGCGTAACCGTTATGGCGTGCGACGGTGTCCGCGAAATGTAGCCAAACGAGCGGATTCGCCAGGGCGGCATTGTCGGCCAGCAACTGTGCCCACGCGGCCCCAAGTTGCCCGACGAGCTTGGGCAGCAAGATCAGTGGGTTACTCGCGACGGCGGCGGTGACCTCACTCCACCGGGCCGCCGCGGTGTCGGCGTCTTGTGGTGATGGTGCCGCTGTTCGTGGATCGGCCGCATCGATCAAACGCGCCGAAAGAGATTCCTGCGGCACGTAGTCGACGGTGCCGCCGCCGACTTGGAAGTCATTGAGGACAATGGTGGTCCACGCATCGCCCAGAGCATCGGACAACAGCCCGCTGATCGACGCGATTGCGCTGATCGGGTCATTCAAGTTGGCTTGGGCTGCGATCTCGGCGCCGATCCGCAGCAGCGCGGCATTGTCCGGCGCCGAGCACGCCAGATCACCGTCGACACAGATATCGATGACGCGGCCCGCGAGCATGCCGTACCCGACGCCGGTGCTGGCAATCCCGCTACCACTGGCCGCTCCGCTGCTGATCTGTATCCGCGCCACGGCATCGCCGTTCGTGCCCGGCGCCGGGTCAGGCACGGTCTGTCCCGGCCGACCCGGGAAGGTCGGGCTCCCTTCGAGCCGAGTGGGATTGGAGTACATCGCAATCGCGGCAATCTTCTCCGGCGGCACCGGCCCCATACCCGCACCGACGTCCTGCGCCCACATCGCCATCGCTTGTGCGCCTTGGGAATAGGCAACACCGGCGATCAAAGTGTTGGGACACTCCGCCACCACTTGTGCAGCAGCCACGTCGAGCTGATTACGCGCATCGCTCACCGACGCCGCATAGGGATCCGGTCCGCCGCCGGGCACGATTCCACCGAAACCTGCTCCGTAGCTGATGTAACTGCGCTGCACAAGTCCAGGCACGGCCGCCAGGACGGGAGCTAGCAGCGTGCCGAGCACGCCGGAGTCGGCCAAGGGATCCGCAGTGGGTGAGGATTGCCCTGTGCCCTGGATGCCGATGACATACAGCGCCGGGCACCCTGGCCCGATCGGGACCGCATGTGCGCTACCAGTGGCGGACGTCGTGGTCATAGCCGCCACCGCAGTCAGTGCCAGAACTGTCACTGTGACCCGAGCAGCTCGGATTCTGGATGTTGATCGGCCGGCTGCTCTGGGCATCGCGACAGCTCCGGCCGACAACCGGGCCGGAGCTTGGGAATTGATGTGGCGCAACGAAGGTCCTCCCTGGATAGGCGCACATGGACGGCATCTGCCGTGACTGCCGCATCGTTGCGGCTAGCGACGGCAACGACCGTCTCCGCGAAACGCATTGGGAACTAAGTGGTTTCAGGACATTTCTCGCGGGCAGCCCCCGGGAGATGATCGAGCGCAGACCATCGGATGCGTCACCAGTTCACAAGTCAGCGCGGCAATAGCAGATCAACGCGCCCGCAACCAGATGGCCGACAGCCCGCATACAGCGAATTCCGTGCTCGCAGAGGGCACGTCCTGTGCAGATTGAGTTGGGACACGGCCCTCGCGGTGCCTGTGCGTGGGGGGGGTGAAAGCACCACGAGGGCCGGTCACCGAGCCTGCCGCTGCCCGTGCTACGGAATCAGCGACAGGACGAATCCAGCCAAATTGGCCAAGGTGTTGAGCACGTAGGCGCCGTTCGCCAGAATCCCCGACCCAGCACTCAGCCCGTTCAAGATGTCCATTGGTTCCCTCCCTTCCCGAGGTCATTGCCGGATGCGGGGTTGCGCCGCAGTCGACTGCGATCTCAAACGATCGCTCCGGCCTTGTGCGGTTGACGAGGAGAACGCTACCCACCAAATCATCCAAATACAACAGCAGATTGGATTATTTGGTGTGTTATTGACTTACGTTGGTGTTTGACCTCTTCGCTGTGCACCGAAGTGGTGTTATCGTGTCTCCATGAAGACGCGTGGGACACCGAGCACTAAGGAAAAGACACCACCCGCAACTCATTCACCGTCGCCACCAACTGACGACCCTCCCGAGAGCCCCTCAGAACTCACCCAGGAACAGCTCAAGCGCTATGGCGGAATCCTCCAGCACCGGCGTGTTGATGAGCTGAAGCTCTCACTTCGAGCGGCAGCCGACCTGGTCCAGATGGCGCATACGACGCTGCGCGACCTCGAGCTGGGGACGAGAGCGCCAGCGCGCGCGCTCACCTATCGGAAGCTCGACGAGGTGTACCAGTATCTGCCTGGTTCGGTCTTCAACCTCTACAACTCAGGCCAACAGCCACTGAGGGCTGAAACTCCCACACCTCCGCCGCCACCCCGCGTACCGACCACCGACTTTCCTGTTGTGTTGCCCTTGATGAGCGTTATCGAGCTGATCGAGGCCGACCAGCTACTGGAAGATAAGGCGCAAACCATCGGCGACCCTGAGCTTTTGGCTCTCCGTGAGACCTATGCCCGCTGCACCGATCGGCTGATGAGGGCTTGGACCATCGCCCAGATCGAAGGGCGTCGGGCGGCCGGCTATCAAGATGACAGGTTCATCTCAACGCTGCTCACTGCCCAGCTCGCACGGAAGCCCGTCGCACCCGACGAACAAGACAGAGACGAACTGACCTACCTCCGATGGTTACTCGGACGCGCAGGGGAATTGCCACCGGATGACGAAGCTCGCTATGCCGCACTATTCGCTACACGCACACAGGGGAGAACGGATGCTGACACTTGAGATCAAGCTGAACAGGTTGTTCGCGCTGGGGCACGAACGTGGTCAGGATGAACGCACCACCGACGACGTCGCTCGAGCAGTATCGGTGCGTCTGGGCTGGGTTCTCGATCCGTCAATCCTCGTGGAAGCCCGTGCGGGGCAACGGCTCACGCTCCCCGCCGAGGTTGCCGACGCTATCTGCGACGAGTTCGGCGTGGAAGAACATCTCTATTTGCGCGAGGACGACAGCGCGGTGGTCACTCGGATCGACTACTTCATTCAGCTATGGATCCTTGTCCGCGACCGCGACCTGCGCCACCTTGCGGCCCGCGGCAACAACCTGGACTTGGAGACCGTTAAAGAGATCATCCATCTTCTCGAGCAGACTGCACCGGCGGACGCTGCTCCAGCGGAAGTATCGACACTTGCCGCTGGGGCATAGCGGCCCGGCCTACCGCAGCATTGAGCTGTGGGACGTGCCCTGAAACTGCGTCCATGCCTTGGCGATTGCTAGGACACGCCCCTCATCTGTCGGCCATGCTGGAGCAGATACAACTGTGGTAATCACGTTGCCCACCGACCGTCGCGCAGTGGCATCGGAGATGGACCACACCCAACTTTCAGCGCGCCCATCGGCCGGAGGCCGCAGGTACGGCGCCAACGCGACAATTGCGTCCTCGATCTCGACTTGCATCCGATGCTCAGCAAAGGCCGGTGTCGACAGCGCCTCCAGATCGCACAACCGAACCTCCGGTGCGGCGTCCGTTAAGGCCGTCCAGAGAGGCGTCAGCGCACGCACCCGACGCATCCTGCCAGCGTCCATTACCCGGGCAGGCAGAAGCCGCCCCTCTGAGATCCCCAACTGCGTGACCTCCGTACACATCAGCGCCAGCTGCGTCCCGAGGATTTCGGCTTGAATTTCGTGCTCGCCATCGAGGTCGTGGCGCTGCACCACTGCTGCGATCTTCTCTGGATCGAGGCCTGTCGTGAATAGCCCAGGGCCGATAGCGAACCTGTTGTCGCCCACGTGATCACACAGAACATGCCCGAACTCGTGCATAATCTGCTGAACCCTATGTCGCACAGAACGACGCGGGTCGTATCTGACGATGACCCGGTTGTCCAAAATCAGCAGGGTTGCACACTTCGGCGGCGATGCATCGGCAACCCGCCAGGGCGCAACGTCGATCCACAGTCCTGTCTCTGCGCCGAACCAGTGACAAAACTCACCGAGCGTCCACGGCACGGTCATCGGCCCAAACGGCAATCCCATTTTGTTCCGTTCCGCCGCCGACGGCTCAAATCCCACGCCGACCACGTGCGCCTTTTCTGTCGTCGAAGGGCAAAGGGCGCACCGGGCAGTATTCCCGCTGACTGACCCACAGAGACTCGCCAGAAGCCGCACTTCGTTCATGGTTTGGCAAAGCGATCTACACCTTCCCCGGACACCAGGCTGACTGAACACAACTGAAACGACCGCGAATAGCCGAAGCCGGATTACGCAGCCCACACTTGTGCTCAACGGATCACGACAATGGCACGGAGTTGCTCCGACCCAACCGAGAACTTGGAAATGGCGACAACTGCTTCTGACGACGGAACAGAACCACCTCCCCCGACCGGGCGCCGGAACTAGATACAGCATCGTTCGGCGGACCGGTCGGTGTCAATTAGAACTCCGCGCACATCCAGTCCATTATTCAGTATTGAGCAGACACATAGTGCGGTGCCGAAGTACGACCGGACAGGCGGTGAGCTACCAAACGCAAAGCGCACACGATGTACGGTCAAAGTGACCACTCTGGACAGGATGTCCGGCATCCTGTCGCGTTGGTCAGCCATACGGGTTCGCGAAATTCGCGTCTAATCGGCACCCCACTGCCGAGACTCACATTTTACGGTCGACACCCAGATCAATTACCTTAAAACGCATCGTTCTCGTATCCGGCAGCCGCGGGAAAAGAGCGGCATAATCCCAACTTAATGAACTCAGTCATTGGAGATGCCGGCCGCCGCTCACACAGAACTGCCGACCTTCGCGCCGTACCGGAACCGAAGGAAGAAATCGCATATCAGCCGTCGGCGGCGGCGGATGGGAAGCACTCGACTAATAACTTTGGCGGCAGGCATGCCGCGCAACTGAGAGCAGCCCCTCCAACCCCCACATCCACCTCGACCACCAAGCGCCACGCCAACGGATCGACCAACAAACTTCCCAAGCTTGGCGCTGGACGCCCCGTTCCTCGAAGTGCCCCTGAGCACGCCATAGTCACCAGGATCGGCCCTGCAACTGCCTCCTTGTCGAGGTCCTGGCCGGGCACTTGCGTTTCCAGCCAGCAAGATCGGTCGCTACAGTGCCTACTACCTGCCGCCTATCCAAGAGGCGTTGCTGGGGGGAAGCGATGATCGGAGGGACATATGGCCGTTGATGTGTCGAAGCGGCTCGGGATCTACATGCGGAAGCGTCGCAAGAGGGCAGGGTGGGAGAGTCTCCAAGAGCTTGCGGAGGAGATGGAACGGATTCGCAAGCAGAAGGAGGAGATGGAACGGATTCGCAAGCTGAAGGACGAGTCTCAGCCGGACAAAGGCTGGAGCGAAGTCTCGGTTTCTAAATCAACACTGGAAAAATATGAGAATGGCAGCCGATGGCCGACACCGAAGGTGTCCGCATTGTGGTTCGAAGCCGTAGGCGTAAATTTCTGGTACAGAGATCAAATTCGGAAGCTGATGAACCCTGAGCTGTGGCAACTCGACTGGGGTGAACTGCCTGCGACGCCGTCAGAGGATAACCTCAAGGTGCTTCACAGCATGGGAATCGCCGCGGCATATCTTAGCGACCCGATGTGGAAACTGCTCGCGGCAAACAAACAATTTCTCGACATGTTCCCGGGCCTCGAAGTGGGAATGAATGTCGCTGAATGGATGTTGAGTAGCAATTGGGCGCGCCTTAATATTTATAATTGGCGACTCCGAACTCACGTCCTAGTCTCCGCCATAGCCAATATCGGGCAGGATATCGTGCCCGACGAGGAGATCGAGGACTTCAAGAACAGATGCGGCGGATATCCGGAGTTCAACACCTTCTGGACGACTGACCCCCCCGAGGACCAGATCATGGATACCAGCATGATCCTGAGGCTGCCCGATGGAACACTTCAGCGATACATCAGCGGAACGACCCACGGCTATCACCCGCCGGTTTTGTACAGCGGATACTCCCTAACCCTTGACCCAGATTTCGTATTCGACTGAATCCCGGCAGCCCTGGGTCCGTGACCCACACCACACGGCTCCGGACATTCTGTCCGGCACTTCACCACACAGCGCACTGCATGTCCGGCATGCCTGGATATCCGCACCAAATGTGCGGTCTCAATCGCTTGACGTGAGCAGCGCCCGGCTTGAATGCTGGATAGCGATAGCGCCGGAAGCACGATGCTGGAGCAGGACGGTCCAACTCCACCATCACCTCGTGTGTCAACGCCGACACCGTGCCGTCCACCGGCTATCGACGAGGGGCACTTACACCGCGTCACGCAGGGCAAGCTTTGCGGCCTCTATTGACCGGACAGGAGGAACGATGGCGGCGACAGCGTTATCGGCTTTGGCAGCGACGGCCGGATGCGATTGGGATTGGGCAAAACGAACAGGCGGAATATTATCTTCGGCCCAGCAAGAACGGTTCGCCCGCCTCTACTGGCGACTTCAGCAACGTCTTATCATTGAGCAAGATTTGAATAGGATCGGTGTTCGTGGAAATGTGAATCTGGATTTCGGTAGTGCCGAAATCCCGCGCACCGCACTGACGGCCGCGGCGGAAGTCGCCGCCAGGTCACTAACGGAGCCCGTTTTGAACCACTGCCTCCGCGGCTACTACTACGCACGAGCAATGGCCGAATGCTGGGGTAGACCGTTCGACGACGAAATTTCGTATGCGGCATGCCTGCTGCACGACCTGTACCTGGAGACGCCGACGCCCGGCCGTTGCTTCGCCGTGGTGGGTGCACTGCACGCAATGGACATCGCACTGGAGGCCGGGGTACCTTCTGACCGCGCCGATGCCCTCGGCAGGGCGATCGCGCTTCACATGAATCTAGACATCGCCCACCTTCACAGCGACCCCGCCGGGTTCGTCGCAGCGGGTGCCTTCGTCGATGTCTACGGAGTCCCCAAAAACTCCTTCGAAGACGGCTGGCTGCAGGAGCTGTGGCGACGCTATCCCAGACTCGGGTTCACCCAGATCGCGGCCGCCTCGATGGAAGCGCAAGCCGCCGTCGAAAACAGCCGCACCCACTGGCTCGTCAATCACGGTCACGTGATCCACTGGGTGCTCAAAGCGCCCTACAACGATTGACCATCATCTGAAATCGACTCCGACGACGCACCGCTCTCCCGGCCGCTTTCGTCTGAGCACCTCCAACACCGCTCGCTGCGCCGCCGCCACCCGACACGCGTCACGTGTTGTCGTTGTTTGTTCTGAGGCAATCCATCCCGATCACGCCGCTCGACGCAGTAGTTGTGCGACACGGAAATCGCCGAGCGATCACCCACGTTGACCTGGGTCACCTCCACACGCCCGATGCCAGGGCACTGATCCCGAGTCGCGCTCACTGCGTCGAAGTCGATGTCCGCCAACGCCAGATGGGCGCCACGGCGACTCAACTCGAGCGCATCTCGCGGCCTATGCGCGACCCCGCGCCCGTCAGCGCGACCACCGAATCCTCGAGGCTGTTCACTTCTCTCGGCCGCAAAGAACTCCGAACGAGGTCCGCGACGCCCGTTACCTTCTTCGTGGTCCTGATACGGGGCCACGGTCGCCAGACCCGGTATGACTTCTTGCCCCGGCCGTATGCATGATCCGGGTGGTGTCGCCGGGCGCTGGCGGCGTCGATGGACCGCTGATGGGGACAGGGCCGAGGGTAGGTCTCTTCGTCACGTGGGCGCCGGGGCGTCGACGCCGGATCGGCGGCCGTCAGGGTTCGACGCGATGAAGGGACATTCCCGAGGTGGCACAGGCGTATGCATGCCGTGTTCTGCGGCGTTGACGTGGGTAAGGGCGAGCATCACGCGGTCGGGTTGGACCCGACCGGAAAACGGTTGTACGACAAGGCATTGCCCAACGACGAGCCCCGCCTGCGGGCGGTGTTCGAACAGTTGGCTGCGCGCGGGCTGCTGGTGATCGTGGTCGATCAGCCGAACACGATCGGGGCGCTGCCAGTCACGGTGGCACGTGCCTGCGGCCACGACGTGGCCTATCTGCCCGGCCCGTCGATGCGTCGCATCGCCGACCTCCACCCGGGACAGGCCAAAACCGATGCGCGCGATGCGCTCATCATCGCCGACACCGCGCGCACCATGCCGCACACCTGCGCCCGGGTCGACGTCGGCGACGAACCGTTGACCGAACTCGGTGTTCTCGGCTACGACAACGACCTCGCCGGGGAAGCCACCCGCACCAGCAACCGCATCCGCGGCCTACTCACCAGCATCCATCCCGCGCCCGAACGCCTCCTCGGCCCCCGCATCGCCCATCCGGCGGTGCTGGAAATCCTTACTCACGCAACCCGGGCAGCACAGACACCAGGGTTGGTGTATTTGTTGTATGGACACACCAGTCGGCACAAGTTACTCTCCTTTTGTGCACGCTACTGGCACATTCCCGGGGTGGAAAGACGCACAGGTTGCGCAGCCCGACCACCTCGGCGGCAGTCTGCAAGGGCAAACAGGGAGACACCGTGAACCGTCCACCAGCACCCAGCAAAGACCAGCCGCCTCCGGCTTCTGCGCCGAATGCCGTTGCGCAACAAGCTGTCAACGGCTGGGTCGGCACGCTATCCGGCGCCTCGAGAATGGCCAACGTGTGGTCGTCGATGACGTGCGCGGGAGGGTCCATGTGATGCAGCCGCTCCCAATCGTCACCGATACCCACTGCCTGCTGCAGGCTGAGGCACGAACTACAGGCACTTCGACCGCAAGATCAATTCAACACCTCTGCCTCAAACATGTTCATGCTCAGCATCATCCATGCGATGCCGACCAGTCGCCAACACGATTCGGACCAACGTCGCACATTCGAAACAAGGCCACAGTCGCACGCCAGCAATCAAGGCAGCTCGGCATATCGTTGCGATCGCGACCGACTCGGTTGCCAGGTCAGCTCCTGCGCTCAGGAATGCCTGCATTCGCGCCGCCTCTAGCCACGATCCACCGGGGCGGCATCGCACTAGCCGGTAGAGGTAAGGCCCAAACGGCCCGCGAATCCAGCTTCGCCGCAAGCAGCCTACCGCGCCCATCTTCGTTGCCCACCAACCCATCCCAGGCCATGGGCCTCTCCTGGAGGCAAAATCGGCATCAACTCCACTGCCGCACAATTCAACTCAACCAATGAAGCCGACGATTGTCCCAATAGCAGCATTAGGGATCCGTTCATGACGAGAGACAATCGCAAGAGTCGGTTGATCGCGACAGTGAACGCTGCTCACGAGTCCGCCACGCCAATCAACACGCCGTGCTGGAGTGTCAACAAGCTCAGAAGGGTATGAGGGGAGATACCATGCTGGACCCCACCGCACAGACTGACTACTCGCTCCCAGCGCCGTCATCGGCTTCCGGAAGCGATTCAATCGGCTTTGGGTTTGATCAACTGTACGGGTCATCGAATCGAGTCGCCGAGCCGCTTGAGATTCCGTTCGCGTTTCCTGGCATAGCAGACAACCCGATCGGTGCATTGCACTGTGCGACAACAACGATCGACGATCATGGTCGCCTGTCGGATCGGTCTACCCTCAAGGCTCTCAAATGGACGGCAGGGCAGAACGTTTCATTCGACGGGGATCACCGAATGGTTATTGCCCGATGCGTGCGGCAAAGCCGTTGGACCGTCGGCCGGAACGGGTATCTGCGCCTCCCGGCGGCGAGCCGTCACCGTTGCAATTTGAATCCGGGTGACCGCGCGTTGATCGCGGCTGACCTTACGCGGGACATCGCGGTGATCCTGCCAATTCCAGTCGTAGCGGCGGCACTGTGGAACTACTTACCCGAGCCGTGGCAGCGTGCGTCATGAGTGAGGACCTCAGCAATGCCCTCCAACTAATTGCTACGCGACTGGGCGTGAGTATCGAGGACCTCGCATCCCTCGCCGGCGGCACCGGCACCGCAAAGCCAATGCCGACATTCGGTGAGTACATCGCCAAGCTCCGTACATCGTTGCCGAAAACGACAGTCAAGAACTACTCAACGTACTGGCAGGTCATCGAGAATGCTTGGAGCGACCGAAAGCTCGATGAGCCGACCGCGACCGAGATCGCCGGCCTGGTCGAGCACAAGCGAGCCAACGCGGCCGTTCGGCGTAACTCACGCGATGGTCATGGCGCCGCTATCCATATGGTGTCTGCCTTTCGATGCATCTACAGCCACGCCGAAAGTGATGGCCTGATCAAGCCTCGGGACAACCCGGCACAGAAGGTAGCGAAGCCTCGGCGATTGGACAGTCCGCGGCATGCGCTTACCCGGCAACAAGTAATCGAAATCGGTGGAGTGGCTTCCACGACCGGAAATGACACCGAACTCGACGCGTTGATCGTTCGCCTCCATATCGAAGCAGCCTGTAGGCGAGCTGGGATCCTTGCATTGGAGATTCCCGACCTGAATCCGGACGACTCCCTAATACAGCTGCACGAGAAAGGGGGAACCGTTCGGTGGCAGCCCATCTCGCCGCTGCTAATGGGCAAGCTCGTCGAACACGTGGACAACCGCGGCGGCGCGACGGCAACCTCTCAGATCATGAGGTATCGCGACGGACGCCCCATCACCGCACGCCGATTCGATTATCTGACCGAGAGAGTCCGGGCGCACCTGCCGTGGGCAGAACGGCTTCAGGTGTCATCTCATTGGATTCGGCATACGACACTGACCTACGTGGAGCGAGAGTTCGGCGAGGCTGTCGCACGCGCCTACAGCGGCCAAGCACAGCCCTGGAACACAGGAGCCATCCCGATCTATACCCGCGCCACCATTGTGGAGGTCGCCGAAGCTCTGGTAGCGGTGACCGGGCAACCACATCCTCTCGCGCGGGAGGTTCGCCATCCGCTTGCCCCCAGGACCTGACGTGAATGTAACCTCTGATGCTATGAGCACGCAGATGATGCGAGTTCGCCCCCATTCGAGTGTTATTTCACCGAATCCAAGGAGGTCGTCGGCGGGTACTGCATCCTGCAGACGAAGTCGAAGGAGGAGGCAGTGGAATGGACCTCGCGCTTCCTCGCCGTGCACGGGCCGGAATGGGATATCGAGGTGGAAATTCGCCGGCTGCACGAGGGCTGATGCGCGGATGAGCCGGTCGCCCGAACAGATCCGAGAATCCGTCGCAACGGTCTGGCGGATGGAATGGCCGCGCCTGGTCGCGGGGCTCATCCGGATCGTCGGCGATATCGACGCCGCCGAGGAACTCGCGCAGGACGCGTTGGTCGCGGCCTTGGAGCAATGGCCCCGCGACGGTGTCCCGCCGAATCCGGGCGGCTGGCTCATGCTCACCGCGAAGCACCGGGCGATCGATCTGGTCCGGCGCAACCAGAACTTGACGCGGAAGCTGACCTTGGTCGGTCATGAACTTCGGACCGACCAAGGTCACGAGCCAGAGTCGGCGGATGAGGACATCGAGGACGATCTGCTGCGGATGATCTTCACGGCATGTCATCCGGTGCTGTCCGCACCCGCCAGGGTGGCATTGACGCTGCGGTTGCTCGGCGGGTTGACGACCGAGGAGATCGCACGCGCCTTCGTCGTACCGGAATCGACTGTCGCCCAGCGCATTGTGCGGGCCAAGCGCACCATCGCCGCTCGGCGGGTGCCCTATGCGGTGCCGCACGGGGATGAGCTGGCCGAGCGACTGGACTCCGTGCTGGAGGTCGTCTACCTGATCTTCAATGAAGGCTATTCGGCGACCGTCGGTGATGAGTGGGTTCGCGTCGAACTGTGCCAGGACGCACTGCGATTGGCGCGGATGCTGGCGCAACTGATGCCCGATGAAGCCGAGACGCACGGCCTCGCCGCGCTGCTGGAGTTGCAGGCCTCGCGCTCCGCGGCGCGCATCGGACCCGCGAAAACCGTTGTGCTGCTGGCGGATCAGGAGCGTTCACAGTGGGATCAGCTATTGATCCGCCGCGGTTTCGCGGCACTCGGGCGCGCGCATGCGATCGGCCGCAATTATGGGCTGCCGCCGGGCCGCTATGCGCTGCAGGCCGCGATCGCCGCAGTGCACGCCATGGCGCCCAGCACCGAGGAGACCGATTGGCGGCGCATCGCCGGACTGTATGCCGTTCTCGCCGAACGCTTTCCGTCGCCGATCGTGGACTTGAACCGAGCCGTCGCGGTCAGCAGGGTGCACGGCCCGGCCGCCGGACTCGAACTGGTCGACGCACTGGCCGCCACCGGCGCATTGGACAGCTATCACCTGCTGCCCGCCGTTCGTGGCGACCTGCTCGAACGGCTCGGCCGCCGGGACGAGGCACGCGCCGAATTCGCCCGCGCGGCGGAGCTGACCTGCAATAACGCCGAACAGGCACTGCTACTCGACCGCATGGCCGAATGTGAATAGGGGCGCACACTCAGATGGCAGGTCGGCCCTAAGCGCGTGCCTCGGCCTCCGCCAGCTCCTTCAGCGTCAGCAGTTGCTTGCGCATCATCACCACATCGCCGAGCGCCAAGGCGTGGGCGATGATCCACGGTGCGCCGCAATGCATTCGGACCGTCAAGCGGGTGCCGGCCGCCTCCGGCCGCACGGCATAGGTGACGCAAATCTTGCCGGACACCAGGGTGATATGGCGGCACAATACGAACGAGACGAGCGTGAACGCGGACATGAACCGCTGTCCCACTTCGAGTTCGGTCAGCGCCGGATCGCGCTGCCGCGGGCTGCGCCTGCCGAAATGATCGAGCAGGTCGTAACTGTACGGTGCGACCCGCAACTGACACAGCCAGGAATAGACCACACTCGGCGGCGCATCGATACTGATGGCCCGGTCCGCCTGCACCCCACCGGGTCGCACGTCGTCACAGGGCAGTGGAAGCTCGCGTTCGGCCTCGGTCGCACCCCAGACCAATCCCGAAATCATGCCGCGGCCGCGATTCGCCGGAGCATATCGCGCACCACGATTTTGTGACCGCCGCTGCCGATCACCAATGCTCGGTAGATCTTGCCGTGCAGGCCCGGAAATTCGGCCCAGCTGCGCGCCCGTATCAGCGTCCGACTCGGCCCCCGCTCGTCGAGTTCGAAGACCAGCGCATAGCGCGAGAACCAGTGCCGCCCCCGCAGCGCCAGCCGACTCGGCTCCTCGGCCACATCGAGTACGAAACCGGTCGGGGCCTTCGATGGATCGTGTGGATCCTTGCAGACAACTTTCAGCAAGGCTTTCCACGCCCGATCGCGATTCGCGTCAACCGATCTGGCATGCTCATCTATGTAGGGCAATCGCTCCATATAGAAGGAACGTACTAGTACATGGCGCCACCCCGCAAGCACGACACCGACGTGATCCTCGACGCAGCGCGCACCCTGGTGCTCACCGACGGTCCTCGCGCCGCCAGCGTTGCGGCGATCGCGGCGGCAAGCGGTGCCCCGGTCGGCACGCTCTACCACCGCTTCGGCAATCGCAACGGCGTGCTGACCGCGGCCTGGCTGCGCGCACTCGAACGCTTCCAGGATCGGATCAAAGCCGCCGCCGCCGATCCCGACCCGGTCGGGGCCGGAGTCGCGATGGCCGTGGCGAGCGTCCAGTTCGGACGCGAATTGCCGGACGACGCAAAGCTATTGCTGAACCTGCGCCCCAGCGACCTACTGGACGGCGGACCGGACGCGGAATTCCGCGCCCACCTCGACCGCATGAACGCACCGCTCATCGAACATCTGCGCCGCATCGCCGCCGACGTCTTCGGCCGCGACGGCGACCGCGAAATCGACGCCATCAGCCGCGCCGTCGTCGACCTCCCCTACGCCGCACTACGCCGCCACGCCCACGCCCCCACCCTCCCCGACTGGCTCGAAACCGACCTAACCGCCGCCGCCCGCGCCCTCCTCGAGTCGTACCGCCCCTGACCCTCGCCCGCAGGCCCCCGGATCGGACGTCTCGGTGCCACCCGGACGACACGGCTCGACGGTTGCCCGCGCTGACCAACGCGGGGCGTACCCCGCTCGGACATCTGGTGCCGGAAAGCAGTGCGGGGTCGGTGGCGCGAATGCAGCGGCCTCCGCTTCCGCTGTTCAGCCCGGTGGCGCCACTGGCGGGCCTGCCGGGATGGTGGGTGGATCGGACAGCGCGGTATGCGGGTGGATACGCACCCGCGGATCACGACATCGTCCCCGCGAAGCAGGCGGTGGCCGAACTGGCTGGGCGTTAGGTCCCGGCAACGAGTTCGGGGGTGAGTTTGTCGAGGGTGTCGATGACCTCGGCGGCCAAGGCGAGGGCGTCGGGGGCGGGCGGGTATTCCGGGCGCGGGGCGGCGATGACGCGCATGCCGGCGGCATGTGCCGCGCGCAGCCCGTTGCTGGAATCCTCCACCGCCGCGCACTCGGTGGACTTGTGTCGAAGGAATGCGGCCGCCGCCACATAGACGTCGGGTGCGGGTTTCCCTCGATCCACCTCCTCGGTCGAGAAGGTGACGCCGAAGAATTCGATCAGCCCGGTGCGGCCGAGCACGGTATTGATCAAGGTTCGCGGTGACGAACTCGCGACGGCCAGCGGCCAATGCTCGCTGAGCCGCTGCACCGCCTCGACCGCACCCGGCAGCAGCGGTACGACCTGCTCGTACTGTTCGGCCATCCGCTCGATCACGTCATTGGCCACGGTGTCCGGTGGCACACCGACCCCGAGCTCGGTACTGAGATATTCCGACCACTCCCCCGTACTCATCCCCATCAACCGCTGCTGGGTATCCGGTAGCCACCGCCCGCCCATCTCCGCGACATAGCCGCGGCGCACCTGCTCCCATACCGGCTCCGAATCGATCAGAACACCGTCCATATCGAAGACAACTGCCGCAATGTGCATCCGGGACATAGCCTTTCGCCTGCAACACCGAACAGGTGGCGACCCGATGGCCAACCCATCGACCCGCCCCGCGGTGGGGTTTTCGCCTAGACCTGATGAGCAACGAGTACCCACCTTAGGCCAGCCCACCCCGCCCGCGCACCCGCTTACCCCATCCACGCCGGGTGCGCGTCACGCACCCTCGACCGTCCCGATCACCACCTCATGCCGGTCGGCCCGATGCGATCGCCGGTACTCGCTGGGCGATATGCCCACCTCCCGACCGAAATGCGCACGCAAATTGGCCGCACTCCCCAACCCGCAGCGCGCCGCGACCACATCGACCGGCAGATCGGTGCCCTCGAGGAATTCCCTCGCGCGGATGAGCCTTTGGGTCAGTAGCCACTGCAGGGGTGTGCCACCGAGTTCGGCGTGGAAGCGGCGGGCCAGGGTGCGTTCGCTCATGCTGGCGTGTTCGGCGAGGTCGGCGACCGTCAGCGGTTCGTCGAGTCGTTGCAGTGCCCACTGAAGTGTCACGGCGAGCCCGGAATCGCTCGTGTAGGCGGGTACCGGGGATTCGAGATACTGCGCTTGGCCGCCCGCGCGGTGTGGCGGCACCACCATATTTCGCGCCGCCGCATTGGCGGCCTGCGAGCCGAGATCCTTGCGGATGAGGTGGATGCACAGATCCATGCCCGCCATGTTGCCCGCGCTGGTGCAGATCTGGCCGCCGTCGATGTAGAGAACCGTGGGGTCGACATCGACCTGCGGATATCGCTCGTTGAATGCGGCCACGTGCTTCCAGTGGGTGGCGGTGCGACGGCCGTCGAGTAGACCAGCGGCGGCGAGGACGAACGCGCCCGAACACAGCGATGCGATCCGCGCGCCCCGGTCGTAGGCGGCGCGCACGGCCTCGACCAGATCGGCGGGCGGGTCGGCACGGACATCGGGGGTGGCGGGCACGATCACGGTATCGGCGGCGATCAGATCGTCGTAGTCGTAGTCGGTCAGCGCCACGAATGGGTCCCGCAGTGTGGCGTGTCCCGTACCACGCGGACCGCACAGTTTGAACTCGTACCACCGCGCCCGATCGACGCCCGGCGGCGCCTCGAAGAACACCTGATACGGGATCGCCACCTCCAACAGTGGCTGACCGGGCGCGACGGCAACGGCCAAGGTTCCCGGACCGGACGCATTCGACTCCATGGCAGTAATCTAGCGCATGATGGCATTCCTGACACTCGTCCGATGAATCACCGCCGCACATAGTCGATTTCATGCAGACGATCACCGCGAATACTCCGGTCGCAGCCCCGCCGAACCCCCGCCGCTGGCGCGTGCTCGCCGTCGCGGCCATCGCCCAATATCTGGCCATCCTCGATCTCTTCGCTGTCACCGTCGCCTTTCCGACCCTGCAATCCGCCTTCGGCCACGCCTCGGTGAGCGCGGTGTCCTGGGTGCTCAACGCCTACACGATCGTCATGGCTGCACTGCTCGTCCCGGCCGGACGCCTCGCCGACGACACCGGCCGCAAGCGCGGCTTCCTCATGGGCATAGCCCTATTCGGAGGTGCCTCCATCGCCTGCGGTCTGGCGCCGAATCTGGCCGCGCTCATCGGCGCCAGGGTGGTCCAGGCCATTGCCGCGGCGCTGCTGATCCCGACCGGACTCGGACTGGTGTTGCCGTCCTTCGCCAAACGCGAACATCCGACGGTCATGGGCATCTGGACCGCCATCGCTTCGGCGGGCGCGGGCAGCGGCCCGGTGCTCGGCGGCCTGCTGCTACAGGCCGGGTGGCGCTGGATCTTCTTCCTGAATGTGCCGTTCACCGTGGCGGCCTTCCTGTTCGGACTGCGCGTGCTCCCCGATATCCGCCAGCACGCCAGCCGCCGACTCGATATGCTCGGTGCCGCACTGATTCTCGGCGCCACCGCGGCTTTCACCACGGCGTTCGTACAGGCATCGGACTGGGGATACACCGGCGCCGCCACCCTGGCCTGTGTAGCCGCCGCACTACTGCTGACCGCACTGTTCGCCGCGCACGTGCGCCGCCATCCGGATCCGGTGGTCAGCCCGGCCATTTTGCGGCACCGGATATTCCGCATCGCCACCCTCGGCGTCTTCTGCTACTACCTGGCGTTTGCGGCCATGATCCTCGAAGCCACCATGTTCCTCACCGAATACTGGCACTACTCGGTCCTGCGGGCCAGCCTGGCGGTCGCGCCCGTTCCGCTCAGTTGCCTTGTGCTGTCGCCTTATTCGGGCCGTTTCGTCAACCGCTTCGGCGCGCGCGTCTCGGCCGCACTCGGCGGCGCCACCATTGCGGCCGGTTCGGGATGGTGGGCGCTGACCGCGGGCGCGACAACCGACTACTTCGTGATGTTCCTGCCCGGCGCCATCCTCGCGGGCGCGAGCACCGCCCTACTGCAGCCGCCGCTGTTCGGCGCCTCGGCCCTGCTGCCCGCCGATCAGATCTCCCTGGCCTCGGGCACTCTCATGATGGCCCGCCAGACCAGTTCCGCCCTCGGCATCGCCATCCTCACCGCGATCATCGGCCGCACCGTCCATCCGGACCTCTCCGAGTTCCGCGCCGGGTGGCTGTACATGGTGGCGGTCGGTGCGTTGGCCACCGCCGCTGGCATCGCCTACCGCCCCGGCCAACGCGATCAACAGGCATGACGACCCGCTCGACGGGCGCTGCACCTGAGCCCGCCGCGAGCATTCGGCGGGCAACCGATAACGTGTTCCATATGAGCGAACAGCAGGTCGGCAACTCGCTGCCGAGCGAGGAGCACCATGAGGGCGGGTTCCGGCCGATGTCGGAGCTGATCAACGCGCAGCTGGACGAGCTCGATATTTCCCGCGGCGGACCGCACTATGGCGCATTCGTCGAGCAGGTGCGCGGCCTGATGGATCGGGCCCGGCTGGCCTGCCCGTCCGATGAGCTGGCGCTGGAAACGATCGCCGTCCTCAAACAGCTCAACGACAAGCTGGACGCGGCGGTCGTCGACGAATGGTCCGCGCCGACCTGGACCAGGGTCGACCTGCCGTCCCGCGGCAACATCACACTGCCGCCGTTCGTCGTCGACAAGGCGGCCAAGGACGGCGTCGAGGCCCGCATCACCTTCCGCACCTTCCACCTGGGCGGCAATAACGCCGCCCACGGCGGACAGGTGGCGGTCGGCTTCGATGATCTGCTCGGCATGGCCGCGGCGGTGCACGCGGGTGCGGTCACCCGCACCGCATCGCTCACCGTCGACTACCGGTCCATCACCCCGCTGAACACCGAACTGCGGGTGCACGCCTGGGCCGAGCGGCAGGAGGGCCGCAAGGTCTACGTGCGGGCCACCCTGCACGACGGCGATCGGCTCTGCGCCGAAGCGAGCGGCCTGTTCATCGTGCTCAAACCCGGGCAGCAGTGATCCGGTAGTTCGCCGGGTCCGGTCGGCGCGCCATCAGTGCGCGATGCCGAGCCGGAGTCCACGGCCACAGTTCCGGAACGCCGTCCTTGCCGAGATACCAGCTCTGACAGCCGGTCGCCCACACCGTATTCGGCATCGCCGCGCGCAGTTCCGCGTAGTAGCTGCTGGTGGCCTCGGCGGTCGGCGCAACCGTATCGAATTCACCGTCGCGCCAACGCCGGATCCAGCCCAGGATGTGCTCGGCCTGGGTCTCCGCGATCAGCGTCAGCGGATAGTTGCCGACCGGACTGTGCGGGCCGATCAACAGGAACATATTCGGAAAGCCCGGCATCGCAACGGTTTCGAAGGCCCGCGGCCCGTCCGCCCATACCTGATCCAGTGTGCGGCCGTCGGTTCCGGTGATCCCCATGGGCCGCATGAACGCGTGCGCATCGAATCCCGTCGCCAGCACCAGCACATCGAGTTCGTGCAGCCGCCCGTCCGCGGTGACGATGCCGCGTGGCTCGATATGGTCGATCGCGTCGGTGACGATCTCGACACCGTCGCGCTGCACGGCGCGATAGAAGTCGCCCGACACCACAAGTCGCTTGCACATCGGCTGGTAGTCCGGCGTCAGTGCGGCACGCAGCGCCGGATCGCGCACCGTGCGCAGATTCGCCCGGCACATCCGGCCGACCAGGTCACGCTTGCGTCCGGGCTTGGTGACGGCGTCGAGGAAGAATTCGAAAATGTGCCGCGTTACCGCGTAGCTCAACTCGTCGAGCCCCGGGAATCTGCGGTGCGCGGCTATGGTGAGCCGCGAGTATCGGCGATTGCGCAGCGGCAGGATCCACTGCGCTGTGCGCTGGAACATGCTCAGGTGCCCGACATTTCCGGCGAGCGCCGTCACGATCTGCACACCGGTGGACCCGGTGCCGAGGACGCCGACCCGCTTGCCCGCCAAGTCGACATCGTGATCCCACCGCGCCGAATGGAACATCGCCCCCGTGAAATCGCCGAGACCGCTGATATCCGGCAGGCGCGGGTGGTGCAGGATGCCGGTCGCACAGAGCACGAAATCGAACCGCTCCGATGCGCCGTCCGTGGTCGTCACTTCCCACCGCGCACCGTCGAATTCGGCCCCGACCACTTCGGTACCGAACCGCGTGCGGCTCGCGAGCCCGCGATCGTGCGCGACCTTCGCGAAGTAATCGAGGATCTCCGCGCCCGGGGAGAAGAAATGCGACCACCGCGGGTTCTTGGCGAAGGTGAACTGATAGAAGCGCGAGGGCACATCGCAGCTCAACCCCGGATAGGTGTTGTCGCGCCAGGTGCCGCCGAACCGATCGGCCTTCTCGAAGAGCGTGAAATCGTCGATGCCGGCGCGCTGCAGCGTCACGGCCATGCAGATGCCCGACATCCCGGCCCCGATAATGGCGATCCGTGGGTTGCGCCGTCGCATTCCGACCATACTTCGAGGCTATGACTCGAACGCCGCCGACAGAATGCGTCAGCCCGACATTCTTATGATCTTTTCCGACATTCGGCAGTTTGCTGCGGTTCCAGCCGTATCTCCGGTGGCGCAGCCCGCGTGGGCCTTCGATCGAACGCCGCACGGTGTGCGCATCATGCTGGCAACCGGCCGCGATCACGGCCCTTCACAGGGCTCATTTACCCGATTCGGTGTCGGCGGCGTGCCGGTAGCCGGGTCGACCCCGGCTACCGGCCTATCCACCGCATGTGCCCGGCGGGTTCCACGCCGACCACCGCGTTCTGGGCGGATCCGATCGAGGCCCAGTTCGGGCCCTAGCTGGCCGGGAAGTGCTTGTTGCGGTACTCGGCGAAGCGGGTGTCGACCTGGGCCGCGGTGAGGCCGAAGTCCTCCAGGGTGTAGCGGTGCACGGGACGGGCCGCGCCGGAGGTGCTTTCCGAATGCAACTGTGTCATCGCGGCTTCGGCCTCCGAGCTCAATGACAGATCGAAGTGGCGGTAGATCGACGCCACGGTACCGATCGGGTCCGCGACGAAGTCGTCGTAGTACACATCGCAGAACTGGGCGACGTTGTGCCGCTTGCGATCCGCGAGGAACTTATCCGCTCCCCTGGCCCACAGATCCAACTGGGCCGCGCCGACGACCGGACCGCGGAACTTCTCCGACCACCCCGCCGAGGCCTGCTCATTGAGACTGCAGACCGAGGCGATGATCGTGCGCGGATCCCGGTGCATCTGGATCACCAGTGCATCCGGGTACACCTCGAAGATCGCGTCCAGCGCGAACAGATGGCTCGGGTTCTTCAACACCCACCGCCGTCCGGCATCCGGCAGCCCGATCAATTGCAGATTCCGCCGATGCCTGCGATAGGCATCGGTCCAATCCTGTTCGCGCAGCCACTCGGAGTACCCGGGCAGATAGCCGAGGCACTCGTAGGAGACCGACATCGCCGACTGCCGCAGCAGCTGCCAGCACTCCTCCACCTGGTCCGCCGAAATGTGGTGCACGCCCATGAATTCCGGATGTTCCACATGATGCTTCTCGAAGGCCGCCTCGATCCGCTGGTACACCGGATTCGTCGCCCACGTCTCGCGCGGCGGTCGCGGCTGCGGCATCTCGGTCAGCCACATCTCCAGGCCCTGATGCGCCGGATCCGCGTTGAGCAGTCGATGCACCGCCGTCGTACCCGAGCGCGGCAGTCCGGTCACGAAGATCGGGCGCTCGATCGCCACCTCGGCGTGCTCCGGGAAGCGTTGCCACGCCGACTCACTGAGCAATCGCGCGATCAGGGCCCCGCGCAGGAATGCGCGATTGACCTTATTGCCGAAGGGCGTCAGCTCGGCGTCCTCGGCATAGGACTCGAGCAGCACCTGCAGACCCTCGCGGTAACCGTCGTCGCCGAAATCGCTCAACCCGACGACCTTGGTCGCCGAGGCGTGCAGATCGTCGATGGTCCCGACGTCGTCTCTGCCGATCACAGTCATTCTCCTAGTGGTGGTATTCGCCGCCGTTGACATCCAGGCACGCGCCGGTGATAGCCCGCGCCAGATGCGAGGCGAAAAAGACGACGGCGTCGGCGATCTCATCGGGTTCGGGCAGCTTGCGCAGATCGATGGTCTTAGCGGTCTCGGCGTACACCTCTTCGGCGGTGATCCCGCGCTGTTCGGCCAGATAGTTGAAGTACCACTTCAAGTTGTCGGCCCAGATATAGCCGGGCGCAATGGTATTGACCCGAATTCCCTTCGGCCCGAGTTCGGTGGCCAGACTCTGCGCCAGCGCGAGCAGACTCGCCTTGGCCATCTTGTAGGGCCCGAAGGTGCGCCGCGAATGCCGCAGCACCGCCGAATTGATCATCACGACCGAACCCTTCGACTCGGTCAGCGCGGGCACGAACAGTCGCGTCAACCGCAGTGCGGCGAGCACATTGGTCTCGAATCCGGCGCGCACGTCATCGAGGTCGACATCGGCCAGATCGGTGATCGGGGGAATCGCGAAGGCATTGTTCACCAGCGTGTCGACCCGCCCGAAGGCACTCTGCGCCGTCTCGACCAGATTCGCCACCGCGGCTTCGTCATTGATATCGGTCGGCACGACCACCGCGCGCCGGCCGAGTTCGGTGATCTCCTTGGCCACCTCGGTCAGCCGCGATTCGGTACGCGAGGCCAGCACCACATCCGCTCCGGCGCGCGCACTCTGCACCGCGATGGCCCGGCCCAGCCCCGGACCGACCCCGGAGACGACAACAACCTTGTCCTGCAACAACATCAGCCCAGCATCCTTTCCGCCACGGCGACCTGACGCGCCGCGATCCGCGCCCGCCATTCCTCGGGTGCGACCCGAGCCTCCTGGTAGTACGGCAGCCGCTCGGGCAATTCGGCAACCGAGACCACCTCAACCGTCGGCCCGTCCTCGGGTTTGAGATCCCGCGACAGCTGCTGCCAGCGGAACTGCAGATACCCGCGCGCATGCCCGGTGCGCTCGATCCAGTTGGTCAGTCCGGGGTCGCGCTCGCTGATCACGAGCCGGATCATCCCGTCCGGATCCACGCGCGCCTGGTCGGCGGTGAGGCTGGTCTGGTGATTGATGTAGTCCAGCGACAGGTACCACATGCTGCCGAGCTGGAACCCCTGATACGGCGCATCCGATTTCGGCACGGTGAGGATCATCGCCTGATCGTCGTCGAGTTCGTAGTGGCCGACCGAGGAGAACTGGGTGGTGAGTCCGCCCGGGGTGGAGCGCGGTTCGGTCATCGTATTGACCGGCAGGTTGAGATAGAACCACTTCGGGAACGCCAGGAAGGTATTCAGCCGCGAGACCAGCATCTTCCCCGCGATGTCATAGCGCTTGCTCATCAGGTCCCTGGTGATCGGCGGCGGTGCGTCACCGATCGTGTCCATCCGTTGAATGCGAATCGTGCCCGCCTTCTCCGTGGCCCAGTCGCTGTACACCTCGCGCACCACGAGCATGGCGGAGTCGGGCGCAAGATGGACATAGCCGGGGCGCGCCGCGCCGGGGCCGAGGCGCAGTTCGTAGGAGCCGTCGGCCGCGATATCGAGGGCGCGGGCATCGAAGGCGGTCTCGCTGTCGGGGACGTCCACCGGCGAGTAGTTGCCGTTGAGCACCTGGAAGCTGAGGTCGCGGGTGGTGCCACGGGTTCCGGTCACCACATATTCGGCGTCGGGGCGCAGATACGAGTGGAAGTAGAGGGTGTCCGGGTTGTCCAGACCCATCTTCGTATAGGGCCCGGTGGACATGACGAAGAACGGAAAGTCCCGCTCATAGGCCCAGGCCATCTGGATGGAGGCGCGAATACTGCCCGCGAGGTAGTCATAGCCCTCGACGAGATCCTGTTCGGTCCGAATATGCGGTGCGCCGGTGATGATCTGCTCGGCGGCGGCGATGGCTTCCGCGAACGGCTGTGTCAGCAAGAGGCTTCCGATCCTTTCGAGCGACCCACAGGCGGTCGCTACCGTTGATCACTGTTCCAAATATGTACCGGTCTGGTACATTTCGATAGGAGCAAGATTAGAACGTGTTCTAGGAGTTGTCCATGGTTGCCCGCAGATCCGCCCCGACCGCCCGGGTGGTCCAAGTGCTGGATTTCTTCGTCGAACAGCGCGGCAAACGCTTCGGCCTGTCCGAACTGGCCCGCGAACTCGACCTGGCCAAGCCGACCTGCCTCGGCATCCTCACCGAATTGACCGCGGGCGGCTATCTGGTGCGTGCCACGGACACCCGCACCTATGGCCTCGGACCTGCATTAATCGCCGCGGGCCGGATCGCGCAGGACAGCTTCGCCAGCTCCGCCATCGCCCGCGCCGAACTCGAGAAACTCACCGCGCTCTACCGGACCACCTGCACGGCCTCCGCGGTCGTCGGCGAGCAGATCATGGTGCTGGAGAGCACCGGCCCCGGCCTGGTCAAGGTGGGTGCGGCCTACCATTTCGCACCGCCGGTCGGGCTGATGTATGTGCTGTGGGATACCGATGCGGCCTTCGACGCCTGGCTGAACAAGCCGCCGACGGTGCCGCTGCAGCAGGACGAGGCCCGGCTGCGCCAGGTCGTCGCGGAGTGCCGCGAGCGCGGCTACCTGGTCGAAAGCCTGACCGCGGCCGGTCGGCGACTGTACTCTTTGCTGGCCGGGGTCGCCGCCCATGAGCTGCCCAAAGAAGTGCGCGAACTCGTCGGCGAGCTGGTGACCAGCCTCGGGGAGCGGGTCTATGTCGGCACCGATCTGCGGCCACGCAAGGAGCATCCGGTCAGCCTGCTCGCAGCGCCGACCTACAGCGGGGACGGCAGGCAGAACATGGTGCTCACGATGTACGTCGGCGCATCCATCACCGGCGCCGAAATCGACCGTCGCGGAACGGCACTCGTGGCCGCAGCGGATCGGGTGACCGCGCAATCGGGCGGTCGCAAGCCCGGTGCCACCATTGACCAATGACCGAAACGTGTTCTAGTTTTGTGACGTGAGCCAGTACGCAAAGTCGACGGCGAGCACCTACGAGCTGCCTCATCTGGACGCGCTCGAGGCCGAGTCGGCACATATATTCCGCGAAGTCGCCGCCACCTTCGAACGGCCGGTGCTGCTGTTTTCCGGCGGCAAGGATTCGGTGGTCATGCTGCACCTCGCGGCCAAGGCCTTCTGGCCCGCCCCGCTGCCGTTCCCGGTACTGCACATCGACACCGGGCACAATTTCGACGAGGTCATCGAATACCGCGACCGCACGGTGGAACGGCTCGGTCTGCGACTCGTGGTCGGCAGTGTGCAGGAGGATATCGACGCGGGCCGGGTGACCGAGGAGACCGGACCGCGCGCCTCCCGAAACCGCTTGCAGACAGCCACTTTGCTGCGATCGATCCGCGAGGGCGGATACGACGCGGTCTTCGGCGGCGCCCGCCGCGACGAGGAGAAGGCGCGCGCCAAGGAGCGCGTATTCAGCTTCCGCGACGAATACGGGCAGTGGGATCCGCGCAATCAGCGACCGGAACTGTGGAGCCTCTACAACGGGCGGCACCGCAAGGGCGAGCACATCCGGGTGTTCCCACTGTCCAACTGGACCGAACTCGATATCTGGCATTACATTGCCGCCGAGGACATCGAGCTGCCGCCGCTGTACTACGCGCACCGCAGGGCTGTGGTCCAGCGCGACGGAATGCTGTTGGCGCACACCAGATTCCTCGAACTGCTCGACGGCGAGCAACCCTATGAGAGCATGGTGCGCTTCCGCACGGTCGGCGATGCGACCTGCACCGGATGTGTCGAGTCGAGCGCGACCACCCCCGCGGAGGTGGTCGCCGAGGTCGCCGCCACCCGCGTCACCGAACGCGGTGCGACCCGCGCCGATGACCGTATTTCCGAGGCTGGCATGGAAGACCGCAAACGGGAAGGGTACTTCTGATGACGACCACCACGCTGTTGCGTCTGGCCACCGCGGGCAGTGTCGACGATGGTAAATCGACCCTGATCGGCCGTCTGCTGTTCGACTCCAAAACGATCTTCACCGACCAGCTCGCCGCCGTGGAGCGGACCAGCCGGGCGCGCGGCGACGACTATCCGGATCTGGCGCTGCTGACCGACGGCCTGCGCGCCGAGCGCGAACAGGGCATCACCATCGATGTGGCACATCGCTACTTCGCCACCCCCCGGCGCAAGTTCATCATCGCCGACACCCCCGGCCACATCCAGTACACGCGCAATATGGTCACCGGCGCCTCCACCGCCGATCTCGCGCTGATCCTGGTGGACGCGCGCAAGGGCATCGTGGAACAGACCCGCCGCCATGCCTTCCTGGCCAGTCTGCTCGGCATCCCGCACCTGGTGCTGTGCGTGAACAAAATGGATCTGGCCGGATGGTCACAGGACCGGTTCGAGGAAATCAAGGAGGAATTCGTCGGCTTCGCAACGAAACTCGACGTCGCCGACCTGACCTTCATCCCGATGTCGGCGCTGCACGGGGACAATATCGTGCATCGCGGCGCGAGCATGCCCTGGTACGAGGGCTCGCCGCTGCTGCACCATCTGGAGGAGGTGCACATCGCCTCGGACCGCAATCTCATCGACGCGCGCTTCCCCGTGCAGTACGTAACCCGCAGGCACGCCGAGGATTTCCGCGGTTACGCGGGCACCGTATGCGGTGGGGTATTCAAACCGGGCGATGAGGTCGCGGTGCTGCCTTCGGGATTCACCACGACGGTCGAGGCGATCTGGGGCCCTGGCGGGACACCCATCGCGGAAGCCTTTCCGCCGCAGGCCGTTACCATTCAGCTGGCCGATCATCTCGACGTCTCCCGTGGCGATCTCATCTGCCGCCCGGCGAACCGGCCGCACGTCGGACGCGATCTGGACGCCATGGTGTGCTGGTTCGCCGAGGACGGCGAACTCACCCCGGGCGCGACCTACACGATCCGGCACACCACCCGCACCGCCACTGCCGAGGTGCGCAGCCTGGACTACCGGCTCGACGTCAATACCCTGCACCGCGATGAGAACGCGGATTCGTTGTCGCTCAACGAGATCGGGCGCATCCAGCTACGCACCCGCCAGCCGCTGCTGTTCGATCCCTACCGACGCAACCGCACCACCGGCAGCTTCATCCTGGTCGACGACACCACCAACAATACCGTCGCCGCCGGCATGATCACCGGCCCCACCCTGCCCTCGTCCCGCGTCGTATGGCATGCCACCGCCGTCGGCCGCGACGAGCGTCCGACCACCGGACTGACGGTCTGGTTGACCGGTCTGTCGGGCTCTGGGAAGTCTTCTGTCGCAGTGGAATTGGAGCGTCACCTGGTCGCGGCCGGGCGGCCCGCCTTCCTTCTCGACGGTGACAATCTACGCCATGGCCTCAATGCCGACCTCGGCTTCGGTGCGGCGGACCGCGTCGAAAACATCCGTCGCGTAGGCGAAGTGGCCCGACTGTTCGCCGAAGCCGGTGTCGTGGCGGTGGTTTCCCTCATCAGCCCCTACGCCGCCGATCGCAATAAGGTCCGCGCCGTCCACGAGGCAGCCGGAATACCGTTCATCGAGGTCTTCGTGGACACCCCACTCGAGATCTGCGAATCCCGCGATCCCAAGGGCATGTACGCCAAGGCGCGGGCCGGTGAAATCCGTGGCTTCACCGGGATCGACGATCCCTACGAGGCCCCCGCCGGTGCCGAACTCGTGCTGCGTCCCGAGGACGGCGACCCGGCCGCCATGGCCGCGGCAATCCTCGCCAAGCTGGCAGAACTGGACTGACCGGCCTGGCCACCGAGCAAATGCCGGGGCCCGCCACCACAGGCCCCGGCATGCACCGATGGTTCGGCATGCACCGACAGCTCCGGCATGCACCGACAGCTCCGGCATGCACCGACGGGTTCAGGGATGCGCGCGCAACGCGGCACCGAGCCAGTCGAATACCGGCACCAGGGTCGGTGGTAAGGGCCAGCCATTGATGACCGCGAGCAGTTGCCAATAGCGTTCGGCGCGCGGGTCTCCCGCGACCTCGAGCCGGGCCAGCAGCCAGCCTCGCAGCTCGGCGTCATCGGCGCGATCGAATGTTGCCGCGTATGCGGCCGTCAACTCATCGACAATCGATTCGGCCGCAACGGAATTCGGCGCTATCCCCGAGGTGAGGGCCTGACCGACACGGTCGCGCACGAGTTCGGTCAGCTCATGGTGCAGACCGGTGGTGTCACCTTCGGCGCGCTGGGTGGCCTGATACTCCGCCATGCGACGTACCGATGCGCGAAAGTCCGGGTCCCGGGTGAGTTCGGCGAGCTCCACCCAGGCCTGTACCTGGGCAGGTTCCGGATCGTCGGGAAGTTCCGGCATCGCCGAGCGGATGAGATCGACGAATTCGGAATTGGCATCGGTACCGCCGAAGGTGTCTTCGACGAAATCGGTAATGAGGCGGCGCTTTTCGGCGTCGGAGAGTTCGACGAGCCTGTGCATGAGTTCCATTTCCTCGCGAGTCGGGCCCCGCTCGGCGATCGCTCGTAGTACCGTGCGCCGCACCCGCAGTGCGCTGATCTGGAATTCCAGCGCTTCGGCATGGGCGGAGGCCACCTCGGGCACCGACAGCTTGCGCTCGAGCACCTGTCGGACGGCGGGCAGATCGATGCCGAGTTCGCGCAGGGTTCGCACCAGTTGCAGGCGGGCGAGTGCGTCGTCGTCGTAGAGCCGGTAGCCGGCGGGACTGTGGGCGGTCGGCGGCACGACACCGGTATCGGCGTAGAACCGGATGGTCTTGACCGAGAGGCCGGTCCGTTCGGCCATGGTGCCGATCGGATAAAGCGTGTCGCCGTCCATGCCCCTACCCTCCTGTCTCCCCTTGGTGGAGACGCAAGTCCCAGCGCGATGCTACGGCTGCGATGCGATCAGCCAATGGTGCGGAAGAACTCGCGGACATCGCCGACCAGCAGGTCGGGCACCTCGAGGGCCGGGAAGTGGCCGCCGGAGTAGAACTCCGACCAGTGCGTGATGTTGTGCGCCTTCTCGGCGAAGCGGCGGATCGCGTAGTCGCCGTCCTTGAAGACCGCCACCCCGGTGGGCACGGTGCCTCTCGGCGCTGGTGCGAACAGCGCGGCATCGTGGAAGCGTTCGTAGTAGAAGTTGGCTACGCTGCGGGCGGTGTCGGTGAACCAGTAAATGCTCACATTCGCCAGGATCCGATCCTTGTCGATGCCCTGCTCCGGCAGTTCGTGCGACTGGTCGATCCACTCCTTGTACTTCTCGATGATCCAGCCGAGCTGCCCGGCCGGGGAATCGGCCACCAGTTGCGCGATGGTGTTCGGACGCGAGCCGTTGAGGTTCATATAGGCCGAGCCGTCGTCTTGGAAGTTCTGCATGCGGGCCATTCGCTGCCGCTCGGCGTCGGTGAGCGCGGCCATATCGGCCGGATCGCCGGTCGGAAAGGTGACCAGCGCATTGACGTGCACGCCGAGCACATGCTCGCCATCGAGCCGGGCCAGCCGCGGCGCGAGAAATGCACCGTGGTCACCACCCTGCACCCCGTACCGGTCGTAGCCGAGACGAACCATCACCCCCGCCAGCGCCGCCGCGACCCGGCCGTCGTGCCAGCCCGCCTCGGTAATGGGACCGGAGAAGCCGTGGCCCGGCAGCGACGGGATGACCAGATGGAAGGCGGGCACGTCGGCCTGGCCGTGCGCCTTCGGATCGGTCAGGGGGCCGATCATGTCCAGGAAGTCGAGCACCGAGCTGGGCCAGCCGTGCAGCAACAGCAGCGGGGTGGCGTCGGCTTCGGCGGAGCGCACATGCAGGAAGTGCACATCCTGCCCACCGATGGTGGTGATGAACTGCGGGTACTTGTCGAGTTCCGCCTCGACCGCGCGCCAATCGAATTTCTCGGCCCAGTAACCGGCAAGCTCCTTCAGATATGCCGTGGGTACGCCGCGCTCCCAGCCGGTGCCGGGCAGGTCGTCGATCCAGCGAGTACGGGCCAGGCGCTCGCGCAGATCGTCGATGGCGGCCTGTGGGATTTCGATGCGGAAGGGGCGAATGTCGTTGTTCGTCATGGCATCGACTCTGCTGGTAAGGGGGCGCTGGCGAATCACGAGAATTCGTTATCTTCGGACCACGCGCTCTTTACGTTGGCACCGGGCCCATGATCGGGCATGATCGCGTGGTGTTGAGCCTTCCCGACCACGGTGCCTTTGTCGGGCGAGCAGCAGAGGTCGCCGCGCTCCAGCAGGCGTATCGGGACGAGTGGGTGCATACGGTGCTGATCGCCGGTGAGCCCGGCCTCGGTAAATCGCGGCTGGTCAGCGAATTCACGTCACGGCTGGGCGCGGATGTGGTCGTACTGGTCGGCCAGTGCCCGGAGTCGGGAGACAACGGGGTACCGTTCGCGCCGTTCGTCTCGATCATGCGCGCTCTGGTACGCCGGATCGGCATCGAGGAGCTGACCGCACTGCTTCCGGTCACCCGCCCCGCGCTATCGCGCTGGCTGCCGGAACTGGCGGTGCGGGCCGGATCGGCGGAGCCCGAGTCGGATCGGATCCGACTGTTCGGCGAGATACTGACCGTGCTGGAACAGCTGGCGCTCACGCGTCCAGTGGTGCTCGTCCTGGAGGATCTGCACTGGGCCGACGACTCGAGCCGGGAGTTGCTGGCCTTCCTGGTCGCCGATCTCGCCCAGCGCGATCTACTGCTGATCGTCACCTATCGGCCCAGCGATGCGGAGCCGCTGCGTCGGCTCGTCGCCGGACTGCGGCGCAATCCCGGTGTGCGCGTCCTGCATCCGGAGCCGCTGACCAAGCACGAGGTCGGTCGCCAGCTCGCCGCAACGCTCGGCCGCGAACCAGATCCGGGCATCGGCGCCCGAGTCTTCCAGCGCAGCAAGGGGATTCCGCTGTTCGTTGAGGCGCTCGGCCGTGCGCTGCGAGCGGATCCCGATCGCGCACCCGAGGACGTTCCCGCGGACCTGTCCGAACTGTTGCTCGACTATCAATCCGGTCTGCCCGACGATGCCAAGGCGCTCTTGCGGCTCGCCGCCGTCGCGGGGTCGCCGGTGCGCGGCGGATTACTGGAGTCCGCCACGGACCTGACCGACCATGCGCTGGACCTCGCGCTGCGCCAGCTGACCGAGCAGCGGCTGCTACTCGCCACCGACACCGGCTACGAGTTCCGCCACAGCCTGATTCGCGATGCCGTCTACGACGATCTACTGCCGATCGAACGAAAGCGATTGCACACCAGACTTTCTCATGCACTGATCACCGACGATACGCTGCGCGCCGACGACTGGCGGATCGGCGAGTTGGCCTATCACGCGCACGCCGCGGGCGATCTGCCGCGCGCGCTCACCGCATCCTGGGCAGCCGCCGCAGCCGCGGAATCGGAAGCGGCACATGGCGAACGCCTCCGGCATTTGGACCGGGTACTGGCGCTGTGGGATCGAGTGCCCGATGCGGCGATGCTGGTCGGGGCCGATCGCCTCGACGTACTGGAACGCGTGGTCGGGACCTGCCATCTCGGTGGCATCGTCGAGCACGGTGTCGCGGCGGCCGACGAGGCGCTGGAACTGCTGGATGCGACGGCCGCACCGGAGCGCGCCGCCCGGATCCACTACTACCGCGCGGTGCTGAAGAATCAGAGCGGCGGCGGATCCGTCGGCGATCTCGACCAGGCGCTCGAGTTGCTGCCCGAGCAGCCGCCGACCGTGCTGCGTGGTGAGGCACTCGCCGAACTCGCCGCATTCCGCGTGTTCAGCGGTGACGCCGCCGGGGCCGCCCGGGCCGCCCGGGCCGCGGTCGCGGTGGCCGAACAGACCGGGACGCCAGCGCTGGCGGCGCGCGGCTACGCCTATCAGGGGTTGGCGGCGGCCTCCCGAACCGGCTCCGCCATGACATATTTCGAAAAGGCCCATGCAGCGGCAGCCGATCCGCAGACGCTGTTGACCGTGGTGCTGTGGGAGTCGGCGGCACTCGTGACGGCGGGCCAGCACCATGCGGCAATCGAAGCGATCCAACAGGGATTACGAGCGGCTCACGAAACCTTTCGTTTCGCCGAGGCCGGGCCCATCCTGCTGGTGAAATGGGCCCAGGCGCTGACCGCTCTCGGCCGCTGGCCGCAGACGCTCGGTCTCATCGATGAATCGCTCACCGGGCAGCTGCCACCGCTGAGCAAGGCCGCGCTACTGCTCTGCCATGCCGGAATCGTCCTGGCACAGGGCTCGTCGGCGGCGGCGACGAGCAGTGCCGACGCCGCCGCAGCGCTACTGAGCGACGGCCAGTGGGCACGCCAGTACCAGCTCCAATTGCACACTCTGCGAACCGATATCGCGATCGCGGACGGAGAATCCCGTCGTGCGGGTGAGGTTGTTGCCGAGGCGCTGGCGGCTGATGACCTGGCTACCCATCACCACGAAGTGTGGCCACTGCTCGCGACCGCGGCTCGGATCGAACACGCGCCAACCGATCTCGCGTCGATCGCCGACCAATTGCCGGTCACCACCGTGGTGGACACAGCCCACCGCGCCGTCTTCACTGCCACCCGGAGCAGCGATCCCGCCGCGTGGGACGAAGCGGTATCCGCTTGGCGCACCATCGGTCAGCGCTACGACCTGGCTCGCAGCCTTCTCGGTTGCGCCGAAGCCGAACTGGCGGCGGGCAATCGCACCGCCGCCCGAGAACCCCTGCGCGAAGCCGCCGAACTGGCAGCGGAATTGGGCGCTACCCCATTGACCGAGGCGGCCGGACAGCTGGCCGAGCGCGCCAGGGTCGGACTCGAGGTGAGTCGCCCGGAACCGGCAGCGGGCTCGCCGCGAACATTCGGCCTGACAGCACGTGAGACCGACGTATTGCACTTGGTCGCACAGGGTTTGAGCAATCGGCAGATCGCGGCCGAACTCTTCATCAGCGGCAATACCGCTGGCGTACACGTCTCGCGAATCCTCACCAAGCTCGGTGCCGCGACGCGAACGGAGGCCGCCGCTATCGCCCGCAAACACGGCCTCATCGAGCCCGACTGAGCCGGCCTCGATCGACGCACTGAGCGGGTCGTGCGGTGGCGCGCCATCCGATATGCCGGTCCCCAACGCGAACTCTTTCCCCGATCCCGGTCAGGTGGCGGATCGGATCAGGGTCACCAGGGCGTCGGCTGTGCGGGCGCAGAAGGTTTCGTCGTCGTCGGTGCCGTGGGTCAGTCCGCGGACCAGGGTCCGGGCGACCAGGATTTCGAAGACCAGGTCGGCAGTCGCGGTCGCATCGGCGTTCGAGGGTATGGCCGAGTGGATTCGGGCCGTGAACGCCTGGCGGGCGGGTAGGTCGGCGCGGTCGTGCAGGGCGCGGTAGCGGTCGGGGTCGCGGTGGTAGGCCGAGATGAGTCCGGGAATCGCGGCGCGCGTAGCGGGTTCGGCGATGCGGGCCAGAAAAACGCGCACCCACGCGATCAAATCGGCGTGTAGATCATCGGTTTCGGCTGGAAGCCACAGGTTTTCGGAGCCGAAGACGGCGTCCTCGATCAGCGCCTCCTTACCGGGCCAGCGCCGGTAGATGGGTGCGGTCCCGACATTGGCGCGCCGGGCGACCGCGGCGATCGAGGTGTCCTGATAGCCGACCTCGGCGAGCAGTTCCCTGGTCGCGTCGAGGACCGCCCGATCGATCTGCGCATCGCGTGGCCGCCCGGCGGCGGACCTCGGGGGCGCGGAATCGGTGGACGTCATACGGCGGAGCGTACCGGCGGGAATCGGCGAAAACAATTACGTTGCGATGTGCAACGTATTACATTCGCGGGTACCCCGATGAAGGAGTCCGAATGCTGGTGCCCGAAGACGAAATGCTGTCCCATCAACTCGCGACGACGTTCGATCACGTCGGACAGAGCGACCTGCGCTGGACCGAACGCGTGGTGATGTACGGCTTCGACAAATCCGGCGAGATCAGCGTGATGACGGGTCTCGCGCGCTTCCCCAACCGCAATGTCATGGATGCCTATGCCATGGTGACCGTCGGCGGTAAACAGGCGAAGGTCGTGCGCCTGTCCACCGAATACAACCATCGTGCGGCGAGCCTCGGCGCCTGGGATGTCGGCCCGTACACCTACGAGGTGACCCAGCCGCTGCTCGGCACCAGAGCCACGCTGACCGATAACGACCACGGCCTGCGTCTGCGGCTGGACTTCCACGGGACGTTCCCCGCCTACGAGCAGACGCCGGCCTTCCACCGTTCCCGCGGACGGGTGCGCGAGGACGCGCGGCGGTACTACCAGAACGGCACCGTCACCGGCTGGATCGAGATCGACGGCAGGCGCATCGATATCGACCCCGAGCAATGGTGGTTCGGCCGCGACCACTCGTGGGGCGTGCGGCACGGTCCCGGCGGCGGCAGTCTCGACGAGGGCGCGGGCCGACAACCCACCGAGGTGCCCGACGGCGTGCTCTACTACATGGGCATTTTCCAATTCGACGATGAGCTGGTGCATTTCGCGCAGCGCGAGACCAGCACGGGTGCGCGCTGGCAATTCGAGGGGGAGGTGCTGTACCCGATCGCGACCGGACGGGATTCGACGCCGCTCATCGATGTCGAGCACGATCTCACCTTCGAATCCGAACTGCGCGTCGCCACCGGCGGCACCTTTACCGTGCATCGCGCCGACCGCGCGTCCTCGGTGCTCGAGGTGCGCCCGAGCTGTCGCTTCTGGCCCGGTTTCGCCGGGTACAACGAGTACCGCGGTTACGCGTCGGGGATGTGGCGGGGAAAGTCGTTCAGCGATGGATTCACCGTCGACATCACCGATCTCGACCAGGTGCGGCCGGTCAGCCTGCTGAGCGAGACGCTGTGCGAGGTGCGCGCGGGCGACAAGGTCGGGCACGGACTGCTGGAGATGGTGTTCATGGGCAGCTACCCGCGCTACGGCTACAGCGGTCGGTGAGCACTATGAGTGCCACCCGACTCACCCCGGACGAACTGCCCGAGCATCTGAAACCCCTTGTGCACCAGCACATTCCAGCCTCGCAGCAGGCAACCATCGCGAACTGGAAGCGCGCCGACCAGGGCTTTGCCTCCGACACCTACCTTTTCGATGTCGAGGGGCTGAACACCGCACCGGGGCACGCCGGTTTCGTCTTTCGCCGACCGCCCGAGGTCGCACTGTTCCCCGACTACGATCTGCGCAGGCAGTTCCTGGTGATGAAACGCCTCGCCGCGACCGATATCCCGGTCCCCACGGTGCGCTGGATCGATACCGACCCGAATCCGCTCGGCACGCCCTACTTCGTCATGGACCGAATCGACGGCGGCCGGACACCGAGCGATGTCCCGACCTATCACGAGGCCGGGATGTACTTCGAGGCGACACCCGAACAGCGCGCCTCGATCTGGTGGTCCTGTGTCGACACCATGACGCGGGTGCACCGGCTCGATCCGGCGGCACTGCGCCTGGACTTTCTGCGCATGCCTCGACTCGGAGCCGAACCGCTCGAACAGGTGCTCAACTATCTGGATCTGGCGGTGCACTGGGCAAGTCCCACCCCATCGCCCATCTTCGAACGCTCGCTGGCCTGGCTGCGGGGCAATCGCTACCGACCCGAGCATGTGACGCTGTGCTGGGGCGATAGTCGTCTGTCGAATCTCCTCTACGGCGACGATCTCTCGGTCATCGGCGTCCTCGACTGGGAGATCGCTTACCTCGGCGATCACGAGGCCGACCTTGCCTGGCTACTGCTGACGGACTGGCTGTGCAGCGATTTCCAGGCCCGAGCGCGACTGCCCGGCACGCCGACACGCGCCGAGACCATCGCGGGCTACGAGGAGCGCACCGGCTGGCCGGTGCGCAACCTGCGTTTCAATGAAATCCTTTGCGCGGTTCTGCTTTCGGTACCCCTGCTGCGCATGTCCAGCCATCTCGGCATGGGCGATCTCTCCCAGGTCTGCGCGGCCCGCCTCGACCAACTGCTCACCGAAGGGAGCTGAACCCCAATAATGGTCGGATGACCGAATCCCTACTCCACCGGCGCTTCCCCGAACTGGCCAGCACACTGCCGTTCGCCCGGCTCGGTGTCGCGCCGACGCCGGTCCGCCCACTCGATCTCGGCACCGCTGCCACTGTCTGGTGCAAGGACGAAAGCGGGTACGGCTCCGGCGGCTGGGGTGGCAATAAGATCCGCAAGCTGGAGTGGCTGTTGCCCGAGGCCCGACGGCGCGGTGCCCGCACCATCCTGACCTTCGGCGGCACCGGGACCAACTGGGGTCTGGCCACGGCGCTCTATGCCCGGGAATTCGGCATCGACACCGCGCTGGCGCTGGTCGACCAACCGGTGGACGACCACGTCCGCGCGCAACTGCGGCGACTGGAAAACTCCGGCGCCACTGTACATTTCACGCACAGCAAGATGCGCACCGTGCTGGCCGCACCATGGCTGCTGCTGCGGCATACGCACGGCCGCACCCTGCCGCATGTGCTGCCCGTCGGCGGTTCGTCGCCGATCGGCGCGCTCGGCTACGTCGAGGTCGCCTTGGAACTGGCGGCGCAGATCGCCGCGGGCGAACTGCCCGAACCGACGCATCTGGTGACCGCCGTCGGATCCGGTGGCACGGCGGCGGGTTTGGCTCTCGGCCTACGGCTGGCCGGACTACCCACCCGCGTCGTCGGCGTCATCGTCAACGATTCGCTCCCGCTCGACGCGCTGCACATTGTCGAGCTGGCGAACCGTTCCGCGGCGGTGCTCCGCGCACGCGGCGCGGAAGTCACCGTGTCCGAGCTACGTCCGGACGACGTGACGATGGTGCGCGACTGGCTCGGTCCCGGCTACGGCCACGAAACCCCGGCCGCAATAGCCGCGCAGAAGCTCGCCGCGACCAATGGACTGGAATTGGAAACCGTCTACACCGCAAAGGCTTTGGCGGGCCTGCTGGATATGGATACTCGCGGCGACTTCGGCGACGGACCCGTGCTGTTCCTCGATACCTACGGGCCGCGCTGATCCGGATCCAACCCCAGAATCACCGCGAGCACCGCACGCAGCCGATCCACATCGCCCCGAAGACCGGTCACCGCATCCTGATACAGGAATGCCTCGATGAGTCGGACCAGGGCGTACGCGAACGTCTCGGTATCGACCCGGTTCTGGTAGCCCTCTTCGATCGCGATATCGAGTATCTCGGCGACCACCCCGACCACCCTCGGCTGCACCGGTCCGTCGCTGGTGGTGATGATGCGGCCCGCAGTGGCCTGTTCGGTCGCGATGAAATACCGGTACGCCTCGCTGCGCGTCATCCAGCGCGCCACCCGGTCGAGCATGGCGAGCACGCGCGGCGCGCCCGATCCTTCGGCGCGCATGCGCGCCGCCCCGACCATCCGCTCGAATTCCGACACTATGACCGCACCGAGCAGACCGTCCCGGGACCCGAACCAGCGGTAGATGGTCGCCCGCGACAGCCCCAGCTCGGCCGCGATAGCCTGCACGTCGACCCGCTCGGAGGCCAGGAACTGGGCACTCGCCGCGGCCAGCACCTGCTCCTGGGAGGCGGCGGCGGGACGGCCGACGGGGCGGGCGGTACTCGAGGTTGTGGTCATCCCAGCCCTGGGATCGATTCGCGACACATGGGTAGTAACGTACCAAATCGACCCAGGCGAGCGGCACGCCCGTCTGGGCCAGTCTCTGCCACCGTGAGAGGAAGTGCCCGTGCGCTCGACATTGATCTCCCGTAGGGACCTCGATTTCCTGCTCTACGAATGGCTGCGGGTCGAGGAACTGACGGCGCTGCCGCGGTTCCGCGAACACTCCAGGGAGACCTTCGACGGTTTCCTCGACCTGTGCGAGGATCTCGCCACCGAGCAGTTCGCGCCGCACAACAAGCGCAACGACAGCAATGAGCCGACCTTCGACGGTGAGCGGGTCACCATCATTCCGGAGGTCAAGGCCGCGGTCGAGGCCTTCGGCAAGGCGAATCTCATCGGTGCCGCCATGGATGAGGAGATCGGCGGGCTGCAACTGCCCGCCACCCTGGAGGCGGCCGGGTTCTGCTGGTTCCAGGCGGCCAATGTCGGCACCACGGGCTACCTGTTCCTGACCGTCGGCAATGCCAATCTCCTTGCCGCACACGGCACTCCGGAACAGATCGACCGCTTCGTCAAACCCATGGTGGAGGGCAGATTCACCGGGACGATGTGCCTGTCCGAACCGCAGGCCGGTTCCTCGCTGGCCGATATCGTCACCCGCGCCGAACCGCAGGCCGACGGCACCTACCGGCTGTTCGGCTCGAAAATGTGGATCTCCGGCGGCGATCACGAGCTGACCGACAATATCGTGCACCTGGTACTGGCCAAGATTCCGGGCGGACCGGCCGGAACCAAGGGCATCTCCCTGTTCGTCGTGCCGAAATTCCTGGTGGCCGCGGACGGATCGCTCGGCGCGCGCAACGATGTGGTGCTGGCCGGGCTGAACCACAAGATGGGATATCGCGGCACCACCAATACGGTACTGAACTTCGGTGAGGGCAAGCACACTCCCGACGGTGCGGCGGGTGCGGTGGGCTATCTGGTCGGCGAACCGCATCGCGGCCTGTCCTACATGTTCCACATGATGAACGAGGCCCGGCTCGGTGTCGGACTCGGCGCGACGGCTTTGGGCTACACCGGATACCTGAAGTCGCTGGAATACGCCCGCGAGCGCCGCCAGGGCCGCGGCGTCACCGCCAAGGATCCGTCCGCGCCGCAGGTGCCGATCATCGAGCACCCGGACGTGCGGCGCATGCTGCTGGCGCAGAAGGCCTATGTCGAGGGCGCGCTCGGTCTGCTGCTCTACTGCAACCGGCTCGTCGACCTGGAACGCACCGCCGTGGATCCGGCGGCGAAACGCGAGCACACCCTGCTGCTGGAAATCCTCACCGGCGTGGCCAAGAGCTGGCCGTCGCAATGGTGTCTGGAGGCCAACAGCCTCGCCATCCAGGTACACGGCGGCTACGGCTACACCCGCGAATACGATGTCGAACAGCACTACCGCGACAACCGCCTCAACCCCATCCACGAGGGCACCCACGGCATCCAGGGTCTGGATCTGTTGGGCCGCAAGGTGATCCAGCACGACGGGGCGAGCCTGCGGCTACTGGCCGCACAAATCGAGCGGACCGTACTCGCGGCCACCGAGGCGGGCGGCGAATGGACCGAATTCGGCGGTCAACTCGACGCGGTCTGGCAGCGCCTGCTCACCGTCACCGGCTGGATGTTCTCCTCCGGCGATATCACCGCGGCGATGGCGAATTCGACCATCTACCTCGAGGCATTCGGCCACGTGGTCCTCGCCTGGATCTGGCTCGAGCAGGCACTGGCCGCCCACGGCCGAGAGGGCGACTTCTACGACGGCAAGCGCGCCGCCGCCCGCTACTTCTTCCGCTACGAATTACCCAAGACCGCACCACAATTGGACCTGCTGGAACTGATGGACCGAACCACCCTGGATATGCGCGACGCCTGGTTCTGACCTGCTCACGCACCGCGACCGGGACCGCATCGCGGTGGGGTCGCGCCCTCAGACGACCAGTGGTCGCTGGCCGGGGCGGGTGCGACGCCAGGCCACCGCGAGGAATATGAGCAGGCCGAGCAGTGGCAGGGTGCCGATCGTCCAGCTCAGCGGCAGCGGCGGTCCGGGTTGGTCGAGGACCGTCACATTGCCGAGGGTGCCTTCGCCGTGTCCGAGCGGACCGTCGATCGCGAAGGTGAAGGTGTAGGTGCCCGGGGCATCGAAGGCCTTCACGTCCAGACCCCAGGAATCGCGTTTGCGGGGATGGCGGACCAGCGGCGCGGCGCGGCGGCCAGGTCTGACCGCGGGACCGGTCAACCGCAGCGTCCCGGACTTATAGGCGATGCCACCGTCGGGCATGAAGGTGAAGTCCAGCGATTTCATCGCGCGAATCGGCCAGGTCGAGAACCCGACGGTCACACCGTAGGGCCCGACCTGGAGGCGCTCGGTGTGCACGATATCGACCGGCGCGTAGGCGGAGGCGGGGGCGATCGCGATCAGGGACAGGGTGATCGTGGTCAGCACCGTGACCACGAGTCTGCGCAGTGTGTGCAGACCCGCCACCCGGCGACCACCCCTCATCGAATCGCTACGCGATCCAGTGCTCATCACGCCTCCCGCACCGCGGGCAGCATGGTGGTGAACCGGCCGCCCAGGAATCCGGCCAGCAGCCCGAGCGGAATGCCGAGGAGCGTGATCGTCACGACGTCGCCGATGGCGATACGCGATGTGGCATGGGTGAAAGTCAGCTGGAGCGGAAACGTCACACCGATGATCACGCCGGTCACCGCACCGGCCACCAATACGATCTTCCTGGCGTCGAAACCACGATTGCGGGCCAGCCAGAACAGCGCCTCGACGGCGACGGCCGCGACGATCAGGAACATCGGCATCATGACCGGCAGCTCCGGTGGTCGTCCTGTGAGACCGTCGCGCAGCGGCAGACCGATGGCCGAGGCGTAGGTCTGCGCGGCCCAGGGCGAGAACCACCACAGCAGCGCCTGCATGGCGCCGAGCGCGGCGGCGATGGCGATGGCGGCGCCCGTGCGCGCCAGCAGTGCCGCGCCGAGGATGAGCAGCATCGGTCCGAACAGCACGAGGCCGAGGATCGTCGGATCGGCGGGCAGGTGCAGGTTGTTCAGTGCGTTGGTGGGAATCGGCGCGAAGGTGATCAGAATGGGAATCGCCACGACGATGCCGATCTGTCCCCAGCGGTGGTCACGGTGGGCCGCGAAGACGATGATGCTGCCGATCATGGTCAGCGAGATCGATAGGAACAGCGCGACGTGCGACGGCGTGTTGAGTACCGCGTCGAAGCCGTAGATCGAATGCCATTCCAGATCGAGCAGGCCGTAGAGCAGGAACAATGCGGCGCCAGCACCGGCGATCATATAGCCGAGCGGGGCGGTGAGGTTACTGCCGAAGACCCGGATGGGGGTGCCGCCCAGCCGCGGGACGGGCCGACCGGCACGTTGGGCGGCGGTGGCGATGAGCACCATGGCGAGGCTGGCGAATCCGGATATGGCGCTGCCGGAGTACAGAAACAGGTGCGGCAGGGTGAAGAAGGTGTCGGGGCCGACTTCGTTGTGCCACTGGATATCCCAGCTGAGACCGACCAAAGTGACCGCGGTGCCGAATAATACGCCCCAAGCGCCGATGCGGGCCGCGCTCCCGCTCTCGGAGGCGGTGATATTCGCTGCCGGTCCGGCCGCGGCCGCGGTCGCATCGGGTGGTGCCGGCGTGCTCATGGCGGTCCTCATCTCTCTCGTGCTCCGACGGTTGTCTTGATCTGCAAGTGTTTTCAGCCACCGATCCACAGCGGGACCGCGAGGTCGTCGACACTGTCGTGTTCGTCGATCGATACGCGAAGCTCCCACGGACCGGTCATCATCAACGGCACCGTGGCGGCGTGGAAACGACCGGACCCGGCGGCCACCGTCGCGACGGGTTGTCCCGCGTATCCCATCAACGGCTGGTTCGCCTGAATAAGCACTGCGGCATGGTCTTTCGTGGCGCCGGAACGGTCGGTGACGGTGATGTCGATATCGGTGCTGCCGATTCGTGGGTTGCCGATGGCGACCGTGACGAGATGGTGCGTTGTTCCGGATTTCAGCACGAGCGGGCCCGACGGACTGGGCCGGACCAACCAGGCGATGGTGGCGATCACGATGACGATCGCCGCTCCCCCGACCAGGAGCAGACGGCGATCGGTTGTCCGGAAGACGGATTCGGACCTGGTCATGGCCGCGCTCCCGTCGCGACATCGAGGACGATCGGCACTGTCAGCACCGTGTAGCGCCGTTCGACCTGGATCCAGAGTCGATACCGGCCCGCGATCGGGAAGGTGTAGGTGAAGGGAACATCGGGTCCGTATGCGGCAACCGTCTCGTCGGGTGCGCTGTCGCCATTGCCGGGTGGCATGAGCATGGTTCCCCGGCTCGCGGCGGGCGCGGTCATATCCATGCCCGGCATAGCCATACCCGACATATCCATACCGGGCATGCTCTCCATCGATGCCGCGCCCATCGAGTGCGCGTGCCCCCAGATGGGCGAGTTCTGCACGGCGGCGGCGATATCCGTATGGGCGGGCAGTGGACCCGCCATGATCATGTGCCCGACCATGCCCAGCCAGGGTTGCAGGTCGGCACTGTCGCCGAACTCGGCGGTAATGGTGGTCGGCGCTCCGGCCACCGGCATGGTCGTCCTGATTTTGACCGGGTTTCCGTCGATAATGGTCGCGGTGTTCTTGTCACCGCTACCGAGATGCACCGGGGCGCCGACCGATTGTGCTGCGTCAGCACCGGGCAGAACGGTGAAACCACTTGCCGCGCGGACCATCTGAACACCACCGCCACGCCGCGCCAATTCCGCGGACACCGCATATCGCCCGGCCTGCGGCGACCGCAGATGAACCTGATAGCGACCGGGTCCGATCCGAATCGGATGCAGATGCGACAGACCGCCGGATGGTCCGACCATCAGCAGATGCATCAGCGCACTGTCGTGGACGAGCAGATCATCGACCGGTGCTCCGGTGGCCGCATCGATCAGAACCAGATCGAGATCGCCTGGGCGCCCGGCATTTACCGGCCCGCCCGCGATGGTGAGCAGGACCGGCGGCCGCGAGAAATCCGATAGCAATGGCTGATTCAGGGCATAGGGATCGGTGACATTGTCCACCGTGGGATCGAGCTGTCCGCCGGGTTGCGGAGGCAGCGGCAGCGATGACGACAGGACCGCGGCGGTCACCGATACCGCGATCCCGGCCACCATCCCGGCAGCGGGGAGCAGTGCCCACCCACTGCGCCGAGCGCGTAGCGCGATCACCCCTGCGACCGGCAGCAGCACACCCGCCACCAGAAATCCGCCATAGACCAGCCGTTCGGGTGGCGAGGTCACCTGCGCGGGCACGACGAAGGGAATCCGCGCCACCCGCACACCGTCGCCGACTGCCAATTCCCATGGCCCGGCCCGATCCATGGGCACAGTGGCCGAATACATTCCGGGTGTATCGCCGAGATCCACAACGGCCTCGGCGGTGGACGCACCGGGCGCGGGCAGTGTCGATCGTGTCGTGGCGCCGGTCGGCGTCACCGCCAGTGTGAGGCGCCCTGCGGCGGTACCGGCATGGGTGACCACATCGACACGCAGTGGCCCCGGCACACTGGTCACCCGGCGCAAGACGATCGTGAGCTCCCGATCACCGAGCGACTGCGCGACCGAGACGTCCGCACCCGAGGCAGGCGCATCCGCGAACGCCGAACCCATCCCCACCGACGCCAACAGCGCACACACCCCCGCGACCAGCACAGCGCGACCGCGGACAACACCGGCAACAACAGCCACGCCCGCAATGGTAAGGATGCGCACCCACGAGAACATCACCCCCAGTGGGGATTTCGACTCCCCCGCCGGAGTGATGCCGCCCTGGGCGACCATCCGGATAATCCCCGAGCTCATCCGCGCCGGAACCACTGGCCCCGATACCCGCTGATGCAACAGGCGGTGCCCGCCGGTATGGCGGGACCGGGCAGCACTCACGCTGCGCTACGCCCGGGATGCCCATGTCCAACGCGGCCACCTCACCGAGGTCGCGAGTGCCCTTGCCACCGCGGCGATGCGGACGGCGCTCGCGGTGCTGGCGGCGCGCGGCGAATCGGCCGCCAACGAGAAGCGCTGCTGCGGCGGGCGGGGCTGCGTGGCATCGACACCATCGTGGCCGGACCGCGCCCAGAGTCCGCGATGCTGGCGGAGGCGATCGTCGAGACCGAGATGTTGGTCCGTACCGCGCTCGACGCGTCATTCGAATCTGCGTGATCAGAACTCACCGACCGCGATCGGGGTGGCGCAATCGCCGCTCCGGCACGCATCCGCCCAGGTCAGCGCGGGTGGCGGGCGGCGGAATAACATCCGCTGATTTGCCCGGCCCGCAGCGTGGATCTGGCGGGCCGGCGCGCCAACTATCGTCGCTGTCCATGCAGGTCAGCGAGAGAAAGGTGGCGGAGGTGGGAGCCGAGGCGACGCCCGTGCGACGGTTGCGGGCCGACCAGGCGCGCCGGATAGCCGACGTGCTGCGTCATCAGATCCATGCGGGCGCGTTCGACGAGGCGCTGCCGAGTGAGCAGCAGCTCGTCGCGGAATACGACGCGTCCCGCAATACCGTGCGGGACGCGCTCGCACTGCTCAAGGACGAAGGGTTGATCGATCGGGTGCCGAAGGTGGGCACCCGGGTCGCCCGACGCAAATACGACCATGGGCTCGACGCGCTGCTCGGGCTACAGGAAACGCTGAAGGGCCACGGCACGGTGCGCAACGAGGTGCGCGCGGCGATGCACATCACCGCGCCGCCCGCCGTCGCGCGCAAGCTGGGGCTGAATCCCGGTGAGCGCGTGGTCTATATCGAGCGACTGCGTTATCTCGCGGATCTGCCGCTGAGCCTGGATCTCACCTATCTCGCACCCGATATCGGCACCGAGGTCCTCGGTCACGATCTCGAGTCCAATGACATCTTCGTGCTCATCGAACAGATCAGCGGCGGACCACTCGGCTCGGCCGATCTCGCGCTGGAAGCGATTACCGCGGACGCGCACACCGCCGCCACCCTGGAGGCGCCCGAGGGCGCCGCACTGCTGATGCTCGAACGGCTGACCCGTCTCGATGACGGCAGACCGGTGGATCTGGAGTACATCCGGATGCGCGGAGACCGAATCACCATGCGCGGCAGTCTGATCCGCAGCACATCCGAATGGAAGGTCATCTGATGGCACTGGCGAACCAACGCACCGATATCCCGGTGACCATCGACGAATCCCTGTGCATTCAGGGCTGCACGCTGTGCGTGGAGATCTGCCCGCTCGACTCGCTGGCCATCAACCCGGACAACGGCAAGGCCTTCATGCATGTGGACGAGTGCTGGTACTGCGGCCCGTGCGCGGCCAGATGTCCGACCGGTGCCGTCACCGTCAATATGCCCTATCTGATCCGCTGAATAATCTGCACCGAATCCGGAAGTCCCCCATGAAGAAACGCCTCGCTCCCCTGCTCCTCGCCGTCGCACTGGCCGCGGCGGGCTGCTCGCTGCAGAGTTCGGACAGCACCCCGGCCGGAACCGTCAAGGTCGTTGTCGGCTACCAGTCCAAGACCATCAATACCGTCACCGCGGGCACCCTGCTGAAGGCGCAGGGCTATCTGGAGCAGCGGCTACAGAAGATCACCGACAGCGGCGGCGCCGAATACCAGGTGGAGTGGCAGGACTACGACACCGGCGCGCCGATCACCGCGCAGATGCTCGCCGAGAAGATCGATATCGGCTCGATGGGCGACTATCCGCTGCTGATCAATGGATCTCGCACCCAGGCCAATGATCGGGCCAAGACGGCACTGGTATCGGTGACCGGATACAACCCGAGGGGCGCGCTCAATATGGTTGTGGTGCCCCAGGATTCGACCGCGAACACAATCGGCGAGCTGGCCGGGCAGAAGATTTCGGCCAGCGTCGGCTCGGCCGGACACGGCACCCTGGTGCAGGCCCTCTCGCGGGCGGGTGTCGACCCGGCCAAGGGCGTCGAGGTACTCAACCAGCAGCCGCAGATCGGTGCCACCGCACTGGAATCGCACCAGGTCGGCGCGCTCGCGCAGTTCGTGGCCTGGCCCGGTCTGCTGGTCTTCCAGAACAAGGCGAAATTGCTCTACGACGGTGCGGAATTGGGTGTGCCCACCTTCCACGGCGTGGTCGCGCGACGCTCCTACACCGCCGATCATCCCGAGGTGCTGCGGGCATTTCTCGCCGCCCAGCTCGATGCCACGAAGTTCCTGAACGAGAAGCCGTTCGAAGCCGCCAAGATCGTCGCCGACGGTTCCGGATTGCCGCAGGAGGTCGTGTACCTCTACAACGGGCCCGGCGGAACGTCTTTCGACACCACACTCAAGCCCGGTTTGATCGACGCGTTCAAAGGCGATGTGCAGTACCTGAAGTCGATCGGCGACTTCGCCGAACTCGATATCGATAAGTTCGTCGATCCCGCGCCACTGCGCAAAGCCTTCGCCGACAACGGCGTGGGCGACTACGACCAGGCGGTGACATCCACCGTCAACCCGAGCCGCGTCACCGGTACCGATCCGGTCTGCGCGCGTCCGGTGAGCAATGCCGCGCAGGCCGGGGAACTGTGGCTCGACGGCGCCGAGCGCCCGCAGCCCGCCGCCGATCCGACCTGCCTGCTGCGCGCGGTCCAGGCGGCCAAGGCACAGGGCAGGGCGATACGCGCCGCCTATGTGCCCGATGCCGAACTCGGTACGCGCTGGTTCGCCGATAAGGCGGTGTGGCTGCGCGATGGCGATAGCTTCCTGCCGTTCACCACACCCGCTGCCGCGCAGCGCTATCGGCAGGCGCATCCGGCCGCCGTGGCGATCTCCTACGACCAAGCCGTCACGGAAGTTCGACGATGACGGCAGCACGCACCGATTCGTTGACCAGTGGTCGCCGGGCGACCGGCGGGCGCACGACGGCCCTGGTCGGCCCCGCCGTGGCCGACAGCGAGGAAACCGCTGGGGCGCGTGGTGGTTCCGCATGGCGCACTCGGTTGCTCCAGGTGGCGTCGGTCGCGGCCGCGATCGGACTATGGCAGCTGCTCACCGCCAATAATGTGCGGTGGTGGCTGCGCTTCGACACGCTGCCAACGGTCACCGAGATCATTCGCGAATTCGGTAAACAGCTCCAGTCGGACCAGTTCTATGTCGACGTCGCGCAATCGCTGATCCGGATTCTCACCGGATTCGGGCTCGCGGCCGTGGTCGGGGTGGTCGCGGGCATCGGCCTCGGCCGCTCCGGACTCTTCGCCGCCGTGCTCGGACCGCTCACCGAATTGGCGCGGCCGATCCCGGCCATCGCGCTGGTGCCGGTGGCGATCCTGCTGTTCCCCAGCGACGAATCGGGCATCGTCTTCATCACATTCATGGCATCGCTGTTCCCGGTGCTGGTCAGCACCAGACACGCGGTGCGCGCGCTGCCGACCATTTGGGAGGACGCCCTGCGTACGCTGGGCGCCTCGCGCACCGATGTGCTGGTGCGAGTGGTATTTCCCGGCATCCTGCCCGGTGTGTTCAGCGGTCTGTCGGTGGGCATGGGCGTGGCATGGATCTGCCTCATCTCGGCGGAGATGATCTCCGGGCGGCTCGGCATCGGCTACCGAACCTGGCAGGCCTACACCATCGTCGACTATCCGGCGGTGTTCGTCGGCATGATCACCATCGGAATCCTCGGCTTCGGCACCTCCGGAATCGTGGAACTGGCCGGACGCCGGATCACCCGCTGGCTGCCGAGGGAGGTCGCCGAATGACCACGACAACCGCACCCACCACCGGAATGCGGCTGAGCCTGGACGGAATTCGCATCGCCTACGGCGGCAAGACGGTGCTGGAAAACCTCGAGTTGGCCGTCACGCCCGGCGAAATCCTGGTCGTGGTCGGCAAATCCGGCTGCGGCAAGTCGACGCTGCTGCGCGCGATCGCCGGACTGCGCAAGCCGGACCGCGGGGTGATCCGCGCCGATGGGACTCCGGTGACCGGACCGTCCGCCGATCGCGCCCTGGTCTTCCAGGACGATGCGCTGCTGCCCTGGCGCACCGTGCGCCAGAACATCGAGCTCGCATTGCAATTGCGCAAGGCGTCGCGCGCCGAACGCAAGGCGAGCGCCCAGCACTGGGTGGACGAGGTCGGGCTCACCGGCTACGGCGACTATCTCCCGCGCGATCTCTCCGGCGGTATGCGGCAGCGAGTTCAGTTGGCACGCAGCCTCGCCGGGTCGCCACGCGCGGTACTGATGGACGAGCCGTTCGGCGCACTCGACACCCAGACCAGAGCGAGCATGCAGCGCTTGCTGATCGACACCTGGCGCGCCCATCCGACCACCATCGTATTCGTCACCCATGACCTGGACGAGGCGCTGCTCCTCGGCGACCGCATCGCGGTCCTGGGTAACGGTGCGCTGCACGGACTTATCGACGTACCGCAGCCGCGTACGCCGGTGGACCGCCGGTCCGTACAGGCCGAAATCTTGGAGAAGCTGTGAATATTCCCGAGCTATCCGACCGGATCCGGCTCGACTGCGATGTGCTCGTCATCGGCGGCGGCACCGCGGGCACCATGGCCGCACTGACCGCCGCCGAGGCGGGCGCCGATGTGCTGCTGCTGGAGAAGGCGCATGTGCGGCACTCCGGTGCCCTCGCCATGGGCATGGACGGGGTGAACAATGCGGTGATTCCGGGCAAGGCCGAACCCCAGGACTACGTTGCCGAGATCACCAGGGCCAACGACGGAATCGTCAACCAGCGCACCATCTATCAGACCGCCACCCGCGGCTTCGCCATGGTGCAGCGACTCGAACGCTACGGCGTGAAATTCGAGAAGGACGAGTACGGGGAGTACGCCGTGCGCCGGGTGCACCGGTCCGGGTCCTATGTGCTGCCGATGCCCGAGGGCAAGGATGTGAAGAAGGCGCTGTATCGCGTACTGCGCCAACGCAAGATGCGCGAGAAGATCCGCATCGAGAACCGGCTCATGCCGGTGCGGGTGCTCACCGACGCGGGCCGCGCGGTCGGCGCGGCCGCATTGCATACGCGTACCGGCGAATTCGTGGCGGTCGGCGCGAAGGCGGTGATCCTGGCGACCGGCCCGTCGGGTCGATTGGGGCTGCCCGCATCGGGCTATCTGTACGGCACCTACGAGAACCCCACCAATGCGGGCGACGGATATTCGATGGCCTATCACGCGGGTGCGGAGCTCAGCGGCATCGAATGCTTCCAGATCAATCCGCTGATCAAGGATTACAACGGTCCGGCCTGCGCCTACGTCGCCAATCCCTTCGGCGGGTACCAGGTCAACGCGCACGGCGAACGCTTCGTCGACTCCGATTACTGGTCGGGCCAGATGATGTCGGAGGTCAAGCGCGAAATCGAATCGGCGCGCGGGCCGATCTATCTCAAGGTGTCGCATCTGCCCGACGAGACCCTGTCCACACTCGAAGGCATCCTGCACACCACCGAACGCCCGACCCGGGGCACCTTCCACGCCAATCGCGGCCACGACTACCGCACCCACGATATCGAAATGCACATCTCCGAAATCGGTTTGTGCGGTGGACATTCCGCATCCGGCGTCTGGGTCGACGAGCATGCGCGAACCACCGTGCCGGGGCTCTACGCGGCGGGTGATCTGGCCTGCGTACCGCACAACTACATGATCGGGGCATTCGTCTTCGGCGACCTGGCGGGCGGGCATGCCGCAGCCACCCTGTCCGAAGTCGATGCCCCGGGTGAACTTCCGGAATCCCAGCTGGCCGAAGCGCATGAACTCATCTACCGCCCGCTGCGACAGCCGGACGGCCCGCCGCAGCCCCAGGTCGAGTACAAGTTGCGCCGATTCGTCAACGACTATGTGGCGCCGCCGAAAACGGCCGCGAAACTGTCCATCGCGGTCGAGACCTTCGAGCGGATGCGCGGTGAGATCGCCGAAATCGGTGCCCGCACACCGCATGAGCTCATGCGCGCGGTCGAGGTCTCCTTCATCCGCGACTGCGCCGAAATGGCGGCACGCAGCTCGCTGACCCGCACCGAATCCCGCTGGGGGCTCTACCACGAACGCGCCGATCTGCCGCAACGCGATGACGACGAATGGCGCTACCACCTGAACCTGCGCAAGGGCTCCGGCGGCGCGATGGAATTCCTCAAGCGCCCGGTGGCACCGTATCTGGTTCCGGTGCCCGGCCTCGACGACCTGCCCTCGGCCGATTCGACCGTGGTCCCGGTCCGGCAACCCGACCTCATCGGTGGCCCCGCACCGGCCGCCGCACCACGCACCGTGCGCACATCGACGACACCGCCATCGCCGCGACTTGTCAGTCTGCTGGCCCTGGATTCGCCGACGGTACCGGACCTTTCGACCTATCTGTCCGACGCCGATGCCGGTGTTCGGGTGGCAGCACTGTCGGTACTGACCGAGAACACGCCCGAGGGATTCCCGTCGGTATTGATCGGGGCGCTCGACGATGACGCGGCATCTGTTCGTGCGGCGGCCGCGGCCAGTCTGCGCGAACTCGTGGAAGTGCTTCCCGACTCGGAAGGTCTTGCCGATCGACTCGATTCCCCCGACCCGGTTGTCCGGGCGACCGTCCTGGATCTGCTGCGCGCGCTGCGAGCCGGATCGGCGGCGCAATTCATTGCGGCGCTGACCGATTCGGATCATCGGGTGCGCATCGAGGCGGTGCGGGCGCTGGTATCACTCGACGATTGGCAGGCCGTCTCGTCGGTGGCGACCGATGAGAGCCGTGAGGTACGCATTGCGGTCGCACACGGGTTGTCAGCGATCGGCGGACAGGGCACCGAAACCGTGCGCGCTCTGGCCGAGGATCCAGATCCGCTCGTGCATGCCGCCGCCTTGGCTTCCTTCGCGAGTCTCGGTGTCGCACAGAATGACTCGGCTCTGCTCGTCGGCGCTCTCGCGCACTCCGCCTGGCAGGTTCGGGTTGGTGCTGCCCGGGGTCTGGCGGGCGCGGATCCCGATTTCGGCGTCGGCCCGCTTGCCGATGCCCTGCGCGATCCGCATCTCGACGTACGCAAAGCAGCGGTATTGTCGTTGACCACCTGGCCGCGCAGCGCGGCGGCGCACGATGCGTTGAAGCTGGCGATCGATGACACCGATGCGGATGTGCGCGCCTATGCGCGCCGAGCGTTGGACAGTGCACACCCTTTGTCATAGCCGCACACCGTTCATCCGGGTTGTGCCGTCCTACCGGGGTGCGGCACTGCGCCGCCAGCCGAGGAGGTCCTCGGCAGTTCGACATTCGGCGATCCGCATCAGAAGCCGCGGAAAACTCCATCCGCGTCGACATGGGTAGAGAAGTCCTCGAAGTCCATGTTCGCCAGCGACAAGTTGTTCTCTGGCCGCCATCTCGCTCGGCACCACGCCGAAGGCCTGAAAGCCCGCCAATCGAAATCGGTTTATGCGCAGCGGAATTGGAAGCTTGCGACCGGTGTCGTGCCGGGTGCCACGTCGACCTGAACGTAGGCGATGCTCGCCAGCTCGCAGCCGGAGGGAACGGAGGTGATCTGCGCCTGGTAGCAGCCGTTCGGGAAGTTCTGCGTCACCGTTCCGTCCCGGCCGGTCGTCACGGTGGCCAGCACCGGTCCGGCGGAGCACGTGGTGATGCCGACCGCGACGCCCGTGACCGGTATCTGATCGGTTCCGGTGGTCGCCTGCACCTTCAGCGGACCGTCGCCGGGCGCCTGAGCACCCGCCGCGCCAACGGGCAGCATCGCCACCAGGGCGGCACCGAGTACGGACGTGACGAGCAGCGTGTTGCGCAAGCGGGTCTCCTTCGGTGGGCGTGAGCGGATCCGGGCGATCGGCCCTGTGCCACCGTATTCCAAACCGACCGGCACGGCCACGACCCGCGACCGCCTGTCGCCACACGGCTGCGCCACGCCTCAGGCGGGATCCGCGATAACCACGATGCCGCTCGGCGCATCCACCAGCGAAACCGTCCGCGCGGCGGCATCATCCACGTGCACGCGCGGATGGCCGGGCGGCTCGGCTTCGTAATACGTACCCGGACCGTAGAATTGGCCGTACTTCACGACCACACCGCCGATATCGAGCACTGCGGCCTCGTGCGCCTCGATCACCGCGCCGCGACCGGCGGGCGGCTCCCACGCGATGCTCTGAGCGAGAAAGCGTTTCGCGCCCGCGGCCTGGGCGGCGGCAATCAGATTGCGGGTGCCTTCGCCCCGGATGCGCGCATTCGCACCGGCGAGTTCCGGGAGCAGCGCCGCATCGTCGGGCAGGTCGGTGAGCTGGTGCATCACCAGGTCGGGGCCGAAGGCGACGACCGCGGCGGTGAGCGCGTCGAGGTCGTACACATCGCAGACGACCGGTTCCGCACCGGCGGCGCGCACCTGGTCGGCCTTGGTCGCCGACCGGGTCATCCCCGCAACCTCGTGTCCTGCCTCGATCAGCAAGGGCAGCAATCGGGTTCCGATGACGCCGGTCGCACCGGCCAGAAAGATCCGCACCCGGCCACCCTAATTCCCGGACGAATGCGTTCCATGTGCTGGGGAACACCGCGTAGCTGGTCGTATGCTCTATGGCCAGCGGTAGCGAGGGAGATGGAGGGTCCATGGCGGATCGGGAAGTGCTGACCTGGGAATTGTTCGGGACCGCGAGCCGCGAGCTCGCGACCGAAATCGCCAAGGACGGATTCGAACCGGATCTGATCCTCTCGATCGCGCGCGGCGGCCTGTTCGTCGCGGGTGCGCTCGGCTACGCCCTGGACGTGAAGAACCTGCACGTGATGAACGTGGAGTTCTACACCGGCATCGATCAGCGCCTCGACCTGCCCGTCATGCTGCCGCCGGTCCCGCAGGCGGTCGATCTGGCCGGTGCGACGGTCCTGATCGCCGACGATGTGGCCGATACCGGCGCGACACTGAAGCTCGTGCGCGACTTCTGCATCGACCACGTCGCCGAGGTCCGCTGCGCGGTCATCTACCAGAAGCCGCATTCGGAGGTCGACTGCGAATACGTCTGGCGCCGCACCGACCGCTGGATCAACTTCCCCTGGTCCACCGAACCGCCGGTCGTCGATCGTCAGGCCCGTGTGCTGGATGCCTGATCCGGCACCCACTGCGGCGCATCCGCTCCTTCGAGCGGGCACCGACGGCGGTCCGAGCTACCTATCGGATCGCTCGGCCGTGGCGGCATCGAGGCGCGCCCCGAGTGCGTTGACCTGGTCGCGCAGTTCGATCAGCCGCGCGATCGGATAGCCGACTTCGCCGATAACCGCTTCGATCATCTGCTCGGCCTGTGGCCGCAGCGCACGTCCGGCATCGGTTACGCGCAGTTCGACGGCACGTCGGTCCTGGCTGCTGCGCACGCTCTCGACCAGACCGTGCGCCTGCAGCCGCTGGATGAGCGGGGAGACCGTACCGTAGTCCAGACGCAGCTGCTCGCCGAGCTCCTTCATGGTCATCACAGGTCGTTCCCACAACGCCAGCAGGGCCAGATACTGCGGATACGTCACCCCCATCGCGTCGAGAAACGGCCGATAGGCCGCGGTCATCGATCGAGAGGTGGAGTACAGGGCAAAACACAGCTGTGATGCGAGCGAGAGCAGGTCGGTGTCGGTTCCCCCGGCGGTTGCGGTGGCACCGCCGGAAGTCGCGGCCGCCTCGACACGCACCACTGGTGTGGGATGCGCTTCTTCGGGCATAGGACACTTTAGCGCAGCGAAATCGCTCCATGAGCTGTGCTCTTACGGGGGTAGCGGCCCAGGAAGCGAACGGTTGCCATGACCGCAAGACCGTTGCCGAGGTCGTATCACCCCCGGACGAGCTCATTCTCTTCTGTGGCATGTCGATTGGGTTCGAGGACCTCACGGTGGGTTACGCCGGTACCGGGCGGGCGCCCCTCGACGAGACGGCCACGTTCGTCGAGCGCCAAGCGGAGGAAGGCCGCCAGCGTATCAGCGGTCTCAGCGTCGCGGATTACGTCACAGACAGCCACGAGTGATGTCGATGACGCGCGCACATGGCTGGGCCGGACGCCGAGTCTCGGCTGCTGCTGGCCGAATTGCTGGTTCCGCTCCAGCGAGTCCCCCTTTGCAGCAACGGTTTTCGTTGTCATGAGCCAGGCCACGATCGACATAACCGGTGCATCCGCGCACCGTCGTGACGGGCTGGGCGTGATCGCATCTACCGCGGCAAGATCGGCCCGCACCGCGACACCACCGCCAAGTAAATCGAGCTGGCCGCCCAGATCGAGGCCGAACGCACCGCTGAGAAGGCGCCGGTGATGTACCTGCGCGGGGGCGGATAACCCTCCCTAACTGCATAAACGACGAGGACCCCGGCGGGCGCTATCCGCCGGGGTCCTCGTCTGTCCGGTGAGATTACAGCGCGCCTGGCCCCACGATCGAGTAGATCACTACCCTAGCGGCTCCGAATCTCCAAAAACAGACTGTTCCGTATCTGATGCTCGACACAATGACCGAAAGGACAGCCATGAACAAGATCGCCACCACCCTCGCCACCTGTCTCCTCGCGGTCGGCGCCACCGCCACCCTCGTCACCGGCATCGCCGCGGCCAACCCCGGCGGCACCTACATCGGCAACTACGCCACCCTGGCCGCCTGCGAGGCCGACGGCCAGTCACCCAGCACCGGAGGCACCCACTATGTCTGCGAGCTACAGGCCGACGGCACCTACGACCTGTACACCGGCGTCCCCGCCTGACCCCCGGTCCACGACCAAGCGCTCAACACGCCATCCCCTTCGGGGTCCCCGTAGTTTCCGCCGAAAAATCCAACGATGTTCGGCGGGCCGCTGTCTCCGGCTGGTCCGCCCGGACGTGCCTATGCGGTAACCAGGCTGTTCATGGAGAGCGGTGTTCCGAAGTAACCCGCGCGGGGGTCGACGACGACTGTCTTGGCTTCGCCTTCCCGGGCCAACACGGCGCGGGCCATCTGTTCGAAGGAGATCTTCTCAGGCCCTCCGATGTTCTCGATGTCATCCAGTGGTTCGCCTTCAGCCACTCGGGCGACCTCGGCGGCGACATCGTCGACGGCGATGGGCTGTATCAGCGCGTCTGGTACGCGCACTTCGTCGCCAACCGTCATCGAGGCCGTGATCGCGCCGGTGAACTCGGCGAACTGGGTGGCGCGCACGATCGAGTAGGGAACGTCCGACTCTTCGATGAGCTTCTCCTGGGCAACCTTCGCCCGTAGGTAGCCGCTGTCGGGTAGCTGGTCGGCACCAACGATCGACACCGCGACGTAGTGCCTGATGCCCGCGGCCTTCGCGGCAGCCTCCAAGTTAGCGGTCGATTTTGTGAAGAACTCCATCGCGGGATCGTCGTCGAAGGAGGGGGAGTTGGACACGTCGACAACCACGTCGGCACCGGTTAGAACGTCGGCGAGGCCTTCCCCGGTAAGTGTGTTGACGCCGGTCCTCGGCGACGCTGACACCGCCTCGTCGCCGTGGTCTCTCAGTTTGTCGACCACTTTTGACCCCAGGACACCTGTGCCACCGATCACAACGATCTTCATGGCTTTCCTTTCAGGATCTCTGCCGGGGCATATGAAGCCATCCGGTCACAAGCGACAACCTGCGTGCACGCCCCAGATTTACTTGGTGATCCGCAATATTGGTGTAGAACCAGGCTAAGCCGTCCGTGGTGGGTTCCACAGTGAAGATTGCCAAAAATCTGCCCGAGCTGTGGGCCACCGGACGCGCCGAGCTACCCGGCCATCCTTCCTGCCCATCGCAACACCATCCCGATATTTGAAAGATGGCGACATCGCGCATGGACCGAATATTCCGTTCGATCCCGTTGCCGCAATGCTCGACATCGATGTCGCCCGCGCGAAAGCCACACGGAGCCGGTCGATTTCGTCCAGAAACACCGGCACCCGCACACACGGAGTGTGCGGGCGCCTGGTTCGCGCAGACTGCTGCGATATTGCTACAACACCGCGTTCATGATCGTGCCCGCACTGGTCGCGACCGCACCACCGGCCATCGCGCTAGCGATCATCTTCGGCGACTGAAGCCCGCCACCGGACCATTTCTCCCAGGCGAACCGACCGCCGCCGTAGGTAATCGCGGTGACTCCGGAGAGCTGAATCAGCCAGGTGAAGTACCGACCCATTTGCGTCAGCTTGTCCGCTGGCCGACTTCGGCGATAACCGCTTCGATCATCTGCTCGGCCTGTGGCCGCAGCGCACGTCCGGCATCGGTAGCGCGCAGTTCGACGGCACGTCGGTCCTGGCTGCTGCGCACGCTCTCGACCAGACCGCGCGCCTGCAGCCGCTGAATGAGCGGGGAGACCGCGGCAATCACCGAGACGAATCTCACTGGTGGACAACAGATTTCCGACGACTGCCAACCGCTAGTTCTTGCTGTCCGCTCCGGCGTCGATACTGGCGTAAACGGGCAACAGTTCTGTGAGGTCAGCGGCGGCGATGATCCGTGTGACGATCGAGGCGGTGCTGACCAAACGGAGCTGTATGCCCCGCCGCCGGCACCGCAGTGCCTCGTCGGCGAGGACAGTGAATGCTCGGCAGGCGATGAAACTGAGGGGTTCGAGATTGATGACGAGGTATCCAGGCCCAGTTGCGGTCGCGGCTGCCTCACGCAGCAGGCGGTGCCAGGTCGACAGCGTGTAAGCGTCCACCTCTCCACTCGCATGCACAACGACCCCGTGGTCCCGTAGTTCAGTGCTGCTCTGGAGCCGAGTTACGGCATCGGCAGGCTCGGAAACCAGTGGACTGCTGGTGGTTTGGCTATTGGATGCCGGTGTCACGATAGTGCTCATAGCGGACTTCCGATATTCGGCGCCACAGCGCTCAATGATCGGCCCGCCCTGCTCATCTGAAGACAGACTTGTCTCTCTTGTATAGCAGAGACAGGGCTGTCTGTACAGGGGTACCCTGGGTCTCACTATGGAAACGCCCCCCGCACTGCGGACCACATCCGCGGTGCCGGCTCGTGAGCGAATACTGAGCACGGCCTACGATCTGTTCACCCGCCGTGGCATCCGCGCGGTCGGCACCGACGAAGTGATCGACGTGGCCGGCGTCGCGAAAGCGACCCTGTACCGCCACTTTCCGAGCAAGGACGATCTGGTGTTGGCGGTGTTGCAGCGCCGGGAGCAAGTATGGACGATCGGGCTCGTGGAACAGCAATCCCGGCTGCGAGGCAACACACCCGAGGAGCAGCTGCTGGCGATCTTCGACGTATTCGACGACTGGTTCCATGAGCGCGAGGACTTCGACGGCTGCTCGTTCATCAACGTCCTGCTCGAGTTCGGCGCCGCTCACCCGGCCGGCGCGGCCAGCATCCAATACCTCGACAACGTCCGCGCCATAGTACGCGAGCGTGCCGAAGCGGCCGGACTCCGCGAACCCGATGATTTCGCCCGTTCCTGGCACATCCTCATGAAAGGCTCGATCATCTCTGCGGCCGAAGGTGATGTGCTGGCCGCCCGCCGAGCCCAGGCCATGGCCCGCGTATTGATCGAACACTATCGGCCGACACCGCCATAGCCTCACACCTCGGCCCGATCTCCATCCTTGCCGTCGTAACTGACAGCCCCGAGCCCGGACTGCATTCACGTGGTGTTCAGGTCCGAATATCCTTGGCGCTGTAATTTTCTCCCGACGAGCCCTCGAGTCGGCGATCAACATCCTCGGCGTGTATTTCGCGATGCTTCGCCCCTCGCGGAAGATGAGCAATTGCGGCGAATCGCCTGGCCGCACAGCAAATGCCGGCGCGGGCCCACTGTTCGGCATGCAGTGGATCCTCTAGCGCAGGCCGCGAATTGCCCTACCAGCGATACCAGCGCCCGCGAGTTCCGTCGGCGGCAGCACCGCGAAATACGAACCCGAACGCCCAGATCACCAGTACCGCTATGGCTACCCACCACAGAGCCTTGAGCGCGAAACCGACTCCGAACAGAATCAGGGCAAGTAGCAGAACCAACAAAAGAGCAATCATTTCACTCACCTCCTGGTCAGGGTCTTACCCCTATTGCAGCCCGCCACTCATTCCTCGACGGAATGCGGACGAGACCAGGGAGTATGTGGTGTGAATACCCGTCGGTCGCACTGGGTTGTTTGAGCGCACCGCTTTCGCGGTACTGCGAAGGCGACCGCTGCAGACGGCCATCGCGCACGTGCCCGCCGTGACTCCTATCGCCGTGAACTAGGCCGATGCGAGGTGGGCGCACTCATCCGGCATAACTGCGGTCGCCGGTACAAGAGCACCGATTCCGGCGACGATCCCAACGATGCGAAAGAGGAAGAGACATGAGTAGCCTGACCGCTACCGTCGATGTGGAAGTTCCCGTACGCACCGCTTACAACCAATGGACACAGTTCGAGTCCTTCCCCCGATTCATGGAGGGCGTCGAAACCGTCGAGCAACTCGACGACCGGCACACCCACTGGCGCATCCACGTCGGCCCGTCGATTCGTGAGTTCGACGCCACTATCACCGAGCAGCACCCCGACGAGCGGGTGGCCTGGAAATCCGACAGCGGTCCCGAGCACGCGGGCGTGATCACCTTCCATCGCCTCGACGCCAACCACACCCGCGTGACAGCCCAGATGGAAGTAGACCCGGAAGGCTTCGCGGAGAACGTCGCGGACAAGCTCGGAGTGCTCGAGCATCGGGTCAAGGGCGACCTCAAGCGGTTCAAGCAGTACATCGAGGAGCGGCCACACGAGACCGGCGCATGGCGCGGCGATATCCCCCGCCCCGACGCCTGAGCGTCCGCCCGCGAGCACTCATGCCCGGCCGTTCGTCACAGACCGATCGGCCCGGGCGTGACGCTGTTGACCTGAATTCCCTTCTCTCCCAATAGTTGTGCCCGGCTCGGGGAGAAGTTCGCGATGGCCGCCTTGGTCGCCGCGTACGGCGCCAGCGTCGGGGAGGGCATATCGGAATCGACCGACTAACTGCCGATGATCGACAAATGGACGGCGAGGCGATGATGCATTCGCCGACGCTGATCACCAATCCGATCGCCACACGGCGAACAGGACTACCAGCCCGACCGTGAGGGCGATGGTCACGATGCCGCGCTCTCGCCGAGCGGATACCCGAACGCGGGCGAGCGAACCAGTTCACGCGCTGGTCACCGGTTTGCCGATGCCACCTCGGGGCACCCGGCCCATACACGGGGCGACAGGAATCGATCGAGAGGAGACGCCATGTCGACACCAACCAGGCACGCGGTCAGCGCGCGCACACCGGTACAACTGGCCGCCATGACGGTCGGTGCCGTCTTCCTTTTGGTCGGCATCCTCGGGTTCATCCCAGGTGTCACCACGGACTTCGACAGCATGCGATGGGCGGGACACCACTCGCACGCACAACTGCTGGGGTTGTTCACCGTATCCGTCCTGCACAACGTCGTGCATGTGGCCTTCGGCATCGCCGGTCTCCTCGCCGGGGTCCGTGCGGCCACGGCCCGTGCGTACCTGATCGGCGGCGGCGGTATCTACCTTGTGCTGTGGTTGTACGGACTCATTACCGACCAGACCAGTGCGGCGAACTTCGTCCCCCTCGACACCGCCGACAACTGGCTGCATTTTGGGCTGGGCATCGCCATGATCGGCCTCAGTGCCTTTCCCGCTGATCTCACGAATACCAACAGGCACTTGTCCGGCCGCCAGCCGGGAATCATCGAATAACGCATCGCACCGCCAGAAACCGGCAGCGCGATTGGTCTCGGCGCGCTCACGACGCTGGGGTGCGATGCTGTGAGATATCGGGTGGCGGGCCACATGGGGACGACCGTCTCTAGCCTTCCGTCCGGCGGTCGAATGCTTCGTAGGCGTCGATCATCGAAAGCGGTTCGGCGTGCTGGGTGATGAACCGTGTCGGGTCGATGTCGCGGCGCGAAAGCCGCAGGGAGCCCGGTCGATTTCGCCCAGAAACACCGGCGCCCGCACACGCGGAGTGTGCGGGCGCCTGGTTCGCGCAGACTGCTGCGATATTGCTACAACACCGCGTTCATGATCGTGCCCGCACTGGTCGCGACCGCACCACCGGCCATCGCGCTGGCGATCATCTTCGGCGACTGAAGCCCGCCACCGGACCATTTCTCCCAGGCGAACCGACCGCCGCCGTAGGTAATCGCGGTGACTCCGGAGAGCTGAATCAGCCAGGTGAAGTACCGACCCATTTGCGTCAGCTTGTCCGCCATCGGCGGCGCCTCCGGCGTCGGATTACTGACCTCGGCTAGCACGGTGTCGTGTAGCGCGGCGAGAATCATGCTCACTTTCATGCTCCTTGTCGCATGCCGGTGCTGCAGCGGATGTTCGGAACAGCTATCGCGATAGATCGCCATGACACGTTGAGCTCATCGATTCAACCTCACCAAGATCATCTGGCGAGAGCGACACACCGGTCGGTACATGACCCAACTCACACTGCCCGGCCCGTGCCGGTGAGCGTTCCCGGCCCTACGATCTTGGTGAGGGGGTCGCTGATTGCAGGGGATCGATAGCGAATCGGCGCGGCGCGGCGCCACCCACCGTCCTTGCCGACATCACCCGGAAATCGGGGAGCGCACATGACTTTCCTGCTACCACTGCTCGTTCTACTGCTGGTCATCCCGGTCGCGGTGATCGCGGCCGTCTACACGACCGTCATCGCGACCTATTGGGTCGAGATCCGGCACAGCGCCCGACACAATCCGCCCGATCTGCCCGCGGTGCACTAGCCCATCCCCGCCCCCGAATCGTTCCCCTAATGCCGCCCGAATCACGGCGGGCCGGATGTCCTCCGGGCCTATCCTGAGCGAGCAAATTCGCAGTAGTGGGCCGTCGACCGTGGGCGGCTCGGCGGTTGCGGGCACCCGACGGCCCGCCCGCCACAGGAGGGAATCGCCATGCCGAACAGCTGGACCGAGACCGCGACCGGACTACCGACCAAGATCGACACCAGCGTGGCTCATGAAGCGCGTGTCTACGACTATTGGCTCGGTGGAAAGGACAATTATCCGGCCGACCGCGCACTCGGCGACGCGATAGCGACCCATGTTCCGGCCATCCGCAGCATGGCCCGCGCCAACCGGGCCTTCCTCGGCCGCGCGGTGCGCTACCTGCTCGACGCGGGCATCACCCAATTCCTCGATATCGGCACCGGCATCCCCACCGCGGGCAATACCCACGAGATCGCCCAGGGCGTCGATCCCACCGCGCGCGTCGTCTACGTGGACAACGATCCGATCGTCCTGGCCCACGCCAGGGCGCTCATGTCGAGCACCCGCGAGGGCGAAACCGCCTTCATCCACGCGGATCTGCACGATCCGGCCTCGATCCTGCGCGATCCGGCGCTCACCGCGACCCTGGATCCGGATCGCCCCGTCGCGATCATGTTGGTCGCGATCATGATGTATTTCCGCGACAGCGACAATCCGCACGCGATCGTCGAGAAGCTGCTCGATGCGGTCCCCGCCGGAAGCTACCTGGTGATCACCCATCCCACCGCCGACTTCGACGACCGCGCCATGGCCAGGGTGGTTGCCTCGGCCGAATCGGCCGGAATCACCTTCCACCCGCGGAGCCGCACCGAGACCGAAAGTCTTTTCGCCGGAACCGAATTGGTCGAACCGGGCGTCGTTCCCGTGGTCACCTGGCATCCGGAACTGGTCGGCGAGCTGTCGGGTGGCCTTCGAGCCGTCCAGGCCGACCCTGCATCTGCGTGGTACTGGGCGGGTGTCGGCCGCAAACCATGACCACCGCGTCCGGGCGCGGCACCGATTGACGTTTGGGTCGGCACCGGTCGGCAATTCCACCGGTGAGGTGATCGATCATGGTCAACGATCTGGAGAAGCGATGGACGGCGGACAACCGAACCTTCCGCCGGGTGGCGATCTATGTGGCGACAGTCCTCGCGGTGGCCGCGGTCGTCTTCGTGGTCACCGCGATCTGGGCGGCCCAGCGCGCGGCCTGCGCGAATGCGGAGATGATGCTCTGTGATGCGCCCGCGAAGACCGCGATAGTGGCCGGGCCGACCGTGGTGCTGATCCTCGGTGGCATCGGGGCGTTCGTGCAGACCTACCGGGAGTGGCGGCGCGGCGGGAGCTGGCCGATCTGGCAGGGTGCGGGCTGGTTCCTGTTCACCATGATGATCGTCTACCTGGGCATCGGCGGCGGCAGCGTCGCGGGATAGCCGCCAACGCACGGCTGTAGTGACATGAACCACACCCCAATTGGTTGTGCGCAATATAATTGCCCGCTACCGTAATGAACATGACCGATCACCTCACTCTCGACGAGCAGCTGTGCTTCCGGCTGTATGCCGCGTCGCGGGCGATGACGGCGGTCTATCGCCCGAAGCTCGAACGCCTAGGGCTGACCTACCCGCAGTACCTCGTCATGTTGGCGCTGTGGGAACGCGACGGTCGCAGCGTCGGCGACCTGTGCGAGGCACTCCTACTCGATTCCGGCACCCTGTCCCCGCTGCTCAAGCGGCTGGAGACGGCGGGGTTGGTCGAGCGACGCCGGGCAGCGGCCGATGAACGTCGCGTCGATGTCCAACTCACCGAGCACGGCCGCCGACTGCGGTCCGAAGCACGGTGTCTGCCAATGGAAATGGGCGAGGCCAGCGGCCTGTCCCCCGACGATTTCATCGCATTGCGCGAAACCCTTCGGCGACTTACCGATTCGCTGATGCTGCACCCCCGATCGAAAGAGAGTCAGACATGACCGTCCTGTACACCGCCGAAGCCCTCGCGACCGGCGACGGACGCAACGGCCACGCCCGCACCTCCGACGGCAAGCTCGACTTCGCCCTCGACATCCCCAAGGAAATGGGTGGCAGCGGCGTGGGCACCAACCCGGAGCAGCTCTTCGCGGCGGGCTACGCGGCCTGCTTCCACAGCGCGCTGCGCCTGGTCGGCAAGCGCGAAGGCGCGAATGTCGACGATTCCGCGGTCGGCGCGAAGGTCGGCATCGGCCCGAACGAAGCGGGCGGGTTCGAGCTGACCGTCACCCTCGAGGTTTCGCTGCCGCACCTGTCCCCCGCCGAGGCGCAGACCATCGCCGACAAGGCGCACCAGGTGTGCCCGTACTCCAACGCGACCCGCGGCAATATCGACGTCCAGGTCACCCTCGCTGACGACTGACGAAAGGAATCCATCATGCGTGCCGTAGTCATCGAAAGTTTCGGCGAACCGAAGGATGTGCTCACCATCGCGCAGCGGCCGACGCCCGAACCGGGCGCGGGTCAGGTGCGGATCGAGCTCATTCTGGCGCCCATTCACAACCATGATCTCGCGACCATCCGCGGCATATACGGCTATAAACCGGAGTTGCCCGCGATTCCGGGCACCGAGGCCGTCGGCCGGATCGACGCGGTGGGCGCGGATGTGACCGGGCTGGAAGTCGGTCAGCGCGTGAGCGTTTCCGGCATCCACCAGGTGTGGGCCGAGTACTTCCTGGCCAAGGCGACGCAGGTGGTTCCGCTGCCCGACAGCATCTCCGATCAGACGGCGGCGCAGCTGCTGGCAATGCCGCTCAGCTCCTTGATGCTGCTGGAGGATCTGCGGGTGGCGCCCGGCGACTGGATCGCGATCAATGCCGCCAATGGTGCGGTCGGACGCCTGGTGAATGTGCTTGCGCGGCAACGCGGTATCAATGTGCTCAACCTGGTCCGCGGTTCGGCGTCGGAAAAGGCCTTGCGTGAGTTGGGCTTCGAGCCGGTCTTCGATACCGAATCCGAGGGCTGGCTCGACCGGGCCATCGCGTCGACGGCGGGCGCGCCGGTCGTGCGCGCCGTGGACCAGGTCGGCGGCCGGGCCGCCGATGCGCTGCTCTCGCTGCTCGGATCCGGTGGTGAGCTGATCTCGTTCGGCGCGCTCTCCGGTCAGCCACTCTCCATCAATCCGGGTCCGCTGATCTTCAAACAGGCTGTCATCAAGGGCTTTTGGGGTACCAAGCGGGGCGAGCAGACCAGCAGCGAGGAGATGCGGCGGCTGATCGGCGAGTTGGTGGGCATGGCGGCAACGGGTGCGTTGCGACTCGACATCGAGGCCACCTACTCGCTGGAAGCCGCGGCCGATGCCGCGGCCGCGAGCGAAACGCCGGGGCGGTCGGCAAAGATCGCGCTGTCGCCGCAGCCGGTCTGATCCGGCCCGGGTCCGCTACCCGACCCGCACGACGAGCTTGCCGAAATTGCGGCCCTCGAGCATGCCGATGAACGCCTCCGGCGCATGCTCGAGGCCTTCGACAATGTCCTCGCGGTAGCGGACCCGGCCCTCGGCGATCCAACCCGACATCTCCCGCAAGAAGTCGTTGTACATCTCGCGGACGAATTCGCTCTGGATGAATCCGCGCACGGTCAGGCTCTTGGTCAGAATGCGACCGAAGAAACCGGGCAGGCGATCGGGCCCCGCGGGGGCTCCGGTCGCATTGTAATTCGCGATGAGTCCGCAAACCGGAACGCGCGCATAGGTATTCAGCAATGGATACACCGCATCCGCCACCGCACCGCCGACATTTTCGAAATAGATATCGATGCCGTCGGGGACAGCCGCGCGCAATTGGTCCGCGAAATCCGATGCGCGGTGGTCGATTGCGACATCGAAGCCCAATTCTTCACGCACATAGGCGCATTTCTCCGGCCCACCCGCGATGCCGACCGCCCGCGCGCCCTTGATGCGGGCGATCTGGCCGACCGCGGAACCGACCGGACCGCTGGCCGCGGCCACCACCAGGGTCTCCCCCGCCTTCGGCTGCCCGATCTTCAACAGTCCGGAATAGGCCGTGAAGCCGGGCATGCCGAGCACACCGAGCGCGGTCGATATAGGCGCATTGTCCGGATCCAGCTTGCGCACGCCCGACGCGGGCGCGACCTGATGCGACTGCCAGCCCGAATAGGCCAGCACCACATCGCCTTTCGCCAGCGACGGATCACGGGATTCGAGCACCTCGGCGACCGTGCCACCGACCATCACATCCCCGATCTCGACCGACGCCGCATACGATTCCGCAGCGCTCATCCGCCCTCGCATATACGGATCCAGCGACAAATACAGCGTGCGCAGCAGCACCTCTCCCGCGCCGGGCTCCGGCAACCCCACGGTCTCGATCCGGAAATTCGCCGGAGTCGGAGCGCCCTCCGGCCGCGATGCCAGCACAATTCTCGTCGACTCGGCCATATGCCTTACCCTAGCGCTGGCCCCTCTCCGAAAGCACGGAATAGCTAGGTTGGCTAACGGATATTGCTCGGCCGCCGATACAGCTGTCGACAACCTGACGACAGACCGCGGCATCACCGAAGTTCGTGTTCGACTACGACCTGCTCAGGAGTTCCTTTGGCACGGCAATTTCGCATCCACAGACCCGCCGGATCGCATGCGCGGGCGGCATTGACATCGACCACCGCCGCGCTGGCCTTGGCGCTGAGCGTCGGTCTCGGCACCGCGACCGCGCGGCCCGTCGGCCCGTTCGACGTCGGCGGCGCCATCGAGGTCGAATACGACCAGGTGGGCGGTCCCGGATCGCTCGGCGATCCGACCGCCCCCGAGCTCGATGCCGCCAATGGCGGTCGATATCAGACGTTCGAGCGCAATGCCTCGATCTACTGGCATCCCGATACCGGCGCCAATGAGGTCGCTGGCGCGATCCGCGATAAATGGCGGGACCTCGGCTGGGAAACCGGGGTGCTGCGCTACCCGGTCACCCGGCAACAATCCACGCCCACGGGATCCGGTACCTACAGCGTTTTCCAGGGCGGATCCATCTATTGGTCCCTCGGCACCGCCGCACACCAGATCGGCGGCGCGATCCGCGATAAGTGGGGGGCCTACGGCTGGGAGAGCGGCGCGCTCGGGTTCCCGCTCACCGATGAGGCGGCCACCCAGAAGAACAATGGGCGCTACAACCTGTTCCCCGGTGGCGCGATCTACTGGTCCGCGCGTACCGGAGCGCATGTCGTCTGGGGCGCCATCCGCGACCTGTGGGTCTCCAATGGCGGGGAAGCCGGACGCTACGGTCTCCCGACGGGCGAAGAATACGACTACGAAGGCGGCAAGGCGCAGGACTTCCAGGGCGGTCGGATCACCTGGGAACCTTAGGACCTGGGACAATGCGGTGTGGCGCGCACATTGCGCCACACCGCATTTCATCGACTCGGACGGATCCGGTCAGAATTTCGCTCGTAGCACAGGCTCACGAAGCGCGTCGACGGTCCCGACCCCCGGGCACCCTGGAAATGCCTGGTCACGAGACGATCGCCGATAGTGCACTACTGCGCCAGCCGATGTCCGCGAACTCCGAACCGGATGGAGGGCGCGGCGTCGAAGGCTCGTGAGCAGACGCGACCATACGAACGGCCCGATTCGGTAGTGCCCCTGCACCATTTGGCTTCGGCTACGCCCGCACCCCGCGGTGACATCACCACGAACGGCCATCCCGCCACTCTGGCAGCAGCGGGTTCGCCCCGCCCGCACGGCCGCCCGACCGAGCACAGCCGAAATATTTCCGTGCGGGAATAGCTGGGGCCGGGATACGTTGCTTCGGAGTGGTTAGTGAAGCGAACGAGAGGGGTCCGTCGGTGGCAACCGAGGCAGTGGAATCGGCTATCGGTTTGCGATCGGATCGGGGCGCCATTCTTGGTTCGCTGATGCTGGCGACGGGGCTGGTCGCGCTGGATTCCACGATCATCGCCACGGCGGTGCTGACCATCACCGACAATCTCGGCGGCTTCTCGCAATTCCCCTGGCTGTTCTCGATTTATCTACTGACGCAAGCGGTTACGGTTCCGGTGTACGGCAAGATTGCCGATACCGTCGGACGTAAGCCGGTGATCCTGTTCGGGATCGCGGTCTTCGCGCTCGGTTCACTGCTGTGTGGTGTGGCGACGAGCATGTTGGGGCTCATCATCTTCCGCGCCGTGCAGGGTATCGGCGCGGGCGCCATCATGCCGATGACCATGACCATCGCGGGCGATCTGTACACGTTGACCGAGCGGGCCAGGGTGCAGGGCTATCTGGCCAGTGTGTGGGCGATTTCGGCGGTGGTCGGGCCGCTGCTGGGCGGGGTGTTCGCCGAGTACCTCAGCTGGCGGTGGATCTTCCTGATCAATATCCCGCTGGCCGCGCTGGCCGGTTGGATGCTGGTGCGCAGCTTCGACGAAACCACGTCACGGCGCGAACAACGCATCGACTATCTCGGTGCGGCACTGCTGACCGTCGGCGCGGGGGCGCTGATACTCGGCTTGCTCGAGGGCGGGCAGGCGTGGGCGTGGGCATCGCCGACCAGTATCGCCATCTTCGGCGGCGGCGCGCTCGTGCTGATGCTGTTCGCGCTGGTAGAGCGACGTGCCGCGAATCCGATTCTGCCGCTGTGGGTATTCACACGGCGGGTCATTATCGCCAGCAGTCTGGTCTCGGTGCTCGTCGGTGCGATTCTGCTCGGATTGACCTCGTATGTACCGACTTTCACCCAGGGTGTACTCGGCACCGGGGCACTGATCGCCGGTCTGACCGTCGGCGCGCTCACCCTCGGGTGGCCGCTGGCCGCCTCGCAGGCCGGGAAGGTGTACCTGCGTGTCGGATTTCGCGCGACCGCGCTGATCGGCAGCACGCTCGCCACCTTCGGCGCCGCGACCACGCTGCTGATCGATGAGAATTCCACGCTGATCCAGATCGCCGCATCCTGTTTCGTGATCGGCAGCGGCATGGGCCTGGTCGCCACGCCCACGCTGATCGCGGCGCAGACCACGGCGGAGTGGTCCGAGCGCGGCGTGGTCACCTCGGCGAATATGTTCGCCCGGTCATTGGGCAGTGCGGTCGGTGTCGCGGTATTCGGCGCGATCGTGAACTCGCGCGTCGGCGACACCGACCATCCGGCTCCGGCACTGCTGTCCTCGGCGGTGCATCTGGTCTTCCTCGCGGTCGCCGCGATGGCCCTGGTCATGGTGATCGCGTCCGCGACGATGCCGCGCCGGGGCGCGAATACCGCTTAGCCCAGGCATGCACCCACAAGTCGCGGGCGAGGCCCGGCGCAGATTCCATCGCCTTGCCCTTCGTCGAGGGCGCGGCTACCCGCCCGACATCCGGGCGCGCAAATGGTCGGCATCATGGCCGTTACGAGGTAGAACGGCTTTCGGCGATTTCGGCCAGTGCGCGCTCGCGCTGATCGGCGGGCAGTTCTTCGGCGGCAGCGCGGACGGCTTCGACCGACGTGTCGGAGAGAACCCGCAGCGTGCTGCGGAATTCCGACCATAGATCATGGTCGGCGGCGGCCCGTAGCATTTCGGTCAGTTTCTCCCGAGAAGTCACGTTGGCGACGCGTTCGAGGTGCGCGACGTCGTCGACGAGAAAGGCCGCGCGGACCAATGCGTTGCCGTCGAGGGCCGCCTCGGTGGCCCGGACCGCCGCATCCGAGATCGAGGCCATGAGATCGCCGAGGGTGATCCAATCCTCGCGTGCGGCAAGCTCTTTGCCGACCGCGACAACGGTCGCCTTGGGTAGGCTACCGATAATGGCCGCCGAATGGCGTGGATCGAGCTGTGCGGAGACATCGGCGAGGAAGTCGACCGGCAGACGCTTGGCGACGTCGACGGCGTGCGCGGGATCGAGCACGACCGACATCCGGGCCGCGAGCAGCGCTCCGCGGCTGCGTGCCACCATCTTCGCGGTGATCGGGGTCGGAATCACCTTGGATGCCTGGGCCACCCGATGCAATCCGTCCTCCTGCCCCTCGACGTACAGATCGGTGACCTGGTGGCGGAATTCGCGGAGGTCCTGATCGGGCACCTCGGCGAGATCGGCGAGTTGTTCGACCGGAACACCCAGTGTCCGTGCGAGTTTCAGCAATTGCGCGGAAGGCCTCGGATCCGTCACAGTCCGGCCGCCTTCTTCACCACGCCGCGCAGCAAGCGCGGCAGGACGTCCAGCATTCCGCGGGCCCCGTCCCTGAGTTCACCGGCTTGGCGCCAGCGCGCGTCCTCGATCGCCTGGGCGAGTTCGGCCTGGACCTGCGGGTCGAGGGCAGCGATACCCGGAGGTAGGTCACCGGGTATCAGTTCCGCAAGCGTCTGCTCTGTCATCGTTACCTCCGTAGGGGTATCGCATTCGCGGTCATGATCACAGTGGGACGATTCGCGCCGCAATGCAAGAAGCCAGTCGTCGGGGCGTCGCGTTCGGGGGCATCGACGGCGGGGTTTGCCGGTCATAACGTCGGATCACACGACCGAGTCGTCGGTCACGGTGGATCGGGTGATCGCCATGGGTCTCGAACGCACGGTCGATGTCGCGGTGATCGGCGCTGGCCTGGCCGGGTTGGCGGCGGCCAGGCAGTTGCATCGAGATCGCCTCGAGGTGGTGGTGGTCGAGGCGCGTGACCGGGTCGGTGGCCGCACGCTGAACCATCCGATCGGCGATGGCAAGATCGTCGAGGTCGGTGGGCAGTGGGTCGGTCCCGGACAGGACCGGGTGCTGGCGCTTATCGACGAATTGGGGCTGCCGACCCGTCATTGTGGCGATGAGTCCGGCACTGGCGGGTCGGCTCGTCTACTCCCCCGCACTGCCCGCCGACCGCGACCAGCTCACCCAGCGCATGCCGAACGGTTCGGTCATCAAGACGATGGCCGTCTACGCCACCGCCCCGACGCGGCCACGCCCATTGACTACATCGAGAAGGACTGGTCCGCCGACGAGTGGACCCGCGGCTGCTACGGAGCCTTCACCCCACCCAACACCTGGACCGAATACGGCCCGGCCCTGCGTGCGCCGGTCGGCCGAATCCATTGGGCCGGAGCCGAAACCGCGACGATCTGGATGGGTTATATGGACGGAGCCATCCGTTCGGGCGAACGCGCCGCCGCCGAGATCACCGCTCTGCTCGGCGAAACTCGGCGCGCCACCGTTGCGTCTGCGGGTCGAACTCGATAGCCGCTGCCCGAAGTCCATCGGCGCCAAAGGAATCGATCTCCGACGGCGTGAGCGGCCACGGCGGCCCGCTCACTTCCTCACCCTCCGACCGGAATCCGGAGATTACGATCAGCTGTCCACCCGGTGCCACGGTCCGCCGGATATTGGCAATCGCGGTGTCACGCACCGACACCGGCATCGACTGCACCGTAATTGCCTCGACCACCAGATCGAACGCACCCTGCCAGACCGCAGGCGGATCCAGCAGATCGGCCACGGCATAGGTCACCGGCGAGTCCGGAAACCTTTGGCGCACTTCGCCGATCGCGGTCGGCGAGATATCGAAGGCGGTCGTCGCGAATCCGAGCCGCGCAATGTACTCCGCATCCTGGCCGTACCCGCAGCCGATCACCAATGCCCGTCCGGCACCGTCCAATTCGCGCCGCTCGGCCCACTCCACCAATATCGGATTCGGCTGATCCCGATCCCACGGCACAATGGCGACCCCGCTGGCCGCTTCCGCATAGAGCCGCTCGAACCAACCTGTCGGGTCGTCCTCAGCGAGCGATTCCGCGGCCAGCCTGCTGGCATCCGCATCTCGATTCAAGGCCATCAGCCCAGTCTCGCACGGACTCTCGACCCGACTGGACAGAGCTTCCGCGCAATCGGTCGGCACGGTGTTGTCTGCCCAGTCGCTCCGGTCGATGTCACTACATGGGCATGTTCGGGAACACCATGTTCCACAGGTTCCGCACCATGTCCATGATCTGCATCAGCATCGGTGACATCATCACTTCCATCACCTCCTGACCAAATGCTGGTCATTCCTTACCCCCGCCGGACGCGGGGCCGTGCCCGGTTCGGCGGTGCTCGTGGCTGCGAGGTGAGGTTCGACATCAGCCTGGTACGGACTAGCTCCCGACGCCGAGCGCGGTCAGGAACACCAGCACAACGGTGACCACAGCGAACACACCGTGCCCGCCGACGACCGCGACGGGAAAGTGCCGTTCGGCCGGGGGATCCGGTGCCATGCTGGTGCGGGCGCGGTAGACCGGAAGCCATCGTGCCAGCATGGTGAATCCGAGCAGGGCGACCGGCACCAGTAGCGCGAATGCGATCCAGGCCAGCGCGGTGGAGTCGACGACCAGATACACGATCCAGACGACGAGCCCGGCGACGGCGAGCAGGAAATGACCGAACACCACCGGTGCCGGCAAGTGCGTGGTGCTCGGTTGCCGGGCTCCGCCTTTGGCGATCCACGTGCCGAGCAGGACGAACCCGCCGACGGCGGTCAATAACCAGGTGATCAGTGCCGCGATGCCCATCATGCGCTCCTCAGAAGTACGGATCGAAGGATGTTCAGTGCCGGAATCCGGCGGCCTGGGTGGTTTCGTCGGCCACGCGGACGCCGTAGTGGTAGGCCAGCTTTCCGCCGAGATAGCCGGAGACCGCCAGCACGGCCACACTCACCACCGACAGCGCCAATGGCCCGGCCGACACTGGGCCGTGGTGGTCGTCGATGGCTCGCCGCCACAGGAAACCGGCGGCGAAGGCAGCGGTTACGGCCAAATTCAGGCTCATGTGGACCAGACCGGTGCGGAAAGCGGGGGTGCCGGTCGGGATCCCCAGCAGGTCCAGGAAGCCGACCGACGCGGCGGCCAACGCGCCCAGTACGCCGATGGCGATCAGCCACTGCGCGCCCTCGGCCAGGAACGCCGGGTCCTCGACCACATGGGAGGCGAGGTCGAATACCAGGCTCGCGATCCACGCCCCGATCGGGACAGTTACCAGGATCGGGTGGAACGGGTGCCCGTACGGCCCGGCCAGCACCGCGCTCACCGGCCGCTTGGCCTGTTGTCGCTCGCTGCTCATCGCGCCCTCCGCACGGTCTAATAATGCCAAAAATTATTGGCGTAATTATCGCAGAGGTCAACCCTGCGCAGGTGAACGACACGTATGTGTGTTTTCACCTGTTCTGATAGACGTTATTGTGGTCGAGTGACCAACGAAGCGGCGATCGGTGCCGTCGCGGTTCTCGATGACGAGCTACGGCGCGGGATGTACTGGTTCATCCGGCGCGCGCGTCAGCCCGTCACCCGTGACGAGGCCGCCGCCGAGGTGGGGATCTCCCGCAAGCTGGCCGCGTTCCATCTGGACAAGCTGGTCGACGCCGGACTGCTGCGTGCTCGGTATGAGGCGCCCAGCGGCATTCGCCGCGTCGGGCGCACCCCGAAGGTGTACGAGCCCACCGATGCCGATATCCGGGTGAGCATTCCCGAACGCCGGTACGAGGTGCTGGCCGAGATCCTGATGGGCGCTGTGCTGGGCGAGCGCGACGGCGAAACCGCGCGCGAGGCGGCGGTGCGCGTCGCACAGCAGCGCGGCGAGGAACTCGGTGGCGCCGAGCGGGAACGGGTCAGGCCCGGTCGACTGGGCGCCGAGCGCGCTTTGACCCTGGTGCTGGGCATGCTCGCCGAGCACGGCTTCGAACCCAGTCGCGAAGCGTCGACCTGCGTGCGGTTGCGCAACTGTCCTTTCCATCCGTTGGCGAGCGCGGCGCCCGATCTGGTGTGCGGTCTCAACCACGCCTTCTGCTCCGGCATACTCACCGGTCTCGGCGCCGACAGCGTGCAAGCGGTACTCGCACCACAGGTCGGGGAATGCTGCGTCGAGGTGCGCGCGACAACCTGAGCCACACCGGCGATTCGCAGTCGCGACCAGCCGCCGTGCATGCTGCTGACGCGCAGCTGCCGGAATCCGCCGGGGCGCAGCTGGAGTGCTGGAGTCGCCACTGCACGGACTCACAGAAACCAGCCCTGAAACGCGAAGTCAGTTCGTCAACAGGCAATCTCGCATGCGGATTCAGAAACGTCCGCGCCGGAAGGCTTCGGCGACTTCCGCGCGCTCGGTGAGAATGTCGCGGCGGCGAGTGGTCATGGCCTCCGCTATCGATGTCCCCGCGACGAGTGCGCGATAGAGGGCTGTGGCGTCTTCGATGGCATCCCGGGCACCGACACCCGCGGCGGGTGTGATGGCGTGATCGGCGTCGCCACACAGGATTACGTCGTCGCGGGGCGGGCGGGGATCGGTGAGCGGCACATCGCGCGCGTTCGTGACGTGCACAGTGTCGGTGACCGCCAGCAACGCGTCGATCAGCCCGGGAATGCCCGGCAGCGCCGCGTGGATCTGGTCGGACCACGCATCGACGGGGTGAAAGCCGATGTCCGCCACCGGAATCGGCGGACGCCGGATTCGAGCGAACCACACCGCCGTCTCATCGTTCCACTGATGTCCGAAGGCGTCGGTCGGCCGCGCATTGCCGGCGCGGTGGAAGTGCAATACCGACGGTTCGGTGGGCAGGGTGATAGCGGTGGTGGTGACGCCGTAGATGACCACCTGCCCCGCATAGACCGCCGGTCGATCGGGTTCGAGGCGGGCACGGACGAGCGAATCGACACCGTCGGCGGCGATCACCGGCCCGTCCGGTGTCACCGATTCGCCTGCGACCCACAGCGTTCCACTCGCGCTATCCAGGTCGGTCAGTGGCCGGTCGTAATGGAACCGCGCCGCCGTGCCGTGGGCGAAGTCGGTGAGCACCCGCATCAGATCCGGTCGGAAGTAGAGCCGCCGACCGTCGCCGGGCAGCGCGCGATACCCGCCGACACCGTGCACACCGAGCGCGCGCACCTCCTGCGAGGCGGCGGATAGCTCCTCGACGTCGACACCTAGCTCGCCCATCGCCGCGTGCGCCCGGCTGTCGAGAGTCAGGAACGCACCGGCACCGACCGCGGATCGTCTTTCGTACACGGTGACCGGAAGTCCCTCGCGCGCAAGGGCTCCGGCCAGTATCGTACCTGCGATACCGCCGCCGATGATGGTGACCATGCGCCTCCTCAGCCGCTCTCCGGCGGGTGCTAGGCCACAGGTGCGGTGATATCCCGTCCTTTGCCCAGTGTGGTCATCAGCACGAAGCCGCCGCAGACCAGCACACCCCAGACCACACCGACAATAATCGCGGTGCGCCCACCCTCGGTCCAAAACAACAGGACGACAACCAATCCCAGGAAAGCCAGCGCCAGCCACGTGGTGATCGGCGCGCCGGGCAGGCGGTAATCGCTGGCGGGCAGTTCGCCGCGGCCGACCTTGGCGCGATAGATCAAGTGGCACACCAGGATCACGCCCCAGACGAAGATGATGCCGATGGTGGAGACCGAGGTGATGTAGTTGAACGCCTTGTCCGGCGAGATCACATTGACGATCACGCCGATGACCATCGCGGCCGCCGAGGCGGTAATGCCGACATACGGCACGGCACGCGAACTGAGCTTGTTGAGCCGCGCGGGCGCCTCCCCGTGTAGCGACAGGGTGCGCAGCATCCGTCCGGTGGAGTAGATACCCGAATTGCACGAGGACAGCGCGGCGGTGAGCAGTACGAAGTTGATGATGCCCGCGGCGCCCGGAATGCCGATCTGCTGGAACACCTCCACGAACGGGCTCTTGCCCGCGTGGAAGTTGCGCCAGCTGGCGACCGACATGATCACCACGAGGGCGCCGACGTAGAACAGGCCGATACGGAACGGCAGCGTATTGATCGCCTTGCGCAGGGTCTTGCGCGGCTCCCGCGCCTCCCCCGCCGTCACGCCGACCAGTTCGACACCGACATAGGCGAACAGCACGATCTGCAGCACCAGCAGCGATTGTCCGAACCCGTTCGGGAATACACCGCCGTCGGCCCACAGATTGGTGACCGTCGGGTTAGTGGCATGGCCGAAGCCGATCGTCAACACCCCGATGCCGATCAGGATCATCGCGACGATCGCAGTGACCTTGATGGCGGAGAACCAGAACTCGCCCTCACCGAACAGTCGCACCGAGATCAGGTTGGCGCCGAACATCAGCGCAAGCACCACCAGCGCGGTGATCCACGGTTCGATATCGAACCAGTACTGCACATACTTCCCGGCGACGGTGATCTCGGCCATGCAGGTGGCCACCCACACCGCCCAGTAGGACCAGCCGGTGACGAATCCCGCGAAACGTCCGAGGAATTCGTGCGCGTACTCGGCGAAACTGCCCGAGACCGGCCGGTAGCTCAGCAACTCCCCCAGTGCCCGCATGATCACGAAAATGGCCAGGCCCGCCACCAGGTAGGCCAGGATCAGCGCGGGCCCGGCCTGTTCGATCGCCCCGCCCGCACCGTAGAACAGGCCGGTGCCGATGGCACCGCCGATCGCGATCATCTGGATGGTCCGTGGGCTCAGCCCCCGGGAGTAACCCTCCTCGCCGGATCCGGCGGAGTCGGTGGGCGCCGCATCAGCTCGTAGCTGACGGTCCGAGGCTGTCATCTATGGTGCAGTCCTTCCCGGTGGTGCTCGAGATCGATCAACCCGCCACGGTACCGGCCGCCACACCGGCCCCGCGCGCACCCCGAAATCTGCCGCGCACGGCGTTCGCATCCATGGCGATACCGTGCGGCGGCCGGCCTATCGAATCGAGCTTCAGTGCAGGTGGAAGCCGTGATTCGCCAGTGATTCGCGAAGGCGGTGGCGGCCGTTGAGGCTGGCGGCGGAGGCCAGTCGGGCCAGCACGCGTTCGGTCCAGGAATGCGACAGCTCTTGTTCGGCGTAGAAGGCGGCGATTCGAGTTTCGTAGGCGGCGACGTGGGCGCGCTGGGTCGGCAGATCGTAGGTTTCCCGGTGCAGGACCGCCGGTTGCGGCAGGCGCGGTTTGATGCGCGCGTCCTCGGTCGGATCGGGATGCCCGACAACAAGGCCGAAGACGGCGAAGACCTGCTCGGGCAGTTTCAGTTCCGCGGCGACCTCTTCCGGTTTGTTGCGGATGGCGCCGATGTAGACGGTACCGAGGCCGAGGGATTCCGCGGCGACGACGGCGTTCTGCGCGGCCAGGGCGGCGTCGATGAAACCGACATAGCTCGATTCCAGGTAGTCGGCGCCGGCCAGCGGCGCCTCGTGATCGTCGGCGAGTTGGCGGAGCCTGGCGAAGTCGGCGGTCCACACCAGCAGTACCGGGGCCTGTTCGATATGCGCCTGCCCACCGGCCAGTGCGGCCAGGCGTGCCTTGCGCGCCGGATCGCGCACCGCGATAACGCTCCATACCTGCAGATTGGAGGAGGTCGGCGCGGATTGGGCGGCCGAGATCAGCAGGCGCAGGGTGTCGTCGGAGACGTCGTCGGCGAGGTAGCGGCGCACCGAGCGGTGCTCGTGCAGGACCTGCAGCACCGGATTCCATTGCGCAGGCTCGGTCGGATTCGGATCCCGATACCGCTGCTGGATGGTGTGGACGGCGCTCGGCACGGTCTGGGTCATGCCGGTAATCCTGTGATATCCACGGCTCGCGCGTCTGCGGTAACCCTCAGCGTGAGCCGAACCGGGTACGGTTGGTAAGGCAAGCCTAATTTGCGATTAGTGGAGGTTACCTTGGCACGACCCCGCACCACCCTGACGGTGCAGCGCACGGAGCGACTGACACCGCATCTGATCCGGGTGTATTTCGGCGGACCGGGATTCGCGGCCTTCCGGCCGAGCGAATTCACCGATTCGTATGTGAAGTTCATATTCCCGCGCGAGGGGATCGACGTGCTGCGTACCTACACCGTGCGCTCGGTCGATGCGGCCGCTGGCGAACTGACCGTGGACTTCGTCTACCACGGCGATGAGGGCATTGCCGGACCGTGGGCCGCTTCGGTGCAACCGGGCGCGACCATCGATTGCTTCGGCCCCGGCGGTGCCTATGCGCCGCGTGCCGATGCTGACTGGCATCTGCTGGCGGGCGACGAGGCGGCGCTGCCCGCCATCGCGACCGCATTGGAGAGCATGCGCCCGGATACGGTCGGGCAGGCGTTCGTCGAGGTGGCCGGGCCCGAGGACGAGCTGAAGCTCGACAAGCCGCCCGGCGTCGAGTTGACCTGGTTACATCGCGGCGAGCGGGAGCCCGGTGCGGTGCTGGCCGAGGTCGTAAAGGCCGCGCCGTGGCGCGACGGACAGGTGCAGGTCTTCATCCACGGCGAGGCCAGCGCAGTCATGCAGAATCTGCGCCGCTATATCCGGCGCGATCGCGGCGTATCGGCGGAGTGGGCGGCCTCGATCTCCGGCTACTGGCGGCGTGGCCGGACCGAGGAGGGCTTCCGCGAGTGGAAGGCCGAGTTCAAGGCCCGCGAAACCGCGGATACCCCATAACGACCGAAATCCCATGGCCGATCGGATGTTCGCCGATCGCCATGGGATTCCGTGGTGTCGCTACTGCTGATTCGCGCGTAGCGCCTCCTCCACGAACTTCGTCGTGTAGGTCTTCGACAGATCGATGCGGTCCTTGACCGGCCGCACATTCTTCGAGTACTCGCCGAGTACGTTCAGCACATTCTGAGCGCCTTCGGGTTTCATCAACCCGGTGCCATTGAACATGCCGATCGAATCGCGGATGGACTGGACGTAGAGGTCCTTGCCCCCGCTCGCGTACTGCGGCGGCATCTTATCGGCGATCTCCTGCGGCGAGTGCGTCTTGATCCACCGCAGCGTCTGCACGAACGCGGTCGCGATCTTCTGCACGATATCCGGATGCGCGTTAACGGTGTCGCACCGCATGTACAGCGACGACGCCGGGTACAGCCCGCCCAATGCGGCGCGCGTGCCCTCCTCGGTGCGCATATCGACCAGGATCTTCGCCTCCCCGGAGTTCACCATGGTGGCGACCGTCGGGTCGGTGGTCATCCCGGCATCGATGCCGTTGTGGTTCATGCCCGCGATAAAGGTCTGGCCCGCACCGACTTTCACGCGCGTGTAGTCGGCGGTGGACATCCCCTCCTGCCCGGTGAGCGCCTGGGTGAGGAAGTCCGTCGAGGAACCCAGCGATGTCACGCCCAAGTTCTTCCCGCGCAGATCCGCCACCGACTTGATGCTGTCGGAATCCGCCTTGGAGACCAGCTCGGCCTCGCCGGGCACATCGGCGAACTGGACCACCGAGGTCAGGCACTGCTCCTTGGCCTGCAGGTCGATGGTGTGGTCGTAGAACCCGACCACAGCCTGCACATCGCCGGTCAGCAGCGCGGTTTCGGCACTGGCGCCGGACTGTTCGCCGAGCAGTTTGACGTCGATATCGTTCTGCTCGAAGAAGCCGAGGCGCTGGGTCAGCATGGCGGGCAGGTAGATCACCTTCTCCAGACCACCGACCATAATGGTGATCTGGGGCCGCCCGTTCGCCATCGGAATGGTCCGCGAATCCCGGCAACCGGTCGCCAGCAGCAGCGCCGCGATGACCCCGACGATGACCGCCAGATGTTTGACGTAGCGCATGATCAGATCCCGTGATTCGAGGTCGCCTGCGATGGACGCCATTTCAGCAATCGGCCCTCCGCGACACCGATCGCCCATTCGGCGAGCAGCGCGATAACGGTGATGATGATCATGCCCGCGTAGATGCCCGCCGAATCGAAGGTGCCCTGGGCATTGCTGATGAGCAGACCCAAACCCTTACTGGCACCGGCATATTCACCGACCACCGCACCGATCAGCGCGAAGCCGAAGGCGGTGTGCAGGCTGGACAGGATCCAGGTGGTCGCACTGGGCAGCACGATCGAGCTCAGCACCTGACGCTTGCTCGCGCCGAGTATGCGGGCGTTATTGATGACATTGCCGTCGACCTCGCGCGCACCGGTGAAGGCATTGAAGAATACCGCGAAGAACACCAGCACGACGACCGTCGCGACCTTCGAGCTGAGCCCGAGACCGAACCAGATGATGAACAGCGACGCCAGCACGATGCGCGGAACGGCATTGAGCGCCTTGATGAACGGCGCGAGCACCTCGGCCCAGTACCTGCTGCGGCCGAGCAGCGTGCCGAGCACGACACCGGCCACCGCGCCGATGACGAAGCCGAGCACCGCTTCCTGCACGGTGGTGTACATCTGCAGCCAGATCGAGCCGAATTGTGTTCCCTCGGTGAACCATTCGACCAGGCGGTCCCAGATCAGCGAGGGCTTGGAGTAGAAGAACGGGTCGATCCACACCGTCGCGGTCAGCTCCCAGGCACCCAGCCACAGCGCGACCAGTGCGGCCCGCAGGCCCCAGGTGCGCAGCCGGTTGCGCCGGGCCTTGGTCCGCACGCGCGCGAGAATCTGCTCCTCGGATTCGATTTCGACCTCGGGCGCGGACTTCGCCACGTCGTCGAGCACATCATGCGACACGGGAGGCTCCCTTGCCTCGGGCTGCCTCGACCTGATCGCGCAGCGTTTCCCAGATTTCCTTGTAGATGTCCCGGAATTCGTTGGTGAGCCGGACCTCCTCGACATTGCGCGGACGTTCCAGCGAGACCGGGAAGTTGCCGCAGACCGTGGCCGGGCTCGCGGTCATGACGATGACCCGGTCAGCGAGCACGATCGCCTCCTCCAGATCGTGGGTCACGAAGATGACAGCCGCGCCGGTACCCGCCCAGACGCGCAGCAGTTCGTCCTGCATCAGCTGCCTGGTCTGCACGTCCAGCGCGCTGAACGGCTCATCCATGAGCAGGATCTCCGGATCGTTGACCAGCGTCTGCGCCAGCGCGACGCGCTTGCGCATGCCGCCGGAGAGCTGATGCGGGTAGTAGCTCTCGAAACCGGCGAGACCGACCTTGCGCACCCAACCCCGGGCCTGCTCCCGTGATTCGGCCTTGGACTTGCCGCGCAGGCGCGGGCCGAGGGCGACGTTATCGATCACGCTCTTCCACGGCAGCACCGCGTCCTGCTGGAACATGTAGCCGATGCCGTCCGGAATGCCGTGGACATCCTTGCCGCGCACCAGCGTCCGCCCGGCCGAGGCCGGTTCCAGCCCGGAGACCAGCGATAGCGTCGTCGACTTTCCGCAACCGGTCGGGCCGACCACGGCGACGAATTCGCCTGGCTGGACCGCGAGGTCGAGGTTGCGCACGGCGGTGTGAATGCCGCCGCCCGTACCGGGGAAGCGCTTCGTCGCGCTCCGCAGCTCGATGAGTGGTTCGGTCATTGTTCTTGCTCCTAGCGGATCAGGTAGAGCGAATCTACGTGGGCCGGGTCACAGTCCGAGGGTTGTGCGCACAAGAGGGGCAAAGCGCCGATTCGAAGGTTGTGCGCATTCTGCTCACCGGTATCCGAGTGGTTTATGCTGCGGAAATGGCCAGAGCAGGCACCGGGCGGCCGGAGGGAACGCAGCGCGCGAAGCAGCGCCGCGCGGATGCCGGAGCCGAGCGCCAGCGACGCGCGGGCAGGCCCTTCCGGTTGCGCACCCAGGTGCTGCTGCTCCAGATCGTGATCGTCACGCTGACCCTCGGCGTCGCGTTCGCGATCTTCGGCTATGTCAGCGATCGGCGGCTCAATGATCAGTACGGGCAGCGTGCGCTGGCCATCGCGCGGACCATCGCGGCCGATCCGGTGGTGCGCGCGGAGGTTGCCCGATACGCACCCGGCACGGTGACGCCCGAGCAGCACGATCAGCTCGCCGCCGGGCCGTTGGAGCGGATCGCGATCGATACGACGGAGCGGACGGGCGCGCTGTTCGTGGTGATCACCGATGATGCCGGAATCCGGCTCGCACATCCGGACCAGGCACGGCTGACCGAGCATGTGAGCACCGATCCGTCGGAGGCACTCGCGGGCCGGGAGGCGATCAGCGAGGAACGCGGCACCCTCGGCCCCTCGGTCCGCGCGAAAGTTCCTGTCGTGCGGCCCGATTCGAATCTCATTGTCGGCGCGGTGAGTGTCGGCATCTCCACCACCGCGATTCGCGGGCAATTGCTCGCTGATCTGCGCACCGCCGCGTTCCTGATCGCCGCGGCGCTGGTGGTCGGCATCGCCGGGTCGGCGCTGCTGGCCCGACGCTGGGGCGGGTTGACACTCGGGCTCGAACCCGCCGAACTGGCCGGGCTCGTCCAAGGACAGGCGGCGGTATTGCACGGCATCGGCCGTGGTGTGCTCGCCGTCGATTCCGCCTGGCGCACAACGTTTGTCAATGACGAGGCGCGGCGGCTGCTCGGAATCAGTGCGGATATCGGCAGGCCGGTCGACGAGATCGGTTTGACGCCACGGGTGCTGGAGGTCTTCCGCGCGCTCGACGAGCAACCGACGCCAGCCACCATCGGCTCGCATATCGTGGTCGTCGCGGCCCGCCCGGTCACCCGTGAAGGCCGCGATCTCGGCGCTGTGCTCACCGTGCGCGATCGCACCGATGTCGAGGCGCTGACCCGCCAGCTCGACGCGGTGCAGTCGATGAGTACCGTGCTGCGCGCCCAGCGTCACGAGTTCTCCAATAAGATGCACCTGCTCAGCGGGCTGCTGCACGGCGGACGCACCGAGGAGGCGTCGCACGTCATCGATGAGCTGATCGGTGCCGGACCGCTCGGCGCGGCGACACCCGGTATCGATGCGATCCACGATGCGTATCTGCAGGCATTCCTCGCGGCGAAGGCGGCGCATTCGCGGGAGAGCGGCGTCGAACTCGTACTCGGCCCCAACACCTGGGTGGACGGCAATCTCGCCGAACCCGTCGATGTCACCACGGTGCTCGGCAATCTGCTGGACAATGCCATCGAGGCCGCGCGGGTCGCCGACAATCCCATCAAACAGGTGGAAGTCGAACTGGTGCAGGAGGATTCGACGCTGCACATCGCGGTCGCGGACAGCGGCGACGGTGTCGCACCGGAGCTGATCGACACGCTGTTCACCGAGGGCACCTCGACCCGCGAGGACCACGGTGTGCCCGGCGGGCGCGGTGTCGGTCTCGCGCTGATCCGCCAGATCGCTCGCGCGCACGGCGGCGATGTGCGCCTTGCCAGTGCGCGCGGCGGATCGCCGCCGCTGACCGGCGCCGAATTCATCGCCCGAATCCCCGGAGTACTGGTAGACAGCGAGATGCCATGGCCGCAACAGATCTGACCGTACTGGTGGTCGACGACGACTTCCGGGTGGCCAACCTGCACGCCGGAATCGTCGAATCCATCGCGGGTTTCACGGTCGGAGGCACCGCCAATACACTCGCCGCCGCACGAGAAATCAACGCCGCCACCGCGATCGACTTGGCGCTGGTCGATGTCTACCTGCCCGACGGTTCCGGTGTCGACTTCGTGCGCGAACTGCACTGCGATGCGATGATGCTGTCCGCGGCCACCGAAAGCAGCACTGTCCGAGCGGCATTCGCTGCTGGCGCGCTCGCCTACCTCGTCAAACCCTTTCCACATACGATGCTCGCCGCCCGCCTGGCCGGATACGCGCGCTACCGTCGCACGCTGGCCGCACCGCAGGTCGATAACGCGGGCATCGAGGCCGCCCTGCAGGCACTGCGCCCGACCTCGGCACCCACCGCCGCCGCCGCTGCCGCCATCGCGTCGCCGACCAAAGACCTTGTCCTGAACACCATCCTCGAAGCGACGGCGCCCCTCTCGGCCGCCGAGGTGGCCACCGCCATCGGCATTTCGCGCGCCACCGCCCAGCGCTATCTGGCCACCCTCGTCGCCGCGGGCAGCGTCCAGATGCGCCTGCGCTACGGCACCACCGGCCGCCCGGAACAGGAGTACTCCGCCGCGTCGCGCCGACAACCTGCCGATCCCGGCCGAAATCGGACGCGCTAGCATTAGGTCTGCCTAACCTTAATCTGGTAGGCGACGGGTGTGAGTAAGGGATCGACAAATGCGGGGCCGTGAGTTCAGGCAGCGCCGATGACGGCTGTAGCAGGTGTACGCGGTCAGACTCGGCGCGGTTCGGCGGTCCGGACAATGGCAACCTGTGTCGCGCTCGGCACGGCGATCTGGTTGTCGACCCAATTGCATTGCGCGCCAGCACTGCACCACGCGGCATTGCTCATCCATCTCGCATCGCTGGTCCTCGGATTCGGCGCGGTGCTCGCCGTGGACTACTTCGCGATCGCCTGGGTGCTGCGGCGCACGTCGCTGCGCGAGATGCTCACCGTCGCCGATCGCCTGCAACTGCCGATCTGGCTCGGCGTCATCGGCCTGGTCGCCAGCGGCGTCCTGCTGGAACCGAATATCGCCAACCACACCACGCAAACCAAAATGGCCCTGGTCGTTGTCCTGACACTGAACGGCCTCCAGGCATCCGCCTTCACCGACCGCATCGCGGCCCTAGGCGGCGTCCTCGACCGTGCTCTCATCACCCGAGGCGCACTCACCCTGCTGATCTCCCAGGCCTGCTGGTGGGGCGCACTCTGGATCGGCTTCTGGAACACCACCAACCGCGCATAGATACCTCCGCCCGCTCCGGGCTGTGATGGGCGACCGCACACCCCTTTCGCCACGATCACACAACCGAGCTGTTGCCGAATCGGCGCGCGTTCGGGTCCTGGTGCTCCTATAGACCGTCAAGCCCAGGTTGCGCATGGCCGTACAGCGCAGTAGCTGCATGCTCCCGGCAGCACCGCTTCAATGCACCCTCATGGCTCCGATGTGCGAGCATTCGCCTGTCCCACCAAGGACAAATCTGCGGCGAACAGTAATACCCCGGAGGTAATCGACAAGGTAGGTCAGTGTGGTCAGGATGGCAGCCATGAGTGATTTCGCGACCAGCACTACCCGCACTGTTGTCGAGGAGTTGCTGCGCCGAATCGGCGTGGGCGATCCCGACGCCACCGCAGCGATGTACGCCCCGGTCAGCGACTGGAAACTGAACTGGCCGGACAACGAGCACGGTCGCCCCTCGACCCCGTGGATTCAGTACCGCTCCACACGCGCCGACGCCGCCGAGCACTATCGCGAGATCGCCCGCCACCACATCCCCGAACATGTCGACACCGTGATCGAACGCATCTTGATCGATGGCCCAGATGCGGTGGTTCTAGGCGAAATTCGCCAAACTGCCCGCAGCACCGGTCGCGCCTATCGTTCCCGTTTCGCCCTGCACCTCACTGTCGAAAACGGTCTCATCATCCGACACCATGTCTACGAGGACAGCCTCGCCGTGACACAGGCCTTCGACGGCCACGCGATCGAGCACCATCACGATGGCGTCGATGCCCCGTTGGTGGATCAGGTCCCTTCGCTGACCTCGAAGCCCTGAGAGCTGCAGCGGGACTGCCGGTTTCGAGGTTCGCTCGGCTGGCCAACATTCCCGAACGCACCTATCGGCGGCGGCTGGCTCGGCTCCGCGACGGCGATCCGCAGCATGGTCCGTGGTCGTCGCCGAAGGTGGAACGGTTCGAGCCGATCGCGGCGAAGTACGCCCAGGAGTTGCGGGCATGGGGCATCGCAAGATTGCCGCGTCGATGCGCACCGACGGCCACGAGGCTTGCGGTGTCGTCTATCGCGCCGATGGTACGAGCACGATTCTGCCGAACACCTCGCCGGCTTCCATTTTCTGGTGCGCCACAACAGCCTGATCCAGGGAAAGCACCTCGTGCACAACTGCTTCCAGCTCGCCACGACCTGCGGCAGCGAACAGTTCGGCGGTCGCGGCCCATCGCTCGGGTGCGGGCACGGTGTCGGCACTGAAGGTCGCGAACGACAGCGACTTCCGGAACGCCGCGACCATCTCCATACCGAAGTCCGCCGGTGGCGTGCCTGCCATCGCGCCGACGGCCACCATGCGACCGTTCGGCTCGAGCCTGGCGAAGAACGAAGGCAGATCCGCACCGGCGACGATGTCGAGGATGAGGTCGTAGCCCGCGGGAGCGTCCTGTGCACCTCGGCCGAGCCGGTCGAGCACGTGGGTCGCACCCAGCTTGCGCAGACGAGCGCCACGCTCGGCCGACGAGGTGGTGACCGCCACCGCGCCGGCGCCGCCGCGAGCCGCGAGCTGGACCGCCATGACCCCGATACCACCGGCCGCACCGCGCACCAGCACCGACTCACCGCGAGCGAAATGGGCATGGCGCAGGGCGAAGTGGGCCACAATTGCCGAGCTGCCGAGCGTCACTGCGTCGACGGTCGACAGGTCGGCCGGGAGAGGGACGAGCGTCTCGGCCGATGCGGTGGCCTGTTCGGCATAGCCGCCGCTCTCACCGGTGAGCGCCCATACGCGTCGGCCGACCCAGCCGGCGTCGACGCCGTCGCCGACCTCGGTCACGGTCCCCGCGACCTCGCTGCCGAGGACGCGACCGGGTATGGCGCCGTACGTGGCCAGCGCGCCGCTTCGCATCAGGGCGTCGAGACCGCCGACGCCGATCGCCTCGGTCCTGATCGACACCTGCCCGACGGCCGGATGCGGGTCGGGGAGGTCGACCACAGCGAGCACCTCGGGACCTCCGAACGCTGGGACCATCACTGCTTTCACCGGTTTCTCCATGTTCTTCTCGACTGGAACCAACCAGCGGACCGTAACGGACGGGGCCGTCCGTTTAGCTAAAGTGAGAGAGGTGACTGCTCATTTGCCTCAGGCACAGCGTTCGGACGCGCGTGACAATCGCGAACGCATCCTCGAGGCGGCCCGCACGGTATTTGTCAGCGCCGGCCTGGATGTACCGCTGCGGGAGATCGCCCGGCGTGCCGGGGTCGGGCCCGCGACCCTCTACCGCCATTTCCCGACCAAGGAGATGCTGGTCGCCGAGGCGTTCACCGATCAGATGCTGGCCTGCCGGTCCATCGTGGACGAGGGGCTCGCCGACCCGGATCCCTGGCACGGCTTCTGCCTCGCGATCGAGAAGCTCTGCGAGCTGCAAGCACATGACCACGGCTTCACCGCGGCCTTCATGTCCGCCTACCCGCACGCGCTGGATTTCGCTGCGATCCGCACGTCCTCGCTGACCGGTGCCGCCGAATTGATCCGCCGCGCCAAGGACACCGGGCGCCTGCGCCCCGACATAGTGCTGGACGACCTCATCCTCATGATCATGGCCAACAACGGCATCCACGCGAGCACACCGGCAGCACGCATCGCGGCCTCCCGACGCTTCGCCGCCCTCATGATCCAAGCGTTCCAGGCTTCCCCCGCGTCCTCACCACTGCCGCCGGTACCACGATTGATGCCCGCGGTCTCGGTACCCCGACACAAAACCAACAGACCAGACCCAGGGTGACCACGAGGCACCTCACCGCCATGTCATCGGCTACTTAGCGCGCGTTCAAGGGGACGCGGCTGAACAGAGTTCAGCCCTATGGAGTCGCTCGGCTTCGTAGCGGTTCGAGGACCGACTCCGGCGTCCAGACGGTGGCCCGGGCGAGAGCCGCCGAATCCGACGGACCGACGCCCATGTCCCTACGGGCTTCGGCGATGAACTCACGGCGCAGTCGATGCGCCTCCGCTGTCGCCAACTCCCAGTCGTCGGTGTCAGTGAGCTTGCCGCGGGCGAACCACTCCAGAACCCAGGAACATTGATTGAGCTGGTGGCCGACGTCAGTCGCCCGTGAACCTCCCAGCAGCAGTACCGCTTGCCATCGCAGACTGCGTTCGGCCTCCGCTTCGACGAGCAGTGGCATGCCTTGGTCGGCCGAAAGTGGCTCGACGTCGACAGAGAGATTGCGGGATACCGCAATTCGACGGGCGAGCACATGCATGCGGATAATGCAGTTCGAGTACTCCACGTACGCCGCCAGCCTGCGCTCATCCCACCGCACCGCATGGCTGCGAGACCACTTGGCTCGTTCGTTGGCGTAGGTCGCGATGAATGCCAGGGCCCCACCGACAGCCACCCCCGCAAGCGTTGCCAGTACTTGACTGAGCATGGCTGAATCTTAGTGCAGTACAGCAGAATTCGTAGTCAAATGTCGCACTCGACGCAGGTCGAACCAACTCTGATCGAACGAACGCTCATCGGCATTATCGAGCGGTCGCAGGTGATCTACCTACCGGGCGTACACCTTGTGACCAGCCAGATCCTGCCAAGAGGTTGACGCAGAACAGTGCCGACCAATTCAGTTGGTGCCGCTCAGGGCTACGCTCGCGCCGACACCGATGATCATCAAACCGCCTGTTGTGCCGATGGATTCGAGACGGCGGGGTGAGCGCACGAACCAGGCTCGGGCGGTGCCCGCGATCATGGCCCAGGTTCCGTCCGAGAGGATTTGGATGCCGAGGGCTATCGCGCCGAGGGCCAATAGCTGCAATGGCAGTGGGCCCGCTGACGGTTCGGCGAACTGGGGCAGTACGGCAGCGAAGAAGACGATCGTCTTCGGATTCGTTGCGCCGACGACTACGCCTTGGCGGAACATACGGCGTGGATCGGTGTCCGGGGTCTGCGAATGCAGTGCCGCCCGCAGGCTCTTCCGTTCGCGAATCGCCATGACGCCCAGGTAGATCAGGTAGCACGCGCCGATAATCTTGACGATCGTCAGCAGGACGGCCGATGCCGCGAGCACCACACCCAGGCCCATCGCCACCGCGACCAACGGCACCGCCGCACCCACCGTGACACCCAGCACCGACTGCAATGCCGTGCGGCGGCCGTGCGCCAAGGCCCGCCCGATCGCGAAAAGCACATTCGGACCGGGAATCACGATAATGATCAGCGCCGCGAGGACGAAGGCGGCCAGGTGAGAGATGGGCACCATTCATCGGAGCCTACCTCTACCCGCACGCAGAGATCGTCAATTGTGGGTCGGAAGGTCCATCAGGACGGCGAAAACCGCTTTGTCCCAGTCGGTTCCCTCGGCACCGGTCAGGATCACATCCAGCAGTGGGGCTTTGGCGAGCATTCCGGCACCGTAGTGGCCGGTTTCGCGGGCGCTGGCGATCACGGCGTAGAGGACACGCGCGTGGACGGTGCTGCGGGACGCCGTGATTTTGCATCCGCTGGACTGCAGCTCACCCAGTCGTGCGTCCACGGCATCGATGACGTCTCGCAGGACACTGATCTCGATATCGCGAATCTCGTTGTCGGTCATGGTCATATCCCGAAGTGCGGAACGTTGGCGGGCACCATCTTTCCACTTTCGACCAGCCGTGCCTTGGCCTGAGCCTTGACCGGACATGCGGATAGCGGACAATCCAGGTGAGCTTGCATGGTCGCGTGCGCGTAGGCGATGGTCATGATCGGCACGCGTTCGTGGTTCGTCGGCGGAAGGAAGTACACCTTCCTCACCTCCCCTGGTCGTGGACTTTCGTGCCACCAGTAGACCTCTGAAATGTTCAGCTGGACGGTCCAATTCGGCCTTTCCATCAAATACACTGGACGTCCATTACGGGCCGGGCCACTACAGCGCGGCGCGGCATAGCACGGTCCACTACGGAGCGGTCCAGTACGGGCCGAACCAGATAGCGAGGCTAGGCACATGGCAGGGTCCACGCTCCCGCGTCGCGCGCTCGGGCGAAAACTCCGTGATCTTCGAACCGGGGCCGGAAAGAGCCAACTGGCAGCGGGTTTGTCCATCGACACGTCCAAGCAGACCATCGGCCGGTTGGAGGACGGTCAATCGGTCAGGATCAGCACCCCGAATGTGAACGCGCTCTTGGACTTCTACCGTGCCGACGAGGACTCTCGTACCGAAGTGATAGGTCTGCTCCAGGAGGTCAAAGCGGCCAAGGGTGATCCCTCCGGCGGCTGGTGGCGCGCCTACGCGGATGTCGTGAACAGCCATTTCGATCACTTCATGAATCTGGAACAGGCGTGCAACCGCCTGGTGTCCTTCCAGCTCACGTTGCTGCCTGGTCTGCTGCAAGCTCCGACATACCGTCGGTGGCTTGTCGAAACAAACGATCCGGCCATGTCAGCCGTCGATGTGGAGCGACGCCTGGAGTTGACTGCCCGTCGGCAACACAGGCTGACCGAGGACACCGGATTCTCGCTGGATGTGATGCTGTCGGAATCAGCACTTCGGCATCAGGTCGGCGGGCGTGCAGTGATGGCTGAGCAGTTACAGCACCTTGTCGAAGTCGGAAGCTTGCCGAACGTATCGATTCGAGTGATCCCGTTCGGTGTCGGAGGACACCCAGGGCTGGTGGTCCAGTCGTTCACGCTGTTCGAGTTCCCACCGCTGAGCGCCAGCCGCATGACAGAACCACCCGTGGTGTTCGTGGAAGGGTTCACGGGATCGTTGTTCCTGGAAGACGATGACGTGATCGACCGCCATCGAGCGGTAGTCGCCGACCTTCGCCAGGTAGCGTTGAGTGAAGCCGACACTAGGAGACTGGTGCGGGAGATCGCAGAGGAGTATGCCGCGTGACCAGCGATTTGTCGGGCGCGAAGTGGTTCAAGAGCGCCGCAAGCCAACCCAGCGGAGATTGTGTGGAGGCGGCGCACCTCGACGGGGGCATGGTCGGCGTCCGAGACTCCAAGAACCCCAGCGGACCAGCACTGGTGTTCACCCCCGCCGAATGGGACGCCTTCACGGCCGGTATCCGCGCCGGAGAGTTCGACTGACCCGCATCAGCCGATGCTCCCAGCCGCAGCCATTCCGAACCGGGCCGATGGTTGAGTAGCGGACGGCGATTGCCTGTGGCGGTGACGAATTCGAGGACCACGGGCAGGAAGTCGGGCAACTCTCGCCATCCCAATTCGCCCGCACCAGAGTGCATTTGCCCCTGGCTTGCTGATATTCCCCGCGCTGCATCGGATCGGCCTCAGCCGATGCGGTAATCGGATCACCGGTGCGCTGATCGGCGTCCCGGTACATTCGCAGCAAGACGCCGCGAATGTCGCGGATAGCTGTCGCGACAAAAGGTGTCGCCCTTCCGGCCGCCGACGTACTGCACGATGTGCAGGTCGGGGCGATAACCGCGCGGTGAAATAATCTGCTGGTTAGCAATAGCAGAGCATCGGGTTGAGCCATAGATCCTGCCGCCCAACTTCGGACGGTGCGCACGACTATCGGGCTCCATCAAAAATCACCGGCATCGAATCGCGGAATCGCCCCGCCGAAATCGCGTTGCTATCGAGTTGCTTGACCAAGATCGACTCTCGAGTTGTGATATCCGGGTGGCACAGCGATGGTGGCAGGAGCTACCGCCGGTGGCGGGCTCATTCGTCATGGCGACCGGAATCGTGTCGGTGGGGCTGCATCTCACCGGATTCGAGGTGGTCTCGTGGCTGGTGTTCGCGCTCGCGGCGGCGGTCTGGGTGCTGCTCGCGGTCGACTTCGGCACGCGGCTGCTTCTGCATCGGCAGCAATGGGAGGCCGAGGCCGATACGCCGCCCGCATTGACCGCCGTCGCGGCGACGACGGTGCTCGGCACCCGGTTGTCGCTGGTGGGCTGGCAGATTGCGGCCTGCGCGCTCCTCGCGGTGGCGGCGGTGCTGTGGCCCGGACTGTTGTTCGCGGTGGTGCGGCATTGGAATCGGCGGATGCCGGGCGCGGCATTCCTGGTCTGCGTTTCGACACAGGGACTGGCCGTTCTGGCCGGAAGGCTGGCGCTGGCCGATGTCGGCGATTGGCTCGCGTGGGCGGCTCTGGCGCTCTTCGGGGTGGGCCTGCTGCTGTACGCCGCGGCGTTCGCCCACTTCGAAATTCGGCAGGTGTGGATCGGCGCGGGCGATCAATGGGTGGCCACCGGCGCGTTGGCGATCTCGGCGCTGGCCGCCGCCGAACTCGTTGCCGCACACCAGTGGACCGGCCTCCCGCATCAGGTGCTGCGGGTGGTGGCGCTGATCGTCTTGGGCCTCAACCTGTTCGGCTACACGATCCTGATGGTCGCCGAGGTGATCCGCCCACGACCCGAATACGATATCCGGCGCTGGGCCACGGTCTTCCCGCTCGGCATGACCGCTGTCGCCTCGCTCGCCGTCGGTACGGCCGCCGATATGTCCGCGCTGCGCACGCTCGGCCAACTGCTGATGGTGGTGGCGGTTGGGGCGTGGGTGCTGACATTCGGCGTATTGCTCGCGGACCGAAGGACATTCGAATCCCATCGGTCCGCGTAATCGACCCCGATCAGATTCGCTCGGCCTCCAGTACCCAGACCGGCAGCAACAGCGCCCCCATCTCGTTGGTCTCGAGCTCAACTCCGCGCTCGGTCAACATATCTTGCACCGGACCAGGTGGCATGATCGCCACCATCCGATCGGTGCGCAGCGTAGTCAGCGACCAACCCGGTGGTGCGAAACTGGCGCGCAGATCTGCCTCACCGATCTGGTGCGGTGCGTACACCTCGCTGTGTCCCCGGTCCGCGAAACAGAATTGGATGAGCCGAGCACCGGGGCGCATGACGCGATGCAGCGCGGCGACATGATCTCGGCGCTGTTCGGGTGCGAGGCAATGGAACAGCGCACTGCTGACCACCGTGTCGAACCGAGCGTCATAGCCGTCGAGCCGGGTCGCATCGGCGATGGAGAAGGTTACGGCCACATCGCGGGCCGCGGCACGGGCGCGGGCGTCCTCGATCGCGGTGGGCGAGGAATCCAGGCCGGCCACCCGATAGCCCAGGCTCGCCAGATAGATGGCGTTATCCCCCGGCCCGCAGCCGATATCGAGGACCTGCCCGGTAATGCGGCCCGCATGCTCGAATTCCACCAGCAGCGGTTGCGGTCTGCCGATATCCCACGGCAACCGGCCCATCGGCACGCCTTCGACGACCGTCTTATCCCGATAAGCCTGTTCGAAATCAATTTTTGTCGGATCGAACTGCGATACTGCATCACTTTCGGTCATGAACTCGCCCCTAACCTCGATGAGAACTACGGGGAACTCGACACAGGTAATGCTAGCCGAAAACGGAGGTGGAGTCTCCGTTTCCATGTCACGTCATCTCCCACCGCGCCGGGCGGCAATCGATCTGAGCTGGTCGCGTAGAGCGTCACTATCGGGCCCGAACACCTGTAGGTCGGTGTCGACGACGATTCGGATGGCTCGACTGGCGAGATCGCGCCCCTCGGCGGTTACCTCGATGCGCAGGATTCTTGCGTCATCGAGATCCGGGCGGCGCACGAGCAGGGCGCGATCTTCCAGGACGCGGACGACCCGCGAGCCCATCATCCGGTCCGCGCCCGCCATATCCACGACCTGCTGCTGAGTCGGCAGCTCGCCCTGTCTGCCGAGCCAGCCCGCGGAGGCGAGCAAATTGAACTGCGTCAGCGTGAGGCCGAGCGGGCGCAGGTTGCGTTCCACGGTGGCGCGCCACTCCAGCGCGGCGTGGTGCAGCCAGAACCCGGGGCTCATCAGCGGGCCGCGCGGTTCAGCCACGCTCGGGCTCCTGCGCCGCACCCGCCAGCCGTCGCGCCTCGACTTCCAGCGCCGCGATGGTCAGATGCATATCGGCGCGAATGCCACGCTCCCAGATCAACCGGAAGATCGGCCGGAACGGACCGTGCACCTCCATCCGCTTCCCGACCCGCACCGTTCCATCGCCGAGCGGTTCATAGGTGTAGTGGCCGCGAATCTTGCCGAACGGAATTCCGGCCTCGCTGGTCCACGAACGCCCCGACTCGACCGCGGTGATAGTGAACGGACCAGCCGGCGCGCCTTTGGGTTTCACCCAGCCGGTCGTGCCCGGCGCGAACGGCCCACCGATCCGAGCCTGCTCCTCGTGCGGATCCCAGGACGGCCAGTTGGCGACGTCGGTGGCCGCCTGCCAGATCTCCTCGATCCCTCCGGCGACAACGGCTTCTTCGTGAATCACATACATCGGAACACTCCCTTATCCCGCCGACAGCGGCAATTTGTTGTTGCAACAACAGTATCTGTTGTCGCAACAACAAGTCAAGAGGTTCGCGGCTGTCAGATCCGGCGACTTGCCGCTGGCCGGACGCCTATACCCACGCACTGCTGTCGATGGCGCTGCTCGTTCTGCCCCATCTCGCACTCGCGCCGCATGTGCAAGGCCTCGCCGAAGGCGACGCCGACCACGCCGTCGTCACCGCGCGGCGGCTCATCGCCGCCCTGCTGCACCCCTACCGGGTCACTACCACCGGAACCCCGTAGCGTCGCAGCGATGAGCAGCCTGCAGGTCGCCATCGTCGGATACGGTTTGGCCGGATCGGTTTTCCATGCGCCGCTGATCGCCGCGCAGCCGCGCATGCGGGTGACGGCGGTGGTCACGGCATCGCCGGAACGGACCGAGCAGGCGCGGCGCGAACATCCCGGGGTGCGGGTGGTGCCGAATCCGGAGGCCTTGTTCGCCGATATCGCCGATATCGATCTGGTGGTCGTCGCGACGCCCAATCGGACGCATGCGCCGCTGGCGCGGCAGGTGTTGGACGCCGGGTTGCCGGTGGTCGTCGACAAACCGTTCGCGGTGAGCGTGGCCGAGGGCGAGGATCTGATCGCGCGGGCCGAGCGCGCCGGCGTCGCGCTATCGGTATTCCAGAATCGGCGGTGGGACGGCGACTTCCTGACGGTGCGGCGGCTGATCGCGGACGGACGGCTCGGCGATGTGCGCCGGTTCGAATCCCGGTTCGAGCGGTGGCGGCCGGTGCCGAAGGGCGGCTGGCGTGAGGTCGGTTCCGCCGATGAGGGCGCCGGACTCCTGTTCGACCTCGGCAGTCATCTGATCGACCAGGCGGTGACGCTGTTCGGTCCGGTGCGCTCGGCATACGGCGAGTTGGATCGGCGACGGCCCGGCATCCAGACCGACGACGACGCCTTCGTCGCACTCACCCACACCTCGGGCGTGCGGTCACACTTATGGATGAGCGCGGTAACACCGCGGTTGGGGCCGCGTTTTCGGGTGCTCGGTTCCGAATCCGGTTACGTCACTTATGGATTGGACCCGCAAGAGGAGGCGCTGCGTTCGGGCCGCCGACCCGACGACGGTGACCGAGCTTGGGGCACTGTCGAACCCGAACGATGGGGCGTGCTGGGCGCCGAACCGGCCGTCGAACCCGTCCCGACGCTCGCGGGCGACTACCCCGCGTTCTACTCCGGCATGGCCGCCGCGATCCTCGACGGCGCACCAGTCCCGGTCGACCCGCGCGATGCCGTCACCACCTTGCGACTGCTCGACGCCGCCCGGCTATCGGCGAGCCGCGGCGAGACGGTCACCAACTGAGCCGCTCAACGACCACACAGCGAAGCTCGCCACGGCCGGATAAGGTGCGGCGGTGCAAACAGCGGAATTCGTCGAGCACGGCGCCTCCATCGCGGACCGGCTCACCACAACCCAGGCAGCACCACCGTGGTGGTTGGTTCTCGCGACAGCGGCAGCGGCGTTGATTCTGGTCGGATACAGCCCGCTGTGGCGGGTCACCCGCAATGTGGTCACCATCGCGCACGAGGGTGGGCACGCGCTCACCGCGCTGCTGACCGGTCGCCGGCTCAACAGCATCACCCTGCATTCCGATACCTCCGGCCTGACCGTATCGAGCGGAAAACCCTATGGCCTCGGCATGATTCTCACCGCGATGGCGGGCTATCCGTCGCCACCGCTGCTCGGTCTCGGCTTCGCCGCACTCCTGGGCGCCAACCGCATCACACTGATGCTGTGGACCGCGATCGCCCTGCTCGCCGCCGTGCTGATCAAGGTGCGCAACGTCTACGGACTGCTGACGGTATTCGGCTTGGGCGCCATCGTCTTCGCCGTGTCCTGGTTCGGAACCGATACGGTGCAAGCGGGTTTCGCCTACCTCGGCGCGTGGTTCCTGCTGCTCGCGGGCACCCGGCCGGTCATCGAACTGCAACGTGGCCGGGTCCGGCGCTGGAATATGCCGCAGGGCGCGGATTCCGACGCCGATCAGCTCGCCCGGCTCACTCATCTCCCCGGATTGCTCTGGGTGTTCGTCTTCGGCGCGGTTGCCGTCGCCGCACTGGTCGGCGGTGCGCTGCTGCTGTCCGAGGCCGCGGGCGTGTGCATTCCCAATGTCTCCGACGCCACCTGCACGACACCGGCCTTGTCGGGCCGATAGATCCGGTAGGCCGCGAGGCACAGCGCGAGCCACAGCGCGCCCGCACACCAGGCGCCCAGAATATCGGTGGGCCAGTGCACGCCCAGATACCATCGGGAAAGGCCGACGGCCCCAACGAATACCGCCGCGACAGTGACCGTGATCCGGCGGGTGGCCGGGCGATGCGGTCGCGAAAGTACCACCGCGACAAGGACTCCGATCACCACGATCGAACCGAGACTGTGTCCGGACGGAAAAGCCTGATTGGTCTCGGTGACGAGATGGTCGGCCGCGGGCGGGCGGCTGCGGCCGATCAGGTGCTTGCCGACCACGACGAGCACTCCGGCGCCCCCGGTCGCGACACCGACCAGCACCGCCTCCGCCCACCGCCGACGCCAGGCCAGCCCGAGACACAGAACCACCGCCAACGCCGTCATCGGCAGCGTGCCGCCCAGGTCGCTGATCCCGATCGCGACCGGCGTCACCACCGCGGCACGGTGCTCGACGATCCAATCGGTTCCCGGCCGGTCGATCGCGGTGACACCGTCGTGGCCGAGGACGCTGACGGTGATGCCGACGACCACCGCGGCCAGCACTGCGATACCCCAGACCGGAACGGGGAGCGGTGGCACGTGGCGGTTCGTCATACCAACACGATTGCAGATCGACGCTGAGAAGTTGCTGAGTGTTCTCCTGCGGAAATGCTGGACACGCCGCTCCGATGTCGTAGGGTGTTGGCCGTGAATCGATGGCCGGACCATGCCAGCACCGGGCCGGACGAGCACTCTCCAGTGGCGGAGTTGGCTCGTGCGCTGATCGACGCCATATGCGATACCGTCGCGGGCTGGCTGCATCCGATCGCGGGTGCGGCGACGGTACCGCTGCTGCTGATCACCCCGCTGATCATCATCGGTATCACCTGGCTGGCCGCAACGCGCGTCGGGCGCACCCGAACACACTCCGACCGGACCTGAGCTAGTTCGACTCCCATGCCGTGACCGCTTCGCGGACCAGTTCGGCGGGATCCTTCGTCGCATCGACAGTGACGCCGAGTTCGTCGCAAGCCAATGGCTGCAAGGCCGCGAGCTGCGAATCGAGCAGCGTCGATGGCATGAAATGGCCGCGGCGCTCATCCATCCGCCGGGCCAGTTCCGCACGCGATGCGGCCAGATGGACGAAGAACGCCCCCGGCGCCGCCGCGCGCAGCCGATCACGGTAACTCCGCTCGAGCGCCGAGCAGCTGACCACGCCGCCGCGCTGCTGCCGCTCCCCCAGCCAGGCCGCCACGATATCGAGCCACGGCGCGCGATCGGAATCCGTCAGCGGCACCCCGGCCGCCATCTTCGCGATATTGGCGGCCGGATGGAAGTCGTCACCCTCGGCGTATTCGATGTGCAGCGTCTCGGCCAACAGTGCACCGACCGTGGACTTTCCGCATCCGGAGACACCCATCACGACGATGACCGGCACTGCCGACCGTTCGGGCTCACCCGTCACCCGGCCACCGCCTCTCATCGAATCGCTGCGCGATGCTGCCCGCATTGGACCTCCGCAGTCATTCGGCCGGGCACGCGCCGACGACTCCTCGGGCTTTCGACCCTAGCGGTAGGCAGCAAACTCACGGCTCGCGCGCTAGGACGCCACGAGGACAAAGGTTTTCGCGGCCTTGTCGTGCCAGCCCTGACGGGCGAGCTTGTCGAAGCACGGCGATAGCGCACAGAGCACGCCCCAGACGCCGCACACCACACTCGGCAGCACGAGGGTGGCCCAGCGGGTGCATGCGGCCGCACCACCGATGCCTTCCCCCGGCGCGGCCGCGGTATCGGCACGCACGACACGGATGCCGAGCGCCTTCTTGCCGAAGGTCGCGCCCTGGGTCGCGGTCAGCCCGACCTCGTAGGCGATGTTGGCGATCAAGCCGAGCAGCACGACGAGCACAGCGGTGCCAACGCCGAGTCCGGATTCGGTCTCGGCGGCGAATTCGCTCGATGAGTCCGCGCTCACGATGACGACCGCGGCGACGATGGCGATCGGAATGCCGACGATGACGGCGTCGATGAGCCGGGCGCCCAGCCGGGATCCCATGCCCGCGAGCCGATATCGACCGGAGGGAATGGTGAGGTAAGCGGTGCCGGGCGTGCTCAAAGATTCCCCTTCGGTGTGATTGGTGGCGATCCGGGGCCTGCGGCGGGAACGGGAGTCTGCCCGCCGAACTCCCCTCCACATGGCCCGGCCGACCTGATTCCCATTCCCGCTCGCCATTCCGGACCTCGATTTCCGGATGGTTCGCCGGAGCAAACCGACGACCGAACGCTATGCGTCGAGCCGGGCACGCAGCGACCGATCGGCTCGCCGAGTGTCGTATATGCGCAGTTCACGGGCTCACGCAGGAATTCCGGACCGGAATGCAGGTATGTCAGACCCGCCGGGTTGCGGTAACTTGATGCCTCGGAACAGGCCGGGATGCCGTGGGAGGGGAATTCGGTGACGACTTCGGTCAGGACGCTGGTCGCCGCTGGGCTCATCGTTGTGGCAATGCCAGCCACCGCGGTGGCCGAGGAGCCGGTCGATATCTTGCAGGCGGGTGCCGACGCTGCCGTCGCGACCGGATTGCCGGGCGTCATCGGATTGGTCCGCAGTGGTTCCGAAACGCGCTACGTGCACGCCGGCTACGGCGAGCTGTCCACCCGGACCCCCGCCGACCCGACCGCGCGGTTCCGCATCGGCAGCTTCACGAAAGCATTTGTGGCAGTGGTGCTGCTGCAGCTGGAAGCCGAACATCGACTCTCCCTCGACGACCCCATCGACCGATGGATTCCCGGCGCGGTACCCGACAGTGCGGGCATCACCGTACGTCAACTGCTCAATCACACCTCGGGGCTGCCGGAGTACGCCGACGATCCCCGGATCTCGCTGCCCTACTTCGCCGGGTTCGATCCGCCACAGGCTCACTCGCCGCAGTCACTTGTCGATATCGCGATGCAGCGGGGCCGGGCCGGAGCACCGGGTGAGCGGTTCTCCTACGCCAATACCAACTATGTCCTCGCCGGCATGGTCAGCACCGCCGTCACCGGCAGGCACCCGGCCGATGAAGTGCGCGAACGCATTATCGAACCACTACAGTTGCGCGACACCACCTTTCCCGTCACCGACCCGAATCTGCACGGCAACTGGCTGCACGGCTACACCTGGCAACGCGATATCTCGGTCGCCGACCCACAGATCTACGGTGCGGCGGGCGCGATGGTCTCCACCCTCGACGATTTCGCCACCTTCGCCCGCGCCCTGTTCTCCGGCCGCCTACTGCCACCCGCACAGCAGGCCGAACTCACCACGACCGTGCCGACAGAGCACAGCGGCAACGGCTACGGACTCGGCATCATGCACGTGCAGGCGTCCTGCGGTCCGGCCTGGGCCTACATCGGCCGGGTGCTCGGCTACGACAACCGGATCATCGCCAGCGAGGACGGCAGCCGCATCGTGCTGCTCACCGAGAACGAATTCCACCTGCTCGCCGACGACACGCGCGGCGCGCGAATTCTCGACGATGCCGCCCTGCGAACCTTCTGCGCACTCTGATCAGCAGGGCGGTCGATAGGCCATCCGCGGCACATGCGCCTGCCACACCTCGCGGGTCAGCACCGCGCGGCCGATATCGCAGATGCGCGCGATCGCGTGCTGCGGATCCAGATCCCACATGCTCATCACGCCATTGCCGGTGCCGACCAGATAGCGTCCCGCCGGATCGAAGGCCAACTGCCACGTCGTGGTGCTCGGCAGGGTGATGGAGTGGCCGAGCGGTTTCGGGTGTCCGCGGTCGGTGAAATCCCACAGGCGCACCGTCGAATCCGCACTCGAGGTCGCCATCGTCGCACTGTCCGGGCTGAAGTCGACCGACAGCACGTTCAAACCGTGGGTGGCGATGGGCTCGCCGAGTTTGCGTACCCTGGCGGGCTCGGTGATATCCCAGACCTGCAGGGTGTCGGCGGCGAGGCTGACGAGGGTCTTACCGTCGGGTGTCATGCCGATCCAGCCGAACGGTTTGGCCGATTCGCTCGGCAGCTCGCTGACCACGCGCGGTTCGGCCGGATTCGACAGATCCCAGAGCCGGATCGCATACCGGGTCTGGCCGGAAACCGCGCGATCCGAGGCCATTGTCGCCATCAGCTCGTCCCGCGCACCGTACATGGCGAACGCGCCCCACCCCCCGGTGGACAGCGGCATCCGGTTACCGAGCGGGACCGGATGCGCGGGGTCGACCAGATCCCACACCTGGAACGACCAGGTGGCGTCCGCGGCGATGGTCCACAGATAGCGACCGGTCGGACTGAACATCGCGGCGAAGACGCCGGGCAGCTCCGCTATCGTCCGCGCGTGGGCGACAGCGCTGACATCGTGCAGCAGGACCCGAGGCGGCGTCCCGACGGTCGCGGCCACCGTGCGCCCGTCGCGGCTCAGCGAGGCGCCGGCCGCGTACAACTCGGTGGGGCCGGGGCCGAGATCGGCGAGTTTGCGCAGGGTCGCGCGGTCACGGACGTCCCACAGCTCGGTCCGGCCATTGATCGCGCCGGTCACCATGGTGCCCGCGGCGCTGAACGCGGGCGGCACCGGCAGCCACCCGAACCCTCCGCCGAGGACGGCTGGTGCCAGCGACCAGAGCCGGACCACGCCGAGCGCTCCGGCAGCCGTGACGGTATGCCCGTCCGGACCGAAGGCCAGCGAGTTCTGCGCGTCCTGACAGACCACCATGGAACTGACCTCGGGGCATGGCGACGACGATGCCAGCAGCGGTGCACCCAGCGGCGTCGCGGCGGCGCGGTCGGCGATATTCCAGACCGTCACGCCGGTGCGATTGCCGGTCGCCAGGGTGTCCCCGTCCGGACTGAATGCCAGCGATCGCACCGCCGATTTGGTGGCCGCCAGCAGCGAAGTGCGAAGGACCGGCCGCAGCGGATCGGCGAGATCCCACAGTCCGACGGTGGCATCGCCGCGGTTCTCCGACCACGCCGAGTCACCACCACTACCGACTGCCAGGGTGACACCATCGGGGCCGACCGCCACCGCTCGCACCGGCCGCGCCGGTATCGAAATCGGCGCACCCAGCGGCTTCGGGGCGCCCCCGATGGTCAGCAATTGGATCGCGTCGTCGTAGGCGACGGCGAGCCAGAATCCACCGGGCTGGAATGCCATCGATCGGATCTGCTGTGGAATCTGCAGTGGCGCATCGATTTTCGTCGGCGCCGCCGGATCCTGCAGATTCCACAGCGTGACGGTGCGATTGCTGTCGGCCGCCGCCAGCATCCGTCCGCTGGGGCCGAAGACCACCTGGGTCACCCCGCCGCCGGTCGGGCGCGCCACCGGGACCGGATGCCGCGGGTCTTCGACACTCCAGAGCTGTAATGCGTAGCCGCAGGCCGCTGCCAGGAGTTTTCCGTCCGGGCTGAACGTCACCGAAATCGCCGCGCCATCGCAATTCAGCGGCGTACCCATCGGCTGCGGATGCGCGCGGTCGGCGAGATCCCAGAGCCGGACCGTGCCGTCCTCGCCCGCCGAGGCCAGCAGTGCGCCGCCCGGCTGGTACGCGACTTGGTTGACCGTGCCCGTGTGGCCGGTCAGCGGCGTTGCCAGCGGCAGATTCTGCGTGCTCAGCAGCCGCGAATTCACCTCCGGGTCGTCGGGTTTGAGGCGATGGGCGACCAGGTCGAGTTGGGCCGACAAGGTCGGGTCGGTGCTGCGCAGACTCTCCGACTCGGTCAGCAGCGCCGACAGCAGGGCATTGTCCTGCTGTTCGTCCTTTAACCTGACCTGGCCGTAGGCGGCGATGCCCAGCACCAGCACGCCGACGCCGAGCAGTGCGAGCACCGTGCGGGTCGCGGCGGCCCAGCGTCGCGATATGGTGCGGGAAGTCTGTGCGGCGGTGAGGAATTCGGTCACGGTCTCGGTGGCCTGATGCCGGTCCGCCGCTTCCTGCGCCGTCGCCAGCCGGGTGCCGCGATACAGCAGCGCCGGATCGCTCCCCGAGGAAACCCAGTCCGCCGCATCGGCTTCCAGCCGTTGGCGCACCAGATAGCCGACGCGGTCCTCCTCGATCCAGGCCCGCAGGCGGGGCCAGGCCCGCAGCACGATTTCGTGGGTGAAGTAGGCGCTGTCGGCATCGGAGGTGACCAGCCTGGCGCGGACCAGCGTCTCCAGCACCGCATCGGCGGCCTCGGCATCCACTGCCCGGGTGAGCAATTCGGCGCGGGCCGCGCGACGCCGGGTGTCGTGGCCATCGGGTCCGACGCTGACCAGGCTCAGCAGCAGCGGCTTGGCCTCGATCTGCTGGGCGACGGTGAGTTCGGCCCAGGCCTGTTCGGCGGTCGCGGCGACCGACCCCGTGACGCCGCCCGCCTTGCGGTATCCGGCCACGGTCAGGCGAAGTCGTTCTCGATGTTCCCAGGTCGCCGCCATGACATGGGAGAGCAGCGGCAGCGCGCCGGGATCGTAGCTGCGCCGGTTCTGATGATCGCCGAGACCGCACAGTTCGGTGACCACCAACTCGACCGATCCGGGTTCGAGTTCGAGGCCTGCCGCTGCGGCCGGGCCGGTAATGGCCTCGGACAGTTCGCTCAGGCGCATCGGACCGAGTACGTAGCCGCGATTGTTCAGCACGTCCTCGAGGATCGGATAGTCCAGGCATGGTGCGTAGAAATCGGCCCGGACGGCCAGAACTACTGTCACCCAACGCTTTTCATATGCACCGGCGAGTGCCGCCAGCTCGGTCAGGAAATCCTCGCGTTCCTGCTCGTCCTGGCAGGCGGTGAACAGCTCTTCGAACTGGTCCACGATCAGCACACCGTATTTGCCGATCGCCCAGGTATCCCCCACTGCCTCGGCCAGCGCGGCCCGTGGTCGCGCGCCAGGAGTGAGAGTCGTGATCTGCCAATCCTTTTCGAGCTTGCGGACCGCCGGGATCACGCCCGCGTGCAGCAACGAGGATTTGCCCGCGCCCGACGCGCCGACGAGGGCGACAATGCCGCCACCGGTCGCCGCGTCGAGCGTGCTCAGCATCAACTCGGTGAATTCGGTGGTGGCCCGGCCGCGGCCGAAAAACCGGGCGGCGTCATCGGATTGATAGGCGGTAAGCCCACGATAAGGGCAGACCGCACTGGCCGGATCGGTCTCCGGTTTCCAGGTGACGGCCGCATGCCACAGCCGCCGCCACTCCGGCAGATCCACCAGCACACGGTCCACCGGCGTGGCCGACTTCTTGCTCAGATCGATCAGCGTCAGCAGAATCGGCAGCAGCGTCTCGAACTGCGCGGGCACATTGCGGCCCGAGCGCCAGTCACTGATCCGCTGCAGCGATGCCGCACTTCCCTTGGCCGGTCCGCGCGTTGCCTTCATCCGCGCCTCGGCCGCACTGGCCACCTGCCGCAGCTTCGGATTGCCCGCGGCCTCGAACAGGCGCATCAGGCGCTGGGCGAATACCGTCCTCGGCGATGCCTTCCGTAGCTCGGATTCCGATTCGACCGCGCCACCCACGGGCCAATGATAGGTGGCATCCGCACGAACCGATGCACAAGATCAATTTCGGGCACCATGGTAGGCATGGAGCTACGCATCTTCACCGAACCACAGCAGGGTGCCAGTTACGACACGCTGCTCACCGTCGCCAAGGCCACCGAGGACCTGGGATTCGACGCATTCTTCCGCTCCGACCACTATCTGGCCATGGGCGGCGCCGACGGGCTGCCCGGCCCGACCGACGCCTGGATCACGCTGGCCGGACTGGCCAGAGAGACCAAGCGCATCCGGCTCGGCACCCTGGTCAGCGCCGCCACCTTCCGGCTGCCCGGACCGTTGGCCATCCAGGTCGCCCAGGTCGATCAAATGTCGGGCGGCCGAGTCGAACTCGGCCTCGGCAGCGGCTGGTTCGCCGATGAACACACCGCCTATGGCATCCCGTTCCCCGACGATAAATTCGCCAGGTTCGAAGAACAGCTCGCGATCATCACCGGACTGTGGGCGAGCAAAGTCGGCGACAAATTCACCTTCGACGGCAAGCACTACCAGCTCACCGACTCCCCCGCGCTGCCGAAGCCGGTGCAGGATCCGGTGCCGATCCTGCTCGGCGGGCACGGCGCCACCCGTACCCCGCGCCTGGCGGCCACCTACGCAACCGAATTCAATATGCCCTTCGGCTCCGTCGAGGACAGCGCCCGCCAATTCGACCGCGTCCGCGCCGCCGTCGCCGCCCGCGGCCGCCGCCCCGACGATCTGAGCTATTCCAATGCCCTGGTGGCCTGTGTCGGCGCTTCCGACGCCGAGGTGGCCCGCCGCGCCGCCGCCATCGGCCGCGAGGTCGACGAACTGAAGACCAACGGGCTCGCGGGCTCCCCTGCCGAGGTGGTCGACAAGATCGCCCGCTACGCCGAGATCGGCGCCTCCCGCATCTACCTCCAGATCCTCGACCTCGACGACCTGGCCCATCTGGAACTCATTGCGGCCGAGGTGATGTCACAGCTATAGATCGTCCACCGTGGCGGATTCGGTGCGGGACAGGTTGATTCCCAGATTCGCGGCCGCCCGATCGATCTCATCGTCTTCGGCGTCGCGCATTTCGATCGCGGCGCCCTCGGCGGAGAGCACCTCGACATTGAGGCACAGTGACTGGAGTTCCTTGAGGAGCACCTTGAACGATTCCGGGATGCCCGGCTCCGGAATGTTCTCGCCCTTGACGATCGCCTCGTACACCTTGACGCGGCCAGCGATATCGTCGGATTTGATGGTGAGCAGTTCCTGCAGCGTGTAGGCCGCGCCGTAGGCCTGCATGGCCCAGCACTCCATTTCACCGAAGCGCTGACCACCGAACTGCGCCTTACCACCGAGCGGTTGCTGGGTGATCATCGAGTACGGACCGGTCGAACGGGCGTGGATCTTGTCGTCGACCAGGTGGTGCAGCTTCAGGATGTACATGTAGCCCACCGCGACCGGGTACGGGAACGGCTCCCCGGAACGGCCGTCGAACAGCGTCGACTTCCCGTCCGCACCGACCATGACCTCGCCGTCGCGGTTGGGCAGGGTGCAGCCGAGCAGACCGGTCAGTTCCTCTTCACGGGCACCGTCGAATACCGGTGTCGCGATATTGCTGTTCGCCGGGGCCGCCCACATCTCGTCGGGTAGTGACGCCGCCCACTCGGGTGTGCCCTGAATTTCCCAGCCCGCCTTGCCGATCCACCCGAGGTGGGTCTCCAAGATCTGGCCGATGTTCATTCGGCGCGGCACACCGTGGGTGTTCAGGATGATGTCCACCGGGGTGCCATCCGGCATGAACGGCATGTCCTCGGTCGGGAGGATCTTGCCGATAACACCCTTGTTGCCGTGGCGACCGGCGAGCTTATCGCCGTCCTGAATCTTGCGCTGTTGGGCCACGTACACGCGCACCAGCTCGTTGACACCGGGAGGCAGATCATCGTCGTCCTCGCGCGAGAACACCCGGATGCCGATGACCTTGCCCGCTTGACCGTGCGGCACCTTCAGCGAGGTGTCGCGCACCTCGCGCGCCTTCTCACCGAAGATCGCGCGCAGCAGCCGCTCCTCCGGAGTCAGCTCGGTCTCACCCTTCGGGGTGACCTTGCCGACCAGGATATCGCCGTGGCGGACCTCGGCACCGACCCTGACGATGCCGCGCTCGTCGAGATCGGCGAGCACCTCGTCGGAGATATTGGGGATGTCGCGGGTGATCTCCTCCGCACCGAGTTTGGTGTCGCGGGCGTCGGTTTCGTGCTCCTCGATGTGGATCGAGGTGAGCACATCTTCCTCGACGAGGCGCTGCGACAGGATGATCGCGTCCTCGTAGTTGTGGCCTTCCCACGGCATGATCGCCACGAGCAGGTTCTTGCCGAGGGCCATCTCACCGTTATCGGTACAGGGCCCGTCGGCCAGGACCTGACCGGCCGCCACGGCTTGCCCCTCATCGACGATCGGGCGCTGATTGACGCAGTTGCCCTGGTTCGAGCGGGCGAATTTGCGCAACCGGTAGCTCTTGCGGCTGCCGTCATCGGCCATCACGGTGATGTAATCGGCCGAAACCTCCTCGACCACACCGGCTTTCGCGCTGACGACCACATCGCCCGCATCGACGGCCGCACGCAACTCCATCCCGGTACCCACGATCGGGGCCTCGGAACGGATCAGCGGAACGGCCTGCCGCTGCATATTCGCACCCATGAGAGCGCGGTTGGCGTCGTCGTGCTCGAGGAACGGAATCATCGCGGTCGCGACCGAAACCATCTGGCGCGGTGAGACATCCATGTAGTCGACCTCGTCCGGGGGGACGAATTCGATATCTTCGCCGTGGCGTCGTGCCAGGATCTTGTCCTCCAGGAAGTGCCCGTCCGCGGCGAGTTGCGAGTTGGCCTGTGCACGCACATACCGTTCCTCCTCATCGGCGGTCAGGTACTCGACCTCATCGGTGACCACGCCGTCGACCACCTTGCGGTACGGCGTTTCGATGAAACCGAACGGGTTGACTCGCGCGTACACCGACAGATAGCCGATCAGGCCGATATTCGGACCTTCCGGGGTCTCGATCGGGCACATCCGGCCGTAGTGGCTGTGGTGCACATCGCGCAGTTCGAGGCTGGCGCGCTCACGGGACAGACCACCCGGACCCAGCGCCGAAAGACGACGCTTGTGTGTCAAGCCCGACAGCGGGTTGTTCTGGTCCATGAACTGCGACAGCTGCGAGGTTCCGAAGAACTCCCGGATCGCCGCGGTGACCGGGCGGATATTGATCAGGGTCTGCGGCGTGATCGCCTCGACATCCTGAGTGGTCATCCGCTCGCGGACCACCCGCTCCATACGCGAGAAGCCGACCCGGATCTGATTCTGGATCAGCTCGCCGACGGCACGCGTACGTCGGTTGCCGAAGTGGTCGATATCGTCGACCTCGACCGGGACTTCAACGCCGCCGGGCGCCGTCATGGTCTTATCGCCCGCGTGCAGGCGGACCAGGTACTCGATGATCGCGACGAGATCTTCCTCGGACAGCACCAGCGCCGTACCGGAGTCGATGCCGAGCTTCTTGTTCATCTTGTAGCGACCGACGCGCGCCAAGTCGTAGCGCTTGTCCTTGAAGAACAGGTTCTCCAATAGCGCCTGTGCCGACTCCTTGGTCGGCGGCTCGCCCGGACGCAGCTTGCGGAAGATATCGAGCAGTGCGTCATCGGTGCCGACCGTATTGTCCTTCTCCAGGGTCGACATCATGATCTCGGAGAAGCCGAAACGCTGGGTGATCTGTTCGGTGCTCCAGCCGAGTGCCTTGAGGAAGACCGTCACGGGCTGGCGGCGCTTGCGGTCGATGCGCACACCGACGGTATCTCGCTTATCGACATCGAACTCCAGCCACGCGCCGCGCGACGGGATGACGCGCACGCTGTGCAGATCCTTCTCGGTGCCCTTGTCGACGCTGTGGTCGAAGTACACACCCGGCGAACGCACCAACTGCGACACCACGACGCGCTCGGTGCCGTTGATGATGAACGTGCCCTTTTCGGTCATCATCGGGAAATCACCCATGAAGACCGTCTGGCTCTTGATCTCACCGGTGTTGTTGTTGATGAACTCAGCGGTGACGAACAACGGCGCCGCGTAGGTCATGTCCTTGTCTTTGCACTCGTCGATGGAGGCCTTGACCTCCTCGAAACGAGGATCCGAGAAAGACAGGGACATCGACCCGGAGAAGTCCTCGATCGGCGAGAGCTCCTCGAGAATTTCGTCCAGTCCGCCGGTCGGTATCCGCTGCTCGCCGCGAGCGGCGGCGCTGGCCTTCCATTCCGGGGAACCGATCAACCATGCGAACGAATCGATTTGCACATCCAGCAGGCCGGGCACTTCGAGCGGTTCCCGGATCTTGGCGAAGGAAATCCGCTTCGGCGCGCCGGGCACACCGGCAACTACCTGGTCTTTGTCGGCGACCGTCCGGCTCGATACTGACAAGGTGCGTCCTTCCCCTCACGCGGATCGCGGCAACCCGCGGCCATCGCTTGTCCACTGACGAATTTCGCCCCGGATGCGTACCCGAACGAAACTCGCGCACCACACGAGGAAACACCACCCGCAACGGATGATGTTTACAACGATTGGTTCATGAGGTGGACGGGAGGCAACCAGCGCAACGTCCAAAATTACACTCGTACCCACTGAATGTCGAGTGCGAAATCTAAATTTCTCAGCCCATGACAAAGCCCCGCCGAATTGCTTCCCGTTTATAGAATAACTCCGCCATCCCGTTCGAGTCAAGTCTCGCCGGACATTTCGACCAATTCGAAATCCCAACTGCCGATCCAGGTTTCGAGTTCTGCTGGCCGGAGGAGACCGCGACCCCCTGGGCGCGTTCCGATGACCGTCCGGATCGCGGGTCAGCCGATGGGCCGGTTCGTCGGCAGGTTGATGAAGCTCGGGGTGTCCGGATCGAATCGCAGATATTGCGTTTTGAATTCGGTGGCGTTGAGCATCGGCCGGAAAGCCAAGGCCTTCGGCGGGTTCGCGGTGAAGACGTCGACCCGCAGCCGGTGCTCGGGGTGCCAGCGCGGCCTGGGTCGGGATGACCGCAATATCCAGCGTGACCGGGTTTCCCGGCTCGACGGGCAGCAGGCTGTCCAGGGTGATCGGATTGAACGGTGCGGTGTAATCGCCGCTCGCCGAGCGCACACTCTTGCCTCGTCCACCGCGCGAATCGATGCCGGGAGCTGTCCGGTGCTCAGCACAGTCGAGGTGCCATCGGGGGCGACATCGTTCACGGTGACGCTCCAATATCCGTCGGTCGCATCGCGAATCGCATTGAGATGCACATTGATCGGACCGAAGATCGCCGTCGGCTCGGTCATCGCCCTGCTGGTGAAGGTCAGCGCATTGCCCTCGGCGACACGGGAATCCTTGGCGCAGACATCCAAGGGCGAGAAGATTCCGGCCGACCCCTGGGCGGCATCGCGCGAGCATACGGTGGACACTCCGGGCGGCACCGGCAGCTCGAGGCGATCGCGCGGCATAGCATCGTCCCCACGGGCAGTGGAACACCCTCGGGGAGTTTCGTATAGGGGGTGAGGTTCACGATCGTCGGCAGCGGCGTGTTCACCACCGCATTCGTAGCGTCGACGGGCCGATAGACATGGCCTCGAGTACGACGCCAGCGTGCGGACAGGGTCGCTTCGATTGACGCGCTGAGGATCATAGCAACCAGCTGGCGAATGTTCGGTCAGGCGCGGTCGGCTCGGTTCGTCGGATCGAGCCAGCGGCTATTTCGGCAAGCCCATGCGGTCCGCGATGCCGTCGAGCAGGCAGGTCAGGGTCCATTGGACGGGGTCGGTGCCGCCGGTGGTGGTGCGGGCGGCGAACCAGCGGGCGAAGGCGGGGTGGCGGCCGTCGGCGAGGATCGGCGCCAGGATGGGTTGTGCGGCGGCGGCCAGTTCATCGTCGGTGTGCAGGCCGGAACGGGCGCGCATGCGGTTCTCTTCGGCGAGTTGCAGTGCGGCGCCGATGAGGTGGCCGTCGACGGCAGCGGTGATCAGCGTCATATCGTCGGCGGTGAGGTGCAGCGGCTCGAGTAGCGCGAAGCGGAAGTCGAAGTAGCGCAGCGCATTCGGCCCGAGCGGCGGGCGGGTGTGCACGAGTTCGCCGAACCAGAGGTGACGCTGGATCACCGACCAGGTCGCCAGCGCGAGTTCTTCGAGCGCCGTGCGCCACGGCCCCGTCGGCTTTGCGGGCAGTGGAATCTCACCGTAGACGGCATCGATCATCAGGTCGACCAGGCCATCCTTGCTGCCGACGTAGCGGTACAGCGACATCGGCGTCGACGCACCGACCGCCGTGGCGATCCGGCGCATGGTCAGCGCGCGGGCGCCCTCGGCATCGGCCACCGTCAGCGCCGCGCGCAGGATGTTCGCCCGGCTCAATGTCGTGGTCGGTCGCCCCGGCGGTTCCGGCAGCGACCAGATCAGCGGTCCGGGCGGTGAGGACTCCTCGGTCATGCCCGCGCCTCGCTGACGCTCGGCTCCGGCATGACCCCGGGCTCGGCTGCATTGATCGGTCGCTCGCTCATCGCCACCTCCTTGCCGGGCATTCAACCATTCGTGTACAAAGTACACATGATGTACAACGTACACGCACCTCGTATTCTGATTGTCGGCGGCGGGCTGGTCGGGCTCTCGGCCGCACTGTTCCTGCGCCAGCAGGGCGTGGCAACGGTGCTGGTCGAGCGCAGGCCGACCACTTCACCGCAGCCCAAGGCCCGGCGCATCAATATCCGCACCATGGAGCTGTTCCGCCAGCTCGGCATTGCCGACGAAGTCCTGGAGGCCGCCCGCGACCTCGCGGAGTACCAGCACTTCGCGGCCGGACCGACGCTCGCGCAGGCCACCCGCATCCCCTTCACACTGCCCGGCGGTGTCCCCGACTGGTCGACCATCACCCCGGCCACCGCCTGCCTGTGCGCCCAGGATCTGCTGGAGCCGGTGCTGCGCCGCATCGCCGTCGCCCGCGGCTGCGACGTGCGGTTCGGCGTCGAACTCACCGACTTCACAACCGAATCCGACGCCATCGTGGCCACGATCCGCGCCGCCGATGGCACGGTCGAACGGCTGCGCGCGGACTATCTGATCGCGTCCGACGGCGCGTCGAGCCCGATCCGCGAACGGCTCGGCATCCCGCGTGAGGGTCGCGGCACGCTCGGGCGGGCCGTCAATGTCTACTTTCGCGCCGATCTGTCGGAGTTGGTGCGCGGACGCGAATTCAACCTCTGCCAGATCGAGAACACCGACGCACCCGGGGCTTTCGCCTCGATCGATGGGTCACACCGATGGATCTTCACCACCACTGATGGCATCGACCGTCCCGTCGAGGAATGGCCGAGCGTATTGCGGACGGCCATCGGCGTTCCCGATATCGGCATCGATGTGCTGAGCGTATTGCCGTGGGAGCCGGGGATGTTCGTTGCCGAGCGCTACCGGGCGGACCGAATCTTCCTGGCCGGTGACGCCGCCCACGTCATGCCGCCCTTCGCCGCCGCCGGTGCCAATACCGGCATCGAGGACGCGCACAACCTCGCCTGGAAGCTGGCGGCCGTCCTGCGCGGCGAAGACCCGGCCTTGCTGGATACCTATCACGAGGAACGCCGCCCGGTCGGCTGGTATATCGCCGACCAGTCGAGCATCCGAACCGCCAACTTGCGCACCATGAATCGTGAATCCAGGGACGCCACACCGCTCGCCGACCCGATCGCCTTGATCCTCGGCAACCGCTATCGCTCGGGCGCGGTCATCGATGACGGCAGCGCGAACACCATGGCCCACCTCGATCTGACCGGCCAACCCGGCACCCGCGTACCCCATCACTGGCTCTCCGACGGTCGCTCCACGCTCGACCTCGTCGATACGGCCTGCGTCCTGCTCACCGGACCCGATGGCACCGCCTGGAAAGCCGCCGCCGAGCAACTGCCGCTGGAAGTCCATGAGCTGGACCAGGATTGGACCGACACCGTTGGCCTCTCCCGTGACGGCGCGCTGCTCGTGCGTCCCGATCAAATCATCGCCTGGCGCATGCCGACCCTGCCCGACGATCCAGCCGCCGAGCTGAATACCGCCGTGGACCGCATATTCCGCCGAACGTGACCGGCGGCCGGAACGACTATTTCGGTGGTGTGCCGATCGTCTGGACTTGCTTTCCATCCCAATGGAATTGGACCGGGGTAATGGTGCCGTCCGGACAGGCATTGCAGCTGCCGGGCGCCTTGTAGGTCACGCCGACGGTGTCATCGGTCGTCCGGCCCGGATCCAAGGCGGTGAACCCGTGACTGTCGCGCGTCGCCGTCCCGACGAAGTTACCCCGGTGGAACAGCAGCACCTGCTCCGGTGAGCTGCCCGTCGCACCCCGCACCGTGATGATCACGGCCGACAGCGTGACGCACGGATCGAATGTGCCTACGAAACTGGCCGGATCGCTGGACCACGGCGCCTTCGTAATCGGCTCCGCGGGCAGGGTCGCGATCGCGGACTGGATCACCGGTGCGGCCAGGTCCGGCCCGCATTTCGCCGTCGGCGCGGCAGTCGATGCGGTGGCGACCGGAGTGGTCGCGCCGGAGACGGTCGCGGAGCCGCTATCGCCCGATCCGCAGGCGGCCACTCCGGCGAGTCCGGTACCGAGGGTGAGCAATACGAGCCGATAGGTCTGCATCCAGGGAAAGCCCTTCAGGTCCGACGAGTGTCTCGATCGCGCAGCGCACACATCATCGCATCGTCGAATCCGGCGGTCCGCCCTGGCCGGGCTCCCATGGCTGGGGTCGCCGCGGCGCCGGTGAGTCGATAACGTCGGTACCCGACCGAGTCCTGATGAGGAGATCTGAATGGGTTCAACGATTTTCGCCGTGTTCCTACCGCTGGCCCTGGCGCTGGTGATGTTCGGACTCGGGTTGACCTTGACCGTCGACGACTTCGCGCGGGTGCTGCGCTATCCCAAGGCGGCGGTGATCGCGCTGGTGTGTCAGATGGTGGTGCTGCCCGCCATCTGCCTCGGCCTGGTCTACCTGTTCCGACTCGAGGGTGCGCTGGCCGTGGGAGTGATGTTGCTCGTCGCATCCCCCGGCGGTCCGTCGGCGAATCTGTTCAGCCATATCGCCGGCGGCAATGTGGCGTTGAATATCACGCTGACCGCGATCAATTCGATTCTCGCGGTCTTCACCCTGCCGCTGGTGGTCACGCTGGCCTTCACCCTGTTCATGGCGGACGATGCCACGATCGGGCTGCGGCCGGACAAGTTCATCCAGGTCTTCGCGATCGTGCTGGTTCCGGTCGCGCTCGGGATGTGGGTGCATCGCCGGTTCACCGCATGGGCGGACCGGATGCGCAAGAACGTCAAGATCGTCTCGGCGGTGGTGCTCGCTCTGGTCGTGGTGGCGGCGGTCGGGCGCGAGTTCCACACGCTGACCCAGAACATCGGCAAACTCGCCACCCTCAGCCTGCTGCTCTCGACGCTGAGCTTCATCATCGGCTACACCGTGCCGCGGGTATTCCAGGTGCAGGCCGATCAGGCGATCGCCTCGGCAATGGAGATCGGCATCCACAACGGCGCCTTGGCCATCGCGGTCGCCTCGAGCGTGCTGCACGATTCGCAGATGGCGGTGCCGCCCGCGGTGTACGGGGTGCTGATGAACATTCCGGCCGTCATCGCCGCGTATCTGCTGGCACGGCAGGTGCGGCGGGACGCTCCGGCGCCGGTTCCGGCCGCGCACGGCTAGATCGCGCGCCGCGAAACGTGGGGGCTACCGCCGCTCGATAACGTGGTCGAGGCTCGGTGCGTGCGGACACCGCGCGCGGCCATGAGTAGCCTTTGCCTGTTCGACGTCATGTGAGAGGACCCCATTTCGCGATGCGACCGCTCGGCACAGACGATCCAACGCGGATCGGGGATTACCGGCTGCTCGGCCTGCTCGGCGCGGGCGGGATGGGGCGGGTGTACCTCGGGCGCAGCGCGGGTGGCCGCACGGTCGCGGTGAAGGTGATCCGGCCGGATCTGATCGGCGACGAGTACCGGGAGCGATTCCGGCGCGAGGTCACCGCGGCGCGGCGAGTCGGCGGTAAATTCACCGCGCAGGTGCTCGACGCGGATGTGGACGCGACGCCGCCATGGCTGGCGACCGGATATGTCGCCGGGTTCTCGTTGACCGACGCGGTCGAGCAGTTCGGCACATTCAGCGAGAAGACGCTGCTGGTGCTGGCGCACGGACTGGCCGAGGCATTGATCGCCGTCCACGGTGCCGGAATCGTGCATCGCGATCTGAAACCGTCGAATGTGCTACTGGCCGTGGACGGGCCCAAGGTGATCGACTTCGGTATCGCCAGGGCCGCCGAGGACAGCGCGCTCACGACCACCGGGAATGTCATCGGCTCACCGGGATTCATGTGTCCGGAACAGGTGGTCGGCCCGGCGATGGGACCCGAGGGCGATGTCTTCGCACTCGGCGGCGTCCTCGTCTACGCGGCGACCGGGCAGGGACCGTTCGGCTCCGGCGAGACGGTGCAGATGCTATATCGGGTGGTGTACGAGGAGCCGCGCTTGGCGGCGGTGCCGCAGCGTTTGCGCCCGCTGATCGCGGCATGTCTGAACAAGGATGTCGCCGCGCGTCCGACACCGCAGCAGCTATTGGATCAGCTGGCCGAACTCGGTGTTCCGGAACGCGGCGGCTGGCTGCCCGCGCCGGTGCTCGAGGAGGTGAGCAGGCGGGCGGTGGCGCTGCTCGATCTGGAGTCGGTCGAGATGCCGCAGGTCGGGTTCGGGCAACCCGCGCAGGACCCGTCGCGGTCGGCGCCGACGCTGTTCCGGCCTGTGCCGCAATCGAATTCGGGGCCGCACACACCGGCACAGCCGACGAATTCCGGACCCGTGCGGACGGGGCAGGGCGGGGCCGCCGAAACGGTGGCTTGGCATGCCGGTCGGACGGGTGGATCGAATGTGTACGCGCCCTACCCTCCGGCCTACGACCGGTCCGGGCCGCAACCCGCCTACACTGTCGGGCCGCAGCCGCCCGGCCAGCATCCGAATCACCCCGCTGCGCAACCGAAGCGTCACGGTCGCCGTACCGCGCTGATCGTCGCCGCCGTTGTGGTCGGTGTCGTGGTCGCGGTCGGCGCCTTCGTCATCGGCACACAGCTCAAAGGCAAATCCTCCGATTCCGCTGTCGCGAATCGTTCCGCGACGGTCAGCACCACCTCCGATGCGACCACCAGTGCGACCCCCTCGACCACGGAGGTCTCGAGCACCTCGACTGCGGGCACATCGGTGCCGAAAGCCTTCGTCGGCAAATGGACCGGGACGGCCAGGGATGCGCTCGCCACCTTCGATATCGAGCTGACCATCCGTGCCGGGAATGTCGGCGAAGAGATCGCGAGTTCGTCGAATACCGGCCAGGCCTCGGGTAGTCGCTGTGAACGCGCCGAACGACTGACCAATGTCTCCGATAGCGAGATCTCTTTCGTGGCGCGGCTGTCCGGCGGTGCGAGCGGCTGTATGGATGAAGGGTCGGTCTCGAAGGTCGTCCTGCAATCGGACGGTTCGGTGAGCTACAGCTTCAGCGGCGGCTTCAGCGGGATCCTCGGAAATGTCACCGGGACCCTGCACAAGAGCTAGTGGCCGACGGGATCGCCTTGGCGCGCCTTCCGACGCACCGGTCCGCGATCGATCATCCTGTGGACGACAAACTCTCCGTGAAGGGATCAGCTCATGCGCGTGGTAGCCGAGGTGCTCGTCGGCCTGGTGGCGTTGCTGCACATCTACATCCTCGTCATGGAGATGTTCCTGTGGACGACGCCGAGGGTGCGCGCGGCCTTCGGCAGCACCGCCGAATTCGCCGAGCAGACCAAGGTATTGGCCGCTAACCAGGGCCTCTACAACGGTTTCCTGGCGGCCGGGCTGATCTGGGGCATTATCGCGTCGGACCCGGTCGGATTCGCCGCGATGATCTTCTTCACCGCCTGCGTTGTCGTCGCCGGGATCTATGGTGCGGCGACCGCGAGCCGTCGAATCCTGTTCGTACAGGCCCTGCCCGGCGCGATCGCCCTGGCGGCTGTGCTGGTGGCAGGCAGTAACTAACGCCTGCCCAGTCGACGACGGGCGCGGGCGCGGTCGATCGCCGTGGTCCACGACAGTTTGGCGATGGCGCTCGCCTCCCGGACGACGGCGCGCGGATCGGCGGTGAGCAGATCGGCGCCCTCGCGACCCACCATCGCGGTGACCTTGCGCCGCGCGGCCGAACTCGCCTTGCTCATATGCCCGCTGTCGAAGGGCGGCTGCGGATCGTATTCGATCATCAACTGGATCGCCTCGGCCGCCTCCTTGCCCGCGATCTCCCCCGCTAGCCACAAGCCGAGATCGATACCGGCCGAGACACCCGCGGCGGTCACGATCTTGCCGTCGCGCACGATCCGCTCCGCGCCGCGTGGCTGCGCGCCGAGCGCCTTCAACGCCGACAGCCCGGCCCAGTGCGATGTCGCTGGCTTGTCTTTCAGGATCCCGGCGGCGGCGAGGACCACCGAGCCGGTACACACCGATGTGGTCCAGGTCGAGGTCTCGTGCACCTGCCGCAGCCAGGCGAGTAGTCGTTCGTCGGCGGCCGTGGTCGCCGTCGCCGGGCCCGAACCGCCGATGAGGACGATATCGGGAGATGGTGTCTCATCGAAGGAGTGCGTAGCGCCGAGCATTAGGACGCCGCTGTCGGTGGTGATCGGACCCGGCTCGTGCCAGACGAATCGCAGCCGCGCGCCGGGCAGTAGTCGAAGCACCTCATAGGGCCCGATCACGTCGAGCGCGGTCATGCCCGGATAGACGACGATGGCGATCTGCATTGATCTTTCCCTCCCACAGCGGCTGGCCCAGCGTCGAGCCTAGCGCGCTGCCTCGGGGCCCCATCTCGACATCGGTGAGCGGGGACCGGGCAAGATCGATGTGCACCCCGCCGGTGACCGACCGCAAACGCATATCGGAGGCAGACGCATGGGGATCACAGGTTCAGTTGCGCGTCGACGGACAGCCGTCGCCGCATTGTTCGTGGTGGCCGTCGTCGCGGGCTGTGCAAGCGGTCCCGAAGCACAGCCCGATCGGGCGACGGCCGTGGTCACCAGCACCGCGCCGAGTGCACCATCGGGTGTGCCGGATCTGGATGCGGGAGAGGAGATCGTCAGCGATATCGACGTGCCGTGGGGGCTGGCGTTCCTGCCCGATGGTGACGCGCTGGTCGCGGAGCGGGATACCGGGCGGATTCTGCGCGTGCGTCCCGGGCGGGCGCCGGAGCCGGTGTACGAGGTGCCCGGTGTCGTCGCGCGCGGCGAGGGTGGTCTGCTCGGGCTCGCGGTTGGCCGTGACTTTGCCGAAACACGTTATGTCTATGCCTATTTCACCGCCGCTGACGATAACCGGATCGTGCGGTTGCGACTCGACGGACAACCGGAGGTCATTTTCGACGGCATCGCGAAGGCCAATAATCACGACGGCGGCCGGATCGCCTTCGGGCCCGACGGCATGCTCTACGTCGGAACCGGTGATGCGGGGAACGGCGGTAGAGCTCAGGACCCGGCCAGCCCCAATGGCAAGATCCTGCGCCTGACACCCGATGGCGCTGCGGCACCGGGCAATCCGACGCCCGGCTCGCCGGTCTACAGCCTGGGCCACCGCAATGTACAGGGTCTGGCCTGGGATTCCGCGGGCCGACTCTTCGCCGCCGAATTCGGCCAGAACGCCTTCGATGAAATCAATCTGATCGAACCGGGCCGCAACTACGGCTGGCCCGCCGTCGAGGGTATGGGCGGCGTCGATCGCGGATTCACCGACCCCCAGATCGTTTGGAAGCCCGCCGAAGCTTCGCCGTCGGGCATCGCCATCTCCGGCGACACCCTCTACGTCGCGGCGCTGCGCGGCGAACGACTGTGGACGGTCCCCTTGCACGACGGCACACTCGGCACGCCGCAGGCCCGCATACCCGATCTCGGTCGCCTGCGCACGGTGGCGATCGCCCCCGATGGCGCCCTGTGGTTGACCACCTCCAACACGGACGGCCGCGGTGACGTCCGTGCCGGTGATGATCGCATCATCCGCTTCCCGGCCCGGTGAGCCGCGCTATTTCACGACCTTGCCGATCGAGGCCAGATCTCGGCGCAGCAACGCGGTCTCCCTGGCATGGCCGCGACGGCCGAACAGGCGGTACAGCAACCGGATCGGAACCGGGACGCGGCTCAGGAATTCCGCCCATTCGCGCTCGTCGGCCTCCTCTGCGATATGACCGAGGAAGATCAGCGCCCGCCCCTTCGGCAGGGACGCCAGATCGACCTTGCCGAATTCGGCCCATTGCGACTCGGTCAGTGTCTCGGCAACGATCGGCAGTACCGAATCCTCTTCCAGGCGAAGATGTTCGGTCAGCACCGCATGGAGTCGGCGCAGGTCGTCGACGAGCAGATCCACTGTCTCGGTTCCGCCCTGGTGTTCCCATTCGGCCAGTTCGGCATCGACACGCCGCATTGCCGAGTCGATCTCGTCGTGCTGGGCGGCCATGCATTCGACCAGCGCCGAATCCACCTGCGCCGAACGCAATCTCGGCCACACCAGCTCATCCTCGCACCCATGGTGGTGGTGCAGGGCGGTGAGCATCTCGCGAGCATGTTCACTGATCCGCGCCACCTGCTCGACATCATTGGGCGAGGTGACCTCGACAATGTCTGCCAGCAAACCGAATTCGCGACGGAAGACCCGGTGCACCAGCACCATATCGTGGGTATCGCAGCCCGGTGCCCGCGCCGCACGGCGGCTCATAACATCTGCTCCCGCGACGGTAACGAACCCGTGCCGACGACGAACGCGGGCAGCGCAAATCCAAGATCCCCGATGGTCATTTAGTTCCTCCCGAACCTAAATGCACTCCAGTGCAATAAATGCAACCTAGTATAGGTTTGGCCGAGCGCGCCCCGTCAAGATGACAGTGCGCCCTGTCGAGATGACAATGGAGGACCAGCAGCGAATGACCGAGCCCCGAGCCCGTGTCAGCGATTCCACCCAGCTCAGTGATACCACTCGGCTCAGCGATACCGCTCAGGTCGACGAAACCGCCCAACTCACCTCCGGCCGCGTCGCCCAACGCCGACGCACCCGCAAGGCCATCGTCGACGCCTCCATGTCCCTGTTGCGCCGCGGCATCGAACCGTCGGTCAATGACATCGCCGCCGCGGCCGAGGTCTCCCGGCGCACCGTCTACCTGCACTTCCCCACCCTCGACCAGCTGATGCTCGATGCGACCATCGCGCTGCTCAGCGCGAATACCGATGCGGCGCTGGCACATATCCACTCCGTAGACCCGCGCGTGCGCATCGCCGAACTGGTGCGGGCGATGGGAGCCGAGACCAGCGAACTACTACCGATGGGTCGGCGGCTGGTGAAGCTGTCCGCCGACCCGCCGGCAGCGGACGCACCGCGCCCCGGGATGCACCGGGTGCGCTGGATCGAGTGGGCGCTCGAACCCCTGCGTGAGCGAATCGCCCAGCGGCAGTTCGACGATCTCGTTTCGAGCATTGCCGTGGTGGTCGGCTGGGAGGCGTTCATCGTGCTGATCGATGTGCGCGGGCTCACGCCCGATGCGGCCGTGGATGTCTGTGCCCGCACCGCCAGCACGCTCGTGGATTCGGCGCTGCGGTCGCTGGACGGAAAAAGGTAGGACCGAACCCTCGGCTCGATGCGAATCACCCTGCGATATCCGGCAATTCGGCAACGGCAGCCGGGACCCGCGCGCCGAGCCGCCACACCGCGCACGTGAGCGGGACGCCGGGCCGGTAGGCCAGGTGCGTGGCCGACGGCGCATCGAGCACCTGGAGATCGGCGCGCGCACCGACCCGAATGACACCGACGTCATCGCGGCGCAGGGCCTTCGCGCCCGCCGCTGTCGCCGCGTATACCGCTTCGGCCACCGACAGACCCATTTGGAGTACGGCGGTGGCCACGCAGTAGGCCATCGAGGTGGTGTAGGAGCTGCCCGGATTGGCATTGGTGGCAAGCGCGACGGTCGCGCCCGCGTCGAGCAGTGCGCGGGCAGGGGCGAGCGGCTGGCGGGTGGACAGATCGCAGGCGGGCAGCACGGTGGCGACAGTGTCCGAGGCGGCGAGTGCCTCGATATCGGCGTCGGTGAGGTGGGTGCAGTGGTCGACGCTGGCGGCACCATGGCGGACCGCCAACTGCACGCCGGGGCCGGTGCCCAGCTGGTTGCCGTGGACGCGCAGTCCGAGACCGCGTGCGGCGGCGGCGCGCAGCACGCGATCGGACTGATCCGCATCGAAAGCGCCGGTCTCGCAGAAGACATCGGCCCAGCGCACATGTGGTGCGACCGCATCGAGCATCGGACCGCAGACCAGGTCGACATAGGATTGCGCATCGGCATCGGGCGGGACCAGATGCGCACCGAGATAGGTCACCTCATCGACGGTGGCGGCGGCGATGCGGGCCGCACGCTCCTCATCGAGCACGCTCAGGCCGTATCCGGTCTTGGTCTCCAGGCAGGTCGTGCCCTGCCGGTAGGCCTCGGTGACATGCCGCCGCAGATTGGCCGAAAGCTGTTCGTCCGAGGCACTTCTGGTGGCGGCGACGGTGGTCGCGATGCCACCGGCCCGATAGGGCTGACCGGCCATTCTGGCCTCGAATTCGGCGGTGCGGTCACCGGCGAAGACCAGGTGGGTGTGACTGTCCACCCAGCCCGGCAGCGCCGCGCGGCCGCCGATATCGACCTTGCGATCGGCGGCGGGCGCGGCGGCGGCCGGACCGATCCAGCCGAAGTGCTCGCCGTCGATCACCACGGCGGCATTGTGCAGCGGGCCGTCCGGTGCGTTGGTGGTGAGTTCACCGATTCCCGTGATGAGGGTGGACACGGTTTCCTTTCCGTCGGTGGACAATGACTCACGGTGCATACAGGGCCTGGATCTCGTCACGCAGTGTGATTTCGGGTTGCGCCATCAGCAGATGGCGGCCGTCCGAGACCACCTCTCGCCCGGCCACCAACACCTCGCGGATATCGCTTGCCGTGGCCGCGAAGAGCGCGGCGGCGGGTTCGGCGCCCGCGGTTCGGATGGAGTCGAGCTCGACGGTGACCAGATCCGCTGCGGCACCGGCCTCGATGCGTCCGACCTCCGGCCAGCCGATCGACGCGTGATCGGTGGCCGCGGTGAACAACTGCGCCATATCGAAGCGTCCGCGAGCGCGTGCGGCGAGACGTTCGTTCAATTCCAGCGCGCGCCATTCCTCGAAGCCGTCGACGACGGCATGGCTGTCGCTGCCGAGACACAGGCGAACTCCGGCATCGAGGAGTTCGCGGGCGGGTCCGATGCCGTCGCCGAGATCGCGTTCGGTGGTCGGGCAGAAACAGGCCCGCGCCCGTGCTTCGGCGAGTAGACCGATATCGGCGGCGCTGACGTGCGTGGCGTGCACGGCCACCGTATCCGGCCCGAGCAACCCGGCCTCGGCCAGCAGTGCGGTCGGCGTCCGCCCGTGTGCGGCGAGGCAATCGCTGTTCTCCGCGGGCTGTTCGGACAGGTGGACGTGCACCGGCCGGCCGCCGGCTTTTTCGGCGACCACCGCCAGCGCCCGCGGCGGCACCGCGCGCACCGAGTGCGCGGCCACACCGGTGCGCACCAGCTCCGATTCCGGCTGGAACGCCGCGGCGCGCTCGGCCCATGCCATCGCATCACCGTCACTGAAGCGGCGCTGGTGTTCGTCCGGCATATGGCCGAATCCACCGGTGAGGTAACAGGTGTCGAGAAGGGTGAGCCGAATTCCGGCGTCCGCAGCGGCCGCGGCCAGTGCGGTACTCATGGCATTCGGATCGCGGTACGGCACCCCACCCGGCGCGTGATGCAGGTAGTGGAACTCACCGACGCTGGTGTATCCGGCGAGCACCATCTCCGCGTACACCCCGCGCGCGAGCCGGTAATAGGAATCCGGATCGAGCCGGTCCGCGATGGCGTACATCCGTTCCCGCCAGGTCCAGAACGAGCCGCGGCCGTGGTGGGTACGGCCGCGCAAAGCCCGGTGGAAGGCGTGCGAATGCGCATTCGCGAAACCGGGGACGGTCAACCCGTGCAACACCTTTCCGCTCGGCTCGGTTCCCGGTACCACCGAACGGATCGACGATCCGGTGACATCGATGGTCACCCGTTCCGCCAATCCGTCCGGCAGCCAAGCGAATTCGGCCCAATAGCTGCTCATCGGATCGCACCCCCGCGCATCGGATTCAGGCGGCCATCCGAATGCCCGCGCATGCGCGCCTCGCAGACCACGCTCATGTCGCCAAGTCCTCGAGCACGCGAGCGAGGCTCGCCGCGCCGAAATCCACATCCGCGGGTTCGGAGTGCTCCTGCGGCGCATGGCTGATCCCGGTCGGATTGCGCACGTAGAGCATGCCCGAGGGCACATGTGCCGCCAGAATGCCCGCATCGTGCCCGGCACCGGTGGGCAGCGCGGGGACACCGCCCAGCACGCCGTCCATGCGGCCGCGCAGCGCGTCGTCGAAAACGACATCGTCGGAATACGATTCCTCGGTCACGGTGACAGCGCAGCCCTCGGCGGCCGCGGCCTCCCGGGCGACTCCGGCGATATCCTCGACCAGCGCGGCCGTGCGTCCGCCTCCGGCAACGCGCGCGTCCAGCCAGAGATCCACCGTCGAGGCAATGACATTGGTGCCACCCGGTGTCGGTATCAGCTTGCCGACAGTGGCCCTGGCATCGTCGGTGGCGGCGGCAACGCGGCGAGCGGCCGCGATCACCGCGGCCGCGGGCAGCATCGGATCGTGCCGATCGGGCATGCGGGTCGCCCCCGCGTGATTGCCCTGTCCGCTGAAGGAGAACCGATAGCGCCCGTGCGCGATGATGCTGCTGCCGGTGGCGACCGGGCTGTCCAGATCGATCAGCCCGCGCCCCTGTTCGACATGCAATTCGACGAAGCAGCCGATATTCGCCAGCGCATCGGGATCCGCACCGAATCGCCGCGGATCATGCCCCGCCTCGGCCGCGGCCTCGGCGAAGGTGATCCCGGCGGCGTCGCGCAGTCCCCGGGCGCGGTCGGCGTCAATGGCACCGGTCAGCAGCCGAGAGCCCAGGCACGGCACCCCGAAGCGCCCGCCTTCCTCCTCCGCGAATACCAATAGCGCGAGCGGTTTCGCGGGTGCGAAACCCTTGGCGCGCAGGATATCCACGGCGGCGAGTGCGCTCGTCACGCCGAGCGGGCCGTCGAACGCACCGCCACCGGGCACCGAGTCCAGATGGCTCCCGGTGACGACCGCCGCGGCACCCGGAATGCCCCACCATGCCCAGATGTTCCCGTTGCGGTCGGTGGTCACGTCCAGGCCGCGCCGGGCCGCCTGGTCGGTGAACCAGTCCCGCAATTGCAGTTCGGCGCGGTCGTAGACATGCCGGGAGTATCCGCCGCGTCGCGAATCCCGGCCCACGTCGGCGATTTCGGCGAGCAGGCCGTTCGCACCGCGGCCCACGGCCGTCACTGGTTGTCCCGCATGGGGATTCGCACGCCGCGCTCCTCGGCGACCGCACTGGCACGGTCGTAGCCGGCGTCCACATGTCGAATCACGCCCATACCAGGGTCATTGGTGAGTACACGCTCGATCTTCTGTCCGGCCAATACCGTTCCATCGGCGACGCACACCTGTCCGGCGTGGATGGAACGGCCCATGCCGACGCCGCCGCCGTGGTGGATCGAGACCCAGCTGGCGCCGGAGGCGGTATTGACCATCGCGTTGAGCAGCGGCCAGTCGGCGATCGCGTCCGAGCCGTCGGCCATTGCCTCGGTTTCGCGATACGGCGAGGCGACGCTGCCGGAGTCGAGGTGGTCGCGGCCGATGACCACCGGCGCCTGCAGTTCACCGCTGGCGACCATCTCGTTGAAGCGCAGACCGGCCAGATGCCGCTCGCCGTAGCCGAGCCAGCAGATGCGGGCCGGAAGACCTTGGAAGGCCACGCGTTCCCCGGCCATGGTGATCCAGCGGCGCAGGGATTCGTTCTCGGGGAACAGTTCCAGCATCGCACGGTCGGTCGCGGCGATATCGGCCGGATCGCCGGACAGCGCCGCCCAGCGGAATGGTCCCTTGCCTTCGCAGAACAGCGGGCGAATGTAGGCCGGTACGAATCCGGGGAAGTCGAAGGCCCGTTCACAGCCACCGAGCTGCGCCTCCCCACGCAGCGAATTGCCGTAGTCGAAGACCTCGGCGCCGCGGTCGAGGAAGCCGAGCATGGCATCGACGTGATCGGCCATGGATTCGCGGGCGCGGTCGGTGAATTCGTCGGGCTTCTTGGCCGCGTAGTCGGCCCAGTCCTCGAGCGCGACCCCGCGCGGCAGATACGCCAGCGGATCGTGCGCCGAGGTCTGGTCGGTGACGATATCGACCTCGACACCGGCCGCGAGCAGTCGCGGCAGGACCTCGGACGCATTGCCGATCAGCCCGACCGACAACGCCTTTCGTTCCTTGCGCGCCTTCGAGACCCGGCGTACCGCATCGTCGAAATCGGTGGCGATCTCATCGAGATAGCGGTCGTGCACCCGGCGCGCGGCGCGCGCCGGATCACATTCGACGACCAGCGCCACCCCGCCGTTCATGGTGACGGCCAATGGCTGCGCACCGCCCATACCACCCAATCCCGCTGTCAGGGTGAGGGTTCCGGCGAGGGTGCCGCCGAAACGCTTATCCGCCACCGCCGCGAACGTCTCGTAGGTGCCCTGCAGAATGCCCTGGGTGCCGATGTAGATCCACGACCCGGCGGTCATCTGCCCGTACATGGTGAGCCCGAGCGATTCGAGCCTGCGGAATTCCGGCCAATTCGCCCAATCGCCAACGAGATTCGAATTGGCGATCAGTACGCGCGGCGCCCACTCGTGCGTCCGGAAGACGCCGACCGGCTTACCCGATTGCACCAACAGGGTCTCATCGGCCTCGAGCGTGGTGAGCGTGCGCGTGATCGCGTCGAAGCTGGCCCAATCGCGCGCGGCCTTACCGGTGCCGCCGTACACCACCAGATCCTGCGGCCGCTCGGCCACTTCCGGATCGAGGTTGTTGTGCAGCATCCGCATGGCGGCCTCGGCCTGCCAATTCTTGGCCGTCAGCCGCGACCCGTGTGCCGCCCGAATCGTTCGTGTCATCAAATTTCCCTCCATATCAGCGAAAGGCCCATCAGGAGCCGAGGTGTGGCGCGACGGCGGCCAGCAGCTCACCGGAGCGGATGAGTTCGGCCGCGGCGGCGATCTCCGGTGCCAGGTGCCGGTCCGGTCCCGGACCGTCGACCTTGGTGCGCAGCAGCGCGAGGGCCGCCGCAGTGGCCGGGCCGGGCCGCAGTGGGGCCCGCAGGTCCAAGGCCCGTGCGGCCGTGAGGTATTCGACGGCGAGCACGGTGCCGAGCCCGTGGATGGCCCTGCGCAGTTTGCGGGCGGCCGACCAGCCCATCGACACATGGTCTTCCTGCATCGCGCTGCTCGGGATCGAATCCACCGAGGCGGGCATGGCGAGGCGCTTGAGCTCGCTGACAATGCCCGCCTGCGTGTACTGGGCGATCATATGGCCCGAATCGACACCCGGATCGGCGGCCAGGAAGGCCGGAAGGCCGTGTGAGCGTGCGACATCCAGCATTCGGTCGGTGCGTCGCTCGGCCATACTCGCGACATCGGCGACCGGAATGGCCAGGAAATCGAGAACATACGCCACCGGCGCACCGTGGAAGTTGCCGTTGGACTCGAGCCTGCCGTCGGCGAGCACCACGGGATTGTCGATCGCCGAGGCCATTTCCCGATCGGCGACCGTTCGGGCGTGGGCGAGGGTGTCGCGGGCGGCACCGTGCACCTGCGGTGCGCAGCGCAACGAATACGCGTCCTGCACCCGGTTGCAGTCCGGACCGCGGTGGCTGGCAACGATATCCGAGCCCGCCAGCGCGGCCGCCATGCGACGCGCCGAGAGCGCCTGGCCCGGATGTGGACGCAGCGCCTGCAGATCGTCGGCGAAGACCCGGTCGGTGCCGAGCAGTGCCTCCACGCTCATGGCGGCGGTGATATCGGCGACGTCGAGCAGTTCGCCCAGATCGTTGATCGCGAGTGCCAGCATGCCGAGCATGCCGTCGGTGCCGTTGGTGAGCGCGAGGCCCTCCTTCTCGGCGAGCGTCAACGGCTCGATCCCCTTGGCGTGCAAGGCATCTGTCGCCGGGATCAGCTTGCCGGACGCGTCGGTGACCTCGCCCTCTCCCATCAGCGCCAGCGCGACCGCGGCCAATGGCGCGAGATCTCCGGAGCAGCCGAGCGAGCCGAATTCGTGCACCACCGGCGTGATGCCCGCATTGATCAACGCGGCCAATGTGATCGCCGTCTCGGGCCGGACTCCGGTATGTCCGGTGGCCAGCGTGCGCAGCCGCAACACCATCATGGCGCGCACCACCTCGGTTTCGACCGCAGCACCGGCACCGGCGGCATGCGAGCGGATCAGCGACCGCTGTAGCGCGGCCCGGCTCTCCGGCGGAATGTGCCGGGTGGCCAGCGCGCCGAAGCCGGTGGACACGCCGTAGGTCGGGACCGTCCCCGCGGCCAGCGCGTCGACATGCTCACGCGCGGAGGTCAGCCGCTTCTCGGCGGCCGCGCTGAATCGCACCCCGGCGCCGTGGCGGGCCACGGCCACGATTCGTTCGACGGTCAGCGGCCCGTCCAACTCCACGGGCGGTAACTGCGTGGTTTCCGGCATAGGCCCATTCCACCGCCACGAAGGCGGGTGGAGAATGAGGCTGGGCCAGGTTCTGTCTGGTATCCGAGACAATCGCAGGAAGAGGCATGGGTACGAGCAGCGATATACCGGCACTTCGGCGCGGCCTCGCCGTGCTGCAGCTGATGGCGACCAGGGCGGGGCCGATCGCCGCGTCCACTATCGCGCGCGAGCTGGACATCCCCCGCTCCACCACATATCACCTGCTCGCGGAGTTGGAGCAGGCTCGCTTCGTCACCCGGCTGCCCGCCGAGCGGCGCTACGGCCTCGGCATCGCCGCCTTCGAATTGGGTTCGGCCTACCTGCGCCACGACCCGCTGGAGCGGGTGGCCGGGCCGTTGCTGCGCGAGCTGGCCGTGCGGGTCGGGCACAATGCGCACCTCGGGGTTCTGCACGGCAACGAATTGCTGTATCTGATCAAGGAACGGCCGCCGCGCCCGGAGACGCTGGTGACCGATGTCGGCGTGCGGTTGCCCGCGCAGCTCACCGCATCGGGCCGGGCGATCCTGGCGCATCTGCCCGCCGCCCATGTGCGGGCGCTGTTCCCGTCGGCGGCGGCCTTCGTGCGCCGCACCGACCGCGGGCCGACCAGCCTCGCCGCGCTGCGCGGCATTCTGGCCGCCGAGCGCCGGCGCGGCTGGGCGAGCGAGGACGGACATGTCACCGCCGGATTCGCCTCGGTCGCCTATCCGACCTTCGATCACGACCATCGGCCGATCGCGGCCATCAGCGTGACATTGCGACACCACTGCGAGCGAATTCCCTGCGCCGCCGACTGGGCCGATCTCGCCGCCCAGGTGCGCTCCACCGCAGACGATCTCACCCGGCGCATCGGTGGACGGGTGAGCTGAGGATCGGCCCTGTCCGCAAGCTAACAGAAAGCAATCATCACGATTCGACATTTCACCCGTCTTCTCCATGCACTTTCGGCCGCATTCGCGACACACCGGCGCGCAGCCCGTGATTCAGCTATCCGATGGTTACGCTGACAGATCATCGGCCGGGGCGGCGCTGCGCCGGTGACGCGCGACCGACCAGTGCCGGATGGGGACAGGAGCTCGATGCGAACACCGATGCGCCGACGCGCCCTCGTCGCACTCGCCATGATCGCGACCGCACTGCTGCTGTCCGGTGTCGCCATGCCGAGCGCGCAGGCCTCCATCGCACCGTTCGGCCGCGAATTCCTCTGGGGCGTAGCATCATCCGGCTTCCAATCCGAGGGCCACGCGCCCGACAGCAATTGGAGCCGCTACATCGATTCCGGCAAGGCCGGGGATGACTACGAGAATTCGGTCGACTTCTACCGGCGCTACATCTCCGATATCAACCTGGCCGCCCGCCTCGGCGTGCGGGTGTACCGGATCGGCATAGAATGGGCGCGCGTGCAGCCGCAACCCGATACCTGGAACGAGGCGGCATTCGGCTTCTACGACAATGTGATCGCGCGCATTCTCGCCGCCGGTATGCGGCCGATGCTCACCCTGGACCACTGGGTGTATCCCGGCTGGGCCGCCGATCGCGGCGGCTGGCGCAATCCCGGCATGGTCGAGGATTGGCTGGCCAATATGCGAAAAGTGGTGAACCGCTATGCCTCTCGCAATCCGCTGTGGATCACCTTCAACGAGCCGGCCGCCTATATCGGCACGGAATTGCGTATCGGCGCGATCAACCCCGATGAGGCGCCCGCGATGTTGGACCGAATCACCCAGGCGCACAATGCGATCTACGACACCATTCACAACAAGATGCCCGACGCGCAGGTCACCAGCAATCTCGGCTATGTCGCCGGTGCCGAGACCGAGGTGAATCAACCGATCGTGGACCGGATCGCGGATAAGCTCGATTTCATCGGCGTCGACTACTATTTCGCGCCGGTGCCGGAGACGAGCAAAGCGGTGCAGGGCGGTTCGAACGAGGGTCCGCCGATCTGGGAACTGCCCATTCACACCGAAGGCATCTACTACGCATTGCGCCACTACGCGAGGCTATTTCCCGATCGCCCACTGTATGTCGTGGAGAACGGCATGCCCACCGAGGACGGTAAGCCGCGCACCGACGGCTACACCCGCTCCGACCACCTGCGCGACACCGTCTACTGGCTCCAGCGCGCCAAGGCCGATGGCATCAATGTCGTCGGCTACAACTATTGGAGCCTCACCGACAACTACGAATGGGGCAGCTACACACCACGTTTCGGCCTCTACACCGTCGATGTGCGTACCGACCCCACCCTGACCCGCCGACCCACGGACGCGGTCGACACCTATCGCGGCATCATCCGGTCCGGCGGTGTGCCCGCCGATTACCGCCCGACCCGCGCACCTGTCGAATGCGGACTGGTCGACCCACCCGACAGCTGCGACGAAACCGTCAGCGTTCCCTAGCCGCAGACTCGCCGACGGTTTCGGCCCGACTCCGCTATGTTTCGTCCATGGGTGGCAGGTTGGCGCTGGTGGTGGGGTCCGAGTGCGCCGCGCTGCCCCGACTCGGCTTTCCGGGTGAACTGGCCACCGAGCTCTACGCGAATCTCAGTGCCGCGGGCGGCTGGCAACCCGCCACCGCACACCGGGGGCCGGTGCTGGACCCGACTGCGGACGAGTTGACCGAGGCGGTGAACGATGCCTTCGCTGCCGCCTCGGAGCAGCGGGCGACCCTGTTGATCGGCTTCGTCGGGCACGGCGTGGCGACCGCCGGTGAGGACTTCTTCCTGCTCGCGCGTGACTCACCGCCGGTATTCCCCAACTCGCGCACCGCATTCCACCTCACCCAGGGCATTCGAGAACTACTCAACGGATCCATGCTCGACGGTCTGATCGTGCTGATCGACGCCTGCGAGAGCGGGGAGGGTGTGCAGGGTGCGGCCCGCCGCTGGACCGATCTGCTCACCCGCTCGTCCGGACGGATGGAACTCCTCGTCGCCGCCGGCGAAGGCCCCGCCTACGCGGGCTGCTTCACCCGGACCATGGTCGAGACCTTCACCGGCGGCCTGCCGCTGCGCGGTGAGAATCTGCTGCCATCCGATCTGGTCGAGCCCATCGGCAATACTTGTCAACGCCAACAACCGCAACATCTTTCGTTCACCTCCGGCGCATTGTCGACCACGGCGGGCGGTGATCCCGGTCTCTGGCTGGTGCCCAATGCCGCTCGGCGGCGCGACGCGATAACCGGCCGTCCCGCAGCCGGATTCGTCGATCAGCTCACCCGTCGGCTGTTGCTCACCGATGTCATCCGTGAGCGTCTCGCCGAGATCGTCGAGACCGGTGGCCACCGTCTCCGTGCGGTCGTCGGCCCGGCCGGGTCCGGGAAGTCCACGCTGATGGCGATGCTCATTCGACCGAGTTTGGTGGACGGGCTTGCGATCGCACCCGAATATGTCACCGCGGCAGTATTTCTCACTGTCGGCAGCTCGCTCGAGTCGGTGACCGTCGAGCTGTCCGCGCAGCTGTCGCACCGAGTGCCCGGATTTCGCGATGCCGCCCACGTCGTCGACGAATCCGAACTCGACGTGTTCGATATCGAGGTACAGCGGCCGCTGGCTCGGCTCCGGGCACCCGGTCGCCGGATCACCATCGTCTTCGACGGCATGGACCAACTCGAGGCCGGAACCCGGGAACACCTCGTCCGGCATGTCGCTGAGCTGACCCGCGTCGACGAATTCACCCATGTGCGTGTGATTCTCGGCGTGCGTGCCGGTACGGGCGTCGCGGAGTTGCCGGAGCTCGCGCATCTGCACCGCATCGAACTCCTGCCACCGAGCGCCGAGGACATCGCCGCCATGGTGCTCGAATCCACTCGGCACCAGCTCGAACCGACCGATCCACAGTTGTGGGTGCGCTGGATCGATGCTTTGCTCGCGGAAACTCCCACCAGCTTTTCTGCGGAAACACCAACCTTCGGTCATTCGCGTGCCGTCACGGGCGGGTGGCTACTGGCCCGGCTGCTCATCGAGGTCCACTCCAGCATTACCGACGAGGAAATCGCCGCCGGAGTCGGGCTCGAAACCCTTGTCCTGTATCGAGTTCATGGCGCCTCGCGCGCCGTGGATCCCGATATCGCCGTGGCGCTCGGGCCATTGCTCGCCATTCTGGTCGCGGCCGGGGCCGGACCGGTGCTGCCGATGGAATTGCTCGAATCCGCCCTGGCACAATTCATTGTCTCCGGATCGGATGCCACTCTGATCCGTGACCTCGTCGTCGAACTGGGCGTGCTGGTCACTCGAAGTCGGGCCGGTACCGCGCGGGAGTCTCTCGGAATCACGCACGCTGCGCTGCTTCCGACGCTAGCGGCCGAGGCCGAGCGGCTCGGCTGGGAGAGCGCCGAGGCAAACGGCGCGATTGCGGCGGCGATCGGGATCGCGATCGAATCGGCGGTCGCGAACGGAACCCAGATCTCCCAGCAGGTGACCGAGTACATCCGTGGGTCCGGCACCCGGCACTATCTCGAATACGGCGATGCTGATTCTGCCAAAGAATTGCTCCTCGGCCTGGAAACGGTGCGCCCAGCGACCAACCGCGACATGTACGCCGCGTGGCTCCCTTCCTTTACCGAGGCGTGTGGTCCCGATCATCCCGGCACGCTGTTCGTCCGCCACCAACTCGCCTTCTGGCGTGGCCGAAGCGGCGATATGCGTAGAGCCGTCGCGGAACTCGACGCGGTTCTGACCGACGAATTGCGCGTACTCGGCCCCGATGATCCGCGCACATTGACCACTCGCCTCAACCTCACCAACGTGCGCGGTCGGCACGACGTCGCCGAGGCAGCGCACAACCCGAGGAGCCTGGTCGGTCTCGACGACACCGCCGCACGCGCCATCGCGCGAGCCGTCGCCGAGCTGGAGCAGCTACTCACCGATCAAGTCCGCGTCCTCGGCGCCGACCACCCGGATACCCTCAACACCCGCTATAGCCTCATCTACTGGTCCAGCGAAAGCGACGAACCCGCGAGAGCCGCAGCCGAATACGAACGGATTCTGCACGATCAGACTTCCGTGCTGGGCCCGGACCACCCCGACACCCTGAACACCCGCCACAGCATCGCCTACTGGCACGGCGAAAACGGTGAAATCCCCCGAGCAATAGCCGAACTCGAACGCCTCCTGGCCGACCAGTTGCGCATCCTCGGCCCCGACGATCCCAACACTCTCGCGACCCGCCACAGCATCGCCTACTGGCATGGCGAGTCCGGCGACTTCGACCGTGCCATCGCCGAGTTCGAGCAGCTGGCTATCGACCGTGAGCGCATTCTGGGCGCCGACCATGTCGATACGCTCACCACCCGAAGCAATATCGCGGCTAATCGCGGCGGCCAGAACATGAACCGAGCCCGCACCGAGAACGAGCAACTGCTCGCCGACCAAGAGCGCATCCTCGGCTCGGATCATCCGGACACCCGTACTACCAGGAACCGGATCCTATTCCTGCAACAGCAACTCGGTCCGGATTCGTCCGAATCGAATCCGAGCCACTGATTCAGCCCTGCCGTCACCGAATCCCGGCATCGACGCAACGTCACCTATTCGTCCGACGTCGATGAAACCGGTAGCGCCCCATCAAGCCACCAGTGGGTATATGCGAGACCGGCCGCCGCCGCGATCAGGGCGGCGGGGATGACGAAACCCCAATGGGCACTGACGGAATAGAGTGCGACCGCGACGGCGGCGCCGAATACCACGGCGGCGATACGAGCGACGGCGAGCGGTTCGATGCGGCGGTCGGCGACAAGATCGCTGACGAGACCGGTGAAGGTGCTGGTCATGTAGGTCGTGGGTGATCGGCGATCGATGATGAGGACCGCGGCCGACTGGACACCCATTGCGAGCGCGGCCGCGCCGAGCAGCAGCAGGCGAACCACATCGACCGCACCGGCGAATACGGCGACAGCGGCCACCACGACCACCAATGCCGCCTCGCCCGCGAGGCAGTGACGCAGACGCGCGATGCGCAGCGGGCCCGAAGGCATGGCGCGACACCAGCGCGCCGCCGCCGCGACACCGACGAAATAGCTGGCGAGAACCACCAGCGGCGGCGTCAGTTCGATGCCGGACATGCCGACGGCCGCACCGAGCAATACCAAGTTGCCGGTCAGGACGCTGGCGAACACCTTGCCCAGTTCGGTGAATACCAACCCATCCGTCGCGCCCGCTCCGGCCGACAACAAGACCAGCACCGTCGGCCCGACCGGCAACCACCGCGGACGTTCATGCTTCATCGGCATAACCGCGACGGTATCGGCCGGGCATCGATGTCCCTCGACCGGCTATTTTCTATCGGCGGTCAGCTGCCCGGCCGCACCCCAGCTGTCGGCGGGCGTCTCGTGGATCCAGACCTGCACGGTCTCGGCAGGGATCTGGTACGCGTCGACGAAGGCGTCGGTGATCCGGCGGACCAGATCCCGCTTGAGTTCGATGGTGCGCGGGCCCTGCTGCACGGTGACGATGGGCATGACTGCATCTCCTCGCTGAAAAGGGTTGGGACAGACCGCATCCGGGCATTCCGCTATGGGTTTCCGCCCGGTTCGGCGGCCTGTCATCAGTTCACCCGAACGAAGATCATCGACCAAGGGTCAGTTCGTTCACGCAGCCATAACGAGTCCTTATTGTCCGAGGTCGCATGCGCTTTCGGCGGGTAGGAGCGCACGCAGCAGCTCCGAACCGGGCGCGTCGGTGCCCGCGCGCAGGGCCACGGCGATCGGCAGGCTCATGCCACCGTCCGCGAACGGCCGGAAGACCACCCTGGGGTTGTGCACCTGGTCGGCATTGGCGGCGTAGATCACCGTCCACATGGCCGCGGCGGTGCCGATCGCGGCCAAATTGTCCTGCAGGGTGGTCGCGGTCGGCGCGGGCACCGGCTCGAAACCCGCACGCTGACAAGACATCAACACCAGATCCACCAGCGCCGGGTGATTGCGCCGTTCGGTCAGCCGCAGTGGCACCGACGCCAAATCGGCCAATCGCACCGACTCCTGTGCGGCCAGCGGGTGCCGGGCGGGCAGCGCCGCGACGAGTCGGTCGTCCCACGCGTGCAGATATTCCAGGTCGGCAGTGTCCTCGAGGGCGGGCGAGCGCACGAAGGCGGCATCGAGTCGACCGTCGGCAACCTGCGCCAATCGCTCACGCACCGGAAGGGTGACCAACTCGATTCGCACCTGCGGAAGGCGCTCGGCAAAGGCATCCAGGATGGTGTCCAGCCGCGCACCCAGCCCAGTGACCGTGCCCAGCCGGAACACCTCCGCCCGCGCACCGGCCAGATCGGCCACCGATGCCCGCGCCTGATCGGCCGCACTCAACACACTCCGCGCCGCGGGCAAAAACCGCAGCCCGGCCTCCGTCAGCCGCACCCGCCGCGGCGACCGATCCAGCAACTGGACCTTCAGTTCGCGCTCCAGCCGCCGCACCTGCTGACTCACCGCAGGCTGGGCAATATGCAGCCGCTCAGCCGCCCGCCCGAAGTGCAATTCCTCCGCCACGGTGACGAAATAACGCAACTGGCGCAACTCCATGGCACGGACTCCTTCAGATGCGCTCTCCGGAACAGCCTGAGCATGCTAGCCCGCCGGAGTCCAACCGGTGATCAGCGCGCATCGCGCCAAGGTCGATGACCGCCATTCCTCGACCGCCTGTTCCCCGGATTCCCGTGGAGGCTCGACTGGGAAATCAGCAGAGCGGGCACCCCCGTGTACGGGGTGCCCGCTCTGAGCCGGGTGCCCGGTGGTTATCCGGGCGCCGCCATTGCTGTGCCGAAATTACTTCGGTGCGTTGAACGGCTGGTTGATGGTGGTGAAGTACTGGACTGCGGCGGCGATGGCGACCGGGGCGGTGACGAACAGTTGTCCGGCTACGGTGCCCAGAGCGCCGATGGCGACGATGCCGCCGATGCAGCCGATGGCCGCGGCCGGGATGAACGCACCGAACAGACCGACGATGGTGGCCGAGGCTACGGTCGCACCGGCGATACCGCCGAGGACGCAGCCGATGGCGCCGCCGCCGAGTCCGCCGACCAGGGTGCCGATGGTGGCGCCCATGGCGATGGTGTCCTTCATGCGGTTGAAGGCGGCCTGCTCACGGTCGTATTCGGACTTCCAGGGGGCCTTGTCCTCGAAGGGCAGCGCGACCGGCTTGTAAGCCGCGTGCGCCATATCGAACTGCGGGGTCAGCGTCGCGGTGTGATCCCGGATATCCGCGGCGATCGGAAAGACGAAGTCGTCCACCCGGAAGGACAATTCGGTGCCCGCAAGAGTGGTGCCGTCAGCGGCCTTGATCTTGAAGACGCCGTCCTCGTCGACCAGCGAACCGGCCTCGGTCTTGATGATGGTCGAGGTCGGGGTGGCGGTGGCCGAGTAGTTCACGGCACCGCTGTCGGACTCCGGTGCGGCATAAACGGTTCCGGCCGTGGCACCGAGCGCCGCGATCAGTAGCGCCGAGGTCGCGGCGAATTTCCTCATCAACATATTTGGTTCCTCACAGGGTCGACTCAGGGAAGCGAGCCCATCGAAACCGCTGTATGAGAACTGGACGTGACCCAATCGTTAACGTTTGCTCACCAATTGCCAATGACTTATTGGATGTCGATCTTGATGTGACTCGCATGACAATTCGAGCCGCCACCGCGCGGCACGAGCCGCCACCGAGTATTAGGCACCGAACGCGGGAACCCTGAACGCCGCAACCGAGATCCATCATGGACGAACACGAATCCCCCGACGAAAGCCACCACAGAACATCCGATTTCAGGTGCCCCAATGTGGACAGTTATGCAGAATCGGCATCGTTGGATTTCATAGTGGTGCTGCACACATACAGGACGCGGACAGCGCACTCCCGACCGACAATTCGGCCCGCATCGGCGTGACCTGCGGCGAGTTCACCCGGTGGGCAGGCCCAGAGCCGTAAGGTCGATTACGTCCATCCGATACCGCTCAGGGGAGGGAACCCGTGCCCAGATCCGATCGAACCGAAACCACCGAACCGATCACCATTTACTGGCGCACATTCTGCCCGTACTGCATTCGGCTCGGCATCGGGCTGCGCCGGGCCGGTATTCCGTTTCGGACCATCCCCATCAAGGATCCGGAAGCGGCCGCCGCGGTTCGGGCGATCACCGGTGGGGACGAGGTGACGCCGACGGTCATCGTGCGCGGGCAGTCGCTGGTGAATCCGAGCGTCGACGAGATCCGGGCGGTCTTGACGGCGCCGTAGTCAGCGCGTTTCGAGGACCGCCATGGCGGCGTTGTGACCGGGGATACCGCTGACTCCGCCGCCGCGTACGGCGCCCGCACCGCAGAGGAAGACATTCGGCACATCGGTCGCCACGCCCCAGCGAGCGGCGGGGGTATCGGTCTCGTCGGTGCGGTACGGGAAGGCCAGGTCTCGATGGAAGATGTGGCCACCGGGCAGGCCGACCTCACGCTCGAGGTCGAGTGGCGATTTCGCTTCGATACAGGGGCCGCCGTACTCGTCCACGGCGAGGCAGTCGGCGAGAGGTTCGGCGAGTACCGCATCCAGTTGAGCGAGTGCGGCTTTCACCGCCATTGTCTTCGCCGCCTCCGGGTCCGATTCGAAAAGCCGTGCCGGAGTGTGCAATCCGAACAGTGTGAGGGTATGCATGCGGGAGTCGGGCGCGAGGATCGAGGGATCGGTCAGGGTGTGGCAGTAGATTTCCGACGGCGGGGCGGCGGGGATCCGTCCGGCGTCGGCCTCGCGATAGGCCTGTTCCAGTTGCGAATACGATTCGGCGATATGGAATGTTCCGGCGAAGGCCTCGCGCGGATCGGTCGCGATGTCACGGAGCCGGGGTAGCCGCCGCAGCACCATGTTCACTTTCAGTTGCGAGCCTTCGGGTTTCGGCTCCCCCGGGATGCCCAGCAACCGCGTGAGCTCGTGTGGTGCCGCACTGACCAGCACATGCCGCGCGCCGACCACGCCGTCCCGATAGCGCACTTCCGCCGTGACATCATCGGATTCGACCTCGGTCACCTCGCTGCCGGTGACCAGTTCCGCCCCGGCGGTGCGGGCCGCGTCGGCGAGCGCGTCGGTGAGCGCGCCCATACCGCCGATCGGCACATCCCAGTCGCCGGTGCCGCCGCCGATCACGTGGTAGAGGAAGCAGCGGTTCTGCCGCAGGCTCGGGTCGTGCGCGTGGGTGAAGGTCCCGATGAGCGCGTCGGTGAGCACGACACCGCGCACGGTGTCATCGGTGAAGGTCGACTCGACCGTCTCCCCCAGCGGCCGCTCGAACAGTGCCGCCCAGGTGTCGGCATCGTCGACCACCCGCTCGAGCGACGACCGCGACGGCAACGGTTCGGTCAGCGTCGGGAACACGCGTTGCGCAAGCCTGCCGGTCGCGCTGTAGAACTGCTGCCACGCCCGGAAATCACGATCGGATCCGGTGAGCCGCACGAAACTGTCCCTGGTCCGAGCCTCGGAAGCGGTGTCGACCAATAACCCGCCGTCCCCGACCGGCGTATACGACGAGATCCGTCGTCGCCGCGTCGCGAATCGCAGACCCAACTCCTCGACGATCTGGCGCGGCAGCAGGCTCACCAGATACGAATACCGCGACAATCGCGCATCGACACCCGGGAACACCCGCTCCGAGACCGCGGCCCCACCGGTGTGATCCTGCCGCTCCAGCACCAGCACCGACCGCCCGGCCCGCGCCAGATACGCGGCGGCCACCAACCCGTTATGGCCACCGCCGACCACCACCACGTCATAGGAGGAGCGCATCGGTTTCATCTGTCCTGCCTATCACGTATTCCGGAGATTGCGGCGACGGCGGGCGATTGCGGGGAAATTACAGTCGGGTTTCCATATTTTCCCTACGATTGACCAGCACTCACTTCACACTTAGCTTCTGGCAAACGCTGTATGAGGGCGGCGTTTTCACCCGGGAGCGATCATGACCGAAGCCAACGCACCATCCGACGACGAACGTCGCCTCGCCGAACTCGGCTACAAACAGGAACTGGCCAGGTCCTGGTCGGGATTCTCCAACTTCGCCATCAGTTTCACCATCGTCTCGATCCTGACCGGCGGTCTGGCCAGCTATGGCATCGGGCTGGCCAATGGCGGTCCGATCACCATGGCCTGGGGCTGGCCGCTGGTGTCGGTGATGGTGTTGTTCGTCGGGCTGGCAATGGCCGAATTGGCCTCCGCCTACCCGACTTCCGGTGGTCTGTACTGGTGGGCATCGGAGTTGGGCGGTCCGGTCTGGGGCTGGTTCACCGGGTGGTTCAACCTGATCGGCCAGATCGCGGTGACCGCCGCCATCGACTACGGCGCGGCGATCTTCACCACCGCGGTGCTGAACGTCATCGGCATCGATATCGGAACCGACCGCACCGCAATCTTTCTCGTGTTCACCGCGATCCTGATCCTGCACGCCGTGCTCAATGCGATCGGCCCGCATCTGTCCGCGGTCATCAACAACATCTCGGCCTGGTGGCATGTCGGCGGCGTGGCGATCTTCGTGATCGTGCTCGGTTTCGGCGCGAGCCACCATCAGAGCGTCGGGTTCGTCTTCACCGAAACCGTCGACAACAGCGCGGTCGGCTTCGGCGGCGTGGCGTTCAGCTTCCTGCTCGGATTGCTGCACGCGCAATACACTTTCACCGGATATGACGCGTCGGCGCATATGTCCGAGGAGACCCACGACGCCGCGCGCACGGCGGCGAAGGGCATCATCAATACCATCGTCGTCTCCGCCGTTGCCGGATATCTGCTCATCATGGCGGTGACCTTCGCCATTCCGAATCTCGATGACGCATTGGATCCGGACAAGAACAGCGGCTACCCGGTGATCTATATCCTGGAGAACTCGCTGAATTCGTTCTGGTCGGGTCTGCTGCTGATCATCGCCGCGATCGCCCAGCTGTTCTGCGGTTACGCCTCGGTCACCTCGGCCTCGCGCATGCTGTTCGCGTTCTCCCGCGACGGCGCGGTACCGGGATCGGCCTACTGGTCGCGACTTTCGGCCCGCAAGGTACCGGTGCACGCCGTGCTGTTCATCTCGTTCTTCTCGTTCGTGCTGCTGATCCCGTCGATGCTGGTGCCCGCGGCGAATGCGCCGACCGCCTACGCGGCGGCCACCTCGGTCGCCACCATCGGCCTCTATATCGCCTATGGCATCCCGATTCTGCTGCGCCAGCTGCACGGCAGCCGATTCCGTACCGGCCCTTGGCAACTCGGCCCCTGGTATCGACCGGTTGGTGTGATCGCCCTGGTCTGGATCGTGCTGATCAGTGTGCTGTTCATCTTGCCGACCGATGACCGCGGCTACCCGTGGAACAGCGAATTCACCTGGAACACCGTCAATTACGCACCGATCACCCTGGTCGGCGTGGTCGGCGCGATCGGCATCTGGTGGGCGGTATCGGCCAAGCACTGGTTCACCGGACCCAAGCGCACGATCGAGCAGGCCCCGCCGGAACCGGAGGCCGAGGCCCCCGCCAACGCTTAACCGAGTAGCGCGAACAGGGTCCTGCGGATAGCCGCGGACGCCTCGGCCTGGGAACGGCCGCGGCGTTCGACGAGGTGGTGCCGGGTGGGCCAGCCGACGGCGGCGTCGACGAGATCGACCAGTTCCTCGTCGACGCCGCCGTCGCCGGTCAGTTCCGATGCGAACGTACGGGCCAGCGCATCGCGAATACGTCTGTCGGTCAACCGCATTCGCGCGTCCACACCGGGTACGGTATGTGATTCGAGCAGCCCGAGCAGCCGGGGATTGCGCTGCAGCGCGAAGATCGCCTCGCTCTGGCGGACCACCGCATCGATGCGCTCGGCCAGCGGCAGTCGCGGATCCGGCGTCGCGATCAATGCCTCGACCCGTTCCGATTGCACCTCGACCACCGCGACCCGCAGATCGTCGCGTCCGGGAAAGTGCACGAAGACGCTGCGCTCGGAGACCCCGGCCCTGGCCGCTATGCGCTTACCGGTCGGGTCGAGTTCGCCGTCCTGAATCGCCGCGAGCAGGGCGGCGATGATCGCGGCGCGCGTCTGTTCCGGATTGCGCCTGCGTCGGGCGCCCGCACTGCTCTCATTCATATCCGCATCCGATCACAGCGACCGCACCGGGCACCCGCTGGTATGGCACCCAGGCCAACACTCTATTGCAGTCGCACTGCAATAGCGGCTACGGTGGGTCGCCGAGGACGGACAGGAGAAGCGATGGTCGAGCAGGACAACGACGGCAACCGGACACCACGGGTGTCGCGCCGCGGGGTATTCGGAGTCGGAGCGGCGGCACTCGCGGTGGCTGGCGTCGGCGTCGGTCTCACGGCGTGCGGCGACTCCGATGAGGTGAACCCCGCCAGCGCACCCACCGATCCGAGCGATCACATCGCCGATGCCAATAAGCGGGTCGCCGCGACGCTGCCCTTCTCCGACACCACCGATTTCGCCGATGCCGACCGCGGCTGGATCGCCTCGCTCGAGCCCGGCGTGATCAAGGACGCCAGCGGAAAGGTGGTGTGGGACACCGACTCCTACGCCTTCCTCCGCGACGCCTGTCCACTGTCGGTGAATCCGAGCTTGTGGCGGCAGTCCCAGTTGACGGTCAAACATGGCCTGTACGAAATCGCACCGGGCTGCTATCAGATCCGCGGTCTCGACCTGTCGAATATGACGCTGATCGAAGGCAATGCCGGCGTAGTGGTCATCGATCCGCTGATCTCGACCGAGACCGCGGCGGCGGGACTCGCGCTCTACCGCGCCCATCGCGGCAATCGCCCGGTCACCGGTCTCATCTACTCGCATTCGCATGTCGACCACTTCGGCGGCGCGCTCGGTGTCACCACCCGAGAGGATGTCGCGGCGGGCCGCTGTCCGGTGCTCGCGCCGTCCGGCTTCCTCGAACACGCGGTTGCAGAGAATATCTACGCGGGCACCGCGATGTCCCGGCGTGCGGCCTATATGTACGGCGCGGCCCTCCCCCGCGGCCCCAAGGGGCAGGTAGGTGCGGGCCTGGGCCAGACCACCTCGATCGGCACCACGACACTCATCGACCCGACCGTCGATATCACGCACTCCGGCCAAGAGGAGATCATCGACGGTGTGCGCATGGTGTTCCAGCTGACGCCGGGCACCGAGGCGCCCTCGGAGATGAACTTCTATTTTCCGGACCGCCGCATGCTGTGTATGGCCGAGAACGCCACCCACACGCTGCACAATATCGTCACGCTGCGCGGCGCGCTGGTGCGCGACCCGCATGTGTGGTCGCGCTATCTCACCGAGTCGATCAACCTGTACGGCCACAATGCCGATCTGGTCTTCTCCTCGCACCACTGGCCGGTCTGGGGCACCGACCGGATCGTGGAATTCCTTGCGGTACAACGGGATCTGTACGCCTACCTCAACGATCAGACGCTGCGTCTGCTGAACCAGGGCTATGTCGGCAGCGAGATCGCCGAAATGCTGCAGCTGCCGCCCGCGATCACGAAGGAGTGGTCGACCCATGGCTATTACGGGTCGGTCAGCCATAACGTCAAGGCCATCTACCAGCGCTATATGGGCTGGTTCGACGGCAATCCGGCACATCTGTGGGAACATCCGCCGGTCGAATCGGCCAAGCGACACGTCGATGCCATGGGCGGCGCGAAGGAGGTACTGAAGAAGGCGCAAAAGGCTTATGACGCTGGCGATTACCGGTGGGCCACGCAACTGGTGAACTACGTGATCTTCGCCGATCCGAATAACACCAAGGCAAAACACCTACAGGCCAGCGTCTTCGAACAACTCGCGTACGGGGCGGAAAACGCCACCTGGCGCAACTTCTACCTCAGCGGCGCCTACGAACTGCGCAACGGACCGTTCGGCACCCCCACCAAGGCCAACGCGCAGGGCATGCTGGCGGCACTGACCATCGACCAGGCCTTCGACGCCATCTCGCTGTTCGTCAACGGCCCCAAGGCCTGGGACGTCAAGGCCACCACCGACTGGCGCTTCACCGATGCCGAAAATCGCACGCAGCGTGTCGAATTGCGCAATGGCGTGCTGATCCACTACGCCCGCACCCGCGATGACGGTCTGCCCGCCCCCGACGCCACCCTCACGCTGACCCGCGCCACATTCGCCAGCGCCATGCTCGCGGGCGGCAGCGTCGCGGACGCGATCATCAAAGGCGAGATCAAGGTCGACGGCAATATCGCCGCCCTCCAGAAACTCAACGGCCTGTTCGACCGGCCCGATCCGAACTTCGCGATCGTCACGCCGTGAACAGCGAGTGCGCCGCCCACGCCTGGGGAGTCGAGGGCCGAAAGGATTGAGCGGGTTGTGCGAGAATCCCACGGATGGGCTCCCAGTACGACCCGATGATCGATGGTCCTTGGGGGGCAGCACAATATGGACTGCTACCGCCGCCAGCGCCGAGGCCGACCGTATCGCCGGTTGTGGCGGACGCCCGGGAACAGATCGACAAGCTCGCCGCACCGCCGGGTGCTTCGAAAACTGTGCGTGGTCATTGATGCCCGAATGGCACATGGTCCCGAGACCATGTGCCATTCGCCGTCTTAGTCGTCCTCTTGGCCCAGGAACTGTTTCGCGTATTCATATCCCTCGGTGCCTTCGGCCGCCGCCTTGGCGTAGACCAGATGTACGACACCGGTTTTGAAGGTGTCGGAGGAAAGCAGTTGCAGCGGAAGTGCGGAGTCGGTCTCCTCGAACAGTCGCAGACCCTTGCGCACCGCGATCGGGTGCACCAGCAAATGCAGTTCGTCGAGTAGGCCGACCTCGAGCAGCTGGCGGACCACGGACACCGAACCGCTGATACCGATGGGCGCCTCGCCCGGCTCGTTCTTCAGCGCCGCGACGGCCGCCACCAGATCACCCTTCAGCACCTCGGAATTGCGCCAGGTGAAGGTGAGATCCTGATGCGAGACCACGATCTTGCGCGCGTCGCCGAGCTTCTTGGCCATTTCGGCGTCCACATCGCCCGCGAGTTCCCGCTCCGGCCACGCCGCGGCGAAGCCGTCATAGGTCTTGCGCCCCAACAGCAGCGTGTCCGCCGCGCCGAGCTGACGGTCGACCGCCGTGGCCATCTCGTCGTTGAAATACGGGAAGTGCCAGTCCTGCGGGTTCTCGACGACGCCGTCGAGTGCGATGAACAGTCCCGCGGTGATTTTCCGCATCGGATCTCCTTGGTCGGTAATTACTGCGTCACCAGATCAGACGGACCGGAGCTCGGATAGTCATCGCTCGCCGCGCACCACCTGGTCGGGCTATCGACGGCGGTGCAGTGCGAGTTGGAGTTCGAGCAATAGGCGGTCGGCGGGATCGGTGAGGTCCATCCCGATGATCTCCTCGACGCGGCGGATCCGGTAGCGCAGCGTGTTCGGATGCACCTGCAGGGCCGTCGCGGCATTGCGCACGTCGCCGTGTTCGCGCAGATAGGTCTCGACGCTCTCGCGCAGATTCGCCGAATGCTTCCGGTCGTAGTCCAGCAGCTTGTACAGGCGCGGATCGTGCAGATGCGGCCGGTCGCCGACGAGATCGAGGATTTCGCCGAGCAGCACCGCGGTGCGCGATTGCGCCAGCGTGGTCACCCGGTTCTTCGGGTAGGTCGCGGCGGTACTGTCGAGCACCCGGTCCACCTCGGCGCGCGCACCGGCGACATGAGCCAGATCCGGAACGGGACAGGCGATGGCGGCGCGCAATTCGAGCGCGCGCTTGGCTTCGAGCTGGTCGACCAGCTGGCGCGTCCACGCGGTCACGGCGTCCGCGGATCGGTACTGCGGCAGCAGCACATAGACCCGGTTCTCGAGCACGGTGGTCACCGAATCGCCGCGAAACGAGCTGGCGCGCAGGCGAAGCATATTGCCGAGCGTCGCGGGCGACGGCGCGTTCGCACCGGGTGTCGACGCGAATCCGACCACCGCGGCCGGACCGGTCAGCGGCAGGTTCAGCGCATTCGCGACGGTCGGCACATCGGCGGTGCCGCCGCCGGTGCCGAACAGCCGCTGGATCAGCAGTGCCTCGCCGGTCGGCGCATCCAGACTGCGCGATATCAGTCGGGCGGCGATGGCTGACGCGCCGCGCAGGATTTCCGCCGCATCCGGTTTGAACGGCCGGTCCCCCTGTTGCAGCCAGATCGAGCCGAGCACCCGCGGCGCACTCCCCTCGGCGTGCGCGCGGATGCTCACTACCAGACGGCGCTTGATATCGAGTTCCTCGTGCGCCGGGATATCGATGACCTCGTCGGTCCCGCGCAGCCGATCGAACACACCCCACTCGCGCAGCACCCGCAGATAGTCGCGCGGGCCTTCGCGGCCGAGGATCGAGAGCACTCGCAGTTGGTCGGCCGTCTGATCCGATGCCGAATACGCCAGCACATGCGATTGCGGGTCCTCGATGGAGACCATCCCGCCCGCATTCTGGGCCACCATATGCGCCAATCCGAACAGGTCGAGGTCCGCGGCCACCAGCTCACCTTTCCTAGCCACGACCACTGCCCACTTTCATACGACTCGCCAATACGGTCATCCCATCTTTGTCCGCTTGACCGATTCTGCGGGCAGTTTTGCCGTGTTGACTTCGGCTTACCCTCATATACCAGCAAGGAGGACTCATGGATGCCATCGTGTCCACGCCCCGGCCTGTCAACGAGCCGGTCGGCAGCTTCACCCCGGGCAGCGCCGAACGCGCCCGCCTGCGGGCGAAACTGACCGAACTCGCCGCCACGCCGACCGAGATCCACCACGTCATCGGCGGCGAACATCGGCGCACCTCGGGCAAGACCATCGACGTCGTGCAGCCGCACAACCACGGCGCCGTACTCGGCACCCTCACCACGGCCGAGGCCCGCGATGTGCAGGACGCGATTACGGCCGCAGCCGCCGCGGCGCCCGGCTGGCGGGCGCTGTCGTTCGAGGATCGCGCCGCGATCTTCCTGCGGGCCGCGGATCTGCTGGCCGGGCCGTGGCGCGAAACCATTGCCGCCGCGACCATGTTGGGACAGTCCAAGACCGCGTACCAGGCCGAGATCGACGCGCCGTGCGAACTGGTCGATTTCTGGCGCTTCAATGTGCACTTCGCCCGGCAGATCATGGCCGACCAGCCGATCTCGACCCCGGGTGTGTGGAACCGGGTCGAATACCGCCCGCTCGAGGGCTTCATCTACGCGATCACTCCGTTCAATTTCACCGCGATCGCGGGCAATCTGCCGACCGCGCCCGCTCTGATGGGCAATACCGTGCTGTGGAAGCCGTCGCCCACCCAGGCGGTGGCGGCCTATTGGACGATGAAATTGCTGGAGACCGCGGGTCTGCCGCCCGGTGTCATCAATATGGTGCACGGCGCGGGACCGAAGATCTCCGATGTCGCGCTGGCCGACCGGCGGCTGGCCGGCATCCACTTCACCGGCTCCACGGGGACCTTCCAGCATCTGTGGCGGGCGGTCGCGGCGAATATCGGCGACTACCACACCTATCCGCGACTGGTCGGTGAGACCGGCGGCAAGGATTTCGTCCTGGCGCACAGTTCCGCGGATCCGAATGTGCTGACCACGGCGCTGATCCGCGGCGCCTTCGACTACCAGGGCCAAAAGTGCTCGGCCGCCTCGCGCGCCTTCATCCCGAAGTCGGTATGGGCCAAGATGGGCCGCGACCTCATCGATAGGGTCGACACGCTGAGCTACGGCGATATCACCGACTTCGCGCACTTCGGCGGCGCAGTCATCGATCAGCGTGCCTTCGACCGCAATGCCGATGCCATCGCCAGGGCCAAGGCCACCTCGGGCCTGACCATCGCAACGGGCGGACATACCGACGACACCGTCGGCTACTTCGTCGATCCGACCATCCTGCTCGGCGACGATCCCACCGACGAGGCGTTCAGCACCGAATACTTCGGCCCGATACTGTCGATCCACGTCTACGACGATGCGGCCGCCGGATCCTTCGAATCGGTGCTCGAACTGGTCGACGGCGGTTCGGCCTACGGCCTGACCGGGGCGATCATCGCCGATGACCGCACCGCCGTCGCCGCGGCGACCGAGCGGCTGCGGTTCGCGGCGGGCAACTTCTACATCAATGACAAACCCACCGGCGCGGTCGTCGGCCAGCAGCCCTTCGGCGGATCCCGCGCATCGGGCACCAATGACAAGGCGGGCTCGCCGCAGAACCTGCTGCGCTGGACCTCCGCGCGCACCATCAAGGAGACCTTCGTCCCACCGACCGAACACACCTATCCGCACCAGGCACCCGAGGAGAACTGATGGCCATCTCCGGTCTGCTACGCCCCGCCATGCTCGCGGCCTCGCGGTCGCCACGGCTCGAGCGCACCGTCACGCGGATGTCGACCACCAAGAAGCTGGTGGACCGCTTCGTCGCGGGGGCGGCCGAGCCGAATGCGGTGGCGGCCGTCGAAACTCTGCTGAATTCCGGTCGCTACATCACCGTCGACTATCTCGGCGAGGACACCACCGATATCGAGCAGGCGCGCAATACGGTGTCGCACTATCTGGCGCTGCTCTCGCTGCTGCGCGCTTCGGGCACCGGATCCGTTGGGCCGCTGGAGGTTTCGCTCAAGCTCTCGGCGCTCGGGCAGGCCCTGCCCAAGGACGGTCACGCGATCGCCCGCGCGCACGCCCACCAGATCTGCACGGCCGCTGCGGATGCGGGCGTGCTGGTGACCATCGACGCCGAGGACCACACCACCACCGATTCGACGCTGTCGATCGTGCGGGAACTGCGTGCCGACTTCCCCTCGCTCGGCACCGTGCTGCAGGCCTATCTGCGGCGCACCGAGGCCGACTGCCGGGAGTTCTCCGGTCCGGGCTCGCGAATTCGCCTGTGCAAGGGCGCATATCGCGAACCCGCGTCGGTGGCCTACCAGAGCCGGGCCGAGGTCGACCAGTCCTATCTGGACTGTCTGCGGATCCTGATGAAGGGTGACGGCTATCCGATGGTCGCCACCCACGATCCGGCGCTCATCGAGGCCGCGGGCGTCTTCGCGACGGCCACCGCGCGCAAGTCCGACGATTTCGAATTCCAGATGCTCTACGGCATCCGCGACGCCGAACAGCGCCGCCTGGTCGAGGCCGAACATCATGTCCGGGTCTACGTGCCCTACGGCGATCAGTGGTACGGCTACTTCATGCGCCGCCTCGCCGAACGCCCCGCCAATATGGCGTTCTTCCTGCGCTCGCTGCGCCCCGGCAGCCAGCACTGAACCTGCGTTCGGCGGTCTTGTCTGTGCAGTCGGACAAGACCGCCGAACTTTATTTATCCAATTCGCCGATCACAGCGCATTCGTGGTCGGATTAGCTGAGTGCTGCTCAGAATGTGATCTGCGTTACTGCACCGTCGCGTATCGCAGAGGACGAAAGGAAGATCCATGTCCCTCGCGGAGTTGCGCAGCCAGATGTTGCGCCGCAAACCCCTCGGGCAGGTCGAGGAGGAGACACCCGCCGACGAGCAGCTGAAGCGATCACTCGGCTTGTGGCAGCTCACGGCGATCGGCGTCGGCGGCATCATCGGCGCGGGCATCTTCGCCCTCGCCGGTTCGGTCGCGCACTCCGTCACGGGTCCGTCGGTGCTCATCTCATTCCTGATCGCCGGTGTCGCCAGCGCCTGCGCGGCGCTGTGCTACGCCGAATTCGCCGGGATGATCCCGAAGGCCGGATCCGCCTACACCTACGGCTATGTCTCCCTCGGCGAGATCGCGGGCTGGTTCATCGGCTGGGATCTGCTGCTCGAATATGTCGCGGTGGCGGCGGTCGTCGCGATCGGTGTCTCCGGATACTTCAAATTCCTGCTCGGGCAGATCGACATCACGCTGCCCGATTGGATGATGGGTGCGCACGGCACCGGTGACGGCCATGTCATCGACGTATTCGCGGTGCTGTTCTGTCTGGGCACGGCCTGGCTGCTATCGCGCGGTATCAAGAGCGTCGGCCGCTTCGAAACCGTCGCGGTGGGGATCAAGGTCGCGCTGGTCGTGCTGATCATCGTGCTCGGCGTCTTCCATATCGACAGCTCCAACTACACCCCGTACTTCCCCTTCGGCGCCGGCGCGGTCTGGACCGGTGCGGCCACCGTCTTCTTCGCCGTCTTCGGCTACGACGCGATGAGCACCGCCGCCGAGGAGTCGACCGACGGCAAGAAGCATCTGCCCAAGGCGATCATCTACTCGCTGGCCATCGCGATGGTGCTGTATGTACTGGCCACGCTGGTGCTGACCGGTATGCAGAAGTACACCGAGATCAGCCCGACGAGCGGCTTCTCCACCGCCTTCGAATCGGTGGGCATGCCCGGCGTCGCGAATATCATCGCGATCGGCGCCATTGTCGGCATCGTCACCGTGGTGCTCACCTTCATGCTCGGGGTGACCCGCGTCTGGTTCGCCATGAGCCGCGACGGACTGCTGCCCGAGTGGTTCGCCAAGACCCATCCGGTCCGCAAGGTGCCGACCCGGGTGACCTGGATCGTGGGCATCGGATCCGCGGCGATGGCCGGTCTGCTCGATATCACCGTGGTCGCCGAACTGACCAATATCGGCATTCTGATGGCCTTCATCGTGGTCTCGGTCGCGGTGATGGTGCTGCGCCGCACCCGGCCCGACCAACCGCGCGCGTTCAAACTGCCGCTGATGCCGGTGGTGCCGCTGATCGGTATCGGCTTCTCGGTCTACCTGATCTGGTCGCTGCCGTGGGAGACCTGGCTGCGGTTCGCGGTGTGGCTGGTGATCGGACTCGCGGTGTACTTCGGATACTCGCGGATGCACTCCAAGCTGGAACGCGGCGAGGCGGACGTCACGCTGGCGAAGTAGGCGCGAATCCGGTTGGGCGAGTGGACAATTGGCCACTCGCCCAACTCGCGTTCGCGCAGCCCCGCAACCGATGCCCTGACAGCATCGGTCGATACAGAAACGGTGTTGGACAGGCATCATTTCAGCGCCATAACCTTCTGACACGTTCGAGCGGCGAGTGACGCACCCCACACTCCGCTCGGTCCACAGGAGGACACCATGTGCGAAAACAACGGCTCTACTGGCATTTTCGACTGCGCGAGCGAGACCGATGCCGCATGAATGATCACCGAATTCTCATAACCGGCGCGGGCGGCGGCATCGGCACGCTGATGCGCCCGCGCCTGCGACGCCCCGATCGCGTACTGCGGCTACTGGACCTGACCGAACTCCCCGCGCCGACATCCGGCGAACGGGTCGAGATCGTCGTGGGATCGCTCACCGATCCCACCGCCATGGCCGCAGCGTGCCGGGACGTGGACGCGATCATCCATCTCGGCGGAATCAGCCGAGAAGACAGCTGGGACAACGTACTCGCCGTCAATATCGACGGCACGCACACCGTACTCGAAGCAGCACGGCAGGCCGGAGTGCCGCGGGTCGTCCTCGCGTCGAGCAATCACGCCGTCGGTTTCCACGCCGTCGGCCCCGACCCCATTCCCGGCGACGCCGCGCCCCTGCCCGATACCTATTACGGCGTCAGCAAGGTGGCGGTGGAGGCGCTGGGCAGTCTCTATCACTCCCGCTTCGGCATGGATGTGATCTGCATTCGGATCGGTTCGTGTTTCGAGCGCCCGCAGGATGCCCGCGGACTGTCGATGTGGTTGTCCCCCAACGACTGTGCGCGCCTGTTCGAGGCCTGCCTGGCCGCCGAACGACCGGGCTACCGGGTGATCTGGGGCGTATCGGCCAATACCCGCGCGGTCGTTTCCCTGCGCGAGGCCGAGGAACTCGGCTACCGCAGCGAAGACGACGCCGAACAGTTCGCCGCCGATATTTCCTCCGCCGCCAATCGGGGCCCTTGGCTGATCGGCGGACCTTTCGTGGAAACCCCACTGGGAAAACCGAATCCGCTCTGAACGCCACACAGAACGCATCACGCGATACCCAGACGGAATCGCATTTCTGGCGAATTTCACAGCAGCGGCATGTGACGCTGATGGCACTTTGCTCCATCGCGAAAGAAGCGCAGCACAATGCAATTCAAGTCAACGACGACCGCACCGAAATCGGGGCTCGCCGCCAATGTCAAATTTCTCTATTTCTTCGGGGCCCTCGGCGGCATCCTGTTCGGCTACGACCTCGGCGTCATCTCCGGGGTGTTGCTGTTCATCAAGAAGTCCTGGCAGCTGTCCTCGGTGACACAGGGGGTGATCGGCGGCTGCCTGGCCGCCGGTGCGGTGATCGGCGCGGCCATTGCCGGGCGGATCACCGATCGACTCGGGCGGCGACGCACCATTATGATCGCCGCCGCGGTCTTCGGGATCGGCGCGCTGGGCTGTGCGCTGGCGCCCAATGTCGCCGTGCTGGTGGTGGCCAGATTCATTACCGGCATCGCGGTGGGGTGTTCGTCGGCGACCGTGCCGACATATCTGTCCGAACTCGCCCCGACCAGGGCACGCGGCGCATTGTCGACATTGAACCAGCTGATGATCGTCTCCGGCATCCTGATCGCCTACATCGTGGACTGGGCGCTGTCGGGATCCGGTAACTGGCGGATGATGTTCGCGGTCGCCGCGATTCCGGCGGTGGCGCTGCTGGCGGGCATGTCGGTATTGCCCGAGACGCCGCGCTGGCTGGTGCACGCCGAGCGGGAGACCGAGGCGCGCGCCGTGCTGGCTGGCACGCATCGCGCCGACGAGATCGAATCCGAGATGAGCAGTATCCGCTCGGTCATCCGACTGGATGAGCAGCAGCAGGGGCGGCTGCGCGATCTGCTGGCGCCTTGGGCGCGACCGGCGCTGGTCGTGGCACTAATTCTCGCTATCGGGCAACAGTTCTCGGGTGTCAATGCCGTGAATGTCTACGCACCGACCATGTTCAAGGATCTCGGCTTCGGAAATTCGACATCCCTGCTGGCTTCCATTGTGCTCGGCGCGATCAAGGTGGCGTTCACGGCCTGGGTGATCTTCGTTGTCGACCGCTGGGGTCGAAAGCCATTGCTATTGCTCGGCAATGTTTGTATGGCCTCGTCATTGTTCCTGCTCGGCGCCATCGTGCTCGGCGTGCACAACCACACCGTCACCGGGATCACGACATTGATCCTGCTCAATGTCTACCTCGCGGGCTACGAATTGGGTTGGGGCGCGGTGGTCTGGGTGATGATGGCGGAGATCTTCCCGCTGCGGGTACGCGGGGTCGGCATGGGTGTCGGCAGTGTGGTGCTGTGGAGTTCGACCTTCGCCATCACCTTCCTGTTCCCGGTGATGAACGACCACCTCGGACTCGGCTATTCGGCCTGGATCTTCGCCGGGGTCAGCGTGGTGATGTTCATGCTGGTACAGCGATTCGTCCCGGAGACCAATGGACGCAGCCTGGAACAGATCGAAATGGAGCTGCGGGCGCGAGTCAGCGGTAAGTCCGCCGAGACGGCGTGAATATGGCCTACGCCGTTTATGTTTCGAATGCCGACAGTCGCGAGATCTCCGTGCTGCGACTCGACGACGACGGTGCGCTGACACCCGTCGAATCGCAGCCGGTGAACGGCGCGGTGATGCCCTTGGCGATGAGCCCGGACCACCGGTACCTCTACGCATCGCTGCGTTCGGCACCCTTCGCGGTGGCAGTATTCGCCACAGATCCGGCAACGGGGCGGCTGACACCGCTGTCGACCGCCCCGCTGCCGGACAATATGGCGTACCTTTCGACGGATCGAAGCGGACGATATCTACTCAGCGCCTCGTATTCGGGCAATAGGATCGCCATCAATCCGATCACATCCGGCGGCGGTGTCGCACCGCCCGTCGAGGTGAAATCGACACCGCCGCATGCTCATTCGATTGTGACCGATCCGTCCAACCGGTATCTGTTCGCGGCGGCGCTCGGCGGCGATGTGATCCTGCAGTTCCGCTTCGACGCCGAAGCCGGGCGGCTCATACCGAATCGGCCGCCACTGGTCGAGACCGCACCCGGAGCCGGTCCGCGACATCTGGTATTCCATCCCGACGGATCGACCGTCTACGGCACCAACGAGCTGGACGGCACGGTGAACACCTACCGATTCGAATCCGTCACGGGCACACTCACATTCGTCGCCTCGGCCACGGTGATGCCGTCCACGGCGGGCCCACCGTGGACATCGGAACTGCGCCTCACCTCGAACGGCCGCTATCTCTATGTGGCCGAACGGACTTCGAACACGCTCACCGGATTCCGTATCGTCCCGGCGACCGGGCTCCTCGAACCACTCGGACACACACCCACCGAGGCCCGACCACGCGGATTCGCCATCGATCCGAGTGGGCGATTCCTGGTGGCCGCCGGTCAGCAGTCCCATGCCGTCACCAGCTACGCCATCGATTCCGAGACCGGCTCGCTCACCCCACGGCATCGGCTCGGCGTCGGCCGCGACCCCAACTGGGTCGAAATCATCGCCCTGCGATGAATACCTTTCGGGTATCGGTTGATGCCGAATTAGCGTTGGACGAGTATCAGCAATGGGCCATAGCCTGCGGATACGGCGATCTGCGGGCGAGGCGGAGTGCACGCCGCAACGCAGGAGGAGAACGATGTCGACACTGTCGCTGGAGCAGGTCCGCGGCTTCGTCACGGTGGCCGAGGAGGGCAATTTCCGCCGGGCGGCCGAGCGCCTGCGGATGACGCAGCCGCCGCTGAGCCGCCAGATCCAGAAACTGGAACGCGATATCGGTGTCGAACTCTTCGACCGCACCCAGCGGCAGGTCCAGCTGACCCCGGCCGGGGAGGTCTTCCTGACCGAGGCGCGCCGCCTCCTGGCCCTGGCCAGCGCCGCACCCGGCACCGCCCGCCTCGTCGCCGCGGGCGGGGCCGGCACAGTGCGCATCGGTTTCACGGCCGCCTCGGGATTCGGCTTCCTCGGGCCCTTCCTCAATCAAATCGAGGCGAGCCTCAACCACATCGAGGCCGGGCTGGACGGCGTCGAGGTGGTTTTGCGCGAGATGGTGAGTTCGGATCAATTCGAGAACCTGCGCAGCGGCAGCCTCGATCTCGCACTCGCCCGCCCGCCCTTCGACCGCACCGAATTCGATTCGCGGCTGGTGCATTCCGAGGGATTGATGCTGGCCGTGCCGGAACAGCACAGGCTGGCCGCGGACGATCCGATCGCGATCGAAGAACTGGGCGGCGAGACGCTGCTGGTCTACGCGCCCGGTCCGGCTCGCTATTTCGCCGATCTGGTCTCCGGCATCCTCGCCGCCGTGCCCTACACCGCGACCCATGAATTGACCCAGGTGCACACCATGCTCGCGCTGGTGGCCGCCGGACGCGGCCTGGCCCTGGTCCCCGAAACGTCCACCCATCTGCATCCCGACGGCGTGCGGTTCCGGCCGCTCGACGGCGTCGAGGAATCCGTTGTCCTGCACGCGGTCTGGCGGCGCGACTGCGCCAATCCGGCACTGCACCGAGTGATCGAACTGCTCGATTCGCTGCCGCCGGCTCACTGAGAGGAACCACATGTCACATCTGTCCGCCGACGAATTGGGCCCCGCGCTGGGCCGCGGGCTACTGTCCTTCCCGGTCACGCATTTCGACGCCGCGCTGGCCTTCGACGAGGCCGCCTACCGCAAACACATTGCCTGGCTGGCCCAATACGAGGTGGCGGGTCTATTCGCGGCGGGCGGGACGGGCGAGGGCTTCTCCCTGACACCACCCGAGATCGATCAGGTGGTGCGGGCCGCGGTCGCCGAGACCGGCGGCCGGATCCCGGTGATCGCACCGGCCACCGCGGGCACGGCGGCGGCGATCGAACAGGCCCGCTCGGCCGAAGCCGCCGGGGCCGAGGGCATTTTGCTGATGCCGCCATATCTGACCGAGGCGGGGCCGGACGGGCTGGTCGAACATGTCGCCGCCGTCTGCGCGGCCACCTCGCTGGGCGTCATCTTCTACAGCCGCGCAAATGCCACCTGCAATGACGTGACCTTGGCGCGGATGACCGAGCGCTGCCCGAATCTGGTGGGGTTCAAGGACGGTGTCGGCAATATCGAGACGATGACCCGGATCTACGCCCGGCTCGGCGACCGTCTCACCTATATCGGCGGGCTACCGACAGCTGAGACCTTCGCCCTGCCCTACACCGAAATGGGTGTCACCACATACTCTTCCGCGATCTTCAACTTCGTGCCGCAGTTCGCACTCGACTTCTATCGCGCGGTGCGGACCCGCGACCGCGACGAGGTCTACCGCCGGCTGCGCGAATTCGTTGTCCCCTACCTGGATATCCGCGACCGTGGACCCGGGTACGCGGTGTCGATCGTCAAGGCCGGGCTGACGGCCATCGGACGCCCCGCCGGACCGGTCCGGCCACCGCTGACCGACCTCACCGAGCCCGAACTCGCCGAACTGATCGCCCTGATCGCCACAATTTTATGAACAGCGCGGCCATCCTCGACCGGATCACCCGGGGTCACCGTTGCGCCTCGGCGTAACCATCAGCGACCGAGCGCGCGCCCGGACCTGCGTGCGTAACCCACTAGCTTCAGGAGCCGTTATGGACACCACCCCTGACGAACTACAGCGAATGATGACCGCGGCGAAGCAGGCCGCCGGTCGCCTCGCCGACACCACACCCACTGAACGGGCACAGTGGCTCAGCCGGATCGCGGATGCCCTGGATGGCGCGGCCGATGAACTCGTCCCCCTCGCCGCAGCGGAAACACATCTGCCCGAAACACCTCGCCTACGTGGTGAATTGACCCGCACCACCTTTCAGTTGCGCCTGTTCGCCGAAGTGCTCGCCGATGGCGAATTCCTCGCCGGCACCGTGGATCACGCCGATCCGAGCTGGCCGATGGGGCCGCGGCCCGATATTCGGCGCAGCCTGGTCCCCATCGGACCGGCGCTCGTCTTCGCCGCGAGCAACTTCCCGTTCGCGTTCAGCGTCGCGGGCGGCGACAGCGCCTCGGCGCTGGCCGCGGGATGTCCCGTTGTCCTGAAGGCACATCCGGGCCACCCACGGCTGTCCGAGCGGACCGGCGAGATCGTGCGCGACGCATTGAGCGCGGCCAGTGCCCCGGCGGGTGCCTTCGCGGTCATCCACGGTGTCGAGGCGGGCATTGCCGCACTGCGTCATCCGGATATCGCCGCCGCGTCGTTCACCGGTTCACTGGCGGGTGGCCGGGCGCTGTTCGATATCGCATCGTCACGGCCACGCCCGATCCCGTTCTACGGCGAACTCGGCAGCGTCAATCCGGTGGTGGTCATGCCGGATGCGGTACGTGCACGCGGACAGCGGATCGTCGAGGGTTTCGTCGGATCGTTCACCCTCGGCGCGGGACAGTTCTGCACCAAACCCGGTGTGCTGCTGCTGCCGTCGGGCCATGGGCTCACCGACGCGCTGGCCGCCGCGGTCGCCGCCGTGCCGGGACAGCGCTTGCTCAACGAGCACATCGTCAACGGCTTCCGATCGCGGGTGACGATCCTGCGCGAATACCCCTCCGTCACCGCGATTTCGGCACCCGCTATCGACGCCGACCTGCTCGCCCCCACCTTGCTGAGCGTGTCCGCCACCGACTTCCTGGCCGCGGGAGATGCCCTGCAGGCGGAATGCTTCGGTCCGGCGGCATTGGTTGTCGAATACGCGAATGCCATTGAACTGGAACAAGTTCTGCGCCAACTCGAACCGGGTCTCACCGCGACCATCATCGCGGAGGACACCGAAGTCGACGACGTGCGCCCATTGCTGCCCGCCCTCAGCGGGCTCGCCGGTCGCCTGCTGTGGAACGACTGGCCCACCGGTGTCACGGTGAGCTGGGCCCAGCAGCACGGCGGTCCCTACCCCGCGACGACCGCGCCGACCACGACCTCGGTGGGAACCGCCGCCATCGCCCGCTTCCTGCGGCCGATCGCCTGGCAGGGCTTCCCGGACAGCCTGCTCCCACCCGCCCTGCGCGAAGCCAATCCCTGGGGGCTGCCGCGCCGCGTCGACGGAAAGCGAGACTGATATGACACCCGTCATCACCGATGTCCGATTGACCCCGATCCTGATCTCCGATCCCCCGCTGTTGAATCTGTCGGGTGTCCATCAGCCGTATACGCCACGGCTGATCGTCGAGGTCGTCACCGCCAGTGGCGCGGTCGGCCTCGGCGAAACCTACGGTGACAAAGTCTATCTGGAGCGCGCGACCGAATTGGCACGCGCACTGATCGGCATGCCGGTCGGCGCGATCACCGCGATCACCGGGCTCGGACAGGGTACGAGCGCCCTGCTGGATTCCGCGCCCGCGGCCAGTGGCCTGCGCGGCGCGCTGACCACGGACAAGGTGCGGCTGAGCGTGGTGTCCGCCTTCGAGGTCGCCGCACTGGACGCGCTGGGACGCCACTTGGCGGTGCCGGTACATGTCCTGCTCGGGGGCAAGGTGCGTGACCGCGTCGAGTATTCGGGCTACCTGTTCTACAAGTGGGCAGAGCATCCCTTGGCTCCGGAAGCCACGGACGAGTGGGGTGCGGCAGTGGATCCGGCGGGCGTGGTCGCTCAGGCACAAAAGTTTGTCGCCCACGGTGGTTTCCGGTCGTTCAAGCTCAAAGGCGGGGTCATGCCGCCGGATGAGGAGATCGCCGCGATCCGAGCGCTGGCCACCGAATTCCCGAACTCGCCTTTGCGTTTGGACCCGAACGGCGGCTGGTCGCTGAAGACGGCACTGCACGTCGCGGCGGAGCTGAGCGGTGTCGTGGAATACCTCGAGGATCCGACCGCCACGGTCGACGATATGGCCGAGGTGCATCGCCGCACCGGAATCCCATTGGCCACGAATATGATCGTGACCGCACTCGATGAGGTGAAACCGGCATTCGACCGTGACGCGGTGCAGATCGTGCTGTCCGACCATCATTTCTGGGGCGGTCTGCTGGCCACCCGCGATCTTGCCGCAGTATGCCGGGCATACAAAAAGGGCATCTCGATGCACTCCAACAGCCATCTCGGCATCAGCCTCGCCGCCATGACCCAGGTGGCCGCCACCGTCATCGACCTCGATTACGCCTGCGATACCCACTACCCATGGCAGCCAGAGGATGTGATCGTCGACCCGATCGTCATCAGCGACGGCGCGGTCACCGTCTCCGACGCCCCCGGTCTCGGCGTCGAGCTCGATCCGGACGCGCTCGCGCGCCTGCACCACCGCTGGAACGCCATGCCGCAGTGGCACAACCGCGACGACATCGCCGCCATGCGCCTGGTGGACCCGACCTATCGGACGCCGAGCTCGCCCAAATATTGACCCGCGTGGTGGCCCCGATCGTGGCCGAACCGCAGACGGCATAACCAGAAAGCGACTGTGGCGACAGGCCGTAGTTGTCATCAGCACCGGCCGTCGACCACCGCTTCCATCAGGCATTGCACTGGTGATGTTCATGCTGGTGCAGCGGTTCGTGCCCGAGTCCAATGGGCGCAGCCCGGAACAGATCGAGATGGAGTTGCGGGCCCGAGTCAGCCTCTACGTCCTCGACGGCGCACTCCTGCCGGGCAACGCCGGGGCGTGCAACCCATCGATGACCATCGCCGCCGTCGCAGGGCGAGCCCTCGACAACCTGGTCGCCCAGGACGTGGGGACCGCGATCTGACGTTTCCCGAACGATCCGACTGCGGGAGTCGGCCACGGACGGCCGAGGTAGCGCTCGATGTCGGAAGGCAGCAAATGCCCGGTCATCAACTGCCGCCGTGGGTTCGGCGTGGCAGCGGCAAGGGGTGCCCGAGTTTGGGTGCCGAGCGTGCGGGGTAAAAGCCGAACGCTAGATGTCACATGAAAAGACGAAAGGGTTCGACCTTGATCAACGCCAAAAGGCCGATCGCCGTGTGTGCGGCCGCAATCGGGATCACTGCCGGGATGGCGGTATTCCTCCCGGCAACTGCGTCCGCGGCAACATATGGCGGCCAGTGCGGTGAAGGCTTCAAGGTGATCGACTCACACGAGTTGAAGGGCGGCACAGTCTTTCTCACCTACGACGGTCGGACCAACTGCGTGGTCACCGTGCGGGACAAGCCGGGCGAGCCGATCTCGATGGGTGCCGCTGTGCGGCAGTCGAAGGACCACTCCCAGGTGGTCATAAACGACGACCGCGTCTTCACCGACTACGCGTATGCGAAGGTCGAGGCGGAAGGCAAGTGCATCGACTGGGGCGGCCGCATCAAGGACGACCTCTGGCAGGAATTCGGAGTGCACTGCGGGTAACCGAGCCCTCGCTCCACACCGACGGCCTCGCGGCCGTCGGTGTGAACGGGAAAGTCCCGTCAAGCCGAGATAATTGCTGTGTCTTGGCAGCATCAAGTGTCCAAAGTTCCGCCAGCGTCAAGTAGCTGAGGCACCGCTGTGCCCGGAGGGGCGGCTCATGATTACCAGCCGTAGGTTGAGAACGGGTGCCCGTTGGCGATGTGCCGTATGGCCACGCGGCAGTAGTCGATCATGTGCTCGGGCAGTTCAGTGGCCGAGAACCATTGCAGCTCAGTGCATTTCTCCGGTTCGCGATTTTCAGGCTCGCGCAGCCAGCTACGCACAGTGAAGAAGATCGCCATCCGGCCACCGCATGACGAGTTGTGCATGATGTGAGCAAACTGGACTTCTTCGGGCTTGATGTTGATCCCGATTTCTTCCTCCGCCTCACGGATGAGTGCAGCGATCACCGATTCGTCGGCTTCGAGATGACCCGATGGCAGGTGCCAGGCTCCATCCTCGAAGCCAGTGTTCTGGCGCTGGCCGAAGAGGACTTCATTGCCGCGGCGCAGCACGAGGTGAACATCGCCAGTGACTTTGTGCCGCTGGGTATCCGAGCCGTGAGCTTGCTTCGTTACTGCATCTGTCATGAAGTGAAAATCCCGTCTGCTTTCTCGGCGTCGAACAGATCGAACGAACTTCACCACGAGCAACCTGAGAACCGTGCTCGGTAATTCGGCGTTGCTCCCCTACTCCCTCCTGTGCAGGTAGATCTACCTTTCCGTGCTCCCTGGTGTCGGACCGTCATCCGGCATGTGTGACACACCGGGCACCTACTCATACCCCAGGCGAGTCGGACGAAAGGATAGTGAACACGGGAGGGTGGTCATGAGCGGAGGGTCCCACGCACCACCGACAACACGGAGCCACTTCCATCCGTTCCCACGTAACCCCGGTCATCGACAACATGGGCCGTTGCGCAGTCGACCCCATGGCAGCTTGCGTGGTCCCGCCATACACCGATAGGCCCCAAAACCGTTCGAGCCGACCAGAATTCAAACCAGGCGGACGATTTCGCTGCCTCACGGGTGGGCACGGTGCATGATCCGTGACCGGTGGCAGCTCCAGCGTCGTCTCGGCGGGTGGTACCTCGCCGAGCGGGATGACATTTCTGCACACAATGTGACCACACCGAACGAACGAGCGATTTCAGACAAAGAGGCCCCCGTCGTGAAAACCACTTCAGGGGGTTTCTTGATGGAGCCGCTCGAGGGAATCGAACCCCCGACGTTTTCATTACGAGAAAGCCGAGTAGCGTCCTGCGTGACATCGCGTAGTACCGGATATTCGCGCTTCTGCGCAGGTGAGAGGCATCTTTCGTCTCCCGACATATCGCGTCGTCATGCGACGTTCGGTGTCACACTGCGTGACACACTCCTACGCCCACAGCGCCAGTCGTCGGCGCGAAGGTCACAGCTTGCCACGGAGTCCAGTCGTCGCGCCTGACACGCGCTCCCGTCGTTCCTTACGTTGCCGTCGCACGCCATCAAGGCGACACCGACGAAGGAGACCACGATGACCACGCCCGCCGCGAAGAAGACCACCACGAAGCCCGCCACCGAGGCCCTGACCACCAAGCAGGTTGCCGAAGCGCTCGGCACTGACCCGAAGACGCTGCGTGTGGTCCTGCGTGCGTCGGACGACTACCAGGCTGTCGGGGCTGGCGCTCGCTACTCGTTCACCGCGAAGGACGTCGGCCCGATGAAGCCCCGGTTCGCCAAGTGGCTTAAGGAACGCGCCGCCGCGAATGGCTGCCAAGGCCGAGGCAGAAGCCACAAAGGCTACCGAACCCACACCCACCGACGACGCGAAGTAACCTCGCGAACCTCTCAGCCCTGCGCCGTTTCCGGTGTAGGGCTTTGTGGTGGTTTAACCGATTCGCCGTACTTCGTCATCAGCCGCTCCTGGGCTGCGGTGACGGCCTTCTTGTTCTTGCGCGTCTGCGTCGGTGACAGCCTGTCCTTGCTGATGTTGACGAGCTTCACCACTTCACCATCGAGAATGTCCGAGTACTTGTTCAGCTCGATGATGAAGTTCGTAAAGCTCTGTACCGGATTCTGGACCATCTCCGCGAAGTTCGTCCGTCGCCGCAGTTGTGAGTATTCGTTATAGGCGACCTGCATCTGCTCGTAGCAAGCGGCATCGACGACCGTGATCTTGCCGACTGCGAATGCGTCCTCAAGACCGAGGATCGCGCGCTCGAATGCGCGAATGCTAGCCAGCGCGGCATCCATGCTCGTCTGCCGTCCGGTCAGACCAGCTTGATCGACCATGTCACTCGCGCAAACCTTGAGCTCATGCGATGCGGCAACAATCTTCCCGATGACGTCTCGCTGCGGCGCTCGATATGCATCGTCCAGCTTGCGACGCTCACGGAGATACGTGGCAGCGTAGGTCAGGCTGCTACCGATGACGCCGCCCCACAGCGGTGTGGGAACCCCCAGAAAGGTCATGCGCGGAGTGTCCCACAGCCCACCGACAACACTGAGCTACCTTCAGTGCGTCCGTACGGTCCTGGCGAATCGTCACCACACGATCACTCGAGCGGGCACGTGCCAGTCGCTCTGGAGACGAATCAGAGACGGATACGGTAGGGCATCACGTCGTGCGTCGCGTGATGTCATGCCCACACCCGCCCCCCCCGAAACGGTGAGAGCCGCCCAGTATCGAAACTAGACGGCTCTATTCGCGGGGGGTGTGGTCGGTCAACGTCCCCCAGATCGGTTGCGAGCCCGTTCGGCCGTTTTGACACAGTCCTGAACCTTCGTGCCGTAGTCGTCACCAGCGCTGGCGCTCAACACCTTTCGCCCGTCCGGCAGCGTGGTCCGTCGCCGAGCATCCCCGGACAGCGAATACAACGACCCGCCGCGAGTGACCCATACGTCCGCGCTGGATACCTTCGTCGTGCCCTGCATGATGTTCGCACCGATGTACGCGAGCCCGCCCGGAGCAGTGATGACGTACGTATCGGCCAGCGTGTTCGACGGGTCGGAGAACGCAGCCGAGATCGTCGCCACCGTATCGGCTGGTGCCGGTTGGCATCCGGGCGGAATCGGCGCGGTAGCGGGTGCCGTGGTCGGCTGAGGGGCCGGTGTGGTGACGGCGGGCCGTGTCGTCGTGACGGGTGGTTGTGTCATCGTGGTAGATGCGGCGGTGGATTCGTCGGTCGCGGCGCAGCCAGTCAGGGCGATGGCGAGTGCGACGAGCGCGGGTCGGCGGATCATGGTCTCCTCTTATTCGTTACGGGACGGCGCGGAAGGGATCGGACCGCCGGAAGTTCGAGCGTTGTTGCGGCGGATGTGGTGAAGTACTCGCGGCTGTGTCGTCCTGGCGGGCGCGGTGTGGAGCGATGGCGGCCCAGCCTGAACCCGAGCGCGAATGCCGCGGCAACGGCGAAGCTGAAGACGATCACGACCATAACGACTCACAAGGCAAGGGCGGCATGCCATCTCGAACCTCGTCGTCTATCAGCACGGGAACGCCGAGCCATTCCCCTACATCCTTCGCGTACAGAATCGCTGCTTGCCTCGCCGCGCTGTAGTCGAACACGAGAGGTCCGAACACGATGCGCACGTGGCACTGATCGTCTTGCACGCCAAGCCCTTTCGTTTGGCTCTGAGCCGGGTGAAGGACGTGGACACCTCACCCGGCCCATTGCAGACGAACCTAAGAACCTGAGCACGCAAATCTGAACGAGTTTGTTAGAGTTTGCGCGAGCAGCAGCTTTTTGTTGACTGGTTGCACCTGGGATCCGACGATTTATGGGTGTGCACAAACAGGCGCAACGTCTCAACGGGAGGCAGACCCATGCTCTTAAGGTTCCTCGGCAAGAACACGAACCACGGTGGCAGTCCAACGCTGTTCCTCACGGACAGTCGGACTTACGTCGTGCAAGGTTGGAAGGTGCCCGGACACGATGACCACGTGGAGATTCCACACCCGCTACTCGCGTTCCTCGAGCCGGGGACGTGCCTAGGTGTACTGCTCCGGGACACAGGTCACGGGACCTTCATCCTCAGCGGTAAGCCAGTCACCGACCCCGATGCGCTCGCTCAGATGAACACCCCCGACCACGAGACCAGCGTAGAAGTTCCCGTAGCACAGGAGATCCGACCCGATGCAATTCCTTCAAGGTGAGGAAATCGACAACCTCCTGCGCGCCTGCGAGCACAGCGCCTACCACCTGGAACTGCAAGACTCGTACAGCACACCGGAGGAGGCCGAACCGTTCCGCAAGTTCCTTGCGGGAGAACCCGATGACTACGCCTGGTGCGATGAGTGGGACGGCCTGATCCATGAAGTCACCAGCACCGGCCGGATTGTGCGGCGTGCCCGCGTCGTGACCGAGCCACACACCGACTATGTGCGGTGGAGCATGGTCGTCGCGCACCGCAACATCGCTGCGGGCGAGGACATCCGATACCATCCGCGCCACCAGATCGACCCGTCCGAGCTGACCACTGATGACTTCTGGCTTCTCGACGACCGGGCGCTTGCGTTTACCATCTTCGAGCCGTCAGGGCGGTATGCCGGCTGGGCCATCACCCACGACCCGGTGCTAGTCGACCACGCGCGAGCGGCATGGAATCGGGTGTGGGACAAAGCCGTCCCTCATGCTGACTACGTCAAGTGACTACCACCGCGAAGGAAGCACGCGAGGCGTTCGGTGAGCGCCTGCGCAACCTCCGCAAGGATGCTGGGCTGACCGGTAGGCAACTCTCCGAGCTTGCCGGTTGGCACAGTTCCAAGGTTTCACGAATCGAGTACGGGAAACAGACGCCGACCGACGCAGACCTCCAGGCTTGGTGCATCCACACCCGAACCGACGACCAGTTGCCCGACCTCGTCGCCAACCTGCGCAACGTCGAAGCCTCGTATCTCGAATGGCGTCGAATGCGGTTGCCGCACAGGCAGAAACAATCCGTAGCCGCCGAGGCCAAGACCAACCTCATGCGATGGTACGAGCCCGTCGTCGTACCCGGCCTATTGCAGACCCCGCCCTACGCTGAGGCGATTCTCCGAATGGTGCTCGACTTCTACGACGAGCCAGAGAGTGACATTGAATCCAGCCTCGGCGCGCGCCTCGAACGTCAGCAAGTGCTGTACCGAGGAAATCACCGCTTCTACTTCATCCTCGCAGAACAGGTTCTCCACACCCGCGTAGGCACCGCGGATTTGATGCTTGAGCAGCTTGACCGCTTGCTCACGGCGATGTCTCTGCCTCGCGTCGTGCTGGGCATAGTGCCGACGAAAGCCGACTATCGAACGCCCGTGAACAACTTCATCATGTTCGACAGCCGCATGGTCCAGGTCGAGACCATCTCGGCTGAGCTGACGATCACCCAGCCCAGCGAGATAGCGTTGTACGACAAGGCTTTCCACCGGCTCAAGGATCAAGCCATCCACGGGCAGGACGCGCGGGCGATGATCGCTGCGGCTATGGCCGATCTGCGGTCCGATCATGACCCATACACATAGTTCCGACGTGCAGTATCGAAATCTGCATCTCACCGCACATGAGACGACTACACACCAACGAATGCTGCTTGCTAATCGAAGTACTCGTCACCGCTGACCTGCCGTATGGCGTCCCCGCGCCGAACAGTCTTGTCAACTGGGTCGATACCCCGATCCTCCTTGTCATACGAAAAGGTCTCGGGGCGATCCGGATTCGGCGCGAATACGCTCTGCTGAGCTAGCGCTGCTAGTCCCGGTGACCCCGCAATTGTACGAAACGTCTGCGCCACCGACGCGGTATCTCCCTCAAATCGAACAACTTTCACGGTCGTCTTTGCCTGCTCCACCGTGATCGTCAAATCCGAATCCGGGAGTTCAACCTCTTGCGGCTCAGCGAGGATTACAAACCGCATTCCGATCTCAACACCATGCTCCCGCCCTCTGTCGATGATGACCTCCCGATTGCCGAGTACAGCAACGATCTGGCCTTCAATCGGGTCCTCAATCGCCATTCTCTTCTTGTCCTCTCGCTTGCTCCAAGGCCCGCTGAAGGGCGCGCTCAACTGCAACTCCATGAACCAGGCGCCAGTCGTCTACGCCGTCAACAACAGCGTTCTCTATGTAGCTGAGGTGGACGCTCAGATTTCCGATGACGACCCTCAACTCTGCCTGTGTCGGCTTCGGGTTGTCTCGGTCAAATGTCTGCTCAGCGAGCGCTCTCGCTCCTGCGACCCGACTACCGAGTGTGACTAGACGTCGAGCCGACGCCTCAGCATGAGATGGATCCGCCTTCCCGACCCCGCTAAACAGCCAGCCGGCCGCGACCTGGAACGAAGCCGCAACCACACCGAGCAACAGGTTGGTGGAGCGTGTCGGCGGCTTCTCCGCACCGCTGAGGACCGCGAGCACCAAAATGATCGCGATCGCTGCCACCGTCAGCAGGGTGCCGATCACTGTCTTCCAGTGGGCCCCTATCCACTTCTACACAGCGCGAGAGTGTACGGGCCACACCCGACACGCACGCATACCCTGCACACACCTGTTCCGACGTGCAACCGAGCACCGCTCATCTGATCAGTGATCAGGTACTGACCGCTGCGCAGCTCGTGCGATCATTCCTTGTGCCGACGCCTCCGACGGTCCGCCGCATCGGCAGCAGCAGGTACTCGAACGTGAAACGACAGGTGGCATGCGCGCGCAAATCCGGAAACTGGCAGAACCTTTCAGCGAGCGCGACTGGCCCGCGCTGACATGCCCGACCTGTGAAGAAGGCGCACTCAACGTCGGCAAATTCATCTACGAGGACCACACAACCGAGGAAGACCCAGACCCCTACGACGGTGACCCCACCGCGCCGCAGGGATGCTTTCATGGACACTTGATCTGCAATCGCGGCCGTTGCGGCGCTTGGATACTCGTAGGCGGAACCTACGAAACCGGGTGGGAGCTGCTCATTCGAGACGGCGAGAACTTTCTCGACCTGTGGGCCATTGTGACTGTCCGTACGCTTCTGCCTGCACCGCAGATCATCGAACTCACTGCCACCGTGCCACAGCCCGTGGCTGACGAGATCCGACGGGCATCGACGCTGGTGTGGATGGATTCCCAGGCCGCTGTAGGCGCGTTGCGTTCGGCAGTCGAGCGCGTGATGGACGACCACAACATTGCCAAGGTGACGCAGAAGGGGGGCTGGATCTCCCTGGATTCGCGCCTGAAAGACTTCAAAAAGACCATGCCGAGCCCTGGCGCACTACTGGAGGCTACGAAATGGGTCGGCAACAGCGGTGTTCATGATCCCAGAAAGATAACCACTCGGGAAGCTCTCAAGACCGCAGAGATGATCGAGGTCGCACTCCACGAGATCTACCCGCGAGACGACAATGCGATCCGAGAGCACGCGGCTCAGATCAATCTCAACAAGGGGTTAGTGAGGCCCGAATGATGCTGCCTCGCAGCCTTGATGGTTCCGCATGGCCTCCCAGCGCAACCTCGGGATCTAACCGTCGTACTGCTCCAGCGACCAGACACGCGAACCGAGCTGCTGCGCCGACATTTGCGACACGCTCAACCCGGACGCGCGTAGCAGGCCCTCAAGACGCTCGTGACGCTCTTTCGCACGTTGCGCGATCATGCCGTCGCGTCGCTCGGTCACGAGACGTCAGCACGTCTACCGGCAACCCGTCATCCTCCCGAATGCGTGGGCGTGGCGAGGGCTTCGGTCGCACGGGTTCCCGTGCCTTGCGGATGTCACTCCGAACAAGGCGATTGCCTTTGTAGCCCATTACCTCTCGTATCTCGTCCACACCCAACCCGCTTTCGCGCAGCCGAAGGGCTTCCGCGCGGCGCTTCCTGACGTCGAACCAATCAGCGCGTGCGGCTGTGGCTTCCATATCTGTTCCTCCTGTAGATACGGCGAAGCCCCGTGACAGGCAAGGGGAAACAAACCCGTCACGGGCTATGGGCGGAGTGTCACGGGGGCAGTCGAGCACTCCGGGTCTATTGGGCCTTGTCACGCGCGTTGGCGTTCCCCTGCGAACGTGGCCCCGTGCGCGGCGTCACGGAGCCACAGCCTTACACCTTGTTGGACAGCACTTCTCGCAGGTTGTGGGCGGTGCTCGTTCCCGGCCTCTTTCTAAATGCCTCCTGAGCCTCCTTGCGCTCCCGAGCCTCACACTCTGCAGCCTCGCGTGCGTCAGACAACGCCTGAACCGTACAACAGCGGCGGACAACAATTCCGACGTTGACGCCAGAGATTCCGCAGGCAAGGCGGGCAAGCACAAGGCTTCAGAACTCGTCAGGGCACCCGCACGAACCTCGGGTGTGCAGCACCGCCTCGAGATTCACCACCCCCGGCCGGACGGTGTGGTCCTCGATCTGTTGGAGCAGCAGATCGACCGCGGTCTCACCCATGCGCCGAGTGGGCTGCACCATGGTCGTCAGGCCGGGCCGTGTATAGCGGGAGTATTCGATGCCGTCGAAGGCGACCACGGCGAGGTCGTCGGGTACCCGCAGTCCGGCATCGTAGGCCGCGCGCAGCATACCCATCGCCTGGAGGTCGCTGGTCACGAAAACCGCGGTGGGGCGGCGCGCGTCGGCCATCAGTTCGGCGAGTGCACGGTAGCCGGCGGCGCCGCCGAAATCCGTTCGCACGATGCGTCCTTCGGCGAGTCCGGCGGCCGCGAGCGCATTGCGGTAGCCCTGTACGCGGTCCTCGGCGGTGGACACGTGTGGGCCGCTGAGGCAGGCGATATCCCGGTGTCCATGCTCGATGAGATGCGCAACGGCCTGCTCCGCGCCCGCGACCGAATCGCACATCACATGCGCGCAGCGCGCCGGATCGATGACACGGTCCAGCGCGACGAGCACCATTCCGGCCTCCTCGCAGGCGTCGGCGACACCGGTCTCCCACGACGACGAAATCGCGAGCAGCCCTTCGACTCTGCGATCGATGAAGGTGCGCACGTAGGCGCGTTCGCGTTCCTGGTCCCCGGCGGCATTGCCGACGAACAGCGGATACCCCCGCGCGAAGGCGGCCGCCTCGATGACCGCGGACAGTTCGGCGAAGAACGGGTTGGCCCCGTCGGGGATCACCATGCCCAGCGCATGCCCGCGGTTCATGCGCAGGCTGCGCGCGGACATATTGGGCCGGTAGCCGAGTTGGGCGATGGCGGCCTCGATGCGCGCCTTCGTCGCGGGCGCGACCTGCCGCGGGCCCCCATTGAGCACATAGCTCACCAGCGCCGGTGACGTACCCGCCAGCCGCGCCACGTCGGCTCGTGTGACTGCCATCCGAAACCTCTCCTCGCTCCGACCGTCCATCCAAGCACTCCGCACAACTACTTGACAGCCGGTGACTCGGGTCACACACTACTCATCAACTCGCGTTGATCAACACGAGTTGATACCTGAGACGGATAGGTCGAACTCACGATGAATGCTCGATTCAGGCGTGCAATGGCGCCGCTTGTCCTCATCGGCGCGCTCGCCGCCGCTGCCTGCGGTCGCGGTGGCCAGGACGCGGGTGACGGCGATTTCAAGATCGCGATCGTCACCCGGAACTTCACCAACCCCTACTGGGCGGCCCTGCGCGACGGCGCCCTCGCGGAGGGGCAGCGGCTCGGGGTGAAGGTCACGGTGCAGGCCGGGCAGTCCGAGACGGACGCCGACGGTGAGAACGCCCAGATCTCCACGCTGGCCGCGCGGGGCTATGACTGCTTCGGCGTGGTGCCGGTCAACGCCACGAATGTGATCACGCCGCTGACGCCGGTGGCGCGCAAGAATATTCCGATCCTCAACCTCGACACCCAGATCGACGCGAAGGCCTCCGAGCAGGCCGGGGTGTCCTATGCGAGCTTCATCGGTTCGGACAATCTCGATGCGGGCCGGATCGCCGGTCAGCGGATGCTCGACGCGCTCGGCGGCACCGGGAAGGTCGCCATCCTGCAGGGCATCGCGGGCGAGCAGAACGGCATCAATCGCGATAAGGGCTTCACCGATGCCGTCACCGGCAAGCTGGACATCGTCCAGAAGGCGCCCGCCGACTACGAACAAGACAAGGGTCTGCAGGTCACCGAGGCGATCCTCAAGGCGCACCCGGAGATCACCGGCATCTTCGCCGCCAACGACACCATGGGCCTCGGCGCCGCGCAGGCGATCAAGAACGCGGGCAAGACCGGCCAGATCAAGGTGATCTCCGTCGACGGCATCCAGGCCGCACTCGACGCGGTGAAGGCGGGCACTCTGACCGGCACGGTGACCCAATACCCGTATGCGGAAGGACAACTCGCGGTCCAGAGCTGCCTGGCGCGGCACCAGGGCAAGGCGTTGCCCGAACGCGTGGTCTCCCCCATCGCCTTCATCGGCAAGGACAATGTCGATCAGCAGATCTCCGCGTTCCCGCGTCCGATCGTCGCATTCGACAACCCAGTGGAAGGGCTGCTGAACAAGTGACAGCCCAGGCACCCGCCGAGCTCCGTGCGCGTGAGGGGCGTACGGAAATCCTCGCCAAGGTCGCCGAATTCGCGGCACCGCTGGCCCTGGTCGTGCTGTGGGTGGCGTTCTTCATCGCCACCCCGGACTTCCTGACGGCGGACAATATCGGCGACCTGCTGGTCGCCTCGACGATCCTGACGGTGCTGGCGCTCGGCCAGCAGTTCGCGATCACCGTGGGCGGTATCGATCTGTCGGTCGGCGCCAATCTCCCTTGGGCGGCAGCCGTTCTGGGCTACCTGGCCAGCCACGGCTACCCGATGGCGGTCGCCATCGCGGGGGCGATCCTCAGCGGGCTGGCAGTCGGCGTCGTCAACGGTGTGCTCATCGGCCGACTGCATATGACCGACTTCGTGGTCACGCTCGGCATGCTGAGTGTGCTCAACGGCATCACGCTGCTGCTGACGCACGGCAATACCGAGGCCGTGAGTTCCCACTTCCTGCAACGGCTCGCACTCGACGGCATCGGACCGGTGCGCTGGTTCTGGCTGCTGGCACTGGTGGCGGCGCTCGTGGTGGCCGGGATCATCTTCCGCACCCGGATCGGCACCCACCTGCTCGCCACCGGCGGGCGACTCGAGGCCGCGCGCGACACCGGTATCTCGGTGAACCGGATCCGGCTGTTCGCCTATGCCATGTCCGGATTGCTGTGCGGCATAGCCGGTGTCATGCTGGTCGCCCGCAATGGCGGCGCGGATCCGTCACTGCAAACCACCTATCTGCTGAGCTCGATCGCCGCGGTGGTGCTCGGCGGTTCGTCGCTGTCGGGCGGCAAGGCGTCGGTGCTCGGTACCGTCTGCGGTGCGGTGCTGTTCACCTCGCTGATCAACGGGTTCACCATTCTCGGCATCTCGCAGTACTACCAGCCGGTCGCCGTCGGCGCGGTGCTGCTGCTGGCCGCCGGGATCGCCCGGTTCCGAAAGTAGGTCCAGAACATGACGATTCCACTACTCGAGGCGCGCGAACTCACCAAATCGTTCGATTCGGTCCGCGCGCTCGCCGGAGTCTCGCTGACGATTCCGGAGGGTGAGGTCACCGCTCTGGTCGGCGATAACGGCGCGGGAAAGTCGACCTTGGTGCGCTGCCTCACCGGCGTGCAGACGCCGGATACCGGGCACATCCTGTTCAAGGGCGAGCCGGTGCGTCTGCGTTCGCCCGAGGACGCGCGCAAGATGGGCATCGAGACCGTGTATCAGGATCTCGCCCTCATCGACGATCTCGCGGTGTGGCAGAACCTATTTCTCAACCGGGAGTTGGTGTATCCGCTCGGCATCGTCAACCGCAGGGCGATGATCGCCCGCAGCGGCGAGATCCTGCGCGACCTGGATGTCGATGTGCCCTCGGTGCGTACCACCGTGCGCAGGATGAGCGGCGGCCAACGCCAGAGCATCGCCATCGCCCGCGCGGTGGCCTGGGGCAAATCCATGGTGATCATGGACGAGCCGACCGCCGCGCTCGGCGTGCGGGAGACCGCGGCGGTCGAGAAGCTGGTGCGCGGCCTGCGCGAGCGCGGCATCACCGTCCTGATCATCAGCCACGACCTGGCACAGGTCATGCGGATCTGCGATAACGTCGTGGTGCTGCGGCGCGGCAGATCCGTTGCCGCACACCGGATCGACGAGGTGGACGGCGACCGGATGGTCGCGCTGATCACCGGCGCCGCACCCGGCAATCTGGAGGTCACCGAGACCGGAGCCGAGTCGTGACGGTAGTCGTCCTCGGATCGGTCAACCAGGACATCGTGTGCGAGGTGGAACGGCTGCCCCACCCGGGCGAAACCGTGCTGGCACTGCGCTCACGAACCAACTTGGGCGGCAAGGGTTCCAATCAGGCCGTCGCGGCGGCCCGATCCGGTGGCAGCGTCGAATTCATTGCCAGGATCGGCCGCGATGCCGATCCCGAGCTACGGAAATCGTTGCGCGACTATGGTGTTGGACTGTCCGCTCTCCGCGAGGTCGAGGACGCGCGGACCGGCACGGCCTATATCACCGTCGCCGACGGCGAGAACCAGATCGTGGTCGACTCCGGTGCCAACTTCCGTTGGGAAGCCGACCCCGAACTCGACGCCATGGACGAGGCCGAACTGCTGCGGTCGGCGGATGTCGTTGTCGCACAGTTGGAGGTGCCGCCGCGCGTGGTCGCCTGGGCGGCGCGGCACGCCCGCCGGTTCGTCCTCAACGCCGCACCGGCGACGGCGCTGCCGGATGAACTGCTGCTGCGCTGCCATCCGCTGGTCGTCAACGAATCCGAACTCTCGGCATTGACCGGGACCACCGCACGGACACCCGAGCAGGCGTTCCACCTGGCCCGCTCGCTGTGTCTGCGCGGGGTGGCGTCCGTCGTCGCCACCCTGGGCGCCGCCGGCTCGGTCTGGGCCCACCGCTGCGATGTGCCGGCACCGGTCGCCGGCGGATATCAGCCTGCGCCACCGGTGAATTCGGTGGACTCGACCGGTGCGGGCGACGCCTTCGTCGGTGCACTGGCCACCGCACTCGCCGAGGGTAGACAACTGGGCGCCGCCGTGGCCTATGCCACCGCGGCCGGGGCGCTCGCCGTGCAGGCACCGGGAACCCACGCCTCCTACCCCACCGCGGACCAGATCGGCACCGCGCTCGCGACCATCCCCGCGGCCCGACCACTCGTCTGACCCGGGCACCCCCTTCGAGAAGGATTCGAAACCTTGCGCACCAGCGGACTCATACACGCCGAATTGCTCTCGGCGCTCACGGCATTGCGCCACACCGACCTCTTCGCCGTCAGCGACTCCGGTCTGCCGACACCTGTCGGCGTGCCGGTCATCGACCTGGGCATCAGCTACGGATTCCCCCGGTTCGAGCCCATCCTCGACCTGATCCTCGACGAAGTCACCATCGAGGCCGCCTGGGGCAGCCGCGACGTCGCGGAGCGGAATCCGGACGCCGCGACGCTGCTCAGCCACCGCCTGAACGCGGAGTTGATCGACCACGACGACTTCAAACAGCGCATCGGGGCCTGCCGGTTCGTGGTGCGCACCGGCGAGGCCCGGCCCTACGCCAATGTGCTGCTCCGGGCCGGGGTGCCGTGGCTGTAGCGCTGCCGCTGCGCATCGGCGGAGAATTGATACCGGCGATATTGAACCGGGCGGCTGCGACCCGCGTATCGATTGCGGAATGGTCGGTTGGCTAACTACTGTCGGGTGCTCGGATCAATGACTGATTCCGCAGGTCACGCCTGTCGGGCGGCTGCTCGCAGCTCGCTCGGAACAACACGGCACGTGGGTCGGGAGGAGCGGTAGAGATGGACCTTCGTGAGGTCGTCGCCTCGGGTGTGCGGGAACAGCGCGACCTGCTCGAACAAGGTGCGCTATCGGCCCGCGAACTGATCGAAGCGACCCTCGACGGGATCGAACAGGCGGGCGACCTCAACGCCTTCACCACGGTGCTGCACGAACAGGCCATCGCCGAAGCCATCGAACGGGATCAGGCGCGCGCCGCGGGCGCAGACCTCGGGCCGTTACACGGCATCCCGATCGCGGTGAAGGACGAAATCGACGTCGCGGGGGCCGTGACCACCTTCGGCACTCGCGCCAACACCATCCCGGCGACCGCCGATGCCGAAGTGGTTCGGCGCTTGCGGGCGGCGGGCGCGGTCATTGTCGGCAAGACCACCATGCCGGAATTCGGTCAATGGCCCTACACCGAATCCAGCACCTACGGACTGACCCTCAATCCGTGGGATCGGACCCGTTCGGCCGGCGGCTCCAGTGGCGGCTCCGCCGCCGCGGTGGCGGCCGGTCTGGTGCCGGTCGCACTCGGCGGTGACGGCGGCGGCTCGATCCGGATCCCGTCGGCCTGCTGCGGGCTCTTCGGCCTCAAAACCCAGCGCGGACGGGTGCCGACCGCACCATACCCACATCTGTGGTGGGCGCTCGGCGTGCTCGGCCCGCTGACGCGCGGCGTCCAGGATTCCGCGATCGTCTACGACGTGATCCGTGGCAGCACGCCGGTCGACCGGTTCCGGGCCCCCGATCCGGTGCTGTCGTTCGAGGAGGCGACGCGGCGCACCCTCACCGGACTGCGCATCGGCTACAGCACGAAATCGCCGACGATGCTGGCCCGACCCGATCCGGAACATGTGCGCGCGGTACACGACACCGCCGAACTCCTCACCCAACTCGGCCATACGGTCATCGAGGTCAACCCGCGCTACCCCGACTTCACCTTCGCCTTCTACCCACAGTTCTACGGCGGTGTGCGCGCCGAGTTCCCGTTCATCGACCATCCGGAACGGCTCGAACGCCGCACCCGCCAGACCGCGGTACTCGGTGCGTGGGCGCGGCAGCCGGTCGTCGAGTGGGCCATACGCCGCGGCGAGACGGCGGCCCGCAAGGCCGATCGCATCTTCGACCAGTGCGATCTGCTGCTGACCCCGACCATCGCGCACCGCCCGCCCCGGGTCGGCGTCCTCGACGGTGCGAATTCCATCCGGGCACAGCTCGCCTCGGTTCCCATGGTCGCCTACACCGGACTGTGGAATGCGACCGGACATCCGGCCGCCTCGCTGCCAGCGGGCGTCGCGACCGACGGCCTCCCGCTGGCGGTGCAGTTGGTCGGACCGGCCAATGGCGAGCCGACGATCCTGTCGGTGGCCGCGCAACTCGAACAGGCCCGGCCGCATCCGCGCCCGGTTTAAACGCGAAAGCCCCTGGGCGCAGGGGCGATGGCCGATAAAATTCGCCCCGGAGGTGATGTGCCGTGACAAGCGTGTTGCTGATCACCGGAGACGCGGCCGAAGACCTGGAAGTCATGTACCCGTACCAGCGGCTGCTCGAGGAGGGGTACGAGGTCCACGTGGCCGCCCCCACCGTCAAGAAGTTGCAGTTCGTCGTGCACGATTTCGTCGACGGCTTCGATACCTATACCGAGAAGGCCGGGCACACCTGGCCCGCCGATATCGCGCTGGCCGATGTGGACCCGAGCCGATACGCGGCACTGGTGCTGCCGGGCGGGCGCGCCCCGGAATATCTGCGTGGCAATGCGGAATGCCGCAGAGTCGTCCAGCATTTCGTCGACGAGGACAAACCGATCGCGGCGCTGTGCCACGGTCCGTTGATCCTCATCGCCGTCGGCGCACTCGAGGGCCGCTCGTCGAGTGCCTACCCGGCATTGGCGCCCGACCTGAATGCCGTTGGCGCGCAATGGGAGGACAGCCCCGCCCATGTCGACGGCAATATCGTGACGGGCCGGGCCTGGCCCGACCACCCGCTGTGGATGCGGGCATTCATAGAGGTGCTACGCGCCAAAGCGCCCGCACCAGCCGAGTAGCGCCCGCGCTGTTCGCCGAGGCCTGGCGCGAAGCGCCACTCCGCACTACTATCGCGTGTAGTAGACACAGGGTCTCCGCCGAGTCCGTGGCGAGAGGACCACCACCGCCGAAGCGCGCCTGCCCTTGGCCGCCGCATGGTTCACCCGCGTGCTCGCGAAACCGGTGATCCTGTATGCCTTCGGTAAGGTGCTCGACGCCGCCGAATCCGCACTGGCCCAAGGGAATCGGTAGCGCGAAACGGCGGCGTCGGGCACCCGTCAGCGCCGGTCGCGCCCGCCGAGTGTCAGGAATGCGAGCCCGAGTGCCAGCACGGCCAGCCCGCACCACGACACGATCGGCAATCGCTCACCGACGACGGCCACTCCGAGCACCGCCGCCACGGCGGGCTCGGCCAGCGTCAATGTCGTCGCGACCTGCGCAGTCGTATGCCGCAGCCCATAGCCGAACAGGCGATAGGCGACGCACGTGGTGAACACCGCGAGATGCGCCGCCACCGCGATGCCGCGCCCCGAATGCAACCACGTTGTGTCGGCGCCCAACACGACCGGCAGCACCAGCACCCCGGCGATGCCGAACATCGTGCCCAGCACCGCATTCGATGAATGACCGTGTGCGATGAGCCGGCCACCGATGAGCGAGTAGACGGCGTAGGTGAGTCCCCCGAAGGCGGCGAGCACGATGCCGAGCGGGTCCACGGGCGCGCTCGCACCCGTCAGTTCGGGACCGAGTACGAGCACCGCACAGCCGAGCACCGCCGCCGCGGTGGCACCGACCCAGCGTCCGCTCGGCCTGCCCTGCAACCCAGGCCAATAGCCCCGCGAAAACCGGCGCGCTGCCGAGCGCGATCACCGTGGCAACGGCCACCCCCGTGCGCGCAACGGCCGGATAGAAGGTGACCGGATACCCCGCCACCGCCAGCGCACCGACGACAACCAGCCACCACTCGCCGCGCGTGCACACCAAACGCGTAGCGCCAGCGGACAAATACAACAACAGCCCGCCGAGCACCAACCCGGCCGACCCGATCGCCGCCGCGGGCGCACCCGCGGGCGCCAGCGAACTGGTGGTCCCGGTGGTCCCCCACAACACCGCCGCGACCAGGATGGGCACCGGCCCACTCAACGGCGATCGCGCCCGAACACCCGAACGCTCAACTACCACAACAGATTTGGAATCAGACAAGGCCATGCACTTCCGTCATCGAATTCGACAGGGATTCGAAACGGGCGCACGACACAACCCCCGAGGCTGCCTACAGAGTCAGCCGGGACCGCGAGTTCAAAGATTCAGCAGGTGCGCCCGATCAGGCGCACGGCGGCGGCGTAACAGCGTGCCAGTAGATGTCCACGCGCAGATCCTATCGCCACGGCCGGATCGGGCTCACACAGGTGCATGATCGCCGAAGATATGTTTCCGGGCCTGTCCTACGTCGAAGGATCTTCGATAGGGTTGGGCCCGTGAGGAAGATCGATTCACCGATAGGTCCGGCCGCCGCTGTCCGGAATCCGCCTCGACCCGCCGTTGCGCTCGACGATATCGACCGGATCCTGCTCGATCAGCTCGCACGCGACGGGCGGATGACCAATAGCGCGCTCGCCGATGTCGCGGGCATCGCACCCTCGACGTGTCTGGGGCGGGTGCGGTCACTGGTGGAACGCGGCGTGATCCGCGGATTCCACGCCGATATCGACCCGGCCGCACTCGGCCGGAATCTGCAGGCCATGATCGCGGTCCGGGTACACGCCAACGCACGTCCGCACCTCGCCGAATTCGGCGAACAACTGGCCGATCTCGACGAGGTGCTCAACGTCTACTTCATCGCGGGCGCCGACGACTATCTGATCCATGTCGCCACGGCCGACTCCGAGGGACTACGGGTCTTCGTATTGGAACATCTGAGCGCACATCCCGCCGTCGCCTCGACCGAGACGATCCTCATCTTCGAGCATGTGCGGCCCAGAACCCGTCCGATTCCCTAGGCGGCGAGCGTTTCGGCCGCGTAATTATGCGCGGCCGCAACGGATTCGGACAGCAGCTGGCCGCGGTGCGTACTCAGACCGGCGGCCAACCCCCGATCCGCGGCGACCGCATCGCGCCAGCCGTGCTCGGCCAGCGAAATCGCATACGGCAGTGTGGCATTGGTGAGCGCGACGGTCGATGTATACGGCACCGCGCCGGGCATATTGGCAACGCAGTAGAAGACCGAATTGTGCACCCGGTAGGTCGGCTCGGCATGGGTGGTCGGGCGCGAGTCCTCGAAGCAGCCGCCCTGATCGATGGCGATGTCGACCAGTACCGAACCCGGCTTCATCTGCGCGACAAGGTCATTGGAGACCAGGGTGGGCGCCTTCGCACCGGGCACCAGCACTGCGCCGATCACCAGATCGGCCTCGCGGACCAGGCTCTCCACCTCGAAGCTATTGGAGATGATGGTGCGCACCTGCCCCCGGTACTGCTCGTCCAGGGCGCGCAGGCGCGCGATGTTCAGGTCGAGCACGGTCACCTCCGCGTGCATACCGACCGCGACGGCGATCGCATTGCTGCCCGAAACACCACCGCCGAGCACGACCACCTTGGCCGGACGCGCACCGGGCACACCACCCATCAGCACACCGCGGCCACCGCCGCTGCGCATCAGGTGATACGCACCCGCCTGCGGCGCCAGCCGTCCCGCGACCTCACTCATCGGCGCGAGCAGCGGCAGCGATCCGTCCTTGCCGGTCACGGTCTCGTAGGCGATCGAGGTGATGCCCGAGTTCAGCAGCGCATCGGTGCATTCCTTGGACGCCGCCAGATGCAGGTAGGTGAACAGCAGCTGCCCCGCACGCATCCGCGAGTATTCCTCGGCCACCGGCTCTTTCACCTTGAGCACCATATCCGCGGTAGCCCAGACTTCATCGGCGCTGTCCAGCACCCGCGCCCCGACGGCCGCGTAGGCCATATCCTCGAAGGCCGACCCCTGCCCCGCCCCGGCCTCGATGTACACCTCGTGCCCGCGCGCGACCAGCTCGTGCGCTCCCGCTGGTGTACACGCGACCCGGTACTCGTGGTTTTTGACCTCGCGGGGAATTCCGATCTTCATCAAGACTCCTGTACGTCGATCCGACGGATTGGCGACATGTGACCTGTTCGATCACCTCAGTGTGAGTATGAAGATCCTGCAAGATCAGATCCATATCAGTGAAGATAGTTCTCAGATCAAACGAAGAACCATCCTGATATTCAGATTTCCGAACTCTCCGACCAGCCCATCCGAAACATATTCGGCCGGCACGTCGGCTACCAACGTTCGCCCGGTTCGGTGGCACCTAGGGCGGGGTGGTGCGAGTTGATCCAATGGCGGACCGAAGACTGGAGGCCGAGGCCGGTCAGCGGACCCGGTTCGCCAACGCCGAGAAGGCCAGCTTCGGTTCCCAGGTCTTGGCCGCGCCGTCGACACTGTCGAAGACCTTCACGAGCCCGCCGCTGGCCAGGTCGAGGTCCAGGGTCGGATTGTCGCGGTGGATGAGGTCAGGCCGGGCGAAGCAGTACCAGAAGGCGGTCTCGATGCCGACTTCGTCCAGGATGTCCAGCATTTCGAGCAGGTGGGCGGCCTGGGCCTGCTCGTCGCGCTCGTATACACCGTCGAGGCGCAGCGGGGTGGCGGTGTGCGGGTCCCATTGCAGGATATCCGCGCCGCGATCAGCCTTGTCGGCCGCGCCGCGGTAGGTGACGCAGCCGAATTCGGTGATGGCCACTGGTTTTCCGAGTTTCGCGCCCTCGGCGACGTAGGTGCGCATGAGGTCCGGGTACCGGCCTGCCAGCGCGGCCGAACGGTATCCGGCATCGGTGGCGAGGATATCGAACAGTTCCCAGTTCACCCGTTCGAAGGGCAGGCAGCAGTAAGTGAGCGTGCCGCGGAAGCGGGCTCGTGCGATCTCGGCCGCGCGGCCGAGGAATTCGTTGAATCGGGTCGACACTTCCGCCATGGCCGCCTGGCCCGCGGGGGTGGCCAGAGCGGCGGCCCGCTGCTCGAAATCGTCGCCGGGGAAGAAGCCGTCCACGAACAGGCTCAGCTCGGAGCCGACGGCCAGCACCACATTCGCACCCTGAATCCGCAGGCGTTCGGCGAACTCCGCGATATCCGCGACCAGTTCGAGCAGTTCGTCCTGGGTGACGCCGTTGACGAACGGGCAGATCCATACCTCCAGACCGACGTCCGCGGCCAGCGCGGCCGCCTGCTTCAAACGCTGCACGTAGCCGCCGGTGATACGCACGGCGTCACAGTGCAGATCGTCATGGATCGCTCGCATATCCCGCAGCACCGCGTCCGGATCGAACGGTTCGTGCGTGCTGTTGCCGCGATTGATGAAGCCGGTGTCGTAGCACACTCCGATGGCGCGCATCTGTCCCTCCTCGGTCGTTAAGGTACGTTAAGTACCTTAATTTGAACCATAGCGAGGCCTACCGCACCATCGCAAGGTACGCTCAGTACCGTTATGACCGACAGCAAGCGACCGCCCCGCCGCCGCGGCGTCGAACTCGAACAGGCCATCCTGCGCGCGGCCGTGGACGAACTCCTGGAATCCGGCTACCCGGGCATGACCATGGACACCGTCGCCAAACGCGCGGGCACCAACAAGAACGCCATCTACCGCCGCTGGCCCAATCGGGTAGCCCTCGGGATCGCCGCCTACAAACAGCTGACCGCCACGGCACTCGACCTTCCCGATACCGGCGACCTGCGCACGGACGCCCTGGAGTTATTGCGGCGCGCCAACTCTCACCTCGCCTCCCCGCTCGGCGAGATCCTGCGCAGCCTCCTCGCCGAGCTCGCGCACGAACCGGGGCGGCTCGCCCAGTTACGCGAACAAGCCGGGGACGCTGGAGCGGGGCCTTGGCTCACCATCCTCGACCGGGCCATCGCACGCGGGCAGGCGCCTGCGACCGCACGTCATCCGCGCGTCGCCGCGGTCCCTATCGACCTGCTGCGCAATGAATTCGTCACGCGCGGCGTGCCCACCGTGCCCGACGAGGTCCTGGTCGACATCGTGGACAGGGTGTACCTACCGCTGATGCGCGGCTACGATTCCTGAAAGCTGTTCCGACACAACCGAGTCGAGAGACGGGGTCGCTCCACAACGAACGCCGAGAACGCTCGAGCCGACCCGGACAGCAGTCCGACCGGCGAACGTTCATGGTCAACGCACTAGCGCTCCGGTATCTGGGTCAGCGCCCACTCGGCCCACTCCCGCTTCATCGCATGGAAGCGCTTGCCCCACTCCATCGCGATGCGGCCGTAGACGGACAGGTCGTCATCGTCCCAGTCGATAGATGCCTCGAGTGCGGCCAGTTCGGCCGCGTCCTTCGTGCTCGCGGTTTCTATATCGGACAGATAGTCGCGGGCGTAGGCGGGGGGAACCACACCGAGAAAGAAGACGCGCAGCAGCGTTTCATTGCGGGCCGACCGTTTCGGCTTGGTCGTGGTGAGCCACTCGCGCAGATCCGCCAGGCCCGCGTCGGTGATCGTGTACTCCTTGCGGCCGCGCGGACCCTCATCCGACACGGCGATCGCACCCGCGTCAGCGAGCTTGGTGAGCTCGGTATAGATCTGGCTCTGCGTAGCGGGCCAGACATTGGCCAGCGACACCTTGAAGCGCTGCACCAGGTCATAGCCGCTGGCCGGGCGATCGGATAACAGTCCGAGCAGCGCATACCGAAGACTCATGCCATCACCCTACCTTCCACTATTGACATGTCGATAGAGCAGACTCTAATTTGGACATGTCAAAACTGGAATGTCACCGAGGAGCCTTCGAAATGTCGTACCTGCGCACCTTCGCCCCCTGGATCGTCTTCGCAGTGATCCCGTCGCAGTACTGGCAGTGGGCCGCGCTGGCGGCCTTCGGCGTTTCGGTCCTCGGCATCGCCCAGCAGATCCGGGCGGGTCAACACATCGAAGCCCTGATCATCGACATCGGTTCCGTCGCCTTCTTCGCGGCGCTGACCGTGCTCGCCTTCGCCGATCCGGACAGCGCACTGCACCCCTACACCCCCGCACTGTCCTCGGGCGTGCTCGCCCTGGTCGCGGGCGCGTCACTGGCCGTGCGCGTGCCGTTCACGCTGCCGATCGCCAAACAGACCACGCCGCAGGAGCTTTGGGATCACCCCGCCTTCATCCGCACCAGCTATGTCATCACCTCGGTATGGACCGCGAGTTTCGTCATCGGCTGCATTGCGCTGACCGCGCTCGCGCACTCCTCCTCGGGTCTGCGCACCACCGCGCAGGTGTTGGCCTTCGTCCTCCCGGTGATCTTCACCATCCGCTACGTCGCCCACATCCAGGCGAAGGCGAACGCGTTCAACGAGTCCGCATCCTGAAATCCCCCACCAGATCGGCACTTATCATGACCACCTCGGTTCCACACCTCACCGGCAACTACGCCCCCGTCACCGAAGAGCTCACCGCCTACGAATTGCCCGTCACCGGAACGATTCCCGCTGAATTGACCGGCTGGTATCTGCGCAATGGCCCGAATCCGCATGCCGCCGCCTCCGCGCACTGGTTCCTCGGCGATGGCATGGTGCACGGCGTACGGCTCGAGCGCGGACGTGCGGTGTCCTATCGCAATCGGTGGGTCCGCACCTCCACCTTCACCGACGGCGCACAGGTCCGCGATGCCGACGGCACTCTCGATCTGACGGCAGGACTTGCCAATACCCACGTCATCCGGCACGCCGGACGCACTCTGGCACTGGTCGAATCCTCATATCCCTACGAATTGACCCGCGAGCTGGACACCGTCGGCCCCTACGATTTCGACGGCACACTGCGCACCGCCATGACCGCGCATCCGAAGACCTGCCCGACCACCGGCGAATTGCACTTCTTCGGCTACGACGTCGCTGAGCCCTATCTGACCTACCACCGCGCCGACGCCGCGGGCAATCTGCTGCTCAGCCGCCCCATCGAGGTGCCGGCCGCGACCATGCACCACGACTTCAACCTGACTGCCGACCATGTCGTATTCATGGACCTGCCAGTGGTTTTCGATCTCGAGACGGCGCAATCCGGTGCGGGCATGCCCTTTCGGTGGCGTGCGGACTACCCGGCCAGGCTCGGGGTACTGCGCCGCGATGACCCGCACGGCGCGGTCCGGTGGTTCCCGATCGAACCGTGCTATGTCTTCCACACACTCAACGCACACGACGAGCCGGGCCGGATCGTGCTGCACGTGATGCGCTATCCCACTCTGTGGCGCCAGGATTCGCACGACGACGAGCGCGCCACGCTCTGGCGCTGGACCATCGATCTGACCACCGGCACCGTCGCCGAGGAACAGCTCGACGACCGCGACGCCGAATTCCCGCGCGTCGACGACCGGCTCACCGGGCTGGACACCCGCTTCGGCCACGCCACCGTATTCGGCGACAGCGGCGCACTGATCCGCTACGACCTGCATACCGGCACCAGCACCGCCCACGAATTCGGCCCCGGCCGCATCCCCGCCGAGGCCGCCTTCGCACCCGCGAACGAACACCCCGGCGGCGACGGCTATCTCATGACCTACGTCTACAACGCCGATACCGACCGTAGCGACCTCGTCATCCTGGACGCCACCGAGCTGGCCGCCACACCGGTCGCCACCATTCACCTACCCAGCCGAGTGCCCTACGGCTTCCACGGAAACTGGCTCGCCGACCGCTAGCGGCGCATCGGCCCAGGCGGACGGCAGCGCGTCACAGGAGACGTCGGCGATATCGCGCAGCCGGGCCGCCGGAATGTCCAGCCGACTGAGTTGGATCAACCCCTGGGCCACCACCACGATATTGGCGCTGAGCGCGGAGAGATCGCGCTCATCGCCGCCGAGCAGCATCGCCGTGCGCAGGCGCGCGGCGACACCGTCCTCCATCGCGTCGGTGCAGCGCGTACTGATCGCGACCACCTCGGGCATTCGCGTCCCGAGCTGCGCGATGCTGTTGAGCATCAGGCACCCCCGCCGGTCCGGTTGGGAGGCGCAGTCATCGATGATCGCCCGCAGCAGCGACCGGACCGCGCTGCGGGCGGATCCGGGCGCGGACCGGATCACGTCGCGGACGAACTGCGCGCGGTGTTCGCAATAGCGCTCGAACGCGGCCAGGAACAGCCCCTTCTTGCTGCCGTAGGCGGCGTAGATGCTGCCGTTTCCGACACCGGTCACCGCCGACACATCCTCGATCGAAGTGCTGTCGAACCCCTTCGCCCAGAACAGCTCCGTCGCGGCATCGAGCAGGTCCGATTCATCGAACCGTCGCGAACGTCCCATTCGCTCACGCTACCAACGCGGACGAGAGATCGCGCACCCCGCTTGATTCTGGAGGCATGACTCCATAATAATGGTGGATATGTCCTCCAACTCAACGATTCCATCCCGCCGACGGGTGGGCATTCTGCTCTTCGATGGTGTGAAGATGCTCGACTTCGTAGGGCCCGCAGAGGTTTTCGTGGAGGCGAATCAGGCTGGGTGCGATTACGAGGTGGTACTGGTCTCCGCCGACGGCCGGGATGTGCAGACCTCCATCGGCGCCCGCGTCGCCGTGGCGTGCGCCGCCGCGGACGCCGGGCGCTTCGACACCGTGGTGATCCCCGGTAGCGAACTGCCACCGGCGAAGTTCGTGACCCCCGAGGTATTGACCGCCGCCCGTCAGCTGGCCGCCAACACCCGCCGCCTGGCATCCATCTGCAGCGGTGCGTTCGTGTTGGCGTATCTCGGACGCCTCGATGGCAGGAGCGCGACGACGCACTGGAAATTCGCGAAGGATCTGGCGCGCCAATTCCCGAAGGCCCAGGTCGAGCCGGATGCCATCTTCGTGCGCGACGGAAACCTCTACAGCTCCGCGGGTGTGGCGGCCGGGATGGATCTCGCGCTGGCGCTGGTCGAAGCCGACCACGGCGCCGATATCGCCCGGTCGGTCGCCCAGTTGCTGGTCATCTACATGCAACGGGCGGGCGGTCAATCGCAGTTCTCGGCGGCGCTGCGCGCTCCGGTGCCGCGCAGCCCGCTGGTACGCACGGTCGCGGATCTGATCTGTGCCGATCCCAGCCATCCGCATACCGTCCAGACCCTCGCCACGCACGCCCGGGTCAGCCCACGGCATTTGACGCGGTTGTTCCGCGCCGAATTGGAGAGCTCGCCCGCCGAATACGTCGCCTTCATTCGGTTCGGTCTGGCCCGGGACAAGCTGCACGCCGGGTACAGTGTGACCGAGGCGGCAATGGCCGCCGGGTACGGCAGCAGCGAAGCCATGCGCCGTGCATTCATTGCGCGCCTTGGTATTTCGCCGAGCAAGTATCAGCAGCGCTTCCGCTCGACGGGTTCGACCGCGCTGCTGGAGGACGTCACGGCCGCGTCCTGATCAGGGGGATTTGTGGCCCGCACAGCGGGGCGGACCGGTCCGCCGCTGCCGAAGACTGAACGCACCCACACAGAAAGGCACGATGATGGCAGGAAACCCCCTCCGTATCTCGCTGGAGCAGGCGGCGCAGGAGTTCGTCGACGCGACCTCCGAGCCGCCGTTCCTCTACCAGCTCAGCCCGGAAGAGGGGCGCAAGGCCGTCGACGGTGTGCAGGACAGCCCCATCGCGAAGCCGGAAATCGATGAGGAGTGGATCACCGTCGAGGGCGGACCAACCGGCTCGGTACGGGTGCGCATCGTCAAGCCGAAGGGCTCGACCGGCGTGCTCCCGGTGATCATCTACACCCACGGCGCGGGGTGGGTATTCGGCGACGCGCACACCCACGACCGCCTGGTGCGCGACCTGGCCGTCGGGGTGGACGCGGCCGTCGTATTTCCCGAATACGACCGTTCGCCAGAGGTGCGCTACCCGGTCGCGAACGAGCAGTCCTACCGAGTCGCGCAATGGGTCACCACCTCCGGTGCAGCGCACGGTCTGGACTCATCGCGGATCGCCATCGCGGGCGATTCGGTCGGCGGCAATATGGCCATCGCGCTGACCCTCATGGCGAAAGAGCGCGGCGATGTCTCATTCCGCCAGCAGGTGCTGTTCTACCCGGTGACCGACGCCAATTTCGATACCGGTTCCTACCAGAAGTTCGCCGAGGGCTACTTCCTGACGCGCGAAGGTATGCGCTGGTTCTGGGATCAGTACACCACCAGCGAAGAGGACCGCGCGCAGATCACCGCCTCGCCGTTGCGGGCCAGCACCGAGCAGTTGGCCGGGCTGCCCCCGGCACTGGTCATCACCGGCGAGGCCGATGTGCTCCGGGACGAGGGCGAAGCGTTCGCGGGCAAGCTGCGCGCGGCGGGAGTACCCGTCACGCAGGTGCGCTACGGGGCGATCATCCACGATTTCGTGATGGTCAACGCCCTGCACGACACCCATGCCGCCAAAGCCGCTGTCGCACAAGCCGTCTCCGTGCTGAAGGCAGCGCTTTACACCGCGTGATCCACCCCCGACCCGAAGGAAATCCACTCTTGAGCACCGCCGAATCTGCTGCACCGACCGTCGTCTTGGTGCACGGTGCCTTCGCCGACTCGTCCAGTTGGAACGCGGTCGTCGAACAGCTACTGCGGCAAGGACTTTCCGTTGTCGCCGCCGCGAACCCGTTGCGCGGCCTCGACAGTGACGCCGCCTACGTGGCCGCCGTGCTGCGCGGTATCGAGGGACCGATCGTGCTGGTCGGCCACTCCTACGGCGGCAGTGTGATCACCGTGGCGGCGGAGTCGAATCCGAATATCAAGGCACTGGTCTATATCGCCGCGTTCATTCCCGACCGCGGCGAGAGCGCGCTCGAGCTGACCGACAAGTTCCCCGGCTCGACCTTGGGGCCGACCACAAGGCCGGCGTCATATCCGCTGCCCGACGGCAGCGCGGGCACCGAACTGGCCATTGACCAGGAGGAGTTCCACCAGCAGTTCGCCGCCGATGTGCCCGCGCCGACCGCGCGACTGATGGCCGTGACGCAGCGGCCGGTCGCGCTCACCGCACTCGAGGAACCGGCGACCGCGACACCGTGGCGGTCGGTTCCGTCATTCGCACTGCTGGCCACCGCGGACAAGAACATCCCGATCGAGGCCCAGCGGTTCATGGCCGAACGGGCGGGCGCGCGCACAATCGAGGTCGCGGCCTCGCACGCGGTCGCCGTATCGGTGCCCGAGGCGGTGAGCGAACTGATCCTGGCGGCGGTGCAGAGCTGACCCGTCAGCCGTTCACCGCGAGGACCAGCTTGCCGGTCGAGGTGCGCCCGCCCATCAGGCGGTGCGCCTCGGCGGCTTCGGCCAGCGGGAACTCCGCGGTGATCGGCAGCTCCACCTGCCCCGTCGTGACCAGACGGAAGGCGCGATCGGCGATCTCGCGCAACACCTTCGGCGCATCGGCGGTGAGTCCGAGAATCGAGAAGCCGGAGATCGACAGTCCGCGTGGGTAGAGCTCGGGCTGGCCGATCTGCCAGCCCGGCTCACCACTGGCATTGCCGTAGGAGATCAGCCGACCGAACATGGCCAGGGATTCCAGACCGCGCCGCAAGGTCTGGCCGCCGACCGGATCGAGCACGATATCGACACCGCGGCCATTGGTCGCCTCCTGCACGTCCGCGGTGAAGGTCTCGGCCAAGAAGGCATCGTCGTAGCCGAGCTTGCGCGCGTATTCAGCCTTGGCCTCGCTGGAGACCACGCCGTACACCGCGCCCGCGCCCGCGAGCTTGGCCACCTGGCCCACCACGGTGCCCACTCCACCCGCAGCGGCCTGCACCAGGACGGTCTCCCCCGGCTGCAGTTTGCCGATGGTGTTCACCAGCGCATAGGCGGTCGGCAATACCGTGGGAAGCGTTGCGGCCGTGCGCAAGTCGACACCGTCGGGCACCGGGAACACCGTCGCGGCGTGCACCACGGCGACCTCGGCGTACGCGCCGCCCTCGGTGATCGCCGCCACCGACTGCCCCACGGCCAGCCCGTCCACACCCGCGCCGAGCGCGCGCACCCGCCCCGAGAGCTCCAGTCCCGGCACGAACGGCAGCTCCGTGACCCGATATCCCACCGAACGCGCCTGCAGATCGGCGAAGTTCACCCCGACGTACGCGATATCGATCGCGACCTCACCGGGCCCCGGATCCGGAGCATCGAGCTCCACCGCACGCAACACCTCAGGTCCGCCCAGTTCACTGATCTGAATCGCCCGCATAACCCCAAACTCCACTCGGCACACTGTGTCGAATCAGTTCTAGCAGGAAAGGCGGCTACCGGCAGTCCACCACGAGTGCGGTCGTATTGTCGGTGCTCCCGGCCTGTAATGCGCTGTTCACCAACGCTTCCGCGATGCTGCCCGAGCTCCCGTCGGCGGCGAGCATTGTTTTGATCTCGACCATGTCGAGTCGCTTGTGCACGCCGTCGGTGCTCAAGAGCAGTCGGCCCCGGCTGGATCCGGTGCAAGCGCGCCCGATGGCGGCCGGGCGTACGGTACGCGCCGAGGTGGTTACGAGATGGTCCATCCGCCCCGACGGGGCGATGCCCTTCGCGCGCATGAATTCGGCGACGGTGTGGTCGGTGGTGATCTGGTGCAGCACCCGGCCGTTCCAGCGGTAGGCGCGAGTGTCGCCGACCCACGCGATATCGCACGGTCCGTCGGGTCGTCCGGCGGCCGGCAGCACCGCGACCACGAGCACACAGTCGGCCTGCTGCTCCGGGAACTGGCGCAGCAATTCCTGCTGGGCCGCGAACACGCCGGCCACTGCACCGCCGCGCGCCCCCATTCTGGCGGCGACCGAGGCGGCCGTGCGTGCGGCCCGAGCCGCGAGTAGGTTGTCACCGATACCGTCGGCCACGACGAAGGCGGCGCGGCCGACGATCGGGTCGGTATAGGTGGCGTAGGCGTCGGCATTGAGTGAACGCCGCCCCCTCCTGCTCACTCCACCGGGGGTGATGCCGCCGGGCCGTGGGCTCTCGGGCCGGACGATCGCGATCGAAGCGGTTGTCTGCAAGGTCTGTCCTCCTCGGGCTGGACCTGCCCCATGCTGCCGATCCGCACACCTGTCGTTAATTCAGTGAACCGCGCTACTCCAAGTAGCGTGCCAAAATTTCCCAAGGGATTCCTGTGAATCGCAATACGATGGCGCGGTGAGTATCGATGAAGGCCTGGATCCGCTGCTGGTGAATCGGGGTAATTGGGACGCGCGCGCCCCGATCCACGCGTCCAGCGGGTTCTATCGCGATCACGATTCGTCGTATTGGTTCGCCCCCTTCGAATGGGACATCCTCGGCGACGTGCGCGACCGCGACGTACTGCATCTACAGTGCCATCTCGGCACCGAAACGGTCGAATTCGCCAAACGCGGGGCGCGCGCGGTCGGTCTCGACTTCTCCCCCGCATCCATCCGGCACGCCCGCGAACTCGCGGCGAACACCGTCGAGTACGTCTGCGCCGATGTGTACGACGCGCCGAATGCGGTGGGGCACCGGCAATTCGACATCGTCTACACCGGCAAGGGCGCGCTGTGCTACCTGCCCGATCTGGCCGGGTGGGCGAACGTACTCGCCGAACTACTTCGCCCGGGCGGGCTGGTCTATCTCGTCGAATTCCACCCGCTGCTGCACGCACTCGGCCCCACCCCGCCGGCCCACGTCGATCCGGATTCGCTTGTCCTGCACGATGATTACCTCGCGGGCCGGGGCGCACAACGCCGCGACAGCGACCACACCTACACCGACGGTCCGGCACTGACCACCGACACCACGGCCTACGAATGGCGCCACGGTCTCGGCGAGGTGATCAGCGCCCTGATCGGCGCCGGTCTGCGGATCACCGATCTCACCGAAACCGAGATGTTGCCGTGGCCGCGCTGGTCCCGCATGATCCGAACCGACAACGACTGGTTCCGACTACCGCCCACCGACCCGATTCTCCCGTTGCTGTACGGATTGGCGGCCACCAAACCGGCCTAGCCATGCCGTATCCCACCGCTTTGCTACACGATAGCCACTGCGAAATTTACACTGCGACGATCCACATCGAGGGAGCGTCGAGTGTCCACTACCGTTCGGGTTTTGTTCGTTGTCGTCGCCGTGCTCGTCGGCATCATCGTCGCGGTGATATCCGGAATCCTGTCCAAGGTCAGCGGGTCGCCCGCGGGCATCGTGATCCGCGACGGCGGCGTAGCCTTCGCCGGTACCACAGGCCTGACCCTGCTACTACTGAAGGCCATCGGGGTGCTGTGATCGCCCCCGAGGCCATCTCCCACATCACCCGCCCTGCGCGCGCCGATCGAAGAGCCGGTCCCGCGCGATATCGAGCGCGCGCGAGACCGCACCGCTGAGCACACCGTCATCGCCGAGCGTGCTGGCGACAATGCGCGGACGCAGCGGCCCGAGTTCGGCCATGCGCCGGGCGATCGAGTCGCCGAGCAGGTCGACATTGTGGCCGATACCGCCGCCGAGCACGACGAGTTCCGGGTCCAGAATCGCCGCGACCGCGGTGATGAGCGCACCGATCCGGCGCCCCTCGGCCTCGACCACCGAGCGCGCCCGTACCTCACCCGCCGCGGCCGCCGCGAAGATGTCCTTCGCCGAGGCCGGACTCAGCCCGGCCTGCCGCGCGGTACGGGTGACGCCGCCCGCGGCGGCCACCGTTTCGGTCATCCCGCGGTGGCGGGTGTCATCGGGTGCCGAGTCGACCTCGGTGGCGGGTAGGAACGAGACCTCGCCGGCGGCGCCGGTGCTGCCGACGTAGAGCTCGCCATTGATCACGATGCCCATGCCGACGCCGGTGCCGATCGAGACCAGCACGAAGTTGCGCACGCCCACACCCGCGCCGTAGGTGAGCTCCCCGACGGCCGCGAGATTGATGTCGTTCTCGATCGCCGATTCGACTTCGAGCGCATCGCGCAACTGTCCGACGAGTCCGGACCGGCCCCAACCGGGCAGATTCGGGACGTAGTCGAGCCGACCGGTGTCGGCGTTGAGCACACCCGGACTGCCGATCACCGCGTAATCCACTGCCGCCCAATCCATTCCGGCGTCATCGGCGACCTTGTGCGCCAGCGTGCGGACCCGGCGCACCAAGTCGACGGCCGAGCGGGCCGAATTGCGGATATCGCGGCGGGCGATGAATTCACCGCGCAGATCGGCGATCGCGAGCCGGACCCAGTGGCGGCCGATATCGACCCCGGCCACCACACCGGCTCGCACATTCACGTCGTAGATTGCCGTCGTCGGACCCGGCCGACCGCTCAGCGAGCCGACGAGCCGCACCAATCCGGCCTCCTCCAGGCCCGAAAGCGCCGCCGAGACCGTGGGTTTGGACAGTCCGCTCGCCTTGGCCAGCTCGCCGCGCGAGGACGGTCCGTGCAGCCGGAGGTGGTCGAGCAGCAGCCGCTCGTTCATTGTGCGCAGCAATTGGGGATTGCCGACCCTACTCACTGATCCTCCTCCGTGTAACCACTGGACACCCCGTGATTAGTAAACTACCTTTCTTATCAACGCTCAACCGGGCGCACCTTTCAATTCCCTCTCGGCACGGTGATTCTCATGCGTCGAATTCTGCTCATCACCGCGGCGGCAGCCGCATTCGTCCTGGCGGCGGGCTGTAGCTCCGGCACCGTCGATGCGAAGTCGGGCGGCGACAACCCGACGATCGCGCTCCTGCTCCCGGAATCCAAGACCACCCGCTACGAGGCCTTCGACCGGCCGCTGTTCGAAGCGAAGACCGAACAGCTGTGCGCGAGTTGCCGGGTGCTCTACTTCAATGCCGATCAGGATGCGGCCAAGCAGCAGGGCCAGTTCGAATCCGCGCTCACCCAGGGCGCCGATGTCATCGTGCTCGACGCGGTGAACGCCGATGCCGTTGCGCCACAGGTCAATCAGGCCAAGCAGAAGAAGATCCCGGTGATCGCCTACGACCGGCTGATCTCCGGCATCGGCTACGAGTACTACGTCTCCTTCGACAATGTGAAAGTCGGCCGGGTGCAGGGTGAGGCTCTGCTGGCCGAGCTGACCAAGCGCGGCACCGCCGACAAGGGGCAGGTGGTGATGATCAACGGTGCGCCGACCGATCCGAGTGCGGGCGACTACAAACAGGGCGCACACCAGGCACTGGATGGAAAGGTGAAGGTCGCCAGGGAATTCGACACTCCCGACTGGTCGCCGGACAAGGCGCAGCAGGAGATGGAACAGGCGATCACCGCACTCGGCAAGGATGCCATCGTCGGTGTCTACTCGGCCAATGACGGTATGGCCAGCGGTGTGATCGCGGCCCTGAAGCGGGCGGGCTATGCGACGCTGCCGCCGCTGACCGGTCAGGACGGCGAACTCACCGCGGTACAGCGGATCCTGACCGGCGAGCAGACGATGACCATCTATCTCAACTACCGTGCCCAAGCCGAACAGGCGGCCGAACTCGCGGTCGCGTTGGGCAAGGGCGAAAAGCCCCCGGCCCCAGCGACAACCGATAACGGCTCGGCGAAGGTCCCATCGTTCCTGCTGGACGCGATCGCGGTGAGCAAGGACAACCTGAAGGACACCATCGTCAAGGACGGCCTCTACTCCGTCGCCGAGATCTGCACGCCCGACGTCGCGGCGGCATGCCAGGCCGCGGGACTCAAATGAGTACGGCAACAACGGTTCTGGCCGCACGCGGCATCGTCAAGCGCTATGGTGCGGTACAGGCATTGGCCGGTGCCGATCTCGAGGTGCGGGCCGGTGAAGTGGTCGCGCTCGTCGGCGATAACGGCGCGGGCAAATCGACGCTGGTGAAGGTGATCTCCGGGGCAATCGTCGCCGATGAGGGGGAGATCACCTTCGCCGGGGCCCCGGTTCGGATCACCCGGCCCCAGGATGCGCAGGCGCTCGGGATCACCACGGTATTCCAGGATCTCGCACTGTGCGACAACCTCGATGTGGTCGCCAATCTCCATCTCGGCACGGAGACAAGAACTTTGAGTGTGCTCTCCGAAATCGCGATGGAGCGCGGCGCGCGGGATCTGCTGCGGTCGCTGGATGTGAAGATCAAGGATGTGCGGGCCCCGGTGTCCGCGCTCTCGGGTGGGCAGCGGCAGTCGGTCGCGATCGCCAGAGCGCTGCTCGGGCAGCCCAAGATGGTGATCCTCGACGAACCGACCGCGGCGCTCGGCGTCGAACAGACCGCGCAGGTGCTCGCGCTGATCGGCCGCCTGCGCGAGCACGGCCTCGCGGTGCTGCTGATATCGCACAATCTGGTCGATGTTCGGACCGTCAGCGATCGCGTCGTCGTCTTGCGTCTGGGCCGCAATTCCGGCGAGTTCGAGACCGCGCAGGCCAGTCAAGAGGCCATCGTCGCCGCGATCACAGGGGCCGTTCGATGAGTGAGCTCGCCATGAAACAACCTGCACTGCAAGGAAATCCGCTGCGCGGATGGGCCGATGCGGCGGCGGACCGACTGCGCCGCGGTGATGTCGGCTCCTTCCCGGTCGCGGTCGGACTCGTCATCATCGCGGTGGTGTTCAACCGGCTCAACGCGCACTTCCTGTCCGCGGAGAATCTCACCAACCTCGCCTTGCAGATGGCCGCGACCGGCACCATCGCACTCGGCATCGTACTGGTGCTGCTGCTCGGCGAGATCGACCTGTCCGCCGGATCGGTCAGCGGGCTGACGGCCGTGGTGATGACGCAACTATATGTGCACCATGGCTGGAATCCGGTGGTCGCGGCGCTCGCGGCACTCGCGGTCGGGGCGGCGATCGGGCTGCTGCACGGGGTGATGCGGACCCAGCTGAGCATGCCGTCGTTCGTGGTGACGCTGGCCGGATTGATCGGCTGGCAGGGACTGATGCTGTATCTGCTCGGCAAGCAAGGGACCGTCAATCTGCCGTTCGATCGCGGGATCGCGACGATCAGTGATACCTGGCTGCCGCCGTGGCTGGCATGGCTGCTCGTGGCACTGCTCGCGGGCGGGCACCTGGTCGCGAGTGGGCTCACTCGGCGGCAACGGGCCCGCGCCGAGCTGGCGGTATCGGCTCCGGGTTGGATCGCGGCGCGGTCTGGTGCGCTGGCACTGCTGCTGGCCGCCACCGTGGTGGTGCTGAATTCCGATCGCGGTGTGCCGCTGACCCTGGTGATCTTCGGCGGACTGGTACTGGCCGTCGATCTGGTGCTGCGGCGCACCGTCTTCGGTCGGCGTATTTACGCCGTCGGCGGCAATGCCGAGGCCGCGCGGCGCGCCGGAATCAATGTGACGTGGGTGCGCATTGCCGCATTCATCGGCTGTTCCGCGCTCGCGACGGTCGGCGGCATACTCGCGGCGTCTCGCCTGGTGGCCGTCAACCAGAGTTCGGGCGGCAGCGATATTCTGCTCAATGCCATCGCGGCGGCGGTCATCGGCGGCACCAGCCTCTTCGGCGGACGCGGGCGCGCCTATGCGGCGCTACTGGGAATCCTTGTCATCCAATCGATTACGAACGGCATGCTGCTGCTGAACGTCGACTCGTCGGTGCGTTTCATGGTCACCGGCACCGTGCTGGCCGTATCGGTCGCCATCGATTCGGTGGCCCGGCGCGGAGCCGAAGGGACCCGCTGAGTTCAGCTGCCGAAGACCAGGCAGGCGAAGCCGACGTGCACGCCGGTGCCGACTCGGACGTCCACCGTCGCGATGGGCGTGACGTCCGGGGCCTGGAGGGCGCTCAGCGTATGCGGGCCGGTGCTCTTGGGATACCAGGTGAACAGGGCGATGCCGCCGAGCGGGCGGACCACACCGAGCAGTGCGCCGTTGTCGTAGAACGAAACCGGCTCGGCCGCATTATCGACATAGGCCTCGGCGGTGGCCGCACAGTCGGTGCCGTAGTTGGTCGCCATGCCGTAGTTCGAATCCGGCATGACGCCCATCCGGGTCACGGCGGCACTCGCGTTCGGCGCGACGCCCGTCAGTGTGACGGCGGCGGCGCCGAACAGCGTGGCGATCGTGATCTTTCGGTGGCTCATGATTCGGTCCTCATGGTGCGGTGCCGGGGTGCGAGTTGCCAGCGGGTTGCACTGATCGTTACCCCATAGCGGCCGACGATATGCGCGAATCGCCCAGCGTTTCGCGATTATGTACCAGGCGGTTGGTTTCTATTGCGGTGCCTCCGCCCCGGCTTTACGCTCGTCCGCCCGTTCCCATGCTTTGCACAATCTAGAACGTGTTCTAACGTGATCTCATGGACGTGACATACGAAGGCACGAAGCGGGAACTCAGCACCGATCAGGGGGTGCTGCGCTACCACGAGGCGGGCGATGGACCGCCGCTCTTGCTGTTGCACGGGTCCGGGATCGGTGTGAACGGGTGGCGCAATTATCGTGGCAACCTCGCGGTCTTCGCCGAGCACTTCCACTGCTACATTCTCGAATTTCCGGGATTCGGCGTGAGCGATGCGGTGGACGGGCATCCCGTGCTCACCGCGGGCGCGGCGGTGCTGCGGTTCATGGAGGGACTCGGCATCGAATCGGCGGCCATGGTCGGCAACTCGATGGGTGGCGTGGTCGCGGCCAACCTGGCGATCCAGCATCCGCAGCGGGTCAGCAAGCTGGTCACCATCGGCGGTATCGGCCCGAATATCTTCAGCTCGAGCCCGAGTGAGGGGATTCGGCTGCTGCAGGAATTCGCCGACAAACCCGACCGGGACAAGCTGCTGCGCTGGTTGCGGAGCATGGTCTACGACCCCGCGGTGATCACCGATGAGATCATCGAGGAACGCTGGGAGGCCGCGCAGCATCCGGATACCCAGAAGACTGCCGCGATGATGTACGGCTCGGCGGCCTGGGCCATGCAGCAGAAGTTCCTGGCGAACTCGAACACTCCGCCGTATTGGTCGATGCTGCACAAGGTGCAGTGCCCGACGCTGCTGACCTGGGGTCTCGACGACCGCGTGAGCCCGCCGGATATGGCGCTCGTGCCGATGCGGCTGATCCCCAATGCGGAACTGCACGTCTTTCCGAACAGCGGACACTGGGTCATGATCGAGGCCAAGGCGGCATTCGAACGCGCCACCCTGGAATTTCTGCGCCGCTGAGTCGCGGCCTCAGTCGTCCGCCGGGTAGACCGCGATCTCGACCAGGTTGCCATCCAGGTCGCGGCAGTAGTGCGAGATCATCTCACCGAGCGCACCGGATTTGGTGACCGGACCGCTGGTGATCTCAACTCCGCAGTCCAGCAAATGATCTCGCACCTGCTGCGGCGAGGCCTGGGTGATGAAGCACAGATCCTGCGACCCCGCCGCTTCGGTGCGAGCCGTCACCCAATTCGGGTCGTGCGCGAGGGCGCCGACCGGTCGCAGGTTGATCTTCTGATTGCCGAAGGACAGCGCGGTCCGGCCGGTCGGACCGAACTTCGCCACCCGCATGCCGAGGACCTGCGCGTACCACGCCGCGGTCGCCTCGACATCGGCACAGTTGATAACAATGTGGTCGAATCGCTCGACTGAGAACCCCATACTCGGGCACCCTACGCCGGTTCTATCGCGAGCAGCCTGTCGTGCTGGGTGAAAGAGGCTGTGTCCGTGGGTAATCCGGCAGCGGGTCGCTCGTCTTCGGTGCCATGATGCGTTCCATACCCGCCATGGATTCCAGTACGGACAGCCGAGTGAGGGCGTTGCGAATCGCCATACCCGGGCGGGTCTTGGGCACCATGAGCCGAAGATTCGGTCCGATTTGCTGTTTGCGGTCGACCAGTGCCCGATGGCTCTGCTCGTAGTCGTGAAAGCCTCGAGGGTGATCGCCGTTCACGGCGGCGAGGGCACCGGCGAGCCGGTACGCACCGACGAGGGCCAGTTCGGCACCGGCTCCGGAGGCGGGTGAAGCGCAATAGGCGGCGTCACCGACCAGGGCGATACGTCCGGTCGACCAGGACGTCATATGGACCTGGCCGAGCGAGTCGAAATACAACTCGGGATCGGCCAGTGCACCATCGAGCAGTGCTGGCACGTTCCACGCGGATTCGTTGCCGAACCGGTCGGCCAGTACCGCGCGGGCGGCCGCCGCATCACGCGGATCGAGGTCGAGCAGTGGGCTGCGAAACATGAAGTAGGCCTTGGCCTGTGCGTGATTTCCGGAACGGTAGATTCCGGCCATCGCACCCGGTGTGTTGTACACGGTGACCCAGCGGTCGGGTCCGAGGGTCGCATCGGCATTGCCGAAGGCGAAGTAGTGGTCCAGATGGCGGACGAAATCCCGCTCGGGGCCGAAGGCCAGCCGCCGGACGGTCGAATGCAGGCCGTCCGCACCGATGACCAGGTCGAACCGCCGTCGCGTGCCGTGCTCGAAGGTGACGGTGACACCGTCGTCGTCCTGGTCGAGCGCCTGGATCGAATCACCGAAAAGGTATTCCACGCCGGTATTGCTGTCGTGCAGGATCCGGACGAGATCGCCGCGCATGATCTCCACCTCGGCGCTGTCGTACTTGTCCTTGATCTTCTGCATATCCACGCGGGCGATCGCATCGCCGGTGACGTTCACGAACTGCATGCCGGTGACGTCGGCGGCGGCCGACCGGATCTGCGACATGATGCCCATGCGCTCGGCGACCTCGATCGCCTGATCGCGCACATCCACCCCTTGGCCGCCAACCCGCAGGCTGGCTGCCCGTTCGACGACTGTCGGCCGGAAGCCGTGTCGCGCAAGCCAATACGCCAGTGACTGCCCGGCGATGCTCGCACCCGAGATCAAAATCCGCTCGTTCCGCACTGTCCACTCCCTGTCTCGAAATCAACTGACCGTTGGTCAGTGACCATACGGCGCTGACCGCTGGTCAGTCAAGGGGGTAGGATCGGTCGCCATGGCCGACGATTCGCGTGTCCGCATCCTGGTGTCCGCGCTGGACCTGTTCGCCGCGCGCGGATACCACGCGGTCTCCGTGCGCGAAATCGCCGAGCGCGTCGGGCTGACGAAAACCGCAGTGCTGTATCACTTCCCGAGTAAGAGCGATATCGTCGCCGCACTCGTGGAGCCCCTGCTGGTCGACAGCGAGGCAGTGCTCGAAGCGGCGGGCCACCAGCGCGATGCGCGGACGCGATGCTGGGCGGTGGTGGAAGGACTGCTCGACGTATGGCTCGCACACGGCCGGCTGTTGCGAATGCAGATGCAGGACCAGGCGCTATCCAATGATGAGGCGACCTTCGCGCGATTGCGGACCATCGCACTGTCCGCGCAGGACCTGATCGCCGGACCCGAAGCCGATTTCACCACCAGAGTCCGTGCCGCGCAGGTCTACGCGGCACTCAGCGACCCCGTGGTCATCTTTGCCGACCGCCCGACCGGCGAGCTCCGCGCGGCCGTCCTCGATGGCGCCCGGCGCCTACTCGGCGCCCCGGCCACCCATCACGCCCCCGCCCACCGACCTCCACCGATCCCGGACTCCCCCGCCCACCCGATCCGCCGCGGCCGCCCAGGCGCAATGACCACCGAAATGGTCGAATCCGCCCGCCACATGCGCGATTCCGGCCGCCCCATCGACGAAATCGCCGCCGAATTCGCCATATCCCGCGCCACCCTCTACCGCCACCTCGGTAAGCACAACTAATTATGAGAATAATTTCGAGACAAGACCTCGAGATGTTGGGGTAGGTCGAGCCACGCCGGCTCAGGCGAGACACGCCGGGTCCAGTAGACCCTGGCACGACGGTCCGTCCGACCTCATGGAGCGCAAACGATCAGTCGATCGGGCGGCGCCCCGGTCTGCTCAGCCGACCGGCACAGTCGGACGGGCTACGCATCCGGCGCCGGGTTCCTAGACTGGCGGGATGATGTCGACTGCGCAGGTGCTGGCGCTCGGTGGGGTGATGCTGGTGGGGGCGATGTCGCCGGGGCCGGATTTTGTGATCGTGACGCGCAATGCGGCGGTTTCGGGGCGGCGGGTGGGGGTTGCCAGTGCGGTGGGGATCGCGTTGGGGGTGTTCGTGTGGTCGATGGTGACGGCAGTGGGAGTCGCGGGGGTGTTGGCCGCATCGGCGGTGATATTTACCGTGCTCGAGCTCGTCGGTGCTGGGTATCTGGCGGTGCTCGGGTTGCGGGCGCTGTTGGCCGCGCGGCGGGGGGACTATCCGGTCGAGATGCCGGAGTTGAAATCGCATGGCACGGTTCACGCATTCCGCCAGGGACTGCTGTGCAATCTGCTGAACCCCAAGGTGGCGGTCTTCTTCATCGCCTTGCTGCCGCAGTTCCTGCCCGCCGAGCCCAGCACACTGGACACCCTCGAGTTGGGCATTGTGACGGCAACCGTCTGCCTGGCCTGGTTCTCGCTGCTCGCAGTCGGAGTCGGCGCACTGCGCCACGTGCTGGGTCGCCGCTCCGTCCGCCGCGCGATCGACGCCACCATGGGCACGTTCATGGTCGCCCTCGGCATCCGAATCGCCGTGCAGAGCAACTGAAGCCGGGCCAGTTGCGCATAAGCCCCATGAGCCACGGATCGGGCGACTAATCTGCCGCCATGGCAGTTACGTGGCCGGATGATATCGACGATGTCCTGCGTGGTGACCTCACCGCTGGATTGGCCTACATCACTCCGGCGGGTGGGGCGGTGGTGACCGCGGTGTCACCGATCGGGTTGCGGGATCGGGAGTCGGGGACGGTCGGGTTCACGACCTCACTCGGATTCGGCCGCAAGCTGGATCGGATGAAACGGGAACCGAAGGTGGCGTTGGCGTATCACGCGCGTGAACACGGGTTGGGCGATCCGGCCAACCAACGCTTCGTCGTGGTGCAGGGTCTGGCGACCTTCGACGCCGAGCCCGATCAGGCCGCCCTGGACCGGATCGGTGAGCAGGCCACGCCGTATCTGGGCGCACCGCGACGCGGACGATTCTGGGATCGCTGGCTCAGTGCGTATTACACCGACCGCGTACTGGTGACGGTCACGGTCACCCGGATCATCGCATGGCCGAACCCGGACGCGACCGGCGAACCGGAGGTATACGGCGAACCGCTACCCGATGCCGCAGATGCCCAGCAGCCGCCCGCGAAAGGCACCGGCCCACGGGTGGACAGCGCCAAGGCCGCGGCGAGCGCCGCGAAACTGCCGCATTGTCTGCTCGCCTATCGCCAGTCCGACGGCTATCCGGCCGTGCTCCCGGTGCAGGTCGGCGCTTCGAGTTCGGCGGGCATAAGCCTCACGGTCCCCACCGGAGTCGCCCAGGGCGGTCGCCGCGCGGGTCTGCTCGCGCATACCTATCGCCCACAACTCGTCGGGCTCGAATGCCGCCAGCACACCGGCTGGATCGAAGTCGACAGCACCGACGCGACCTACGCCCCGCACACTCGATCCGGATTCATCGCACCACCGAACAAGACACTGCTGTTGCTGGCCAATGGCTTCATGGCCCGCCGAGGACTGGCCCAGGCCCGAAAGCAGGGCCGCCTCGACGCCTTGCGGTGACTCGTACCGGTGACTACGTCAACGTCACCGGCAGCCTGGCGTGCCCATTGGAGATGAAGCTGACCACGCTGCCCAACTCGGACCGATCCGCCGCCAGCCGCATATTCGGAAACCGTGAAAAGATCGCGGGCAACGACACCAGCGCCTCGAGCCGAGCCAGCGGCGCACCGAGACAATGGTGCGCACCGTACCCGAAAGCCAAGTGCTCCTTATTGTCTCGGGCCACATCGAACAGATCGGCGGTGTCACCGTGAACCTTCGGATCACGGTTGGCGGCCGCGTACGAGGCGAGAATCGGCTCCCCCTTGGCGATATGCACTCCGTCGACCTCGAGGTCATCGACCGCGAACCGCAGCGGAAGATGCGCTACCGGCGCCTCCACCCGCAATGCCTCCTCGACCACATCGGCCCAGGTCGCCCGCTCCTCGACCACGGCGGCACGCTGCTCCGGATTGGTCAGCAGCGCGAAGATCGCCTGGTCGAGCAGGTTGACCGTGGTCTCATGCCCGGCACTGATGACGAGCAGCAACGTATCGATCAACTCCTGCTCGGTGAGCTGTGATCCGTCGTCCTCGTCGCGATGCGAGATCAGCAGACTGGTCATATCGTCGCCGGGATTGTCGCGCCGATACGCCACCAATTCACCGAGAATGCGATACATCTCCATGTAGTTGGCCTGCGACTGCTCCGGACCGAGCGAGGTGTCGAAAATACCGTCGACGCATGTGCGCAGGCCCGGATTGAGTTCTTCGGGCACGCCCATCAATTCCGAGATGACCTGAATCGGCAGCGGATATGCGAAAGCCTCACGCAGATCGACCGATTCGCCCGCGGGTATCGTCGCGAGTCCGGCGAGCAGTTCCTCGGTGATCCGCTCGATCTGCCCGCGCATCGCCTCGGTGCGTCGGTGGGTGAACGCGGGCGCGACCAGCTTGCGCAGCCGCTTGTGGTCCGCACCGTACGCGGTGAACATATTGTTGACCGCGACCCACAGGAAAAGCGGCCAGTCCTGCGGAATCTCGCCATTGATGAATGCCGGCCAATGTTGGCTCGCGTCCTTCGACACCCGCGGATCGACCAGCAACTTCTTCAGCAGCCCCGCATCCGTTATCGACCGGGCCCGCACACCGCCGGGCAGTTCCACCAGCGCCACCGGCCCGCGCTCGCGCAGGCGCGCCGATTCGCCCTGGATATCGGTTCCCGCCGGATCCAGGGTAATAGGGTGTTGATCCACAGAAATCTCCTTAAAGCATGGCTAGCGGAGGGGATTTGGGGAAAGTGACAGGTAGGGATACCAGGGCCCGATGGAAAGGCCCCGGCCGCCAGGTGAGTTCTTCGGGCGTTGTCGCCAAACGCATTTCGGGAAGTGCGTCGAGCAGTTGGTCGATGGCGTCCTGGACGACCAGATAGGCGACCGACCGCGCCGGGCAGGCGTGCGGTCCCACGCTCCAAGCCAGATGCGAACGGTTGGGCCCGAATTCGCTCACCCCGATGGCTGGGTCATTATTGCACCCGGACATGCTGATGACGACCGGTTGCTGCGCGGGTAGCCAGACATCGTCGATCAGGATCGGCTGTCTGGGGTAGGAGACGCAGTAGTTCGCCATCGGCGGGTCGGTGAACAACACTTCGTCGAGTGCGTCGCGGGTCGACATGCTGCCGCCGTGCACGTTGCCCGCGAACCGGTCGTCGGTCATCATCAGCAGCAGCGTATTGGTGATCAGATTCTGCTGTGGTTCGATGCCCGCGCCGTAGAGGGTGACGAGCTGGTGGATCATCTCCACATCCGTGAGCTCGGCGGAATGTGCGAGCAGACGCGAGGTGACATCGTCGCCCGGGGTCGTGCGTTTGAGGGTGACGAGATCGAACAGCGCGTCGGTGAGCATCGCATTGCCCTTATCGGCATTCACCCCCTCGAAGATCGCCGCCATCCCGCTGGCGACCTGCTGGCCGATCTCCGCCGGGCAGCCGAGCATCACATTGAGCACCTGGAAGGTGAGCGGAAATGCGTACTGGCTGATCAGATCCGCAGCACCGTCGCCGCAGAAGGCATTGATCAGCGGGACGGCGGCCTCTTCGACGATGGCGTGCATGGCGTGCAGATCGACCTCGCCGAGGCTCGCGACATTCGCCTGCCGATATCGCAAATGCTCCAATCCCGCACTGCGCAGCGCATTCGGGCGCCACTCCAGCATCGGCAGGACCGGACATTCGCCGGGAATATGCTGCTGCCAGGTGCGCGGATCGGCCGGAAAGTGGTCTGGATCATTGAGTATTCGCACGGCGGTGTGATAACCGATCACCAAAGTGGCCGGCACACCGGGCGATAGGTCCACCGGCACCAATGATCCGTACTGGCGGCGCATTTCGCGGTATGCCCGGTGCGGATCGGCGGCGAACTCCTCGGAATAGAGCGCCACCCGCGGGCCATCGGAATCGATCGGCGACCCGAGGGCGACCGGGCGGGGGTGGGTTCGATCAGGCTGCAATGCGATGACTATCTCCGGGATTCCTGCCGATGGAATAGGAATTCGACAAGAGTGATCAGCGAGCGCAGGCAGGTACTGCGCTCCCGAGCGTCGAGTGAGGTCAGCGGGGTATCCGGTGCGAGATCCAGCGCATCGCGGATCTCCTCGAGCGGATACCGCTTGGCGCCCTCGAACTGGTTGACCGCCACCGAATACGCCACACCGCGCTCCTCCAGGACCGAGAGCACCTCATCGGCCTTCTCGATGCGCCGGGTGTCCACCAGGACAAGCGCGCCGAGCGCACCGCGGGCCAACTCCTCCCAGAGCGGGACGAAGCGCCGCTGCCCCGGCGTACCGAACAGGTACAGCGCGAGTGTCGGATTCAGCGTGATGCGCCCGAAGTCCATGGCCACGGTGGTCTCGGTTTTGCCGGGCAGTCCGGCCATATCGTCGACGCCGACACTTGCCTCGGTGATCGTCTCCTCGGTGCGCAGCGGCCGGATCTCGGAGACGCTGTTCACGAACGTCGTTTTGCCAACGCCGAAATTGCCTGCTACCAGGAGCTTTACCGACCGCGTCACGGTCTCCGGCACGTAGTCGACATTGCGCTCAGGCCGGGAGAGCACGGAGCCCATTGAGTACCTCCTCGAGCAGGGTGATCTCCGGCATGGTTTCGGCCGGGGTAGGAGTGGCCAGATGTTCGCTGTCCAGCAGATCGGCAACGACGATCTTCACCACGGACGGCGGCAGGTCTAGATATGCGGCGATTTCCGCAATGGACAGCGCGCTGCGACGGCTGCAGAGGTTCAGCACTTGGCGCGCGTCGGGTGTCGCGCCAGGTGCCGGGTCCTTGGCGGCGACGACGAGGGTGACCAGGTCCAGCTCACGACTGGGACGGATTCGTCCCCCGGTGCGCACATAGGCCCGGACCAGGTCGGGGTCTCGCCGGGACCTGGTCATGAGGACAAGCCACCCTCAACTCTCCCACGCGGCTGGGCGCCTAACTCGTGCCCGACCCGCCCGGCGAGTTCGTTCATACGGTGCGCGACCAAGCCGATATCGGTTTCCGGCGTCGTCGAAACACCGAGCAGCGCACCGTCCCCCGCGGCGGTAATGAGGATCATGCCTTGGTCGTACTCGGTCATGTTCTGCCGCACGCCGTTATCGACACCGCCGCAGAACTCGCCGAGCGCCTTACCCAGCGAACGCAGACCCGAAGCGGCCGCGGCGAAACGCTCGGCGTCGTCCTTGGTAACACCGTCGGAGTGCGCGATCCGCAGTCCGTCGTCGGACAGCAGCACCGCGAACCGAACACCGGGCACATTGCTGAGATCCTCGAGTAGCCAACCCAGCCTATTGCTGCTGTCGGTCACCGGTGTGCTCATCAGGATGACATCCCTTCGCTGTTATCGGAGGCAGCAGCCTCACGGCCGCTCTTGGAACCCATCTGCCATGCGGAGGCGATCTCCGGGCGAGCCTGTCCCGCGTCGGATTCGGTGCCCGCATTGGCGGCCGGTACCGGTGCCACCGCTCTCCGGCGACGTTTGGGTAGGCCACCACTCGTGATCTCGTGCACAGCGAATTCCTCGTTCTCGGCGGGTTGTTCGCTCACCCCGGCCAAGACCGGAACCGGGGACAGTTCGAAGGGCTTCTCGTCGGCGCTCGCCACCGGGGCCGGCGCGGGCGCGACAGCGGGCGCGGCCGGTTCGGCGACGGTCCTGGGCGCGGTGACGAGCAACGCCTCGGGGATGTAGACCATCGCCCGCATGCCGCCGTAGATGTTCGGGCCATCGATGTAGACGGTGAACCCGTAGCGCCGCGCCAGTGCCGCGATGCCGGGGAAGCCGACGCGCGGTGACGGACCGAGCTGGTGGATGTCGATCGGGCGCTCGTTGGCGAGCACCTGCCTGGCCTCTTCCATCTGCTCGGCGTTCATCCGCACACCGGCGTCGTCGATGATGACGGTGACGCCGTGGTGGCCCTCCTGGAAGCTCACATCGACGAAAGACGTTGGCGGGGAGTAGCGCAGCGCGTTGTCGAGCAGGGTCGCCAAGGTGTGCACCAGCGGCTCCACCGCACGGCTGATCACGATGCGGTCGAGTTGGGCAGGGCGCACCCGCAGGTAGTCGCGAACACGGCCGATCGCACCACCGACGACATCGGTGAGCGACTGCGCGGGCCAGCGCCGACCCGGCAGACCACCACAGACGATCACATACGACTGGGCCTGCCGCAGCATCTGCTGCACGGTGTGGTCGATGCGGGTGAGGGTGGCGTAGACCTCGTCATCGCGGTGCTCGCGCAGCGCGGCGCTCACCACCTGACTGACATCGGCGCCGAGGCTGACCACGGAGGTACCGAAGGAGCGCACCGCCGCACTGGTCGCCGCCCGCGAGGCGGACTCCACCTCGGCACGGGTGGCTTCCTGGGTCGTCTGGACCACCTGCTGGGCCTTGTCATCGGCCTCGCGGACGACCTGCTCGTGCGTCTCGGACTGCACGACCCGTAGATCATCGGCGAAGCGCTCGGAGATCCACTGCAGGCACTGGGCGAAGCGGGAATTCTCCAGCCCGGTCGGCACCTCGATCGCCGACACCGGCGCCTCGAACCGGCGCACCGCCTCGGACATCGCCGGAAGAGTCTTACCGGCGAAGTGCTCGAGGATCTCCTCGTGCGCGCGGCTCTCTCTACTGAGAGTCTCGGCTCTGGTCCGTTGTTGTTTCGCGTATTGCGCTATATACACCGCCGCCGCCACGGCAATAATGAGAGCGGGGGCGAGGATCCATGAAAGCACCACGGCGATATCTTGATTCATCAGCTCTCTCGTCGTTGCGACAGCCGGTGTCACAGCGGTTTGTTTCGCCTTTCTCGCGACGCCGACCAGGAATAACACTCGTCGAATGCGGCCACGTCGGCGTACCGGAGCACTTTGCGGCCACGACCGCACGCGCACCAGTACCGCCCCAGAGTGCCCACAGGGCAAGTGATTCCGGGGAATCACCGACCGAACGGATCGAGCCGAGCCGACTGCCCAGCACCCGACGACCCGCCCACAGTAGCAGCATCGCAGCGAAGTCTCTCTCGATCCGAAAACCACATTTCGATTCCTCGAACTGCCAGCGCCCCCGGGCATTTCACACGCCGCCCGTGCGGATCACTTGGCCTGCACGAATTTCGTCCACGCGGCGCGCCGCACCGACGCCGTGGTAGCCGAACGCTATCGCCGATATCGCGTGTGCCCGCGTATGGCGAACCGCGGGTACCGGATACCATGCGCGCATGGCAAAGCTGAAGGTGTCCGTCGATGTGCCGATCGCCCCGCAGGAGGCCTGGTCGCATACCTCCAATTTGAACGAGCTCGACAAGTGGCTCACCATGCACGAGGCGTGGCGCAACGAGGTGCCCGCCGAACTCACCGTAGGCACCGAGCTCATCGGCGTCGCCTCGGTCAAGGGGTTGCGCAATCGGGTGACCTGGACCGTCAAGGCCGCCGAACCGCCGCGGCGACTGGCATTGAGCGGCGCGGGCAAGGGCGGCACCAAGTTCAAGCTCGAACTGCTCGTCGACCCGAAGGGCGCGGGCTCGCAAGTCACCGTCGATATCGACCTGGGCGGCGCGCCGCTGTTCGGGCCGATCGGTTCCGGCGTCGCCCGTGCGCTCAAGGGTGATATCGAGCGCTCGCTGGAGCGGTTCGTCGCACTCTACGGCTGAAGGGAGTCCGGACCGTGCCGCATGCCAAGGCCGCGGATGGCGCGCGGATCGCGTATCAGACCGCCGGTGTCGGCTCGCCGCTGCTCTTGCTCGGCGGACAGTCGAACAACCACCACTGGTGGGACGGGATCCGCACGGATTTCGAGACCGCGTATCGCACCGTCTCGCTGGACTATCGCGGCACCGGTGACAGCGATAAGCCGGATATCCGGTACAGCACCATGGGATTCGCCGAGGATGCCATCGCGGTGCTCGACGATCTCGGCATGGACAGGGTTGCGGTATACGGAACGTCGATGGGCGGGCGGGTCGCGCAGTGGCTGGCCGCGCGATTTCCGGATCGGGTCCATACGCTGGTGCTCGGCTGCACTTCGCCGGGTGGTCGGCACGCGGTGGAACGTGGCGCCGAGGTCCGAAAGTCGCTGGCCGGGGTCGATTCGGCGGCGGTACGGCAGGCGCTGCTGGAACTGATGTACACGCCCAGGTATCTGGCGAGCGCATCCGGCCCGTTCAATACCCTCGGCGATCCGGAGATGCCCGCCTACGCCAAACGCAGGCATCTCTACGCGAGCAATAGGCACGACGCATGGGATGTGCTGCCGGATATCGCGGTTCCCACACTGGTCGTGCACGGGACCGACGACCGGTTCAATCCCGCGGCGAACGCGCCGCTGTTGGTGGAGCGCATCCCGGGCGCTCGGCTCGCATTGATCCCGGGCGCGCGGCACGCCTATTTCGACGAATTCCGCGACACCGCAAGCCCCCTCGTGCTGGAGTTTCTGCGCGCGGCCCAGCAGTAGCTCCGAGTTCGCCTGACGCCCAGGCGAACTCGGAGCCCACGGCTAATGAACCAGTGCCGCTGCCTCCGCTGCCGCATCCGCCTTCGGCTTGGTGCGCGGTAGGAACGACGCGGGAATCAGCGTCAGCACGATGATTACCAGCGCCACGATGTAGGTGTGGCTGAATGCCGACGCGGCCTGGCTCAATCCCGTATCGACCGCACCCGGCGGCAGGTGGGCCGCGATCGATGGATCGTAATTCGACGCGATCGCGGGTTTGGCGAATGTTTGCCGGTTCAGCAGGCTGCTCAGCACCACCGACATCGTCGCGGTGCCGATCGATCCGGCCGACTGGTTGATGATGTTCATCAGCGTCGAACCGCGGGCCACCTGCTGGTGGGTCAGCGTCTGGATCGCCGCGGTCATGATCGGCATCATGGTGCAGCCCATGCCGAGTCCCATGACGAACAATGCGCCGAGCATGAACGGATACGACGTATCCGCCTTCAGTTGCACGAAGAACACCGCGCCGAGCGAGATCAGCGAGAGGCCGGTCATCACGATCTTGCCGGGACCGATCTTGTCGACGAGTCGGCCCGCGATCGGCATGGTCAACATCGCGCCGAGGCCCTGCGGCGCCATCAGCAGACCGGCCGCCATGGCCGTCTCACCGCGCACCTGCTGCAGGTAGGTCGGCAGCAGCAGACCGGCGCCGAAGAACGCGGTCGCGAACAGCACCATGGTGAGCACCGCGAAGGTCAGCGACCGGTTGCGGAACAGATGCAAATCGATCAGCGGATGTTCGATACGCAGCGCGTGCAGCACGAACAGCACCATGAGCACCAGGCCGATGGCGGCGGGTATGAGCACCTTGGCCGCGATGACCGTGCCCTCACCCGGAATCGACGAAACACCGAACAGGAACAGCGCCAAACCGGGCGAGGCCAGCAGCATGCCGAGGAAATCGAAGGATTCCGACGGTTCCGGCTTGTCCGTGGGGAATACGACGAAGGCCAGGATCAGGGCGAGGACGCCGACCGGAACGTTGATCAGGAAGATCCACTTCCAGCCGTGGCTATCGATCAGCCAGCCGCCCAGGATCGGACCGCCGATCGGACCGAGCAGCATCGGCACACCGAGCACCGCCATCACCCGTCCGATCCGCTGCGGGCCCGCCGCATGGGTCATGATCGTCATGCCGAGCGGCATCAGCATGCCACCGCCCAGGCCCTGGACCACACGGAAGGCGATGAGCGATTCCATACTCCAGGCCTGGCTGCACAGCACCGAGCCGAGCACGAACAGTGTCAGCGCGAGCATGTACAACCGCTTGGTGCCGAATCGGTCCGCCGCCCATCCGGTGAGCGGAATGACGCTGGCCAGGGCCAGCGTGTAGCCGGTCATCGACCAGGCCGCGATCGCGGTGGTGGTGTGGAATTCGTTCTGGAACTTCGGGATCGCGACGGTCACCACGGTGATGTCGAGGATGGACATGATCGCGCCGAGCACGACCACCCCCGCCACCTTGAAGACCGCGAGATCGAGCTTGTCGGTCGCGGGATCCGCCCCCACCGACGCTGTATCCGGAGGATGTGTCACCGCTTAAGCCTCGCACCTCCTCGGCCAAATGACCAGCGATTCAGAGATCTTCACCACACCCGGGGTTCGACACCGCTGGACCGGCGTATCCGCGCGGAACAACCAGGATGATGGCGGCGTGACCTTGGAGATCTTCGACGCGCGGTTCGCCGCGCAGCCATGGCCGACGCTGCGTCGACTGCGTGCGGACGGTGGGGTGCATCGGGTGCGCACCCCGGATGGGCCGCCCGCGTGGTTGGTGACGCGATTCGCCGATGTTCGGGCCGGGCTGTTCGACCATCGGCTCTCCACTCAGCCTCGCTATGCCGGGGGAACGGACTACCGCGGGTTCGTGGTGCCGCCACCGTTGGATGCCGCATTTCTCGAGAGCGAACCGGATGACCACGCGCGGCTGCGCCGGTCCGTCACCGCCGAGCTGTCACCGCGGCGGCTCGCGGACTGGGCACGGACGGCGCCGGAATTGGTCGAGGCCTGCCTGGGTGCTGTCGAAACCGGTGTGCAGATCGACCTCGTCGAACGGTTCGCGGTGCCGCTGCCCGCGGCCGTGCTCGGCGAGCTCTTGGGACTGGCCGCACCGGAACGCGACGCCCTGCTCCGCTGGGCGCATTCGACATTGCTGCCCAGTGCCACGCCACCGCGTGCCCGCGACACACTCACCACCATGCGCGATATCGTCCTCGCGACCATCGATCGGGCACGAAACACGAAGGGCGACAACGTACTCGGGCGACTCGTCGCATCGAGCGACGAAACCGGTTCACCCAGTGCGTACGAACTCGCCGGGATGATCTTCTATCTGCTGTTCGTCTGGTACGAAGTGCTGGTCGATCTGGTCGCGGGATCCGCGTTGGCCCTACTCACCCATCCCGACCAGGTGGATGTGCTGCGCGGTGCGTCCGATACCCGTACCGCGGTGGAGGAACTGCTGCGTTATCTGTCGCCGCAGGTGGTGTCGGGTCCCCGGTTCGCGACCACCGACCTCGACATCGCGGGCCACACCATCGGTTCCGGTCAGACCGTGCTGCTCTGCATAGCCTCGGCCAATCACGACCCCGAGATCTTCGACGACCCGGCCGAACTCGACCTCGCCCGGGTCGACAACCCCCACCTCGGCCTCGGCCATGGCGTGCACTCCTGCCTCGGCACCGCCTTGGTTCGCACCATCACGTCAGCCGTACTCGATCGGCTGTTCATCGCCCGCGCCACCGCGACCCTCGCATGCGATGCGCAGAGTATCCAGTGGCGCTCCGGATTTCGGCACCGCGGCCCGGTCGCGCTGCCGGTTGTGCTGGCCCGATAGCCCCGCGCGGCTATGCACCGGTCGCGGCGCTCAACCCGCCGCGCCGGGCGACTTCCACTCGGGATCGCGGCCGAACCAACCGGCGAGCCGTTCGTATGCGGGCGCGTCCGCGGGGACGGGCACCTCGAGGCCGAAGGCCTTATCGGGACCGCGGAATTCGGGGCGCAGCATGGTGTGCGACCAGGCCAGGCCGTGTTCGGCGATTTGCGGATCCAGTTCCCGGTCCTGGCCGGTCGCGCGGACCAGATCCCAGGCATGCATGGCCAATTCGGTCAGCTGCTGATCGGCTCGACTGCGCATCGGGGCTGCCCGGCCGCCGGGCCTCGAGACCGGGCGGTCCAGATCGGCGGAGCGCCAGGTATCGAGCACCGGTGCGGCCGCGGCGCGGAACTGCGCCGCCCAGTCCGGTCCGAGTTCCTCGGGCGGGGCCGCCCAATCGACCATCTCGCCGCGCACGGAGACCAGGAAATTCGGCAGGTCCTGCCCGATGACGTGGCGCGCGAGCGCCTGCACATCCCAGTCCGTACAGGGCGTCGGCAGCGTCGCCTGCTCCGGGCGAATCGCCGCGATGACCTCGCCCATCTGCGTCAGCGCGCGGTCCATCAGGTCAACGGTGGGATCAGAAGTGTCCACGACTGTCGATTCTGCCCCCGCAACCACCGCCCACGTGACGGAACACGGTTGCGGGGGCTGGGTTATTTGAGCTTCCGCCGTCGACTGCGATCACGCGGCAGTTTCGGCCGCCTCGGGATCGATCGGTGCGGGGACGCGTGGGCGGGACCGGATAATCGCCACACCGGCCAGGCACAGGACATCACCGACGATGGTCAGCGGGCCGGGTACTTCGTCGAGCGCGATCCACGACATCACGACAACGAGCGCGGGAACGGCATAGGTGGTCACGCACCATGCGGCGAACGCTAGATCAGGTCGGCCCCGATCGCCAGCGGATTTCGGACCACGCCATGGTCCGGGTGCTCGGGCTTGTCCAGGTGGTCGGGCCGGTCCGGACCGCTTCGGGCTCAGCGCCCATTCCTGTGCCGATGTCACCTGTGGATTCGGCTCAGGAATGGGCGCTCCGGCCACTCCCGGTCGCGACTACGGTGCGAGGAGCGCGTCGATCACGGCCGACGGAACTGCGTCGGGACTCGCAAAGGGGCGTTGCGCGAGCAGTTTCCTCGCATCGTCGTGGGACAGCCCGGCATCGGTGGTGAGCACCTGAAGGGCGTGCGGTTCCGGGAGGGCGTCGAGCCAGGCGACAGTATCGGCGACCAAAGTGGCCGGGTCGATCTCACCGTGGACTCGGAGTCGGGCCACGCCGCCGTCGGGGTAGACATCGAGCCGCGCATGGGTGACCGGCTCGCCCGCACCGATCCGGAAGAAGTGGCGGGCATCGGGCTGCAGCCGGGTCCGCGGCAGCAATTCGGTCCAGCTCGACGGATCGTCGAGATCCGCGCCGGCCGCGGCGTCCGCACCGCGCAGCACCGCCCAACCCGGTGCATTGCCAACGTAATTCGAGGTATCGATCTCCACACGCCGCACCGCCCCCCGCGCGCCGAGCCGCACAGTGACGTGATCGTTGCCGGAGTCGCGGCGGCGCGCCCCCTCCCAGCCCTCGTCCATCTGCCGTGACCGGCCGGGCAGCAGGATATTGGTCGGCGCGGAGAAGAACATATTCGAGCAGTCGACGACCTGGCCGCCGTGTTCGAGTGCGGCCAGATCGACTGTGCCACTGAGGAAACGGGGATCCGGCAGCGCGGTGCCGTGCACACGGAAGCGGGCGACGCCGCCGTCCGGGTAGATCGAGAGCCGCACGTGGGTGAAGCGACGCTCGTCGGTCACTTCGAAGAAGTTATCGGTATTGCCCTCGATTTCGGACTTCGCGACCAAGGTCACCCAGTCGGCCTGCCGCAGTTCGGCAGGGGACGGCTGGCCCTCCACACTCGTCGCCTCGACCGAGGCGAAGGGCGGATAGTTGCCGATGAACCAGGCGGTATCGATGACGACACCGTGCACCCGGCCGGGCACACCGAGCCGGATCAGCGCATAGTCGTTGCCGGTCTCGCGACGACGGCGGGTCTCCCAGCCGTCATAGGTCTTGCCCTTGTGGCCGAAGTCCTCGGTGCTGAATACCGCACGGCCGGGCCGGATCAGGTTCTCCCGCTCGGCGAACAGTTCATCGTTGGCGTAGACCACACTGCCCGCGAGTTCGCGGGAGGCGAGATCCGGCAGTCGGGTGAAGGCGGGGGCGGTTGGATCGGTCATGTTTCTCCTCGGGCCAGGAGCCGCCCCTGCGGCTCATCGTCGATATCGATTCGGTTGCCGCGCAACCAGGTACCGCGCACCGCACCCGCCAGTGGGCGGGCCGCGTACGGCGTGACGGCGTTCTTGTGGTGCAGGCGCTGTGCGTCGACAACGAAGGCGTCATCGGGTGCGAAGACGCAGAAGTCCGCGTCGTAGCCGACCTCGATGGCACCCTTGCGGCGCAGACCGGCGTATCGGGCGGGTGCTCGGCTCATCCAGCGGGCGAGATCGACCAGGGTGAACCCGCGCTGTCGCGCCTCGGTCCACACCGCCGAAAGTCCCAGCTGCAGTGAGGAGATCCCGCCCCACGCGCGGGCGAAGTCACCGGTGTCGAAGCATTTCAGGTCCGCGGTCGATGGTGAGTGGTCCGAGACCACCATGTCGATGGTGCCATCGCGCAACCCTGCCCAGAGCAGCTCGCGGTTGCCGCTCTCGCGGATCGGCGGGCAGCATTTGAATTGTGTTGCCCCGTCCGGGATTTCCTCGGCCGCGAAGGACAGGTAGTGCGGACAGGTTTCGGCGGTGATCCGGACGCCATCGCGGCGGGCCGAGGCGATCATCGGCAGCACATCCGAACTCGATATGTGCAGAATATGCACGCGGCAGCCGGTCCAGCGGGCCAATTCGATCACCTGGGCGACGGCCAGGTTCTCCGCACCGCGCGGGCGCGAACGCAGGAATCCGGAGTACTTGTCCCCCTGCGGAATCGGTGCGCGCTCGATCGTGTGCGCGTCCTCGGCATGCACGATGAGCAGTCCGTCGAACGATCGGATCTCGCGCATCGCCAGCTCCAGCCCGGTGGCGTCCAGTGCCGGGAATTCGTCGACGCCGGAGTGCAGCAGAAAGCATTTGAAGCCGAATACACCGGCATCCCGCAGTGGTCGCAGATCCGCCACATTCCCCGGAATCGCCCCACCCCAGAACCCGACATCGACGTACACCCGATCCCGCGCGGTCTTGCGCTTCACCTCGAGTGCGGCGAGATCGCAGGTCGGCGGAATGCTGTTGAGCGGCATATCGATAATGGTGGTGACACCGCCGGCGGCGGCCGCCCTGGTCGCGCTCGGGAAGCCCTCCCATTCGGTGCGCCCCGGATCGTTGACGTGCACATGCGCGTCCACGACACCGGGCAGCAGCACCTCGTCCGCGGCCAGTTCGACTACCGATTTGGCGGCCAGGGTGGAGTCCAGCGGCTCGATCGCCACGATCCGGCCGTCGCGCACGCCGACCGAGCCGCCGGTCTCCCCCGCCGTCCCAATGATCCGCTGTGCACGGATCACCAGGTCCAGGTGTGCGGGGACCGGTGAAATCGTCTTGATCTCCGAGTTTTTCCGCATCACGCGACTCTGTCGTTGTTCATCGGAATCTCCCGTCGAATGTCCGCGCGCTGCCACCGTTGTGGGAGGCGGCCGCGACGATGTCATCGGCCAGGTCCGCCACCGTGCGCTGCGCAGTGGACGCCTCGGGTCGCGGCTCGGCGGCATGGTCTGTAGCCACTTGGTTCGGCGACCGGCGCCCGGCAGATGGCCGCTCGGTCGTCGGATCCGGCGGCAGATGTTCGGCGGCAATCCGCATACCCAGCCGCTCGAGCAGCAGTTCACCCTCCGCGAAACAGCGCGCGATATCCGGTTCGATATCGGCAAGGGCGTATGCGGCGGAGAAACCCGATTCACGCAATCGCCTGGTGGGCAGTGTATTCCGGCCACACACGGCGACTACCGACACACCCGAGGACCGCGCGGCGGCAGCGACACCAGCCGGTGCCTTGCCGTACAGGGTCTGCTCGTCGAGCATGCCCTCCCCGGTCACCACCAGATCCGCACCGGCCACCCGTTCACCGAAACCGACCAGCTCCAGGACCAATTCGATCCCGGGACGCAGGCGAGCATCGAGCACAGTGACGGCGGCGAACCCGACCCCGCCCGCCGCACCGGCCCCCGCACGATCACGCAGATCGGTGCCGGTTGCGGCCGCGACACAGTCGGCCCAATGCGTGAGCGCGGCATCCAGCGCCGCCACTTGGTCACCATCGGCGCCCTTTTGCGGACCGTAGACCGCGGCCGCACCGCGCGGACCGGTGAGCGGATTGTCGACATCGCAGGCGACGGTGACTTCGACCCCGGCCAGCCGTTCCCGCACCGTCGCAAGGTCGATCGTGTGCAGCCGCGCCAAGGCCGCACCACCGTCACCGATTTCGGCCCCGTCGGCGTCGAGCAGCCGCGCACCGAGCGCCCGCAGCAGCCCGGCACCGCCATCGGTGCCCGCACTCCCGCCGATGCCGAGCACCACCCGGCGGCATCCGGCCGCGATCGCCGCGGCGATGACCTCGCCGGTGCCCCGGCTGGTCGCGGTCATCGGCGCGAACTCACCGCCCGGCAGTCGCACCAGCCCGGATACATCCGCCAACTCCACCACGGCGATATCGCCGCGCCGGGCATAGGCCGTGCACACCGGTTCGCCGGTGGGTCCGGGCGCGGTCACCAGCACCGCCTCGTATCCGGCGGCCAAGGCGGCGGCGACGGTGCCGTCCCCGCCGTCCGCGATCGGTATCACCGACACCTCGGCATCGGGCCGGATGCGGTGGATGCCGGTGCGGACCGCGGCACCGACCTGCGCGGCGGTCAATGACCCCTTGAATTTGTCGGACGCGATCAGGACTCGAGTCATGGGGCGCTCAGTCCAGCTGTGCGGTCGCGGTGGGCACATCGGCGGCGGACTGGGCCAGTTCCTCGAATTCGACGATCTTGTCGATCTCGAGTCCCATCGACACATTCGTGACGCGTTCGAGAATGACCTCGACGACCACCGGCACCCGGAATTCGGCGACGAGCTTCTTCGCCTCATCCAGTGCGGGACCGATCCAAGCCGGATCGAATACCCGAATCGCCTTGCAGCCCAAGCCTTCCGCGACCTTGACATGATCGACGCCGTAGCCGGCCAGCTCCGGGCTGTTGATATTGTCGAAGGCCAGCTGCACGTAATAGTCCATATCGAAGGCCCGCTGTGCCTGACGGATCAGGCCCAGGTACGAGTTGTTCACCACGACATGGATATACGGGATATTGAACTGCGCGCCGACCGCCAATTCCTCGATCAGGAACTGGAAGTCGTAGTCACCCGACAGCGCCACCACGGTGGATTCGGGATCAGCGGTGGCGACACCGATGGCCGCGGGCACGGTCCAGCCGAGCGGCCCGGCCTGACCCGCGTTGATCCAGTGCCGCGGCCGGTAGACGTGCAGCAGCTGCGCCGCCTGGATCTGCGAGAGGCCGATGGTGCTGACGTAGCGCACATCGGGTCCGAACGCCTTGTTCATCTCCTCGTACACCCGCTGCGGTTTGATCGGCATATCGTCGAAGTGCGTCTTGCGCAGCCCGACCTGTTTCCGGTTGCGGCACTGCTCGGCCCACACACCGCGATCGGGCAGCCGCCCGGCCGCGGCGAGTTCCCGCGCGACCTCGATGAAGATCCGCAGCGCGGCGCCCGCATCGGAGGTGATGCCGAAATCCGGTGCGAAGACGCGACCGATCTGGGTCGGCTCGATATCGACGTGGACGAAGGTGCGGTCCTTGGTGTAGGTGTCCACACCGCCGGTGTGCCGGTTGGCCCAACGGTTTCCGATGCCGAGTACGAAATCGGATTCCAGCAGGGTGGCATTGCCGTACCGGTGCGAGGTCTGCAGACCGACCATGCCGGCGTGCAGTGCGTGGTCATCGGGAATCGCGCCCCAGCCCATCAGGGTCGGCACCACCGGAACACCGGTCAGTTCGGCGAATTCGACCAGCAGTGCCGCGGCGTCGGCATTCACGATGCCGCCGCCCGCGACGATGAGCGGGCGTTGCGCGGCATTCAACATCTCGATGGCCTTGACCGCCTGTGCCCGCGTCGCGGCCGGACGGTGCACCTGCAGCGGCTCGTAAGTCTCGATATCGAATTCGATTTCGGCGAGCTGCACATCGACCGGCAGATCGATCAGCACCGGACCGGGACGTCCCTCGCGCATCAACCGGAACGCCTTCTGGAAGGTGCCCGGCACCTGCGCGGGCTCGAGCACCGTGACGGCCCACTTGCTCACCGGCGCGGCGATCGAGGCGATATCGACGGCCTGGAAATCCTCCTTGTGCAGTTTGGCCACCGGCGCCTGACCGGTGATGCACAGGATCGGAATGGAATCCGCACTGGCCGAATACAGGCCGGTGATCATATCGGTGCCCGCCGGACCCGAGGTCCCGATGCAGACACCGATATTGCCGGGCGTGGCGCGGGTGTAGCCCTCGGCCATATGCGAGGCCGCCTCGACGTGGCGGGCCAGCACATGCTTGATACCGCCGTGCGCGCGCATGGCGCTGTAGAAGGGATTGATCGCGGCACCGGGCAGACCGAATGCCTGTGTCGCACCTTCCTTTTCGAGAATCAGAACCGCGGCGTCCACGGTGCGCATGCGTGCCATGGTCAGTTCTCCCCGCCCCGCCCCGACAGCGCCTCGGCGACCTTCAGCAGACCGGAGTGGTCCAGCGAACCGTGGCCCATGGCGCGGGCGGCGGCGATCAGCTGCGCGGTGAGCGCGCCCATCGGGATCGACACCTCGGCGTCGCGGGCGGCCTGCAGGATGATGCCCATATCCTTGTGGTGCAGGTCGATACGGAAGCCGGGCTTGAAGTCCCGCTTCAGCATGGACGCGCGCTTGAGTTCGAGGATCTTGCTGCCGGCGAGTCCACCGGCCAGCACATCCAGCCCCTTCTCGGCATCGGCGCCCAGATTCTCCATCAGCAGGATCGCCTCGGCCACCAGCGCGTAGGTGCCGCCGACGACGAGCTGGTTGGCGGCCTTGACCACCTGACCGGCGCCGTTCGGGCCGACCAGCGCGAAGGTCTTGCCGACCGCCTCGAAAATCGGGGTGGCCGCGGCGAAGTCGGCCTCGGCACCGCCGACCATGATCGACAGCGCGGCATTGATCGCACCGGGCTCACCGCCGGAGACCGGGGCGTCGAGCACGCGCAGGCTCCTCTTGGCGCCCTCCTCCGCGGTCCAGCGCGCGGTCTTCGGCGTGATGGTGGAGAAGTCGATGTAGAGCGTGCCGGGTGCGGCGTGCACCAGGACATCGGCGAAGACCGCCTCGACGTGCTCGTCCTGGGGCAGCATCGTGATGACGATGTCGCAACCCCGCACCGCTTCCGCGACACCGGAGGCGGTCGAACCACCCGCCGCCTTCAGCTTCTGCAAACCGGTGGGGCCGATATCGTAGCCGGTCACCTCGTGTCCGGCCTTGACCAGATGGCCCGCCATCGGGCTGCCCATGATCCCCAGGCCGATAAAACCGATCTTGCGCCCATCCGTCGCCCGGTCGCCGCCCCGCACGGAATCGCTACGCGATGCTGCAGTCATTTGATCCACTCCCAATTCAGTTCGGGGTCTTTGTATTCGAGGCCGATCCAGCCGTCGTAGCCGCTGTCGGCGAGGGTTTCGAACAGCCCGGCGAAGTCGAGTTCACCGGTGCCGGGTCGGCCGCGGCCCGGATCGTCGGCGATCTGCACATGGCCGATATGCGGCGCGTGCGTGCGAATTACCGCATGCAGCCCCTCATCCATCCGCGCGAGGTGGTAGAGGTCGCAGAGGAAGCGCACATTGGGCGCGCCGGTCTGCTCGATGATCTGGACGGCGTGCGCGGCGCTGACGATCGGATAGTTCGGTGACTCAAAGGAATTCAGCGCCTCGAGCAGCACGGTGGCACCGATGGCCTCCGCCGCCCGCGCGGCCAGACGCAGGTTCTCCAGGGCGAGCTCGTCCTGCTTCTCCGGACTCTCGCCCTCGACCCGATTGCCGTACAGGGCGTTCAGCGCACGGCAGCCGGTCGCCTCGGCGATGCCGACGGCGACATCGATATTGTCGCGGAACCTGGTGACCTCGCTCGGAATGGAGACCAGACCGCGTCCGCCCGCCGGAATCAGGTCGATGAAGTTCAACCCGACCAATTCCACACCGGCATCGCGGATCGCGCCGACGAATGCGTCGATCTGCTTATCACCCGGCGTCGGATCCTCCCCGAACGGCCACCAGAATTCGACCGCCTCGAATCCGGCTCGCTTTGCCGCGGCGGGTCGTTCGAGCAACGGGAGATCGGTGAACAGGATCGAACAATTGACGTCGAATTTCGGGAACGCCGGGCCTCCGGCCTGCTTGGTCATTCAGCTCCTTCACGGTATTTCCGCCAGCTGCCGATGGCGGTGATGTCGATCAGCTCTGGATATGAGGTGGGCGGGCGGCGCAGCAGCATCGACAGGACCGAACGGCCGTCGTCGAGTTCGATCGCGCCGAGTTCGAGTTCGGGCGGTTCGGCTGGTAGCAGCCGCTGCCGCAGCACCTCCATCGGCACGTCGAAGAGTTCGCCGGAGATCGACTCGCCGCCATCGGCGGCGGGGTCCAGACCCGGGAATCGGTTGCCGACCGAATAGAAACGATAGCGCGGTGCGGTTTTCGCTTCCCCCGCGAAAGGCGCACCGTCCAGCAGATGATTGAGCGGTCCGCCACGCATGGCGGAACCATTCAGAAATATCAACGGCATTCAGCGGTTCCTTTGTTCGCAATTTCGTCAATTATGTTGGCCGACCGCACTGTCGGAACAGCGGTAATGAGCACGAAGCCGATCGAATATCCCGGAGCCGATTTCGTAGGATGCTCCAGCCGCAGTCTGGGCGCCCGAAACCGCGCACCCCGCGTAGCGGGTGTACGGATGCACCGCGGGGTGCGCGGCTCACCAGACCGGGAGCAGGTCCCGGTGGATCGGTCCGCCGGTGGCGGTGAGCGGTTGGGCCGAACCGCCGCGGCGGACCGCGACGATCTCGGCGGCGATGGATACCGCCGTCTCCTCCGCGGTGCGCGCACCCAGATCCAGACCGATGGGTGAATGCAATTGGGCCAGTTCGGATTCCGTCATACCGGCAGCGCGCAGTCGGGCCATGCGGTCCTCGTGGGTGCGCCGGGAGCCCATCGCACCCACATAGGCCACCGGCAGTCGCAGCGCCACCTGGAGCAGCGGGATATCGAATTTGGCGTCATGGGTGAGCACACACAGCACGGTGCGCGAATCGACCTGTGTGCGTGCGAGATAGCGGTCCGGCCACTGCACGACGATCTCGTCGGCGTCCGGAAAACGCGCACGGGTAGCGAAGACCGGACGGGCGTCGCAGACGGTGACGTGATATCCGAGAAAGCGCCCGATCCGAGTGACGGCGGCCGCGAAATCTATGGCGCCGAAGACGATCATGCGCGGCGGCGGTACGTAGGATTCCACGAAGACCGTGACTTCGTCTGCACCACAGCCGATCTCGCGCTTACCGGTGACACCGGTGTCGAGCATCGCCCTGGCCTCGACCACGACCGGCCCGTCGAAGGCGGCGCCGACGGTCCACCAGGAGCCGACCGCCATGGCCGCACCGGTTTTCAGATTCCGTACCAGCGCGACCGGCTCATCGGTGCGCAGAATCGCCTCGATGGCGACCCGCTCGACCGCGGTGATCGGCTGGACGAAGACCTCGAGTTCGCCGCCGCAGGTCAATCCGACGGCGAAGGCGTCATCATCGCTGTATCCGAAGGTTTCGCGCACCGGCTGCCCGGTGCGCAGGACCTCACGGCAGAGCTCGTACACCGCGCCTTCGACACAGCCACCGGAGATGCTTCCGATGACAAGGCCGTCGGCGTCGACCGCCAGCGCCGCACCGGCTGGCCGCGGGGCACTGCCGGTGACGCCGATGACGGTGGCGACGGCGTAATCCTTGTCCGCCGCATGCCATTTCCGAAGTTCTGCCGTAAGGTCGCGCATGGTGCTATCCGCCCAGGAGTAGTTCGATGGCCGAGATGCCGAAGTAACCGGCGAAGACGAGGCTCACCACCCCGATCAGCCAATGGATTTCACGGAATTTGCCGCGCGCCGCCTTGATCACCACATAGGCGATGAGGCCGGCGCCGACACCGTTGGTGATCGAGTAGGTGAACGGCATGAGCACGATCGTCAGGAAGGCGGGTACGGCCACCTCCAGATCGTTCCAGTCGATCTTGCGGGCCTGGGTCATCATCAGCGCACCGACGATCACCAGCGCCGGCGCGGCGGCCTGGATCGGCACCACCGCGGCGAGCGGGGTGAAGAATACCGCGAGGCAGAACAATCCACCGGTCACCAGGCTGGTCAGACCGGTACGGGCGCCCTCACCGACACCCGTCGCGGATTCGACGTACACGGTATTGCCCGCGCCGCCGCTGACACCGCCGATGATCTGGGCGACACCGTCGATGGTCAGGACCTTGCCGATGCCGGGCATGGTGCCCTTCTCATCGAGCAGCCCGGCCTCGTCGCAGACGCCGAAAACCGTGCCCATGGCATCGAAGAACCCGGTCAGCACCAGGGTGAACAGCACGACCCCGGCGACCAGCCCACCCGCCTCGGCGAATCCGCCGAACAGGTCGATATGCAGTGCCAAGCCGAAATCGGGTGCGGCGAAGAAACCCTTCGGCTTCTCCGGCACCACCGGACCCCAGGTCTGCGGGTCGATCTCGGCCGCCGCGTTGACAATGATGGCGAGTACCGTCGCGAGGGCGATGCTGATCAGAATCGCACCGGGCACCTTGCGGATGAACAGCGCCAGCATGACCAGCAGGCCGACCGCGAAAACCACTACGGGCCAACCGGATAGATGACCACCCGCCCCGAGGGTGACCGGCGGACCGGTCTGCGCGCCGTGTCCGACCACCCCGGCCGAGACCAGCCCGATCATGGCGATGAACATGCCGATCCCGACGCCGATGGCGTTCTTGAGACCGAGCGGAATGGCGTTGATGATCATGGTCCGCAGCCCGGTCGCGGCCAGGATCACGATGATCACGCCCATCAATACGACCAAACCCATGGTCTGCGGCCAGGTCATATGTGGTGCGGCCTGGAAGGCGACCACCGGAACCACGCCGAGACCCGCGGCGAGTGCCAACGGCACATTGCCCGCGACACCCATCAGGATGGTGCTCAGCCCCGCGGAGAACGCGGTGGCCGTGGTGAGTTGAGCGATGCTCAGCTTGTCACCGTTGACATCCGCGACGCCGCCGAGAATCAGCGGCACCAAGAGGATGACGTAGGCCATGGCGACGAAAGTCGTGATGCCGCCACGGATTTCGCGGGAAACGGTGGTTCGTCGTTCGCTCAGCCGGAAGAACCGGTCGAGCGCAGACCTTCCTGCTACCGGCTCTGGTGTGCTGGGCTTGGTCTGTATCTGGGTCATTGGCGTGCCCTCCTCGGGGCCGTAGCCGACCTACGGTAGGGACTCTTCATCCAGACCGCACGGTTCGGGTACTGCTGTTGTGGGGTCCCTCCGGTCCAACGGTTGGTTGGTCCCGGCCGCCCCTGTTGATCAACTGCTCCGGATGATGTCTTCCGGTCGCACCGGCACTCGGTTGATGTGCACGTTTCCACCCCGTGATCGGCACGCGTCACGGATCGCGGCGGCAATCGCGGGGGTAGAGGAGAGCGTGGGCGGCTCTCCGGCGCCGCGCAGCCCGTAGGGGGCGTGCGGATCGGCATTTTCGAGAATCTCCAGCCGCTGTGACGGCGTATCGAGAATCGTCGGGATCAGGTAGTCGGTGAAGGACGGGTTGCGCACCTTGCCGTCTTTGACCTGAATTTCCTCCATGACCGCCAGGCCGAGCCCCTGGACGGAGCCGCCGTGGATCTGGCCCTCCAGGGACAGGCGGTTCATGATCTTGCCCACGTCCTGGACCGCGTCCAGGGAGACGACCTTCACCAGGCCGAGGTCTGTGTCCACATCCACCACGGCGCGGTGTACGCACAGCGCCAGCTGGGTGTGGCTATTGCCTTGTCCCGTAACGGGATCCATGCCCGTGGTCGGGCGGTGGTGGTACTCGCGGGTCTCTTCGATAACCCCCTCGTCCAGGACATCGACGATCGCCGCGAGCACCTCCCCCCGGCTCGAAACCACCTTGCCACCGACCAGCCGCAGCCCGAGCGAGGGCCCGAACTTGGCCTGCGCCAGAGCGAGTACGCGTTGACGGACGGCTTCACACGCCGCCTTCACCGCGCCGCCGGTCATATAGGTCTGTCGGGAGGCGGATGACGAACCGGAGTCGCCGACCTGGTTATCGGCCGGGGCAATGGTGACTCGTTCGATACCGAGTTCGGTGCGCGTGATCTGCGCCTCGACCGTCACCAGTCCCTGGCCGACCTCGGCGGCGGCCGTGTGCACCAGCGCAACCGGTTCTCCCGCAATGACTTCCAGCCGCACCCGCGCGGTCGAGTAGTCGTCGAAGGCCTCGGAGAAGCAGATGTTCTTGATGCCGACGCCGTAGCCGACACCACGCACCACCCCCTCACCATGCGTCGTCTGCGACGCACCACCGGGCAGATTCCGGATATCCGAAGCATCCAGATCCGCAGGCATCGGCATATTCCGCAGTTGCTCCAGCATCTCGGCCATCGGCGTCGGCGCATGCAGCACCTGACCGGTCGCCAACTTCGAGCCCTGGGACACGGCATTGATCTGGCGCACCCGCACCGGATCGAGATCCAGCGCCTCGGCGACCTTGTCCATCATCGACTCGTGTGCGAAACATGCTTGCACCGCACCGAATCCACGCATCGCACCACACGGCGGATTGTTGGTGTAGACACCATAGGCGTCGATCTCGATATGCGGGATCTCGTACGGGCCGACCGCGAGCGAGGATGCGTTACCGGTGACATTCAGTGTCGCCGAGGTGTACGCGCCCCCGTCGAGGACGATGACAACTTTTGCGTAGGTGAGCTTTCCGGCGGCATTGGCACCGTATTCGTAGAGCATCTTCGCCGGGTGCCGGTGTACGTGCCCGAAGAACGACTCCTCGCGGTTGTACACCATCTTGATGGGCTTGCCGGTGTGCATGGCCAGCATGCCCGCGTGGATCTGCATGGACAGGTCCTCACGGCCACCGAAGGCTCCGCCGACACCTGCCATGGTCATCCGGATCTGGTCGTCGGCCAGGCCGAGGCACGGGCCGATCTGGGACAGATCATTGTGCATCCACTGGGTGGCGACGTAGAAGTCGAGCCCGCCATCCTCGGCCGGAATCACCAAGCCGGATTCGGGGCCGAGGAACGCCTGGTCCTGAATGCCGACCTCGAATTCCTCGGCGACCACCACGGTGGCCAGTGCGCGGCCCACGGTGATATCGCCGACGCGCACCGGCTGGTGGCGCGCGATACCGCCGCGCTCCTGCACCGCGAGCCGCTTCGGCGCCGAGATCACCGCCATCGGATCGGTAATGGGTTCCAGTACCTCCCAATCGATGTCGATGGCGGCCAGTGCGCGCCGGGCGATCTCGGGGTGGTCGGCGGCGACCAGGGCGATGGGTTCACCGTGGTGGCGCACCTCGCCGATGGCCAGGACCGGCTGATCCCAGGTGTGGTCGAGGCCGTACACCTTGCGGCCGGGCACATCCTCATGGGTGAGCACGGCGTGCACACCGGTCATGGCCAGTGCCGGCGCGATATCGATACTGCGGATAATCGCGCGCGGATGCGGGCTGCGCAGGGTCGCGCCCCACAGCATGCCGTCGATCCACAGATCGGAGGAATAGGCGAACTCGCCTCTGACCTTCAGCGTGCCGTCGGGGCGCAGCGGGCTCTCGCCGATGCCGCCCTTGCCCGGCGCGGCGACCTCACCTGGGAAGCGGGTGGTCCGTGGGATGGTCATCATGCCTCCTGTCGCATCAGCCGTTTCCGGGCCGCGACTCCTGCCCGACCGACCACATCCTGTGCGACGGTGCGCAATTCGTCGTTCGCCACGACGGTGCGTCCGCCGACGAGCAGCCGGACCAGCGGGGGTGTCGGCCCGAAAACCAAGGAGCAGACCGGATCTTCGATCGCCGAACGGAAACCGTCGACCCGCCAAACGGCCAGATCGGCGAGCTTGCCGGGTTCGAGACTGCCGATCTCGTTGTGGCGGCCGAGATTACGGGCGCCGCCGAGGGTGCCGATCTCGAGCGCCTGGCGCGCGGTGAAGGCGGTCGGCCCATTGACCGCGCGCTGGAACAGCATGGCCTGACGCATTTCTCCGGCCATCGAGGTGAGTTCGCTCGAGGCCGCGCCGTCGACGCCGAGGCCCACCGGCGCACCGGCGGCCACCAGATCGCTGACTCGGGCGATACCCGCACCGAGCCGGGCATTGGAGCTCGGGCAGTGCGCGGAACCGCTGCCGGTTTCGGCGAAGCGACGGATATCGGCATCGTGCAGGTGCACGGCGTGGGCGAACCAGACGTCCTCACCGAGCCAACCGAGCTTTTCCATATATTCGACCGGGGTGCAGCCCATCTGCTCGATGCAGTGCTCTTCCTCGTCGAGCGTCTCGGCGAGATGGGTATGCAGCCGAACGCCTTTGGCGCGCGCGAGGGTGGCGGAATCGACCATCAGACCCTCGCTCACCGAGAACGGTGAGCAGGGCGCGACCGCGACGCGCAGCATCGAATCGAACGACGGATCGTGGTATTTGTCGATGACTTCGGCGGTGTGGGCGAGGATTTCGTCACGACTCTCGACCACCTCGTCCGGCGGCAGGCCGCCGTCCTTCTGCCCACGGTCCATCGAACCGCGGCACGGGTGGAAGCGCAGGCCGATCTCGCTGGCCGCGCGCACCTCGGCCTCGAACAGGTCGCCGCGCCCCTTCGGGAAGATGTAGTGGTGATCGCTGCTGGTGGTGCAGCCGGTCAGCGCCAGCCAACCCAGACCAGCGGAGGCCGAGCCGTAGACGACGTCCGCGTCCATGCGCGCCCAGGTGCGGTAGAGACCGGTCAGCCATTCGAACAGGGTCGAATCCTGGAACAGGCCCTGGCTCGCCCACTGGTACAGGTGGTGGTGGGTGTTGACCAGACCGGGGGTAACCAAACAGCCTGTGCCGTCGATTCTTTCGGCATCCGGCACGCTCGGCGCGGGACCGGCGCCGAGTGATTCGATACGGCCATTGGCGATGACGACATATCCGGACGCGATCTCCTCGCCGACGACCGGCGCGATATATGCATTCTCGATGACAGTCCTGGGCGTACTCATTTGCCCGCCTTACGTGCCGCGGCCAATCGCACCGCGTCGAGGATCTTCTCGTATCCCGTACAACGACACAGGTTTCCGGCGAGCGCCTCGCGGATCTCCACATCGGAGGGATTGGGATTGCGTTCGATGAGGTCGTGCGCCTGCACGATCAGTCCCGGTGTGCAGAAACCACACTGGACCGCACCGGCCTCGACGAATGCCTCCTGCATCGGATCGAGTTTCGCTCCTTTGGCAAGGCCCTCGACCGTACGCACCGAGCGATCCTGCACCTGCCCCGCGGCCACCAGACAGGAACACACCGGGGTGCCGTCCAAATAGACGGTGCACGAACCGCATTCACCTTGCTCGCAGGCGTTCTTGGAGCCGGGCAGGCCCATCCGCTCGCGCAGCATATAGAGGAGGCTCTCGCCCTCCCACACATCGTCGACGTTCTCTCGCGAGCCGTTGACGTCGAAGGTCACACGCATCAGGCTGCCCTCCCTCTTTCTGCCAGGTAGTCCGTCCACGCCCAGGACAGGGTGCGGCGGGCCAGCACCGTCAGGGCATGTTTGCGGTATTCCGCGGTGCCGCGCACGTCATCGATCGGCTTGGCGGCGGCCGAGACCAGTTCGCCGAATTCGCGAACGACCTCGAAAGACAACGGGGACGGGTCATCCCAGTCGAGGGTGGCGGCCAGGAACTCCTCGGCCGGGCCCGCCCGCAGCGGGGTGGGTCCGGCGGAACCGATGCCGGTGCCGACCGTGCGGGTATCGGGGTGCAGCGCGATCGAGAACGCGCAGACCGCGATCACCATGGCATTGCGGGTGCCGACCTTGGAGAAGTACTGCGGTCCGGTGGCGGGCTCGATCCAGATGGCGCGGATCAATTCGTCGGGCTCCAGTGCGTTCTTCTTCACCCACACGTAGAAGTCGTCGATCGGGATCAGCCGGGTACCGCGCGCGGCGGATTCCACCTCGATCACCGCATTGGCCGCCAGTAGCGCGGGATGGGCGTCCCCGGCCGGAGACGCGCCGCCGAGATTGCCGCCGACCGTGCCGCGGTTGCGGATCTGCGGCGAACCGACCGTGCGCGAGGCCTGTGCCAGGCCGGGCAGCTGCCGACCGAGCCGGTTGATGATGCGCACGTACGGGACGCCGGCACCGATCCGGATCTGGCCGTTGGCCTCGGTCGAATAGTCGAACAGATCGCGACAGCGGTTCAGGTCGAGCAGTGCCGCCGGGCGGCCGTGGTCGAAATTGAGTTCGACCATGACATCGGTGCCGCCCTGGATGGGTTTGGCCTCCGGATTCGCGGCCTTCAGCGCCAGCGCCTCGGCCCAGGTATCGGGTCGTAGGAAATCCATCGTCACGCCCAGGCCGGTCCGGGCGCGGGGGCGTCCTCGCTGAGCACGGTGCCTTCGATCAGGCCATAGGGCCGATCGGCGGCGAAGAACACCTCGTTGTCGTTCTCCAGTCCGAAGCCCGACAGATCCACCACGAAGTGGTGCTTATTGGGCAGCGACAGCCGCACCTCGCAGACCTCGGGGACCGCGCTGATCACCCGGTCGCCCATGGCGTAGAGGGTCTGCTGCAGCGAGTAGCTGTAGGTGTCGGCGAATGCCTCGAGCAGCGCGCCGCGGACCTCGCGGTAGGCCTTGTCCCAATCACCCGGTTCGCTCGCGAAACGCCACTCCGCATTGACCTCGGTGGCCAGCACCCGGTCGTAGGCCTCCTGCAGCGTGGTGTACTCGTCCTTGATGTAGCCGTGGAATTCCGAGCCGGTGGAATTGAGCACCACCAGACCCGTCAAACCCGAGACCACCCAGGCGTTTTCGCCGTCGTAGTGCACGCGTGCGGTGCGGGTCTCCTGGCCGGAGCGCACGAACGAATGCTGCTTGTCGCCGGGGCCCACCACGATGCGCTCCCAGGCGTACTCCTCCAGGGAGACCCGCGCGTGCTGGATGGGCGGCTGCGAATCGACGAAATGCCGTGCCAGCAGCAGACCGAACGCCTCGGGCGAGGCGATGCCGTGCTCCTTGGCGAAGGCGAAGACCGTGTTCTTCTGGGTGTCGGTCGGCAGCACCGTCGCGTTGTCACCGGTCAGGTGGACCTCGTCCATGGCACCGGATAACGCCACACCGACGTTCAGATCCCGGATCTCGTGGATGCCACCGGTTTTCGTCACCCGGACGACCCGGTTTTCCGCTTTGCCGTATCTATTCGGCCCGAGCTTGATCGACATTGTTCAGCTACCTCGGTAGGTCGAGTAGGAGTAGGGACTGAGCAGCAGCGGCACGTGGTAGTGCTCGGCTGGGTCGGCGACACGGAAGTCGATGGTCACCAACGGGTAGAACGGGCTGAGGCCACCGGTATCGAAAATCAGCCGGTGCGCACCGATGTCGGGGGCGGGCAGATCCTTGACGCGCCCGTCGACGTCGGTGCGACGCTCGGCGAGCACGGTGCCGTCGGCCTTTTCCAGCCGCACCGCCAACCCTGGGGCCGGGCGGCCGGATGCCGCGTCCAGCACATGGGTGGACAGACTCACTTGTCCTCCAACAGCTTTCGGATCCGCAGCCGGGTGATATCGGCGAGTTCGCGTTGGGTGGCGATGCGTTCCCCCTCGGCGGTATTCGCCAAGCGCCTGCGCAGTTCGGCGCGGATCTGCTCGGCCGAGCGGCCGGCGGCGCGGATCAGGAAGACATGTCCGAACCGCTGCTCATAGGCCAGGTTGCCGGCCGCGATATCGGCGAGGACCTGCCGGTCGGCATCGGCGGTCCCCGACTGCTCACCGGCGGACCACCTCGCCTCGCGCTCGTGCGTGCCCGCCTTCGCGCGGTCGCCGATGCGCGGATGCGCCGACAGCGCCTGCTCGATATCCGGCCAGCTCAGCTCCCGCACCCCGGCGACGGCGGCGGCCATCAGGCTCGTGCTGTCCACGTAGGGCCGGTGCGACGCCACCTTCTGCGCCCAGACATGCGAGGCACAGCAGGTCAGCAATTCCGCCTCGGCCTGATCCGGTGGCAGCGCGTTGAGCCATCCGATCTCACCTGACATCCGATCTCCCATTTCGAGCTTGTTCTGCGACGGGAGTAAGTACACCCGCCGTTCATCAGCGCTGCTAGGACCCAGAAATCTGAAGTGTGCGTCAGTTCACACGGGCCGTTTTGTGCGAATATCCAAAGCGTCTACGGGCGGCCTCAGAATCGGCTGTTAGCCTCGGCGCTGTGCGACTTAGATCACTTCTCACCATGGATCTCGGTCTCGAGCTCGTCACCGGCGAGGACGAACTCGACCGTTTCGTGCGCTGGGTCGTGACCACCGACATGCTCGATCCGAGCCGCTACCTCGCCGGTGGCGAGCTGGTGCTGACCGGCCTGCAGTGGCGGATCGAACCTGAGGACAGCGAGATCTTCGTGCGCGCGCTGGCCCGGGCCGGAGTCGCTGGACTCGCCGCGGGCGACGCCCGCTACGGCGGGGCGCCGCCCGATGTCGTCGAGGCCTGTCGGCGGCACCGCGTTCCGCTGTTCCGTGTGCGCGAGGACGTCGCGTTCGCCCAGGTCACCGAGACGCTGACCCGCAATCTGTCCACCGGGCGGGCCGCCGATCTGACCGCGATCCTCGACCGCCACCGCCAGCTGGTCTCGGGTACCGGCCTCGGATCGGTGCTGGAGCTGATCGAACGCGATCTGGGGATGCGGTGCTGGGTGGTCTCCTCGACCGGACGCGTGGTCGCCGGGCCGGTATCGCCGCCGCCGGTCGAGGTCACAGCCGCCTTCTTGAACGCGCGCCGCCTGCCCCATGTGCTGGTTCACGATAAGGCCCGCTACTCACTGTTCGCGGTCGACGAGCACAGCACCTCCCGCGCGGCCGACTGGTTCATGGTCTTCGAGGGCGACTGCAAGGACTGGCCGGAAGAACGCCGCACGCTGACCGGCGAACTCGCCGCCGTCGTCTCGCTCGAACGCGCCCGCCTCGACGACCGGCAGAGCGCCGAAGGCCGCCTGGCCCAGGAACTCATCGAACTCATCGTCTCCGACGCCAAACCGGCCGAAATCATCTCCCGCCTCGAGCTGACCGGCCTCGGCCCCGCCGAGACCTATATCGCCGTGGCCGCCGGAGCCGAGGCGGATGCCTTGCGCCCCGGCGAATTACGCGTTCTGCTCCGCGAAATCCTCTACGGCAAAAGGCCGGCCGCGGGTGTGGTGGACGGTGAGGCCATCGCATTGATCCCCGCCGACCCCAACGGCGCCATCATCACCGAAATCCACCGCGCCGTAACCTCTTTGGAGCCCGGCCTACACCGCGCCCGCCTATCGATCGGCGTCAGTGGCATTGTCGACGGCGAAGGCCTGCGCGGCGCGGTCGAAGAAGCCCGCTACGCCCGCCGCCTCGCCGAAGGCCGTCACCAACCCATCAGCGTCGTCGGCCACGATGAACTGGCCACCCATATGCTGCTGTTGGCCAGCGTCCCCGATGAGGTCCGCCGCATGTTCCGCCTGCGTTTGCTGGACCCGCTCAGCAGCTACGACCAAGACAACCGCGCCGACCTGGTCCACACCCTGGAAACCTTCCTCCAGGTCTCCGGCTCCTGGACCAAATGCGCTGAGCTACTACATGTCCACGTGAACACCCTGCGCTACCGAATCCAACGCATCGAGGAACTGACCGGCCGAGACCTGTCCCGCCTCGAAGATCGCGTCGACTTCTTCCTTGCCCTCGCCCTGCGCTGAGCCGCCACCGATCCGTTTGCCGTCCCGGCTCCGCTCTTGCGTTCGGCTGCGCGGCGGCGAACCATTAGCTGTGCGGTGGCCGCGTTCGCGGGCCGTGCGGTCCCATTGCCCTCGGTGGACCACGACGCGTCACCCCCGCGACACAGCGGAGTGATCCCTCCGCACGAGGAGGACTCGATGTTCATCCAAGTCATTCAAGGCAAGGTCGCAGATGCCGATCGACTACGTCGATGTATGGATCGGTGGAACGAGGAATTGCAACCGGGCGCCACCGGCTACCTCGGCACGACCAGCGGGTTGTGCAACGACGGGACGTTCATCGCCTTGGCGCGATTCGAATCCGAGGAAGCGGCGCGACGCAATAGCGCTCGTCCGGAGCAGGGTGCGTGGTGGGCCGAAACCGAACAGTGCTTCGAGGGTCCGGTCACCTTCATGGACTGCCCCGAAGTGACGCAGTGGCTGGGCGGCGGCTCCGACCAGGCCGGTTTCGTACAGATCATGGAGGGCCACACCTCCGATCAGCGCCGCATGCGCGAACTCCTCTCGCAGGGCACCGATCGCATCCAGCAATTGCGCCCGGAGATCCTCGGCGGCACCCTGGCGACCTACGGCGACGACGGGTATGTCGAGGCCGTGTACTTCACCTCCGAAGCCGAAGCCCGCGCGCACGAAAAGCTGGAGATCCCCGACGATCTGCGGTCGCTGTTCGAAGAGGAGAGCGAACTCATGGGCGAGGTCGAATTCTTCGACCTGCACGAGCCCATGCTCGTCTCCCGGCGATAGCCGATCCATCAGCCGCTGTCGCATATCTGGTGGCACCCTCGCACACGCCGCACTGCGCGCGGTGGTCACCAGATATGCGACAGCCGCCGTGATCACCCCAAACGATACCCAAATGTGTTGCCCCGGAGGCAAACTCGAGTCGTCGGAAAACGTCCCATCGATATCGATATCGATGTCGGGCTTCGGACGCGGTGGGGCGCACAAAGAGTCGGGACGGTGTCCAACAGGCGACCAACCGCGCACCAACGCGACATCTTGCTGTCAGTGGTGGGCGCTACGGTGGCGGCGTGAACCGTACGGATCGGCTCTACGCGATCGTCGAGGAGTTGCGGGCGGTGGCGCCGCGCGTGCGGACCGCACGTGAATTGGCGCAACGGTACGAGGTGAGCGTGCGCACGATCGAACGCGATATCGCGGCCCTACAGCAGGCGAGCATTCCGATCTACGCCGACGTCGGCAGGCGCGGTGGTTATGCGCTGGAGAAGAGCATGTCGCTGCCGCCGCTCAACTTCACCCCGGCCGAGGCGGTCGCGCTCGCCGTCGCGTTGGCGCGCAGTGAGGCGATGCCGTTCGAGCAGGCCGGGCAGAGCGCCTTGCGCAAGATTCTCGCGGTGATGTCGGATCGGAATGCCGCCGCCGCCCGCGCGCTGGCCGCGCGGATTCGGCTGATGGAGCCGGTGGACGCGCCACCCGCCCAAGCGATCCCGTCGGTTATCGCGCAGTCGATCGAAGCGGGCCGGGTGCTGCGGATCAGCTATGCGGATCGCTTCGGCGCGCACAGTGAACGCGAGGTCGAGCCGACCGCATTCCTCAGCGGCTCCAATGGCTGGTATCTCATCGCCTGGTGTCGGCTGCGCGAGGAGTCCCGCTGTTTCCGGCTGGACCGCATCGGCGCGGTGACAATGACCGATCTGCCGACAGCGCAGCGCCCCCTCGACGGCACCGGCTCCGATATCCCCGACGATCTCCAGCTGCGCACCGTCGCGCTGTGAACGGCGACATATCGCGGGAAACACCGACAGGGGGTTGTCGCGCGGTCGGGTGATCGTGGTCGGGCAAGACAACGATCACCGATCCCGAGGAGACGATAAGTGAGCACTCCCCCCTTCAACACGGTGGCCTGGTTCCAGGTCGGCAGCGATAAGCCCGACGAGGTGAAGAAGTTCTACGGCGACCTGTTCGGGTGGACCTTCGACGCAGACCCCAATGTCGACGCCTACGACCACGTCAGCTATCCCGCCAGCGAGAGCCCGAGCGGCGGCATCGCGCACACCGCCGACGCCTCGGACAATCACGCCACCTTCTTCGTGCTCGTGCAGGACGTGGCGGCCACGGTCGCCGCCGCCGAACGACTGGGCGGAAAGGTCTCGGTCGCACCGGTTACCAGCAAGGACGGGCTGATCTTCGCCCACATCCAGGACACCTCCGGCAACGACTTCGGCGTCTTCAGCCCGCCTACGCAGTCGTAATCCGGCAATAGCCGAAGGGGCGGAGCTGCCATCCTCCGCCCCTTCGGCGCATGCCCGCATCATCACCCGGCCCGCGAAACGTCGAATCGCCACGGCGATGCGTTTCGACTCCATAGCTTTTTGGCAGCTATCGGATCGAAGCGCTGAAACGTCCACGGCCACCCCGTTACTGTCGAATCACTTGACCTCCAGGGAGTTACCGGATCCGGGTGGCCATTATCTGGCCGTTGAAATCGCACGCTTGATCTCGCGAGAATCGAGGTTCGCGATGGTGGCCGATGGCAACCTCAACACCGGACCGCCACCGATGAGGTGCGGTCGCCTGCTCAGTGCGCTGGCCGCCGTGGTGCTCGCGCTGGGGATCAGCGGATGTGCCTATTCATTCGCCAAGTACCCCGACGATGCCAGGGCCGCGGTCGAAGAGTTCACCGAACTGCTGAACGAACGGAAAGCGGACAATGCCGCGAATCTGACCTCCCAGCCCAACAATGCCGTCGTGTCATTACGGGAGATGTTCGAGGGACTGAGCCCCGGGACGCCGGACTTCCAGTTGGTCCAATTCATCGTCTTGGATACCGGGCAGGCGATCTTCACCCTGCATGGCGCATGGGCGTTCGGGCAGGATCGGAACTGGAGCTATGAGTCCCAGGGCACGGTGCGGAAATTGGCGACGGGCTGGCGGATCTCCTGGGATCCCGCCATCGTTGTGCCGCACCTGGACAACACCCGCACGGTTCAACTGGTCCGTGCATACGCACCTCCGCCCCCCATCGTGAAGGACAGCCGCGGCCAGCCCCTGATGACCGAGCAGATCATCGATGCGGTCAAGCTCGATCCGGCCCACATCACCGATCCGATCACCACCACCGACGCCTTGGCCAAGGCCATCGAGCCGATCGCCCCACTGATCACCGGACCGTCCTTGCGCGAGCAACTGGCCGCCGCGCAGGGCAAGCCGGTCGCCGCGGTCAATCTGCGGGAGTCCGATTTCGCGGTCCTGGAACCGGACATCGCGCCGATACCCGGAGTAGTGACCAAGGCCCAGCCCCGGCTGATCGCCGCCGACCGCCGGGTGCAGTCGCCGATGCTCGACGCATTGCGCGTGGTGTGGCAGGACAACCGGGACAGGTGCGCGGGCTGGGCGGTTCAGCTGTCCGGCCGGGACGGCCGCCCGATCGGCTACCTCACCGGACAGCCGGGCACACCGGGTCCGGACGTGTCCGCGACACTGGATCCACACTGGCAGAGCGCCGCCCAGGACGCGGTGAACTATGTCGGGAACCCGACGACCGCCGTCGTCATCAACTCCGCGACCGGAGCCATTGTCGCCGCCGCAGAGAACAACGCGGTCAGCGCGAACGGATCGGCCTTCACCGGACTCGCCCCGATCGGCGGCACTACCGAATTGCTGCGCACGGCCGCCGCGAGAATCGCGCGCAAGGCACCACAGGACGTTTCCGTGGATGAGGTCACCAAGGCCGCCCGCATGCTCGGCATCGGCGTCGATTTCGAGCTGCCGGGCTTGGACAAGGTGACGTCACGGATCCCGACACCGGGCACCGAGCAGGTCCGGCGCGGAAGTCAGGCCAGCGAGATCCAGGCCAGTCCATACGGCATGGCGATCGTCGCGGCCACCATCGCCAGCGGGCGCATCAACCCGCCGATGATCGAAATCGGACGCCCGGCCAAGGCTTCGGTGGAATCGGCACCGCTACCGGCCGAGGTGCTCGACCAGCTGCGTCCGATGCTCGGCGGCTCCGGATATGTCACCATCACGGGCGGACAGGGCTGGCTGCTGGCGAATACGGGTGAGCTGGCCTTTGCGATCCATGTCGAGGATCCGGACAGTCGCGCCACCCTGATCCAGGCGGCCGCACGCATACTGCACCCCGAGCCCCAGCCCCAGTAGCACAACTCTCGGCGAACGGCGCGACCGAACCGGGCTCCGGGGCAGCTCACAGGAAACCCCCAGCTGGTCCTGAGCTTCGGCAACGCTGGTCGCGCGACGCTGAGCTAATGAGCAGAGTCGATCCGCAAGCGCGCGTTCTCGTCGTCGACGATGAGCCGATGATTGTCGAACTCCTTGCGGTGAGTCTGCGATTTCAGGGGTTCGAGGTGGCGACGGCGACCAGCGGGACCGACGGGCTTGACAAGGCGCGCCGGCTGCGGCCGGACGCACTGATGCGGCGCAAGGTCGATACCACCGAGCCGAAACTCATCCATACGCTGCGCAGCGTCGGTTACGTGCTGCGCGAACCCCAGCCGAGCCGGACATGAGGCTGCGCGAGGCGCTGGCCCGGCGGGTATCGGCCATTCCGCTGCGGGTGGGGCTCGTTGTCGCCCTGGTCTTCCTGGCCGCCCTGGTGCTGCTGGCAACGGGCTTCGCGGTGACCTCCGCGCTGAGCCGATCGCTGACCGCGCGGACCGATGAGCAGCTCTACGATGCTGCTCGGTCGTGGGCGGAGCCGCGCCCGATGCGCCAGATCGTCACGAATGACGGTGCGATGTCATGGATTCCGGCCGATATGGCGGACACCCGGCCGGTTCCCCGGCCGTTCATCGATCAACCCCGCCGCTTCTACGAATTGCGCAAAGGCGCTGAGGGACAGCTCTATTCGGGGACTCCCGGGACGATCGCCGGCACCGATACGACGCCGGATGTAGCAGGGCACGCGGCAGCGGTCCCGATAACCGTCGGCTCGACCGACGACTCCTCAGTGCAGTGGCGCGTGCTGACCACCAGTAACCAATTCGGCTCGACTACCATCGCGCTGCCGCTCACCGATAACCAGGAGACGGTATCGCGGTTGATCTACTTCGAACTCGGCATCGGCGCGGCCGCCCTGCTCGCCCTCGGCGTCGTCGGCTATTTCGTGGTCCGACGCAGCCTGCGCCCGCTGCGCACGGTCGAAGAGACCGCGGCCGCGATCGCGGGCGGCGACCTGCACCGGCGCGTCCCGGTGCGCGATGTCGACACCGAGGTCGATCGGCTCGCACGGTCGTTGAACGCGATGCTCGCGCAGATCCAGCACGGCGTGGCAGCCACCGAGGCATCGGAGGAGGACGCCCGGCGTTCGGAACGCCGGATGCGTCAGTTCATCGCCGACGCCAGCCACGAATTGCGTACCCCGCTCACCACGATTCGCGGTTTCGCCGAGCTCTACCGCCAGGGCGCGAGCACCGACGCCCACATGGTCGTCGGCCGCATCGAGGGTGAGGCCGAGCGGATGGGCCTGCTGGTCGAGGATCTGCTGATGCTCGCCCGGTTGGATGCCAAACGCCCACTCGACCGCAGTCCGGTGGATCTGCTCGCGCTCGCGGGCGATGCGGTGCACAACGCACAGGCCATGGCGGCGCGGCAGCAGAGCGACCCGAAACGCCCGATCACCCTGGACATCCGCCCCGGCGTCGGCACCATGGACGTAACCGGCGATGAGGCGCGATTGCGTCAGGTGTTGGCGAATCTGCTCGGCAATGCCCTCGCCCACACTCCGGCCACCGCGGCGATCACCGTGCGGCTCACCCCAGCCGCCGACACGGTGCGCATCGACGTCATCGACACCGGCCCCGGCCTGACACCGGAGGCCGCCGCCCGAGTATTCGAACGGTTCTACCGCACCGACGACTCCCGCACCAGAACCAGCGGCGGAACGGGTTTGGGCCTATCGATCGTGCAGGCCCTCGTCGTGGCACACGGCGGCCGGGTGAGCGTGCACAGCGAACCGGGCCGCGGCGCGACCTTCACGATGATCCTGCCGCGCGATATCCGGCCGACGGCAGTATCCGCCGAAGCTGGTCGGATATAGCACCGCAGCACGGTCTCACGAGGTCGGCACCAGCGACGGCTGCGCCGGAGCCGATGCGGGCCTCGGCAGTTCGGGACGATACGGCGCTATGGCACCGAAGGTGTTGCGGACCTCGGCACAGACCTGGATGAGTCGGTCCACCTGCATATCGGTCAGCCCGGCGTGCAGCGAGAACCGGATGAGGCTGCGTTCGGGCGCGGTGGCGGGCCAGCAGAAGACCGCGCCGAAAATGCCACGTGCCTCCAGGAAGTCGCGGATGGCGATGGTGCGCTGATCCGGGCCGGTCCGCAGTGCGACGATATGGCTGGCCGAACCCTCCAGATCGAACTCCAGTGCCATCAGGGCACGGCGGACGACGGCGGAGATCTCGCGCAGCCGGATCCGCCGCCAATCGTCGACGCGAACGACATCGAGCGTCGCGGCCAGGCCCGCGATATCGTGCGGCAGCAGCGTCGCGGAGAAGACCGACGGATCGGACTCCATCTTGAAGTAGTCGACGAAATCGATATTGTTCGCGGCGATGAATCCCGCGCGTCCGGCGAAAGCCGCCGCGAGGCTCGCGATTCGGAACGGCACCCGCTCCGCGAGGCCGAGCGCGACCACCGTGCCGGCACCGTAGGGCCCGTCGGTACCGAGCGAATGCGATTCGTCGACGACCAGCACGCTGCCGGTCTCGTCGGCCACGTCACAGATCTGGGTCAGCGGACAGCGACTGCCATTGGTGCTGTAGATCGAGTCCACCGCGATGATGCCGGGACCGTATTTGCGTATCTCGTCGCGCAGATGGCCCGGAAAATTGTGTCGGAACGAATACACCGGCGCACCAGCCGTTTTCGCACCATGCCACAGCGACATGTGCGCGATGTGATCGACATAGACCGGAGTGTGCGGATCGGCGATCGACTGCATCAACCCGGCGGTGGCATCCCAGCCGGATTGGCACAGAATTCCGGCGGCCGCCCGCATATGTTCGGCAAGCGCCATTTCCAGCACGATCTGCGGATGGTCGGCGCCGTGCACGAAGACACCGGACGGCGGCGCCGCACCGCCCCAGTTCTGCAGCGCCGCGCACATAGCGCCGATGATATGCGGTTCGTGGGCAAGAGCGAGATAGTCGCTGCTGGTCAGCACGACATCGCCCGGTACGGGTTTGCGACCGTGCAGCAAATGCCGTCCGCCCCAAGCGGCAGCGATCCGATCCGTATGGAATCGACTGACGCGAACGAATATGCGGTCGGCGACCGACAAGGTCATTTGAACTCCTTTCACTGCTATCAGCTACTACAGAGCACACACCGAGCCGATTGAATCATTCCCCAACGGCACATGCACCGAAATCGCCAAGTTGATCAGCGCATGTCGCACTCACAGCGACCCAACAGCATCAACAGGCACGATTGTCGGGTGCGGGTACTGGTGGTCGAGGACGAGCGGTTGCTGGCCGATGCGATAGCCGATGGGCTGCGACGGCATGCGATGGCGGTCGATGTGGTGTACGACGGAGCCGATGCGCTGGAGCGACTCGGTGTGAACGACTACGACGTGGTCGTTTTGGATCGCGATCTGCCGACGGTATCCGGCGATACCGTCTGCATCTCGCTGACGGAGGCCGGCAGCGATGCCAGGATTCTGATGCTGACGGCCGCGACGGCGGTGGCCGAGCGGGTCGCCGGGCTCGGACTCGGCGCCGACGACTATCTGACCAAACCGTTCGCCTTCGCCGAACTGGTCGCGCGGATTCAGGCGTTGGGGCGGCGGTCCCGACCCGCGACGCCGCTGGTACTCGAACGCGCCGGCATTCGACTCGACCCGCATCGGCTGGCGGTCACCCGCGATGGCGAGCCGATCTCGTTGTCGCGCAAGGAGTTCGCCGTGCTCGCCGAATTGTTGCGTGCCGACGGCGGGGTGGTGTCGGCAGAGCAGTTATTGGAGAAGGCATGGGACGAGAACATCGATCCGTTCACGGGGGTGGTGCGGTACACGATCATGATGGTGCGCCGGAAGTTGGGCGATCCGCCGGTGATCGAGACCGAGGCAGGCGTGGGGTACCGCATCCGATGAGAGGTCGCACCATTCGACTGCGGCTGACTCTGCTGTACGCGGGTGCGTTCTTCATCGCCGGGGCGATCCTGGTCGCGCTGATGTACTTCTATCTCGATCGGTCGCTGGGGCGGCGCCACGGAATGGGCGCCCAGATACTTGTGCGCGAGTACCTGGCCAAGCGCAACCGCCCGATCGTGTCCGAGGAGTTGTACCAGGCACTGACCGCGCAGGCGGCCAAGGAACGCCGCGACACCCTGGAGGCGATGCTGGTCTGGTCGCTGGTCTCGCTCGGCGCGATCGGGATCGCGGCCGGTGGGCTGGGTTGGCTACTGGCCGGGCGGGCATTGCATCCGCTGCAGCAGATCACCGCGACCGCGCGCCGGGTGGCCGATCGCAGCCTGCACGAGCGGATCGCGCTGACCGGACCCGATGACGAAATCAAGGATCTGGCCGACACTTTCGACGCCATGCTGGAGCGGTTGGATCGCGCCTTCGACGGTCAGCGGCGCTTCGTCGCCAATGCCTCGCACGAACTGCGCACCCCATTGACCATCAATCGCACACTGATCGAGGTGGCACTCGATGATCCGGACGCGCCGGAGTCGACGCGGCGCCTCGGAGCAACGCTGCTGGAGGTCAATCATCGGCATGAACAGCTGATCGACGGACTCCTGGTGCTCGCGAGCAGCGAGGAACGGCTGATCGAGCGCAGCCGGGTCGACCTGGCCGAGGTGGCCCGCCGGGTGGTCATCGTCGCCGGCGATGCCGCTGCGCGGGCCGGTATCGAGATCCGAACCGATCTCGCGGCGACTCCGGTTTCCGGCGATCCGGTACTGCTGGAACGTCTGGCGCAGAACCTGGTGGACAACGCGATTCGCTATAACGTCAGCGAAAATGGTTGGGTAGCAATCAGATCGGTGAGCGTCGAAGGGAAAGGCCGACTGGTGGTGGAGAATTCCGGCCCGGCGGTACCGGCCTTCGAGGTGGAGGGCCTCTTCGAACCGTTCCGTCGCCTGGCCACCGGCGATCGGATCGCCGAATCCGACCACGCACCGAACAGTCGCGGTGCCGGACTCGGTCTGTCGATCGTGCGATCGGTCGCGCATGCGCACGGCGGCGATGTCCGGGCGGCCGCGCGACCCGAGGGCGGGCTGATCGTCACCGTCACCCTGCCGAACTGATCGGGCGGGCGGCGCGCCGGGTAGCGCCGCCCGCGCTCGGGTCAGTAGTTGTGGCAGCTGTTCGCGAGTTCGCGCAGCTTGTCGATCTTCTGCTGGCCCTCGGGCGAGTTGCGCTTCTCCTCGATCTTGTTCCGCGCATTCGGGTGGTTGTCGAGCCACTGCTGAGCGCGCTGCTTGCGCTGGTCGACCGGCAGCGCGAGGAATTCCTGCAACTTCGCCTTGCGTTCGGGATGGCTGTCCAGGCGTTCGGCCAGCTCGGGCGCCTGGGCGTGAATGGCCGCGTCCACCTGGGCGAAGGTGCATGTCGTCTCGATCAGTCCGCCGCCGACACCCGGCTGCGCCGAAGCCGTCGCGGGAACCAGTAGCGCGCCCGCCGCCAGCAGACCACCGAGCGCGACGGCGGTTCGCATGATTCCGGTACGGGTGAATGTCATTACGAGTGACCCTTTCCATTGGCGATCGGATCACGGCCTTGGCGTGATCCGATGACAGTCCACCAGGCCGGGTGTTTGGACAGCGCTAGGAAAGATCTTGACGGCGCACTCGGGCCAGCCAGGCCGCCTCATCGACAAGGCTGCCCGGGGTGAGGCCGAGTTCCGCGGCGTCGACGACCGCCCCGCTGACACGTCCGCGATATCGGGCGGGCCGCAGTTCTTCCAATTCCCAGCCCGCGCCGAAGGCTTCGGAGATCGCGGTGCGGCCGATGCGCGGGCCGAAGCCCGGTTCGGCATCGGAGAGCGCGAGGATATGGACAAGACCGCCGGGCTGCAGAACCCGGCGCAGACTGCGGACGTAATCGGTCGGATCGCCATTGTCGAAGGCGAAGACATGGAACAGCGCACTGTCGAGAATGGTGTCGTAGCGGGGCTCATCCCCGAGTTCCAGCGCATCGGCCACCTCGAACCGCGCGACCACCCCGTGCTCGCGCGCGTTGGCCCTGGCATACGCGATCGCACTCGGCGAATGATCCACCCCTAGCACGTCATGGCCGAGTTCGGTCAGCCTGATGGTGTGCTCACCGGCCCCGCACCCGACATCGAGCACCGCACCCCGAATCCACCCCTGCTCGATCAACTCGAGCACCGCGGGCTGCGGCTCCCCGATCACCCATGGCGCGGATCCATCCTCATAAACAGAATTCCAGAACTCAGGAGGTCGATTCATGCCTCCACCGTTCAACCTCAACCCGGGTTCATGTCAATGCCCACCGCGCTACATTGCCCAGATGACCGACTCCCCGCAGCTGCGCCCGGCCCGCCCCGACGATGCCGAAGCCATCGCGGCGATCTGGTACGAGGGCTGGCGCGACGCCCACCTGGGCAATGTCCCCGACGAACTCATCGCCGTCCGCCCGCAGGAGTCGTTCGCACCCCGGGCCACCCAACGGATCGCCGACACCACCGTCGCGATCATCGATAACGAAGTGGCCGGTTTCATCATGGTTCTCGACGACGAAATCGATCAGGTCTATTTATCCCGCCGCCACCGCGGCACCGGCACCGCACCGGCCCTACTCGCCGCCGCCGAACAGCGCATATCCGGCAGCGGCCAGCCGCGGGCCTGGCTGGCCGTAGTCCCGGGCAATGCCCGCGCCCGCGCCTTCTACACCCGCAACGGCTGGACCGACGAGGGCCTGTTCACCCACCAGGCCCCTGGCCCCGACGGCCCGGTCCCCGTTCCTGCCCATCGCTATGTCAAACAGCTCGCCGGATTGCCGGAGGACTGAATCACACCACCTCGCGACCATCCCGGGTTCGCCTGGTACACAACCTATCTCGGCGGATCACACCCCTCGGGCGGACGCGGATCCCTGGAAAAAGCTCACGGACAGGGGATGCATCGACGGAAACAGAGGTGTAGCCCTCCTGGGCCAGGATCTCGGGGTGCATGCCTGCAACGGCACGCACCTTGCTGGAACAGACAGACCTACCGGTCGAAGCCATCGCGGCCCGCGTCGGCATCACCTCGGCGGTCAACCTCCGTCGCCGCTTTCGCGCTCAGGTCGGCACAACCCCGGGCGCATACCGCCGGGCGTTCCGAACCTCCTGACACCAGGGAACCGCGCCCTACACGAATCCGACTCGGGCTGTCCTGTCTCAATGAATCTGGCCAGCGCCAGATCCATTGACCTGTGGATCGGCCAGATTGATCGAGACACCATCCTTCATCAGGTCTCAGTATTTCTGGCGAGTTTCGCCCGAGGCTGGATGGTTCGTCGGCGAAGTCCTGGGTCTAGCCTGCGATGGTGATGGATAGGCTGCATCGTCCTCTGCTGTTCCTCGACGTCGATGGACCGTTGATCCCGTTCGGCGGGGCACCTGGGCATGAGTCGGATTCATCGCCCCTTCAGGCCAGGCAGGATGGAGCCAATCCGCTTCTGGCGCGTCTCGATCCCGGACTCGGGCCGCTGCTGTCGACCCTTGCCTGCGAGTTGGTGTGGGCAACGACCTGGATGCATGAGGCCAACCATTCGGTGGGTCCAGCGCTGGGCTTGCCGACGCTGGCGGTGGTGGACTGGCCTGAGCGACCGGACGATCCCGTCGACGAATGGTTCGGGCTGCATTGGAAGACCCGAACATTGATCGAATGGGCGGCGGGACGATCATTCATCTGGATCGACGACGAGATCGGTAACGGCGACCGGGAATGGGTGTCAGCGCATCACAGTGGTCGAGCCCTTTTGCATCGCGTTGACCCTCGAATGGGACTGCAGCGCAATGATTTCGCCGCCGTCGTCGAATGGATTGATGCCTCCGCGGACAGGTAATCGAGTCGTGGGTCTGTCGCGTGTGTGGTGGGATCTGCGCCGTGAAGATCAGCCAGTATTGCTGTTTCTCGGTGCGGAGCACCTCATTGTCTGCTGCGGAGATGACCGCGCGGCTAGGGCTGGAGCCGGACAGGGTGCTCGTCATGGGCAGCCGGTCCCCCGAACGTGTCCTTCCGCGCTTCCATGCGTGGCAGATCCTCCGCCGCAGCGATGAGAGCGTCGACGACCAGATCCAGTATTTGGTGGATCGGTTGGAAACCGTTCGTGCCGTGCTGGTCTCGCTGTGCTCCGACGACGAGGTCAGCCCGGTGATGCAGGTCGTGCGTCATTTCGGTGATCCGGATGGTGTCGAGGCCGCGCCTGATGGCATTGCGTGGGATCAGGCGCAGCAGCGGCCTCGCCCGCTGGGATGGCATCTACCGCTATCGGTGCTGGACTTCCTGGTGTCGACCAGGACCGAGCTCGACGTCGACGAATACGACTCGACCGATGATGATGATGAGGGATAGGTCAAATCACGACTCGGGTCACCGATTCTGATCCAGTGACGCCACGTCAACGGAATACGGGCTCGGCTATGACCTGGTGGGGATCCTCATAGACGATTGTGCCCGGGCTATCGCAGTCCAGGCGGATCCAGCCGACACCGTGGCTGTCCAGGATGGCCGGATAGCCACCGACGCGCGCGTTCATATGGGTGGCAGCGGATTGAACCAGGCCACGGCATCCGGGTGGCGCTTCCGGTCGTAAACAGACGGATCAATACGCCCCGGATCGGTCAGATCGGCCTCGTACCAAGCATTTTCACAACGGCGGAACCGCTCTTGCGCTGCACTGAGGCGCCAACAGTAACCAGAACAGGTCGCGACCGAACCCGCTCATCCGGCCCGAACTCGATGCAGTACAACTACTTTCACCCGATTCCGATTCTTCGCCGGAATACCTTCCGGCCGAATGGACTACCTCATCTCCTCATGCGGGTGAGGATACTGGCCACGATCGGAACTTTTCTTTCGTCGAAACGGTCCAAATCGGTATGTCTCTCAACCGGTCGGCGGCTCCGGCTCGAGCGCGGATCGTGGTCGTTACTTCGCCCTGGCGACAGCCTGAACGGCCCTCAGGCGTCCATCGGCCAGTGCGTCGGTGAGGTGCTCGGCTCTGGGGCGGAAGTTCGGCACGAATGCGTGCAGTCCGAGCGGGCTGGGCGGCATCGCCAGCACGGTGCGCATTGTTGTCACTGTTGCCGCGGTGAGGTCCGCCCAGCGCTCGACGGCGAAGCCGGCCGACTCGATCGCCGCACGCAGTTCCTCCGGAGTGGCCAGGTGACTGTGCTCGGGCCCGTCCGCCCAGGGCAGCGGATAGTCCAGCGCACCGCCGTCACCGGCGACGATGTCCCACACGGCGAGGCGGCCGCCGTCGGCGGTGACCCTGCGTGCCTCACGGTAGAGCCGATCCTTGTCGGGCACGTTCATCTGGACGTGCTGGCTGAATACCACCTCGAAAGCGGAAGCGGCGAAGGGAAGTTCGGTTACGTCGGCCTGGCGGATGACGATCCGATCGTCCAGGCCCACGAGGCGATTGAGCCATCGCGCCGTGTCGCAGTATTCGGCGACCATATCGACGCCGGTGACTCGGCAGCCGAAGCGGGCCGTGAGATACCGGGCGGTGCCGCCGATTCCGGTGCCGGCATCGAGCACCTCGGTCGTGGCTGTCAGGTCGAGCAATTCCGCGAGCTGATGGGTCGCGATGCGTCCGCTGGCGTGGTAGTCCTCGAGCAGCGCTAGATCGGCGGCCTCGAGCCGGTCGGGGTCCTTTCCGGCCGCGACGAGGGCCCGCTCGATATTGATCCGGGACATGCCGGTCGCGTATTGGGCCGGGATTTGCGTATTTGTCATATCCGTTCTTTCTTGTTGTTCCGGCGCCTGCGCCGGGCAATTCACGGATGACCCGTTTCCCTGCCGACGGGGCGGAGACGGGTGAGCACGTCGCGGCGACCACGGGTACTCAGCCCGAGCTGCGTGGCCTGCTCGATATCGATCACGCCCGTGAGCACTCCGAGCACCGCAGGCGGGGGTCCATCGAGGACGAGATCGGGATCGGTGACCTCACCGATGCGCGAATCGACCCGGCCCGCGCCGACCTCGACGACGGCATGCGTACCGCCCGAGCTGAGCTGGATGACCGCCGACGGCGCTGCTGGATCGACGTCGGCGACGAACCACGCCGGGGCGTAGGCGAGCCATTGCGCCAGGAAAGCATCCTCGGGCCGCATGGTGGTCATATAGCGAAGACCCCACAGCCCCAAGGCCTTCAGCGCGGGCTCCAGCGCCAGACCGGTCTCGGTGAGCCGGTAGAGAGTGGTCGCTACGGGCGGCGGCGCATCCTCACGGCGGATCAGTTCGGCTTGCTCGAGCTCCCGCAGCCGGGTCGACAACAGGTTGGCGGCGACGCCGGGCAGCCCGTTCTTCAAGTCGGTGAAGCGGCACGAACCCTGCAGCAGAAGCTCGCGAATGATCAGCAGCGTCCACCGGTCCCCCACGACGTCGAGCGCCTTGGCGATCGAACAGTACTGGTCGTAACTCCGCATACCACCATCGTATCGCGCCGCAGGTAGATAAAAGCAACTTATAAGTTGAAAATTTCTACTATCTCGACTTCGGCGCATTCAACAGGCCCGCAGCACATCGACATCGAGACCGACGATGAGGAGGCCGAGGTGCGTCATCACGAAGTGTTCGGCACAGCCGGGCGAGACCACCAGCAGGTGCGCGGCTACGACTTCCGGGTCCGCGAGATCCGTGGGTCAACGAGTTCTGCGTGCCGCAAACGAACCCTGACCTGCGGACAACCGATATGCGGGTACTGTGCGTTCGCCGATCGGCATCAGGATGTCGCCCATGCGGGCAGGGGCTCACGCGCCGACAGCCACTGTTCCGGTATTCCGCGCGTCGTGCCTCGATTTCCGACGCCGGTGTGTGCTGCCACGATTCCACCGACGATCGCGGCCGTCGTGTCCACATCCCCACCGGCCTCGATGCATGCGGTGACGGCAGCTGGATAGTCATCGAGGAAGCTAGCCGCTGCCCACAGTGTGAACGGCACCGTGTCCTGGGCGCTGACCTGTGCACCGTTGCCGAGTTCGTAAGCTGCTTCGGCTACCGATCGGCCCAGTAGCTTCCGAGCTCGCCGGATACCGTCCGCGGTCCGACCATCGACCAGATATGGCTCGACTGCGTGCAGCAATTCACTTGGTACACAACATTTTCCGCGCGTCGCCGCAGCGTGGCTCGCCGCGGCGGCGACCACCATGGCACCCACGATCGCTTCCGGGTGCCGATGGGTGACCTCGGCGGACAGCGCGGCCTGCGCTGCCGCTCGACGCAGATTTCCAGCGAAGTACGCCCCGAGCGGGGCGACCCGCATCGCGGCTCCGTTTCCCCACGATCCGCGCCCATCGAAAGCAGCTCCGGCCGCTTCGTCCCAGGGGCGCCCGTCGCGAATCTCGTGCAGCACAACGACTGTGCCGCCGCCGTAGCCACGATACGGTTCGCAGCGATGGGCGAATGCGGCCGCGAGCGCATCACGGTCGACGCCGCCGCGGCTGTGGACTTCCGAGTACACCGAACAGGCCATCTCGGTGTCGTCGGTCCACTGCCACGGAGCCGCTGGCGGTCGTCCAGCGAGTAGATCAGCTACCGACCGGCCGGGCACGAAGAACTGCGCACCCAGCGCATCACCAACGGACAACCCCTCGAGGCTGTCGTACGCGGAATCGGAAACCAACGGCATACGGTGGCCAATGATGCCAACCGCAACCAGCTATCGCAACACTCGGCGAGAGCGTTGTGGTGCGGAGCACGGCTGCGTCGGCCAGAATCGAACAATGCTCGGGTGGGTGGGCGCCATTGGCGCGCAGGCACATACGAAGACGACTGCGCTGCGCGCGCGAATGGGTAAGGCCAACAGGGCGGCGATCGGCCGCCGCGCGGTCCGGATCGGGTTGCTACCGCGGTCCTCTCCGCGCTCGGCGCCGGTCTGGTCGTAGCCCTCGTCGCCTACGGGTTCCTGAGACTGATCACCCCGACCAGCGACACCAAGGCCGCGCCGATCGACATCACCCCCGTCTCGCTGACCGTCGTCGCCGGAGTCGGCGGTGTGGTCGCCTTGGTGATCGCCTACCGCCGCCAACGTGACCTCGAGCAGAGCCGTTTCGTGGAACGCTTCGGCGCCGCCGCCGCGCAACTCGGCGCGACCGATGTCGCAGTCCGCATCGCCGGTGCATACGCGATGGCCGGTGTCGCCGACGAATCCGATGGCCTGCGCCGCCAGCAGTGCATCGACGTCCTGTACGGCTACCTGCGCCTGCCGTACGACCCCGACCACGGCAGCAGCGGTCGCACGAAACTCGTGACGGTCATTCCCCGTGTCGACCGAGGACGAGATCGCGGCGAATTTTCACCGGCACCGCAAGATTCGAGCACACGACATTCGCCGGCACAGCCGGGTTCGAGCACACGACATTCACTGCCACGGCAGGGTTCGAGCACGCTACGTTCACCGGCGCGGCCAGGTTCAGGGAGGTGACGTTCGCTGGCGCCGCCGGATTCAGGGGCGCGGCGTTCACCAGCACCGCCAAGTTCGAGGGCGCGACATTCTCCGGCACCGCAGAATTCCGGGAAGCGACGTTCTCCGGCCCCGCCGAATTCCGAGACGCGACGTTCACCAGCAGCGCCAAGTTCGAGGACGCGGAGTTTTCCGGCCCAACCCGGTTCGGGAGCGTGAGACTTTCCGGCCCAACCTGGTTCGAACACGCGACGTTCACCTCCGACACCAACTTCTCACGCACCGATTTCGGAACGGCAGATGTCTCTTTCCGATCCCCTAGGCAGTGGGGCCCACCCGCGCCGAAGTTCGGGTGGGACGACAATGTCGCCGCCAAACCGCCCAACATAGAACCGCAGAACTGGCCACCCGCACCACGCCCCACCGGGGCAGTGCCGCAAGAGTGAACCGAGGCGATGCACGCTGCACGAATCTGCACACCGTAAGGGCTATTCCGCACCGCGGGCACCTTCCGACATGTTCTACTCGACGCGACGACACCGCCACAGCGAGATCTCCACCGCACTGGCTTCGCTGACCGACCAGCGCCTGACCGCCCTATTGAATTCGGCCGCACCCCTCGGAGCGGGCATCGGGGGTACGACGTGGCTGCTCGATATCGCCGGCCACCACGTTTTCGTCAAAAGAGTCGCGGTAACGGATCTGGAGTTACTTCCGGAGAACATCCGCTCGACAGCAGATGTCTTCGGGCTGCCGACGTGGTCGCACTATGGGCTCGGTTCGTCCGGCGGTGGCGCATGGCGAGAGTTGGAGTGTCACATCCTGACCACCTGACATCAGGCTCTGCCACTGCATCGGTCCGGCCGAGCCGAAGGCGGTCGAACTATGGTGCTGACATGCCATCGGAGAATTTGGTTGTCGCCGCGGTCGATGTCGGCAAGCTGGCGAATGTCGGCTGGTGGCGCATCGCCGGAGTCGACGCCAGCGGCGGCCGCGACTTGGACGATCTCGTCACATCTCTCGCGACCGACCTCCGGGCAGGCCGGTCGGTGGCACTCGGATTCGAAGCGCCCCTGTTCATCCCGAACCCTCCCGCAGCAAGCGGACTCGGACGACAGCGAGTCGGTGAGGCAGGGCGTCCCTGGTGCGCCGGCGCGGGAACCATCGCACTCGCATTCGGCGTTCAACAGGCCACCTACGTCTTGCACCGGCTCGCCCGAGTCCTCGACCGCCCGATACGCGGCGGCGTGAACGCGGAAGATCTGTTCGACGGCTCACTCGATGTACTGATCTGGGAGGCGTTCGTATCGGCGGGTGCCAAGGATCGCACGGCAACGGACCCACACATCTCCGATGCACGAGCAGCGGCCGAGGAATTCGCACGCCGCGCCGCCACCGGCGATATCCGATCCGACATCACCGACACCCACGTTCTCAACCTCGTCGGCGCCGCGCTCATCACCTCCGGACTCACCACCGATTCCGCCGTGCTGACCACCCCGTGCCCAGTGGTCAAGTCACCCGTACTCTGACCTGGCGACTCGCGACCGATCAGCAACAGCAGTGGATGTTGCTGGGTGGCGGCGATAGTCAGTAGTACACAGCACTCCGGCGGTATCCCGTCCGGGCAGTGCTTGTGCGTTCATAGTCGACCGGCAGCATTCGGCTCCCGCTGTCCACCAACGGGATCCACCACACGCCGCAGCGCCCCCAGATCGGCCTCGATCGCCCGGAACAGCATATAGACGACGATGAATGCAACGATCGCGCCGACGCACAACACCCGCACGGCCACGAGCACCAACGGAATGTCGTCCGGCGGTAGCAAAGTCACGCCAGCAATCGCCAGCAGTGGCACCGACGCCGCCACCGTCAGATATGCGGTGCAGCGGCGATCGAGTCTGCGCAGGTGCAGCGCATCGACCGCGGTGATGTCGCCGCGCGGGAGGAACCGCGGGTAGATATAGCGCACCATGTAGAACGTCGCCAGGAAGAACGGGTAGGCCACTGCGATCGCACCGCAGACCAGCACTCCGCCCAGGAAGTGCAGCAGCACCTCCCCGGTGAGCTCTTTGGTCGTGAAGTGCATCACGAACGGGAAGATGATCGCCGCCAGGCCCCACAGCGAAAACGACACCAGCACAGCACGATCGCCGAACCGCAGGGCATCCGATCGAGCCCGCGCCAGCACCCGCGGGTCGTATTCCCGGCCCCGGCGCATGCCGTACGAGACAATGAGCAGATACCGCGACATGTACAGCACTAACGCGATTCCCAAGGGGAAGAACACGGTGTTCACCAGGACTGCGGCGATCCACCACGCGTGCTGTGCCGAAGGGCTCACCCGTTCGATGATCAGCGTCCGATTGTGCTCGACGTTGTACGCCGATGCGAGCGCATTCGGGATACATATGGCCAGCACCAGCACCGGCAGCAGCAACGGCTGTAGTCGCAGCCGCCAACTGGACGGCGGCGGGTCGACGAGGTCGCGGGCGCGCTCGTCCAGGCACACTTCCAGCTGCTGGGCCAGTTCCGTGCCACCGGCCCACCGCTGGTCCCGCTCGGGCTCCAGGCACATCAGCAGCACCCGGCGCAGTGCCGCAGGACAGTCGGGCGGAATCCGCGCGAGTGCCCGCGTATCCACCCCGGCGCGACGGCGCTTCAACATGGCCGCCCACGTGGCGACACCGCCGTGTTCCCCCGCAGTGGCGTCGTCGAACGGCTTGGCGCCGGTGAGCAGCTCCCACAGCACAACGCCGAGCGAGTAGATGTCCGCGCGGGTGTCGAGGTCGTCGGGCGATCGGTCGTAGCTGGGGTGGCATGCCTCCAACTGTTCCGGCGACATGTACGACACCGAGCCGCCGAAATAGGCGACCGGGTTGGTGCCGACCAGGTCGCGGCTGAAACTGACGTTGAAATCGGCGAGCTTCGGCACGGCCTCGGCGGTGAGCAGCACATTGGCCGGTTTGACGTCGCGGTGTAGCACGCCGCGCGCGTCCGCGTAGGCCAGCGCCTCGGCGAGTCGGCGCCCCAGCCACGCGACGGTCTCCGGCCATGACAGCGCCGCGATCTCCGCGCGCACGCTGGAATCGGTCGGTCGGATCTCGCCCTTCTCCGCCATCGCGGCGTCGACCGCGTCCAGTAGTAGCTGTCCGGTGCGCTGGTTCGGCGCAGTGGCCCGCAACCTGCGCAACACGTTCAGCAGGGTGCCGCCGGGCAGGAATTGCATGTACAGCATCCGCAGCCGATGCCCGTTCGGCTCGTTATCCAGGCGCGGCTCGTCCAGCAGCCGCTGATCGAAGACCCGAACTATGTAGTCGTGGTCGAGCTGTGCCAGTGTCTGCGGTTCGGTGCCGCGGTCGGCGGAGATCTTCACCGCCACCAGCCGCTGCAGCGACCGCTGCCGGGCCAGGAAAACCCGCGCGAATGCACCGCGGCCCAGCACCGTGAGCAGGTCGAAATCGTCGATTCGAGCACCGATTGCGATGCGGTCCAGGCCGGTCCCGGTGGTGTCCTGTGCGGTGGTGAGGAGGCCGGTTGCAGTGCGGGTCGCATCCCCCGATGAGGTGATCGAGTCGGCGGACGCCGCGACAGTACGTTCTTGGCTGCCTCGCCGGGTGCTCTCATCCTCGTCGCCGGCGTTGAACAGCTCGCGCAGCTGTGCCGCATGCTCGGGATATTCCCGCAGGTAGTCGCGCGGATCCACCTGCTCGCCACACTGGCCCCGGATCACGAACTCTTCGTACACCAGGCTGACCGGAAGTTGCTCCGGCGTCAGTTCGGGAAATTCGGAACAGTATTCGCGCAGCCGCTTGTGCCTGGGTGCGGCGACGGGTTCGTCGGGGCGGGTCCCCGCAGGCGGGCGCAGCCACCGAAACCGCAGGTCGATCCGGATCAGTTCGATCAGCGCATCCAGGCGTGCACCGGACAGGTAGTCGGCGATAGCCGGCGGCTGGTCGTCGGCTTCCCACGCGTCAGCGAAAGCGGCCACCGCGCCGAATTCGATCCCGGCCGTTGGTCGCCCGAACCCATTTCCGAAGTCGAAACTGTAGCCCATATCTGCACCTATCGAGCCGTACCACGCACTCGTCGGTAGGAGGGTCAGCCGGACGCAACCACCACATCTGACACCATCATCCTCCGAGAGATGCCGAGAACCATCAGCAACGCACACGGGGGGCGTGAGAACCGTGCATGACGCTCTATGCCTTGGTCGGTTTCGCCCGACCCAAACCGGAGCGCGCCGCCGAACTCCGGGAACTGCTGCTGTCGTTGGTCGCACCGACTCGGGCCGAGGACGGCGCACTCGAGTACCACTTCCACGAGGACAAGAACGACCCGGACACGTTCGTCTTCTACGAGGTATGCCGATCGAAAGCCGAGCTCGACAGACATCTGGCGCTGCCTCACGTCCCGCCGGTCAGCCCGATTGACCGCGTCCCAGATCAATCACCCGACCACGTTGCGCAGTGTCGTGCCCGTCGGGCCACCGGTATCGGGCAGAACGGATACGGGCCAAGGGATCTCGGCGAGATGATCGCAACAGTCCCGGCGGTTGCGAGAACGCTCGAACGGTCCCACGCGGCCGAGCTTGTTCGATACGCTAACTGACGGAACGACTTCCGCTACACGCCGCTGTGATGTCGCGGGATCCGTTCGGGCCATATTGCCGGAGCGAGCAGTACGGCCGCGAATGTCGTTACGCGGGAAGGACATCGACTGATGACAGTGCGGCGAGCGGCAGCGGGGTTCGTGGTGTCGGCCGGGATCGGTGCGTTGATGTGCGCAATACCGGCGACGCCGGCGCAGGCGGATCCGCTACCGCAATGGGCGCCGATCGGCACCACGCTCTACACCTTCGGCGATGCGAATTTCTGTACCGGTGCGATCGCCGTGGCGGTGGAGGCCGCGCCGCGTCTGCCCGGCCACGTGCTGGCGCACGTGACACCACTGGGCTATCAGCGCGGGCCGTGCGGCAATCACGTGATGCTGGGCTGGGTGGGCTCAGCGGGTGCGCGGGCACAAGAGGTGTATGTGCACACCGATGCGACGCCGGGCGACACCGTGACCGTGGACCTATGGGTGGGCATGGGTCCGGCCAAGATCATGGCCGACACGTGGCCGATCCAGGGCCCGTTCGCGGAGTGGTATCTGCTGGTGCCCTAGCCGCGCGCCGGGTGCGGGCCGCCAACTGGGGAACGCGAGCAGGCCGCAGTTCGGGTCGGCTGTGGGGACTCGGAGGTCGACCCAGAGGCGGCTGCGTCCAGGTATCCACGCCGCAGTCCACTCGGTCGTATGATCAAGTTCATAACTAGCTCTACCCATCGACAGCAGCATGTTCGCCACGCCGACAAGAGGGCTTCCCCCTTACTCGCTCGAGCGCAACCCCGGATTCCGACTTGTCGGCCATGGCCTTCAGGACACTCCGAGGACAGCATTATGCGTACCGAAGGCGATACCTGGGACATTGTGAGCAGCGTCGGCATGACCGCGCTCGGCGTCGCGGCCGCGCGCGCGATCGAGACGAAACGGCCCGACGCCCTTGTCCATGACTACTACGCCGCCCCATTCGTGGTGGCATCCAGCGATTCGGACATGAACCGACTGATCACCGATCCGACGTTGTGGTCGCAGATCCCGTTCACCTCCGGGTTCATCGGATATCGCAGTAAGTTCTTTGACGATTTCTTCCTGTCCGCGGCGGCGGCCGGAGTGACCCAGGCAGTGATCCTGGCCGCCGGGCTCGATGCCAGGGCCTACCGGCTGGATTGGCCGAGTGGCGAGGTCGTGTTCGAGATCGACCAGCCCAAAGTCCTGGAGTTCAAAAGGCAGGTGCTCATCGAATCCGGCGCCGAGCCGAGGTCGGACCGGCGCGAGGTGGCCGTTGATCTGCGCGACGACTGGCCCGCGGCACTCGTCGCGGCAGGCTTCGATCCGACCTCGCCCACCGCATGGTCGGCAGAAGGGTTGCTGCCATATCTGCCAGGCGCCGCACAGGATGCCTTGTTCGCGAGGATCGGTCGGCTTTCGGCACCCGGTAGCAGAGTGGCGGTGGAGACCATCGACAACAGCGTCGATATCAGCCGTATCGCCGATCAGGAGTCGGAACTCTTGAAGGACACCCCGTTCGGCAAGGTCGACCTGGCGTCGCTGTTCTACACCGACGATCGCACCGATCCGGCCGAAATGCTCACCGCCCACGGCTGGATCACCTCGAGCCTGCACCTGCGGGAACTCGCCACACGCTACGACCGTCCCCTGGCAACGGTCCCCGAGCCGCTGTCGCAAATGTTCGACAGCACCCAATACCTGACAGCCATCAAGCCGTCCTGAGCTGTTCGGCCAGTGCGACGATGATGCCTTCGGGGCCGCGGAGGTAACAGAGCCGGTGGGTGTCCTCGTACTGCTCCAGCCCGCCGATGAGTTCGGCGCCGTGGGTACGCAGGCGGGCGATGACGTCCTCGATGTCTTGGACGGCGAACATGATGCGGCGTATGCCCAGCGTGTTCGCCGGTGCGTTCTTCGGCTCGGCGCTGACCACCGTCGGCGTACGGAACTTCATCAGCTCGAGTCGGCCGTGGCCATCCGGGGTGCGCATCATGGCGACGTCGACTCGGATGGCGTCGAGCCCGACGACACGGTCCGCCCAACGTCCCTCGACTGGTTCCCTGCCCTCCAGCTCCATGCCGAGTTCGACAAAGAACGCGGTAGCAGCGTCGAGGTCATCGACCACAATGCCCACGTTCTCCATGCGTTGGATCGTCATTGGTGCTCTCCCGTTGTCGTGGGCTGCGCCTGTCGTAGCCCGTCGCCTGGTGGACGAAGCCGATGCGGGTTTCTCGACATGGAATCACCATTCGTCGCCGTCGCCGACGGGCCGGTACCGATATTGCGTTGCGGCGCGGACGATTTCGGCGACACCAACTCGCCTCTGGACGGGGCGCTACCGTACCGGTCGCGGTTGGTCCGAGCAGTCCAGGGCTGGCATCACGCCAACCGCTCGTACAACCGATCGAACCGGTTCCCGAGCGCGGTGTAGGTTTCCAACCACCCACTGCTGGCAGCGATCTCGCACAGCGGGCTGGTCACGAGGAACAGAAACTTCAGATCGGGCAACCGACTCGTGTCATCCCGCCGAATCAGCTCGGAATGATCGGTGAGATCGCCAACCAGCTCCGCCTCATCCGCATACCGAGACTGCCAGCTCAGATCCTGCGGCCCTGCCTGCACGATCGCCATGACCTGATCGAGGATGTCGAGTATCTCCGCCGCCTCCGCCTTCACCCCGCCAGCTTGGCATGCCCGTTCGAGACACCGCCAATTCCCCGTTAAATCCATTGCGACGGTTGCGATGCGCCCTGACCTGCAGGAACGGCACCAGAGCCGCCGGTGGCGCGGCCGAGTTGCGCCACGATACCGGCGATGCTGCCACCGCTCGGGGACAAGGCCAACGGCACGACCATCCGCTCAGAAGCGGACGTTCGCTGACGGCGCGCCCAGCGGCATCGTGCGTTGAACGCGCTCGACAAGAGTTGGCCCTTGCCCTGTCGGGCCTCATCGCTGCCGATGCTCCCGTGTAACACCGACCGGTGTCTGTTCGTCATCTCCTATCGGCTGTGACCAGGCCGAACACCGTGTCCGTCGCGTGTCAGGTCGGCGTCAGGCCGGTATCAGCCGGGCTGGCGACAGTATTCACGTGAACAGCACCGCAATTGCCGCTTCCGGGCCGCGAAAGGCGTACGGGGACAAGACGATCCTCGATGGCATCGATGTGACTATCGGTGCTCTGCCCTACCCGGTGCTGCACACAGAATGGCTCGACCGACTCGCCCGCGTGATGCGGTATCTGCGCGGTGATCACGCCTTCGCCCAGCTGATCCGCTTCGCCCTGGTCGGCGGCTCCAGCAACATTGCCTATGGCCTGCTGTTCATGGCTATGAACGGGATCGGCACGCTGGTCGCCAATATCGCCGGCTCGATCGTCAGCACGGTGATCGCGAACGAACTGCACCGGCAACTCACCTTCCGCGCGGCCGGGCGGGTCGGCTGGTTCACCGCACAGTGGGAAGGCGGCGGGCTGGCACTGATCGGCCTGCTGATCAGCACGGCGGCGCTGGCCGGTCTCGAGTTCTGGGCACCAGGCCTGGGCGAGCTCGCACAGGCGAGCGCCGTGATCGCCACCATGGCGGCGGTCGGCGGTCTGCGCTTCCTGGCACTGCGCGGCTTCGTCTTCTGAAAGCGGCACTTCCGGATGTACTTCGGCGAGCCCGGGCCGGTTCTTGTCGGCTTCGGCGGCGGTCCGCGGAAGGCGACAACTCTCAGGATGGCACTCCGTAGCCGGCGGCGATCGCGGTGGCACGGTCGCGCAGGGAGGTGCGCAACCATTGTGGGGCAAGGGCTTCCGCGTTCGTGGCGAGTTGCCACAGCGCCCATTCGGCGTGTGTCGGATCTTGGAAGGTCACCTCCAGCCGGAGCCAGCCGTCTGCGTCGGCTTCTTCGGCGCGGACGGCCAGGGCGGTGCCCACCAGTTCCTCCCGCCGGGCCGGGTGCACCCGTACCAGCGCGGTGACTTGGTCGCCGCCGGTGCGGAACTGCGTGCCGCGTTCCTGCCAGGCCCGGTCCAGATCGACCCGGTCCGGTCGCTGTGCGGGTTCGGACAGTGCCTCGGCGGCCACGATCCGGGACAGCCGGTAGGTGCGGTCCGCGCCGGACCTCGTGGCCAGCAAATAGCCCTGGTCGCGAACGGTGACCAAGCCGATCGGGTCCACCGTGCGCCACTTCGGGGTCTGGTCCGCAGCCGCGTAGTGGATGCGCAGCTTGTGTCCGGCGAACACCGCGCGCCGGACCTCGGTCACTACGGTGTCGGGCACCTCTTCGGTGACCACCCGGCGCGAGAGGAGGTCGGTCTCCGGGTCGATGAGCAATCGCTGGGCCGCGCCGGTCGCGGTGGCCCGATAGCTTTCGGGTAGCGCGTCGATCACCTTGCGCATGGCCGAAGCGAGCGCCGAGCCGAGGCCGAATGCCTGTGCACCGCGCCGTGATCCGGCGACCAGCAGGGCGAGTGCCTCGTCGTGATTCAGTCCGGTGAGCTCGGTCTGGAAACCGGGCAACAATGCGAAACCGCCGTGCCTGCCGCGTTCGGCGTAGACCGGTACGCCGGCTGCGGACAGCGCCTCGATGTCGCGCAGCACGGTGCGGGTGGACACCTCCAACTCGCGGGCCAGCGCGGCTGCGGACAGCCGACCGTGCCGGCGCAACAGCAGCACCAGCGAGACCAACCGGTCGGCGCGCATACGGAAACCTTCGCAGAAATACACGACACAGGATGTCGTGATTTGTTGGGAGCCTTATCAGTATGACGAACAAGAAAGTGGCCACTGAACCGAACGACCTGGGCAGGTACTTCATCGAGCGCGCCAACGCCGGCGACGTCGACGGACTGGTGGCGTTGTACGAGCCGGACGCCGTACTGGCGTTTCCGCCGGGCAATCTTGCGACCGGACATGCGGAGATCCGCAAGGTATACGAGCAGTTCGTCGCGGCAGCGCCGGTGCTCTCTCCGGGTAGGCAGCATCCGGCGCTGGTCAGCGGCGACTTGGCACTGACAGCGTCCACGCTGTCCACCGGCGAGATGACCGTCGAGATCGCCCGCCGCCAGCCGGACGGGTCGTGGCTGTGGGCCGCGGACCAGCCGACACTCGTGCCGTAGCGGAGCGGCGGTGGGCCGGCGCGACCGAGCCCACCGCCGCGCAACGGCACTGCGCGGCTTCGTCGTAGACGCCGACGGCTTGGTCGAGCTACCTGCGAGCCGCGCTGAGACGGGGAGGTGCGTCAGGGGAGATGCATCAGCTGGCGTGCAAGGCCGAACAGACGGCTACCGAGCTTGATGACGGGAAGCCCCAGCGGAATCAGGAGGATCGTCGCGCACAACACCGCACCGAGGAGCCACACCACGGCCGCGAGCAACCCGACTACCGTGCCGAGCACGGCCGTCACGATTCCCAACAGCAAATTGAGCAGGCCCTGTATCGCTCGCATGACGACCTTTCTGTTTCCATTCTGCGCCTTTTCCACTCGATGCGCCCCTGCCCGCACCCCGACTGACTCATGGAAAGCCGCGGGAGTGCGGCGAACACCGTGTGGCATGGGGAGGCAAGAGCGTCGCGGGCTGCCGAGCCAAATGCGTAGGCGAGAACGACGACTTAGACGGGTTGCGCCGAGTGGGTGTCTATTCCTGGACAACAGATCGGCGATGGCCAGTCGACCGCCGGGCCAGTCCGAGCGTGAGCAAGCCGGTCACGACGGCACCGATGCAGGCTCCGGTAGCGATATTGCGCACTGTCAGCGCGATGAGCGCAGCGATGATGGCGGCAATGATCACGGCAAAATGTTGCCGTTTCGACGGTTGGCGCCGCGGGCAGCGACGTCGGCCGAACGCATCGGCTCGGGTCACGCCGTGGGTGCGTACTCCGGGGCGGCCCACGCGACGGGGTCGACCGTGAGCCAGGGCGCGACCGCCAGCGCCGTCGGCGTCAGCCCGGCAAAGGTCATGGCATCGCGATGGAGGTGGGACTGGTCGACATAGCCGCTTTCCGCCGATACCAGAGCGGCGCTGTGTCCCCCGGCGAGCCGGTGCGCCGCGTAGTCGAAACGGACCAGCTGCGCGGCCCGTTTGGGCGTCAGACCGATCTGGGCCCGGAATCGGGACCACAATCGCTTGCGGCTCCACCCGACCTCGGCCGCCAGCCGCTCGACCCGAATCCGCCCACGGCTCATTACGATTCGCCGCCACGCATAGTCGACTTCCGGGTGGACCGCCCGGCCCGCCTCGTATCGTCGAGCGAGTGCGGTCTGCGCGATCGCGAATCGGTCGTCCCACGACCGGGTGGCGTGTAGTCGCTCTTGGATTCGCACGGTGTCGCTCCCCCAGAGCTCCTCGAGGGCGACTACCGTCCCACCGAACTCCGACGCGGTGCCCAGGACCGCGTGGGCGACCACCGGCGACAGCCGAATCTGCAGCAGGTCGACATCTCGCCCATATCCTCGAACGCTGCCGGGGCCCAGGCCGACAACGCCGCTGCCCTGCGTCCGCGCACCGCTGGCGTCATCGACGAGCAACACGTCGCCGAAGTCGATGAACATCATCAGCGCCGGGTACGGGACCAACTGCAGGTCGACCAGGCTATTCGCTCGACCGCGGAACCCGGCCATGCTGACCCCCGCCACGCGACCCGACCATGCCGGGACCGCGATATCCAGCACGGCCCCAGCGACACGAACGGGCTCGACAGGCACGCCACCATGGTACGAGCCACCCGGACAGCACGATCGCGGCTACTTGTCCTGAGGTGCCACTACAATCCCCGCCGTGACGCTCACCCTCGCCGACCTGGTCGGCTACACCGATCGCGGCCTCGACGCCGATCTGGTGCGTTGGTTTCCCGATGCCACGCCCGTCCATGTACCGGAGCAAACCCGTTCAGTGGCACCGTTTCTCGCGCGCCTGGCTCCCGCGGACGCAGCGGCGCTGGCCGCATTCGACCGACGGGTGCGCTCGGGCCAACTTCCACAGTTCCTCGACATCTTCTCCTGGTCCTATGGATTCGACTTCGCCGTAAACGACTGCGGCATACGCGATTCGGACTACACGACCGAGCTCACCGACGACGACGTCTACTCCATCGGCGCCGACGGCGGCGGCAATCTCTACGTCGTGCTCACCAACGGCCAAGTGGCCGTGTGGTTCCACGAAGAGGAGGTACTCGAAGGCGGCACCCGCTTCGACAACCTCGATGTCTTCCTCTGGTCCTATGTGCGCTACCGCGCGGTGCGCGCGGGCAAACTCACCCGCTCGGCCGTAGAGGCGGACTTCCTGGCCCTCGGTCAGGACGGCGCGCTCGAACCGAACCTCGGCCTGCTGAGCCTGATGAAGTAGGCGCCCACCTCCGCCCATTCCAACTGCGCCCCAGGAACGCGCTATCGACGACCGAGAGACCCCGAGCAGCCTGATGAGGGCGTTGATGTCCTCGGCTTCCCGAAATCAGCATGGAAGTGCGTCCGGATCAGTGCGGCCCGGCCAGGTTCGGACAGTACGGAATGCGGCAGAGGTTGACCTTGACCCTGCGTCAGGGTTGGAGCCTTGTCGCATGACGAACAACAGCACTTCCTCGGCTCGGCTCGCTCCGCCGGTCGGAGGGTTCCAGGAGATCGACGGCCGCCGCATTTTCGTGCATCGGTCGGGCAGCGGCGGGCCCGCCGTCGTGTTCTTGCCGGGTGCCAGTGCGGTCGGTCTGGACTATTTCGGTGTCCAGCAAGGGGTTTCGCAATTCACCACTGCTGTCGTGTACGACCGCGGCGGCACGGGCTACAGCGATCCCCTCCCGCTGCCGCGCACCGCCGCCGTCATCGCCACGGAACTGCACGAGCTGCTGCGCGCCCAGAACATCGCCGGCCCATACGTTCTGGCGGCCCACTCGCTCGGCGGCTTCTACGCGCATCGGTTCGCGCAGTTGTACCCGCAGGAGGTGGCTGGCTTGGTCTGGTTGGACGGCCTGCACCGCGACTGGGACGACTTCATGCCGCCCACGGCGAGTCTGGCGGCGGCCGAGCGGATGGCGCCTGGTCTGGATCAGCTCGAACAGATGCGCTCTGCCCTGCGCGAGATGCGCACCACATTGCTCGCGGACTACCCAGCACACGTGCGGGATCCGCTGATCGAGGCGAAGGTGAGCGACGAATGGATGCGCGCCGGCATCGCCGAGCGCACCATGCTGACCGATATCGCCACCGAACTGCGCGCCGGACCGAGCATCCCTGACGTCCCGCTGGTCGCTCTCACCGTGGTGGGCACCGACCCCACCCAGCAGTCGCACGAGATGAACGACGCCAAGACGAGGATGGACGCGGCCCTGGTGCGCACGGTCTCGCACGGGGAACAACGCATCCTGTCCGACACCCTCCACCACCGGCTCTGCTTCGACCGCCCCGATGCCGTGGTCCAGGCGATCCGCGACGTCGTCGACCGGGCGGCTCGCCCCTAGACTCGGCACGATCACGTTTCACGAAGACCAGAGGAGGACGGTGCTCACGATCAGCCAACTCGCGGCGACCGCCGGGGTGACCGTGCGCACCGTTCGCCACTATCACCACGTCGGCCTCTTGCCCGAGCCCGAGCGCGATGCCTCCGGCTACCGCCGCTACAGCGCACAGGCGGCGGTGGATCTCATCCGGATCAGGACTCTCGCCGATGCCGGTGTTCCGCTGGCCCGTATCGACGCGCTGCTGCATGCGCAGCCGACCGAATTCGCCTCGGCCATCACCGACATCGACGCCGAATTGCAGCGCAAGATCGACCAGCTCGCCGAATACCGCCGCCGGATCGCTGAATTGGCCAGCGGCGAAAGCCTTGTCCTGCCCCCTGAGGTGGTCGCCGTCCTGAACCGGATGCGCAGTCTCGGGATCAGCGAACGGCGGGTCCGACTCGAGCGCGACTCATGGATCCTGATGCAGGCACTGGATCCGCGCGCCGTACCGCAGCGAGTGCGGGAAAAGAACGCCGGCTTCGACGACCCCGAGACGACGCGCCTGATTCTCGCCTGTGATCAATCAGTCGACTGGGATCCGCACGATCCACGCCTGGACCGACTCATCGACGACTTGGACGCCTGGGAGATCGAATACGAACGAGACAGCGGCCAGCCAGATTACCTGAACCTGATCATCTCCCGGATCTCCGAGGCATCACCGGCATGGCAACGCATCGTCGATGCGCTCACCCACCGCGCCGAACGGCGCCGAACCGCCGGGCCCGACAGCTCCATGGTCCGCGAGGCCGTCGAAACCGCTGCGCCGCAACCGCTCGACGGATTCCCGGGGCGCTCGGAAGCGGCGACACTCGAAGACCGTCACTGACGGTAGCCCGGGTGCGTCCCGCCCGGATTCGCTTTTCCGACTCGTACTCTCGCTGTTCGCCCGGCGATCGAAGGTCGTTGACTTGAATTACTCTGGCGGCGTGGGGGTTACCGAAAACGGGCCAGGCGATGTCGTCGATTTCCGGGCGGGCCGTTCAGCAGGGTAGTGCGGGAAGTCGACCGCCGTCGCGCCAGGTTGCGCATCGATGTCGGCGAAGGCCTTGTCCACCGCGAAGAAGGTGTGCTGCGGGAGCGGCGGCACAGCCTGACGGTCGGATTCAACGAGGTCGAGTTGGTGTAGCAATCCGCCGATGCCTGCCAGTTGGTTGAGACATGGCATCAGTTGTATTGCGAAGTGGACACGATACCGCGGGACTGCCACATCAGCTCACGGCGTCCAGCACACACTCGAACGGCCGAAGATCCAGTGATCACCTTTCATGCTTGGACACCTTTTCAGGTTTGCTGACTCGAAAGGAACTGCGATATGAGCGCTTTGGGCACCCCACTCAAGAAGATCGTCGCTACTGGCGTGATAATCGGCGGGGCCGGCATCGCATCCATTGGGCAAGCTTCCGCCGCCTCTGATGAGGAATGGGAGAACCTGGCCGCATGCGAGTCGGGTGGTAATTGGAATATCAACACCGGCAATGGGTTTCAGGGCGGCCTCCAGTTCTCGCCGGGCACTTGGGCCGCGTATGGCGGTACCGTGTATGCGCCGACTGCCGACAAAGCCACCCGTGAACAGCAGATCGCCATCGCCGAGCAGGTACTCGCCGCTCAGGGTTGGGGCCCTTGGGCAGGTTGTTCAGCCGCACTGCGGTGAACACCTCACGGTAGCGACCGTAGGCACACCGTTCAGTGGGGACAGCGGCCACCCTCAGTGACACTTGGCATTATCGGATTCAGGCGTGCAATTCCGTTGCATGGCAAGCCAGCTCGTCGTTCCCCATCAAACCTCGGTCGGCATAATGGGACGACCGATGCCATCGATCGAGCGGCAGAATGCATTTCGGATCGCTGTGCGGCGGTGGCCGTGATGAGGTGACGAGGAAGATCATCGTCGTCGGCCACGGGGGCGTTCGGGTGAGGTCCACCGTGATGCTCTCGTTTCGCCACACCAATCGCCGGTGAGGTTGTCGCCGCGGTGGCGCACCGCACCATCCCGGGGAATCGGGACGGCGTCAGGGACGGAACACGGGTATGCTCGTTTCACCGTTGCGGGGCTGATTATGTCCGGCGCGGGAGGGGGAATGATGAGCGAGCGGCCACCGGACTCGGAGCAGTCGAGACTGGTAATCGATTGTGCGCTAGCGGAATTCAATGCTCTGCGTGGTGAGCTGGATGAGATCGGGCGCGGTCAGCGCGCTGTAATGAGTCTGAACATCTCCGCCAATACGGCGGTTGCCGCGTTTGTGCTTTCGCAGCGGGTCGCGCCGCAGTTGCTGTTGGTGATTCCGTACCTTTCGGTCGCACTGGGCATGCTGTACCAGACCTACGCCAATCATGCCCGTTACATGGGCGACTACATCAACGATCAACTCCGGCCGATCATCGTCGAGCAAGCCGGGGACAATCGGCTCTTCGGCTGGGAGCAGCACTTGCGGACGAGGCTCTACCAGGATTCGATCAGCCGACTTCCGATGCGAGCAGCTTTCACCCTCATCGTTCCCCTCATCCCCGCGGTCGGACTGCTCTGGTCGATCCCCTATCTGCACCCGGCTTGGTACTGGCTCGCCTGGTGCGGCGGCCTCGCGCTGTTCGCAGTCCAGGTGGTCAGCTGGATCAAACAATCTTGGGAATTCGTCTGGATCTGAATCGGGCGAGGCCCAGGCAGGCCGATCCGTGTGCGCCGAACGGATCCGAAACGATCAGTTGCCCGCTGCTGTCACCGTGGCCGGGACGGAATTCGTTGCGGAAGGACCAGCCGCCCGGGCGCGGCTGACCGCCCCAACCGAGGCTGAGCAGGCCGAACCGGACGGGTAGGTCGGGAAACCCCCGCTCATCATTCTCGGATAACGCAACCGAACCCATGTTCCGCGGATCACATCCCCGGCCAAATCCTTGCATTCGGAACAGTTGTAACTACACAATCATTGTGTGAACACAACTGTTGATGAGCTGACGCCGCGCCGAAAGATGCTGGTCCTGGCGACGTGCTGCCTGAGCCTGCTGATCGTGTCGATGGACTCGACCATCGTGAATGTGGCGGTACCCGCGATTCGGGCGGATCTGAACGCGCCACTGACTCGGTTGCAATGGATCATCGATATCTACTCGCTCACGCTCGCCAGCCTGCTGATGCTCGCGGGGGCGACCGCCGATCGGTTCGGGCGGCGTCGGGTGTTCCGCATCGGACTGACGGTCTTCGCCCTCGGATCGCTGGCGTGCAGCCTCGCGCCGACGATCGAAACCCTGATCGGGGCGAGGTTTTTGCAGGCCGTCGGCGGGTCCATGCTCAATCCGGTGGCGATGTCGATCATTACGCAGGTATTCACCGGGCGGATGGAACGCGCTCGCGCGGTGGGCATTTGGGGTGCGGTGGTCGGCATTTCGATGGCGCTGGGTCCGATGGTCGGCGGTGTGCTGATCGATTCACTCGGGTGGCAGTCGGTGTTCTGGATCAATCTGCCGATCTGCGCGCTCGCGCTGGTGTTGACGACTCTATTCGTGCCGGAATCGAAGTCCGCCACGGTGCGCGGGCTCGATCCGATCGGCCAACTGCTCGCGATCGCATTTCTGTTCACGCTGGTCTTCGGGTTGATCGAGCAGTTGCCGGTGGTGTTCGCGGTATCGGCGGTGGCCTCCGCGGCCTTCCTGTGGCAGGAATCGCGGCGCACCGATCCGTTCATCGACCTGCGATTCTTCCGGAGCGTGCCGTTCGCTTCGGCCACGGTGACCGCGATCTTCGCCTTCGCGGCACTTGGCGCGTTCCTGTTCACCTGCTCGCTGTATCTGCAAGGCGTGCGCGGTTATTCGGCGGTACACACCGGCCTGCTGTATCTGGCGATGGCGGTCGCGACGCTGATCTTCTCGCCGCTGTCCGGCCGTCTGGTCGGCCGCTACGGGACCAAACCCTCGCTGCTCGCGGCGGGCACCGCAATGACCATTGCCGCCGTACTGCTCACCCGGCTCGACGCCACCACACCGATCTGGCAGCTGGTGACCGTCTTCGCGATCTTCGGCGTCGGCTTCGGCATGGTCAACGCGCCGATCACGACGTCGGCGGTCAGTGGGATGCCGCTGGATCGCGCGGGCGCCGCGGCGGCGGTCGCCTCGACCAGCAGACAGGTGGGCGTGAGCATCGGTGTCGCACTGTGCGGCGCATTGACCGGGGCCGGTCTGTGGTGGCTGATTGCGGTGTTCACCGCGGGGATCGCCATACTCGGCATAGTCGCGAATACCCGATGGGCCGCCCGGTCCCGTGATCGCGTCGCCCCGATAGTGGAAGAGAGGGTCCCCGCGCATGCCGGATGACGCACCCACCGCCGATGTGGTGTGGGCACAACTCACCCACCTGGTGATGGATACCCGCGACTCGTGGAAGCGCGCGGTCACCGAACGAACGGGCTTGCCGTTCAGCCGGATTCGCATCCTGCGCCGCCTGCGTCCCGGACCGCTCACGCTCAATCAGATCGCGCAGGCCACCGGCATGGATGCGCCAGCGACCACGGTCGCGGTCAATAACCTCGACGAACTCGGACTGGTGGTGCGCGAGATCGACCCGACCAACCGCAGGCGCAAACAGGTCTCCATCACCGCCGCCGGTCGGACCATCCTCACCGAGGCCATGGCCACCCCCGATCCCGCACCATCCGCGGTCGCCGCCCTCTCCCCCGACGACCTGCGCACGCTGCACGCGCTCCTGCGCAAGCTGGAGCACTGACCGCCGAAACCGTCTCCGAGCTGCGACAACCTCGCCGCGAACGCGCGTCACATCGGGGACGCATAGGCGTTTCACCTCTGCACGGCAACGCACTGTGCTTCAATCGAGTGTAGAACGCGTTCTACCTCTGGGAGGTGGCCATGGCCACGCCGTCGATTCCCGCCGGATTCGATCTCACCGATCCGGATCTGTGGGCGAAACGCAGGCCAACCGAGGAATTCGCGGAGCTGCGCAGGACCGCTCCGGTCTGGTGGTGCGTCCAACACGACCGATCCAGCGGTTTCGATGACGGCGGCTACTGGGCGGTCACAAAACTTGAAGATATCAAGGAGATTTCGAAACATCCGGAGATCTTCTCCTCGACCGAGAACAGCGCGATCATCCGCTACCAGTCCGACATCACCCGCGAGCAGATCGATATGCAGCGGCTGATATTGCTCAATATGGACCCGCCGGTGCACACCAAGAACCGACGCATCGTTTCCAAGGGCTTCACGCCGCGGGCGGTAGAGGGCCTGCGTGCCGCACTCACCGAGCGCGCCACCCGAATTGTGCACGATGCCAAGAAGTCCGGCAGCGGTGATTTCGTGGAGCAGGTCGCGTGCGAATTGCCGCTGCAGGCCATCGCCGAACTCCTCGGGGTGCCCCAGCAGGACCGCAAGAAGCTGTTCACCTGGTCGAACCAGATGATCGGGGCCGATGATCCCGAGTACGCGAGCGACGCGACGACGGCACAGCTCGAATTGACGGGCTACGCCTGGACCATGGCCGAGCAGCGGCGCGCCTGCCCGGCCGACGATATCGTGACGAAATTGGTGAACGCCGATATCGACGGCGAACATCTGGGTTCGGACGAGTTCGCGTTCTTCGTGATTCTGCTGTCGGTGGCGGGGAACGAAACCACCCGCAACTCGATCACGCACGGTATGAAAGCCTTTGTCGATCATCCGGACCAATGGGAGCTCTACAAGGAGCTGCGCCCGCGCACCGCACCGGATGAGATCGTCCGATGGGCCACGCCCGTCTCGGTATTCCAGCGGACCGCGACCCGCGATGTCGAACTCGGCGGACAGTTGATCCGCAAGGGCCAACGCGTCGGATTGTTCTACAGCTCAGCGAATTTCGACGAGGACGCCTTCGCGAATCCCTTCGACTTCGATATCCTGCGCGATCCCAACCCGCATGTCGGCTTCGGTGGCGCGGGCACGCACTACTGCCTCGGCGCGAATCTGGCTCGCCTCGAGATCGACCTGATGTTCAACGCGATCGCCGACACCATGCCCAATCTGCGCCAGGTCGCCGAGCCCGAACATCTGCGCTCCGGTTGGCTCAATGGAATCAAGCGCTGGGAAGTCGAATTCGACTGAGAACTACCCCTCCGCTAAGTCTGGTTACGTATTCGAGCAGCCCGAAAGGCATTGAACGAGAAGGGTATCGCGGTGCGCGCCGGACACTAGTGCGCGCAGCCGATCCTGCGGCGCTTCGGTCTGGAAGCGACCGTGCGGTCGTCCTTCGCGTTCTACAACACCTGCGAGGAAATCGACCGGATGATCATCGAGCTCACCCGGTTGGCGCGCGGGCGAGGATGAGTCAGCGCGGCGTGACCAGTGTGGGTTCATAAAGGCGGTAACGCACCCGCATAGATGCCTCCGTGCCACGCGTCGAGCGGATATGGTCGACCGTAGTCGACCATAGGCTAGTTCGGCACGAGGTCGTACTTCAGCGGCTCGAATCCGGTGGGCACGGTGGCGCTCAGCGAGATCCGGTCCCCCGCCCACGCACCGACCAGCGCGGCAGCACCGCCGGTGCGGCCGCCCTCGCAGCCGGTGCCGTCGGCGGTCAGCATCGGCAGCGGGTGGATGCGCTCACGGTCGTCGCCGCCCAGCACCGCCGCCTTGTCCACATAGGTGCGTTTGTCGTGGTTGAGGATGTAGCGGCCGATAAAGCCGAATCGCGGCGCCACGAGCGGGGCGACGGAGGCGGCCTTGTCGTACAGGTTCTCATCGGTCGGTATGTCCTGCGGATGGGGCTGCGGGCCGGCCCACACCACGCGGGTCGGCACCGTCAACAGGCGTTCCACCCCCTGGATGAAATCGTCGCCGATCCAGGCCTGTTTCATGAACCCGACCTTGGGTTCCAAATACCCGATCAACTCGTGGTCAGCGTCCAGGAAGACGGCTCTGCAGATCTGCCGCACGGCGGTGATTTCCTCTCTGGGATAACGACTTTCGGATAATTATCCACACGGGCGGTGTTTCGGCTCGCCGGGCGGTTACAGTCGAGTTACCGGCATGTTCAAGTCTCTATCAAGATCGCCCGGCCAGGTGGTGAGGACACGAACTAGGCTCGGATGATGCGATACGCCATCTCGGTCCCGCAGCTGATCCCCGACGGCACCTTCCAACCGGACGACCTGCGGGCATATCTGGACCGAGCCGAAGCGCTCGGCTTCGACAGCGCGTGGACGACCGAGCAGTTACTCGGCTCGGCACCCAATCTGAGTCCGATCGAACTGCTGACCTTCGCCGCCGCCCTCAACCAGCGCCTGCGCTTCGGTTGCGCGGTATTCGTGACGCCGCTGCACAACCCGGTCCACCTGGCCAAGCGCATCAGCACCCTGGACCAGCTCACCCGCGGACGGCTGGAGATCGGCGTCGGCATCGGCGGCCGCAACCGGATGTTCTCCGCCTTCGACGTCGACCCCGCCGACAACCTGGTCACCCGCTTCAACGAACACCTGCGGGTCATGAAGGCGCTCTGGACCCAGCCTCGGATCGATATCGACGGCGAGTTCTGGCAGCTGTCGGACGCCACCATGGAACCCAAACCGTTCCAGAAGCCCTATCCCCCACTGTGGTTCGGCGGCAGCACGCCCGCCGCGTTACGGCGCGCGGTCCGGCACGGCAACGGATTCTTCGGCGCGGGCTCGACCACGACGGCGAAGTTCGCCGAGCAGGTGCGGTTCGTGCGCGAAAGGCTCGCCGAGACCTCCGGCGCCCCAGCGGATTTCCGCATCGCCAAGCGCGTCTACCTCGCGGTGGACGACGACCCCGTGCGGGCCGAGCAGCGCATGGCGGCCACCCTGATCGATTTCTACGGCGAATTCGGTAAGACCCTGCTGCCGGTCGCGGTGCACGGAACGCCGAAGGACTGCGTGCAAGGTCTGCGCGAGGTGGCCGCGGCCGGTGCCGAAATGATCCTGATCAACCCGCTTTTCGACGAGGCCGCGCAGCTGGAGCGGATCGCCGCGGAGGTGCTGCCGCACGTCGACCGATAGCACCCGGACCGACTGCGCACCTATCTCACCCACGCGCCCGCGCCGGAGGCGATTGGTCGAATCGGTCCGCTCCGACCCCAGCGATGCGGTCCGGTACGAAGCCGACTTCACAAACCGCAACGCCGCCAAGGAGATTCGTGCCCTGACCGCCCTACTGGACGAGCCGCTGGCGTAACGTGGGCCGCCCACAGCGCACTCCTCGACGGCCTGCGCGAACTCGACCTACCCGCCCGCCGCTGACGCATCTGACCGCCGTCGACAACCTCGACCTGATGCGCAGCATCGTGCGGCTGGCGGGGGCGCGGGACTAGACGTTCTCCGCGTCGTCGGGCTCGTAGGCGAGACGGACGTCGTGGGCGACTTCGCCGCCGGAGACCGTCACTCGGCTGCGGATCGGTGGATAGCCGCGGGCGATGACCGTGTACTGGCCCTCGGCCAGGTCGGTGACCAGGTATCGGCCATTGGCGTCGGTGCGGGCGGTGGCGGTCAGATCTCCGGCCGCGTCGAGGACGGTGATCTGGACATCCGGAACGGCTCGGTCGCCGTCGGCCCAGGCCGATCCGGCCAGCACGGCCATCGATGCCATATCGATATCGTGGTGCAGCAGACCACTGTCGGGCACGGTGAGTGTGGTCGCGCTCGGGCGCATGTGCTCGGCGACGGCCACCAGGGTGTAGGTGCCCGAGACGACGCCGTGACAGGCGTAGGCGCCATCGCCCGCGGTAATGGCGGCCCCGACGACCTCGCCGTGCATATCGGTCAGGGTGACGGCGGCACCGGATAGTGGAGTGCCGCGACCGGCCGAGCGGACCACGCCCGACAATTCACCGGAACCGGTGAGGGTCAGGTCCAGCAGCTGCGATCGTTGTCCGACGGCCACGCTGACCGCCTCCGGTCGATGTCCGGTCGCCGAGGCGATCAAGACATAGTTGCCCGCCGCGGGCGCACCGATGAGGTAGCCGCCGTCGGCATCGCCGGTCGCGCGCGACACCTGTTTGCCGCGCTGGTCGATCAGGGTCAGCACCGCCCCCGACACCGGTCTGCCGTCCGCACGCCGGATCCGGCCGCCGATCGTGCCACCTTCGTATTCACCGCCCGAAAACGACTGCGGCACCACCGCGGCCACATACACGCCGTTGCCGTCGTGCTCCACCGAAACATGTCTGCTGAGCGCACCCGCAAGCACGGGTTCGGGCTCGGAGATCACCTCCGCGGCCCCCTCCCAGACCTGTGCCTCGGCCCAGCCGGGTTCGGCATCCAAGGTGATCGGCTCCGGTGTGGGCACCGGATTGTCCTGCAGCGGAATCTCTTTCATGAACATCAGCACCAGACACGCCAGCAGTGCCACACCCGACGCGACATAGAAGACGCCGTGCATGGCATCGGTGAACCCGATCAGGATGGGCACCTTCAGTTCGTCCGGCAGCGCCGCGATCCCACTGGTATTGCTCTGCATGGTGCTCAGCTGCGTGGCATCGAACCCCGCAGGCAACGCTCCGCCGAACGCATCGATGATCCGGTGCGGCAACAGATTGAACAGAATGGTCAGGAATACCGCGACGCCCAGGGTGCCGCCCATCTGCCGGAAGAAGGTCGCCGATGCGGTCGAAACACCCATATCCGAACGCGGGCCGGCATTCTGCGCCGCGATGATCAGCGTCTGCATGCAGCCACCGAGGCCGAACCCGATGACACCGCCGTAGACCAGCGGCTGCCATAGCGGGCTGTCGTAGTGCACCTGGCCGTACAGGGCCGACCCGACCGCGATGACGAAGGTTCCGATCACCGGCAGGACCTTGTAGCGCCCGGTCAATTTGGTGATCAGCCCGGCGACCTGCGACCCGAACATGATGCCGACCACGAGCGGCAGCATCAGCAGACCCGATTTGGTCGGTGAATATCCGCGCACCACCTGGAAGTACTGCGGCACCATCACGATCGCGCCGAACATCGCGACACCGACGATGAACCCACCCGCGATGGTCACGCTGAAGGTCGAATTCTTGAACAGCCGCAACGGAATCAGCGCCGCGTCCTTCATCAGGAATTCGACGAGCACGAACAGCAGCAACCCGGCCGCACCGATCCCGTAGCAGACGAGCGCGCGCTGCGAACCCCATCCCCAGTCCCGGCCCTGTTCGGCGACGATCAGCAGCGGCACCACGCAGATGGTCAATGCGACCGCGCCGAACCAGTCGATGCGGTGCTGCTGACGCTGATGCGGCACATTGAGCACCTTGGCGACCACACCGAGCGCGAGCACACCGATCGGCACATTGACCAGGAACACCCAGCGCCAGCCCTCGACACCCCACAGCTGGTCATAGTTGGAGAAGAAGCCGCCCAACACCGGCCCGAGCACGGTGGCGCCACCGAAGACCATCATGAAATAGCCCTGGTAGCGCACCCGCTCCCGGGCGGGCACGATATCGCCGATGATGGTGAAGGCCAGCGACATCAGCCCGCCGGCACCGAGTCCCTGGAAGGCGCGGCATCCGGCGAGTTCGTACATCGAGGTGGCGAACGTACAGGCCACCGAGCCGAGGACGAACAGCCCGATCGCGGTGAGGTAGAACGGCTTTCGGCCGTAGATATCGGCCAGTTTGCCGTAGAGCGGCGTGGTGATCGTCGCGGTGATCAGATATGCCGTGGTCGCCCAGGCCTGCTCATCGAATCCGTCCAGGCTGTTGGCGATCCGCACAATGGCGACGCTCACGATGTTCTGATCCAGCGCGGCGAGGAACATGCCGAGCAACAGACCGGACAGGATGGTCAGGATCTGCCGGTGCGACAGTGACGTGCCCTCACCGGCATCCAGGTCCGGCGGCGCTGCCGGTGCCTGGGTGGTCGCATTCGTCATATTTGAGCCCTAGTTCTGATCGGCTATCCGTGGTAGAAGTTCTCTCGAAAACTGAGTCGAGCCGGTCGAGCGAATTGGCATACTGCGCCACAAGCGATCTGCCCCCACTCGCTGATCCCCTGTAACTCGTTGCGGTGGCTAATATACATAGGGTCACGCAGCTCGAAACGGGCTGGTGATCGGTTGCCGGACGACCGACACCGAGCCATCACCGAATCGGATAGTCGATCCTCGAACCCCTCAGCGGCTCAGCGGATCCCGGCGACACTGCACCGGATCGCCGGCCACAGCTCGGTCGCAGCCGAAGATCATCACCGGCTCGGCGTGATTCGACGGATCTCAGATCTGCTCGACACTGAGCAGGCCCACCCATCGGTCAGCCCCGGCATGGTGTCCTCGGCGAGCGAGCTGTCGGCCGGGAGTTCGGCCAGCTCCGCGGCATCGGCGATCACATGCGTGGTTTCGCCGAGCGTGGCGCCGAACATCTCCAGAGTGCCGACGACATACCCGGGACTGGTCCCGCAAACTCTCAGCATACTTGCATCTATGTTTGTCAATAGGGATTGAACCGGTCGCGCCAGCGCGGATCCAGTTCATCGGCAAGCTGTTTGGGGACCGAGATCTTGTTCGGGTTGCCGTCGGAGGTGAAGCGCTGGTCCGGATGCCGGTCGAGGCGATCGAGCCAGTAGGCCGCGGCGAAGTCGACCTCATTCCTGCCGGATCGGATGCGCGGGATACCGGCGGGATCGACCCGGCCGAAGGGAGACGGCGCTGGTTCGGCGCCGACCAGCAGCACGGCCTCGAAGGTGTAGGGCTCACCGTCCCAGCCGCCCGTGGTGGCGAGGCCGCGCTCACGCGGGAAGATGCCGAGCGGTAGCGCCATGGTGCGCACGCGATAGCCGGGCACCGCGGATTCGATCGCGCGCACGTTCGCGGCGAGTTCCCGTTGGACGCCGGTGCTGTCCAGACCGGCGAGGTTGGCGTGGTTCGCGGTGTGGGCGCCGATTTCGTAGCCGTGCGCGGCCAGCCAGGGCAGTGCGCGGCCGTCATCGGCGAACGGGTCATTGTTGACATAGCACGTCGCGGTGGGCGCGAAGTCCGGATGACGCACGCGGAAGTCCTCCAGAATTCCGATGGCCGTGTCGGGGGCCACCTTTCCGTCCTCGGCGAAGCGGAGCTGTGTGACGGTGGAGTCGTCGAAGGTGAGCACCACCGGGTGGGTGCCCGCGGGGATATCGATGCGACCGGCGATGTAGTCGGCGACGGTCACCGGGCGATAGTTCTCGCGGTACAGCCGTTCGAGTTCGGCGCGGAACTTCTCGGGCGTCTGGTCGTATTCGCCCGCCGGTGCCGGTGTCACCTGGTGATACATGAGGATCGGCACGAGTCCGAGCTCATTGGCACCCACGGCAGCTGGGTCGGGCACCGGTGTCGTCGCCGGAGCGGAGGCGATTTCGACGGCCGCGGGGACGGGATCGGCCGCCGAACCACATGCGGTGACGGTCGCGAATATCAAGGCGGACAGGACAACCCGAGCTCCGATAGCCACGCGTCGCACCACCGTTGGAACGGTACGCGGCGGCAGGGAATCTCGGTTGCGAATCGGAATATGTGCGCCCACGAGCGCTGTCTGAGGTAGATAGTTAGGCGATAGCGACAGATGAAAGTTGGTGTGCGCGTTGGACAAATTGGTCCGAATTACCGGACGATGGCGGCTGGCGGCAATAGCGGTTACCGCGGCTTTATCAATTCTCATCGCATCCGTGATCATCGGCGCCAATCGGGCCGAACCCGCGGGTTTGGCACTGTCCGGACTACCGGATGGGGTGGTGAACGCGAATGCACTGGCCGGTCTCGCATTGCGGGTGGACACGCACGGCCACGACCCTCATGCCATGCGACTCGAACTCGACGGGACAGCGGTGCCCGGCACCGTCGAGGGTGACACCGTGGTGTACCGCCCGGGACACCTCACCGACGGCGACCACAGGTTCACCGCCGAGATCCCGCGCGGGGGCATACTCGGCCTGTTGAGCACCGGTCCGGGGGCCACCGCGACCTTCACCGTGGATGCCGAAGCGCCGAAACTCGAACTGACCCAGCCGGGCAAGGCCGCCTCGTATCGTCAGCCGATCACGGTGCGCGGCAAGGAATCCGGTGCGGTGCGGGTTTCGGTCGGCGCCCAGTCGGTGACGCCGGCCGCGGACGGTTCGTTCGAGATCACACTGCCCCGCGCGCCGGTCGGCGGCGAAGTGGTCGCGGTCGACGCCGCGGGAAATAAGGCGACGCAGGCCATTACGACATCGGTCGACATGCCCAGGGTCAAAGCCGTACATATGACCGCGTACGGATGGGCCTACGAGGGCTTGCGTGAACCCGTGCTCGATATGGCACGCGCGGGACGCATCGACACCGTTCAGCTCGATATCAAGGACGAGGACGGGATCATCGGCTACGACTCGCAGGTGCCGCTGGCACGGCAAGCGGGCGCCGCCGCCGGGATCTACGATGTGCGCGCCGCACTGCGGCAACTGCACGAGATGAATCTGCGCGTGGTCGGACGGATCGTCGCATTCCGCGACCCGACCCTGGCCGGATGGGCCTGGCGCGAAGGACATCCGGACTGGGTCATCCAGAACCCGTCCGGCCAACCGTATGCCAGTAAGTACGGTGCGATCGCGTTCACCAACTTCGCCGATCCCGAAATCCGCAAATACAATATCGATCTCGCGAGCGAGGCGGCCGAGCTGGGATTCGACGGCATTATGTACGACTATGTCCGGCGACCGGACGGTCCGCTGTCGCAGATGCAGTTCCCAGGGTTGACCGAAACCCCGAGCGCATCCATCGCGGAGTTCCTGCACGAGAGCCGGAATCCGGTGCGCGATAAGGGCGCCGACCTCGGCGCCGCGGTATTCGGAATCGCCGCGACCCGGCCGGATGAGATCGCACAGGACATTCCGTCGATCGCTCGGTACGTGGACTATGTGGCGCCGATGCTCTATCCCTCGCACTGGAATCCGGGTGAGTACGGTGTCGGCAATCCCAACTCGCAGCCGTATGACATCGTGTTCCGGTCATTGGCCGACTTCTTCGAGCAGACCAAAGGCACCGGGGCCGAGGTCATTCCGTGGCTGCAGGATTTCAGCCTGGGGGTGAATTACGGTGACGGCGAGGTCAAGGCCCAGATCGATGCCGCGGCGGCCGCCGGAACCCATAGCTTCTTCCTGTGGAATGCGGCGTCGACGTATCACTCGTGGGCGGTGGTGCCGGGTTGATGCCTATTCGGTTGTTCGATCGGCGTGGCAGGTGATATCGGCGGGTGGCAGGACACCCGTGACGTAGTAGCTATTGATCGCATTGTTCACGCAGGCACTCAGGTCGGGCCGGAATGTCATGTGGATGCGGACATCTTGCAGTGTGACCAGGCGCGATCCGGACAGCTGCTGATGTAGCCGAGCACCGTGGTCATACGGGGTCCTGGCGTCCCCGGTCGCCTGCAGGATGAGCACGGGAACCGAATTGCGAACGGTGGTGGCGGGTTCAACGGGTCTCGGCCAGTACGCGCACGGCTGGATATTGTTTGCGAGCGCCCCGAAGATCGGTTGGCTGGCGCGGCTGGCTTCGATATTTCTCGAGTACCAGGCCGGATCGGTCGGCGCCGCGGCATCGCCGCAGGCGATCTGGGCCAGTACGGAGTTCTCCTCGGATCGCAATGCCTGCAGCACGATGTGCAGCCGCGGTGCTCGCGCCGCCACGGGCGGACCGCCCACCGCGTCCGCGATCTCCCGAATCGTCTCGGCCAGCGCTTGGTTGCGCCGGAAGTCGGTCACCATGTTGTGCAAGAGAAACGGCAGCCAATGATCATCGATCGGGAAATCGTCGATCACGATCGGCTGCCGGGCGGCCGCGGCCATGAGCTCCGCCAGCGTGGCACGCACGTCGGCCGGGGTAGTGCCGAAGTGATAGGTATCGTCCTGTCCCGCAACCCAATTCGACCAGTCATCGAGCGCTCGCTCATCCGAGGCGCCCCAGTCCCGCACGAGGCCCTCCCAATACCGGTCCGGATCGATCGCGCTGTCCAGCACGATCCGGTCGCTGCGCTCCGGGAACATCTGGGTGAATACCGCGCCGAGATAGGTGCCGTAGGAGACGCCGAAGTAGCTGATCTTCGGTTCGCCCAAGACGGCGCGGATGATATCCATATCGCGGGCGGTATTGCGGGTGGTGAGCTGGCGAACTTTCACCGGATCGTCGGCAACACAGCTGGCGGCCATATTCGCCGCCAATGCGGTTTCGCGCGCGAAGCCCGCCGGATCCAGACCCGCGGAATGGATCATTTCGCCGACGGGCCACCCGCAGCGCGGAGTTCGTCCGGACTCGCCGACACCGCGCGGATCCATGCCGATCAGATCGAAACGCGCCCGCACCTGCGGTAATAGCACGTCACCGAGCAGATCCACACTGTCCAAACCCGAGGCGCCCGGGCCGCCCGGGTTGGCGAGCAGGATCCCCTGGCGCTGGCCCGGATCGGTGGCCTTGACCCGGGAGATCGCCACCTTCAGCGTGCGATCGTAGGGCCGCAGATAGTCCAGCGGTACGAGCACATCGGCGCATTCGGCCCCCGCCTTGTCCAGATCCTCGATACCGCACGACTTCCAGTGCAGCCGCTGGTGCGCGAACCGCACGGCCGGGTCGACCTGCGCCCCCGGCACGATGATCAGCGCGGCCCCGACCGCCACCAGCACCAACCACCGCACAAACCTCGCCACCCGAACCCACTCGCCTCTCACCCTCGATCCCGCAACTTGGTACCACATCCGACCTCCTCCCCTAGCCCCACAGCTGGCCATACACCGTGCCGCGGCTTGCCACCTCCTGCCGTCCCGTCGATACTCCAAGGGGTTTGTGCAGCAGCCGGTTCCAGAACGAAGGGGTGGAATAAATGCTTCGAAACCAGCTGAGTCGACGTCCGGCGATCGCGGATGATGTGCTCGTCTACGGTCAACCATACGAGACTTCCGATGGCGCGACCGTCATCACCGTCACCCGGACCGGCAGCCTACTGCGCGGCACACACCCGGTCGGCGTATTCGTCGTTCACGACGGGCAGGTCGGGTGGACGCCCGCGGTCGATGCGACGCGAATCACGCTGCTCGGTGAGCTGATCGGCCTGCTGGCCGCGGTCATCGCCACACTCGCGGTGCTGCGCAGGCCGCCATGGCCGGACCTGAAGGGCTACCGACCGCAGCGGCGGTGACCACGACATACATCACCGAACGCGCCGGGGATAGTGGCGCGCGGACCGGACTCGGGACACACTTGATCCCGTGAATCGCATGCCACTCGGACATATCGACCGGGGCGGTCCGCCGTGACCGCACTCGCTCGCGGGGAGAATCGACCCGCGCCCGGCGATCGGATGACCGTAACCGTCACGTGTGCCGCACCGGTCGATGTCTCGGCGCTGCTGCTCGGGGCCGACGGGCGGGTCCGCTCCGATGCCGACTTCGTCTTCTTCAATCAGCCGGTCGGACCCGGTGTCACCTACCGACATGGGCGCGGGGCGGGCGACATGGTGGATGTGGTGACCTCCGCGCTGCCCGCAAATGTCGACAAGGTCGTGGTCACGGCCAGCCTCGACGGCAGCGGCCCGCCGACCTTCGCGGGCGCGAGTTCGCTGACCGCGACGATCGGATCCGATACCGGGACACTGACCTTCCCGATGACCGGGCTCAGCACCGAGACCGCCGTGGTGTGCGTGGAGATCTACCGGCGCGGCGGCGCCTGGAAGGTGCGCGCCGTCGGGCAGGGCTATGACAATGGGCTGGCCGGGATCGCGACCGCGTTCGGTGTGAATATCGACGATGAACCCGAGACGCCGCCCGCGCCCACCATGCCGCCACCTGCACCGACGCAGCCCGTGGCCGGGTATTCCGCGCCGCCCGCCTATCCCCCGCCCGGCGCGGTGCCGCCGCCCTCACCGATGTCTTCACCTCAGCAAGGAGCGCTGCCGATGCAGAGCGAACTGTTCAATCCGACCCACGCCGAAGTAAACGGCATCGGCATCCAGAAGCAGGGCGGCAAAATGATCAAGGTCGCCGTCAATGGGGAGACCATGGCGCGGGCCGGATCGATGGTCGCCTACCAGGGTGACCTGCACTTCAAGGCGCTCGGTTCGGGCGGTATCGGCCGCGCCATCCAGCAGCGCCTCACCGGTGAGGGTGTACCGCTGATGCAGGTCTCAGGCCGCGGCGATCTGTTCCTGGCCAATGCCGCCGCCGATGTACACACCGTCGACCTCGACGGCACCGACGGTCTGACCATCAATGGCGCGAATGTGCTCGCCTTCGACACGTCGCTGTCCTACAACATCCAAAGGGTGCAGGGCGCAGCCGGTTTCGCCAGCAACGCGGGCTTCTTCAACTGCGTCTTCACCGGGCGCGGCCGCATCGCCATCACCACCCACGGCTCGCCGGTCGTACTCAATGTCGACCAGCCCACCTACGCCGACCCGCAAGCCGCCGTCGCCTGGTCGTCGAGCCTGTCCACCGGCATCAAACGCAACGACTCCTTCGGCCTCGGCCGCCTCATCGGCCGCAGCACCGGCGAGGGCCTGACCCTGTCCTTCTCCGGCCGCGGCTTCGTCATCGTCCAGCCCTCCGAACTGCCCCCCGGCGGTCTCATCGGCGGCACCGGCGGCGGCCAGGAGGCCGGTCAAAGCGGCGGCGTCCTCGGCGGCTTGTTCGGATAACCGACCGGCGCTGGAACCGACTGCACCACAGCCGGTTCCAGCGCTCCGCATCCGCACGCCGCGTCGGAATTCGCCACGTGTGGCACGCGAGGACGCCGGTCAGTCGAGCAGGCCGCGGCGGATGAGAAGAGGGGCGATTTCAGGGGTGCGGCCGCGGAAGGATTCGAAGGCCTCGATGGGGTCTACCGAGCCGCCACGGGAGAGCAGTTCGCGGCGGAACAGTTCGCCTTTTTCGCGGGTCGATGCGTCGCCTCCGTTGAACCATTCGACGGTGTCGGCGTCGAGGACCTCGCTCCAGATGTACGAGTAGTAGCCCGCCGCATAGCCGCCGGAGAAGATGTGCTGGAAGTATCCGGTGCGGTATCGCGGTGGGATCGCATCGATGGCCAGCCCTGCTTTGCGCAGTGCCTCCTCCTCGAAGGTCTCGGCATCGGTCCCGGCCAGCGCCTCGGGTGTGGGTATGCGGTGCCAGGCCCAGTCCAGCAGCGTCGCGCCGAGGTATTCGACGGTTTTGAAGCCCTTGCCGAATCGCTCGGCGGCCGTCATGCGTTCGACGAGTTCGGCGGGCATCGGTTCGCCGGTTTCGATATGCCTGGCGTAGTTGGCCAGCACATCCGGTCGCGACATCCACATCTCGTTCACCTGCGAGGGGAATTCGACGAAATCTCGCGGCACTGCGGTTCCGGCGAAGAACGGATACCGCACATCGGAGAACAGGCCGTGCAGCGCGTGCCCGAACTCATGGAACAGCGTCCGGACGTTGTCCCAGGTGAGCAGCGCTGGTTCGCCCGCGGGTGGCTTGACGATATTGAGGTTGTTGACCACCACCGGTCGTGTCCCCAAAAGCCCTGACTGACCGACCAATTCGTTCATCCAGGCCCCGCCGCGCTTGGACGGCCGCGCGAAGAAGTCGCCGAGGAACAGCCCGAGTGCGGTGCCGTCCGCATCGAACACCTCGAAGATCCGGACCTCCGGGTGGTACCCGACCAGATCCTCGCGCTCACGGACGGTGATCCCGTAAACCTGCTCGGCGGCGAAGAATACGCCATCGCGCAAGACCCGCTCGAGTTCGAAATAGGGACGCAACGCCTCCATGTCCACCGAAAACCGCTCGGCCCGAACCTGCTCCGACCAGAACTGCCAATCCCAGGATTCGAGCTCACCGTCGTCGCCGCTGGTCCGCATCGTCTCCGCGAGTTCGGTCGCCTCCCGCTCGGCATTGGCCACCGCGGGCGACACCAGCCGCCCCAGCATTTCCTCCACCGCCGCGGCGGTTTTCGCGGTCTGATCCGCGACCACATACGCCGCGTGGTCGGAATACCCGAGCAATGCCGCCCGCTCGGCCCGCAGCGCGGCCATCCGCACCGCGAGCGGGCCGTTGTCGTCCAGTCCACGCCCCAGCGAGGCCGCCATCACCCGTCGCCGCAACGCCCGATCGGCCAACTCGGCCAAAACGGGTTGATTGGAAACGTTCTGCAGACGCAGTGCCCACGCCCCGTCCTGCCCCAGCGACCGCGCATTCTCGGCGGCCGCCGCGACCGCCGCCGGTCCCAGCCCCGCCAACTCCTCGGCATGCTCGACCAGCACCGTCGCACCGTTGGTGGCCGCAAGAATGTTCTGACCGAATTCCGTTGCCGCCGTGGCGAGTTCCGCATTCAGCTCGCGCAGCCGCGCCTGTCCCGCCGCATCCAGGCGCGCCCCGGCCCGCACGAACCGAATGTGGTACCGCTCCAACAGCCTCGCATCCTCGGGATCCAATCCCAGCTCGTCCTTGCGCCGATAGAGGTCATCGACGCGTGCGAAGAGCGCGGGATCGAGATAGATCGCATCCCAATGCGCCGCCAAGCGCGGCGACACCTCGGCCTCGATCGCATCGGTCCCCGCCGTGGAATCGGAGCCGACAATATTGAAGAACACGTTGGACACCCGGGTCAGCACGGCCCCCGAACGTTCCAGTGCCACCATCGTATTCGCGAACGTCGGTGCCTCATCGACCGAGGTGACGGCGGCCACCTCGGCCAATTGCTCCGCCATTCCCCGTTCGAACGCCGGCAGATAGTGCTCCTCACCGATCTCGGCGAACGGCGGAAGTTCATACGGCAGCGCACTGAGCTCGAAGAACGGGTTGCTCGTCATGACTGAACCCTATGCCGCGACCGTGTCGCGGTGGCTACTGTTCACGCCGAATCGGGACGCCATACCGCGGTGCCGACCGCCACCCTTGCAAGCCCTCCGAACCAGCCCCGAGGCCACGGCGCGCGATCAGGCGATCCCGAATGTTCTGCTCTGCGGTGAGACCAGCGCGTCGTGTCGATGGCTTCGACCGCGTCGAGAACGCCTCCCGATCCAGCCGCCGTCCCCGACCCGACGACAGGATCGGTCGGCTCGCCACCGCACATCCGGCGATAATGGAACGATGATCAGAGCTGCGGAAAATGGCAGTTCGAACCACTCACGGCCGGATTTATGACCAAAGTGTGACGCGCGGCCGGGTGGGGACTTTCCGAGCCTGGACGCCCGTTGTACGTGGGGCCGATATGAGGAGGTCATGTGGCACGGGAATACAACCGGAATCCTGCGGCGATCGCCGCGCTGTCGCCTGAGCAGTACCAGGTCACGCAGGCGAACGGGACCGAGCGGGCATTCACCGGCGAATACTGGGACAATCACGAGCCGGGTATCTACGTGGACGTGGTGTCCGGTGAGCCGTTGTTCGCCTCGGTCGACAAGTTCGACAGTGGCAGCGGGTGGCCGAGTTTCACCAAGCCGATCGATGCCGAGAATGTGGTCGAGAAGCGGGACCTCAGTCATCTGATGATCCGCACCGAGGTGCGTTCGGCGCACGGTGACAGCCATCTCGGGCATGTGTTCACCGATGGGCCGCGCGCGGCGGGCGGGCTGCGCTACTGCATCAATTCGGCGGCGCTGCGGTTCATCCACCTCGACGATCTCGAGGCGGAAGGTTATGGGCAGTACCGAACTCTTTTCACGAAGGAGGACGCGTGAGCGACACGCGGAAGGCGATTCTCGCGGGCGGATGCTTCTGGGGCATGCAGGATCTGATCCGTAGGCAGCCGGGAGTGCTGTCCACCCGCGTCGGCTACACCGGCGGGCGCAACGACCGCCCCACCTATCGCAATCACCCGGGGCATGCCGAGGCCATCGAAATCGTCTACGACCCGGCGGTGACGGACTACCGGGCGCTGCTGGAGTTCTTCTTCCAGATCCACGATCCGACGACGAAGGACCGCCAGGGCAACGATATCGGTACCAGCTACCGTTCGGCGATCTTCTATCTCGATGACGAGCAGAAGCGGATCGCGCTGGACACCATCGCCGACGTCGAGGCATCGGGACTGTGGCCGGGCCCGGTGGTCACCGAGGTAACCCCGGCGAGTGCGTTCTGGGAGGCCGAGCCCGAGCACCAGGATTACCTGGAGCGCTACCCGGACGGCTACACCTGCCACTTCCCGCGGGCGGGTTGGAAGCTGCCGAAGCGCGAGAGCGCCGCTCAGTAGTTCCGTATCGCCCTCGGCGGCTGCCCGCCGGGGGCGTTCACCTGTCGACTACCGCGGTATCGGGGTCGGATTCACCCTGGCGGACGATGACGACTCCGATGAGGATGAGCGCACCGCCCAGCAACTGGACGGGACGCGGGGTCTCGCCGAGCAAAGTCCAGGCGAAGGCCAGCGCGGCGAGAACTTCGAAGAGGGCGACGAACGAGGCCAGGCGGGAGCCGAGCAGGCGGGTGGCGGCGATGCCGGTGACATAGGCGATGGCGGCGGTCACCGTGCCCAGCGCCAGCACCGGAAGCCACCAGGAGACGGTGAAGTGTTGGAAGACCACGGGATCGGTGCTGGCGTGCAGGGGGACGATGCCGACCGCGCCCGCCGCCAGCAGGGCGAGTCCGCCGACGAGCAGGCCACCCGCCGCGAGCACCGTGCCCGATAGCGTGCCATCACCATGGGCGGAGAGCACGAAATAAGCGGCGGCTCCGGCCATCGCGGCCAGCGCCCACCCGACGCCCACCCCGCTCGCACTCGGACCCGAGCGCAGATCGATGACGAGCACCAGGCCGGTCATGCCCAGTAATGCACCGAAAACCGTTGTGGTACCGGGACGTTGGCGATGGCGCAGCCACAGCCAGCCCACCACGGCGACCGGCGCGGTGTATTCGATGAGCAGTGCCGCCCCGACCTGCATATGCGCGACGGCGTTGAAATAGGCCAGCTGGGTACCGGCCACGGCGAGCATGCCATACGCGACGATCAGGGATGCGTTGCGGCGCAACAGCTCCCAGTCACCGCGCAGGCGCAGCACCGCGAACGGCACCAGCACCGCCGCGGCCACCAGCACCCGCACCGCCACCACCGACGCCGAACTCCAGCCCGCGTTCATCAAGCCACGGGCCAGCGGTCCGGACAGCCCGAACGAGGATGCGGACAGCACCGCGAGGATCAGTCCGGATCTCAGCCGCCGCCCGGCTCTGTCATGAGTCATAGTTGCCATGGCTAATGACGCTAGGATCGGTCGCGTAATATGTCAACATGGTCTTTGCTCATGACACCGAAGCGGCGCTGGTCGCCGCGGTCGAGCTGGTGAATTCGGCGGAGGAACCGGATACGCTGACCGAAATCGACCAGCTCGCCGAGTTTTTCGTCAAACACGCCTACACCGGCGTGCACTCCGGCGATGCCGCGGAGCTGGCTGCCGTACGGGCCATCCGCGCGCCCCTACGCCGGATGCTGACCAGCGATCGCGATACGACGGTGCGGCTGATCAACGAAACCCTGACGCAGCATCGAGCCCTGCCGCAACTGGTCCGGCACGGCGATGTCGACTACCACATCCACGCGGTGCCGCCGCAGGCCGCGCTGCCGGTCCGCATCGCCGTCGAAACCGCGATGGCCATGATCGATCTGGTCCGCTCGGACGAGCTCAGCCGCCTGTCCCGCTGCGCCGATGACGACTGCGACGGCATCGTGCTGGATCTGTCCCGCAACCGATCCCGTCGCTACTGCAGCACCGCGTGCGGCAACCGCAATGCCGTCGCCGCCTATCGCGCCAGGAAGAGATGACGCTCATTCACCCCTGGTGAGGGTTTCCAGCTCGGTGCGCAGCGCCGCGACCTCGGCGGCCAGTTCATCGCGCAGTTGTTCGCGTTCCCGCAGGCTGGCGCGCAAATGCTCGACCGTGTCGTGCATGGCCGCCAACTTCCGGTCGGCACCCTGTAACCGCCACTCGACGACGGCGCGACGATCGACCTCCGAACTCGCCGACTCGACCCACTCCACGACGTAGTCGAGCCACTCGGGCTGCTTCGGCATGGGCTCCTCGGAATCCCACCCGCGCCGGACCGATGGCTTCGACGAAAGCACCCGCTCGACGCCCGGGGCGGAGTTCATCTGCACGAGGTCGAACTTCCCGGCACTGGTCACCACCGCCGTGAGCCGATACCGCCCGGCCAGATGCATCCTCAGCTCCGCCGCACCCCGCCCGTCGGCATCCAGCGCACCGAGCCACGGACCGTCCGCCGCCTCGACTATCGACGCGAGCACCCCGAGCTGCCCGGCACTGCGCCGCCCCCGCGTCGCCCGCTCGAGCAGATCATCGGGCGTGGCACTCATCTGATCCCAGTGCATCGCACCTCGCCCTCTCTCGTCGACCGGCACCTACGAACATATATGCGGCCTACCGCCGCGCCGCGGACAGCCGCCAACTGTGTCACCGCCGTCGCGGAGGTGAGATCGCCGCACCAGCGCATTCTCGACGATCGGGTACGGGGGTTGCCCGCCCGGGGACTGATCGGCGGATGGTGGTGGACGGGGTGAGCGCGGTGCCCTGCGGGGATCGTCAGACCGGGGTCTGGTGGTCCGGACCCGCGGCAGTGGTGCAGGTCAGGATTGTTTGTAGGACCAGATCGGGGTTGTCGATCATGGGGACGTGGCCGACGCCGGGGAGGATCTCGAATGTGGCATCCGGAAGGCGCTGCTTGGCGATCGCGCCATTGACCGTCGGCGGGAATACTCGGTCGGACTGGGACCAGGCCACGGTGATCGGGCATGGTAGTGGGGCGAAGTCGGCGATCTGGTCGGCGGTGTTGAGCAGATCATCGGTGACCGTGCAGGCGAGCAGGTCGGCGACGATGCCCCGCGCCGTGGCCGGGTCGAGTCGGTCACCTCGCTCGGCGATGACACGGAACGCCATCCGCCGTACCAGCGGGGCACGGAGTCCCAGCGGTGCGAGCGGTCGAGTCAGGCGCGCGAAGGTGGCATTGCGCGCGATCGTGGCGGAGGAATTCGCATGGCCGGTTCCGCCTGCCTCCCAGAATCCGGCCGGTGAGAACGCACACACGCTGCGGGCCCGGCCGCGCCGAGCAAGTTCGACGGCGGTCCACCCACCGAGCGAATTCCCGACCAAATGTGCTGTGCCCCAACGATTTTCATCCATCAGCCGTTCGACCTCGTCGACAAAGTCGCCGATCCGTGCCGGTCGCCGCGTCACCACCGCCCCACCACGATGCCCCAATGCCGTCGGCGCGAGCACTCGATACCGCGCAGACAGCGGCGGTATCAACGGATCCCACACCCGCGCCGACATCGTTACACCGTGCAACAAGACCAGCGGCTCACCGCTCATCGGAGCCTTCCAGGACATGGACGGGGACGTCGTCGGCCCAGGGTTGGCGGGTCACCATATCGGCGACATTCACAGTACCGCGTTCGAATTCGCCGGTGGCGGCGTCGACGAGGCGGTAGGACTGGGTTTGTTTGTGGATGGGTTGGGCGTCGAGGAGGACGACGCGGACCTCGCCGGGGGCGAAGTGGCAGCGTTCGTGCATGGCGGCGATGAGTTGCTCGTTGTGCATATGGCCGTCGCCGAAGTTCCACCCGACCGCGGTGCTGCAGATGCGTTCGCCGTCGGTGATGGTGTATTCGTCCTCGCGGCCCGCTGGCATGGCGCGGTGGACCAGGGTGAACAACGCCCGGCCGTGGGTGTTCATGGCGCGGAAGGCGTAGCCCATGAACATCGGGATCGCTGCTCGGTCCTTGCCGTAGACCCGTTCCAATTGGGCCTGCGGCATGCTGGCGATCGCGACAATGCCCTGGTTGATCTTCTCGGCGGCCGAGGGCTTGATGCACCACATCGTGGTGTCCCAGTTGCCCGCGTAGTAGCGCATACCGGGCAGGAACGAAATCCGGTGCGGGAAGAGGTTTCCGGCGATCACGATGCCAGCGATCACCAGGAACAGCAGCAGCACCGGCACCGGGTGCGCCGGACTGCCGAGACCGAGATCGGCGTGCGCGACGAACAACACCAGCACACCGAAGATCATGAAGACATTCCACTCCAGCGGCACACCCATCGGAATGGCCGTCAGGATCGCCAGGTGGAAGCACACCATCATGAATGCGGCGACCGCGGTCAACCAGCCACCGTGGGAGAAGAACAGGACCAGCGGAATGCCCATCTCGACGGCCGTGCCGCCGTGGGCGAAGATGCGCGACAGACGTCCCGGCCGCAGGTCATCGGGAAAATTCTCGAAGAACTTGCGCTTGAGCGACTTTCGCCGGAATACCGCACTATTCGACATCATCGTCGAGACCACGAACGGAAAGTGTTTGTTCAGCTTCGAGGTCGCCGCACCCATCCAGATCACCACGAAGACCAACTTCGCCGCGACGACCATATCGGCGGCGAAGAGAAAGGTGACCGCCAGCGTCGCATAGACCTCGCCGCGCGCTGCCAGGAAAATTACCTTGTCGCGCAGCCCGATCACTGCCAGTAGCGCGAGAATCGCCGCGATCTGCCACACCGGCAACAGCCCGACGGTCGTATCCAATTCCGGTACCGGACCGGTGCCATCGGAGAACAATGCGACCGCGGTCATTACCAGCAATGCCGCGTACAGCACGATATCCACCGGAGCGCGGCCGGTCCCCTTGGTCAGCGGAACCACCGACGGCCACGGCGGAAGCCGAATGGTCCTGGGCCGCAACCAATACAATATCGATCCCAGCGGCGGAAAGTACCTATTGTTCAGCGGACCGAAGCCGCAACCGAGCCCGATCACCTCGAACAGCAGTGTGTACAACACCACCTTTTCGAAGACGATCGGCTCGGACCACCAGTCACCGACACTGGTGAATCCGTCGATCCCCTTGGTACACAGGGCGATCAGCCAGCCACCGAGGATGTAGAGACAGATCTTGCCGACGTAGAACAGGTGCAGCACGACCGGCGTCCCGAACCCCACCTCGGCCCAGTGCCGGGCCATCGGGCGGATCCGCTCGGCGCGAGTGCCCTTGCTCCACTCCGCCATATCGACCACGGGCAGGTCGGGTTGGAAAAACCCCATCAGCACTCTCCGATTCGCCGACACCGAGGCACCAAGCCGAATCAGGACCCCGATGTCCTTCGATACGTTGGCAGCTAGACCATGTGCTGTCAATCGGATGTCCCGGCGACCGAGACCTTCGGCGGCGTTCGCACATCGGCGCGCCGAGCCGACACCCTCCCGACACCGACGACGAGCAACCCACACACCGCGACCACAATCCACCCCTGTCGGGACGCGTGCGCGAGCGCGCTATCCGCTACGCCGGTGACAATGCCGCCGGCGATGGCGATACCGAGTGCCGCACCGAATTGCCTTGCGGAGGAGGTGATCCCACCCGCGACACCCGCCCGGTCGGCGGGCAGACCGCTCACCGCGGTATTGGTGATCGGCGCGTTCGCGAAGCCGAAGCCGACACCGATCAGGAAGTAGGCCAGCAGTAGTAGCGCAAGGCTGGTGTGGTCATCGAGGCGTACCAGGCAGAGACCACCGACGGTGATGAAGCCACCCGCCAACAGCAGCGGCAGCCGCGGACCGACCCGCCCGACGAGAACTCCCGACAACGGCGCGCAGACGGTGGCGGCAACTGCCAGCGGCAAGGTGACCACACCGGCCGCGACCGCGCTCATGCCGCGCGCATGCTGCAGATAGAGGGTATTCAGCAGCAACGTCACGCTGAACGCGACGAACAGCACCACCGCACCGACGACAGCCGCAGTGAACTGGACCCGCCGGAACAGGTGCAGATCCATCAGCGGCTCGTGCCGCCGCGACTCGGACCACACGAAACCGACCGTCGCCGCCACCACGCAGCTGTATCCGACCAACGCCGCACCGGACCCCCACCCGAGCCGCGGCCCTTCGATGAGCACCGCCACCGACCCGCCGACAACGGCGATCAGCAGCAGCTGGCCGGGACCGTCGAGCCGACGCGGCTGCACCGCACGAGATTCCGGTACGAATACCGTGGTCAGTACCAGGGCCACCAGGACGACCGGCACATTGATCCAGAATACGGATCGCCAACCGAGAGCCGCGATGAGCGCACCACCCAGCGTGGGCCCGACGGCCATGCTCAGCCCGAAGATCGCCGCCCACACCCCGATCGCCCGCGCCCGTTCCTTGGGCTCGGTGATCGCATTGATCACGATCGCGAGCGCCACCGGGCTGAGCATCGAACCACCGATGCCCTGGACAACGCGAGCCGCGATGAGCACACCGATGGACGGTGCCACCGCACACGCTGCCGAGGCCACACCGAAGACGACCAGTCCGAATTGGAACACTCGTCGTCGTCCGAAACGATCGGCGATCGCCCCCGAGGAGATCAGCAGACCCGCCAGCATGAGGGTGTAGGCGTCCACCGTCCACTCCAAATCGCGTGTCCCCACGCGTAATCCGGATCCGATCGAGGGCAGCGCGATATTGACGATCGTCGTGTCGAGCCCGACCAGGAACAGGCTCAGGCAGCATACGGCCAGCACGGTCCAGCGCCTGCGCGCTCTGATGGGCTGGCGTGAGGCGTTCATACGCATGGTCATCTCCGGTCGACGATTCGGAATCGGGCACCCGATGATCGCGGCAGCAATCGTCGAACTGGCAGTTAATTTGCGGAAACCGCAAAATGGTCGAGTGGACGACGACCTCGCTCAGCTACTCGACGCCATTGGCCCGCGGCTGCGCGCGCTGCGCCGCGATCGCGGCATGACTCTCGAGGCCCTGTCCGCGGTGACCGGCATTTCGGTGACCGCGCTGTCTCGCCTCGAATCGGGTAAGCGACGCCCGACCCTCGAGTTACTGCTGCCACTCGCCAAGGCACACCGCGTCGCACTCGACCAGCTCATCGCCGCACCGGCCACCGGCGATCCCCGCGTCCATCTGGTGCCGCGCCGACACCGTCGCAGCGGCAGCGTTGTCGTGCCGCTGACCCAATATCCCGGCCGCCTGCAGGTTTTCAAACAGGTCATTGCACCGCGACCACCGAAGCTCGTCACCCATGCCGGATACGAATGGCTCTATGTGCTCGCGGGTGAGTTACGGCTGATCCTCGGCGATAGCGATATCGTGCTGCGCCCGGGTGAGGTCGCCGAGTTCGACACCAACGAGCCGCACTGGTTCGGTCCCGCCGATGACCGGACGGTCGAGATCCTGCATCTCTTCGGACCGCAGGGCGCGAAGTTGCGGGTGCGTGCTCGCCGGCCGGTGCCGCCGGCGCACGCCTAGCCCGGTATCAGCCGATCCAGTCGGTCAGCAGCTGATTGCTTCTGCCACTGCGGATTTCGGACTCGAGCCAGGTGTTGACGACGGCGTTGAAGAGGGTGTCGCCCTGCGGCAGGAGGTACGCCTTCGGGGCCGAGTCGAAGGGGGCGTCGGGGTGCAGGACCTGGAGGGTGATGTGGGTACGTTGGCGATAGCGCCCCTCGACCGAATCGGTCACGAACACATCGGCATTGCGCTGTTCGATCTGGTCGTAAATGGTGAGGTTATCGGGCCAGATGGTGAGTTGGGCCGCGGGGAAATTGGCGCGGGCGAAGGCCTCGTTGGTGCCACCGCGATTGACGATGACCCGGACCTCGGGGCGGTTGATCTGCTCGATGGTCGCGTAGGAATCGGCATCGGCGCGCCGGGTGACCGGAGTCTTGCCGTCGATGGATGTGGCAATGGAGAAATCGGCGACCCGGCGGCGGGCCGCAGTATCGGAGATGCCGCCGACGGCGATATCGCAGTGCGCGAGGAAATCGTCGGTCAGGGTGGACCAGGTGGTCGGAATCCATTGCGGGACAACATGAAGGGTGGCAGCGAGGTCGGTGGCGAGCGCGATGTCGACACCGCGATAGGTGCCGTCGTCTTCGCGCAGGGTGTAGGGCGGGTAGTCACCGGTAGTGCACACCCGCAGCACGCCCGACTGTTGCACGGTGAACAATCGGGACGCCTCCTGCGCCGTCGCGATGGGCCCGGTGGCGAGCAGCCAGCTCACGGTCAACAGAACGGCTATCGGCAGATATCGGAGCGGTCGGCGCATCGGGACAGGCTAACCGACCTGATAGTCGGCTGAGAACCCGACGAATTGGGACACTTCCCAGTCGGTCTCGCACGTTGATACTGGTAGCTGGCCAACCACGAAGGAGTTCGACATGCACTTTATCGGAACTTTGCTCGGGTTAGCCCTGACGCTATTCGTCCTGCTGCTGCTCGCCCGGCTGGTATTCGATTGGATCGGGGTGCTGGCCAATGGCAACCACCCCAGCTGGGTGAACCGTGCCCGCGAGCTGAGCCACACCTGGACCGAACCGGTGATCGCGCCGGTCCGCCGGTATCTGCAGCCGATCCGTCTGGGTGGGCTGTCGATCGACCTGGCCTTCACCGTGGTCTTCATCGTCGCGCTGGTCCTGCGTGCCATCGCCTTCAGCCTGTAGCCGGTAGCCCCGGCCGTCGAGGCGTTTGATGGACCTCATGACCATCGACGCCACCATCGCCTACGGCTCCCACCCCGACCAGCTGGCCGATCTGTACCTGCCCACCACCAACGATCCGGCACCCCTGGTATTCGTTCTGCACGGCGGATTCTGGCGTGCGGCCATCGACCGGAAGCATGCCCGCCCGGAGGCGGAGGCGCTCGCCGCGCTCGGATATGTGGTCGCGAGTATCGAATACCGCCGCGTCGGCGATGGCGGCGGCTGGCCGGGCACATTCGACGATGTCGCGCGGGCGCTCGATGAGCTGCCCGGATCGGTCGAGGATGCCCGTCCGGGCCGAATCGATGAGGGCCGCATTGCGTACGTCGGACATTCGGCGGGCGGCCATCTGGCCCTCTGGGCGGCATTACGGCATCACCTCCCGTGCGGCGCGAGCTGGCGCGCCGAGACCGCACCGCGAGTCGCCGGTGTCGTCGCCTTGGCCCCGGCGGCGAATCTGATCGACGCCTATCACCGGGGCAATGGCCAGGGTGCGGTGGCCGATTTGCTCGGTGGCGGACTGGACGAATTGCCCGAGCGCTACGCCGCGACCGATCCGGCGCTGCTCGGCACCACCGATATCCCGGTCGTCGTCGTACACGGCGATCAGGACCAGCGCCTGCCGATCGAGATGGCCCGTGAATATTGCGCGAAATCCGGCGCGGAACTCGTCGAACTGGCGGACATCGGGCACTTCGAACTCATCGATCCCGCTTCCGCCGCATGGCCTTTCGTGGTTGCGGCGCTACGGCGCTGCCTCGACTGAGTTCTTGCGGGCGACACCGCCGTAGGCGCCGGATTGCTCGGGCGCGTCAGCGATATCGTCGGGATTGTCGGGCCGCCACAGCGGCAGCTGCACCAGACCGGGTTCCACCAGCGACCAGCCGTCGAAGTACGCGGCGATCTCGTCCTTGGCGCGCAACACGATTTCGGTCGAAGTGCGGCCGGAGAGTTTCTGCGCCTCCAGAACCTCGGTGGGTTGTCCATCGGAGGTGGCATGGGTGATCGCCAGGTAGCTGCCGGCTGCGACCGCATCCCGCAGCGCGGCCACACAACCCCGCGGATCGGCATCGTCGCCGACGAAGTGCAGCACACCGAGCAGCAGTACCGCGACCGGCTCGTCGAAGTCGATCAGCTTGCGCACCTGCGGATCGGCCAGGATGACATCGGGCTGGCCGACATCGGCCTGGATGACCGCGGTGCGCGGATCGCCGTCGAGAATGGCGTGACTGTGCGCGACCGCGACCGGGTCGATATCGACATAGACCACCCGCGCCGACGGGTCACGCCCCTGCGCGACCTCGTGCACATTGCCGACCGTCGGAATCCCGGATCCGATATCGAGGAACTGGTTGATCCCGGCGTCGACGAGGAAGCGCACGCACCGGCGCAGCAGATCCCGATTCGCCCGCATGGTCTCGGCGACATTCGGCGTGAACGCCTCGATCTGGCGCGCCAACTGCCGATCGATCTCGAAATTGTGCATACCGCCGACGAAGTAGTCGTAGACCCGCGACGCACTCGGCCGATCCAGATCGATACCCTCGGGAGCCCAACTCGGTCTGGTCATGAAAACCTCTCGTACCGCCCATATTTCGGTCGCCCCGCACACCAGCGATTCGCCGCCATCGTATACCGGCCATTGATGCACCGCCCGGCTTCACGGGTGCTCCCCGGCCGGTAAGATCGGGCGACATGGGTTGGGAAGCCGGGCCCGGTTCAGGAGACGGCCCGAGCGCCGATCTGACCGCCCGCTGGACAGCCGCGCTCAGTGATGGGCACCGCGATCATGTGGTGCCGATGAGTGCGGCCGAGGCGCGTATGTTGTTGACCCGGCTGGCCCGGGGGTTCGAAAACGCCGCCGAACCCGACGAACCAACCGAACAGGTCGCCGAACTGGGGGCGGAGCTGGCCCGATCGCATTTCGTCGGCGACGAGGTGCTCGGACGCAGCCTCGCCGTGTTGAGCGCCTATTTCACCGAGGCGGGCACCATCGCCGCCGAGCGCTTGGCGCAGTTGCTCGGCGCCTTCGCGAATGGGTATATCCGCGCATTCCGGGCCTGGCTGCTGGCCGAACAGGAGAGCGTGCGCACCGCCGAGATCGCCGCTCGGCGCGCCGTCACCGAACAGCTGCGCGCCAGCGACGCGCGGCTGCGAGCGGTATTCACCCAGGCCGGGATCGGCACCGGGCTCTCGGATATGAGCGGCCGGATCCTCGAGGTCAATACCGCGTTCGCCAGCATGCTCGGCTACGAACCCGAGCAGATGTGCGAACTCGCGGTCACCGATCTGACGCATCCGGAAGACGATCCGGATATGTGGGAGCTCTATCTGGCACTGCTGCGCGGCGAACACGATAACGTCCAGGTCGAGAAGGCCTACCGGCATCGCGACGGCAGGACGGTCTGGACCAATCTCAATGTCTCGCTCATCCGCGACGAACGCGGTCGGCCCCAGTACACGCTCGTGCTGGTGGAAGACATCTCCGAATGGCACGCACTGCGCGAACGCCTGCACTACCGCGCCCACCACGACCAGCTGACCGGTCTGCCGAACCGGTCGAAGTTCATCGACGCGCTCACCGCCGCCTTTGCCGACCCCGCCGCCGCCTTCGGCCTCTGCTACATCGACCTCGACCATTTCAAACTCGTCAACGACACCTTCGGACACGCGGTCGGCGACGAACTGCTCATCCAGGCCGCGGCCCGCCTGCGCGCCCGGGCCCGTCCCGGCCAGCTCGTCGCCCGCATGGGCGGCGATGAATTCGTCATCCTGGTCCCGCAGGCCAACGCCTCCGACCGGACGGCCGAGGTCGCGCAGACCATGCTCGACGCCTTCGCCAAGCCGTTCGATATCCAGGGCCACCACCTGAACGTCAGCGCGAGCGTCGGGGTGATGGCCGGACGTGCCGACCACCGCAGCGCCGATGAACTCCTGCAGGCCGCCGACACCACGATGTACTGGGCCAAGGCCGCGGGCCGCGGGCGGTACGCGATCTTCGACGCCGACCGCGGCCGTCGCGAGCACACCCGCGCCGAACTCTCGGCCGCCATGCCCGCCGCCTTGGCGCGCGACGAACTCTTCCTCGACTACCAGCCCATCGTCGCCCTGGGCGACCAACGGATGGTGGCGGTCGAGGCCCTGGTGCGCTGGCGACATCCCGAACTGGGCGTGCTCACCCCGGCGCAATTCGTCGACCTCGCCGAGGACAACGGCCATATCGGCGCGCTCGGCGCGCAGGTACTCGAGCGCGCGTGTCACGACAGCCGCGACTGGCACACCCGCTTTCACGAGCACACGCCGATCGTCAGCGTCAATGTCTCCGCCGCCGAGGTGGCCGATCCGACCTGGCTGGACCGGGTACAGCGGGTCATCGCGGAGACCGGGATAGCGCCGGATCGACTACAACTGGAACTGACCGAGCGCGCGTTCATGCACACCACCGGCCGGCCGCTGCAGGCACTGCGCACCCTCGCCGAAGCCGGAATCCATATCGCCATAGACGATTTCGGCACCGGCTACTCCAATCTCGCCTACCTCGGCCAACTCCCACTCGATGTCGTCAAACTCGCCGGCCCGTTCATCCGCTGCATCCGCACCCCCGAATCCCCCGGTGCCACCGATCTGCTGGTACTCGAATCGATCATCGAACTCACCCACGCCCTCGGCTACACCTTGACCGCCGAATGTGTCGAAACGCGGTATCAGGCCGACCGACTCGCCGCACTCGGCTGCGATACCGCGCAGGGCTGGCTGTTCCACCGCCCGATGCCCGCCCATCGGGTCACCGATCTGCTCGCCGCGACCCGTGTCACCATGGGCGAGTAGTCGCTCCGACGACTATCGCGTCAGATTGTTTGGGCCGCATGGGCATTGACCAACGCGAGTAGGAATTCGCTTGGTACGTCCGGCCATTCGGAACGCCAGCGGCCAGCGAGCTGATCCTCGTGCACCGCGGCGATCGTGGCCACGACGTATGGTCCCCCGTCGAGCAGATAGCGGACCGATCCGAGTTCGGCACACTGGGCGGCCACCGTCACCAGCAGGGTCTTGGCCGCATCGGCGCGGCCCGCGGCGGCCAGGCAGGCGATCAGCAATCGACGCGCCTTCAGCAGTTCCCTCGGACGCTCGACCGATTCGAGCAGGTCGACCCATTCGCGCGCCCAGGTACACGCGAGTTCGGTCCTTTCCGGCGATGCCGCGGTGAGCAGCAGCCGGATCGCGGTGAATTCCTCGTACAGTACGGTGAATTCGTCGATCGGGTCCACCGGCTTGCGGCGACTCCGATAGTCGACAACGGGCAGCGGGCCGAATTCCGGATGCGGCGGCAGCCCGAGCCGCAGCCGCTCGTTCTCCACCTCCGCACCCAATCGCGGCAACGACATCGCACGGGCAACGCGGGCACCCTCGTTCAACCTGCGAATGGCGGCCGCGCGATCCCCCCGCAACGCTTTGATGCGGGCCCCGACGACGTAGCGCGCCAACTTGAAATCGACAACGCCCGCCTCGGGACCCAGTTTGTATCCCTCATCGAGTAGCCGTTCGGCCTCCGCGACTTCCCCACGCTCATAAAGCAATTCGCCCAGCAGGGAGCCGGCCAGCCGCGCGCCGTAGGAGTGACTGCCGCCGGATTGTCTGGCCACCTTCATCGCCCTGCGGAAGTATTGCTCCGCCCTGGTGATATCGAGCTGCAGGCTCGCGGCGAGTCCGAGAAAGCACAAACCGTTGACGTTGTTGTAGAAACCCTTGTTCTGCCGCATATACGGCGCGGACCACTCCTGAATGCGCAACGCCTCGTCGAAGTCGTAGCGATAGCCAGCGGCGAAGGTCGCGACATTCGCCCCGATCGCCACCACATACGGTGACAGTTCTTCGGCGCGGAAGAAGCAGGGTGCCAGCATATCGCCGATACCGGCGAGCACATCCGCGCGCACCTGCACCACCGCACGCACCACACCGGCCTCGGCACGCAGTCGCGCCGCTGTCTCCTCGTCGAGTTCACCACTGTCCACATTCGATTCGGCCAGCCGCAGCGCGCGTTCGGCCGGACCGGCACGGTGCAGCAGGATATTCGCCCACGCCAGATCCAATTGCAGCCGGGGATGGGTTTCGATGATTTTGGCGGGCAGTTTGTTGACCAGACCGATGAGGGTGGCGAACTGTCCGTACTCGAGCAGCGACATACCGTCGCGTTCGACGATCTCGATGGCGCGCTGCTCATCCTCGGCGAGCAGCGCGTGATCGACCGCCTCGCTGACATGCCGATGCTCGGCCAACCACCGCGAGGCCGTCCGGTGCAGTTCGGTGATCCGTTCGGGCCGATCACGTTCCAGCCGCTGCTGCAGGAAATCCTGGAACAGGTGGTGGTATCGGAACCAGTTGCCGTCATCGAGCTTGCGCAGGAACAGATCCTGGAGTTCGATCTGCTCCAGCATGGCCTGCCCATCCGCTACGCCGGTGAGCACCGAGGCGAGTTCGCCGCAGATCCGGGGCGTGATCGAGGTCGCCACCATGAAGTCGAGCATGCCGGGTTCCAGGGTGTCCAGCACGTTCTCGACCAGGAATTCACTGATGGCATGGTGACGTCCGGTCAGATGGCTGATCAGCTCGCCGGGATCATCGCTGCCGCGCAACGACAATGCCGCCAATTGCAGTGCCGCCACCCAGCCCTCGGTGGATTCGGTGAGATCCTCGACATCACCGCGATCCAGCTCCAACCTGCCCAGCTCCACCAGGAAGGTGTACGCCTCCTCGACATCGAAACGCAGTGCGTCAGGACCGATTTCGACCAGCTCGTCGCGGGCCCGCATCGAACTCATCGGCAGCCCGGTCTGGCTGCGGCTGGTGATCACCACATGCAGTGTCGGACTGCAGCCCTCGATCAGATAGCGCAGCGCGCGGGCGGTCGCGGGATCGGTGGCGCGGTGCCAGTCGTCGATGACGACGACGAGTTGTTCACCGCGCCGGTCGATATCGTTGATCAGCGAGGTCAGCACGTAGCGTTCGCATTCGTCGCCGTGCTCTTCGAGCAGTTCGCCGAGTTCGCGCGCCAGCGACGGCCGTTCGGCGCGAATGGCTTCGATCAGGTGGGACAGGAACCAGACCACGTTGTTGTCGTCATTGTCGACGGTCAGCCACGCCACCGCCACGTCTTCGGCGCTCAGCGCCTGGCACCATTGCGCGGCGAGGGTGGTCTTGCCGAATCCGGTGGGGCCGTGGATGACCGCGAGTCTGTGGTTGCGTCCCTGGTGCAGCAGTGCGATGAGCCGCTGCCGGTCGACCAGCGGGCGGTTGGCCACCGGTGGTCGCAAACGCGTGGCCGGCACGGGCGGAGTGATGGTCGTGCGCATTGCGGAAGTGCGGCGGCGACCGGTCGCGGGCGGTGTGGGTGTCGGGCGGTGTCCGACGGGTTCGGGGGCGGGCAGCGGGATCGGCATCTCGTCGGGCGGCAGCCCGTGCCGTTCCTGGATCTCGCGCAGTTGTTCACCGAATTCGGCGGCGCTGGTGGGCCGTTCGTCGCGTTCGCGGGACATCGCGGCTTCGATCGCTGCGGTCACATCGGCGGGCAGACCCGCATCGCCGAGGTCGGGAATCGGATGCTTGGTGATGCGGAGGAACTGCGCGACCAACTGTTCGCCGCTGCGCCGTTCGAAGACCGCGTGGCCGGTGCTCGCGCAGAACAGGGTCGAGGCCAGGCTGTAGATGTCGGCGGTCACATCCGGGACATGTCCCTGCAGCACCTCGGGTGCGGTGAAGGCGGGTGAACCGGTGATGGTGCCCGCGGTCGTCTCGAAACCACCGACCAGCCGGGCAATGCCGAAATCGGCCAACTGCGGCTCACCATATTCGGTCAGCAGGATATTTCCGGGTTTCACATCGCGGTGCAGCATGCCGCGTCGATGCGCGGTTTCCAGCGCACCCGCGATCCTCACCCCGATATGCAGCGCCTCCTGCCAGCCGACCGGGCCGTGCTCCTGGATGCGGGCGTCCAGCGAACCGTGCGAGTGATAGGGCATCACGATGTAGGGCCGTCCGGTCGCGGTGGAGCCCACCTCGAAGACGCCGACGATATTCGGATGTCCCGAGAGCTTGCCCATGGCGAGCTGTTCGCGGACGAATCGTTCGAGATTCTCCGACTCCAGATCGGCGGTGAGCACCTTGATGGCCACCGTGCGATCGAGGGCGGGCTGGGCGCACCGGTACACCACCCCGAAACCGCCGCGTCCGATCTCGACGGCATCGGTGAACCCGGCAGCGTCCAATTCCGCCGCGAACCCTGAGGTCAGGTCGCGTTGCGTGGAAAGCGGATCGATGTGCGCCACGACGACCTCGATACAACAATCAACCAGTTACTTCGAGGATATTCCCGTCGCCACGATTGTGCGCGAGCTCGTCCGAGATGGTGACGCAACTCCCGGCGGCGCACGCGATCCGGAGCGCCGAATGTCATTGCGCCGAAACATTCGGCCACCGCGATCGGGGCTATTCGTCGGCGAACAACGCCCTCAACCCGCGATCCGGATTCCGTGCACGGGGTGGAACAGGTGCACCGAGGCGGTGTCGCGCACCCGCATCGTCACCGATTCGCCCAGCGCGGCGGGCGCCCGGTCGGCGGAGCGCGCCACGAAGGCGAGCTGCTCACTGTCGAGACCGGTGAGCGGGGAGTCGGGGACGCGGGCGTGGACATATGATTCGCTGCCGAGCTCTTCGATCAGCTCGACGGTGACGCCGAAACCGGTTCCGTCGCGGCGCAGTTCGAGCTGCTCGGGCCGGATGCCGATGGTCACGGTGTCGAGTCCGGCCTCGGCGAGACGGGCCAGTTGTGTGCGCGGCAATTCGACGGTGGTACCGGCGACGCGGACGCCGTCTGCCACGACCGGCACGGTGCACAGATTCATCGATGGCGAGCCGATGAATCCGGCGACGAACGCATTGGCGGGCCGATCGTAGAGTTCGGCCGGAGTGCTGAACTGCTGCAGCTTGCCATCGCGCAGCACCGCGACGCGATCGCCCATGGTCATGGCCTCGACTTGGTCATGGGTGACGTAGACGGTGGTGGTGCCCAAGCGGCGCTGCAGGGCGGCGATCTGGGTGCGGGTCTGTACGCGCAGCTTGGCGTCGAGGTTGCTCAGCGGCTCGTCCATGCAGAACACCCGCGGCTCGCGCACAATGGCACGGCCCATCGCGACCCGCTGACGTTGTCCGCCGGACAGTTTGGCGGGCTTGCGATCGAGATAGGGTGTCAGGCCCAGCAATTCGGCGGCATCGGTGACGCGCTTCTTGCGTTCGGCCAACGGCACCTTCATCATCTTCAGCGCGAAACCCATATTCTCCCCGACGGTCTTGTTCGGGTAGAGCGCGTAGTTCTGGAACACCATGGCGATATCGCGGTCCTTCGATGGCACACCGACCATATCGGCGCCGTCGATGCGGATCGTTCCGGCGTCGATCTCCTCCAGCCCGGCGAGCATGCGCAGGGCGGTCGACTTGCCCGAGCCCGAAGGTCCGACCAGGACAATGAATTCGCCGTCGGCGATATCCAGATCCAGCGCATCGACCGCGAGCGTATCGGCGCCCGGGTAGACGCAGGATGCCGAGTCGTAACGGATTGTGGCCATTGACTTTTCCTTACTTGATGGCGCCGAAGGACAGCCCGCGCACCAGCTTGTTCTGCGCGAGCCAACCGGCGAGGACGACGGGCAGCGCGGCGAGTACGGCGGCCGCGGACAACCGCGCCCAGTACAGGCCCTCGCCGGTGATGAATCCGACCAGGAACACCGGCATGGTCTGGGCCTGCACCGCGGTGAGATTCACGGCGAAGAAGAATTCGTTCCAGGAGAAGATGACGCAGATCAGCGCGGTGGCCGCGATACCGGGTGCGACCAGCGGCAAGATCACCTCGCGCATCGAGGTCACCAGGCTGGCGCCGTCCATGCTCGCGGCCTCGAGCAGTTCGCCGGGCACCTCCAGGAAGAACGAGCGCATCATCCACACCGCGATCGGCAGATTCATCGCGGTATAGAGGATGACGAGCGCCCAGATATTGTCGAGCAGTCCGATATCGCCGACGATCACATACAACGGCACGATCGCCGCGACGACCGGCAGCATCTTGGTGCCGATGAAGAAGAACAGCGCGTCGCGGGTCTTGCGCACCGGCCGCAGCGACAGTGCGAAGGCGGCCGGAATGCCCAGTGCCAGAACCAGCGCCGTGGACACCGCGGTCGCGAAGGTGGAGTTCAACAGGCTGGTGCCGATGCCGCTGTCGAGTACGGCGGAGAACTGGTCCAGCGTGGGGGTGAACAAGAGCTTCGGCGGGTCGGTATAGGCGTCGCCCTCCTGTTTGAACGCCGTCAGCACCATCCACAGCACCGGGAAGAACATGCCGATGCCGACCGCCCAGGCGAGCACACCCCAGATCAGGCCGGACCGTTTGCGAGCGTTCATGCCGCCGCCTCCTTCCCGGTGAATGTCTTGAACAGCAGTCGCAGCGCGAAGGTGGCGATCACGGTGGTGGCGATGACGGTGACCACACCCATCGCGGCGGCCTGGCCGATATCGAAGCCGAGGAATGCGCGCTGGTAGATATAGAACGGCAGATTGGAACTGGCGATGCCGGGTCCGCCCGAGGTCATCATGTACACCGAGTCGAAGGTGTTGACCAGATAGATCGCACCCAGTACCGCACCGAGTTCGATGAACCGGCGCAGGTGCGGCAGCGTGAGTTCCCGGAAGACCGCGAAGGAATTCGCGCCGTCGACCCTGGCGGCCTCCACGATGTCGCGGGGCATCGATTGCAGCCCGGCCAGGATCAGCAGCATCATGAACGGCGTCCACTGCCAGACCAGATCCGCCATCACCGCGGGCAGCGGATATTTGCTCACCCAATCGGTCTGACCGGCGCCGAAGGGTTTCAATACGAAATTGACCAGCCCGAAGACCGGATCGAGCATCGTCGTCTTCCAGATCAATGCAGCCGCAACGGGCGTCACGAGGAACGGGGTGATCAGCAGGGTGCGCACCACACCGCGGCCGAAAAAGGCGCGATCCAGTAGCAATGCCAGCAGCAACCCCAGCACCACCGAGATGATGACGGTACCGACGATCAGGATCACGGTATTGAGCGCGACCTGGCGGAACTGACTGTCGCGGAAGACATCCGCGTAGTTCTGCAATCCGGTGAAGTGCCGCGATCCGGGCCGGACCAGATTCCAGGACTGCGTCGAGTAGTAGAGCGTGAAGACGAACGGCACCTGAGTGACGACGATCAGGAAGATCAGCGCGGGCAGTAGCGGTCCGCGCCGTCGCCAGGCCTCGGCGCGCGAGAACCGGTGCGATCGCTCGGCGACGGGCGGGAATCCGGCGGGCGCCGATGCCGCAGGGGCAGTGATTGTTTCGGACATGACTACTGATTCCCTCGATACGACCTGCCGACGGTCTCGGCATACTGCTGTGCTTGGTCGAGTGCGGCGCGCACGCTGATCCGGCCCGCGACCGCGGCGCTGATCTGCTGGCTCACCCGGGTTCCCAGATCCTGGAACTCCGGAATGGTGATGAACTGGATGCCGGTGTACGGCACCGGTTGCACGGTCGGATGTTCCGGGTCGACACCCGACATCGCCGCCAGCGTCAGCGGCCCATAGGCCTTCGAAGCCGCCTTGTACTCGGGAATCTCGTAGGTGGATTGGCGACTGCCGGGTGGCACATGTGACCAGCCGAGCCGCTGGCCGACCATCTGGATATAGGGTTTGCCGGTCATCCAGGAGATGAATTTCCATGCGGCGTCGGGTTTGTCGCTGGATTTCGGAATGCCGAGCGACCAGGTATAGAGCCAACCGGAATCGGGTTTGCGCACCGTCGGCGCGAGCACATAGCCGATCTTGCCGACCACCTTGCTCGACGCCGGATCCTCGAGCACACCGACGGCCGAGGTCGCGTCGTACCACATCGCGGTATTGCCCTGGGACAGCTGTGTCGCGCATTCACCGAATCCACTGGTGGCCGCGCCGGGTTCGCCGTGCGCGCGGACCAGGCCGATATAGAACTCGACGGCCGCGACCACCTCCGGGCTGGTCAGCTGGGCATGCCAGTTCTCGTCGAACCAGCGGCCGCCGAAGGTATTGATGACCGTGTTCAGCGGGGCGAGCGATTCTCCCCAGCCGGGTTTGCCGCGCAAGCAGATACCGGAGCGACCGCTGGCCGGATCGTCGAGTTTCGCCGCGGCCTGCGCGACCTGCTCCCAGGTCGGTTCGGCGGGCATGGTCAGCCCGGCCTGCTCGAACAGATCCTTGCGGTACATCAGGAACGACGATTCGCCGTAGAACGGCACCGAGTACATATCCCCGTTGTAGGACAGCGACTTTCGCAGCGACGGAATGAAATCCTGTTCGTCGTAGCCCGGGGTCCGGCGCGCGTGGCTCGACAGATCGACCAACCACCCGTTCGCGGCCCACTGCGGCGTCTCGTAATTGCTGATCATGACGACGTCGAATTCACCACCGCCCGTCGCGACCGATGCGGTGATCTTGGCGCGGGCCTCATTCTCCGACAGGGAGACGAATTTGAGTTTGGTGCCCGGATTTTCGCGCTCGAACTCACCGGAGAGCGCGATGGCATCGCGCATCTGCGAATTGGAGACCATGGCGATGGTGACGGTGTCCCGGCCACCGGAGGTGAACGACCCGGCCCCCGCGCAACCGGACACCCCGAGTAGTGCCGTAACAGCCAGCGCCACTGCGGATTTCGTTAATCGCCCGCTCACAGGGCTCGGTCTAGGCATCGGACAGGCCCTCCTTCCTTTCCAACAGCCACCGCGCGCACTCGATGTCGGTGACGAGGATCTTGGCCAGCCCTCCGCGCAACGCACCGAGAACCGCTTCGTGTTTCACCGGTCCACCGGAGATCAGCACCGTGGCGGGGCACCGCCGGATGGCGTCGAGGCCGACCGAAACCGTCCGCTGCGCAAGCGAACCCGCGATATCGCTGCCATCGGCGTGGAAGAACCGACCGCCGATCTCGCCGACCGCCCCGAGCCCGCGCAGTTCGTCGAGGATCGCGGTGTCGAGATAGCTGCCCTCGAACAGGGTGGTGGCGGTGGAGACCGGTCCGACGCCGAACATCATCACATCGGCGGTGCGACCGAGCGCTATCGCGCGCCCGAGCACCGAATCCTGTTCCAACGCGGTGACCGTCGCCGGATCGGCGTACAGCGGGGCGTGCAGGCGAACCGGTGTCGCCTGCAGTTGCATCGCGCATCGGCCCAGCGTGTAGTCCACGCCGGTCTGGTAGTCGAATGAGGTCATCGACCCGTCGAGCTGGACGACGCGCGCGCAATGCGCGGATTTGGTGCGCAATTCGTGCGCGACGGCGATCGTCTCCGGACCCCAGGTGAATCCGAGCGTATGCGTCGGCTGCAGCCGCCGGGTCAGCACGCCGACCGCGGCGCGGGCCAGGGGCTGCAGGCCCGAGGGCGAGCCGTCCGGAATATCCCCGAGCACCACCGCCTCGGTGAGCCCGAATGCCGCCTCGATCTCGCTTTCGATATCGGTGTGCACGGATGAGCGCAGGTCATCGGGAACGCTGATTTCGATGCGCACCAGTCCCTGCGCTCGCGCACGGGCGATGAGCCGCCCGGCGGTCGGCCGCGAAACACCCAGCTTGGCCGCGATTTCGGCCTGCGTCGCACCTTCCAGGTGATAGAGCTGCGCGGCCCGCAATGCGAGCCGGACATCGTCCGCCGTGCCGGGCCGGGATGGTTCGGTGGCCACGCGAGCTCCTCATTGACGCTGATCATCTGCTCAGCATGTGATCTATTGCTCACAGAGGTTACCATCGGAATGTGACGTACACAACAGTCGAGGGGTTGTCATGAGCGAGGCCACATCCATCACATTGCGTGCCGCGACCGTCGGCGATCTATCTGCAGACCTGTCGGCACCGAATTACGACCGCTCCCGAATCACCAGTGGCATAGTGCATTTCGGCGTCGGCGGATTCCATCGGGCGCATCAGGCGAGCTATCTCGACGAGTTGCTGCGGCGCGGTGGAGCGCGCGACTGGGGAATCTGCGGGGTCGGGGTGCGGCAGGAAGATCGGCGCATGCGCGATGTGCTCGCGGCACAGGACGGCCTGTACACACTGTCTGTCGTCGCAGCCGACGGCACCCGGACGACCCGCGTGGTCGGCTCCATCATCGAATATCTCTACGCCCCGGACGACCCAGAGGCCGTCATCGAGAAGCTGGCCGCCCCGGCGACCCGGATCGTCTCACTCACCATTACCGAGGGCGGCTACAACGTCGCCGCGACCACCGGCGAATTCATCGCCGACAATCCGGAGATCCGCGCCGATCTTACTCCGAATGCGTTGCCCGCCACCGTATTCGGGCTCATCACCGAGGGGCTGAGGCGGCGTCGCGCGCGCGGCATCGCACCGTTCACCGTGCTGTCCTGCGACAATATCGAGGGCAACGGCCACGTCGCGCGCCGCACATTCGCCGCCTTCGCACGGCTGCGCGATCCCGCACTGGGCGACTGGGTCGAGCACACGGTGCGATTCCCGAATTCGATGGTGGACCGCATCACCCCGGTCACCCCGCCGGGGACATCGGCGGAGCTCGCGCGGCGCTACGGCGTGACCGATCGCTGGCCGGTGGTGACCGAACCGTTCACCCAATGGGTGATCGAGGATTCGTTCTCACTCGGCCGACCGGCGCTCGACGAGGTCGGCGTGCAACTCGTCAGCGACGTCGCGCCCTATGAGCTGATGAAACTGCGTCTGCTGAACGCGAGCCACCAGGCGCTGGCCTATCTCGGATATCTGAGCGGCTACCGGCTCGTCCACGAGGCGGCGCAGGATCCGGTCTTCCAGCAATTCCTGATGCGCTACATGGACCACGAAGCGACGCCGACCCTGTACCCGGTGCCCGGGGTCGACCTGGATCGATACAAGCGCACCCTGATCGAGCGCTTCGCCAACCCCGCGATCGGCGATACCATCGCCAGGCTGTGCGCCGAATCCTCGGATCGGATCCCCAAGTGGCTGCTGCCGGTGGTCCGGCGGCAGCTCGCCACGGGCGGCGAGATCACCTGTGCCGCAACGGTGGTGGCCAGCTGGGCACGCTACGCCGAGGGGGTCGACGAAGACGGCGCGCCGATCGAGGTGGTCGACGCGCTGCGCGAGCGCCTGATACCGCTGGCCCGTCGCCAGCGCGACGATCCCACCGCATTCCTCACCGATCGCTCGATATTCGGCGACCTGATCGATGAGCCACGCTTCGTCGATGCCTATACCGCGGTCCTGAACGCACTGCACACCAAAGGATCCCGCGCCACCCTAGTCGAGCTGATGCGATCGGACAGCCAGCGGGGATGACGCGTTCTCATGTCGGCAGTCCGGCCCGCGGTGGCGCCCCGGCCCTCGATCTCACCGCCGGTCGGCGTTTCTTCCGTTCGGCGTTGCGCCCCTGCTACGGTGTGCGAATTATCCTCCGGCCCAGGGCGTTACCGGGCTAGTTCTCGGCGAGCTCCGCGAGTCGATCGAGCGATGCGCCAAGTTTGTCAGCGGTGGTCGCCCGAGCACGGGGAAACCGATTCTCGTCGGTCAAACGCGACCAGTCGTAGGTGTGTGTGACGCGGGTATGTGCCGGATCCAGCGGTTCGAGCTCCCAGCGCCACAGGTGCCCCGGGGGCTGCTGCTCCGGTTCCGCGGGCAGCCAGGCAATACGACGTCCCTCCTCGAACTCCACCACATGGTTCTCCCGAACCGACCCCTTGGTGGTCGTCATCTGAAACATCTCGCCCACCTCCCGCACACGCTGCCCCGCCGCTGCCTGCGCCAGGTTGTCATTGCCATCCCAGCGCGGCTGTTGCGACGGATCGGCGATCAACTCGAAGATCTGCTCCACCCCGGCGGCGATATCGCGACGGGCACTGACAATGCGCGGGATTTCGGTGTCATCGGTCATGCTCCGATCGAAGCATCCGACCCCTGGCTGACGCCAGCCATATGCGGCGATATCGAACCGGGGCAATCGCCCCTTCGCCGACGGACATCAGCGGCCGCTGCCCCGGCTCACCGCGGACCGTTCCGCTATCAGCTCTACGCTGAGCGGTATCTGCGTGCGGCGCAGCGCTGCCCCGGCGCAGCGGCCGAAGCCACTACGCCGGGTTACGGATTCAAAGGATTTGCAGCGGAGGGGACTTGGAAAAACTGATGGGGAGGGCAACGAGGGCGCGCTGGAATGGGCCCGGGCGCCAGGTCAGGGCCTCGACGGGGACGGCGAGGCGCATGTCCGGAAGTGCGTCGAGTAGTTGATCGATCGCGTCCTGGACGATCAGTGATGCGACCGATCGGGCCGGGCAGGCGTGCGGACCTGCGCTCCAAGCCAAATGTGAGCGATTGTCGGTGTACACCCCGGTATTGATCGCGGGATCGTTATTGCAGCCGGTCATGCTGATGACCACCGGCTGGTGTGCGGGCAGCCAGGCGCCATCGATCAGGATCGGCTGCTTCGGGAAGGTGACGCAGTAGTTCGACAGGGGCGGGTCGGTGAACAGCACCTCGTCCAACGCATCGCGGGTGGACAGGCTCCCGCCGAGAATGCCACCGGCGAATCGGGTATCGGTCACCATCAACCGCAACGTATTGACGATCAGATTCTGAGTCGGTTCGATGCCCGCGCCATAGAAGCTGAGCACCTGGTGGATCATCTCACCGTCATCGAGCTGCGCCGGATGGGCCAGCAGCCGCGAGACGATATCGTCGCCCGGCTCTTCGCGTTTGAGACAGATCAGGTCGAACATGGCATCGGCGACCATCTTATTGCCCGCTGCGGCATCCACGCCCTCGATCAGCGCGGCCATACCGGCGGCGGCGCGCTGACCGATTTCCGGTGGGCAACCGAGCATCGCATTGATCACCGCGAAGGATAGCGGGAAGGCGTACTGGCTGATCAGATCCGCCGTGCCGACCTCGCAGAAGGAGTTGATCAGCGGAACGGCGATCTGCTCCACCGTGGAATGCAAAGCGAACAGGTCGATTTCGACGACGCCGGCAACGGTCGCCTCGCGGTAGCGAGTGTGCTCGAGGCCGCTGCTGCGAATCGCGGCCGGACGCCATTCGAGCATCGGCCGAATCGGACAGTCTTCGGGAATGCTCTTCTGCCAGGTCCGTGAATCGGCCGGAAAATGATCGGGATCATTGAGGATGCGCAGCGCCGTGTAGTAACCGATCACCAGGGTGGCCGGCACACCCGGCGACAGTTCCACCGGCACCAGAGATCCGTATCTACTGCGCATATCGCGGTAGGCGGCGTGCGGATCCGCGGCGAATTCCTCTGAGTACAGCGCGATTCGGGGACCATCGGTATCGATCGGTGAACCGTGTGCGACCGGGTAGGTACGGGTGTGCGTTGCCGACTCTGGCGTGGTCAAGTGACGTAACTCCAGTTGATGAGCAGAACAGTGAGCCGGGCGCGCATCGATGCGGCCCGCGCAGAGCAACGGTCAGCGTACGTGGATCGCGCCACTGCGTCGCACGCCTTAGTCCCATCCCTGGCCATGCCATATGTGACCGGCATTACAGTGGTTATGGGCAGATACGAAGGAAACCGATTGAGCACAGCAGCGCACGGCAATCCCTGGGTGGCCGTTCGACCGGATGACGACCTCACGCAGTTGGCACTGCGGATGTCGTCGGCGCACCGCTGTTTCCTCGAAGGCGTCGACCGTCTGCCGACCGTGCGCCCCGACGGTGATTCGGTGCGTCCGGTGGTCCTGGATTCCTGGCGGCGCAGCCGCAAGAGCGGTGTAGACCCGGACGGTCTCGGCGATGCGGTGGGCATCGGCGATCTGGAACTGCAGCGCTATCGGGCCAACCATCCCACCGCGCTGATCCGGCCGATAGTGCGGAAGTTGCTGGTCGAAGACGCCGCCGAGGCCGGACTGCTGGTCGCGATCAGCGATGCCGGGGGCCGGTTGCTCTGGGTCGAGGGCGATTCGAAGGTCAAAGATCGGGCGCTGGCAATGAATTTCGTGGAGGGCGCCGATTGGAGTGAGGAGCGGGTCGGCACCAATGCGCCGGGCACCGCACTGGCCCTCGATCATCATGTGCAGATTTTCGGGGCCGAACATTTCAGCCGGGTGGTGCACGAATGGAGTTGTTCGGCCGCGCCCGTACACGATCCGCGCGACGGCCGGATCATCGGCGCCATCGATATCACCGGCGGTCCGAGAGTCGCAGCGCCGGAGGTGTTGTCGCTGATCCGGGCGACGGTGCTGGCCGCGGAATCCGAACTGCGGCTGCTCATGCTCGATTCGCCGCAACCGCTCGCTCCCCCGGCGGCCCGCCTGCAGGTGCTCGGCTCGAACCGGCCGACGCTGACCCGCGGCGGCGAGCCGATCCGGCTGTCGCAGCGGCATGCCGAAATCCTCTTGCTGCTGGCCGAATATCCCGAGGGCCTCAGCGCCGACCACCTCGCCATGCTGCTCGACGAATCGGAGCTGGATCCGGTGACGGTGCGGGCGGAAATGTCGCGCGTGCGAAAGATGCTGGGCGCCAACGGACTCGGCTCCCGTCCCTATCGGCTGCTGCTGGATCTGGATACCGACGTCGCCGAGGTTCGACGCGCACTCGCCCGCGGCGACACGTCGGCGGCAGTGCGCGCCTATCCGGGTCCGATCCTGCCCCGCTCACTCGCACCCGGTATCGATGAACTGCGCGCCGAGTTGCGCGGCCGCCTGCGCGCCGCCCTGTTGACGGCGGGCGACCGTCGCCTGCTGGCCCGCTGGACCGGTTCGGTCGACGGCCGCGACGACATTGCGGCGTGGACCGCCTATCTGTCCTCGCTCGACCGCCGGTCCTCGATGTATGCCCAGGTAGAGGCGCAGTTGCGACTGCTCGATCGCAAATTGGGCAACTGACCAGTTTGCTGCAACCGTGCTGCAACATGGACACTCATAGTGTTCCGGATCACACCTGAATCAGCAGATCGAGGAGATTCGATGACCGTCTTCGCCCGCCCAGGAACACCCGACGCCGCCATGTCGTTCCAGGCCCGCTACGACAACTGGATCGGCGGCGAATGGGTCGCGCCCGTCAAGGGGCAGTACTTCGAAAATCCCACTCCGATCACGGGTCGAACGTTCTGCGAGGTCGCGCGCGGCACCGCCGAGGACATCGAACTCGCCCTCGATGCCGCGCACGCCGCCGCACCCGCATGGGGTAAGACCTCGGTCGCCGAGCGCGCCGTCATCCTCAATCAGATCGCCGACCGGATCGAAGAAAACCTCGATGCCATCGCCCTGGCGGAGACCTGGGACAACGGCAAGCCGATCCGCGAAACCCTGGCCGCCGATATCCCCCTGGCCATCGATCACTTCCGCTACTTCGCCGGTGCGATCCGCGCCCAGGAGGGTTCACTGTCGGAGATCGATGCCGATACCGTCGCCTACCACTTCCACGAACCGCTCGGCGTTGTCGGCCAGATCATTCCGTGGAACTTCCCGATCCTGATGGCCACCTGGAAGCTCGCGCCCGCACTCGCCGCCGGTAATGCCGTGGTACTCAAGCCCGCCGAGCAGACTCCGGCCTCGATCCTGTTCCTGATCGGCCTCATCGGTGATCTGCTGCCGCCCGGTGTGGTCAATATCGTCAATGGTTTCGGCGTCGAAGCGGGCAAGCCGCTGGCCTCCAGCCCGCGGATCAAGAAGATCGCGTTCACCGGCGAGACCACCACCGGCCGCCTGATCATGCAGTACGCCTCGCAGAATCTGATTCCGGTCACCCTGGAACTCGGCGGCAAGAGCCCCAATATCTTCTTCTCCGACGTCCTCGCCGCGAATGACGACTACCAGGACAAGGCCCTGGAAGGTTTCACCATGTTCGCGCTCAACCAGGGCGAGGTCTGCACCTGCCCGTCGCGCGCGCTCATCCAGGCCGATATCTACGACGAATTCCTGGCCGCGGCCGTGGTGCGGACCAAGGCCGTGCGGCAGGGCGATCCGCTCGATACCGACACCATGATCGGCGCGCAGGCCAGCAACGATCAGTTCGAAAAGATCCTGTCCTACATCGAGATCGGCAAGGGCGAGGGCGCCACCCTGCTCACCGGCGGCGAGCGCGCCGACCTCGGCGGCGATCTGGCGGGCGGCTACTACGTACAGCCGACGGTTTTCGCGGGCAACAATTCGATGCGGATCTTCCAGGAGGAGATCTTCGGACCGGTCGTCTCGGTGACCTCGTTCTCCGACTACGACGATGCCATCAAGATCGCCAACGACACGCTCTACGGACTCGGCGCTGGCGTATGGTCGCGCGACGGCGCGGTCGCCTACCGGGCCGGGCGTGATATCCAGGCCGGTCGGGTGTGGACCAACACCTACCACCAGTACCCCGCGCACGCCGCATTCGGCGGCTACAAGCAGTCCGGCATCGGACGCGAGAACCACCGCATGATGCTCGACCACTACCAGCAGACGAAGAACCTGCTGGTCGGTTACGCATCGAAGGCGCAAGGCTTCTTCTGATGGCCGACCTCCCCCGGCGCGTGCGCGCCACCGCGGCGGCGATGGATCTGCTCCGTCGCCTCCGCGGGCGGCACGGGCCGCTGATGCTGCACCAGTCCGGTGGCTGCTGCGACGGTTCGGCGCCGATGTGTTACCCCGCAGGCGAATTCGTGGTCGGCGATCGCGATGTGCTGCTCGGCCTGCTCGATCTGCGCCTGCGGGCCGCTGAGCTGCCCGAGACCGAGCCGGAGCCGGATGACTGTGCGCCGGTGTGGATTTCGGGTCCGCAGTTCGCGGCGTGGCAGCACACCCAGCTCATCCTCGATGTGGTGCCGGGCCGCGGCTCCGGATTCAGTTTGGAATCGCCCGAGGGGTTCCGATTCCTCAGTCGCGGAAGGGTTTTCGATGAGTCCGAGCTGGTTGTGCTGGCCCGGACCGAGCCCGTGACCGGTGCTGGCTGGGAGCGCGGTGAGCGCCCGGCGGGATCGAGCGAGCCACAGGTGGTCGCCGAGGCGGCCGATGCCTGCCCGGTGCCCGGTCGTGGTTGCTGACCATCCTCAGCGCATCGGTGGCGGGTACGGCGCGTCCAGCAAACCGTTCGCCTCCTCCGCTGCGGTCAGCGCGCTCACCTCGATGGGAATCGGAACGCGACAGAGCCGGATTCCAGTGCGGCACCGACCATTCCGGCTCAGATCTGAGAACGCCGGTTGACGGCGACCAGATCGAGCACCAGATCCTGCAGGACCCGGCGCGTGGTGTGAGCATGTGCGATCAAAGCTTCGGACGATTCGATCTCGGCTAGCTCCACCAGCCGATCCACTAGGTGGCAGAGCGCGACCAGTCGTCGGATCGCTTGACGTCGCTCGGCGAGGTTCATGGTGTCGGTGGCCATATTCAGCAGATCGCGCCACCGCCGCCGACTGTTTCGCCACAGTTTGCTGGCTCGCGTGCAGCCGCTCCAGCAACATCGACGCAAGCGGATCCTTGCTTCATGGATTGCCAATAAGTCAGTGACGGAACGGATCGCGCACCGAGTCGACCGGTCCAGCGGCTAGATCCGTTCGATGGTCGCGAGCCAGGCCGGTGCACCGTCATCGTGGAACCGCGTCTGAATCCGGTCCGGTTCGATGGCGGCGACCTGCCATCCAGCGCCGGAGTCGAATGCCGCAGTCAGCTCGTCCCGACCGACGGGGTGCGGGCCGGTATCGGGGCCGATGTCACTGAAGCACAACACATACAGCGTTCCACCGTGCTCGGTCACCGCCGCCAGACTCGCCACGTACCGTGCTCGCTCGTCCCCGTCGAAGGTGTGGAACAGCCCGCAGTCCAGAACTGTGTCGAACCTGCGCCGCAAACGCTCCAGCTGGAACGCATCGGCCACCGCGAACTCGACCTCGATCCCACGGTTCTCGGCCTTGTCCCGGGCGATCACCAGTGCCGTCTCCGCGACGTCGACCCCCAGCACCGACAAGCCGAGCGAGGCGACGTACAAAGCGTTCTCGCCGGACCCGCAACCCGCATCGAGCACCGCGCCGGCGAATCCGCCTGCGGATGCCACACGCACTATCGCTGGCTGCGGCCGGTCGATATCCCAAGGCGCAGGGCCGTCGTGATACGACGCATCCCACGGCAATCCGGTCATCCGTTCGTGACTGGTCGGATGCCGACCACCGAACGGACCATCGGCGCGGGTACCCGATTGCTCCGACAAACGTCGTCACCTCCCTATGACCGGCCCTGTCATCTCATCGTGGCACACCAATCGACGGGTCTCGACTATTGCGAAGCCGGGCACTCGCCGCCGCTTTCGAGACGGTGGGCAGCTCCCGATGGTGGGTAGCCCCCGACGTCGCCGCGGACGTCGCCGCCACCAGGCGCGGCTTCGACAATGGTCCACGGCCGCCCGACCCGCCCAGGTACTCGCGTGTCGCGCGCCTGCTCAGCCGGTGTCAGACCCAGGTCGCCGATTCCGGGATGACCCCGTTGGTGCGGGCATTGGCATCGATGATGGCGCGGAGCCAGGTGGTCAGTCCGGGCTCGATGGCATCGTAGAAAGCGGCGAATTCCGGGTCGGCGGTGTATTTCCGGGCTATGCAGACGTGCATCGAGTGGGTGCAGTCGAAGTAGGCGTCGATCGATGCGCGGTGCCGCTCGGCCAAGGCGTTGGCCCGATCGCTTCCGGGGCGCACTCCGGCGCGATGAGCGGCGGCCAGATCCGCGTTCAATGCCTCGACGCCGACGGCGATCTGCTGCCAGTGTTCGGCGGTTCTGCCCGCGGCGCGTTCGGCGTACTGAGCCCACTGGTCGGTGTCACCCCAGCGGTCGCGTGCTTGCGCGGCCCAGCCGGGTTGCCAGTGCCCGCCGAAGATCTCGATCTGCTCGTCGGCCGAGAGCAGGATCCCGGACTTCCTGGCCTCGATCAGGCGGTCCATGGCGTCCGCCATCTGGTGCAGGCGGGCAGCGCGCTCGCGCAGCGAATCGCGCTGCGTACGCAGCGATGCCGTCGCATCGATGGCCGGTTCGTCCAGCAGCGATTTGATGTCCTCGAGAGGTAGGCCCAGCTCGCGATAGGTGAGCACCCGTTGGATCCGAGAGAGGTCCGCGTTCGTATAGAGCCGGTATCCGGCGTCCGTGCGCTCGGACGGGCAGACCAGCCCAATGGCATCCCAATGGTGCAGCGTCCGGATCGTGACGCCCGCCCGGGATGCGGCGGCACCGACGGTGAGACCAGCGGCGTCATCGAGATTCACATCGTCCAGTCTGACATTCGCGCCGGGCGATGCCGCCGACCTCATTTCCCCGGCCCTTCGATTCCGATGGACCTCAGGTGCGCGGCCTCGGCGCTGTTCGGGTCGTAGGGCCGCGCCGCCGTCATGATCACCCGGGCGTTGTCCGGTGTGCGGATCTCCAGTTCCACCGAGTTCCACGGCATCATCCGCGGCCCCGTCGTACAACCGGGCAACACCCGCTCACACGCCGCCGCGATCTCGTCGAGCTGACTCAGCACACACGAGAAGCTCACGCTCAGCGCCGTCGGCTCGGCCAGGTGCTCGTTCGTCACGAGCAGGACATCCTGGAATGCCCAGCGCCGCAGGTGCGTCAGGCGCCCGGGGATGGTGAACAGGTCGAAGAATCCGAGTCCGCGAACCCAGAAGTCCACCGACGCAGCCAGATCGGGAGTCGGCACGGTGACGAACATCGGCATCCCGTAGATGCCGCGGAAAGGCTCCGGAGCCACGGCGTCGAGGGCGGGCACGGGAACCGGACTGATATCGAATGCGGGGTAGGTTTCACTCACCGCGATATCGTCGAGCCTGACGTAGCGTCAGGGTCAAACCGCTACGTCAGCCCGCGATTTGCGGGACGATGAAGGCCATGATCGCATCCGCCACACTCACGCTCGATCGGCTCCGGAGAGACCTACAGGAGTACGCGCGCCTAGCCGAGGCCCGCTATGACCCGGCGGTCGTGGACCCGGTGCTGGACGCACTCGCCGACCTGTGGACCAATTCCGTCGTCGGTGTGCGCACGACGACACATCCGGTGCCCGAACGCGAGGTCAACGCTCGGGTGATGCATCCGGGCGCTCCCACCGATCTGATCGAAAGGCTGTGCAACGCAGGACTTCTCACCTACAACGGACATCCGATGGAGCAGTTGCTCGCCGAGATATCGGCCGCGGTGCCGGTCCGCTCAGGTGTCGATCTCGCACTCGCCGGCGGTGTGCAGAAGATCTGGCTGGTCTTCCCCGAACTACTCGAGGTGGAACGGATTCTCGGATTCTCCGGGATCCCCGACTCGGCACGCGCCAACGCTGAGCACCTGACCCGATATGGCGGCCAAATCGGCATACTGGCAGTCGATTTCGACGCACGCACGATGAATCTCTACTCGAATGTCTTCGCGCCGGGCACCCTCGCTCCCGCGGATATCGCCGGAATTCTGGCCGAACTCGACTTCGCCCCGGCCGACGACGCCGAACTGGAACTCCTGGGACGCACCTTCAACCTCTACCGCACGTTTTCCTGGACATCCCCACGCATGCAACGGATTTGCTTCCCGGTGCGCTGCGACCCGTCGAGCTTCCCGACCCACCTCGACCCGGTCCTGAACCGTTTCGTCGAGGGAGCGCCATTCGCCGACCCCGACACCCGGGGATTCGTCTTCTACGCCGCCTACGGCCCGGACACTCACTACTACAAGATCCAGGCCGAATACGCCGGCGCCCGCCAAGCCACCTTCCCCGGCGGAACCGCCCCCAGCCGCACCTAGCGCTCCATTGCGTCAACGACCACATTGACGCAACCATGTGGTTGCCATAGATCCCCTCCACGGCTGTTCCGATCCCCTCGGACCAGTGCCGTTGCCGTACCTCCCCTGTTCAACCACAACAGGGGTTTCTCCCCTTCGCCGCGACGGGCGAATTCTTCACCCCTCATGGACGATTTCGGAAACGAAGATCCGCGCATGCAGGGGGACCAGCTCAGCACACCCTGACACCGTCCGCGAGATCATCCGAAGTGCTGCGACGAGCATCCGACCCTAACTTCAGCTGGCGATCTCGGTGATCTCGCGGTGTGGGTGCAGGCTGCGGAATTTGCTGCCGTGGAAGATCAGCGGCTCGGCGTCGGCCCGGGCCGCGAGGCGGTTGATCCGCAGGATGACCACCGTGTGGTCGCCCGCCGGTATGCGGGCTTCGACCGCGCCCTCGATCCACGCCGTCGCGCCCTCGATGAAGATCGCATCGGCCGCGCCGCGTTGCACATCCACATTATGGAAGCGGTTGCCGTTGCGGTTGCTCAGTGCCCGAGCCGCATCCTCCTGATCGGTGCCGAGCAGGCTCAGACCGAGGTGCGTGGCGGTATCCAGCTTCGGCCAGGTCGCCGAACTGTTCTGCACACAGAACGACACCAGTGGCGGATCCAGCGAGACAGGGACGAAGGTACTCACCGCCAAACCGTGTGGTGTGCCTTCGATTTCGGCGCACACCGCGACAACCCCGCTGGGAAAGCTGGCGAATACGCGACGCAGTCCGGCGCCATCGGACGGAAACTCGAACAGCTCATACATGGTCTGCTGCCTTCGAACTCAGTGCCGCGGCGACGGGCCGCCAGCGGGTGGTGTAGCGCTCGATGGCGCCGTCTTCCTGAAATGTCCGGTCCGATAGGTAGAGACCGGGCAATGCGGTCGTCGCGCCGAGCTCGACCAGCACCGGCTTGAGCAACAGGTCCGGCGCGAGGGTGTGGGTCGGGCCCGCGCCGAGCATGAGCGGCACCGCCACGACATCGGCCAGGCCGGTACCGCCTTCGAACTGTTCGAGGAACAGCTTCAAAAGTCCGGTGTAGGTGGCCTTGAAGGTCGGACTGGCGAAGACCACCAGATCCGACGCGGCCACCGTGCGCACAGCGGCGGCGACATCCGGGTCACCCCAGGACAGCAGGCCAGCGCCGAAGGAGACCAGATCGATCACCTCCGGTGCCACGTCCGGGCGCAAGCCCTCGGCGACCAGCGTTGCCGCGGTCAGCGTACGGGAGGCGGGCTTCGGATTGCCGACAACGACGGTAACTGACACTTCCGTATCCTCTTCTCGCTCAGCTCAGATCACACCGTGCAGCGGTGGCGCGGTGTCGTGCAGCAATGCCCTGCCGATGTGCTGAAACTTCCACCGCACCGGATCGTGCAGGGTGTGCGTGCGGGCATTGCGCCAGTAGTGATGCAGGTTCAGATCCGCAGTGGCACTGCGTGTTCCGCCCACCTCGAACAGCGCGGCCGAGACCTCGTTGGCCGCACGATCGGCGAGCACCTTCGCGGTGGCGACGGCCAGCGATGCCGGAGCGACGGATTCGGCTGCTCCGACCGCGGCGTCGACGGCCACACCGGCGGTGGTCAGCGTGGCCTCGGCGGCACTCACCGCGACGGACAACTCACCGAAGCGCTGGATCAGCAGCGGATCGTCCACGGCCCTGGCAACGCCCGACTCGAACCATGGACGACTCGATGTCCGCACGAATTCCGTTGCCGCGGTGAGCGCACCACGGGCGATACCGGTGTCGATCGCGGCGTGCAGCAATTGCGCGTAGGCACCGTATCCGGTCGGCGCGTCCACCGCCGCCGAACGAGCGATCAACTGATCCCGCTCGACGACGACATTCTCGAATTCGATGGTCCCGCTGCCGGTCGTACGCTGCCCGATGCCGTTCCAGTCGTCGATGATCCGCACACCAGGGGTATCGGCCGGTAGATAGGCTATGTACTCCCCCGGTGCCAGGCCGCTGCGCTGCTCGGGATCATCGAGCCGGGTGAGCACCGCGAGCAGATCCGCGAAAAGTGAACCCGTACAGTAGAACTTGATGCCATCGATGCGGACCCGGTCACGAAGCGGGCGGACCGTAGTGGCGATATCGGCAACGGTGGCACCGCCACGCTCGGACTGCGCATTCGCGATCCGGGCACCGGCCAGCACCTGACCGAAATAGCGCAACTGCTGATCCCCGGAACCCGCCAACCGCAATAGGTTCAGATAAACGAAGTGGCTGTGCGGAATCTGCGCGATATTCGGGTCGGCGGCCGCCAGCACTCGTACCACCTCCGCGACCGCGCTCGGCGGCAGATCCGCTCCCCCGAACGCCGCGGGCACCGTGATCGCGAGCAACCCACTCGCCGCGAGTCGATCCACCTCGGCGAATGGCAACTCTCGCCCGAGATCACGTGCCGCGGCCCCGGCGACGAACTCCGACGCCAATTGCGCAGCAACAGAATACGCCTGTGTTGCGGATTCGATGCGGTCGGCGGCGATCGCGGTCATCGGTGCCCGACCCCGGCGGGCGTACGCGCGGCCTCCAGTTCCCGGACCAGCGGCAGCACCTTCGCACCGAAGTACTCGACCTCCTCCTGGAAGTGCAGGAACCCGGCGAGGATCAGGTCCACACCGAGTTCCCGGTAGGCCACGATGCGTTCGGCGACCTGTTCGGGCGTACCGATGAGCTCGGTGCGGAATCCGTCGTTGTACTGCACGAGATCTTCGAATGTCGAATCCGCCCACATTCCCTTGCGGTCCCTGGTCGACGCACCGGCCTGTTGCACCGCGTCCCGGAAACCCTCCACCGCGGGCCTATTCGCCTTCTCGATGATTTCGCGCAGGGTGTCGTGCGCCTCTTTCTCGGTATCGCGGGCGATAATGAACCCGTTCAACCCGAATTCGACCTCACGTCGGTTCGCCCGCGCGATACCGCGCAGATCGTCCAGTTGCTCGGTGACACCGTCGAAGTCCTTGCCGTTGGAGAAGTACCAGTCGGCATAGCGGCCACCGTTGCGGCGTGCCGCCGTCGAGTTGCCGCCTTGGAACAGTTCGGGATTCGGCCGCTCAGGGGTGTTCAGCGGCTTGGGCTTCAGCGTGAAATCGCGGATGCGGTAGAAGTCACCGCCGTAGTTCACATTGTCCTCGGTCCAGAGCTTGCGGATCACCTCGAGGAATTCGGCGCTGCGTCGGTAGCGTTCATCGTGTTCCAGCCACGGCTCACCGAGCGCGGTGAATTCCCCTGCGAACCAGCCGGATACGACATTGATGGCGAAGCGACCGTTGGACAGATGGTCAGCGGTGGCACCGAATTTGGCCAGTACGGCCGGATGCCAGAGCCCGGGATGGACCGCGGCGATCACCTTCAGCCGCTCGGTCGCGCCGAGCAGCGCGAGACTGAACGACGTGGACTCGTGCTGGTACTCCGCGCCATAAGACGCGGTGTAGCGCACCTGCGACAGTGCGTAGTCGAAGCCGTTGTTCTCCGCGGTCCGCGCGAGCTTCTTGTTGTATTCGAAGTCCCAACCGGTGCGCTGCTCGATATCGCTGGTGACCAGTCCGCCGCTGACATTCGGCACCCAGTAGGCGAACCGGATCCGATCGGCGATCTGCTCTGTGGTCATGCTTGCTCCATTCGGTCTCGGCGCGCGCTTCTTCCACTCCAGCACCGGAAGCCGAACGGCAGGAGGGTTTGAATCTGTGGGATCGGATGGGTGTAGCGATCGGGGGCAGCGGCGGAAATAACCACGCCGATTTCAACCGGTGACATGCCCCGGCGACGCTGGCAGCATCGCCGGTCATCCGTGCCCGAAACGGCAACCGAACCCGCGAGGAGCAGCTGCCGATGTCACTGTCGTTCCATTGGTTTCTGCCCACCTACGGCGATTCCCGCGGGCTGATCGCCGGTGGCCACGGCACCTCGATGTCCGGTGACCGCCCCGCATCACCGCGCTACCTCAACCAGATCGGCGCGCCGGCTGAGGACAACGGCTTCGAGGCGGTGCTCACCCCGACCGGCGCCTGGTGCGAGGACGCCTGGCTCACCACCGCGCTCAGCTACGGTTTGCGCATTCACGTGATCACCCGCGACACCTCGGCAGAGGCGTGGGCCGTGGCCGATCGCCTGCTGTCCGGCCTCGACGCCGCCGAAATCGAACGCGTGCAGACCAGCCTGGCGCGCAGCGAATCCGAAGGCCAGCGCCGAATGCTCGACCTGCACGGCGGCCGCACCGACCGGCTCGAAATCGCGCCGAACCTATGGGCCGGTGTCGGCCTGGTGCGCGGCGGCGCGGGCACGGCGCTGGTCGGCTCCCATGACGAGGTCGCCGACCGCCTGATCGAATACGCCGACCTCGGCATCACCCATTTCATCCTCTCCGGCTACCCGCATATCGAAGAGGCCTACTGGTTCGGCGAGGGTGTACTGCCGATCCTCGAACGACGCAATCTATGGGCGCACCCGAATCGAACCGAATCAGCGCCCGTAGCAACACCTTTCGCAACTGCGACGAACTGATCGGCCCCGCGCCGATCGGCCGTGCTCCGGATGATCTGAGCCCGCGGTAGTGGCGAAAGTATCGCATCGGGGTTCGATAGATGCCTCCACAACGGCGCGGCCCGTCGGCTCGAGACGCCGACGTCGCGCGGATGTGTTGAACGCGCTGACCGAACTGCTCGAGTCACATCGCCTGCCGAGAAGGATGCATTCCATCCCCACCGAATTGCGCCGCGCGGAGGAACACAATCTGCTCAGCCGCTAGCTCGAAGGCTTGGGCGCGGCCTTCGACGTCGAGAAAGCCGTCGCCGCAGCACCGTGACGGGATGTCGATCGAATGCAGGCGCTATCGACCGAGGTTGGCGAGCAGGAAGTCGCGGGCGACGCCGGATGCTCGGTCGAACTGCTCCTCGTACACGGCGAAGTGGGGGCCGGGGATCAGCGCCAGTTGTTTGGGCTCGAGCGCCTCGGCGTAACTCTGCAGGGCGATATCGGTGGGGGTCAGGGTGTCCTGATCGGCGATCACCATCAGCAGTGGCGTCGGAGATACGCGGCGTAGGAACGCTTCTGGGGCGTAGGACTGGAACTTGTCGACGCTCGACAGGGTGACCTCATTGCGCCAGGTGGGAACCTGCGGGCCATTGGCCATCAACCAGTTGTAGACCTCGATACCGGGCATGGCGACGAGTTCGGTCGGATCATCGGAGGCCGCCTTGATCGTCTCGTACGGTTTCCCGGCCGCCCGGGCCAGACGGTCGGCGGCAATGGCCGCATGGACGGTGGGCAGCATGATGGACGGCACCAAACTGCGAAAGTTGGCCCAGCCGTTGGTAAGTGGCACCTGCGATACAACGGCGCGCACCCGCCGGTCGGTCGCCGCGACGACCAGGACATGGCCGCCCGCGAAACTGGTTCCCCAAATACCGATCCGTTCCGGATCGATACCGTCCAGCGTCTGGGCGAAAGTGATCGCATCACGGTAACCCTCGATCTGCGCGGTGGGGTCGACCTCGTAGCGCGGTTCACCATCGGAGGTCCCGAATCCGGGGTGGTCGTACACGAGACAGGCCAAACCGGCAGCGCTGAACACCTCGGCGAACGGCGCAACCCACTCCTTCACACCCGCGAAGCCGTGCGTCATCACCACCAGCGGCGCGAGACCCGACGCCTGCTCGGGCCGGTAGAGCCACCCTCGCAATGTCACTGCGCCACTGGCGAATTCGACATCGACACGCATCGCGATACCTCCCGTTACATCGTCTCTGTACTCAAAGTACGGCCTGGGTGATCGGATGTCGAAGGTTCGTCCTCGACCACAACTCGACAGCCACTCGGCCGCAGTCGAGTTCGGCCGGGACAGAGGATGCCCGAGTCGTTCGACACCTCGACCACACCTCGGCATTCATGGTCACAGCCGTCCGATCCAGAACGCATGGCGCAACTGGTCGTGCGGCATCGATATCGGCCGCGTGCGATCGGAGATCAGTCATCCCCGCCGCCGGCTCGCGGTGTAAAAGGCCGCCGGGCGGTGACCGAGATACGATGGCGTCGTCGAGCAGCGGTTCAATAATCAACTTGAATCGCAGCGAACTGGCTGCGCGATACCGAGATTCCATCGCGCCCGCGCGTACGTCTATTCCATTTTTGGACGATCCGCGAATCAACGGTCAGACCCGGGCCGGAGCCGTCGGTGAACAGGAAGGTTCGTAGGTCAAATTGGAGGAAGGTACAAAAATATCGGTGTGACCTCGATCGATCTTTGGACTTCTTGTTCCTAGCTGTACGGTCGTCGAAAACGATGTACTTGGCCCCTACGCCCGATTTCGAAGCCAAGTGGCCCGTAGGCGGGGCCGACTGGAGAACCGCGATGACCAGCGCGATTGCGCGGTCCACACCGCATCCCGAAGCGCGAACAGGCGAATACCGCTATCTCGAGCAGATGCCGCGGCTCGGTCGCTGAGACAATGGCAATGCAGGGCAGTCCTGAGTCGACCGAGGCGGCCAGCCAAGGTAATGCAACGCCATGCCATGTCACGGTCCGATTTCCGGGTTGGCCGCCGATGCACTACTGGGCCGACTCCATCGCGGCGCACACTTTCGCGAAAGCAATGTATGCACTGAGACTGGCGACAATTCAAATCGATCACGATATGCGCGAAGCGCTACGGCCCATGCCTTGTCAGCGGCTCTGGATATGAACGAACTGGACCGATGCCCGCCGCAGCAGCTCAGATCTCCGACGATGTTCGATCGTGGGAACGGGCGAACCGCAGCGTGACGAGCTGAAATGGCCACAGCCGCAAACGAACTCCCGTGCCCTCCGGGCTCGCTGGGGTGTCCCCCGGCAGCGGCCGCTCCAACAGATCGCAGACCTGGAACCCGGCGAATCCGAAGCCGACGGCCACCAGCGCCGAGGCCCGACCACCGTGCGCCTCATAGACGCGCAGCACGACATCGCCGCTGCCGTCGTCGGCGAGTTTGACAGCGCTGGTCACCACGGCGTCATTGTCGATAATGAACAGCGGTTCGACGGCTTCGGCGACACCCGGCCGCGACGACGTGAGGTTGATCCGGTAGCCCGCACACACCGCGTCCCCGATCGAAGCGCCCGGGATCAGCGAATGCCGGAAGTGGTGTGCACCGTGGTCGGTTTCCGGATCGGGAAAGCGCGGTGCCCGCAGGAGCGAAACCCGCAGTGTTGTCGTCGTCCCGCCATCGGCTCGGACCGTGCGGGTGACGTCGTGTCCGTAGGTGGAGTCGTTGACGAGCGCCACACCCCACCCCGGCTCGGCGAAATGGACGAACCGGTGGTTACCGGCCTCGAACTTCGCATATTCCCAACTGGTGTTGGTGTGGGTAGGCCGGAACAGATGCCCGAACTGGGTCTCGGAGGCATAGCGGTCGGCGTGGATGTCCAGCGGAAAAGCCAGTTTGAGGAATTTCTCGGTCTCATGCCAGTCGACGTTGGTATTGACGTCCAGGCCGTGCGCACCCGCTCGTAACACGAGGGACTGCTCGACCTTGGAAGACCCGAACGAGCGGCCGACCAGCACCATTGCCGATCCCTGCGAATCCGTTTCTGCCGCAACGAAATCCGCTTCGGCGAGGTCGGTAGCCTGGTTTCGGTAGAAGAGATCGACATCCCACGCGTCCCATGCGTTCGGGAAGTCCGGGTGTAGCTGCAGCAGGTTCGCGACCGAACCCGGCGCGAGCGTCTCGCGTTGCGCCTCGAGGTCGAATACCGACACGATGAGGCCGTGCGCATCCACTTCGACCCGCAACAGCCCGTTGTCGAGGACGAACCCGCCACCCGCGCGCTCGGCCACCGAGCACGGGTGCCCCGCCGCCGCCACGGCCGCCGCCCCACCGGCCGAGACCGATCGCCAGGTGTGCGGCGCCGGGTTGAAGGTATTCGGTCCCGTCCGCGCACCGCCGAGCACCCATTGGGCCCGTTCGATGATCGTCGTCAACTCCTCGGCCACCGCCGCGTACGTCTGAGCCGCCTCTCGGTGCACCCATGCGATGGACGAGCCCGGCAGAATGTCGTGAAACTGGTGCAGCAGCACCGTCTTCCAGATCCGGTCCAGTGCCGCATAGGGGTATTCGCGGTTTTTGCGCACCGCCGCCGTCGCGGCCCACAGCTCGGCCTCCCGCAGCAGGTGCTCGCTGCGCCGGTTACCCTGCTTGGTCTTGGCCTGACTGGTCAGCGTGCCGCGGTGCAACTCCAGGTACAACTCCCCCACCCACACCGGTGGGTTCCGATATTCGGCCTCGGCCTTGGCGAAGAAGTCGGCGGGCTTGTCCCACACCACCTTCGGCGAGCCCTCCAGGTTTCGCATCCTGGCGGCCTTGGCGACCATCTCCCGCGTCGTCCCGCCGCCGCCGTCGCCCCAGCCGGTCGGTGCCAGTGACATCGATGCGCGGCCCTTATCCTTGAAATTCCTTGCGGCGTGCGCGATCTCGCGGCCCTGCATCGAGCAGTTGTACGTGTCGACCGGCGGGAAATGGGTGAAGATCCGGCTTCCGTCGATGCCCTCCCACAGGAAGCTGTGGTGCGGAAACTGGTTGCTCTGGCTCCATGAGATCTTTTGCGTCAGTAGCCATTTGCACCCGGCGGCCCTGAGGATCTGCGGCAGCCCGGCGGCGAATCCGAACGTATCGGGCAGCCAAGCCTCCTGGCTCTCGACACCGAACTCCTCCAGGAAGAACCGCTTACCGTGCACGAACTGCCGCGCCATCGCTTCCGAGCCCGGCATATTCGTATCCGATTCGACCCACATGCCGCCCGTCGGCACGAACCGTCCCTGCGACACCGCGCTCTTGACCCTGGCGTAGACCTCGGGTCGGTGCCGCTTGATGAAGTCGTATTGCGCGGCTTGCGACATCGCAAAGATGAACTCGGGCTCCTCGGCCAGCAATGCGGTCATATTCGCGGTGGTGCGCGCCACCTTGCGCACCGTCTCGCGCAGCGGCCACAGCCATGCCGTGTCGATGTGCGCGTGCCCGACCGCGGAGATCTTGTGCGCGGACGCCACCGCAGGCGCGGCCAGCACGTCGACCAAACACGCGCGCGCCGCAGCCGCCGTGGAGTTCACGTCCTGCAGATCGACGGCGTCGAGCGCGCGCTCGATCGCCCGCACGATGTCATAGCGGCGGGCGGGATCCTCGGGCATCTCGTGCATCAGCTCGCCGAGCACCTCCAGATCCTGGACCAGCAACCAGACCTCTTCGTCGAAGACCGCCAGGTCCAGCCGACCCAGCCGATACTGCGGCTCGGCACCGGCGGTGGACTTGTCGCCGAGCAGGGTCGGCGAGAAGGGAATGATCGGGTTCGAAGCCGCCTCGACGTGCAACACCACGTGCTCGCCGCCGACCGCCGGGGACGCCACACGCACCCACTGGTTACGCGGGTGCAAACCCTTGACCGGCGATCCATCCGACCGGTAGACCAGGCCCTCGCACTGGAAACCCGTCATATTCTGGTCGAAACCGAGATCGATGATCGCCTCGACGGTCCTACCCGCCCACGCGTCGGGCACCGTCGCCTCGACCGTGAGCCAACTGGTTCCCCACGGTGCGCCCCATCTGGCGCCGGATTCGATAGGCGTCCGGGGCGCGGCCAAGCCCTCGGTGACCGGCACCGGCTCACCCGGCGCGACCCAGATGGACGCCTTCAGCGGCACCGTCTCCGGATAGATCGCCGGAGTGATCCGCTCCGCTAGCACCCGCCCGAGGCGATTCTCGACCAACCGACGGTCATCGTGCATAACGCTGGCTCCCATCGAACCGGGGCGTGATCAACGAACCGCAACCATTCTCCGACAGTGCGACCATTTCTCCGGCACATCGGCCATACTGCGCTGCACCGGCCGGGGGCTCAGCTATCTTTTCGACGGTGTCCTCGATGGGGTGCGCCACTGATCGGGCTCGCGTGTAGCCGTAAGACGCTGTCGACGATTGCTTCAGCGTACTTCTCCTCGATGTCCAGTCCGACGAATAATCGCCGGTAGATCAGAGGTCCCGCCAGCTGATCGATGGCCATGGCGATATCGGTATCCGGTTGGAGTTCACCGCTTCTCGTGGCAGCCTCCAGAATCGCTCGAAACCCCGCAGAGCCGGATCGGTAGAGGGTTTCTTTGAGCGAGGCGAATGCGGGGTCGAATGGCGCTCGTTCCAGCACCGCGCGCATCGTGCGTTCACTTGCCGGATCGTGGAGTAATCGTCGCAATCCATTCAGCTCGCTGATCAGATCGGCCCGCAGATCTCCGGTCCGCGCGGTCCGTACCTGGCCGATCCGCTGCACGATCGCGTCATGGATGAGCGATGCCACGTCGGGCCAGTGCCGATACAGCGTGGTTCGGCCGATACCACTGCGGGCTGCGACGGCGACGTGGGTGACGCCGGTCCAGCCTTCCTCAGCGAGGAGCTCTTGTACGGCGGACAGGGCGGCCTGACGGCTCCTCGTCACTCTGGGGTCTGGACCTCGATCCGGCGCGGCCGCGCTCGTCCGAGGTTGGGCGTCGCTCATCAATCCTCCTGCGCAGGGACCGGCACATTACTTGTGGAGCATCTTGCACCAAACCACACTGTGGTACATACTGTCCCATATCTATGGGGCAAAATGTTCCATAGATCGAGGTAGCGATTCAGGCCTCGCTGTATTCCCCTGTGTAGGAGGACTCTTGAAAACCTTGCTGATGAGCACCGCAGCCGTCCCGGTAACGGCCGAGGAACGCAGGTATCGCCGCCCGGTTGCCCGTGATGTCGAGCTCTACCAGCAGATGCTGCGGAAGTACGAAGACACCGCACGGCTGGCTGACGAGCTCGGCTTCGATGGTTTCGGCAGCACCGAACATCACCTGCAGACCGAAGGGGGTGAATCGATGCCCAATCCCCTTCTGGTCTACGCCAAATTGGCTGCGGTGACCTCGAAGATTCAGTTCATGCCCATGTCGATCGTGGTGACGTCGCACGACCCGATCAGGGTGGCTGAGGACTTGGCGCTGTTTACGCACATGTTCCCGGGTCGTTTGGCTGGAGTTCAGTTCGCTCGGGGTTATCAGACCCGCTGGATGCAGACATTGACCCAGTCGGAGAACATTGTCGCCTTGAACCCCGCGTCCGATCAGCGCAATCGGGCCCGATTTGATGAATACCTGTCAGTTGTCGAGAAGGCATGGACACAGGATTCGTTCAACCACCGAGGCGAGTTCTACCAGGCGCCGTTTCCTGCCGACGGCATCCGCGATTGGGCGCTTGCGGACTGGACGCGCGCTTATGGTGGTTCTGGCGAGGTCGACGCAGACGGTACCGTCCGCGAGATCGGCGTCATCCCGAAGCCGCTGCATCGCCCCACGGTCTTTATCCCGAATACGTTCTCACCGCAGACTGCCATCGACTCCGCTCGACATGGACGCACCCTCGTTCTGGCATCGGGAAACCGTGAACGGGCTCGCGAGATTGCCGAACTCTACCGCGACACTGCGCGTGAGGCCGGCCACGATCTGCATCTCGGCCAGAACTTCGGCATCTTGGTGAAGATCGCTTTCGGCGAGACCTTCGAGGAAGCATTCGACTACGCTGCCCGAACCTACGGGTTCTGGTATCACAACTTCTTCCAGAAATTCGGCTTTACCGAGGTGTTCCGCACCGCCGCTGACGACCCGAACCGTCCCTTCGATCTCGGTGATGCACGGGCGTTGACACAACGGATGATCGAGAGCGGTCAACTGCTGTGCGGCACCGCCGACCAAGTCCGCGACCAGATCGCGGAGGTGGCAAGTGTCTACGGTGGCGGTGCGTTGGACTGGTTGATTTATGAGACCTGGGGCCAGTCACTTCCCGACGACGAGCGCGGTGACATTCACCGGTACCAGCTGAGCACCTACGCCAAGGAAGTCATGGCGGCGTTCCGCTGACCAAATACCCCGGCTGGCAGTGGCCTGAGCTGGACGGATCCGGCCTTCAGCCGGACGCCGGAACGACGCCGATTGCCGATGGAAGCAACCAGCGGACCCAGTTGCATGGGTCCCGATACGAAAAGGAAACCTCTTATGGACCGTCCCGATATCACGATGATGTTGGTGGTGCACAACGCTTTCCGTCGCGATTTGGCTCGCATGCAGGCGGCAGCAGCGCAGGGTGACGATCCGGCCGCGCGCACCGCACTGCGCGCCGGCTGGGCGACGTTCAGCCGATACCTGACCATTCATCACACGGCCGAGGACGAGATGCTGTGGCCGCCGATGCGGGCCAAGCTGCTGGATCGGAGCAACGAAACCGACCTGCTTGTCGGAATGGCCGATGAGCACTCCCGACTCGACCCGGTGCTGCGCGAGATCGACGATAACCTGGCCCAAGGCGCCAGCTCGCGTCTGGTTCCGCTGTTCGATGAACTCGCGACCGTGCTGACCGGACATCTCGACCACGAAGAGGCGGCGGCATTGCCGCTCGTGCAGGAGATCCTCACGAGCCGGGAGTGGCAGGCATTCGGCGATGACCAGCGCCGCCGCATCGGCGTGAACGGCGCGGGTTGGTTCTTCCCGTGGCTGCTCGATGACACGTCGCAAGCCACGAAGGACAAGGTCCTCGACCTCGTCCCGCCCCCACTGCGGCTTGTCTACCAGGTGATCTGGGAACCACGCTATCGACGCAAGTCACCATGGCGTCGCGAACCGTCGACTCGCCGCTGAGCTAGAGATTCAACCGTGCGCCCCCGGCAGTCGCCGGGGCCACACGGTTCGATCTCTAGCTAAAAGCAGTGCGAGATGATGAGCCTTTCCTCGTAGTATCGCAGCAGCCGATAGGCGTCTGGTTTGCGCGGACAGCTCTCCGACACGCACCTGTGCTCCACCTCACAGACGGCTCGGTTGACCCTCACATACATGTGAGGGTTTCAGCATAGTGTTCATGAAGATAGGCATCACCACCTTCGTTACCGACGAGGGTATCAGCGGTCCGAAACTTGGTGTGGCACTGGAGGATCGGGGCTTCGAGTCGCTGTTCCTGCCCGAACATTCGCATATCCCAGCGAGTCGGAAATCCCCCGCCCCGGGCGGAGGCGAGTTGCCGCGGGAGTACTACCGCGCGCTGGATCCGTTCGTCACCCTCGGCGCCGTCGCAGCCGTCACCGAGCGGTTGATCCTCGGAACCGGGGTCACCCTGCTGATCCAGCGCGACGTCATCCACACCGCCAAACAAGTCGCCACGCTCGACCGAATCTCCCACGGACGCTTCGTATTCGGCGTCGGCATCGGCTGGAATCGCGAGGAAATGGCCGATCACGGCACCGACCCCCGCACCCGCAGCGCGCTGCTCGACGAGCAACTCGAGGCCATCCGCAAGATCTGGACCGAGGACCTCGCCGAATACCACGGCCGCTTCATCGATTTCGACCCGATGTACGCCTGGCCGAAACCTGTACAGCAACCGCACCCGCCGATCTTCATCGGCGGCGGCGAATCGGCGGCCGAACGCGCGATCCGCCACGGTGTCGGCTGGATCCCCACCGCAGTGGCCGATCCCGCCGCGATCCCGGCCCAACTGGCCCAACTCGACGGACACGACCTGCCGGTCACCATCGCATTCGCCGCGGCCGATCCGGCCCTGCTCGACAGCTACGCCGAGGCCGGGGTACAACGATTGATCCTCAGCGTGCCGACCCTCCCGGAACAGGAAACACTGCACGCCCTCGACGAAATCACGAAAGCCGCGGACCGCTACCTGACCTGAGGCTCTCCGCGTGACGGCGGCTCGAGATCGTTCGATCTCGCCGCCGACCGCCGGAGTCGTGGCCGGTTACCGAACTCGCTGGGCGCTGCCGCGAACGAGGGCCGGGGTGATTTCGCGAGCGACCCGGTGGCCGGATTCGGCGGCTCCGTCCATATATCCGACCCACCGGGTAGCGGTTTCGGCGCCTGCCCAGTGCAGCGGACCGACGGGTGCGCGCAGGGCCGGACCGAAGCGGGTCAGGGTCCCGGGCGCGGTGAAAGCGCCGTAACAGCCACGGGTGAATTCCTCGGCGGCCCAGTCACGTTCGATGTAGGCGATGGGGTTGCGGGCCTGCGGCCCGAAGTAGCCGACGAGGTCATCGATCACCTGGGCGCGGCGATCGGCGAGGTCCAGGCGCGCTGCGCTGTCGGCGTGCCGTCCTTCGAGAAAGCCGACGAGCACACCGGGTGCACCCTCGGGCGGGGTGTTATCGAAGGCGGTGCCCAGCGGGCGGTGATCGCTGTTGGCTTGACCGCTCAAACCCGCTGTGCGCCAAAAGGGCTCGTCGTATGCGACGTTGACCTTGATCACTCTGCCCATCGGCATCCGCTGCACGAGCTGGCCACGATCACCGGGCAGATCCGGGGTGAAACGAATCCGCGCGACCAGCGGCGGCGGCACCGCGACCACTGCACGGTGGGCGCGCACTGTCGTGCCGCCCGCGACGACCCGCACACCCGAAGCGTCCCATTCGATTTCGGTCACCACAGTTCCGAGTACGACACGGTCACCGAGTTCCTCGGCCAAGGCCAATGCGATGCGTTGCGAACCGCCGACAACGCGGTCCTGCTGCGCACCGCCCGCGACATTGATCAACGCGTCGACGCCACCGGCAGCGCCGACGTAGAAGGCGGTCCACAGCGCGGACATATCCTCCGGCTCGGCGGCGAACACGGCCTCGGTGATCAGCTGGAAGAACGACCGACCGTCGCCGGTATGGGCGGTGCGTCGTAGCCAGGTGGCAAAAGTCTGCGCATCCAGATCCTTGGCCTGGTCGGCTCGCCACGGCTCCGCTGCCGCGACCCGACGTGCCACGCGGTCCAGCCGCCACTGGATCTGCGCGATATCGGCCAGCGCCAGCGGGTTCAATGTGGGGATCCGACCGCTGTACTCCGAACGGGCCGTACCCACTTCAGCGATGTGACGACCTGCGGTGTAGGTGGGAAAGGTGCGCAGTCCCAGCTCCTCGAGCAGGGCCTGCACGTGATGCTGCCCGGGCCCGACCCATTGCCCACCCACCTCGATGGGGGCACCGCCGGGCAGCACATCGTTCAGCAGCCGCCCGCCGACCCGGTCGCGCGCCTCGAGCACCAGCACCTCGGCCCCGCTTCGCACCAGGTCACGGGCGGCCACCAGACCCGCGATCCCGGCCCCGATGACAACGACATCCACTGACCTGTCCATCACAACCCGCTCTCATACATCATGTATCTGACATACACACTGTATGTGATATTCATGACGTATGGAGGCGTTGCGCGATAAGTACGCGGAAAACACCCGCCGGACGCTGCTCGATACCGCCCTGAGCCTGTTCGCGACCCGCGATTACGCGGGCATCTCGGCAGAGGAACTGGTACGCGGCGCGGGCCTCACCCGCGGCGCGCTGTATCACCACTTCGACGGCAAGCGCGGACTGTTCGAAGCGATATTCGAGGAACTCGAACGGCAAGCGGCGCAACGCATCAGGACCGCGATCGAATCGGTCTCGGACCCCTTCGACCGTGTCGACCGCGGCGTCGCGGAGTTTCTCGAGGTCTGCGCCGAACAAGACTTTCGACATGTCGTACTCCAGCAGGGCCCGATCGCCCTCGGCTGGCAGCGCTGGCGCGAACTGGACCAACAGCACCTCGGCGGCTTGGTTCTCGAAGCGGTACGGAATCTGCTGGACGCCGCGCTGATCCAGCCACATCCCGCCGAACTGATCGCCAGCGCCTTCTACGGCGCCCTGACCGAACTGTCGCTGACAATCGCGCAGACCGACGATCCGCAGCAGGCACACACCCAGGCAGCCAGCCTCGTCCACGACCTCATGGGCGGGTTGGCCACCGGCAAGTCGCCGAAGGATACGTGAACGTGCTCACGTGACGGCGTGAGCGACTGTCACGCCCATTGCCTTTGTCTGCCGCTACTCGCACGTGGCGGAATGAGTTTGGTCCAGAAGTCGTGGCGCACCGCGTCCCACACCTTGGTCAGTCCCGGATGGAGTTCTCGTGCTTGCGCGAGATCCGGATAGGCGGCGGGGCCGAAGGAGAGAGCGGGCGAGGCGTCGCATGCGTTGTGCACGCCGACGATCGAGATCAGCTGATTCTGAATCAATCGCCACGTCACGCACAGTCCGTCGACCTCGGTTCGACATACGTCATCCATCGCCGACCCCCCATCGTCGGCGACGTGGCTCGTATCTGTGGCGACTCTCATCGACTGGGCACGCCCGGTGAGATGTCATGGTCGACCTCCTGCTCACAACTGATTGCACGAGCTTCACAGATCCGACCCGTGCGGACATGGGTAAAAGCACCCACTTCGGCACCCATATCCGCAGATCAGGGACATTGAGTCCGATTCGGATACCCCATGGGCAACGCTCGGCGACGCACACGGGGTACACACCGCATCCGCGCCGAGGGCGATCGAGCAGCAATCGCCTGGGGAACGGCCTTCCCGGACCAGGCCCTCGTGAAGCCCCTGGCACGGCTAGATTGGGGCGCATGGGGCGACGTAAGCCCACTCGCGTGGTCGGTAACCTGCCATTCGCGGTGACCAGTTTCGTCGGACGGCAACGAGAGATCCGCGAGGTCCGGGAGTTGCTCGCGACGGCACGGTTGGTCACGCTCACCGGCGTTGGCGGTGTCGGAAAGACCCGGCTCGCCAGCGAGGTCGCCACCGCGTCCGGCCGCTCGTTTCCCGACGGGGTGTGGCTGGTGGACCTGTCCGGCGTCGGCGATGCCGATCTGGTGGCGCCGGCGGTGCTGACCAGCCTGGCAATTGTGGACGTATCGAACCGGACCATCGAGGAGCAGCTCGTCGAGCACCTCGCCGAGTTGCAGGCATTGGTCGTGCTGGACAACTGCGAGCATCTGGTGGATGCGTGCGGGGCGCTGTGCAACCTGCTGCTGCGGTCCTGTGCCGGACTGCGGATTCTGACCACCAGCCGCGAGCTGTTGGGCGTCGCGGGTGAGCATGTGTACACGGTCCCACCGCTGTCGATGCCGAGCCCGCACGATCCGGTCACGCTGGGGGCGCTGGTCGCCTACGACGCGCCGACCATGCTGGTGGAGCGGGCTCGGGCGGTGCGCCCGGACCTGACCCTGACCGAACGTGATGTGGATGTGGTGGTGCGGGTCTGCGAGCGTCTGGACGGGATTCCGCTCGCCATACTCGCCGCGTCCAGACTGCGGTCATTGTCGCTGCCTGCGGTCCTGGACCGACTCGAAGACCGGTTCGTGCTGTTGGCAGGCTCGACCCGGACCGCGGTACCGCGGCAGCGGACGCTGCGGGCCCTGATCGACTGGAGCTACGAGCTGTGCCTACCGGCCGAACAGCTGCTGTGGGCACGGCTGTCGGTGTTCGCCGGCGGATTCACCCTCGCCGCGGCCGAGGGCGTATGCGCTGGTCCCGGCCTGCCGCGTGACCGCATGCTGGACCTGATCGACCATCTGGTCGCGCAGTCGATCCTGGCGCCCGTACTGACCAGCGGCCCGCCGCGGTATCGGATGCTGGAAACGATCCGTGAATACGGGTGGCATCGGCTCACCGAGCGAGACGAGACCGGCGCGCTGTGCAAGCGGCATTGCGAGCACTATCTCGCGCTGGCCGAGCGGATCGCCGGTGCATGGAACGGACCCGGCCAAGCGGCCGGTCTGGCCGAGTTGCGCGCCGAGCACGACAATCTCCGAACGGCCCTGGACTGGGCGACGAGCACACCATCCGCCTCCCGTGCGGCGCTGGCGCTGGTCACCGCCCTGCGCTATCACTGGTGCGCCGACGGGTTCCTCGGCGAGGGACGGCGGTGGACCGATCTGGCGCTGCGTGCCGCCGACCGGTCCGGTCCGGAGCGGGTCTCCGCGCTGTGGGTGTCGGGGTGGGTGCGGCTGCTGCTCGGCGATCTCGAAGCGGCCACCGAGGCCCTCGACGAATGCGCGACGGGTGCGGCGGTGGTCGGCGACCGCCACGCGCTGGGTTGCGTGAGCTGTTTTCGCGGTACGGCGGAGTTGTTCCCCGGGCATCTCGCACCGGCCGTCGCGGCCTTCGAGCAGACCGTCGAGAATTACTCGGACGACGATGACGTGGTCGGCATGACCCTGTTCCAACTCGCCATGACACAAGCGCACGCCGGTGACCGCAGCGCGGGTGCGACGGCCCGCCGGGGCATCGAGTTGGCCGACCAACGGGGTGAGCGGTGGACGAAATCGTATTCACTCTGGGCCCTCGGCTACGGCCAGTACATCCGCGGCGAATACGACAGTGCGACCGAATCGACTCGTGCCGCCCTGGAGATCCAGCGCGAATTCAATGACCATGTGGGCGCGGCGCTGATGATGGAGTTGCTGGCCTGGATCGCCGCCGCCCGCGGCGAATACCGGCCAGCGGCGCGGCTGATGGGAGCGGTCGGATCGGTGTGGCGGCGCATCGGCACCTCGATCGCGGCATTCGGACCCCATCTGGGAGCACAGCACTCGGCCTGCGAGCACACCCTCACCCGGTCGCTGCGGCAGGCAGAACAGCGCGCGGAAAGAGCGCGTGGCGCGGCACTGGACCACGCCGAGGCGATCCACTACGCGCTGGACCCCAGACGGACCGCCAGGAGCCGGACGAGCAGGAGGACACCATGCTCACGGCGCGCGAGCGGCAGGTGGCCGAACTCGTCGCACAGGGGCTCAGCAACCGGCAGATCGCCGAACGGCTGGTGTTGTCACCGCGCACCGTCGACCGTCACCTGGAAAACATCCTCTGCAAACTCGGCTACTCGTCGCGGACGCAGATCGCCGCTTGGACCGCGCGTTCACACCGAGCGCGATAGCACTCGACCCGGGCACGCGACGGCTGTCGAAGTGGTCTGTACGTAGGAGCGCTCGGCAGAAAATAGGTATATCCCTGGTAGTTCTACGGTCGTGCTCGGGCATCGAGAAGGAGACGCTTGGTGGGACGCATGCATCGCAATCACACCGAGGTTTTCCCATGTCCGACCACAAAGACAACCCCACGGGGGCCGCAACGACCATGATGATCCGACGTTGTGGGCGCTGCGACAAGTTGTTCGCGCCGCTGACCGCCGAATGTTCGTCGTGTCGGTCCTGGGATCTCGAGTGGTCGCCTTCGTCAGGCCTCGGTTCGATCGTGTCGTCGCGGCTCGTACACCGTCGTGTGAGCCGTCCGAACGCCCAGGTGGTGCCATTGATGATCGCCATCGTGGAACTCGACGAGGGTCCGTGGGTGTACGCGACGATCGAAGGTGACGCCGTGCCGGCTTCGGATCTGCCGGTCCGGGTGCGATTCGAACCGCGTCCCCGGGTGGATCGCTTTCCGGTGTTCGCCGTGTGCCCCGCGGCAACCGATTCGGATGGTGGCGTTCGTCCCACGTCACGGCGCGCAAGTGCTTCGAACACGCATCGCGAAGTCCAGCATTGCTACGACGCGCGGTGGGTGCGGACATCGCTTGGCCAGTGCGAACTCATGGCGGGCGCGAAGGCCCTCGACGCGACCGCGAATTCCCTGATCAGCTTCGCGATCCGATGGGCGCCGTTCGGCGGCGCGACGGCCGCCGAACTGCTCGTGACCTTTGGTGTGACCCGTCAGCGATTCCTGCACATGGTGGACGAGGCGCTGCACCCGCAACAGACCGATAGCGTCGAGGTGCGCGGGCTGAAGCATTATTTGCGGGATGCCCTGGCACAGGCATGGCAGATGAGGCCGACCGCAGTCCCCGCCCGTTGCGCCTGATCGAACAGGCTCCGCGCGCAACAGCTATTCGACGGTCATCTCCCCCATTTCGGACCAGCCGGTGGCGTCGATGGTCTGGCTGATGATCTGGGGAGTCGATGCGAGTGCCTGCGGCAGTTCGTTCATCGCGGTCTTGAAGTAGGGACTGCCGACATGGGCCGCGCCCGCGGCCTGGTCTCGAAAGGCTTCTACGAGAAGGAATTCGGTCGGGTCGTCGACACTGCGGGACCAGTCGAACCAGAGGTTGCCCTCCTCGGCACGGGTCGCCGCGGTGAACGGTGCGACGAGTTCGAGCCAGCGATCGGTCCATTCGGGCTTGGTCTTGAATTTCACGACGATGAAGATCATTGCCTGCCTCCTGTGGTAGGTCGGGCTGCCGCGACATGGCCCGACTCCCGCCGATGTCGGGCGGTGATCGTTGCCGACATCCCATTGTCGGACAGTCAGTAGGTGTTGCAGGGCTGAACGCACGGCCCTCGCCCAGAGCAGCGAAACCGGAACGATCGAGCCCGGGGCCACCATGATCTCTTCCACGATCGAGCAGCGGTGCTGCGATGGATGCGGCGCTGTGCAGGACCGTCCAGGTGACTGCAGCGGGTCGATCGCGCAGACATCGAATATGTCGCGGCGTAGCCGAGTGGACCAGAAGCAAGGTCGCCGCGCCCGGTAGCTGCTCAGACCAGAGCAGCGCGGCGGCGTGCGTAAGCGATGACGTCCTCTGCGTAGGCCGACTCGCCCTGCTCAGCAAGGCAGGTCCGGAGTTGGATCAATGCGTCGTCGAGTTGCGGTCCCGGTCCGCGGTCGGCGAGCAGGACGACGATCGCTTCCCAGGTCGCGATCCGCGGGTCCGAGGCGGCCAACAGTTCGTCGAGATAGCGATCCGGCTCCAGCAGCCGCAGCGCCCGGCGCGCATAGGCATGCACGCGCCGGGGCAACTCGGCGCGGATGGCATCGACGTCCGCCTGCAACGCCCGACCCGGTTGTGTCGGGTCGAGGTGCAGGGACCACAACGCGGTCAGATCGTCCGGCATGCCATGGTCGTTGATCAGGCCGGGGCCGGTCGCCTGCTCGAGCGGGGTGTGTGGAAGCCCCAGCTGCGCGTTGCGCCAGTTACGGAATTCCCACCAGGCGGTGGGTGTCGCGCTCAGACTCAGCCCGAATCTGAGTACCTGCTGCCCGTCGGTCCAGGTGCGCAGAGTCCGGGTGCGGCCGACCGAGGCAACACCACCCGGCACGACCCGAACCCACGTAGCCTCCGAGCCATGGAAGCCGTACGGCTGCAGCAGCTTTCCCGCATCGCGCGTCAGTCGGCGCACCGCCGAATCCGGTCCGACCATGTCAGCAGACTAGCGCCACCCACCGACACGATCGGAGCACCGTGCATCCCACTGGATATCTCGGCCGGTCATGCGGCCGCGCGAGTTACCCCGCGTCGGTCGTGGTCAGCACGCGAGCGTCGGCGGCGCGGTCCAACTGCGCACCGACCTGCGGGTAGGTCGGATACTCGATGCCCGAGATGTACTGCACCGTCCGCACCACCTGGCACGAGTAGCCGAATTCGTTGTCGTACCAGACGTACAGAATCGCGGTGTCGCCCTCGACGATCGTGGCATTGGCGTCGATGATCGACGCCGCGCGCGATCCGATGAAATCGCTGGAAACCACGTCCGTGGCGGCGGTGTAATCGAGGTTTCGGCTCAACGGCCCGGCGAGCGAAACCTGACGCAGGTACGCGAGCACATCGGCCTTCGTCGTCTCGCGCTCGAGCTGCAGATTCAGAATCGCGACCGAAACGTCCGGGGTGGGAACACGAATCGAGTTGCCGGTGATCCTGGCCTTGAAGTCCGGCATCGCCTTCGCGACCGCGGACGCGGCGCCGGTCTCGGTGAGCACGAGATTGAACGGCGCGGACCGGCCGCGACGGTCCGCCTTGTGATAGTTGTCCAGCAGGTTCTGGTCGTTGGTGAACGAGTGCACCGTCTCCACGTGACCGCGGATGATGCCGTACTCGTCATCCATGGCCTTGAGCGGCGGCACGATCGCATTGGTCGTGCACGAGGCGCACGAGAAGATCTGCTGCGACAGGTCCAGGCTGCGGTGGTTGACGCCGTGCACGATATTCGGAACGTCACCCTTGCCGGGTGCGGTGAGCACAACCTTCGCGATGCCGGGGCGCAGATGCTGCGACAGACCGTCACGATCACGCCACTTACCGGTGTTGTCGATCAGGATCGCGTCGTCGATCCCGTACTCGGTGTAGTCGATCGCCGTCGGATCATCGCTGTAGATGAACTTGATCACGTTCCCGTTCGCGGTGATCGTGTCATTGTCGGTATCGACCTTGATCGTGCCGTTGAAATGGCCGTGCACCGAATCCCTGCGCAGCAGCGACGCACGCTTGGTCAGATCGTCCTCGCCGCCTTTGCGCACCACAACGGCACGCAGGTTCAGCCCATTGCCGGATCCGGCCTTCTCGATGAGCAGGCGCGTGACCAGACGACCGATGCGGCCGAAGCCATAGAGGACCACATCCCGCGGCTCCGGTGACCGAGCCTTGTTGCCGTTTGTCACCTCGGCCAGGACCGCCGCGGTGAACTCGCTGATCGACAGTCCGCGGTCGTCGGCGCGATAGGCCATCACCAACTGACCGAGATCGATCTTGCAGGGTCCCAGATCCAGCTCCCCGAGCACCTGCAAGAAGGGCAGGGTCTCGTCCACCGACAGCTCTTCGCCCTCGATCTGCCGCGCGAAGCGGTGCGTCCGCAGGATGCTGATCACCGACTTGTTCACCAGCGGCCGACTGTGCAGCAGGATCGTCACGCCCTTCGCCCGATACAACGTGCCGATGATGGGAATCATCGCCTCCGCGGCGGCTTCCTGAGCGTTCCAGCGGTCAAGTTGTTCGGTAGTCAACACACGTCCTCGGATTTCCTCGATCTATTCGCCGCATCCATGCTAATGAGGGTTGCGATATCACCGAGGCCGGATCCCCACCGGTGAGATCGCCTGATAGTGACGCCGATCACGCAACAACCGATTACGTGAAGATCCGGCAATACCAACAAGTCTCGTTCGAAGTCCCCTCATCAACGAGTCGTGTGCGCCTCGAACCGCAAGTCGACGCTGATCACCGTTGAGGCACCATGGGACAGCCGACACGGTGATGAGGAGGTCCGAATGACATACATTCCCGAGCCCACCAGGTACGACAGTGCAATGCGATACCGCCGCTCAGGCAGGTCCGGCCTGGATCTACCGCTGCTCTCGCTCGGCTTCTGGCACAACTTCGGCGACGATCGTCCCTATCTCGTCCAGCGCGAGATCGCCCTGCACGCCTTCGACCTCGGCATCACTCATTTCGACCTGGCCAACAACTACGGACCTCCGTACGGGTCCGCCGAGATCAACGCCGGACGAATCCTGAGCGAGGATCTCGCGCGGTATCGTGACGAACTGGTCATCTCCACCAAAGCGGGATGGGACATGTGGCCCGGGCCGTACGGGCAAGGTGGCGGGTCGCGCAAATACCTGCTTGCCTCCCTTGATCAGTCGCTGACCCGACTCGGGCTCGACTACGTCGACATCTTCTACTCGCACCGATTCGACCCGACGACCCCACTCGAGGAAACCGCGGCGGCACTGAATACCGCTGTCCGTCAGGGGAAAGCGCTGTACGTGGGAATCTCGTCGTACACCGCGAAGGATTCCGTCGCGATGGCGACGATGTTGCGCGAGCTCGGCACACCGCTACTGATCCACCAGCCGTCCTACTCGATGCTCAATCGTTGGATCGAGACCGAAGGGCTGCTCGACGCCGCCGCAGCGGAAGGGTTCGGCGTCATCGGGTTCACCGCGCTCGCACAGGGCATGCTCACCTCGAAGTACCTCGACGACATTCCGGCGAAATCGCGTGCCACACAAGGTAAGTCGTTCCAGACCGAATTGCTCACCCCGGACATGATCGAGCGGTTACGCAAGCTGAACACGATCGCGGATCGGCGCGGACAAACGCTGGCACAGATGGCCCTGTCCTGGGCGTTGCGCGACGACCGCGTGACCTCGCTGGTCATCGGCGCGTCCACCACCGACCAACTCGATCAGAACATCGCCGCGCTGGACAATCTCGATTTCGACGCCGCCGAACTCGCCGACATCGATGCCCTTCTCGACAACGACGGCGAAGTCGATCTGTGGCAGTCGGCGCGCCGGGGAACCCTCTGAACAGGTTTGTACCACGACACTTTTCGCGTCGCCGAACCTCGAGATTATCGCGGCGGAATTCGAGCCGAAGAGCGAGCGACGGCAGTCGGCGGCGCACTGTTCGCCGGCAGGATATGGGGGTTGAGTATGTGCGCGGGGTCCACGCCGTGCCGAATCGCTTTCATCAGGTCGATATCGACCGCGGATCTGCCGAGATGGATCCATGGGGCTTTCGAACGGCCCACTCCGTGCTCCGCGCTGATACTTCCGTTGTGGGCCACGACCAACTCGAATACGAACTCGGTAATCCGCTGGGCGACTGCGGGATCCGCATCGAGCAGATTTACATGCACATTGCCGTCGGCGAGATGACCGAACACGATCAGCCGGACGGACGGAAATACCGAGTCGATCTCGCGACGGAGAACACCTATGAAGGACTCCAACTCCGCGACCGGCGTGGCGACATCCAGTTTGACCGGAGGAGTCACGGAGGCGGCGTTGACGGATTCGGTATGGCTTTCCCGGAATTCCCAGAGTCGATCGCCGTGCTCGAGCGTCGCGTCCACGACGAGATCGCCTGCCTGCTCGAGTGTTTCGAGCAGCACCGTGGCGACGTCCGGCGATCCGGATGCCTCTACGAGCAGATAATAAGGCGCGCTGTCGCCGAGGGGATGTCGGAGTTTTCGGTGCTGTAGGACCAGCGTCATCCCGTCATCGGTCATGAGTTCCGCTGCTTCGATGGTGAGCCCCGCCCGTCGGAGCGCATCCGTCAGAGCCAGTGCCGATTCGATGGTTTCGACTCCGGCCAGCATCACCTCGGTGCGTGTCGGCGGTACATGCAGCTTCATCAGGACCTTGGTGATGACCGCCAGCGTGCCCTCCGATCCCGCGAGTAGCCCCGGCAGGTGGTAGCCCACATTGTCCTTGGTGAAGTTCTTCCACCGGGTGAGCACACTGCCATCCGACGTCACGGCCTCGATACCCAGCAACTGGGCGCGGGTGTCACCGTATTTGATCACGCGGACGCCGCCCGCATTCGTCGCCACGATTCCGCCCAGCGTGGCGGAGTCGCGGGAGGCGAGGTCGACACCGAAAGTCAGGCCCACCCGCTGTGCGGCCGTTTGCGCCTCGGCGACGGTGGTGCCCGCACCGGCCGCGAGTGTGCGGGCGATCGGATCGACTGCCTCGATCGCGTCGAGACGTTCCGAGCTCAAGACGATCTCGCCGTGCATCGGGATGGAACCACCCACCAGTCCGGTATTGCCGCCTTGGGCGACGACCCCGATTCCGAACTCGCGGCACAGTCGCATGACCCCGACTACTTCTTCGGTGCGGCCAGGACGCACCACCGCGGTGGTGCCACCGTGCCAGCGGCCGGTCCAGTCGATGACATAGCGAGCGGTCATATCGGGATCGGTGAAAACGTGGGCCTTGCCGACGATGTCGGACAGTGCGCGGACAAAACGTGCCGTCGCCTCGGGACTCATCCGTCGGGTCCTTTCAGCCGTGCCGAGCAGTGCTATCGGGAATCGTGGTTGCGTGCCTGCACGATGGCGAGTACTCGGCCGCGGGTCAGGAACCATCCGCCGACCAAGGCTGGCACCATGATCACCCCCGCGGCGATCACCGCGCCACGTTGCACGCTGTCGTCACTGGACGCCATCAAAGCGACCACTCCGGCGAGGAATACCAGCGTCGCGATACTCGTATACGGCGCACCGATCAACCGGAAAGACGGACGCTCGGCCCAGCCCTTGCGCCACCAATGCCACAGTTTCAACTGGCACAGGATGATCGCCGCCCAGGCGGAGATGGTGCCGAGCGCGGACATATTGAGCACGATCTCGTAGGCATGCTCGGGCACCACCGCGTTCAATCCGACGCCTGTCAGTGCGATGGCACCGGTAGCGAGGATGCCGACATAGGGCACACCACCACTGGACATCCGCGCGGCCGCCTCGGGCGCGCTGCCGTTCATCGACATCGAGCGCAGGATGCGGCCGGTGGAGTACAGACCCGCATTCAGGCTGGAGAAGGCCGCGGTCAGCACCACCAGGTTCATGACCGAGTCAGCGCCCCCCACACCGAGTTTCGCGAAGAAGGTGACGAACGGACTCTCACCGGCCTTGAAGGCGGTATAGGGCAGCAGCAGGCCGAGCAGCACCAGCGAACCGACGTAGAACAGCGCGATGCGGGCGATGACCGAGTTGATGGCCCGCGGCATGATCTTTTCCGGATTCTCCGCCTCGCCCGCCGCCGTACCGACCAATTCCACTGCGGAGTAAGCGAATACGACACCGGTGGTGACTGTGACCAGCGGCAACAAACCGGTCGGGAACAACCCGCCGTGGTCGGTGAGCACGCCGAATCCGGTGGACTGACCTTGGATGGTGAATCTACCGGTGAGGAAGACGGTTCCGATGATCAGGAATGCGACCAACGCGACCACCTTGATCAACGCCGCCCAGAACTCCAGCTCACCGAACCAGCGCACCGATACCAAGTTGATCGCGACAACCACCGCCAAGGCGATGAACGCGATGAACCACTGGGGAACTGCGTGGAACGTCCCCCAGTAATGGACGTACGTGGCGATGGCGGTGATGTCCACGATCCCGCTCATGCACCAGTGGAAGAAGTACATCCACCCGACCGCGAAAGCCAGCTTCTCGCCATAGAACTCACGCGCGTAGGAAACGAACGATCCGGAGGACGGACGATGCAACACCAGCTCGCCCAGCGCCCGCAGGATGAAGAACACGAAGATGCCACAGACCGCGTACACCAGGAACAGCCCGGGACCGGCAGTGTGCAACCGACCACCCGCACCCAGGAACAGTCCGGTTCCGATCGCGCCGCCGATCGCGATCATCTGCAGCTGGCGCGGGCGCAACGCCTTGTGATAGCCCGCGTCCTCGACATGCAGCGCATCCGCCGGCGCCGACACCTCAGGATCGGGACGAACTGTCGCCATCGGTTGGTCTCCTCCGGTGACGGGAATGAATCGCCAATCAATGTACCGTCGAATATTGGCACAATCAATAGGGGTGTGAATTTGTGCAGGTGAACGACCTTCCGGCGCAATGAGATTGGACCAGCTACGCCGCTGGCCCACCGAAATCGCTAGCCCCCAACGGGAAACGCCGCATGCACAGCGCTACCCCTACGGCAGGATCGCACACGACACTGCCACACAACGACATCCGACCTGGACCTAGCGATCGCGCTACACCGCGTCCCACCGAACGCGACCGATCCGACGCCGACAGTCCGGCAGCCGAACCCGATGCGATCTTCCACCGAATCAGCTGTGCCGGAATCGAACTCGCCAGCTGCCGAGTGACCTGACACCGGACAACCCGGTTCGTCGCCTGCTTGCGCACCTCATTGATCGGCGACGACCTCACCGACCAGCTGCGCCGATACCGCCCCACTGGTCCGAGAACCAACCGGGGGACCTGGGTCGAGCGACCAGTGTTCGGCGTTTGCTACTGGTGTGCGGATGGACGTGCCGGTTTCTCTACCAGCGAGTCGGGAATGAGGACGACGAAACAGAAATCCCCGCCGTCTCGGCCCCTACGGCCGGGGCTCAGGATGCGCCGGGCGCGAGCAGACTAAGCCTCGACAGGCGGCTGATAGGTGACATCCCGAGCGACGGCTTCATCGACCTGCTCAGGGGTCAGCAGCGCCACGGTGTGCGATATCGCGGCACCGGAAGCGGCGGTGCGAATGGCGAGTGCCGCGGCCGAAACCTCGTCCGGCACATCACCGATGACGAACAGATCATCCTCACCGAAGGCGAAATAGCAGACGTCCACATGGCCGCCCACACTCTCGACCATTTCGGTGATGGCCGCTCGGCGGGCGCTGCCGCCCTGCGCGAGCACACCGCGCGCCCCCTCCGGTGAATAGCCGACCCGCCACAGATACTTCGGCATAGAAAGACGTTCTGCGTGTCGGTCCGCGGGATAGGAACGCCTTCCTGATGCGCTTGTCGGGCTTGGTGTCCCATCGCAGGAGGAAGACGTTCGTGGGTAACAGTAGTGGCTTGTCGCGGGGTGATCGCAACCGAAACGCACGTTTGGCGCGGTTGCGGGCGCTGGTCCCGGTCGATAACGCTATCGTCGGGATCGATCTGGCTGATCGCAAACAGATGGTCGTGGTGACCGATCACGACTCGAAAGTGTTGGCGCGCAAAACATTCCGATGCCGCGCTTGGGATCTGGGTGCCGCGTTGGACTGGGCAGGTCAGCGGGCGGTCACGGCGGGTTTCACCGGTGTGACGGTGGCGTGCGAACCGACCGGACACCGGTGGCGAGTACTGGGCCAGCTGGCCGCCGACCGCAGCATGGCGTTCGTGTGCGTCCAACCGTCGATGACCTCCTGGTCACGCCGCGCCGAGGACCTCACCTGCGACAAAACCGATGAAAAAGACGCGGTGCTGATCGCCCGGCTGACCGCGCAGTTGCGCTGCTATGTCCCCGAACCAGTGGATGAAACGTGGGGCCGGTTGCGGCATCTCGGTGCGCGACGTGAGCAGTTGCTGGTGGAGATGGTCAGCCAAATCCAGCAGCTGCGCGCATTACTGGAATGCGTGTGGCCCGCCGCGCTGGACACCGCGCGCCAACCGTTCCGATCTCGCACCTGGGTCGCGACGTTGAGCGTGATCTGCGATCGCGACGGCGGCGATCTGTCCCGCACCCGCCGCCTCGGCATGACCCGCCTCGAGCAGGCCGTCCGCCGCGAGATCACACGCCGGGGAGGTCAGAAACCCTCGCTGCGGATCGCGCGCAACGTGTTCAACGCGCTCGACGACCAGGCCGGGGTGGTCGCGCACCGGCGCGGCGCACTGGAACGAGTGCAGCTGCTGCTGGGCGACTGGATCGAAAACCAACGCCGCCTCACCGACACCGAGGACCGAATGACAGCCGTGCTCAACGAACTTCGACTCACCGACCTGGTCACCTCCATCACCGGACTCTCCGCGGTCGGTGCTGCCGCGATCCTGGCCCAAACCGGTGACCCCACCCGGTTCACCACCGCCCGCGCTCTGGTCAAACACGCCGGACTGGCACCCCGGGAGAAACTCTCGGGCACGTTCACCGGACGAACCAAACTCACCGGCCAAGGCCGGCCCAGCCTGCGCCTAGCCGCTTGGCGGGCGGTCTGGGGCGCCCAACGCGCCAACCCTGTCTATGCCGCCCGCTACCGGCACCTGACCAGCCGCGACGACAACAAACTCAGCCCCACCCAAGCCCAAGCCGCCATCGCCGCCGCCATCCTGCGACACCTGCATGCCGTCATCACCACCGGCCGACGCTGGGATCCACACACCGCCACCCACGGCACACAACCAACCGACACCCCAATCCCGGTGGCCGCCTGACCAATTGAGCGGCCATCGAGCGGCCGGTCGGGGCGAGCCCCACTCGGCATAGAGACACTGCGTGATCTCGCCGGAAATCATGGGCAGCCCCGCCCGTCGTCACCTCAACCCGATTACACGCTGCTGGGCTCAACCCCATCACCGCTATGCAGGGACCACGACGGATGAGGGCACCGACCGAACCGCTTGACACGAAACGACTTACGCTGATTTCCAGTCGCCTCCTTCTCGCAGAATGATCTCGGCGAGACCGACCATACGGTCTCGCCGACCGTCGGGCGGCAACGTAGGAGCAGCGTCGTAGCAATGATGCAGCAACGTGACAGTGGTGATGCCGTAACGGGTCTACCGGCTACACCGCGACGGCGGTCTTCGAAGTGGCAGGCGGGTGCACGACGCCGGTGAAGTTTCCGCTGGAGATGTTGTAGGTGTGCTGACGTACGGCGTCGCCGGAGTTACCTTCGATGGTGGTGATGGTGTTGCCGTTGCGGGCCACCACCACACCAATATGGTTTTGACCAGCGAAGACGACGAGGTCGCCGGGGCGGGCGCTACTCATGTTGCTGTCGGCCCAGCCGTTGCCCGCGGCGTCGGACCAGACGCTGGGCACATAGTTCGGGTTGCTCCAGCCCACGTTGATACCGGACTTTTTCCAGACCCAGGTGGCGAAGGACGCGCACCATGCGGCGTCGATGTTGTACGGCCGGTTCACGTGGTTGGTTCCGATTTCGGCGACGCCGAGTTCGTTCTCGGCGAATCCCTTGATCTTGTCGATGGTGCTCGCATCGGCGGGCGGCACATAGCTGTGACCGGACCACGCGGTCGTCAAGGCCGTCGTGGTCCCGCCGTAGTAGCTGCTCGTCGGATTTTCGGGTGCGGAGTTGTTGATGTGGTCGGCATGCCGCTGGATATCGGTCGCGGCGTCGAGCATCCGCTGCTCCACCGTTGCGGCGGTGGAGGCGCATGCGGTCCGCAGTGGACCCTCCACCGATTCCGGCCAGTACTGTTTGCCTGCAGTATCGGTGAGCGGTTCGAACGTCTTCTTTGCGTCGTTAATGGTGCCTTGGAGTTGCTTGACCGCTTTCTCGATGTCGTCGTATGTGTCGCCCGCCACGGAGTAGGTTCCGTAAGTCGAGCTGTCGACGCCTTGGTCGTTGTCTTCCATCGAGGCTTTGATGTCCTTCAGCGCCGAGACAGTTTCGTTGTGGCTGGTCGTCGCGATCGACTGATTCTGATCGTCGATAAGGTGCTTGTCCTGCAGCAGTTTCACGAATTTCGGAGCTCTGGACGGCGTGCCCGCGCCCAAGTTGTCGACGTTGGCCTGAACCGCCGTGTGAGTGGCACTGACGATGCCTTTGAGCGTGTCCGATGCATAATCGGGAACAGTCAGTGACGGGATGATCCGATAGTGATCAACGGTCGGACTCATCACAGCCCCCGATCATCGCTCAGCTGTGGACTCACGAACAGCGCCATCCGTAATCCTCTACGCGCCAGGGACATACGCGATTCGAGTATCATCCATCCCCAGATTTGGGAACAGTTTCGCCCGCATGCGAGCGAGACCTATTACTCCACGCTTGTCGGCGATCCGGCGCGCGCCGAAACGTCCTGCCGCGCACCATCGCCGGTGTCGACGACCGCCTGGGAAAAGGCGCGGATCAGCGGGTTTTCGGCGGCGGTGCGCCACACCAGCGCCCACCGGCAGCTCGGCGCGTCGCGGATCGGAACGAAGGCCAAGCTGGGCCACGGGTAGAAGCGCTCGGCCTCTGCGGCGACGGCGGCCACGACCCGTCCGGCGGCCACCGTATTGAGAAGTTCGTGCCAAGTGGAGACCGCGGGTCCGCGTGCGATCGGTCGACCCGTCGGCGTGTGGAAAGGGTTGAGCACTTCCTCCATATAGGGCGGAATCGACCGTCCCGCAACAATGACGCACTCGCCGAGGTCTTCCAGACAGACCGACTCCCGCGCGGCATACCGGTGGCCGGCGTCGACCATCAACATCACCGACGAGGTGTGGGCGACCGGCCCGACCGTGAGGTCGGGCTCACGCACCGGCAGCCACACCAGCGCGACGTCGACCTCACCGGACCGCAGCAGTTCCAGTGGCGCCGGTGGCTGGATCTCACGATGGTGCAGTTCGACTGCCACATGCCGGGCTTGAAACAGCTCGATGGCGTCGACCAGCACCGATGGATGTGGCCCCATACTTCCCAGCGTCAGCACACCCGCCATACCGCGCGCTACGGCGGACACACTCTCGACACCGTCCATGATCTGCCGGTACCCGGCACGGAGCTCCCGGTGCAGCTGTTCGCCGAGCGGCGTGAGCCGCACAACTCGCGTCGAACGGTCGAACAGCAGCCCGCCGATACGGCGCTCCTGCTTCTTGATCGACTGGCTGACCCGGGCCTGGGTGATGTGCAAGCGTTCCGCGGTGCGGCGGAAATGCAGCTCCTCGGCCAACGTCAAGAAGATCTCGATGTCCCGCAGCTCCACACCGCACTCCAACACGCCTATGGCCGATTCCTGGAAGGATCAACTATAGGAAGCCGATCGTTTCACAACATCGGTCATGTCGTTCCACAACATCGGTCACTGCGCCGGTGCCGGTCATAGGACTCTGCTCCACCGGTCCCTGCCCCAGAAACCTCCAGGGCTTCCCCCGGGACAGGCTGCTGGACAGCTCAGGAGATCCCTACCCGGTTGTGGCTTGCTAGCGCCGGAGCTGCCTCCGGCGCACCGTCGGACGCCGCGGCAATTGCGAGCCGGGCCGCGGCCAGCCGCGCGAGCGCGTCCTCGGTGAAGACCGACAACCCGAGGTCGGGGTTGTATCCGTGAATTTCCTTGACGTCGAGTTCGGCCAGGAAATACAGGATCTCGGTCGAGAGCACCTGACCTGGGACCAGCACCGGGAAGCCGGGCGGATACGGGACGACGAAGGTGGTGGACACCAGGGTCTTGCCCTTGGCGAGCCGTCGCCCGGCGTCGCCGAGCAGCACGTGTTCGCGGTCCGACTCCTCATACCCGGCGTAGAAGGCCGAACGCATGTCGCCGAACGAGCTGGCGGCGGAGGGACGGAACACGCTGTCGAACTCGCTGAAGTCGGGCAGTGCCGGCAGATCCTTGGTGATCTCGTCGACCCGGCGCTGCTGCAGGGCCTGATCGGCTTTACCGGCCGCGCTCCGGCTGCGCTCGAAGTCGGTGGCCACCCGACGCAGCACGTCGAGCAGGTAGTGCACGCTCGACCAGGTGACGCCGATCGTGAAGATCAATAGCACGCTGTTGATCGAGGTCTTGTTGATCTGGATACCGAACCGGTCCATCAGGATCTTCTCGCGGAACTCGAACCCGTTCATGCCGGTCTTGCCGATGAACAGCGTGACCCGAGTCGGGTCGAGCACGAACTGATCGGAGCGCCACGCCTCGTTCCACTCTGCCAAACCACCCTGCCTGACCTGCCGGTACGAGCTCACTTCGGAAGGCCGGAACTCGTCGGGCACCAGGTCGGCCTCATCGAGGATGCGGAACCACTTGCCGATCAGCCGGTCTTTGCGGACGCGGTGACGGAAGACCAGCGCCATGTCGTAGACATTGCGAACCAGCTGGAAGCCCTCGATATCGACCTGCCGACGCGCCAGGTCCAACGACGCCAGGAGTTGCTGGTTGGGCGAGGTCGAGGTGTGGGTCAAAAACGCCTCACCGAACGACTCTCGAACGAGGGCTTTGAAATCCTGATCGCGAACATGGATCATCGACGCCTGCCGAAGCGCCGACAGCGACTTGTGGGTGGAATGCGTCGCATATACGCGTACCCGCGCGCGCCCGGGGTCGGGAAGCAGCCGGCGGTTGCTCCACTCGGCGCGGTCGATGCCCTGCATCGACGCACGCCACGTGCGATATTCCTCGGCGTACCCGGGCGAGGACAATGTCGATTCGAGTTGCTCGGCGGCCACCATCGCGGTCCGCTGCCGTGCCCACGGCACCGCGGTCGCGAACGCGTACCACGCCTCGTCCCACAGGAAGCAAATGTCCGGCTTGATCGCCAGGACCTCCTCCATCACGCGCCGGGGGTTGTAGACGATGCCGTCGAAAGTGCAGTTGGTGAGCAACAGCATGCGCACTCGGTCCAGTTGTCCGGCCGCCTCGAGGTCGAGCAGCGCCTTCTTGATGGTGTGCAGGGACACGGCTCCGTAGATCGCGAACGGCTCGAGCGGGTAGGCATCCAGGTACATCGGGTACGCCCCGGCCAGCACTAGGCCGTAGTGGTGCGACTTGTGGCAATTGCGGTCGATCAGAACGATGTCGCCCGGCCGGGTCAGGGCCTGCACGACAATCTTGTTCGCGGTGGATGTTCCGTTGGTGACGAAGTACGTCTGATCGGCACACCATGTCTTCGCGGCTTTGTCCATCGCCGTCCTGATCGTGCCGTGTGGGTCCAGCAGCGAGTCCAGCCCGCCGGAGGTGGACGACGTCTCGGCCATGAAGATGTTGCGGCCATAGAATTCGCCCATATCCTGCAGCGACTTGGAGTTGAAGATGCTGGCGCCACGCGCGACGGGAAGGGCGTGGAATTGGCCGACCGGCGCGGCCGCATAGGCACGCAGGGCGTCGAAGAACGGTGTGGCGAACCGGCTCCGGAAGCCGGCGAGCACCGTGCTGTACAGGTCGGTGACATCGTTGAGCCGATAGAACGTGCGGTCATAGACGTTCGGCTCGTCTTCGGTCTCCGCGGCGATCGACTCGTCGGTGAGCAGATACAGGTCGATATGCGGCCGCAACTGCCTGATCCACTCGCCACATTCGACCCAGTTCTGGGTGCGGTCGGTCACGACCACGTCGTCGTTGGCGCCGAGCAACGTGGTCATCAACGGCACCCGGTCGCGGGAGCGAAGCGGCAGGTCATGCCGGATGATCGCGGCCTGGATCTCGCCGTTCAACGCGACGGCGGTGATCGCGTCCTCGATGCTCGACACGACGAGCAGCTCGAACCGCACATCGTCGGACGGGTCGCGAAGCGCCCGCAGGCTCTCCGCCAGACTCTCGGGGGCCTCGGGCGGGGAATCGTCGCCGAGCAGGACGGTGACGAACTGCTGCCGTTTGGCCCGCGCCACGAGTTCCTGATCGGCCAACGGCACGGAGGTGTCGAACACGGCAGCACCATCGCCGTACTCGGACAGCAGGCGTACGGCCAGCGACACCTCCTCGGTGAGCCGCGCCGTTGCGAGATCGGCGACAAATCCGCGAAACTCCGCCAGTCCGGCCGCGCCTGGGTACAGCCAGTACCGCTCGTAGGCGCTGAGACGATCGAGGAGGCGACGCACCCGGGCGACTTCGTGGGTGGTGTCCAGCCCGGCCCGGTTGACATCGGCGAGCCGACGGCACGCGTCATCGAGCAGATTCCATGTGTCGATTCGCGAGTACGACGGGTTCGCTACCGCCGCCAGCGCGGAAACACTGAGCCCTTTCGGGCGCTGTCCGTCTCGATGCATGTCGTCAGTCCCGCCCCCCGATCAGTGGGCGAAGTGATCTGTCGAATACGAAAGGTCACCTGGAACATTCATCCCTGCAAATATTCTGCCCCGCCACCGAGCAAATTCCTAGCTGCACGAAGTCGGCCGGGAGCGGCCGTTTGCAGCTCGTCAGAGGCTCAGGGTGCCGTCGCCGAGGTATCGCTGCCACTCTCGTCGACCGGTGTTATGTCCCCGATACGCTCTCTCTTCGCGGCGCCGGCTCCGGCCACGACGAAGTTGACGGTGTTCTCGACGAACGAACGGTCGAGGACGTCGTTGGTGACCAGGAGCCGTAGGTACACCGGCCCGAGGAGGAGCTCGATGATCTGGTCTGGATCGGTCGACTCGGGAAGCTCACCTCGTTCGATCGCCCGCTCTGTGATCGGCCGGGCCAGGGCGAACCTCCTCGCCCAGAACCGCCGTCCCGTTTCGGCGAGTCGGGGGTTGCGCGGCGCCTCCGCGGCAAAAGCCCGAGCGGCCGCGTCGACCAGCGGTGACCGCAGGTTCTCCACGATCGCCTCGAGGTAGGCCAGCAGGTCACTGCGGAGCGCACCCAGGTCAGGGATCGGCACCGATTCCTGCGCAGCCTCGATCATCGCTTCCAAGAGCAGATCGTCCGGCGTCCCCCAGCGGCGATAGAGCGTGGTCTTGTGGACGCCGGCGCGACGGGCTACCGCATCGAGGGAGAACGCGGCGTAGCCGACCTCGGCGAGCTCCTCGAGTGCGGCGTGCAGCGTCGCGGCCCGTATCCGAGCGCTGCGGCCTCCCGGCCGCTTGCGTACGGCGTCGTAGGGCTGGTCCGTGCTCACGCGCAACAACGTTAACGCAACAGATTGTTGCAGCGAAATCGTCGGCCACGCGGTTAGATCTGCCACCGTGGCCGCAAACGCAACATTTTGTTGCCATTACGGGACGAGGTTGATAGCCTTATTGCAACATGAAGTTGCATTAGATCGGACAGAGGCATGACAAAAACAGGTCACGAGGTACCAAGCTTTTCGGGTATGCGGCTCTCGAGGACCGCCTTCCGGACCCGGATGACGAAGGAGAACACCGGCCATGCCGAGCGTTGACGCCGTGCCATCCGGGATCCGGTTCGAGCACGACATCCAGATCCCCCTGCATGACGGCGCAAGCGTTCGCGCGGATGTATTCCGCCCGGACGAACCTGGTCGGTACCCGGTCGTCGTCGCCCAAGGGCCGTACGGGAAGGATCCGTGGATCGGTGCTGCCTACGCCGCCGAGTGGGCCGACTTCGTTCAACGCCATCCCGAGGTCGTCGAGAACGGATCGTCCGGTCGTCTGATCGCCTGGGAGTTTGTCGACCCTGAGCGCTGGGTGCCGCGTGGGTATGTGGTCGTGACCGTCGATGTCCGGGGCCAGGGCAAGTCACCCGGCTACTACGACCCCTACTCGCCGAGGGAGACCAACGACTACGTCGACGTCATCGAGTGGGCGGGGACGCAGGAGTGGTCGTCGGGGCGTGTGGGACTGATCGGTGTGTCGTACATGGCCGCCAACCAATGGCAGGTCGCCGCGTTGCGGCCGCCCCACCTGGTCGCCATGATCCCGTGGGAGGGCTCCTGCGACCTCTATCGCGACACCAGTCATCCGGGCGGGATCCTCTCGAACCGCTATCCGGTGACGTGGTGGATCAACCAGATCATGGTGAACCAGCACGGCAACGGCGACACGCCGTACCGCGACCGGTTCGGCGACGAGCCCACGACGGGTCCTCCGCTCAGCCGGGCGCGGCTCGAACTCAACCGGGCACCGATCGCGTCGAGCGCCCTGTTCCGGCCGCTCGACGGCCCGTATTACTGGGAGCGGACACCCGACCTCGGCCGTATCGAGGTGCCGCTCTTGTCCGCGGCGAACTGGGGCGGTGCCGGGCTGCATCTGCGCGGCAACATCGAGGGCTTCGTTCGAGCCGGCTCGCGCCAGAAGTGGCTCTTCACGCACTCGGGCGTGCATTTCCACGACTTCTACCTCTCCCATGGCGTCGAGCTCCAGCAGCGGTTCTTCGACCACTTCCTCCGCGACGTCGACAACGGCTGGGATGCCGAGCCTCCCGTCCAGCTCCTCATCCGACGGCCTGAATCAAGCGAGCGCCGGGCCGAAGCAGCCTGGCCGATCCCGCGGACGGTCTGGACGGCCGCGCCCCTCACCGCCGACGGCCGGCTCGGCCTCGAACCCGGCTCGGCGGACGCCCAGCCGGGGCGGGTGAGCTTCGACGCGCTGACGGAGTCGCTGACGTTCATGACGAACTTGCTCGGATCCGACGTCGAGATCACCGGGCCTGTCGCCCTGGTCCTTTGGGTCAGCTCGACGACGTCGGACGCTGATCTGTTCGTGGCGCTGCGCGCCTTCGACGGCGATGGGACCGAGGTGACCTTCGAGGGTGCCCATCACGTGCGGGTGCCGATCGGGCTGGGGTGGCTGCGCGCATCGCACCGCAAGCTCGACGAGGAGCGCTCGCTACCGTATCGACCGTTCCACACCCATGACGAAATACAACCGCTCGTTCCCGGCGAGGTATACCGCCTCGACATCGAGATCCAACCGACGAGCTTCGTCGCGCCTGCGGGATACCGGCTGGCACTCACCGTTGCCGGCACCGACTACCGCCCGCCCGGGGCCGACGGACCCGGACCGCTCGACCACGACGACCCGACCGACCGGCCTTCGTCGATATACGGCGGGAGAACCACTCTGCACCTCGGGGGCCAGTACCCGAGCCACGTCCTGCTACCCGTCATCCCGGAGCGATCATGACCATCGAGCACCCATTCCGTTTCGGCACCCAGCAGCGCCACGCACCCGACGCGGCCGGATGGCGGTCGCTCGCCTGCCGGGCGGAGGATCTCGGATATTCGAGCCTCTTCCTGCCCGACCACTTCCACGATGCCTGGTCTCCGCTGGTGCCGCTGACGGTTGCGGCCGAAGCGACGACGACGCTGAAGGTCGGGACGCTGGTGATCGACAACGACTTCCGGCACCCGCTGGTGCTCGCCCGAGAGATCGCCGCTTTGGACCTGCTCAGCGAAGGTCGGGTCGAGCTCGGGATCGGCGCAGGCTGGATGACAGCCGACTACGAGCAGGCCGGCCTGGCGATGGACCCTCCGGGAGTCCGCATTGCCAGGCTGGGCGAGGCGGTCGAGATCCTCCGCGGGCTGTGGTCCGAGGACTCCTTCAGCTTCACAGGCAGCAATTACCAGCTCCGGCAAGCGGTCTGCACGCCCCGGCCGCACACACCCGGTGGCCCGCCACTCATCATCGGGGGAGGTGGGCGACGTGTGCTGACGCTCGCCGCTCAGCACGCCGACATCATCGGTGTCGCGGCGAAGCTGTCGAGCGGCGTGGTGGGCGCCGAGACGGCGGCGACAGCCGTCCGCCACCACTACCTGGAGCGCCTCGAGTGGATTCGCGACGCGGCCGGGCCACGTTTCGGGGACCTCGAACTGCAAGTGCTCGTGAACCTGGTGTACGTGGGCCCGGACCGCAAGGGCTTCGCCGAATCGATCGCTCCCCTGGTCGACCTCTCCCCCGAGGACATTCTGGACGCACCCGTCACCTTGGCCGGAACCGTCGACGAGATCTGCGACCAGCTGGAAGAACGTCGGACGATGTACGGCCTGTCCTACATCGTCATACAGGACAGTGATCAATCTGCCATGCAGGCTTTCGCACCCGTGGTCGAGCGTCTCACGGGGCGCTGACGCGAGCATCGGGAAAGGACTGGATATGCAGGTATTTCGCACGCTCACCCGGTTCTACGTCGACGATCTCCCGTCGGCGATGGCGCTGTTCGAGGCCGTCTACGGCCGCCGCGAACTCGAGTACCGGCACCCGATATACGACCTGCAGGTCGCCGTGGTGGGGTCGGCCCTGGTCATAGCAGGCGCCGCCGAAGAGCTCGATAAGGTCCGTGGCGCACAGGCGGCGATCGTCGTCGACGACCTGGATGCCGCACTGGCGCTCGGAGGCAGCAGCGAGCGGGGCATCCAGGAAGCGGACGGCCGCCGCCAAGCCACGGTGACATACGCTCACGGCGCCGTCATCGAGTGGATCGAGCTGACTTAGCCTCGACCTACCCACGGCCTTGGCATTGCAACGGCATTCAGTTGAGTGGGTGGCTCGGCGCCGGTAGCCGGGCTTGGCGCCGGCGTTGCTATTCGCCGCGGCGCTGCGTTCGTCAATCGAGCGGCAGCGCGGTCTGGACGAGACCGGCCAGCCCGACGGGCGACATCGTGGTTCCTGCGATGGATGTCTCGCTCATCGCATTTGCCCGAGGTTTGCGCCGCGGCTTGCTCACGCCCTCTGTGGGTGTTTACTGAAAGAGCGTCTCAGTTGGCCCACCCTCCCATGGCAGTTCGAGGTGCGCATGCCGGTATGGCGACTGCGTGAATTTCGTGACGATGATCTGGATCAGGCAATCCAGATCTGGGAACAGAGCCGCGCGATCGGCGAGCAGCCGGTGTTCGCGTTGGCGGAGGTGCTGGCGTCCGCGCGAGCAGGGCAGCCGGCGGTGGTGGCCGAGGTCGGCGAAGAAATCGTCGGAATGGCGGTCGCCCAGATACAGAACGAGCGTGCCTGGGTCCTGCTGGTGGCGCTGGGTACACAGTGGCGGCGGCGCGGTATCGGTAGTGCGCTGCTGACCGAGCTGGAGCGGCGGCTGCGGTCGAATGGGGTGCGGCGGATCTGCACGCTCCTCCCGCAGGATGCCACCGGGTCGGTCGCGTTCGAGAATTCCGGATATCTGCGCAAGACGGGTTTGGTCTACTACGAACTGCTGGAACCGTTGGCTCCCGCGCAATCTTCTTTGCTGACCGAGCTGGGTGGTCGGCTGCTGCCACCCGGGTTGTGGCAGTCGATGGCAGGGATGGACCGGGAGAAAGACGTCATCGAACGACGGATCGTGTTGCCGTTGGCGAACCCGGATGTCGCGGAGCATTATCGGGTCAAGCCACCCAAGAGCGTGATTTTGTTCGGACCGCCGGGCACCGGAAAGACCAGTTTCGCGAAAGCGGTGGCCTCGAGACTGGGGTGGCCGTTCGTCGAGTTGTTCCCGTCCCGGTTGGCCGCGACGGCACGCGGCGGGCTCGCGGCGTCCTTGCGTGAGGTGTTCGCGGACCTGGCCGAACTCGACGAACTTCTGTTGTTCATCGACGAGGTGGAGGAGATCGCGGGCGCCCGCGAGGGGACGGCGACCAGCCCGGCGCATGGAGTAACGAACGAACTGCTCAAGCTGATTCCGGCATTCCGGGAGGATTACAGCCGCCTGCTCATCTGCGCCACCAACTCGGTTCGTTCGCTGGACTCGGCATTCCTGCGGCCGGGCCGCTTCGACTACGTGATACCGGTCGGTCCACCCGACGAACCCGCCCGCGAAGCGATCTGGCAGCGCTACCTCGGCCCCGCCGCCGAGAACATCGACCTCGACCATCTGGTGCGCAGTACAGCCCACTTCACCCCCGCCGACATCGAGTACGCCGCCCGCGCCGGTGCGCAATCGGCGTTCGAACGCGCGATGCGCGACGGAATGAACGAACCCGCCAACCTCGAGGACTACCTCACCGCCATTGCCAACACCCGCCTGACTTTGACACCGGACATCCTGACGGCGTTCGAACACGACCAAGCGAACTACACCAGACTCTGAGACCCGCCGTCTCGTCGAACGGAAACCGGAAACTCACCGGCACCGAGTCCGGGGCGAGTCCGCGCCGCGCGATCGCCCGATCGACGATGTCCTCGCCGGATTCGTCCATGCCGAAATCGCCCGGGAGCACGAAGACGCGACATCGGTGAACAGGACGTGCACGACCTCGCGCAGCTGCGAACCCTCGTCGGCCTCGGCGTCACGACGACCGTGCTCCGCGCTGGCCGGTTCGGTCAGCGCGACCAGCAGCGGTGAGGATGTTGGTACCCGGCCGCAACTCGGCGTATTCGTCTCAGGGGCGGTGTGCGCGGAGCCCGTCGACGAGGATCGACAGCAACCGCGGCCCTCGCGCGTCGAGTTCGGCGTCGTCGAGCCGCGAGAGCCAGCTGATGAGCACGATGACGTCGCGGGCCTCGGCGTCTGCGCGGACGCTGCCGGCCGAGCGACCGGCAGCCAGCAGTAACTCCACCGCTTCACCGATCGGGCCGAGGCTGTGTGCGGCGAGGTCATGCCAGGTCGCTGCCTCGACGGCGGCGAACACGTCGCGCTTGACCCGGGCGTATGCGGCCACCCGGTCGAACCACGCCGCCAACGCATCCAGCGGCTCGTGCGTCGCCAGCAGGCGCGAAGCTGCGGCGACCAACTCGTCCACCTCATGGCGGTACACCTCGGCGAGGAGGTCCTCACGTGTCGGGAAGTGCCGATACAGCGTGCCCTGGCCGATGCCGCAGGCCTTCGCGACCGCGTTGAGCTTCAGCTCTCCCGGCTCGCGCACGAGATCGCGTGCCACGCGAAGGATTCGTTCGCGGTTGCGCTGCGCGTCCGCGCGCCGCGTTCCGTCGCTCTTGACAGAATCGGACATGTGTCCGCTAAGGTCGGCAGGGTAACCGGACATGTGTCCACTATAAGCGGAGGATCCTCATGACCATCCACGGCAAGGTCGTCGCCATCACCGGCGCCAGCAGCGGAATCGGCGAAGCAACAGCTCATCACCTCGCCGCACTCGGTGCGGCGGTCGTCCTCGGCGCCCGCCGCACCGACCGGCTGGACCGGCTGGTTGCCGAAATCGAAGCCGTCGGCGGCGAGGCGGCCGCCGCGCGCGTGGACGTCACCCGTCCCGAAGACCTCCACTCGCTCGTCGACTCCGCCGTCGAGCGCTTCGGCCGTCTGGACGTGTTGGTGGGCAACGCCGGGATCAGCAGGATCAGTCCCGTCGCCGAACTGGACGTCGCGGGCTGGTCGGCAATGATCGACGTGAACGTCAAAGGGATCCTGCACGGGATCGCCGCGGCCCTGCCGGTGTTCCGCCGTCAGGGCAGCGGCCACCTCGTCACCGTCGTCTCGACCTCCGGCCTGAAGATCGTCCCCGCCCAGGCGGTGTACGCCGGCACCAAGAACGCGGTGCGCACCCTCCTGGAGGGCCTGCGGCAGGAGAGCACCGACGGAGTCCTGCGGACGACCTCGATCTCCCCCGGCTATGTTCGCACCGAGCTCATCGACAACGCCGTCGACGATCCGGCCGTACGCGAGCAAGCCATGCAGAACATGGCCGATCTCGGTATCGACCCCACCGCGGTGGCCCGAGCGATCGCATTCGCGATCGACCAACCCGATGACGTCGAAATCGGCGATCTGACCATTCGACCGACTCGGCAGGGCTGAGTGACCCGCTCATCGGCATAGAAAGACGTCAGATTTCGCCGATACCAACCGATCTCGGCCGCGCAGATCGACGTCGATGTTCACCGATAGCCGCGACAACCCCCGCGGTCCGGCGCTGCAACAGACCGTCGGGATCCAACCCCGAGCGTGGAACTGAACCGGACCGAAGCCGCGGCCTTCCCTACCGCCTACGGGCTACTGCGAAACCGGGGAGGTACGACCGTGGGGGTAGGGGGAATTCCGGGGATTACCGGATAGGCATGGGTACACCTCGTCTCTACCGTCGTAGCTGTCACATCGAAATGACCTTGGTCGCTTGGTGGAGAGAGGTAACAGCGTGGGCGCGAGCATATTTCGGCGGCGCGGCCGGTACGCCATCGTCGCCGCAGCACTGCTGACCACGGCCGGCTGCGGCGGTAGCACAGCGAAACCGAGTACGGCCGCGCCACTGCCGGCACAGGTCTCCGACGCGCTGGCGGATGGGTCGACGCCACCGACTCGGAGGCGGCGTGGGCCGGCGCTGCCGGCGCGATCATCTCCACCGGCGCCGACCTGAACCGGTTCTTCACCGCACTGGTGACCGGAAAACTGCTTCCGGCAACACAACTCGCGCAGATGGAACAAACCATGCCGATGTCGCCCGGCACAGAGATGACCTACGGCCTCGGCCTGATCCGATTCCAGATGCCTTGCGGGACGGAAGCGAAGGAGGTCTGGGGGCACTCCGGCGGCATTCCCGGCTTCAGCACCCTGGCGATCGCCACCCCCAACGGCACCGCGGCAACCCTCAGTGTCAACACCGACCAGACCAACGACCAGTTTTCCACCGCAGCGGCCGGTATCATCTGCGCGGTCGCCTGACCCGACAATTGCGACCGATCACCACCCACCGCAACCACTCGGTCGACACCCCTCGGCCGGACCCGCGCCGACCGCGTCCTGCCGGATCCCTTTCCGCAGGGTCTCGACGGTCATTCCCAGCCGGGTCGAGACCGACTTGATCGCGGCCTACTCGCCTGTCGCCGACGCGATCTCCGCGACCGGTTCCCCGCTGCGCAACCCGCCGACGAACGGCACCAGGCCTGGCGCGCAGCTGTCTTGATGGGTGCCGCCGACTCGTTGGGCCAGGTTGCCTGCAGCTCCGCATACATGTTTCGCAAATTGCTCGTCTATCGTGCGGAATGCGCCCGGAACAGCCGCAAGGAGCTCGGCCGACGAGCGGAACATATCCTGACCAAACTGGGCTTCACCTCGCGTACCCAGATCGCGGCGTGGGCCGTCGAGCAGTCCGAACTCTGAATCTTTCAGCTGTCAGACGCATTTCGCCCGCACGGTCACGGGCCGAGAAACAATCGTTCGTTCGGCAGGCGGGTTGCGGGCGGGCAGTCCTCGACGGTATAGAGGATCAATTCGATTGCGCACCAGCGCTTTTGCTGCCAATCGCGGATCAGGTTGTCTGCCGCGGCGACAGCGGCTCGATAGTCGAAGCCCATTCCGCCCAGCCAGATCCGCAAGTGCACATCACCGTGCGCGGGGGACCCCGCTCCCCCGACAGATGTCAGCAATGGACCGGTGCTGTCGGGGCGCGTCGTCGACGTGCCACGCCGACGCCAGCGCGTCCAAGAGTGTCGGGCTCGCCTCCTGTGCCCGCACACGTAGTGGCTGTGGCCGCTTCGCCGACGAAGGGCTCGCATCGTGAACTGCACGCTGTCGATTCTGTGGATTCATGAGTGTCCTCGAGAGAATTCCTGGCCTGTCGCCTGCAGCCTTCTTTCCTCGAGCACGATCAGCGACGGGAGAACTACCTACTCCGCATACCTGTTTCCTGATCCACAACCCAGGCGCCGGAGAGCGCTCGCGCCCGGACGCGGCCGATCAGTGTAGAGCGCCGGCGACGGTGACGACGCCGGCGAAGACCGCAACAGCGGTGCTGCCGATGGCGAGAACCCACAGGTCACGCGCATCGGGCATGTCGGCGCCGGATTCCAGTGCTTGCCGCACCTGCAGCCACCGGCGCAAGCCGGCTATCGGCGCGGCGACCGCAAGGAGGATCATCACGGTACCGAGCAGGGTTCGTGTCGACCCAGTGCTGAATTCGGGGACCAGGTGCACCATTGCGATCCCACCGGCGAGTAGACCGAGCGAGGTTCGAATCCAGGCCAGAAAGGTCCGCTCACTGGCGAGTGTGAAGCGCTCATCCGGTCGCGAATCAGGTTCGACGGGAGGCGTATCTGCCACGATCACATCCTCACAGTGTGGCTGGGTTGCTGGGTCTGCACGGAAGGCTCCTTGTTGCGCGGGTCGCTGCGGACCGATCGGCCGCTGCCACGTCGGGCCACATTAGGAGACCCAGATCCCATTCTCACGGCGCTCCGCACCAATGTTCGATGCACCGATTGTCGCCGCGTCACAATTCCACTGCGTCAGGCTGGGCAACGCGGGCAGCAGCCCCAGTGCGACTCGCAGCTCCAGCGTCTCGGTGCCGATGCTCCGACCAAGGAGCACTTCGGCGTGACGAACCCGATCGGTGACGGTGTCGGGATGGACGGTGAGCCGTTCAGCGCCGCGGATGCGACCGAAATTCTCGTTGAGATACACCGCCAGCGTCATCGCCAACCGCTAGGTGGTCTCGTCCTCGACGAGCCATGCCCCAGTACTGCTGATGGTTCCTGAGTCGGCGGTCACTCGCTTCCCGTGCCGGGTGAATCTACCCACGTTTGTCGTGCGATCACAACGAGTCACGCACACGTTGGCGCGCGCTCACAAGCGCTCCCCAACACGCCAACGCTAGCTTGTGACCATGATCACGTTACCGCCGCGAACCACAGCCTCGGACCTGTCCGCCCAGGTCCTGGCCACGTTCGCCGAACCACCAACGACGATTTCGGTGGCGTTGACACGGTGGTCAACCCCCGACTCTCTGCTTACCGCGCAACCACATTCGCTGTCCGCGGTCTCTCGCAGGCACTGGGCGTGGAACTCGAGCCGCACGGAATCGCGGTCACCACGATCTGCCCCGGTCGCCGCGGAAGCCGACATCATGTACGCGCTGTCCCTGCCCAACCCCTCTGGTGGCCCGGTGGGTCGCGGCGAAGTTCGCCGCCGTCGCCGAGTGAGCGTGCAGTGACATCAGTTTCCCCTCCGCCCTTACGGGTTTCAGTATCCGATCGGCTCGAACGTCTACCCATATCTCGCTGGCATCACATGGTCTGTGCCCTGATGATCGGCGCTTTCATGTTCGAGCTCATCGACCTCTATTCGTTCGCGTTCAGCGCGCCGGCACTGATCGAGCACCTTGGATTCTCAGTGCGTGATATCGGCGCCATTACCGCCGCCACCGGCATCGGTGCGTTCGTCGGAGCGTTTGCCGGTGGATGGGCGGCCGGGCGGTTCGGCCGCAAACCGGCACTCGTCGCCTGCCTGGTGATGTTCTCCGCACCGTCGTTGCTCAACGCCGCAGCCTCGACACCCGAGTTGTTCGTGATCCTGAGGTTCCTCATCGGAATCGGGTATCAAGGGATGACGGTGGTCGGTGCGGTCCTGCTGGCAGAGCTCGTCCCCGGCCGGGTGCGTGGCCGCGCCATCGCTTGGGTGATCACTATCGCCGGAATCGGTCCGACGTTGCTCGCGTGGCTCGCATTCGCCCTGATACCCAACTTCGAATGGGGATGGCGCGCACTGTACGTCGTCGGTGGGCTAGGGCTGTTGCTGGTGGGTCCCTTCCATCGGCAGCTACCGGAGTCACCGCGCTGGCTCGAGTCCCGTGGGAACCTGGCCCGCGCCGATTCGACAATGACCGGCATCGAGGAAGCGGTACGCGCAGCCGGACACACGATCACGCCCCTGCCTGCATCTGCACCCGCCCCGATTGCGACCCCCACGTCGACAGAAAATCGCGGCAGCGGAATTCGCACACTTTTCCGGGAGGGATACGGCAAACGATTCGTGGTCGCCTGCGCGCTATGGATTCTCGGTGTGGTCGCCTACTTCGGGTTCACTGGGTGGCTGTCGACGCTACTGAAACTGCAGGGGTATGACCTCGGTCAATCGACACTGATCACCGCGGTCGTCACCACCGTCGGCGTACTGGGATTCTTCTCGAGCACCGTTGTTACCGATCGCTGGCAGCGCAAGTATTCCCTCGCCGTCGTCGGCGCAGTGTTGGGCATGGTCGCGTTGCTGTTCACCGCGGGAAACTCCACCGCCTACGTCCTGGGAATCGGTTGCGTGCTCCAGGTCCTGTTCCAGCTGGTCGTACCGCTCACCCAAACGTATTCGGCCGAGATCTTCCCCACCCGCTTCCGATCGATCGGCTCGGGCTGGGCCAGCGCGTCGGCCCGGATCGGCAACATCCTCGGCGCCTTCGCCATCACAGCGATTCTGGATCATTGGGGAATCCCCGCGGTCTTCTACTTCATCGCTGCCCTCATGTTCATCCTCGCCATGGTCATGGCGTCTCTCGGGGAGTCGACGAGCGGCTCCCTCGAACGGTCCGATGAACGTGCCGACCCCGAGAGCGCGGTCGCAGCCGACGGGAACTGACGCCGGACAGTCGCACGGATCGTCAGCACCCGGTCCGGCCGAAAGACAACACATGGTCTGCCCCCTGGCCCATTGGCGACCCCCCACCCGCAGTCCTTCCCGACTGACGCGCTCATCGCGCAAAGACCCTATATAGACAGCGCTTTCGTCAGCGCTGAGCAGAGGAGCAATGCATGGCATTGAACGAGTACACCCCGGGCACAGCCTTTCCAGGAACGGTCGGACCCACCATCGACCAATCCAGTCCCGCCTGGCCGAAGCCGATCCGTGCCGCCGCGGGCGCACCGAACGTGCTGCTGATCGTCTTCGACGACGTCGGCTACGGACAATTGGGGTGTTACGGCAGCCCGATCGCCACGCCCCGCCTCGATGCGCTGGCCGCCGATGGCCTGCTCTACAGCAATATGCACACCACCGCGCTGTGTTCACCGTCGCGCTCGTGCATCATTACCGGACGCAATCATCACGCCAACGGGATGGCGGCGGTCACCGAGTTCTCCACCGGCTACCCCGGATACGACGGGAACATCCCGTTCTCCAATGGGTTTCTCTCGGAGATGCTGCTAGCGCGCGGTTACAACACGTACGCGGTCGGCAAGTGGCACCTGACGCCCGCCGACCAAGAATCGCCCGCCGGCCCCTACAACCGCTGGCCGCTGGGACGCGGCTTCGAACGCTTCTATGGCTTCCTCGGCGGCGACACCAGTCAGTGGTACCCGGATCTGGTCTACGACAACCACCAGATCGAGCCGGAACGCACTCCCGAAGAGGGCTACCACCTGAGCGAAGACTTGGCGGACAAGGCAATCCAGTTCGTCGCCGACGCCAAACAGGCCGCACCGGATAAGCCGTTCTTCCTCTACTTCTGTCCCGCCGCCGCCCATGCTCCACACCATGTGCCCAGGGAGTGGGCCGACCGATACCAGGGCCGATTCGACGAGGGCTGGGAAGCCTATCGGGAAATGGTGTTCGACCGGCAGAAGCAACTTGGCATCATCCCCGCCGATGCCGAGCTGTCCGAACGGGATCCCGACGTGCCGGACTGGAACTCACTGAGTCCCGACGCGCGCCGACTGGCAGCCCGAATGATGGAGGTGTACGCCGGGTTCCTCACCCACACCGACCACCACATCGGCCGCGTGCTGGACTTCCTGAAGGAGATCGGCGAATTCGACAACACAATCGTCGCGGTGGTTTCCGACAATGGCGCCAGCGCGGAGGGCGGTGTCACCGGCACGACCAACGAGCTGCAGTTCTTCAACAACGCCCAGGAGCCGCTGGAAGACAGCCTCAGGGACATCGACGAACTCGGCGGCCCTGACACCTTCAACCACTATCCCTGGGGTTGGACCTGGGCCGGCAACACCCCGTTCCGGCGGTGGAAGCGTGAGACCTACCGCGGCGGCACCAGCGACCCGTTCCTGATCCACTGGCCGCGCGGCATCGTGTCTCGCGGCGAGGTGCGCACCCAGTACGCACATTTGATCGACATCATGCCCACCCTGCTCGACCTGCTCGACATCGAGCCGCCGGAATCGATCAATGGTGTGGCACAAACCCCGCTGCACGGCGTCAGCTTCGCCCACACCCTCGATGATCCCGCCGCGCCGACCGGCCGCCACACCCAGTACTTCGAGATGCTCGGCCACCGCGCGATCGATCACGACGGCTGGCGCGCGGTATGCCCTTGGCCGGGGCCGTCTTTCGCCGAATCCGAGCGACCATTCGGCACTCCGATCATGGCCAAGGACCTCGCGGACCTCGATGCCGGACACTGGGAGCTGTACCACGTGGCCGAGGACTTCGCCGAGAACCACAATGTGGCCGCCCAACACCCCGACAAGCTCGCCGAGCTGATCCGGCTGTGGTACGCCGAGGCCGACAAGTACCAGGTCCTTCCCATCGACGGCAGGGCGATGGCCCGGCTGTTGGACGAGCGACCTCAGCTCACCGAGAACCGCACCCGATACACCCTCCGGCCCGACACCCAGATGCTGCCCGCAGCGGTCGCACCCCGACTGTTCAACCGGCCGCACAGCATCACCGCCGAGGTGACCATCCCCACCGACGGGGCGGAGGGAGTGCTGCTGTGCGAGGGCGGCTATACCGGTGGTTGGTCGTTCTACCTGCAGCACGGCCGACTGCACTACGTGCACAACTATGTGCGCCGGTCCTGGTTCACCGTGTCCTCCGAGGAAGCGATTCCGGCCGGGCGCCACCAGCTCGGCTTCGAGTTCCAACCCACCGGACTCCCGGACTTCATGCAGGGCAAGGGCGCGCCTGGCCGTGCGTTGTTGTACCTCGACGACCGCCTTGTCGGCCAAGCCGATTTCCCGGTCACCACACCGATCATCTTCAACCCGGGCGGCCTGCGCTGCGGCGCCAACCCGGGGTCGGTGGTGACGTCCGAGTACCGCGCGCCGTTCCGATTCACGGGCACCTTGCACAGCGTGACCGTCGACATCTCCGGCACCCCGATCACCGATGCCGCAAGCGAAATGCGCGCGGCCATGGCCCGGCAGTAGTCGTCGTGCGCTGAACGTCACGGGTGCGCGTTCGCACTCGTCCATCAGATCCACCCCCACAGAGGCAGCGGGCGGCGCGGTGACAACCGCCGCGGCGCCCGCCTTTGTGGACCACTTCGATCCAAGGTGAGGAAGAACAATGAGAATTCGATGGTCAGCCCTCGGGGCCGCGACAGTCGCCGGCATGGTGCTGACAGGAGCGACCGCGACAGCCGCGCCGACCGACATCTCCCCCGCGGTGTCGTACCGGGCACAACTGACAACCGACCAATCGGTGGTCACCATCCTCGAGAACGGGACCTTCGCGCTGTCGGACGATGGCAGCGCGGTCTCGGTCCTCGATAATGCGGGACGCGTCCTGGACTCGCTGCCGTTGCGGGTCCGAATCGACGATCAAACGCTACCGGTCCGGCACCAGATCGCACCCGACGGTCGTACTCTCACGTTGACCCCGGATGTCGCCGCGATTCGACGCGACGAATTGAAACCTGTGGCGTCACCAGTCGAGAACCAGCTCGCGATGAACGACCTCATCAATGCCGTCAGCATCGGCACGTCGGTGGGAAGCCTGCTCGGCACGGCCGTCGGAGCGGTTCTCGGCGTGGGCGTCGGCGTCGCGCTCGCAGGCGCGTCCTGTCTGGTGTTGAGCCTGGGATGTGTTGTCGCCGTCCTGCCCATCGTCGCCCTCGCCGGAGGCGTCGGCGGGATGGCGGGCCTCGTCGTCGGCGGCGGTCCGACGGCGGCGATCGCGCTGTACCAGTACCTCACCACACTCAACGCCCCGCCGGGAACCAGCAAGTACGCCCCGGACCTGCAGCCTCATGCGGAATCCCCCTCCGCCACACCAGGAGCGACGCGATGATCGCGCGAAACGATCGGCGCCTGGTCTCGCAGCGCGCGTGTTGGGTGGGTGTCCTGACGGCCGTCGTCGCTTCGGGGATCGCCGCACCACCCGCAATCGCCGATGCACCGGCGTCGCCATCGGTGCACTACCGCATCGAGGTCGTGGGCGACCGTGTGCTGACCACGGTCGACAACGCCCACTTCGCTGTCGCGGAGAGTCGTCAACAGGTCGAACTGCGCGACTCCACAGGTCAAGTGCTGGATTCGCTGCCGATGGTCTATTCGATCGACGGTGCGGTTCATCCCCTCGCGGAGTCGATCTCCGACGACGGGCGCACCCTGACACTGCAACCCGATGTGAGCCATGTCGAGCTTGCGCCGCGAACCGTCGCGTCACCGTTGGAGGATCAGCGCGCTCTGACCGAACTGGCCGACTCGCTCACCCGCGGCCCCCTGCTCGGAACAGTGGTGGGGACCGTGGTCGGCGCCGTGGTCGGCGCTGCGATCGGCGCCGCATCGTGCCTCGTCGTCGGGCCCGCCTGCGTCGCCACCATCCCCGCGGCCGCACTGGCTTTCGCCGCCGCGGGCGGGGTGGCCGGCACGCTGGCCGGCGGCGGCGTCGCGCTGGCCGGCGGCCTGTGGAAGTACCTCTCGACACTTCAGTCAGCGCCCGGACAGAGTCCTTACGCCGACCGTGACTCGGTGACCACACCGGATGGCGTCGTCGTCCCCGACGCCAACCTGCGGCTACCGAGCGGGTCGGCAAGCGGCATCCGCAGCGGGTCGTCCTCCGGTTCAGCACGCTGACGACATCCAGCCCCGGCGGACCATCGCCGGGGCTGATGCCGATGAATGGTCGACCGCAGGCGGTGCAGCTACCGCATACGCCGGTGGGTTGTCGGTAACCCGATGCACCTCACACCCTTTCGGCACCGGGTTCGGCAGTGTCGGATCCAGCATCTCCCGGAAAGCGAACATCCCCGACACCGCCACCAGACGCCGGTTGATCGTCGCCGGCACATACCCGTCCAGCCGACCCCACGGATCCACCACGGTCGGCCCTGGCCGCCCCGGCAACCGGGCCTCCCGGCAGGCGGCCGAGTACCGCAGCAGCACCGGGGTGGTCACATCCTCCAGTCCTGGACTCTGACCGAGCAGCCATCGGGAGGAGACAGTCACCGATGATACGGTTGCGCGCGGGCCTGTCCCGCGTACCCTTGCCCGGACGGATGCCACGGTTGATGCCGGGCGGGCGGCCAAGGATTCCGCGGAGTCGCGTATCCCTCGGGTGCTGTCCTATGACTTCAACACGATGGACAGTGAATTCGCCTCCGCCACAGACAATCTCACCGGCGCATTTCGGGCGGATTTCGCTCAGCTCAGCTCGCGAGTCATCGTGCCTGCGGCACACCGTGATTCGATCATCACTCGGGCAAAGGTCGTCGGCACGTCCTTGGTAGCGGCCGATCCCGGCAAGGTCACGCTGTTGCTGTTCCTCGATCAGGAGACCACCAGTGCGGTGAGGTTCTGGTTCACCGCGTGGGTGTCGGCGCTGACCGGATGCGACGAGTCGAAATGCCAAGACGAGCAGCGCAAGGACGGCACCGGTTCCGATGAGACACATCCGGACGGGGTTGCGTTCCGAGAACGGTTTCATGGCTGTCACCTGCACCTTTCGGCGGGCGCGGTGAACATCGGCGTGTCCTGATGGCCGCCGCCGATCGCCGGGTAGCGAATCGCGAGTCCACAGACGAACCAGTTCACGAAACTTCCGTAACTACCGACGCGAGTAATCAGCGGGTACGTCGTGGGCAGCTTGGACAGCAGCAGCGACAGCGTGCCCGAATCTGCGTTGAGATTGCCGGCCAACTGCTGCAATTGGGTGATGTCACCGGCAATGGCGGGCCGGTTGTCGGTGAGAAGCTGCGCGACTGCGGCCGTACCCGCGTCGATCCGCTCCAGGCCCGCGGTCAGGGTGGCGCGGTCGTTGTCGAGGCCGCTGACCAGCGACTGCAGGTTGACGACCAGTTTGTCGAATCGATCACCGGTCTGGTGGATCGCACCCAACGCGGTATCGAGGCTCGCAATGGGCTCGCCGATGACCTGGTCGCGGTCCGCCAGCGAATTGCCCAGTGTGCCTATCTGTTCCACGAGTGCGGCGATGTTCTGCTCCTGGCCGTTGAGCACGGCGATCAGCGACCCGGACAATTTGTTGGTCTGGTCCGGGTCGAGGCCTTGCAGCAGGGGTTTGAACCCGTTGACGAGGCTGTCGATGTCGAGGGCAGGTTTGGTTTGCGCCGCCGGAATCGGATCGTGCTCGGATCGGATCCCGGAACCGTCCGGCTCGACGGTGACCTCGAGGTAGCGGTCGCCGATGAGGTTCTTGTATTTGATTGCGACGGTGGAACTCTGGAGCACGTCGATGTCATGGGAGACGGTGAACGCGACCTCGATCAGCTTGTCGTGCGCGAATGCCATCGACTTCACCTTGCCGACCGGGACACCGGCGAGCTTCACATCGTCACCGGATTTCATGCCCGAGGCCGAGGTGAACAGCGCGCGGTAGCTGCGTGTGGGGACGAAACGCAGGTCACCGACGACCACGACGAGCATGGCGGTGATGATCGAGGTGATCGTCAGGAAGATCAGGAGCTTGATTCCGGAGTCGCGGGCGTTCATCGGGTGAGTCCGTAGATCAGTGCGGCGAACGGGTTGCCGAGCAGGTCTTCAGGTGCCCGAACCGGACCGTAAACTGTGGTGCCGGTGTGCTCTCCAGCGCTGCCGCCCGGTAGGGGTGGGCCTTTTGCTGGTAGTCCTGGCTGGTCACCATGGTGACGAACGCGGCCCGTGAGGGGTACCGAACGACGACGATCGCGTCCCACCACGCCTTGTCGATGTCGCCGGCTACGACGTGGCTGGCGTCCCCCGCATACAGAACAGTGGCGTCGACGGCGTCGAGATGGGGCTGAACGGCCTCGGCGTATTGCTGGTAAGTAGCCGCACCGTCGTTCTCGTTGAACTTCAACAGGTTGATCATCACGACCGGGTCGTTGTTGTCGGCCGCGGCCGCCATGAGGGCTGCGCTCTGGACCGGGTTCGGTTCGATGGCACTCATCGCTCAGGCCTCCCAGCTGCTCAGATCGCGCGGGTAGTTCACGTCGAGTTGTTGCACGGACTGCATGATGGCCCTCCATTGGGTGCGCTGCGGAGCCGAGCGGCCCGCTGCCGAGCAACGTTAAGAGAGGTAGGTCACATTCTCTCGGCGCCAGGCCACAACGTCCGCCGCGCTCGTTGTGCTCACGTCACAGTTCGTCGGGACGGGGACGCGCGAGGCCGGGTCGAGCGGGGAGCATCGCCAGCGCGACCTGAATGTCCAAGGAGTCGGTGGCGACGCTGTGTCCGAGCAGGGCCTCGGCCTGGTGGACTCGGTAGCTGACCGTGTTGGGATGAACCATGAGCCGCTCGGCAGCACGACTGCGGCTGCGGTTTTCGTCGAGATACACCGATAGCGTCATCGCCAGCCGATAGGTGACCTCGTCGTCGGCGGCCAGTGGCCCGAGCACCCGGGTGATGAACGACAGTGCGTGATCGCGGTCGGCGGTGCCGAGCGCCGCAACGGCGACGCTGCGGTAGCAAGTGATCGCTGCCCCGCGCGGCCCCACCAGCGACGCGACCCGCCGCGCGTGGTCTGCTTCGAGGTGCGTGCGGCGAAAGCCCTCCAGGCCTTTGCCCGCCTCGCCCACCGCGATCCTGACGCCGGGCACCACACCCGGCACCTGTTTGCCACGACCGACGGCATCGAGGTCGTCGGAGCTGAAGGCGTCCCTGCGGCTAATCCAGCTCGCGACCGCAAGCGAGCCCAGGGAATGGATGAGGGTGCTCTCGGCACCCAGCGTCTGGGCGAGTCCCGCGAGAGCCTCGCCCAGCGCTGCCTGGGCTTCGCCGCCGTCGGAAGCCTGCTCGACCCAGGCGATGGCGCCGACGTGGCGCCGATTCACGTCGTAGCGCAGTCGTTTCGATGCCCGCTGTGCATTGCGCTCGCGGTCGGCCAGAATCTCCTCGACCGCGGCCGCGCGGACCGCGGCGGCGCTGCGCAGCCAGGCTTCGCGCTCGATCTCATACGCTCTCTCGGCTCGGACCATCGCCTCATCGACGTAGGCGAACAGCCACCCCGTGGCCAGATCCAGGGCTACCGCCTGATCGGACGCGTCCGACGCCTTGTCGACAATATGTGCGAACATCCACTGCCACACCCGCTCCTGAGCCAGCCGGTACAGCCGCATCAAATCCGCGAGTGCGACCTGTCGATGCACCGCCGACCGTGCGATGGCCAGGGTTGACGGCGGTAACTCGACCCCCCGCGGGTCGCCGGCGAGTTCGATGATCTGAGCCAGCTGCCGCAGGCTCGCCTCCGTGCTGACCAGGTTCTCTTGGACGTTCTGCGGATCTGCGAACAGTTCCGGCAACTCGGTCTGCATCCGGGCAACCGACCGTTGCGCGAGGTCACCGGCGGAGGCGCGCATCTGCGCACCCATCGGCCGCAACACCTCCCGCCAGACCCGTTGCGCAGATGGCTCACGCGCCGGCGGCCATTCGACCTCCATGACGGCCGAATATAGTCACCTTTGTCGCGCCACGACAATCTGCGCGCGATCCGGGACGAGCATTCCAAACGAGCGCTGGATGGTCGGCGGCCGCCCACATGCTCGCCGAGCTGGTCACCGACAACCTCGACGTGGCCGTGGCCGCTCGCAGTGGCCACGGCCACGGGGGTGACCCTGCATTCCGACCGATCCGGTCGATACACCGCTGCGGCGATGGGCCAGGCCAGCCACCCGCATGGCTTGCACCGGTCGATGGGCGCCACCGGGATCTGCTGGGACAGCGCCGGCGCCGAATCACTGTTGTCGACCTTATGGACACGAGCACAGCTACCGACACCTTTACGCCACGAAGGCCGAACTCGTTGCGGCAGTTGACAAATGGATGCTCTGGTACAACAGTAAGCGCCGTCTTCCCCGATCGGCATGATCAGTGAAGTCACTCTCAGCGGCTGCTCCAGCCGCTCAACCCCCACTCCACCATTCGGGGGAACCCACCCCTGCCCAACGCCACCACAGCTGAGCATGGCGTGGACGTAGTGGTCAACAATGTCGGACCGCGATCATGCCCGGTAGGGCAGCTCGGCCACCCGTTACCCGCCAAGACCGACAGTGACGATGGACCTCGGTTACGACGCGACCGGTTGTTGTGTTCGGCCGGTGAAGGGATTGAAGGCCGGGAGCGGCTTGATGAGCGGGGAGAGCAGTCTGCCGGACTGCTCGACGGTGAGAACCTCACTCGGGTCGAGCGGGATGACTTCGCGCAGCGACTCGTCGTATTCCCAGACGTCCTCGCCGACCAAGCGGCCCTCATCGTCGTAGGGCCAGATCATATGCTCCCGGGTTTTCATCAAATAGGTGGCGTCGGGGTCGACCGGAACGCCCGCGTCCACGAGGACGCTTCCCGGTGTCTGCTGGTACAGCGTGGCCGACGAGACGATCATGGTGTCGCTGACCGCCAATTTCTCGTCGCCACCGGTGTAGAAGACGCACTGCGCCGTGCCGGTCCACTCCCGATAAACCCCCTTGACGGCCTCGGCCCCAGCGAGCGTGGTGTTCATGCCGAACAAATTGAAGTGGTAGACGGGCTCCGCCACCGTCATATCGGGCGCGAAGATCTCTTCGAAGCGGCCCGCCATCTCCAGATAACGGTGCCGGTTATAGGCGTGTAGAAGATAGAGGTGGCGGGGGTTCTCGGTGGTCTCGATCAGTCGCTCCACGGCGATGTTGGTCTGGGTGATATCGAAACGGCTCATTTATTGATTCCTTTGTGCCGGATAATTGTTTGTTGTTCGACTCATGAAAGAAATCGTGGGTCAGGCTGATTTCGCCAAGAAGTCGACGATGTGCCTGGCGAGTTCCTCACCGGAGTCCTCCTGCAGGAAATGGCCCGCACCGCGGATGACCGGATGTTCGATGCCCTGAGCGCCACGCATCTCGGTTTGCAGGACGCCCCCCATCGGGCCGGTGATCGGATCGGAGTCGCTGAACGCCACCAACATCGGTGTCGTGCTCTGACACAGCGCCGCCCAGGCCGCCCGGTTGGCCGGCGCGGCCGGGTCATCGGGCGAGGTGGGCACCAGGCCGGGCATCACCCGCGGGCCGGCACAGTAGCTGTCGTCGGGGAACGGTGCGTCGTATCCGGCGCGTACCGCGTCGCTCATCACCTGAGTGCAACCCCACTGGATGAATCCGCCGACATCGATCGTCGGTTGGCTCTGGATGGCTTCCCGGAACTGCCACCAGATCTCGGGCATCGGGAAGTCACCGGCCGGCAGACCGGTGTTGGCGACCACGATGTGCGAAAACAGTTGAGGATGTTCGGCGGCCAGCCGCAACCCGATCAGCCCGCCCCAGTCCTGGCCGACCAGGGTGACGTTATTCAGGTCCAATGCGTCGAAGGCGAGCGCGCGCACCCATTCGACATGCCGGGCGTAGGTGTGATCTTCGCGGCGGGTCGGTTTGTCGGAACGACCGAAGCCGACCAGATCGGGGCAGATGACCCGATGGCCGGCCGCGGCCAGGATCGGGATCATCCGCCGGTACAGAAACGACCACGACGGCTCGCCGTGCAGCATCAGGATCGGGTCTGCGTCCTCGGGCCCGGCCTCGACCCACGCCATCCGCAGCGATCCGCCCTCGGTGTCGTCGACCTCGCAATACCGAGGAGCGTAGGGAAAGTCGGGCAGTTCAGTGAACCGCTCCTCGGGAGTGCGCAGCGTCAGCACGGCCGAACCTGACCGGCGAGTTTATCCACGGTATGCATCGAATCTCCTTACTTCTGTTTTACGGCGGCTGTTGGCCGCGGACCCGAAGTTAGGTGGCCGCACACCGATTGTCTCGGCGCTCTACGCCAAAGTTCGGTGCCAAGGTTGTGCCCGCGCGACAAGCCGGCGGATCGGGTGACATCACCGGGCAGCTCAATTTCCTTCCGCATCATTTGGCCACGGCGGCGAGTTTGCCGGAAATCCAGCGGGCCAACGGCGGAGTGGCTCGCGACAGCACGTACATGAGGTGGGCCTCGGCGGCGATCGGGGCGACCGCCCGGTCGCGATCGACTGCGCGGAGGATATTGCGGGCGACACGTTCGGGGGTGTAGCCGCGCTTCTTGTAGGTCGCCGCGAGGTTTTCGCGTCGCCCGTCGATGTTCTCGCCTCGAATTGGACTGGTCTGGGTAATCGCGGTGTTGATAACACCGGGACAGATGGCGGTGACGCCGATCCTTTCCGGCGCGAGTTCGGTTCGCAATGCCTCGGATAGGCCGAGGACGGCGAACTTCGTGGCGCTGTACGCGGACAGTTGTGGGTTTGCGAGCAGGCCGGCCGCCGACGCGAGGTTGACGACATGACCGCCGTGGCCTCGCTCGATCATGGCGGGAATGAACGCACTGCAGCCGTGGACGACACCCATCAGATTGATCGAGACCAACCATTCCCAGTCCTCGACAGTGGTGTCGAGGAACCCGCCGATGAGTCCGACGCCCGCGTTGTTGACGATCACGTCGACGCCCTCGAAATGGCCGAGGGTCGCGTCGGCGAATGCGGTCATCTGCGCGGCGTCGGACACGTCGACGCGGGCGGTCACGACGTCGCGCCCGGCACTGCGCGCCACATCGGCGGTTTCGGCCAGACCGGTCTCATTGATGTCACACAGGGCGAGGTCGGCGCCCCGGGCGGCGCACAGCAGCGCGAGTTCGCGACCGATACCGCTGCCGGCGCCGGTGATGACTACGACGTGGTCGTTGAGGTTGGACGTCGAAATTCTGGATCGAGATGTGAGCATGGTCGTAAGTTAGAGCGCTGTCGTAATGGTGGCTCGTGCGCTCACTCCAGTATTTTCGTCTTCCATTGTCAGCTGGCCACAGTTCGTATTTTGGAATTGCCGGCCAGCCGGTTGCAGATGTGATGCGAGCACAATTGATTTCGGGAAGATTGTTGTCCCGCAACGAGAAGATTGTGAACTGCGTCTCCTAGTGTGGCGTGTCGTGGCCGATCGGCCACGTTCTATTCGGAGGTCGCACGCAGATGTCCTGCGGCCCGCAGACCTTCGCATTACGCCGCGAATCGGTGGCAGGAAGGAACCGCGATATGAGCCGGTTCGACATCACCAAGACCAACCTCGCTGTGGAGCGGCTGATCGAGATCACCGACAACCCGCGCCACCTGTACCTGCTGCACGCCTACAACCGGCACCGCTACCTGGAGATGGCCGGCCGCTGGCAAGAGATCTTCGACCCGGCGATGACCGTCGCGCACCCCGTCTACCACTTCAACGTGTTCGGCATCAATACCGTCTTGGACGGGGCCGAAGCCGTGCAGGCCGTCTACAACGAATGGGCCGGCACCGGACAGTGCATCTTCTACGTCGACGACGAAAAGCTCGCGGTCGGCGACAACACGATCTGCTCGACCGCGGCGATCTATCAGCAGACACCCGGCGTCATTCTCGCCGAGGCCGGCGCGGACGTGGACCCGGCCGCTACCTATCTCGTCAAGAACGTCGAGCACATGATCTGGCCCTACGACGACCAAGGCCGTCTGGTCGGGGAGGACGTGTGGGAGATCGACGAATCCGTGCGCGAGATCATCGAACTCGACCCGTCGGAGGTGCTCACGGTTGAGCAGTCCGCAATCCTGCTGGCCCCGCTGATCAAGCCGCTGCCCGCCCGCACATTCTGAACGCAGACGATCGAGCCACCCGAAGATGTCATCGCGTCCGCGGGCGTTCCGAGGTGGCCTGTCGCGCCCAGATCATTCAGGAGTTGTACGTGATCAATGGACTGACCATGGATGACTATCCGCTGTCGCTGACCGCGGTGGTGGAACGCGCCGAGCGCTTCCACGACACAGCGAAGGTCGTCTCACGCTGCCCCGACGGCAGAGTTGAGCGGACCACGCTCGGCGCGTGCGCCGTCCGCGCGCGCCAGCTGGCCTCGGCCTTGGCAGAGCTCGGAGTCCGCGACGGCGACCGGGTCGCGACGCTGTTGTGGAATCAGGCCGAGCACTTGGAGCTGTACTTCGCGGTTCCCGCAATGGGGGCGGTCGTACACACCCTCAACCCCAGGCTGCATTCCGATGAACTCGCCTTCATCGTGGAAGACGCCCAGGACCGGGTGATCGTGGTCGACGAATCCCTACTCGAGGTGTTCGAGAGCTTCCGCCACGCGCATCCGTTCGAGCACATCATCTCCATTACCCGCGATGATCCGGCGCCCGACGGAATGCTCGACTACGAGACTTTGATCGGCGCCGCGGAGCCGATGGTGTGGCCGATTCTCGACGAGCGACGCGCCGCCGCAATGTGTTACACGTCCGGCACCACGGGCCGACCGAAAGGGGTGGTGTATTCGCATCGGGCGCTGGTGCTCCATTCGCTGGCCGCGGCACTCCCCGATGCGCTGGGCGTATCGGCACGGGACACACTGCTGCCGGTCGTGCCCATGTTCCACGCCAACGCCTGGGGTCTGCCCTATGCGGCCGCTCTGCTCGGGGCGGGGCTGGTACTGCCCGGATCGCGGCTGGACTCGGCCAGCGTGCTCGATCTGCTCGCCGCCGAACGGGTCACCATGACGGCGGGAGTCCCGACCGTGTGGATGGCGATGCTCGACGCGCTCGACGCCGAACCGCAACGCTGGGACCTCAGCCGCCTGGACCGGCTGATCGTCGGCGGTGCCGCGGTGCCGCGCAGCATGCTCGAGGGATACGACCGCCACGGCCTCACGGTCGTCCAGGCGTGGGGAATGACCGAGACCGCGCCGCTGGGCGCCGTCAGCCGTCTGCCCGCAGACCTCCAGGAGAGCAGCACGGATGAGCAATACAAGTTCCGGGCCCGGCAGGGAGTCGCTATGCCGTTCTTCGACATTCGCGCACGTAGCGATACCGGTGAGTTCATCGAGTGGGACGACCGCGCCATGGGTGAACTGGAAGTACGCGGACCGTGGGTGGCCGCCGAATATCACAACGGCAAGGGAACGGACAGTTTCACACCAGATGGCTGGTTCCGTACCGGGGACATCGTCCGCATAGACCACCGTGGCTGCATCTGGATCTGCGACCGGGCCAAGGACCTGGTGAAATCCGGTGGCGAGTGGATCTCCTCAGTGGACCTGGAGAATCACCTGATGGCGCACCCGGCGGTGGCGGAGGCGGCGGTGATCGCCATTCCCGACTCGCGGTGGGGCGAGCGCCCGTTGGCGGTCGTCGCCCTGCGCGACGGTGCGACGACGGGTCCAGACCAGTTGCGCGAACATCTGGCGGCAGAATTCGCCCGCTGGCAGCTGCCCGAACGATTCGAGTTCATTCCCGCGATTCCCCGGACGGCCACTGGAAAGTTCAAGAAAATCGCTTTGCGCGAAAGGTTTTCGGCTGCCGATCGGCCGTGACCTGCAAACCTACCGGCGGCCGAAAGTCGTCGGACCAGCCGTACCGCGTTGGGGCGGGAGATCACCACTCCCGCCCCCATCACGGTCGAAAAGGATCGCCGGCAGCCACCGAAAGTTTCGAGGGCCCTACCTGCTCGGTGCCAATGCCGATCAGTCGTCTGCCTCGTAGACGCCGAAGTTGTCCGCATGCGCCCGGCGGATTTCGAACTCGAGTCTCTCGTGTCGTTCCTCGCGCGGGTTCGGAACACGTTGGCGGTATTGGTAATACGTTGGCGGGGCGATTTCGACGCCGAGCTCGGACAGTGCGGCGCAGATCGACTCGACACCCCCATCGCGAGCCGCTGACCTCGCAGCGGCCTAGTGTCCACTGATGAATCCGACGCTCAGCGCCGGGGCCGCGCCGTGAAACGAGGACGCCGGTATGTTCCGGTGACCGTGGGCTGGCCCGGTGATCCGGAAACCTGATCGGACACTCCCCACTAGAGATCCAGGATGAGGTCCGTCTCTGGTTGTGAGCAGCAGACGAGCACGGTGCCCAGTGCTGGGGGTTCCAGCGGCCGGGGTTCGTATCGGACCGTACCGGCGAGAATCGGCGTCTGGCAGGTGTGGCAGACGCCGGTGCGGCAGGACCATTGGGTGGGTATGTCGCAGGCTTCGGCGAATTCGAGGACAGTGCCATAGTCGTCGCTCCATGGCACCGTGAGTCCGCTTCGGGTAAAGGCGATTCGAGGCCCGGTGCCCAGGGGCCCGGGCGGTCGATGCGGGGCTTCGCGAGTGACACCGGTGAGGCCGGGATTGATCGCCGGCCGTGACCCGAACAACTCGGTGCGGATGCTGGTGGCATCCAGGCCGAGTTTCGTGAGCGCCTCGCGCATGGCAGTCATGAACGCATCGGGGCCGCACAGGTAAACGGTCGCGGCCGTGGGCAGGTGAAGCGCGGCCAAGGCGTCGTAGTCGAGGCGACCTGATGTGACCGTCGGGGCCAGGTTCGCCGCAGAGCTTTCGCGGGTATAGAAAACATGCTCATGGCCGTGGATGAGAGAGCCCAGAAGTTGATGGGCCTCGTCGGCGAAGGTGTGCTCGGCAGCTGAGCGCGCAGCGTGCACCCACCAGATATCGCGCGTGCTGCGGGCAGCGGCGAGTGTGTGCAGCATCGCCAGGACCGGGGTCACTCCGATTCCGGCGGACAGCAGGATCACGGGGCTGGTGTCGTTGCCCTCCGGCAGGACGAAGTCGCCTCGTGGGGAGGCGATTTCGAGCACTGCGCCGGCCCGGAGGCGCGTGTGAAGGTAGGTACTCACAACGCCGTGCGCCTCACGTTTGACGCTGATTCGGTACTCACGGTCGGATGGAGCCGCAGACAGCGAGTAATTGCGTACCGGTGCAGGTTGGGCTGCGTCGGGCAGACGAAGGGTGAGGTACTGGCCGGGTTGCGGCCGGGGCAGCGGGCGGTGATCCTCGGTCTCCAGGTAGATCGATGTCACGGCTGCGTTCTCAGGTACCACGCGGGAGACACGCAGTGGCCGGAAGCCGGGCCAACCGACGGGTTCGGTACCAGGCAGTGGTGTGGTGGCGGGTGATCTGGTCGCCGCGTCGAGCAGGTCGTGAAACGATGCCTGCCAGCCCTGGCTGAGTGCGGGGATGTCGACCGCTTTGCGGAGTTGGTCGATGTCGCGATCGGGCAGGTAGAGCAGCGCGTCGATCGTGGCGACACTCATTCGGTGCCGACCCAGGCGGGTACGCACGATCTCGTCACCGGCTCGGACGTGGCCTTCGGTGATGACCCGGAAATAGAAGCCGGGCCGGTGATGCGCGACGAGCAGCGCGGGCATCTCGGGTTCGCCCAAGCGCATACCGACCCGGAAACAGGTGACGCGAGGTTGGGTGACCTCGAATTCGGCGTCACCGATGCGATAGCGGTCGCCGATGTTGACTTCGTCGTCCGGTAGGCCGTCGACGGTGAAGTTCTCACCGAACCGGCCGTATTCGAGGTCGTCACGTCCGAGGTAATGCCGCCAGAAGTCGTAGGACTGACGTTGGTAGACGAGTACGGCGCGTATTTCGCCGCCGTGACCTACGAGATCGCCTTGGCCGTCCCCGTCGATGTTGAGCTTGCGGACCATCAGCGGCCCAGCGACGGGGTATTTGAAGATGCCGGTGTGGACGGTCCGGCCATGCCACGGCACGTCCTTCGGTAGCCCGATGTTGAGTGATAACAGCTGTGGCATCCCGCTCGCCTCCCTCCTGCCACAGCGCGGCATCGGCGATGTTGTCGACCGTACCCTTCCGGCGGCGTTCAGTACCGCACACTGGGGCAATGGCAGAACCCGTCGGCGAGCAGACGAGCTCGACAGCCTTCGGCGCCGAGCGCGATCCCGCGCGAGTCGTGGCGTTCAGCGATGCCGTCATTGCCATCGCCGTCACTCTGCTGGTCCTGGAGATCCGGGTACCGGAAGATACCCAGAACCTGCTCCACGGCCTCGCCACCCTCTGGCCGTCCTATCTGGCCTACGTCATCACATTCATGTTGATCGGGCAGATATGGGTCAATCATCACGTCATGTTCGACCACATCCGTCGTGTCGACCGGGTGGTGCTGTTTCTGAACACCGTGCTCTTGATGGACATTGCGTTCTTGCCATTCGCCGCCTCCGTTTTGGCCCACGCCTTCCACGATGGGCACGGTCAGCGCACGGCGGTCGTGTTCCACGGCCTCACCTTCGAATTGGCAGCCATTCTGTTCAATATCATTTGGGAGTACGCACGTCGAAATCGCCGACTCCTCGCCGCGACGATTGGTCCCGCTGGCGCGCGAGCCATCGCGTGGCGATTCCGGCTCGCCCTCGCCTGGATCGCCAGCGGAATCCTGCTGGGTGTCCTGCTTCCAGTTCTCGGCTTGGCCGTGATCGCGGCATTCATTCCGTTCTACTGGCTGCCCATATCGGGCGAGACCGCCAGAGCGAAGCGACGGCGCGACCGGGGCGGGCAGCCGTGACAAGGCTACCGAGGCTGGACCCGACTCCGCTGGCGCAGCTCGTCGGGGTCGAGACCTCGGTCGATGCCATGCGGTATGACGACTTGGCCCGGTTCGAGGACGAGCTTCCTACCGTCGAGGTACACATCGACGATGTCGGGTTCGAACGATACCCACCCGGACACCGCGGCAACCTCGGGCCATGCCTCCAGGTACGACCATGCGGCACGCTTGTGCTCCCCGATGTCGTAGTAGCTGGCCAGGCCCTTGTAGGGGCAAAACGTCTGGCCCTGCACCGGGGTCAGGGCAGAGTCGTCGATATCGTCGCGGGGGACGTACCAGCGGGGCGCGAAGCCCGATTCGTAGAGCGCGACCGGCCGTCGGGTCTCGGCGACGACCCGATCACCGTCGCGGACGACCAGGTGCCGTGAGGTCCGGCGCATGTCGATGCGGTGGTAAAGGTCGGCCGCGTGGCCGACGATGCGGTCGTCTTCTTCGTAGAAGGCGTCCATCAACCGCCAAGCGAAGGCGACGCGGTCTCGCAGCACGGTGGCGTAGGCCGGGAGGTCGGTGTACTGCCAGGCGGCTCGCTGTGCCTGATTGTCCGCGGTGTGCACGCTGAACCACGTCGTCGTTCCCAGGTCGCGATGTGTCGTCGTGTGCGTCTCCGGCGCCAGGACACCCTCGCGAATATCGGCGCGCGGGAAGAACGCGACCGGGTAGCGGCCCGGCTCGTGCAGCAGGACGACGTCCTCGCTATCGGCGATCCACTGCCCGTCGAATTGCACACGCATCCGTCTGCGGAGCGGTTCGGCGAACAACAGCCGTTCCGGCAGCGGCTCGGCCACCAGGAACTGCCCTACCGACCTGGTCGACAACGGTCCTTGCTGCCATGCCAAACCCATTGCCTTTCTCCTTCCGCGGTCGAGGTGACGATGTGCTCGCTGAGGCGAATTCGCGCGTTATCGGGCTCAGGTGTCTTCTGTCGGCATAGGTCAGTGAGTGGCGGTTACGCGGCTCATGAAGTCGCGGATCAGTTCGGCGACATCGTCGCCGGCACTCTCGAGTAGAAAGTGCCCGCCGCCGAGCAGGTGGATTTCAGCGTCCGGTACATCCGCGGCGAACGCGCGGGCGCCTTCCGGGCCGAAGATCTCGTCTCCTTTGCCCCACACGGCCAGCAGCGGCGGGTGGCAGCGGCGCAGATACTCGTGCAGCGCCGGATACATCGGCGGGTTGGTCGCATAGTCGCGGAACAGCGCAAGCTGAATGGCGTCGTTGCCCGGCCGCGACAGCAACGCGAAGTCGTGCTGCCAGGTATCCGGGCTGACCAGGCTCTGGTCGGCGACGCCGGTAAGGTACTGCCACCTCGTGGTCTCCAGGGTCAGCGCGGTGCGGATATTGGCCTCGGTCTCCGGCGTCTGCGCGCGCTGGTAATCCCAGACGGTGCTCCAGAAGCTATCCACGAAGCCGGCGTCGTAGCCGTTGCCGTTCTGCGTAATGATCGCGGTGATGGCCTGCGGGTCAGCCAACGCAAGGCGCCAACCGATCGGCGCGCCGTAGTCCTGCACGTAGATCGCGTAGCGCGTCACATGCAGCTGTTCGAGCAGCCCGGCGGTCAACCCGGCCAAGGCGTCGAAGGTGTAGTCGAACTCGTCGATGGAGGGAGCGGCGGACAGTCCGAACCCGAGGTGATCGGGTGCGATCACACGGTACTGGTCAGCCAGCGCGGGGATAAGGTTGCGGAACATGAAGGAGCTGGTCGGGAAGCCGTGCAGCAGCACGATCGCCGGGGCGTCGGCGGGGCCGGCCTCCCGATAGAACAGCCTCTGGCCTTGCACCGTCGCGAAACGGTGATGAACAGCGGTCACCTCTGACCCCCTTTACGCACTACGAGGTCACGGGCGTTGCGCGGTTCCGGTGCCGCGGTTGCGAGCCTCGACGGCCTTGACGCTCTTTTCCAGCGCCTGCCTCAACACCCGCTTGCCAACCGTCCCGACCACCACGCCGAGCACCCGGCCCCTGAGGTTCTTGCCCTCACGCACCACCACAACATCCATATCGGTCTTCCCGTCGGGCCGACGAGCAAAGCTGTACGTATGCCCCGAGTGGCCGCCCCACACATTGGAATCGGTGGTCGTCATCACGACGTGATCGGGATCCGACCAGTCGTAGTGCAGGCGTTCCCAGATACCGCGCGAGCCCTCGGTGACATCGGCCTCGGTACGGCCCTGGGCGTGGACCTCGAGATATTCATCGGTGCTGTTGCCGAACACCTTCGAGCGCCCCGGCCCGAAGTCGGTCAGCGCCGAAACGAACTGCTCGGGCGTCGAGGTCGTCGTCTCCGTGAAATGGATGGTGGACATATCAGCTCCTTTGCTTCGGCGAGAATCTCCTTCGAGCATGAAGCACTTACCCGGCACCGTCACCGCGATGACAGGTGACGGTGAGATGCCGGCTCTCGATCGATTGCCTACCCCGCGACGACGACACCACACCTTTCGCCATTCAGCTATTCGGATACGGGCCACCGTCTGCCAATCGGTACCTGCCGCCGAGCATCGACCGAATCAACTATCTTTGAGCCCCGAGAGGAACATGACGAGTACTGAGATATCTATCCCATTGTGCGAAACGGCATTTCATGGCCTGTGCCAATGGCATTAGCCCACTGCCAACACCATGACCTGGGGCGGGCCACCTCTGATGACGGATCGAGTGCGTGACATTGCCGGTGAAGGCGGCCCGTTCGGCCTTCCCGTTGCGCGAACCAGCATTTTATGTCCTCTGCGGCAGGCCAATAACGTCGGATTCATGGAATGGAACCTTAAGTCGGCAGAAGAATTGTTGGCGGCGTTGCGGGCCGGTGAGGTGACATCGGTGGAACTGACCGACGAGGCGATCGCCCGTATCGAGCGCGACGATAAGGCGATCAACGCGATCTGTGAGCCTAACTTCGATAATGCGCGGGCCACCGCGCACGATGCCGATCAGGCGCGCGGCCGCGGCGAGGACCGGCCACTGCTGGGTATTCCGGTGACGGTCAAAGAGTCCTACAACATCGCCGGGCTGCCCACGACCTGGGGCATGCCGCAGCACGCGAACTATGTCCCGGCCGAGGACGCGATACAGGTGTCGCGGTTGAAGGCGGCCGGCGCGGTGCTGCTGGGTAAGACCAATGTGCCGTTGATGCTGCGAGATATCCAGAGCTTCAACGAGATCTACGGCACCACCAACAATCCGTGGGATCACGGCCGCACGTCAGGCGGGTCGTCCGGCGGTTCGGCGGCGGCCCTGGCGTGCGGATTCGGCGCGCTGTCCATCGGCTCCGACCTCGCCGGTTCGCTGCGCACCCCCGCACATTTCTGCGGCATCTACGCACACAAGCCGACACTCGGGCTGGCGCCGACCCGCGGCATGGTCGCGCCGCCCGCCCCGGCACTGCCGACCGACCTCGACCTCGCCGTCGTCGGCCCGATGGCGCGCACCGCCCGCGACCTGACCCTCCTGCTCGACGTCATGGCCGGACCGGACCCGCTGACCCGCGGCGTCGCCTACGACGTCGCACTGCCGCCCGCACGCCACGAGCGGCTGGCCGACTTCCGTGTCCTGATCATCGAGGACCATCCGCTCATTCCGACCGGATCGGCGGTGCGGGCGGGTGTGAACCGGGTCGCCGAGGCGCTCGTCGACGAGGGCGCCCGCGTCGAACGGCACAGTCCGCTGCTGCCCGATCCGACCGAAGCGGCGACGCTCTACATGCTGCTGATGCTGTCGAACGCCGCCGCAAGTCTTTCCGTCGACGTGTACGAACAGCTGCAAACCCACGCCGCCGCCCTGAGCGCGGACGACCGGAGTCTCGATGCGGCCCGGCTGCGCGGCATGGTCCTCAGCCACCGCGACTGGGTCGAGGCCAACAACCGTCGCGAACTCCACCGCCACGGCTGGCGACAGCTCTTCGCCGAGTTCGATGCCGTGATCTGCCCCATCACGCCCACTCCCGCCTTCCCGCACGACCACAACGGAGGTCTGGAGAACCGGCACATCGACATCGACGGCGTCGAGTACCCGTACTTCGACCAGCTCGTCTGGGCCGGTATGGCCACCATGCCCGGCTTGCCGGCCACCGCCATACCCGCTGGCCGGTCCCCCGAGGGGCTGCCGGTGGGAGTGCAGCTCATCGGTCCTATGTTCGAGGACCGCACCCCGCTGCGGCTGGCCGAACTGCTCGAGCAGAAGATCGGCGGCTTCCAGGCACCGTAGTGCGCGCACCGACTTGCACGAGCCAGGACCGAAACAGATCTGGGCGCCGAGTCACGCCACTGCCGAGCCGAAAGTTGGCGCCTCAGCTCACGGTGTGGCTGGCGGATGGCTTGTGGCGACTGAACCCGGGCATGAATCGGTTGGTCCGTGCCTGGTAGTCGCGGTAGCCCGGCCTCTTCTGCGCGCTGTAGTACTCGGCCGGGACAGCGCCGGTGTAGAACACGAGACACCAGTACATGATCGCCGACAGCGCGAACAGTCCGAGGCCGGCGCCGATCGCCGCGACGGGTGCGAATTCGTCGAATGCTCGGCGCAGCACCGGCAAGCACAGGACGATGATCGCGTTCCACTGCATCCACTGGAAGAAGTAGTTGGGGTGTCGGCTGTAGTTCCAGAGTCCGACATCGCAATGCCCCCGCCTATTCGTCGTCGACATCGACCGGACGAAACGGATCTTCTGAAAGTCGGCGACCGACTCCAGCACCCACGACACCGCCCACACGATGATGCCTGCCGCTGCGACCGCGCTCATTCCGGCACCGTCGATCGCGATCACCAGCGCTGCCGGTACGGCCATGACGGTGACGTTCGAGATTGCCTGGACCAGGATCTCGGCTACGAGGTCGAGCCGCTCGCTGCCCAGGGTGGCCTTTGCCCACCGCTTTCGCTGGAACCGGTAGCGCGGCAGCTCATGGTCGAGTTCGCCGTGGCGCCAAAGGACGAGCGCAGCGATACCCATGCGTCCGCCCATCACCAGAAAGACGACGGCCACAGCGATGGCGAGCAGAGATCTGTCACTCATCGCGAGCGTCAGGACGCCCAGGGCAAAAAGTCCCCAGGGCCACGCGATGTCGACATAGGACATCCGGAGAGTGCGCCACCCCGGGATGCAGGCAGCGCCCACAAAGATGACGAACTGGACTCCGAGGTTCACCAGCAGGAAATCCCGCAGCGCTGACTCGGCGAGCATGGCGCCGAGGACGACCAGGGAAGCCAGGGATGGGAGCGCGCGCTTCGCTAGTCCTCGCGCATTGCTCGATGGGTACGGCATGCGCAAACGGTAAGATATAAGTTGGTAACTTGCAAGTGGTGAACTAGCCTTCGGATTGTGACCAGAGTCCAGACGAAGCCACGGCGAAGCCAAGCCGAACGACGAGCAGAGACCCAGGATCGGCTGCTCAGGGCGACGGTATCGATGCTTGTCGAGCAGGGGTTCGTCGCGTTGAGCGCTGCAGCGGTAGCCGCTCGTGCCGGCGTCAGCCAGGGCGCGATGCAGCACTACTACCCGACGAAGGCCGCGTTGGTGAAGGCCGCTCTCGAGCGCATCGTCGAGCGCTACGTGGCCGATGTACAGGCCGAGGTCGGCCCGTTGCCGCCGGGCGCCGGGCGGTTCGAGGCACTGCTCGACTTGCTGTGGGAGGTCCACAACCTGCCGATAAGCCGTGCGCTGCTCGAGCTGTACGCCGTCGCCCACAACGATGTGGATGTCGCCGACGTTGCGGCCATGATGGCGAACCTCGCGACTACCGCCGTCAGCGATCTGGCTGGTGAGCTTGTTCCTGAAGTTGCGGCGCGAGACGGCTTCCACGAATGGTTGCTCACCACTCTCGCCACACTGCGCGGCACCGCACTCCTGGCGGTACCCGGAGCCGAACAGGCCCACCTGGACTGGCCCACACTCCGCGACCGGCTGACAGCCTCACTCCCGTCGCCACCGTAGGCGGATTCCGCGCGCATCGCGTGGAAGAGCGCAAGCATTCTCAGGGGCAAGATCCTGCCGAGATCTTGACACAAAACACATGCCGTGTGGCGGCCGGTGTCAGGAAGGCGCAGAAGTGGATGCCCTTGCCGGCGATGCGCACGGCCATCCGCGTCGGCGGACCCACAGGTGCAGTTCGGCGACACCATATGCCTTGTCCGCGTGCAGCTTTGCTGATCTGCGACGTCGCGGGCGAAGAATCCTGCTGCGGGTAGCCACCAGTCCGCGCCAGTGACGGCCTTCTCGTCGTCGAGGACTTCGTGTAGGCCAGTCGTGAATAGTCGTCGAGCGCGGCGTGTAGGTAGGTGTGGCCAACGCGGCTGGTGCCGGGTCCGGTTCGCTTGGAGGCCAGGGCTTTCGTGATGCCGCGGCCGTGTGCCCACCAGCCGCCGCCAGTTGGGATCCCGCCGAGTTTCTTGATGTCGACTTGGATCAGGCTGCCGAGTTCGGTGTGCTCGTAGCTGTACCCGTGTCCCGTCGAGCGGGACCGGCGAGCGTCAGTCCGTGGTCACCTTGATGATCGTTCTGCCGCGGGTGTGTCCGTCAGGGCTGAAGGCAGCGGGGGCGTCGGCTAGGGGGCGGACGGTGTTGACGAGGGGGATAAGCCGGCCATCGTGGAGGCGGGACGCCAAATGGGCAAGTTGCTCGCCGTTGGGTTCAACGACGAAGAAGATGGCTCGGCCATCGTGGGGGTGGATGGTGGGTGGACCGGCGATGGTGACGAGGGTGCCGCCGGGGCGTAATAGCCTGGTGGAGCGGTCGCGGATGTCGCCGCCGATCACATCGAGTACTACGTCGACCTCGCCGACGTCCTCCAGGAGTTCGCCGTCCAGGTCGACGAACTTGTGGACGCCGAGGTCGCGAGCCGCGTCCCGGTCGGAGGCTCGGCCAGTGCCGATGATGCGGCCTCCTGCCTCGCGGGCCAGTTGTGCGGCGACGGAGCCAACGGCACCACCGACTCCGTGGATGAGGACGGTTTGGCCAGTTTTCAGGTGAGCGTGGTCGAACAGGGCCTGCCAAGCCGTCAGACCGGATATCGGTAGAGCGGCTGCGGCGACGTGGTCGACGTCGGCGGGGAGCGGGGCCAGGTTGCGGGCTTCCACGGCGGTGTACTCCGCGAGCGAACCGTTGCGGGCCCAGTCGGTCAGTCCGAAGACGTGCTGCCCCACCGTGAGACCAGTGGTGCCGTAGCCGAGATCGACGATTACACCTGATAGTTCGTGGCCGGGGACGCTTGGGGTGCGGTCGCGGCCCGCGCGGTCGGTCCACGTCCCTGGCCAGTCCAGCTCGCCGCGGGTGAAGCCGGCGGCGTGGACTTGCACGATGACGTCGTTCTCCGCGGCGTGCGGGTAGGGCAGATCGGTCAGGGTCAATCCGCCGAGGCCAGCTTCGCGGTCCCGGACTGTGATGGCTCGCATGAAGGTCCTTCCGGTAGTCGATGCACTGGTTGGGCTGACGGTACGCACTCGGGCCCGCCGTCGGTGGGCCACTTGGAGGTGTAGTCGATGTGCCGCCTTCAGCAGTGAATGGCCCACGATCGTGGCGTCGGAACGGACCAGCGGCACGGGCCTTCCACGGCGTACTGTCGAATCATGGTCGCTTCGGACGACCTCGTGATTCCTGACACGGCCGCCTCATCGGCTGCCTTGAAAGTCGCCTCCGCTTATCATTCCGCCGCCTTGCTGAACCACTCGCGCCGCGTCTACGTCTGGGCGGCTGCCTACGGCAGGCAGCAGCACATCCGACACGACGCCGAACTGCTGTTCGCGGCTGCGATGTTCCACGACATCAGCCTGGTGCCGGAGTTCGACAGCCACACCGTCTCCTTCGAAGAGGCCGGCGGCCATGTCGCCCGGGTGTTCGCCGCCGGCGCCGGTTGGCCGAGCGAGCGCCGCGAACGCCTCGGCGAAGTCATCGTCAAGCATATGTGGCCTGACGTGGACATGGCCGATGATCCTGAAGCTCACTTGCTGTGGCGGGCGGCGACATTGGACATCGTGGGGAAGAACATCGACGACTTCAGCCCCGCCTTCCGTGCTGAAGTACTCCAGCAGTACCCCCGGCTCGGGCTCGCCGACGAGTTCCTTGCCTGCTTCCAGGCTCAGGCCGACCGGAAGACCGGCAGCTCCGCCGCACGAGCAATGCAGTCCGGCCTCGCCACCAGGATGGCCGCGAACCCCCTCGACGCCGATTCCGAGCACACGCCCGACGAAAACTAGCTGTGCTCTGTCAGGACGTCGGTTCCACGACGGTGATTTCGAAGGCGAGTTGTTGCGGCCCGAGGGGTGTGGCGGGAGGGACTGCGATCCCGGTACCGGTCAGGCGATAGGTTTGCAGCGGAACCTGGGTGATCGATGGGTTGGTGGCCGATTCCGACATACGGGCGTTCGTGGTTGTAGTGGTTGAGGAAATCGTCGGCACTGGCGATCTCGACCGGTGCGGTGCCGGTGCTGGCGAACGATGACTCGGGACGAACGACGCACTGGGCCAACCGAATCCAGCCACCACACCCACGCAGCTTGACAGCTATAGAGGTATCGCGAGTTCGTAGCGGGATGCTCATGGCTGTCGCCTTCACGATGCAGCTAGGGCTGGTGGCCAATCCTGCGGTTCGACATTCACCGGCTTCCCAACTCCGTCTTCACCCCAATCGAATTCCGGTGAAGGCGGGCCCCACTGCCGAGGCTCGGTGAATGTGATTCGCTCTGACCCGAAGTCGGTGGCCACGAAACTGGTCCGGCCCTCGAATGCAACATTGTCAAACCCGGCGTCGCTGCCGAACGTCGCGCTGTCGAACCGTGCGTAGCCGCCGAACGCCGCCTCGCCGAACCGTGCGTAGCCGCCGAACGCCGCCCCACCGAACCAAGCAGTGCCACCAAATATGGCCTGGCCGAACCCAGCTTCGCCGCCGAACGTCGACTCGTCGAACCAGGCGGTGCCACCGAACGTGGCCCTGCCGAACCAGGCGTCACCGCTGAACTCCGCCCCACCGAACCGGGCGTCGCCTCCGAGCGTGGCCTGGCCGAAATCGGCGTCGCCCCCGAATATCACCGCGCTAAACCCGGCGTCGCCGCCGAACGCAGCCTTACCGAACCAGGCGGTGCCTCTGAATTCGGCCTTTCCGAATCTGGCGTCGCCGCCGAAGTTGGCCTTTCCGAATCTGGCGTCGCCACCGAACGTCGCACCGTCGAATCTGGCGTCGCTGTCGAACGTCGAGCCGTCGAACCGAGCGGTGCCGGAGAAGTTCACACCGCTGAAGTCGGCGTCTTCGAGGTAAGCGGTGCGGAAGTCGAAATTGCTTGCCGACCAGCTATGTTCGGCTTCTGGCTGTAGATGGTCAGCGATGACGCGGACGATGGTCTTACGGACTTCACGGTCGTTCTGACGGTACTCGATGTGTTCTTCGATCTCGCCGCAATCTTGCCCGTGGTCGACGCGGGGCACCTTGATTACGACCTTGGTCCTTCCGCTGCCGCCGTGCTCGGCGTCATACGGCAGGCGCAGGTAACCGCATAGCACGTCAATGCACTGTTGGCGACGTACATCGTCGGCTTCGTCGGCGACGCCAGCCATCGCGTATACCCCGGCGATACGGACTGCGACATCGGTCGCGCCCAACTGACCGGCCGCGGCACCGAAGCGTTCCACGAACCGGCTCTGTTCGAGATCGCGTTGACGTCGGTATGCGATCACGAGTGCGACGACGCCGCCAACCCCAGCGACAACGGTCAACGCCACCCTACTGGCGCTCACCCACCCGAACATCGCTCGATTCTGATCGAGGCCGCGCCGCCGCGCCCGGTACTCCGAACATTTCCGCCGAAGCGGTCTGCGCTGCGGTGAACCTCTCGAACACCCGCGAGCGCGCGCAGGGCTCATCAGCGGGGATAACTAGCCCCGGTTCATCACCTTCAGAACAGTGCGTTTTCACTGATGCGCTTGTCCTGCAATACATTTCGGGACTTCCGGAATGCGGCAGGAATGAAATTGAATCCTCGTGACACACCCCGCTACCACCATCCTGCGGCGCGCAATCCGCGCGGCCCACACCGGACTCGGCGCACTGCGCCGCGCCCTCGCCCGACAGAGCCAGGCCTACATCACCCGCCACGGCGGGGTCCTGCGCGGCGCGCTCCACGCCCTGGCCACCATCCTGGACTGGATCGCCCTGTACTGGGCTCTGACCGGCCACCACGAGCAGGCGCTCACCGCCACCTTGATCTCGATCGCCCTCAAAGCGGTCGGCAGAGACCTCACCTGCCGGATCCTGCACCAGGTTCGACGCGCCGTCACCACCATCCGAAGTTGCTGGCGGCACGCCGCGGACACCGAATCCGTTTGCCGCCCTTGGCCTCCGGCTCACCCCGGGGGCCATTGTGCTGTTCCGGCCACCACGAGCAGCTTGTGTCCGACTGGCGTGATGGTTTCGGCAAGACCAGCACGAAGCCGCCACGGCAGGAGTGCGATCTTGACGTCCATGTGACATGAGGTCAGGTCTGTTACCAGGGAACTTGCGTCCCGAGGCATCATCAGACGGTCTGCGCCGCAGTGGATCTCACTGCTCAGATCGCCCGCCCAGTGGCATGAGCGCTCATTTTCCGCCAGGCTCCGAGCGGCGCTACCCACATCGAGGCACTGCTCCCCAGGAGCCGAGCCCTCCACGTGCCTGCCGGGCGAATTGGTAGCACTCGAGGTGCAAGCGACATCAGCGCCCAGGACCGACCATCAAAGCTGGAGCAGCCCATCTGGCGGGAGCCGCGACCTTCACTCCAACGTCGATCTTGGCCGAGCGCAACTACTTTCACCGCGCGAGCAGCGGCAGCGCCGGGAAGGTGAAATCTTGCCACAGCAGCCGCGAGGCCTCCTCCGGGTAGGCGATGACCGTCGACGCCGTGTCGAAGATCTGGGCAAGGCGGTGATCGGCGTCGTACGCGGGCCAGCCCGGGTCGCCGTGCGCGGCGAATGACGTCCACGCCCCGCGGATTCGCGCCGACAGCTCCGCCGCCTCTTGCGAGGGCGGGTCGCCGATCAGCATGGCGGTCTGCCCACTGCCCAGGTTGCCGAAGACGAGCGGCACGTCCAGCCCGTGGCAGGCGCCGAGAGCGCCGCCCATGCCCGGGGCAGTCCAGGTCAGCTCGTAGAGGTGGGCCCGGCCGCCACCGGCGATCTGCGCGTCGGCGAGCCGGACGCTCGGCATGCGGAACAACCAGTCGGCGTTGACCAGCTCGTACAGCTCCTCATCGACAGCGGCCGGGAACGCCTCCCGATACCGGCGCGCACCGTCCGGCCCGGCGGCGAGAACGTGCAGCGCGGTCTCGGTCTGCTCGCGCGTGACCTGGCCGAGCACACCGTCGATCAGGCTGAACAACCGGTGCTCGTCCCGCGTGTGCCCGACGAGAAGCTCGACGTCTCGGGCGGTGCCATCGGCCAACGCCCGCCAGGGGGTCGTGGGCAGCACGTCACCGTCCACAACCGGCGCGTACGGAATCGGCCGGTGGGTGATCTGCCCCCACCGCTCCCGCCACTGGTCCATCTTGGCGAAGACCGCGTCGCCAGCGGCGGGTAGTAGGTCCGGGGCCACCGCCGACAGCCCCGACACCGTGGGCGCCACCCCAAGCTCGGCGGCGAAGGCCGCGGTGAGGTCGGCGGCCAGCTCGGGAGAGAAGAAGGTCCCCGGCACACTCTGTGCGATCGCCCGGCGGAGGAGCCCGGCGGCGCGCGGCATCGCGAGCAGCGCGGCGACCGATCCGGCACCCGCCGACTGTCCGAAGACCGTCACCCGGTCAGGGTCGCCGCCGAACACCCGAATGTTGTCCCGCACCCACTCCAGGGCCGCGACCTGGTCGAGCAGTCCACGGTTGGCAGGGGCGCCCTCGATCTGGGCGAACCCCTCGATGCCGAGACGGTAGTTGAGGGTCACGACCACGGTTCCGATCGCGGCCAGGTGCCCGGCGTCGTATTCCGGCAGGCCAGCGTTGCCCATCGCATAACCACCGCCGGGAAACCACACCATCACCGGGAGTTCGGAGGCCGGATCCGGTTCTGGTGTCCAGACATTGACCGTCAGCCAGTCGTCGCCGGCGGCGGTGCCCTGAGACACCGCGAGCACGGCGGACTGCGGAGGCGGCGGGCCGTAGGCGACGGCGGGTCGCACCCCATCCCAGCCGCGCACCGGCCGTGGCGCGGCGAAACGCAGGTGGCCGACCGGCGGCTCGGCGAACGGGATGCCGCGGAAGACCGCCAGCCCCGCCTCCCTGCCACCGCGCAGCACACCGGCCGCCGTGCGGACCTCCGGCTCGGACTCCGACGGCTTGCTGGATGCGGCCATATCGCTTTTCCTCTCTACGGCTGTTCGGCCGAGCATCCCCGCGCGCAAGATCCGGCGCAAACCATTTAGGGCCACTTCACATCTCGCCGCACCGAACAGCTTTTCTTCCGTTACGGCTCCGCCTGGCCGGCCACACGACCCTGTCACGCGACATCACCCTGAACCCCTACTACGACGAGGTCAACGCTCTCTAAGACGGGTGATCCGCCGGTTTGGGATGTCGTCGACCGAGAGAGCGCGTGGAAGGGGAGTCCGGCGTTTCGAAGTGGTTCGCGGCGATCACACCCGATGTAGAAGATTTCGGCGACAGGCTCGAGATCATGGAGGAGCTGGGGATCGCTCCGTTGTGGGCGGACGAGCGCGAATAGGCGCCGGTGCGGAGACTGAACCAAGGGACCCGGGCAACACAATTGATCGCACGATAATGCCGGGTAGGCCGAGCGCATTGCTGCGCCGCGGTTTCGGATCTCCTCGATGACCTGCTGCCAGCCGGTGGCCGGGCGCACGAGACAGCTGTCGTTGGCGATCACCAAACCACCGTCGTCTTCGACCAAGTCGTGCAAGGCGCGCAGCACATACTCCCGGTTCATCCAATGGAATGAGCGGCCCATAGCGACCAGGTCGAATCGATCCGCGCCCTGCGGAAGTTCCGCTGAACTGCCTTTGACCCACGTCACGTTCGTGACGCCGACCGAGTCAGCGTACGCAGCAGCCTCGATCAGCATCTGAGGCTCGGGATCCACACCGACTGCCTCACGGACATGCTTGGACAGTGGGACGGTCAATTGACCTGTGCCGCAGCCTAAGTCGAGCAGCCGCCCGCTGCCGTCGAGCTGGAAGCTGCGAACGATCTCGTCGAGAAACTCGGACGGATAGCCGGGCCGATACCGCGCATAGTGCCACGCCGTACCCGCAAAAGGTCACTCACCTGAATCCCCCAGTTCAAGACCAGCCTAACCGTCCACAGCGTGTGCAGCCTCCTGGAGTCGCAATCGCACGAAATTCGGCTACGAGCGGATGTCCTGTGCCGCAGCGCATCTCGCACGGCTGACCACGGGCCCAGCGGCATGTCAGTGCGTAAGCGTTCTTCGAGGGACAGTCAACGGGTTCCGGCCCTGGGCGGAGTGCCGCGGGGGCACGGCATCCGCGCCGTGATCGAGGTGCTGCTGCTGACCTTCGGCGGGAAGATCATCGAGACCGGCACCGACAATTACCGCATCTCGCACGTCGCCGCGAGCACGGCATCACAGCACCCGCCACGCCCCTGCTGCGGCGGATCAGCCGACGCTGAATCTTCAGCCCGAACCCGCTTGCCCCTGAGAGCCGGGATGGTGTCGAAACTCGCCTGGAAACACCTGATCCCGGACGGAAAACAGGAGGGTGGTGTCAGCCCAGGCCCATCGCCTTTTCAATCCCGGCTAGCCCGGCGTCGCTGACCGGGATCACCCTGGTCAGCGTCGCTTGCTCGGGGATGAGGAACTGTTCGCATTGTAGGCCGAGTTGGCTGGTCCAGCGTTCGCTGTCATACACGGCGGCATTGAGCGCGATGCGCTGCGCCTCGTCGTCGAATCGGCGGATCCACACGTATCCGTCGGGGTCGTCGTCGGTGATGAACGTGGCGGTGACCGAGACTCCCTTCGATACTTGGAACGGGATGATCGCTTCGGCCATGTATCGGACCCATTCGTCACGGCGGCCCGGTTGTACCTGGTATCGCCGAATTTCGTAGAACATCAGAGGGTGTTTCCTGTTCGGGTGTGGTGGGTGTGGGTCCAGGCGTCGCGTTCGGCGGCGAACGGGTCGTCGACAACGGCCCATTCGTCGTTGATGAGCTGCGTGGTGCGCCGGTCGGGGCGGTATTCGGGCCAGCCGGGTGTACCGAAGGTGACGAAGTCGACCCAGGCACGATGTACTCGGGCGGCCAGCGGGGCAGGCGCGGGCGTGCCGAGTAGCCCGTCCGCGCTCTGGAAGGTGGGCAGCAGGTTGTCGAAGACGAAGGGCAGCTCGACGATGTGGGTGGCGCCGAGTTGCCTGGCAAGTGCGGGCGAGCGCCAGCCGAACGCATAGGCGTAGGTGCGTTTGCCCGCCGCCGAGTGACTGTCGGCCATGGCTCGGCTACCGGCCCCGAACACCGCGTCCCCCAGGATGATCGAGCGCAGCCTGCCCGGTGTGGCCGTGGGATGCAGCCTCCTGTAGGCCGACAGCAGCCGGTCCGGGTCGGGGTCGGCGTACTCGGCGGCCTCGGTCAGCTGTTGCAGGGTTGTCGCCGCCGCGACGCCGTTGGGCAACAGATACAGATTTCCTTCGTCGGTGTTGTGGCCGATCAGCAGGTCGACAGGTTGGCCCGCTGCGTGGGCCACGGTGGTGACGGGCTGGTCGTCGAGGACCACACCCAGCGGTGTAATCCGTTGCAGCGGGTCACGGACCGTCGCGGTGCCGAGGTCGAGACCGGTGAGCTTCGGCACGGCATCGATGAGCTGCTGATCTGTCAGGTCGGCGAATCCGTCGAGTGTCGCTGCTACCCCGAGCGTCGCTGCGGCGGCATCACGCACGATCGCGGCCTGTTCGCGGCTGAATGCTGCTCTGCCGCTTCCGCTTTGCATCACGGCACGTGCGAACAGGCCGGCAGCCTCGGGTGCGGCGATCGCGGCGGCGGTGAGCATCGCCCCGGCGGACTGACCGGCCAGGGTCACCCGGGCGGGGTCGCCGCCGAAGGCGGTGACGTTGCGGTTGACCCACGCCAACGCGGCAACGACATCGGCGAGGCCCCGATTCGGGCGGGCGCCGGGGATGTCGAGGAACCCGGCAATGCCCAGGCGGTAGTTCACCGTGACAACCACGACGCCCTGCTGTGCGAATCGGGAGCCGTCGAGCATCGGCGAGTGCGACGACCCAGCGACGAACGCACCGCCGTGCAAGAACACCAGCACCGGAGCGCCGCCGGCCACATCGCGGGGGGACCAGATGTTGACAGTCAGGTAGTCGGGTCCGACCCGCCACCCGGGGTCGAAATACGCCGAGATATCCAGTGATCCGAAACGCCCGCGCGGTAGCTGCGGAGCGGTCGGCCCCGGCGCGGTGGCCGCACGCACACCCAGCCACGGCCGAACGGGAGCTGGCGCCTGAAAACGGCCGATCCCGACCGGCGCAGCGGCGTAGGGGATGGAGTAGAACACGGTGTGGGTCGGGTACGCAGTGCCGCGGAGCCGGCCGCTTTCCACGTCGCGCACGACATCTACGGGTTGTGAATCGGCGGGTTGTGAAGCCGTCATGAGCGCCTCGATCTGGGTAGCGTGTGAGGGGTACAGCGCCGCCCCACGCGGGTGCAGGGCGGCGCGACTTCGGTCAGTAGGCGGGCAGCGGAGCCCAGTTCTTGATCGCGAACGCGCTGGAGTCGCGGACGATTTCGAGGGCGCTGTGTCCGCTGAAGTGCGCGGGCAACACCAACGCGGTGTGGTCGGCCGCCCAACCCAGCAGCCGAAGTCGGGTCGCCCTCGCGGCGGCGGGGTCCTCGCAGAAGCAGCTGTTGTGTTCGGGGTGAGCGATCTGCAGGGGCGTATGCACCAGGTCTCCCGCGAACAGTGCTTTGTCGCTGCCCGACGCCAATACCAGCACGCTCGAACCGGGAGTATGCCCCGGTGCCGCCCGCAACGTGAGATTCGCGTCCACGACGTATTCGGCCTCCCATAGCTGCACCTGGCCTGCGGCGTAGACCGGTGCGATGCTGTCCTCGAACACGTTCTCGTTGACACCGCCCGTGATGTTCGGGTTGTTGGCCGGATTCCAGTGCTCGTAGTCCGCACGGGGCATCAGGTAGGTGGCGTTGGGGAATGTCGGCACCCACTGCCCGTCCACGAGGCGGGTGTTCCAGCCGACGTGATCGACATGTAGGTGGGTGTTGATCACCAGGTTCACGTCCTCGGGCGCGATGCCTGCCGCGGCGAGATTGGTCAAATACCTCAGGTCGAGGTGGTCCCAGGCTTCGACCGCCGGACGGGTCTTGTCGTTGCCGATGCCGGTGTCCACCAAGATGATCCGGCCTTCGCTGCGCAGCGCCCAGGTCTGCATCGCGACCTGAACGATGTTGTCGACCGGGTTCAGGTGATCTGGAACCAGCATCGGCCGCTGCTCGTCCCAATGCTGGTCGGGTGAGCCGGGGAAGAACTGGTCGGGCGTCATGCCCACCGGCCCGTGCATTTCCTCGACCCGCAACACGGTGACATCACCGAGCACAATCTCATTCATCAGGTTCCTTCGCTGCGTGTTCCCGACGCCGTGAGCGGGTGCCGGACGGCCCGTGGGCCGTGCCACCGAGTTTTCAAGTGCCCGACGGCGGTAACCACACCCTGCGAAGGTGCCGCTGGCGCGGGTGCGTCAACGGTGTACACACACCCCGGCAGGGTCAGGACAACTCTGTATCCGGCAGCGACAATGACGTGATGAGCGACCGCGAAGACCAGTCCGGACAGCTTGGGGCGTTCCTCAAGGCGTGCCGGGCCAGGGTGCGACCCGAGCAGGTGGGGCTCACGCCCTACGGCGAGCGCCGCCGTGTTCCGGGACTGCGCCGCGAGGAGTTGACCCTGCTGGCAGGGGTCAGCCCGTCCTACTACGCCCGGCTCGAACAAGGCCAATCCCGCAATGCCTCCCCGGAGGTCCTCGACGCTATCGCCGCCGCACTCGCGTTGACCGCCACCGAACGACGACACCTGCACGCACTGGCCGAGTCCGCAGGCCGCCGCCGCCTCACGCGCACGGCACCCATCGAGCACGCTGACCCGGCCCTGCTCGAGCTGCTCAACGCCATGCCATGGGTGCCTGCGCTCGTGCTGGGTCGCCGCAGCGATGTGCTCGCCTGGAATCCTTTGGGCCACGCCCTGCTCGCCGCGAATCTCGACCCCGACTGCCCGGCGGTCCCTGGTCGCAGACCGAATATGACCCGGATGGTGTTCCTCGACCCCGACACCCGCGCGCTCTATGCCGATTGGCCGCGCAAGGCCCGCGCAGTCGTCGGCAACCTGCGGCTTATCGCAGGCGCCCACCCCGAGGACCCAGCACTGGCGTCGTTGATCGGCAGCCTCACCATGGCCAGCCCGGAATTCGGCACCCTCTGGAACGACCACAGGGTCCAGGCATGCGCGACCGCCCACTACCGGCTGCACCACCCGCTGATCGGGGACCTCACTATCACCCAACAAACACTGAGGTCGGTCGAACACCCCGACCAGACCCTCGTCACCTGCACAGCCCCCCTCGATTCCCCGTCGGCATCAGCACTGGCCATCCTGACCCATTTGGCTCAACCGGCCGAGCCGCCCACACGCCTTGCCGACAATCGGCACTCTGCGCCCACCGCGGCCACATTCCACCCACACGCCGAATTGGAACCACCGGACTGGGGCTAGAACTGACTAAGCAACGCAGGGCAGGAAATCGGTTGGGCCGGATTCGGACTTGACGGCGAAGTGGCGTTTGGGTTCGGTGTGCTGGTTGCGCCAGCCTCGGCGGCTTAGTCTCCGATCAGCGGGACGGCAACATTGGGAGCATTGTTGTCCCGGTGCCCGACAACACTTCGACACCGACGCCACGAGCGCCAACGCTGTATGACTTCCAATTGTCGATGCTTCACGCGATGTGCAAGAGCGCTCCTGCTCAGGCCGCGAATCTGCTCGATCGGGTCGGTGCGACCCGCGCCGACGCTGCGGTCGCCGAGAAGCGGTGGTGGTTCGCTGATGCGACGAACGACTTCAGGTCGATCGCTGAGTACGTAACAGCTTGGGGTGCACCGGCTTCAGAGCGGAGCGAACACCACGGCGACCGCGAGGCTCGGTATGCGGTGTGGGATTTGCCGTTCTGGCCCGGCCTGCAGATTGAATGGATGGAGATTCCGCCTCACCCCCGGCTGTTCAGGCAGCTTCTGCGAACCTCCCATTCACTTCCTCCAGCCGCGGCTGAAATGGGTTGCCGTGTATCGAAATTGGTTCGAGGATGAACCAAACCGGCACGAGCAAAGGGACATCATGGCCACGCGACGCGATTGCGAAGAGCCTGAGTATCTCGTTCGCCTGCAATCGTTGGCGCAGCGTGCCTGGTCACCCGAGCGTCGGTTCCACATCGGAGACATCGCGTGGGACTGGCACTCGATCCCCGACGCGGAGTCAGCGTTTCGCGTGGCGCTCTGGCAGGAAAACGGCGTGGTGCTGGCCTGGGCGTGGGTGGAACTGCCCGGTCATTTGGAACTCCTCGTCGACCCCGCAGCGACCAGCCTGTTGCCGCAACTGTTGGGCTGGTTCGAAACGGTGGCCCCGGGCCCCACACTGTCTTGCTTGGTAATGGAGACCGACCGTCACGAACGCGCGGCATTATCCGAACGTGGTTACACGGTGCAGGACACCGGACCGTTCTTCCGACGGCACACCCGTGACCTGTCCGAGCTGCCGGCACTGTCGCTGCTGCCGGACGGGTTCGTGATCACCCCCGTCGCCGAGGACGATGCCGGGCGGCGTGCCGCCGCCCACCGCGCGGGATGGTCCGACTTCGGTTCCCGCGTCACCGCTGACAGCTACCGAAATGTCATGGCCACCTACCCCTACAGGGCACCGACGGACCTTGTCGTCGTCGCGCCCGACGGCGGGTGGGTGGCTTCGGCATTGGGCTGGTACGACGATCTCAACCGGGTGGGTTTGGTCGAACCGGTCTCCTGCGCCCCCGCGTTCCGCGGCAAGGGCTTGGCCAAAGCAGTCAATATCGCCCTGCTGCACGCATTCCGGTCCCTCGGGGCAACCCACGCGGTGATCCTGCCCCGTGGTGATCAGGCATACCCGGTTCCAGCGCGCCTTTACCAAGCCATCGGCTACCAGCCCGGCCCGCGCACCCTGCTCTACACCCGCCACTGACCCACACAAAACACTGCTGTCGAAATTTCCTTCCTATGCCAGCGCAGCTGGGCCTGGGGTGGGCCAATGGGAGTGGCAGAGCGAATTTGGCTTCCGCCACTGAAGTTGGCCCAAGTTAGCGGTGGTCAAGTAGCCGATCACTGGCCGTTAAACTCCGCTTCGCGGACGAGGCCGTTGACAAACGTCGCGAAGTCGGGTGCGAGCTTGGTGATTCGATATCCGACTTCGGAATCGACATGGACCACGCTTGGCTCTCCGCTGCTGCGGTAGTCGAGGGCGATCATGTCGTGACCGGCCGACGGGCAATCCGCGAAGTAGATCCCGATATCGGGATATCCCCACTCCTGAAGCCAGAATCGACTTCCGGTTTCCCCACACAAACTGAAGTCGGCCGTGCGGCCGATGGCGGCCAGTGAAGTCACTGCAACGTGGTCGGCCGCCCAGGTCGTCGGGTTGTCGGCGGGATGAACCGAACGTGTCAGATAACCGCCATTGTGCGTTCGGGCCAGTGCGATGTAGGCGGGTGGGAGCCGCAGACCCAGTTCGGCCTCGACCGACCGGACCAAGTCGTCGCCGGGAAGCGCCTCAAAAGGCGGGTAGTCAGGGCTGAACAGCCCGGACAGTTCAATCATGTCCGGACCTATCGGATCAACGTATTGAGATCGCGCTGTCCGGGCGCGGAAGATCTCGCGGACCAGCCAGTGACCGATCTGGTGGCGTGGTCGATGCAGGATGTTCCGATTAGGTCGCGGCTTGTGCACCATCGTCGAGCCAGGAATCCACCGGAACCGAAACCAAATCGCGCTCCCATCAACGGAACTCGAGCAGAACGGGCCAACCGTAACGGCAGAGACTCCGCGATGGGCCAACTTCGATGGCAAAGTCCAAATTCACTGACAGAGGACATCATTCGCCATCACCACCAAATACGTGCCGTCGAAACTCGCGAACAACCGGCGTCAGGATTGGCGAACGGCGCGACCCGACAGCACGCGGAGTACACCACCACGACATGCAGTTCGGCCTCGCTGATGTCCGTTGCCAGTTGATCTGACGTATTGCCATCGTTCTGTCGCAAGCGAGGGACTTCTTCTGCCTGCCAACTAGGCTGACGCGGTCCGGTTGGTGCTTGGGAGTTGCACTACAGGCCGTCAAGCGCGGTGCCGAGATCCGTGCCGTAGCTGGACCAGCAGAAGATCGGCTCCCCTGGTCCGCCCCGATGGCCCATGTACCACTCGCCGTCGTCGACGCACCGCGCCAGACACAGACCGGTGAAGCCGATGATCAGATCGACCTCCAAGGACACTCCTTGGCTAGGTTCGAGTGGCGCCAGGAATACCGGGGTGCTGGGATCCAACAACTCCACGGTGCTGTCCTGCGCTCGTCGCCGCACCTCATCGATAGTCCACCAAGCGTGTCCTTGTCCACAACCTGATTCTTGCCGAAGCGACGCCCTACTACGATACGGTTCCCACCGCGGCCGAACGGTCGATGATCCCGTATCGATGGACACGCCGATCGTGAGGTCATCGGTTGCCTGTCAAAACGACCCCCTATCTGGGTGAATCGGCAGTATGGGCGACCAGGGCGATGGTGGTCGGGCGGAGGCATTCGCCAACACGCAGTGTCGGATCGACTGCCATTAGGCTGCTGGGTATGGCAGACGCCCTCCCGTTTGGTCCGCAGCGGGTTCTCCGTTTGATCGTCGCCGGTGGTGGCACCGGTGGTCACGTTTTCCCTGCAGTCACCACAATCCGGGCGCTGCGTTCTCAACTATCCGCCTCGGGCCGGGAGTTGGAGGTGTTGTGGATCGGGCAGGACGGTGGCCTCGAATCCCGGGTCGCACAGGCCGAGGGAATCCCGTTCACGGCTGTGGCCACCGGCAAGATCCGGCGGGACCGCAACCCACTGAAGATGGTCAACAAGGCCAACATCACTGACCTGTGCCGGGTTCCGGTTGGTGTCGCACAGGCGCGCGCGGCCGTGGCGAGATTTCGGCCGGATGTGGTGCTGGCTACCGGTGGCTATGTCGCTGTGCCGGTGGGGGTCGGGTCGTGGTTGTGCCGTCGACGGCTGGTCATCCACGAGCAGACTGTCCGTTTAGGCCTGGCCAACCGGCTGCTGGCACGTATCGCGACCCGCGTCGCGGTATCCTCCGAATCGAGCTTGCCGCACCTGCCACGCTCAGCGCGCACAACCGCTGTCGTCACCGGCAACCCGGTGCGGTCGGAAATCCTCGAGGCAGGCAAGGCCGACAACGCAATCGAGGCGCTCGGACTACACGGGTTCGATCGCTCCCTGCCGACGGCTTATGTCACCGGCGGCGCGCAAGGTTCAGCGCAGATCAACAATGTCGTACGCGAGATTCTGCCCTGGTTGTTGCTCCGCGCCAACGTGATTCACCAATGCGGCAGCTCAGCAATCGCAGACTTACAGCAGCACGCCGCCGCTCTCACCCCTGAACTGTCGCCCCGACATCTGGTCACAGAGTTCGGGGGACCGGAACTGCCGGATGTGCTGGCGCTGGCCGATATCGTGATCTCCCGCAGCGGCGCGGGCACGATCGCCGAACTCACCGCGTTGGGTAAGGCCGCGGTGCTCGTGCCGTTGGCCTCCGCTGCGGGTAATGAGCAGGCCCACAACGCGCGCGCTCTCGATGAGGCTGGCGCGGCAGTCGCTCTGCTCGGCGAGGTGTCAGCGGAAACCCTTCGCGCGGTAGTGGATCCGCTGCTCGCTGAACCCGAACGCCGGAGGGCCATCGCCGAGAAAGCCCGGCTGCGTGGCCGCCCCGAGGCAGCCGACCAGCTCGCGCAACTCCTCCTGTCCACAGCGGACTAAAGGTGTTGGCCTGGTGCCGATTCCGTAAGTGCCAGTCCCAGCATCGACACGACATGCGTCACGCCCTGCTCGGTCATTGCGGGGTGGAACGGCAGGCTCATGATCTGCCGCGCCGTGGATTCAGTGACCGGCAACGGTCGAGACCACCGCGCGAACGCCGACTGTAAATGGTTGGGCGGGTAATGCACTCCCATACCGACCCCGCGATCCCGCAGGATCTCGAACACACAGTCGCGGACGGCGAGAACGCGCACGACGCAGTTGAACGGAACAGTGCGCTCCACATCGATATCGACCAGCGTGACCCGACCCAAACGCGCCAACTCCCGTGCATAGGCACGCCACAAATTCCGGCGTGCGATTTCGATGGCGTCGAAGTGCGCGAGCTGCACGCGACCGATCGCCGCGTGCACGGCGCTCGAGTGATAGCGCCACCCGAGTCCGTAGTGGTCCAGTGACAGCAACTGTCGAGCCATGCCAGCCATGGCGTTAGCGCACAGAGCAGGATCATCGGCGGCTCGCACCGCGCGGATCGCGAGCATGTAGTACTGCTGCGCCTTCTCCTGGCGACCAGAGTCCCATGTCGCTGCGGTTTCCGCGAGCAGACGGTCAAGTCCCGGGGTGTGGTGTAACTGGGGTGGTCACCGCATGATCCGGGCTTCGGTTAGGCGGTGGGTTCTGCTGGTGCCGAGTCCTCCTGTTCGTCGGTGGGTGTGAGCCCGCGTGAGCGAGCCAGTACGTCGAGGCCGAGGTAGCGGCGGCCCTCGATCCACTCGTCGTGCTGTTCGGCCAGCACGGCCCCGACCAGGCGGATAATCGAGCTGCGGTCGGGGAAGATGCCGACGACGTCGGTGCGGCGGCGGATCTCCTTGTTCAGCCGCTCCTGCGGATTGTTCGACCAGATCTGGCGCCAGATCTGTTTCGGAAATGCGGTGAAAGCCAGCAGGTCCGTGCGGGCGGTGTCGAGGTGATCGGCGACCTTCGGCAGCTTCTCTGCCAGGGCATCGAGCATCCGATCATATTGGGCAGCAACCGATTCGGTGTCTGCTTGATCGAATACCGAATGCAGCAGGGTGCGGACCCACGGCCATGACGATTTCGGGCAGACGCTCATCAGGTTCACGGTGTAGTGAGTGCGGCAACGCTGCCAGGACGCACCCGGCAAGGTGGCGCCAATGGCGGCCACCAGCCCGGCGTGGGCGTCGGAGGTGACGAGGGCGACCCCGCTCAGGCCGCGGGCGACCAGGTCACGGAAGAACGCCAGCCATCCGGCCCCGTCCTCGCCGGAGGTGACTTGGAGACCGAGGATTTCGCGGTAGCCGTCGGCGTTGACGCCGGTGGCGATCAGGGCGTGGACATTGACCACACGCCCGTTCTCGCGGACCTTCAGCACCAGTGCGTCCGCGGCGACGAACGTGTAAGGCCCTTGGTCCAGCGGCCGGGTGCGGAACGCTTCGACCTGCGCGTCGAGATCGCGGGCCATCATCGACACCTGTGACTTGGAAAGTGTTGTGATGCCGAGTGATTCGACGAGCTTCTCCATCCGGCGGGTGGACACGCCGAGCAGATAACAGGTCGCGACCACGCTGGTGAGGGCGCGTTCGGCCCGCTTGCGTCGTTCAAGCAGCCACTCAGGAAAGTAACTACCCGAACGCAGTTTCGGGATCGCGATATCGATCGTGCCGACACGGGTGTCGAAGTCGCGGTGGCGGTAGCCGTTGCGGGAGTTGACCCGCCCTTCGCTGCGCTCGCCGTAGTCGGCGCCGCAGGCCGTGTCGGCCTCGGCACTCATCAGGGTCTGGATGAAGCTCGACAGCAGCCCACGCAGCAGATCGGGGCTGGCCGTGGCCAATTGGTCGGACAGCAGGGAGTTCGGGTCGATACGCTGAATATCGGTCATCGCGTGGGGTTTTCTTCCTTCAGTGACTTTGGTCGGTCTGTTGAAGGATCACGCGATGACCACCCTCATGTCCGGGGTTCGGCACTCATCGGCCGAGCCGGGAGCTGGTACACCATCTTCCTGGACTCAACCGAGCAGACCCAGGGTCCTTCGCAGGCGACGCTCGATCTCCAGCGGGTGTGAGTCACGCAGCAGCTCGTTCACTTCACTGAGCTGCCCAACTACAACCTTGCGCCGCAGCCCTCCACCGAACCGGTCATCGCACTCGCGGAACACCCGAGCGGCGTTCTCCAGCTCAAATCGCCTCCTGAAGCCCAACTCCGACGGCAGTGACGCGGGCGAGAGCAGCCACCGTTCCAGGGGCTCAAGAAGATGAGCGCCCACAACAACGCCGACTAGAGCTCGGCGACTTGGCGGCGGTCCAAACTAGCCCCTCTCTGATCAAATCATCCGTGACTAAGGTTGACTCGGCTGTCCACATGCTTGGAACCCATTGGACGCGAACGGAATCCACTGAAGGATCAACGGCGAGATCAGCCTCGACCATAGCGATGAACCGAGCACGCTGCTCGGGTGTAGCGCGGCTCAGCAGCGTCGCCATAATGTCGGCACTTGTCTCCCAGCTCGATCGCGTCGCCCAGGTGTCGCCACTTCGTCACCGTGCACTTCGCGATGCCGACACGGTCGGGCGAATCGACGCTGGATGAGCCCCAACGCTTCCCGCAAAGCTGTAGCCCACCATGAAGATCGGCGTCGGCACCCTCCGATAGGCACAATGGGTCCCTCGACAGGTCGGGCGGGCGTTCAGTACGCTGCGGTCATGAGCAACGGGGGGACGCCGTCGACCCAGAATCTCTCGGTGGTCCCGGAGAAGGTTCGTGAGGTCGGGGAGCAAGTCTATGAGCTATCGACGGCATTGCGAACGGCACTCGACTCTGCTGCCAAGGATGTCGAATCACTGGTCAACGGAACATGGAAGGGCAATCTGGCGAGCGAGTTCGCCGACGGCTGGACCGATATCCGTGACGGCGGCCGCCAGATCATCACGGCTCTGTCCGAGATGGCCGAAAAGCTCGGCGTCACAGCCTCGACCTACGAAAACCTCGACGGGAGCAACGCCGCCGTCCTGTACAACTCGAGCAGCTCGAGTTTGGACCTGCCATGAGTTCCGAGGAGTTCCAGGTCGACTTGGACCACCTCGATGAGGTCGTGATCCGCCTGTCCGCACTCGCGAGCGTCATCGCCGAGCACCTCGACACGATCGACGACAAGGTTGCCACGCTGGCCGGTACTGGCTGGGAAGGTGTTGCCGCCCAAGCCTATTCCGAAGCCCACCGCGAGTGGTCGGTCGGGGCGCGGGAATTCGCCGAAGGTGTCCGCGATCTCAGCGAAGCAGCCCGCAAGGCGCACACCGGCTACACCAGCGCGGTCGAGGAAAACCTGAAGATGCTCCGAGGGGCATAACTAGTGCGCGTCAATTGGCAGACGTACTTCGATGCCGGTAAACAATGCCATGACCTCGCCGCCGAGCTGCGTCGCACCGACAAACCGGTACACGACGCCGTCAAGGGTGAATGTGCAGGCATGGCCGGGGACGCCCCCGGGTGCAAGCAATGGGGCGAAGCGTACGACCAGTACGCACGCGACACTATGCAGACCTGCACACACCTCGCCGACGCCCTCACCAACTTCGGCAACGTCCTCTATGCGAATGGCTACAAATACGCGATCGCAGACAACGCCACACCCCAGCGACCGACTCTCCGCCAAGTCTCCGAGTACAAGGTAACCATCCCGACCTCCGTCCACGACAACGGCGACGGCGTCAAACACAACGGTGGCGTAGAGGAGTTCTTCAACGAACTTACTGCGAAGATCGTCAGCACCTTCGGGAAACTTCCCAACGGTGACGTCGACAAACTCTCCAAGGCCGCCGACACGTGGAAAACCTTCGCCAACCACGCGACCATCACCGGAGCTGCGGCCAAGATCGGCGGGATCTCCGCGTTGTTCGACGATATGGATGCGGCAGAGAATCGCGCCAAGATCCAGGAACACTTCGGGACACTGAAGTCCAGCGCCGATCTCCTGGCCTCCGCGTCCCTCAATGTCGCCGCCCCTGTTGCGGACTATCACAGCTCGACAGTCGAAGTCGGCGAAGGCATCAAGACGGCGATGACCACCTTCGCCTGGGCCGTCGGGCTGCTGGTCACCGGCGCCATCGTCGGAGCGATCTTCAGCTTCGGCGGCAGTCTCGTGGCCGCCGGCGGCGGTGTCGCCCTCGCTGTTGAGGACACGATCGCCACCATTCGCGGCCTCTACACGACAAAGCGGCTCTTCCAAATCCTCAAGATCACCCTGGCTGCGAGCGTCGCCGTCGGCGTCATCGACGCCTTCGGCAAGATCCCCGACCTCACCACCACACTCACCAAACTGGCCGCCATCATCGCCATGAAGGCCCTCATCGACGACAACAGCCCTACAGCGACGCCAACCCTAGGCGGGAACGATCCGATTACACAAGAGATCGCGAAGAAGATCGCCGAACACGCAAATGGACGTGCCGCACAGGGAGATGGCTCACACTACGTACCCGGCGTAGGCGCCGCGGAACTTCCCGAGTACGTTCGCAAAGTCCTCGACGGCGAGGTACCGACGGAGGTAAAGCATCTACCCAGGGGCCGAACGGCATATTGGGATCCGGAAAAAGGTGCTGTAGTCATCGAGGATGGAGATGGAGGAACCGTGTTCACGCCAAAGGACGGACGCGAGTACTTCGACGGCCTGTGACAATGACTTGGATTGACAGGAAGGACCCGGAGAAGATGTCAGCACCGGACCCCGGACGTTATCGAGAGCATCTCGTCAGCGCAGAAAATTTCCAAGTTATTCGGCAGCTGACATTAGAGCTGGCTAATGTGCCCCGAGAACCGATGGTCGAGTTGGGATGGAATCCGAAGAGCGGCGATTATCTGAAACAACTCGCCCGATCGGTGCCATCTCAGATCACAGCTCCCACCCGAGTTAAGCTCGTTATCCTCGATGAGGAAATCAACGATCCGACCTCGCCGGGCCGCTCCTCTGTCACCGAGGAAGAACCCGAATCACCGAGCGATATCGTAAGATACTTACCCAAGTCGATCGCGGCCGTGTATCCGAAGCTGTTGAGAGCGGCTTTTCAAGCTCTGGGAGAGCTTGAAACACGCTATCGAACAGGATTTTACGAAGGCGAAGTAGTGGAGGCCCTGAATGCAATTGATGGCGTCAGCGGAAATTAGATCGATGAAATAATCCCCGCCGCACACTGATTATCCCTTGTTTCCCACATCGAATGACATGAATTCGATGTGATCGAACACACATAGTCAGCGAATTCGCCGGACTAACGGGTTCAAATCCCGTCTCGCTCACCGAGGACATCCAGCTCACCGGAGATCTGCTCCCCGGCTTGCGCCGAAATGTGGCAGCTATGCCGGAACGATTCCCGCTATTCCAGGCAGCACCGTAGGCACCTCAAGGGTGGTGCGATCGCCGGAGGTCACCGAGACTCTCAATGATTTCCGGGCACGTTCGAACCGGCGAGAATGGTCGGCGCCGACTCCTTCGGCGATAGACCATATCGGCGGCCGGACCCCTCACGGCATTTCGCAGGCAGTTTTCGGCCGCGCCACTGCTAGCGGAGCGGCCGGCCCGCGACCATGGTGTCCGTAAGCAAGCTCACTGTCACCCGACCGCGCGGAGCTTCCGCACATACGCCAGCATGAGCCCATTGAGCGGGCATACACTTCCCGCTACTCACCAGTAGCTCGTCCAACTCCCGAGCCGAACAGCCTGTTCTCGGCTCCAGAAGCCGATGTACCTCCGTATAGGTGCGTCGGCCCCGCATCCAATCATTGAGCAGTGTCGGGGCATCCGCGTTGAAGAAGTCACGGCCAGCGCTGCAAGCTGGGACTGCCTCGCGTCCTCGGTCGCGTAGAACCGCCCGTCGCTCATCAAAATCTACGAGCAGCAGGCGCAGATCAGTCTTTTTCACCGTCGTTCCTCTCATGCGAGTGGATTACGGCTCTGGCCACTCGTCCCCAATTTGCGGCAACACCTCCGTATCGTCCTCATCGCTCCACCAACGCACCGGCAGGGGCGGCAACGGCCGAAGGGGGCGATCAACTTCGTCCTCAACGAAATCGTCGTCCCACGGATCATCTTGGCTCGGCATCGTGCCCGCCCGGTGCCGCCCAGGACTGTCGTCCGAACTCCAGTAGGCCCCAATGCGGTAGCTCAGCACCGCCGTGAAGATCACCGAACCCGGCCACAGGAACCAGACGAATGACACCATCGCTCAGTGGCCATCCTCACGAACAGCAGATAAGCCGCCTCCAGATGCACGATGCACCCGACCGGGTGGTGGAATCGGTGGATGTGCCGAAGCTCCCGAGCGCGTTCGGGAGTCAGCTCCAGGAGGGATACCTGGCACATGAATTCGGCCAGCTTGCCATCCGCCTGAACAAATGTTCTGTGCGGAAATGAGTCTGCGAACATCGTCAGTCCCAGAGTTCGGCGCAGGGAAGCGCGGGCAGATCATCGGTCACGTTGTCGTCGACCGTGACCCGTAGCTCAAGTCCTGAGTAGCCGCTGCCAGTCAGTTCATCGGCCACGTCCTGCGCTTGCTTCGCCGACGCCCTGTAATCCATCTTCAACACGCCCGATTCGATGTGGATGTGCCGGATGCAGCGCGGTGGGTTTGTTGGTCGCATCGTGGATCACAACCCTGGCGGCAGGCGCCGGCCAGATTCGATCTCGGCCGCGAAAGCGTCGTAGGCCGCACACAACTCGCACAGCTGGTGGGCTTCCGGCAGCTCATCCAGGTCGGATGCCTTCGCGACCAACCTCTCCCACAACTCGGCCATTCGGGCGGCAATCATTCCGACCGACTCGGTGTGCACCACGACGTTCGGCGCACTGTCGGCAGGAGGGGCCGACGGCCGCATGTGCAGCCGGTCCTTTCGACGCTGCAACAGTCGGTCCGCCACCGATTCGTCGATGACCATGATGAGCATGTCGACATCGGACTTCGCCGAGGCAAGCACTGCGGCAGCCTCTTTCATCTGCTCGGCAGATGCACTCGTCTGGTTGAGCACGGCGAGCGCCGACCGGTACTGGCGTTGGCATTCAACAAACTCTCCAGCGGGATCGAGGATGGCAGTCGCCGTTACCTGCACCATGCCCGCGATGGCAGCCAGGACCATCTCGCTCGACGGAAGCGGCTCAATTGGTGCCCACTCTGGGATTTCGACACCGGACTCCGAGTCACTGGTGCCGGACGGGCGATCCTCTGGCGTGTTGTGGTCGTGCTGTGCGTTCATGCCATTCACCGCGGATGCGTCGTGGACAGCACCAGGCGGGCGGCCTCGGCGAGAACCTGAAGCGCCGCCGCCTTGCGCGGGCAGCACTTTGCGCGGCACGCAATGTGGAACTGCACGACGAGGTGGGCTTGGTCGACGTTGAACGGAATCTCAGGCGCGGAGTGGGTTTGCTGCTCGGTCATCGCGATTGTCTGGTGCATGGCCAGGGTGTGCATGTTCGGACCTCGGTTCGTAAGGGGATTGGAGATGCACCCGGCACCGAGGGCTCGTAGCCACCGGACTGCCAGCCTCTCCAGCGACCGGTGCGCCTGCCCGAGGGACGGAAGGCGTCGTCCCGGTGCCGGGTGCAGTCCCGACCGTAGGGTGGGGTTTTGGCGGTTGACCGGCGCAAATAGGCGAAACCTCTAAAATATGCGGAAAACCGTATATGGTGCCGTTAGGGGCGAAAACCCTTGACCGGCAACTGGTCCCGAGCGTTTAGCCGATCTTGCAAATGCACGTTCATTCGAGAGCGGAGACAGCAGGATGCATATGACAACCGGCGAGGTCATCCGCCGGGTTCGGAAATCACTCGGGATGACTCAAACCGAGCTGGGAGCCATCCTCGGCTACACCCAGCCCGTTATTTCGCAGCTCGAACACGATGGTGCCGCCGTGCACGACGTACGGGTCCTGCGGCGAATTGCCAAGGCGCTTCACGTTCCGCTTGCCATACTGGTAGTGGAGTCGGACGAGGAGGCGGACGTGAATCGTCGCAATTTCCTACGAGCCAGCGCATTCGGAGCCGGAACCGCCGTGAACGTCGGTGCCGCAGGACAAGGCGCGGCAGCAGCTTCATCTACGGGAACCGTCCATGTCGGTGCCGCCGATATCGCTGAGATCAACGCCAGTACGAATCAGATTCATGAGCTCGACCTGCTCGTTGGCGGCGATCGGCTGTGTCGCCTCGCTGCCAATGAAGTCCGGTACGTCGAGCAGCTGCTGGGTGCCGCCGGTTACAGCGAGGCCATCGGTCGCCAGCTCACCAGTGCTGCTGCCGAGATGATGACAGCTGCGGGATGGGTTCACTACGACGCGGGCCGCTTGGACCATGCACGGCGCTACTACGCGGAAGCGGCACAGACCGCGGCTGCCGCAGGCGACGGCATCGCTGCGGCACACGCCCTACTCAACGCCAGCATGCAGAGCTTTCAGGGCGGCTTCGGCCCGTCGAAGCCTTCTAGGGAGGCACGTCCCCGAGACGGGGTCAACCTGGCCGATGCCGCGCAAACCGCCGCGCGTCGCGAAGGTGGGCCGAGACTGCGCGCCGTGGGTGCTATCTACGAAGCGGGCGCCCACAGTGCGACAGGCGATGCGAGCGCGATGACGAACGCCATCAGCCGGGCGCACCGTGCCTACGAATCGGGTCGTGGTCACGATCCGGATTGGGTGTATCTGCCACCAGCGGCCCTGGCCGGCATGACCGGCTGGTCGTACATGCGGATCGGTGACCACCGCACCGCGACGGCCTATCTGCAAGAGGCGGTCGACGGCACGACGTCATGGCCACGGGAGAATGTCGGCTGGCGTATCAAGTTGGCCGAGAACCAGATTCAGGGCGGCGGGATCGCGGACGGCTGCCAGATCCTGATCGACCACTTCGACCAGATCAACAGCGTCACATCGACACGGCTGCAGTCGACCATCGACAGCGTCGTGCAGGATATTCGTCCGCACGCAGCGGTGCCAGAGGTTCGTGAGTTTCTTGGGCTGGTGGCCAGCCGCTGACCCCTCAGAGCTATCAAGGGCAGGTCACGGTCCGCCCGTGGACTGCGGCTGTCGCCGTCCCATTGCCTTGCCGATCAAGACCCGCGCCGCTTCACCCACCACGGCTTGCCCGAGGAGTGTCTGGAACACCTGCTCGTAGAGGATCAGTTCCCGCGGCTGGGTGACAGTCAGCTCAGCCGAGATCGTTTCGACGTGGGCCACTTTGCGGTCGAAGATGGCGAAGTTCGTTGTCGGCACCTGGTAGTCGGACATAGCCGGGATGATGCTCACTACTACGTTCGGCAGACGCATCACGCTGAGCAGATGGTCGAGTTGGCCGATCATCACCTCGTCGGAGCCGACGGTGGTGTACAAAACCTGTTCGGCCAGAACAAAATTGAAGCGATGGTTGCCTTGTCGAAGGACGTGCTGCCGTTCCAGCCGGGCAGCGATGCCGTCGTCGACGGGTTCGTCGTGACCGTAGAACGCAGCGACTTTGGTGAGCATGGCGCGCATGTAATCCGGGGTCTGGAGTAGGCCCGGCATGATGACCGGCTCGAACCAGCGGGTGAGTCGCGTGTCCGATTCCAGGGTGTGCAGTTGTTGCTGCTTGCGCCGGATACCGGCGATTCGTTTCCACTCGACGTAGGCGGCTTCGACGTTGCGCAGGGTGGCGATCAGGTCAGGGATCTGCTGTCTGGCTTTGCAGTGGCGGCACCAGATACGAATGTCGGCCTCGGCCGGGGTCTGCTTGCCGCTTTCGATCTTCGATACTTTCGAGGAGTGCCACCCGGCCAGTTCGGCCAGCTGGACGCCAGAGAGGCCCGCGTCTTTGCGTAGCTCTCGAAGGCGGGAGCCTAATGCCTCTCTGGCATCACGAACGCTGGAGCTGGTCACTTGGCAGCACCGTAGTCGCTCTCCACGTAGTCAGCGTGCGGGATACCGAGGCCCCACACCGTGTCTCGAACAGCGGTGCAGTGGGCGGCGATCACCGGATCCTCGGTAACGGCGAACCCGCCGAAGTCACCATCGTCTTTGAAGGTGACAAACACGACCAGGCGGTCATCGAACAACCAGTAGTCATCACTGGTCAGCTCGGCCGGATCGATCAGGGGCCGCGGGAGCCACTTGATCTCTTCGCCCGCTTCGATGTTCAGCGGCGCGATGGTGAGGCCGAACCGGGTGTAGTCCACGTGCGGCACGCTGACCAGCCGCACCCGGTGCACCTGCTTGCCCCGCGCAGTGACGTCGCGGATCAGGTCATCCCAGGAACGGCACCATTCGTAGTCGTCGGGCTCCCCGGCCAGGAACTTGCGGAACGGCTCGTGCTCATCGGCAACGAGGTACTCGTCCTGAGTTTCCAGGTGGAAGGCCCGCTTCCACGCACCAGTGCGGAAGAGGTCGACAAAGTCCTCACCCTGGATCAGCTTCATACGGGCCGGATTTCCTTTCCGATCGGCACTTCGATGGCCGTTTCGTGACCGGGCAACTGCATCTGTTGCAGGGCTTCCAGGTCCGTCACGGGGGTACCGCTGAGCGTGAACGTGCCGCGCCCGGTATCCGTGAGCGAAGCGCCCAAGCACGTGCCCGGCTCCAGAAAGCCCAGCAGCATGTGCGGGATCTCGATCACCGAGCCGTCTGGCCCGATACGCCATCCCTGGATGACGTACGTTCCCTGATCAGACGCGAAAAGTGTTGGGCACGTTCCGTTCTGACTACCAACACCGAGGCATCGTAAACGCATGGCGACCGTCCTTGATCTCATGATGCGCGAATTTGCTCGAACATCGTCATCGTGGCTCGTCGCGGGACGGCCGGTCAATGGTCCAGGCATGCCCGAAGCAAATCCGAGCAAAAGCCTGGCAGCGCGTTGAGCTGGCCTTCTACCGTCGATGATCAGGCGCTCGGCATCAGGTGAAAGCCCGCTCGGGACAGCACAACAGGCTTGCTCATCCCTGGTGCCGAGCTGCCCTCATCACGGGAACGAGGGGAGCGAATGACGTTGCGCCAGTATCTCGTCACGGTGCACTGCTGCGATATCGGGTGGGTGGTCCATGTGCCGGCCGTGGCCCGATGGACGTTGGTCGAGCGGAAGAAGGCGATCCAGACCACGACACGCGCCGTGATCGCTGCGGTGACCGGGACCGAGCCCACCTCGTTTGGCCTTGACCTGACCCCGGGCCGTGTAGTGAACAGCATCGAGGAATTCGCCATCGCTACCCGGCAGGCCACGCAGTGGGACCTGGCGGTCACAACTGGCCCGCCCGACGCCGCGTAGCAGCACCCCGAAATAGCCCACGAAATAACGCATCCACAGCGCGCACCCCGACAACTGTCGGGGTCTACGCGTGCTGCCTCAGAAACGAATAAGTCGTTCGCGCGATCGAAATGAGCTGGTTATGTCTCGTTTTCACCCGTCCGCACCGGCCGAGCATGTACTTCGAACCGGGAGGATCATCGGCCCAGATGAGACGCCAGCGACCATGGTCGAACGCGTGACGCGCTGCCTCGCAAAACAAGAGGCCTCGTTCTCCGGTTGGCGTCAGGCCGAGACCTTTGCCGCCGAGTTCGAATGTGCCTTCGACAACAAGGAAATCGTCATGAGTACGCCGGTCATGACGAATGCGGGCCGCCATACGGACAGGCCGCTCACAGCGTGCACGGTGCCAACCGTGGACGTTGGCCCGTCTCGAGCACGGCGGTTACGCGAAGAAGTCCTCGTGCTGCACGAGCAGGGTATGGGGACCGGATTCAACCTCGATGCGACCGACGATCCCGTCGCCACGTTGCGTTTCCTCAATCACGTCGCGGTCGAGAGTGCCACCAGTGGTAGGGAGGATCGCCCGGTCGGCAATATGGCGATCCTGAGCGTCCGGCACCCGAAGATCCGTGAGTTCGTCACCGCCAAGGCCGACGCCGCCTCCGACCCAACCGACTGGAAGTTCAACATCTCGGTCAACCTGGACGACGTGTTCATGGCGGCGGTCCATCGGGGCGACCGCATCGAACTCGATGACGGCAGCAAGATCGACGCGGGTTGCCTGTTCGATGATCTCTGCCAGTCCGCGGCGGTATGCGCTGATCCCGGCGTGGTGTTCCTTGACCGGATGAACGGACGCAACCCCGTTCCCGGGATGGGCGCGTACACAACGACGGCACCGTGCGCGGAGGTGGGACTCATCGCTGGTGAGACCTGCCAATTCGGCTACCTCAACGTCGGCAAGTTCGTCTCGACCGACAGCGCGGACCGGCCGGTGATTGACTTCGCGAAGCTCGAACAGGTCACCGCCCTGATGACCCGCGCGCTGGACAACTGCCTGGCGGTCAGCGAAGCGAACCTGAACGAGCTTCGGGCACAGTATGTCTCGCACCAGAAGCGCAAGATCGGAATCGGGCTGTGTGGCGTCGCCGACGCGCTGAGCATCGTCGGTCTGCCGTACGATTCCGACGCGGCCCGCGAACTGATGACAGATATCCTGTCGTTCGTCAACTTCGCCTCCAAGCAGGCGTCGGTCCGCCTGGCCGAGACCCGCGGGCCATGCGGCGCGATGCGCACAATGGTCGTCGGCAACCGTCACCGCGTACGCCCAGGGCACATCGAGAACCTGTATGGGCATCTGACCTCCGGCACCGTGGCGGCCGACGACTGGCGCTGCCTATCCCGACACATCGCCGCGACCGGCATGCTGCGTAACGTCTCGACAATCGCGCTTCCGCCCACTGGCCGCAGCGCCCTGGTCATCGACGCCTCCACCGGGGTGGAGCCGCACTTCGATACCTTCGCCGCCAATGACGCTGTCCTGGATCATCTGGAGAAAATCGTGTGGGCGAAGTACGGCGAGTCGATCCATGGCGACTACGCGGTACAGTCGCCGCCTGTCAGGGAGCTCCTCGCCTCAGCGCAGGGCATCGGCACGGACGGCCACGTAGCCATGGCCGCCGCGCTGCAGCGCTACACCGATGAGGCCATCGCGAAGACGATCAACCTCCCGGCCGGTTCCACGGCCGAGGACGTCAGAGATGCCTATCTCGCTGGCTACCAGGCAAACTTGAGCGGGATCACGGTATACGTGGACGGCAGCCGCACTACACAGCCCAAACAGCTACGGTAAGAAAGGAATTGGATATCCCGCATGAGCGACACCACTCACTTCCAATACTGTCAGAAGCTCGTCGTCATCGACCCCGCAACCAACAGCGTCCTGCTGGCCCGCCGCAAGGGAGAAGCCGACTACGACGGCGTCTACTCCCTCATCGGCGGGAAGATGGAGACCACCGACGGCACGATCCTCGACGCGATCCGTCGCGAGAAGGAAGAGGAGATCGGCAAGGCGGCCATCATCGCGATCGCCGAAGACCTCTCGTACAACGTCCTTTTCAAGAAGAAGGACGGCAACAGTATGATCCTGCCGCACTTCTACGGCGAGTACGACGGCGGCGACATCGAACTGAATGAGGAGTACTCGGACTACGCCTGGGTGCCCGTAGGCGAGCTGGATTCATTCGAACCGAAGATCGACACCATACCGACTGCTGTCCGGTGGGCGACGCAGATCGGCGAACTGGTGAAGAAGGGGCAGAAGCTCACGAGGCTGTAGCTGTCTATACATCATTGAACTGCTTCACACCGAGCCAGCACATCCGCGTACGCTCGGACGGTCCCGAAATCGCAGCCATAGAAGGCCTCGGTTTCGGCTGGCCGCGTGCGATCGCGCCCGACGCCTCGGACGAACGGGTTTAACTCTTGGCCGTCAGACGTTGCTTTCGCGTAGCGGATGAGTTTGCGTTCGACCATGTAGAGATCAGAATGTCGACGCGGATGTACTTCGACGTTCGAGACCAGACATGACTCCCAGCTCTGGACCAACGTCCAGCCGTAGTATCGGGAATACTGACGTTGGAGCTCACGAATTCTTCGGTCCGGGAAGCATGTCCGGCCAACCTTGATCCAGCCGGAGTCAAACAGCACGACGTAGAGGTGACCGACATCAGGATTGGGCGGATACTCCGCGCCCCAGTAGATCGGCAGCTCGTCGCAGACGGTGACCTCGAAGATCATCACTCCATGAGAACACCGGGGCTGGAACGGCAACAGAGGGCAAGACGATCGCAGCGCGTTGGTGGCCTTCGCCGTTGGGCGGACCGCCGGGCAGGGTAGGCCCTTGTGTTTGGCCGTTTCGGCCGCCAGTCGGCCCGCTGGCGGCCTTTCTGCGGTCGGTTCGGTGGATGCCCGAAAACGGCAGCCACAAGCGGGCATTGGGGCGGAAGTCCGACCGTGGCCGATCCTGTCTCGTCGAGCGTCCGCGCGCCCGACTCCTCGACCGGACAGACGATTGAGCGTGCTCTTCTGCCGTCATTAACTGAAGGCGGTTCCCCGGGAACCAATGGCTCTCGGTGCGGCTGGTGTGTCTACCCTGCGCGGCGGCGGACCGAGGGCGGTGCCTCGTTGGTGTCCTGCGGCCGTACTCGTAAGCGCAACAAGCGTTTACCGGCCACTCGAACCGAGGAGGAAGCGATGCCCGAACCGTCGACCAAGAAAGTCACACCGGCCATCCGGATCGACACAGCTCGCCATGCGTAGTTGACGTGGACGGCCGAATGGCGGGGAAGCAGCCTGAAAGCTGAGTGCTTCAACGCTGTCGCATCATGCGCATCGCATCTTGCGCACAGCACTGCCTGTCAGCTGTCGCCCGGTTCCCCACGAACAGCATTTGATCCACGCCATCGAGCACGCAGCAATCGCGGGCGAATCCGCTTTTGGTGGCGTGGATCCGGGATTTGGGGTTTCATGGAGGTTGGGGATGAATCGCGGATCGGGTCAGAATTGAGTTACCCATGTATTCGTTCCGCAATGGTCTGTCCTGCGCACCTCGGCCGTCATTCATCGCAGCCCCACGCACACAGGTTGGTAGCAGTTCGTGCCGATGGCTCGACTTTCCAGTGGGCTCAGGAGAACAGCCCAGGCCGAGGCGCTCTCACGTTCAGCCCACCACTGCCTTGACGACTATGCCGAGAGTCAACTGCGACACGGTGTTTCGTTCGGGAAAGATAGCGAACGGTGACCAGGTCCGGCTCGCTGCCGACGATGTTGCCGAACGACTGAGTGTTCCCACGATTGTCCGATCTTGCTCGACCCGAACGAGCGTGGCACCAAGGAAATTAGCTTCTCGGAGCGTCTTTCAGCACACACTGCCGCAGATACGCGCGCGGCAGACACCTGAGAAGGAGGGAACTCCGTGGAGGCGGGCCCCCGATTACGGCCCAGCATCAGCAGCCGTTCGACGAGTCCTTCATGGGCCCGCGATCGTGAACTGCCCCTCCGCATTCCAAGTTGCGTGTGCAAGCATTTGGATCGCCGCTATGGATACATGCAGAATGTGGCGCTTCGGATCGGGACACCCGCCCGGTCCGGAGCACGGTCCGGCAGCGTTCATCTTCGCGTTGAATGGTCTAGCCGCCCGGAACCAGTCGGAGCAGTTCGCTTCCCCCCGCCATGACAGCGACACCGCCACCTCGCTCAGCCCGCCCATTGTCGGTGCGCCGCAACGCAACAGACCGACTGCCACGCCGCTATCCAGGGACCGTGCAGCGCCATCACATCAGTGGGACCTGGCGGTGACCGCCGATCTTGGTGTTCAATGGAGGGCGGGTACGTTTGCGCTGGGAAGGATCCGAGAGAGGTGCTTACCCATGCCGCAAAAACCCCCACCGCACCGCGCTTCGCAGTCGGGGGTCATCGCCCCTGAGGCCGCGTCCACGGATCGGGCCCGCGATGTCCGGTGACGAAGTCTGGCTGAGTTCACTCGAAGTCTCCCAACGGTTGAAGATCCCGCTGAAGACGCTGGCGTCGTGGGCCAGCGCCGGTCGCGGCCCGCGCTTCGCCCGGATGGGTCGGTACCGCCGGTATCGGCTCACTGACCTGCTCGCCTGGGAACAAGAACAACTCGACCGAGGCGGCGGAACGGGCCCCACCCGAAGGACGCACGGCTGAGCCGAAACGATCGGCACAGCGCGGCTTCACCATGCTTCCGGTAAGAGATCTGGCACCGATAGTTAATTATCAGCTATCTTTCGGCTCTTGCTGTCAGCGGATCGCTCTGCCCAAGATTCTCGCGCAGACCGATATCGAGGCGAAACGCATGACGCGCATGTGAATTCCTTCGAGAACTTGGCTGTGGACCAGTGAATCAGTAGCAATCAGAATGTCGGGAAGGGTGTGATGGGCGGTAGGTTGCCGAAGCCGGTCGGTACTTTCGGGGTGCCGACCAAGCCGAAGAAGCAACGCAACGGGCGGTGGCGCACCACGGTGTACTACTACGGCGCTGCCGGTCGGGTGCAGCTCGAACGCGTCGGGGCAAGTCCGGACGAAGCGCGCAATCGTTTGGCCGAGGCGATGCGTGATCATCGCGAGCAGATCGGCTACGGGCGGATCACTCGAACGACCAAGCTGATCGATCTGGCCGCGGAACTTCTGTTCGAGTTGGGCAACGACGACGCCTACACCGAGGGCAATGTCGAGGACTATCGTCGCGAGATCTTCGTCTCCACCGACCGACGTGCCAACAAGGCCACAATCAAGATCGAGAACTCGGTCGGGAATATGCAGATCTGGCAGGCCACCTCCGGGGAGATTGACCGACACCTGAAACGACTGGTCGCGCTCGGGCTGCGGCGGAAAGCCAAGCAGCACAAGATCATTCTGCGAGCGATGATGCAGATCGCGGTCCGCCACGGTGCACTGGAAACGAACCCCGTGGACGGGGTCGGCGCCTTCGCCCGGCGCCGGAGCCCGGCCCGCGGCAAGGTACAGGACCACACCGCGCTCCCGGCGTTTCGAGCCCAGGTACGGGCATGGGCACGAGGGGAGGCCATTCCGGGCACCCCCGCCTACACCAGCGGGCCTGCGCGCGATTGGACGGTGGTGTGGGTGGTGGACGTGATCACCGGGACCGGGATGCGTCCGCACGAGGTGTTCGCGCTGCTTCTGGACGATATCGATCTCGATGCCAGCGATCCCTATCTCGATGTCACCGGCACCCTGGTCGAGGTCAAAGGCGCCGGTGCCGGAGGCTGGGTACGCAAACCCGCACCGAAGTCCGAGAACGGATGGCGGCGAATCCTGTTGCCCGAACACACCGTCGAGGCGGTCCGCGAGGCGATCAAGGACCTCGAGGTCACCGCGCGCCCCAACCCAGACCGGTTGCTGTTCCCGGCCCGCAACGGCTCGGTACGCAACCCCAACAACTTCGGGCGCACCTGGCGAGCCGCCCGCGGCGACGACTTCGCCTGGGTCACCCCACGCACCTTCCGCAAAGGCGTGGCCACCGCGGTCGACAACGCCTCCGGCGACCCCGAACGCGCCGCCCGCCAACTCGGCAACACCCGCGAGGTCGCCAAGACCCACTACATCGACGTGCCCGAGACCGTGCCCGACAACCGGGCCGTGCTTGAGGCGTGGGCCCGAGGGCAGGCTCCGAAAGTATGAGATTTTGACTGGCTCGGTTCGAATGCCGCGGCGTGTCACGGAAATCAGAAACCCCTTCCGATGCTGGTCGGAAGGGGTTTCGTCTGTCGGGCTGACAGGATTTGAACCTGCGACCACCTGACCCCCAGTCAGGTGCGCTACCAAGCTGCGCCACAGCCCGTTGCGCCCGGTGGTGGGCGCTCGAAAAGATTACCTCAGGGGTGGGCGAGACACCGAATCGCCTGGTTATCGGTGTGGCGGGTGGGGTTGGTGGGTCAGCGCGGGGTGACGCGGGCGGCGGCTCGGGACTCGTCGCCTACGGCGAACCAGACCTGGAGGGCGGTGTCGTCGCGGCGGCCGAGGACGCGGACCTGCTCCCACGCCTGCAATGGTTTCGCGTATTCGATGACGGTGCGGTGCGGGCCGGATACGAGGTCGGTGTGGGCGGCCAGGATTTCTTCCAATGCGCTGAGATAGACGGCATTGTTGACGTGGTCGAACCAGTCGATATCGGCGATGCGGAGCGGGAAGGACAGCTCCTGGATTCCGGGGCCGGTGGGTAGCGGGTCGGTGAGCGTCGCTTTCCAGCGCAGGCGGTGTTCGGTGGTGCTGGCGAGCATGGGCGCCATGAAGCGGTCGCTCATGCGGGCGGGGACGCCGGATTCGGTGCCGAAATGGATGAGGAATCCCTCGGTTTCGACCAATCCGCCCTTGCTGCCGCAGATTTGGACGCGCATATTGCACCAGCGGTTGGACAGCGCCGAGCACCAGCGGCGCAGGGTGACGTGTTCGCCGAATTCGATGGGCTCGAGGATATCGATGACGGTGCGACGGACCACCCAACCGCGGTGGCTGTCACCGTCCTCGACGGCGCCGAGGTGTTCGAAACCGATGTCCTGCAGGTAGCGGGCGATGGCATCGAGACGCAGGCGTTGGTCCCGGTCGGTGTCGGCGAGGCGAACCGGCCAGCCCGTTTCGAACGGGGTTCCGGTGCTGGGGCGTTCCGGCAACACGCTGGGAATGACCATGAACGGATAATGCCAGGTACTGGTCGTCGAAGTCCGCGCAGACCCGCCGTCGCGAGCGCCCGCGTCGCGATCAGCGCGTCGAGGTGCTCCCGCCAGTGGTGATAGGCGGGCGTTCTCGATTATTTAACGTTGAAGATATGAGTCCACCGGCCACTCCGTGGTCGAACCAGCCCGAGGGCCTGCCTGCCAGGGAGTCCAGTGGCAACGAGCTGGCAGTCGACCGGGTAGTACTCACCGCCATCACGATTCCGTCGAACAGGCCGCGCCGACCCGATGTCGGCATGCTCACCGGAACCACCCTCGCGGTCGCGTTGACGTTGGTGGTCGGCTTCCTGCTGTCGGGCCGATCCGGAGATTCGGCAACGGCCCCCAGCGTATCGGTGGTGGCCACCAGCACCGCCGTGCCAGCGAACGCGGTTCAGGTCAACCGCGGGCTGACCGTCGGCGCGGTCACGGCCAACGACGGCAAGACGGTGACCGTGGCGGGGCTACTCGGGGCGAAAACCAATGTGCACATCAGCGCCAAAACCCAGGTACTGATTCTGAGCGGCACCAGCGTGTCGGATGTGAAGGTCGGCACCGCGGTCGTCGTCCACGGCGACAAGGAGGCCGACGGCTCCATCACCGCCAATTTGATCGTCGGCGCCGAGCTGTGAAAAGCGGTTAACGAACTACCGGCTCGTCCGCGGCGATGGCCGCACCGGTGAGTTCGACGGACCGGAGTCGGTCGTCGATTTCGGTGGCGTGGTGCGCGACGATGAGTTCGTCCGCACCGATGGATCCCGCGAAGTCCGCCAGGTAGTCCCGAACTTCGGCGGGCGTGCCGACCGCGGTGTAGCGGGTCATCGCGCTGAGCTGGCTGCCATTGGGCGAGGCGAGGAATGCGTCGATCTCCGCGTCGGTGAACTCGGCACCTGCGGCACCTCGCCTGATCATGGCGCGTGCGCGCGCACGATAGGCGATCGCCTTCTGCTCCGCCGCCGCATCATGGTCCTCGGCGGCGAATACATTGACGCCGGCCATCACATACGGCTCGGCCAACTGCTCCGACGGCCGGAAATTGTCGCGGTAGACGGCCACCGCCTGGTGCAGCGCGTCGGGCGCGAAGTGCGATGCGAAGGCGTACGGCAGACCGAGCTGGGCGGCGAGCTGTGCACCGAACAGTGACGAACCCAGAATATAAAGCGGCACAACGCCTTCCGCCCGCGGCACGGCCTGCACTCCGGGCACTCGTGAGTTCCCCGTCAGGTACCCCTGCAATTCCAGTACGTCCTTGGGGAAGGAGTCCGCCGATGCCGGGTCCCGTCGCAGCGCGAACATGGTCTTCTGGTCACTGCCCGGTGCGCGGCCGAGTCCGAGGTCGATCCGTCCGGGATACAGCGTCTCCAGGGTGCCGAACTGCTCTGCGATCACCAGTGGCGAATGGTTCGGCAGCATGATGCCGCCCGCCCCGAGCCGAATGGTGTCGGTATGCGCCGCGACGTGACCGATGAGAACACTGGTAGCGCTGGACGCGATCGAGCGCATGTTGTGGTGTTCGGCGTACCAGACGCGTCGGTAGCCGCTGCGTTCGGCGACCCGCGCCAGCGCGACGCTGTTATCGAAGCTGTCGCGCGCGGTGCGGCCGGGTGCGATCGACGCCAAGTCGAGGATCGACAGTGCGGTGGGCATAAGACGCTGCCTTTCGAAAAGTCAGAGAACGCGGTGGAGTTCTTCGGTGAAGGCCCGGATTCGGGCATCGTCGCGGCGGTAGTACGTCCACTGGCCGCGCCGGGTGGCATGGAGGAATCCGGCGCGCTGCAGGATCGCCAGATGTGCCGAAATAGTGGACGCCGAGGTCCCGGCCTTCTGCTGGATGAGGCCGACGCACACGCCGAGCTCGGCCGTATCCCCGCGTTCCGGGAAGTTCGCATCGGGATCCTTGAGCCACGCCAAGATGTTCAGCCGAGTCTCGTTCGCCAGCGCCTTGCACTCGTCGAGCACATCCACCTCCCTTCGGTATTTCGCTAATTAACGAATTTACGCCGCCGACGACGGCTCGGCACCGTGACACAGACCACGTCGGGCATCAGAGGACGAAGGAGCCCGCGCGTTTGACGGCACGTATGACCGGAGCCGATTCGACAGTGGTGATCCCCGATAGCTCGGCGATGCGTTCGGTGAGATAGCGGCCGAGGTCGTGCGGGTCGCGGCAGTTGACCGCCGCTACCAAGTTGGTGGCACCGGTGGTGAGTGCGGCGAAGGAAACTTCGGGGTGGCGGGCCACGGCTTCTCCGACAGTGACCGCGGCGGCCGGTTGGGTGGCGATCCAGAGCCGGGCTTCGGTGCCGAAATCGAGTGCGGCGGAGGGGATATCGAGTTGGTAGCGCAGGATTCCATTGCGACGCAGGGTGTCCATGCGGCGGCGGACCTTGGTTTCGGACCATTGGGTGGCGGTGGCGAGGTCGGAGTAGGGGGTGCGGCCATCGTGGCTGAGGGCGCGCAGGAGGGTCTTATCGCCTTCGTCGAGGTGCACGGGGCCGTCTTCGGAGTCTGCCGGGGCGGGACGCAGGTGGTCGACCTGGTCGGGGGTCAGTGCGGAGAGGCCTTGCCAGCCGTCGGGCAGCATGAATCCGCGCAACAGCAGGTGGGCGGACATGGCAACGATTCGACTGGTGCGTGGAAGTTTGTGCAGCAGTAAGGTTTCCTGCTCTTGCGTACTGCGGGTCTGCACCGTGCAGGACACCTCCGTCCCCGCAGAGAGCAGATAGACGAAGGATGTATCGTCGCGGACCGCAAGGGCTTTCGCGACCGACCCGGCGGCGTCCGGGGTGCACCGCAATCGGATCGTCCATTGGACGTAGCCGAGACGACGGCCGTCGACCAGTCCGATCACCCTGAGCGCGTAGGTATTTCGGAGCTGACGGTAGCGACGGGCGATGGTGTTCTCGGAGACGCCGAGAACTTCGGCAATGCTTCGAAAGGACGTCCGGCCGTCGATTTGCAGCGCATGAACGAGGCCACGATCGACGGTATCCATCATCAGACCTCCATTTCTGACGGTTTCCAGCGATATTAGCCCCAACACTGGTAGCCCCCACTCCCCCGTCATCACGATCGTGGCATGGCCAAGAACATCCTCGTCCTCGCCGCCAGCGGAAATGTCGGCAGCCAACTCGTCGCCCAACTCCGGGTTGCCGGTCACCACGTGCGCGCGGGTGTACGGAACCCGGCGACGGCCGATTTCCCGGCCGACGTGCGGGTAGTACGCGCCGAACTGTCCGAACCCGAAACCCTGATCGGCTGCCTCGACGAAATCGACGCGGTCTTCCTGTTGTGGCCACTGCATACCGGCGCACGACTGCCGAAGGCGCTCGACATCATCGCCGAGTACGCCCGTCGCGTGGTGTTCCTCGGCACCGGCGGCATTCCGGATCTCAGCTTCGAGGAGCAGGAAGGGCTGGTACACGGCTGCGGCATCGAATCGGTGGTGATCCGGCCGAGCACCTTCGCCGTCAACACCCTCTGGTGGGCCGATCAGATCCGCACCGGCGATATCGTGCACGGCAGCCACGGCGCGCTGCCGATGAGCCTGATCCACGAGGCCGATATGGCCGCCGTAGCGGCTCGAGCACTCACCGAAAACGGCCATGCCGGAGCTACTTACACCTTGACCGGACCGGAAGTGCTCACCCAGGCCGAGCAGGTGCGGGTCATCGGCGAAGTGCTCGGGCGACCGCTGCGCTGGGTCGAACTCACCCGCGAACAGGCCCGGCAGCGGCTGCTCGCCGATAAATCCTTCCCCGACTCCTTCGTCGAGGTCCTGCTCGACGGCTACGACAAGATGATGGCCGCACCGCGACCGCGGACCACCTCCACCGTCGCCGACCTCACCGGCCGCCCGGCGCGGCCCCTGGCCGAATGGGTATCCGACCACCGCGCCGACTTCCGCTGACCGCTCGGCACGGCAACCCACCCACGCGAGTTCAGGCGAGTCCGAGGCTCGCGATCGGTGTGCTGGTCGGCGTGTCCGAACCACCTGCGGGTTCGACCGTCATGGCCAGGGTATCGACGGTATCGAAGCGGGTGAGCACCGACGGAGCAGCGGCCGACACCACCGCTGCGACCGAATGCGGTATCCCGTCCGCGGACACCAGCCAGACCTGATAGATGCGCCCATCCGGTGGTGCCGGAACACCGTCGAAACTCACCATCGCGGTGGAGATCCCGGCAGAGGTCCGCACCGTGAGTGCGCCGCCGGAGGACACCGGGACCAACCGCGTCCGCAAATCGGGCTGCGCGAGCATCAACTCAGCGCTCATGCCGCGCGCAGGGGCTGATGCGGAGTGCAGCATCACCATTGCGACGCCCGCACCGAGCGTGATGATCACCGCGGCGGCCGCCGTCACCCAGCCCAACCGCCCGCGCCAGCGGTGGCGGACGGGGTGGCGATCGGTACCCAGAGATTCGTCGAGCACCCGCAGCAGTGAAGTCTCGAGCTCTGGCGGCGGGGCCATGGCGTCGACAACGGTGAGTGCGGCCAACACTTCTCGCAGGTCGTACACCGTGGTGGCGAACTCGGCGGCAATGGCCTCGTCCACACCCTCCAGTCGGCGTTCGATACGTCTGCGCTCGATCGTATCGAGCGAATCCAGTGCATACGGGTAAGCCAGGTCGAGCAAGTCCGCGGCCGGTCGGTCGTGGTCGCTCATCAATTGTCACCTCCGGAAAGACAGTGTGCGAGACGTTTGAGCCCATCCCTGATCCGACTCTTGATAGTCGGCAGCGGCACCGCCAGCTGTTCGGCCACCTCGGGATATGTTCGTCCGCTGTAGTAGGCCAACGCCAGTGCCTCCCGCTGCATCTCGGTCAAGGTCTGCAGGCAGCCGAGTACGGCCTCCGCATCGAGGTGCTGATCGACCGCTTCGGCGACGACGTCATGATCACGTCCCAAATGCGTGTGCCCGTAGACGATGTCGCGGGTCGACGCGGCGCGCTCGCGTCGGACGCGGTCCACCGCGCGCCGATGGGCCAGCGTCATCAGCCAGCCCATCGGGCTGGACAGGGCGTGGTCGTAGCGATCGGCCTGCGACCACACCTGTAGATATACCTCCTGCACAATCTCTTCGGCCTCGGCGTGGCTGCGCAGGACGCGCACCGCCATACCGAAAACACGGTGACTGGTCTCGCGGTAGAACTCGGTGAAGGCGTCGCGGTCCCCCGCCGCCACCGCCCCGAGCAGATCGATCAATTTCCGGTTGTGCTCGGCATGCTCGGCCCCCCGATGTAATTGACAGTATCCGCTGGGCAAATCCCCGTCGGCAGGATCGGTGCGCAGGGGGATGACGATGAACTCCGAATCACGAGTCATGGGCACCTCCTACCTTGTAGTTGGCGGGGCACTGCGGATATCGGATGGATCGACTGCGGCAACACTCTGAACTCGACTCCTGACCAGGTCGGGGCCATATAGGAGATGGCCTGCCGGTCGAACGGTCCAGGGCAGGCCTCGGCATTCGAACTCAACGGAGTTCGCATCGCTTCACGAAGCAGATTGCTCGAATACCAAACTAAACCCGAGTGCGGAAATTCACTCGAGATTTGCGGAAGTCCAGTGTTTCGCATGAGCGAGAGACCAAAACGGACGCCGTTGCTTCGCAGCGGCGTCCGTTCTGTCGACGGGGTGTGACGGTTATTTCTTGCGGTCGCGCTTCTCGCGGACGCGCACCGAGATCCGGACCGGGGATCCATCGAAGCCGAATTCCTCGCGCAGACGGCGCTCCAGGAAGCGGCGGTATCCGGCCTCCAGGAAGCCCGTGGTGAAGAGCACGAAGGTCGGCGGACGGGTGGTCGCCTGGGTGGCGAACAGGACACGAGGCAGGCGTCCGCCGCGCATCGGCGGCGGTGTCGCCGCGATGACTTCCTTGAGCCAGTTGTTCAGCCGGCCGGTGGGGATGCGCTTGTCCCAGGATTCCAGCGCGGTCTCCATGGCGGGCACCAGCTTTTGCACGGCGCGGCCGGTATGGGCGGAAATATTTACGCGCTGCGCCCACGGCACGCGGACCAGGTCACGGTCCACTTCGCGGTCCAACTGCAGGCGGCGGTCCTCGTCGACCAGATCCCACTTATTGAAGGCGAGCACCAGTGCGCGACCGGAATCGGCGACCATGCTGATCACCCGCAGGTCCTGTTCGGTGATCGGCTCGGAGGCATCGATCAGCATGATCGCGACCTCGGAGGCCTCCAATGCCGCCTTGGTGCGCAGCGACGCGTAGAACTCCATACCGCTGGCATGGGAGACCTTGCGCCGCAGCCCCGCGGTGTCGACGAACTTCCAGATCTTGCCGCCCAACTCGACCAGCGAGTCGACCGGGTCGACGGTCGTACCCGCGACATCGTGCACCACCGAGCGTTCGTCGCCGGAGAGCTTGTTGAGCAAACTGGACTTGCCGACATTCGGCTTACCGACGAGCGAGACCCGGCGCGGGCCGGTACCGCCGGTGCCCTCGCGCGGCGTCTCCGGAAGGACTTCCAGGACGTCATCGAGCAGGTCGCCGGTGCCGCGGCCGTGCGAGGCACTGACCATGCGCGGTTCGCCGAGGCCCAGCGACCACAATGCGGCCGCTTCGGCCTCGACGCGCTCATCGTCGACCTTATTGGCGACCAGGAGCACCGGGATCTTGGAGCGGCGCAGCTTCTTCACCGCGGCCTCGTCGGTCGCGGTCGCTCCAACGACGGCGTCGACCACCAGCAGGATCGCGTCGGCGGTCTCCATGGCCAGTTCGGCCTGGCGGGCCACCGATTGCTGCAGGCCCTTCGCATCGGGCTCCCAGCCACCGGTGTCCTGCACCAGGAAACGCCGACCCGCCCAACTCGCCTCGTAGGAGATGCGGTCGCGGGTCACTCCGGGAATGTCCTCGACAACGGCCTCGCGGCGGCCGAGGATTCGGTTCACCAGGGTCGACTTGCCGACGTTCGGGCGTCCGACAACCGCGACGGTCGGCATGGCGAGGTGTTCTTCATCTCCGAACTCGGCTTCGAGATCGGCCATCTCCCAATCGGATTCGTCGCTCCAGACGCCGTCGCCCGCGAGCACGTCCTCACTCACTGTGCACTTCCTGTCCGGCCAACCGAAACCTGCCGCACCACAACGCGATACAGCTCGTCGATGACCTCATCCATATTCAGCTCGCTGGTGTCGACCAGCACCGCGTCGTCGGCCGGACGCAGTGGGGACACCGTGCGGGTGGAGTCGAGGGTGTCGCGCCGCTGCACGTCGGCGAGCACGGCCTCGTAGTCGTCGCCGCGGCCTTCGGCGATGTTCTGCTGGTTGCGGCGCTGGGCGCGGGCCTCGGCGGAGGCGGTGAGGTAGATCTTGGCGTCCGCCTCCGGCAGCACAACGGTGCCGATATCGCGTCCCTCGACCACGATTCGCGCTGCGGCGGAAGCGATTTCACGCTGCAGCGCGACCAACAGATCGCGCACCTCGGCCACCGCCGACACCGCGGACACCGCCTTGGTGACGGCATTGCCGCGGATCTCCGAGGAGACGTCCTCACCGTCGAGCAGGATCACCTCGCGGCTGGGATCGGTGCCGATGGTCAGCGGCAGCTCCTTGACCGCGGCGCAGATCTCGGCCGCGTCGCTCAGCTCGACACCGGCACGCAGCACACGCAGGGTCGCGACGCGGTACATCGCACCGGTATCCAGGTAGCTGGCACCGAGCCGGGTGGCCAGTCGCCGCGAGACGCTGGATTTGCCGGTGCCCGAAGGCCCGTCCATGGCAACGACCAGCGGCGTGGTGCCATCAACCATCGCAGGGACCTCCACGGGAATCTCTACACCGTTCACAACGACACCGCCTCATAGAGTTTGCCGACTTCATCGCGACCGATCACGCGCAGCGTGCCAGGCCGTTGATCGCCGAGCGCGACCGGACCGATATTGGTGCGCACCAGCCGGGTCACCGGATGGCCGACCGCGTCCAGCAGTCGGCGCACGATGTGCTTGCGCCCTTCGTGCAACACGATCTTGACCAGCGAACGTCCCTCATTGATCTCCAGCACCTGGAACTTGTCCACCTTGGCCGGACCATCCTCGAGTTCGACACCGTCCCTGAGGCGCTTGCCGATCCCCTTGTGGACTTCACCATTGACCGTCGCCAGATAGGTCTTCTCCACCTGGAACGACGGGTGCATGAGCCGATGCGCGAGATCGCCGTCATTGGTGAGCAGCAGCAGCCCCTCGGTGTCGGCGTCCAGCCGACCGACGTGGAACAGGCGCTGACCGGCCGCGATGCGTTCGGCGACAATATCGCCGACACACGGGCGGCCCAGATCGTCGGACATGGTGGACTGCCAGCCCTTGGGCTTGTTCAGCGCGAGGTGCACCAACTCCTCGCGCACCATGACGCGGGTGCCGTCGACGCGAACCACCGCTTGCTGCGGATCGATCCGCAGGCCCTGTTCGGTGACGATCGCGCCGTCGACCTCGACCCGGCCCTGGGCGATCATCTCCTCGGCCGCGCGGCGCGAGGCGACACCGGCCTTGGCCAGCACCTTCTGCAGCCGCTCGCCCTCGCCCCACGGCATCTTCTCGTGGCCGCCCTCGGCGGGTTGATCGACGTGCTGGCGCTTGGCGGGCTTCGCATTGCTCAGCAGCGGGGCGGCGACGACCTTCTTCTGCGGCTTCGGAGCCTTGGCCTTCTTGCCGACCGGCGCGGACATCGCGGCCGAAGCCGGACGACGCGATGGAGTGCCCTGCTGCGCGGCGCTTCCCGATGGGTAACCGCGCGAACCGGCGGCGCGTGTGGCCGAACCGCCTTGCGCGGCACCGCGATAGGCGTCACCGCGGGAACCGCGCTGATCGCCGCTGCCGCCGTGGGACGAACCGCGGTAGCCCGAACCGCCCTGCGACGAACCGCGGTAACCGCTGTCCTGGGAGGAACCGCGATAGCCGCTGTCTCCTTGCGCCGAGCCGCGGTAGCCGCCGCCCTGCGACGAGCCACGCCGATCGGCGCCACCGCGCGCGGAACCGTATCCGCCGCCCTGCGCGGCACCGCGGTACCCGCCGCGCTGATCGCCCTGCGCGGCACCGCGGTAACCGCCGCGCTGATCGCCCTGCGACGAACCGCGGTAGTCCGAGCCGCGCGCGGAGCCACGGTAGCCGTCGTCCTGGGACGAACCGCGATAGCCGCGATCGCCGCCGCTGTGCGAATCTCCCCGGTAGCCACTGCCCCCGTGCGCGGAGCCTTCCCATTCGGCCCCGCGCCGCGTACCTCCCCGTTGTGCCGAACGCGCGTCGCGTGTGCTTCGGCCTGCGCCGCCCCGTCGGGGCTGGTCGCTTCTGTTCCTACGATCCGGTGTGCCATCTCGGCGAGCGGGCGTATTCATGTTGTCCTGTCAGTCTTCTTCGGTACCGAGATCCAAATCGGTCTCGGCGGGTTTCTTCAACCTGGTGTAACGGGGGTCCGTCTCCAGGCTCTCGTTGATCTCGTCGATCAGGTCGACGCCCGGCAGTAGGGGCGCCAGTGGTGGCAGGTCGGTCAGCGATGCGAGTCCGATCCGTTCCAGGAACAGTTCGGTCGTGCGGTACTGCGTGCCGTTCGTCTCCGGGTCCACCCCGGCCTCGGCGATCAGTCCGCGAGCCAGCAGGGTTCGCATCACCCCGTCGACGTTCACGCCGCGCACCGCGCTGACCCTGGTCCGGGTCACCGGTTGGCGGTATGCCACCACCGCCAGTGTTTCCAATGCCGCCCGCGTCAATTTCGAGCGCGCACCGTCGAGCAGCATCCGTTCCACATATGGCGCGTACTCGCTGCGAGTATAGAAGCGCCAGCCGTCACCCACGAAACGCAGGTCGATGCCACTGGCCCGCGCGGACAGTTCCGCCGACATCGCGAGCAGTGCCCGCTCCACCCGCGCCGGACTGTCCCGCAACGCGTCGGCCAGCAGTTCTACCGGCGCCGGAGCGTCCACGATGAGCAGCATCGCCTCCAGCGCCGATCGGAATTCGTCATCGTCCAGCGGCTCCGGCGTGAGGTCCGCCACTGTGTCGTCCGAAGCCGACTCATCCTCACCCGATCGCGCCGCAACGGCAGATTTCCCGCCTTCGACGCTCTCACCGGGCGGCTCATCACCTGGCGCACTCGACAGGGCATCACCGTCGGCGCGTCCGCCACGGCCGCTCGACGACGGCGCGCTCGTCCCCTCCACATCTGAGGGCACTGCGCCCAGCGCACTCGACGGTGCGGTGCTGTCGGTTCGTCCGCCGAGGCCACGGGGCGACGGCTCGTCCGCACTCGTCGCCTCGTCATCAGCGGGAGCCGCGTCCTCGGAGCGTTCGCCCAGCACGATCGCCGCGCTGTCCTCGACGTCACTTGATCGCGCATCCGCGCCAGCGACGACACCGTTGTGCTCGACCGATGCCGCGGCGTCCTGGGTGCGCTCGCCGAACTCCTCGCTCACGACCGCACCTCGTTAGCGCCCGGTTCCGTCGTGCGCTGTGACATGGTGCGCTCGCTCACCCGTAGTCCTCCTCGATGGTCACAGTGTCGGCGGTCTCGTCCTTCGGGTCGCCGGTCCAGCTCACCGAGAGCGGGCCGAGCGGGTCGGGTTGGTCGAACTCGATGGTCTTGCCGCGGTACAGCTCCAGCAGGGCCAGGAAGCGCGCGACGATCTGGATCGGCACTTCACAGTCGGCGACCAGTTCGCCGAATGTCGTCCAGCCGCCCGGTCCGCGCAGCTTGAGCTGTTCGAGCACGAGCGCGGCCTGTTCGGCAACCGAGAAGGCGTGCTGGTGCAGATGGTCGAGTCCGACCTTGGGCGCCGGTCGGGGCCGGAAGGCCGCGGCGGCGATCGCGGCGAATTCGTGTGCCTCCACCCCCAGCGTAACCTCGGGCAGCAGGTCGGCGAAGCGCTCCTCTAGGCCGACCGCACGCGGGTAGCGGCGCAGCGCGACCGCTTCCAATTCACCGAGCAGTTCGGCGACCTGCTTGAACGCGCGGTATTGCAGCAGCCGGGCGAACAGCAGGTCGCGCGCCTCGAGGAGTTCGAGATCCTCGGCGTCGGTCACCTCACCCGATGGCAGCAGCCGTGCCGCCTTGAGATCGAGCAATGTGGCCGCGACGACCAGGAATTCGGTGGTCTGATCCAGGATCTTGTCGGCGCGCAGCGTGTCCTGCTGTCCGATGCGCGCGGTCAAAGCCTTGGTGTAGGCGATGAATTCGTCGGTCACCTGATGCAGCGCGACCTCGGTGACATCGAGCTTGCGCGAACTGATCAGATTCAACAGCAGATCGAACGGCCCTTGAAAGTTGCTCAGCCGCAGCTGAAACCCCGACTGCTGCGCCGATGCCGCCTCGGAACCCCCCTGCACTACCGCCGACTCCCCCTCATTTCCAGGTCTACCAGGGAGATCATCTTGTGCGGCAGCGGTATCACGCACCCCCGCATGGTCGGCCCGCTCGGCGCCGGAGCCCTGATCGGCGAACTCACCAGACTCCGAGCCGAGCGTATTCGCATTCGTCGTTGGCGCCGGTTCAGTACCGCCGATCACCGGCCCGACCGGTGGATGACTTCCCGCGCCATCGCCCGATATGCTTCGGCCCCACCGGATTTCGGTGCCCATGTGGTGATCGGTTCACCCGCGACGCTGGCGTCGGGAAACCGCACGGTCCGCGCGATCGCCGTGTCGTACACCAGATCGCCGAATACCTCGACGACGCGCGCCATGACCTGGCGCGAATGTAGTAGCCGCGCATCGAACATGGTCACCACGATGCCGTACAGGCTCAGCCGCTGGTTGAGGCGGTCGCGCACCTTCTCCACGGTGTCGTTGAGCAGCGCCAGCCCGCGCAGCGAGAAGTATTCGCATTCCATCGGAATGATCACGCCATCGGAACAGGCCAGCGCATTCACCGTCAGCAGCCCGAGCGAGGGCTGGCAGTCGATGAGAATGTAGTCATAGCGGTCGCGCACCGGTTCCAGTGCACGGCCCAGGGTCTGTTCCCGACCGACCTCGTTGACCAGCTGGATCTCCGCGGCCGACAGATCGATATTGCTCGGCAGCAGATGCAGATTCTCGACGCGGGTCTCCATGAGGACCTCGTCGATGGAAACCTTGGATCCGATCAGCAGGTTGTGCACGGTCAGGTCGAGATCGTGGTGGGCAACACCCAATCCGGCCGACAGCGCGCCCTGCGGATCCAGGTCGACCAGCAGCACCCGGCGGCCGAACTCCGCGAGCGCGGCGCCCAGGTTGATCGTCGAGGTGGTCTTGCCGACGCCGCCCTTCTGATTGCACATGGCAACGATGAGGGCATCGCCGTGCCGCTCGACCGGCGGCGGCTCGGGCACGATACGCAGCGGACGCCCGGTGGGACCGAGCGTCGCGTCTTCGGGGACGGGTTCGGCACCGTTGCCCCACAGCGTCTCCGCCGCGGCCTCCGAGTACGGACCCATCCGGGCACCCGTAAGCGGCTGCGCCCCAGCACCCATCGGCGGCTCTGCCGCACCGGCTGTCGTCACGATCCGCTGCTCCTTATACGTTCCTGCCCGTTACCTTCGCCCGACTCCGGCATCATCTGCCCGAGCGTAGCGAGGCCGATCAGGCCCGACCTCGCTTTCGTACGGTCCAGCTCTCGATAGACGCTACCGCTTGATAGCGCAAGACCCACGCTCGGACACGCGACACCCACGTTTACCTGCGCGAGCGTTCACTCCCCTGACGCCGATCCGGTTCTCCGTCGAAACCGATATCAACCCGGACGATACCCGGTGCGCGGATGCGCCCCGCACACCTTACTTGTCCGCCGCGCCCGGATTCATCGGGCAAAACCGCATAGATCAGCGGGCACGCGGGTGGGCGGTGGCCCAGACCTCGCGCAGGGTGTTCACGGTGACGAGGGTGTAGATCTGCGTGGTGGTCACCGAGGCGTGTCCCAGAAGTTCTTGGACCACACGCACATCGGCGCCGCCGTCGAGCAGATGTGTTGCGAAGGAATGGCGCAGGGTGTGCGGGGATACAGTGGCGCCGATGCCAGCACGCTCCGCGGCGGTCTGCAGCACCTGCCAGGCGCTCTGCCGCGACAGCCGTCCGCCGCGTGCGTTCAGAAACAGCGCACCCGCAGTGCCTTTCCCATTGGCGGCGAGCGCCGGCCTGCCGCGCACCAGGTACGCGTCGACCGCGGCGAGCGCGGGCCTGCCGATCGGGACCATGCGCTGTTTGCCGCCCTTACCGTGCAACACCACCGCACGCTCCTCGGTGTCCAGGTCGTCCACATCGAGTCCGACCATCTCCGAGATCCGCGCACCGGTCGAGTACAACAGCTCGAGCAGTGCGCGGTCGCGCAATCCGCGTGGCCCGGCATCGGTCCCGCCCCCATTCGCCTCGGCATCGCCGATCGGCCCGCCGCCCGCGGCCTCCAGCAACCGCAGGACCTGGTCGTACGGTAGGGCTTTCGGCAACCGGCGGCTCGGCGCGGGCGGTTTCACCGCATGTGCGACATCGGTGCTCGTCATTCCCTCGGCGGCGGCGAAACGATGCAGCCCGCGCACCGCGATCAGCGCACGCGCGACCGAACTGGCGGCCAGTGGCGGGTGGGCGACCCCACCCGCCCGCAGCACCATGGTGAATTCCGCGACATCGGATTCACCGACCTGCTCGAGCGCCGTAATACCGCGTCCGGTCAGGAAGACCCGATACCGGTCGAGATCGCGGCGATAGGCGCCGAGGGTGTTGCGCGCGGCGCCGCGCTCGACCGCGAGATGGTCGAGATAGACGTCTACTTCGCGCGCGAGCACCCTGTGTCAGTCTTCGGACTGTTGCCGCGCCGCCCTGCGACGGAGGAATGCGGTCGACTGTCCCGGCCACGGTGCGTCGGCGGGACGCAGTTCGGTCCCGGCCGCCCTGGCGGCGGCGAGGGCGAACACACCGGCAACCGCCGTGGCATTGACGATCTCACCGGCCAACGCGGCCCGCACGGCCTCGTCGACCGGCATGCGGACCAGTTCGAGATCCGCCTCCTCCAATTCCGGTTCGGGCCGGTCGGTTTCGTACAGGCCGCGCGCGGCGTACACCCGCAGCGCCTCATCGGTGAAGCCGGGCGAGAGCGCGACATCCACCAGCACCGCCCATTCCCTGGCGGCCAATCCGGTCTCCTCGGCCAATTCGCGCTTGGCCGCTTCGAGCGGATCCTCATCGGGTACGTCGAGCAGACCTGCGGGCAACTCGAGCAGTCGCTCGCCGATCGGATGTCGATACTGCCTGATCAACACCACATTGTCGGCGTCATCGATAGCCGCGACCGCGACCGCGGCATGGTGCTCGATCACCTCGCGTTCGACCACCCGCCCGCCCGGCATGGCCACCTCATCGAGCCGCAATGCGACAATGGCGCCGCTGTACACGGTCCGGCTCGCCACTGTCTCGAAATCGTGACTGCCCGGCCGGGCTCCCCCGTTATCACTCATCTACGATGCCTGATCTGCGTTCGCGAACTCTTCGTCCGGGATATCGACCGGAAGCCGCTCGGCCAGTTTATATTTCAGCGCCGCCGAGATCAGCGCCGCGAACAGCGGATGCGGCCGGGTCGGGCGGCTCTTGAGCTCGGGATGGGCCTGGGTGGCCACAAAGAACGGGTGCTTGTCCGCGGGCAGCTCGACGAATTCGACCAGATGCCCGTCGGGCGAGGTACCGCTGAACTTCAGCCCGCTGGTGGCGATCTTGTCGCGGTAGGCGTTGTTCACCTCGTAGCGATGCCGATGGCGCTCGGAGACCTGCTCGGTGCCGTAGGCCTGCGCGACCACCGACCCCTTCAGCAGCGTCGCCGGATAGGCGCCGAGGCGCATGGTGCCACCGAGATCGGCCGCACCGGCCACGATGTCCTTCTGGTCGGCCATGGTGGAGATCACCGGATGTGGTGTGTCCGGTTCGAATTCGGCCGAATTGGCCTCGGCCAGACCGACCGAGCGCGCGGCCTCGATGACCACACACTGCAAGCCGAGGCAGAGCCCGAGCAATGGCAGCCCACGGGTGCGGGCGTAGGTGATCGCGCCGACCTTGCCCTCGATGCCGCGAATACCGAATCCACCGGGAATGAGCACCGCGTCCACATCGCGCAAAGCGGCCTGCGCGCCCGCCGGGGTCTCGCACTCGTCGGACTGCACCCAGTGGATATTCACCTTGGCCCGTGAGGCGAACCCGCCCGCGCGCAATGCCTCGGTGACCGACAGGTACGCATCGGGCAGATCGACGTACTTGCCGACCAATGCGACCTCGACCGTCTCCCGCGGCTGATGCACCCGGTCGAGCAGATCTCCCCATACCGTCCAGTCCACGTCCCGGAACGGCAGCCCGAGCCTGCGCACCACATAGGCATCCAGACCCTCGCGGTGCAGCACCTTGGGAATGTCGTAGATCGACGGCGCGTCCGGGGTGGAGATGCAGGCGTCGACATCGACGTCGCACATCAGCGCGATCTTGCTCTTGAGCGCTTGGGGCACGTCGCGATCGCAGCGCAGGATCAGCGCGTCGGGCTGGATACCGATATTGCGCAGCGCGGCCACCGAGTGCTGGGTCGGCTTGGTCTTCAGCTCACCCGAGGGCGCGAGGTAGGGCACCAGCGATACGTGCAGGAAGAACACATTGTCCCGGCCCACGTCGTGGCGGATCTGCCGAGCCGCCTCGAGGAAGGGCTGCGATTCGATATCGCCGACGGTGCCACCGATTTCGGTGATCACCACATCGGGCACCTGCCCCTGCAGATCCGGGCCCTGCATGGCGAGTATGCGGCTCTTGATCTCGTCGGTGATATGCGGGATCACCTGCACCGTGTCACCGAGATATTCGCCGCGCCGCTCCTTGGCGATCACCGACGAATAGATTTGCCCGGTGGTCACATTCGCGTCCCGGGACAGGTCCCGATCGAGGAACCGCTCGTAGTGACCGACATCGAGATCGGTCTCGGCGCCGTCTTCGGTGACGAACACTTCTCCGTGCTGGAACGGATTCATGGTGCCCGGATCGACGTTCAAGTACGGGTCGAGTTTCTGCATGGTCACCCGCAGTCCGCGCGCGGTCAGGAGCTGACCGAGGCTGGAGGCGGTAAGACCCTTACCCAATGAGGAGGCGACACCACCGCTGACGAAGATGTGCTTCGTGGCCGTTCGCGCCTGATTCCGTGTATGACCCACGGGTCTTCACGGTAACACGAAAATGCTGGTCTGATCACCCACCACGCACGTTTGCCACCGAGTCGCTGCATTGGCTCGGGCCGAGCATTCGGTGCCACGTGTGCGGTCCGATGGCGCCTCGCTCCGACCATTCGCGGCTCGCTGATTACCTCGGATGCGCTGCGGCCACTCGGAAATGAGCCGGATTGTGAACGGCGCTCGACGATCTCGCGCGCGGTGCTCGAGTCGGCCGAATCCGGATCGGTTTCGGGGCTAACCAGGGCGCGGATCAGCTCTGCGGCACGGCGTTGAGTGTGAGGGAGGTCGCCTTGGTGCCGGTTCCGTATCGGCCCGCGCCGCCGTTGAGCTGTTCGCTCAGGCCGAGGACGGTGGTGACGCGCCCGATCTCGCGGTCGAGATTGTCGACGGTGGTGACGGCGGTGGCCAGCGCGGCGTCGGAGCGGATGATCGCGATGGGGCCCGGACTGTCGGCGGCACCGGATCGACCAGCGAGCACCACACCCGCGCCGCGGCCGCGCAGCCCGCCGGTGAACCGGGCGATATTGCTGCCCTGGCCGTTTTCGCTGGACTTCGCGCCGGTGCCGGTGACGACCACCGCGAGGTTGGCGGGATGCGCCGGGGTGTCGCCATAGGCGAGGAACCCGCCGCCGCGCAATGTCTCCAGCGCCAGGCTCAGCTCCTGCGGGGTGCTGCGCGGTTGCGCGTTCACGGGGTCGAGCAGCAGCACCAAGCCGAGCAGATCGCCCCCCATACTCCCCTGATCGACCTGTCCGGTGCGCAGCTGCGCGCCCGCCGGAATGACATTGGTGATCGCGGTGCGCATCCGATCGCCCTCGGCGGCATCGACGAACGGGTCGGTGAGTGCGATCCGGCCGGTCACGGTGGCGCCGGAGGTTTCCAGATCTTTCGCCACCGCCTCGACATCGGCGGGTTCGGCATCGGGGGTCGTGAAGACAATGACGCTGCGGTCGGAGAGGGTGCCGCCGAGGATGCGGCCCGCCGAATCGGCGATGAACCGGTCCGCGGCATTCATTTCGTCGGTGAGCCGTCGGTTCTGATCGGTGGCCACATCGAGTTGTTTGCGCAGATCCGACTTATCCGCGCGCAGTCCGGACAGCAGGTCGGCCGCCACGGTCTGCGAGCCGAGGACCACGCCGAGGGCGAGGGCCAGGAAGATCGCGACGATCGAAACCGCGTGCTGCCGAAACGAAATCATCGGTTGCCTCCCGCGCCGATCTGGCCCTGGGCCCATAGCGCGAACCGATTCCAGGTGTCGGTGGCCCAGTCCAATGCCTCGGCACCGGTATTCGAGGCGAGCATGACCACGATCACCGCTAGGAGTGCGGCGAGCACGACCATCGCGATGGCGGTTCCGAATACCCGGTTTCGGTAGAGCGTTGCGACGGCCTTTGCATCCACGAGTTTGGTGCCGATTTTTAGTCGCGTCAGGAAAGTCGCCGGATTGCTGTCGCGGCGGCCGCGGTCGAAGAAGTCGTCCAGCGATGCGGCGGCGCCCGCGGTCACGATCAGCGCCGCACCATGGTGGTGGGCCAGCAACAGGGCCAGATCGGCGGGTGCGCCGGACGAAGGGAATGTCGTCGCGCCGATGCCGAGATCCTGGATGCGTTCCAGCCCCTTGGCGTGGCCGTCGGTATCGGCGGGCAGGATCATCTCGGCGCCGCATTTCAAGGTGGCGCTGGTGATTTCGTCCGGGTCGCCGACGATCAGATCGGGGCGGTATCCCTGCTTCATCAAGGTATCCGCGCCACGACCGACCCCCACCATGATCGGCACGTACTCCTTGATGAACGGCTTCAGTCGCTTGAGATCGTCCGCGTGGTCCGGGCCGTCGGCCACCACGACCACATGGCGATGCTTCATCTCCAGCTCGAGTTCCGGCACCCCGATGCCGTCGATGAGCAGCGCGCTCTCGGTGCGGATGAACTCGATCGTATTGCCCGCGAAGGCCTCCAGATGATCGGCCAGGCCGTTGCGGGCCTCGATCATCCGCTCGGCGATATCGGATTCGGTCAGTTCGATGCCCGTGACCAGAACCTCGGGCTCCTTCTTGACCAATTTGTCGGCGTAGACGACGCCCTCGTCGATGCGGACCTTGGTGCCGTCCTTGATCTTGAACGCATCCGAACTCACCGTGTCCAGCAGCAGAATCCCGTTGGCGACCAACACTTCCGGCCCCAGATTGGGGTAGCGGCCCGAGATCGACGGCGAGGTGTTCACCACCGCGACCGCGCCCGCCTCGACCAGCCGATCGGCGGTGAGCCGATCCAGATCCAGCTCATCGAGTATTACGACATCACCGGGTCCGACCCGCTTCAGCAAACGCCTGGTGTTGCGGTCAACCCGAACTATCCCAGTTAGCCCGGGTAGCGCTTCGGTGTTCTTGGACAACAACGCCAACATCTTCATGAGCCCAGATCATGGCCGCAAGCTCTCGATCATCGATGGAGGCGCGCCGACCATCTACCACATTCGTCACTGTGATAACAAACCGGCACACCTCCGGCTACCAACTCGCGCCCTGCTAACGAGCAGCCGGCAACTAATCAGCGATCCATAACGGCGAAGACGGCATCGCCGACCTGAGACCGGACGCGCACCAGATCAGCCGGCACCGCGATTCGAAGTCGACCGGAGCCCGACACAATGTGATCCGTGTGACAGGGCTCACGACGAATTCAGACAGTACCCGTATGCTGCCGGTCACAGATATCTCGAAGAGGAGACAGTATGGCCAGCAGCACCGTTGACGTCGTCATCGCGGCACCGCGCGATGTCGTCTACAAATTCTTCACCGAGCGGGACGGTATCAACCCGTACATTCCGGTGGACTTCACACTGAAGACGCCCGGCACCCCGGTCCCGAACGGCGTCGGCGCGCAGTACCTGATCGGCAAGGGCGGAATCGGCATCGTCGAGGAGACCACCAAGTTGGTCCCGGGCGAGCTGATGGAGTACAAGATCGTCAAGGGCGCGCCGGTAAAGCGCCACGTCGGCACCATCAATTTCGCCGACGCCGACGGCGGCACCCTGGTCTCCTACACGATGGAGTCCGAGCCCAGCCTCCCTGTCCCCGCGAAGGTCGTCGAGTTGGGCCTCAAGAACCTCATCAACCAGTTCATCAGGGGCGCGCAAAAAGCCCTGCGCTGAACAGCCGTCAAGCGAGAGCGCGCTCGGCGCGGGCCGTTTCCAGCAGTTCCTCGGCATGGGCTCGGCCGGTTTCGGTGTCGTCGAGACCGGCCAGCATGCGGGCGAGTTCGATGACGCGCTCGTCCTTGGTCAGGGCGCGGACGCCGCTGTTCACCTTGCCCTTGCCGTCATCGGATTTGTCCACCACCAGATGGGTGTCGGCGAAGGCGGCGACCTGCGGTAGGTGGGTCACCACGATCACCTGATGGGTGCGGGCCAGCCGGGCCAGCCGACGACCGATCTCGACCGCGGCCCGGCCGCCGACACCGGCGTCGACCTCGTCGAAAACCATGGTCGCGCCGTGATCCGAACTCGCGAGCACCACTTCGAGTGCCAGCATCACGCGCGAGAGCTCACCGCCGGATGCGCTCTTGCTCAATGGCAATGACTGCGCGCCGGAATGCGCCGAGAGCCGGAACTCTACTTCGTCGACACCGGTCGACCCCGCGTGCAGTTCCGTACCGTCCACCGTCAGCGGCGCCGAGTCCTGCGGACTCGCGGGCATCGGCCGCACCACCACCTCGAGTTTCGCCTTGCCCATCGCGAGGCCCCCGAGTTCGGCGCTCACCGCCGAGGCGAGCTTGCCCGCCGACTTCGTGCGCGCGGCAGTCAATTTGCGGGCCGCCTCGCGAACCCGTTCCGCGGCGATATCCACCTCCACCGCCAATGCGGCCAAGGCCTCTTCGGAGACATCGAGCGAGCCCAGGCGCGTGCGCGCCTCATCGGCCCACGCGATCACCCCATCGATATCCGGCGCGTACTTGCGGGTCAGCGATTTCAACTCGGCCTGCCGGGTGAGCAGCGAATCCAAGGCGCCGGGGTCCGAAGGCAGATCCGCGAGATAGCCGCTGAGTTCGGTGGTCAGATCGACGATCACCGCAATCGCCTCACCGAGTCGCGGACCGAGTCCGGTCAGCGCCGGATCATCGGCCGATTCGATGCGGGCCCGCGCGGCGCCGAGCAATTCCAGTGCGCCCGAACCATCTTCGGGCGAATCGGCGGGACCGGCCAATGCGTCGTGCGCGACCGCGGCGGCCTCGCGCAGCGAATCCAGATCGCTGAGCCTGCGCACCTCGTCGACAATGCGCACATCCTCACCCGGTTCCGGTGCGATGGCGTCGATTTCGGACAGCGAATGTTTGAGCCGGTCGGCCTCCAGGGCGAGTTCCCTACTGCGCGCGGTGCGTTCGAGCAATTCGGTGCGGGCAGCGAGCCAGGATCGCCGCTGCACCTGGTACTTGCGCAACAGCGGGCCGACCGCGTCGGCCGCGAACTGGTCCAGCGCGGACAACTGCTGATCCGGACGCTGCAGCCGCAGTTGGTCGTTCTGGCCGTGCACGGTCAGCAGCGGAGCGGTGAAATCGGCCAGCACCGAGGCAGGTACGCCGCGCCCGCCCAGATGCGCGCGCGAGCGTCCGTCACTGCCGACGGTGCGGATCGCGATGACGCTGCCGTCGTCATCGCGTTCGGCCGCAGCCGATTCCAGTACTTCCTGCACTTGTTTCTGCGCGGTCGTATTCACCTCGTCGACGGTGAACCGTCCCTCGACCACGGCGCGCGCCGCACCCAACCGGACCCGGCCCGCATCGGCTCGCGCCCCGCTGAGCAGGTGCAGGCTGGTCACCACCATGGTCTTACCGGCGCCGGTCTCACCGGTCAGAACCGTCAGACCCGCATGGAATTGCGCGGTGGCCGTCGATATGACGCCAAGGCCGTCAATCCTGATCTCTGTCAGCACGTGTGCTCTCCGTTCGCCGTCGCCCACGCCAGCCTGTCACGGGCAATTGGAACTTGCGCACCATCCGGTCGGCGAACGGCGCGGAATCCAAACGCACCCAGCGCACCGGTTCGGCGCCGCGGACCGCCTCGAGCCGCCCGCCCTTCGGCAATGCGAGGGTCCGCCTGCCGTCCAGGAAAACTATCGCATCATGGCCCGCCGCAACGGATTCGACCGCGATCCTGGACTCCGGACTGGTCACCAGCGGCCGCGCGAACAGGGCGTGCGCATTGCTCGGAATCACCAGCAGCGCTTCGAGCTCCGGCCACACCACCGGGCCGCCCGCGGAGAACGCGTAGGCGGTCGAGCCGGTCGGTGTGGAAATGAGGATGCCGTCGCAGCCGAACTGCGAGACCGGACGCCCGTCGACCTCGAGAACAACCTCGAGCACGCCCATCCGTGCGGCGTTCTCGATGCTGGCTTCGTTGAGCGCCCACCCGGTTTCGATGATCTCGTCGTCCACCCGGACGGTGACATCGATGGTCATCCGGTGTTCGAGGCGATAGTCGCCGCGGACCACACTCGCCAACGCCTCATCGAGATGTTCGGCCTCGGCCTCGGTGAGAAATCCGATGCGGCCCAGATTGATTCCCAGCACCGGCACCCCGGCGGGCCTGGCCAATTCGGCCGCGCGGAGGAAAGTACCGTCACCACCGAGCGACAGCACCATCTCACAACCGACCGCCGCGTCCGGGCAGTGCTCGACCACGCGCGCGGGATATCCGCCCGGTTCCGCCACCGCCGTCGCAACCGGTGCGCTGGGCGCACAGTCGATATCGAATCGGGTGCTGTCCGCCTCGTCCGCGAGCACGCGCAATCCGATGCCCGCGTCGGCGAAGATCTTCGCGACGCGATGGGCGGTCTCGATGATCTCCGCCCGGCCCGGATGCGAAACCAGCAGAATCTCCCTGGATTCGACCGGTGTCAGCGCGTTCACTGTGGACCCTCCTCAACTGCACGCTCGACCAGAGCCGCGACCTGCTCGCCGTCGTACTCGAACTGCCCGTCCTTACGCAGCCACAGAAAGTATTCGACATTGCCTGAGGGACCGGGCAGCGGGCTGGCCACCACCCCGGCGGTGCGCAACCCCAACTCGGCGGCGGCCGCCGCGACATCGCGCACCACTTCGGCGCGCAATGCGGGATCGCGCACCACACCGCCGGAGCCTACCCGCTCCTTACCCACCTCGAACTGCGGCTTCACCATGGGCAGCAGGTCCGCGCCCGGCGCGCTGCAGGCCGCGAGCGCGGGCAGCACCAGAGCCAGCGAGATGAACGACAGGTCACCGACTACCAGTTCTACGGTGCCGCCGATGGAGTCGGGGGTGATGGCGCGGACATTGGTGCGGTCGAAGACCCGCACCCGGTCATCGTTCTGCAGGCGCCAGATCAGTTGGCCGTACCCGACATCGACGGCCACGACCTCCCGCGCCTGCTTCGAGAGCAGCACATCGGTGAAACCCCCGGTCGACGCGCCGGCATCCAGACAGCGTTTACCCGCGACGGTCAATCCCTGCGGTTCGAACGCCGCCAGCGCTCCCAGCAGTTTGTGCGCACCGCGCGATGCCCACGACACTTCGTCGGGCTCCTCGCGCACGATCAACGGCGTGCCCGCCTCGACAGCGGTCGCCGGTTTCACGGCGACCGTTCCAGCAATCAGGACGCGGCCCGCACCGATCAGCTCGACCGCGTGTTCTCGCGATCGTGCCAACCCGCGGCGAACCAATTCGGCGTCCACCCGCGCGCGCCTGGCCACCTCAGATCTTGTCCACCGTGGCCAGAGCCTGGACGAGCACCTCATGTGCCTGCTCCAGGATGCGGGCGCGCCGCGTGATATCGGCGCCGGAATCGGAGTCGGTCATCGGCGGCGTCGCCGCCACTGCGGTCCAGGCCGGACGCGCGTCGAGTTCGGCCAGCAACCCGTCGATCTCGGCGCGAATCTTCGCGGGGTCGGCGGGCTCCTGGCGTCCCTGAGCGCCCGGCAGATGCTGGCCGGGCACCGGCGGCCCGGGGCGGGGTCCGTTCGAGCCGGGGCCGTAGGTACCGGGGCCATGGGGCTGGGGCGTACCGGATCCGTTCGGGCGTGGCATCGGAGTAGTCATCGTGGGGTCAACGCTATCGGATTTCCGAACCCGACGCGCGCACCGTCACGGCTCTTCCCGGGTTACGCCGTAAGCGTTCTGCCAAGTCGGCGGCGCCGTCGCTCGGGTCGGTGTCGACCGGCGGGTGATTCAGTGCGTCCAATGAGTCCGAGATGTAGGTCGGGATCCGGTCCGCGGGGGCGTCGCGCAATTCGTCGAGGGTGCTCACGCCGGTCAGGACCAGCAGGGATTCGAGGCCCACACGGTTGGCGCCCTCGATATCGGTATCCAGGCGGTCGCCCACCACCAGCGCGCTGCGCGTTCCGGCGCGCACCAGGGCATCCTCGAGCAGTGGCGCATAGGGTTTGCCCGCCACCAGCGGCTCACGGCCGGAAGCGGCGCGCAATGCCGCGACCATGGCGCCGTTGCCCGGCGCGAGTCCGCGCTCGTTCGGCAGCGTCTTATCGGTATTGGCGGCAACCCACAGTGCGTCAGCGCTCAGCGCGTAGGCCGCTTCGGCCAGATCCGGCCAGGCGGTTTCGGGCGAATGTCCTTGTACGACAGCGTCGGGTGCGGCGCCATTGAAGCGCCGGATCGAGCGCAACCCGACCGCGTCCACTTCCTTGGCCAGGTCATCGGTGCCGACGATCAACACGGTCGCGCGGGGATCGAGCCGTTCCGCCAACAACCGCGCCGCCGCCTGCGCACTCGTCACGACGTCATCGGTATTCGCCACGAATCCCAATTCGGCCAAATGCCGAGCTACCACATCCGGACCGCGACTCGCGTTATTCGTGACATACACAAGTCGCTGCGGCACAACGGAATCCGCCAATGCCTCCGGCGCGCCCTCGATCACTTCGGGCCCGCGATACAGCGTGCCATCCAGATCCAGCAGCAGGGCCTCATACCGATCTCGTAGCCGCTTCACACCACTCTCACTTCATGTCACCGACCGGCACCTTGCCATTGTTCCCGGGCACGCCCGATCGCTCGGCCCACAGTTCCTCGGCAGTGACCGAGACATTCGAACCCTACGCCAGCCCGCCGACAGGAAGAATGAGGGCATCGACCGACAGTGCACCCCAAGCACTTTCCGAACACTCGCCCAGATCGCCAGCGCGTCGCGCGACATCGCCAACCGCGTCGGAGCAACTCGCCGCCGCCACCTCGCCCACCGATCGATATCGAACAAACTTTCGATTCCCCATCGTACGTTGGCTGCCATGGTCAGCTCCAGCACCGCCCCTTCCAGCACGACCTATATTCGCCCGCGCGTTCTGCGCCCTCGGCCTGCCCTTCCCTGTGCCGCTCGAAGTGGTCCTGCTGTCCACCCACCCGACCTAACCCGCGCCGGTCGAGCGAAGAGCCGACACCGTCCTTCACGCCACCTCCCCCGGAGGCCAGTGCCCTGGGCCGCTACGAAGCGACCACCTCTGGGTCGACGGGCCCCAGCTTGGTCCTCACGGTCGGCGTTGCCTCGCGGGCAGCTATTGGTCGGTGTCGCCGGTAAGTTCTTCGGCACGTTCCTCGGCGTCGGTTTCGCCGTCGAGATCGGCGGAGGCGGCATTGAGGAACCAGGTGAGGCCCTCGGCGGTGCGGCCTGCGGCGACCAGTGCGTCGGCGTAAGCGTAGAAGAGGCGCGCGGCGGCCGAGCCCGTGCGGGCCGGGTCCAGTTCCGAGGTTTGCAGGGTGACCACGGCCTGGTCGTACTGGCCGAGATCCATGCGAGCGCCCGCGACCACGATGCGGAGTTCGGTGGCCTCATCACCGCTCAGGGAACGGGCCTCATCGCTGCGGCCCAATTCGATGGCACGTTCGGGGCGGCCGAGGCCGCGTTCACAGTCGGCCATCACAGCGAGTAGACCGGAACCACCCGACATCCGCCGGGCCGTGCGTAGTTCGGAAAGCGCCTCGGCCCATTCACCCGCGTGGTAAGCGGTGACGCCAGCGGTTTCGCGGACCACGGCAATGCGACCCGCACGTTGGCGGGCGGCTCGTGCGTGGGCCAGAGCAACACGCGGGTCGTCATCGATCAGTCGAGCCGCCATCACGAGGTGGCGGGCAACCGTTTCGGCATTGCCCTTATCCAGGCTCAGCAGATCGCGGCGCACCTCGACTTCGAGATCGGTCGCCTGAACGTCATCGGGCAGATCCGGCTCTTCCGGCCGCGGTGCACGCCGATCCGCCGAGCCGCCCCCGGCTCGTGCGCCTTCGCCGCCCCGACGGCGGTCCTGCGGGTCATCGCCACGCTGAGTCCAGCCGCCACGCTGCCCAGAACCGCCCCGGCCACCAGAGTCACCACCACGGCTGAATCCACCGCGCTGCCCAGCATCCTCACGCCGCTTGGACCCGCCGCGTTCACCAGCGTCGCCCCGCTGTCCCGAGTCGCCGCCGCGCTTGAAGCCACCGCGCTCGCCGGAACCACCTCGGGTGAAGCCGCCACGATCACCTGAATCACCACGGCTGAATCCGCCGCGATCGCCCGAGCCACCACGGCCTGAACCACCGCGATCCCCCGAGCCGCCACGGTAGCCACGGTCACCGGAGTCACTTCGCGGACCGGCATCACCACCGCGTTTGAAGCCTCCACGATCACCGGAACCACCGCCACGCGGAGCTGAGTCTTCACGGCGACTGAAGCCGCCGCGGTCCTGGGATCCAGCGCGAGCACCCGCATCACCACGGCTGAACCCGCCCCGCTCACCAGAATCGCCACTTCGCTTGAAGCCACCGCGCTCACCAGAGTCGCCCGAACGCTTGAATCCTCCACGCTCACCGGAACCACCGCGAGCAAAGCCGCTGCGGTCACTGGAAGAATCGCCGCGTTGGTCGGAGTCACCGCGTCTGAAGCCGCCGGTGCCGCCACGTTTGAAGCCGCTACGGTCACTGGAATCACCACGGTTGAAACCGCCGCGCTCACCGGAGTCACCACGATTGAAGCCACCGCGCTCGCCGGAACCGCTGCGGTTGAAACCGCCACGGTCACCCGAGCTGCTTCGAGGGCTCGAGTCGCCGCTGCGTTTGAATCCAGCGCGTTCGCCGGAGCTACCTCGGTCGGTGGAGTCGTCGCGGGAGGCACTGCCTCGATCGCGGTCGGGACCCTCGTTGCGCTGACCGGAGCCGCGCTCGGGACCGCCCCGCCGGAAGGACTTCCGGCCGTCGTTCTGTTCCGACACGGTGGCCCCTTTCTAGGTTCCGCCAGAGGTTGTCGAACCCCTGAATTCAATCATGTGTCGGCGGTCGGACCCCGAGCACGGCTTAGATCTAGGTGCATAAACGACGATAGGGGACCCAAGTTTGGGTCCCCTATCGTGAAGGATGTTCCGGCGGTGTCCTACTCTCCCACACCCTGTCGAGTGCAGTACCATCGGCGCTGGTGGCCTTAGCTTCCGGGTTCGGAATGGGACCGGGCGTTTCCCCACCGCTATAGCCGCCGTAACTCTATGAAACTATCCACACACCCACCACGACAAACAAAGAAACAATCTCTTTGTTCATCGAACAGCAGGTGTCTGTGTGTTGTTTCAGATACCGCACAGTGGACGCGTAGCTTCTTTGTTGGTAAGTCCTCGGCCGATTAGTACCAGTCACCTACACCCGTTACCGGGCTTCCAGTTCTGGCCTATCAACCCCATGGTCTGTGGGGGGCCTTAACCACTCGAGGGTGGTGAGAAACCTCATCTTGGAACAGGCTTCCCGCTTAGATGCTTTCAGCGGTTATCCCTTCCGAACGTAGCTAACCAGCAGTGCCCTTGGCAGGACAACTGGCACACCAGAGGTTCGTCCGTCCCGGTCCTCTCGTACTAGGGACAGCCTTCCTCAAGTTTCTGACGCGCGCGGCGGATAGAGACCGAACTGTCTCACGACGTTCTAAACCCAGCTCGCGTGCCGCTTTAATGGGCGAACAGCCCAACCCTTGGGACCTACTCCAGCCCCAGGATGCGACGAGCCGACATCGAGGTGCCAAACCATCCCGTCGATATGGACTCTTGGGGAAGATCAGCCTGTTATCCCCGGGGTACCTTTTATCCGTTGAGCGACACCGCTTCCACTTGCCGGTGCCGGATCACTAGTCCCGACTTTCGTCCCTGCTCGAGCTGTCACTCTCACAGTCAAGCTCCCTTGTGCACTTGCACTCGACACCTGATTGCCAACCAGGCTGAGGGAACCTTTGGGCGCCTCCGTTACATTTTAGGAGGCAACCGCCCCAGTTAAACTACCCACCAGGCACTGTCCCTGAACCAGATCATGGTCCGAGGTTAGAAGTCCAATACGACCAGAGTGGTATTTCAACGACGACTCCACAAACACTGGCGTGCCTGCTTCACAGTCTCCCACCTATCCTACACAAACCGTACCGAACACCAATACCAAGCTATAGTGAAGGTCCCGGGGTCTTTTCGTCCTGCCGCGCGTAACGAGCATCTTTACTCGTAATGCAATTTCGCCGAGTCTGTGGTTGAGACAGCAGAGAAGTCGTTACGCCATTCGTGCAGGTCGGAACTTACCCGACAAGGAATTTCGCTACCTTAGGATGGTTATAGTTACCACCGCCGTTTACCGGGGCTTAAATTCTCAGCTTCGCGCCGAAGCGCTAACCGGTCCTCTTAACCTTCCGGCACCGGGCAGGCGTCAGTCCGTATACATCGTCTTACGACTTCGCACGGACCTGTGTTTTTAGTAAACAGTCGCTTCTCTCTGGTCTCTGCGACCCAACCCAGCTCCGAGAGTAAATCTCATCACCAGACCGGGTCCCCCTTCTCCCGAAGTTACGGGGGCATTTTGCCGAGTTCCTTAACCACAGTTCTCTCGATCGCCTCAGTATTCTCTACCTGACCACCTGTGTCGGTTTGGGGTACGGGCCGTGTACCAACTCACTAGAGGCTTTTCTCGGCAGCATAGGATCACTGAATTCACCTCAATCGGCTACGCATCACCTCTCAGGATATATGAACGGCGGATTTGCCTACCGCTCTCCCTACAGGCTTACACCAGTACAACCACTGACTGGCCCAGCTACCTTCCTGCGTCACCCCATCGCTTGACTACTACACCCAGGATCCCATGCAGCCGCTTCAGGTCTCCCGAAGGAGATCCCTCCACATTTGGATGGTTAGCACAGATGATTCGCCATTGGGCGCGGATACACGGGTACGGGAATATCAACCCGTTGTCCATCGACTACGCCTGTCGGCCTCGCCTTAGGTCCCGACTCACCCTGGGCGGATTAACCTGGCCCAGGAACCCTTGGTCATTCGGCGGACGAGTTTCTCACTCGTCTTTCGCTACTCATGCCTGCATTCTCACTCCCACAGCCTCCACAACTAGCTCACGCTGCTGCTTCCAAGGCTGTAGGACGCTCCCCTACCCATCCACACCACTGCACACACCCCCGTAGAGATGTGCGGATGTATTGTGTGAATGCCGCGGCTTCGGCGGTGTACTTGAGCCCCGCTACATTGTCGGCGCAGAATCACTTGACCAGTGAGCTATTACGCACTCTTTCAAGGATGGCTGCTTCTAAGCCAACCTCCTGGTTGTCTTCGCGACTCCACATCCTTTTCCACTTAGTACACGCTTAGGGGCCTTAGCCGGCGATCTGGGCTGTTTCCCTCTCGACTACGAAGCTTATCCCCCGCAGTCTCACTGCCACGCTCTCACACACCGGCATTCGGAGTTTGGCTGATTTCGGTAAGCTTGTAGGCCCCCTAGACCATCCAGTAGCTCTACCTCCGGCGTGAAACACGTGACGCTGCACCTAAATGCATTTCGGGGAGAACCAGCTATCACGGAGTTTGATTGGCCTTTCACCCCTACCCACAGCTCATCCCCTCAGTTTTCAACCTAAGTGGGTTCGGGCCTCCACGACGTCTTACCGTCGCTTCACCCTGGCCATGGGTAGATCACTCCGCTTCGGGTCTAGAACACGCGACTCAAAACGCCCTATTCGGACTCGCTTTCGCTACGGCTACCCCACACGGGTTAACCTCGCCACATGCCACTAACTCGCAGGCTCATTCTTCAAAAGGCACGCCATCACCCACCCTAGTAAACTAGGCGCAGGCCCTGACGGATTGTAAGCGCACGGTTTCAGGTACTATTTCACTCCCCTCCCGGGGTACTTTTCACCTTTCCCTCACGGTACTAGTCCGCTATCGGTCACCAGGGAGTATTCAGGCTTACCGGGTGGTCCCGGCAGATTCACAGCAGATTTCACGGGCCCGCTGCTACTCGGGCATCATCCACAACAGCCGTTGAGTTTTCACTTACCGGGCTATCACCGTCTACGGCAGGCCGTTCCAGACCACTTCAACTAACCCAACGGTTTCTGACTGTCGCTCAGACCGGCAGATCTGAGAAGAATGACCCCACTACCCCACACACGCAACCCCTGCCGGGTATCACACGTGCATGGTTTAGCCTCATCCGCTTTCGCTCGCCACTACTCACGGAATCACAATTGTTTTCTCTTCCTGTGGGTACTGAGATGTTTCACTTCCCCACGTTCCCTCCACACACCCTATATATTCAGATGCGGGTAACACGACATCACTCGTGCTGGGTTTCCCCATTCGGAAATCCTCGGATCTCAGCTCGGTTGACAGCTCCCCGAGGCTTATCGCAGCCTCCTACGTCCTTCATCGGCTCCTGGTGCCAAGGCATCCACCGTACGCTCTTAAACACTTACTAACAAAGATGCTCGCGTCCACTGTGCAGTTCTCAAACAACACACCCGAAAGAATCCAACTCCGACACCAGCACCCCAGCCCAAAAAACTGGAGTCGGTATGACCGGAAACCCGATCGGATCGTTATCTTGCCTGGAAAGAACGCCTGTTCTTTCAGGACCCAACAGTGTGTCGATATATCCACCGCGACCAACCACCGAGGATTGATCCAATGCGATGAAACCTGTCAGCGTTCCACCCATGAGCTCCGCAGTCCCACATTCGAGGACATAAGCGGCTCTGGCACTCCCGAGAACGACTCTTCGAACCGAGTAGTGCAGATGCTCCTTAGAAAGGAGGTGATCCAGCCGCACCTTCCGGTACGGCTACCTTGTTACGACTTCGTCCCAATCGCCAATCCCACCTTCGACGGCTCCCTCCACAAGGGTTAGGCCACCGGCTTCGGGTGTTACCGACTTTCATGACGTGACGGGCGGTGTGTACAAGGCCCGGGAACGTATTCACCGCAGCGTTGCTGATCTGCGATTACTAGCGACTCCAACTTCACGGGGTCGAGTTGCAGACCCCGATCCGAACTGAGACCGGCTTTAAGGGATTCGCTCCACCTCACGGTATCGCAGCCCTCTGTACCGGCCATTGTAGCATGTGTGAAGCCCTGGACATAAGGGGCATGATGACTTGACGTCGTCCCCACCTTCCTCCGAGTTGACCCCGGCAGTCTCTCACGAGTCCCCGCCATTACGCGCTGGCAACATAAGATAAGGGTTGCGCTCGTTGCGGGACTTAACCCAACATCTCACGACACGAGCTGACGACAGCCATGCACCACCTGTACACCGACCACAAGGGGGCCTACATCTCTGCAGGTTTCCGGTGTATGTCAAACCCAGGTAAGGTTCTTCGCGTTGCATCGAATTAATCCACATGCTCCGCCGCTTGTGCGGGCCCCCGTCAATTCCTTTGAGTTTTAGCCTTGCGGCCGTACTCCCCAGGCGGGGTACTTAATGCGTTAGCTACGGCACGGATCCCGTGGAAGGAAACCCACACCTAGTACCCACCGTTTACGGCGTGGACTACCAGGGTATCTAATCCTGTTCGCTACCCACGCTTTCGCTTCTCAGCGTCAGTTACTTCCCAGAGACCCGCCTTCGCCACCGGTGTTCCTCCTGATATCTGCGCATTTCACCGCTACACCAGGAATTCCAGTCTCCCCTGAAGTACTCTAGTCCGCCCGTATCGACCGCAAGCCCACCGTTGAGCGGTAGGTTTTCACGATCGACGCGACGAACCGCCTACAAGCTCTTTACGCCCAGTAATTCCGGACAACGCTCGCACCCTACGTATTACCGCGGCTGCTGGCACGTAGTTGGCCGGTGCTTCTTCTACAGGTACCGTCACTTACGCTTCGTCCCTGTCGAAAGAGGTTTACAACCCGAAGGCCGTCATCCCTCACGCGGCGTCGCTGCATCAGGCTTCCGCCCATTGTGCAATATTCCCCACTGCTGCCTCCCGTAGGAGTCTGGGCCGTGTCTCAGTCCCAGTGTGGCCGGTCACCCTCTCAGGTCGGCTACCCGTCGTCGCCTTGGTAGGCCATTACCCCACCAACAAGCTGATAGGCCGCGGGCCCATCCTGTACCGATAAATCTTTCCACCACAAGACATGCATCCCATGGTCATATCCGGTATTAGACCCAGTTTCCCAGGCTTATCCCGAAGTACAGGGCAGATCACCCACGTGTTACTCACCCGTTCGCCGCTCGTGTACCCCGAAGGGCCTTACCGCTCGACTTGCATGTGTTAAGCACGCCGCCAGCGTTCGTCCTGAGCCAGGATCAAACTCTCCGTTGAAGACTCACAATCACACCCCAAAGGATGCAATCAAAAGTATCTAAACTAGAGTCCGAAAACCTAGCAAATCAAACGCCAGCAAAAGTATTTGCTGACTTAAATGTCCAGCCCCACCACACGGGGGTATGAGGAGCCGGAACCAAAATAATATTTGGCACTGACATTCATCGACACACTATTGAGTTCTCAAAGAACAGACGCACGCAGGTTGACCCTGGATTCTCACCGGGGGCTTCCTGAGGCAACTTTTCCAGCCTAGCCAATCGCCCGAGCAGAGTCAAGCCACTCGTCCGATCCGGTCTTGCTGGCTGTCAGGCGCTCCTCGTCCTACCTCGTTTCCCAGGCCTTTCGGCTCCGGGTCGGTGTCCGTGTCGCTCTGACTTGGACAAAGTTACGCGGCGGGGAACGCCGAGTCAAATCCGCACTACACGCATGTCATTTCGCAGGTCAGAGGCGGTGCGGACGTCCGAATAAGGGGCTCGGGCCACGCAAATGTGACCCGAGCCACGTGATCTTTATGCGCCCGCCCGCAGTACGCCGGCGAAGTTCCGCTTGCCGCGGCGCAGCACCAACCATCGTCCGTGCAGGTAGTCGGTATCGGCGGGGGTCCATTCGAGGTCGGAGATCCGCTCGTTGTTCACCGAGGCCCCGCCTTCGTTCACCGCGCGACGGGCCGCACCGCGGCTTTCCGACAGACCGGTGGCCACCAGCAGATCGACGATGGTGTGCTGTGCTCCCGACTCGACCTCGGCGACCGTGCCCTCGACCGCGGCTTCCCGCAGCGCCGCGCCCAGCGTCGGCTCATCCAGGTCACGCAGATCGGCGCGACCGAACAACGCCTGACTCGCCAACTGCACGGCGCGGGTATTCGCCTCGCCGTGCACCAGGTTCGTCATTTCCTCGGCCAACTTGCGCTGCGCTTCCCGCGCGTGCGGGCGTTCGGCGGTGGCCACCTCGAGCTCGGCCAACTCCTCGCGGGAGAGGAAGGTGAACCAACGCAGGTAGCGCACGACATCGGCGTCGGCGGTATTCACGAAGTACTGGTACCAGGCGTAGGGGCTGGTCATCTCCGGGTCCAGCCACAGACTGCCGCCACCGGTCGACTTGCCGAACTTCTTGCCGTCGGCCGAAGTGACCAGCGGCACGGTCAGCGCATGCACCGATGCGCCGTCGACCCGGCGGTTCAGTTCGACGCCCGCGATGATGTTGCCCCACTGATCCGAGCCGCCGACCTGCAGCTCGCAGCCGTACTTGCGGCGCAGCTGCAGGTAGTCGTTGGCCTGCAGCAGCATGTAGCTGAATTCGGTGTAGGAGATGCCCTCACCGTCGAGGCGGCGCTTGACGGTGTCGCGGGCCAGCATGACGTTGACCGAGAAGTGCTTGCCGACATCGCGCAGGAAGTCGATGGTCGACAGCTGGCCGGTCCAGTCCATGTTGTTGGCGATGACCGCGCCGGTGGGTGAGTCGTCGAGGTCGACGAAGCGCTCCAGCTGCGAGCGGATCCGGCCCGCCCACTCCGCGACGGTGTCGGTCGAGTTCATGGTGCGCTCGCCGACATCGCGTGGATCGCCGATCAGGCCGGTGGCGCCACCGGCCAGCACGATCGGGCGATGGCCGGCGCGCTGGAAGCGCCGCAGCGCGAGCAGTGGGACCAGGTGTCCGGCGTGCAAACTGGCCGCGGTGGGGTCGAAACCGGCATAGAGGGTCAGCGGGCCCGCGGTCGTCGCCGCGCGCAGGGCGTCCAGGTCGGTGGACTGCGCGATCAGTCCGCGCCAGGTCAGTTCGTCGATGATGTCGCCGCTCACGCTGTCCCATCTTTCCGCACTGGTCCCCGCGACCGGCATGCCCCTCAGTCTCACCACGCACCGCCGCGCAGGTCGAACGATTTTCCGGGGGCTACTCGGTGCAGAACATGATCTACACCGCCTGGGCGAAGCGAGCGTCGAAATCGAGTCCGGCGGCCGACCTCCCGGGGCGGATGAATCGCCGCACCCGAATCGCGGAGCGGCGCTACGAACGCAGCAGGCACCTGGTCGGCGTGCCGACCTGCAACGCTGGTACCAGGTGGCTGCGGAAGACGATCAGTCAGTCCATCGGAACATGACAACGATCGGCAGACCGAGGTCTGCCGATCGTTGTGGGTTGTTCGGATATTCAGCGAGCCAGCAGGTCGCGCACCGCGGTGATGCTGTCGCGCCGCTGCCAGGCGATCCAGACGAATGCCACGCCCAGCACCAGCGGGAAGGGGGCCAGGGCGGGCGCGCCGAGCAGGAACACCTGGGTCAGCGCCGCGCACACCATGGTGATGGTCAGGCCGACAGCTGCCGGGCCGTTCAGGCGGGGCACCAGCAGGCCGATGCCGCCGGAAAGTTCGACCACACCGGTGAAGTAGCGGAACCACTGTCCCCAGCCGATGGTGTCGAAGGATTCGACCGCCGCGTGTGCGCCCAACAGCTTCGGGGCGGCGGAGGCGATGATGAGGAACAGCGCGAGCACGATCTGCACGGTCCACAGCGCGATGTTCGTCTTCTTGCCGGGGCGGTGGGCGGCGGCGGTGATCGGGGCGGCGGAGGCGATGGCGGTCATGGTGTCTTTCCTTCGGGTCGGTCGCGCCAGGTGGAGCGCGTTCAACAGATAGGACGGACACCGCGGCGAAAACTCATCGCTTGCCCCGAAAAAGGCTGCCGCCTGGTGTTATATCGCCTCGAGCGGTGCGCGCGGGCTACGCCGGTAGACCGAGACGGCAGGTGATGCGAGCCAGAATCGCCACGGCACATCCGCCGCACTGCTGACGCCGACGCGCGGGCCGCTGGCGATCTCGGCGGGGTCTATCGCACCGTTGAGTTCCAGCCGGATCGGCGACGCCGGATCGAACAGCGGAATTCCGTAGTCGCTCAGCGCGATTCCCAGGGCGCTGCCGAGATTGCCTGGGCCCCTTGCCAAATCGGCATCGGTGCGGGCCGCGGGACGGCGCGCCCGGGCCGTCTCCAAGCCCGCGACCACCTCGCCGGACCGGATGAGCACCGCGCTCGCCGTGCCGTCCGGCCCGCTGGTCACGTTCACGCACGTGTGCATGCCATAACTGAGGTAGACGTACAGCACCCCGGCGGGCCCGAACATCACCGCATTGCGCTTGGTCCGCCCGCGACCGGAATGCGATGCCGGATCCGGCCATGGTCCGGTCGGATCGCCGCCGTAGGCCTCGGCCTCGACGATCCGCACTCCCACCGGTCCGGCCCACAGCGTCGAGCCGAGCAATCGCTGGGCCGCGGCGGGCGGTTCGACCGCGAGTTCCTCACTACGCACGACTCACCATTGTTCCCGACATCAAACGTAGCGGCTGTGCTGGCCGGAGCGCAGGGTGATCAGGTCGTCGATGATCACCGCGGCATAGCCGACCGCGACCAACACCGCGAGCTGCGCCCATGCCACCGACGCGACTCCGATCGGGATGGTCGCGGCCACCGCGGCGGCGGCGATGAGCCGCGACCACGGGCGCGGTAGGCCCAGGGCGCGCCGGAAGCAGAATTGCCCGAAGAAATACAGGGCGACACCTCCGGACAGGGCCGATGCCGCGGCGACGGAGGCGGGTTCGTTGCCGTGCGCGATGGTCATGCTGATGCCCGCGGCGGTGACGGTGATGCCGACGAGCAGCGGATAGAGCGCGTAGCCGTAGGCGAGGACCGCGGGACGTGAGCGCTCCCGGTCCGGGACCGCGGCCAGCGCGAGTTCGCCGCGGTCGTCATCTATACCGAAGTACGCCCACCACAGCACGTAGGCCAGGCAGAGGCCGAGCGCGACCGTGGCGACCAATGGCACGGTGAGCTTCTCCCCCGCCAGACCGACGCCGATCGCGACCACCGACTCGCCGATGGCGACGATGATCACCAACCCGTTCCGCTCGCAGAAATGGCTGGCCCGCACCATGAAATCGCGAGTGTCGACCAAATAGGGGCTGAGCACCTGCACCGCGAATGCCGCGCCCCAGCACAGGTACTGCGACCATCCGTGCACGAAACCGCCCGCGAGCACGAGCGCTGCGGCAAGCGCGTTCAACGGCGCGATGCGCTTGATCGCCTGCGACGCCGATAAGCCGCCGCTGACCCAGAACAGCACGGTGTGCACGGTATTGACCAGGACGTAGCCGAGCCCGAATGCGAGGCCGGTGCCGTGGAACGCGTCGGGGATGGCCAGCGCCAGCACGAAGAATCCGAACATGCCGATCAGCAGCAGGGTGCGGCGCTGCGGACTATTCGGCGCTACTTCGTTGGTGAGCCAGACGTATCCGCTGTACATCCACCAGATGACCCCGAACAGAACCACCACCTGCGCCAACGACGCCCACCCCGGATGGTGGGTGAAAACATGGGTCAACTGGGTGATGGTGAAGACGAAGACGAGGTCGAAGAAGAGCTCCAGGGTGGAAACCCGGACCTGTCCCCCGTCCACGTCGGCTTGCATGGTCTGGCTGTTCACGGCACGAGCGTAGAACGGTGAGCTGGGTACGGCGCGCCGAGTGCGCTGGGGTTGCCCGAGGCGAACGGTCAGCCGTTCAGGCGGTCTCAGCCCAGCACCTCCGTACCCATGTACAGCCCCTTGAGCTTGTTCGGGTTGACCTGGAAGCGCAAGTTGTGGATGTGGCCATCGATGATGTCGTAGGTGAACGCCGCCACCGGATTTCCATCGATGAGCGCGAGCGCACCGAGTTCGCCATTGATATGCGCCGGTTCGAGCACGACGCCAGCGACCGTCGGCTTGGCGAGTACGCCGAGGACCCAGCGGGCCACATGGTCCGGACCGTAGAGCGGACGTCGGGCCGCGGTGACCACACCGCCGCCATCGGACCAGGAGGTCACATCGGGGGCGAGCAGATCCATCAGGGCATTGAGATCGCCACCGTTGCAGGCGGACATGAACTGCTCGGTGATGTGCGCGCGCTCGGCCTTATCGGTATCGAAACGCGGGCGGCGCGATTGCACATGTGAGCGGGCACGGTGCGCGATCTGGCGGACGGTGGCCTCGGGCTTGTCGAGGGTGTCGGCGATTTCGGCGTGGCTGTAGCCGAAGACCTCGCGCAGCAGGAATACCGCACGCTCCACGGGATTCAGGGTTTCCAGCACCACCAGCATCGCGGTGGAGACGGTGTCGGCCAATTCGGTCTCCTCGGCGATATTCGGTGACGTCAGCAGGGGTTCGGGAAGCCATGGGCCGACATAGGTTTCGCGTTTGGCCTTGGCGGAGGTGAGCCGGTTCAACGAGAGGTTGGTGACCGTGCGAACCAGGTAGGACTTGGGATGCTGGACCGTCGACTGATCGGTCTCGTTCCACTTCAGCCAAGCGTCCTGGAGGATGTCCTCGGCATCGGTGACGGTGCCCAGCATCCGGTAGGCGGTGGAGAAGAGCAGCCGCCGGTGTTCGATGAAGGGATCCTGCGCGGGCGTAGCGTCAACCATTGGGCTCATGCTCCTGGTCCAGGTCCGGATTCCGCAATCGGGATGTCCAGACGAACATGACACCCGACACCGCCGCCCGCCACGGGTGGCGGGCGGCCGATTCGGGCCGGTTCCTCATGCGGTCTGGCGAGTTGCCTTGCCCCCCTTGGACAGTTGGACCGAGACCGTCATCTTCTTGCTGAGCTTGAAGCTGGGTACCGGGCTGCTGCTCACACTTTCCTTGTACAGCACCGCGGCGCGTCCGGTCAGGTAGAACCGTCCCGGTGTGTCGTCGGCCTTGGTGAACTGGATGACCGCGTCCTCGCGGCCCAGGCTGACCGGCTGGTGGAAGTAGCCGAACCGGAACGGCTCGACCGACTTACCTTTCAACTGCCGCGCGATGGCATCGGCGGCGTAGGCGGCGGTCGGCAGGCCGGACTGGCAGGTGCCGTGGATCTGGCCCCAAGCCTGTCGCACCGCGGCGGCGTCGCCGATGGCGTGGATGGTGGGGTGCGAGACCGACCGCAGGGTCGAGTCGACCACGATCTGTCCGCGTGCGTCGGTTTCGATGCCCGCCTGCGTGGCCAGCGGCGAAACCCGAACGCCGGTGGTCCACAGGGTCAGATCGGCCGAGACCAGTTCGCCGTCGGCGAGTTCGACCGCATCGGGCAGCACCTTGGTGACCGCCTGGCCGATCTCGCGGACGACGCCGAGCCGGTCGAGTGCCTTGTTCAGGTAGGCGCGGGCCTTATCACCCATCATCGCGCCCGGTTCGGTGCTGCTGATCAGCGTGACCTTCGCACTGGGGAAGCCTTCGGCGATTTCGGCCGCCGCCTCGATACCGGTCAGACCACCGCCGCAGACCGCGACGGTGCCGCCATTGGCCGCGACCAGGGCGAGATGCTCGGAGAAACGGTGCGCGGTGCGCGGATCGTTCAGGGTCCAGGCGTGATCGGCGGCGCCGGGCACGATGCTGGTGTCGGTGCTGCTGCCGAGGGCGTAGATCAGCTCGTCGTAGTGCAGGGTGGCGGTGCCGTCGAGGTAGACGCGCTGGGCCTCGGGATCGATGGAACTCGCCCAGCCCTGGACGAATTCGACGCCCGAGCCCGCCAGGATCTCCGGGATCTGATTGTCGGCCAGCTCCTGGCCCGCTGCGACCTGGTGCATGCGCAGCCGCTCGGTGAATCGCGACGACGGGTTGACGAGGGTGATCTGCACATCGAGTTTGCGAGTCCGCCGGGCGAGCCGGATGGCGGCCAGCATGCCGGTGTAGCCCGCGCCGAGTACGACGATCCGATGCGTGGTGGGCCCGCCCGCCACCCTGCCGCCACCCCTCATCGAATCGCCACGCGATGCTGTGTTCATGGTTGCTCCCATGGTCGGTGTCACCGGGACAGGTTTCTCGGTTGGTGACGACCATGGGACAAACCACCTCCGCTGGACGTGACAGTCGCATGATGTGATGCGCGTCACGTCGTTTAGAAGTCGCTGGATTTGACCTCTACCAGCGAAAACACCGGGATCAATGCTTTCCGAGCGCCTCGGTTCGGACCAACTGGAACAGGCTCGGGTTATCGGTCGTGGTAACCACGCTCACGATCTTGCGCGCGAACAGGTCGTCCTCGGCCAGTCGCAACAGCGCCGCGGCCAGGTCGACGCGCGCGGTGTACCGATGATCGGCATGTCCCTCGACCATCGTGTAATCGGTGACCGCGGGCAGCGCGTACAACCCACCGGGACGCACCACCGTCCACTCCAGATCGGTTGCCGCCAATAGCGCTTCCATCCGCCGCATGTCGTCATAGAGCGTCTTGCCCATGACGCGCACGATGTAGGGCTGCAGGACCCGATTGAACAGGAACCCGGCCTCGGAGTAGCGCTTCGGATCGACCGCACTCGACGAGACGGCCGCGATCCGGCGCACGCCGTGCCGCCGCATCGCGGCGATGATGTGGCGAATCCCCTCGGAGTAGGTGGTGATCGGCTCCTTGCTGTACGGAACACCCAATGCGGACAGCACCGCATCGGCACCGGCAACGGCCGTATCGACCGAATCCGGTTGGTGGACATCACCACCGAAGACCGTGAGCCGACCGTGCTCGATCGGGAAGTCATCCGGACGACGGGTGACCGCGACGACGTCATGACCTGCGGCGAGGGCCTGCTCGGTCAGCAGTCGCCCGGTGGGGCCATTGGCTCCGAAAACGATGATGCGCATGACTTACTCCTGAGGTTCGGTATGCCTTCGACGCCGAGCCATCCGAGCGTCGTATCATATGGAAACCATAGCAACTAATTTGAAAGTCATACAATATGACAGACGTAACAAAGGCGGAAGCGCGCCGACATCGGCAATCGGCTAATGCGGTCAAGGCGTCGCTGCGCGATCTGAACATCCAGTTATCGCTGCTCAACAGGCAGTTCGGCACCAAGATGGCGCTCAAGGACGCCGACTGGAACTGCCTGGACCTGATCAACCGGCACGGCCCGCTCAGCCCGGGCGCCCTGGCCCGGTTGGCCGGAATGCATCCGGCGACCATGACCGGCGTGCTCGATCGCCTGCAGCGCGGGGGCTTCGTCACCCGGGAACGCGATCCCGAAGCCACCGACCGCCGCGCCGTCACCGTGCGTGCCACCCGGGACCGCAACCCGGAGCTCTACCGCATGCTCTCGGGCATGAACAGCCGCATGGACGATCTGTGCGATCGCTACTCCGAGGCCGAACTGGATCTGATCGCGGATTTCCTGCGCCGCACCGCCGCGGCCGGGCACGATTCGGCCGCCGAACTCGCCGAGGACTGACCCCCGAAATCAGGGACGAAATCGGGACGCTCCCGGATGTGGGCGGATAGTGCCGATCCCTACCGTCGTCGCGTGTCTTCGGTTTCTCGGCCGCGCTGGCGGCGGTTGCTCCTGATTGTCGCGGCGTTCGCGACGGTATTGCTGCTTTCGGTCGGCGGCTGCGTCACGTGGGTGTATCGCAGCGCGGTCGTATCCACTGTCGGCAGTACCGATTTCAGCAATGAGCTCGCGATTCCGCCGTTGGCCCAGTCCCGGATCCGAGAAGATGGCACCCGCGTCTTCGAACTCGATATGCGCTCGGGGCGAAAAGAATTCCGCCCGGGGCAGACCACCGAGACGTGGGGGTTCAACGGCGACTATCTCGGGCCGACGCTGCGGGCCCGGCGCGGTGAACGGGTGGAAGTCGAAGTCCGGAACAAACTTTCGGAGCCATCGACCGTGCACTGGCACGGCATGCACCTTCCGGCGGCGATGGATGGCGGACCGCATCAGATGGTGCAGGCCGGTGGCACGTGGACACCGGCCTGGACCGTGGACCAGCCGGCAGCGACGCTCTGGTACCACCCACATCCGCACGGCGCGACCGAACAGCACGTCCGGCGTGGGCTCGCGGGCATGTTCCTGCTCGACGACGAGGTGTCCGAAGGGCTTTCGCTGCCGAAGAACTATGGTGTCGACGATCTGCCCGTCATTGTCCAAGACGTGAAATTCCGTGGGAACCAGCTCGATTCGTCCCATGGCATGTTCCGCGATATCGGCTTCCTCGGCGACCGGACCATGGTGAACGGCACCCTGACGCCGTATCGGAATGTCGGCGACGAACTCGTTCGGTTGCGATTGCTCAATGCGTCCACCGCGCGGATCTACACCTTCGGGTTCGCCGACGATCGCCGATTCTCCCTGGTCGCCACCGACGGCGGCCTGCTGGAACGCCCGGTCGCACTGGACCGGGTGCGGTTGTCGCCGGGCGAGCGCGCCGAGATCGTGGTCCGGGTGCGACCTGGTGAACGCACGGTGCTGCGCAGCACGAAACTCGATGCGGGGCTGGGCTTCTGGGCGCAGCGTTTCGCGGGCGGCGACGACAGCTTCGATCTCCTCGAATTGCGCGCGGCACCGACACTGCGACCCTCGCCCGAATTGCCTGTGGCACTGGCACATCCGTCGACTCCCGATGGTTCCGACTCGGTGACCGAACGCGACTTCGAGTTGCAGTTGAGCGGAATCAACGGCACGCCGATGGCAATGGATCGGATCGATTTCACCGTCACCAGGGGTACGGCCGAAACCTGGACGGTGCACAACAACGACGGGATGCCGCACAACTTCCACATCCACGATGTGCAGTTCCGAGTCCTCGAACTGAACGGTGCGCCGCCGCCGGACGCGCTGACCGGACCGAAGGACACCATCTTCCTGCCGCCGAACGCGAGAGCGAAGATCGCCATGCGGTTCGACGGACCAGCCGATCCGAACTCGCCGTACATGTATCACTGCCATCTGCTCTGGCATGAGGACCAGGGCATGATGGGCCAGTTTGCCGTGGTCGAGCCGGGACAGTCGGCCGGAACTCCGGCGCATCACGAAAGCCACCACTAGACGCGACGCCCGCGGCGCGCTAAATTCATCACACAGTGAATTCAACACCCGATGAATTGAGGCGTCTCATGACGGACCTGCACTCATCTCCCGCTGTAGAGGTGCGCAACCTCTGCGTGCGCCGCGGGGGCCGCGAAGTTCTGCACGATATTTCGTTGACCATTCCCCGCGGCTCCATCACCGGACTGCTCGGACCGTCCGGATGCGGCAAGACCACCCTCATGCGCAGCATTGTCGGCACCCAGATCGTGGAGTCCGGTGAGATCTCGGCGCTCGGGATTCCGGCGGGCGCGGCGGAACTGCGGCGCCGGATCGGCTACGTGACCCAGGCGCCGAGCATCTACCCCGATATCAGCGTCCGTGAGAACGTCGCCTACTACGCGGCGCTCTACGGCCGCGACCGCGACGACACCGACGAAGCCATCGCCGCGGTTGGCCTGCTCGAACAGGCACGTCAGCGCGGTGACGAACTCTCCGGCGGCCAGCAGACCCGGGCCTCACTGGCCTGCGCACTGGTCGCGCAGCCCGAGGTGCTGATCCTGGACGAGCCGACGGTGGGTCTGGATCCCGTTCTGCGCGTCGATCTGTGGAAGCAGTTCCACGAATTGGCCGCGAACGGGACGACGCTCCTGGTGTCCAGCCATGTGATGGACGAGGCCGAGCACTGCGACAAACTGCTGCTGCTGCGCGAGGGCGCACTCCTCGCCCAACTCAGTCCCGACGAACTGCGCACCGAAACCGGTGAACAGAACCTCGAACAAGCCTTCCTCACTTTGATCACGATGGGACGTGCGGCATGACTACCACCCTCGTACCCCCACGCCGGACGCTGACACTGCGCCCGTACGTCGCGACGACCGGACGCATCCTGCGCCAGCTGCGCAACGACCACCGCACTGTCGCAATGATTCTCGTGGTTCCGGCCGTGCTGATGACGCTGCTGTACTTCATCTACAAGGACACCCCGCCCAATCCGCTCAACCCGGTGCCGATCTTCGACCGCGTCGGCATGAGCATGCTCGGCATCCTGCCGTTCATCGTGATGTTCCTGATCACCGCGATCGCCATGCAGCGCGAACGCACCTCGGGCACATTGGAGCGGCTGCTGACGACGCCACTGTCCAAGCTCGATCTCCTCGCCGGGTACGGCACTGCTTTCTCCCTGGCCGCGGCCGCGCAGGCGGCGGTGGCGTGTCTGGTTTCCTTCGGTCTGCTCGGCCTGAATTCGGCGGGCAGTCCGGTCTGGGTGGTGGTGATCGCGATGGTCGACGCGATCTGTGGTGTGGCGCTCGGTCTCTTGGCAAGTGCCTTCGCGCGCACCGAATTCCAGGCCGTGCAGTTCATGCCGGTGGTGGTCGCACCGCAGATCTTCCTGTGTGGCCTGCTCGTTCCGCGCGGACAGTTGCCGGGCTGGCTGGAGGCGATCAGCAATGTGATGCCGTTGAGTTACGCGGTCGATGCGCTGCAACAGGTTTCGACACATCCGAATGTCACCGGGCAGATGTTCTGGGATCTGCTGGTCGTCGCCGGATTCGCCGTTGTCGCGCTGTGCCTCGGCGCGGCCACCCTACGGCGGCGAACCACGTGACCGAGGCGACCAACGGCGATCGCGGCACCCGCTCCGGGCGTCGGCCAGGACAATCCGGCGCCCGCGAGGCGATCCTGTCCGCCGCCCGCACCCGCTTCGCCGAGGGCGGTTTCGATAAGACCTCGATCCGTGCCGTCGCCGCCGACGCCGGGGTCGATCCGGCACTGGTCCACCACTACTTCGGGACGAAACAGCAGTTGTTCGCCGCGGTGGTGGAACTGCCGGTCGATCCGGAGGCCACGCTGCGCCGGATCGAGGCCGCACCGCTGGATCGGCTCGGGGAGACCATTATCGGCTCGGTGGTCGCGGTGTGGGATTCCCCCGCCGGTCCCGGGGTCGTCGCGGCGGTACGCAGTATTCTCGCGGGCGGTGACAAAGCGCTGGCCAGGACATTTGTCCTGGAGGTCGTACTCGAACGGGTGCGAGTGCGAATCGCGACGCCCGAGGATGACGGCCGAGCCCGGGTCGCTCTGGTCGGCACCCAGATGATCGGGGTGCTGGTCGCGCGCAAGATTCTCGAAATCGAGCCGCTGGCGTCCATGCCGGCGGCCGATCTCGTCGCCGCGGTGGGGCCTACGCTCCAGCGCTATCTCACCGGTGAAATCGACACCACCGCAACATGATCGACGTTTCAGCGGATACCGGACGGGTGGATCCGGCGAAGTTCGAGCCCACACGGCGGATCGCCGCCGTCGACACATGGTGCGGCGAATGCCCGGTGGCACCCGCAATGGTGTGCCACCGGGCGCATGCCCGATCAGGCGTCGGCGTGCTGACCGGTGAAGGCGGTGTGCTCCGCGTCGGTGACGTCGCGGGCCTCATCGATCAGCAGCACCGGGATGCCGTTCTCGATCGGGTAGGCGCGGCGCAGGCGCGGGTTGTAGAGCGCGGTGGCGCCCTTGTCATCGCGGACCAACAGCAGCGGACCCTTGTCCTGCGGGCAGGCGAGCAGGCTCAACAGCGTGGCGTCCAAGGCGGTTTCCTCCGGCATGTTCGATAACTTACCCGGCGCCTAGAACTGCTCCGCACCGGAACCGCCCGGTGGCGGCGGCACCGGCTCTCGCCGGAACGAGATGTAGCGATGACCGAAGTAGCTGGCGATCGCGACCAGTCCCATCACCACCACCGCCGACGGCTTACTCGGCAGGTGCAGCACCGAGACGGCCAGCGACAGCAACACCATATTCATCAGCAGGCCACCGGAATTCACGCCGACGAACCGAAGGAAATCGCGGATCATGTGGCCCCGCACCCGGAAAACCAACGTCCGATGCAAGACGAATGCGATAACGATGCTGATGGCATAGGCCAGGACCACCGCGACGGCAGGTGGCACGCTCGCGCCGAGGATCGCCAACCACATGACGGTCAGCCCCATCCCCAGCGCGGTATTCACGACGCCGACAGCCGCGAACGCGATCTCCTGCCGCTTGACGATGCGCAGCAGCGGTCCCGGGTCCTCGGACTCCGTCGGCCGCGGGACCACCGCCTTCGCGGCGTCCGAGCTCCCCGGATCTCCCGCGCCCGCATTCACCGAATTCGCCGCACCCGTGGTCACCGGATCGCGTCTGCCAGATCGGGTTGGGCCGTCGGCGGTTGCGCCGGCGCCGTATCCGCGGTCGCCATGTCGACGGGCTCGTCATCGGGCCGCCGACTCCGCAGATACAGCCACTGCAGCACACTCAGTCCGGCCAGGCCGAGCACCGCGGTCGCGCCGCCGATCTTCCAGCCCGGCGGACGCCAGCTCACTACCAGGTCGCCGTTCTTGGTCCCGGCCGGAACATCCACGGTCACAAAGATCTTCGCGACCACCTTGATCGGAAGGTCCTTGCCGTCCAGCGTCACCCGGTAGCCCGGCCAGCCGAGCCGCGCGAAGACGATCTGCCCGCCGTTCTCCGAATTCACCCGCACCCGGCTGGTCATATCCGATTCCGAGACCGAGGTGGCGGTCACGCCCGTCGCATCGGCGACCCGGCCGTTCTGGGTGGAGAGCAGCCCGTTCTCGCGCTCGAGCACCTCGATGTAACGCTCGTGGCCCGGGTAGTCGACCCACTTCCAGCCGGGCGGCGCGGGTTGGTTGCGCGCGTCGGGGTACAGCGCGCGTTGCAGCACCACCCGGTCGACCTTCATCAGATCGACGATGGTCCGGCCGGTGGTCGGTTCGGTCGCGAATGCGCGGCGATAGGCATCCGGGCAGACACTGGTATCCCAGCGCATGCAGAGCATGTCGCCGAACCAGAAGTGCCCGTTCGGGGTGTAGCCGCTGACGTAGGTCAGCTCGAGATCCTTGGCGTAGTTACCGAATACCAGCGATCCGTACGCGCCCTGCAATGTGCGCTCATTGGGCTGGATCAGCCCGCGATCGGCCAGTTGCAGTGTGGTGCCGGGGAATTTGGGGAAGGCGCGCTTCATCTCGGCGCGGTTCTCCGGCAGGTTCCAGCTCATCGGTGTCGGCTGCACCATATTCACCTGGAGGAAGGCGATCGGGAACACCGCGACGATGGCGAGCGCGCAGGCCGCGGCCGTCCCCCGGTTGCGGCCGAGCCACACCACAGCGGCTCCGAGCGCCGCGACGGCGGCCACCGAAACCAGATGCCAGCCGATGCGGTGTGGATCCGCGGAGAAGGTCCGCGCGAGCAGCAGTCCGAGCAGCAGCGCACCGGCGATGCCGCGCCGACGCCAGTCCGCGAAGGTGGCATGGCGCCCGAGCAGCACACACACCAGCACCAGCAGTCCGAGCGCCAGCATCGGCAGCACCCGGGCGGGCCAGCGCAGCGGGCCGATGGTGCCGGGTCCGGCGGTCCACATCAGCGCCATGATCGCGACCAGCGCGGGCGCGGTCAGCTCGCGCGCTCCCGCGCGCGCCTTACCCCAATCGACGAACGCCAGCGCCGGAATCAGGAACCACGCGATGTAGACCACCGGCAGTGGTTGGATATAGCCCCACCAGGAACTGTAGGCGGGCATGGTGGTCGGCAGGCTGGCGTTCAGCGACTCCGACCAGGGCACGGTCAGGAACTGGTCGTTATTGATCTGGGAGGTGCCGCGCCAGGTCACCTTGGCCGAGAGCATGCTCGGCAAATAGGTCGCGAGCCCGGCCAGCGCCGCGAAACCGGCCACCGTCAGCAGCCGCACCGAGGGTTGCCACTTCTTCTGATAAACCAGTTCGCCGACCGCCACCGCGCCGATCATCAGCCCGGCCTCGACGGCCGGGAAGATGTACTGCACCGAAATGGCCAGATACAGAAAGACGAATGTCGGAATCGGACCGCTGCGGCCACGCGCGTACCTGACACCGGAGGCCCAGGCGTGCACCATCCACGCGGTGCCGGTGAACGCGGTGAACCAACTCGCCTCGTCGAAGAACAGCAGCCACCCGGTGAACGGAATCGAGACGCCCGCGACCGCCGCCCACGCCGGCTTCGCGCCGTAGACCAGGCAGATCCGGTACACGCCGAGGCCGAGGATGACCGCGAAGATCAGCTTGACCACGGTGGCGTACAGCGCGAGGTTGTCGACCGAAGGCGCGATCAGATCGATCAGCAGCTGCGGCGGATTGAGCAGACCCGCCTCTTCGATCGTGTAGTTGCCCGCCATCCAATGCTCAGGGACCAGCGCGGGCAGCTGTCCGTCGCGCAGCTGCCGCCCGAGCATCACCCATAGCGGGGCGTACTGCGATTCCGTGTCGTCGGTGTAGAAATGCCGGACGTTGGCCAGCAGTACCGCAACATATCCCGCGATCACCCCGAGCGCGGTAATGATGCCCCATTTGTACACGTCCCGCGGGGCAGGGACGCTGCTTTCCACCACGAGTTCCAGACCCTACAGTGCAACACCGCTGGCTCGCATCGCCCGCTGGCCCGTGGCCCGAATCCGATCGGCTCCGAACATGATCAGCGGGCCGAAGGGGCGTGGTCGGCACCATGTTAGAGTTCACGACGGCTCGGGCTCAGCACCAGCGACGAGTACCGGCACGCACCGTCATCGAAAGTCGATCTCGCCAATGCCGATTCCCACCGCACGTACGCCCCGGCCGGTTCCGGGGACATCGAGCGAGCGTCCGTTTGTCCGGTCCCAGAGCGGCCACCGGCACTCGGTTTCCGTCGTCGTGCCCGTATACCGGGGCGAGGACACCATCTCCGCGCTCGTCGCCGAACTCGACAAGCTCGCCGAGCCGACCACGACACCCGACGGCACCACCTTCATCGTCGACGAGATCATCCTGGTCCACGACAACGGCCCGGACCGCTCCGATGTCGTCATGCAGCAGCTCGAGCAGACCTACGAGCAGGTCAGGGCGGTGTGGCTGAGCCGCAACTTCGGCCAGGACGCCGCGACCATCGCCGGTATGGCGGCCGCGCGCGGCGAGTGGATCGTCACGATGGACGAAGACGGTCAGCACGATCCCGCCTTCATCGCGGCCTTCCTGGACGCGGCGCTGGCCGAACGCGCCGACCTGGTCTACTCCAAGCCGACCAATACCCGCCCGCACGGCTTCCTGCGCAACCTCACCTCGCGCGGCGCGAAGATCGTGCTCGCCACCATCTTCGCCTTCCCGGATTCGACACGGTTCGAGAGCTTCCGGCTGATCCGCGGCGATATCGGTCGTCAGCTCGCCGAGGTCGCCGCCAACGGCGCCTACCTCGATGTGGCCCTGACCTGGGTGGTCGGCAATGCCGTCTCGGTGCCGGTGCTGCTGCGCGCCGAGGGCCGCGAGGAGTCCGGATACAACTATCGGCGGCTGTTCTCGCTGTTCTGGAAGATGGTGCTGTGCAGCGGGACCCGCGGCCTGCGGCTGGTCAGCCTGCTCGGCGGCACGCTGGCGCTCGCCGGCGGGATCATGGCGGCGGTGATCATCGTCCAGAAGCTGGCGGGCCACAACAATGATCCCGAGGGTTGGGCCTCGATGATCGTGGTCACGCTGCTGTGTTCGGGCGCGATCCTGTTCTCGCTCGGGCTCATCGCGGAATACCTCGGTGTGGCACTGCACATTCTGGTCGGTAAGCCGCTCTATCTGACCGTGGACTCCCCCACTCCGCGCCCGGCTACCATCGAGGCGCCGGACACGACCCATCGAGTCACCGCCGCGGTACCGGCAGCCGCGGGTGAGAAGGGCACAGGGGAGTGAACGAGCGCATCATCTTCAGCAGGCCGTTCCGCGCGAGCCGGGAGCTGGCGAACATCGAGGCCGTACTCGGCTCGGACCACAGCCACGGCGACGGCGAGTTCACCGCGTCCGCGACGGCCAAGCTGAAGGACATCACCGGGGCACCGCACGCGCTGCTGACCACCTCCTGCACGCATGCCCTGGAATTGGCCGCGCTGCTGCTCGAACTCGGACCCGATGACGAAGTGATCGTGCCGAGCTTCGCATTCACCTCGGCGGCCACCTCGATGGCGCTGCGCGGTGCGACCTGCGTCTTCGTCGATATCGATGAGGCGAGCGGCAATATCGATCCGGATTCGGTCGCCGCGGCGATCACCGACCGGACCAAGGCTGTCGTGGTCATGCACTACGGCGGTGTCGCCGCCGATATGGCGCGGCTGCTCGCGCTGACCGAGCAGCACGGCATCGCGCTCATCGAGGACAATGCGCACGGCCTCGGCGGCACCTGGCACGGTCGCCAACTCGGCACCATCGGCACGCTGGGCACCCAGAGCTTCCACGACACCAAGAATGTGCACTGCGGTGAGGGTGGCGCGCTGCTGCTCTCCGACGAGATCCTGATGGGTCGCGCGGAGATCATGCGGGAGAAGGGCACCAACCGGGCCCGCTTCCTGCGCGGTCAGGTCGACAAATACTCCTGGCAGGATATCGGCTCCAGCTATCTGCCCAGTGAACTGAACGCGGCCGTACTCGACGCGCAGCTCGATGAATTCGACGCGATCCAGGCGCAGCGCCACCGGGTGTGGGACACCTACGCCGCACAACTGCCGGACTGGGCCGAACGGACGGGCGCCCGACTGATGACGGTGCCCGAGGATCGGGAACACACCGCGCACATGTTCTTCCTGCAGATGCCGAGCGAAGAGTCACGTGACGGGCTCATCCGGCATCTCGCGGCGCAGGGCATCGTCGCCCCGTTCCACTACATCCCGCTGGATTCCAGCCCGGCCGGGCTGAAGTACGGGCGGACACCGGTGCCGTGCACGCGTAGCGCGCGGTTCTCCTCGACGATCCTGCGGCTGCCGCTGTGGCCGATGCTGACCGAGGCTCAGCTCGGTCGCGTAGTCGAGGCCGTCACCGCTTACAGCTCGTAACCGCCCCTACTGCTGCTGGCGCTGCTGACGGGCGGCCTCCTCGCGGATCTCGCGAAGCCTGGTCGCCGCATCCTTCGCCGGCCGGGCCTGCACTGCGGGTGGTGTAGCTTGCGGCAGCTGCGGCGTCGTTTCGGCTTTACCTCGGCTGGCGACGTAGAGCCGGAACGCGCCGTAGCCGAGCAGCAGCAGGATCACCAAGGGCACCAGCGAGAAGATCAGACTCTTCACGAAGCCGAAAACCATCAGCGCGCCCAGCAGCGCCAGGATGCCGACGCCCAGCCGAACCTTCCACGACATCTCGAAACCTCCGTCGTCGTCGAGGACTTGGTATCCACGCTACGCACCTGCGGGCGTCGACGGCGGCTTCCGGGGCGGGTTCGTCGCCGCGGTGAACGCCGAATCGATGGGCCGGGTCCCGGCTTTCGCCGGGACGCCGGGCCGCGGTCAGTCGTTGCCGAGCAGCGCGGTCGCTTCGGCCTCGGTGAGCACCTCGTAGGCGTCCGATTCCCGGTTGTACCACCAGGTCTCGGGTCCGGGCCGCGGGCGACCCTGGGCCTGCACCGCGCGGGTGGACGGGCGGTAGGACGAGCTGCGCGGGATCTCACCGACGACGTACACGATGTCGGGGCGCTGGTCCGGATCGAGGGCCTGCACCGCCTCGGTCACATCCTTGGGTTCCAGCCGGAAGCCCTTGCGGATGCTGACCGCCGCCACCGCCAGCGCGTGCTCACCGACGGACAGGCCATAGGCGACCTCCATATCGACGGCGGTGATGTCGTTGAGGGTATCGACGATGGGTTGGGTGAATACCGCTCCGCGGGCGCTGTGGATCACCGTATCCCTGCGATCGACCAGCCAGTAGTCGCCGTCGCCGTCGCGACGGAACAGGTTCTCCGTCGGCATCCAGGCATCGCCCGCCGTGAACACACCGCGCAGTCCGCCGTCGGAGAGATCGATACCCTCGGTCGCCTTGCCGAGCAGCAGACCGACCTCGTTATCGGCGCAGCGGCGCGCGAAGCCGGACGCGTCGGTCCGGATCTGGCCGGTCACCGGGTCGTAGGCGACCAGTTCCACCCTGGCGGTGCCCGGTACCGGGCGGCCCTTGCAGCCCGCCTTCACACCGGTCACATTGGCCAGCACCACATCGCCCTCGATGGACGCGTAGAACTCCAGCACCCGGGCGGGCGCGAACTGTTCGGTGGTGCGCCGCCACAGCCCGGCGGGCATGCCCGAGCCGATGAACAGCCGGATCGGATGCCACATGGGGGTGGCCGCCGACGGAGCCGACGGGGTGGGTGAGCGCAGCCCGGCCTTGAAGACCTCGGCGTCGAGGATGTCGCGCAGCATGGTCCAGGTGTAGGTGACCACCGTGACGCCGTAGCGGTGCACCTCCTCGTCGAACCGGGTCGGATCCAGCGATCTGGCCAGCGCGATCCGGCTGCCGCCCGCGATCGCACCACCGAGGCTCACCAGCAGACCGGACGAATGATGCAGCGGCGCAAGGCAGTAGACGGTGTCCTTGCGGTCCAGATCGGCCGAGGTAGCGGTGCCGAAGGCGGACAGCGCCCAGCGGTGGTTGGTGATGTATTTGGCCTCGAGCCGGTCGCCTGTCCCGGTGACGAGCACGAAGGCCAATTCGCGCGCCAGACCCGGGTCCGGGCGGTACCAGGCGGGCAGTTGCACCTGGGTGGGATCTATCTGCTCGAGGTCGATCACCTTGTCGCTGAGCGGGACATCGAGGGTGCGCGTATCGCCGCCGCCGAGGACGAGCACCCGGGTGCCGGTGGCCGCCGCGGACCGCAGGTTCTCCGGATCCGAGACCAGGGTCTTGATACCGGTGAGCTCGATGGCCCGGTCCAGTTCGCTACCGGGGGCGAGCAGTACGGCAACCGCGCCGAGGCGCGAGAGCGCGGCGACGGTGGCCAGCGCGCTCGGCCGGGTCTCCATCACCACACCGACGCGAATGGCCGGGCGGATGCCGACGGAAATGAGCCCGCGCACCACATTGTCGATACGCGCGTTGACGGCCGCATTGGTATGCACGCGATCGTCGAAGAGGAACAGATCGCGCAGCGGGGCGCGGCGCGCCTGCTCGGCGACCAAGCGGCCCAACGAGATTCGGGTGTGCGGCTGGATCAGGCCGAGCCGGGCCAGCCGCGGCAGTGCCCGTGCGGCCTCACCGGCCAGTTCGATGGAACCGCGCACGGTATTGTTGGCGATCCCTTCCAGCGCCTTGCCGACACCGGCGCCCGCCTCGACCATGGTGGCCGCGGTGTGTACGACGCGGGTGGCCGCCGAATTCGGCCGGTTGGTCGCGACATGTTCGGTCATCGGCGCGATTTCCGGCGGCAGCGGCTGATCGCCGTCCATCCAATCGACCCACTGACGCACCAGCGGCCAGGTGTGCCGGGTGGCCATGCTGCCCGCGACGAGGCCGAAATGTCCTGCCACCAAACTGGCTTCATAGACCTCGGCATTGGGCGCGGCCCGCACGATGCCGCGCACCGCGGCGGGCTGGCCGATATCGTCGACCTCGCCGACAAAGGCGAGGATCGGGCACTTCAGTTCGGCCAGCGAAATCGGCTGATCCCGGATCACGAAGCCACCCAGCATCATTCGGTTGTGCGCCACGAACTGCTTGAGCAGATCGGCCGCCGCCGGACCCGCGTAGCCGACCCAGCCGTCACTATTGAGGAATCGGCGCTGACGTTCCTTGGGCAGCAACGCCTCCCGGTCGTGCAGCTGGCGCAGGAAGTCGATGCGCGATTTGGCGGTCTTCACCGGATCGAGCATCTGGAAGCCGACCCGGACCATGGAATCGGTGATCGGCAGCCGGGTCACCACATGGTCGGCCAGGAACTCCGCGACGTCGGAGACCATGCCGTACGGGAGTCCGAACGGCATCCCCGCGACGACATCGACCGGGCTGCCGAAGGTCACGATGCTCTCGACACCCTTGCCGAACCGGTATGCGGTGGTCTGATAGGCGAACATGCCGCCCTGGGAGTAGCCCATCAGATGCACGCTGCTGCCGGTCGCATCGCAGACCGCATCGACGGCGCTGTCGACCGCGAGGACGTGATCGGCCAGATCCCGTTCCCAGCCGCCCTCCTCACTGGCGGGCGAACCGAAATCGACCACCCAGCAGTCGATTCCGCCGCGGTGCAGAATGCCGACCGCGCCGTCCTCGGCGTTCACATCCCAGATATCGGCGTTGACCATCAGCGGCGGCACCAAGACCGCGACCGGGCGCCCCGGCGTCGTATCGTCGGGGAAGTAATGGCGCAGCCGATACATTCTGCGCCGTTCCACCACCTCGAACGGCGACGACTCGACATCGTGGGTCAGCCCGCCGAAGCGGATGACCTCGAGGCCGTTCTGGGCCGTCGCCATCAACCGCTGCACCGACCCAACCACACTCTTCGCATTGAACTTCACGATCGCTCCTGGCCCTACCCTGCAAAGTGACCCGCATCACACACCCCGATGTGCTCAGACGAGCTTCCCACACCGTGTATCCATTATGTGTCCGCTGTGACCGGTTCCATGCCAGGTGGGGCCCGATCTTCCGGATGTCCGCCGGATGGGTATGGAGACGGCGCACAGAAAAATACCGACCGTTCAGACACGCCCGAGAAGTCCCGATTCATCCCAGGACGTTATCTGCGGTTGTCCGCATCGAGTTCGTGTCGTAACCATCCAGAAAACAGACCGGCACACTCGTGGCTTGTTCTTCGAAATTTCCCTGCGCACAGTATCTTTCGCGGTCTAGGATCGATGCCGTTCGGAACGCAATGTCGCGTAAGCCAATTCGCACGAGAGAGTCGGTTCCCTTTTTCATGTCTCGGTCCGTCTCATCTCTCGGCAACCACGTCGTCTCAGCCTCGACAGGCATGCCGCCTGTCGAATTGTTATGAACAGCAACCGAATCTGAAGTGCCGTCGACTACCAGTGCACCACAATCGCCCGTCTCGGTGACCATCTCAGGTGAGGACAACGCATGACCATCGAAATGCCAGTCCAAACAGAAAACAACGTTCGCAAGAGCCTCAGCACCGGTGCCGCCCACCAGCTCGCGCATACCACCAAGTCCGAGCCGCAGATGCAGGGCATCACCTCGCGCTGGCTCACCCGCACGCTGCCTTGGACGCAGGTCAGCGGCGGTATCTACCGAGTCAACCGCCGGCTGACCCATACCGTTGGCAACGGCGAGGTCGAGTTCGTCATCGACGGCTCGCAGGCCAGGGTGATTCCGATGGAACTCACCGAACTTCCGCAATTGCGGGACTTCGACGACGAGGAGACGCTGCGCGCACTCGCCCAGCGATTCGAACAGCGCGACCTCGGGCCCGGCACCGTGGTCGCCGAATTCGGCAACCCGATGAATCAGGTCATGCTGATCGTGCACGGAAAACTCAGCAAAATCGGCACCGGAGAATACGGCGAGCAAACCAAGTTGGGGATGCTGGCCGGAGGGGATTTCTTCGGTGACGAAACGCTTGTCGACGAGTCGGCTATTTGGCCGGTGACCGTCAAGACCGTCACCCAGACCACCATGCTGGTACTCCCCCGGCAAACGCTCGATGAAATCCTGGAAACCACCCCGGCACTCCGCGAGCAATTATCCCGGGTGGCGGCCGCACCGGCCCGGCCGCAAAATACCAAGGGCGAGGCGAATATCGAGATCTCCTCGGGCCACTCGGGCGAACCGCTGCTGCAGGGCACCTTCGTCGACCTCGACGCCGACCCGCGCGAATACGAACTCAGCCTGGCGCAGAGCGTCTTGCGTGTGCACACCCGGGTCGCCGACCTGTTCAACGACCCGATGAACCAGGTCGAGCAGCAACTGCGGCTCACCATCGAGGCGCTCTACGAGCGTCGCGAGAGCGACCTGGTCAATAATCCCGATTTCGGGCTGCTGCACAATTGCGATCTCAAGCAACGCATCTACAGCGAATCCGGCGCGCCGACACCGGACGATATGGATGAACTGCTCGGCATGCGACGCAGCACGAAACTCTTTCTGGCACATCCGAAGGCGATCGCCGCCTTCGGTCGTGAATGTAGTAGGCGCGGGCTCTATCCCGATCCGGTCGAGGTGGACGGACACCGGGTCTTCGCCTGGCGCGGGGTCCCGATCTACCCGTGCAGCAAGATTCCGGTCAGCGATACCCAGACCACCTCGATCCTGGCCATGCGCACCGGCGAGAAGGATCAGGGCGTCATCGGACTGCACCAGACCGGCATTCCGGACGAATACGAGCCCGGCCTGAACGTCCGCTTCAAAGGCATCGACGATCAGTCGATCATCTCCTACCTGGTCAGCTGCTACTACTCGGCGGCAGTGCTGGTGCCGGACGCGCTGGGCGTGCTCGACAACGTCCTGGTCGCCCGGCAGGCGGAATGACCGGGGTGGTGACCGATGTCGGTGCTCTCGCGTGTCTCGGCACCGGCGGCCACCAGTGATGTGGCCGCCGCGGTTGCCGCGCTGTTGTCGAACCTCGATGCCACCGCTCCGCCGACGTTACCGCTAGCGGCTCCGGAACCACCGGAGACCGCCGTTACCCCTGAAGGCACGGATACACCCGAATGCACAGCAATACCCGTATCGAACGAATCAGCCGAAGCCGAGGTGGTGGCAGCTGATTCACCCGAACCGGACCGGTCCACCGAACCTACGACACCTGCTCCGCGCCGCCTCCTCGGACCCAGCGGACTCGGCGCGGCTGCGCTCCTACTCCCCTCGTCCACGTCTGCGGAAGCGGGATTACCTACTACTGAGGTACCCGACCCCGCATGCACACCTACTATCCAGGCGGCTGGTTTCCAGCCGCCGCCAGTGACGCTCGATGCCGTATCGATCGCTGTCGGCGCGGCGCAGGGGGCCGCGCCGACAGGATCGGCCCCCATCGAGCAGAAATCCGCGCAGGGTCGAATTCCCCTCGGCCCCACCGGATTGGGTACCGCGTCGGCCTACCTGCACGGCACCGCGGCACCGATTCCACCGCTGTACTGTCCACCGCCGGTGCGCGATGATCCGGCATTGGCCGAACTGGTCAATGACGGACTCATCGCCTGGGCCCGGGATATCGGCCTCTACGCCGGACGACTGGATGAACTGCGCGATGCCGACTTCGGCCGCCTGATCATGCTCGCCCATCCGGACAGCAACGATCCCGACCGGCTGCTCGCCGCCGCCAAATGCGCGGTCTCCGAATGGGCGGTCGACGATTACTACTGTGATGAGGGAGCCGATGACACCGCACCCGACGGCACGCCCTCCAGTGCCGAGACCGAACTCGGTCCACGGCTCGAATTGGCAGCCGCCGCAATAGATCCCGTTCATCTGCCAGCGCGCTACGCGCCACAGCTGGAACGGGCCATGCAGGCCGATCCGATCCTGCGCGCGTTCCGTACGTCCTTCGAGCATCTGTCCCGGTATGCGACCCCGGCTCAGCTCGCCCGATTGCGCACGGAGATCGGCGGATGGTTCATCGCGCTCGGCGCGGAGGCCGGTTGGCGGGCCTCACACCGCATGCCCCCGGTGTGGGAATACCTCACCAACCGGCAACCGCACAGTTTCCTGCCGTGTATGGCGCCGATCGATGTGGTCGGCGGATATGAACTCCAGGCCGCCGAGTACACCGATCCGCGGGTGCGGCGGGTGGTCACCACGGCCGCGCTCGCCAGTCAGATGGTGAACGACCTGTACTCGATGGCGCGCGAAGACCGTTCGGAAGGTCGGGAATTCAACCTGCCGACGGTCCTAGCGGCGGAGGAGCGGTGCTCCCGGCGCGAGGCGGTGGTACGCACGGCCGCCATCCACGACGAACTGGTGCACCGGTTCGAACAGGAGGCGGGGCCGCTGGCCGCCGTCGGCTCGGCCGAACTGCGCCGATTCCTCGGCGGACTCTGGGCCTGGATGGGCGGAAACCGCGCCTGGCACGCCGCGAGCAAGCGCTACAACGAGTCGAATCAGCCAGTACCGCAACGAAATCAGTAGTAACGCAACACGAGAGGATGATCAGGCATGACCATGCTCAATCCGGACACGGGGTCCGTCCTGCGCACCAGCTACCAGAAGGCCGTTGCCGAGTACTGGAACAACAACCCGAACGACGACCGGGTCAATGTCAAACTCGGTGAGGTCGACGGACTCTTCCACCACCACTACGGCATCGGCGACCCCGATCAGGCGACGCTGGCCGGGCCCGAGGACACCCGCGAAGAGCGGCTCGTCGAGGAACTACACCGGCTGGAGACCGCGCAGGCCGCGCTGCTGCTGGACCACCTCGGCGATATCCGGCCGGGCGATCGACTGCTGGACGGCGGATCCGGCCGCGGCGGTACCAGTTTCATGGCCAATCAGCGGTTCGGCTGTCAGGTCGACGGCGTCACCATCTCCGAATATCAGGTCGGCTTCGCCAATGATCAGGCCGCGCATCGCGGTGTGGCGGACAAAGTGCGTTTCCACTTCCGGAACATGCTGGACACCGGCTTCGACACCGGATCGATGCGCGGCATCTGGACCAACGAAACCACCATGTACGTCGATCTCGCCGAGCTGTTCGGCGAATTCTCCCGGCTGCTCGAATCGGGTGGCCGCTACGTCTGCGTCACCGGCTGCTCCAACGATGTCAACGGCGGGCGCTCGTCCTCGGTCAGCTGGATCGACGCCCACTACGGCTGCATGATCCATCCGCGCAGCGAGTATTTCCGGGCCATGGCCGACCACAATCTGGTGCCGATCAATGTGATCGATCTGACCGCGGCCACCATCCCCTACTGGGAGCTGCGCACCGAATCCGAGCTCGCGACCGGTGTGGAGAAGCCGTTCCTGACCGCCTACAAGGAGGGCAGCTTCCAGTACCTGCTCATTGCCGCCGATAAGGTGGGCCGGTGACGGAAACGCTGACCAAGCCGATCACCGACCGCGAGGCCCTGCCCGTCGAACTCGTCGACGATGCCGGGTGCGCGGTCGGTGCGTGCCCGGTGGCGCAGGCTCATACCGCGCCGGGACTGCTGCACCGCGCGTTCTCGGTGCTGCTCTACGACGACGCGGGGCGGGTGCTCTTGCAGCAGCGTGCCGCGGTGAAGACGCGGTTTCCACTGCTGTGGGCCAATACCTGCTGTGGGCATCCGGCGCCGGATGAGCCGGTGGCGGCGGCCGCCGCGGTCCGGCTGGCCGAGGAGTTGGGGTTGGCCACCGCACTCACCGAGGTCGGCATCTTCCGGTATCACGCCGAGGATTCCGCGACCGGTCGCGTAGAACACGAATGGGATCACGTGCTCATCGGCCAATTGAGTGCGGAGTTCTTGCGCACCGCCGCGCTGCGACCCGATCCGGCCGAAGTCGCCGACTACGCGTGGATCCAACCGGATGCACTACGCGACGCGATCGCCGACCATCCCGAGAGCTACACACCGTGGCTGCTGGGTGTGCTCGAGATCGCGGACGAGGCGGTACGGGTTATCTGAGAAGTCAGTCCCGCTACTCGGCCGATGCCGGTGCGCCGGGCCGCGGCCGAGGCCGAGGCAGCCAGATCATCTCCGGCGTCATCTCGTAGTCGGTGCTGATCCGCTTGTGGCTGCCCGGTCCAGCGGGACTCGCCGTCCGCGTGGTTGCCAGCGGGTGGCAGTGCGGATGCTGGACCGATGCCGTGTGGGGCGGAGGACGGAACTCGATCCCGGCGCTCGCCTTGGCGCGACGGCCGCGTCGTGGCATGCGTGCGAGCACGGACGACGGTCGCAATCCGAGCTTCGTCACCTCCGCTGGCGGTAGAGCGAGCTGAGCATGAGCTGTCCCCTCGCCTCTTTGCTGCTTCTTTGGAGCGACACGTGCGGGTCTGCCCGCAGCCGCTGCCCCCTCGTGGGCTCTCATGTGTGAATGCGCATATCTATGTTTCAGCAAGTATTCAACGCTCGTAACCCGATGCGGCGGTTGTCACACTGCACAAAACCTTCGAGATTTCACAGGAACGGCACAGTGTGCAGCCAGGTCCGACTTGGATCCTCGATCGGGTACGAGCTTGTGGAATTAGTGAGGTGCACGATGGTCGAACTCGAAGTCGCGGACGACAAGGTGACGGTTCGTGTACTCGGCGGGCACCGTCTGCTGGCGCTACGCGAGCAGGTGACCTTCGATCTGTCCGATATCACCGATATCACCACCGCACCGGTCGACCTGCGCCCCCCGTGGGTCCGCGCGCCCGGCACCTTCTTTCCCGGCGTGATCGCGGCGGGCACCTACCGGGGTAAGGGCCGAAAAGAGTTCTGGGACACCACCTTCAACGGCCAAGCCATTCTCATCGACCTCGCCGGCCCCGGCTTCACCCGCCTCGTCGTCGACGTCGACGATCCCGACGCCGCCATGCGCTCCCTCAGCGCAGCCGCCGCCTGACCGAAATCCACGCCCCACTCAGGAGTTCGAGCCGAACGACCACAGCGGCCCGGTATACGGCTTGGGCGGCGGAGTGGCGAACTCTCCCCTCCCCGATTTGCGCAGGCCGAGGGTGATCAGCGACTGCACGGTGAGCGTGGCGGCGGCGACGCCGTCGATCACCGGAACGCCGATCTCGTCGCGAATGTGGTTGCACAGGTCCGCCATTCCCGCGCACCCGAGCACGATCGCGTTGGAGCCGTCGGCGTCCACGGCATCGCGGCAGGCCTCGGTGACGATTTTGCGGGCGTCCGGATCGGTCTCCAGCGCGAGCACCGGAATTTCGCAGGCGTGCACGCCGCGGCAGTGACGCCGCATGCCATAGCGGTCCACCAGATCGGTGGCGCGGCCGATGGTACGGCTCAGTGTGGTGACGATGCTGAAGCCGCAGCCGAGATGGCCGGCCGTGTGCATGGCCGCCTCCGCGATGCCGATTACCGGGCCGCTGGCCAGTTCACGGGCCGCGTCCAGGCCCGGATCGCCGAAGCAGGCGATCACATAGCCGTCGACCCCCTCCTGCTCTCCGCGCCGAATGGCGGCCAGCACGCCTGGGACGCTGAGGGCTTCGTCGTAGTGACTCTCGATCGAGGTGGGCCCCATCTCGGCGGTGACCGCGTCGAGCAGTGTGCCTCGGCCCGCTACGGCCTCGGCACACCGCTCGATCGTGTCGGTCATCGCCCGCGTGGTGTTCGGGTTGACGACCCGGATGCGCATCAGGCGGCGACCCCCTCGACTGCCAATCGGGTTCGCGTAGCCAGTAGGTAGTACGCGACGAAGCCGAGGCCGCAGCCGATGAACCAGCTGTAGTGCGCGGCGGTGTACATGCCGGTGACGTCCTTGGCGAGCACGGGGATCACCGCGACGATCGCGCCGACGGCCGTGGCGATGATCGCCGCGGGGTTGTAACCCTTGCTGTACCAATAGGTTCCGGTCTCCGACCGGGTGAACAGGTCGTCGATTACTACCCGCTGCTTGCGCACCAGGTAGTAGTCGGCGATGAGCACGCCGAACAGCGGGCCGATGAACGCTCCGAGCACCTCGAGGGTGTAATGGATGACCTCTGGGTTGTTGTAGAGGTTCCACGGCGTGATCAGGATCGAGCCGACCGCGGCGATCATGCCGCCCGCGCGCCAGCTGATCCGCTGCGGGCTGACATGGGAGAAGTCGAAGGCCGGGGAGATGAAGTTGGCGACGATATTGATCCCGATAGTGGCGATGGTGAAGGTCAACGCGCCCAGCACGATCGCGAAGGTGCTGTCGATGCGCGCCACCGTCGCGACGGGATCGGTGATCAGCTCACCGTAGACCGGGACGGTCAGCGATGCGGTGATCACGACCAGCAGCGAGAACAGCAGAAAGTTGACCGGCAGCCCGAGCAGATTGCCGCGCCGCACCGCGGCGAAACTCTTTCCGTAGCGGGAGAAGTCGCCGAAGTTCAGCATCGGGCCGGAGAAGTACGAGACCACCAGTGCGATCGCGCCGAGCATGACCGGTACCGAAGCCCAACCGGTGTACTTCACCTCGCCCAGTTTCAGATCGATGGCACTCCAGCCCGCCTTGGCGATCAAATACCCGCAGAGCAGGAACATCACGACGTACACAGCGGGACCGCAGAAGTCGATGAACTTCCGGATCGATTCCATGCCACGCCAGAACACACCGGCCTGCACCCCCCACAGCAGCAGATAGCTGCCCCACCCGAGCAGCGAAAGTCCCAGGAATCCATAGTCATCCGCGACCGCGTACGGCGCCGATCCCGGAAATAGCTTCACCAGAACGACATCCAGCGCCGCCGAGGCGAGGAAGGTCTGAATTCCGTACCAGGCGACAGCGATCAAGCCGCGGATAATAGCCGGAATATTCGCGCCGAGCACCCCGAATGCACTGCGGCACATGACCGGATACGGCACGCCGGTGACCTGGCTCGGCTTGGCGACCAGATTGCAGAAGAAATAGACGATCGTGATACCGATCAGCAGCGCCGTGAGCACCTGCCAACTGGCCAGTCCGAGCGCGAACAGGCTGCCCGCGGTGACGTAGCCGCCGACGCTGTGCACGTCCGACATCCAGAAGGCGAAGATGTTGTAGGAACCCCAGGTCTGCTTGCGCAGCGGTGCCAGGTCCGCATTGGTCAGTCGTGGGTCGTAGGCGGGTGCCGGCGATGCCGCGGGTGCGACCGGTGTGGTGAGCGTTTCGGTCATGGTGTGTCCCATCCGAGGGCGAAACTGTGATCGAAACGACGGTAGAAACCACGCATTGCCCGGCCATTGCGCAGTTATTGCCCGGCTATTGCGCGACAGATATATCTTCCGGTGCGAGCAGACCGGTATCGGTGGGCAGCGTCGTAATGACCGTCTCCAACCTGCGGTGATGCCGTTCGGCCGCGAGCAGCAGGCGATCCACGTCGCATGCCATGAACGCGTCGAGCATCAAGGCGTGATCGGTATGCAGGCGCACCCGGTCGGCACGGCCGATGTGCACCATCGACTGCACCGGCTCGGTGACATTCCAGGCCGACTCGAGCATGTGCAGGAGCCGGAACATGCGCGACGGTTTGGTCATTGCCACGTGGAAATCGCGCGATCGGCGATGATAGGCGACCGGGTCGTCGTCCCGAATCGCCTGTTCCAGTAGCGAATTCACCTCGAGCAGGTGGGCGCGGTCGGCAACGGTGGCATTGCGCGCGGCCGCCGCCAGTGAGGCGGTTTCGAGGGTCTCGCGCACGATATACATTTCGCGCAGCTCATTGGGGGTCAGCTGGGCAACCGCGTACCCGCCGTGTGGCCGATGCGTGACCAGCCCCTCCCCGATCAGCGTCTTGAGCGCCTCCCGCACCGGGATATGGCTGACGCCGAACAATTCGGCGACCTCGCGCAGCGGGATGACGGTGCACGGCGGCACGGCCCCATCGAGAATCACCCGGCGGAGTTCGCCGAGGATCACTTGCGGTCGGCCCGGTTCATCGACAACTAGCCTCGCGAGCAGCGCCGATCGTCGTCTCGGTGGCATGCGGCCACGCTATGCGAGCCGTGTTGCGATCGCGGTCCCGGATGTGACGGTCAGGAAACGTTCACCGTACCGACCGGTCGCGTGTTTGGATATCGACACCATAGGAGGCTCCGTCACCGCCGTGCCATGCTGTTAGTCGGTCGAACGACAGAGGTATTCCGATGACACTTACGACAACGCAGTCGGTGGATCGTCGCTATGTGCGTCTGGTCGCCGAATTCGACACGCTGTTCCGACGCCCCAGCGACGGCGGCGGCGCACTCGTGGTCTACCAGCACGGCAAACCGGTGGTGGATGTGTGGGCCGGGTTCGCGCATCCCGGCGTGCCATGGGCCGCCGATACCGTGGCCATGGCCTACTCCACCGGAAAGGGTGTGGTCTCGACGCTGGCCCACCGACTCGCCGAGCGCGGACTGTTCGATTACGACGAGCCGGTCGCCACCTACTGGCCCGAATTCGCGGCGGCGGGTAAGCAGCGCATCACGGTCCGGGAAATGCTGACGCACCGGGCGGGTCTGCACCGGTTGCGTGAGCTGCTGCCGGGACCGGTGGAGCGGTTCTTCGACGACGCCGAGGTCACCGCCGCCCTCGCCGCCTGCTCCCCCGATCCGCGCCACACCTACACCAGCGGCTATCACGGAATTTCCTTCGGGCATCTGGTCGCCGAGCTCATCCGCCGGGTCACCGGCGCGGACTTCACCGAGGTTCTGCGCACCGAAATCGCGGAACCGCTTGCCGCGGAAGAACTCTGGTTCCGCGTGCCGGAAGCCGAGCGCGGTCGGATCGCCACCAACTTCCCCCGGCTGACCGTCGCCGGAATGAGTTGGGAAAACAGTGCCCGACTCATGGGCCGGACCCGTTTCGCGGCGGCCGCGGAGACCACCCCGCGCGGGTTCGCCGATTTGGTTTCGGATCCGCGCCTGCACGATTCGGTCATGCCGGGCGTCAATGGCGTGTTCTCCGCGCGTGCGCTGGCCAGGATGTACAGCGCGCTCGCGACCGATGGTCGCCTCGGGGACTTCCAGCTGTTGCGCCCGGAAACCGTCGAGCAGATCACCCAGCGTCAGGTCTTCACTCCCGATTACGTTCTCGCCTTCCGCATTCCGTGGGCACTGGGCTACCACGGCGTTCCGATGAAGCCCTCGAAGGCCGAACCCGTCTCGGCCTTCGGCCATTTCGGGCTCGGCGGCTCCGGTGCGTTCGCCGATCCGGCGACCGGGATGTCGCTGGCTTTCGTCACCAACCGTCTCGGCGGGAAGCTCACACCGCTGGGCGATGCTCGGTTGGCGCGTCTCGGAACAATTGCGCACAACCTTGCAAAGGCGGGGTGACTGGAGGACCGTGGCCCAGCAGCCACTCCTAGAGGCAAGGCACCGGTCTCAGCACCCGAAGGTGGCGACCATCGGGGTATGCGGCAACTTCCTCCCGTTGACAGGGCCATCGGGCTCAGCGACGAAGGCAGAGTTTGGCCTCAGCACCGCTGCGCACAATCATCGGATGATTTCGACATGTCGCCCCGCATTCGGCGTGGGGGCTGGCAGCATGGGCGCATGGAGTTGCTGGGACTGGAGCGGATCGAGGCGGCCGCGGCGGCATTGGCGCCGGTGATTCGCCGGACGCCGGTGGTTGCGTCACGGGTGTTATCCGAATGCGCCGCGACCGAGGTGCGGCTGAAGTGCGAGAACTTGCAGCGGACCGGATCGTTCAAGCCGCGGGGTGCGTACTTCCGGATCGCGAATCTTCCGGCGGCGGATCGGGCGCGGGGCGTGGTGGCGGCCAGTGCCGGAAATCATGCGCAGGGGGTGGCATGGGCCGCCGCCACCCTGGGGATTCGGTCGACAGTATTCATGCCGGTTGGTGCGTCGCTGCCCAAGTTGGTGGCTACCAAGGCGTATGGGGCCGAGGTGCGACAGGTCGGTGAGACCGTCGACGACTCACTGGACGCCGCATTGGATTTCGCCGAGCGGACCGGTGCGACGCTGATCCATCCGTTCGACCACGCCGATATCGTGGCCGGACAGGCGACGGTGGCCTTGGAGATCATCGAGCAGATGCCGGATGTCGGGACGGTGCTCGTGCCGACCGGCGGTGGCGGGCTACTGGCCGGGGTCGCCATCGCACTGCACCATGTCGCACCGCAGGTGCGAGTGGTGGGGGTGCAGGCGGCGGAGGCGGCGGCGTGGCCGGATTCGCTGGCGGCGGGTAAGCCGGTGCGGGTGGCGCGCATGTCGACCATGGCCGACGGTATCGCGGTCGGGCTGCCGGGTCAGGTGCCGTTCGCGCATGTCGCAGCGCATGTGCCCGCGGTGGTGACAGTGGAAGAGGATGCGCTGTCCAAGGCGCTGCTGCTGTGCCTGGAACGGGCGAAGCTGATCGTCGAGCCAGCGGGCGCCGCGGCGGTGGCAGCCCTGATGAGTTGTGCACCCGACGAACTCGGACTGCAGGGGCCAGTGTGCGCGATTCTGTCCGGCGGCAATATCGACCCCATGATGCTGACCAGGATCATCGGACACGGCCTGGGTGCCGCTGGCCGCTATCTCGCTGTACGCGTGACGATTTCGGATCGTCCGGGTGCGCTGAGCGGGCTGCTCGCGGTGGTCGGCAAGACCGGCGCGAGCGTCGTGGATGTGGTGCATTCACGGACCGGCGGATGGCTCGCCGTCGATGAGGTCGAGGTATCGCTGACCTTGGAGACGCGCGGCCCGACCCATCGTGACGATGTGCTCACCGCATTGGAGAATTCTGGCTACACCGTGCGCGTGGAGGACTGAGCGCAGGGCGACCGGCCGCGCTGAACGTGCACTTTTCGCGAACCCGACGGGCATTTCCGGATTCGTCGAAAAGTACACGCTCAGTACAGTTCCGGGTGGATCGTCAGCACTTCCGCTTGTAGAAGTACTTCGAGTTCGCATCCATATCGGCCTGCGTGATCGCCACCATATCGGTTTGAATATTGCGGGTGACCGGCTTACCTTCCAGCGCGGCGGCGGCCTGGTCGACGCCCTTGGCGCCGATCCCACCCGGATCCTGGGCGATAAGTGCCTGTACCGTACCGGCTTTCAGATCCTCGACCTGTTTCGGGCTCGCGTCGAAGCCGACCAGTTTGACCTGGCCGAGCTTATTCGCATTGCGCAGTCCGGTGGCCGCGCCCTCGGCCGAGCTCAGGTTGGTGGCGAAGATGCCCGCTAGGTCGGGATGGGCCGCCAGGGTTGCGGTGACGATCGAAGCAGCTTGTGCCGCTTCGTTATTGTTGTACTGCACCCCGAGCGAGGTAATGCCCGGGAAGGCCTTCACCGCATCTTCGAACCCCTGCGCACGCGCATCGGTGGTGGAGGTTCCGGCCTTGGTGTTGATCACCAGCACCGGCCCCTTGTCGCCGATCAGCTCGGCCAGGGTCTGCGCCGCGAGTTCGCCGCCCTTTTTGTTATCGGAGGCGATCGACGACAATGCGATGGAAGTGTCGTCCAGGGCAGTATCTACCTCGATAATTTTGATCCCGGCGTCTTTGGCCTGTTTGATCGGATTCGCCATCGCCGTCGCATGGGTCGGGGCGATCAGAATGCCGCCGGGCTTATTGGCCACCACACCGGTCAGCACCGGAGTCTGCGCGCCAGCGTCGAATTTCGTCGGCGCCTGCGTCTCCAGTTTGTAGCCGAGTTTATTCGCCTCGTCCTGTGCGCCGCACTGCATGGAGATGTAGAACGGTTCGTCGGCGACGCCGGGAATCAACACCAATTTCTTGGTATCCGTTCCGCCGGAATTACTCACCGACCCACTACATCCCACCACCAGCGCGCCGACCGCCGCCATCGCGCCGATCACCACCGCGGTCCGCTTCGCCACCCTCATCTGGCTACCTCCGCCTTATTTTCTCATCGCGCAGTGTTGTAACTGCTTACCTCTCTACTTGCGGTCCCGGGCCCGGCGGCGTAGCTGGTCGAACCACACCGCCCCGACCAGGACCGCGCTCACCGCGATCGGCTGCCAGAACACCGGCACCCCCGCGATGACGAAACCCTTGCGCAGCACCGACGGAATGAAGACACCGATGACCGTGCCGACAATCGTGCCGATACCACCGAAAAGACTGGTGCCGCCGATGACGACACCGGCGATGGCATCGAGATTGTCGGTGCCGTGCCCACCGATGGTGGTGGTGCCGAAGTAGGCCAGATTCATGAATCCGGCCAGCCCGGCCAGTAATCCGGTCATCAGATAGACCAGCACGAGGTGGCGGGTGACCGCGATACCCGAACGCCGCGCGGCCTCCTCATTGGAACCGATCGCGTAGGTGTAGCGGCCGAATCGAGTGGTGTGCAGCACCCACGCGGCGAGCAGCGTCACCGCGGTGGCGACCAGCACCAGATTCGGCACCCCGCCCAGCGATGTACCGAAACCCAGGGAATTGCGGAGTTTATCGGGGACGGTTCTGGTGTCGACGCCGCCGGTGATCAGTTGCGCCGCACCGAGTGCCGCGCCGAATGAACCGAGTGTGACGATCAGCGGCGGAATCTTGGCCTTGGCCACCAGAAGTCCATTGAGCAGACCCCAAATGCCGCCGCCGACAACGGACATGAGGAAGCCGAGACCAATGATCCCCCAGCCCGCCGCGGTGGCGTTCTCATCGGGGCTCAGCCATTCCATCGTCTTCGCGCCGAGCACTCCGGCGAAGATCAGCACCATGCCGACGGAGAGGTCGATGCCGGAGGTGATGATCACGAAGGTCATCCCGACCGAAAGAACCAGCAGCACCGAGGTTTCGATCAGCAGCGTCTGGAGGGTGAAGCGGGTCGGGAAGGCATCGGGACGGATGACGCTGAAGACCACGCACAGTGCCACGAGCACCACACCGATCCACAGTGTGCTCGCGCCGAGCAGTCGTTGCAGGACAGTGCGTTCCGGCAGGTCGGGGCCGCCATTGGCCTCGACGGTCGCGGCTTTGGGCCCACCAGTTGTCGAATCGCTGTGCGATGGCTCGCGCCCACCCGTCACCCGACCGCCGCCCCTCATCGAATCGCTTCGCGATGCCTCGCTCATTTGGCGTCCTCATGTGACAGCGCTCCGGTCATCGCGCCGACCAGCTGCTCGAGCGTGGCATCGGAAGCGACGAACCGAGCGACGCGCTTACCGAGGCGCAGCACTTCGATCCGGTCGGCCACGGCCAGCACCTCCGGCATATTGTGGCTGATCAGCACGACGGCAATGCCCTGATCGCGCACCTTGCGGATCATGTCGAGCACCCGCTCGCGCTGCACCACGCCGAGGGCCGCGGTCGGCTCGTCCATGAAGACGACCTTGCTGGCCCACATCACCGCGCGCGCCACCGCCACGCTCTGGCGCTGACCGCCCGAGAGCGCGCCGATCGGCACATCGGTGCGCTGCAAGGTGACGCCGAGTCGCCGGAAATGTTCGACGGCCTGGGTTCGCATCGCGCTCTTGTCGAGCATGCCGAGTCTGCCCGCCACTCCGCGGCGGACCAGTTCCCGGCCGAGAAACAGATTCGCGGCCGGGTCCAGATCGGGCGCGACGGCGAGGTCCTGGTACACCGTTTCGACGCCGAGTTTGCGGGCGGAGGTCGGCGTGCTGAGCACGGTTTCCGTGCCGTCGAGCAGGATTGCCCCCGAATCCGGTTGTTCGGCCCCGGAAAGGCATTTCACCAGGGTGGACTTGCCCGCGCCATTGTCGCCGATCAATGCGACGACCTCACCGGCGCGCACCTGAAAGTTGGCTCCCCGCAACGCCTCGACGCTGCCGTAGCGTTTCACCAGGGCCTGGGCCTCGAGGACCACATCGCCCGCATCCGATGCCATATCGTCACCCACGTCGAGTCAGGTGAGCAAGCGTCCAATCCATCGGCCGATGCTACGTTCGCCGCCACCTCTCATGGGACGAATTCGGCAAAATGCGCAGGGCGCAACGAGACCGATCAGTCCCACCAGAAGCGCCAGAGCTGTCGCATCATGGACTCGGCCAGTTCATCGAGTGAATCGCGATCCTGTTCTGCCGCATCCGCGCAGTACAGATACCCCTCGAGTGCCAGTGCGAGCGCACTGCCTTCACTCAGCTCCGGCTCGTGTTCGACACGCAGCCACAGGGTGTCGGACTCCAGCGCGACGAGCTCACCTCCGCGCTCCGACGCCGCCCACCGCCGCAGCACCAGCGCGTGATCGGCACCGTCGATATCGTGGTTCAGCGCGCCCGACCATTGCAGTTCGTAGGGAACCAGCCAGGAATTCGCGGCGGGCACCAGCGCCAGTTGATCGAACTCCTCGCAATCGTCGCGGACATTCCAGACATCCGCCCAATCGAATCCTTCGTAGTCGTAGAGCTCGAGATCCAGATCGGCCCAATCCGGTCCGCCCCGGGGAATCGACCCATCCTCGGTCGACAGCTCGCGATACTGTTCGCGGAGCCAGTCCGCACCGTCGGTCTTCGCGATGAGTTCCGGAACCGACAGGTCGCGCGAACGCTCCCAACCGTGCTCGGGGCCGGTCCGGTACCAGGTATCGGTCTTGGTCAGCAGCGGCCACAGTCCGGTCTTCGGATGCACATCCCGCACCTGCTCCCACAATCCGGTCGCCGGGTAGCCCGGCTCGGTCGATACCACCCACACCGGAGCTCCGGACACCGTTCGCTCGACCACCGACGCCGCCGGAAGCTCGATTCCGTACGCCGACAACGCCTCCACCGGGTCATTGCCCGCGAACGGCACCGCCGGGGGCTGCGCCTGCCTATCCGGTGTGAAGGTCCCTGCCCCGAAATGTCTCCTCATGAGTCGCCATTCAACAGCCACACCCCGACAAGTTCCGGGCGGATGTCATTGCGCACCACCGAGTTCCAGCGCCAAGACGCCGACAATCACCAGTGCGATGCCGCCGACCTGGATCAACGAGAGCCGCTCATCGAGGAACAGCACACCGATGACCGCAATGGCCGCGACGCCGACCGCAGACCAGATGCCGTAGGCGACGCCGATCGGCATGCCACGTTTCAGCGCCTGGGAAAGGAAGAAGAAGGCCGAGCCGTAGCCGATGACCACGATGATCGAGGGCACCAGTTTGGTGAAACCCTCGGACAGCTCGAGGGATACGGTCGCGGTGATCTCGGAGGCGATGGCCAGCGCGAGCAGCAGCAGGGTCATTCGCGCAGCGTAAACCGGGCGGGCAGGTTGCTGACAAGCGGTTGTGGCCGCAAGGTTTCGGGTGCCTCGATGACAAGGTCGACAACGCAGACTTCGGTAGCCGGATGCGCGGCGGATCCGGTACCGGCGCGTTCGCCCACCGCGACGGTAGTCGGACGAGGAGGAGCCATGGACGCAGCGGTCATCGCACTGATCGGCGCGCCGATTGTGCTGGTTGTCACGCTGTTGGCCGTGGCGATCCCGTTGTTGATGCGCGCCGAACGCGCCCGCCGGGCGGGCCTGTGGCAGTGGGCGACTCAGCACGGGTGGACCTTCGCGGAGAGCTCGCGGGCACCGTGGATGTCGCGCCTGCCCGGGCACCGCCGACAGCGCCTCGGCGTGACCCTGACCGGGCAATTCGGTGGCCGCTGGGTAACTGTGGCGGACTATTCGTACGAGACGACCTCAACGAACGCGGATTCCACCACCACTCACACGCACCGCTTCATCGCGGTGGTGGTGCTGCTGGACCGCCCAATGCCCTCGGCTTTGGTACACCGCCGAGGGGCGATGTCCAAGCTCAGCCGATCGCTATTCGGCGATAGGCCGACCGCGACCGGCAATGACTGGTTCGACTCTCGATTCCGAATCGCCGCGGCCGATCCCGACTACGCCCGCTGGCTGGTCGGCAAACCACTGCGCGACGCACACCTCGCCGGAGCCGTCCCCGACTGGAGCCTCGCCGGTCGGGAGCTGCTGACCTACACCCCCGGCCAATTGCGTGATCCGAATGCGATTCCGGCGCTTGCCGCACCGCTGGCGCATGTGGCGGATTTGTTGGGCCGTTGAAGTTCTCAGGACGCATGCCGCGCTGCGCGCAGGTGCCGATCGCAGTGTGTCGCAGGATATTCCGGCTCGCGAGAATCGCGCACGACAGCGGAGCCGCTGGCACCAGCCCTGATGCGACCCCAGGGCTCGACGACTACCCGCGCAGGCCGCGCAATTCCGAGACCGTGTGCCGGATCTCGTCGAGCTGAGCCGCCACCTGCACACCCGCGGTGCCGCCACGGGCATTGCGGGAGGCGATCGAGCCCTGCACGGTGAGTACTTCCCGAACCTGCGGCGTCAGCGCCGGATCGACGGCGGCGAACTCCGCATCGGTCAGCTCGTCGAGGCCGACGCCCCGCCCCTCGGCGGCGCGCACGCACGCACCGGCCGCCTCGTGCGCGACGCGGAACGGAACACCCTGCCGGACAAGCCATTCGGCGATATCGGTAGCGAGGGTGAACCCGGCGGGTGCGAGTTCGGCCATGCGGTCGGTGTGGAAGGTCAGGGTCGAGACCAGGCCCGCGATCGCCGGGAGCAGCAGCTCCAACTGGGCGACCGAATCGAACAGGGGCTCCTTATCCTCTTGGAGGTCCCGGTTATAGGCCAGCGGTTGGGCTTTCAGCGTCGCCAGCAGTCCGGTCAGGTTGCCGATGAGGCGACCGGCCTTACCGCGGGTGAGCTCGGAGACATCCGGATTCTTCTTCTGCGGCATGATCGACGAGCCGGTGGACCAGGCGTCGGCGAGGGTGACGTAGCCGAATTCCGGTGTGCTCCAGATGATCACCTCTTCGGCCATCCGGCTGAGGTCGACACCGATCATGGCGAGCACGAACGCCGCTTCGGCCGCGAAATCGCGTGCGGAGGTGGCATCGATCGAATTCGCCGCCGCGGCATGGAAATCCAGTTCGGCCGCGATGGCTTCCGGATCCAGTCCGAGCGAGGAACCGGCCAGCGCGCCGGATCCGTAGGGCGAGACCGCCGCGCGCTTGTCGAAGTCGCGCAACCGATCGATATCGCGCAGCAGCGGATGCGCGTGCGCGAGCAGATGGTGCGCGAGCAGCACCGGCTGCGCGGCTTGCAGATGCGTCTTACCCGGCATCACCGCGTCCGGGTGCGCGGCGGCCTGGGCGACCAGCGCGTCGACGATATCGAGCAGTCCGGCGGCGATCCGGCGGGCCGCATCACGCAGCCACATCCGAAACAGCGTGGCCACCTGGTCATTACGCGAACGCCCGGCCCGCAGTCGCCCGCCGAGTTCGGCGCCGACCCGATCGATCAGCCCACGCTCCAGTGCGCCGTGCACATCCTCATCCGCCTCCGCCGGGACGAAAGAGCCCGATTCCACGTCCGCCGCAAGCTGATCCAGTCCGGCCAGCATGGCGGCGAGATCGCTCTCCGACAGCAGCCCGGCCTTGTGCAGCACCCGCGCGTGCGCCTTCGACGCGCGAATATCGTAGGGAGCCAGCGCCCAGTCGAACTGGGTCGACTTGCTCAGCGCGGCCATCGCCGCGGCCGGTCCGGACGCGAAACGTCCGCCCCAGAGCGCCCCTTCGTTGGTGCTGCCGCTCTGCGTCATCGTGTGCTGTCTCCTCCGGGTCGTCGGGCGTTGAACAAAATGTGGGTCTTCAGGCCGGCCGCGGCCAGGTCGGATACCTCCCGGCCCCGGCTGCGCAGCACCTCGGCCGGGTCGGCGCGCGACACCGTCCAGCCGTGTTCGGTGAACCAGTCGATCGGATCGCTGCGGCCCTCGTCGGAGTACCACAGTTCGCCGACATCGACCGTGACGTCGACCCCGGCGGATCGCGCCTCCTGCAACGCCTTGGCGTCCGGCGCGGAACCGGTCGAGCGGTAGATCGCGACCCGACTGCCCGGCGCGCTCAACGCTACGATGCTGTCGAACAGCCGGTCCTGGGCGTCCGCAGGGAGGTAGCGCAACAGTCCTTCGATCAGCCAGGCGGTCGGCGCGGTCGGATCGAAGCCATTGTCCCGCAACGCCGCTGGCCAATCCTCGCGCAGATCCACCGCGATCGCGCAGCGCTGCGCCGCGGGCGGGAAATCCGCCAGCGCGCTCTCCTTGAACTCCAGCACCTTCGGCAGATCCAGCTCGAAAACCGTTGTGCCGACCGGCCATTCGAGCCGATAGGCCCTGGCGTCGAGTCCTGCGGCGGGAACGACGATCTGCCGGATGCCGTCGGCGGCCGCCTCCTTGCAGTAGTCGTCGAGGTAGCAGGTGCGTGCGATCAGGGCCGAGATAAGGGGTCCCATCGACGCTATCGCGGCCTCCTCGAGATCCGGGATCTCGCCGCGCACGATGCGCGTCCAGGATTCCGAACCGACGGCAGTCACCAGTACTTCGGCATACGGGTCATGGAACAGTGCGTCCGGGCCGCGGCTCTCGGCGGCTCGCATTGCCGCGACGCCGAGGGCCGTGGCGCCCACGCTCGATTCGATATCCCAGCTGTCGTCGTCGGTCCGCATAGTGCTCCCTTCGGGTCGGCAACCGCTGCGCCGACCCGTTCGAGCCTAATGGTCACCGGCGGACGCAGTACGCCCTCAGTGCGCGCTGCTACTTCTGGTTCAGGTCACGACGCGCCGCGACCTTCGAGGACAGGCCGTGGATCTGCACGAAGCCCTTCGCCAGCGACTGGTCGAAGGTGTCGCCCTCGTCGTAGGTGGCCAGGTTGAAGTCGTAGAGCGACTGCTCGGAGCGGCGGCCGTTGACCACGACGGAACCGCCGTGCAGCACCATCCGGATCTCGCCGGTGACGTGCTGCTGGGTTTCGGCGACGAACGCGTCCAGCGCGCGCTTGAGCGGGGAGAACCACAGGCCGTCGTAGGCCAGCTCGCCCCAGCGCTGCTCGACCTGGCGCTTATAGCGGCCCAGCTCGCGCTCGATGGTGACATTCTCGAGCGCCTGGTGCGCGGTGATCAGCGCGATGGCGCCGGGGGCCTCGTAGATCTCGCGGCTCTTGATGCCGACGAGGCGGTCCTCGACCATATCGAGGCGGCCGACGCCCTGACGTCCGGCGCGGTGGTTCAGCTCGACAATCGCCTCGAGCACACTGACCGGGCGGCCGTCGATGGCGACCGGCACACCCTTGTCGAAGGTGACGATGAGTTCATCCGGCGCTTCGAAGTTGACCGTCGGATCCGAGGTGTAGTCGTAGACGTCCTTGGTCGGCGCGTTCCAGAGGTCCTCCAGGAAGCCGGTCTCCACCGCGCGACCCCACACGTTCTGGTCGATCGAGAACGGCGACTTCTTGGTGACATTGATCGGGAGCTGGTTCTCCTCGGCGAAGGCGATGGCCTTCTCCCGGGTCCAGGCGTAGTCGCGGACCGGCGCGATCACATTCAGATCGGGCGCGAGCGCACCGATGCCGACCTCGAAACGCACCTGGTCGTTGCCCTTACCGGTGCAGCCGTGCGCGACCGTGCTCGCGCCGTGGAACTTGGCGGCCTCCACCAGATGCTTGACGATGAGCGGGCGGCTGATCGCCGACACCAGCGGGTACTGGCCCATGTACATCGCGTTGGCCTGGATGGTCGGCAGGCAGTACTCGTTGGCGAACTCGTCGCGAGCGTCGACCACGATCGCCTCGACCGCGCCGCAGTCCAGCGCACGCTGGCGCACCACGTTCATATCCTCGCCGCCCTGGCCCAGATCAATGGCGACCGCCACGACCTCGGCGCCGGTCTCCTTGCCGATCCAGCTGATCGCAACGGAGGTATCGAGCCCACCGGAGTAGGCGAGTACGACGCGCTCGGACATGTCTATGTGCTCCTCGGTTTCGTGCTTGTCTGCAGGTCGTGCCCGCAGCCGCGGGCGGTGGGCGCGGCGCGCACCGAACGCGCCCATCGCACGTCAGGCGGCCCGCACCGTCATACAAATGATTATGCATGACGATGCAAGCCCATTCACACCCGGGTCCCGCTTGCCCCGTGCCCTACCCTTAGAACAACACCATCTGGGCGGGCAGAAGGATGTACGACATGCTGCACCTCATCGCAGGCGAATTCAGCACTCTCGGCAACGCGGTCCTCAACGTCGGACGCGCCCTCGTCGACTTGATCCAGGACATCATCAACGTAGGCGCCCCCGGCCACAATTCGCCGGGCGGTGGCGGCCGATACCCCTTCGGCTGAGCCGAAGCTCTTTCGGCCGGGCGGTCATCCTTGGCGGCTCGCGTATGCGCACGTCTCGAGGGTTGTGCCATGCTCGACGAAATCACCTGAGCTGCTTCCACTTCGGTGATTCCGCGGGTCCTCGTGCCGCGCTGCGGTCGGCTGGCGCGCCGTTGGCGATCGAGGCACGCAACTTGGGCTCGATCGGGGCAATTCGTGTCGACCAGTACACACCGGAACTGACGACCAGGATGCCGATTCGATTCGTGTCGACCCGGTCGTCGGTGGTGCGGAAGTCGATGACGGCCATGTACACCCGTGCGCGGGACAGCTCCGGCGTTGCGCACGCATCCAGATGCGATCCGACGGCTGCCGCACCGGCCGCATCGACGACTCCGGCCTGGGAGCAGTGCCGACGTGATCGCAAGTCCGAGCAGGCCGCGGACCGCACCGAAGCACCGTGAAAACATCGGCGGCTCAGGCTAGTGCCTCGATTTTGGCGGCTAGTTCGGCGCCGGTGAGAGGTTCGCGGGCGATGACGGCAATGGTGTCGTCGCCGGCGATGGTGCCGACGATGAACGGCAGGGCCGCTCGGTCCAGGGCGCTGGCCAGGTAGTGCGCGGCGCCGGGCGGAGTGCGCAGCACGGCGATGTTTCCGCTGGCGTCGGTGGAGACGAGGAGATCGCCGAGGAGTTTGGAGAGGCGGTCGGTGCCGCCGGTGACGCCGCGGACGGGGCTGCCGTCTTCGGGAACCACGTAGACGCCGGCACCGCCGTCGGCGGCGCGCAATTTCACCGCGCCGAGTTCATCGAGGTCGCGGGAGAGGGTGGCCTGGGTGGTTTCGATGCCTTCGGCGGCGAGCAGGGCGGCCAGTTCGGTTTGGCTGCGGACCGCGTGCGCGGTCAGCAGTTCGATGATTCGGGACTGCCGACCGGCTCGGGTGCGGGCAATGGCGGGAGCGGACTTACCGGCGTCGGGTTGGACGGTCATGACCACGCCTCGCCGATGCGTCTCGCGCTCACTGCGCCTCACCTCGCTTGGCCAGCAACCACACCAGCAGCGCCTTCTGCGCGTGCAGCCGATTCTCCGCCTCGTCCCACACCACACTGTGCGGCCCGTCGATCACGTCGTCGGTGATCTCTTCGCCGCGGTGCGCCGGAAGACAGTGCAGCACAACGACATCCGGCTGGGCCTTGGCCAGCAGCTCGGCATTGAGCTGGAAGGGACGGAAGGGGCCGACACGGTCGAGACCGTCGTTTTCCTGCCCCATGGAGGTCCAGGTGTCGGTGACGAGGGCGTCCGCGCCGTCCGCAGCCGCGACCGGATCGCCGGTGAGCGTGATGGTGGCGCCGGTCTCGGCGGCACGCTTGCGCGCGGCCTCCAAAATCCACGGCAGCGGCTCGAAACCCGCTGGCGCGGCGATGGTTACGTTCAAACCCGCGGTCACGCCGCCGAGCAGCAGCGAATGCGCCATATTGTTCGCGCCGTCACCGAAATAGGTGAGGTTGCGGCCGGTCAGACTGCCCTTGCGCTCGACGAGGGTCTGTAGATCGGCGAGCACCTGGCACGGGTGGAATTCGTTGGACAGCGCGTTCACCACCGGAACCGTTGCGGTGACGGCCATTTCGTCCAGACGCACCTGTTCGAAGGTCCGCCATACGATCGCGTCGACATAGCGCGAGAGCACCTTGCCGGTATCGCCGAGGGTCTCCTCACGGCCGAGCTGGGTGTCGCGGCCGTCGACCACCACCGCGTGCCCGCCGAGCTGAGCGATGCCCATTTCGAAGGAGAAGCGCGTGCGGGTGGAGTTCTTCTCGAAGATCACGCCGACTCCGCGCGGCCCGGCCAGCGGCTGGTGGGCGAACGGATCCTTCTTCAGTTCCGCTGCGAGAGCGAGGATTTCGGCCTGCTCGGCGGGCGTCACATCGTCATCGCGCAGGAAGTGGCGGATAGGCCCACCCGTCGCCCGACCGCCACCCCTCACGGAATCGCTCTGCGATGCTGTATTCATTTGGCCCCCTTGGCGTCGGCGTGCGCCCCGTCGAGGATATCGGGCAGATCGGCGACGAAATTGTCGGACTGGGTCTCGGTGAGCACCAATGGCGGCGCGAGCCGAATGATATTGGGCTTGGGCGCATTCACCAGATAGCCCGCCTCCCGGGCCCGATTCTCCACCTCGGCCGAAATGTCGTCGGTCAGCACGATGCCGAGCAGCAGACCGGCGCCGCGCACATGATCGATCAGCGGATGTTCGAGCAGTTCGATGCCATCGCTGAGCCGCTTGCCGACCGATTCGACATGCGCGAGCAGATCGGTCTCATCGATGGTCTGCAAGACGGCCAAAGCCGCTGCGGCACAGACCGCATTGCCGCCGAAGGTGGTGCCGTGCAGACCCGGGGTCAGCAGGTCGGCGGCCGGTCCGGTGGCCAGCACCGCACCGATCGGCAGCCCGCCACCGAGCCCCTTGGCCAGGGTGATCACATCCGGCACGATGCCGAATGCCTGGTGCGCGTAGAACTTTCCGCACCGCCCGATACCGGTCTGCACCTCGTCGAGCACCAGCAGCGCGCCGTGGCGCGCGGTGATCTCGCGTGCTTTCACCAAATAGTCGATGGGCGGCACGACAACACCGCTCTCCCCCATGATCGGCTCGAGGAACACCGCCGCGGTGTCCTCGTCCACGACCGCCTCCAGGGCCGCGGCATCGCCGTAGGGCACATGGACGACACCGGGCGGCATCGGCTCGAACGGCGTGCGCTTGGAGGGCTGCCCGGTGAGCGCGAGCGCGCCCATGGTCCGGCCGTGGAAGGCCTCATCGGTCGCGACGATCTTGCGCCGCCCGGTCAGCCGCGCCATCTTGAACGCCGCCTCATTGGCCTCGGTGCCGGAATTGCAGAAGAACGCGCGGCCGTGGCCGTCGCCGAATTCGCCGTCGCCGAAGTGCGCGAGCAGGCGCTCGGCCAGTTCGATGACCGGTTCGTTGGCGTAGATATTCGAGGTGTGCCCCAGTGTGCCGAGTTGCTGGGTCACCGCTTCCAGAATCGCCGGATGGGCATGGCCGAGGCTATTGACCGCGATGCCACCGAGGAAGTCGATGTAGCGCTTGCCGTCCGCGTCGTAGACCACCGCGCCCGCGCCGCGTACCAGCGCGACCTTGGGCGTCGCATAGTTCTTCATCAACGCGGCGGACCACCGCTGTTGCAATTCTGCTGTATCGCTCATCATTTCGTTCCGTTCAGTGTGTCCGCCGCGCTCGTGGCGAGCGGGGCGGGCGTCACCATCGTTCCGATTCCTTCTCCGGTGAACAGTTCCAACAGCACCGAATGCGGGACCCGACCGTCGATGACATGCGCGGTCGGCACCCCGCCCTGCACGGCGCGCAGGCAGGCCTCCATCTTGGGCACCATGCCCGCATCCAGACGCGGGAGCAACTCGGCCAATTCGGCCGTATCGATGCACGAGGTGAGCGACGAACGGTCCGGCCAGTTCGTATACAGGCCCTCGACATCGGTCAATATCACCAGCTTCTCCGCGCCGATGCCCTCGGCGAGTGCTGCGGCGGCGGTGTCGGCATTGATGTTGTGCACCACGCCGTCGGCGTCCGGCGCGATGGTAGAGACCACCGGAATGCGCCCCGCGCCGATGAGGTCGAGCACCGCATCGGCGTTCACCTCGGTGACATCGCCGACCAGACCGATATCGGTCGCCTCGCCGTCGACATCGACGGTGCGCCGGGTCGCGGTGAACAGCCGCGCGTCCTCACCGGAGATGCCGACCGCGTACGGTCCGTGCGCGTTGATCAGCCCGACCAGCTCCCGGCCGACCTGACCGAACAGCACCATCCGCACCACATCCATCACATCGGGTGTGGTGACGCGGAAGCCACCGCGGAATTCGCCTTGTAGCCCCAGCTTTTTCAGCATTGCGCTGATCTGCGGTCCGCCGCCGTGCACCACCACCGGATGCACCCCGACGGTGCGCAGGAACGCCATATCGGCGGCGAAGGCCTGTTTGAGGTCCGCGTCGATCATCGCATTGCCGCCGTATTTGACGACTACGATCTTGTCGCGGAACTTCTGTAGCCACGGCAGCGCGTCGGCGAGGACGTGTGCCTTGTCCACTGCCGAAAGTTCCTGCACCGCATCGCTGGTCATGAGCTGTAGGCCGAATTCTCTTCGACATAGCCGTGCGACAGGTCGGTGGTCCGCACGGTCGCCGTGCCGTCACCGACATTCAGTTCGATCCGCACCTCGATATCGGGGCCGGATAGATCGACCTCGCGCGCACCGGGCGCGCCGACACCATCGACGCAGACCGGATTTCCGTTGAACGACACCGAGATCCGGTTCGGATCCAGGGTGATCGGGGCGATGCCGACAGCGGCGAGCACCCGGCCCCAGTTCGGGTCGGAACCGAAGAGCGCGGTCTTGACCAGACTGTCGCGGGCGACGGCGCGCGCCGCGATCAGCGCCTCGTCCTCGGAGACCGCACCGGCGACGGTGATCAGCACCCGCTTGGTCACACCCTCGGCATCGGCCATCAGCTGCGCGGCCAGATCGTCGCAGACCGCGAGCACCGCCGCGTCCAGTTCCTCCTGCGAAGGCGCGACCTCGCTGGCGCCATTGGCCAGCAACAGCACGGTGTCATTGGTGGAGCAGGAGCCGTCGACGTCGAGCCGATCGAAGGTGAGCCGAGTCGCGTTGCGCAGTGCGCGATCCAGCTGTTCGGCGCTCGCGGCGGCGTCGGTGGTGAGCACCACCAGCATGGTCGCCAGCGAGGGTGCGAGCATGCCAGCGCCCTTGGCCATACCGCCGACATTCCATTTGTCGCGGTGGTGGAACGCCGCTTCCTTGGGCACGGTGTCGGTGGTCATGATGGCGTGTGCGGCATCGAGCCCGCCGGACATCCCGCCGCCCATCTCGTGCACGATTTCGGTGACGGCCGGGATCACCTTGTCCATCGGCAGTCGGTCGCCGATCAAACCGGTTGAGCAGACCGCGATTTCGCCCGCGCCGGTTTCGGTGCCCCAATTGCTCAGCGCCGTGGCCAATTCCTCGGCGGTCTGGTGGGTGTCCTGGAAGCCGCCCGGACCGGTACAGGCATTGGCCCCACCGGAATTCAGGATCACCGCGCGCAACCGGCCGCTGGTGAGCACCTGCTGCGACCACAGCACCGGTGCGGCCTTCACCTGGTTGCGGGTGAAGACGCCAGCGGCCGCGTACTCCGGGCCCTCGTTGAATACCAGTGCCAGATCGGGTTTTCCGCTGGCCTTGATGCCCGCGGCGATGCCCGCCGCCCGGAAACCGAGCGGTGCGGTAACGCCCTGGGTCCGGACCAGCTTGCCGGCCTCGGTGTCGAACGTCGTCACGGTGCCACTCCTATGGTGGAAAGTCCTGCGGTCTCGTCGAATCCGACCGCCAGATTCATGGATTGGACCGCCGCGCCCGCGGTGCCCTTGCTCAGGTTGTCGATCGCGCCGATCACCACCAGCAGCCCGGCGTCGGCATCCACCGCGACCTGCAGGGTGACGGCATTGGAGCCGAGCACCGAACCCGTCTGCGGCAGTGTGCCTTCCGGCAGCAGGTGCACGAATGGTTCCTCGGCATAAGCCTTTTCATAGACCGCGCGCGCCTGCTCGGCGTCGACCTTGATCGGGGCGGTGCACGTCGCGAGAATGCCCCGCGGCATCGGCGCCAGCACCGGGGTGAACGATACGGCGACGTCGGTGCCGCCGGCGGCCTTCAGATTCTGCGCGATCTCCGGGGTGTGCCGGTGCGCGCCCGCGATGCCGTAGGCCCGCGCCGAGCCCATGACCTCCGAGCCGAGCAGGCCGACGTCGAGTTTGCGGCCCGCGCCCGAAGTACCGCTCACCGCAACCACATTCACCTTCGGCTCGATGATTCCGGCCGCGATCGCCGGTGCCAGCGCGAGGCTGGCGACCGTGGGGTAGCAACCGGGAACGGCGATCCGGGTCGCGCCACGGAGCCGGTCGCGTCCACCCGGCAGTTCCGGCAGCCCGTACGGCCAGCTCCCCGCGTGGGGGCTGCCGTAGTACTTCTCCCATGCCGACGCCTCGGTCAGTCGGAAGTCGGCACCGCAGTCGATGATCACCGTCGATGCCGGTAGCTGCTGCGCGATGGCGGCGGACTGCCCATGGGGTAGGCCCAGAAAGACGATGTCGTGACCGGCCAGCTCGTCGACCGTGGTCGGCGCGAGCACCCGATCGGCCAGCGGTAGCAGGTGCGGCTGGAGCTCCCCCAGCGTGCTGCCCGCATTCGAGCCGGCGGTCAGCGCCCCGATGACGAGGCGCCCGTCGCGGTAGGCCGGATGGCCAAGCAACAGACGCAGCACCTCACCACCGGCGTATCCACTCGCACCGGCCACCGCAACCCGCAAGACCGGGTTGCCCGACGAATCAACCATGTGATGATTATGCACGATTATGCAAGCCCATTCATGGACGGGGTGCGGCATCACCCCGCCGGCCCCGGTCACCAGGCAGTTCTGTTACCGCCCGGCAGTGATACCCGGGAAGAACCCGCCTCAATCGTATTGATGAGATTCAGCACGCGCTCCGAGCGGGCGATGAGCGCAGGACCACCATCGCCGCGGCGACCCGAGTCGAGGCCGGCTCCTGCCCCATCAGAATGGCACCCGCCGCAACCTGGGTGACGGCCACGCTGATCGGGCAAGGGTGGTGTGTTGGCGCGCTCCCGAGGTTCGCTGCGTGGGGACGAACCCCTCGCTCAGCCACCGTCAGGCAACCGTTGCGGGATCGATGCCGAGCGCCTCGAACAGGCCGGTTTCACCCTGTGCTGTGAGGCGCACAGCGCGGCCGGTCCCGACGCGCCGTACCCAATCCAGTGCCTGCAACCGCCGACACAGCTGCGCTCCGGCGGCCCCGCCGAGGTGGGTGCGGCGTTCGGTCCAGTCGAGACAGGGGCGCGCGATGGGGCGACGCGTTGCGTGCAGCGTCGTCGCCTCGATGCCCATCGGGCCGGTGAGCCACGCCGACCCGGCCTCGGTGAGGGCGAAGCCGCCTTCGTCGTCGAGCAGATCGTGTTCGATCATCGCGTCGGTGATGGCGACGCCGAGTCGGCCCGCGAGGTGGTCGTAGCAGGTTCGGCCGCGGGCCAGGGCCGCGGCGGCGGTGGACGCGCGCAGCGTCGTCGGCTCGGGGCGCGACGGCTCCAGGTGGGTGACCATGGTCTCCAACAGCTCGGCCACCTGCTGGCTCGCCAACTGCACGTACCGGTGCCTGCCCTGGCGGCGCTCCACGAGCAGACCCCCGTCGAGCAGCCGGTTCAGATGCTCGGTCGCGGTGGACGGCGCGACTCCGGTATGTCGGGCCAGTTCCCCGGCCGTCCAGGCACGGCCGTCGACCAGGGCCAGGCACATATCGGCGCGGGTGCGATCGGCCAGCAGGGTGGCCAGTCCGGCCAGTTCGGCTCCTCGGGTCTGCACCACACCATGATCGCGCCGGGTTATTTCGGCGGCCACCGAAACGTCAGCGGGATACGGTCGCGGCATGAATCTGATCACCGAGCCCGATCGGGTGCGGGAGGTTTTGACCAGTGCGCCGATGCCCGGGGTACCGCGGACCACGCAGGCTGCCGGCATCGGCTGGCTGCGCGCCGATGTCGCTCGATTTTGCGATGGGGTCGACCATGCTCGGCGGCGTGCGCTCGTCGTCGCGGAATTGGCTCGATTGTCGCCCGAGGTACTGCGCGAGCGGGCCCGCACGGTCGAGGGTGAGCTTCCCCATGTCCGGGTGCTGGCGGACGCCCTCGGGATTCCGGACATCTCGGTTTCGGCGGTCGCCATTGCCGCCGCGCATTACCAGCCCCATCAGCCCGACAGCGCCGAGGCCGATCGGGCCGTCGCCGAGATGGTGGCCGCCTGCGGCGGAGTGGCCGACGAGCACGCTGCTGCTCGGATCGGTCTGCTGATCCAAGCATGTCAGGCGACGGGAGCGCTCGTGGAGAATGCGCGCCGGTTCGAAGGCACCGCGGACGAGGTCATCGCCCGCACCATGGTCGAGCATCCGCCGGTGCGCCGGACCCGGCGGGTTGTCGAAGGGGAGTTGGTCGAAGTCGATCTCACGGGCCTGGGATTCGGGACGGGGCCGCATATGTGCCCGGGTCGCGACCATGCCCTTGCCATTGCCGCCGGAATCATCGAGAGGGACTGATGAACAAGACCAAGGCTTTCCACGACCTGCACCACCGTGCCGAACCGCTGGTACTGCCCAATGCTTGGGACTTCGGTTCGGCGGCGGTGCTGGCCGCCGAGGGGTTCGCGGCAATCGGCACCACCAGTCTCGGCGTCGCGGTGGCGGCGGGTCTCGCCGACGGTGCCGGTGTCACCCGTGATGAAACACTGGCGCTGGCAACGAGACTCGCGCGTTTGCCGGTGCCGGTCACCGTTGATATCGAGGGTGGGTTCAGCGAGGATCCCGCGACGGTCGCCGAATACGTCGCGCAACTCGGCGCTTTGGGCATTGCCGGGGTGAATCTCGAGGATGGGCGTGCGGATACGGCGCTGGCCGATCCCGGGCAGCAGGCGGAGTTGATCGCCGCGATCAAGTCCCGTGTGCCCGAGTTGTTCGTCAATGCCCGGGTCGATACGTATTGGCTACAGCTGGAACAGGATTCGACCCTGGCCCGTGCCGAGGCGTATGTGCAGGCCGGTGCCGATGGGGTTTTCGTGCCCGGTGTGACGGATCCGGCGGAGATCGGCCGGATCGTCGCGGCGGTGCCGTTGCCGATCAACATGCTGTACTCGGTGGTCGGGCCGTCGATCACGGACCTCGCGGCATTGGGTGTGCGGCGGATCAGCACGGGATCGCTGTTGTATCGGGCGGCGCTGGCCGGGATCGTCGATATCGCGCGGGCGGTGCGCGACGGCGGGGCCGTCCCGTCCGGCATCCCCACCTACCGCGAAATCCAGGCCATCACGGGCGCGGAATAATTCGTTGGAAGAGATTTTGTCGGCGATGTCGATTCGCCGGGGAGGCGTTCGTGTAGGAGGTGAAGCCGGTAACGGACCGGCCAGCTGAAAGGAATCTCCCATGAGCAAGATCACCGCGGTCGAGAACATCACTCTGGACGGTGTCATGCAGGCCCCTGGCGGGGCCGACGAGGACACCCGGAACGGGTTCCGCTACGGCGGCTGGGCGCATCGCTATAACGATCCCGTGCAAGCCAAGGCGATGGCCGAACATATGGCGACCCATCACGGTGCGCTGCTGCTCGGGCGACGGACCTACGAGGACTTCTACGGCTTCTGGCCGCAGCAGACCGACAATCCGTTCACCGAGGTGCTGAACAAGACCGAGAAGTTCGTCGCGTCCCGGACGCTGACCGAGCCGTTGCCCTGGCAGAACTCCACCCTGCTCGGCGATGATGTCGTGGCCGCGGTGTCCGCGGTGGAGCAGGATCTCGTGGTGCTCGGCAGTGGCGATCTGATGCAGACACTGATGCGTCACGATCTGGTCGACGAGTACCTGTTGCTGATCCACCCGATCGTGGTCGGCGGCGGGCGGCGCCTGTTCGATGGGGTCGACCTCGGCGACCTGCGGCTCGTCGACAGCGTCACGACCACCACCGGCGTGGTGATCGCCACCTATCAGCGGGGATGAGGAGGAGCCATGAAGCAGTACCTGCTCACCATCTATCAGCCCGACGAAGGGCCGCCGCCGGACAATCTCGACGAGATCATGCGCGATCTACAGGCGCTCAACGACGAGATGCGGGCCGCGGGCGCCTGGGTTTTCGCCGCGGGCCTGCATGCGCCGAGCACCGCCACGGTGCTCCGGGCCAAGGACAGCGATGTACTCGTCACCGACGGCCCTTACATCGAAAGTAAGGAGTACATCGGCGGATTCACCGTCATCCAGGCGGCCGATCTGGACGAGGCGCTGTACTGGGGTAAGAAGATGGCCGCCGTGCTCACCCTGCCGGTCGAAGTCCGGCCGGTGGCCGATCACTGAGATGGTCACCTCCGCCACGATCGAGGCCGTGTTCACCGAACACTACGGCCGCGCGGTCGCCAGCCTGATCCGCGTCTTCGGCGATATCACCATCGCCGAAGACGCGGTACAGGACGCGTTCACCGCCGCCGTGCACCGCTGGCCGACGGATGGACTCCCACCCAGCCCACCCGGTTGGATCATCACCACCGCACGCAACCGAGCCATTGATCGCTTGCGGCGCGAGGCATCTCGCGATGACCGGCACGCCGAGGCCGCACTCCTGCACGCCGATGACGAACTGCCCGATTCCGGTGCGGTGCAGGATGATCGGCTCCGCCTCATCTTCACCTGCTGCCACCCCGCCCTATCGCTCAACGCTCAGGTCGCACTCACGCTGCGACTGCTCGGCGGGCTGACCACCCCCGAAATCGCCCACGCCTTCCTCACTTCCGAATCGACAATGGCCCAGCGGCTCGTCCGAGCCAAGGGCAAGATCCGCGACGCCCGAATTCCCTACCGCGTCCCCCGCGATGCGGACCTGCCCGCCCGGCTGCACGGGGTACTCGCCGTCATCTACCTCATTTTCACCGAGGGCCACACCGCCAGCTCCGGCGATCGGCTCGTGCGCACCGACCTGTGCACCGAGGCAATCCGCCTGGGGCGCTTACTCATCGAGCTCATGCCCGATGAGCCGGAGGCGCGCGGGCTGCTCGCACTGATGTTGCTCACCGAATCGCGTCGCCGCGCCCGCACCGCACCCGACGGTTCGCTGGTACCACTGCCGGAACAGGATCGTCACCGCTGGGATCGCACCCTCATCGCGGAAGGCCACGCACTCGTCCGTGAGTGCCTGCGCCGCAACCAACCCGGCCCCTACCAGATCCAAGCGGCCATCAACGCGGTACACGCGGACGCCCCCGACACGAAATCTACCGACTGGCAACAGATCCTACGACTCTACGACCAATTGACCGCCGTAGCACCGAGCCCGGTAGTAGCACTGAACCGAGCGGTAGCCGTCGCCGAGACCGCAGGCCCAGCCACCGCACTCGCCCTACTCGACGAGATCGACCTACCGAACCACCACCTCTACCATGCGATCCGCGCCGACCTCCTCCGTCGCCTCGGCCGCACCCCCGAAGCCATCCACGCCTACGACACCGCCATCACCCACACCACCAACACCACCGAAAAGACCTTCCTCCAACGGAAACGCAACGACCTCGCGTCGGCGAACTAACCTGGCGGACAACGGATTACGATAAGAACGAGCACCTCATCGCCAAGACCTCAGCGCCATCTCGACCAGCCCGGGGTCGACCACTTCATCTTGCCTCCAGATCACCCGCGCCGCTTCAAGTTTGCCGACCAGACTGGCAATAAGCGCCCCCGCCGCCTCCACTGTCACCTGTTCTTCGGCCAACACCTTGGCATAGCGAACCGAGTCGACAATGACGGATTTGACCCGCTCATGATTCAAGTAGGTTTGCAGGTCACGCCGCCACGAGCCCTGCGCGGCCGCCGGCTCGGCGGCGATCCATGCGCTCAGGAACGTATCGAGTTCGTCCGGCAGGTAGGTCATCTTGTGCAGATGGGTAGCCACGTCGTACAACGGGTCACCGAACAGCGCGAGCTCCCAATCGATGAATACGACCGAATGGTCGCGAATGATCATGTTCTTCCGGTGCACATCGGCATGCAATAGCCGAAACGGCCTCGGCTCGAGTGTGTTCCACGCATCGACGACATCGTCGAGCGGTCTCGCGGGCACGCCGAGACGGGCATACAGCGCACCGAACGCCGCACTGTTCTCACGGTGCACACGGTCGGTGATGTCGGACAGTTGCCGCGCGAACACAACCGGATCCTCTACTCGCCCTGTCGGATTCGGTGGCAGCAGTTCGGGCGGGATTCGGCGCAGATCCGCAAACAGCGTCGCCACATCGCCGGGCACGTACACGGGAACGGCCGCACCGCGTGGCGCGATCCGATCCAGCACCTCACCCTCGACATACTCGTGGATCTGGTATGCGGGTTCCGCGGACTCCCAGCGTAGGCGCGGCGCGGCGGTCACGAACGGCTCGATGGTGCGCAACACCGCCGCCTCGGGCCATACCCGTAGATCCATCACATCGGCCCCGTCGACGGGGATCCGTACATTCACCACGCCCATGGCGCCATCGACGCGAACATTGTGGTTGTAGTACCCCGCCGACGAATCAGTTCGCACACTCGCTTCGCGGTAATAGACATCGGCATCGATGCCCAGTATCCGCGCGATCAACTGCTGTGCACCCAAGTCCAGATTCCGACTCGGTAGAGGCGGTCGCGTCCGCAGGCGGGCCTGCGCAGCCGCTAGGGCGACATCGCGCTCGATCCAACCGAACAGGGCGAGCACCGCCCGTGCGACCAGAACCAATCCCGGGTATACATTCGCCGCTTCCAGTTCGGCCACTGCCCATCGGACGCTCTCGACGGCCTCGGCACGCAGACCGCGCCGCGCGAACACACCGGCGCGGAACAACTCCGCCCGCGCCCGACCGGAACGGTAACCAGCCTGCTCCAAGATCTCACAGGCATCGGTCAGTGCGTGGTCGGCCGCGTCCGGATCGCCAAGTGAGAGCTCGGCCAAACCTAGTGCGGTGTAAGCCTTTCCGAGTTCGTGCAGCGCCCCGAGCTCGCGCTGCTTGGAGATCGCCGTACCGGCGGCGGCAATGGCCCGCGCCGGATCGGTCAAAGCCAATAGCTCGGCCAGGTTGGTTGCGACATTGGCCTGTCCGACAACGCTCCCGGCGGCTCGGTAGTGCGCGTCCGCCTCGGCCAAATATCTTGCGGCCGTGTCGGTATCGAATGACAAGCGATAAGTGAGATGCCGCAACCGGGCCACATCGCCCAGAAAGTCGCGATCATCATCGCCGGCCGATGCGACCAGTTCGTCGCACAATTCCAGCGCTCGAGCAAAACGTCCCTGGCACATATGTAGATCCGCCGCCCACTGCCCGGCATGCAATCGCGTTCGCCCCGAGCCGCGAGCCCACACGGTCGAATAGATCGACAATGCGTCGTCCGTCGCACCGAGTATGCGGCGCGCATTCGCCGCCGCGAGCGCGAGCCGTTCCGCGACCGGACCGGTTCGGGCCAGGTCGACGTGGCGCGTCAAGCGGTCGGCCTGCTTCGCATCGCCCAACAGAACCGCTGCCTCGGCCTCGAGGCAGCGGGTGAGTTCGGAAAGCTCCGCCATATCTGCCAGGGTGTCATGCGGCTGGCGTAGGAAGCTGTGCAAATCGCTGAGTACCCCCTCGATCCCCTGATTTCCGCCCGCGGCTTCGATCCGGTCGACATACTCCAGCAGAGCGGCGGCATTGAGAATCCCTGCTCGGACACCGTGGTAGCCCGCCTCGCGCAGTGCCGTACCCAGACCACCCGGCCTGTCCGAGCGTGTCCGCCACAGATCGTGCAGCGTCGCGTGCAACACCGACCGCACATCGGCATCCAGCCGGTGCCGCAATGCTGTGACCATCAACTGGTGTAGTTGATACCGCTCGCCGTCACCGCCGTCGTTCGCCGCGTAGACAAAGGAGTACGCGATCAACGACTTCCACTCGGTGAGATGGCCAGGAACCCCGAATTGGCCGGTGATGTCGGTGAATATCTCGAGATCGAATGTGCGCGGCAGGCTCAGCAGTTCCAGCGTCCGAACTTCCTCCGGCCGCACGTGCTGCAGAAACCGTTCCAAGATCGCTTCGGGCGAGACCAGTGCGGCTACCGAAGCACCCTCGATCCGACTCCGCGCATCGATCGCCAGATGCAGATAGAACGGGACCCCTGCGCTCGACACCGCGATCGCCTCGCGCTCCTCAGCGTCATCGACACCGGAGGAGTCCAACAGTTCGTATCGGGCAGCCATCGGGAGATCGTCGACCCGTAACGAATGCACTCGTGTGGCCCATTCGGGATCGTATCGCTCCCACCCGAGCGGCTCCCGACTCGCGATGACGACAAGCCCGGTGTTCAACTGTGCCACGACATCTCGCAGCCACGCATCCGAGGCCGCGACCCGGCCCTCGCGATCGACACCTCCCATCAGCGCTTCATATGCGTCGAGGAAGACGACATACGGTTTCTTACCCGCCGTTGCGGCCTTCAGATCCTCCGCGAAGAGATACGACACCGCGGCTTCCAGATTGCCGAGGCTCAGTTGATCGAGCTCCTGCAGGATCGGGTCGTGGCGGATTCGGTGGATGCGAATCGCGCGCCGAGCACCCAATTCCAATAGCCGAGACGCCGTGCCGAAAACCGGAATTCCGGTGGCGTCGTTGAGGATTTCGGTCAGTACCTCACTGTGTTCGGCCAGTGCCAGCTCCGACGTCAGCCGCAGATGGGGATGTAGGCGCTGCCACAGTACCGCGCAGGCGATATCGAACCGATGGAACTTGACCTTCTGGGCGCCGAACTGCGTCCGCAGCACCGCCAATCCGTCGGCCGCCTGGCGCTGACTCGGCACCTGCAGATCCAGTACCGCCGCCGGATACTGCTTTGCGACCCGCGAACGCAACTCCGCGACCAGCCGCGATTTGCCGATGCCTCCGACGCCGCTGAGCAGCAGGACCCGGGGATGGTCCGCGGAGCCGGCGAGCAATTCGTCGAAAGTCGTTAGAACAGTTTCCCGATCCACGAACGGACGCCGAGTAGCCCCCGGCTGAAATCGCGCGGCCAACACCATCTTTGCGTTCCCCCTCGCATTGAGCACTGTCTCGATTCTGTCAGACGGTGGCAGGGCTCGTGGCGTGACCGGTGGGCGCGTCACCACGTGCCGCGTTATGCGGGTCGCAGGCCGCTGAGACGAGAGTGGCGATGCCCGAGGGTCGCGCCGCCCGACCACGAAATGCCAATGGAGCGAGAGGGATCGGTGCTTCGACTCAGGTGAGGTGGCCGCCGCCGTCGATGTGGAGGGTGGTGCCGGTGAGGAAGGGGTTGGTCAGGGTTAGGAGGGCGGCTGCTGATATGTCGGATGGGTGGCCTATGCGGCGGGCGGGGATGGTGGTGGCGACGTTCGTGAAGAACTGGTCCTTGGTGGGGCCCATTTTGTCCCAGGCGCCGGAATCGACGATGCCTGGGGAGAGGGCGTTGACGCGGATGGGGGCGAGTTCTACTGCTAGGGCTTCGGCGAGGAAGGCGACGGCGCCGTTGGTGGTGGCCATGACCGCGCGTTCGGGGGTGGGGCGCCATGCGGCGACGCCGGAGAACAGCAGGATTGCTCCGCCAGTGCGGATTTGGGGGGCGACGTGTTTGGCGAGCAGGAGCGGGCCGATAACCTTCGCGTCGAATGCCCTGGTGATCGCGGTTCGATCCAGTTGCGCGACCGGGCCATTGGCGTGTGCGGCGGCTACCGAAACCAGGTAGTCCAGGTCGCCGGTCTGCTCGGCGAGCATGCGGATCGAATCTTCGTCGGTCAGGTCGACCGTCGCGCCGCGCACCCGTTCGCCGATGGTCGCAGCGTCCGAGCCCTGTGCGCCTCCGGCCGCGTGGTCATGCGCAATCCGGGCAACCGCGGCATCGATGGCCTTCTGATCCCGGCCAGCGAGTACGACGTGCGCACCCGCGATCAGGGCGTCTGCGGCGATCTGTTGCGCGATCCCGGAACGTCCCCCGATGACGAGCAGCTTCTTCCCATCCATTGCAGCTGACATGCCTTGCCTCCTCGGTAGTTGTTTGCCTTTCACCGAGATCGAACGTGGTCCGGTATCGCGACAATCCCGTCGCGACATGAATCTTTTCTCTGGTTTCGATAGAATTGCCGAATGGCAACGCTGCGCACCCTGGAATGCCTTGTCGCCGTGCTGGATTACGGCTCGGTGACCGAAGCAGCGGCGCGCCTGCACATGTCGCAGCCCGCCCTGTCGCATCAGATCGCGGCCTTGGAGCGCGAGATCGGCACGCCGGTGGTGCAGCGACTGCCGCGCGGAGTACGACCGACCGCGGCCGGTCGCGCGATCGTCGCGGACGCACGGGCCGCGTTGGCCGCCGCCGAGCGTGTCGTCGCGACCGGCCGCGCCGTCGCCGCGGGCACCGAGGGACAACTGCGCATCGGCTGCGCGGAGACCATGACCGCTGGGCTGTTGGCACCGGTCCTGCGCACCTGGCATCGGCGGCACCCGGGTATCCAGCTCGCACTGACGGAACTGTCGAGCGCCGACGCCCTCGCCGAACTGGCGGCATCGGGCCGGGTCGATATCGCGATCGGTCCCGAACCGACGCACTGGGACGGACATCTCGACACCATCGGCGAGGAAGAGATCGTCGCCGCGCTGCCGGCCACCGAACATCCGAGCGCAACAATGACTTTCGCGCAGATCGCGGAACACCCGATCGTGCACTACCACCCCGACAACGGCCTCGCCGCCTGGCTCGACGAGATCGCCGCCCAACACGGCGTCACCCTGACCGCCGCGACCCGCACCCGCCAGGCCACCACCGCGGCACAACTGGCGGCCGCCGGACTCGGCATCGCCCTGGTCCCCACCACCGCCCTGACCGCCACATTCGCCGGAGCGGTAGCCAGCCTGAAACCACGACTCACCCGCGCCGTCGTCGCTCTGACCACAACCCCGAACGACCCACTCGCACAACGCTTCACAGCAGACCTGACCCGCCGCGGCATTCCGGTTCCGACATCGATCGCAACCCAGCTCACCCCGCACTGAGGCGCCGCACCCCTCCAACACCAAGGCCCCTAGCCGCCCTCCGCGATGTGCCACCGAATCGCCGCGACGGAACGTTCGGACTCGACGACCGCCTCGCCGAGCTCATCCCCCTCCTGACCAAATCCGCCAGCGCAGCGATCGGCCGAGCCCGCATCGTCACCGTTGCCGGGCTGTGGCCGTTCGCCAACACCGACGACATCGTCACGGCAGCCGCCATCGAGTCCGGAAACCAGACAGATTCGAACAGGACTTCGCCGACAACACCACAGCGCTCGCGATCGGCTTCGGCACGCAGTGCGGCGACGACCGACGCCGTCGACCGCTCAGTGCTTGCGCACCACCCGCTCCCCCTGCCCCGGCTTCCAGATGGTGATGTCCAGGTGATCATCGATGACCTCGACGGTGGAGGCGCTGGTCAGATCCGCGGTATAGAAGTGGTCGAACTCCTGGTCGCGGATGTCGAACCCGGTCTCATCGAACAGCTGCTGCGCGAACCGCGCGTGCACCTGCTTGTCCGGAAGGTCCACGACGGTGCCGAACAACTTCGCGTCACCATCGCCGACCTGGGTGTCGACCGTGGCGGTGTGCAGGCAGAACCGTGGGTCGCGGGCGAGGTCCTTGAACTTGGTCGTATTCGGCATACCCGCGATCACCAGCATCCCCTCGAAAATCCGCGGTTCGACCGGGCTGATGCGCGGGAAGCCGTCCGAGCGCAGGGTCCCGAGCATGCAGAGATTGCCGGTGGCCTTGTGCCGACGCGTGAACACGGTCGCGATGCGTGGGGCTTCTTCGGTGAACTGGCTCCATGTCGTCATGAGACAAGACGGTACGACTCAAACCTGACATCTTCTGTCAAGTTTTTACCGCTAATCTCGAATCGTGCGAGCGAGTCGACTGGTGCAGCTATTGCTGCTGCTACAGACCCGCGGCCGGACCACAGGGCCGGAGCTGGCACGCGAGCTCGAGGTATCGGTGCGCACGGTCTATCGCGATATCGAGGCGCTCTCGACTGCTGGCGTGCCGATCTACAGCGAACCGGGACGCGCGGGCGGCGTGCAGTTGGTCGACGGCTACCGGACCCGATTGACCGGTCTCACCACCGAGGAGGCCGATGCGATATTGCTCGCGGGACAGCCCACCGCCGCGGCCGACCTCGGACTCGGCACGGTGTTGGCCACCGCACAGCTCAAGGTGCTCGCCGCACTGCCACCCGAATTGCGAGGCCGGGCAACGCGAATCGCGGAACGCGTCCATGTGGACGCGCCAGGCTGGTTCCATCGCCCCGACGAAACACCAACGCTGGCAACGATTGCCGATGCGCTGTGGCACGACCGGCGACTGGACATCCGCTACCAGCGCAAGGACCGCGCCGTCGAACGCCGCCTGGATCCGCTCGGCCTGGTCTTGAAGGCCGGGACCTGGTATCTCATCGCCCGCGACCAGTCGGCGGCGCGTTCCTATCGCGTCGGCCGGATCACCTCCGCCGAGCAGACCGGCGAATCATTCACGCGCCCGGAAGATTTCGACCTCGCCGCGCATTGGTCGGCATCGACCGACGATTTCGCCCGGTCCATGCTGCGGGTGCGGGCGCGCTGCCGGATCGCGGCATCGCACGTGCGGCTGCTGCGATTGACGAACGAGCCCGCCGCGGTCGCCGAGGCAATGGCCTCCGCGACCGCGCCCGATACCCAGGGGTGGATCGAAGTGACGATCCCCTCGGAGTCCTACGAGGTCCTGGCGGGCGCCCTGCTCCCGCTCGGCGAATTCTGCGAGGTCCTCGACCCGCCCGAACTGCGCGACCGGCTCGCCGCAACGGCTTTCGCCATGGCCGAGCGCTATCGGCGCACGGCCGCTACCGAATGAGTCAGCACAGCGAGCGGAAGAACGCGCGCATATCGTCGATCAGCAGATCCGGCGCTTCCATTGCCGCGAAGTGACCGCCCCGGTCGAATTCGGTCCAGCGCACGATATTGTGCTGCCGCTCGGCGATCACACGAATGGAATTGTCACCGGCGAATACCGCCGCCGCTGTCGGCACACCGGAATTCCGTAATGCCATTCCCCACGAATCACCCTCCCCGTACAGCCTGATCGAGGAGACGAACGTCCGGGTGAACCAATACAGGCTGACATTGGTCAGCAGCGCATCGCGATCCACCGCTGCATCGGGCAGTTCGAGCGAGGGATTGGTCCAGCGCTGGAAGATATCGACGATCCAGGACAGCAGCCCCGCGGGCGAATCATGCATGCCGATCGCCAGGGTTTGCGGGCGTCCCGCCTGCACCATTGCATAGCCGTAGCGGGTGTGGCTCTCGCTGCCGGTGAGCGTGTCCAGCTTGGCCTGATCCTCCCGGCTGTACTCCGGTTCCCCAACCTCTTTACCGTCGTCCCAGGACGGCAGCGTGATCGGCCCGTTCACATGGATGCCGAGTACCTGGTCGGCGGCAATCCGTCCCAGCTCGGTCGAGACAAAGAACCCCGCGTCGCCGCCCTGCGCGCCATACCGCTCGTAGCCGAGTCGCGCCATCAGCTTCGCGACCACCTGCGCGAACCGCTCGGTCGAGCCGTCCCCGATCTTCGGCCCGGCCGCCGAGAATGCGAATCCGGGCAGCGACGGAACGACCAGATGGAACGCATCGGCCGGATCACCACCGTGCGCCCGCGGATCGCTCAAAGGTCCGATCACATCGAGGAATTCGATGAAGGAGCCGGGCCAGCCGTGGCTCAGTACCAGCGGCATGGCATCGGGTTCGGGCGAGCGGATATGCAGGAAATGCACCTGCTGTCCGTCGATATCGGTGACGAACTGCGGCAGCTGGTTCAACCGCGCTTCGACTGCCCGCCAGTCGTATTCGCCGCGCCAGTACTCGGCGAGGTCACGCATATAAGAGATCGACGCGCCCCTATCCCAATCGGCGCCGGGGATTTCGTCCGGCCACAGGGTATTCGCCAGCCGGGCGCGCAGATCATCGATCTGCGCCTGCGGGATATCGATGCGGAATGGGCGGATGTCGTGTTCGGTACTCATGAAAACGACGGTATGACCCGCTTAGGACAGGATCGTTCCTAAGCTTCTGGCATTCTGGATTCCGTGTTGGAGACCTCGGCGCGCCTGCTCAAACTGCTCGCCCTGCTGCAGACCCACCACGACTGGACCGGCACCGAACTCGCCGAACGGCTCGGCGTCACCAGCCGCACGGTCCGCCGCGACGTGGATCGCTTGCGTGAACTCGGCTATCCGGTGCACGCCACCCAGGGCACCGCGGGCTATCGGCTCGGCGCCGGGGCCGCGCTGCCGCCGCTACTGCTCGATGACGAGGAGGCCGTCGCGGTGGCGGTCGGCTTGCGCAGCGCGTCCGACGGCACCGTCGCGGGCATCGAAGAGGCATCATTGCGCGCGCTGACCAAACTCGAGCAGGTACTGCCGCCGCGCCTGCGCCATCGGGTCCGCACCCTGCGTGGCGCGACGGTCCGGGTCGGGAAAGCGGATGCGACAGTCGAACCGGATACCTTGATGGCCATTGCCGAGGCCTGTCAACGGCACGAGCGGCTGCGCTTCGACTATCGCGCGCACGGCGGCGCCACCACCCGCCGCTCGGTGGAGCCGCACAGTTTGGTGCACTTCAGCAGGCGCTGGTACCTCGTTGCCTGGGATGTCGACCGCGGCGATTGGCGCACCTTCCGAGCGGACCGCATGACGCCGCACACCCCGACCGGCCCGCGTTTCACCCCGCGTGAACTCCCGGAAGGCGATGTCGCGGCGCACCTTTCACTGCGACTGTCCGCCCGCGTCTGGCCGTATCAAGCAATCGCCCTGCTGCACAAGTCCGCCGGGGATGCGGCCGCGAATGTCTGGCCCGGTATGGGCGTCATCGAGGCCGTGGACGACCAGAGCTGCCAACTCCACGTCGGTGCCGACACACCCGAGGCACTGGTCTGGATGATCACCTCGACCGATATCGACTTCACACTGCTCGGCGGTCCACCCGAACTCGTCGCCGCGATCCACGCCCAAGCCGACCGTTGCACAGCCGCGCTGCGCGAGTTCGAATGATCCGCACTCAGCTCCAGCCGAGCACCGGGCGCCTTCATCTGCGCCGATGTCGGCATGAGTCGCACCACCCCGTTGCGCACCGCGACCACCGGCTCCCGTCGTGCGACAGCACCGACCGCCGCGATCCCGAGGCGGCAGGGCTACTCGCCGACTACGGAGACGACGTCCTGTTGCACGAATCACCAAGCCCGGCAATTGGATTCGGTCCGCATACCGGGCTGGCGCCGGTTGTCCGAGCGTCGCTCAGCCGACGATCGCGAACAACACTGCCGCGACCGCGAAACTGACTACGGAAAGTACGGTTTCGAGCACCGTCCAGGTCTGCAGAGTCTGCTTCACTGTCAGGTTGAAGTACTTCGAGATGATCCAGAAACCACCGTCGTTCACGTGGCTGAGGATGATCGAGCCCGCCGCGATGGCCATGGCGATCAGCGCGATAGCCATCTGTGCGTACCCGTGCCCGGTGACCACCGGTGCGACGATGCCGCCGGTGGTCACAATGGCGACGGTGGCCGAGCCCTGCGCGATGCGCAGACCACAGCTGATGATGTAGGCGAGCACGATCACCGGCAGCCCGGCGGCCGACATGGTGTCGGCGAGCGCCGTTCCGATTCCGGTGGCGGAAATGACCTTTCCGAAGAAGGCGCCCGCGCCCACCACCAGCAACAACATACCGACCGGCTTGAGCGATTCCGCGGTGAGCGCGCTGAGTTCCTGCACACTCGAGCCACGCCGCACACCGAGGAGATAGAAGGCGACGAGTACCGCGATCAGCAGCGCGACGGCAGGCGTACCGAGGAAGGTGAGCACTTGCAGCAGTTGCGAATCCTTGGCCAGCCATTGGGTGCCGAAGGTGGCGCCGAGGATGAGCACCAGCGGAATCGCGATGATCTCACCGATGAGCACGACCGACGGCGCGCGGGTCTCGGTCCGCGTCGAACCGGGATCCGTTGCGGTGCCGGGGCCTTCGCCCTTCGCCTCGGCCGGTTGATCGGGTCGGATCAGGAATTCGGCGGGCACCTCCACCTGCACCCGCTTTCCGATATAGGTACCCCACACCAGGCCGGCCGCGATGAATCCCGGTATGCCGCAGACGAATCCCATAATGATCAGCCACCCCAGACTCACCCCGAGCAGGCCACCGAGTGCCACCGGTCCTGGATGCGGCGGGAGGAAGGCGTGGGTCATGGACAGACCGGCCAGCATCGGCATTGCGTACAGCACCAGCGACCGCCCACCGCGCTTGGCGGCCACATAGATCAGCGGCGCGAGCACGAAGATGCCGATATCGAAGAAGACCGGGATACCGAAGATGAGCCCGAGCAGACCCATCGCCACCGGCGCGCCCTTGGCACCGAAAATGCCCAACAGCTTGCCGGTCAATACGTCCGCGCCGCCGGAGCGTTCGAGGATCGCGCCGAGCACCGTGCCGAGGCCGATAATGACCGCGATATGCCCGAGGATGCCGCCGAACCCGGTCTCCAAGAGCGAATCACCGGGCTTGATCGCCGTGCCGACGATCTTCGACACCGGTAGTCCGGCGGCCAGTGCCAGACCGAGTCCGGTAAGCAGCAGCGCGATGAACGGCTCCAGCTTGACCTTGATAATGGCGTACAGCAGTACGGCAATCGCGAGACCGCACAGCACCAGCAACCCCGGGGTGGTGGTGCGCAGCCAGTCGACAGTGGCGTTCATGCCCGTGCCTCGCTGACGCCCGGCCCGGGCATACGCCACTGGGCGCTGTGTGGAATTGTTCGCTCGCTGCGCTCCCTCACTGTGGGTACCTCTCAATTCATGGATCGAACGAATGACGCCGCGCGCGAGGCGATTTCGGACCATCGGCCCGCGGCGACGTCGGATGGGGCCACGACATCGGTACCCGCGGTCACGGCCACGACTCCGTTGGCGAGGAATTCGGCGACATTGCCCGCATTGACGCCCCCGGAGGGAATGAGCGCCACATCGGGGAAGGGGCCGCGCAGGTCTTTCAAGTAGCCGGGGCCGAGGGCCCTGGCGGGGAATATCTTCACCGCGGCTGCGCCGAGGTCGAGTGCGGTGAGCACCTCGGTGGGCGTGAAAGCACCCATGACGACCGGGATGTCGCGCTCGGCCGCGACGGCCGCGACCCCGGCACGCACGCCCGGGGTGACGAGGAACCGCGCCCCGTTGTCGATCGCGGCCTTGGCCTGATCGGCCTGCAGCACGGTCCCGACACCGATGACCGCACCGTCGACTGCCGCGGCCACCCGCAGGTAGTCGAGCACATCACCGGTGGTGAAGGTGAGCTCCACTGTGCGAATCCCGGAGCGCGCCAGGGCATCTGCCAAGGCCGCCGGATCCGGAATCCTCGGCGCGCGAACCACACTCAGCACCCGGTCGGCACGGATGACCTCCATGGCGCCGAGACCGCCATCGGTGTTCAATATGTCTCCTTCCGCGCGGCATCCATCCGCAGTGCACGCCCGGCGAGTTTGCCGGTGGGTGCCCCGTTTTCGATGGCGAACTCCCCATTGACCAGCACGTGCCGAATCCCGCGCGCCTGCTGTTCAGGGTTGTCGAACGTCGCGGTATCGGTGATTGTCGACGGATCGAACAGCACGAGATCGGCGGCGTATCCGGTGAATACATGTCCACGGTCGCTCAGCCGCAGCCGCTCGGCGGGCCGCCCGGTGAGGTGGTGCACACAGTCCTCGAGCCCGAGCACCCCGAGTTCGCGGACGTAATGGCCCAGATAACGCGGAAAGGTGCCCCACGCGCGCGGATGCGGTCGATCGCCGACGAGTAGTGCGTCACTGCCGCCCATATGTCCCGGATGCACCATGATCGCGCGCACGTTCTCCTCGTGCCCGACGTGCTGGAGAATGGTGGTGGCCAACTGATCCCGGCGCAGCAGCTCGAAGAACACTTCGACCGGTGCGCTATCACGGTCGGCCGCGATCTGCGCGACCGTCCGGCCGACGCACGCCCCCAACTCCGGGTTGGCGACACCACTGATCTGAATGGTCTCCCATTCGACCGTGACACCGTGGCAGCCATCGGAACCATTCACATTGACGTCCAAGGCGATTCGCGCGCGCGCCGCCGGATCATCGATGCGAGCCAGCGCCGCGTCCGGCCCACCGGACATGGCCCAACTCGGCAGCAGTGCCGACAGGGTCGTCGAGCCGGGCAGATACGGATAGGTGTCGAGGGTGATATCGCACCCTTCGTCCCGGGCGGCATCGATCAATGCCAGGAATTCCGGTGCCCGCCCGCGGTTCACGCCGAAGTTCATGGTCGCGTGCGTGAGATGCAGTGCGCACCCGGTATTCCGAGCCAGGCCGATCATCTCGGCATAGGCCTCCAACGCCCCCTTGCCATAGGAGCGGGTGTGCGGCGCATAGAACCCACCGTAATCGGCGACGACCTCACACAATGCCGCCAATTCCCCGGTGTCGGCATACATTCCGGGCGTGTAGGTGAGGCCGCTCGACATCCCGACCGCACCCTCGGACAGTCCCTGAGCGAGCAGTTCGCGCATGCGCCGTATCTCATCGGGGCTGGCCGGACGCTGTTCACTGCCGACGACCAGCAGCCGCAGCGTGCCCTGCGGCACGAGGTAGGCGGCATTGGGTGTAATGCCTTGATCCAGCCGGTCCAGATACTCCGCGACCGTGCGCCAGGAGAAGTCGAGCTCGGTGGGATTGCCATTCCACCCGGCGATCTGACGCCGCAGCACCGATAGCGCGGCGTCATCGATCGGAGCATAGGAGAGCCCGTCCTGTCCGATGACCTCCGTGGTGACGCCCTGGCTGATCTTCGGGAAATGGCCGGGATCGGTGAGCAGATGCAGATCGGAGTGTGCGTGCATATCGATGAAGCCGGGAGCGAGTACCGCACCGGGCGCGGCATCGACGAACCGCGCCGCCACGGTGATCGTGCCCGGTTCCGTGATCGTCGTGACGCGTCCCCGGTCGATGGCGACATCGGCGCGGAAGCGCGGCGCTCCCGTGCCGTCGATGACGTCGATATCGCGAAACACTAGGTCCGTCATGGCCGCTCGTCAGAAGAAGGTATGGACGAGGTCGACAATGCGCGGCCGCTCGGCATCGGCGTCATCGATGACCGGGATCAGCCGCCACTTGTCGAAGGCGGTGCACGGATGCGACAGACCGAGCCGCACCACACTGCCGATGGGCAGGTCGGTGGGCGCACCGCCCGGCAGCCGCAGGAAGGTGTGCTGGTCGTTGAGCGCGCTGACATGTGCGTCCGGATTCAGTGAACCCTCCGGTCCCGCAATGAATTGCGGGACCGGAAGCCCCTCATCGAAGGGAAGATCACGCTTCCCCGCGTCCAGGAGAGCGAGCTCCGCCTCGGGTCGCGAGACGGTGCGCGCCCACCCGTGCATCGCCGAGCGCAGCGGCCGTTCGCTGCGCGGTGCGGCCAGCGGTGAGATGCCCGCGTAGAAACCGTCGTCGTGGATGATGTACGCACCCGAGCGCAGCACCACCGTGGTCGGAACGCCCTGTGCGCCTTGCTCATCGACGAGTCCGGATAGGCATTCGACGACCAGGTCCGGGTAGGCGCTGCCGCCCGCGGTGACGATCGCCCGATCCGGATAGCGTCCGGTCGCGGCGAGTTCGCGGTGCAGGCGGGCGATCTCATCGAGGTAATGCCGTACGGCGGCGATACCGTCCGGAGTGCGATCATGGGCGAGCGCGCCCTCATAACCGCCGACCCCGGCCAGCGCCAGCCGCTCGGACTTGCCGACCGCCTCGGCGATGGCATGCCCCTGCTCGACGGTCCGCGCACCGGTACGTCCATGCGGCCCACCGAGTTCGACGACCACCCGAACGCGCACATCACCCGACAGGTGCTCGTCCATCAGCGCGACCGTCTCGACGCTGTCGACCCAGCAGAGGAATTCGAACTCCGGATCGCGCGCCAATTCCTCGGCGACCCAGCGCAATCCGACGGGATCGACCAGCGAGTTGGCCAGCACGATCCGCCCGACGCCGAACGCACGGGCCACCTGCACCTGCCACACGGTGGCGAAGGTGATGCCCCAGCTCCCGGCGGCCAACTGCTGGGCCCACAGCTGCGGCGCCATCGTGGTCTTCCCATGCGGTGCCAGGCGCACCCCCGCGGTCGCCGCCCAATCCGCCATGACCGCGACATTCGCCGCGACGGCGGCGCGATCGACGGTCAGCACCGGCGTTTCGAACTCATCGAGGTATGGCGCGGCGTCCAGGAATTCCCGGACCGTGCGGCCCCACGCCGCGGGCGGCAGACCCTTGTGCTCGGGACCGAGCGTCCGATCCGCCAGTGCGGCAACGGCTTTCTCATCGATCGCCATGTCGCTCCTTCCCGCGGAATCGCCTCCGCTGAGCCATATCCGGCATGCATTGCATATTTTGCAACACTTGTTGCACATCGTGTTTTGTGTGGTTATTCTGCACTGCATGGCCGGTGGCCGCAAGGGCAGAAGGGAGATCGATGTGACGTGGGCTACTACGTCGCCCCGCCCACGGGCGGTGACCGTCGGTGAGGGGCTCGCCGTTCTGGTGGCGCGTCCCGGTCCGCTGGAGGACTCGGACAACTTCGAGCGAACCGCGGGCGGCGCAGAGGCCAATGTGGCCACCGTGCTCACCCAGCTCGACGTGGACGCCGCATGGATCTCGCGGGTCGGCGACGACGGATTCGGCCGGTACCTGACCGGACATCTCGCGGCACGCGGCGTCGATGTATCCGCGGTCGTCACCGATCCCGCACGCCCTACTGCGGTCTATGTGAAAGAGCGCGGCAGCGGCTCGGGCAAGGCGACGGATCTGGCCGAACGCGCCAGCCGAATGCTGTACTACCGCACCGGTTCCGCCGCCAGCGCACTGTCCGCCGCCGATCTCGCGGCCACCGCGGCCGCCGGACTGCTCGAACACTGCGATGTCGTGCACTTCACCGGAATCACCACCGCGCTCTCGGAATCCGCGACGTCACTCACCGAAGCCCTGGTCGCGCTGCCACGCCGGGGCAGGCTGGTCAGCTTCGACCTGAACTATCGTCCGGCACTATGGGCCGGACGCACGGCGCAGCCCGCCGAGGTACTGGCCCACCATGTGCGCGGCTGCGATGTGGTCTTTCTCGGCGCCGATGAGGCCGGTGCGGTCTTCGGCGAGGACGACGCCGACCGCTTGCGCGCACTGTTCCCGCAGCCGCGACATCTGGTGGTCAAGAACAATGAGCATTCGGTCACCGGATTCTCCGGCACCGACCGCGTCGAAGTGCCCGCCCTCGAACTGGAGGTCACCGAGCGGATCGGTGCCGGCGATGCCTTCGCGGGCGGCTACCTCGCCGCCCTGCTGCACGGTCGTCCGCTGGCACAGCGCCTGCGCTTCGGCCATCTGTGCGCCGCCGCCGCACTCACCGGCACCGGCGATGTGGCCGAACTGCCTTCGCCGAGGACCTTGGAAGTCCTGGCCGACCGGGACGAGTCCGCTTGGGGGCGTGTGCATTACCGCAGAGACGTGCTAGCCGAGAATGTGACGTCATGAGCGAGCGAAGCGAGCGAACAATGAACACAGCCGAGCACTCGCTCGTGACGGAGCCGAGCGTCAGCGAGGCGCAGTCATGAGCGAGCGAACAATGAACACAGCCGAGCGAAGCGAGAACACAGCGTCGGCGACGAGCGGGGCACGGTCATGAGTCAGAGTTTGTTGCGTGCGTTGACCATCCTGCTCGCACTCGGTGAGGACGCGCGGTCGCTGGATCAGCTCGCGGCCGAACTCGGCGTGCACAAGTCGACGGTGCTGCGGCTGCTGCAGACCATGGAGTCACAGCGCTTCGTCACCCACGACAGCCAGCACCAATACGTCCTCGGCTCACGGCTTTTCGAACTCGCCAACCGCGCACTCGAACAGCGTGACGTCCGCACCCTCGCGCGCCCGCATCTCAGTGCGCTGAATTCCGCTACCGGCCAGACGATTCACCTCGCCACCTACGAATCCGGCGAGGCGATCTACATCGATAAATTCGACGCCATCCAGAGCGTGCGCATGTACTCGCGGATCGGTCGCCCCGCCCCACTGCACTGCACGGCGGTCGGCAAGGTGCTGGTCGCCGCGCAGCCACGCGCGGAGTGGCGGGCGATCGCGGAGCACATCGACTACCGCGAATTCACCGACCGCACCATCCGCACCCCCGAACGCTATCTCGCGGAGCTGGAACTCGTTGCCGCACAGGGCTATGCGGAGGATCACGAGGAGCACGAAAGCTTCGTCAACTGCATCGGGGTCCCGGTGCGCAATGGCACAGGGACGGTGGTCGCCGCGGTCTCCATGTCGGTACCGGACATGCTGCTCGACCACGACCAGGTGCTGGCCGAACTGCCGCGGGTGCGCGCGGCGGCCGACGCCATCTCCAGCGAACTCGGCTGGACTCCCGTCCGCACCACACACCCGACCGCAACGAAAGGTCAGCCATGAGCGAGAAGATCGCCGTCCGCACCACCGACGCCCCCGCACCCGCCCACACCTTCTCCCAGGGCGTGCGCAAGGGCCCGTTCGTCCAGGTCTCGGGTCAGGGCCCGGTCGACCCGGCGACCAACGCCTACCTGTTCCCGGATGACGTTGCCGCCCAGACGATTCGGACCCTGCAGAACGTCAAGGCCATCGTCGAGGCCAGCGGCGCCACCTTCGACGATGTGGTGATGCTGCGTGTCTACCTGACCAAGCGCGAGGACTTCGCCATCATGAACGACGCCTACGGCGAATTCGTCACCGCCAACACCACTGGCGACGTACTGCCCAGCCGCACAACGGTATTCACCGGCCTCCCGCGCGCGGAAATGCTCGTCGAAATCGACGCGCTCGCGATCGTCTCGGAGTAGGCGCTAGCTGCTGTTGGCCAAGAGGTCGCCGACCCCCTTTCTTGACCTACAGGTCTAGAACATCTACGGTCGGAGCGTGGGCAGGCCGAGAACCTTCGACGACGACGTTGTGTTGGCGCGTGCCATGGAGACGTTCTGGACCAACGGCTACGCCAGCACGTCACCAGCTCAACTCGCGGAAGCGACCGGAGTCGCGAAGGGCAGCCTCTACAACGCATTCGCGAGCAAACGAGAGTTGTTCACGCGAGTCCTCGACTTCTACCACCAGCAGATCACCGAGCTCGCGAAGGACCTGCTGGAGCGTCCGGGAACGACATGCGAATGCATCGGCGCTTCGCTGCGATTCGTGGTCGACTCCGACCTTGCGCAGCCACGTCGACGTGGCTGCCTGATCGGCAACACCGCCGTCGAACTGGCGGGCCACGACGCCGACATCGCGCAGCGGATCCGAAAGATGCAGGACGAGTCGATCGGCTGGTTCACAGCCAGGATCGAACGCGGGCAGCGCGATGGCGACGTCGCGCGCGACTTGGATCCACGTGCCTACGCGGAGTACTTGGCGAACACGCTTGCAGGTCTACGGGTCATGGCAATGACCCACGATGCGCCGGTGCTGTACCGAATCATCGACACTGCTCTCGCCACGCTCTGAGGACCAGATGATCCGTGCGTCAGCCCGGTGCGGCCGTATTTTTGACCAGTAGTTCAAGAAAGATGGTTCAGATGGAGCTTCAACTCGCTGGAAAGACCGCGGTAGTCACCGGCGCGAGCCGCGGAATCGGCCTTGCCATCACCCAGGCCCTGACGCGCGAAGGGGTTCGCGTTGTCGGAGCCGCGCGCACCATCACAGATGGCTTGGAACAAGCCGGTGTGACCGCGGTTCCGGCCGACTTGTCCACTCCCACAGGTGCTCGCACCGTGATCGAGACCGCGATCGCCGAGACCGGTGGAGTCGACATCCTGATCAACAACGTCGGCGCCGGCGACGTGGACCGGTTGACACTGGGCGGGTTCCTCGACGCTGACGACCAGCAGTGGCGAGACCTGTTCGACTTGAATCTGTTCAGCGCAGTCTGGGCAGCACGAGCGGCGTTGCCGAGCCTGATCGAACGACGCGGCGTAATCATCAACATCGCATCGATCAACGCCCGAGTGCCCGCGACCGGCCCGGTCGGCTACAGCGAAGCCAAGGCGGCACTCGTCGCATTCGGCAAGCGCCTCAGCGAGGAGTTCGGGCCGCAAGGAGTCCGCGTCAACACCGTGTCCCCGGGCCCCGTGGGTACCGGAATTTGGCGCGATCCGGACGGACTCGGCGCCAAGCTCGCCGCCAGCTACGGCGCCACGCACGAAGACTTCCTCGCCGACCTGCCCACAATGTTCGGCATCGCGTCGGGCCGCATCACTGAACCCGAGGAGGTCGCCGCGTTGGTCACCTTCCTGGCATCCCCGGCGGCGCCGAGCCTGACCGGTGCCGACATCGTGATCGACGGCGGCACTATCAAGACCGTCTGAGCCGACACCGTTGGCCGCATTGATCTTCCGCGACCCACAAGGCAAGTGGGTCGACCGCTCCCGCAGCTAGCCGGAATTTCGCAGTGCGGTGGCGAGTCCGTTCATCGTCAGGAGAATGCCGCGTTTGACGAGTTCGGAATCGTCGCCCGCGCGCAGCCGTCGCAGCAATTCCACCTGCATCTGGTTCAACGGCTCCAGGTAGGGGAAGCGGTTGTGGATCGACTCCGCCAGGGACGGGTTGTCGGCGAGCAGGTGATCGTTGCCGGTGATCGCGGCGTGCATGCGGATGGTGCGGGCGTGCTCGTCGCGAATCATGCCGAAGATGTGCTCGCGCAGGGCCACATCCTCGACGAGTTCGGCGTAGCGGGCGGCGATATCCAGATCGCTCTTGGCCATGACCTGGGCCAGGTTCGACAGCACGGTGCGGAAGAACGGCCACCGCTGGTAGAGGTCGGACAGCGTGGCGAGACGCTGCGGATCACCGCCGACCCATTCCTCTAGTGCCGCACCGGTCCCGTACCAGCCGGGCAGCATCACCCGGGCCTGACTCCATGACATCACCCAGGGGATGGCCCGCAGATCGTAGACCGAATTCGTCGGTTTTCGAGAGGCGGGCCTGCTGCCGATATTGAGATCGCCGACCTCGGCAACCGGCGTGGACTGCCGGAAATATTCGACGAATCCCGGTGTTTCGTGCACCAGACGCGCATACGCCGCCCGCGCCCGCGCCGCCAGATCGTCCATGAGGTCATACGACGGTTCGGCGTCGGCACCGAGCCCCTCGACATCGAGCAGCGTCGACTCCAGCGTGCCCGCGATCAATGACTCCAGATTGCGGTGCGCCGCACGGGATTCCGCGTATTTGGCGGCGATGACCTCACCCTGCTCGGTCAATCGCAACGAACCCTGCACGGCACCGGCGGGCTGTGCGAGGATGGCGTCATAACTGCGCCCGCCACCACGGCCGACGGTACCGCCGCGACCATGGAAGAGCCGCAACCGAATTCCGGTCTTACGCGCCACCTCGATCAGATCCAACTCCGCCCGGTACAACGCCCAGTTGGCCGCCAGATACCCGCCGTCTTTATTGGAATCGGAGTATCCGAGCATGACCTCCTGCCGCATGCCCTTGGCGGACACCAACTCTCGATACACCGGAACATCCAGCGCGGCGGCCAGTGTGTCGGCCCCTGCGCCCAGATCCTCGATGGTCTCGAAGAGCGGCACGATATTCACCGAACAGCTCGGCGGCCCGTCGGGCTCACCCGGATCGAGCAGCCCGCCCTCCTTCAGCAGCAGCGCCGCCTCCAGCATGTCGCTCACCGACGTGCACATGCTGATGATGTAGTTCGGCACCGCTTCGGTACCGAAGGTGTCCACGACATCGCGTGCGGCGCGCACGATATCGAGTTCCTTGGCGGCGAGTTCGCTCAATCGCGCATGCGGACCGAGCAACGGCCGACGGGTCCGCAGTTCCGCGGCGAGCAATTCGACCCGTTCGGGTTCGGACAGGCTCGCATAGTCCGAATGCACGCCCGCCCAGGCCAATAGCTCGGCGACGACCTGCTCGTGCACCTCCGAGTTCTGCCGCATATCCAGACTCTGGAGATGGAATCCGAAGGTTTCGATGGCATATCGCAGAGCCGCCAGCCGGTCATCGGCGAGCAGACCGTCACCGCTCGCCCGCATCGAAGCGTCGATGGCATCGAGGTCGTCGAGCACCGCCTGCGGTGACGAATACGGCTGCGCCGCAATGCCCTCCGGCCACGCCGTATCCGGCGCCGCCCCGTTCACGGCCTGTGATCGCGCGCCCTGCTCGCCCGGTCGGCCGGGTACCGCACCGAGCGCGCGCTCAGCCGTGGCCGCCAGCCGTGACCAGATACCGTGCAGCGCACGCCGATACGGCTCATCGGCATGCGTCGCCGGATTCGGGTAGCCGATCTCGGCGAGCGCCGCCACTTCGGGCGTGACGGGTACCAGTCGCGCCGACTGCGCCAGCGACTTCTCCAACTCCACCAGCTCGTGCAGATACCGGCCGAAGGCGACCGCGGCGGCCTGCTGCGCGGCGGTGCGCACGACATCGGCTGTCACATAAGGATTTCCGTCCCGGTCACCGCCGATCCACGATCCGGGTCGCAGCATCGGCCGCGGCAGCAGCTCGACACCCGGCCAGCGCGACCGCAGCGCCGCCCGCACCTCGGCGTTGATCGCGGGAATCACATCGAACAGGGTGATCTCGTAGTAGCGCAGGCCGACCGCGATCTCATCCTGAATCCGTAGGCGCTGCAACCGGATCAATGCCGTGCGCCACAGCGCGAGCACCTGACGGCGGATCCGCAGCTCGAAATCGGCCCGCTCCCGCTCGGTCTCGGAAAAGCGCTGACGCAATCGCATCAATTCGGTGATCCGTGTCTGCACATCGAACACGGTCCGGCGCCGGGTTTCGGTCGGATGCGCGGTGATCACCGGCGACACCAGGGCATCGGTCAGCAGATCCGCGACCTCCGCCCCGTCGAGTGCCGCCGCGTCGAGTTTGCGATAGGTCGCCGCGAGCGAGGATTCCTGCGGCGGCTCCCCCGCCGCCTCGTGCGCCGCCCGCCGACGATCGCGCTGGATATCCTCGGCCAGATTCGCCAGCAGCACGAAATAGCTGAACGCCCGGATCAGCGGCAGCGCCACCGCGATATCGACACCGTCCAGCATCTCCGCCACCGCGCTGCGCCCGACCTCCTCGCGCCGCACCCGGAATGCCTCGATCCGCACCCGCTCGATGAGATCGAACACCTCCGGACCCTCGTGATCACGGATGGTGTCGCCGAGGACGCCGCCCAAGAAGCGGATGTCATCCCGGAGCGGCCGGGTCGCTTCCTGTTCCGTTTCGATCCGCACCTGGTTCATGCCCTTGCCTCGCTGGCGCTCGCTTCCAGCGCGCGCCGTACGCGCCCTGTCATGACTCGCTCGCTGCGATCGCTCATGAATTCGACCCTACTGCGCGGTGCCATGAGCTTCGCGGTGACATTCACCTCCGCACAGTGCACAGCCGCATGTTCGGCGACCGAAGCAGGCCGCCTGGCGCACGCTCCTCGGGAGTAGCCCCGATGTGCCACGCGCGAAGGTGCTGACCTGTGTGCTCGCCGATGTCGACCCCGCATCGGCACCGGCGAGGACAGTGAGATCAGCCCAGGATCTCGGAGAACCGCAGGTGGTTGCCCCACGGGTCGCGGAATCCGCAGTCCCGTACGCCGTACGGCTGGGTGATCGGCTCCTGGTCCACCGCGACGCCCGCGTCGCGCAGCCGGGCGAAGGTGTCGTCGACCGCCTCGGTGGTGAAGATCAGGGTGCCCTGCGCACCGCTGGCCAGCCGACCCTTGGCGGCATCTCGCGCGGCATCGCTCGGATTCATCTCCGGGTTCTCCAGGATGAACTCGATACCGGGCTGCGACGCCGGTCCGACGGTCAGCCAGCGACCGCCCGGAAACGGCATATCCTGGCGCACCTCGAAGCCGATGACATCCCGGTAGAACTCCAGCGCCTTGTCTTGGTCGCCGACCAGGATGGACACATGGGTCAGTGCGAAATCCTTGCCGTTGCTCATTGCTATCTCCCTTGGTTCGAGCGGTACACAGGAATGACGTCGAGCGCATCCCGAATTCATCGGGTTGCCGACAAGATTTTCGACCGCTTCGGCCGGCACCGCGCCGGCTTGTCCGATACCGCCTGCTCAGCGGCTGGATTCCTGGACCTGTTCGCTAGTGTGCGGGTCCATCGTCCCCGCCGATGCCGCGAATGCGTCACGACCACAACCACGACCGACGCATCGAGCGCGCCGCACAACTCGCGCAGCACCACACGACCGACGCATCGACCCGAGCAGTGCGCTCACAACTCGCGCAGCACCCGCGCCGGATTGCCCGCCGCGAACACCCGCGACGGCAGTGCCCGGGTGACGACACTGCCCGCACCGACCACCGTGTCGTCCCCGATCGTGACACCGGGACACACGATGACCCCGCCGCCGAACCACACATTGTTCCCGATCCGAATCGGCGCCGCCGACTCCCAGCGCTGCCTGCGCGCCTCGTGATCGGCCATCGGATGCAGCGCCGTCAGCAGTTGGCACCGCGGCCCGATCGACACGTCGTCGCCGATCACAATGGGTGCGCAATCCAGCAGGATCGCGTCGTAGTTCAGGAAGCTGTTGGCCCCGATTTCGATGAGATAGCCGTAGTCGCACTGGAATCGGGGCACGATCCACGACCCATTGCCCAGCTTGCCGAACAGCTGTCGCAGCACCGCATCCCGCCGCTCGGTCTCCTCGGGCCCGGTGCGGTTGAACTCATCGCACAACCGCTGTGCCCGGATCCGCTCGGCCACCAGCTCCGGATCGCTGTCGCGGTACAGCTCGCCACGCAGCATCCGTTCCTTCTGCTCACCCATGAGCGCCAGGCTACGGGTCAGCCGACCTCACGGGCCTGCGTCCGCGGTGCGGACAGGCGCTGCACGAGCACCTGTTCCAGCAGTGCGACGAGTACCTCCTTTACCGATTCCCGGTCTCGTGCATCGCATTCCATGATCGGGATCCACTCGTCGAGCTCGAGTGCCTCGCGGACCTCATCGAGTTCGAAGCGGTCGCCCTGTTCGAAACGGTTGACCACCACCACGAATGGCGTGTTGTGCTCTTCGAAGTAGTCCAACACCGGATAGCAGTCCTCGACCCGGCCGGTGTCCACCACGATCACCGCGCCGAGCGCACCGTCTACCAGGTCGTCCCAGAGGAATACGAAGCGGTCCTGGCCGGGGGTTCCGAACAGGTACAGGATCAGCGAGCTGTCGAGGGTGATGCGGCCGAAATCGAGGGCGACGGTGGTCTGGCTCTTGTCTTCGCGCCGACCCGCGTCGTCGACGCCGATGGCGACCTCGGTCATCGCCGCTTCGGTCTCCAGCGGTTCGATTTCGGAGATCGCGCCGATGAATGTTGTTTTGCCGACGCCGAATCCGCCGCTGATCACGATCTTGACCGAGGCGGGCATGGGCCGCTCGGCCGCGGGGGTCCGATATTCAGAGTGCCCGTACAAGGTCCCTGATCCTCTCGATGGCTGCGGTGGAAAGTTCGGGGGCGTCCCGGACCGAAACATGCCCGGCAGTCGCGAGATCGCTGACGATCACCTTCGCGACGCCCACCGGAACGTGCAGCGCCGTCCCGATTTCGGCAATGGAATGCGGCTGCTGGCACAGCCGAACGACGGTGCGCTGTTCGAAGTGCAGCGGCGCGGACAGCGCGGCCGGCGTTGCCCGCACCAGTGTTTCGATGCGCAGCCCGTCGATCAGTGGGATGGTGCGTCCCGCCGTGACGACGAAGGGGCGCACGAATCGATCACCGGGGATCTGCACATCCGGACTATCCTGCGGCGGCCGGTTCGGTCCGAGCCAGCCCAAGGATTGGTTCACCGGGATCATCCGCGGGTCCGGCAGCCGCGGCCGGTCTGGATGTCTCATCTGCGCAACGACTCTCGCAATTCCGAGATGAGCGCCGGGTCGAGCAGCGCACCGGCGCGTTCGGCCAGCACCGCCATCTCGTAGCCGACCAGACCGACATCGCAACCACCGTCGGCGATGACGCCGAGGCAGCTGCCGTCACCGAGCGCGGAGACCAGCAGGAAGCCGCGCTTCATCTCGATCATGATCAGCTTCAGTCCGTCGAATGCGTAGCTGCGCGAGGCACTTCGGGCCAGGCTCGCCAGGCCGGAGACCATGGCGGCAAGTCGATCCGCGCCGGTGCGGTCCAGCCCATCGGACATGGCGATGAGCAGGCCGTCCGAGGACACGGCGACGGTGTCGCGGACGCCGTCGGTATCGCGGACGAAGTTGGCCAGCATCCAGTTGAAGGTGTGCGGGTCCGCGGTCGGTATGTGGGTGGTCACCGAATCTCCTCTGCGGTAGGGGGCGAAGCCGGGGTTTGCGCCAAATCCGTGGCGCGCGGGATATTTTCGGATGCCTCCGGTTGCGGCGGGTCGGGAGCGCCGCGCTCGTGTCCGGCACGGAACGACGAGAGCATGCTGCGGATTTCGGCCGGAGAGCGTTCTACGGCGGGAGCACTGGGCGGGGCCGGGGTGAGATCCCTTGGTGCGCTGTTGCTTCCGATGCCACCCGCGCGTGCTCGCTTGTTGCGCTTGATCAACCCGTTCTTGGTTCGCTGAACACCGGCGGGTGCGGAATCGGATTCCGCTGTTGTCGTTGCAGTTTCGGGAAGCGGCCACAACGAACTGCTCACCGAAGACCGGGCAGCCGGGCGCGGACCACCAGTCGCGGGTCCGGCGTCGGTAGGGCGATCGGTCGCAGGTACGGGTTCGAAGCGGCGATCGCTCCCGGATCCGTTGGCTGCGGGCAGGCCGGTCAGGGATCCGCTGGCTGCGAGCCGGCCGGTCCCGGATCGGTTGACTGCGGGCAGGCCGGTCATGGATCCGCTGGCACCATCGCTCCCAGCGCCGTTCCCCCTCGGCAGACCAGTCAGCGATCCGTTGATCCCGGACGCGGACCTGTCACCCGTCGGGATACTCCCGGATGCCGACCTATCGCCGGTCGGAATGGCCCCATACGAGGCCCGATCGCCCGTGGGGATAACCTCGGACGCCGCCCTATCGCCCCTTGTTACGGCTCGGTCGACGTCGCTTCCGATGGATACGACATCGTCGCCGAAATCGTCCGGCGCGGAATGGAAGTGCGCGAACGGCGCGGGTGCCGGTGTCGGCGATGGATGTCCCGGTCGTGCATGCGCGGGGCCACCGGACCGCTGTCGCTGAGGCGCGGCACCGTCGGCCTCGGACCCACCGGTCACTCGCTTACCATGCGCGCCAGGTACTGAAGCGCTATTGAGCGGAGCGCCGTCGACCCGAGCATCGTTGATCAGTGCGCTGTCGATCCGACCCCCGTAGAGCTGAGCGCCGTCGATCTGAGCACCGTAGAGCTGACCGCTCTCGATCTGAGCACCGTCGACCGGAGCGCCGTCGACCGGAGCACCGCGCCGCGGCGCATCGAGCACCGGTCTCGCCGAAACGGCTTCACCCGCAGAGGATCCCTCCGAGGCACCGACAAACCCAACCGTCGGCTCGGCGGCATGCCCCTGCACACCCGATTCCGCACCAGCAGGTAGCGAGCCCTCAGCCGCGGATGCGCGCCGATCCTTCTCACCCGCAAGGGATCCTCCAGAGGCATCGACAAGCGCCGCCGACTCGGTATGCCCCTGCATTCCGGGCACCACCTCGCCGCGCTCCCCGGGTGCGCGCCGATCCTTCTCTCCCGCAATGATTCCCACGGGCAACAGCAGCCGCGCGACGATCCCGCTCACCGGCGACACATTCAACTCGACATCGATCCCGAGCCGCCGCGCCAACTGGCCGACCACGTAATGCCCCAGATACCGCATCGGCGCGACAACGAAATCGGTTTCGCCGCTCAGCCGGGCATTCGCCTCCTCGAGCTGCTCGACCGGCATGCCGATACCGTGGTCCACCACGGCGAGCAGATATCCGTTCGGCAGCTTGCGTCCGTAGATCTCCACCTCCATATCCGGTGGGGAGAAGGCCAATCCGTTCTCGATCAGCTCCGCGAGCATATGTGCGAGTTCACTGACCACCGCGCCGGTGATCGCGATATCGTCCACCCGCCGCAGCACCACCCGGCGATAGTCGTCGACCTCGGACAGTCCGGCGCGAATCACATCGGTGAGCGCGATCGGCTCGGCCCAGCGCCGCGGGCTCGCCGCACCCACCAGCACCAGCAGACTTTCGGCATTGCGCCGCATGCGGGTGGCCAGGTGATCGAGTTCGAACAGATTCGACAGCCCCTTGGGATCGAGTTCCTCGCGTTCGAATTCACTGATCAGCCCGAGCTGGCGGCGCACCAGATTCTGATTGCGCCGCGCCAGATTCGCCATGGATTCGGTGGTATTGCGCCGGACCAGCGCCTGCTGCGAAGCCAATTCGAAGGCGGTGGTTTGCACGCCGTCCAACGCACCTGCCACAGCGGCGATTTCGGCACTCGCCCCGCGCGGTGTGCGCACCGGCGCTGGCGGATCCGGGTGGGTGTCGCCGGATGCCTGCCAGGCCGCGATGACCTCGGGCAGCCGATGATTGGCGACATCGTCGGCCTCCGCCGCGAGCGCGCCGAGCGGGCGCACGATGGCGCGCACACTCGCGACGACCAGCGCCACCTCGGCCGCAATGGCGATCAGCGCCGCGAGCAGATAGCCACCCAGGGTGAGGAACGCATCCCGGCGCAGCGCCTCCGCGCGCCGCTGCACATCGTCACCGACCGCCTGCTGCACCGCGCGCTGCTCATCGATGACCGCCGTCATCTGCGCCCACCAGGTGCTCGGATCCACCGAACGCACCAGCGGACCGGTGCTCGACGCAATCGCGATCTGCTCCGATTCGCCCGCCTTGACGGCATTCTCACTGCGCAGCGCCGCATCGAGCCTGGCCTGCTGTGCGGCAGTCGCATCGCGTGCGAAGGCGGTCAATCCGGCCATCTTGGCGGCGCGAATATCGAGGAATTCGACATATTCGCCGTTGCGGAATTCGTCGGCGGCGAAAACGCCATTGAGGAAGCCGCGCTCCTTGGCCGTCTGCTCCTTGGCGTCCCCGAGCGCGTACAGCGCCTCGAGACCGTGCCGAACCTCGGCATCGCGCGCCTGATCGAGCCCGAGCGTCAGACGATTCAGCGCGGAAATGCCGTCGGTATAGAACTGGAAGGCGGCCTGCCTGCTGGTGCGGCGGGCATCGATCTGCGTGCGGGTCGCATCGAGGCCGTCGAATTGTCCGATCGCCGAACGCACTTGGCCCGCACCGGGCGTATTTCCGGCCGCCGCCTCCGCGAGTGCGCGCATCGTCCGATCCGTAACGACCCGCTGGTCGGATACCGCCTGCACCAGCCGGATATCGCCGCCGAGCAGGCCATTGCTGAGCCCGCGTTCGCGCTGCGCCTGCTGCACCAGATCCTGTACGGCCAGTGCGAGCGAGACCGCGTGCACGGCGTCACCGCTCTCGCGGAACGCCTTGACCTCCCGGGCGACCGTTGCCCCGAGTAGCGCCAGCACCAAAACCAATGACAGGACAAGGATTCGAGCCAATTGCCCCCGAATCGTGCGCGGCCGCACTATTCTGTTCCCGGCAACCTGGCGTTCACTTCCGGGGTCGCCAGTCACATCCGGTGTGCCCCCGGATTTTTCCGACCGTTGACGTAAACGCACCACCCTGCTCCTCCGATTGCCAGACCGTGACGGCTCCACGGGGCGCGCACGGAAAGTCACGCAGCAGCCTGCTCCTGGGGTATGGCACTGTCAACGCGAAAATCGGACAAAACGGACGCGGGACGCGTTTGTATACACGCTGGTAATCCAACGTTTCCGCGGTATCGATCCGCTCACACCATGCCACTCGAAGGTGTGACGTGACGGCCGTCGCATACGGCCTTGCCGAGGGTTTCAGCGCGCATGATTCTGCACTGAATCCTCGGCACCCGCCTCCCCGCGCGACTCCCAGTGCCGGGGATACCGTTTGATAGGGTCGACCTCTCCAGATAGTCGCAGCTTGAGAGGGCGGGGATGGCGCACCGATCGAAGTTGATGCTGCTCGCGGCGGCAGTCCTGCCGTGGTTGGTCGCATGCGGGGGTTCGAAGAGCGGTAATCCGAGCGCGAGCAGTGAGACGAATGCGGTGCCGGTCAAGCTGTTCGATCCGTGCACGGGCATCGCGGATGGTGTGCTCGCGGCCGCGGGCGTGGACCCGGCGACCAAGGAAAGCGGGATTGCGGGCGTTCACCAGTCGGGTTGGGAAATCTGCAACTGGAAAGGCTCGAAGTACTACGTCACCGTCTTCTCGACCGGACGCACTGTGACGGAGTTCGAACACAAGGAAGGCAACGTCGACTTCCAGGACGTCACCGTCGCTGGCCGTAAGGGCAGGCAGTTCAAGGTCGCTGGCGCATCCAAAGACCTGGGCTGCGACGTCCTCTTCCCAGCGACTCAGGGGGTACTCCAGCTTCGGGTCCTCAACAAGGCGTCCTTGGACAACCCCGAGGACCCGTGCGTGGAGCTCTACCGGGTCGGTGACGCGATCGTTCCGGTCCTACCGCAGTAATCGAGGGGGCAGGCCATGAGTGAAGCCGAGTTGGCGCAGTGGACCCGTTTCGCCGCGCAGGCGAAGTCCGGAGAGCTCTATTTGGACAGCGAAGCGGCAGCTAGGCAGTGCCTAGCCGCGTGCGACCAACGTCTCGAAGACCTGAATGACATGCTCAATTTGTCGGTAAACGCCCAAAACGTTTCCGGCTTCGGCGATTTCCACATGGCCGACGATCTGGTCAAGATGTTCAAGGGCCAGGCCACCGGCGAGAACAACTCTATCGATGCAATCATCCGGGAGCACATCGAAGTCATCAAGGATATGGGCGAGATCATGGCTCTATCCATCAAACGCATTACCGGTCAAGACGTCACCAACTCCATCCACTTCAACACCAACACCGAATCACCGCGCAGCTAGTACCGCCTCCACATAGCTCCTGCCGTATCAAGCCCGGGTCCGGGCTCCGTCGAACGTAGTCGAATGGCGGTCGCCCAGGCCGTATTCGACCGCCGTATGACTACGCTCGACGAGCAGCCGAAGTGGGGTAGTGCAGCAATCTATTTGGACGGGGCGCTAGAGCCGTAGCGCGATGCTCTCGCCCTCGATCAAATAGTCCCTTCTGAATGCTCCTGGGGCGTAATCACTTCCGACCAGAACTCGTGCCGCACCGCATCCCACAACGGGGACAGGTTCGGATGTTTTTCGCGCATATCGGCCAGATCGGGTGCAGCCGCCGCGACATCAGCGCTCAGCAATGGCCGAGCACTATCGATAACGCTGCGCACGTGCATGATTCGGATGTGCCAATGGTCGATCTCCTAAATGACCACCCACCCGTCGACCGCGGTGCGACGTTCGCGCATATTCGGCCCCCATCGGAGTCAATCCCTGTGGTTGGCAGTGCCGTTCGAGTCGGGCACCGGCACCGCCAACTCCGACAACCTCTCCAATACCTCGCGCGGCGTTCGTAGCGGAGGGCCACCGCATACCGGCAGTTGCGCGTCCAACGGCGGGAAGGCGATATTGCGCGCCGCGGCCCGCTCGCGCGGCGTCAATGTCTGCGGCGCGAGATGGCCCGCGGCAACCAGCGTGTAGTACGCCGCCGACTTCCAGATACACAGATCGACCCGGCAGACCCGGTGTTGCCGCATCAGTTTGTGCGCCAGTCGCACATCGGCACGACCGCAGACCTGCGGCGGGGTAAGTATTGCCTCGTCGCTCACGCCGCACCCGTCTCGGGTAAGTATCGCCTCGTCGCTCACGCCGCTCCCATCTCGGGTGAGTATCGCCTCGTCGCTCACGCCGCACCCGTCTCGACCGGTGCCGGACTCGCGACGCGCGCCCATGTCATTGCGGGACAGACGGTTTCGAGATCGAAGTCCTCACATACTCGCGCGGGCCGATCGTCCACCTGGTCCAGGCCGTAGACCACGATCGCGGCCACATCCAGACCTGCCGCGATGCCGAGCGCGTAGCCGATCGCATCGTCGATATCCTGCGGCGGTCGGATGGTGTACACGTAGTGATAGCCGAGCGTGCGGGCGTGCCGCTGCACCGCGATCGCGTGCCGAGGTGCCTGTAGTCCGGACACATCGCTGCGCACCAATCCGACCGCCTTCGGCCGCTCCCGTTCGACATCGGCACCGCGCGCTGCGACACTCGCGGGGCGAATCGCGGTCGTCCTCGAATCGGGCGGCACCGTATTGTGCTCAATTGCTGTCGGACCGGACACGGGGATACCTCCGAAAGATATTGTGACGGCAGCGATTTTGGAGCGTCAGACGGTCGGTCGCGGCATCGCCGAATTCGCCACCGCGCGGGGTGGATGAGCGGGGGCGAATGTTCGGTCGACCCGACCGTCTGGCGCATGGCCAGTAAAACACCGAACGGGTACGTTGGGAGCACTCCAATTCGATTCGGCCCGAATCGAATTCGCTCCAAACAGGCTGACTATTCCAGCTAGCTCGACATGACCGTGAGTAACGCTAACGAAGAGGGCGGGTGGCATTACTTTGTCGACCGAATCGAACAACACGACTCTGCCGCGCCGAGTGCTCGGACGACGCCTGCGCGAGCTTCGCGAGGAGCGCAACCTGAGCCGAACGCGCGCCGCGCAGGCGTGCGAAATGGGATCACAGACCTTGTGGCGCTTGGAATCTGGACGCGGCAGCGAAATCAAGAGAATGGTTATCAACGCGCTCTGCGACCTTTATCAAGCCAGCGATGACGATCGGCGGGTGCTACTGTGGCTCGCCCAGGAGTCCCGGAAGGATGGATGGTGGCAGTCGTATACCGACGCAATAGCTCCGAATTTCGGGATGTTCTTCGGGCTCGAGCAATCCGCCAGCCGCGTTATCTCGTGCCAGTCGACGTTGCTGCCAGGCTTGCTCCAAACACCCGGTTACCGGCGTGCCATGTGGAAAATATCCACGGCCCAGCCGGGTCGGCCTCTTGATGCCGATCGTGAAGTTGATCTGATCACAAAGCGGCAGAGCCGGATTCACGATTCGGAGACTTTCACGTTGGAAGTGCTGCTGAGCGAGTCCGTGTTGCGGCACCGCGTCGGGGGACGACGAAGTCATGGCAGGTCAGTTGAATCGGCTCATCGAGGTTGGCGATCGTCCGAACGTGTCAATTCGCATCGTTCGGTTCAATGCATCGAATCACTTGGGGCTGACCACTAAAGACTTCGTCTACATGGAGTTTCCAGATCATCCGAATCCGGCACTCGAGGAGCCGCCCGTGGTCTACGTGGAGGGCTTCACCGGTGCCCTGTACTTGGACAAGGGCGAAGAGGTTGAGCAGTATCTGGCAGCGTATGCCGACATCCACCGAGTAGCGTTGGACGAGCACGACACTCGAAGTCGCATCGTGGCGTTTGCAAAGGAGTACGAGGCGTGAACACCAACCTGTCCGGTGCGAAATGGCTCAAGTGCAGCCGCAGCGCCAGCGGTAAGGACTGTGTCGAGGTCGCGCACCTCGACGGGGGCAGGGTCGGAGTCCGTGACTCCAAGAACCCGACCGGCCCAGCACTCGTCTTCACTCCCTCGGAGTGGGACGACTTCACCGCTGGCATCCATAACGGCGAGTTCAATCGGCCTGTGTAGCAACGAGCCTTCGAAGCAAGGAGGAAGAAACGTGAACATCTACTTCTCCGAAGCCAAGTGGTTCAAGAGCAGCCGCAGCACAACCGGTTCGGATTGCGTCGAGGTCGCACACCTCGAGGCGGGCATGGTCGGAGTGCGCGACTCCAAGAACCCGACCGGCCCAGCGCTCGTCTTCACCCCCTCCGAGTGGGATGCGTTCACCGCTGGCGTCCAAGACGGCGAGTTCAACCGGCCCTCTTAGCGGCCACCCTCTGAAATACGGTTTTCAGAGTCTCAGAAGTCGTGGCCAATTCCCAGAATGATCGGCCACGACTTGGCCAGTTGGCCATGATTCGAGATTCCATTCCCCCCGATGACCCGACCGGCGGTGGGCGCAGAGACGTTGTTCCCGGTCTCGGATATATTTCGCCGCGGTTTCCGACAGTTTGCTGCGAAGTATCCACGATCCGGTGCAGCTTCAGTGAAGATGAGACCGGTCACCCTGAGTTCTGCCCGTACCAATCCACATCCACTTTTGAGGAAGGGAGTTAGGTAATGCCAGCTCAGGACACTGATACACGCACGGACCGCGCGACCCGCACTGGCGACGAGCTCGATATGGCCAGGAGGGATGCGGAAATGGCACAGATCCAGTGCCAGGCATTCTGCAATGAGGCGCGCGTGGACGCGCAGAACGCCCGCCAGGCCGCGACCCAGGCCACAGCCCTGGCACGTCAGGCGCAGACGCAGGCGCGGCAGATACATCATCAGGCCCAGATGTCGCACCAGAGCGCGGTACAGGCGGTTCAGCAAGCACAGCAGGCTCGTCAGCAGGCGCAACAGGCCGCAAGTCAGGCGCAACAGGCCATAAGTCAGGCGCAACAGGCCCAGAATGAGGCCGATCAGGCACACAGCCAGGCGCAACAGGCCCAGGCAGAGGCCAACCAGTGTCAGCAACGGGCCAGCTCGGCGCAGGATCAGGCCGAGCAGGCCAGCCAGTTGGCGCAGCAGGCCGAAGATCAGGCTTCACGGGCGAACGACCGGTCCAATCAGGCGGACATGCAGCTGAATCAGATCCGGCAGCAGGCCAGGCACATGCAGCTGCTCAGCCGCTGACCAGACGACGCGGGTGACCACGATGGCTTGGGTCCGGCCCACCAGGAAACGGGTGGGCCGGACCAGCAAAACGAATCTGGTTGCAGCACAAGCCATTCGCATTGCTGACCGATTGCGAAATACGGCATTTTTCGAATTGATCCCCCATCGATGCCGCAGTCCGCGACTCCAAGAACCCGACCGGCCCGGCACTCGTCTTCGGTCCCACCCGAGTGGGACGCCTTCACCACTGGCATCCAGAACGGCGAGTTCAACCGGCCCTAGCGGTCACCTTCGCTGATGCATGATCGTCGCCAGTTACGGCTGGCGGCAGGAAGTGTCTGGCCGCGATAGCGGCATCGACGCGTGCGATGGCCGTGGGCGAGCTTGTTGGCCGATGTCCTCCGGCCGGTTGACATCAACCCAGTCGCGCGGGGGATCAGGTGGTGATGGTGGCAACGGGTTCGAGGCCGTAGGTTCGGGCGTAGCCGTTCTCCGTGCCGACGAGGAGGTCGATGACCTCGAAGTAGCGATCCCAGAACGGGGTTTCGCGCAGTGCGTCGATGAGGAGTTGGTAGGTGTGGTGGTCTTCGGCTTCCCATACCCAGACGTCGGTGATGCGTGCGGAGTAGAACTCGGTGTCGTAGAAGCGTGACCGTACGCCGGTGGTCTTGGCCTCGATGGCGGGCAGAACCTGGGTGGTGAAGGCGTCCGCACGTTCCTGGACGGTCAGAGCGAGCCACTCGGGTGTGGTTTTGACGAGCATGAACGCCGTGACCGGTGGTTCGGTCTTTTCAGCGGGCATCAGGGTGTCTCCAAAGGTGTTGGTGCGCTGGGCATTATGGGCTCGGGCGACGGGTGGTGGACCTCAGGAGCGGACAGCGGGCTCGAGGGTCTGGGCGCACCACTGCTCGAAGCTGGTGGGGGACGCGGTGTCCGGGGTGCGGGCGACTCCGGCGTCGAGGCCCTGGTCCTTGGCCCGCTTCATATCGACGACACCCTGGACGAACGCCTCGTTGAGGCCATAGCCGACGAGGGTGGTGTACAGCTCGTCGAGCGGCTGGCGTTCGTAGCGGACGGGGCGGCCGAGCTGTTCGGTCATGATGCGGGCCAGGTCGTTGGGCGACAGGTCCTGCGGTCCGAGGACGGGGACGCTGTCGGTGCCGGTCCACGAGCGGTCCAGCAGCAGGCCGGCAGCGACGGCCGCGATGTCGGCGACGGCGACGAGGGGTGCTTTGCGGTCGGGGTCGACGACGTCGGTGAACACGCCCTTGTCGCGGATCGAGTCGGACTCCTCCAGGAGATTCTCGAAGAAGGATGGGTTGGCCAGGGCCCGGTAGGCGACGCCAGTGCCGGCGATGAGGTCGTCCATGGCGAGGGAGGCGGTGACCAGGCCGGCGCGGTCGGCAACCGGGGTACCGCGGCCGAGCGCGGAGACCCCGACGACGTGGCCGACGCCGTGGGCGGCGAGCGCCTTCACGGCGGGGCGGGTGAAGCCGCTGAAGCCGTCGTGCGGGGGCAGGGAGGCGTCCGGGGGGACGAGCCAGAAGACGGCGTCCGCGCCCTCGAAGGCCCGGTCGAGGACACCGGCGTCTGCGTGCGAGCCGGTGATCACCTCGACACGTCCGCGGGCCGCGTCCGGGAGCCGCGCGGGATCGCGCACGATCACCCGCAGTTCCTCGCCCGCGGCGGGCGCGGACTCCAGGAGCTCGGAGAGCAGGGGACGGCCGATGTTCCCGGTAGGAGCAGTAATAACGATCATGAATGCCTCGCAGGTCGTGTCGGATCGGGTACACCCGTCATCCTGCGGAGAGCCAAGCGTTGCCACAATAGGAACTTCAGCACTGAATCATTGACTGAAATGGAATAATGCTGGTGAACAGCCCGAATCCGGCCATCGACGCCAATCTCGCCATCGCGCTGGACGCCCTGCTGGCCGAGCACAGTGTCACCCGCGCCGCCGCCCGCCTGCACACGTCGCCCGCCGCCATGAGCCGCACCCTCGCCCGCCTGCGCCGCATCCTCCAAGACCCCCTCCTGGTCCGGGCCGGGCAGACCATGGTCCCCACCCCGCGTGCCGAGGCCCTGCGCGACGAAGCCGCCGCAGTGGTACGCAGCCTCGGAGCACTGCTCAGCCCCGGCACGGGCGTCGACCCCGCCGGCCTGAGCTGCACCTTCACCCTCCAGGCCGCCGACCTCGTCGGCGCGGCACTGGCCCCCGGACTGCTGCAACTGGCCCAGCAGGAGGCGCCGGGGGTCTCGTTCCGGCTCCGGGCCGAGGAGCTGGAGGCCGGATCCGCACTCCGCGACGGCCGGATCGATCTGGAGATCGGATCCATCGACCACGTAGATCCCGAAACCCAGGTCGAAGAACTGGTCAGGCTGCGCATGGTGGCGGCCGTCCGGCCCGGCCACCCCCTCACCGAAGAACCCTTGACCCCGGCCCGGCTCGCTGCCGCCCAACACGTCGCGGTCAGCCGCCGCGGCCGGTTCACCGGCCCTCTCGACACCGCGCTGGCCGAACAGAACCTCCAACGGCGGGTCAGCGTCGTCCTCCCCAGCCACCTGGCCGCCATGACGCTCGCCGCCGGCAGCGACATCGTCTGCCTCGTACCTGCCGCACTCCCCGGTGCCGACCCGTCGCCCCTCACCGACGACGCGACCACCCTCGGACTGCGCCTCCTCGACATCCCCCTGGCACTGCCACCACTGACCATCGGCATGGCCTGGCACCCCCGACACACAGCCGACGGAGCCCACCACTGGCTCCGTAATGCCATCCGCCGGACTCTTCGCACGCCCAGCAGCCCAACCACATCATCTGACGCGCGAAAGCCCTGATCATCCCGTCCACGAATCCAATTCGAGTACGCGACCCGGACTGCGGTGCCCGCGAAGGAGCCGCCGGGTGATGGCTCTCCAGTCGCGCGCCGTGGTGGCTCTAGGAATCCTCATCAGCCGAGGGTGGACGACCTTGGCGAGCCAGCGCAGCGCGTCGTCCAGTTGAGGAATGGCCACCCTTACTGCCACTCGACAGAGGAGCTGGAGACAGATCAATGCGGCCACCATTTGAGACGACATCGGCATCCGTAGGTCAGAAAGTCGGCGCTGGCCAAGCCTTTTGAGACCCTCCAGAAATACGGCCGCCTCGGCCCGACACACGAACCGGGACCAGACCGTCAGCGCGCATCATGGCACTGGACGAATCAAATTGCACCCCAATCCATTTGGGTTGCCGACCGATTGCGGAATACCCGCATTGCCCGCATGGACCACCCAACGATGCCGCAATCTGAAACCCAACTTCTTCACCGGCGGTGGGAATCCGACGCTGCCGGTTCCATGGCATTGTCGACGCGAAATGTCACGGCCTCCTATGGGGGCCAACCGTCGATGAGGGTTGGCAGCATGGATTTGCGCATATCGGTATTGCGAGGACGCCGGCGGTACCGGCGGATGACAGCTGTCGCCGCGGCCGTGGTCGTCGCGGTCGCGCCGCTGTTCGTCGTCGCTCCGCAGGCGAGCGCGAACGCGGACGCCGTCGTCGAGCGAATCGAGCGCACCTCCGCACAGCAATGGCAGATGTACGTTCGCTCCCCCGCGATGAAGCGAACCATCCACCTCGACGTGCTGGTGCCCGCGAACCAATCGGCACCCCGCCCCACCTTGCTGCTGCTGGACGGTAACGGGGCGACGGAATCCCAGTCGGCGAGCACGTGGACGCTGCGCGGCGGCGCCAAAGAGTTCTTCGCCGACAAGCCGGTCAATGTGGTGATGCCGGTCGGCGGCGGGGGCACCTACTACACCGACTGGTTGCAGGATGATCCCAAAATCGGGCACCAGAAGTGGGAAACCTTTCTCACCTCGGAACTGCCGCCGCTGATCGACCGCGAACTGAAGGGCAATGGCGTCTACGCCATCGGCGGACTTTCGATGGGCGCGGGAGCGGCCGCCATTCTCGCCGTCCGTCACCCCGATATGTTCCGAGCCCTCGCCGCTTTCAGCGGTTGCTACTCCACCGACGGTGTCGGACAGTTGTCGGTGCGCCCCGTCGTCGAATCGAAGGGCGGCAACCCGGACAACATGTGGGGCACCGCGGGCAACCCGGAGTGGGCCGCACACGATCCGAGCAAACATCTCGACACGCTGCGCGGCAAACCGGTCCACCTGTACGTGGGTACGGGCGTGCCCGGTCCGGACGACGCCCCGTTCGATGATCGCTGGTCGTGGCCCAACGACCCGATCCGGTCGAACGAGATCGAACAGGTCTCGCATGACTGCACCCTCGCCCTCTCGCCCGCAATGAAACTCTTCGGCGCCGACCTCTCCCTCGACTACGCCGCCATCGGCGTCCACTCCTGGCCGTACTGGAAGGCCGCCCTCCCCAAATCCTGGCCCGCCCTGAAAGCCGGTCTCGGCGTATAAGACGCAAACCTCTTGCACGCCCGTGCCGAGAGCAGGTGGGCGAAATCGGTGCGGGGGCAGAGAACGAGTGGGAGCACTGGGTGCGGGGAATACGGCGGGTGTGGTTTGGGTTACACCCCGTAGCCGTGCTGTGTGTGCGGCGGAATCCGGTGCGACGGTGGGAGATTCGATGAGCATTCGAGCGGTGTGGAACGGCATTGTGCTGGCCGAGAGCGATGACACCGTAGTAGTTGAGGGCAATCATTACTTTCCGGCGGGGTCGCTGAATACCGAGTATTTCCGGGACAGCGATACCCATACCGTGTGCGGCTGGAAGGGGCTCGCGTCCTACTACACGGTGGAGGTCGAGGGTGCGAAGAATGCGGATGCCGCGTGGTACTACCCGGATCCGAAGCCGGAGGCCGAGCAGGTGCGCGATCGCGTCGCCTTCTGGAAGGGCGTCGACGTCGTCGAGGCGTAGTCCGGGCAGTCGGCGCACACAGGTGGCGTGCACCGAGTAAGAACGATGGCATGCGACACCCCGCCAGCCCGATCCTCAACGCGCTGACCTTCATGCCCGATCGGCAGGTCGTGCAGACGCCGTCGGTCCTCGATCTGGACTACACCGAGCTGTCCATCCCGACAATCGACGGCGAGACGCTGCACGGCTGGTGGGTGCCCGCCGAACGCTCGATCGGGCATGTCCTGTTCGCGCACGGCAACGCGGGCAATATCAGCGACCGGGTGCCGATCTACGCGATGCTCACCCAAATCGGTTTGGACGTACTGACTTTCGACTATCGCGGCTTCGGCCGCAGCACCGGGCGACCCACCGAGCGCGGCACCTACCTCGACGCCCACGCGGCTCGCCGGGTGCTGCTCGAACAGCCGGGAGTCGACCCGGAACGCGTCCTCTACCTGGGGAAGTCGCTCGGCGGCGGCGTACTGCTCGAGCTGGCCACCGAACATCCGCCCGCCGGACTGGTGCTGATGTCCACCTTCACCGGCCTGCGCGACGCGGCTCGCTCGGTATATCCCTTCCTCCCCGGTCCACTCGTCCCGGACGCCTACCCGAGCCTGCGCCGCATCCGCACACTGCGCGCCCCCGTCCTGATCATGCACGGCGACCACGACGAACTCCTGCCGCTGCGCCATGCCGAGCGCCTGTACGAGGCCGCACCCGAACCGAAACAGCTGGTGATCTTCCCCGGCGCAGGTCACAACGACTTGATCATGTCGCTGGAAGTCTCCTGGCTGGATCTGATCCGCACCTGGGCCGGCAATCTGCTCACGGCCTGATCGCAGGCGTGCGTAGCCTGGCGATATGAGTGATTTGGGTGAGATCACCGCACGGCTCGCGGCACTGTCCGATGACGAACTCCTGGCGGTGCTGGGCACAGTCACCGCCGGACGACCGCGGCTTGCCTGGGTGCACACCGCGGTAGTCGAGGCCGCTGGCCTCGGTCATATGGGATCCGATGCGACTGTGAGTCGCGCCACTCCAACGCCGCAGACGTATGATCGGGAATCCGATGCCGCGGCATCCGGCCAGGTCGGAGGCGCTTTTCCGGTACCCGCGGTACCGGTACCGCCGACCGGTATTCCGTCCGGCCCCGAGGTGGGCGGATATTCCTCCGGCGGAGTCCCTACCTTCGAGTCAGTTCGCGATAAGGTCGAGCAGCGCTTCGGCACCGCGCAGGGGATGGGCGAACTCGACCGGCAGACCCCGGCGGGCCGCAGTGCCGACGAACAATGGGAGGCGCGCGAGAAAGCCGCGCGTGAGCGTCTGGAACAGATACGGAAATCGTTGCGCGGCAACGACGTCGAATCGAACGATCCGTAGGCTGGCCGAGCGCGACGGACTATGAATGTGATGGTGGAATTCGATGAGCGAGCCGCGTGAGATCGCCGAACGGCTTCTCGATGCCCAGGTGGATTTCCTGCTGGCCGAGGTGAGCGGCGACCGATTCACCGAGGTCGTCGCCCGTGACGTGGAATCGGTGATCGGGGTGGCCGACACCCTCATCTTCCGCGACATCGTGGAGATCGACCAGGCCAAGGAGACGGTCCGCACCGTTATCGACCTGATCGGCGGCAGCCCGGTGATCGCGGATATGGTCGGGGTCTTCGCCGACTCGATCTACGACAATATCGCCGCGAACAATGACTACACCCTCGGCCAGGTGGTCGAACGCGAACCGGTCGAGGCGCTGCTGGAGAAGATCTTCGGTATGCACCAGGCGCAGGAGCGCATCCTGGAGCGGCTCACCGAGAGCCCGCTGGTCGCCACCGTCGCCTCGAAATTCGTGGACAAGCTCATCTCCGATTTCATGGAGGCGAACAAGCAGATCGCGGGCAAGATTCCGGGTGTCTCCTCGCTGATCTCCATGGGACAGTCGGCGGCCAAAACCGCCAAGAAGGCCACCGAGAGCACTTTCATCGGCGATATGGCGGGCAAGGGCGCGGTCTTCGCACTCAAGCGCACCAACAATGCCATCCGCGAGATGTTGCGCGACGCTCCGGTGCACGATGCCGCGATGGAGTTCTGGGACCTGCACGCCGACGAACCGGTGAGCGGTCTGCGCGACTACCTGACCCAGAAAGATCTGAACGAACTGGTCCTGCTCTGCTACGAGATCGCCGTAACCACCAGGGAGAAGGAATACTTCGGGCTGCTCGTCGACGAATGCGTCGACGTCTTCTTCACCAAGTACGGCGATTACACGCTGGCCGCGATGCTGCCGGAACTCGGCCTGTCCGGCGACGATATCGCCAAGGAGATCCTGCGCTACGGTCCCGCCGTGATCGAGGGCGCGAAGCGAAATGGCGTGCTGGGCAAGCTGATTCGCGAGCGGCTGGAGCCGTTCTACACCTCGGATGTGGTGCTCGGGATTCTGGGCGAGGTCAAGGGCTGAGTATGAGATTCCCCGCGTCCGGTGGGCGCGGGGAACCCCTCAGGGGGCCAGATGATCGCCGTTGCGGACCTCTTCGACAGTGCGGCAGATCATTTCGCGAAGCGTGGCGGTGATGCGCTGACGGTCGGTCGGCTTCACGACCACGGTCCGACTACCGAAACTGACGTAGCGGCCGTCATTGTCGAAATCGGTGATCTGAAAGTCCTTGCGGCCCTTGGTATGCCGATTGTCCACACTGCCGAACGGGTACACCCCGACGTGCACGGTGGCCGAGGTCGGCCGACGGAAGAACTTCTCGAACTCCTCGCGCACCGTCGGACGCCATGCATCGCGCACCACCGGCGGCGGCTTTTCCAACTCCTCGATCGGGACCTGCATCGGTTTACCCTGTCCCGCACGGCATTCCGGCAGTACATCGACTACCGCGGGGACCAGATCCTCGACCGTCAGGAACAGCAGGTCCACCGCCCCGCCGTGCTCGTGATCGAGGCCGGGCTGCTGGATCGCCAGCGCGGCGTGCTGGAAATGCACGCCACCGTGCGCACGGATCTTCCGCTCGTTGCGCGGACCGTGGAATCCGGCCACCTCCACCCGCGCCTCCGGTGCCAGCAGCACCTCGACGGCGCGCACCAGATCCTCGTCCAGTTGCGGCATCACCACCTCGGCCGCGGCCCGGCGCAGCCGATCCGAATCCTCCTGGAAGACCTCGGTGGAGCGATGTCGCAGCGGATACGGGAGCACGTCCCGTCCGGTCGACTCCCAGAGCACTCGGAATTCGAGCGCGGTGAATCGCCACCGCCGCGCGGTTGTCATGCGGTCTTCCTGTTCCTACTCGCCGATGACCGGCGGGACCGTCTTCGGCGCATTGGTGAGCCCGGTGAGCTCTTCGCCGTTCTGCTGGTTGATCAAGTAATCGGGGATGCCCTTGGTGGACTCGTTCTCGTCCTTGCCGCCGCGATTGCCGGGTGCGCCCATACCGGACATACCGTTGCGCCCCGAGGTCGCGGCGGTGGTTGCGGCCGCCGCGGTGGCGGCGGCGGTGCCGGTGGGTGTGCCGGTGACGGTTCGGCCCGGCGACTGGCTGGTGGTACCGGGGGTGCCGCTCGGGCTGGCCGAACGGATCGGCGAACCCGTGGTGGTCGGCGTTGTCGTCGACGACGGGTTGGTCGCGGTGGTATCCGGCTTCGTCGATGTCGGCTCGGTGCTGGTGGTCGACGAGGGTGTCGTCGAACTACCCGTCGACTGCGTGCTCGACGGATCGGTGGACGGACTCTGCTCGGTGGGCTTGGGCTCCTGCTTGTCCGTCGGCTGACTACCCGGGGAGGAGCCGGGACCGCCGCCAGGACTGTTGCCCGGCCCGCCGCCGGGAGTTTCGCCCGGCTTCGTCGTGGGGTTGTCGGGTTTGGGGATGACCGGAACGTCGGTGTCGGTCTCCTCGATGACCGGCGCGTAGACGGTGCGCAGCACCCGGACCGCCTCGGCATGTGCGGTGCCCTCGGCCTCATCGTTATCGCGCCAGCCGCGGCCCGCGATCCAGTGCCTGGCATTCTCGACATTCGAACGCAGCTCGGGTGCGTGCGGCACCAGGGCCTTGGTCGGTTCCAAACCGGTCGTGAGTTCGGCGACCTTGCTGCCGGTCAATTTGGCGGCATTGGCCAGCTGCACCGCCTGGGTGCTGTAATCCCCGACGGCCTTGGCGACGGCGTTGCGCGCGGCCCCCTTCCAGATGCCTTCATCGGTCGCGCGTTCCATCGCCTTCTTGAAGGTATCCAACGACGTCTCGGCGCGTTTGCCGATCTCATTCCATGCGGTCGCGAGATTGTCGACCGCGGTGATATCGATCTTGTCGACCTTCTCGCGCAGCTCTGCGGTGGACGGCCGATCGAAATCGTCGCGGCCCTTTACCGAACGCGGTCGGTAATCGCCCTGGAAGCCGATGCCATTGGCGGCGCTGCGAACTCCGTCGCGCTGCTGGTTGTACTTGTCCTGCACGGCCGCCGGATCGACGCCCGGCTGACGTTGCTCACCGGCGATCCAGTCGGTGAGACTTTCCAACATCGCGGACCCGAGATCACCTGCGCTCCAATTGAACATGCCGAATCCCATGGATCAACCGCCCATCGATCGCAGCATCAACGTCACTCGGTGCGCCATCCCCACCCTCTCGACCGTCCGAAGATCCTTACCGTATCAAACGGTATCCCCACCTGCCCCTCACCAAACCGTTCTCAGCCCTGGCACTAGAGGCACAGTCGATCACCGTCTGCGCGTGGCGTTTTGGGATCATCGCCCCCATCCGTACCCGCCACTGCGACGAGGGATGGTCCCTTCTCTGCTTCCGGTACCTGCGTCGGCGCGGCAGGCGGCCCGGCCGGGTGCGGCCGCGGGTGGCGCCGCGGCCTGCTGCGGCGGGGAGATACTTCCGTATGCCCGGCCGCGGCATCAGGATGCGATCGTCGAGGATGGCGCACGGCGCGGCCGGGGACCACGTCATCGGTGCGCTGGCATGTCTACGCGTGCGGGGGTTCGCCGGTGACGATGTGGTCGGCGTGGTTGAGACCTTCGCGGACGAGGCGGGCGAGGTGGCCGTCGCGGATGCGGTAGATGACACGGCGGCCTTCACGGCGGGTGGCGACCATGCCGGTGAAGCGGAGTTTGGCCAGGTGTTGGCTGACGGCGGTGCGGGAGGCGCCGCAGGCTTCGGTGAGCGTGTTGACATCGGCCTCGCCATCGGCGAGCAGCCATAGGATGTGTAGGCGGGTGGAGTCGGCGAGCATGCGGAACGCTCCGGTGGCGGCCTCGAGGTGCGCCTGGTCGGCCACCACGGGGTGTTCGAGGCTCACCGGAGGCTCGATCGCTGGCGAATTGTCCATCCCGCTCATGTTTTATCGACTTCCTACTGCAACCGGCTCGGCTCCCGAGGGAGTGCCGATCGGCCACATCCGTGCGGCCGTCGTTCCAGCCAGTGTAGCCACGATGGCCAGCGCAAACGCGGCGGCGAGCTGGCCAGCGCCCGCGCCGACCCACCCTGCGATCGGATAGGTCACCAGGAAGCAGGCGTGCGAAAGCGAGAACTGAGCGGTGAAAACCGCTGTGCGCGTATCGGTATCGGACTGAGCGCGCAGCAGTCGCGCCGATGGGGTGTTGATCAGCGAGGTACCCGCGCCCAGGGTGATCCACGCGATCGCCAGCAGCGTCCAGCCGAGCGCGGAGGCGGGCGCGAGTCCCGCGATGAGGGCCGCCGTGAGTAGACCCACCGGCAGCAGCGCGCAGCCGGTGAGCATCAGGCGGCGGTCGGACACGGTGGTGAGCAGGAGCGGGATCGACAGGGCGATGAGCATCGAGCCGCCGCCGTAGCAGCCCAGCGCGAGGGCGACCGCCGAGGCGGGGCCGTCGAGCAGATCGCGCACGTACACAACGGTATTCACCACGACCAACGCGGTCGCAGCGGCGACGGCGAGGTTCATGGCCAGCAGGCCGCGCAGCACCGGGCGTGCCAACATGAGCTGCGCTCCCCCGGTGATCCGCCGCGCCAGCGGGATGGAGCGATCGGCGGGCACCAGCCGCGGCAGCCGAGTGCCGACCACCATGATCGCCGAAACGACGAATCCGGCCGCGGTGCCGACGAACAACAGGTTGTAGCTGATCACCGTGAGCAGCGCGGCCGCCAGCACGGGGCTGAGCAGGGATTCGAGGTCGTAGGCGAGCCGGGACAGCGTCAGTCCGCGCGTGTAGTCCTCCTCGTCGACGAGCACGGACGGAATCACCGCCTGGAACGCCGGGGTGAAGGTCGCCGACGCCGACTGCAAAATGAAGATAAGCACGTAGATCTGCCAGGCGTGTGTGACGAACGGCAGCGTCAATGCGATCACCATCCGGATCACATCGGCCGACACCAGCAGGACGCGCCGCGGCACACGGTCGGTCAGGGCCGAGATCACCGGCGCCACAAGGACATACGCGATCATCTTGATCGCCAGCGCGGTACCGAGAACCGCACCGGCATCGCTGCCCGCCAAGTCGTAGGCGAGCAGCCCGAGGGCCACGGTCAGCAACCCTGTGCCGACGAGCGCCACCACTTGGGCGGTGAACAGACGACGGAACTGGGGGTGCCGCAACACCTCGATCACACGAGCCTCCGAACCAACCGCATCCGACAAACTTGAACACCATACGACAAAGAGTGCGCAATTGCGAACATATAGACATGCTGTGCGCGATAGCTCCAGCTCCACCAGGCAGCAAATTGCGATCGCACCCAGACAGGCGTCGCGCCGCCCAGAGTGACGAGGCGCGCGCACTCCGGCACTCGCCTGGCCAGCCAGCACATCTACTGCCCGATCCCCAAGGGCACCGCGATGGCGAACCCGTGTCGTGGGAGTTCGAGCCCACCGCGTAACCGAGAGGGATCTTCATCGCGGCTTCATGAACTGCCGCTAGACCTTGCCGTATAGCTCGGCTCGTCCCAACCGAACTGCTTCCTACGACGACAGGAACTCCCATGCGCGCTTGTGCTCGCCGACCTGTTCGACGCATTGCGGTACTGATCGCACTACTGGCCGTCACGGTGGCGGCAGGCTGCTCGAGCAACAGCAGCACCTCCTCCGGCACCACGCCCATGAGCGGCACCCATAAACCGGTGTCGACCACCGACACGGACTGGAAGCCCGTCACCGACACCCTCGGCCGCACCGGCAAGTTCGGCGACAACAACACCGTCTACCGCATTCCGCTGGTCCGCTCGGACCTACAGGTGCAATCCCGGGGCGTGGCCGTCAAACCCGGCCTGTCCCTCGGCGGCTATGCCGTGTTCGGCAAATACGACGACGGGACCATGGTGATGGGCGACCTTGTCGTCACTGAGGAAGAGCTGCCCAAGGTCACCGATGCCCTGCACGCCAACGGCTTCCGGCAGACCGCGTTGCACAAGCACCTGCTCGAGCAGTCACCGCCGATCTGGTGGACGCATATCGAAGGCATGGGCGACCCGACGCAATTGGCCAACGGCCTGCAGGCCGCCCTCGCCGCCACCTCCATCGCCCCGGCCACCGCGCCGCCCGCGCAGCAGACGCCGGTCGACATCGACACCGCCGGTATCGATGCGGCGTTGGGCCGCAAGGGAACCGCCGACGGCGGCCTGTTCAAGTACAACCTGGCGCGTGCCGAAACCATCAGCGACGCGGGGCATGTGCTGCCGCCGACCTTCGGCGTCACCACGGTGATCAACTTCCAGCCGGTCGGCGACGGCAAGGCGGCGATCAACGGTGACTTCGTACTGATCGGAACCGAAGTCAACAAGGTGATCGAGGCCCTGCGCAAGGGTGGCATCGAGGTGGTCGAACTGCACAACCATATGCTGGCCGACGATCCGCACCTGTTCTACCTGCACTACTGGGCCGTCGACGACGCGGTCACCCTCGCGAAGGCACTGCGCCCGGCACTGGATGCCACCAACCTCGCCCCCGCGAAATGACCTGAGCCAGGCCCTGATCCGGCACTGTGCAAGAAATATCCGAGGGCCATGACCCCTCCTTAACTTAGTGACGACTAAGATAAAGTCAACTTAGTAGGAACTAAGTTATTCCGCAAGGGTCGATACCATTGCGACATGCCCCGCCCCCGCTCCTCGCCCCCGAACGATCGACCCCGTACCCGCCTCAGTGCCGCCGACCGGCGCGCATCGATCATCGACGCGGCCACTCAGGTGTTCGCCGAGTCGGGGTACCAGCGGGCCACCATGGGGCAGATCGCCGCTCGACTCGGTGTCACCGAACCCGTGCTGTTCCAGAACTTCGGCTCGAAGAACGCCCTCTACGCCGCCGTCGTAGCCCACGCCTCCGGCCATATGGCCGCGATGATGCGCGCCTTCGCCGAGCACACCGACTCGATCGGCGAGGTGTTGACGCAATTGCTGAACCCCGAGCACATCGACGAACTGCACTCTCCCGGCTCGCTCGGCGTCATCTTCGCCGACGCCATGACCCTGACCGCCGAACCCGCGATCGAAGCGGCCGTTCGCCAGCACGTCGGCGAATTGGCAAGTGTGCTGGGCGAAGTCATCGAGCGCGGGCAGCGCGGCGGCGAGCTGCGCGCCGATCTCGACCCCGAGGCCGGAGCCTGGATGGTGCTGTCCTTCTTGTCCGCCCACCGCTTCCGCGCCGCGGTTATGCCCGGCCGACGCCACCTCGAAGAACACCTTGCCGCAATGACTCTGCGCATGCTGCTGGCTGTTGGCGAATCACCCGAATAGCGAACGAGACCACCCTCTCGATTCGGGCGGCCGACCACTCGTCACATCCGATGGGCTCAGCGAGGCGATGACCCGCCGGATAGTCAGCTGCCAGACGCCTGGAGCAGGACGGTGATGGCCAGCCCGCCGTCCGGATGGGTGGCCGCGGTGACGGTTGCGTTGTTGCGCAGTGCGAGCGTGCTGACGATGGCCAGACCGAGGCCGCTGCCACCACGGGTGCGGGCGGTGTCCGCGCGGGTGAACGGTTCGAATGCGTGCCGCAGGAATTCCGACGCGATGCCCGGCCCATGATCTCGAACGCCGATGGCGACCGTCACGGCATCGGGGCGATCGACGTGCACGACGACGGGCGGGCTGCCGTATTCGATCGCGTTATCGAGCAGATTGGTCATGATGCGGTCGAGATCGTCCGGGTCCGCGCAGACCTGAACATCTGCCGGGCACTCGAGGGCGATGTCATGTGTGGCCGCGTTGTGGCGCGCGATCACCGTGTCGAGCAGCGGCCGCAATTCGACGGCGGGCAACGGGGCGCGGGGGGCGCGGGGCTTGCCCGTCGTGGCCGCGAGCATATTCCGGGCCAGCCGCGACAGTCGTTCCACCTCGTCGAGTGCGGAGCGCAGCGCTTCGGTGAGTTCGGCGTTGTCGCGGGGACGGCGCAGGGCGAGTTCGAGTTCGGTGGTGAGCAGGCCGAGCGGCGTGCGCAGTTCGTGGCCCGCATCGGCGACGAAGCGCCGCTCCCGCTCGACCGCCTCGTGCAGCCGTTCCAGCAGATCGTTGAAGGTAGTCCCCAAACGCGAGATATCGTCGTCGGCGGGCGGAATCGACAGACGCGCGGCCGGATCGGTGTCGGTGATGCCCGCGGCTTGGGCGCGCATGCGTTCCACCGGCCGCAAAGCGGCCATGGCCAGCAGATACGCACCGACGGCCGCGGCGATCAATACGAGCGGGAACGCGACCGCGAGTTCGCGAGCCAGCTCCGCCACGGCGGCATCGCGGTCGGCCAGACTCACCATGACCACGACGACCCGGTTGTCAGGTGCGCCGGTGGCGGCCAAGCGCACCGGACCAGCCAATTGCCCGGCCGCCGCGTGATCGACGATTACAGTCCCACGTTGTGCGGCTACCAGCTCGGAGCTCGAAAGCACCGACGGCCCAGGCAGTTCCGCAGTCGACGCGACGACCTGCCCGCTGTCGGTGAGAATCTGCACGGCGGTGTCCTCGCTCGGCCCGGGCAGCGTCGGCTCGATGGTGGCGGCCAGCGGGCGCGACTCGGCGAGCTGGTAGGTCAGCGACTCGGTCACCGACCTGTCCAAGAATGTTCGGGTATGGGTGACCGTCGCGTACCCGATGACGGCGAGCACCACGGCCATCATGACCGTGAACGCGGCGGTGAGCCGGATCCGAATAGGCCAGCGGCGAATCATGGGGCAGAACCTTCCATCCGCCCGCCATCGCGGCGCAGCCGATAGCCCGCACCGCGCACCGTCTCCAGCGAGACCACCCCGAACGGCCGGTCGATCTTGTCCCGCAGTCCGCGGACGTGGACGTCGACGACATTCGATTTCGATTCGTAGGCGAAGTCCCAACAGTGCTCGGTCAGCACCTCGCGGGTCAGTACCGCGCCCGGCTGCGCCAGGAACATCTCCAGTAACGCGTATTCCTTTGCTGTGAGCACGATTTCGTCGTCACCACGCCAACATCGTCGCTCGGTGGTGTCCAAACGTAGATCGCCGACGGCCAGGACGGTCGGCCGCGGGGCGGGTCCGCGCCGAATGAGCGCCCGCAGTCGCGCGAACAGCTCGTCCAGGTGGAACGGCTTGGTCAGGTAGTCATCCGCACCACCGTCCAATCCGCTGACCCGATCGCGCACCGCACCGCGCGCGGTCAGCATCAGCACCGGCACCCGGACTCCCTCGCCCCGCAACCGCCGACACACATCGAACCCGCTGTACCCGGGCAACATCACATCGAGCACGATCGCGTCATACGCGCGGCTCACCGCCGCCCCATACCCGTCGGGCCCGTCGACAGCGATATCGACGGCATACCCTTCCTCGGCCAAGCCGCGACGCAGCAGATCGGCCATCTTCGGTTCGTCCTCGACAATCAGCACACGCATGGTGAACCATCTCCTGTCGACGAGCACCAATTCTGCTGCAGACCGAGTCTCCGAGTTCGAAATCGAGCCGGGCAGGCATACCGCGAACCTTGGTCAGCCTATGGGCTTTCGTCCACAATCTGTGCGGCGGAGCGAGGGGGCGGCTCATGGGACCGAACGAGGAAGCGGCGGCGGCGCTCACGCCTTGCCACCGCGCGGCATCCTCGAAGAGAGATGTTCGATCGAGGAGACCTGGCGTGTCGCCGGAGGTCTGCGCACACTGCACCGGCGGCCATGTCGCGGGCAACCTCTTTACCGACAGCACGGCGAATAGCAGCGGCGAACTGGTCCGCCGGATCACCAGCCACCTCGATGCGATGAACTGGCAGCAGTTGTCGACCACCCCTACGGAATCATCGTGAACGCCAGCGGCATGGGTGAACGGCCCCCGCTGCCTGGGTGGTTCCGGGCGCCGACTGCGCGCCCCAATTCAGCATCGCGGTATCGAACAGCACCGACTGCGGCATAGCCCGAGCACAAGTCGGGCATCCGCGGGATAGGTGAATCTGATCTGCTACCCCGGCCCCAGCCCCCGCACCGGCTCGGCAAACGCTCATCAGCTGCGATAAGACAGCCCGTACGAGCCGGTGCTCGGGGGTCGAACAGTTCGTTCGAGGCCGGTGCGTACGCGATGCGGTTATGCAGCCGTCGAACTGACCGTCTACCCGCGCAGCACCGCGCCGACCGCGTCGGCGGCCGCGGCGACCGCCGAGTCGCGAGCCGCACTCGCCTCATCCTCGGTGAGCGTGCGGTCGGAGGCGCGGAAGCGCAGGGCGTAGGTGAGCGACTTGCGTCCCTCGCCCGCCTGCGCGCCCTCGTACACATCGAACAGGGCGATATCCTCGAGCAGCGCACCGCCGCCGGTGCGCAGCGCCGATTCCACCGAGGCGGCGGGAACGGTCTTGGCCACACTCACCGAAACGTCCTGCAGCACCGCCGGGAACGGGGAAACCACTGGGACAGGCCGAGATTCGCGCAGCGGCAGGGCATCGAGATCGAGTTCGAGGGCGCAGGTGCGCGGCGGCAGACCGGCACGCTCCAAGACGGCCGGATGCAATTCGCCCGCGTGCCCGATGATCTGGCCATCGACCACCAACTCGGCGCACCGTCCCGGATGCCACGGCAGATACGAAGCCGTGCGCCGCTCGATCGTCACACCCGCCGCATCACCGATCGCATCGGCGAGCGCGAAGGCGTCGGCGGCCTCGGTCGGACGTCCCGCACCCCACGGCCCGCGCGGTTCCCGGCGACCGGTGAGGACGGCGCCGATATGGACCGGCTGCGCGGGCAGCGAATCGAGCAGTTCCGTGATCTGTTCGTCGGTGGGGCGGCGATCCACCGGAAGCACGTCGACCGGGCGCACGTTCGGGCCGGGCTGCACCACCTGCGCGATGCCGAAGATCGCGAGATCACGCGCACCGCGAGAGATATTGCGCGCGGCGACTTCCAGCAGACCGGGCAGCAGTGTGGTCGCCAGTTCCGGACGCTCGGTATCGAGCGGATTCAGCACCCGCGTGGTGTTGCGGCGCGGGTCGTCGGCATCCAGGCCCCAGGTATCGAACACCCCGGCCGGGAGGAACACCGGCGGCGGCACCTCGACACATCCGGCGAAGGCCAGCGCCCGGCTCACCGCACGACGACGCCGCTGCCCGGCGGTCAGACCACGTCCGGCCGGGGCGGTCGGAATGACCGACGGGATCTGCTCGAGCCCTTCCAGCCGCAGCACCTCCTCGACGAGGTCCGCGGGCTGCGCCAGATCGGGCCGCCAGCTCGGCGGCGTGACCACCAACTGACCGTGTCCGGTGGCCTCGTCGACACCCACCTCGACCGTGCAGCCGATCTGCGCGAGGCGGCGCGCCGAGGTACCGGTCGGGTAGACCACGCCCGCCACCCGATCGGCCAGATCGATATCGATCCGGATCGGCGGCGCGGCCGGCACCGACACCCGCACATCGGTGAGCGCGGATTCCACCGTGCCACCGGCGATTTCGGCCAGCAGGTGGGCGGCGCGATCGAGCGCGGCGACATTGATCTCCGGATCAACGACCCGCTCGTAGCGCTTACCGGCCTCGGAGACCAGCTTGTGCCTGCGCGCGGTGCGGTAGACCAGCAGCGGGTTCCAGGTGGCGGCCTCGAGCACGATATCGGTCGACCCGACGCCGACTTCCGTTGTCGCACCGCCCATGACACCCGCGAGCGAAATGACGCCGGAATCATCGGCGATCACCACATCCTCGGCGTCGAGCACCCGCTCGACCTCGTCGAGGGTGCGCAGCGTCTCGCCAGCGTTGGCGGTCCGCACGACCAGACCGCCATTGAGCTTGTCCGCGTCGAAGGCGTGCAGCGGCTGCCCGAGTTCGAGCATCACGTAGTTGGTGACATCGACCGCGGGCGAGATCGGGCGCACACCCGACAGCAGCAGTCGGCGCTGCAACCACCACGGGCTCACCGCATTCGGGTCGATGCCGGTGACTCGGCGGACGGCGAACCGGGTGCACTTCGACTCCGGCTCGAGCCGGACAGACCACGCCTGCTGCTCGTCATCGGGCAGTATCCGCACGGCGGGATCGGCGTATTCCAGATCGAATCCGCACGCCAGCTCGCGCGCCAGACCGCGGGCCGAGAAGCAGTAGCCGCGGTCCGGCGTGATGTTCAACTCGATGACCGTATCGTCGAGCCCGAGCAGCTCATTGGCGTCGGTACCGGGTTCGGCGGTACCCGGCTCGAGCACCAGGATGCCCGAATGATCCTTGCCGATACCGAGTTCGGCGACCGAGCAGATCATGCCGTTGGAGGTATGCCCGTAGGTCTTACGCGAGGAGATCTGGAAGCCACCGGGCAGCACACCACCGGGCAGGACCACGACCACCAGATCGCCGACGGCGAAATTGGTTGCGCCGCAGACGATCTCCTGTAGGTCCGGATTTCCGACATCGACCTTGCAGAACCGAATCGGCTTCTTGAACTCGGTCAGCTCGGTGATCTCGGCGACGCGGCCGACCACCAGCGGCTTATCGATATCACCTGTCACCCGCTGGAGCTTGTCGACCTCTTCGACCTCCAAACCGACACGGACGAACCCGGCGTCGAGCTCCTCCGGCGTCACCGACCACTCGGGGGTGGTCCGGCGGATGATGTCCGTCAGCCAGGACTGCGCTACTCGCACTTGACGTTTCGCTCTCTCGATGGATGGAGGGTCAGGACCGGATACCGAAGGGCAGCGTGAACCGCACGTCGCCCTCGACGATGTCGCGCATGTCCGGGATGCCATTGCGGAACTGCAGCGTCCGCTCCAGCCCCATGCCGAACGCGAACCCGCTGTACACCTCGGGATCGATCCCGCTGGCGATCAGCACCTTCGGGTTCACCATGCCGCAGCCGCCCCATTCGACCCAGCCAGCGCCGCCCTTCTTGTCCGGGAACCACACATCGACCTCGGCCGATGGCTCGGTGAACGGAAAGTAGTTGGGGCGCATACGAGTCCGCGTATCCGGCCCGAACAGGGCGCGGGCGAACGCGTCCAGGGTCCCGCGCAGATGTGCCATGGTCAGGCCCTTGTCCACCGCGAGCCCCTCCACCTGGGAGAAGACCGGGGTGTGGGTGGCGTCGAGCTCATCGGTGCGGAAGGTGCGGCCGGGGCACACCACATAGATGGGCAGTTCGCGCTCGAGCAGCGAACGCACCTGGACCGGGGAGGTGTGCGTGCGCAGCACCTGGCGCGAACCCTCCGGCGCGATGTGGAAGGTGTCCTGCATGGTCCGGGCCGGATGGTCGGGCAGGAAATTCAGCGCGTCGAAGTTGAAGTGCTCGGTCTCGACCTCGGGACCCTCGGCGACCTCCCAGCCCATCGCGACGAAGACATCGGCGATCTGCTCGGAGATAACGGTGATCGGATGTCTGGCGCCGACGGCGGCCCGCCTCGCGGGCAGTGTCACATCGATCGTCTCGGCGACCAGGACGGCGGCGTCGCGCTCGGCGAGCAGCACCGTGCGGCGCGATTCGAAGGCCTCCGACACCCGGGCCCGCGCGACATTCACGCGCTTGCCCGCATCCGCCTTCTCCGACTTCGGCAGCCCGCCCAGTGCGCGCTGCGCCAAGGCCAGCGGCGCCTTACCGCCGAGATGCTCGGTCTTCGCGACCGCGAGCGCATCGAGATCGGCGGCCGCCGCAAACGCCTTCTCGGCCTCCGCCGCGGCAGCGGCCAAAGCCTCCTCGGTCAGCGCTGCGTTCTCGACTCCATCGTTGTCGTCGGCCACGATCGTTCGTCTCTCCCCTGGGGATCGGTTCGCGGGTCCGCGTGATTGCCTACCCACATTGCTGCTGGTCGAATCGTATTCGATGCGCCGAAGCCAATTCATCCGGATTACCGCCGCGTCGCGTGCCGAACCTGTGCCACCACCAGCTCGCGCAGAGTTCACCCAGGCCAGCGCCCATGCGGCGGCCCGAGCCACTCTCGGGCCGACGGGGCATACAGCAGACCAACGACGGAACAGGCAACCGCACCGATCACGATCCCATAGATCAGATCGCCGGCCAGCAAGAGTCCGAGCGCCGCCAGCAACAGCGGCAATTGGATGACGATCGCAATAACACGCAACAGCCCCCATTTCCGGCCGACGATCAACGCCACCCCCGCCAGAAAGACCACCAGTCCGAGCGCCATCAACCAGTAGATCTGAATAGCGATACCCGATTCGCTACCGATCGACCCCGCCGCCATGGCCACCAACCCCGCCCCCTCCACCGCGATCAGCCCACCCGCCACCCGCACCACAGCGGGAACGCGCCCCCGCAGCACTTCACCCCTTGGGCTCGCCACACCGCGAGTCTACCGATAGCACTCGAGCATCACTGCAGGTCGCGCAAATACCCGCACCTCCGACCTTCTACCCACCACCCACGCGCGACAGCCGACAGCGTTCGCGCTGGACAGACCACGCGTCCACCAACATGACAGCCACATGCAAGTACGCCACGCGGGAACCGGTGAAGGGACCCACCCCCGATCAGCGCATGAAGGAATGCCCAGCAGCCCACCCACCGCCACGGAAGTGCACCCGCCCGCGGCTGGCAACCTGAAGCGGCCCGAACCGCGATCAGCACGCAACGCAGCGCAATGCCCACACGGAAATGCGCCCGCCTGCGGCGGCAACCCGCGGCGAGCCCGCGACGCCGATCAGCGCAGGGCGGCGATCGCGCAGGCAGCGGTGTGCCCGCACGGCGCGGCGCGACCACACGCAAATGCGGCCCGCCCCGGACGGACGCACGGTCTCGATCAGCGAATGATTCACGACGTCGATCAGCACGGACGGCTGAACCACCCGCGCGCCGATATGAAATTGCGCCGCCACCAGCGACCTGAGGCGGCCCACGATGCGACCCGCGCGCGAATTACTGCGCAGGATCGCCGAGGTGTGGCCGCGCCGCGAGGGACGAACACATGCAAATGCGCCGCCCCAGGCGATCAGTCCACGCCAGGTGCAGGGTCTCGGTCGGCAGTTGATTCAACACACGGCATCGGACACCGCTTTGCGGGTGAACCAGCCGCACATGCACCGCCACCGAAGTACGACCGCTCGAAATCAGCCACCTCAGTCAGCCCGCGCCGCCGATCAGCGCAAGGCAACGCGACGTCCACACCGCAGGGGACGGCCACACGCAAATGCGCCCGCCCGAGGCGATCGGCCTGGGGCGGGTGCGCGGTCTCGATCAGCGGATCACTGTGCGGATTCGATGCGGCTGGGCAGGAGACGGGAGAGCACTGCGCCTGCCGCGACGATCGCCGCGCCGACCCATATGGCCGGGATCAGGCCGTCGACGAAGGTCTGCGGGTTGGTGTAGGAGCCGTGGGAGGCGAAGACCGATGCCAGGATCGCGACACCCATGGCGACGCCCACCTCGCGAATGGTGCTGTTGGTGCCCGAGGCCATGGCTCGGTCCTCCGGGCTCGCGCTGGCCATCACGACCGTGGAGCTGGGCGCGAATGTCAGGCCCATGCCGATGCCGCCGAGCAGGAACGGCCCGACGAAGGCGCCGTAGCTCGCATCGACCGAGGTGATGGCCGCCATCCAGCCCAGCGCCACGGCCAGCAGCGCCTGACCTGCCGTCAGCAGCGTCCGCGCGCCGACGCGGTCCACGACCAGACCGGCGAGCGGAGCGACCACCATCGGCGCCATCGTCCACGGCATGGTGCGGATACCGGACTGCAGTGGCCCGTAGCCCTGGACGACCTGAAAGTACTGCGCCAGTAGGAAGATCGAGCCGAAGACGCCGACCGAGAAGGTGAAGCCGGTCGTATTGCTCACCCGGAAGGCGCGGGAACGGAACAGCCGCAGCGGCAGCATCGGGTCGGTCGTGCGCAGCTCCCAGACGATCAGCAGGCCGAGCAATGCCGCTCCGCCGATCAGTGTGGACAGCACACCGGTCGAGGTCCAGCCGTCATCGGCACCGTGGATCACGCCCCACACTACGGCCAGCACACCGCCCGCGGACAGCACCAGCCCGAGCGGATCCAGCCGCTTGGCCCGGCCGTGCGATTCGGTCAGCACCCGCGCCGCGAACGGCAGTACCAGCAGGCCGATCGGCACATTGATCCAGAAGATCCACTGCCAGCTCAGCCCCTCGACCACCGCGCCGCCGATCAGCGGGCCGAGTGCGACGCCGAGTCCGGAGATGCCACCCCAGATGCCGATAGCGGCGCTGCGCATCCGCTCGGGCACGGCCGATGACAGCAGGGTCAGCGATAGCGGCATCACCGCAGCGGCGCCGAATCCCTGCACCGCCCTGGCGGTGATCAGCATCCACGGTTCGGTGGCCAGCGCGCAGGCGGCCGAGGCCAGGGTGAACAGCGCGATACCGAACAGGAAGACCCGGCGGCGGCCGAGCCTGTCGCCGATGGAGGTGGCCGTGAGCAGCAGCGATGCGAACGACAGCGTGTAGGCGTTGACGAACCACTGCAGGTCGGCCAGCGATGCGCCGAGTTCGGTGCGGATCACCGGCAGCGCATTGGTCACCACCAGGTTGTCCAGCGTGACCATGAACATCGGCAGGCCGACGGCGGCGAGTACCGCGGCGAATCGGCGTCCACCCATGCGCTGTTCGACCAGAACCGGTGGCGCGGAGGTTTCGAGAGACATGTTCCAGCCTTTGTTGTAATCGACTGATAACTAACAGAATCGGAGAGTATGCATCGACTGATAACATGTCAAGCGCAAGCGGCCGACCGACGAAGTGGAGCCCGATGGCGAGTGCAGCCCGTACCCGAATGACCGCCACCGAACGCAGCGAGGAAGTACTGCGCGCGGCAATCGCCGCCTTTGCCGAATCCGGTTACGCCGCAACAAAAACCGATGAGATCGCGCGGCGCGCCGGCGTCTCGCAGCCCTATGTCATCCGCCTCTTCGGCACCAAACAGCAGCTGTTCCTGGCCGCATCGCACCGAGTCTGCGACCGCATCGAGGACGTCTTCCGCGCGGCTGCCGCCGAGGGCATCACACCCGACTCGACAGCGGAGGAGAAGATGCGCGCACTGGGCAAGGGCTACAACACGTTCCTCAACGAACGCGAACTACTCCTGGTCCTGCTGCAGTCCTTCGCCGCCTCCTCCGATCCGGCCATCGGCCCCGCCGTCCGCGAACGCTTCGGCGGCATCTACCGCGTGATCCGCGAGCTCACCGACGCATCGATCGAAGAGATGCGCCGCTTCCTCGGCACCGGCATGCTGCTGACGGTGATGACCGCCATGGGTGTCACCGGACCGGATTCGGTCCAAGTCTGCTGGGCCGAAGACCTCCTCGAAGACCTCCGCGTCAACGGCGACTGACGCTGCCACGCAATCCATCCCGCACGTTGAACGCGCTCCGCCGCCAAACTCACATGTAGCCAGAGAGCTCGCACGTAGCCAGAAAGCTGGCGCATAAATAGTTGCAGGTGAAGCCTTTATACACCGTTCGCCCTGACCCGCATCGGCGGACAACTACAGCGGCATGGCGACGCACCAGCGGTCGAAAACGTGAATATCCCTACCCTGCTTCGAGTTCCGCCAATATTCGTCCGGCGCAATGATCAGGTACCGGGAACGCGCACCGGACGGGAACGCCTCAACCTTCCAGTACCGGACCGGCGTTGCCGACTCGGGCGTCTGCCACCGATAGCCGTTGTAGCCGCCGCCGAAGCTCTGTTCGTTGCTCGGGAGCGAGTCGACGACCCGGCGCACATCCGACTGCGCCGGATAAGCCAACACCACATACGTGGGTTTATCAGTGAAGCCCCAGCAATCCCATGCGTCGGTCCACGGACCGAGATTCAGCGAGTCGTTATGGGGCGCAATCAACGTGCTGCCCGCGGTTTCGTGGTAGCACTTGCGCCCGTCGTAGCCGGTACCGGATAGACCCGTTCCGACCGGTTGCACCAGACCAGGAAACGCGTCCTTCATCTTGGCGAGCTCCGACTCACCCCCGCCCTTACTGCGGATGAACGACCAACGCCAGGACAGCAGCCACGACAAGCGCCACCACCACACCAACGACGATCCAGCCAGTGGGATTCGACGACCTGGGCGTTCCGGGGTACGGCGGCATACCTGGCTGCGGCGCAAATCCCGGCGGCGGCCAACCACCTTGATTGCCAGGAAAGTTGGGGTAGGGATGTTGGGGTGTCGGTGCGGACCAGTTTTGCCCGTTGTAGTGCTCGTTCCCCCCATTGATGATCAACGGCATGCGACACTACCAGCAGTAAACCTCTGCAGTCCATCGCATTACGTCCTACACGAGGAGGCTGCCTGCGGGGCGACCGATACCGTGCCCGTTTGTACACGGCCCGACGTAGCAGCATGGGGGCCACCGCAAGCTCGCGGGTTGCCGTAGGTAGGGCGCGGAGCATTCCCGCCGCTTCCCTATCCGCCGAGCCCGCTGTAGCCGTTTGCGTATGCCGATCCAACCAGTTCGATCGGGTACGCCAGTACACCACCGACGTGCCCTGCCCGGCGGCGTCCGAGTCGGATCGACACACCAAATCGGTTCCTTTTCAACACTTTTCACGATATCGCGGCTATTGTCATCGATCGTAGAAAATCCTGGTCTCACGTTCGAAGTGATGGGGCCGGACAATTCGAGGGGTTGGCATCACGATATGCAAGGGGGCGGCGTGGACCTGAACGAGGTTCGATGGCGTATCCGGGTTCTGCCCAGCGGCGACACCGCGCGGATGGAGCGGATGACCCGCGAGCTGCGTCACCAGCTCGACGGCGCTGAGATGGTCAACGCGGCATTCGAAACGAGCACCGCCACAGCGGACCACGGACATAAGGGAGCCGTCGATCACGACCTGGTGCTCTGGGCGACCCTAGCTGCGGCCGGTAGTGGCGACAACAAGTGTGGAGGCCGCCGCGCGGGTGCTCATCGCCCTCATCCAAGAATGGTCCGCCCAGCGCCGAGACCAGCGGGTGGAACTGAGCATCAACGGCAACTCCGCGATTATCGCGGGACAGTCTGTGGATGGAGAGCCGCATTGTCGAGGAACCGCACGCGGAATGGGTCGAGGCTTACGCGTTGTCCGGCAACGGGTCTGTCGCCCGCCGGGCCCAGGCCCTCGACGTTCGAATACTGGAACGGGGGCGCCTATGCCGGTAACAAGACGGGCATTGGAATCGAATGCGCTACTGACGAGCGTGGCGCGCCCTATCGATGCGGCAGCAGACGAGCAGGGCGTCGTTTTCGAGTAACCGGGCACCTCATCGGCGGTCGGTGAATCACAACGAAGGGGAAGTAAGTGGTCGCGGCGCAGGAAACCAGTCTGCAGCGGATCCTCGAGGGGAGCTCGCAGTACCTTGTCCCGCTGTATCAGCGGCCATACGGATGGGGTGACGAGCAGCTACAGGAGCTCTGGAACGACGTAATCCAGCTCGCCGAAGATCGCACAGAGGAGCCGCAGGCGACCCACTTCATCGGGTCTGTGGTGTTGGCCCCGACGCCGGCCGGCGTGGCAGGCGCGGTCACCCGCTTTCTCGTCGTCGATGGTCAGCAGCGACTGACAACCTTGACTCTGCTGCTCGCGGCGATCCGCGACTACCTGCGCGCAGTCGACGGCTCCGCGAGCCGCGACACCGACCGCATTCACAACCAGCTGCTGACAAATCAGTATCACGACGACCCGGATCGCCTGAAACTGCTTCCGACACAGGTGGACCGACCCGCCTACACAGCCATCATCGATGGCAGCGCTACCGACGACAACGGCAATGTCGGCAGCGCGTACCGCTTCTTCAGCAGTCGCCTTGCCGAACTCACGGCGGCCGACGACATGCCCTTTGGGCTTTCGCAGGTCGTCCAAGCCGTGGTCTCGGGACTGTCCGTGGTGTCGATCAGTGCGCACCCCGGCGATAATGTCCACCGAATCTTCCAATCCCTCAACAACACTGGGTTGAAACTCACTCAGGGTGACCTCCTGCGCAACTACCTGTTCATGCGGCTGCCACATCGCAGTGAAGAGATCTACCGCACCCACTGGTTGCCGTTGCAGGCCTCGTTGGACAACGAACGCATCGAGACACTGTTCTGGCTCGACATGCTGCACAAGCGTCCCAATGTCAAGCAGGGCCAGACTTTCGCCGCGCAGCAGATCAGACTCGAGAAGCTGACCTCGGAAGAACAAATCGTCGCCGAGATCGAACGGATCGCCCGGCTCGGCCGCCTGTATCGGCTGATGATCGAGCCAGAAGCCGAGCCCCACCCCGAGGTTCGCGTGCGGCTTACCCGACTCGCCGAGTGGGACTCCACCACACCTGCACCCTTGGTTCTCCATCTGCTGCTGCTACGCGACCGCGGCGAAGCCTCGAGCGAGCAGGTAGCGCGGGCACTGCTGTACATCGAATCGTTGCTGGTGCGGCGGTTCCTTGTTGGTCGCGTATCTCAGGGTTTGAATCGCCTGTTCGCGGAAACCGCGCAGCAACTCGACGCCGCGCTGCCGGTGGACACCGCGCTGCGTGTCCACTTCTCGGCTGGTCGCAAGCATTACGCGACCGATAAGCAACTGACCGAGGCGATCGTGACCGTGCCGCTGTACCTGAATGGCCGCAATGCACATCGCAAGATTCTGATGACTTGGATCGAGGACTTGTTCCTCTCGAGAGAAACCGTCCAACCGGAATCCCTGTCGATCGAACATGTAATGCCGCAAAGCCTTTCGGCACAGTGGCGCGCTGAGCTGAGCGCCGAATACGGAGCGGATGAGGTCGATGTCCTGCATGAGCGGTACCTCCACACACTCGGCAACCTCACCCTGACTGGTTACAACGAATCCCTGAGCAACCACGACTTCGCCCGCAAGCGTGAGACCCTGCGTGCCAGCAGCATTCGCATGAACCAAGACATCGCCGCGCACGAATCGTGGGGTCCGAGCCAAATCGAGAAGCGAGGCCTGGCATTGGCTGAGCGGATCATAGAATTCTGGCCCGGACCAGCAGACGAATCAGCCTTTCCCGACAACCCGACCTGGGCCGCCATGCACCAATTGCTGTCGGTGTTACCCGCCGGCCGTTGGACAACCTACGGCGACCTCGGCAACCTGCTCGGCACCGCAGCCCACCGCGTCGGCACCCGGCTGCGGTCCCACCCAGCGCCCAATGCTCACCGCGTCCTCGACGCACACGGCATGATTTCATATGGGCCCGGCGACATCCCCGAGAACCCGCGCCAGCTACTCGAAAGCGAAGGAGTCACTTTCTCCGCAACCGGCAGAGCCGCCTCAGCCCTGCGTCTGACCTCCGACGAACTCGGACAACTGCACACAGCCGCCCAGAACCCTGACCCAGATCTGGTGCATTGACGGCGACAAAGACGAAGGCAATCACCATTTGTCGTCAGTATCTACCGTAGCGGTGCCGGAGAACTATCGGTCGGTGACGTCGATATACCCGTCGCCGTGCACAGAGACCGCGGTGTTCTCCGCAGCACAAGGAGTACCGCCGCTGCGGCCACAACAACGGTGATAGTGGCGAATGCCCAAATGCTTCGAAGCGTCGACCGACGGGTACGCCGCGTCGGCCACGCGGATCACCAACGCAAACAGCGTTACGGCTGGGCAACCACGCCGGCCATTATGCCGGGTCCCCGGATGCACAAATTCGCCGCCGCGCGATGCGCGCAGGACCGGCTGCAGCAATGGCGGAAACGTTCACGACTTCAGTCCCCACTGAACCAGAGATAACCATGCCTGCGGATAGCAATCTGAGCAGCGTCGCGCAAGGCCGAGAGTAGCTCCCGCTCTTCGTCATTATTCGGCGACAGGTCCGCGAGTTCATCCAGAAACAGAGCGAGCTGGGCCATATTGTACATCGTGTCAGCGTGCTCGTGAATTTGCCACAACATCGAGCCGACCGGGGCACGATCGACAAGCTTGGCGAATGTTCCCCAGGCGTCCCCGTAAACCAGCTCGATCCGTTCATGGATTTGATTTTGAAGAATTATGTCAATTCCCATTTCAACTCCTGCTAACTATGGGATCGGATACATCGTAATAATGCCACCGAAGCGGTCGGTAATGATCTTGTATCGAGTAGTTGCGTGTCCGCCTAACTGCTCCGACACGCTACCGATTGCTTTACCGGCGTCAACTTCGCGCTCGAAATTACCCTTTGAGTTCGGCCCCCGGGCAGGCGCATCCGAAGCCGCCTCAGCTAGCTCATCGAGTTCCTCTGCTTCGACAAGCAGGGTTCCGCTGCCACAGGCGGGATCAAGCAGGGTGCCCAACTCCACCACACAGTGCTCGACCCGCCGTCGGGCCGCACCATCGACCAGTGCCTTCAAACTGCCACCGACCTGTGGATCAACGCACTCACCACTGCACCCGAACCTCCACGCTGACACCGGTTGTCACCACGGTCACGGTTGCGCCCGAGCTGAAATGGCTCGACCCGAACAAGCCGCGAACGTAGGCTGCCCGCATGTGCATCTACCCGAGTCGGACGCATCTGGTGTGCCTGCGCTGCCGGGTTTCTCACAAGCACACGATCGGACACGGCCCGGGACAGTGTCCGCAATGTCATGGCGAATTCATCGACGCCGGACCGGATCTCGCGGTCCCCAGGAAAGTCGACAACGCAGGTTGGCGAGCGCTCGCGACAGTCCTCGATTCCGGGCTGAACTACTACGGCGGCTGCTGCGGCACCGGTCCCGGCTACCGGCCCCGTACCTCCCGCGAGGTTCGTGAGCGGCGGATGCTCGCCGAACGCACAGGTCTATCACTCGCCGAGGCATTGGCCACGCCCAACCCCTGATCGGTTGTCCGACAGCCCTTTTCGACCGATGCCGAATGCCGGTGGTGAACGGCGTGGGTAAGCCGTGCGCGGGAGACCGCGCGCACGGAGTTCACTTGACAGGCGGGAGCTGGAAACGGAATGCCTGGCAACCAGGTGGCTCGCGCGTCGAGTTCGATCCGCTGCGCACCGAGCACGAGTGGCTGACGGAGGACGGCAAGAAGTTCCGCATGGTGCCATATCACATGATCGACGCCAAGGCGATGGAGCAGCGGATGCCGGGCGGCGGGAATGTACGGGCGCGCTGAGTCGGGCTCACCCGGCCCGGGTGTTCCGCTGTGGGTTCGCGCCCGGCCTATTTCGTATGCTGGACCCGCGCGCTCGCGTACAGGCAGATAGCGGCGGCGGCGGCGAGGTTGAGACTCTCGGCACGGCCGTGGATCGGAATACGTATCCGATGGTCGGCCCGGGTGGCGACCGACGGATCCAAGCCATGCGCCTCATTGCCGAACAGCCAGGCCACCGGACCGGCCAGCAGTTCGTCGGCATCGTCCAGATCGACCTCACCCTTGGCGGCTGTGGCGAGCACCGTAATACCCGCTGCCGAAACGGCATCGAGTACCTCACCGATATCGCGGTGGCGCGCGATCGGAACGTGGAACAGACTGCCCGCACTGGCACGGACGCATTTGCCATTGTGTGGATCGACCGTATCCCCCGCCAGCACAACGCCATTCGCGCCGACTGCGTCGGCGACTCGAATGAGAGTGCCCGCATTGCCGGGTTCGGCGATCTCCACCGGGACGGCGAGCAGCGTCGGCGCATCGTCCAGTACGTCCGCCAACGGAACGTCGATGTGGTCGCACACCGCGACAAGCCCTGGCGCTGTGACAGTTTCCCCGAGATGTTCGGCGGCACGCTCGCTCACCAGCGTGGTGCGCACGCCTGCGGCGGCGGCGCCGGCGATCAGCTGATGCTCCCGCGTTGCGGCGTGCATCGAATAGAACAGCTCGCGCACCCGACCGGTTTCCAATGCCGCCGCAACGGAATTCGAACCCTCGGCCAAAAACCGTCCGGTCTTGCGGCGCTGCGCGGCGCGCTGGAGCTTGACAGCGGAAACGACCCGCGGATTGTGCTCGGAGAGCGCGTCCACGGGTCGTTCCGAATGCTGTGTCGTCACGCAGCGGCGAATCAGGCAGCCGGGGCGTTGACGTCCTGCGGGAGAGCGGCCTTGGCGACGGCGACCAGACCGGCGAACGCCTCGGCGTCGGAGACGGCGAGCTCGGCGAGGATCTTGCGGTCCACCTCGACACCGGCGGCCTTCAGGCCCTGGATGAAGCGGTTGTAGGTGATGTCGTTGATGCGCGCCGCGGCATTGATGCGAGCGATCCACAGCTTGCGGAAGTCACCCTTGCGCGCCCGGCGGTCCCGGTAGGCGTAGGTGAGCGAGTGCAGCTGCTGTTCCTTGGCCTTGCGGTACAGCCGCGAGCGCTGGCCACGGTAGCCCTTGGAGGCCTCGAGAACGGAACGACGCTTCTTCTGAGCGTTGACGGCCCTTTTGACGCGTGCCATGGGTCAGTCCTTTTAGATCTAGGGGACGCATGCGTAGCGCCCCGTAATTGGTCGGTGGTCGGCGTCCGGAGTCCCGGTCGCGCGGATGCTTACCTTTCGAGCGACCTATCGACGGTCGCTTGCGGTCTCAGAGACCGAGCAGGCGCTTGACGCGAGGGACGTCAACAGACGCGACGGACTCCGTGCCGTCCAGACGACGAGTCCGGCGAGTGGACTTGTGCTCGAGCAGGTGGCGACGGTTCGCCTGCTGACGCAGCAGCTTGCCACGGCCCGAAACCTTGAATCGCTTCGAGGCGCCGCTGTGGCTCTTCATCTTCGGCATGGATTCCTCTATCTGTCTCGTACCGGTGGTCCTCGCGGACCACCGGTTTCTGATCGGTATTACTGCGGGTCGGCCGACGCGGCCTGCTCGGCTGCCGGCGCGTCCGCAGCCGGTGCGGGAGCGGCCGGAGCCTCGGTGGCGGCGGGACGCGGTGCCCGCGAATCCTCCTGCGCCTTCACCCGCGTCTTCGCACCCTTGTGGGGCGCGAGGACCATGGTCATATTGCGACCGTCCTGCTTGGCGGAGGTCTCGACGAAACCCAACTCGGCGACGTCGGAGGCCAGACGCTGCAGCAGTCGGAAGCCCAACTCGGGGCGCGACTGCTCACGACCGCGGAACATGATCGTCACCTTGACCTTGGAGCCCGCCTCGAGGAAGCGAACGACGTTGCGCTTCTTGGTCTCGTAGTCGTGGTCGTCGATCTTGGGACGGAGCTTCTGCTCCTTGATCACGGTCTGCACCTGGTTCTTGCGAGACTCGCGCGCCTTCTGCGCCGTCTCGTACTTGAACTTGCCGTAGTCCATGATCTTGCAGACCGGTGGACGGGCATCCGGCGCAACCTCGACAAGGTCGAGGTCCGCCTCGAGGGCGACGCGTAGTGCATCTTCAACACGCACGATCCCAACCTGTTCACCACCCGGTCCGATGAGTCGGACCTCGGGAACGCGGATGCGATCGTTGATGCGGGTCTCAGTGCTGATGGGGCCTCCTAGGTCAAGCGGTGTCGTCCGACGACCGCACGCAATAACGGCAACCCCTTTTCAACACAAAAGCCCCGGTGCGGTATTCCGCCTCGGGGCCCGAGTCGACCGGCCTTCGACCACGAGCATGCTCGCGTCGACCTTGTCCGTGACGATCCCCAACGAGGACCCTCCGCACAAGAAAACCGCCCTCGGAAGGGCGGATGACCGGACCGTTTAACCTGTACGATCGCTCGCCGGCAACGGTGGGAGTCGGGCTCCACTTATCAGCCCCGAGCAAGCCCGGGGCGGTCGTCAGCGGAAAGTCTAACATTCCCGCTCGCTATCGCCGAATCGCCCCGCCCCGCCGAGCGCGCCCGCCCACCACGATGCCATCCTCGTGCACATGAGTGACGAGGCAGTATCCGACGCGACCGACGTCCGCGAGCTGGCCGATATCCCGGCGGTCGAGATCATCAGCCGCGCCGCGATGATGTTGATGAGCGCGGCGGCGGAGAAGCTCGGGCTCGCCGACGAGGATCCGGACAACAGTCCACGCCGCGATCTGGACGAGGCGCGTCGCCTGATCACCGCACTCGCCGGACTGGTCACCTCGTCGATCGAATACTTCGGGCCGCACGCCGGTCCCTACCGTGACGGTCTGAAGTCGCTGCAACTCGCCTTCCGTGAGGCCTCGGCACATCCCGACGAGCCCGGCAAGGGGCCGGGCGAGAAGTACACCGGTCCGGTCCACTGATCCCCAACCCCTCAAAAAAATTGCCCGACGGGAAACATTGCCCGTCGGGCACAATTCCGCCTAGGCTTGTGTCATGTCGGACGAACAGCTCGGTCTTCGTGAACGTAAGAAACGCGATACGCGCCTGGCGTTGAGCGATGCCGCGCTGGAGCTGGCGTTCGCCCGCGGCCTCGGGAATATCACCAGAGACGACATCGCCGCCCGCGCAGGCGTATCCGTGCGGACTTTCAACAACTACTTCACCGGCAAGCACGAGGCGCTGGTCTACCGGCAGGTCGAGCGGGTCAGGCGCAGCCTCGCGATACTCCGCGGGCGGCCCGCCGATGAACCGCTGTGGACCTCGATCCGCGCGGCCATCGTCGAACCGCTGGAGGCCGATGGCGCCGGACTCGCACCGCCGCGGCCGGAACAACTCGCGGTGATCCGCGAGTTGCTGGACGCCCCGGAGACGCGAGTCGCGTTGTCCAAGGGCGTATTCGACGACTGGGTCGAAGCGATCGCCGAACGTACCGGCACCGATCCGGTGCGGGACATGTACCCGCGCCTGGTCGCCGGGGTGCTCGGCGCCGTCTATCAGGCCACGACCGAAACCTATGTCCACGCGAATCCGCCGGTGCTGATCACCACACTGCTGCGGCAGGCCATCAATGATGTGGCCGCCGGACTTCCGGCGCCCACGACCGACTGAACTCCACCGATCACACAATGAAATAAAGGGGTCTATTCGCCATGCCCGAAAACTCTGTCAGCGTCATCATTTCCGGCGCCGGACCGAACGGTCTCATGCTCGCGTGCGAACTCGCACTGGCCGGAGTTCATCCGATAGTGCTGGAAAGACTCGCGGAACCGAGCGCCGAGCCGAAAGCGAACGGCCTTGTCGGCCAGGTGATTCGGCTGCTCGATATGCGCGGCCTGTATCACGAATTCGGCGGCGAGCCCGGTGCGCCCCGTGCGCTGCCGGGCTACGGTTTCAGCGGCATTCCGATGTCGTTCGCGCAACTGCGCGAAAATCCGATGTACATGCTGCTGCTCCCCCAGCCGAAGTTGGTGCGCCTGTTGGAGAAGCGAGCGCTGGAACTGGGCGTGGAGATCCGGTGGGGGCATGAGCTGACCGACCTGGCGCGACACGATGGTGGCGTCACGGTGTCGGCGACCGGTCCCGACGGCGACTACGAGATCGACACGATCTTCCTGATCGGGGCGGACGGCGGCAAGAGCGTGGTCCGCAAGCATGCTGGAATCGACTTTCCCGGAAGCACATTCGAGGGCTCGACCACTCGGATGGCGCATGTCAGCCTGCCCGAGCAGCTGCGCACCGCCGACGGCGGCGTCGAGATTCCGGGCTTCGGGCGACTTCCGTTCGGACACAATCGCTTCGAGCGCGGCGGCTTCGTCTTCGCCGAGCTCGAACCCGGCCGACCGATCGTGGCCACCATCGAATTCGATACCGAACCCGTGCCGGAGGAGGTGCCGATGACGGTGGCGGAGCTGGGCGAGAGCGTGCGGCGGGTGCTCGGCGTCGATGTGCCGCTCCAGCCGCCGCACGGTCCGGGCCCGCATGCGCTGCGCCGGATCATCGGCCAGAACACCCGACAGGCCGAACGCTATCGCGACGGCGCCGTCTTCCTCGTCGGCGATGCCGCGCATGTGCATTCCGCCATGGGCGGACCCGGCCTCAACCTGGGATTGCAGGACGCGGCCAATCTCGGCTGGAAGCTCGCCGCACATGTGAACGGCTGGGCGCCGACCGGATTGCTCGACACCTACCAGTCCGAGCGCTATCCCGTCGGCGAGCGCGTCATGATGCACTCGCTGTCGCAACTCGCCCTGATGGCCCCCGGCCCCCAGGTCACCGCCATGCGCAGACTCTTCACCGAACTGCTCGAAATCCCGTCCACCACCGCACATATCGCAAACCTGCTCGCCGGATCGGATGTCCACTACGACATCGGCGACCCGCACCCGCTGGCCGGACATCTGGTCCCCGAACTGTCCATCGAAATCGAAGGACGACCCGCGCGCGTCGCCGACCTCCTGCACGAAGCACGACCGGTGCTGCTCGTGCTCGCCGACGACACCGGCTTCGCCGATCTCGCCGGACCCTGGCGCGATCGAGTCGACACGGTGGTCGCGACCAGTCCCGACGCCCCCGCCGACGCCCTGCTCATTCGACCGGACGGGTATATCGCGTGGGCGGCCAGCACGGCCGGACAACCCGATGCCGATCGGCTCATGAGCGCACTGACGCGCTGGTTCGGCGCGCCCCTGACCGCCTGAGCCGAATCCGTATCACGGAACAATCTCGCCGGCCGATTCAGTTCACATCATGAACGATGAAAGGCACTGTACGCGTATATATCTCGATAACCGGACAACCTGCTGGGAAATTGTGTTTTCGGAGGTTCGGCATGCGATGCTCACGCGATGGCACGGATACTTCTGATTCCCGGATTCTGGCTCGGCGCGTGGGCATGGGACGACGTCGCGAATGATCTGCGCGGCCGGGGTGACGATGTGCTGGCGCTGACCCTGCCCGGACTCGATCCGGACGACGACGACCGGCTCGACGCCACCCTGGAGATGCAGGCACAGGCCATTCTCGAGGCCATCGCCCCGGATGAAGCGGTGGTGGTCGTCGCGCACTCGGGCGGCGCGGCGGCCGCCTATCTCGCGACCGATACCGCCCCGGAACGCTTCAGCCGCGGTATCTATGTCGACGCCGCTCCGCTCCCCAATGGGTTCATCCTCAACTCCGCCCTGGACGAGTCGATTCGCGAACTCGCACTGCCGGATTGGGGTCGGTTGGAGGCCGAGGGCAATAGCCTCACCGGACTGGACGAGGCGTCCCTGGCCCGCTTCCGCGAGCGCGCCGTCTCCGAACCCGCCGGTGTCGCCGCCGCTCCCTTGCGACTGAGCGATTCACCTGCGCGCCAGGCCATCCCGACCACGGTCATCTGCAACAGCATCACCGCCGACCTGGTCAAGAAACTCCGCGACGCTGGCCAGGAACCGATGTTCGCCGAGTTGACCAAGATCGACGCCGAATACCTGGATCTCCCCACCGGCCACTGGCCGATGTGGTCCCGGTACAAGGAGCTCGCCGAACTGATCCATACGGTCGCGAACCGCTGAGGCGTCAGGTTGCGCTCGGTCGATATCGGACGTTGACGGCCGAGACGGGATCGCCTGCATCGACATGATGGAGGCGGATCGGCACACCGCCGGGATTCTCGTACAGCCGGATGCCCTCGCCGAGCAGGATCGGCGCTAGGTGGAGGTCGATCTCGTCGATCAGCCCCAACCCGAGGAGCTGACGGCCGATGGTCGGCGACAACACTTCGAGGTTCTTGCCGCCTGCGGCCGCCAGCCCGATCCGCACCGCCTCGGCGGGGTCACAGTTGAGGAAGGTGACACCGTCGGCGGGCGTCGCGTCCTCGGGGTGATGGGTCAGCACGAAAATCGGTCCGTGCCAGGCGCCGCCGTACGGGCGGAACTCGCCCGCGGCATCCCAACCGTCTCGACCCCCGAGCACGGCACCGGTGGTCTCGACGTACTCCTCGACCAGCCCTGGACGGACCGAGAATCCGGTCATCCAGTCCATCGAACGGTTCGGCCCCGCCACGAAACCGTCCAGCGACATCGTGAAGTGCCACAACACTTTTCCACTCGCTACCTGCGGCTCCGTGTCGACCATGGGCAGCCTCCGCAATCTGCTTGCGTTTTGCAATCGGCAGCACCGACAGTAGGTCACCCGATGGCAGATTGCAACCAGATCACGGGTCGGGTGGTTGCGCCGCGAACGTCCTGCATGTGGTGCACGTCATAAATCTGCGCTGTCACAAGGATCGCGGCACCGGCGTCTTCTGGGCGAACCGCTCATAAAGGAGAAAGCCCATGAACCTCGCCTTGTGGATCTGCGCCGGACTGCTGGCCACGGTCGCCCTGATGGGCGGCATCACCAAAACGTTTGTGCCCAGGGAGAAGCTGGCCACCGCCCCCGGCGGGGCATGGACCGGCGAGATCAGCGCTGGCTTCGTCAAAACTCTCGGGGCCCTCGAGATCCTGGCCGCGGCCGGTCTGATCCTGCCCGCCGTGCTCGATATCGCACCGGTGATGGTGCCGGTGACCGCCATCTGCTGGATAGCACTGATGGTCGGCGCGATGATCACCCATTTCCGCCACGGCGAACCCATGCTGGTAGCGGTAAATCTGGCCTATCTCGCCCTGGCCGTGTTCGTGGCATGGGGCCGCCTCGGCCCCGAGACCTTCATCGGCTGACACAGCGCGGCAGCTTCCGGAGCATCCACCCAACCTGTCGCGGGGTCCTGCACCCGGTGATCGTCGCGGATCGGAACACAGTCGATGCGACCACCAATCGACGCGGCTCGACGGGCGAGCCACACGACCGCACGGCCCCAGCTCATTGGGTATACCGACACATTCGTTGTCGCACCGTCAGGATGTGACGGTGCGACACGGGGTGTGTAGCCGAGATCAGCGCAGCGCAGCGGCTTTTCGGGAGGCGCGCTTCGCGGCCGCCGCATTGGGTGCTGGGATCTTGGTCGCCGTTGCCTTCGCGGTCGAGGAGGTGTCCGCCCCCGCTTTGGCAGCGGGCTTCTTGGCCGGAGCCTTCTTCGCCGCCTTTTTGGCGGGCGCCTTCGGCGCGGTCGCGGCGGGGAGCGCCAGCACCTCCTTCAGGAACTGACCGGTGTAGCTGCCGCCAACCACCGCAACATCTTCCGGAGCACCCTCGGCCACGACCGTGCCACCGCCGGAACCGCCCTCGGGGCCCATATCGATCACCCAGTCGGAAGTCTTGATGATGTCCAGGTTGTGTTCGATGACGATGACCGTATTGCCCTTGTCCACCAGTCCATTGATGACCAGCAGCAGCTTTCGGATGTCCTCGAAGTGCAGACCGGTGGTCGGCTCGTCGAGGATGTAGACGGTTCGGCCGGTCGAGCGTTTCTGCAGTTCGGCCGCCAATTTCACGCGCTGCGCTTCACCGCCGGACAGTGTCGGTGCGCTCTGGCCCAGGCGGACATAGCCCAAACCGACGTCGACCAGTGTCTTGAGGTACCGGTGGATCGAGGTGACCGGCTCGAAGAATTCCGCCGCCTCCTCGATCGACATATCCAGCACCTCGGCGATGGTCTTGCCCTTGTAGTGCACCTCCAGGGTTTCCCGGTTGTACCGGGCGCCGTGGCACACCTCGCACGGCACATACACATCGGGCAGGAAGTTCATCTCGATCTTCAACGTGCCATCGCCCGAACATGCTTCGCAGCGGCCGCCCTTGACATTGAAGGAGAACCGGCCGGGCTGGTAGCCGCGCACCTTGGCCTCGGTGGTCGCCGCGAACAAGGTTCGGATCTTGTCGAACACACCGGTGTAGGTGGCCGGATTCGAGCGCGGCGTGCGTCCGATCGGGGACTGATCCACCTGCACCAGCTTGTCCAGATGATCGAGCCCATTGATCCGCATATGCCGACCCGGCACCTGCCGCGCACCGTTGAGCTTGTTCGCCAGCACGGTCGCCAAGATGTCGTTGACCAGTGTGGACTTACCCGAACCCGAAACACCGGTGACCGCGGTGAGCACGCCGAGCGGGAAGCTCACGTCGATACCGCGCAGGTTGTGCTCGTTCGCCCCGACGACGGTGAGCTGCCGCTTCTTGCTGACCGGCCGCCGCACCATCGGCACCTCGATCCGCTCGCGGCCCGAAAGATAAGCGCCGGTAAGCGAATTCGCATCGGTCAGCAGTTCCTGATATGGACCGCTGTGTACCACCTGACCGCCGTGCTCACCGGCCAACGGACCGATATCGACCACCCAGTCCGAGGCCCGGATGGTGTCCTCATCGTGTTCGACCACGATCAGCGTATTGCCGAGATTCCGCAGCCGAGTAAGGGTTTCGATGAGCCGACGGTTATCCCGCTGATGCAGACCGATGGACGGTTCGTCCAGCACATACAGCACCCCGACCAGTCCGGACCCGATCTGGGTCGCCAACCGGATGCGCTGCGCCTCACCACCGGACAGCGTCGCCGCCGCCCGCGACAGGCTCAAATACTCCAGGCCGACATCGAGCAGGAAGCCGAGCCGCGCCTGCACTTCCTTGAGCACCTGGCCGGCGATGGCGGTCTCCCGCTCCCCCAGGGTCAGCGCGTTCAGGAATGCCGAGCATTCACCGATCGACAACTCGCTCACATCGGCGATGGACTTCTGCTCACCACCCGAGGCGATGGTGACGGCCAGAATCTCCGGCCGCAGCCGAGCACCGTTGCAGACCGGGCACGGCACATCGCGCATATACCCGTCGTAATGCTCTTTCATCTGCTCGGATTCGGTGTTCTCCATGCGCCGCTGCAGGAACGGCATCACACCCTCGAAATCGGCGTAGTACGAACGCTTCCGGCCGTATCGATTGGTATAGGAGACGTGCACCTGATCGGAGCTGCCCTCCAACACCGCCTTGCGCGCCTTCAGCGGCAGGTCCTGCCACGGCGTATCCATGGAGAAGCCAATGGATTCGGCCAGACCCGACAGCAGCCTGGTGAAGTATTCGGCGGTCTGCCCGCGCGACCACGGCGCGATCGCGCCATCGGCCAGACTCAGCTCGGGATCGGGCACCACCAGATCCGGGTCGACCTCTTTGCGGATACCGAGACCCGTGCAGTCCGGGCACGCGCCATAGGGCGAGTTGAACGAGAACGAGCGCGGTTCGAGATCCTCGATATCGAGTGGGTGCCCATTGGGGCAGGCCAGCCGTTCGGAGAAGCGGCGCTCACGATCGTGCGCGTGCTCGTCGCGGTCGACGAAGTCCAGCACCACGATGCCGTCGGCCAACCGCAGCGCGGTCTCGATCGAATCGGTCAGACGCTGTTTGGAACTCGGCTTCACCTGGAGCCGGTCCACCACGACCTCGACGTCGTGCTTCTCCTGCTTCTTCAGCTTCGGCGGATCGGTCAGCGGATACACCACGCCGTCGACCCGGACTCGCGAGTAACCCTGGGTGTTCAGCTGATCGAAGAGATCGACGAATTCACCCTTGCGCGTGCGCACCACCGGCGCGAGCACCTGGAATTTGATGCCCTCCTCCATGGCGAGCACCTGGTCCACGATCTGCTGCGGGGTCTGCTTGGCGATGAGCTCACCGCAGACCGGGCAGTGCGGGGTGCCGGCGCGGGCGTAGAGCAGACGCAGGTAGTCGTAGACCTCGGTGATGGTGCCGACGGTGGAGCGGGGGTTGCGATTGGTCGACTTCTGATCGATCGAGACCGCGGGCGAGAGGCCCTCGATGAAGTCGACATCCGGCTTGTCCATCTGCCCGAGGAACTGGCGGGCGTAGGCCGAGAGCGATTCGACATAGCGGCGCTGTCCCTCGGCGAAGATCGTGTCGAAGGCGAGGCTGGACTTGCCCGAACCGGATAGACCGGTGAACACGATGAGACTGTCGCGGGGCAGATCGAGGTCGATCCCCTTGAGGTTGTGCTCCCGAGCTCCGCGCACAGTGAGGCGTTCCGCCACCAGGTGGTCCCTTCTCGATCGTGTCGGTCCAACAGACGTGATACCCCCAGCGCCATGCTAGGCCGACCCACCGACAAGTTTCCCCGCGCGCCGCGCACACCGGACATCCGCCCAGGTCAGGTATCCGATCGACGCAATTTTCCGGACAACCCACTCAGTTGCCAACCCCCATTGTCCACGGTGACCGTCAGCACATCCGCCCCCACCCGCACCCCGCTCACCCGCAGCGGCAGATACCGGTCCGGCACCGCGGGCGCGACCGAGGCCGACCCGCTGCCGGGTTCGAGTCGCAACATGCTCCGCATGAACAGCAGCGGCGCCGCGGACGCCCACGCCTGCGGCGAGCACGAGGTCGGATACGGCACCGGTGCGTCGAATTCCGCGCGATCGAAACCGCTGAACAGTTCGGGCAGCCGATAGCCGAATCGGGTCGACGCGTCGAGCACGCCGTCGATCACGCGGTTGGCGTGTTCGGTGTAGCCGTAGCGCATCAGCCCGGCGGCGCAGATGGCGTTGTCGTGCGGCCACACCGAGCCGTTGTGGTAGCTGACCGGGTTGTAAGCGCCCATGTCGGTGGACAGTGTGCGGATGCCGAACCCGCTGAACATCTGCGGCGACAGCAGATGGTCCGCGACCCGGCCCGCCTTGTCCTCATCGATGATCCCGGTCCACAGGCAGTGCCCGATATTCGAGGTCAGCGCGTCGATCGGCCGCTTGTCCCGATCCAGACCGATGGCGAACCAACCACGCTCGGGCAGCCAGAACGCGGCATTGAACGCGGCTTTCAAGGTGGCCGCCTTGGTACGGAACCGGTCCGCGATCGCGTGATCGCCCATATCGACCGCCAGCGCCGCCCGCGCCAGATACGCCGCGTACACATACCCCTGGACCTCGGCCAGCGCGATGGGTGCCTCGGGCAATCGGCCGTCGGCGAAATTCACCCCGTCCCAGGAGTCCTTCCAGCCCTGGTTCGCCAACCCGTGCTCGGCCGCGCGCTCGTACTCGACGAATCCGTCGCCGTCCACATCACCGAAGCGCTCGATCCATTCCAGTGCCCGATCCGCATGCGGCAGCAGCTCATCCCGGGTTTCGGCATCCAGTCCCCATCGGTGCAGCTCACCGAGCAGCATCACGAACAGCGGTGTGGCGTCGGCGGTTCCGTAGTACACGGTGTCACCGCCGAGCAGCAGCGTCGCCGCCCGACCGAATCGCACCTCGTGCGGAATCCGACCCGGCTGTTCCTCGGTCACCTCGCGAATCTCACTGCCCTGCAAGCCGGCCAGGCTCTGCAGCGTGCCGACCGCCAGCCGCCGATCCAGCGGCAACACCATCCAGGAGGTGAGCAACGAGTCCCGCCCGAACAGCGCCATGAACCACGGCGCACCGGCCGCGACCACCGCCCGCTCCGGATGCCCCGGATCGAAGATGCGCAGCGCACCGAGATCGACGACAGCACGGCGCAATACCGCGGCCAACGTCTCGTCCCCGGTCCGGACCAGCGGCGAGTTCTCGTACCATTCCCGCATCCGCCGCGCTGGCGCGCTGTGCGATACCGACTTTCCGCACACATGTCGGGGCGTCACGACCGATCCCAGCGTCGGCTGGTACTGAATGCACGCCGTCCAATCACCGCGCCCCGGCAGATCCACCTCCCACCGCAATTCGCGATCGGTCACGGTCGCCCCCGCGGCGGTCACCGTCACCGCCAGGGCCAGATCGGTCCGACTGATCTCGAGCGCGCCCGCCATCGCCTTGCTCTTGGTGACCACAATGGTGTCGCCGACCCGCCCCTCCTTCACCTCGAAAAGATCCGCGAAATCGGCGTCGAGTTCGAGCGCCACCACACAGCTGATCGCCGCACCGGACAGATTGCGCACCGTCAGGTCCTCACGCATACCGTCGCCGACATGCCGCGCGATACTCACCAGCGCGGTGCTGTCGGCGCGCCCGGGCCGCGGCGGGGTTCTGGCCAGCAGCGTCGCACTGTAGGGCTCGGCGTGCTGGACGGTGAGCGGCTGCGGGGGCAATCCGTCGACGGTCAGCCGCCATCGCGACAGCACCCTGGTATCGCGAACGAACAGCCCCTCGGGACGATTCGGGCTGATGACACCGCCGTCTTCACTGATGCAGAACGTCGATCCCTCGACCAGCGTCACCCCGGCGACCGCCCGTGGCGCGCCCGGGTCGACACCGTCACCCCACGGGCTCGTCAAGCGACCGGCGGGGGCGGCATGGCCCGGCTCGTCCGCTCACCGCGCGGTTCCGGATCGTCGGGGCCCATCAGTGGACGCACCCGCTCAGTGTAATAGCGCCACTGCTCGGATTCGCGGAACTCGGTGATCATCACCAGTTTTCGCCGCGGGAGCCGGGCCACCTCGACCGGACGGTGCACGCCCTTCTCCGCGTTCATCCGACGCATGGCCAGCCCCGATGCGAGATTGCCGACCACCGCTCGGCTGCCGCCCAGGGCGGGCGGCGGTGCCGGCACTCACGGCGGCACGATCAGCCCCATTCTCATGGGCACGTCCATTCTTCGGGCACCGGCTGCGCATCGAAGGCCGAGGCCTCCAGAATGGTGCGACCGTGCGCGAGCCGCCATTGCACACCGCAAGTGCGGCAGCGGAACAGGGTATCCCGAAGGTCGTCCAAGATGCCGATGGCATCTGAACCGCAATCGGGACAGCTCTGCGGCGGACCGAAAATAGTGCCGAAATCCAGCGGCGCTGAATATGTCATTGTTCGAGATAACTGTGCATGGGGCCCTCCAGGCCACGCTGCCAAAGCCCTCTTTGAATGACTTTCGGCCATAGCATACCTGGAACCCCGATTCATACGAAGCCTTTCGCGTGGTCGGTTTCTGCCGTAGGTTCGTAACTCGCGCCGGTAAATTAGAGTCGTCATTTACTCGAAATTGTCGGCTCCGACATACCGGTGTGCGCCGCGACGAGATACCTTGTCGGAGTGAGACGATCAGGGGCGCGAGATCCCCTGCCGCGCATGGGAGGTCGCGTGATCACAGTGTTCCTCGTCGACGACCACGAGATCGTCCGACGCGGCCTCGTCGACCTGCTGGAGAGCGATCCGGAGCTCACCGTGATCGGCCAGGCGGGCGACGTCGCCACCGCCATGACGGGCATTCACGCCCTGCAACCCGATGTCGCCGTACTCGACGTCCGGCTACCCGACGGCAACGGCATCGAACTGTGCCGCGATCTGCTCGCCGAAATCGACGGTTTGCATTGCCTCATTCTGACGTCCTACACCGATGAGCACGCCATGTTGGACGCGATCCTGGCGGGCGCGAGCGGCTATGTCGTGAAGAACATCAAGGGCATGGAATTGGCGGCGGCCATCAAGGAGGTCGGCACCGGTCGTTCGCTCTTGGATAACCGCGCGGCAAGCGCGCTCAAAGCGCGGCTGCGCAGCAGCACCGAAAACGACGGACCACTAGCCGGACTCACCGAACAAGAACGCCGACTGCTCGCATTGCTCGGCGAGGGATTGACCAATCGGCAGATCGCGGCGCGAATGTTCTTGGCGGAGAAGACCGTCAAGAATTACGTATCCCGCTTGCTCGCAAAACTCGGCATGGAACGGCGCACCCAGGCCGCGGTGCTGGCCTCCAAACTGCGCGAGGGTTAGTCGACGGGAACGACGATCGTGAGATCCCCGTCGTAGCGGCGATACAGCAGCCTGCCGCGACCGGTATCGGCGTCGGTGAAGAACAGGAACGGCAGGCCCTTGCGGCATAGCCTGGTCACCGCCACCTCCTCGATCAGCGTCGGCGCGGGCTGCGCATCCATGAGCACCGACAGCGAATTCGCCGTCAGCGGCCGGTCCACCGCGGCCTCCGGCGCGGTGGTGGTGCGCTGCCTGGCCATCCGGATGCCCAGTGAATCCGCCCAGGACACCACGGCGTCCTCGCCGGTCTCGGCATCAATGAACAGGTACGCGTCGTAATCCATCGCATTCAGCACCGCGGTCGCCTCGGCGGGTGTACCGGTCAGCAACGCACAGTGCTTCCTCCGCGCGATCGGGCGCGGCTCGGTGACCCTGGCCAGGGGCGGGCGCGCCGGATCGGGCCACTCGCGTGACTGTTTGGTTGCCAGCCGGGCGATCTGGCGGTCCAGCCGTTCCACGGCGAAGGTCACCGCGAAGCCGCGTGGCCCGGTGACCTGCACCCGGGTCGGGGTGTCGTGAATGCGAATGTTGGCCTGTACCAACGTCGGTTCGTCCGCATCCACCGGTGCGGTCACCCGCACCCGCGCCGCCGCGTCGAGGTGATGCCGGCGCAGCACACGACCGATCCCCCGCACGGCCCTGGTCACATCCGCGGGCGGCACCGCGCCCCGGGTGGTCACGGCCAATTCGGGATCGGCGGCGGTTGCCCACAGCTCCGACGAACGCAACGGCGAATTCATAGGACAGCCCTACTTTCTATTCCCGGTCCGACCATGCCATCACCGCTACGAGGTCGCGAACAGGGCCGAAAGTCCCCGATCGGCCAACTAGACTGGCCTACGCGCTGTTGCGCGCACACCAGAACAGGATGCCGATATGACCGAAGAGCTGGTTAGCGGCCCCTATTCGGTACGCGACACGCTCTCGCAACTGCGGCTCCGGGAGCTCCTGTCCGAGGTCAAGGAACGCGTCGAGCTGATCATCGATTCACGCGACCGGATGGACGGCCTGGTCGAGGCGATGCTGACCGTCACCTCGGGCCTGGATCTCGACGAAACTCTGCGCGCCATCGTGCACACCGCGACCAGCCTGGTCGACGCGCGCTACGGCGCGCTGGCCGTGCGCGGCCACGAACAGCAGGTCACGCAGTTCCTCGATGAGGGCATGGACCATAAGACCAGGGCAGCCATCGGCCGACTGCCCGCCGGACACGGCGTACTCGGCGAGGTGTTCTCCCAACCCAAACCGCTGCGCCTGGACGAACTGTCGAAGCATCCGGCATCGGTCGGCTTTCCGGCGCACCACCCGCCGATGCACACCTTCCTCGGGGTACCCGTGTGCATCCGCGACGAGGTGTTCGGCAGCCTCTATCTGACCGAGAAGGCCAATGGCCAGCCCTTCACCGAGGACGACGATGTGCTCGTACAGGCGCTTGCGGCCGCTGCCGGCATCGCGGTCGACAATGCCAGGCTCTATGAATCGGCGCGCACCAGACAGGCCTGGATCGAGGCCACTCGCGATATCGCTACCGAATTCCTCGCGGGCAGCGAACCCGATCTGGTGCTCGCGCATGTGGTCGATCACGCGCGCGCCCTCACCGGATCGCACCAATCGTTCCTCGCCAGCACGGCGGCCCCACAACCGCAGCCCGCCGCGGTATCCGAACTGGTCATTACCCAATGGTCCGGTCCGGGTAGCGGATTCGACGGGCTGACCGTGGACGCCGAGGGCACCGCACTCGGCGAGGCATTCACCCGCCGCACGCCGCTGCGCTTCGACGATGCCGCGCTGATCGATCTCGGCGTACCGCTCGACGATGTCGGGCCCGCGCTGATCCTGCCGCTGTGCACCCCCGACGCCACCCTCGGCACGCTGGTCACCGTCCGTCCGATCGGCTCGCCGCCCTATACCGATGAACTGGTCGAGCTGACCAACGCCTTCACCGATCAGGCCGCACTCGCCATGCAGCTGGCCGAAACTCAGCGGCGGATGCGCGAACTCGATATCATCGCCGACCGCGACCGCATCGCCCGCGACCTGCACGACCATGTGATCCAGCGGCTGTTCGCCATCGGACTGACATTGCAGGGCGTGGTGCCGCGAGCCGAGGTTCCCGAAGTACGCCAACACCTTTCGACGGTCATCAGTGATCTGCAGGAGGTGGTCCAGGAGATCCGCACCTCGATCTTCGATCTGCACGGCGGCAATGGCAGCAGCATCCGGCTACAGCAGCGGATCGAGGACGCGGTGCGCCAGCAGTCCGCCGACGCTCCGCTGCGGGCCACTGTGCAGGTGACCGGTCCGCTGTCGGTGCTCGAGGCCGAACTGGCCGATCACGCGGAGGCGGTGGTGCGCGAGGCGGTGAGCAATGCGGTGCGGCATTCCGGCGCGGCGACCGTCACGGTGGAGATCAGCGTGGCCGATGACCTGACCATCGTCGTCACCGATGACGGCTGGGGCATCCCGAATCACGTGATCCGCAGCGGATTGCGGAATTTGGAGCAGCGGGCCGAGAAATCGGACGGTCATTTCACCATCGGACCGGTGGTGGCCGGTATGCACGAACCGGACGGCATGCCCGGGACGAGGTTGTGCTGGTCGGTCCCCCTGCCCTGAGCATCGGCGAGGCTCAGTCGACAGCGCCGAGCACCACCGTCGAATGGTTCCCGCCCATGCCGAGCGATAGCTTCACCGTGATCCCGCCCGCGAACGGCGTCGGACCGTCCGGCAACACCGAGATCGGCGGCCCGTGCGGTAGCCGGGCTGGAGCGTGGCCGTGGACTTACCGCTCAGCCACCCGTGCCACAGCGTCTCCCGTCCCCAGCCGTCCCCGGTAACGGCACCGATTCCGGCGATCGTCATATGATCGTGATGGTGCTCTTCGCGCTTCGAGTTGGTACCCGGCACGGCATCGTTCCGCCACGGACCTCCCCGAGCCGACCGACGTTCGGCTCGGAAATGTGCGCAGATCCGGGCTTTGTAATGATCATGGATAGCGCCCGATGAAGTGCCCGAACTGTGATCGAAGCAATAGCGTGGACGATGTGATCTTGGAGACGTCGAGACCAGAATAATCCCATGTTCCAATGGCCATAACCGGGTCGACGATCGGGGGTTCGAGTGGATCAGGACAAGGCGGCCGACGTCGGTATCGAGGCCGAGCAGCTCGCGCAGCGCTACCGATCCCTGGTCGAACACACCCCGGACGGGATCGTGGTGCACGAGCGCGGCACCGTCGTCTACGCCAACCAAGCCACCGTGCGCATGCTGGCCGCCGACAGCGCCGACCAGGTGATCGGCCAGCCGCTGACCCGTTTCGTCCATCCCGATTCGGTGCCCGGCCTGCTGGACCGCACCAGTGACCTGACCACTGCGGGGGCCGCCACCGAGCCCACCGAAATGGAGCTGGTCCGGGTCGACGGCGAGACCGTCCCGGTCGAGTCGGTGTCGGTACTCACCGCATGGCACGACCATCTCGCCTATCAGGTGGTCATCCACGATCTCACCGCGCAGCGCGCCGCCGAGGCCGCCCAGCGCCGGGCCGAACAGCACTTCACCACCGTCGTCTCGCAGTTGGAGGAGGGGGTGGTGGTGATCGATCGGAACGGCCGCATCGAATCGGCCAATCCCGCGGCCGTGCGCATCTTCGGCACCGACGACCGCCGCGAACTCGTCGGCGCCACCATCGACGAACTGCCGATGGTGCTGCTGGACGCCAATGCCCAGCCACTGCCGCCGAGCAGGCATCCCGTCGCGCGGACCCTGGCGACCGGTGAGACGATCACCGGATATATCTTCGGCGTCGACCGCCAGGACGGACAGCGCCGCTGGCTCTCGGGCAGCTCACGCCTGCTCAATCCGGGCGACCCGGATTCGCCGGCGGTGTCGTCATTCGCCGATATCACCGAATTCCGGGCCAGCCGAAGGCAACTGGAGTACCAGGCCACCCACGACTCGCTGACCGGACTGGCCAACCGGTCGCTGATCCTGTCCCAGCTCGCCAATGCGCTGGCCACCAGCGAGGATCTGCCGGTATCGACGGTGCTGTTCATCGACCTGGACGGTTTCAAGGCGATCAACGACACCCTCGGCCACGCCATCGGCGACACCGTATTGCAGATCGTGGCGCAGCGGCTGCAGCGGGCGTTGCGCAGCACCGATCTGGTCGGCCGGCTCGGCGGCGATGAGTTCCTGGTGCTGCTCGCCGGACGGACCCGGCGCGTCGATATCGACTCCCTGGTGCGGCGCCTGCGCTCGACCATGGCCGAACCGATCATCGCCCGCGGGCACCGGATCGAGGTGAACGCCTCGATCGGCGTCACCGAACTCGAGGAGGGCGATAACCGCACACCCGAGGCGGTACTGCACGACGCCGATCTGGCCATGTACCGGGCCAAGCCGACCGGACGCCGGGAAGGCACCGATCCACTGGGCCGCAGACCCAATAACACCCACGCTTCCTGAAGGTTTTGCATGATCATCGAACACGCCCTGCTCCCCGTGCGCCCCGAACAGTCGGCGGCCTTCGAGGCGGCATTCGCCGAGGCCAGGCCGATCATCGCGAGTATGCCGGGCTTCCGGTCGCTATCGCTGTCGCGGTGCGTCGAGGCGCCCGACACCTATCTACTGCTGGTGGGGTGGGAGCGGCTGGCCGATCATGTCGATGGCTTCCGCGGGTCCGCGGGATACCAGCGCTGGAAGCAGTTGCTGCACCACTTCTACGATCCGTTTCCCGTCGTCCAACACTTCACTCCGGTCTGCGACAACACACTCACGGACCCTCTACCTGCGGTTACAGCGAGCACGCCGAACCAGCAGTAGACTCGACAACTCTGTTTTCCGAGCGTTCGCGGGCAACGTAGTCTGCGTGTGCACCCGGCTCATCGCGGTGACAAGGAGTTCAGTTTGCCCGACCGTCTCACTCAGGACCGTGCCGTACCCGACGGCGCACCCGAGCGGAACCGCGAGATCGACCAGGAGCAGACATACCTGTCCGTGCTCTATGAACGACTCGACGGTATGCGCGAATACGCCACGAATCGGCTGCGCACCGTCCTGCTGGAAACCGGTGGCACCCCGCAGGCCCGCACCGAACGCGAATCGTTCAGTCAGCTCTACTCCGAGGATCTGGCCAAATACGATGCCGCCGAACACGGCCTGTGTTTCGGCCGCATCGACCTCGACGGCGACTCCGATGCCGAGTACCGCTATATCGGCCGCCTCGGCATCCTCGACGAGAAGGACGACTACGAGACGCTGCTGCTGGATTGGCGTGCGCCCCTTGCCCGTCCGTTCTATCTCGCGACGACCGCCGCCCCGGACGGAGTGATCCGGCGTCGGCATATCCGATCCCGCAATCGGCGGGTCACGGCCATCAACGACGAATACCTGGACCTCGAGGCCGCCCGCACCGCGGGGGTGAGCGATGGCGAGGGCGGAGTCGGCAGCGAGAGCGCGCTGCTCTCGGCGCTCAATGCCGCCCGCACCGGCCATATGAACGACATTGTCGAGACCATCCAGAGCGAGCAGGACGCGATCATTCGCTCCGAGCACAAGAGCGTGCTGGTGGTTCAGGGCGGTCCCGGCACCGGCAAGACCGCCGTCGCGCTGCACCGCGCGGCCTACCTGCTTTACACCTACCGCCAGCAGCTGGCCAAGAGCGGCGTGCTCATCATCGGTCCGAACGCCACCTTCCTCGACTACATCGGCCAGGTGCTGCCCTCACTCGGTGAGACCGGCGTGCTGCTGTCCACCATCGGCGATCTGTATCCGGGGGTTAAGGCGACCCGCGAGGATTCGCTGCGCGCCGGGGAGATCAAGGGCTCGCTGGCCATGCTGGAGGTACTCAAACAGGCGGTGCGCGACCGTCAGGAGGTGCCTGCCGAACCGATCCGGCTGAGCTTCGACGGCTACCCGGTGACCCTCGACCGCAAGATCGCCACCAAGGCCCGCGGCCGGGCGCGCTCATCGCGGCGCCCGCACAATCTGGCCCGCCCGATCTTCGCCTCCTCGGTCATCGACGCGCTCACCGAACAGCTGGCCCAGACCATGGGCGCGGATCTATCCGGGGGCCAAAGTCTGCTCAGCCGGACCGATCTCGCCGAGATCCGGGACGAAATGCGCGCCGACCCGGAGATTCAGACGACCATCGGCAAACTGTGGCCGATCCTGTCACCGCAGGACGTGCTCGCCGAACTGCTGGCCGATCCGAAGCGACTCGACCGCGCCGCGAGCAGTCTGGATCCGGCGGACCGGGCCGAGCTGGAGCGCTCGGACAACGGCGAATTCAGCGCACCCGACGCACCGCTGCTCGACGAACTCGCCGAACTGCTCGGCATCGACGATACCGAGGAACGCGAACGCGCCCGCCGCCGCTGGCGGGCGCAGCTGGCCGAGGCCCAGGACGCGCTCGACATCCTGACCGGTTCGGCCCCACAGGATCTCGAGGACGAACTCGATCCGGAGATCTTGATGGCCTACGACCTGATCGACGCCAGCCAGCTGGCCGAACGTCAGGATGTGCGCAACCGGCAGACCACCGCGGAACGCGCTGCGGGCGACCGTAATTGGACCTACGGCCACGTGATCGTCGACGAGGCGCAAGAGCTTTCGGAGATGGCATGGCGGATGGTGATGCGCCGGATTCCGAACCGGTGGGTCACGGTGGTCGGCGATGTCGCCCAGACCGGCGATCCGGCGGGCGCGTCGTCCTGGCGGGCAATGCTGGAACCCTATGTCGCGCAACGGTGGAAGCGCACCGAGTTGACCGTGAACTACCGCACCCCCGCGGAGATCATGGCGGTCGCCGCCGACGTGCTCGCCGCGATCGATCCGACCGCGGCGGTGCCGCGGTCGGTGCGCGAAACAGGTGTGAAACCGCGCGCACACGGCGTCGAACCGAGCGAATTGCGAAGCACGGTAGCGGATTTGGTCGCGGCCGAGACCGGCCCCGGCACCACCGCGGTCATCACACCGCACGCGTTGGCCGCGGATTTCACCGAGCTGGCCGCCGAATCCGTCCGGGTGCTGACGGTGCACGAGGTCAAGGGTCTGGAATTCGACGCCGTCTATCTGATCGAACCCCAAGGCATTCTCGACGAATCACCGCGCGGGCTCAACGACCTCTATGTGGCACTGACCCGAGCGACCCAGCGACTCGCCGTGGTGCACACCGCGGAGCTGCCGCCGGTGCTCGGCGCACTGGACTGAGTTCCCGACCGCGAAAACAACAGCCGCACATTCCCGACCACTCGGGAATGTGCGGCTGTCGTAGCGGGTCTCACTTACCTGACGGTGTGCACGATCAGCACATCCGAACGCGACTTGCGCGCCACATCCGAGGGCACCGATCCCAGCAGCCGTCCGGCCAGGGTGTTCAGCCCCCGGTTGCCGACGACCAGCAGATCGGCCTCGACCTCCTTGACGAGCCCGAGCAGCGACTCGACGGGCTCACCGACGATCGCCCGCTCGACGATCTCCTCGGCCCCCGCCGCGACCGCCCGGTCCCGGGCGGTGCGCAGGATCTCGTTGGTTGGCGCGGAGCCGCGCACCTGGTAGGCCTCATCCTTGAGCACATCAGCGGCCGCGGCGACGTCGCGATCGTCGGTCGGGTAGTACGCGCAGGCCACGACCAGGGTCGCACCCGCGGCCCCGGCCAGGGCCGCGGCCTTATCGACGGCGACATACGACGAGTCCGAGCCATCGGTACCGACGACAATGGTCCGGTAGGCGGTCATCTTTCCTCCAACTGTGGTGTCGGGTGCCTGCCACGGTGCCACTCTGGAGTCGTGGCACCAGCGCGGCGACTGGGGTCGACCATAGCGGCAAATCGGCCGGAAATAGCAGAAATCGCAACACATCACACTCCCGGATGTTCCGGCTTTACCGACACAGGTTGAGCCAGCGAATGCGGGGGGACCTTTGCGACCTGGGCGGATCTAATTTCCGGGTCCGCGGGCTGTGATCCATCACAACCCGCGGCGAACGTTCTTGTACCCCTGGGATATTCATCACATATCCCGGACATGGCCGCTATCCGGCGGAAACGTGGGCCGACCGGGGACCGTGCGGAACGCACTCATCCGGCCACACACCGTCCATCCGGTTCCACAGTTACCGCGCTGGGCTCGGTTCGCGCGATAAATGCAATCGAGCCGAATGCGCGCACAATATAGGCGCGCTCGACACCGATCCGGCCGCGCCGAATCTACAGACAGGTGAAAAGCGGGCCGGTGATGGTCAATCCGAGTTCGTCGACATGTGCGAAGAATGCGAACAGCATCAGCGAAGCGCCGGTGAGGGCGAGATCCTTATTGAAATGGATCATCTCGCCCTGTTTCGCCTGCGGATCGGACTCCTTCCAGAACTGGTGCATCAGCAACGTCGTCGACAGCAGCGTGACCGCCAGCAGCAGCGACCCCAGGTCGGCCCATACGCCGAGCAGCACACTGAGGCCACCGAGCGCGAACACCACGCCCGCGGCCAGTACCGACATCCGCGGCAGCGGCAGACCCCGGTTCTTGGCGTAGTCCGTCATCGCCTCCGTCTGTGTGAAATGCCCTACCGCCGAACTCAGGAACAACACCGAGAAGAGCACCCGCCCGATCAAGACCAAGACATCCATGGCCAACTCCTCATTCGCTGATGCGGCGGCCGATTCCCGACCTCGCATTCGACTGGTCGAATGCGATCGGTCCTGCCACTACATTCTGTTCGGGATGACCTTCGATGTCACCTCATTACGGGAGCGTAGCGAATTCTTGGCATATTCCAGCGGAGCCATTCCGACCTCGGCGGTGAACTCCCGCGAGAAATGTGCCTGATCGAAATAGCCCAACTCGGTGGCCAGCGCGGCCAGATCTCGAGTGCGACCGCGCGCCAGCAGATCGGCGCCGTCCTGCAGCCGATATCGGCGCAACACCCATTTCGGTCCGGCCCCGATATACCGCCGGAACATCCGCTGCAATGTGCGGATCGGGATATCGAACCGGTCGGTGACCTGATCGACCCGGGTCAGTTCTAGATCCTGTTCCATCGCCGCGACGATGCGCAGTACCAGCCGATAGTTGGGATCCGCCGCGGCCTGTCGGCCGATCAGAAAGTCCTCGATGATGGTGCGGCGCTGGGGATCCGAAGGTTCGGCGAGCACGCGCCCGGTCAGGTCCTCGGCATCGGGCAGCACCTCGGTGAGCGGCACCGCGGTGTCCCGGAAGGCACCGACGTCCAGGCCGGTGAACGCGCCGAAACCACCCGCGCGGAACCGTGCGCCGAAGGTCTCCCCCATACCGCTGAGCTCGCGGACGTACTTCGTTGTGCAGACGCCGTTGACGAAACCGCCGGTTCGAGTTTCGGTGCGTTCGAAGGTGACGTTCACGCACGGGAACGGCAGCACCTCGGCGTAATACGGTGGCCTGCCGGTCAGATCCCAGTGCACCGACCAGTACCACTCGACGAATCGGCCGACCTCGGGCCCAGCGGACAGGCGCACCAGCGACCGATGCCTGGCCTGTTCGTCCGGATGCAGAATGCCCTTCACACTGTCGGGCGCGGGCACCGAAACCGGCTCGTCGTGGATCCCGGTCACGGCTGTCGCTTTCTTACAAGACCATGCGGTCGCGATCGACCAGGCTTATCGGCATGAGCGAAACCGTGAACACCGAGACCGTGAACCCCATTGCCGATGGCTATCACTCCATCACCTGCTTCCTGGCGGTTCCGGACGGAAACAAGGCAATCGAGTTCTACACCAACGTCTTCGAGGCCGAGGTGATCAGCCGCAACGATCTTCCCGACGGTCAGCCCGCCCACGCCGAACTGAAGATCGGCGACTCGATCCTGCAACTGGGTATGCCCATTCCGGACAACAATGTCCTGGCCCCCAATGGCGAATGGGTGCACACCTCGATCGTGCACTACTGCCCCGATGTCGACGCGGTCATCAAGCGCGCCATCGACAACGGCGCCCGCAGTGCGGAGGAGCCGCAGACCTTCGTCACCGGCGACCGCTTCGGCGTGGTGATCGACCCCTTCGGCCACCGCTGGGCGGTGCTGACCAAGGTCGAGAACGTCTCCCGTGAAGAGGCCGAGCGCCGTGTCAACGAGTGGATGGCCACCCAGAGCTGAGCAACCCCGAGCCAGGCGGCGTCGAAAGACGCCGCCGCTCAACTCAACCCCGCGGCATCCATTCCGCGCAGCTCCTTCTTCAGATCCGCGATCTCATCGCGTAGCCGCCCGGCCAACTCGAACTGCAACTCCCGCGCCGCATTCATCATCTGTGCGGTGAGTTCCTTGACCAGATCGGCCAATTCGGCCCGCGGCATCGACTTGACATCGCGCCCCTCGTACACCCCCGCGCTCACCGCCCGGCCCGGCTCGCCCTGGGCGCGGCGGCCGCGGCTGACATTGCGGCCCGATCCGCCGACGGCCACCTCGCTGTCGTCGGCTTCCTGATACACCTGGTCCAGAATGTCGGCGATCTTCTTGCGCAGCGGCTGCGGGTCGATGCCCATCGACTCGTTGTAGGCGACCTGCTTGGCCCGACGGCGTTCGGTCTCGTCGATGGCGTGCCGCATCGAGTCGGTGACCTTGTCCGCGTACATGTGCACTTCACCGGAGACATTGCGCGCCGCGCGGCCGATGGTCTGGATGAGGCTGGTACTGCTGCGCAGGAAGCCCTCCTTATCCGCGTCCAGAATCGCGACCAACGACACCTCGGGCAGGTCGAGGCCCTCGCGGAGCAGATTGATGCCGACGAGCACGTCGTACTCACCGAGCCGCAACTGTCGCAGCAGCTCGACCCGGCGCAGCGTATCGATTTCCGAGTGCAGATACCGCACCCGGACGCCGAGACCGAGCAGGTAGTCGGTGAGGTCCTCGGCCATCTTCTTGGTCAGCGTGGTGACGAGCACCCGCTCGTCACGTTCGGTCCGCAGCCGGATCTCGTGGACCAGATCATCGATCTGCCCCTTGGTCGGCTTGACCACCACCTGTGGATCGACCAGACCCGTCGGCCGGATCACCTGCTCGACGACCTCACCACCGGCCTGGCCGAGTTCGTACGGACCCGGTGTGGCCGACAGATAGACCGCCTGCCCGATCCGCTCCGCGAACTCCTCCCAGGTGAGCGGTCGATTGTCGATGGCCGATGGCAGCCGGAACCCGTACTCGACCAGATTGCGCTTGCGCGACATATCGCCCTCGTACATGCCGCCGATCTGCGGGACCGTGACATGCGACTCGTCGATGACGAGCAGGAAGTCCTCCGGGAAATAGTCCAGCAATGTCGCGGGCGCGGAACCCGCCGGACGCCCGTCGATATGACGCGAGTAGTTCTCGATGCCCGAGCAGAACCCGACCTGCCGGATCATCTCGAGGTCGTACTGCGTGCGCATCCGCAATCGCTGCGCCTCCAATAGCTTGCCCTGGCGTTCCAGCTCCGCCAGCCGCTGCTCGAGTTCGGTCTCGATGTCGCGGACGGCGCGTTCCATTCGGTCCGGACCCGCCACATAGTGCGTCGCCGGGAAGATTCGCACGGTATCGACCTGCCGCACCACATCGCCGGTGAGCGGATGCAGGTAGTACAGCGCCTCGATCTCGTCACCGAAGAATTCGATGCGGACCGCGAGTTCCTCGTAGGACGGGATGATCTCGACGGTATCGCCGCGGACCCGGAACGAACCGCGGGTGAAGGACATGTCATTGCGGGTGTACTGCACGTCGACGAGCAGCCGCAGGAACGCGTCCCGATCGATCTCGGTGCCGACCTCCAACTGCACAGACCGATCCAGATACGACTGCGGCGTACCGAGGCCGTAGATGCACGACACCGACGCGACCACCACGACATCGCGACGTGAGAGCAGACTCGAGGTGGCCGAATGCCGCAGCCGCTCGACATCGTCGTTGATCGAGCTGTCCTTCTCGATATAGGTATCGGTCTGGGCGATGTAGGCCTCGGGTTGGTAGTAGTCGTAGTACGAGACGAAGTACTCGACGGCATTGTTGGGCAACATCTCTCGCAACTCATTGGCCAGCTGCGCGGCGAGGGTCTTATTCGGCGCCATCACCAGCGTCGGCCGCTGCAACCGCTCGATGAGCCACGCGGTGGTCGCCGACTTACCGGTACCGGTGGCGCCGAGCAGCACCACATCGCGCTCGCCCGCCTTGACGCGGCGCTCGAGTTCATCGATGGCCGTGGGCTGATCGCCCGCGGGCCGATGTTCGCTGACGACCTGGAACTGTCCATCGGCCCGCTCGATCTCCCCGACCGGCCGGAACTCCGAATGTGCCAGCGGAGTGCCCCGGTCCTCGTAGCCTTCCGCCGGGATTTCGGTTGCGAATGCCATGGTCCCCAGCCTAGGCCCAGGCACCGACAGATTCGCGGCCCGGCGGATCCACCAGTCGAACTGTGCGGAATCGGCCCCGATCCCGCTCAGTCGATCCGCGTGCAGATCTCGATCGGCAGCCGTGGCGACCAGGTACGGGTGGTGTAGTCGTAGGCCTGTGCGTAGCCGTTGTTCCCGCCGCCCCCGCACGGTGCGGCCGACGGTGTCTCCACGTAGATCGCGCCGCCCGGCGTGATCGGATGGGTCTGCGCGGTCACCTTGGTCGAGAAGTACCGGGCGTCATTGTTGAAGTTCAGCGTGAGATACACCTGGCCGCCCACGGTGAAGTTCCCACCCGCGACCTTCAAGTGGTGATCGAACTCGTAATTGAACAAAAACGGTTGTGCCGCAGCCCCGGCCGACGGTTCGGCACAGAAGGCGAGCGCGGTGGCGAGCCCAGCCGCCGCGAACAGCCGCACCGCCAGACGGCGGCCATGACCGGTGAACGTTGTCATCATGTTTTCGGGTCCCCCTTCAAGAACTCCGGATCGGTGCGGAGCCCAGCGCCCCCAAGGGCCGAGCACGGTGCCGGACACTCCACCCCTGATATCGCGCGTCTCCGATCGACCGCAACGCCCCGAAAACCAGTGGCTATACCCCACGGAAACCATTCCCATCCGTGGCCGACCGAGGTTGCCGAGACGCGTCCGGATCACGATCGAATAGCCGTTTCGCGATCTATCGCACCGCCCCGGACCAGCGCCGATGCGCAGGCCGTTACCTGTCCTAAATGTCCGTTGCCGCAACGAAATTCGGTGGGCGCGCACCGCTGGTTCCGGGTGTAGCCTAGTTTGGTTGTCGGAACTGAGGATGAGGCCATGAGCGCTCTGATTCCATTGCTTGCCGCCGCGCCCGCTATGACCGGAATCGCCGGTTATGTCGCGCGAGATTTCCGCGGGCTGGCTCCCGCGAACCACACAACTTCCACCGCCGCACCGGGATCACCGATGACAACCCAACTAAGACCGCAGATAGAACACTTCAATATCGCCGAACTGACCATGACCGACCCCAAGGGTTATGTGCGGCCGATAGACCGGGTGCACGTCGAGCCGTGGGGGCTGTATGTGGCGCGCACCGTCAACGGTCCGCGGATCCAGTACCTGGAGACCTGGCTGCTGCCCGAACTCTGGTTGCGCGTGACGATCGCGCACTACCAGCCGGGGCATCACCGCGACCTGGACTACTGCCTGCATATCGGCGAGTACACCCGGATCGAGCCCAAGCGCTGGAAGTCCATGGACCAGTACCTCGAGATCGCGGTGCGGCACGGCCGCGCGGCCCAACTGCGTGGCGTCGACGAATTGCTGACCGCACATGCGGCCGGTCTGATCGATACGACCCACGCGCACCACGCCCTCGACCGGGCGGCCAAGGCAATGGCGGGGGTGGCCGCGCATGGCCACGAGGTGGAGCCCTGGCTCGCCACTCAGGAGATCATACTGACCTGGATGTAGCCCAGCAGCCGAGCAAGCCGCCGCCATACCACTCGACGTGGCCGCAACGGCGGTAGATTCTGTGTGCATGACACAGGCACCATCAGTGGACGTGCACAGGCCCAAGGTCGAGTACTTCAACCTCGCGGAACTGACCAACACGGACCCGAAGGGCTTCGTCCGGCCGGTTGAGCGCTACCGCGCCGAACCCTGGGGCCTGTACATGGCGCGCACCTCGGACCATCCACAGTTCCACTACATCGAATCGTGGCTGCTGCCCGGACTTTCCATCCGGGTAACGGTCTTCCACTACCACCCGGCACACCGCCGCGATCAGGACTACTACCTCGATATCGGTCAATTCACCCGGGTCGAGCCGAAGAAGTGGAAGGCGGTGGACCACTATCTCGATATCGTGGTGCGCTCCGAGCGCGAGACCGAACTGCTCGATATCGACGAACTGCTGGCCGCGCACGCCGCGGGCCTGATCACCCTCGCCGAGGCCACGGCCGCGATCGACCACGCATCGATCGCCATCGACGGCATCGCCGCCCATGGCTACTCACTCGAGCGCTGGCTCGACACGCTCGACATCACCCTGACCTGGCTGTAACCGGACCGTCGCACCGGCGCTAGCCGAATTTTTCGCCAGCCCCTTGACAGGCCAGCGTCCGTCGACGCACCATTTAACCAGTCAGTTAATTAGCCAACTGGTTTAATATATCCATGACGGACGACCGGACCATGACGGACAGCTCCAAGACCGACGACCTCAGCCGAACCTTCGCCGCACTCGCGGACCCGACCAGGCGGGCCATCCTCGCCCGGCTCGCCGAGGGCGAAGCGAGCGTCACCGAACTCGCGGAACCGTTCGCCATGAGCCTGCCCGCCATCTCGAAACACCTGAAGGTGCTCGAACGCGCCGGACTCATCACCCGCGGCCAGCACGCGCAATGGCGCCCGTGCCGACTGGAGGCGGCGCCGCTCGGCGCGGCGACCGACTGGCTGGACCGGTACCGGAAATTCTGGGACGACCGTTTCGATCGGCTCGACCAACATCTGCGACGAATACAGCAAAAGGACACTCCATGACTTCCAAGCCACCCGATCTCGCAACGCTGCCCCAGGGCGATATCCGCCTGCTCGACACCGAAGTGGCCCAGCGGCTGCTCGCGGCGAATATTCCGGCACGGCTGGCCTTCACCGCGGCCGACGGCACACCGCGAGTGCTGCCGATCAATTTCTGGTGGAACGGCACCGAAGTGGTCATGGCCGGTTTCGCACCGTCGAAGAAGGCGAAGATGCTGCGGGCCAGACCCGATGTCGCCATCACCATCGACACCAATTCCGCACCGCCCGAGACATTACTGATCAGGGGACGCGCGGAGGTATCCGAAATGGACGGGCTCGCACCGGAATACGCGGCCGCAATGCGTAAGGGCGGCGCGGATACGGTCGCCGACTACCTCCGCTTCCTGACCGAACTGGCGCCGCGGATGGAGCGAATCGTGGTGCGGCCCAATTGGGTCGGCCTGATGGACTTCCGCACCAGATTCCCCGAGGGTGCCCCCGATTGGATGACCGGTGCCGACAGCCGCGCACCCCACCCCGAACACGAGGAGACGACACTGTCATGAGCGAGCGATCGATCAACACAGCCGAGCGCGAATTCACCATCGTCCGGGTCTTCGACGCCCCGCGCGAGCTCGTCTTCCGGGCCTGGCTCGATCCCGATCAGCTGGTCGAATGGGCTGGACCGGAAGGCTTTTCGACACCACGGGAGAGCATCGTGGCGGAGCCGAGGGTCGGCGGCCGCTACGAGTCGGTCATGGTCGCCGACGCCGATGGCACCAGCTTCCCGAGCGCGGGTGTGTTCCGGGAGATCACCGAACCCGAGCGCCTGGTCTTCACCTGGGGCGATCCGACCGGCGACGGCAGCGCCGAGCGCGAATCGGTGATCACGGTGACCTTCGACGAAACCGCTGACGCCAAGACCACCATGACCTTCCATCTGCTGGCCCCCGGACCGCTGAGTCCCGAGGACGACGCGAAGCGGGGCTGGGGGCAGAGCCTGGACCGCTTGGCCGCGCTGTTCTGAACGGCCGAAAAGCCTTCGCGCAGTTCAGTGTTCGACGCTGTCCCGCCACGCCGCGGCCCGGGTGTAGGCAGCGTCGAACCATGGCTCCTTGACATCCAGGTAGGCCAGCGTGGCCGCCTCCCTCGTCAGCCCGGCGGCCTTGGCCTCGCCCTCGCGCTCGATCTCCAGATATTCCGCGCGCACCGCCGCGTCGGCGCGCAACCAGTCCCGAAAAAGCAATGCGAACTCCTGACCGGGTGAGCCCGCGACTCGAATATGCACATTGGCCAGCCGTCCCGGATCGGCATTCTGGTGAAATCGCTTGGCCCACAACGCCGTATCGGTACCAGCCGGATCTGCCGCGGTCGGTTTCGGATTGTCGCCGGTGATATCCGGACGTACCGGAAAACCTGCCGCACCCAACGCATCCCGCAGTCCGTCGGCGGCCGCCAGATCCGCGACGGTGATCTGCAGATCGATCACATCCTTTGCGGGCAATTCGGGCACCGCGGTCGAACCGATGTGATCGATCCGCGACGCCACCGAACCACAAGCCACCCACAGCCGGGCGATCAGCCGCTGTGCCTGGGCCGCCCACTCCGGATTCGCGGGGACCACGCGCAGCTCTTTCCGCCGCGCCGGTGTCCCGGTGCGCAGATCGGCCTCGAACGGCACCAGCCGTTCCGCCCACAATTGCCGGACCACCGGTTCGATTTCCCCCGGCGCGCCGCTATTGTCCAACAGCACATCCGCGGCGGCGCGTCGCTGTTCATCGGTGGCCTGCGCCGAAATACGCGCCCGCGCATCCGATTCGGAAACACCGCGGAATTCCACCAGGCGCTGTATCCGAATTTCCGCGGGCACGTCGACAATCAATACGAGATTCATCAGCGGCGCAAGGCCGTTCTCGACCAACAGCGGAATATCTTGAACAAGAATCGCATCCGAGGGTGCGGCGGAAATTAATTCCGCGGTTCGTTTACCGACCAACGGATGGACAATGGAATTCAGCGTCGCGCGCGCATCGTCGTTCCCGAAAGCCTTGGCCGCCAGCGCGGGGCGGTCCAGGGTGCCGTCGGCGGCCAGGATATCGGGCCCGAACGCCTCGACCAACGCCGCAAGGCCCTCGGTACCCGGTTCGACGACCTCCCTGGCGATCACGTCGGAGTCGACGATCACCGCGCCGAGCTCGGCGAGAATCCGCGCCACCGTCGACTTGCCCGCTCCCATGCCTCCGGTGAGGCCGATCCGCAACATTCGACCAGTCTCGCATCCGCGATCACCCACCGAACGAACGCCCTGGCACGCGAGCCGCACCCAATCGGCCTGATTACCCACCCGCATCGCACATTCCACCATCTGAAACACCATTTGCCCGATCCGTGACTCCGTCGAGACCATTTCGCAACATTTCCGATCGAATCGGGGACGCGAGCAACAACTTTCCGACACGCCAAGGCAATTACTTGCGCAAAATACTCTGCCGAGCACTTTCGTTCGGCTAATCTTCGCCGTGGCGATTCCAGGCCAGTACCAGCAAAGCAAAGGAACACCATTGGGCACCAAAATCAACCAGGCGGGTCGCCACCGTCTGGGAAGAGCGGGGGGCATGCACTGCATCAAGCACCCCGCCGTCGCGGCTGCGCTCGCTGAGCACCGCCGTTCATGGTTCACCGCGCTGATCAGCCCCGCGCGGCACAGCTTCGCCGCCATGCGAAAACGCTCCGCTGCGGCGACGGCGTACTGGGCACCTGCGACTGCCAGCTGAGCCCAGCCGCCCATCCGGCCAAAGACTTCCCGTGACCCAGCCCAATCGGAGCTGGGTCGCTTTGTGCTGCCGTCACCAGCCGCCCCATCCTGATAGTCACTTGCAATTTCTCCGCACCCCTCCTTAGGATGGCTGAAAATATCTGAGAGTGACTCTCAGGTTGCTACCTTCTGGAGGGGCGATGGCTCAGCTGACCGCAACCAGGCCTGGCTCAGCGGAGTCCGATAGCCCGGGGAAACCGGGGTTAGTCGGCCGGTGGGGCATCCTGATGGCCCGCCATCGCCACATCGTGCTGGGCGCGTGGCTGTTGGTCGTCATCGCCTGCGCGTCGGCCTACCCGGCCCTGCACGACCGCCTCAGCACTCCCGACTACTCGGTCCCCGGCTCCGAATCGGTTGCCGTCGATCACCTTGTGGCCGAACACTTCGCGCGCTTCGGCACCGAACAGGACCTCATCGTCTTCCATTCCGCCCAGCGCACGGTCGACACACCGGAATTCCGCGCGGTGATGGATCGGGCACTCGGCACGACCCGTGCCACCGCGGGGGTGGCGGGGGCGATCGGCCCGTTCGAAGGCAATGCGGCGGCCCAGATCTCGGCCGACCGGCACACCGCCTTCGGCATTGTCGGCGTGAACGGCGAGAAATCCGAACGCGTCGAGATCGCCAGAGAACTGCAAACCGAGCTGGCGGCCGCATCGGGTTCCGGCGTCCAGGCCATGATCACCGGATTCGCGCCAGCACAGGACGATCTCATCGAGATCGAGACCGCCGATATGCAACGCGCCGAAGCCATCGGCCTGCCGGTGGCGACCGCGGTGCTGGTGCTTGCCCTCGGCGCGGTGGTCGCGGCCACCCTGCCCATTACGGTCACCGCGGCGGGCATCGCCGTCGCCGTCGGCGCGCTATTCGGCCTCACCACCTTCCTCACCTTCGATTCGCTGGTGCTCTCGGTGGCCACCATGATCGCCACCGGCACCGCGATCGACTACGCGATGTTCATCGTCAGTCGATTCAACGAGGAGCTGACCCGTCGCGGCGTGCGCGACCGAAGATCCACCGAGGCCATCGCCGCGGCGGTCGCCACCGCCATCGATACGACCGGCCGCACCATCCTGGCGTCGGGCTTCATTGTGATGATCTCGCTGTGCGCGCTGTCGGTGGTCGGGCTGGCGATGCTGAACGGCGTCGCGATCGGCGTGGTGGTCGCAGTCATCGCCACCCTGATCGCGGCCTTCACCCTGCTGCCCGCGCTGCTGGCGACACTGGGTCCGGCAGTGAATCGCGGCGCCCTGCCGGTCGGTCTGCGACCGGCCGAGGTCCGATCCGCGGCGGCATCGAGTGCATGGGCCCGGTGGGCGCATACCGTAATGGGACGCCCCGTGCTCTTCGGCGCGATCGGTGTCGGGCTGCTGCTGGCCGCCGCGGCCCCGATCACCAGCATCCGCTACGGCGTCGATATGGGGCTCAGCTCGCTGGCGGATCGACCGACCGGGCAGGCCACCGAACTCGTCCAGCAGAACTTCGGACCCGGTCTGCTCGCGCCGATCGAGGTGGTTTTCACCGGACCGGACGGCGGGCCGCTCAGCGACGAAACCCGTTCCGACACCAACCGATTCGTCACCGAGCTGACCCGCGATCCGCGCATCGCCACGGCACTGCCGCAGCAGGCGGATGGCAGAGCGCTCGCCGTTGTGGTCCCCAAGGCAGCATTCGACTCGACCGCGGCCACCGATGTGGTCGCCGATATCCGTTCTCGTGCAACGGCTCTCGAGGGTGTCGAGGTCCGGGTCGGCGGCACTTCCGCCTCGTTCGCCGATGTGTCGCACCGGATCACCGCCCGCTTCCCGTGGGTGATCGCACTTGTGCTGACGGTGTCGCTGGCATTCCTGATCGTCGCGTTCCGCAGTATCGTCTTGGCGCTCAAGGCGATTCTGCTGAACCTGCTCGCCACCGGCGCCGCGCTCGGCCTCACCGTCGCGGTATTCCAGCACGGTATCGGCGAATCCGCGCTCGACTTCCACAGCACCGGATTCCTGCAGGTGTATCTGCCGATGCTGGTCTTCGCGGTGCTGTTCGGCCTGTCCATGGATTACGAGGTATTCCTGATCCGGCGGATGAAGGAACACTGGGACGAATCCGGCGACAATACCGCCGCGGTCACCGATGGGCTACAGCGCACCGCGCGACCGATCACCGCGGCCGCGGCCATCATGGTCGCCGTCTTCGCCAGCTTCCTGACCGCGAATGTGCTGGAGCTGAAGCAGATCGGGTTCGCGCTCGCTGTGGCTATTACGATCGATGCGGTGCTGGTCCGGCTGGTATTGGTGCCCGCGTTCATGCAGCTGTTCGGCCGGTGGAACTGGTGGCTGCCGCGGTTCGGCAAGGGTCCGGTCCCCCGCGCGATGGCAGCGAGCGACTAGCGGAATATGACCTCGATCGAATCGACGATCGATCCGATCGCCTTGGTATAGACATCCTTGAGACGTTCGGTGAAACCTGTTGCGGCCCAGTGGTCGAGGGCTGCAACGCAGCCCCACACCCCGGCCGCCGCCGCGATGCCGATGGCCAGATCGTCCGGACTGCGACCGGTCCGCTCGGCGAACAGCAGTCGGAATTCGTCGGCCATCTCCCGCATCCGGCGGGTTTGGCCGTCTCTGATCTCCGGAATCGAGACCACATACTGCAGGCGCCTGCGGATCCGACGTTCGGAGTCCGTGGTCAGTAATGACTCGATCAGCACCGGCACGATCAGCCGTGCGACGCGCACCAACTCGGCGGGCTCGACGATTTCGCCACCGCCAGCGGTCCGCATCACGTCCAGCACCCGCGGATCGGCCTCGTCGTAGAGGACCAGCATTTCCTTGGTGCCGAAGTACCGGTAGACCGAACTGGGCGACACACCGGCCGCCGCCGCGACCCGCTCCACCGTCACATTGCGGTACCCGTGCTCGTCGAACAGATCCAGCGCCACCTGCTGGATACGACTCATCGCCTCGATCTTCCTGCGCTCCCAGGCAGTCGAGGGAAACCCCACGGCGGACTCCGACATCAGGGCAAGAATACCTCCGGCTTACCCCCGCACGATGCCGCTCGGCTTGCGTCGCGTACCGGGGCGCTGGGCCGGCATCTGGTTGGGCGGCACCGGATACGGGACGCCCGCGGTCGCGGTGCCCAGCGCCACATTCGGCCCGCATTGGGCGACGGCGGCATCCATCTTCGGCTTCGGATCGCTCAGCACCGGTTTGGCCGCATTGGGCGTCGAGCCGAAGTCGAAGGTCGAGGTCATATCGCCGGTGACACTGCGCCGCCACGGCGTCAGGTTCGGCACTTGGACGCCGAATCGGGTTTCCAGCAGCCGCAGCTGGGAGGTGTGGTCGAAGGTCTCCGAGGCAACGAGCCCACCCCGGCTGTAGGGCGAAATCACCAGGCCGGGAACGCGATAGCCCAAACCGATCGGACCCGCGATGCCATAGGACGACTTCACCCGGTCCAATGGCACGGTGACGAATTCGCCCGGCGTACCCGCCGGTGCGGTCGGCGGGGTGACGTGGTCGAAGAAGCCGCCGTTCTCGTCGTAGCTGATGATCAGCGCGGTCTTCTCCCACACCTTCGGATTGGAGGTGAGGATATCGAGCAACTGCACGATGCCGTATGCGCCGAAGGCCGCGGGCAGGGCGGGATGTTCGCAGTTGATCAGCGACGGGATCACCCAGGAGACGGCGGGCAGGGTGTCGTTGGCGACGTCGGCCTGGAAGTCGTTGGGGTACACCGGTACCAGACCCCGCCGGGCCAGTTCGGAATTCGGATCCGCCGATTGGGTGAAGCAGCCGAGCATGCCGTCCAGGATCACCGTGGACAGCGGGCCGACATCGCGGTTGTTGTAGATCTTCCAGCTGACACCCGCCTCGGAAAGATTTTCCGGGTAGGTCCGCCAGCTGTACACGTGCTGCGGGATCAGGGTGGGCGTTTCCAGCAGCGGTCCGCCCGCCACCCCGTCCGGGTCGATGGTGGCGCTGATCCAGTACAGGCGGTTCGGGTCGGTGGGGCCGAGAACCGAACAGTGGTAGTTGTCGCAGATGGTGAACGCGTCCGCGAGTTCGTGATGGATCGGAATATCCTCGGCCAGGTAGTAGCCCATGGCCGCGGGGGCATTGGCCGGGCCGACGCTGGCGATGGACATCGGCATCCACTGGTCATTGGCGCCGCCGTTCCAGGCCCGATGCATACCAGCCCAGGTGTGGTCGGGATCATTGATGCATTCGCCGTCGAGGGTCGCGCCGCGCGTGGTGTCGAGGCGGAACGGGTTGACGAAACCGTCCGCGCTGGGGCCGACGCCGGGCGTCCAGCCGTACTGCTGCCAGGCCTTCGACGCCTCGCCGAAGCCGCGGACACCGGACATGGTGCCGAAATAGTGGTCGAAGGAACGGTTTTCCTGCATGAGCAGGACGAAGTGCTCGATATCGCCGAGCCCGCCGGTGCCCGCCGGATCCGAGGCATAGGCCCGTTCGATGATCGGATTGGCCCAGGACGCCAATGCGCCGACCGCTCCGGCCGCGGCGGCCTTCGCCAGGAACTGCCTCCGGTTGAGACCGCTGAACGGACTCGCTGCGCACATGCGTGCTGTTCCCTTCCCTCGTGGCCAGGACAGGCTCGATCGAACCAGGCGCCGACTATTCGCCTGCACCCTACCGTGAAGGCGATTGCACTTTCCGGTGAAGTTGGTCAATTGTCCGACTCATCGCTATGACGCCGTTTTCGCGCGGCGAAGCCTACGCGAGCCGATGCAGCACGAAAGGCGATTCCAGTCGGTGTAGCGCACGCCGTCGGCCGGACCGCGCGGACCTTCGAGACGATATGCGGCGCAGCCCTACTCGTCGAGCTGGGGCCTGCCGGACTCGGGGGCGGCCCGTCCCGACGACCACGCTTCGAGCACGTGCGTCAACTGGCCGATGAGCGTGGACAGCCCGGACAGGTCACCGCCCAGCTGATAGGTCTTCAGCTCGGCGGGCGTCGGCAACTGCGCGACGATCTGCGGCAGCGAATCAACCAGCTGCGCTTGGGTGGCCGAGGCGGAGCGCTGATTGGTGTTCTCGATCCGAATTCGATCGCGTTCCAAATCCAGCAGCGCGTCATCATGGGCCGCCCGCGAACGCCTGGCCGCGACGGCGATCTCACCGTCGAGCTCGAGCTGTCGCAATCCGCCGTCCTGCGTAGATTTTCGGCCCGCTCGGCATGCTGTTCGCGCTCCAACCGCAATGCGTGCAGCGCGGTCTCCTGTGCGAGATCGGCGACCGCGCGTTCGTCGTCGTGCTCACGGGTGGTGCGCCGCAACCGTTCCGCGGTCTCCCGGTCGAATCGCGCGGCCTCGTTGCGTGCCCGCAGTTCGGCCAGTTCGCGTTCGTTCTCGATCCTGCGCTCTTCGGCAACCCGATTCGCTTCGGCTTCGCGAGCCGAAAGCACCTCTTGCGCAGCGAGTTCCGCTAGCCGGGCGATCTGGTTCTGCGCACTGCGGTAGGGCCTCTGCAGGTTCTCCCACAGCGTCGACGAGCTCACCACCGCCTCCTTGATCTGCACCGTGACGATGCGCAAGCCGAGTCCACGATCGCTGTCCGCCTTGGCATTTCGATCGGCGCTGCCCTCGGCGACCGCGCGCAGGCGTGCGGTCAACTCCTCGATGATGGGCTGCTTATCGCTGAGCACATCGCGCACGCCCATTGTGGAGACCTTGTCCTTGATCGCCGCCTCGGCCTGCTCGCGCAGCTGAATATTGACCAGCCGCATGGGATCTTCGTCATCGGAGAAGTCGAGCTTGCGGTAGGCCGTGGCGAAATCCTCGATGATCCACTGCACATACCCCTGCACGAGCACGCCCTGTAGTTCGCTGCAGATGCAGTAGGCATTGATGAGAATCGTCTGCATCGCGCCCGGCACAACGAGATACGAGTCGGTCGCTGGGTTGCAGCGGAACGATACCCCGAGCCCGATATGCAGCGGTTCGGCGCGACCGCGCCGGGTGTGCACGACAAAGGCATTGGGCGGCACCAAAACCGTTTGCCAGCGCCAGAATCCGGTGACCCGGACCTCCACCGGCCCGGGGCCGCCGCCCTGCATACCCTGCGGCGTGGGCCCGACCCGATCGGCCCGTTTCGCCATCGCACCGCGTCGCACCGGACCACCCGGTGCCCCCGGGGCGGCCAGCGGCGCCGGTGCGGACGCGGGCTTGCGGGTACGCAGATCCCCCTCCAGCGCCGCCTGCTGCGCCACCACTTGGTCGAGATAGTCATTCTTGCCCGGATTGCTCCCCATGACCGGGCACATTACCGGCGAATCCGGTGAGCTACCTGGCGAATTCAGTTGACGCACAACCAATGCGCAGGACCGGCCCTACCGCACGCCAACCAGCCAGCACTGAGAGTCGCTGCGCACCGAATGGCAAAGGCCCCGGTCCGATCGGACCGGGGCCTTTGTTAGTGCTCTACCCGAATCAGGCGTTGCCGGAGAGCTTCTCCCGCAGGGCCGCGAGCTGGGCGTCGCTGGCCAGCGAACCGCCAGCAGGCTCGGCCTGGCTCGACGAGGAGGACTGCGCACCGCTCTCGGAGGAGTAGTTCGACGCACCGCCACCGTTCGCGGCCTCGGCCGCGGCGTCGGCCGCCATCTTCTCCATCTGCGCGGTGTGCATCTTGTGGCGACGCTCCGCCTCGGCGTAGCGGCCTTCCCACTCTTCGCGCTGCTTGTCGAAGCCCTCGAGCCACTCGTTGGTGTCGGGGTCGAAGCCCTCGGGGAAGATGTAGTTGCCCTGGTCGTCGTAGCTGTCGGCCATGCCGTACTTCGACGGGTCGAACTCGGCGTGGTAGTCCTCGTTCGCCTGCTTCAGCGACAGCGAGATCCGGCGACGCTCCAGGTCGATGTCGATGACCTTGACCATCGCGTCGTCGCCGACCGCGACGACCTGGTCCGGGACCTCCACGTGGCGCTCGGCCAGCTCGGAGATGTGCACCAGGCCCTCGATGCCCTCTTCGACGCGCACGAACGCACCGAACGGAACCAGCTTGGTGACCTTGCCCGGCACGATCTGGCCGATCGCGTGAGTGCGGGCGAACTGACGCCACGGGTCTTCCTGGGTCGCCTTGAGCGACAGCGAAACCCGCTCGCGGTCCAGATCGACGTCGAGCACCTCGACGGTGACCTCGTTGCCGACCTCGACAACCTCGGACGGGTGGTCGATGTGCTTCCAGGACAGCTCGGAGACGTGCACCAGACCGTCGACGCCGCCCAGGTCCACGAAGGCACCGAAGTTGACGATCGAGGAGACCACACCCTTGCGGACCTGGCCCTTCTGCAGCTGGTGCAGGAACTCGCTGCGGACCTCGGACTGGGTCTGCTCGAGCCAGGCGCGGCGGGACAGGACCACATTGTTGCGGTTCTTGTCCAGCTCGATGATCTTGGCCTCGATCTCCTTGCCGACGTACGGCTGAAGGTCGCGGACACGACGCATCTCGACCAGCGAGGCGGGCAGGAAGCCACGGAGACCGATATCGAGGATCAGGCCGCCCTTGACGACCTCGATGACGGTGCCCTTGACGGCCTCGTCCTTCTCCTTGAGCTCCTCGATGGTGCCCCACGCACGCTCGTACTGCGCCCGCTTCTTCGACAGGATCAGGCGGCCTTCCTTGTCCTCCTTGGTGAGAACAAGAGCCTCGACCTCATCGCCCACGGAAACGACCTCGTTGGGGTCGACATCGTGCTTGATGGAGAGTTCGCGAGAGGGGATGACGCCTTCGGTCTTGTAACCGATGTCGAGCAGGACCTCGTCACGATCGACCTTGACGATGGTTCCTTCGACGATGTCGCCGTCGTTGAAGTACTTGATCGTAGCGTCGATGGCGGCGAGGAAGTCCTCGGCGGAGCCGATGTCGTTGACGGCTACCTGCGGCGAGGTGACGGTGGTGGGCATATGTCGGTTTGCTCCGGACGGATTGTGGTCGGTTGCGGACATTGGAACTTTCGGTACGCTGCGAACTCACCGCGATGACGCGACGTGACGGACATACTGAACGTACCGCACGCAAACGCTTGTGAAACTCAGCACGAGCGCTCTGTTACTTCAGTACAGTTGCCGTCGCAGACTGTTACTGCAACGACACCGGTACGGCAGTACCCTGGACACTCGCTGGTTCAGCGTACGCGACCTTGGTCCAGCCGGGCAAACCGGTCCACACGCCACGCCGCACTAGGCTATCGGCGTGTCGGAAGATCGCCATGCACAAGCAAACGCACTGCTCGGGACCACCGGAACCGCGCGGACCCGGATCGGCTCGGCAGCCAGTCAGCAGGCCAGCCGCCGCTGGTGGGACGCCGATGCCACCGATTATCACGAAACGCACGCCGATTTCCTCGGCGTGGACTCCCCCGGCGGCGAATTCATCTGGTGCCCGGAGGGCCTGCACGAGGGGGATCACCACTTCCTCGGCGAGATCGCGGGCAAACGGATCCTGGAGATCGGGTGCGGATCCGCCCCGTGTTCGCGCTGGTTGGCCGGGCAGGGAGCGCAGGCGATCGGGCTGGACCTATCGATGGGGATGCTCGAGCGCGGGCTGGCGGCGATGACGCGCGGCGGGCCGCAGGTGCCGCTGGTGCAGGCAGGGGCGGAGGCATTGCCCTTTGCCGACGCATCGTTCGATATCGCCTGTTCGGCATTCGGCGCGGTTCCGTTCGTCGCGGATTCCGAACTGGTGATGCGTGAGGTGGCACGGGTGTTACGGCCCGGCGGCCGGTGGGTGTTCTCGGTGAACCATCCGATGCGATGGATTTTTCCGGACGATCCCGGGCCCGCGGGGCTGACCGCCTCGATTCCGTATTTCGACCGCACCCCCTATGTAGAGGTCGACGACGACGGCACGCCGACCTACGTCGAACACCACCGCACGATCGGTGACCGGGTGCGCGAGATCGTGGCCGCCGGGCTGGTGCTGGATGACATCGTGGAACCGGACTGGCCGGAATGGCTCGAGCGCGAGTGGGGGCAGTGGAGTCCGCTACGCGGCGAACTGTTCCCCGGAACCGCCATCTTCGTCACCCACAAACCGGCTCACGACTGAGACTCACCCCAAGAACGCGGGCAGGGCCGCGAAGTTCGGATCGATCCGGGCGGCAGGGCAGGTCCGCGCGACCCAGCGGCGGACGCGCGAGAGCGGGTGCTCCGGGAACCGGTCGTCCCAGCGGTGGTCATCGGCCGCGTTATAGGGCAGCGCACCTTGGAGACCGGGGGCGTACGGATGCGGCGGATACATATTGTCGAAGCCGATCTCCAGCGCGAGCACCGCCTCGCGGATTCCGGTGGTGCCGGTCTCCGGGCACAGCATCTGCAGGACCGCGCTGCAGTTCGCCTTCGGCACGGTGAGCGATGCAGCGAAGACCAGCCCGGTCGGCTGATCGGGCAGCCGCATCTTCTGCAGCCGCAGCAGAGCCGGCTGCGAATCGACTCCAACGATGAAAGCCTCTATGAGACAACCGCTTTCGGCGTGTATCTCAGCAAGTCTGCGGCGCAACGTCGCTAGATCCGTCAGCGGCGCGGGCAGGTCGGGCACCAGATCGAAGTAGGACAGCTGGACGATGTCCCCGGTCGCGGGATCGCGCCACGCACTGGTATCGAGCTGCTGTAATCCGCGGGTGTCGAACGATATTGGCACCCGATCACGCTACCCGGGTCGGCATGCCGCGGTCTTCGGCATGCCGACCCGGACGCGGATCGGGCACCGGGGCGGCGTGCGGCGCCCGCCGGCGATTTCCACGGTTCGGAAGCGCCCGAATCAGATGGTGGTCGAACGGAATTCGGCGAGCAGTGCGGCACGGGCGTCGCTGATGTGCGATCCCAGGTCACCGCCGGTGTGCAGCCAGATTTCGTAGCCCGCGAAGAAACAGGCCATGCCGACCTTGGCCCACAGCAGCGGCCGCACATCGGTGCCTACCTGGACGCCCATCCGGCGCGCGAGGTGTTCGGCGAGCAGGGATTCCACCGCGTTTCGCTTGGCGAGTTCGCGCGCCTGCAGAGCCGGGGTGGCCGCGATCAGCGCATCGCGTGCCCGGGCGTCGGCGAGGCGATCGACGAAGCGTTCGACCAGCGGACCGATGACCGCGGCCATGGTCTGCTCCGGAGATTCATCGGCGGGGCGGTCGGCCAGCAGCCGCGCCAGCTCGGCGCGATGCTCGTCGTCCTCGGCGAAGAGCAGTTCGTCTTTGCTCGGGTAGTAGCGGTGCAGGGTGCGCGTCCCGACGTCGGCCTCGGCGGCGATATCCGCCACCGTCACGGCGTCGTAGCCGTGTTCGACGAACAACCGCAGCGCGGCATCGGCGATCGCCCGCCTGGTCCGCTCCTTCTTCCGATCCCGCAGTGACATTCAAGTATTGTCGCACAGGCTGCCATGTGGCAGACTCTGCCATATGACAACAAGTGACAGAACTGTCGTGATCACCGGCGGCACAAGCGGGCTCGGCCGCGAATGCGCCAGGGCGCTCGCCGCCGATCCGCGGTGGACAGTCGTCGTCACCGGGCGCGACACCGACCGGGCGCGCGCCGAAGCCGTCACCATCGGCGCGCGCGGAATGGCGCTCGACCTCGGCGAACTCACCTCCGTGGCACATTTCGCCGACGAATTACGCGGGGACGGGCTGCCGCCGTTGCGCGCTCTGGTGTGCAATGCCGGACTCCAGTTCACCCGGCGCAGCTACACCACGGACGGCGTCGAAGCGACCTTCGGCGTCAACCATCTCGGACACCTCGCACTGGTCCAAGCGCTGTTGGACGACCTGCTCGCCCCCGCCCGCATCGTTTTCGTCACCTCGGGCACGCATGATCCGGATCAGTTCACCGGCATGCCGCATCCACTGGAAACCAACGCTCGCCGACTCGCCTATCCGCCCGAACCGACCGAATCCGCGCAGCGCGACGGCCGCCGCCGCTACAGCACCTCGAAATTGGCCAACCTGCAGACCACCTACGAATTGGCCAGGCAGCTCGCGGGGCGCGGTATCACGGTGAATGCGTTCGATCCGGGACTGATGCCGGGCACCGGACTCGCCAGGGATGCCGGGGCGGCCGCACAACTGTTGTGGCGCACGGTCGCCCGGGGTCTGCTGCTACTGCCCGGTGTGAATACGCCGCGCCGCTCGGGCGCCGATCTGGCCCGACTCGTCACCGATCCGACACTCGCCGAGGTGACCGGTCAGTACTTCGCCGGCCGCACCGCAAAGCAGTCATCGAAGGCGTCCTATGACCGCGCTGCGCAACATGCGCTGTACGCCGACAGCCTGGAACTGCTCGGCGAGCTCACGCACTGAGATCGCCGGATGCGAATACCGACGGTGCCGAACACCCGTCGGTATTCGGCACCGTTGCGGCAGAGCACATTTCGCGACCCCGGCTAGTCCTCGACCGGCTTCGTTCTCGGGCCGCGACCCGCCTGTTTCAAGGCCAGGCGCAACGCGTATTCGATTTGGGCGTTGATACTGCGCAGGTCGTCGGCGGCCCACTGGGCGATGGCCTCGTGAATCGACGGGTCGAGGCGTAGCAGGATCTTCTTGCGCTCGGCCATGGGCGACTCAGGCGTAGAGCGAGCCGGTATTGACGACGGGCTGGGTGGCTCGGTCACCGCACAGGACGACCAGCAGGTTGGAGACCATGGCGGCCTTGCGTTCCTCGTCGAGTTCGACCACGCCCTGTTCGGCGAGCCGGTCCAGCGCCAGACCGACCATGCCGACCGCACCCTCGACAATGCGGGTGCGCGCGGCGACCACCTGCGCCGCCTGCTGACGCACGAGCATGGCCTGGGCGATCTCCGGCGCGTAGGCGAGGTGGGTGATCCTGGCCTCGATGACCTCGATGCCCGCCAAATCGGTGCGCTCGCGCAGTTCGATGGTCAATTCCTCGGCCACTTCGGTGCCGTCACGCAGGCTGGTGGTGTCCTTGTCGTGCGCGTCGTAGGGGTGGGTGGTCGCCAGATGCCGCACCGCCGCCTCGGACTGGGTCTCCACGTACTCCGTGTAGTCGTCGACCGAGAACGCGGCCTTGAAGCTGTCGACCACCCGGTAGACCACGACGGCGGCGATCTCCACCGGGTTGCCGTCGGCATCGTTGACCTTGAGCTTCTGCGTCTCGAAGTTGCGCACCTTCAGCGAGATGCTGCGGCGGTCCGTCAGCGGCACCACGGAGAAGAAGCCAGGTTCGCTGAGCGAGCCGATATAGCGGCCGAAGAACTGAACGACCTTGGCCTCGTTGGGATTCACTACGGTGAGCCCGGTCGCCAGCAGCAGGAGCACCACCGCGATGACGGTCGCGACGATCGCGCCGACCAGGGCGGGCACATTGTCATGGTTCGCCGCCGCGGCATAGCCGACGATGGCACCGCCACCGATCAACAGCGTGAGCACAAACCAGGACACCAGCACGAGAAAGCCGTTGACGTGGAATGCCGACCGAAGCTTCATGACATCCTCCGAGTATCAAAGTGATATCACGAAGATAGCACCCGAAGCTGATGTCGCACACTCCCGCTTTCGTGCGTTCACGGCAATGACGAAGCCCCGCACGGATTCGACCCGTGCGGGGCTTCGGTTGGCGCAGCCGCCGAAACGGCTCGCGCGTCAATTCGCGGGCTTGATGTTGCGGTTGTAGCGGAACATGTTGCGCGGGTCGTACTTCGCCTTCAGCGCGGACAGTCGCGCATAGGTATCCGGCGCATAGCCACCCCGAGTCTGCGCGTCGTCGGCGGCGGCACCCGCGCCGTAGAGGAAGTTCAGACTGTGGCCGATTGTCCACGGCGCGAGCGCCGCGCGAACCACCGCGTGATCCTCCGGCGCCTCGTCGCCCGCATCCGGTCCGGGCATCGTGATGACGCGGACGATGTACTGGGCGTCGCGATTGTCCACGGCGATGCCCGTGGGGCCGCTGCGGCGTAGCGCTCCGCCGAGGTGCCGGATATCGACGACCGCCTGGATCGGCGATTCGGGTCCGGTGGCCGCGAGCAAGGCCGACAACGTTTCTCCGGTCAACTGACCCAGCAGCGCATTGGTGGCGGCGTAGGCGTGCGGATGATCGGGATCGCTGTGGATGGTGTGCGATTCGGTGTACGGCATGACCCGCAGGTCGTCCTTCAGCCGCTCCCCGACCGCACGCAGCGGGGCCACCAGTCGCTCCCCATCCTCGGCGGATCCGTTGTAGGCGATTCGGATCGAGGCGACGTAGCGCCCGCGCAGCGGTTCCGGAATCTGCGGGATGGGCGGGAAGGTCATGACGGTGACCGTCGAGGTCAGTTCATCGGGAAGCGTTGTGGTCCAGTCCTTCCACACTGCCAGGGCGTGTTCGACCAACGGAGTGTCGAAGGCCAACTGGCCGCCGTACACGGTGGTGACCGGCACGAGCGCCAGATCCAGCGCGGTCACCACACCGAAGTTGCCGCCGCTGCCGAGCACCGCGCCGAAGAGTTCGTCGCCGGGTGTCAGCGTACGCACCCGACCGTCCGCGGTGACGAGTTCGATGACGCGCACATGTTCGGCGGCGTAACCGAATTGCCTTGCCAGCAGGCCCAATCCGCCGCCCAGGCTGTAGCCGACCACGCCGACCGATGGCGAGGACCCGTTCAGCGGCGCCAGCCCGTACTGCGCGGCCGCCTCGACCAGCGCACCGGCACGCACTCCCGCGCCGATTCGGGCGGTCCGGGTCTGCGGGTCGATCCGGATATCGGTCATTCTGCGGGTGCTGATCAGTACGCCGCCGTCGGCCGCGACCGAGAGTCCGTGCCCGGTGGCCTGGACCGCCACCGGAAGTCCGTTGCGCGCCGCGTATTCCACCGCGCTGCGCACATCCTCGGCGTGCACCGCGCCGACCACCAGCGCGGGGCGATGGGTGTACGCGGCCTGGAAGCCAGCGATCTCCGCGTCGTATCCGGTGTCACCGGGGCGGAAGAGCGGGCCGGTGAAGGTGTCGATATCGATGATCTGATCTGCGGTGTTTCCCATGCCCTAGACGATGCCCGCCTTCTGATCAGAAGTACAACAGATAGTTGTGCTCACATCTATAATCAGCAGTTATGGAACTGCGCCAGCTCCGCTACTTCGTCACCGTGGTCGAGGAGGCCAACTTCACCCGCGCCGCGGCTCGGCTGCACCTGGCCCAGCCCGGGCTCAGCGCACAGATCCGTCAACTGGAACGTGAACTGGGACAACAGCTTCTGGATCGCGGCAGCCGTGCGGTAACGCCGACCGAGGTGGGCGCGGCGGTGCTGACACATGCCAGGGCCGCCCTCGCGGCGTCCGAGCGGATCACCGCGACGGTCGACGAATTCACCGGACTGCTGCGCGGGCACGTCCGCGTCGGCTGCATCTCCGGCGCCGCGAGTGCGGATTTCGATATCGCCGCGGTGCTGGCGGATTTTCATGACGACCATCCGCAGGTCGGCATCAGCCTGACCGAGGACACCTCTGAACGCATGCTGGCCGCGGTGCGCAGTGGTGAGCTGGATATCGCCTTGATCGGGTTGTCCGGCGCGGAGCTCGGTGCCGATATCGGTGTCGACGTGGTGCTCGATACACCGGTGGTCGCGGCGGACGGGCCGAGTAGCGCAGCGGATGGGAAGGGCCACGCCGTGATCGCGCTCACCGAACTCCGCGATCACCCACTGATCTGTCTGCCGCGCGGCACCGGAATCCGGGGTGTATTCGATCGCGCCTGTGCCGCAGCAGGATTCGAGCCCGATATCGCCTTCGAAGCCGCCGCTCCCCCGCTGCTGCTACGGCTGGCCGCCCGCGGCCTCGGCATCGCGGTGGTGCCCGCGCTGACGGCAGCGGAGGCCGACGCATTCGGGGTGCGGGTACGGCCGATCATCGAGCCGGAGCTGCACGGACAGCTCGCGCTGGCGTGGCGGCGGGATCGCCCCGGCAGCCCGGCCGCGAAAGTCCTACTCGGACAGCTCCGTATCGGTTTGGGCAGCCGCTGAATCAGAGCAGCCGCGACAAGAACGCCTTGGTGCGTTCATGTTTCGGCTCGGCCAGGACCGCACGCGGATCGCCCGCCTCCACGACGACACCGCCGTCCATGAACACCAGCTGGTCGGCGACCTCCCGGGCGAAACCCATCTCGTGGGTGACGACCACCATCGTCATACCGTCGGCGGCGAGTTCGCGCATGACCCCGAGCACCTCACCGACCAACTCCGGATCCAGCGCCGAGGTCGGCTCGTCGAAGAGCATCAGCTTCGGATCCATGGCCAGCGCGCGGGCGATGGCGACGCGCTGCTGCTGGCCGCCGGAGAGCTGGGCCGGAAAGGCATTCGCCTTGTCCCCCATGCCGACTCGGTCCAACAGTTCATGTGCGCGGGCCACGGCGTCCACCTTGGGAATGCCCTTCACCTGCATCGGCGCCTCGATGATGTTCTCCAGCGCCGTCCGGTGCGGGAACAGGTTGAAGTGCTGGAACACCATGCCGATATCGCGACGCTGCTTGGCCGCGTCGCGCGGGTGCATTTCGTAGAGCTTGCCGCCCTTTTCGCGATAGCCGATGAGATCGCCGTCGACGTAGAGCCGACCAGCGTTCACCTGCTCGAGGTGGTTGATGCAGCGCAGGAAGGTCGATTTACCCGAACCCGACGGTCCGATCAGGCACAGCACTTCGCCGCGCCCCACCTCGAGCGAAATACCCTTGAGCACCTGCAGCGCGCCGAAGTTCTTGCACACCCGATCCGCGACGATCATCGGAGTCGCATCGTTCTTATCCGGACTCGCGCTCATTTCGCCTTCACAATCGTCTGCGCATCGGCAAGTTCCTGCAGCTGCTTGGCGGTCAGCTGCCGAGAGGCGCCCCGCGAGTAATAGCGCTCCAGGTAGTACTGCCCGATCATCAGCACACTGGTGACCGCGAGATACCAAGTGGCGGTGACCAAGAGCAGCGGAATCGGCTGGAAGTTCACGCCGTAGATATCGCGGGCGCGGCCGTACAGGTCGGTGCTCAATGGAATCGCGGTCACCAGCGAGGTGGTCTTCAGCATGCCGATGAGCTCATTGCCGGTCGGCGGGATGATCACCCGCATCGCCTGCGGTAAGACGGTCCTGCGCATGGTCTGCGACCACGACATGCCCAGCGCCGTCGAGGCCTCACGTTGCCCCTCCCCGACGGAATTGATTCCGGCACGGACGATTTCGGCCATGTACGCGGCCTCGTTCAGACCGAGGCCGATCACCGCGAAGGTGAACGCGGCCTGCAATCCCTGCACATCGATCCGCACGAACTCGGGCCCGAACGGCACACCGAGCTGGATCGATTTGTACAGCGACGGGAACAGACCCCAGAACACCAACTGCACGAAAACCGGTGTGCCGCGGAAGATCCAGAGATATACCCAGGCCACCGAGCGCAGCACCGGATTCGGGGACAGGCGCATCACCGCGAGCAGTGTCCCCAGCACGACGGCGATCGCCATCGCCAGCACGGTCAGCTCCAGGGTGACGACCGCGCCGGAGGCGATCCGGCTGTCGAACAAGTACTTTCGATAGGTCCCCCATCCGTACGCGGGGTTGGTGGCCGCGCCATAGATGAAGAGCCCGAGCAGGGCGAGGATGATCGCCGCGGCGATCCATCGGCCCGGCCTGCGCAGTGGAACGGCCTTGATCGGCTCCGGTTCTGCCGAGTCGATCGGCCCGCCGGGCCCGGTGTTGTCGCCGGGCGCCGACGTGGTCTCGGGTGTGGACATCGATCAGCTCTCGGCGCCGTTGATGACCGACTTGGTGATCGCGCCTTCCTGCACACCCCAGTTCTTGGTGATCTCCAGGTACTTACCGTTGTCGATCAGGTGCTGGACGGCGGCCTGCAGCGCCTTGCCGAGCGCCGAACCCTTGGGGATGGCCCAGCCGTAGGGCGCGGAGTCGAAGACCTTACCGGCCGCCTCGATCTTGCCGTCGCTCTTCTTGATGGCGTACGCGGTCACCGGCGAATCCGCCGACATCGCGTCGACCTGGCCGAGCACCAGGGCATTGGTTGCCGCGCTCTGCTCGTCGAACGGCTTCTTATCGATGGCGGGCTTGCCCTCCGCCTCGCACTTCTTGCTGCGGGCCGGGATCTCATCGGTGTCCTGAACCGTGGTGGCCTGTACCGCGACCCGCTTACCGCAGGCGTTGTCCGGGTCGACCGGCTTACCCGCCTGCTGCGCCCACTGGCTGCCCGCGTTGAAGTAGGTGGTGAAGTCGACGCTCTGTTCGCGTTCCTTGGAGTCGGTGATGGAAGACATGCCGACGTCGTAGGTGCCCGCCTGGATCGCGGGAATGATCTTCTCGAAGGAGGATTCGAGGTATTCGGCCTTGAGGCCGAGGGTGGCGGCGACGGCGTCCATCAGATCGACATCGAAGCCGACGATTTTGCCGCTCGGGTCCTTGTACTCATTGGGCTGATAGGGGATATTGACTCCGACGACGAGCTTGCCCGACTGCTTGATCTTGTCCGGGAGCAGGGCGGCGGCCGTATCGACCTTCTCGATACCGGAAACCTTCGCGACCGCGGGCGAGTTGTCTTCGGAGTTACTACAGCCCGTCAGTACCAGGGCACCACCGGCGAGCACACACATTGCTTGCAGGGCGCGCCTGCCAAGAACCGATCGAACAGACACAGCAGCCCTCCACATTTCGGATTCGAGAAACCCGGGTGTCACCACCCGTTTGGCAATCTAAGCGATCGAGCCGTTTCGTGCTGGACAGTAGTGAAAGTGCGACACGAAGTCGTTGCGAACTCACTGCCGCCCAAGTGCCGATTCGCCGCCGGAACACCCTACCCTCTCGTTCGCTAGCCGATTGCTCGGCCCGGGTGGCGACAGCAGTGTCTTCCAACACAGTGCGCACGCTGATGCCGCCGAGCATTCCAGACAGGTTCCCCGCGTGAACTACCGCTCGCCGCAGCGCCGCGATTGGCCCGGGAAGGCGAACCTCCGGCGAACCCGCCCCTGCATGCGGTCGACGCCGCCGGTGCCGAAAGACGCGTCACTGATGCCGCCGTGTCGGAATCGCTGGGTTGCCTCACGACCGCCACGGTCGCTGATGCCGATCATCTTGCGACCGAACCGAATACGATCCGCCGCGACGGCATCGACGACGACAACCAGGAGAGCCGACTCGACCTCTCCTGTATCGCAGCATCCAAGTTCGACCATCGCAGCCGCGCCATCGCCGCAACATCCATCGCCGCGCCGCACCGCCGTCGCGCCTCGAGACGGTGCTTCGCCTCGGCGTCGCAGACCATCGCACGCAACTGCCTCGCAGCGCATGACGCCGCAGTCCTGAAACCGCACCGACAGCACCCTATGACAGTTGTTATAGGGTGACGTATCGTCTCTCTATAACGATCGTTATAGAGGAGCTATCAATGACCGTCATCACCGTGCACAGCGCGAGGGGCCGCTTTACCCAGGACCAGCGCCGACAGCTTGCCGAGACGCTCACCGATGCCGTGCTCGTGCCCGAAGTCGGCCGGTTCGCGCCCGCCGCTCGTATCGGATTCCAAGTCCACTTCACCGAGCGCGACATCGACAGCATGGCCATCGGTGGCGTGCTGCTCGCCGACCAGGATCCGCGTCCGGACGTGATGGTGATCGATATCGCCGTCATGGACGGCGACTGGACCCGAGAGGTCCGCAAGGACGTGATCGAACGCATCCTCGCCGCGCTCACGGAAGCGACCGGGGTCCGAACCCCGTCCCCCACTTGGTGGATCAACTTCCGAGTCATCGAGGAGGGCAGCTGGGGTTCGCGCGGCGGCGTGCTGTCCATTCTCGATCTACTCGGCAGCGGCGTCTTCACCGAGGACAAGGCCGCCGGCATCCGGGCCCATATCGCCGCGGTCACCAGCGCCTGAGAGCCGCCTCGACCGCGGCGGCCGAGTCAGGGGCTCGGGCACACCGCGTCCATCGCCGCCTTCCTGTTCTCGACCGACGTCTCCGGCGGACTGACCGTGGTGCATCGAACTCGGCGTCGTGGCAGTGCTCTCGGTGATCGCAACCGTCATCCTCCGAGAAGTCCTCGGCCGCAACGGCTCCTGAAGCCCCGGCGGGAGCCGGCCGCGTGACCGGTGTCAGCGGCGATGCACGCGGGCGCGGACCTGCTCGGTGAATTCGCTGGTCGAGGCGAGACCGCCCAGGTCGGCGGTGGCGATTCCGGCGGCGAAGCTGGCCGCGACGGCGCGCTCGATGCGTTCACCGGCGCCCACCAGTGCGCGGTTGCTATCGCGAATTCCCAGCCAGTGCAACAACATTGCGGCCGAGAGTTGTAGCGCTGCGGGATTTGCGCGGTTGTGTCCGGCCAGGGTCGGTGCGGCGCCGTGTACCGCCTGGGCCATCGCCTTGGTCGCCGAGCAGTTCAGCGATGCGGCCGTGCCGAGCGATCCGCTCAACTCCCCCGCCAGATCGGAAAGGATATCGCCGAAGAGGTTCTCGGTCACCAGCACGTCGTAGTCGCGGGCGGCCCGGACCAGATGCGCTGCGGTCGCGTCGACATGCTCGTCGTCGACCTCGACGGCGGGATAGGCGTGTGCGACGTCATAGCAGACGTCGCGGAACAGACCCATGGTCATGGGCAGCACATTGGCCTTGTGCACGATGGTCACCCGCTTGCGCCGCCCCGCCGCGAGCCGGAAGGCCTCGTGCGCGATCCGCTCGCAGGCCTGCCGAGTGATCACGCCGACCGCCATCGCGATATCGGAGGTCGGCCGGAACTCACCGGATCCGGCGAACATATTGCGGTCGGCGTAGAAGCCCTCGCTGTTCTCGCGGACGATCACCAGGTCGATATCAGGGGCGCTCGCCTTGATTCCAGCGAAGGCGCGGGCGGGGCGGATATTGGCGTAGAGACCGAAGCGTTTGCGGATGACCCCACCGGGAGCGATCCGGTGCTCGGCCGGGTAGGAGGCATTGTCGTGCGGGCCGATAATCCAGGCATCGAGTTCGTCGAGAGCCGCGAGAGTCTGCTCCGGCAGCGGCTCACCGAATTCCTCGATGGCACGGTGCCCCATCAGCAGGGGAACCCATTCGACGGCGGCCGCGCCCGCCGCGGTGAGCGCTTCGTCGACCACGACGCGAGTCGCCTCGACCACCTCGGGGCCGATGCCATCGCCTTCGATGAGGCCGAGTCGCATGGGCGACGTGTCACATTCCCTCGCAGCGTTCACCGGGTCATCTTCCCGCGACCTGGTCCATACACCGACATCTGGGGCCGAGGCTGTGCGCGTTTCGCCGCGCACAGCGCCGCGAGGACGGCTAACCTCTCGTGAACATGGTGCAGTCGGTCGAATTGCTGTTGGACGACGCGGCCGATGCGGAGATCCGGCGGCAGTGGCAGTTGCTCGCGGATGCCGGCATCCCGAGTTTGGCCGGGAAGCAAACCGAGACCAACCGGCCGCACATCACCGTCGCGGTGGCCAGGCAGATCTGGCCGCGTATCGATCACGCGCTCGAGCAGCTGACCTTCCGGCCGATTCCGGTGCGACTGGGCGGGCTGCTCGTCTTCGGTGCGCGCCATCCGATCCTGGTGCGGCTGGTGGTGCCCTCGGAGCCGCTGCTCGCACTGCAGCGACGCATTTTCAACGCGGTGTCGCCGTGTCCAGGGGTTCCGGCGAATCTGCAGCCAGACGAGTGGACGCCCCATGTCACACTGGCCAGGCGGGTGCCGACGCACCATCTCGGCGAGGCGATCCACGCGGTCGCCAGGGACCGTGATTTCAAGGCGACCGTGGTGGGTATACGCCGTTGGGATGGCGATCAGCGGCGTGAGTGGCCGGTCGCCCGGGGAAGATAAGCACAGCGCCGGGCGTTACAGCTGGCGACATACGACACGAGAGGACGTCATGGCCACCCAGACGCTGAACCAGCAGAATTTCGATGAGATAGTCACCGGAAACGACGTGGTACTGGTCGATTTCTGGGCCGACTGGTGCGGTCCGTGCAAGAGCTTCGCACCGACGTTCGAGGCCTCCTCGGACAAGCATCCGGATGTCGTGCACGGCAAGGTCGACACCGAGGCCGAGCAGGGGCTGGCCGCCGCCGCCAATATCCAGTCCATCCCGACCATCATGGCGTTCCGTGAGGGCGTGCTGGTCTTCGCGCAGCCGGGCGCATTGCCGCCCGCCGCGTTGGAGGATCTGGTCACCCAGGTGAAGGCGCTGGATATGGACGAGGTGCGCAAGCAGCTCGCGGAGCAGCAGGCCGAGAAATAACTTCCGGCTCGGACAACCGAGCCGACGGGCCGTTCACATTCTTGTGGAATGTGAACGGCCCGTTGTGTTTTGGGCTCCGTGTCCGCTCTCAGGCGCCCAGCTGGTTCACGCCCGCAATCATGGCGCGGACGGTGGATTCGGCGCCGTCGTCGGCCAGGGCCGCGCCCCAGCCCCGCCTGCCGTTGCATTCGCACTGCACGAAGGTCGCGGTGCCCGACTCCGTGCGGCGCTGGTGGAATTGCAGGATTTCGACCGGATAGCCCTCGTCGTAGAGGGCCGAGGTCATCGCCGCGACCGGACTACCGGTGGCGATCACCGTGCGCAGGTGGTCGGCGAATTCGAGGGTCGCGGTGAACTCGGCGCTCCGCTTGCCCGCGGGCGACCAGTCACCGACCCGGATCGGGCCGGTGAGTTCGCAATAGCGGTCGTGGAACTGCGCCGGCGTCAGATCGGCGCATTCGGCGCGCAGCGCCTTGGGCGCGGCGGCGATGAACGTGTCGGTGTCGAGAGTCAGCATGGTCATTGCGCGTAGGTCTTCCCGAGGATTGTCTTCTCAATTGACAGAGGGGACCAGCAGTAAGTAATCAGTAGCCCGCAGCGAGGGGGCCGGTCCGAATCAGACCCCGCTACGGCGGGTTACTACGAGAAGTCGCCGGGCTGCCACCATCGCGGTAAGCGGAATTAGCACGACGCTGTCGCGGTCTGCGACATTCAGCGCTGCGCTGTGGCGGTCGGCGGGATTCGGCACGCGGACCAGAATATGTCCATATTGACGCAATAGCAACCACATTTGGTACCCCATCGTGCCTACTCGCCAGTATCGTTCGCGCAGCTCAGAGGCATCGTCGGACGGAAGAATGGCAGTCCGCCGCAGCGAAGGTACCTTCGGTCACATGGGTGCCCTTGTCGCCATGACCATCCCGGGCTTGGCAATCCTGCTGATCGGCCTCGCCTTCGTCGAGGTGCTGTGGAATCGGCTCACCGGAAGCCGGATCCTGCCGTGGTTCCGCCACCGCAAGCACACGCCGGTCGCCGCGACCGGATTCGAGCAAGTGACAGCGGTCTTCCAGGGCTCCAAGCACTACGAGTTCGAGCAGCGGCAGACGACACTGATGCACAAAGAGGACAAGTCCGATGGTGCGCCGCCGCGCGACCAGATCGACCTCGGTGCGGGCTCGGCGAAGCTGGTGCGACGGGAGCGATGACCGTTCGATGGTGAAACGGGTGCGGCACACCCGCATGCCCGGTGTGCCGCACAACCGCACTCAGTGGGCGGCGGCGTCCCAGCTGCGGCCGGTACCGACGGACACGTCCAATGGGACCGACAGCGTGATCGCCGAGGACATCTGTTCGCGGGCCAGTGCCTCCAGGGTATCCTTCTCCCCCTCGGCGACCTCGAAGACCAACTCGTCGTGGATCTGCAGCAGCATCCGCGAGCGCAGGCCCGCCTCCCGAATCGCTTTGTGCACGTTGATCATCGCCACCTTGATGATGTCGGCGGCGGTGCCCTGGATGGGCGCGTTGAGGGCCATGCGTTCGGCGGCCTCACGGCGCTGGCGGTTGCTGGAATCCAGATCGGGCAGGTAGCGGCGGCGGCCGAAGAGGGTTTCGGTGTAGCCGACCTTGCGGGCCTGTTCGACGACCTCGTAGAGGTAGTCGCGGATGCCGCCGAAGCGGTCGAAGTAGACGTCCATCTGCTCCTTGGCCTCCTGCGTGCTGATCTTCAGCTGGGTGGACAGGCCGTAGGAGCTCAGACCATAGGCCAGACCGTAGGACATCGCCTTGATGCGCCGGCGCATCTCGGGATTGACCTCGGACAGCGGAATGTCGAACGCCTTGGACGCGACAAAGGTGTGCAGATCCTCACCGGAATTGAACGCCTCGATCAGGCCCTCGTCGCCGGAGAGGTGGGCCATGATGCGCATTTCGATCTGGCTGTAGTCCGCGGTCATCAGCGACTGGTAGCCGGAGCCGACGACGAAGGTGTCGCGGATCTGGCGGCCGGTGTCGGTGCGGATCGGGATGTTCTGCAGATTCGGCTCGGTCGAGGACAGTCGTCCCGTCGCGGCGATGGTCTGGTTGAAGGTGGTGTGGATGCGACCGTCGTCGGCGATGGATTTGAGCAGACCGTCGACAGTGACCTTGAGCCGGGTGGCATCGCGGTGTTCGAGCAGATGCCGCAGGAATGGATGCTCGGTCTTCTCGAACAGCGATTCCAGCGCGTCGGCGTCGGTGGTGTAGCCGGTCTTGGTGCGCTTGGTCTTCGGCATATCGAGCTCGTCGAAGAGCACCACCTGCAGTTGCTTGGGCGAGCCGAGGTTGATCTGCTTGCCGATCACCCCATAGGCGGCGTTGGCCGCATCGCTGACCTTATCGGCGAATTGCCGCTGCAAAGTCTCGAGCTGGTCGATATCGACCGCGATACCCGCATTCTCGAGTTCGGCGAGGACACCGAGCAGTGGCAGTTCCATATCGTCGAGCAGCGCGCTGGATTCGATCTGGCGCAGTTCGCCGTCGAGCGCGTCGGCGAGGTCGAGCACCGCCCTGGCGCGCAGCATTTCGGTCTGCGCCGCCTCGGCGTCGACGGTGTCGGCATCGTCGAGCAGGGACAGCTGCGGGGTTTCATCGGTCTCGGCGCGCAGCTCGCGGTGCAGGTAGCGCAGTGACAGATCGTCGAGATTGAAGCTGCGCTGGCCCGGGCGGACCAGGTAGGCGGCCAGCGCGGTATCGCTGGTGAGGCCGGCCAGGGTCCAGCCGCGTCCGCGCAGCGCGTGCATCGCGGCCTTGGCCTCGTGCAGCGCCTTCGGCACGGCGGCATCGGCGAGCCAACTGCCGAGCGCGGCTTCGTCTTCCGGCGTCAGCACGGCGACATCGATATAGCCACTTTCACCGTCCGCGGCGGCGATGGCGAGCGCGCGCGCGTCACCATTGCCCGGCGTACTGCTGCCGACGACCGAAATGCCATGGCGGACACCGGCTTTCGCATGCTCGACCAGCCAGGCGGCGACCGCGCCGACTTCGAGCGCGCCGCCGCTGATCTCGAAGCCGGATTCGGCCTCGGGCTCCGGCGGGGCGAGGGTTTCGAAGAGCCGGTCGCGCAGTACCCGGAACTCCAGATCGTCGAAGAGCTGGTGGATCTTATTGCGATCCCACGGCTGCTGGGCCAGTTGTTCGGGGGTGTAGGGCAGCGGGACGTCGCGGACCATCTCGGTGAGCTGGCGGTTGAGCACCACGCTGCTGAGATTGGCGCGCAGTGCGTCGCCGACCTTGCCCTTCACCTCGTCCACCTTGTCGACGAGGGTGGCGAGATCGCCGTATTCGCGAATCCACTTGGCGGCGGTCTTCTCTCCGACGCCCGGAATGCCGGGCAGGTTATCGCTGGGGTCGCCGCGCAGGGCCGCGTAGTCCGGGTACTGAGCCGGGGTGAGCTGATATTTGGCCATCACCTCATCGGGAGTGAACCGGGTGAGATCGGAGACGCCCTTGCGCGGGTAGAGCAGGGTCACCTCATCGCTGACCAGCTGGATGGCATCGCGGTCACCGGAGACGATCAAGACACGGAACCCCTCGGTCACGGCCTGGGTCGCGATGGTGGCGATCAGATCGTCGGCCTCGAAGCCGTCGATCGCCATCACCGGGATGCCCATGGCCCCGAGCACATCCTTGGTGAGTTCGACCTGACCGCGGAACTCATCGGGCGTGGCATTGCGCCCCGCCTTGTACTCCGGATACGCCTCGGTACGAAAAGTCTTGCGACTGACATCGAAAGCCGCCGCGATATGCGTCGGCTTCTCGTCCCGCAACAGGTTGATCAGCATGGCGGTGAATCCGTACACCGCATTCGTGGTCTGCCCGGTGACCGTCTTGAAGTTCTCCGCGGGCAATGCGAAGAATGCGCGATAGGCAACCGAATGCCCATCCAACAGCAACAACGTCGGCTGCTCACCGACTGGCACGGCTGTACCCGTCGCCTTTGGGGCACTGGAACGCTGATCAGTAGTCGCGGGGGTCACGTGCAAGAGTCTAGGGAGCCCCACCGACAATCCACAGCCGCGGCACCCCCAAGATATGCGAGTCCACCGAGCCGTCCGATTTCCGCCAGAAGAGCTCGCGCCCGGCGGCCATGATTTGCCGGTGACCACAACCCTTGCCGCACTGCGGCAGTTCTTCGCCGCCGAAGCCGCCTACATCACCGAGGGCGCGAACTTCGCTGCCATGGCCGCCTGCCTGGATCCCGATGTCGTCATGTACCAGGCCGAGCACCTGCCCTATGGCGGCGAATGGCACGGCCCCGATGGCATCGAGAAATTCATGGCGGCCATGAGCCGGACCTGGGGCTCGTTGGAATTCATCGAGCAGCGGTTCGTGGTCGACGGCGAGACGGTGGTCATCTACAACCGCGGCCGACTGCTGGCCCGCGCCACCGGCCGGACACTGGAGACCTCGGTCATGCAGCTGATGACCTTCCGAGACGGCCTGATCACCGAGATCCGGCCGTTCTATCTGGATACCGCGGCCGTGCTCGAGGTACTGACCGAGGATCGCCACGTAGCGCAGTAGCTTCTCCGCCGCTCGGCAGCGCGGCTATTCGACGTGGGCCGGGGAGCTGTACCAGGTGTTGCACTCCCAGGTGTCGCCCTTGTCGGAGCCCCATTTCCACCAGCCCCACACGTTTTCCTCGGTGCCCTGCATGCGCGGATTGCCGGTCTCGCCGGTGCTGCGGACGGTATGGGATGCCTCGTTCCAGGTTTGTTCGTCGATATCGGCGCGGCCGAAGTTGGTGCCGAGGAACATGCCGGAGAAGCAGCGCGCCTGCAGTTCCATGCGACGGCTCTGTTCCTGGCCCGCGGAGCTGTCCTTGCCGAGGGTCGAACGCTTTTCGGTGTAGGCCTGCATGACGCCGATCAGGTTCTGCACGTGGTGTCCGTATTCGGTGCTGAGTACGGCCAATTGGGCGCCGCGGCGGGAGCCGCTGGCCAGCGGGCGCATCGCGTCGTACGGCAGCACCAGCGTTTCGTCGAGGGCGCAGTAGAAGGTCGTCGGGCCATTGCGCAGCCGCTGCACACACTGACTGGTGACCTCACGGGACTCCGTGGGGGCGAGTAGCCGCGGCGGATGGAACGGCAGTCCGGCGCCGCGCAGTGTCGGTTCCCAGGATGCGTCGAGGCAGGCGATCGCGGCCCGATAGAACGCCCGTGCCGCCTCCGGATCGTCGCGCCAGGCGGGCAATTTGCAATCGACCCTGCCGAGGCCCGCATGCTGTGCGAAGAGCGGATGGTCGGCCAGCGCCTGCACCGGGCGGTTCGACACCACCGGCATCCCGGCCGGTGCCACCCCGGCCAAGGGCGCGGCGGCGACCGGCGGCGCAGCGTTCCCGACCGGATTCGCCGACTCGGGCAGTGCACCGGCGAATCCCGGCATCGTCGAATTGTCGGAGATCACCCGCGCCGTACGCATTCCACGAGCATCGGCGGACTGTCCGTTCACCACGAACAGCGTCACCGCCGCGAGCGCGCCGACCACGCCGAACGCCACCCAGGCGAGCACCAGCCGCCGACCGCGCAACAGACCGGGCCGAGAGCTGAACGTGCTGTTCATGATTCCCCTGTGAAGCTCGATCACCGCACATTCATTGGAACCCCGCCCGACCCCACCCGCAACTCGGAGATGGGGTCAGCGGGTCACAGTGTGGCCACAAGTTCACGCAGCACCGGCAGGCTCACCGACCCGGCGCCGAGCACCACATCGTGGAATGCCTTGATATCGAAGGCTGCACCGAGCCGCTCCGCGGCCCGGCGGCGCTGACCGCGAATCTCGAGCTGGCCGACCTTGTACGCGACGGCCTGCCCCGGAATGGCGATGTACCGGTCGACCTCGACCTCGATCTCGGCCAGCCCGACCGGCGCGTTGGCGACCATGAAGTCGATGGCCTGCTGACGGCTCCAGCCTTTGGCGTGGATGCCGGTGTCGACGACGAGTCGGCACGAGCGCCACGAGTCCGCCGCGAGCATCCCGACGCGATCCAAATCGTCGGCGTACAAGCCCATTTCGTCGGCCAGGCGTTCGGTGTAGAGCGCCCAGCCTTCGACGAAAGCGGTATTGGCGAAGGACTGGCGTTGGAAGCGCGGCAGGTGATCCAGCTCATTGGCGATGGTGAGCTGCAGGTGATGTCCCGGAATCGCCTCGTGGTAGGCCACCGCGGCCGTCTCGTAGCGGCTGCGACCGGTGGGTTCGTGCTGGTTGACGAAGTAGGTGCCGGGCCGGGAGCCGTCCGCCGCGGGCGGAAAGTAGTACGCCGCGGGCGCATCCGCGGCCAGGAAGTCCGGCACCGCGACGATATCGCAGGTTTCCTTGGGCAGGCGGCCGAACCAGTTGCCCATCTCCGCGACCGCCGCACCGAGCGCGCGCCGCGCATCGGCCATGATCTCCTCGCCACTGACGTAACGCAGTTCCGGATCCTGGCGCAGCCGGGTGAAGATCTCGGTGGTATCGGTGGTGGCGAACAGCCGGGCGCCCACGGCGGCGTATTCCTCACGCAGCGCCGCCAATTCGGATAAGCCGAGCTCGTGGATCTCCTCCGCACCGAGGTCGGGCAGGGTGGTGTGGCGGCGCAACTGCCGCCGGTAGATATCCTCGCCGTCGGCGCCGAGCCAGCACAGGCCGCATTTGTCGTCGGGACGGGCGGCCGGACGCAGTTCGTCGGCCAGTACATCCCGACAGTGTTGGAAGGCAGGGCGAATCACATCGCGGGCGACCTCGGTGAGTTCGGCGCGCCAGGCCGCCTCCCAGTCCCAATCCGCCGGTCCGGCGAAAGTGGTGAACGGATCGGTGGCGAGATCGGAGGCGAGGTAGCCGTCGAGCTGGTTGAGTGCGCGCTCGATGGTGATGCGCGCGGGTGCGCGGCCCGCGGCCAGGCCGTTGCGGAACTGCTGGACCGCCTGGTCGAACAGCGCGCCGAATTGGCGATACCGCTGCACCAGGGCGAGTGCGTTTTCCGGCTGCGGCGCCTTGGTCTGGGTGGCCATCATCAGCATTCCGGCGTGTACGCCGTCCATCTGGTCCGAGGCCAACTCGGTCGGCCGCCACGCCAAATTGTCGATGGCCGTATCCAATTCGGTGCGCAGCAGACTGCGGGTGACCCGGTCGTCACCGCTCAGCTCTTCGGCATCGAGACCGACGACCTGATCGCGCAGCTCGCGCAACGTCGCCAGCAGCCGCTGCTCGGCCTCGGGCGACAGGTCCTCGATGCGGTCATCGAAGCGGTGGTCGCCGAGCAGGGTAGCCGTGCTCGGCGCGGCCGCCAGCACGCTGTCCCAGTATCGGTCGGCCAGATTCGTGAGTTCGTCGTGCCCGTCCATGCTCGCCATCATGCCTCGAGGCGCCCATGGACGGGCCCGACTTGTCGCCGACTCTTATCCCACGCCCAGGTAGGCCGACTTCACCGCGGGATCGGTGAGCAGATCCCCGCCGATTCCGCTCTTGGTGACCTCACCGGTCTCCAGAATGTAGGCGCGATCGCTACGGGTCAGCGCCTGCTGGGCGTTCTGCTCCACCAGCAGTACCGTGGTGCCCTGCTGGTTGATCTCGCTGATGATCCGGAAGATCTGCTGAATCACCATGGGCGCCAGGCCCATCGACGGCTCATCGAGCAGCAGCAGGCGCGGGCGGGCCATGAGCGAGCGGCCGATGGCCAGCATCTGCTGCTCGCCGCCGGAGAGCGTGCCGCCGACCTGCTTGCGCCGCTCCGACAGCCGCGGGAACAGTTCGAAGACCCATTCCAGCGTTTGACCGTACTCCGCCTTCTGCTTGAAAGCCCGTCCGTAGCAACCCATATCGAGGTTCTCCTGGACCGTCATACCGGGGAAGACACCCCGGCCCTCCGGTGCCTGGATCAACCCGTGGGTGACCCGCTCGTGCGCCTTCATCTGGGTGATATCGCGGCCCTCGAACTTGATCTTGCCGCGGGTGAGCGGCAGCAGGCCCGACAGCGCACGCATGGTGGTGGTCTTGCCCGCACCGTTCGCACCGAGCAGCGTGACCAGTTCACCCTCCGCCACCCGCAGCGAAACCCCGTGCAGCGCTTGGATTCTGCCGTAGTTGACCACCATATCGTCGACCTCGAGCAGCGGCGGTGCCTGGCTGAAGTCACGGGTCGCGGGCGCGACGGGCGCGGCCGGTTCGGCGGCGGGCGGTTCGGGTTCGACCACTTCGGTTGTGGCGGTGACCTTTTCGGCCGCCGTGGCCTCGGTGTCGGGGACGCCGAGATACGCCGCGATCACATCCGGGTTGTCGCGGATCTCCGCGGGCAGCCCATCGGCGATCTTGCGACCGAACTCCAGCACCACGATTCGATCCGTGACACCCATGACCAGGCGCATATCGTGCTCGATCAGCAGCACGGTGAACCCGTCGTCACGGATCTTGCGGATCAGATCCATGAGCGCCGACTTCTCGCTCGGATTGAACCCGGCGGCGGGTTCGTCCAGGCAGAGCAGTTTCGGTTCGGTGGCCAGCGCGCGGGCGATCTCCAGTCGGCGCTGATCGCCATAGGAGAGATTGCGCGCCTTCTCCACCGCACGCGGTGCGATACCGACGAATTCGAGCAGGGCCATGCCGCGCTCGATCGCGTCCTTCTCCTCGCTGCGATGCCGCGGAGTGCGGAAGATGGCACCGGGCACCGAGGTCTTGTGCCTGGCGTCGGTGCCGACCACCACGTTCTCCAGCGCGGTCATCTCGCCGAACAGCCGCACATTCTGGAAGGTGCGGGCGATACCGAGCCGGGTGATCTCGTTGCGCTTGGTCTTCGTCAGCGGTTTGCCGTCGAAATACACCAGACCCGAGGCCGGTTTGTAGACACCGGTAATGGCGTTGAAGCAGGTCGTCTTGCCCGCGCCGTTGGGTCCGATCAGTCCGAGGATTTCGCCGCGGCGGATCTCGAAGCTGACCTTGTCCAATGCGGTCAGACCGCCGAACTGCACCGTGAGCTCATCGGTGCGCAGCAGCGGCGCACCCACCGCGGTTTCGATTTCGCGGTGTGGCGCAACCACATCCGCGACGACCTCGGCATCGGCGAGCACCGGGATCACGGCGGTGACATCGACCTCGCCCGCGCTCTCGACCTCCGGCGGAGCCGCATAGCCGGCCGCCATATCCTCATTGTCGAACAGGGCGTCACCCGCGCCGGGCCCGGTCATTGTCGCGCTCCGATCAATTCACGCTCGGCCGGTTTGCGCACGGCCTGATACACCTGCCTACCGAAGGTGAGCAGCTTCTGCCGCACCGGGAACAGACCCTGTGGCCGCAGAATCATCATGACCACCAAGGTAATTCCGAAGTACATGTACTTGAGGTCACCGAGGGACTGGGCACCGCCGACGCGGAACAGCAATACGCTGCCGAGCAGCAGCGCACCCATGACGCCGGTGACCACCATGCCCGCGATACAGCCGCGCCGCGGCCATGGGCTCATAGCGTCGCTCTTGTACTTCCACACGACGACCAACCCGACGAAGACCAGCACATCGATCGCCAACAGGATGTACCCGGTGGACTCATTGCTCACCAATTTCACCGACTGCAGCCGCGCGGGCAGATAGGCAATGATGAACGCGCCGAAGATGACGCCGAGCTTATTGCCCTGACCACCGATGACGACGGCGCACAGGAACAGCATCGAGTTGATGATGTTGAACCCGGTCGGATTGATGAACTGGACCTGACCGGCGTAGATCGCACCGGACATGCCGCCGACGGCGGCGCCGATCAAAAAGGCCCACAACTTGAACTTGAAGGTCGGCACGCCCATGATCTCGGCGGCGTCCTCGTCCTCGCGGATGGCCACCCAGGCGCGGCCGACCCGGCTGCGTTCCAGATTGCCGACGATCAGCAGCACGATGATCACCAGCACCATGGCGAACCAGTACCACCAGGTGCCATAGCTGGCCCGGTCCAGCAGATTCGCGCTGTCGGCGTTGCCACCGTTACCGCCGGAGAAAATACCCTCCGGCTTGCTGTCGGATTCGCCGACGCGCGGGAAGGCGACACCGGACAGACCAAGGCTGCCGTTGGTGATGTCGGAGAGATTGTCGGCGAGCAGTCGGACGATCTCACCGAAGCCGAGGGTGACGATCGCCAGATAGTCACCGCGCAGCCGCAGCGTCGGGGTGCCGAGGATGATGCCGGAGATGGCCGTCACCGCGACCGCGATCGGCAGACAGGCCATCCAGGCCCAGGTCGGATTCAGCCAGCCGCCATCGGTCTGATTCCACGGACTGTTGGGACTGGTGAGCAGGCCGACGGTATAGGCGCCGATGGCGTAGAAGCCGACGTAGCCGAGGTCGAGCAGGCCCGCCTGTCCGACAACGACATTCAGGCCGATGGCGATCAGCGCGTACATCGCGACCTGCGCCATGACCAGGCCGAAGTTATAGCCGGGCGTATCCAGCAGCGGCGGCGGGAACAGCGGAAGCAGTGCGAGCAGAATGAGGATCGGCACGCCGACGCCCCATTGCGCGGGGCGGCTCAGGCCGTCCCACCAGGTCCGAATCGCATCGCCGACACCATGTCTCGGAGCTGCCGCCTGCGGCGTCTCGGGCGACGACGCATCGGGTGTCTTGGTCAGGTCGGTCATGCGCGGGCCCTCCCGAGGCTCTCACCGAGGATGCCGGTCGGGCGCACCATCAGCACCAGCACCAGCACGACGAAGGCGACGACATCGCGCCATTCCGAGCCGAGCAGCGATTGGCCGTACTGTTCCACCACACCGAGCAGAATGCCGCCGAGCAGCGCGCCGCGCAGATTGCCGATGCCGCCTAGCACCGCGGCGCTGAATGCCTTGATGCCGAGGATGAATCCGCCGGAGTAGATGATGCCCTGCGGAATCTTGATCGCGTACAGCAGCGCGGCCGCACCCGCGAGCACGCCGCCGATGAAGAACGTCAGCATGATGACCCGCTCCCGCGAAACGCCCATCAGCGTCGCGGTATCGGGGTCCTGTGCGACGGCGCGAATACCGCGCCCGAATTTGGTCCGGTTGATCAACACCTCGGTCACGATCGCCAGCGCGATCGCGGCCAGCACGATGAGTACCTTGATGTTGTCGATGTCGGCGCCGAAGAAGCTGAACTGCACGCTCGGCTCGACCAGTTTGATCGGCTGCTGTGCATTGGTGCCGCCGAGTTTGGGATTGATCTTCGGCAGGATGAAGTGCACGAATTCCTGGATCACGAAGGACATGCCGATCGCGGTGATCAGGAAGCTGAGCGGTTTGGCCCCGCGTTTGCGCAACGGCCGATAGGCCACGCGCTCCAATCCGACGGCGGCACCACCGGATACCAGCATGCCGATGATCATCGCGAGCGCGAGATAGGTGACGGTCAGGACGATGCCCTGGGTGTACACGTCGGGATTCGCCACGAAACCGAACAGCATGAGCCCGATCAATTGACCGAACATGCCGAGCATGAATATTTCCGAATGGGCGAAATTGATCAGCCGCAATACACCGTAGACCAAGGTATAGCCCACGGCGACCAAGGCATAGATAGAGCCGTAGGTCACCCCGTCGACGGTCAGTCGCCAGAAGTTATCGATCACCCCGTGGTAGTTGAAGTCGATCGATCCGCTGGCGAGTTGTACAGCGCCAGCCAATGCCGTTGATTTCATTCGTCTTGTGCCCTCACACTTCATTCGCCCACCGGACAGCGGCACGTGCGGGGCTCACGACCCCCGCACGTGCCGCTGTCCAGGTTGTGGGGCTACTTGACCTCGTAGATCCAGATCAGCGCGTTGGACAATTCGCCGGTCGGATTCCACTTGTACTGGCGCGCCAGACCGTTGCCGTCGTAGGACCGCACGTATTCCAGCAGGTCGGGACGGGTGAGCTTACCGCCGTCGATGCCCTTGGCCAGGATCGTGGTCAGGTCGTAGCCCTCGACCGAGTACACACCCGGCTCCGCACCGTTGAGGGCCTTGTAGTCCGCGGTGAACTTGTCCGGCGCCGGACCACACGGGCACGACAGCACCGCGCCCTTGGCCGAGCTACCGGCCTGCGCGACGAACTGCGGGTCATTGGTGCCGTCGGCGGAGACGAAGACCGCCTTGACGCCACCGGACTTCAGCTGCTGGGCCAGGGGCGCGCCCTCGGAGTAGTAGCCGGAGTAGAAGACGGCGTCGGGCGCCGCGCTCGCGATCTTGGTGACCGTGGCGGAGAAGTCCTTATCGCCCTTCTTGATGCTGGCGTTGCAGGACGCGTCGTTCGCGGAGCCGAGGCCCTCGATGATCGACTTGGCCAGACCGGTGCCGTAGTCGGTGTTGTCCTGGATGACGCAGACCTTCTTGTAGCCCGCGGTGTTGACCAGGTACTTGCCGACCGACGGACCCTGCACGCCGTCATTGGCCAGACCGCGGAAGAAGCTGGTCCAGCCGTTCTGGGTCAGCGTCTCGTTGGTGGCCGATGCGGTCACCGAGACCAGGCCGGCCTGGCTGAGCTTCCCGCCGGTCGCCTTGGTCTCACCAGAGAACGCCGGTCCGACCAGACCAATGATCGACTTGTCGTCGGTGATCTGCGGGATGACCTGAGTGGCCTTCTGCGGGTCACCCTCGGTGTCGAACTGCTTGAGTTCGATCTTGCAGCCCGGGTTGGCCTTGTTGTGCTTGTCCAGCGCGAGCTTGACGCCGTCGACAATGTTGATGCCGAGGGCCGCGTCCGGACCGGTCAGCGCGCCCGCCATGGCGATCGAAGTGCCCGCCGGGCAGGTGGCCTTGCCATCACCGGCCGGGTCGACGGCAGCGGAGCTGTCCGACTTGGGCACCTGCTTGCCGTTGGCGTCGATCTGCATGACCGGCTGAATCTTCAGACCACCGGCGCCACCAGCACCGGAGGTGCCGCCCGAGCCGCTGTCGGTCGATTTATCGCTGCACCCCGTCAGCACGAGCGCGGCGGCGGCTCCGATGGCCAATGCACCCCGCATCGAACGACTGCGCCATGTCGAACTAAGCACGTTTCACCTCTACGTCCTGTGCTCCCCCGGGCTCTCTCCGAGGAGGCCGACCACGTCAGCCCGGTCAGAACATAGCGTTGGTACGTTAGCTGCGCATCACATTCGGATCATCCGATTGACATCGTTTCGAATTTTTCATCGCGATCCGGTTTCCGGAAAGTAAAATTTCCGGCCTTCATCGGCCGGGGCGCACAGACCGGCCTACTTCGGTGCCAGATTTTCCAGCACCACCTCGGCTACCGCCTTCATGGTAGTGCGGCGATCCATCGCCGTGCGCTGAATCCACTTGAACGCCTGCGGCTCTGACAGTCCCTGGGTCTGCATGAGCACGCCCTTGGCCCGCTCGACCAGCTTGCGTGTCTCGAGGCGTTCGGCCAGATTGGCGACCTCGCTCTCCAGCGCGGTGATCTCGTGGAAGCGACTGGCCGCCAGTTCGATGGCGGGCACCAGATCCGACTTCGTGAACGGCTTGACCAGATAGGCCATCGCACCGGCGTCGCGCGCCCGCTCGACCAGGTCGCGCTGACTGAACGCGGTCAGAATCACCACCGGCGCAACACGTTTCGACGCGATCTCGGCCGCCGCGTCGATGCCGTCGCGGCGCGGCATCTTGACATCCATGATGACCAGATCCGGCCGGTGCTCCACCGCCAGATCGACCGCCTGCTGGCCGTCGCCCGCCTCACCGACAACCTGATAGCCCTCTTCGGTCAGCATCTCCACCAGATCCATACGGATCAGCGCCTCGTCCTCCGCGACGACGACCCGCTTCGCCCCGGCGTCCCGCTTCGTGCCGGCGCCCCCTGCTGTGTTGCTCATAGGTAGACCCCTCTGGTTCCGATGCCGTGTCCCCGACACGCGAAAAGGTGGCCGTGGTCCACTACCGGTCCATCGACCCACCGTTGCTATCGAGTGCTGTAAAGACTACCTTTCAGTTCCACATACAACCCATATACCCTGCGCAAACGGGGCGACGATCACTCTCGGGCCAGCCCATTCGTGATTTTCGACAGTCACCCGCTATGCTTTTCCACCGTGCGCCGATTTGGCGGAACTGGCAGACGCGACGGTCTCAAAAACCGTTGTCCGAAAGGACGTGTGGGTTCGAGTCCCACAATCGGCACCAACTCGCGAACGACCCATGCTCATCAGGAGCATGGGTCGTTCTCTTCGGCGGCGGTCAGTCGCTAGTCGGGTGTGGTCGTCGAACCGAACGTTCGCCTCGGTCGTTGTTCCTGCATAGGGTTTGCCGGCGGGCACCCTGGTTGCGGAGGTTGCGACATGCGGGTGAACAGGACCACCGTCGACCTGTCCGGGTATCCGGATCTGGTCGTCATCTATCTCGGGATGCGGGTGCGCAAACCGCGCGGGATGCTGCGCTTGCTCGGCCTCGGCCCGAAACTCTATCGGTCCCACCAGGATCGCCCGGACGGGCTCTTATCGCACGAGGACGTGATCTGGTCGCTGTTCCCGCCGCATTGGGGGGCGCGGCAGTATTGGCGGGACCTGGATTCACTGGAACGCTGGACGCGCTCTGCGCCGCACCGGGATTGGTGGCAGAAGTTCCTGCGCGACTCGGGCGGGACCGGGTTCTGGCACGAGGCCTACTTCATGCGCGGCGGCATCGATGCGATGTACGACGATATGACGGGAACCTCGGGGCTGCCGCGATTCGCCCCCGTCGTGGCCTCGCGCGGACGGATGTTCTCGACCCGCGGGCGGGTGAACAATGAAGACGCCAAGGTGGCGCCGGTGGTCACCGAATCCACTTACTACTCCGACGAGTCCGACTGAGTCGGGTCGAATCGGTTCCCAAACGTGGCGATACCGTGATGGTTGAAATCGGTTGTGCCGGGGTAACTTCAGCAGGACGCCCAGACCTCGATTACCGATCGGCCGACTACCGGCAACGCGTATCGAGCGTCTCTCTGAATACCGGGGCGTAATTCGTGTACGGCAATTGACCAGCAGATGAATATGTCCTCGTCGAGGTGTGATTCGATGTCGACGGCCTTCTGGCCGGCGCTCGAGCGGCTTACCGTATCGGCATGCACGTCCTGTTCGTCTGCAACGGCAATGTCTGTCGTTCGGTGATCGCCGAGCGGCTCACCCGCGCCGTAGCGGTCGAATACGATCTGCCCGGGCTCACCGCCGAGAGCGCGGGAACCCGTGCGCTGGTGGGATTTCCGGTGGAACCGCTCGCGGCGCGCGCCATCGAGGGCCTGGGGGCCAACGCCGACAATTTCCGGGCGCGCAAGCTCAAGCCGGAGCTGATCGACCGCGCGGACCTGGTACTCGCCATGACCGAACAGATCCGGGATCAGGCGGCGGGAATGGGCTTCGGCGCGGGGTCACGGACCTTCACGCTGCTGGAGGCGCATCGCATCGCCAAGGTGACCGGGGCGGAGACGATCGCGGATATGCACCAGGCCCGCCACGATCTCGCACTGGTCGGCCGGGAGAACATCGCCGATCCGGTCGGCCTATCGGAAGCCGCGTTCTGCCAAGTGGGTGACCAGATCGCCGAGGCGCTGGTGCCGCTGCTGCTGGCGTTGGCGCCGCACGAGCAGGCCAGGCCGGTCGAAGACGAGCGCGGCGGCCTCGTCGTACAACCCGGGTCGGCGCCCGCACCGCTGGCAGCCTTCCTTGCCGCCCAGCGGATCAGGTGACACGCAGGGCGCAGTGTCCAACTGATACCGAGAGGGATTACACTCCCCCTGCGCGCACGCGCCCGCTTTCACGGATAGCTTCCGCCGTTGATGGTTCGACACACGACAGGAATCAGACATGCCGAAACGAATTTCGGATGTTTCGCTCCATGTTTATGTCACACCGGAAACCCTCGATCGCGTCGTCGCTTCGGTACGCGAGGTGGTGGACGACCACCTCCAGGACCGCGATGTCTTCGCATGGCGCTTCACCCTCCCCGTCGAGTCCGATGCGCCCGAGCACATCCTGCTCGAAACCCAGTGGCGGGTAGATCATCCCGGCCAGGAGCCCGGTACCCGGCACACCTATGAGATCGCTCTCAGCCTGGTCGGCGCCCCGCGCGATCTGACCGCACCGAGCCTAGCCGCGCTGGAAAAGCGACTGATGCTGGAAACCGCAAGCTGCCCAACGGATCTGGAGATCCCACGAACCATCCGGATGCAGCGCCGCGACAGCTTCGATTTCGAAAACGAGCGCGAACGCTTCCGCCTACCCGGGCCTTAACGGCGCGCAGTTGCATTCGGGTCTACGCCACACGTTTGGGGGCGTACCCGATGGGTTACCCATGTGCTCGCGAAATCAGTTGTCACTGGCCGCGATACACATGGGCACCAGACTCATCTGCGGGACGGGAAGTGGCGGATGATGCCTTCCTGCACGGTGGTGGCGAGCAATTCGCCACTGCGCGAGAAGAATCGGCCGGTCGCCAGGCCACGTGAACCGGCGGCCACCGGGGATTCGGTGGCGTAGAGCGCCCAGTCGTCGAAGCGGAACGGGCGGTGGAACCAGATCGAATGGTTGATCGTCGCGGCCACGATGCGGTCCAGGCCCCAGGACAGGCCGTGGGTGGTGATAATCGAATCCAGCACCGTGGTGTCGGACGAATAGCCGAGCGCCGCAACATGAATCAGCGGATCATCGGGCAGCCTGCCGTCGGTGCGCATCCATACGCGGTTGTGGTTGAGCCGCTCCCCCGTGCCCTTCAGGATCCAGGCCGGGTCGTTGGTGTAGCGCATATCGATCGGACGCGGCGCCTTGACGAACATCTCCAGCTTGTCTTCCAGGCCTTCGAAGCTCTCCTCGACGCGCGGCAGCGTCTCCGGATCCGGCACCTCCGGCTGGGCGTGGGCATGCTCGAGCCCCTTGCCCCAATCCTGGAACGCGGCCAGCATGACGAACAGCTCCTGATCGTCCTGGGTTGCGGTGACCGTGCGGTTGGCCAGAGAGCGCCCGTCGCGGTGGCGGTCGACCCGGTATTCGATCGGCTTCTTCACATCGCCACCCCGCACGAAATGTGCGTTGACGGCATGCAGCGGGCGGTCGCCGTCGACCGTCCGCCCCGCCGCCATGATCGCCTGCGAAACCAGCTGACCGCCGAACGTGCGGCTCCAGACCTTCTCCGGATGCTGGCCGACGAAGACATCCTCGTCGACCTGTTCCAGATCGAGCAGTCCGAGCAGCACGTCGAGGTCGGAAACCTCCGCTGCGGCCCCGAGGCCGACAGCGCCGCCTAGCGAAGTGGTCACGGCTAATGGTCCTCCTCACCGATACGGTGCACATGGATCAGATTGGTGGACCCGACAGTACCGGGCGGGGAGCCCGCCACGATTACCACCAGATCACCTTTTTGGTATCGCTCCATGGACAGTAGTGCTACATCCACCTGGTGGATCATCGCATCGGTGCTGTCCACCGTCGGGACGATGAAGGTTTCGGTGCCCCAGGTGAGCGACAGCTGGCTGCGTACCTCGGGAAGGGGGGTAAACGCCAGCAATGGCAGCGGGGTGTGCAAACGGGCCAGGCGGCGAACCGTATCGCCGGACTGGGTGAAGGCGACCAGCGCCTTGGCATTGAGCCGCTCGCCGATATCGCGGGCGGCGTAGGAGATGACACCGCGCTTGGTGCGCGGCACATGGGTCAGCGGTGGTACCCGGGTGGATTCGGTCTCCACGGCGTGCACGATCCGGGCCATGGTGCGCACCGTCTCGATCGGGTACGCGCCGACCGAAGTCTCACCGGAGAGCATCACCGCATCCGCACCGTCGAGCACCGCATTCGCCACATCGGAGGCCTCGGCGCGGGTCGGGCGGGAGTTCTCGATCATCGACTCCAGCATCTGGGTGGCGACGATGACCGGCTTGGCGTTCTCGCGAGCCATCTGGATGGCGCGCTTCTGCACGAGCGGCACCTGCTCGAGCGGCAGCTCGACACCGAGGTCACCGCGGGCCACCATGACCGCGTCGAAGGCGAGCACGATGGCCTCGAGGTTGTCGATGGCCTCGGGCTTCTCCAACTTGCCGATCACCGGGACGCGGCGCCCGACGCGGTCCATCACGTCGTGCACCAGCTCGACATCGGACGGCGAGCGCACGAAGGACAGCGCGATGAAGTCGACGCCGAGCTTGAGCGCGAATTCGAGGTCCTCGATGTCCTTCTCGGACAGCGCGGGCACGGAGACGTCCATGCCGGGCAGCGAGACGCCCTTGTTGTTGCTGACCGGACCGCCCTCGGTCACCCGGCAGACGACGTCGTTGCCCTCGACCCGGATGACCGTGACGCCGACCTTGCCGTCGTCGATGAGCAGGCGGTCGCCCGGCTTGGCGTCCTTGGCCAGCTCCTTGTAGGTAGTGGAGACGCGATCGTGGGTGCCATCGATCTCGTCGACAGTTATGCGGACCTCTTCACCGTTGGCCCATACGGTCCTGCCCTCGATGAAGCGACCCAGCCGGATCTTCGGTCCCTGCAGGTCGGCGAGAATGCCGACCGCCCGGCCGAGATGGTCCGAGGCCTGCCGCACCTTCTTGTAGTTCTCGGCATGGTCGGAGTGTTCGCCATGGCTGAAATTCAGCCGCGCCACATCCATGCCGCTCTCGACGAGTTCCCGAATACGTTCCTCGGTAGCGGTCGCTGGGCCGAGAGTGCACACAATCTTCGTCCGTCGCATCACGGGTAGAGCCTAGTCCCGTGCGGTACCCGGAGCCCGCTGTGGCCTCGGTGAAAGGTAGGTGAAAAATATGTACGAAGCATTAGCGGAAGCTACAAACGGGGTCCGGTCAGCGTGCGACATGGCGGGAAAGCCGGGATTCCAGGCGGGTCTGCCCGAAACCGAGCACCAGACAGATCACCCAGTAGTAGAGCGCCGCGACGCCGTACAGGGCGAAGAAGTCGAAGGTCGGGGCCGCCGCCAGCTGTGCGGTACGCAGCAGTTCGGTCACCAGAATGGTCGAGGCCAGCGAGGTGTCCTTCACCAGTGAAATGAGCGTATTTGAAAGCGGCGGCACCGCGATCCGCGCGGCCTGCGGCAGGATGATCAGCCGCAACTCCTGCGCATACGACATACCGAGTGCCTTGGCCGCTTCCCACTGGCCCTGCGCGACGCTGAGAATGGCGGCGCGCACGACTTCGGCCGCATAGCCGCCGACATTCAGGCTGAACGCGATCACCGCCGCCGGAAACGGATCGATGACGATATCGAACTGCGGCAGCGCATAGAACACGATGAACAGCTGCACCAGCAGTGGCGTGCCGCGAATGATCGAGATGTAGAACCTTGCGGGCGCCGAGACGAACCACAGCTGTGACATCCGCGCCAAGGCCACGAACAATGCGATGACCAGACCGATGACGAAGCTGATCGCGGTCAGCGGAATGGTCTTATTGATCGTGGCCTGCAGCATCGGCCACAGGTTGTGCCAGATCAGTTCCCTGGTCGCGGGATCCACGGACGGCTATTTGCTGACGTCGGTGCCGAAGTACTTCTCGGCGATCTTGGTCAGGGTGCCGTCGGCGCGCAATTGATCCAGCGCGGTGTTCACCTGGCCGATCAGCGCGTCGTCCTTGCGGGCGGCGAAGGCCTGATGGCTCACCTCGCCGGCCTTGGCGGCGATCTTGACGCTGGTGTCGCCGTTCTTCTTGATGTAGTCGAGAGCGACGAGGCTGTCGTTGACGGTAGCGTCCACCCGGCCGGTCTTCAGCAACTGCACGGCCTGCACGAAGCCTTCCACCGCTTCGACCTTGGCGCCCGCCCCCTGGGCGACCTTGGCCCAGTTGCTGGTCGCCGACTGCGCGGTGGTCTTGCCGTTGAGGTCGGTGAGCGCGTTGACACCGGTGCTGTCCGCACGGGTGAGGATCACGCCCTCGGAGGTCGTGTAGGACTGCGAAAGGGCGTACTTGGCCTTGCGCTCGTCGGTGATCGAGACCTGGTTGGCGACCAGATCGAAGCGCTTGGACTCGAGGCCGGCGAAGATCGCGTCCCACGGCGTCTGCACGAACTCGATCTTCTTGCCGATCTTGTCGCCGACCGCCTGGATCACCTCGATGTCGTAGCCGGTGAGCTTGCCGTCCGAGCCCTGGTAGCTGAAGGGCGAGTAGGTGCCTTCGGTACCGACCTTCAGCACGTTCGGATCGCTGCTGCTGCCGCAGGCGGTGAGCCCGGTAGCGGCGATGATGGCTAGCACGGCGGCGGCGAACAGCTTGCGGCGCACGGATGTCCCTCTCTTCGGTGTGCGGACCGGTACCGCATCCACACACGACACAAAAACCCGGCTCAGGCTACGCCAGGTGGCTGCCGATCGACAGTATTGCGATCATCGTGCGCCGAATCCACCTACCGCGTCCCGAAATTCGACGGGCCCCGTCGCATCGTCATCCGATGCGACGGGGCCCGTCGGTCAGCAGTTCGCGGCGATCAGTCGCGCAGTGGCCGTCCGAGGCTGTCGGGCACCTTGCCGGTCAGCATCATGATGCCGTCGATCAGCGGCCAGATACCGCCGAAACCACAGGTCAGCCAGGTGACCGCGATCTGCGCGATGGCGATGCCGGTGTGGCCGGTGTAGAAACGGCCGATACCGAAGCCGCCCAGGAAGATCTGCAGCAGGCCCGCGGTCAGCTTCTGCTTATCCGAGAACGGGACACCGAACGGGTCACGACCATAGGGTGCTTCCGGATCGTTCGGGTTGTAGCCGCCCGGGTAGGGTGCGGCAGGGTAACCGCCCGGCTGCTGGCCATAGGGGTCGGGCTGACCGTACTGCGGCTGCTGGCCGTATTGGGGCTGCTGGCCGTACTGCGGCTGCTGGTTGTACGGATCCGACGGGTACTGCGGCTGGCCCGGCACCTCGGGCTGCTTGTTCAGGTCCGGCCCCGTCCCGGGCGGACCGTACTGCGGGCCGCCGAAGCCTGGCTGGTTCTGGTAGGGGTCGGTCACTAATGTCCTCCATCATTCGTGCATTTCGGCGGGTGCTCACCCGCCTCCCCGCGTTCTAACCGGGCAATTGGGCACCCGAGGGTATCGTCGCGGACACGCGGTCGCATGTCTACTCGGTGCCCCCAACGAGTTACCCAAATGGTTGTGGGGTCAGTCGTCCTTCTTCGAGGTTGCGACCTTGCCCTGCTGGGTATCCGAGGTCTCGGACTCCGTTGAGTTATCGCCGGTGGTATCCGGTTCGTTGCCGGAGTTCACGGATTTTGTCAGATCCGGTTCGTCGGCCGCGGTATTCGCTTCGGCCACCTGGGATTTCCCGGATCCGTCGTCATCCTTTTCGGACGCGGACTCGGCCGCACTCGTCTCCGATTCGGCTGCCGCGCCCGATATTTCGTCCTTCGTCGCCGCAGTGTGCTTCGCAGCCACGGCCTCCGCCGCCGCGGCGGCCTTCGACGCGGCCTCGGATTCCGCGCCCGCCGCGCGCAGCGCGCCGATCTGCCATGGCCACGGGCGCGCGACCGTCGACGGTTGCAACTGATCCGCGGTCTCCCTACCCTTCGTCGCGAAGACGAAATAGGCGACGGCGGCGAGGAATACGATCGCGGAGGTGAACGAGTTGATCCGGATCCCCGCGATCTTGGTCGCCTCATCGTCGCGCAGCAACTCCACGACGAAGCGGCCCAGGCAGTACCCGGCGACGTAGAGCGCGAACAGGCGGCCGTGGCCGATGCGGTAGCGCCTATCGATCTGCACCAGCAGCACCACGATCAGCAGGTTCCAGATCATCTCGTACAGGAACGTCGGCTGCACGACCTTATCGACGACGCCGGTGGAGACGCCGTTCATCATGTCGAGTTTGCCCTGATCATCGAAGCGCAGGTAGATCTCCAGGCCCCAGGGCAGATCGGTCTTGCGGCCGTAGAGTTCCTGGTTGAAGTAATTGCCGAGGCGGCCGATGGCCTGGGCCAACAGAATCGGCGGCGCGATCGCATCGCCCAACGCGGGCAACGGGATTCGGTAGATCCGGCAGCCGATCCAGGCACCGACACCGCCGAGGAAGACCGCGCCCCAGATGCCGAGGCCGCCCTGATAGATCTTCAGCGCGTCGATCGGATGGCCGTCGGCGCCGAAGTACTTCTGCCAGTCGGTGGCCACGTGATAGAGCCGCCCGCCGACCAGACCGAACGGCACCGCGAACATCGCGACATCGAGGATCGCGCCCGGCTGTCCGCCGCGCTGCTGCCAGCGCCGCTCACCCCACCAGATGGCGACGATGATGCCGATGATGATGCACAGGGCATAGGCCCGTAGCGGGAATGCGCCGATATGCCAGACGCCCTGGGAGGGGCTGGGGATGTAGGCCAACACATCAGCGGTGACGGCACCGTTGCTCAGGACGCTGTCTGCGAGGACTCGTAAGGTCACGGCCCCAACCGTAGCGGAGCACAGCCGCCCAGCGAGATTCGCGGTCGGTGCGCCCCGCTCGGCGGGCGGATCCGGCTAGGAGGCGACGGTCGCGGAGCGGACGCCCTCGGCCAGTTCGGCCGTCAGCGTGCGGACCGCGTCGAGTCCATGCGCGGCGGCGGTCACCAATGCCGAGCCCACGATGACACCGTCTGCGTAGGAAGCGATTTCGGCCGCCTGCGCACCCGAGCGCACGCCGAGTCCGACGCCGATCGGTATATCGGAGTGGGCGCGGATGCGCGCGCACAGCGCGGGGGCCGCGGAGGAAACCGCATCGCGGGCGCCGGTGACGCCCATGGTCGAGGCCGCGTAGACGAAGCCGCGGCTGGCCTCGATGGTCTTGACCAGACGCTCCTCGGTGGAGGACGGTGCGACCAGGAAGATGCGGTCCAGATCGTGCGCCGCCGAGGCGACGAACCAGTCGTCGGCCTCCTCCGGAATCAGGTTCGGGGTGATGATGCCCGACCCGCCCGCGGCGGCCAGATCCCGCGCGAAACGGTCGATGCCGTATTGCAGCACCGGATTCCAGTAACTCATCACAACGGCCTGGCCGCCCGCTCCGGTGATCGCCTCGACCACCGAGAACACATCGCGCACCCGGACGCCCCCGCGCAGCGCCTGTTCGGCGGCGGCCTGGATGGTCGGCCCGTCCATGACCGGATCGGAGTAGGCCACGCCGACTTCGATAATGTCGCAACCGGATTCGACCATGGCGCGGCACACCTCGATCGAACCGGCCAGATCCGGATAGCCCGCGGGCAGGTAGCCGATCAGCGCGGCCCGGCCCTCCGCGCGAGAGGCGGCGAAGGTATTGGCGAGGCGGGACTGCGGACTCACTGCTGGGTCTCCTTATCGGCGGCGTGGTCGTCGAACAGCCCGAACCATCGTGCCGCCGTGTCCATATCCTTATCGCCGCGCCCGGACAGGTTCACCAGGATGATCGCGCCCTTGCCCAATTCCCTGCCGAGCTTCAGCGCACCGGCCACCGCGTGCGCGGATTCGATCGCGGGGATGATGCCCTCGGCGCGGCTCAGCAGCAGCAGCGCGTCCATCGCCTCGGTATCGGTGATCGGGTGGTATTCGGCGCGGCCGATGTCCTTGAGATAGGCGTGTTCGGGCCCGACGCCCGGATAGTCCAGACCGGCCGAGATCGAATGCGATTCGATGGTCTGCCCGTCCTCGTCCTGCAGCAGGTACGAGTACGCGCCCTGGAACGCACCGGGCGTGCCACCGGAGAAAGTGGCCGCGTGCCTTCCGGTTTCGACGCCGTCACCGGCCGCCTCGTAGCCGACCAGCCGCACGCCCGCATCATCGAGGAAGGGGTGGAAGATGCCGATGGCATTGGAGCCGCCGCCGACGCAGGCGGTGACCGCGTCGGGCAGCCGACCGGTGAGTGCCTGCACCTGGGCGCGGGCCTCCAGGCCGACCACGCGCTGAAGGTCGCGCACCATCAGCGGGAACGGGTGCGGACCCGCCGCGGTGCCGAAGCAGTAGTAGGTGACCTCGGCATTGGTGACCCAGTCGCGCAGCGCCTCGTTGATCGCGTCCTTGAGGGTCTGCGAACCGGTGGTCACCGAGATCACCTCGGCGCCGAGCAGCCGCATCCGCGCCACGTTCAACGCCTGGCGGGCGGTGTCGACCGCGCCCATGTAGATCACACAGTCGAGACCGAGCAGTGCGCACGCGGTCGCGGTGGCGACGCCGTGCTGACCAGCGCCGGTCTCCGCGATCACCCGGGTCTTGCCCATGCGCTTGGCGAGCAGTGCCTGACCGAGCACGTTGTTGATCTTGTGCGAACCGGTGTGGTTCAGGTCCTCGCGCTTGAGGATGATGCGCGCGCCACCGGCGTGCTCGGCGAGGCGACGGCATTCGAAGATCGGCGACGGGCGGCCGGTGTAGTCACGCTGCAGCCGGTCCAGCTCATCGAGGAATGCGGGATCGAGGCGACACTTCTCGTATTCTGCGGTGACCTCCTCGATCACCGCCATCAGCGCCTCGGGAACATGCCTGCCGCCGTATACGCCGAAGTGGCCGCCCGCGTCCGGCTCATGGCCGCTGCGCTCGTGGACACCATCCGAGGCCTTGGGGAGTGCCGTCACTTCCGTCACCGGCCCCGCCGCGCGGGCTTCGGGCAGGACGGGTGGGTGCCCGCCGTCACCAGTTCGGAGACGGCGGCGCGTGGGTCACCACTGGTGACCAAGCCCTCGCCGACGAGTACGGCATCGGCGCCCGCACCGGCGTAGGCCAGCAGATCGGCGGTGCCGCGAATACCGGATTCGGCGATGCGGATGACCTCGGTGGGCAGGCCGGGCGCGATGCGCGCGAACACGTCGCGGTCGACCTCGAGGGTCTTGAGATTGCGCGCGTTCACGCCGATCACGGAGGCGCCCGCCTCGAGCGCGCGATCTGCCTCTTCCTCGGTGTGCACCTCGACCAGGGCGGTCATACCGAGCGATTCGGTGCGATCGATCAGCGAGCTCAGCACGTCCTGCTCCAAGGCAGCCACGATGAGCAGGATGACGTCGGCGCCGTGCGCGCGGGCCTCGTGGATCTGGTAGGGACCGACGACGAAATCCTTGCGCAGGATCGGGATGCTCACGCAGGCGCGGACCGCGTCCAGGTCGTCGAGCGATCCGTGGAAGCGACGGCCCTCGGTCAGCACGCTGATGATGCGCGCGCCACCGTCCTCATAGGCCTTGGCCAGACTCGCCGGGTCCGGGATGTCCGCGAGTTCCCCCTTGGACGGGCTGGCCCGCTTGACCTCGGCGATAACGCCGATGCCGTCTTCGAGGAGCGCGGCGCGGGCGTCCAGCGGCGCGGGCGCTGCGGACGCGGCCGCCTTGATCGCCTGGAAGTCCAAGAGGGCTTCCCGAGCGGCCACATCCGCGCGGACCCCGTCGAGAATCGAGTCGAGTACCGTCATCTGGCTCGAATCCTTTCTGGGGAGACGGACTTGCTGCCTGAGAATCCCCCCAGGCGCTGTCTCACCGATGCTGACAAAGAATAATTGGCTACTTGTGGCGCAACTGCGCCGGGGCTTGTAGTCATCTGCTCAGGCACCCCCACTCCCGGTTTTGCCCTGATCATGATCGGGCGTGTCGACGGCCGCGTCGGGCCCGGGCGCTTCCTCGGTCGGGTCGGTGCCCGCGTCCAATGCGTCCCAGAGCACTCGCTCGGAGAGCTGTCCCGACGTCGCGTCCGCGTCATCGGTGCGCTGGCGCGTCACCTGCTCGGTGGCCGCGGCGCGGCGGAACACCGGATTGTCGTATTTGCCGGAGAGGCGGGCGGTGTCCTGCGGCATGCGGGCCAGCAGGACTCCGGCCGTAAAGGCGGCCAGCGCTCCCACCAGCGAAAGCACGGCCGGAAACTGGGAGGTGACCACCTCGGTGACGGTCGCGCGGCCGGGTAGCTCTGCCAGGGTGGCCGCACGCGCCGCGGTCGCACCGGATCTGGTCAACAGGGCGAAGGCGGGCACGGCGGTCACCGCCGCCGCCAAACCGATCAGTACGCCGACCATGCGCCGCAACCAGCCGCGGGTGGCCAGCACCGCGGCGATGGCGGCGAGCAGCACCAGGGCCAGCGGCGTGAGCGCGCCGAACCAGACCCCGCCGTTGAGCTTGTCGGTGCGCGGTTCGGTGAGGCCATCGGTGGACGAGACGGTTACCCAAGTCATCCGTGACGAGCCCCAGAGCGCCGCCGCCGCTGGGGCGAGCAGGACGATCGCGCCGACCGGATACTTGCGCTTTTGGGTTTCGACACCCGCCGGGGCCGCCGAATCGGTATCGCCGGATTCCGAGCGGGTCATTGCGCGCTGCCATCCGCGGAGGTCGGTGCGCCGTAGGCCCGCACGGTTTTCGCGGCCGCGACCGCGCGCAGCACGGCCATCGCCTTATTGCGGGATTCGACATCCTCATAGTCCGGATCCGAATCCGCGACGATGCCCGCACCCGCCTGCACATAGGCCGTGCCGTCCTTCAGCAATGCGGTGCGAATGGCGATCGCGGTATCCGCGTCACCCGCGAAGTCGAGGTAGCCGACGACGCCGCCGTACACACCGCGGCGGGTGGGCTCGAGTTCCTCGATGAGCTCCATCGCGCGCACCTTGGGCGCGCCCGACAGTGTGCCCGCGGGGAAGCAGGCACGCACCGCGTCCAGCGCGATCTTGCCCGGCGCGAGGCGGCCCGAGACCGTCGAGACCAGATGCATGACATGGCTGTAGCGCTCGATATGCCGGTACTCGGTGACCCGCACCGTACCCGGCTGGCAGACCCGCCCCAGATCGTTGCGGCCGAGATCGACGAGCATCAAATGCTCGGCGTTTTCCTTCTCATCGGCCAGCAACCCCTTCTCCAGCAGCAGATCGTCCTCCTCGGTGGCACCGCGCCACCTGGTGCCCGCGATCGGATGTGTGGTTGCCACCCCCTCTTTCACGGTGACCAGCGATTCCGGGCTGGAGCCGACGATGGAGAAGGCGGTGCCGCCGTCGCTGTCCGGGATGTGGATCAGGTACATGTACGGACTCGGGTTGGACGCGCGCAGCATCCGGTAGAGGTCCACCGGCGCGCCGTTGTAGTCCATTTCGAAGCGCTGGGAGAGCACCACCTGAAATGCCTCGCCCGCCTCGATCTCCTTGACCAGGCGGCGCACCCCGGCACCGAATTCATCGGTGGTGCGGCGGCGGATGTACTCCGGGTCGGGCTGATCGAAGACCGATACGGTGGACTCCGAGGGGGCGGCCAGCGCCGCGGTCATCCGGTCCAGCCGGGCCACCGCATCGTCATAGGCCTCGTCGACGCGTTCGGCGGTGCCGTTCCAGTTGACCGCGTTGGCGATAAGCGTGATCGCGCCCTCGTGATGGTCGAAGGCCGCGAGATCGGTGGCCAGCAGCAGCACCATCTCCGGCAGCCGCAGATCGTCGACGGCGAGGGTGGGCAGCCGCTCGATTCGACGCACCGCGTCGTAGCCGAGGTAGCCGACCATGCCGCCGGTCAGCGGGGGCAGGCCGGGCAGTCGCTCGGTCTGCAGCAATTGCAGGGTTTCGCGCAGCGCGACCAGCGGATCGCCGCCGGAGGGTGCGTCCACCGGGGTGTTGCCGAGCCAGGCCGCTTCGCCGTCCACGACGGTGAGCGCGGACGGACTGCCGGCGCCGATGAACGACCAGCGCGACCAGGACCGCCCGGTCTCCGCGGACTCGAACAGGAAGGTGCCGGCCCGGTCCGCGGCCAGCTTTCGGTAGGCCGACAGCGGAGTTTCCGAGTCCGCCAGCACCTTTCGGGTCACCGGAACCACTCGGTGCTCCGCGGCCAGTAGGTGGAACTGTTCGCGGGTCGTGGTGGTGGGAGTGGACGCGCCAGGCATGGATCCATCATCCCAGGCGGGTCCGACACCCTTGTCGGCGCGTCCCATCCCTCCTTACCGACTGTCCGGTTCTCATGCGTCGTATGGGCTGGTGACCGGCGTCACTACACTCGCCCCGTTCGATCTCACACGCGGTTTCCAGGCGGCATACCGACCGCACGCCCGGTACTGTCCCCAGTATGAAGACTGGTCAGCTCGCCCCCGAGTTCGAGCTTCCCGATCAATCCGGCACACCGCGTTCGCTCGATGCCCTGCTCGCGAACGGCCCGCTCGTGCTGTTCTTCTACCCCGCCGCGAATACGCCGGTCTGCACGGCGGAGGCCTGCCACTTCCGTGATCTGTCCGCCGAATTCGCCGCGCTCGGCGCGTCGTGTGTCGGCATCAGCACCGACGGTGTCGACACCCAGGCCGGATTCGCCGCCAAGCAGAATCTCGGATATCCCCTGCTCTCCGACGCCGACGGCAAGGTCGCCGCGGCCTTCGGCGTGAAGCGCGGATTGCTGGGCAAACTCGCTCCGGTCAAGCGGCAGACGTTCGTGATCGACCGGGATCGCAAGATCGCCACGGTGATCACCGGCGAACTACGCGCCAATGTGCACGCGGACGAGGCGCTGAAGTTCCTGCGTGAGCGTGCGCTGCAGTAGCCGGTAATCACTATTTCGCGGGTGCCGCCGCGAAAAACACCAGGTCCATCGCCATCGATCTGCTGGTTGCCGGGCATACGCTGAATTCATGACTTCGAGCGAGGTTCGGCCGGGCGGTCAGAAATCCACGCTGGCCACGTGGCGCACTCGGATCATCGCCACAGTGGTGGTCATCGCCGTTCTGATCGTCGCCTACTTCATTCTGGCGGCGTTCATTCCGCGCTGGTGGGCGCAGCGCATCGCCGAGTTGGTGAACGGCAGTTTCAGCAAGGGCATCGGTTGGGGTCTGGTCTACGGCTCGCTCGGCACCGCGCTCCCGTTGTTCCTGATGCTGTTCGCCGCAATGATCTGGAAGCGCCGGGCCGGGAAGTTCATCGCGGGCGCGGCCGCATTGCTCGCGGTGATCCTCGCGATTCCGAATCTGATGATCCTATCGATCGTGCTCGGCAACAACAACGCCGCGCACGCCGGTCAGCGGATCCTCGATGTCGACGCCCCTGCCTTCCGCGGCGCGTCGCTGGTCGGCGCGATCACGGCGGCGGTCATCTTCCTCGCCTCGGTGTACCTGATCTACTGGCGTCGATGGCGGCGCAGGCACCCCGGCAAGCAGGCGGTGCCGCCCAAGCCAACGCCGCCCGCCGTGGCCCCGCAAACGCCGACGGTCACCCACGACACCTAGCCGACCCCCAATCGGGCTTTGTGAGTGACCTCACGTCGCGCACCAAGTTCATGACGGTCGAGCGAAGTCGTGGCAAACTCATTTACGCGAGTGGCTGTGAATATGCTTTTCATTAATCGCTAGGCTCACTAACAAGAACACGTCACTTGGCTCGAAAGAAGGCACCCAGTGACGAAATGGCTCGACCCGGACGAACAACGAGCTTGGCGCGCGATCGTTGCGCTGATGACACGTCTACCAGGTGCTTTGGATACCCAGCTGCAGCGCGAATCCGGGGTGACGCATTTCGAATACTGGGTGCTAACACTATTATCGGAAGAGCCGGGCCACCGGCTGCAGATGAGTGAGCTTGCCCACAAGGCAAATGCATCGCTATCGCGACTGTCCCATGTGGTGTCGAAGCTGGAGCGAATGGGCTGGGCGCAACGGTCAGCAACCACCGGACGCCGCGGTGTGCACGCGGTACTCACCGACGACGGCTACTCGAAGGTCGTCGAAGCGGCGCCCGGTTATCTGGATGCGGTGCGCCAGTTGGTATTCGACGGTCTCGAAGCCGGACAAACAGCGCAACTCGCCGATCTGAGCGAGCTACTCGCCACGCAGCTCACCGACACCCTGAACCAGTCCAGCGGACGGTCGACGGCGGTCGAGGAGCCCGATCAGCCGAATCCCTAGGAGCCACGCGAGATTCGGGCAGTATGCGCACCGGGCACGAGAATGCGACCGCGATGAACGTGGCGGTGCCGACCGAATCGCGGTGCGCGAGTTCATCACTGGAGCGTCCCCGCTCGCTGAGGGTACTCGAGCTCAGTCGTCGGCGAGCAGCAGGTTGTCGGCGAGCAGCAGATCGGAATCGAAGCAGGTGTGGGTACCCGTGTGGCAGGCCGCGCCCTCCTGGTCGACGACCAGGAGAACGGTGTCACCGTCGCAGTCGAGGCGGACCTCGTGCACGTACTGGGTGTGGCCGGAGGTCTCACCCTTGACCCAGTACTGCTGGCGAGACCGCGAATAGTAGGTCGCCTTACGGGTTTCCAGCGTGCGGGCCAGCGCCTCGTCGTCCATCCAGGCAACCATCAGCACATCACCGGTGCCGCGCTCCTGCGCGACCGCGGCGACAAGTCCGGCGTCATTGCGCTTGAGCCGGGCGGCGATGGCGGGGTCGAGAGTCATATCACCGTTATACAGGGCCGCGGCCATTCAATTCTGACGGCATCGGGTGGCGACTCCCACATTCCAGGAGTTACCCATGTCGCGGATTCATACCCATCGCAGGTACCCCTCGGACGCCACCGCGGCGTTGCTGTCGGGATGCCGACATAGCGCTCGCAGGTTCTGAGCGCGCCGGTACCTGACCCCGCAGGAGCGAGCACACCTGTTGGCTGCCCGCACCCCGCCCGCCATCGTCCGCGCGTCGCTGGGATACCACGCGCGCGGTAATACCACTCCCCTATTCGGCACCTGGTTTGGCCTCTGTCGCCGTTCCCGCCAACCGGGTTGCCGACCCTGGCCCAGGCTCAGACGCACGCCGGGCCCCATCACGAACACGCAGGCTACTGATGTGACCCCTTCGCGAGCAGTTCCTCACGACCGTGACCAGCTCCCAACAGCCAGCCCAGCTGTCCACCGAACCTGGACCATCGCGCCGAGACCCAAGCCGCCGAATTCGGGGCGCACCCGCGTAGTGGGCGCGCCGCTTACCACGATCAGTGTCGAATCCGCCAAAGATGCTCTGTGCAAACTGAATTCGACGCACGATGGCCTACCTTAGGGCGAGCCAGTCGCGGCCTGACCGAGAACGGTACGAATGAGGTTGCGCAGAAGCAGGTTCCGCACCGGCTCGACCAGCTCGTCCTACCGCACGCTGACTCAACCGCTGGATCCCCGAAGATCGCAGCTGGCTCCAGCGATCATTCCTCGGGCAGCGGAATCAATTCGAAATGTTCGGCCGCAGCCTTTTTGGTGCAGGTGGTCCGACCGGTCACCAGGTTCACCCCGCCACGGTGGGCGACCAGCCACTTGCCGCAGACACAGCGCAGATAGCGAACCGAGCCATGCGTCGACACCAGCATCGGCGAGGGCCAAGAGCATGAGGGACACATGGCGGACATGGTCGCCAAGCCTGGGGAAGTATCGAGCAGATAGCAATCACCGCCCCGGCGTGGCGGCCGAAATGTTAACGCACCACTATATGTTCAGCGCGCATGGCGGCCTTGACCTGGGGGATGGTCAGGTCGCCGAAGTGGAAGACGCTGGCGGCCAGAACCGCATCCGCTCCGGCGTGCACGGCGGGCGCGAAGTGTTCGATCGCACCCGCTCCACCACTGGCGATCACCGGTACCGATACCGCCTCGCGCACGGCCTTGATCATCGGCAGATCGAAACCGGCCTTCGTGCCATCCGCATCCATCGAGTTGAGCAGGATCTCACCGACGCCGAGTTCGGCTCCGCGCACCGCCCATTCGACGGCGTCGATGCCGGTGCCGCGCTTGCCGCCGTGCGTGGTGACCTCCCAGCCAGAGGGAGTGTCGGGCTGGCCCTCGGGAACGGTGCGCGCGTCCACCGACAGCACGATGCACTGAGAGCCGAAGCGTTCGGACATTTCGCGCAATACCTCGGGACGCGCGATGGCCGCGGTGTTCACCGACACCTTGTCCGCGCCCGCGCGCAGCAGCCGGTCCACATCGTCCACCGTGCGCACACCGCCGCCGACAGTGAGCGGGATGAAAATCTGCTCGGCTGTTCGGGTCACGACATCGATCATGGTGCCGCGGTCGCCGGTGGAGGCGGTGACGTCGAGGAAGGTCAGCTCGTCGGCACCCTGCAGATCGTAGGCGGCCGCGAGTTCGACGGGATCGCCCGCATCGCGCAGGTTTTCGAAGTTGACGCCCTTGACCACCCGGCCCGCATCGACATCCAGGCACGGAATTACGCGTACGGCCAATGTCATCGGCTCATCCTTCCTCGAATCTTGCCGTGTCCCGTCGCGCAGCCTCACGCATCGTCGGCGACCGTGCAAATCATTTCCAGCAGTTCCTCGTGCACCCCGGGCGCGCCGGCCAGCACCGACCCCGAGGTGATGGTCCACGGCGCACCCGCCAGATCGGTCACCACACCCCCCGCCGCGCGGACCAGCGCCACACCCGCCGCGTTGTCCCACGGATGGTGCCCGAAGACGATCGCGCCGCCGAGCACACCGGATGCGGTGAACGCGAGGTCGATACCAGTGGAACCGTGCATGCGCACCCGCGAGGACAACCGGCTCAACGGACCGAGCAGGTCGAAGCGGAATCGGCCGGGAATGCGCCCCGCGGAATCCACATTGAACGCGCCGAAGCCGATCATCGCCTCGCCCAGCTTGCTGTGCGGCAGCCGCGGCAGCGGTTCGCCGTTGAGCAGCACCGGACCGGTGGCGGCCGCCGCATAACGCTGGCCGAGCAAGGGCAGCCAGGTCAGCCCGAGCAGCGGCTCCCCGTCGTGCACCAGCGCGAGCAGCATGCCCGAGAGAGGATGTCCCGATGAGTAATTGAAGGTGCCGTCGATCGGGTCGAGCACCCACGCGGTGCCGGAGGTGAGCTGCGGTCCGCCGAATTCCTCACCGTGCACCTCGATTCCGGTGCGCTGTTCGAGCTGGGCGGAAATGGTGCGCTCCAGCTCGAGATCGAGTTCGGTCGCGAAGTCGTTGCGGCCCTTGGCCACCGCACTCGGCGCACCGACCCCCTCGACGAAACGAGGGCTGGCCGCGTCGAGAATATCGCTGGCGACGTCGAGCAGCGCCGGTAGTTCGGTGTCGAGGCGGTTGGCGGTCATCGAATCGATCAGCGCACCGCGGCCAGCGCCTCGGGCAGCGTGAAGCGACCCGCGTACAGCGCCTTGCCGACGATCGAACCCTCGACGCCCTCGGGGACCAGTTCGGCGATGGCGATCAGATCCTCGATGGTGGAGACGCCGCCGGAGGCGATGACCGGCGCGTCGGTCGCGGCGCACACTTCGCGCAGCAGGTCCAGGTTGGGGCCGGTGAGGGTGCCGTCCTTGGTCACATCGGTGACCACATAGCGCGAGCAGCCGTCGCGTTCGAGGCGCTCGAGCACCTCCCACAGATCGCCGCCGTCGCTGACCCAGCCGCGACCGCGCAGCCGGTGTTCACCGTCGATGATCCGCACGTCGAGGCCGACGGCGATGCGCTCACCGTGCTTGGCGATGGCGCGGGCGCACCACTGCGGATCCTCCAGCGCGGCGGTGCCGAGGTTGACCCGGGCACAGCCGGTGGCCAGCGCGGCCTCCAGGGATTCGTCATCGCGAATGCCACCGGACAGCTCCACCCGCACGTCGAGTTCACCGACGACGTCGGCCAGCAGTTCCCGGTTGGAGCCGCGCCCGAATGCCGCGTCGAGATCGACCAGATGCACCCATTCCGCACCGGCCTCCTGCCAGGCGAGCGCCGCGTCGCGCGGGGAGCCGTAGTTGGTTTCGCTGCCCGCCTCTCCCTGAACCAGGCGCACGGCCTCTCCATTGGCGACATCGACAGCAGGTAGCAGCACAAGACTCACGGATGCAGTTTAGTTGCTCGCTCCGTGCGCCCTACCCTCGGCCTGCGGAAATACCGGTGCGATCAGTCGCGGGCATGATCATCGAGGATGCGGGTGAGCAGCCGGACGAGTTCTCGGCGCTCGGCCGCCGAGAGGGCGGCCAGCAACTCGTCCTGGGCGCCTTCGATGCGGTGGTCCAGTTCGGCCAGGTGGCGGGTGCCGGTCTTGGTGATGGTGACGATATTGCGGCGGCGGTCGCCCGGGTCCGGACTGCGTTCGATGAGACCCCGCTCGGCCAGATCATTCAGCGCGGCGACGATATCGCTGCGATCGATGCGGGTGCGTCGGCCCAGATCAGCCTGGCTGGCGGGCCCGAATTCGTGGAGCGTGGTGAGCAGGGCGTAGTGATAGCGGCGTGATCCGGTCGCGTCGAAGGCGCGCTCGGTCGCCCGGTTGGCCAGGATGGCCACCTGGTTCACCAGTCGGGTGGGCAGGGCGCGCAGCCTGCCCGGGGTGTCCTCGTGCGCGATCTCCATGCGTCAAATGTAGCAACACTTGTTGGTGCCACCCACAATCTGTTACGTTGGCTTCACCAACGTTGGCGTGGCCAACATTTAATGCGAAAGGTTCCACCGATGAACAAGATCCGCCGCCTCCTCCCCCTCGCCGCGCTGCCGCTGGCCCTGGTCGCCGCCTGCGCGAGCGCCACCGCCAAGGACGACACCACCCAGCGCCAACTCCGAGAGCTGATGGACCGCAATGAGATCACCGCATTGGTCGACCGCTTGGGCCGCGTCTTGGACGAGGGACGCTTCGACGACCTCCGCGCGATCTACACCGCCGATGCGACCGCCAAAACCCCGGGCGGTCGGGCCGACGGCGTCGATGCGCTGATCGCACAGGCCAGCCGGAATCACTCCGACGACAAGCGCGTCCAGCACTTCATCAGCAACGTGGTCATCGATCTGGGTAGCGATATCGCCGAGCTGCGGGCGAATCTCATCGCCACCTTCACCCCCGCCGCGACCGCCGAACCGCGGATCGCGCCGGAGCCGCAATTCACCCTCGGCGAGGTCTACCGCTTCGATGCCGTCCGTACCGCCGAGGGCTGGCGACTGTCCCGAGTGGAGACGACGCCGGTGTGGTCCACGGGCACCCGGCCCTAGGCCAGTTCTTCGAACCGCTCGTCGGCCTCGGCGAGAATCCGTGTGCGATAACAACTCAGCGTGGCGGCGACTGCGAATACCGCGGTCGCCAGGGCCACTGCTATCCGAACCCACTCGCCCACCTGGAATTCGGTTGCCGCGCTCTCGATTTCGGCGAGACTGTGCCGGGAACGCTCGTCGAACAGGATCGTCGCGCGCGGCCACAGATAGAGGATCGATAGCAGGAACTGCCCGCCGATGAGCGAAATCATTGATGCGACGACCCATCTCCGCGCGAGGCGGTACCGGACCGCCACCGCACAGGCGATCAACGCACACACCGTCAGCACCCCGCCGAGCGGGCGCATGACATCGCCGACCGCGACCTCGCTCATGAACTGCTCGGTCTGTGCCAGCGAATCAGGCACATCGCGAAAGATATTGGGGTACAGCATGATCGTCTCGGTGAGGGAGGCCGCGAACGCGAAACTCGCGACCGCGGCGTAGACCCCGATGACGGTCAGCGCAACCGTGACGGACCTCATGGTGACCTCCTCACCACGACCGTAGGCCCGGGCCTCGGCGTGGCGGATCCGGAAGCAACCCCCATATCCGGGCATCCGGAGTCAGGGTCTACCCGGAAGATCACCACTATCTGCGTGATAACGCAAAAAGGCCCCCAACTGTGTTGGGGGCCTTTCGCAAGGATGTTCCGGCGGTGTCCTACTCTCCCACACCCTGTCGAGTGCAGTACCATCGGCGCTGGTGGCCTTAGCTTCCGGGTTCGGAATGGGACCGGGCGTTTCCCCACCGCTATAGCCGCCGTAACTCTATGAAACTATCCACACACCCACCACGACAAACAAAGAAACAATCTCTTTGTTCATCGAACAGCAGGTGTCTGTGTGTTGTTTCAGATACCGCACAGTGGACGCGTAGCTTCTTTGTTGGTAAGTCCTCGGCCGATTAGTACCAGTCACCTACACCCGTTACCGGGCTTCCAGTTCTGGCCTATCAACCCCATGGTCTGTGGGGGGCCTTAACCACTCGAGGGTGGTGAGAAACCTCATCTTGGAACAGGCTTCCCGCTTAGATGCTTTCAGCGGTTATCCCTTCCGAACGTAGCTAACCAGCAGTGCCCTTGGCAGGACAACTGGCACACCAGAGGTTCGTCCGTCCCGGTCCTCTCGTACTAGGGACAGCCTTCCTCAAGTTTCTGACGCGCGCGGCGGATAGAGACCGAACTGTCTCACGACGTTCTAAACCCAGCTCGCGTGCCGCTTTAATGGGCGAACAGCCCAACCCTTGGGACCTACTCCAGCCCCAGGATGCGACGAGCCGACATCGAGGTGCCAAACCATCCCGTCGATATGGACTCTTGGGGAAGATCAGCCTGTTATCCCCGGGGTACCTTTTATCCGTTGAGCGACACCGCTTCCACTTGCCGGTGCCGGATCACTAGTCCCGACTTTCGTCCCTGCTCGAGCTGTCACTCTCACAGTCAAGCTCCCTTGTGCACTTGCACTCGACACCTGATTGCCAACCAGGCTGAGGGAACCTTTGGGCGCCTCCGTTACATTTTAGGAGGCAACCGCCCCAGTTAAACTACCCACCAGGCACTGTCCCTGAACCAGATCATGGTCCGAGGTTAGAAGTCCAATACGACCAGAGTGGTATTTCAACGACGACTCCACAAACACTGGCGTGCCTGCTTCACAGTCTCCCACCTATCCTACACAAACCGTACCGAACACCAATACCAAGCTATAGTGAAGGTCCCGGGGTCTTTTCGTCCTGCCGCGCGTAACGAGCATCTTTACTCGTAATGCAATTTCGCCGAGTCTGTGGTTGAGACAGCAGAGAAGTCGTTACGCCATTCGTGCAGGTCGGAACTTACCCGACAAGGAATTTCGCTACCTTAGGATGGTTATAGTTACCACCGCCGTTTACCGGGGCTTAAATTCTCAGCTTCGCGCCGAAGCGCTAACCGGTCCTCTTAACCTTCCGGCACCGGGCAGGCGTCAGTCCGTATACATCGTCTTACGACTTCGCACGGACCTGTGTTTTTAGTAAACAGTCGCTTCTCTCTGGTCTCTGCGACCCAACCCAGCTCCGAGAGTAAATCTCATCACCAGACCGGGTCCCCCTTCTCCCGAAGTTACGGGGGCATTTTGCCGAGTTCCTTAACCACAGTTCTCTCGATCGCCTCAGTATTCTCTACCTGACCACCTGTGTCGGTTTGGGGTACGGGCCGTGTACCAACTCACTAGAGGCTTTTCTCGGCAGCATAGGATCACTGAATTCACCTCAATCGGCTACGCATCACCTCTCAGGATATATGAACGGCGGATTTGCCTACCGCTCTCCCTACAGGCTTACACCAGTACAACCACTGACTGGCCCAGCTACCTTCCTGCGTCACCCCATCGCTTGACTACTACACCCAGGATCCCATGCAGCCGCTTCAGGTCTCCCGAAGGAGATCCCTCCACATTTGGATGGTTAGCACAGATGATTCGCCATTGGGCGCGGATACACGGGTACGGGAATATCAACCCGTTGTCCATCGACTACGCCTGTCGGCCTCGCCTTAGGTCCCGACTCACCCTGGGCGGATTAACCTGGCCCAGGAACCCTTGGTCATTCGGCGGACGAGTTTCTCACTCGTCTTTCGCTACTCATGCCTGCATTCTCACTCCCACAGCCTCCACAACTAGCTCACGCTGCTGCTTCCAAGGCTGTAGGACGCTCCCCTACCCATCCACACCACTGCACACACCCCCGTAGAGATGTGCGGATGTATTGTGTGAATGCCGCGGCTTCGGCGGTGTACTTGAGCCCCGCTACATTGTCGGCGCAGAATCACTTGACCAGTGAGCTATTACGCACTCTTTCAAGGATGGCTGCTTCTAAGCCAACCTCCTGGTTGTCTTCGCGACTCCACATCCTTTTCCACTTAGTACACGCTTAGGGGCCTTAGCCGGCGATCTGGGCTGTTTCCCTCTCGACTACGAAGCTTATCCCCCGCAGTCTCACTGCCACGCTCTCACACACCGGCATTCGGAGTTTGGCTGATTTCGGTAAGCTTGTAGGCCCCCTAGACCATCCAGTAGCTCTACCTCCGGCGTGAAACACGTGACGCTGCACCTAAATGCATTTCGGGGAGAACCAGCTATCACGGAGTTTGATTGGCCTTTCACCCCTACCCACAGCTCATCCCCTCAGTTTTCAACCTAAGTGGGTTCGGGCCTCCACGACGTCTTACCGTCGCTTCACCCTGGCCATGGGTAGATCACTCCGCTTCGGGTCTAGAACACGCGACTCAAAACGCCCTATTCGGACTCGCTTTCGCTACGGCTACCCCACACGGGTTAACCTCGCCACATGCCACTAACTCGCAGGCTCATTCTTCAAAAGGCACGCCATCACCCACCCTAGTAAACTAGGCGCAGGCCCTGACGGATTGTAAGCGCACGGTTTCAGGTACTATTTCACTCCCCTCCCGGGGTACTTTTCACCTTTCCCTCACGGTACTAGTCCGCTATCGGTCACCAGGGAGTATTCAGGCTTACCGGGTGGTCCCGGCAGATTCACAGCAGATTTCACGGGCCCGCTGCTACTCGGGCATCATCCACAACAGCCGTTGAGTTTTCACTTACCGGGCTATCACCGTCTACGGCAGGCCGTTCCAGACCACTTCAACTAACCCAACGGTTTCTGACTGTCGCTCAGACCGGCAGATCTGAGAAGAATGACCCCACTACCCCACACACGCAACCCCTGCCGGGTATCACACGTGCATGGTTTAGCCTCATCCGCTTTCGCTCGCCACTACTCACGGAATCACAATTGTTTTCTCTTCCTGTGGGTACTGAGATGTTTCACTTCCCCACGTTCCCTCCACACACCCTATATATTCAGATGCGGGTAACACGACATCACTCGTGCTGGGTTTCCCCATTCGGAAATCCTCGGATCTCAGCTCGGTTGACAGCTCCCCGAGGCTTATCGCAGCCTCCTACGTCCTTCATCGGCTCCTGGTGCCAAGGCATCCACCGTACGCTCTTAAACACTTACTAACAAAGATGCTCGCGTCCACTGTGCAGTTCTCAAACAACACACCCGAAAGAATCCAACTCCGACACCAGCACCCCAGCCCAAAAAAACTGGAGTCGGTATGACCGGAAACCCGATCGGATCGTTATCTTGCCTGGAAAGAACGCCTGTTCTTTCAGGACCCAACAGTGTGTCGATATATCCACCGCGACCGAAGACAGAGCTTCGATCATGCGCGGGAGAGGTTGTCAGCGTTCCACCCATGAGCTTCCGCCGGAAAACGAATGCTTCCGAAACGGTCTCTGACACAGTCGTACCCGACTCTTCGAGCCGACCATGTAGAAGTGCTCCTTAGAAAGGAGGTGATCCAGCCGCACCTTCCGGTACGGCTACCTTGTTACGACTTCGTCCCAATCGCCAATCCCACCTTCGACGGCTCCCTCCACAAGGGTTAGGCCACCGGCTTCGGGTGTTACCGACTTTCATGACGTGACGGGCGGTGTGTACAAGGCCCGGGAACGTATTCACCGCAGCGTTGCTGATCTGCGATTACTAGCGACTCCAACTTCACGGGGTCGAGTTGCAGACCCCGATCCGAACTGAGACCGGCTTTAAGGGATTCGCTCCACCTCACGGTATCGCAGCCCTCTGTACCGGCCATTGTAGCATGTGTGAAGCCCTGGACATAAGGGGCATGATGACTTGACGTCGTCCCCACCTTCCTCCGAGTTGACCCCGGCAGTCTCTCACGAGTCCCCGCCATTACGCGCTGGCAACATAAGATAAGGGTTGCGCTCGTTGCGGGACTTAACCCAACATCTCACGACACGAGCTGACGACAGCCATGCACCACCTGTACACCGACCACAAGGGGGCCTACATCTCTGCAGGTTTCCGGTGTATGTCAAACCCAGGTAAGGTTCTTCGCGTTGCATCGAATTAATCCACATGCTCCGCCGCTTGTGCGGGCCCCCGTCAATTCCTTTGAGTTTTAGCCTTGCGGCCGTACTCCCCAGGCGGGGTACTTAATGCGTTAGCTACGGCACGGATCCCGTGGAAGGAAACCCACACCTAGTACCCACCGTTTACGGCGTGGACTACCAGGGTATCTAATCCTGTTCGCTACCCACGCTTTCGCTTCTCAGCGTCAGTTACTTCCCAGAGACCCGCCTTCGCCACCGGTGTTCCTCCTGATATCTGCGCATTTCACCGCTACACCAGGAATTCCAGTCTCCCCTGAAGTACTCTAGTCCGCCCGTATCGACCGCAAGCCCACCGTTGAGCGGTAGGTTTTCACGATCGACGCGACGAACCGCCTACAAGCTCTTTACGCCCAGTAATTCCGGACAACGCTCGCACCCTACGTATTACCGCGGCTGCTGGCACGTAGTTGGCCGGTGCTTCTTCTACAGGTACCGTCACTTACGCTTCGTCCCTGTCGAAAGAGGTTTACAACCCGAAGGCCGTCATCCCTCACGCGGCGTCGCTGCATCAGGCTTCCGCCCATTGTGCAATATTCCCCACTGCTGCCTCCCGTAGGAGTCTGGGCCGTGTCTCAGTCCCAGTGTGGCCGGTCACCCTCTCAGGTCGGCTACCCGTCGTCGCCTTGGTAGGCCATTACCCCACCAACAAGCTGATAGGCCGCGGGCCCATCCTGTACCGATAAATCTTTCCACCACAAGACATGCATCCCATGGTCATATCCGGTATTAGACCCAGTTTCCCAGGCTTATCCCGAAGTACAGGGCAGATCACCCACGTGTTACTCACCCGTTCGCCGCTCGTGTACCCCGAAGGGCCTTACCGCTCGACTTGCATGTGTTAAGCACGCCGCCAGCGTTCGTCCTGAGCCAGGATCAAACTCTCCGTTGAAGACTCTTGAAACAACCCCAAAAAGGGGCGAATCAGAAGAATTAACCAGAGTCCGAAAACCATGGCAAAATCAAACGCCAGCAAAAGTATTTGCTGACTTAAATGTCCAGCCCCACCACACGGGGGTATGAGGAGCCGGAACCAAAATAATATTTGGCACTGACATTCATCGACACACTATTGAGTTCTCAAAGAACACACGCACACACTTTCACTCCGGAATAAATCCGGGGCTTCCGTGAGGCAACTTGGTGAAGCTTAGCCCAGCCGATCCCCGACACAAAATCAGGGTTCGTCCGAACCAGTGTGATCGTCAGGCGCTCCTCGTCCTACCTCGTTTCCCAGGCCTTTCGGCTCCGGGTCGGTGTCCGTGTCGCTCTGACTTGAATAAAGTTACTTACCGGCGTGCACGATGTCAAATCGCCTGGCCAGCGGGTGTTTACAGCGAGTTGATCCAATTGCGGAGCAGCTGCGCGCCCGCATCACCGGACTTTTCGGGATGAAACTGCGTCGCCGACAGCGGTCCGTTCTCGACAGCCGCCAGGAATGGAACACCGTGTTCTGCCCAAGTGAGCTTCGGCGCGGCGAAGTGCTCGCTCGGCGGCAGGTCCCAAGTCTGGGCGGCATAGGAGTGCACGAAATAGAAACGCGTATCCCTGTCCATCCCCGCGAACAAGACACTGTCCGACGGGGCCGACACCGTGTTCCATCCCATGTGCGGCAGCACCGGAGCAGAAAGGCGCTCGACCACACCGGGCCATTCCGCACACCCATCGGTTTCGACACCGAACTCGACGCCGCGCTCGAACAGTATCTGCATACCGACGCAGATACCGAGCACCGGCCGAGCACCGGCCAGCCGCTGGCCGATGATGCGGTCACCCTTCACCGCACGCAGTCCCGCCATGCACGCGGCGAATGCGCCGACGCCGGGGACGACCAGTCCATCGGCGGCGAGCGCGATACCGGCATCGGCGGTCACCTCGACACTCGCACCCGCACGGATCAGCGCGCGCTGCGCCGAGTGCAGGTTGCCGGAACCGTAGTCGAGCAGCGCGACAGATTTGGTGCTCACAGCGTCCCCTTCGTCGAAGGCACACCGCTCACCCGCGGGTCCAGTTCGACAGCGGCACGCAAAGCCCGTGCCACCGCCTTGAATTCGGCCTCGGTGATGTGGTGCTGGTCACGGCCGTAGAGAACACGCACGTGCAGGGCGATGCGGGCGTTGAGCGCGATCGATTCGAAAACGTGGCGATTGAGGACGGTGGAATACGGTGCACCCGGTCCGGAACCCGGGATCACCGCGTGCAGCAGGTGGTCGGGTTCGCCGGTGTGCACGCAGTACGGACGGCCGGAGACGTCCACGGCGGCGTGCGCCATGGTCTCGTCCATCGGAATGAACGCGTCGCCGAAGCGGCGAATGCCGGACTTATCGCCCAGCGCCTGGCCCAGCGCCTGCCCGAACACAATGGCGGTGTCCTCGACGGTGTGGTGCGCCTCGATCTCGATATCGCCCTCGGCGCGCACCGTCAGATCGAAGCTGGCGTGCGCGCCGAGCGCGGTCAGCATGTGGTCGTAGAACGGGACGCCGGTGGCGATATCGGTCTTTCCGGTGCCGTCCAGGTTCAGTTCGACGACGATATTGGATTCCTTGGTGACGCGCTCCACCCGCGCGGTGCGATTCATTGCTGGTTCCTCCACAGGCGGATTCATCGAATGGTGAGGTCGGTGTCGGCGAGTGTGCCGCTGACGCGCAGGAATTCGTCGTTCTCGGCGGCGAGACCGATGGTGGCGCGCAGATAACCGGGGAGGCCGACATCGCGGATCAGCACGCCGCGGTCCAGATAGTGCTGCCAGGCGCGGGGTGCGTCGGCGAAGCGGCCGAAGAGCAGGAAGTTCGCATCGCTGGGGATCACATCGAACCCCATGGTGCGCAACGCTTCCGCGACGCGGTCGCGCTGCGCTGCCAGTTCCGCGACGCTGGCAAGGGTTTCGTCGGCGTGCCGCAGGGCCGCGCGGGCGGCGGCCTGAGTGACCACCGACAGGTGGTACGGCAGCCGCACGAGCAGCATGGCGTCGATCACCGCCGGGGCGGCGACCAGATAGCCGAGGCGGCCTCCCGCGAAGGCGAATGCCTTGCTCATGGTCCGGGTGACCACGAGTTTCGTCGGATACCGATCGATCAGGGCGATCGCGCTCGGCTCGGCGGAGAATTCGCCGTAGGCCTCGTCGACGACCACGATGCCCGGCGCGGCGGCCAGGATCCGGGCCAGATCGGCCTGCGGAATGCTGTGTCCGGTCGGGTTGTTCGGGCTGGTCACGAAGACCACGTCGGGGCGGCGCTCGGCGATGGCGGTGAGCGCATAGTCGATATCGAGGGAGAAGTCGGCATTGCGCTCGGCCTCGACCCATTCGGTATCGATGCCCTCGGAGATGATCGGGTGCATCGAATAGGACGGGACGAAACCCAAGGCGCTGCGGCCCGGTCCGCCGAAGGCCTGCAGCAGTTGCTGCAGGATCTCGTTGGAGCCATTGGCCGCCCACACGTTGGCCGTGCTCACCGCGACGCCGGTCTGGCGGGTCAGATATTCGGCCAGATCGGTGCGCAGGGCGACGGCGTCGCGGTCCGGGTAGCGGTGCAGATCGGTGGCGGCGGCGCGGATCGATTCGGCGATGTCGTCGATGAGGGCCTTGCTGGGCGGGTGCGGGTTCTCATTGGTGTTCAGCTGCACCGGAACCGTCAATTGTGGTGCGCCGTAAGGCTTTTTGCCACGCAGGTTGTCGCGCAGCGGTAGCTGGTCCAGGCTGACGTCGGCACCGGGCACGGTGATCTCGGGGGTCATGCCAGTGCCTCGAATCGCGCCTGCACGGCCTGACCGTGTGCGGGCAGGTCCTCGGCATTGGCCAAGGCGACCACGTGACCGGCGACGTCTTTCAGTGCGGCCTCGGTGTACTCGACCACGTGGATGCCGCGCAGGAAGGTCTGCACGCTCAGGCCCGACGAGTGCCGCGCACAACCCGCGGTCGGCAGTACGTGATTGGAGCCCGCGCAGTAGTCGCCCAGGCTGACCGGGGCGTACGCGCCGACGAAAATTGCTCCGGCACTGCGCACTCGGGCCGCGACGGCCGGGGCGTCGGCGGTCTGGATCTCCAGGTGTTCGGCGGCGTAGGCGTTGACGACGCGCAGGCCCTGCTCGATGTCGTCGACGAGGACGATGCCGGACTGCTTGCCGGACAATGCCTCTCGCACCCGGTGTGCGTGTTTGACCACGGTCATCTGGGTGGTGAGCGCGGCATCGACCGCATCGGCCAGGTCGACGCTGTCGGTGACCAGCACGCTGGCCGCGAGCACATCGTGTTCGGCCTGGCTGATCAGATCGGCGGCCACGTGCAGCGGATCGGCGGCGGCATCGGCCAGGATGGCGATTTCGGTGGGGCCCGCCTCGGCGTCGATGCCGACCAGGCCGCGGCACAGGCGCTTGGCGGCGGTGACGTAGATATTGCCGGGACCGGTGATCAGGTCGACCGGCTCGAGCTGGGTGCCATCGGTATCGGTGCCACCGTAGGAGAGCAGCGCGACCGCCTGCGCACCGCCGACGGCCCACACCTCCTCGACGCCGAGCAGTTTCGCGGCCGCCAGGATGGTCGGATGCGGTAGCCCGCCGAACTGCGCCTGCGGCGGCGAGGCCACCACCAGCGAGTCGACGCCCGCCGCCTGCGCGGGCACCACATTCATCACGACACTCGAGGGGTAGACGGCATTGCCGCCCGGCACATAGAGCCCGACCCGCTCGACCGGCACCCAGCGCTCGGTGACGGTACCGCCGGGCACCACCTCGGTGGTGGTGTCGGTACGCCGCTGATCGGCGTGCACCTTGCGGGTCCGCTCGATCGCGACCTCCAGCGCGGTGCGCACGGCCGGATCCAAGGTCTCCAACGCGGCGTCCAGCTCGGCCGCGGGCACCCGCACGCTCGGCGGAATCACCCCGTCGAACTTCTCACCGAACTCGAGCGCCGCCGCGACCCCACGATCCCGGATCGCCTCCACCACCGGGCGCACCTGATGCAGCACCGAGTCCACGTCGACTCCCCCGCGCGGCAGCGCGGTGCGCAGCTCGGCAGCGGAGGGAGTACGGCCGCGTAGATCAACGCGGGCGAGCTCGATGCGGGATGTCATGAGGTCTGCGATCCTGTCTGTCCTGATCCTTGGACGCCGGTCCCCCGACGCCGAGCGGTCGGTTTCCTCCGCTCCGCTCCAGCTACCAGCCTATCGGTCGCATGCCACCGGTTATCCGCTGCGGTCGTCACGACGCCGGATTCGGAAACTTCGCTGCCGTGCAGCGAGCCTGACTACGATGGCGGCATGTCCATTCCGCACGTTCAGCGGCCCGACCTCCCCGAATACATGACCTGGGAGGAGTTGGAGCGACTTCCCGAGGAGATCGCCGAGCAGATCGAGCTATGGAATGGACGGGTGGTGTGGGTTCGGCGTGGGCCTTCTGAGCACCAGGTGTTCACGGCACGCCTGTTCGCAGCGCTCGAGCGCTGCGGACGTAAAGATATGTCCGATCACGCAGAGCACTGTTGGCGCGTCGGTTTGGAAACCAATGTCTTCCTGGGCCGCACCGGAAAATCCGACTTCTTGACTCCCGACTTCCTCGTGCACCGCTGCCTCGAATCGCCGTATCAGGATGTCCGCGGCGGCGACGTGCTGCTCGTCGGTGAGGTCCTGTCCCCGTCCAACACCCAGACCGATATCGAGGCAAAGAAGGGGCGCTACGCGAGCGCTGGAATTCCCTGGTACTGGGAAGTGCACCTGGCTCGCGAAGCAAGTGCGATTGCCATCGTGCGCGCCTATGCCCTCGAGACCAGGCCTGGCGAGCTGCCGGACGGAGTTCACCCGCTGCATTCGGCCAACTACCTGCTTGCGGGAGAATGGACCCCTGACAACACCGACGACATCGAGATCGACTTCCCCTTCCCGATTCAGATCCCCTGGACCGAACTCGAATACTGATCGCCGAGTCAGGTACGGCGGAGATCGCCAAACCGTTGCCTGCCCCGGGTGATCGGGGCAGGCGGGCCGGTCAAGCGGCGACGAGGCGTTTGATCACCATGGGCTCGGCGAGGATTTGAGCGAGCACGTCGCGGACATGGAAGAAGTGTGGGGTCGCGAAGTGCTCGTCGAGGGCATCGGGCCCGGTCCACTCCTCGACCAGGACCATGCGGGACGGGTCGTTGGGGTCGGTGTAGGGCTGGTAGGTGAGACAGCCGGGCTCGGCGAGTGAGGGTTCGATCATCGCTTCGAGGGCGGTGCGGAGGCGGTCCTCCTGTCCGCTGGAGGCTCGGAATTCGGCGACCACGTGCAGTGTCATTTCGGTGTCCTGTCAAGAGTTTCGGCGCAGGCCGAGGGTGATGGGGATCAGACGTGGGCCGGGCCGTTGCCCGCGCCGGTTTCGGTGATGGCGGTGGTGATCTCGGCGAGGTCGGCGGCGGTCAGCCGCAGGACGCTGGCACCGATCCAGCCGTCGATCTGCGCGACATTGCGGGCACCGACGATCGCGCCGGTTACGCCGGGCCATGCGGTCGCCCAGGCCAGGGCGACCTCGGCGACGGTGACGCCGTGGCGGGCCGCGATCGGGCGCAGTGCGTCGACCAGGGCCAGGTTGGCGGACAGGTTGGTGGTGAAGTCCGGGTGGCCGGAGCGCCAGTCGTCGGCGCCGAGCGCGCGGTCGGCGGTGAACGCGCCGGTCAGCAGTCCGGACTGCAGTGGCGAGTAGGCGATGACGCCGGTGCCGTTGTCCTTGGCCCAGGCGATCTCCGGTGCCGCGGCGCGGTTGATCGCCGAGAACGGCGGCTGGATGGCGTCGACGTGCGCGACCTGCTCGGCGACGGTGAGCTGGGCGACATCGTGGTTGGACAGGCCGATGGCGCGCACCTTGCCCTCCTTCTTCAGATCCGCCATCACCTGCCAGTACTCCTCGAGCGGAGTGGCCGCGCCGGAGGCGACGCCGTCGGCGCCGTAGACGAAGATCTCGCCGGTGTCGGGCCAGTGCACCTGGTAGAGGTCGATGTGGTCGACGCGCAGACGGCGCAGCGATTGCTCGAGTTCGCGGCGCACGACGTCGGCACGCACGATGCGGCGCGGCGGTCCGGTGCGGTCATCGCCCTCGTTCCAGACCAGGCCGGTCTTGGTGAACAGGTACGGCCGGTCGGATTCTGGCATATCCGCCAGTGCCCGGCCGACCAGCTCCTCGGCATGGCCCAGACCGTAGGCGGGCGCGGTGTCGAGCCAGTTGAGTCCGGAGTCGATGGCGTGCCGGATGGCGGCGATCGAATCGGCGTCGTCGGTGGCGCCCCAGGAGTACTGCCAACCGGATCCGGCGATCACCCAGGTGCCGAAGCCGAGCGGGGTGATGTTCATGCCGGTGTCGCCGAAGGGGCGGGTGTTGCTCATTGCGTTCTCCGTATCTCTGCCGGATCCGTTCCGGCGTGATCACCACTTTCGGCGTGTGCGAGCGCGGTAAACAGCGCCGCGCGAGCCTGGGCACGAGATGACCAGGCTGCGCGGCGGCAACCACCGGGATACTTGATCGTGTGAGTCTGGATCGACGCGCTGAACTCGGCGAATTCCTGCGTTCCCGACGGGCTCGGCTGAGCCCCGAGCAGGTCGGCCTGCCCGATTACGGCAGCCGCCGCCGGGTTCCCGGCCTGCGCCGCGAAGAACTGGCCATGCTGGCCGGAGTCAGCGTGGACCACTATGTGCGCCTGGAACAGGGGCGCACGCTGCACTTTTCGGAATCGGTGCTGGATGCTGTCGCGCAGGCGCTGCGGCTGAACCAGGTGGAGCGCGAACACCTGTATCGACTGGCCCGGCCCTGGTCCGGTGATGAGCCGCAATCGGAACAGCAGGTCCGGCCCGGACTGCGCCGACTGCTGGACGCCGCCGCCGATGTGCCCGCCTACATCGTGGGCCGAGGCACCAATGTGCTCGCGTGGAATCCGCTGGCCGCCGCGCTCATCACCGACTTCGGCGCGCTACCGCCTCGCGAACGCAATCTGGCCAGGCTGGTCTTTCTCGACGAGGGCATGCGCGAGCTCTACGAGGATTGGCCGGCCAAGGCCGCCGATGTCGTGGCATACCTGCGTCTGGACATGGCCCGCAATCCAGGTGATGCCGGAATCGCGTCACTCATCGAGGAATTGAGCGCGACCTCCGCCGACTTCCGCGATACCTGGGAGCGGCACGAGCTCAAGGACAAGACGCATGGGCAGTACGTCTACCTGCATCCGGTGGTCGGCAGGCTCGACCTGGGTTACGAAACCCTGCGCCTGCCCGACGATCCGGATCAGGCGCTGATCATGCACACCACCGAACCGGATTCGCCGAGCGCGACCGCCCTTGCGCTGCTGGCGAATTGGGCGCACTCGACGGTGCGGTCCGGCTCCCGCTAGGCAATGACTAGCGGGCGTCGCCGCTGCGCGTATCGCTGTCGATGAGTGGGGCGCCGCTGCCGGAGTTGATCAACCGCAACGTCACCGACCTGCTCTGGCCCGCATAGGTCACGCTGGCCACATTGATTTCCACTGAACCGTCCGGGCTGGTGCCTGTACCACCACCGGCCGCATCAACAGTGTTGAAGCCGGTGACCCGATTCTGGGTCCAGTAATCCTGGAAGGCCGACTGACTGCCGTAGACCCGCTGAGCAGCGGGAGTCAACTGTTTCCATGCATCCGCGAACCTCAGATAGATGAGGTTGTTGTAGAAGTCCACCACTTGATCGATGGATTGCCGCGAGTCCGCCTGGCCGACGCTCTTCGTCTGCCCCGGCGTGCCAGCCGCAGCCGTGGAAGTCGTGCCCTTCGAGACCGACGACGACGGCGGACTCGCCTGCACCGATGGTGTATTGCTGCCCGACTGATTCAGCGCGCCGATAAGAATGGCCACGACGGCCACCACCGCACCGACGCTCGCGCCGATCAGCACCGCCTTGCGCTTACCGCCGGACTGACGTGGCACCGGCCGCGGCTGCGCGGTCGTGCGCGGATGTGCCGCGGTGCGCGGATGCGTCGAGCCGTTGTCGGAGTTGTTGGGGCGAACCGTATTTCGCGGCGGCGGTGCCGGACGCGGCTGCCGCGCTGTGGGCTGATACTCCGGCGTCGGGTTCGCGGGCGGCCGCAGAGTTCGGGTGGCGGATTCGCCGTGGCGGGCGAAAGCCTCACTGGCGGGGACGAATCCGGCGTGCACCGATGCCGAACCCGAGTCGGCGAGCGCGGACAGGTGTTCGCGGGCCGCACGCATGGTCGGCCGGTCGCCGGGGTCGGGGCTGAGCAGATCGAGCAGGAAGTCGGTGGCGGGACCCGCATGCCGCGGTTCGCTCACCTGACCGTTCGCCGCGGCGTACAGCACGGCCAGCGGATTGGCGCTGGAACCGTACGGCGGTTCGCCCTCCAGTGCGTGGAAAAGCGTTGCTCCCAAGGCGAATACGTCGGCGGCGGGCGTCGGGTCGGCGCCGCGTGCGACCTCCGGCGCGAGATAGGCGGCGGTACCGCAGATCAGACCCGTTTCGGTGAGGGTGACGTCACCGGTGGCGCGGGAGATGCCGAAGTCGGTGATCTTCACGGTGCCGGTGTCGTCGAGCAGGATATTGCCGGGCTTGACGTCGCGGTGCACGATCCCGGCGTGGTGCGCGGCGATCAATGCCGAGGCGACCTGCTCGCCGATCCGCGCGACCTGGGTCAGCGGCAGCATGCCCTGCGCCGAGATCACCCCGGCCAGACTCTTCGACTTCAGATACTCCATCACCAGGCACGGGTCGCCGTTGTGCTCGGTGATATCGAAGACCACGATCGCATTCGGATGCTGGAAGCGTGCCGCATTGCGGGCCTCGCGGAAGGCGCGCTGACGCACCACATCGCGCTCGGCTTCCGGCAGGCTGGGCTTGATGTGGATCTGCTTCACCGCGACCGAGCGCTGCAGGCGTTCGTCGATGGCACGCCAAACCACACCTGTGCCGCCGCTACCAATCCGCTCGACCAGGCGGTAGTGCTCCGCGATCAATTGACCGGTATCGATGGCGCCTACTCCGAACCTTCTCGAAATCGTGACATCACGCGTATTGACCATCAACGCGTTCCGTCGACGAGTGTAGCGGTGCGCAATCCTTCACACGCGGCTGCGGGGGTATATTCGCCGCCCACATCGCGCCGTGCGCGGCTGCCATGCTAGTTCAAGGCCGCGCCCGCAGCATACGACCGGCGGCCTGCACGGCCGGAGCCGAGCTGTTCGCATCGCTGACGAACACGGCGAAGGCCAGGTCACCGTCGATTCCGACGAACCAACCGTGCGCATGTTGGTCATCGATGTACTCGGCGGTGCCGGTCTTGCCGATCAGGCCGGGGATATCCCGCAGCGCGGTCGCGGTGCCGCCGGTGATGGTCTCGCGCATCATCGTTTTCAGCTGCTCATCGATCGTCGGCGGCAATGGCGCCGGGGTGCGGTCGGCGACGCCGGGCTGTCCGTTGACCACCATCGGCAGCGGCATCGATCCGCGCGCGATGGAGGCGGCGAGCAGTGCCATGCCGAACGGCGATGCGGTCACCTTGCCCTGGCCGATGCCGGACTCCACCCGCAGCGCCGGGGTGTCGGCGGTCGGCACCTTGCCGGTGACGGTGGTCAGACCGGGTGTGACGAAGTCGACGCCGAGGCCGAGTTGTGCCGCGGCATCGGTCAGGCCGTTGGGTGGGAGGTTCGCCGCGAGTTGGGCCATGGTCGTGTTGCAGGACTGGGCGAAGGCGGTGTGCAGCGGCACATTGCCCAGATCGAAGTTGTTGTCGTTGGGGATGCGGCGGTCCTCGATATTCGCGGTGGCCGGACACGGCAATACGGTGTCCGGGGTCACCGCGCCGGATTGCAGTGCGGCGGAGACGGTGACCGTCTTGAAGGTCGAACCGGGCGGATACAGGCCGGTGAGTGCGATCGGGCCCTGGGCGTCGGCGGCCGCGCTCTGTGCGATGGCGAGCACCTTTCCGGTGGAGGGCTGCAATGCGACGATCGCTGCGGGCTGGGTGAGCGGCGTCAGCGCGCTCTCCGCGGCGCGCAGCAGATCGGTGTCGAGGGTGGTCACGATGTCCGCGGTGGGTTTGGGATCTTGGCCGGCGACGCGTTCGGTGCCGTCGGCGGTCTGCGCCCGGATCGCCCAGCCAGCGGCCGTGTCGTCCGCGCTCTGCCACAGGTCGGCCAGGCCGGACAGTACCGGTGAGGCGAGGGATTTGTCGGTGGCGAGCAGGCGGGTCTGCGGCGCGAGGGTGACGCCGGGAATCGCGGCCAGCGCGGGCTGGATCGGGGCGATATCGGCGTCGCGCAGCGTCACCGCGGTGATCGACTTGCCCTGTGCCGCGGCCAGATCCGATTGCAGCGACGGCGCGGTGATGCCCGCTGCGACGGGGCCGAGCACGTCAGCCAGCGCGGCAGTGTCCGCGCCGGGGGCGACGTTCACCAGGGTTACCACCTGCTCGGTCATCAACTCACCGCCCGATGACTCGAGGATGCGGGCGGGCTTCGGGTAGGTGGTGCTGTAGGTCAGCGGTCCCTTGGCGAGGCCGGGCGCGATGGCGTCGGGATCCCATTTGACCTTCCAGCCGTCGCCGGAATCGCTGGCGGCGACGTTGGTGGTGTAGCTCCACTCGTTCTTGCCACCCTCGCCGAGTTTCCAGGTGGCGGCGAAGGTGAAGGAGTTCTTATCGGCGCTGCGGACCTCGAATTTCACCTCCTTGCCCAGTCCGTCGTAGAGCTTGCTCAGTGCATCGGAGGCCTTGGCCGGATCGTCGGTGAGTGCGGCGGCAGCGGCGACATCGTCGCGGTTGAGCGCATCGGCGAACTGCCCCGCGACGGTGTCGGGCTGGTCCGGTGCGGAACTGCAGCAGGTCAAGGCCAGGGCGGGGGCCGCGAACAGGACGAGGAGATTCCGGTATGCGCGCACCTGGCCGACTCTAACCGCCGATGGCGACCAGCCTGGGTAACCAACACGGAGTGCTTCCGACTGGCGTCCCTTGTCGGCCTTCGCACCGGGGCCAGGCGCGCGAAGGCCGAAAAGGTGCGATCAGGAGAGCCAGGGGGCCTCGGCGAGCACGGCGGTGTCGGATTCGGCGAGGTCGATATCGAAGACTTCAGCGAGGAGCTTGGGCAGTTCCGCGGGTTCGAGTTCGCGGGTCTCGCTGGAGCCGTCGGGGCGTTCGGTAATGAGGGTGAGACCGTCCAGGACGTAGTGGACGTCCGGGAGGAAACGCTGGACGAACGGGCGCGTGGTGAACGGCGAGCGCGGCGATGTCGACACGAAGTGGTTGCCGACGGCGAAATCCATGCGGTACTGCGGGTTCAGCGTGAAGGTGTAGCGGTCGATCCAGCCCTCGCGACCGAATTCGTGCAGCACCCACAGATCGCTGTCGAGTTCGCCGGTGGTGTGTTCGAGCCGGAATCGCCACTCGCCGAGCGCGAATTCACCGTCCTCGACCAGTTCGTAGGGTGCGAGCGGGCCGGAGCCGAAACCTACGTCGCAGAGCCAGACCCGGTCGTCATCGCTGGTGGTGACGCGCAGCAGGGCGTGCGTCGCGGGACGCAGGCCGCCGGGCGCGCCCAGGGTGACCCGGCCGCTCAGACCGGTGACGCCGAAACCGAGCCGTTCCAGTGCGGCGGCGAACAGGCCGACGTTCTCATAGCAGTAGCCGCCGCGACGCTGCCGGATCATCTTGTTCTGCAATGCTTCCACGTCGAGCAGCACCGGGCGGCCGAGGATGGTCTCCAGGTTCTCGAACGGGATCGTCGTGGTGTGCGCGTAGACCAGGGCACGCAGTGTGTCCAGCGTCGGCGTGCGGTGACCGTCGTAGCCGATGCGGGCCAGGTAGGCGTCGAGGTCCAATTCCGCGCCGTTCCAGTGGTAGGCGGGGTCGTCCGGCTTGTGCAGCCCCTTCGCTAGGCCACTGTTCCCCATCGAATCGCTTCGCGATCCCGTATCCATCGCACCTCTCCTCGTCTCGGTCTGCTCGAATGAACCACACCTGCTCGGCGAGTGTTCCCACGGCCTGATTCAGGCGGCGCATTTGGCGTTCGGCGGGGCCGCGGGGGCGGTGTTCACGCCGCGAGCGATATCGACGAGATAGTCGCGATCGGGTCCGTCGACGGGTTCGGTGCCGATGAGCAGCCGCTCGACGACGCAGCCACCCTCGAAGTACGCGGGCCCGATGCCGTGATCACCGGGGACCACCGCGCCGTACAGGTCGCGGCCGCTGACGATGGTGTACATCGAGGTGGGTTTGCCCGCGGCGAGCAGTCCGGCGCGCATTTCCAGGGTCGACGAATACGGCACCACATCGTCGCTGGTGCCGTGGATGAGGAAGGCGCGTTTCGTGCCCATCCGGGCGGCCAGCAGGGCTGGTGACCGTTCGGCATAGGCCTCTGGGCACACCGCCGGGGCACAGCCGCCCGCGTCGCGTTCGACCTGAGCCGGTAGCGCGGGATCGATACCTGCCGAGGTATACCAAATCATGAAATCGTCCGCGGGACCGAAGTTGTCGACCCAGTAGTCGAATAGTCCCTGTGGGCCGTATGCCGCCGCGAGGCCGCTCATGGTGCCGCCCTGACTCCAGCCCCACAGCACGGTGCGGCCGATCGCGGGATGTTCGTTCTTGTACCACTGCGTGGCGGTGACGATATCGCGCCAGCCCGCCCACAGATTCCAGTCGCCGGTCCGCCACACGCTGGTCGCGCTGCGTGCGTCCATCAACAGGATCGGGGTCGCGGTGCGGCTGGCGATCGCGGTCATATATCCGGCGAAGTCGGCGGAGCTGCCGCCGTGGCCGTGCACCGCGACGACCAGATCGTGCGGTGGCAGGTCACCCGCCGCACAGCGGTACGGCTCGTATACCCGGCCGGTGGCCTCCTCACCGTCCACTGTCAGGGTCACCGGCCTGATATCCACCTGGACCGCGCACTCCGGCTCGGCCGAAACGGCCGGTGCGACGAGGCTTGTCGTCGACACCACGGTGAGCAGCGCACAGCAGGCCATCAGCAGTAGGTATCCGCGCCTCATGCTGGAATGATGGCATGTGGCTATCGCCCTCCGGCGGCAGCGGCGGCGCGCGTCGCGACGAATATCGCACCGGCCACCGCGGCGGCGCCGACCGCACCCGCGAAGGTGGTCGCGCCAGCAGGTAAACCGATTGCGTCACTGAGGAATCCGGCCGACAGCGGGAGCACGGCGGCGGGCAGATAGCCGCCGACATTCTGGGCGGCATTGGCCTCGGCGAGCCGATCGGCGGACACATTCGCGCTGATGGCGGTGAGACCGCCGAACTGACCCAGGCCCTGGCCGATTCCGGCGAGTATCGCGGCCGCGGCGAACAGCGCGATCGATGACAGTCGCAGCGCCGAGGCCAGGGCGACCATGCCGAGCAGGGTGGCCGCGGCGCTGCCGAGCAGGATTGCCCGCAGCCGCAGCCGCCGCACGGCGAATTGAATACCGGTGGCGCCGAGGAACATTACGAACGCCAGGCCGCCCGCGAGCACTCGGTTGGTGGCGCCCAACAGGTTCGACAGCAGCGAGGGTCCGAGCGAGAGCACGAACGACGTGGCGGTGATGCCCGGTGCGAAGACCGCGATGCCGAGCAGTACCGCGGTCCGGCTACCCGGCGCGACTGCCGGGATACGAATCCACGGGCCGCGCCCGCCCGTGCCCTTGGGCAGGTCCAGCCGTGCCACCACCACGAAAGCCGAGGCGAGCAGGACGATCTCGACCACGAAGATGGTTACGGTCGGGCCGGGAACGGTCTGCGACAGCACACCCGCCAGCAGCGGACCGAAGCCCGCGCCGAGCACCATGGCCGATGACGCCGCCAGTGCGGCAAGGCGTTTGCGATGCGGGCCGCCGATATCGGTCACCGCCGCCATACCCGCCGATACGGCGGCACCGACCGCGATCCCGGTGAGCAGGCGCGCGATCGCCAGCACCGCAACCGAATTCGCGGTGGCGAACAGGACGCAGGCGAGCATCGCGAGTATCACCGCGGGCAGCAGCACCGGTTTGCGCCCGATGCGATCCGAGACCACGCCCGCGACCAGCAGCGCACCGAGCAAACCGGCTATGTAGCAGGCGAATACGGCGGTCAGCACGCCAGAGGAGAAGCCGAGCTGGTGCTGCCACACCACATACAGCGGCGTCGGCGCGTTCGAGAGCACGAAGACCGCGAGCACGGGCCAGGCCGCCAGCCATACCGTGCCATTGCGCTCGGCGATCTCGACCTCGGACGCCACGAGTGTCGACATTCCCAACCTCCAGAAGTTCGAAATTTCTCGTACTGGTACGACGAGAGTCGAACTTAACACCCAGTACGATAGAAGTCGAACTAAAGAATTCGAGACCCACAGGAGACCCCGATGCCCGCCACCGACACCGTCGCGACCACGCTGCCCGAGCCCACGCGCGCGGAGTTGCGGCTGGAAGCGGTGCTCGGCGTGCTCAGTGATCCGCTGCGGCTGAGCATGGTGCAGAAGCTGCTGCTCGAATCCCCCGACACCGATCGCTCCTGCGGCTGGTTCGAGATCGATCGGCCGAAATCGACACTGACGCACCACTTCCGGGTGCTGCGCGAGGCCGGTGTCACCCGCCAGCGGCAGTACGGACTCGAGCGCCGCAGCCGGGTCCGGATCGAAGACCTGGAAGCGCGCTTCCCCGGCCTGCTCGATCTGGTGCGCGCCTGGCAACCGGCATAATTCTGCGAGCGTTTCGGGGGGCCACGCGTGTCCCAGCGCGACCGGCTGGCCAGCGATCCCGCATTCGGGCGGGCGCATGTGCTGCTGCAGATCGGCAAGGCGGCCGAGGCGAATGCGGTCATCCAGATCGGCATCATGATCGGGAAGCGGACGGGAATTTCGATCAGGCCGAGATCGCGGAGCGCGGAAGGCGCGCCAGGTGCCGCGACTGGATCCGCAGCAGTTCGAGCTCTGCATCGTTCCGGGCGGATCGCCGGGCGAACGCTAGTATTCGCCTATGCGTTCGATTGATGTGGCGGAGCGGCGAGCACGACTGGGGTTGCGGCATCGGCTGGCGTCATCGAGTCGCACCGATGATGTGGCCGAGATCGTGCGGTCGCTGGTAGTGCTGCATGCGACCGATCCGGCGACGGTGTACCTCTCCGTCGGCGCCCGCAGTCATGCCGCCGAGCCCGCGCATGTCGAGAAGGCGCTGTACGACGATCGGACGCTGCTGCGCATGCTGGCGATGCGGCGCACCATGTTCGTCGCGCCGGTCGAACTGGTCCCGGTATTGCAGGCATCGTGCGCGGATGCGTTGGCGCACAAACAACGTCGCACCTACGGCCGATTCATCGAGCAGGCGGGTGTGGTGGACGGCGATGTGCGCGCCTGGCTCGCCGAGGTCGAGGACGCGACGCATAAGGCGCTGCTGGCCAGGGGTGCGGCCACCGGCGCACAGCTGAGCAAGGATGTGCCGCTGCTGCGCACCCAGGTGAATCCCGCTCCGGATAAGGCCTATTCGCGTCCGACCTCCATCACAACATGGGTGCTGGTGATCCTCGGCGTCGAGGGTCGCATCGTGCGCGGCCGTCCCAACGGCGGCTGGACCAGTAGCCAATACACCTGGGCGCCCATGGAATCGTGGCTGCCGCAGGGTGTTCCGACCTTTCCCACCGACGAAGCCCGCGCCGAACTCGTCCGGCAATGGCTCCACGCCTTCGGCCCTGCCCCCATTGCCGATATCAAGTGGTGGACGGGGTGGACCCTCGGCGAGGTCCGCAAGGCCATCGCCCAACTCGATGTGGTCGAGGTCGATCTGGACGGCGGCACCGGCCTGCTGCTCGCCGATGACCAGGACCCGACCCCCGAGCCCGATCCCTGGGCCGCCCTCCTCCCCGCGCTCGATCCCACCCCGATGGGCTGGCAATCCCGCGACTGGTACCTGGGTCCGCACGCGCCGACCTTGTTCGACCGCAACGGAAATGTCGGCCCCACCATCTGGTGGAACGGCCGCATCGTCGGCGGCTGGGCCCAGCGCAAAGACGGCGAAATCGTCTACCGGCTACTGGAAGACGTCGGTTCGGATGCCGAAACCATGATCGCCGCCGAAGCCGCCCGCACCTCCGAATGGTTCGGCGAAGTCCGCGCCATCCCCCGCTTCCGCACGCCCCTGGAACGCGAACTCACCGCCTGATCGGCGCAGGACAGCTGACGAGATGAAGATCCACTGCCGATGCGGCGCAACGATTCACGACGGTGGCGACGGCCTGCCGACTAAAGCACACCTGATCCCAGACGCGAACAAGTTCGACCTGTGGGACCAGTTGGATGCCCTGATCGACGCGGTGGCCGATCAGACGATGGACCGCGAGCAGGCCCATAACCGGGCTCGCGAGTTGTTTCGCGTGCAGCGGCCGATCTGGCAGTGCGCCGAGTGCGGCAGGCTGTACCTCGACGACCTCCACGACCGCCGGAAGCTGCATGTCTTCCGGCCGGAAGACAGCACAGTCACCGACACTCTCGCCGCTGCGCCGCGCCGCTAGAAGATGCCGACCGGCGGGGTTGCGGTCCATGCTGGTGATCGCCGAGGGGGCGCTGATGTTGTGTCCTACATGTCGAGGCCGAGGTCGAGGACGCGGACGGAGTGGGTCAGGGCGCCGACGGCCAGGTAGTCGACGCCAGTTCGGGCATAGTCGGCGGCGGCGTCGAGAGTCAGGCCGCCGGAGGATTCCAGTTTGGTGTTGGGCGCCTTGGCGTCGCGGCGTTGGACGGCGGCCTGGGTTTGCCAGAGGGGGAAGTTGTCCAGCAGGACGAGTTCGACGTTCTCGGCCAGGACGGCGTCGAGTTGTTCGAGACTGTCGACCTCGACCTCGCACGCGATATCGGGAGCCAGGTCGCGGACGGCCCGCAGTGCGGCGACGACCGAACCGGCGGCGACGACGTGGTTGTCCTTGATCAAGGCGGCGTCGCCGAGGCCCATGCGGTGGTTGACGCCGCCGCCGACGCGGACCGCGTACTTCTGCAGAGCGCGCAGGCCGGGCAGGGTTTTGCGGCTGTCGCGGATGCGGCAGTTGGTGCCCGCCACCGCGTCGACCCAGGACGCGGTGGCGGTGGCGATGCCGGACAGGTGGCAGACCAGGTTGAGCATGGTGCGTTCGGCGGTGAGCAGGCCGCGGGTCGGCGCGACCAGCCCGAGCACGCTCTGTCCCGGCACGACCCGGGTGCCGTCGGCCACTCGATCGGTGATTTCGTAGTTGCCCGCGCCGATCACCTCATCGAGAACGAGCAGTCCGACGTCGAGTCCGGCGACGGTGCCCGGCTGGCGCGAGACCACCGATGCCTTGACCGCCGCATCGGCGGGAACCGTTGCGGCCGTGGTGATATCGGGGCCGTAGCGCAGATCTTCATCCAGTGCGGTGCGGATCAGCGCCAGCACCTCGTCACGATCCAGGCCGGTATCCAGACCCATCAGTGCACTCCTCGTCCTGCTGCCCGCTTCGTTGGCGAGCAGATCTCAAATCGCCGGGCCTTCGTGTCGGCTGGGCCTCGCCGCCCGGCGAAAGCTCGTCTCCTGCGGTGCCGCAACCATGTCTCACCCGCCAATTCGAGCGTCATGAGGCGCTCGGGATGGCGTCTTGGGTCCAGTCGCCGAGATCGAGGCCATCGGGTGCCGGGACGGGATGACCTTCGGGGCCCAGCCGCACTGCGCGGCTGTGGCGTTGGTGTTCGTCGGAGGTCGGGTGATCGGAGCGGGTATGGCAGCCGCGGCTTTCGGTGCGGGCCGCGGCGGAGAGCAGGAGCACCTGTGCGGTGAGGGTGAGCGCGGCGTCCTCGAACGCGGTGATGCGCTGTGCCGCAGCCGTACTGTTCAAATCCCCGCTGTACTCGGCTCCGATCCCATTCGGTGCTTCAGCGCCGTGTAGCGCGGCGATATCGCTCGGCGCCGTGCCCGTCGTTCCGGCGATTCGATGAGCGGCACCGGTCAACTCGGCACGCAGCCTGGTCGCGGCACTGTGCGAAACCGCGTCTCGCAATCGCACCGCCGCCTCCGCGAGCCCGGCGGCATCGCGAACCACCGAGGCGTGCGATGTCATCGACTGCTGCACCAGGGCGCGCGCGGCGCGCGGTACGGTGTGGAAGGACACCTCCGTCACATGCGCGTCCTCGCCGAGCCGTTCGGCCGCGGCCACCCCGGCCCGTTCGCCGACCACCAGACCCTCGAGCAGACTGTTCGAGGCCAGCCGGTTGGCGCCGTGCAGGCCGGTGCGCGCCACCTCGCCCGCGGCGTACAGACCGGGAACCGCGGTCCGGCCGTGGGTATCGGTGACGATCCCGCCGCACTGATAGTGCGCGGCGGGCGCGACCGGGATGAGATCGGTGCGCGGATCGATCCCCGCGGCCAGGCAGGACGCGGTGATCGTCGGAAAACGTTGCGGAAAACCGTCGATCGCACGGACATCGAGGTAGACGTGATCGGTGCCGAGTGCACGCATCCGCGCGGCGATGGCGCGCGACACCACGTCGCGGGGTGCCAGATCGCCACGGGGGTGCACACCCACCGTCACCGAATTCCCTTCGGAATCCACCAGCGTCGCGCCCTCGCCGCGCACCGCCTCGCTGATCAACGGCCTGCGGCCGAGCCCACCCGGGGTGTAGAGGACGGTGGGATGGAATTGCACGAATTCCAGATCGGCCACCGTCGCCCCGGCCCACAGCGCCAGCGCGATGCCATCGGCGGTCGCACCCGGCGGATTCGTGCTCAGCGCGTACAACTGGCCGAGCCCGCCGGAGGCCAGCAGCACCGCCGGTGCGTGCACAACCCCGAATCCGTTCTCCGACACCGCGATCACGCCCTGCACCCCGGTCCGGCCGGTGACGATCTCCAATGCGGCGGCACCGAACAGGACCGGCAGTCCGGCCGCGTTCAGCGCGCGCTGCACCTCGGCGCCGGTGGCATCACCTCCGGCGTGGATGATCCGCCGTGTGCTGTGTCCGCCCTCACGGGTGCGCGAAATCTGGCCGTCCCGACCGAGATCGAAGACCGCGCCGAGATCGGTCAGCGCGGCCACGGCGGCTTGACCGCCGGCCACGATCGATCGCACCGCCGGCTCATCGCACAGCCCCGCACCGGCCTCGACGGTGTCGCGCACATGCGATTCCACCGAATCCTCGTGTGGCGCAACGACGGCGATACCGCCCTGGGCGTACTGGGTCGCGGTATCGGTCGGCCCGCCCTTGCTGAGGATCAGCACCCGCAACCCGCGCAGCGACGCTGTGCGTGCCGCGGTCAACCCGGCGACGCCGCCGCCGACCACCACCAGATCGGCCTCGGCTTCCCAGTCGATCCGCGGCGCGGTGCTCATGCGCCCCTGCCCTTCTCAACGAGCAACGGCGTCCGGTCGACACCGAAGGCGGCGCTACCGGGCGCCCCGGCGGTCATTCCGCACCGCCACTCCGGACGAGCGCGCATACCGCACTCCGTTCACACCCGGGCGCGCTCATTCGCCACCGCCCGGATTGCCGATTTCGATCATCCGCTGCACCGAATTGCGGGCCAGCGCAGCCGTTTCCAGGTCGACGTGCACCTCATCGGTGTTCTCGACGAGCGAGCGGAGCAGCGCCGCCGGGGTGATCATCTTCATGTACTTGCAGGACGCGCGGTCGTTGACGGCCTGGAAGTCGATGCCGGGCGCGGCCTTTCGCAGCTGGTGCAGCATGCCGACCTCGGTGGCGACCAGAACCTGATTCGATTTAGCGGCCCGCGCGGCATCGATCATGCCGCCGGTGGACAGAATGTGCACCCGGTCGGCCGGGAACGAGCCCTCGCCCGCGAGGTACAACGCCGAAGTGGCGCAACCGCATTCGGGGTGCACGAACAGTTCGGCATCCGGATGGGTGCGGGCCTGCTCGGTCAGCTCATCGCCGTTGATTCCGGCGTGCACGTGGCATTCGCCCGCCCAGATGTGCATGTTCTCGCGGCCGGTGACGCGCTTGACGTGCGCGCCGAGGAACTGGTCCGGCAGGAACAGCACCTCACGGTCGGGGTCGATGGAGGCGACGACATCGACGGCGTTCGAGGAGGTGCAGCAGATATCGGTGAGCGCCTTCACCGCGGCCGTGGTGTTCACATACGAGACGACGACGGCATTCGGGAACTCGGCCTTCCAGGCGCGCAATTCGTCGGCGGTAATGGAATCGGCCAGCGAACAACCGGCGCGCTGATCCGGGATGAGCACCGTCTTCTCGGGGCTGAGGATCTTGGCCGTCTCGGCCATGAAGTGCACGCCACAGAACACGATGGTGTCCTCGGGGGCCTCGGCCGCGATGCGGGACAGCGCCAGCGAATCACCGACGTGGTCGGCGACATCCTGGATCTCGGGCAACTGATAGTTGTGCGCGAGAATCGTCGCGTTGCGCTCCCTGGCGAGTCGCTTGATCTCGGCCGCCCACTCCGGCGTGGCCTCGACACCGGCGAATCCGGTCGGACCGTCGAATACCTGCCCCATCAGCGGGGGCGCCAGCTTCGCACCCATCGTCGCCATGATGGCTCCTCTCCTCGTGCGATCGGAGCTTGTGCCTGTTCACATGGCAGCCGATTCACACCCAAACCAGGTTTTCGACTTATAATCGAAAACGTGCCCCATAGTAACACCATCCACGAATCGCTTACCGCGGTGTTCCAGGTTCGGCGCTTCCCCGAAGACATCAGCGCAGGTAGCAGCCCTGCGCGGGTGACCGACGAGCTGATTCGCCCCTGTCCGCCCGGTCAGCGGACCGAACTCGCGGTGCTGCTGTGGGAGCGCGCCCTCGACCCACAGACGGGCACCTGGTCACTGCCCGGTGGCCGCCTGCGCGACGACGAGGACCTCAATGTCTCGGCCCGCCGTCAGCTCGCCGAGAAGGTCGACGTGCGCGAGTTGGCACATCTTGAGCAGCTGTCGGTATTCAGCAATCCGGACCGGGTGCCCGCGCCGCGCCGAATCGCCTCGGCCTATCTCGGCCTGGTGCCGCTGACCGCCGACCCGCGGCTACCGACCGACACCGCGTGGCATCCGGTGTCGATGTTGCCGTTGATGTCGTTCGATCACGGCACCGTTGTCGAGCACGCGCGCACCCGACTCGCGGCGAAGCTGTCCTACACGAATATCGCCTTCGCCCTGGCACCGGAGCGGTTCACCATGTCGACGCTGCGCGAAATCTACTGCGCCGCACTGGGGTATGAGGTCGATACGACAAACCTGCAGCGAGTCCTCACGCGCCGCAAGGTGATCACACCGACCGGCGCGACCGCTTCCCCCGGCCGGGCGGGTGGACGGCCTGCGGCGGTCTATCGGTTCACCGACTCCGAACTCCGAGTCACCGACGAATTCGCCGCATTCCGCCCACCCACCTGACCCACTCGATCGCCTCCCCGCGATCGTCCCCCATCCGGCGACCGGAACCCCGAGCCGGTCGCCCAGTACGAAACGGACTGTGCCGCGGCCACTGCCATAGGGACCACGGCATCCGAGCGTGCCCCGATCGTCGGTGACCGGGGCACTCCCCTTTTACTCGGACAGCCCGCCGGGCACACCCAGATGCCCGGAGCACAGGATCCAGACGACCCAGTTGGACGGGAAGCGCGTCTCCACCAGAGCCGCCCCCGCTATTACCGATTTCCAGAACATTTGCCGTCCCTCCCTATTCGGCTGCCGCTCCCTCGGCGTTGCGCATCGGCGGAATCGACTGTCCGCCTCCGCTGTTCGATCGCTCGAACGACTTCGACATTAGGGATCGGTGCGCTGCGGCGGAACGGCCGAGTGCGCCGAGTTGCCGAATATGGCTGGTCACAGTCGGATACGAGTTATCCGGACCGGAAGCGGCAATGCGCTCGACCGCCTGTCCGACGTTCCGGACCGGACAGAGATGCAGCCTGCGCGCGCTATCGATCACTTTGTGGCAGAACGCTATCCGGCATCGTTGGGAAGCCGGCTACATGTCGTTTGCCCAACGGCTGCGGAGGCCGGGGCAATCACCACGAGTGTGGGTGCCGTTCCGACAACCAAGTGAGGAGGGCGGGTGCTCCGATGGCGGCATCGGAAGTTGGAGTCTTACGGACCTGGTTGTGATCCGCCCGACCGAATGATCCGGGCCGAAGGAGCGGCCGAGCGCCGGTGATGCGAGCGTGCGGCGCGGATGCGCTGCCCAAGGGGAGTGATGATAGTTCGCCGAGCGATTCTGGGCTCTGCGCCACTGTGCTTGTCCGACCGGACCAATAGAAAAACCCCGCCTCCGCATACTCCACATGCGAAAACGGGGTCACCCCACAGCCCTACCGGATCGGCCTCAATCCCCCACCCGACCCTTATGTTTCACATTCCGCCGGTACCGCCGCTTACTGGGAATCGGCTGCGCGGCACTGGACCGCCGCAGCGCATTCCGCCGCCGCCACGCCACCAGATCCGGCCGCTCCCCGGATGCTTCCGGCACCAGCACTGCCTGCCCATGCCTGGTCAACATATCCTCGCTCATCGCCACCTCCTTCCCATTCGCGGCTCGATATGCGCGTCAACGGTAGCCACGCCACCGCCTATGCGGCCACTGAATTTTCCGCGAGAAGAAACGCCTCCAAAGCCTGGATTTATTCGCACGGCTGCCGATACGGGAGCCCTGGCAGATGGTCCTGCCAGACCTCGGCACTCAACCTCGGCGTCGTGGCACCGCAGATGCGCGCAATGCTGTGCTGTGGATCCAGATCCCAGAACCGGACTCCGTCCGAGCCTGCACCGACCAGGTACGCCCCGCCTGGGTGGAATGCGGCGATCCAGAAGGTCGATGATGCGGCCGCCGTGACAGGGTGCTTGATCGGCTCGGGTTTGCGGGGGTTCGTAAAGTCCCACAGTTGAATCCCGTCGAGTCCACCCGATGCCAGCAGGCGGCCGTCGGGGCTGAAGGACATCGAGCCGATCAAGGAGGTGTGACCGATCAGTGGAGCGTCGATCGCGACCGGTTCGCTCGGATTCTGGATGTCCCACACGCGTATTCGCAGATCATCACCAGAGGTCACCAGAGTGCGTCCGTCCGAAGTGAATGCAAGGGTAATCCCCGACTGTGCCTGTCCGGCCGCAATGTGCCCAAGCCTCTTCGGGGCGGCCGGGTTCGCGATATCCCACATGGTGACCGATTCCTCCATGCGCGCCACGGCCAATCGACGACCGTCCGGGCTGAACCGTACATCGAAGGGATAGTCGTGGGCGGTGGATATCGGCTCGCCCACTGCCCTCGGTCGTGCCGGATCAGACACGTCCCAGACTCGAATGACATCGTTTGTTGTTCCAGACGCCCCGGTGAGCCCGGCCGTCGCGAGTAGCCGTGAATCCGGACTGAACCCGACAGCACTGAGTTGCCCTGTCTCGGCTGGCAATTCGGTTAGCACGCGCATGGCGGCGGGATCGGAAATATCAATCAGCACGCCAAGGTACCGCTCACCACCGACTACCAGCAGACGGCCGTCCGAAGTCATCGCCATGTTGGTGGCACTCGAGAGCGGCAGCTCGAGCCTGCCGAGACGGCGCGGCGTTTTCGGGTCACTGATCTGCCACACCTCGACCGCGCCGTCACCCGAACGGACCACCATCCTCGTCCCGCTCGCATCGATGATCGGTTCGTATGCGCGGGTCAGGCTATCGCCCGAACCGATCCGTGGCATCGACCACACCCGAACTGCACCGTCTTGTCCGCCGGTCACCACCGTCTGTCCGTCGGGGGCGAAGCATATTGCGGTCACCGACCCTTTGGTGCCCGCCAGCCGTCCTCCTACCGTTGCCGGGTGATCCGGATCGGCGATATTCCATGCGGTGGCCGTTCCGCGATCGGATACTGCAACCACCGTCCGACCATCCGGGCTGAAGGCGATCGGCGTACCCACCGAGGGCGGCGGGCCGATTTTCAGAGGCTGCCCGATCGCCCGTGGTGCCACCGGGTCACGAATATCCCAAAGATGGATGGCTTCTCGACCCGCGACCGCGACCACCGCTCCGTCTGGACTGATTGCGGCCGACACAGCATCCGGAGTGAACGCGGACTCGCGACTTGACGCGGCCGACAGGGCATCACTTGTCAGTCTGACGGACACGGCGGCGGAATGCGGATCCGAAATACGCCACAGAAGGGTCTCCCCGTTCAGACCAACCGTGACCGCGGTTCGCAGATCCGGGCCGACCGTGACAAAGGCCGGCGGATCCGACGAAAGTTTCGGGATCGGCGTGCCGATCGGAGTGGGGCGGGTGGGATCACCTATGTCCCAGAACATGATCGGTAGGTCCTTGCTCGCAGTCACCAACGTCTTGCCATCCGCGCCGAAGACGAGCATGTAGGGATAACCGCTGGGCAGCGGCGTTCCGATCATGGTGGGATGGTCCGGATCGCGCACATCCCACAGCTGCACCGTTTCGTAGCCAGATGCCGAGGCGAGCAGCGAGCCATCCGGGCTGAACGCCACGGCGTCGACCAAGCCGGTGCTCCCGGTCAGTGGTCGACCGACTCCCCTCGGGTGACGACGATCGGAAATGTCCCATAGCCGAACGGTTTTGTCGGAGCCGCCCGAGGCGATGAACCGCCCGTCCGGCCGGACGGCCATCGCGTGGACGAACCCTTCGTGCCCCGGCAACGTACTCGCCAACGCCATGTTCTGCGTATTCAGCAGGCGTGCACGCACTTCGGGATCACCGGGTCGCAGCTTGTCCGCCGCCAGCACCAGTTGCGCCGAGAGCGACGGGTCGGTTGTCTCCAGCCGGTCCGATTCGGCGAGGACTGCCGCGAAGACCGCGTTGTCCCGTTCGGTTTTCGCGGTACCGCTTTGTACGAAGGCGACACCTGCCAACACCAGCGCGATCACCCCGAGCAGCGCCAAGGCCGCCATTCTCGCGGACGATCGCCGCTGCGTTCGTCGCCGCCCTGCCGCCGACGCGGCGAGGAATTCCTCGGCCACCGCGCCGATCGCGCCTTTGTCCGCATGCTCCTGCATGGTGATCAATCGCGCGCCGCGGTAGAGCAGACCGGGGTCGCGGCCCTGGGTCGCCCAATCCGACGCGTCCGCTTGCAGCCGTTGGCGTTCCAAATACCCGACGCGGTCCTCGTCGATCCAGGTGCGCAGGCGGGGCCAGGCGTCGAGGACGATTTCGTGGGTGAGGTAGGCGGATTCGGCGTCGAGGGTGATCAATCGGGTGCGGGCCAGGACTTCCAGGGCGGTCTCGGCGGCGTCGACGGTTTGTTGGATGAGTTCGGTGCGGGTGACTTTGCGGCGGGTGTCGCGGGAGTCGTCGCCGACGGCTACCAGGCCGAGCAGGACCTGTTTGCCGATGCTCTGTTGGAAGTCGGTCAGTTCGCCCCAGGCCTTTTCGGCGGTCGCGGCTACCGAGCCGATGACGCCACCCGCGGCTCGGTAGCCATCGATGGTCAGGCGGGTGCCGTCGCGGCGTTGCCATACGGCCGCCATCACATGCGATACCAGGGGCAGTGCGCCGGGGTCGTAGGCGCGGCGGTCGCCGCCGAGTCCGCACAGCTCAGTGATGACGAGCTCTTCGAGCCCGGATTCCAGTTTGTAGCCTGCCAATTCGGCGGGGCGGTTCATGGCTTCGGCGAGTTCGTCCAGGCGCATCGGGCCCAGGAGGTAGCTGCGGTGTTTGAGGGCGTCCTCCAGGACGGGGATGTCGAGGCAGCGGGCGTAGAAATCGGCGCGGACAGCGATGACGACGGCGGTCGGTTCGCGCTCACCGCGGATGGCGAGGTGTTCGAGGGTGGCGAGGAAGAGCGCGCGCTCGTCTTCGCTGCGGCACAGCGTGAACAGCTCCTCGAGCTGGTCGATGATCAGGAGTCGACGCTTGCCCGCACCCCATGCCGCGACCGCCGCGGCGATGGATTCCGCGGCGGCGCTGGTCTTCTCGGATCTGGATTCGCGACTGAGCCCTGCCCCGGATCCAGCGCTGTCTCCCAGCGCCGCACCGCTGCGGTCCGTAGCTTCCGTCGATAGCGATCCGGATTCAGCGGGCCTCGTATCGGATCCGGCACAGACGGCGGCCAGCAATGCCTCGTTCGCAGGCCCCGTTGCATCCGTCGATAGCGATCCGGGTCCAGCGGGCTTCGCATCGAATTCCGCTCGGACGGCGGCCAGCGATGCTTCGTCCGCAGGCTCGATTACATCCGTCGACACTGATCCGGATTCAGCAGGCTCCATACCGGATCCGGCACAGACGGCGCCCAGCAATACCTCGCCCACAGGCCCGGCTACATCCGTCGCCACCGATCCGGATTCAGCAGGCTTCGTATCGGATTCCGCGCGGACAGTGGCCAGCAATGCCTCGACGGGCGCGCTGCCCGGAGTCATCGCCGCGACCGCCCATTCCTCGACCGGATCCGCCAGCGCCGGAAGCAACCCCGCGGCCAGCAGCGAGGATTTGCCCGCACCGGAGGCACCGACCAGCATCACAATGCCGCCATGCCCCGCGGGACCCACTGTGGTGCGGACCAATTCGGCCAGCTCAGCGGTCGGCCTGCTCCTGCCGAAGAACAACTCGGCGTCGTCACGGCCATAGGAGGTCAGCCCGAGATACGGGCACTCGGTCGAATCGGAGACCGGATCCCAGGCATTGGACGCGGCCCACAACCGTTGCCACTCTTGCACATCCAGCAGTGCGGGCGGCACCGGCGCACTCGACTTGCGCGCCTCCTCGACCAGCGTGAGCAGTACGGGCAGCAAGGATTCGAACCGTGCCGGCACATTGCGCCCGGACTTCCAGTCGCTGATGCGCTGAACCGATGCACCGCCCTTCTGCCCGGGCGACCGCGCCGCCCGCATCCGCGCCTCTGCGGCGGCCGCCACCCGGCGCAATGTGGGCTTGCCCGCGGCCTCGAAGAGCGCGGCGAACTGTTGCGAGAAGATGGTTCGCGGCGACGGTCGCAGCCGCGGTTCCCGGTGACCCGAATCCATCTGTCCTCCTGCACTTTCCGATGGCGGGAGCGACACCCCCGGCGTGCAACGAGATTAGGACGGGCCTGCGGCACCGAGTGCCGACCGCATGCGAACATGCAGCTAGCAAGCTGAAAAGAGCATCCGGACCGGAACTTTCGAAGGGGCCGCCGCGCTCAGGCCGTCTTCATCTGCGGCTTGGGCGGCGGCGCGGCCGTTCGGCGGGCCAGCCGCCCGAACCCCCAGAACACCAATTCCACCAACCAGAACAACAGTAGGAATACCGTCACCACGGTCACCGGGATCGCGAGGAACACCAGCGATGGGGTGGCGATGAGCACGACCAGTGCGATATCGCCGAGGTTCGCGCCGCGCAGCTGACTGCCCAAACGCACTGCGGCCCACATCATGTAGCGGCGTGGTATCGAGACACGGAACTCGCGCAGACAGCGCCGGAAGATGCCGTCGGCGTCGGCCGTACTCACCGCATGCGAACTGCGCAGGTAGTCGTGCAGGATGGCGGCCCGGGTGTAGATGCCGTAACGGGGCACCAGCCAGACCAGAGCCCGCGGCACCGATGCGAAGTCGGTGCGGAAGCCCGCGGGGATGACGAATTCCTCTGCGGCACCGTGATAGACGAGCGGTTCGACCACCCGCCAGAACTGTGCGTCGAGCTCCTCGACGACCGGCCCGCTACCGACGAACGCCACGATCCGTTCCTCTCTGAACGCACAGCGTATCCCATAATTCTAGGGTTTTCCGATACGACTGTGCCGTCGCGCGGGCAACGGTTCGGACAATAGTTCAGCGAGCGCGACCCGAACCGGCCTCGCCGGGCGGTCCGAAGCCGTTGTAGGGCACACCGTAGGGCATCGGCCCGCCGTTCGCAGCGCCGCGATAGGGATCGGCACCGTTGACCGACTCGAATGTGCTTGCCGCGAAGGAGGATCGCCGTCGATTGCCGAACGGCCCGCTGGAGCCGGTGCCGAGATCCTCCGACGGGCTGAGGGCCGCGAGGAACAGCACGATCAGCGAGGCGAGCAGCGGCTGCACGATCAATGCCAGCCAGCTGCCGACCTCCACCGGCAACCGCACGATCTGTCCGACCGGCGGGTCGTACGGCATCGGATGCTGCCACCGCATGATCTGCTCGCCGACCTTCGACATCACATAGGCGCCCGCCACCGCGCCGATCAGCAGACCGATCTGCAGCAGCGGCCCGCGCGCGCGACGCCAGCGCCACGCGCCGACCGCGGTGAGCACCCCGAGCACCGCGCCGATGCAGACGAAGATCGCTAGTGCGTCGAATTGGTGCACGCTCTCTCCGGTCAGGCTCGCGCCCTTGGCCGGTACCGCACCGGCGCGCGCCTTGACCACCAGATACTGCTGGGTGGGCGCCACAAAGGCCCACACCACACCGCCGAGCGCGCTGAGCAGCAACGCACCGACCGCGATCAGCGCCGCGGCCCGCAATTCGCGGCGCACACCGAGCCGCCGGGCCGATCTGGGCGGCGCGATCTGGATATCGCCGTATTCGGCCACCACTAGCGGTGTTCCAGATTCTTCGAGTCCAGCACACCGTGCCGCGAGCACTTCGCCCACCAGCCATCGGGGCTGACCTGCACGATCATCCGGCGGCCGCACTGCTCGCAGAAGCGCGGCGGTTCCAGTCCGAGCGCCGCAGCGGCGGGGACCGGATCATCGAGCCCCGGCACAATGCGTTTGCCGGTGAACGGGTTGTAGCGCTCGTCCATATCCATGACAGTACTCACGGCACCAGCCTCTTTCGTGATGCTTGCGTACTCAGTATTTCGGCAGCGGATCAGAGCGTTTCGTTGAGGGCCTTGATCGGCATCTTCAGCTCGCCGAGCAGATCCAGATCGGCTTCGGCGGGCCGACCGAGGGTGGTCAGGTAGTTGCCGACGATGACGGCATTGATGCCGCCGAGAATGCCCTGCTTGGCCCCGAGGTCGCCGAGGGTGATCTCGCGACCGCCCGCGAAGCGCAGCATGGTGCGCGGCAGTGCGAGCCGGAACGCGGCGACGGCGCGCAGCGCGTCGGCGGCGGGCAGCACCTCGAGGTCACCGAAGGGGGTACCGGGACGTGGGTTGAGGAAGTTCAACGGCACCTCGTCCGGTTCGAGCTCGGCCAGATTCGCCGCGAATTCCGCGCGCTGCTCCAGGGTTTCGCCCATGCCGAGGATGCCGCCGCAGCAGACCTCCATGCCCGCTTCGCGGACCATGCGCAGGGTGTCCCAGCGCTCTTCCCAGGTGTGCGTGGTGACGACATTCGGGAAGTGCGAACGGGAGGTCTCCAGGTTGTGGTTGTAGCGGTGCACGCCCATCGCGGCGAGCTGGTCGACCTGTTCCTGGGTGAGCATGCCGAGCGAACACGCGACCTGGATGTCGACCTCATTGCGGATGGCCTCGACACCGGCGGCGACCTGCGCCATCAGCCGCTCGTCCGGACCGCGCACGGCGGCGACGATGCAGAATTCGGTGGCACCCGTCTTGGCGGTCTGCTTGGCGGCCTCGACCAGGCTGGGGATATCGAGCCAGGCGGCGCGCACGGGCGACTGGAACAGGCCCGACTGCGAGCAGAAGTGGCAGTCCTCGGGGCAGCCGCCGGTCTTGAGGCTGATGATGCCCTCGACCTCGACCTCGGGACCGCACCACTTCATGCGCACCTCGTGCGCCAGGGCCAGCAGCTCCTCTAGCCGGTCGTCGCCGAGCCGCAGCACCTCGAGGGTCTGCTCCTGGGTCAGGCCTTCGCCGCGCTCGAGCACCTGCTCGCGGGCGGTCGCCAGAATATCGGTGTGGACGGGTGCCTGGGTCACTGCACGAATCCCTTCGTCCGGCCGAGGTGGCCGTGCAACTTGAACGGTGTTCAGGCTAGGGTAGCGGTAACAGTGAGTCAAAACACGCGCGGCATGAGCGACGGGCCCGGAGGACAGCGGGAACGCCGCGATCGAATACAGCAGAGGAGAACCTCGTGCAACTGCACCGGGCGGACGTGGTCGACGGCGCCATCGCCATTCTCGACCAGTATGGTCTCGCCGACCTGACCATGCGCAGGCTCGCCGGGTCACTTCAGGTCCAGCCGGGCGCACTGTACTGGCACTTTCCCAATAAACAGGCACTGCTCGGCGCGGTTGCCGACCGGATACTCGCGCCGATGGAGGATCCCATCGAGGCCGAGGATTGGTCCGGCCAGATCACCGAATTGGCGCATCGGCTGCGCAGCTGCCTGCTCGCATATCGCGACGGGGCCGAATTGGTCTCGGCGACATATGCCTCCCGGCTCACCACGAGCAAGGGGCGGGAACGACTCGTGGTGGCCGCGATCCGCGCCGGAATGCCGCGGCCGGAGGCCGAACTCGCGGCGTACACGCTGCTGTACTACGTGCTCGGGCAGACGGTGGACGAGCAGTCCAGGATGCAAATGGATTCGGCCGGGGCGCTGACCGACGACGCGTCACCGCTCAACGACACCCCGGACGCGACCGCACGCTTCGACTTCGGGTTGCAGCTGTTCGTCGGCGGCGTGCGTCATCTGCTCGGCTCCCGCGTGCGCTGAGTCCGGCGTTCGGCGCGCAAGTCCGAAACGACAGCCCTTCGCCCGACAGGCCTATGCCCCTCATATCAGGTGCAGCTGAGCTGATATGAGGGGTGCGCAGCGTCACGTCCGCGGCCGCGGTCGGTAGGCGACAGATCCGGACTCAGACGGACACCGCCGTCGCCTCCAGATCAGAAGCCGCAACGCTCGCCCGACGCCCGGGCAGCGCGAGTGCCACCACCGCGCCCAGGAGCGCAAGTGCCGCACCGACTGCGATCGCCGGGCCGAATCCGGCGCTGAATTCGTCCACCGAGCCGTAGCCGCCGGATCCGGCGAAGACCGCTACCGCGATGGCGATCCCGAAGACTCCACCCAGCTCGCGCATCATGCTGTTGGCACCGGCCGCCTTGCCGAGCATCGCGTGTTCCACCGCGCCGACAACCGAACTCTGCGCCGACGGCAGCACCATCGAGGTGCCGACGCCGGAGACAATGAACGGAATCACCAAGGAGCCGTAGGCCATTGCCGGATCGGCGACCGTCGCGATCCAGAACATGCCGCCCGCCATCAATCCCAGCCCGGTCACCATGAGCGGCCGCTCCCCGATCCGGTCGGCCAGCACACCGGCGAGCGGGGCGCAGAAGAACAGCGTGAGAGTCCACGGCAGCAGCCGCAATCCGGCGCCGAGCGGACCGTAGTGCAGCACCGCCTGCAGGAACTGCGCGTAGAAGAACACCTCGCCGAACAGAGCGGCGAAGGTCAGGAAGATCGCGGTGTTGCCCGCCGCGAAGCCGCGATTCACGAACAGCCGCATCGGAAACATCGGCTCGCGCGCCCGTGCCTCCCACACCGCGAAGGCGATCAGCAGGACGATCCCGCCGACCAGCGCGACCAGCACCTCCGAACTGGACCAGCTCACGATATTGCCGCGCACCAGGCCCCACACCACACCGAACGCACCACCGGTGACCAGCGCCAATCCGATGCCGTCCACCGCGTTGTCGGGGCCGAACCCCTCCGGGACCCGGATCGCCACCAGCGGAATCGCGACCAGTCCGATCGGCACGTTCAGCCAGAAGATCCACTGCCAGGACAACCCCTCCGCGACGGCACCGCCGACCAGCGGACCGCATGCGACCGCGAGGCCGGTTATGCCCTGCAGCAGACCCATCGCCATACCCCGCCGCTCCGGCGGAAATGCCGCGCTGACCAGCGCCAGCGCCAGACTCATGATCAATGCCGCGCCGACGCCCTGCGCCACCCGCGCGGCGATCAGGGTCGTGACGGAGGTCGATACCGCGCACGCGGCCGAGGCGGCGACGAAAATGCCGAGCCCGACCGTGAACATCCGCTTGCGTCCGAAGCGGTCGCCGAGCACGGCCGCGGTCATCAAGAGGACGGCGAAGCTGAGGTTGTATCCGTTGACGGTCCATTCGAGCGTCTCGAGCGACGCTGCGAGGTCGTGGTGAATGGTGCTGAGCGCCGTGCTGACGACCAGGGTGTCCAGTGCCGCCATCAGCGAGGCGACCGCGCCGAGTGCGAGCACCCAGCGCTGGGTCACCGCCGAAACAATCGGTGTGCTCACGATGGTCCCTTCCTATGGATTTCGGCAGGTCCGGTGGTTTCGGACCCGCACAGATACCGACCGGCCCAGGACCGAAACTCATCGACGGCATTGATTCGCCGCGGGCCGATGAGTTCCGGGTGGTACGGCGGTCGGTATTCACAGGGACATGTTTCGGGGCACCCGGAAGGACAGCAGATGACCGATAGCGATGAATTCGCCGCCCGCACGACGCCGTATCGGCGCGAATTGCTCGCCCACTGCTACCGGATGCTCGGTTCGGTCGACGACGCCGAGGATCTGGTGCAGGAGACGATGTTGCGGGCCTGGCGCGCCTACGGCGACTTCGAAGGCCGTGCCTCGATGCGGACCTGGCTCTATCGGATCGCCACGAATGCCTGCCTCAACGCACTCGAGCACAGCAGTCGACGTGTGCTACCCGCGGGATTGTCCGGGTCGACGGCCGATCCGACGCAGGACGTGCGCTTTGCACCCGAAATCCCCTGGCTGCAACCGATGCCGGACGCGCGCATCGCACCCGAGGCGGCGGACCCGGCCGCCATTGTCGCGGCCCGTGACGATATGCGGCTGGCGCTCATCGCCGCGTGGCAGTATTTGCCGCCGCGCCAGCGCGCGGTGCTGATTCTGCGAGATGTGCTGCACTGGAAGGCCGCCGAGGTCGCGGACCTGATCGGGACCAGCGTGGCGGCGGTCAACAGCATGCTGCAACGCGCCCACACCACCCTCGATGAACTGGGTCCGGACAAGCCGGTGGCCGAGCCCGACGATCCCGAAATTCGTGCGCTGTTGGACCGATACGCCGCGGCGTTCGAGGCCGCCGACATGGATACGCTCATCACACTGTTGCGGTCGGATGCGGTCTGGGAGATGCCGCCGATTGCCGAATGGTTCCGTGGCGACCGCACGATCGTCGAACTGATCGCAGCGAAGTGTCCGTATGCGCCGGGCGAGGTCCGCATGGTGCCGATCGCGGCGAACGGCCAGCCCGGATTCGCGTTCTATCTGCGTGGACACGCGCAATCGCTGCATGTGCTCACCGCCACCCCGGAGGGGATCTCGCACGTCGTCTCCTACCACGATGCCGCGCTGTTCGAGGTGTTCGGCCTGCCCACGTCCCTGGTCGAGACCGCGCGGCGCGAGCCGGTTCTGCCATGACCGATGACCTGCTCGAGCGGGCGGTCGCCTATCTGCTCGCGGTACTGCCCGATATCGTCCCGGACCTGTCGGCACCGACATCTTGTCATGGGTGGAATACCCGCATGCTGCTCGCGCACGTGGACGAGTCGATAGCCGCATTGCGCGAAGGCCTCGCGGGCGGGCAGGTTCGACTGACACCTGGCGCGCCGATGCGGAATTGTGCCGGTACCCTGCATATTCGCAGTCGCGCCGAAGCCCTGCTCGGCGACTGGGCGAACGAGCATCCGGAACCGGTCGTGGTCTTCGGCAAACCGGTATCGGCCCGGGTCCTCGGCACGGTCGGCGCTCTCGAACTCACCATCCACGCATGGGACCTCACCGCCGCCGCCCCGGCCGCCCCGACGATCCCGGATCGCCTCGCCCGCGAATTACTCAACGTGGCACCGAAACTGGTCCCGGTCGCGGACCGCTGGCCCCTCTTCGCTCCCCCCATCGAACCACCGACCGCCGCACCCAGCGACCGCCTACTCGCCTACCTGGGCCGCACCCAACCGTCCCACCGGCACTCCCAGCCCCAGCACTACGGAATCTCGCACACTCAGTGAGCACCTCACACAAGAGGCAAACCTGTGCGACGCGCTCATTAGGTATGCGGCAGAGGCAAATCACGAACCGATGTCAGCTGACATCGGGCGACCGAGTGCGGGTGCTCAGGCCATCTCGTGAGCGTGGTCGTCTCCGCGCCGAGCCTGGTTGGCCCCCGGGGAACCAGCGGTACATAGCGGCCGCGCCCGCCGAAGCGGCTGCGGCCAGGATGAGCGCCGCGGCGCCGAGAACGGTTGCGGCGCTGATCAAGCCAATTGCGATGGGGCCGGTGAACATACCCACGTCGTGGGTCAGGCGCCACGCGCCCAGGAATTCGGCGCGTTGGCCAGGGGGTGCGATATCGGCACCGACGGTCATGATAATGCCGTTGCTGACGCCATTGGCGAGGCCGAGCAGCACTGCGACACCCGCGAGTTCGACTGTCGAGGTGGTGAGTGGCAGGGCCGCGAAACCTACGGCGAACAGCAGCATCGACGGGATGCCGGTGGCGCGGCCGCCGTAGCGATCGAGCAGGATGCCGCCCGGATAGGACAGCAGTACGTCCACCGCACCGGTGATGCCGAAAATCAGGCTCGTCGTGGCGGCACTCACGCCGATATGCGCGGCCCACAGCGGGAGCAGTGCGGTCCGCGATGCCCGCGCGCCGCCCATCAGCAGTGCCGCCAGCCCGAGTGTGCCCAGCACCCCGCGGTTTTCGACGATCACCGAGCGCAGCGTGTGGTCACCGACGTCCGCGTCATCGCCGTCGGCCGATCGGATGGCGAGCATCGCCCCGCCCGCGAGCACGGTCGTGGCGAACTGCAGCCACAACGCGCCACTCGGCCCCATCGCGTAGACCAATCCGGCACCGACGAACGGCCCGCAAAAGGATCCGAGCCGCGATGCACCCGCCAACGTCGAGAACGCGCGCCCACGCTCGGCCGGCGACACCACCGCCACGATGTAGGACTGCCGCGCCAAACCCCATACCGCACTGGCGGTTCCATTGAGCAGCATGCCCACCGCCAGCACCCCGGGATTCGGCGCGAAGATCGCGCACAGCACCCCGGCGAGCCCGATGCCCGAGCCCAGCGCGATCGCCCCGCGCTCCCCTATCCGCGCGATGATCCGCCCGGCAGGCAGATCGGCCAGCACCATGCCCAATCCATTCAGCGCGACGACAATCCCCGCCACCCCGGCGGACGCCCCCAGATCCAGCGCCCGCAGTGCATACATCGGTGCCGCAGCGCCGGACCCGATGCCGTACAGCACCACCGGCATGAACACCGTCCACACCAGCGCCCGCAGGCGAACCGATGGTGTTGCGGCACGGTCGATGTCGAAAAGCTGCTCACTCACAACGCGAGCGCCGAGCGGCGGGCGGCCAGTTCGTCCTTCGGCTTCGGCCACGAACTTCCACTGCGTAGGGGCGTGGATTCTCGACGATCTGTTGCTGCGCGATCTGCCCGAACGCGTTCGGCGACCACAGTTCGCCGCGATGGACGATCGGGCAGCGGGGCCATCGAATACCGTGCCGACCGACAGCTCGCAGCGCGATGACAGTCCGGCTCGGCGACCGCCGCGCTCACTGGGCGAGGGCCGGTCGGCGGGCGAACCGACTCTCGGGGCGTGTGAGGCCGAAGTGGTCGCGCAGGGTGGTCCCGGTGTATTCGGTGCGGAACAATCCGCGCTCCTGCAGGATCGGCACCACGGTTTCGGCGAAAACCTCCAGCCCGCCCGGGTAGTACGGCGGCATCACGTTGAAACCGTCGGCAGCGCCATTGCGGAACCACTCCTCGATCGTGTCGGCGACCTGTTCCGGAGTACCGGCGAAGACCCGATGCCCACGCGCACCGGCAAGGCGGTGCAGCAGCCCGCGCACGGTGGGCCGCTCCCGCTGCACGATCCCGGCCACCACCTGCCGACGGCTGCGGTCGTTATCGGTGACATCGCCCGCGTCACTGAACAATTCGAGCGGTACGGGTGCGTCCAGCGGCAGGTGCCCCAGACGCTGACCCGCGATGCCCTCCAACTGCTTCAGGCCGTACTCGGGCACGGTGAGCTCGTTGAACTCCCGCTCGAGTCGCTTGGCAGCCGCCTCGGTATCGCCGATGAACGGACTGATACCGGGCAGGATCTTGACCTGATCGGCGTCGCGGCCGAATGCGGCCGCCTTGGCCTTGATATCGGCGTAGAACGCCTGTGCGTCCTCGAGCCGCTGATGCGCGGTGAAGATGGCCTCGGCGTACTTGCCCGCGAATGCCCGGCCGTCATTGGACGCCCCCGCCTGCACGAGCACCGGATGCCCCTGCGGAGTGCGCGGTGCGTTGAACGGCCCACGCACACTGAGGTATTCGCCGACGAAGTCGATCGGGTGGATCTTATCCGGATCGGCGTAGACGCCCGCCTGCTGGTCCAGCACGATCGCATCGTCTTCCCAGCTGTCCCACAGCGCGACGACCGCGTCGACGAACTCCCTGGCCCGCGCGTACCGCGTCGGGTGATCGGGATGTTTGTCGAGCCCGAAATTGGCCGCGGCGAGGTCGGTTCCGGTGGTGACGATATTCCAGCCCGCCCGGCCGCCGGAGATGTGATCCAGTGTGGAGAACAGTCTGGCCAGGTTGTAGGGCTCGTAGTAGGTGGTGGACGCAGTAGCGATGAGCCCGAGATGCGTTGTGGCCGTGGCGATCGCGGTGAGCAGCGTGATCGGTTCCAAGCCGGATGCCGCGTTGTGCTCGACGTTGGTGCGCAGCGCGGGTCCGTCGGCGAAGAACACCGCATCGAATTTGGCGGCCTCGGCGGTGCGACCGATCTCCTGGTAGTAGGCGACATCGTAGATCCGGTCGGGTCGGCTCTGCGGATGCCGCCAGGCCGCCTCATGGTGTCCGGAGGGGTAGATGAACGCATTGAGGCTGAGTTGGCGGGTCATGAGGCTTTCTTCGCGTGCAGGGCCGCGACATCGACGCCGAGGCTGGCCAGCAGCAGTTCGCGCAGGCGGTGGAAATCCGGATCGACGTGGCTGCGCGGACGTTCCAGGTCGATGCGCTGGTCGACGGCGATGCGCCCCTCGTCGAGGACGAGCACGCGGTCGGCGAGCAGCACCGCCTCGTCGACATCATGGGTCACCAACAGGACGGCGGGCTTGTGTCGGGCGCACAGATCCTGCAGCAGCACATGCATTCTGATGCGGGTCAGTGCGTCCAGCGCGCCGAAGGGTTCGTCGGCCAGTAGCAGCTCCGGCTCCCGAACCAGCGAGCGCGCCAAGGCGACGCGCTGCTGCTCACCACCGGAAAGTTCCTTGGGCCAGGCCTTTTCCCGTCCGGCCAGGCCGACCTCGGCCAGGGCGGTGCGGCCGCGCTCGGCGGCGTCGGCACCCTTCAACCCGAGAGTCACATTGTCCAGCACCCGGTGCCACGGCAGCAGCCGCGAATCCTGGAACACCACCGCACGTTCCGCGGGCACCCGCAGCTCACCGGAGCCCGGCACGTCACGATCCAGTTCGGCCAGCGCGCGCAACAGGGTGCTCTTTCCCGAACCGCTGCGCCCGAGCAGGGCGACGAATTCACCGCGCGCGATATCGAGGTCGATACCGTGCAGCACCACCCGATCGCCGAAACCCCTGCGCAGTGCGCGGGTCCGGACCACGCTCAGTCCGCGATCGTCTGCCGCCATGACAGCGCCCTCCGTTCCGTCGCCCGCACGGCGATATCGCCGAACAGTCCGAGCAGGCCGTAGATCACCAGGCCGACGACGATGACGTCGATCTGGCCGTAGGTGCGCGCCTGCGTCATGAGATAGCCGATGCCGCTGGTGGCATTGACCTGTTCGACCACCACCAGCGCCAGCCACGAAATGGTGACCGCCAGCCGCAGACCGGTGAAGAATCCGGGCAATGAACCGGGCAGCGCGATCCGGCGGATGAAGCCCCAGCGCGAAAGCCCCACCGTCGCGGCCAGTTCCACATATCTGCTGTCGACGCCACGCAGTTGCGCGTGGGTATTGATGTAGATCGGAATCGCGACGCTGGTCGTGATGACGATGAGTTTCATCTCCTCGCCGATGCCGAACCACACGATGAACAGCGGAATCAGCGCCAGCGTCGGAATCGAGCGTTTGATCTGGATCGGGCCGTCCAGCAGGGCTTCCCCGATTCGGCTCAGTCCGGCGATCAAGGCGAGCACCACACCGATCACGACACCGAGCCCGAGACCCCAGCCCGCGCGCTTCAGCGAGGTGACCAGATTCGACTGCAGCCTGCCGTCGGCGAGCAGATCACGTGCGGTTTCGGCGACCGTCCACGGTGCGGGCAGCGTCTGCTCATCCAGTGCGCCCGTGGCGGATCCGAGCACCCACGCCGCGATCAGCAGTACCGGTCCGATGGCGATCCCGAACGGGATCGAGCGGCCAGGACCGAGGCGCGGTCGAGTAGGCTTGCGCCGGGCCAGCACCGGCTCCGACGCGGTGCGCGAAGATCGTCCGATCCGGCCGAATACGCCGACATCCACGGTGGCCATTGGCTATTTCGCCTTCTGTTCGAATGCCGCGCCGCTCTCGGTGACGGCCTGGGTGACGACGGCGTCGAAGCGCAGATCGAAACCGTCCGCGGCGCGCACCTTCTTGGGCAGCTCACCCGCCTTGTCGATCGCGTCGATGGTGCCCTGCTGACGATCGACGAGCTGCTGATCCAGATGCGGGAAGGTGTAGGTGCCGAGCGAGTCGACGATGCGCTTGGCGTCATCGGCGCTGACCTTCTGGCTCTCGACGTAATACTTGCGCGCCCACTCTTCCTGGTGCGTATTGACCCACTGGTAGGCGCGAACGTAGGCGGCGACCAGCGCCCGGGTCGCGGCCGCCTTGGCCGGATCCGTCACCACGGAGCGCCGCGCGTACAGGTAGCCGACGCCGCCGTAGATGCCGGCGGTCTCCGAATCCGGGATCAACGATGTACCCGGGGTGCGCAACAGCCGGGTGACATTCGGTTCGGCCAGCGGCGCGATATCGACCTGGCCGGTACGCACCGCGTCGAGGAACTCCGCGAGCTGCAGCCGAACCAGTTGCACATCACCGGGTTTCAGCCCCGCCTTGGCGAGCGCACGCAGCACCGCGGCCTGTTGGGCGGTGCCCTCCGCGTAGGCGATCTTCTTACCCTTCAGATCGGCCAGCGTGGTGGCCGTCTTGCCCGGCGCCACCGCGAGTTTCAGCGCACTGGGGTTGGATTGGTAGGCCGCGATGATCGGCACGTCCTGCCCGGCCACCTGCGCGTGGATCGGCGGGACATCGCCGACCGTCGCGACGTCCGCGGCACCGGCACGGAAGGCTTCCAGGATGGCCGGTCCACCAATGAAGTTGGCGAACTCCACCTTGAACGGCAATTTGTCGAGTTCGCCGGAGAACTGGAGTACCGACTTGAACCGCTCTTGTTGATCGGCGAGCACGAGTTTGGTGCCCGCGGGGATTTCGGTGGGCAAGGGTGCGTTGGCATTGCCGACCGGCTTGTCGTCGCTCGCGCAGCCGGTGAGTCCCAGACTCGCAACGGCCGCCACGGCGAGCAAACTGGCGGTTGTGCGGCCGAGCAGGCCGGTCAGGAGCGTACGTGGTCGAAGCATGCTGGCATTGAAGCAAGACAAAACCGGTGCGAATACGGTTTGTCTTAGCCTGATTCCAACTCCGGAGTCGGGGGTCAGGGCGGCGCAGCCGAGGAGACCGACTCCCGCACCCGCTGCTGATATCGCTCGATGAACGGCAGGATCTGCTGGTCGATGATCTGGTTGTAGGCCTCGGGTCGCTGCATCGGATTGGCGTGCCCGGTATTTCGCGGCATGACGACCAGCAGCGAGCCGTCCACGCCGCCGACCCGCTCGATGAGCACCTGATGGGAGTATTCGACATCGACCACCCGGTCGTTATCCGGATCCCGGGGACGGATGAACACGATGGCAGGACGCGGTTTGCCATTGGCGGGACGCGACAGCGCGCGCAAGTCGTTGATCGCACCGCCCGCCACGATCGCCAGGAACTGTGTCTCGATCAGACCGTTGCTGGCCGCATCGCGGGAAAAGACCTTCTCGCGCAACACTTCCTCGACCACATCGCGCAATGGCTCCAGCCGGACACCGGGCAATCCATCGCGCCCACGATCGATGAATCGGTCCCGCCGCGCATAGGTTTCGACGGCGAGCCGCAGGGTGCGGCTCTCGCGTGCACCGGGGAGCCAGCCCATCCAGCGCACCATATCCTCACCAGCACCGCGGCTTTCCGGGCGCACCGCGTTCAGATCCACCGGCGTGCAATCCAGTAGCACCCCCACCAGCCGGCGGTCGCTGCCGACATGGATATGCCGGGCGACCTCGAGTGCGATGACCCCGCCCATGCTGTGCCCGACCAGCACGATGTTCTTCAGACCCGACATCTGCGCGGCGCGGATGATCAGGTCGGCGATCACCTTGGTATCAATGCCTTGATTGTCGTATTTGATCGCCCAGACCACACCCATCTCGCTGAGCGCGGGCAGCGCGGCCGCGGTATTGCTGGCATTCAGACCACCGAGACCGACCATATCGACGACGACGGTGTCCCAATCGCGCTCGTGCGCGGGCGCGGCGATCGGCAGCACCGCGGGTTCGGTGCGCGCGAGCCGATCACGTTCTGGGGTCACGTCGTACTCCCAGTACTGGGCGAACACGGTCAGCCCAGCGAGCAACACCACAGCGACCCGCAGCACCGCCTGCCTGGTTCGGCGCAACGTCTGCCATCCGTGCCCGAGACGAGTCTCCCGGAGCCGGGCATTCCGTCGCGCGCCGTCCCAGTCCGAGACGGTGGACGGGTGCCGATCATCCAACGGCGACATCTTCCCCAGGGTAGGTAAGGTTCGCGGGTACTGCCAGACGAGCCCGCCGATCCCCGGCGAGCGGCCGAGCGCGTCCTGGAGCGGACCCCGATCGGATCGATCGCTGGAATCCGGTGCCCACCTCCATCATTGAACCGCACTGATGAGGTGACGCCGATGCCTCGATGAGCGTGTCAGGGCAGTTCGCGGCGCCATCGCCTCGGCATCGAGCAGCAGCCGATACACGGTCGCCCGCGGCGCTTTCACCTGCCGTCCGATCCGAGTGGAAGGCACGGAGCAACTCGAGCCACCGGATCCGAACGGTCTCAACGCTCAGCCGAGCGGGGACCAACCCGGAGTGAACCAACCGGGAGCGGCCGCGGCGAAGCGATCGCGATCCCAGCGGCCCGCACCCGCTGGCACCGAACCGACCACGTCGACGCCGGTGAGCCGGGGCAGGTCCGTGCGGTTGCATTCGGCGGCCAGATCCGGTTCGGCGGGCCAGGAGCCGATGACCAGACCCGCACAGCGGACTCCAGCGGAAGACAGTGCCCGCGTGGTCAATTCGCTGTGGTTGAGGGTGCCGAGTCCGGCCGCGGCAACGAGCAGCACGGGCGCATCGAGCTTCTGCGCCAGGTCGAGCAGCGTGAACTCGCCCAAGCGGACCAGCAATCCGCCAGCGCCTTCCACCAATGTCAGGTCGGCATCGGCGAGCGAGTCGATGGCGGCGGCGGTTTCACTCAATGTCAGCTGCCGCTGTCCACAGCGGCGCGCGGCGGTATCCGGCGCCAGCGGTTCGGGATAGCGAGCCAGCTCCACCGTTCGTGTAACCCCGGTCAGACGTTCGATTTCGGCGAGATCGCCGGGTTCCCCCGGGCCGACACCGGTTTGGGCCGGTTTGCACACGGCCACGGTCCGACCGTCGGCCAGGGCGGCCGCGGCGAGGGCCGCCGTCACCACGGTCTTGCCGACCTCCGTCGACGTCCCGGTGATAAAGAGCACACTCATGCGCCCACTACCTCCAGTCCACGCGCTCGCGCCAGTACCTCGGTGAGAACTGTCGCGATGGTCTCGATTTCAACGGAAGTCAAGTTCGCCCGCGCGGTCAGCCGCAATCGCGACGTCCCCTCGGGCACCGAAGGCGGACGAAAGCACCCGACATCCAGCCCACGCTCGCGACAGGCTTGTGCGGCATCGAATGCGACCTGTGCCTCCCCCAGCACGACCGAGACAACCGCTGAATCCGGTTCCGCCACACCGGCAATGCGCGCGATCTCGGCGGCCCGCTCCAGCACCCGCTGCGCCATCTCGGGTTCGCGACACAACAATCGCAGGGCGGCCCGAGCGGCGCCGACCGCAGCGGGCGCGAGCCCGGTATCGAAGATGAACGTGCGCGCGGCATCGATCAAATGCGCACGCACACGCGCGCTGGCCAATACCACACCACCTTGCGCGGCAAGGGCTTTCGACAGTGTCGCGGTGATCACCAGATCCGGCTCCCCGGCCAGACCGACCTCGTGCACCAGCCCGCGTCCGCCCGTACCACGCACACCGAGCCCATGCGCCTCATCCACGATCAACACCGCACCGCCGGCCCGGGTGACCCGGTGCAATTCGGCCAGCGGAGCCAGATCACCGTCGGCGCTGAACACCGAATCGGTGAGAACCAGCGCCCGCTCCTCGGTGCGCTCACCGAGCAGCCGCTCGACCGCAGCGACATCGCGGTGCGGGGCAATCGCCACGCGCGACCGCGAGAGTCGGCAGGCATCCACCAGCGAGGCATGGCTGCCCGCATCGGAGACGATCAGCGCACCCCGTCCGGCCAGCGCGGTCACCACACCGAGATTGGCCGCATAGCCGGAGGCGAAGACCAAACCGGCTTCGGCGCCGACGAATTCGGCGAGTTCGGTCTCCAGCTGTTCGTGTTCGGCGGTGGTCCCGGTGACGAGCCGGGATCCGGTCGACCCGGCACCCCAGCGTCGCACGGCCTCGACCGCGCCCTCGATCACCTCGGGGTGGCGCACCAGCCCGAGGTAATCGTTGGAGGCCAAGTCGATCGACGGCGACTGCGGCGCGCGGGGCCGCAGCTCACGGCGCAACCCAGCGCTCACGCGCTCGGCGGCGCGTTCATCCAACCAGCCCAACGGATCGGTAGTCACAGCTCCGGAGCATACTTGAACACCGTTCAGGCCGCCTGCCCAGGGGTCGCTGCTGGTACCGTGGGACCCATCGTTGAAGGCCGTCACCGTCCAACGGTGACGCGGCATTTCCGCCAAAGGGAGCAGGGCCGAATGCCACGGTGGGCGATAGTCGTCGAAGAGACAACGGGTTCCGGGGATCACACGCGCTGGTCGCCGCGCGTTCTCGCGCAGGTGGTCGGCACCCGCGAACATGCCATGGCCAAACTGAGCGCACTCATCCCGACCTTCATCCCACAGCATCCGAGGCTCCCCGGCCGCCGCGTCCTGCTCCGCGACGGCGATACCTACCTGCTGATCGCCAGCGGCTGGGCCGACGACTACCACTGCGTCTTCCGGGTCTGGCAGGTCGTCTCCGATTCCGATCACCCCGAGATCGCCGAAACCCAAAGCGGCACCGGCTAGCCGCGATCAGGCCTGGGCGGCGGCGACCATCGCGGCGGCGATCCGTTCGACATCGTCGGTCGTGCTGATGAACGGGGGCATGGTGTAGATCAGATCGCGGAAGGGGCGCAACCAGACTCCGGCCTCGACGGCCGCATGGGTGGCCTTGCGCATATCCACCGAATGGTCGAGCTGGACGACGCCGATCGCACCGAGCACCCGCACATCCAGCACACCGGGCAGCGAAAGAGCAGGAGCCAGACCGGTTTCCAACTCCGATTCGATCCGGGTGACCTCACCGCGCCAATCCCGTTGCAGCAGCAGTTCGATCGAAGCCACCGCGACGGCGCAGGCCAGCGGATTGGCCATGAAGGTGGGCCCGTGCATCAGTCCACCGTGTCCGGCGCTGATGGTTTCGGCGATCCGCGTGGTGCACAGTGCGGCGGCCAAGGTCAGATAGCCGCCGGTGAGCGCCTTGCCGACGCACATCACATCCGGGCTCACCCCGACGTGGTCGGCCGCGAAAAGCGCTCCGGTGCGGCCGAATCCGGTCGCTATCTCATCGAAGGCCAGCAGCACCCCGTATGCATCGCACAGGCGTCGCAGATCGGTCAGATACCGGGGATCGTGCCAGCGCATGCCACCCGCCCCCTGTACGACCGGTTCCACTATCACCGCGGCGATTTCATCGGCATGCGCGGCGAGCAGTCGCTCGAATTCGGCCACATATTCCGCCGAGTACTCGAGCGGCGGCGCCGGGGCGAAGATCTGCTCGGCGAGCACATCGGTCCACAGTGAATGCATGCCGCCCTGCGGATCGCACACGCTCATCGGCGTGAAGGTGTCACCGTGATACCCGCCGCGCCAGGTGAGCAGCCGATGCTTGTCCGGCCGCCCCGCCGCGCGCCAGTACTGCAGGCACATTTTCACCGCGACCTCGACCGATACCGATCCGGAGTCGCACAGGAACACCTTGTCCAGTCCCGCGGGCGTCAGCTCGACGAGCAGTTCGGACAGCCGGGCCGCCGGTTCATGGGTCAGCCCGCCGAACATCACATGACTCATCCGTTGCGACTGCGCCACCAGCGCGGCGTCCAACACCGGGTGCCGATAGCCGTGGATGGCGGCCCACCAGGAGCTCATCCCGTCGACCAGTTCCCGGCCATCGGCCAGTGTGAGCCGGGTGCCGCGAGCACCGGACACCACCAGCGGCTCGGTCGTCGCGGGGAAGCCGCCGTAGGGATGCCAGACGTGTTCGGCATCGATGGCGGTGATCTCGTCAGAACTCAAGGGGATGGCAGCCGGCGGAGCCGGCGGGGTGGGGGAATTCAGTGCCACAGCAATCCTCGCGGTCGCGCGACGGCCCCGGCCTTCCCGAGGCGCGCTTGAACGGTGTTCAAGTTACCACCCGAGCTGCGCGCGCACGATCCTGCCTCCGCGAATTCCGCGCCGACCCGGGCGGCGTGGCGTATCCTTTGACTCAGTCAAAGATTGGGGAGCCGCCATGACCACCGTTGCCGCCACCGATATCGACGCCGTCCGCGAATTCAATCGCCGCTATACCCGGGTCATCGGCGTGCTCCGCGAGGGCCTGCTCGACAGCGAATACTCACTGACCGAAGCGCGAATCATGTTCGAACTTGCCGACTCCGGCTCCACCGAGGTCGTCACACTGCGCCGCACGCTCGACCTCGACCCCGGATATCTGAGCCGCATTCTGGCCCGCTTCGAGAAGGACGGACTGGTCCAGCGCAACCGCAGCGAGAGCGATGGGCGACGCCAGGAGGTCCGGCTGACCGCGCGCGGCCAGGAGATCTTCGCGGTGCTCAACCAGCGATCGAACAGCGAGGTGGGCTATCTACTCAACGCGCACTCACCGGCCGAACGCGCCCGGCTGGTCACCTCCATGCGCACAATCCAGCGCATTCTCGACGGTCGAGGACCGGGAGAATTGGCGATCCGCGCCCCGCGACCGGGCGACTACGGCTGGGTGATCGAGCGCAATGCCGCGCTCTACGCGGCCGAATACGGATGGGATACCAGCTACGAAGCGCTCGTGGCCCGCATCGTCGCCGATTATCTGGACACGCACGACGCCCGCCGCGAGCGTGCCTGGATCGCCGAATACGACGGTGAACCGGTGGGCTGCGTGTTCTGCGTGGCGGAGAACGAGACCACGGCCCGGCTGCGGCTGCTGCTGGTGGAGCCGACCGCCCGCGGGCTCGGCGTCGGCTCGACACTGGTCGACCAGTGTCTGCGATTCGCCACCGAAGTGGGTTATCGCGAGATGGTGCTGTGGACCAATGATGTTCTCACCTCGGCGCGGCACATCTATCAGCGCGCGGGTTTCGAACTCGTGGAATCGAGTCCGCACCACAGCTTCGGCCACGATCTGGTCGGCCAGACCTGGCGACTGACCTTGCCGACGCGCGACTGACCGCTAGTCGGCCAGCGCCTCGGGCACGCGCCCCAACCCCTGCCGCAGCTCATCCAACCCGCGCTCCCCCAGACGCGTCACGAGCCTGTGCTCGATCCGACGGATCCGCTCGGCCGCAATACCGAGCGCCGCCCGCCCCTCGCTGGTCAGCACCACGAGCCGCGCCCGCCGATCGCTCGGATCGACCTTCCGCTCCACATATCCGCACCGCTCCATATGCGCGACCAACTCCCCCATCGACTGCTGAGTCATACCCGCCTCCTGCGCCAATTCGCTGATCCGCGAGCCTTCCGGGGCCAGATAGCGGAATACCGCGTAGTGCGCGGGGCGTAGATCGTCGCGCAGCGCGGCCCGCAATTCCCGATTCAGCTCCCGTTCGAAGGCGTGCGTCGCCTGACCGAGCAGCTTCAGCAATGTGGTGTGAGGATCAACCGTTGACACATTATGAAGGTTACCTTTATATCTGGAGATATGCGAGAAACACTCACCTTCCGCAACGGACACCGCATCACCTTCATCGCGCGAGGTGACGACGAACGCGGCCCCTACCTGCGCCTGGAACATCAACTGCCCGAGGCGGACCGGCAGGCGGGCCCGCACTGGCATCCCGAACTCAGCGAATCGTGGACCGTGCGCCGCGGTCGACTGCGCTTCAAGATCGACGGCGCGGAAACCGTTGTCGGCCCGGGTGACTCGCTCACCGCGCCCCCGCGCGCCGTACACGAGTTCTGGAGCGAGGCGCCCGATACGGTCTTCGATCACGAGATCCGCCCGCCGCTGCGGCACTGGGAGATGTTCCAGGTGTGGCACGCACTGGACGCCGCGGGCAAGACCACCGTCCGTTCCCGGATGCCGCGCAACCCGTTGGCCCTGGCATTGCTGTGGGATTACCAGGACGGCTATCTCGCGGGCATCCCGATCTGGCCGCAGCGCGCGATACTCGGCGGACTCGCCCGGCTGGCCACCCGAATCGGCTACCGGCGGCGCTACTCGGTAACCGGCCGCGACCAGGACTGACTCGCCCGGCCGCAACCACCCATACGGAGTGCGCTCCGGCTGACGCTACTGTCGTTGACATGGCTCAGCCCGACGCAGCGACCGGTGAGGTGACACCCCTCGGTGTCTGGCCCGGCACGGCCTACCCCCTCGGCGCGACCTACGACGGCGCCGGAACCAATTTCTCGGTGTTCTCCGAGGTTGCCGACGCCGTCGAATTGTGCCTGATCGCCAGGGACGGCACCGAAACCCGGGTGCCACTGGAAGAGGTCGACACCTACGTCTGGCACGCCTATCTCCCGACCATCGGACCGGGGCAGCGCTACGGCTTCCGGGTGCACGGGCCCTACGATCCCGAGCACGGATTGCGCTGCGATCCAAGCAAATTGCTGCTCGATCCGTACGGCAAGGCCTTCGACGGCGAATTCGACAACGACTCCTCGCTCTACACCTACGGTCAGGATTCGTTGGGGCACACCATGACCGGTGTGGTGATCAACCCGTTCTTCGATTGGGGCGCCGATCGCCGACCCAATCGCCCCTACCACGAGACGGTCATCTACGAGGCGCACGTCAAGGGCATGACGATGACGCATCCGGATATTCCGGAGGAACTACGCGGCACCTACGCCGGTATCGCGCACCCGGCGATCGTGGCACATCTGAAGGGCCTCGGCATTACCGCGATCGAGCTGATGCCGGTGCACCAATTCCTACACGACCGTGTCCTTTTGGATCAGGGACTGCGAAACTACTGGGGCTACAACAGCTTCGGCTACCTGGCTCCGCACAACGAATACGCCGCCAGTCCGCGCGGCGGTGCCGCGGTCACCGAATTCAAAGCCATGGTGCGCGCCCTGCACGCGGAGGGCATCGAGGTGATCCTCGATGTCGTCTACAACCACACCGGCGAGGGCAATCACCTCGGGCCGACCCTGGCCTTCCGCGGTATCGACAACGCCGCCTACTATCGCCTGGTCGACGACGACCCGTCGCACTACATGGATTACACCGGCACCGGTAACAGCCTCAACGTGCGCCACCCGCATACGCTGCAGCTGATCATGGACTCGCTGCGCTACTGGATCCTGGATATGCACGTCGACGGCTTCCGCTTCGATCTGGCCGCTACCCTGGCCAGGGAACTGCACGATGTGGACCGCCTGTCGACGTTCTTCGATCTGGTGCAGCAGGATCCGGTGGTCAGCCAGGTGAAGCTGATCGCGGAGCCGTGGGATGTCGGCGAGGGTGGCTACCAGGTCGGCAATTTTCCCGGCCAGTGGACCGAGTGGAACGGCAAGTACCGCGACACCGTTCGCGACTACTGGCGCGGTGAACCGGCCACCCTCGGCGAATTCGCCTCCCGGCTCACCGGATCCTCGGATCTGTACGAGGCCACCGGCCGTCGCCCGAGCGCCAGCATCAACTTCATTACCGCGCACGACGGTTTCACGCTGCGGGATCTGGTGTCCTACAACGAGAAACACAATGAGGCCAATGGCGAGGGCAATCGCGACGGCGAGAGCTACAACCGCTCGTGGAACTGTGGGGTGGAGGGACCGACCGACGATCCGGAGATTCTGGCGTTGCGCGCCGGGCAGAGTCGCAATCTGCTCGCCACGCTGGTGCTCAGTCAGGGCACCCCGATGCTCGCGCACGGCGACGAGATGGGCCGCACGCAGCAGGGCAATAACAATGTCTACTGTCAGGACTCGCCGCTGGCCTGGATGGATTGGTCACTGATGCAGACGAATTCGGATCTGCTCGAGTTCACCAAGCGGGTGATCGCGCTACGCACCGGGCACCCGATCTTCCGGCGCCGCCGCTTCCTGGCAGGCAGGCCGATCCGCGCCAAAGACCACGCGCGCGATATCGCCTGGCTCACCCCGGCGGGTGAGGAGATGACGCCCGCGGACTGGGACAGCGGATTCGGCAGATCGCTGACGGTGTATCTCAACGGCCTCGGCATCAATGAGCCGGGTCCGCGCGGCGAGCGCATCACCGACGATTCGTTCCTGCTGTGCTTCAACGCGCACCACACCGGCCTCGACTTCGCACTGCCCGGCCCCGACTACGGCGCCGAATGGTCTGTCGCACTGGATTGTTCGATGCCCGACGGCCGCGCCGAGGCCACCTATCCGGCGGCGAGCGTCATCGCCGTCCCCGCTCGTTGTCTGCTCGTCCTCCACTGCCCCGCATAACCGAAACGCCGATGACCGAGACCCCCAAGATCGAGACGCACACCCATCACACCGATCCCATCTCCCGCGGCCGCGCCACGGCCCGGCAGACCCCGGTCCGCAGCACCTACCGACTCCAGCTGCGCCCGGACGCGTTGACCTTCACCGATGCCCGCGCGATCGCGGAATACCTACAGCAGTTGGGGATTTCGCATCTGTATCTGTCGCCGATCCTCACCGCGGCGGCCGGATCGAAGCACGGCTACGACGTCACCGACCCGACCACGGTCTCGGCGGCCCTCGGCGGCCCTGGCGGACTCAAGGCGCTCGCGGATGAGGTGCGCAGCCGGGGTATGGGTCTGATCGTCGACCTGGTGCCCAACCACGTCGGCATCGCCGATCCCCGGCAGAACCCGTGGTGGTGGGATGTGCTGCGCAACGGCCGCGAATCGAAGTTCGCGCACTTCTTCGATATCGATTGGAGCGCGGGCAACGGCGCGGGCGGGCGCTTGGCGCTGCCCGTCCTGCAGAGCGAGAACGATCCGGCCGCGCTGACCGTCGACCGATCCGGTTCGGAACCGATGCTGGCACTGCACGATCTGCGCTTCCCCATCGCGGCGGGCACCGACGGCGACAACGCGCTGCGCATCCACGACAAACAGCACTACCGGCTGGTCAGCTGGAAGGCCGGACTGTGCACCTACCGACGGTTCTTCGCCGTCAGCAGTTTGGCCGCGGTCCGACAGGAGGACCCCGAGGTCTTCGAGATCACCCATCGGGAACTGGCCGCTTGGTGCGAGCACGATCTGATCGATGGCGTCCGGATCGACCATCCGGACGGATTGTCCTATCCCGCCGCGTATCTGGCGAAGCTGCGTCGGCTCATCGGCCCGCACCGGCTACTACTCGTCGAAAAGATCCTCGCCAATCGCGAACCGCTGGACGCCACCCTGCCGGTCGACGGCACCACCGGTTACGACGCCCTGTCCGATTACGGCGGCGTGCTGATCCACCCCGACGGCGAACAGGCGCTGACCGAACTGTCGCGCAAACTCGCCGGACACGGCAGCGATCGCGCCTGGATCGGCGAAACCGAACATCGGATCAAACGCGCGGTGGCGGAAAACATTCTGGCACCGGAGATCCGGCGGCTGGTCGCGGCGATCAAGCGCGATGCCAGAGCCGAGAGCTTCGACACCATGGCATTGACCAACGCCACCATCGAGGTGCTGGCCTTCATGCCGGTCTATCGGGTGGACTACGCACCGCTCGCGGGGATGACCGGTGCGGTGGTCGCCGAGGTGGAAAAGCGCAATAGCGAACTGACGGCGCCGCTGAGCGTGCTGGTGGCCGCGCTGGCCACCGATGGCGAGGCGGCCGTGCGATTCAGCCAGGTCTGCGGCGCGATCACCGCCAAGGCCGTCGAGGACACCATGTTCTATCAGGCGGCGCGACTGGTCTCACTACAGGAGGTGGGCGGCAATCCGGCGCGATTCGGCCACTCGCTCAACGAATTCCACCTCTCCAATAGCGAACGCGCACAGCGCTGGCCCGCCACCATGACCACCCTGTCCACCCACGACACCAAGCGCGGCGAGGATGTGCGGGCCCGGATCGGGGTACTTTCCCAGGCCGCGGAGACCTGGGCGCGCGCCGTCGAATCCTGGCAGGACATCACCCCGGGCCCCGACGGCGCGACGACGCTGTTCTTATTGCAGAACATGTTCGGGATCTGGCCCGCCGACGGCCGGCCCGCCTCCTCGGTGGCCGGGCTGCGCGAGCGACTGCATCTGTTCGCGGAGAAGGCCATTCGCGAGGCCGACGTCCATACCTCCTGGGAGGAACCGGATGCCGAATTCGAGACGAAGGTGCACACCTGGCTGGACGCGGTGATCGATGGACCCGTTGGCTCCGAAATCGGAGATCTGGTACACGAACTCGCACCGCACGCCTGGTCGGATTCGCTGTCGCAGAAGCTGCTGCAACTGTGTGGGCCCGGGATTCCCGATATCTATCAGGGCTGTGAGCTGTGGGAGGACTCCCTCGTCGATCCGGACAACCGGCGTCCGGTCGACTTCGCGGCGCGCGCGGGCCTGTTGCAATCGCTCACCGGCACACCGGCATTGGACACCACGGGCGCGGCGAAGATGTGGATCGTCGCCTACGCGCTGTGGCTGCGCCGGGAACGTCCGGACTGCTTCGTCGGCGGCACCTATCTGCCGCTGTTCGCCACCGGCGAGCAGGAGAGCAGACTGGTCGCCTACGCGCGCGGCCGGGCCGGTGAGACACCCGAGGTGGTCGTCGCCGCCACCCGGCACAGCCTCGCGCTGGCCGAAACCGGCTGGGGCGATACCACCTTGGAGCTGCCGCAGGGCAGCTGGACCGACCGGCTGACCGGCCACACCTTCCAGGGCCGGGCCCGATTGGAGAAGCTGTTCGCCCGACTGCCCGTCGCCCTACTGGTGCGCTAGGGGGATGGCAGCCGACGGAGCTTGCGTAGTCGGCGGGGTGGGTGAGCTCAGGGCTCCTCCGGCGCGATCGTGGTGACCGTGCCGGTCTTCTCGATCAGCGTCTCGGGCACCATCCCGTCGTGCTCGCGCAGCCAGCGCAGCAGATTCACGGGCCGATAGTCGGTGGCGTCGTGCACGGTGGAGGCCAAGCGGACGCTCCGATCCCCGTTGGTGTAGAGCCGCCGCCAGGAATCCCAGTAGAACCGCGGGTTCCTGGGTTGGCGAAGGGTGCGCAGCACATTGAGGATTCGGTATCCGATGCTCAGCGAACCGTGCAGCTCCATATGGTTGTCCTCGGCTCGGCAGCGCTCGGCCAGACCCTCCAGCCGCTCCCGGTCGAAGACCAGCCCGACGGCCTCCGCCTCACCCACCATCCAGCGCAGCGTGATGTCGGACAGCCCGCATTGCTGGTAACCGCCACCGATATCGCTGTGCACGCCCTCGAACCACACCTGCTTGACGCGGTCGTAGTCGTGGGAGTACTTCACATCCGGTTCGATCGGCACCTCCCAGAGGCACGGTTCGAAGTTGCGGCGCCGCTCGTCGAGGGCGAGGGCCTGACGCGCGCAGTAGACATTGCGCCCGAGCTTCACATCGTGGAATCGATGCCGCAGCGAGGTCAGTCCGGGCACGCCGAGCGCGCCGACGGTATCGAAGACCCCGATGAAGTCGATCTTGGCGGGGCCGCCCCAGCAGTTCGCCTTGCGGAAGTCGATCCACTCCTGCGGCTCCTTCGGATCCGGATTCTCCGGTGTCCGCCGCGGCGCGGGCTGATGGTGAATCCGCAAGGCCTCCGGGTACTTTCCCTCGATCATGGCATCCGGTGTCATGATCCCGATGCGGCCGATCAGACCGGCCAGGCTACGTGCGGTGAACGCGCCGCGGCTGAAACCGAAAATGTAGATCTCATCGCCCGGCTGCCAGTTCAATGCCAGATGCCAGTACGCCGAGGACAGATTCGCCTCGAGTCCGAGTCCGAACGCGCCGCCCATCAGGCGGTCGGCCAGGAAGCCGCGGGCGCCCGGCCCGGAAACATAGCTGACCCACTGCTGGATCGGCTCCCCCGACGGTCCCGGCGCCTCGTACCGAATCGTCTGCGCGATCTTGATGATATTCGATACCGTGCTGCTCGATTCGGCCTTCCAAGTACCGTCGCAGCAGACCACCAGTCGTTTCATAGGTAAAGATCCTCCGCCCCGATTACCGTCGAAACCTGCGTACTCGACTACCCGAATCATCGGCGGCCCCAGCGGGGACGTTAATGAAAACGTTGTCTTTCAATGGGACGACAGGCGCCGGACGGGATTGTGCGAGCACCCGGTGCGGCTACAACCAGGTCGGGTCGCCGAAGACCGCACTCGAATCGTCGACCTCGGGTGAGACGGCATAGACATAGGCGAATTGCCGCAGGGTAACCGGACCGGTGCAGGCATCGACCTTGATGTGGAAGTCCCGGACCACCGTCTGGATGAGCGTGCCGGGGATCATCTCCTTCTCCGCCAGCGGAACCTCCGCGATCTCACCCGGATTGAGGTTCAGGGTGACCACGGGGTTGGGATTGACCAAGATGGGGACGTCGAGCCCGCCGCCGTCGGCGATCTCGTTCGCACTGATCTCGTTCCCGCTGATCTCGTTCCCACTGATCCCTTGCCCATTCCAGTTGGGCCAGTCGGGCACGTTCGGCCTGTTGGGCAAGTTCGGAGCGTTCGGCGTGGGCGGCGTGATCGGCACGTTCTGCGTGATCGGCACGTTCTGCGTGATCGGCGCGTTCTGCGTGATCGGCGCGTTCGGTGTGATCCGCACATTCGGCGCGACCGGCGTGATCGGCACGTTCTGCGCGTTCGGCGTGGGCGACGCGTTCGGCGTGATCCGCACATTCGGCGCGACCGGCGTGATCGGCACGTTCTGCGCGTTCGGCGTGGGCGACGCGTTCGGCGTGATCGGCACGTTCTGATTGATGGGCGTGATCGGCACGCTCGGCGTAGTCGACACGTTCGGCGCGACCGGTGTGATCGGCGCGACCGGCACACTCGGCGCGACCGAAACACCCGGCGCAACCGGCACACTCGGCGCAACCGGCAGGGTCGGCGTGATCGGCGCAACCGGCACACTCGGCGCAACCGGCAGGGTCGGCGTGATCGGCGCAACCGGCACACTCGGCACGACCGGCACACTCGGCGCAACCGGCAGGGTCGGCGTGATCGGCAGGGTCGGCAGGGTCGGCGTGATCGGCAGGGTCGGCAGGGTCGGCAGGGTCGGCGTGATCGGCAGGGTCGGCAGGGTCGGCGTGATCGGCAGGGTCGGCAGGGTCGGCGTGATCGGCAGGGTCGTGAACGGCAACTCTGGCGTGGTCGTCGACACGTTGTTCCAGGGCAGGGGTATTGGGATGATGAGGTCGGGCGTCGCGCCAAGGGTGCCCGTACCGATCGTCACCGCACAACCGACGTGGTAGCCGACCTTCAGCCTGCCCGCTGCCGCCGCATCGATCTGACCGTAGGCAGTGGTGGTGACCAGCGCCTCCCGGGTAGTTCCCACCTGGTTCAGCGGCGCGATCCGGTTGATGGTCTCGTCCTTACTACCCACCATGATGTTGCCGCCGATCGGCGATGCGATGGTCTTCTCATGCGGCGCCATCGAGACGACCTCGGCCGGCGCGGACGCCACCGGCGACATTGCGGCGATCAAGACGCTGCAACCCACCAGCGCTATCTCCGTCAACTTCGAGGGCATAAGCGCACTGTAGTAGCACACGGCTATGAAAACGGGCTGTGACACGGCCCCTCATCGGATCGAACATCGTCGTGGCCAACGGCTACGGTGGGCAGATGCTCCATGGAAGAGAAGCCGAACAAGCACAGATCGATCGGCTTCTCGACCAGGCGCGGGCGGGTCGCAGTGGGGCACTGGTGCTGCGTGGGGAGCCGGGGATCGGGAAGACCGCGCTCCTGGATTATGCGGCGGCGCAGGGGATCACCGCGGTGCGCAGTGCCGGGATCGAGTCCGAGGCGGAGTTGCCGTTCGCGGGGCTGCATCTGCTGATCAAGCCGGGGATGGCACTGGTCGACGGGTTGCCCGCACCGCAGCGCGATGCGCTGCGCGGGGCCTTCGGGCTGGCGCACCATGATCCGGCGGATCGGATGCTGATCGGGTTGGCGGTGTTATCCCTGCTGGCCGAGGAGGAGGGGCCACTGCTGTGTCTGATCGATGACGCGCACTGGCTGGATAGGGCGACGGCGGAGACACTGCTGTTCGTGGCGCGGCGCCTCGATGCCGAAGGGGTGGTGATCATCTTCGCGACGCGGACCGGCGACCAGGATTTTCCCGCACCCGGACTGCCCGAACTCGTGCTGACGGGTTTGCCGCAGGACTCGGCGGCCGCACTGGTGGACAGCCACGCTCCGGAGCTGTCACCCGCCCTGCGCTACCGGCTGCTGGCCGAGGCGGGCGGTAACCCACTCGCGCTGCAAGAGCTGCCGGCAGTATTGGCCGCCGAGGCAACGGGATCGGGCCATACGAGCGGGCCGAATCCGCTGCCGTTGACGCAGCGACTCCAGGTCGCCTTCCACGGCCAGGTGACCAGACTCCCCGCCGCCACCCGGACATTGCTGTTGGTGGCTGCCGCCGCGGGCACCGACGATCTCACCACTGTGCTGCGCGCCGCCGACGCACTCGGCGCGCGTCTGCCGGACCTGCAACCCGCCGCCGACGCCGGACTCGTCCACAGCGACGGACAGGCCATGCGGTTCCGCCATCCGCTGCTGCGCTCGGCCGTCTACCAGGGTGCGGCACTGACCCAACGCCTCACCGCCCACGCCGCCCTGGCCGCCGCGCTGACCGACCCCGAGAACGCCGACCTGCGCGCCTGGCATCTGGCCTCGGCGGCGACCGGACCCGACGAAACCACCGCCGCCGCCCTCGAGGACACCGCCGATCGCGCCCGCCGCCGCAGCGGCTACTCCGGCGCCGTCGCCGCCTACGAGCGCGCGGCGGGTTTGAGCACCGATGCCGCGGCCCGCGTGCGCCGACTCGTCTCGGCCGCCGAAACCGCGGGTGAGGCCGGACTATTGGACCGCGCCAGCCGCCTGGCCGACCGCGCGGCCACCCAGACCACCGACCCGCTGCTCTGCGCCCGGCTGGATCTGGTCCGGGCCACCGCGGAATTCGGTGCGGGCAAACCACTTTCGGCACATCGGCTGCTACTGGCCGGCGCCGATCTGGTACGCACCGACGATCCGGCACGCGCCGCCCGCATCCTCATGCAGGCGGTGCATACGGCCTGGTACCTCGGCGCACCAGAACTGGCGGAGGTGGCCGAGCACATCAATGCGCTGTCCCTGCCCGAATCCGAGCCGATGGCGCCCATCGCCCGCTACACGGTCGCCGGCATCGATGGCCGATTCACCATCGACCTGCGCGAAACGGCCGCCGCGTCCCGGCGCAACGGTGCGGACAGCCCGCGCGATCTGGTGCAGATGTGCGGTATCGGGATGGTCGTCGGCCAGGACGAACAGGCCGCGGAACTGGCCAAGACCCTCATCGCCGAATGCCGCGACCAGGGTCGCATCGCCCTGCTGCCGACGCTGCTGTTCTTCCGCGCCGAGACCGAACTGTTCCTCGGCCGTCCCCGCGAGGGCCGCATCGCCGCGACCGAGGGCCTGCGGATCGCCCAGGACATCGGACAGCGGCACTGGATCAGCCAGATGTCGAGCTACCTCGCCTATCTGGCCGCCATCGAAGGTCGCGAACAGGACTGCCGAGAATTGGTCGATCGAGCACTCGCCGAAGAACTCGGCGGCGCCACCGCGCCCGGCGCACCATGGACGCTCGCGGCGCTCGGCGTACTCGATCTCGGCCAGGGCAAGGTCGACAGCGCCCTCTCGCGCCTGGAACTGCTCACCGTGGAACCCTCCCGCCACCACGTGATCGGTCTGCGTGCCCTGCCCGACCTGATCGAAGCGGCGGTGCGCCTCGGCAGCCCCGAGCGAGCCGGTGACGCGTTGCAACGACTACAGACCTGGGCCGAGGTGTCCCAACAAGAATGGGTAGCCGCTCTGGTCCAGCGGTGCATGGCATTGGTAGCCCCGGAAGCCAAGGCGGAGAAGCACTTTCAAGCCGCGATCGAGCGTGGCGGTCGCCCCTTCGAACAGGCCAGAACGCAACTGCTTTTCGGCGAATGGCTACGCCGCAACCGCCGAAAGACCGAGGCGCGCAACCAACTCCAGCCCGCCCTGGAAACCTTCGACCGCCTCGACGCCACCCCCTGGGCCGAGCGCGCCCGCACCGAACTCGCCGCCCTGGGCGTCGGCACCGCCACCCGCCCGACCACCGGCGTCCTGGCCCGCCTGACCCCGCAAGAACTCCAGATCGTCCGCCTCGCCGCCCAGGGCATGTCCAACCGAGATATCGCGGCGCAACTCTTCCTCAGCCCCCGCACCATAGGCCACCACCTCTACAAGGCCTACCCCAAACTAGGCGTCCTCTCCCGCACCGAACTCACCACCCTCCCCTTGGACACCGCCTGACCCCACGCACCCCGAACGCTCAGCGTCTGCGCGCACCCCGGTCTCGCGCACCAACCTGCCCAACAACCCAGCGACCAGCACCGACCGCAGCCGCGACCAGCACCGCAACCTGCAGCGATCCCGTGATCAGCGCCAGTACGAGACAGATGACCAGCCCGAGGGCGAGCGCCTCGAGCTTGTACATCGGCCACGCGCTGCCCGCGATTTCCACCGCCGCGGGGCGGGTCGAGGGGTGAACCACTGCCATGGCGTCAGGCTACACGGATGCAGAAGTTCGGGCCACCTAACATTGTGCCGGGAACACTGCTGCGGCCAGCGGTGTTGCCCATGTCATGCCATTGACAGGTGAGTACGCACCGAGCACATCCGACTGGGCCCGTGAGCAGGCCGAACAGATCGAGAACTCCGGCGGCGCCGAGGGCACGACGCTGCAGGGCAAACCCGTCATCGTGTTGACCAGCAGGGGTGCGAAGACCGGCCTCTTGCGCAAGACCGCGCTGATGCGGGTCGAGCACAACGGCGAGTACGCAATCGTGGCCTCGCTGGGCGGTGCGCCGAAGCATCCCGTCTGGTACTGGAACATCAAGGCCGAGCCGCATGTCGAACTGCGTGACGGCGCCGAGAACAAGGACTACACCGCACGCGAGGTCTTCGGCGAGGAGAAGGCGCTGTGGTGGGAGCGGGCGATCGAGGTCTGGCCCGATTACGCGGGCTATCAGACCAAGACGACCCGCGCGATCCCGGTTTTCGTCCTGACGCCCCGGTAGGTCCGACCCGATAGCGGCCGGGAAACCGACCGTTTGCGCTCCTCAGACGCCCACCCGCCGAGTCCGGCCGACGCGGCGGGTGGCAGCATGTTTCGGGTGTCCAATCCGCTTGAATTACTCGACGACCAGTCCACTACTCGTCCGACGCTGAGCGCGGACGAGATCGACGCCGCCGCCAAGCGAATTGCCGAAATTATCGAGCCGACCCCGCTACAGCACAGCCCCCGGCTGTCCCTACTGACCGGCGCGCAGGTCTACCTCAAGCGCGAGGATCTGACCGCCGTGCGTTCCTACAAGCTGCGCGGCGCCTACAACCTGATCGTCCAGCTCACCGAATCCGAACGAGCCGCGGGCGTGGTCGCGGCCAGTGCGGGCAATCACGCCCAGGGCGTGGCCTTCGCCTGCAATGCGATGGGTATCAAGGGCCGCATCTACGTGCCGACCACCACACCGAAGCAGAAGCGCGACCGCATCCGGGTGCACGGCGGCGAATACGTCGAACTGATCGCGGTCGGGGAAACCTATGACGCCGCGGCGGCGGCCGCGGCCCAGGATGTCGAGCGCACCGGCGCCACCATGGTGCCGCCGTTCGACGATCCGCGCACCGCGGCCGGCCAGGGCACCATCGCCCCGGAGATCCTGGAGCAGCTCGGCGGCCGGACCCCCGATCTGGTGGTGGTCCCGGTCGGCGGCGGCGGTTGTCTGGCGGGCATCGGCACCTACCTGCGCAAGCGCTCGCCCAGCACCGGCATCCTCGGCGTCGAGCCGGCGGGTGCGGCCTCGATGACCGCCGCACTGGTCGCGGGCGGCCCGGTGACGCTGCCGGAGATCGATCCGTTCGTCGACGGCGCGGCGGTGCGTCGGGTTGGCCAGCTGCCCTATACGGCGATTTCCGCATTCGGCGGCCGGGTGGTCTCGCACGGGTCACTGCCCTTGCTGACCGCGACCGAATCACCAAGGGGCGCCGGCGCTTTCCAGATGATGCATATCGACGAGGGCGCGATCTGCACGACCATGCTCGAGCTGTACCAGAGCGAGGGCATCATCGCCGAACCCGCGGGCGCGCTGGCGGTGGCGGCGCTGGCCGATATCGCGATCGAGCCGGGTTCCACAGTGGTGTGCCTGGTTTCCGGCGGCAATAACGATGTGTCGCGCTATGGCGAGATCATCGAGCGCTCGCTGGTCCACCGCGGCCTGAAACACTACTTCCTGGTGGACTTTCCGCAGGAGCCCGGCGCATTGCGGCGGTTCCTCAATGAGGTGCTCGGTCCCGATGACGACATCACCCTGTTCGAGTACGTCAAGCGCAACAACCGGGAAACCGGTGCCGCGCTGGTCGGCATCGAACTCGGCGCACCGGACGGACTCGGCCCGCTACTGGAGCGGATGCACGATTCGCCGATCCAGTGCGAACGTCTCGAGCCGGATTCCCCGGCCTACCGCTACCTCACCTGAACAATTAACCAGCAGCACGAATACGAACCGGCCGCGTCGACATGGTCTGCGCGGCCGGTTCTTCACTCCTCGATTAGGCGGCCTCGGGCGTCTGCACCACGGCGGCGGCCCGCCGGGTCGTGCGCAGGCCCGCCATGACCATCGGCAAAAGCCATGCGGCCGAGGCCTGATCGAAACTCAGCTGTCCCGCCGAGAGCCGGTTGTGCACGAATCCGACCGACAGCCCGAGACGCGGCTCGGCCCAGCCGAAGGAGCCGCCGAGGCCGATATGGCCGAAGCCGCCGCGCGCGCCGGGCATCGGCAGCGAGTGGTAGCCCAGATGCCAGAGCATCGGCGCGTAGAACAGTGCGCGGTCGAGACGGAAAGTCCGAATCCGGCTCAGCGCCTTGATCGTTCGCGGTGACAGGTACTGCACACCGTCGGCCACGCCGCCATTGGCCAGCGCGCCGTACATGATGGCCAGCGCCGGCGCGGTGCACACACCGTTGCCCGCACCGAGTTCGGTATCGAGGATCGGCGGCAGCTCACCCTCCAGAATGGTCTCCAGCCCGGGCAGGAACAGACACCGTGCGGCCGCGCCGAGGGCGCCGGGCAGACCATAGCTGGCACCCAAAACCTTTGCGCTGATCGGCTTTCCAACCAGACTCAGCTGGGTGCCCGCCAGCGGCGCATAGGTCGTCGACGCGTGGGCAGGCGGTTTGCCGAGGTGGATGCCATCGATGCCGAGCGGATCGGCGACCTCGGTGCGGAACAACTCGCCCATCCCGTGGCCGGTGACGGCGCGGGCCAGTCCGGCGAGCAGCCAGCCGAAGGTGAGTGCGTGATAGGCCGGAGTGCCGAGCAGGTGATCGGGTTTCGCGGCGGCGAGGCGTTCCTCCATCAGCTGATGGTCGAGTACATCCTCGAGTCCGGCGGCGATCGGGTTGAGGCCACCGAGTCCGGCACTGTGGGTCATTACCTGACGAATGGTGATGTCGCCCTTGCCGTTCTGGCCGAACTCCGGCCAGTACGCGGCCATCGGAGCCTCGTAGTCGAGCAGACCGCGATCGGCCAGTCGGTGGATGACAGTGGCGGTGACACCCTTGGTCGCGGAGAAGACGATCGACCCGGTGTCCTGGGTCCAGGGCCGATCCCCCGCACTGCCGGTCCAGATGTCGACCAGCGGCTCGCCGCGCAGATGCACGGCCAGGGCGCCTCCCGCCCCCCGACGGCGCCCGAAGACCTTCGCGAATGCGCGTGCCAATGGTGCGAATTCGGCGGTGGCGCTGCCACCCACGCCGTCGGGGAGATCCGCTAGGTCCCCGGGCGAAGCCACGTTGCTCATATACCAACGGTAATGGCGCCGAACACCTTCGGCAATGATCCTGTCTCGGACAGTTACATTCAGCGATTTTCCGGTAATCGCACCGCGGGCGCAGGGTTTCGCTATCCAGTCTCGAGTATCACGAACGAGTGGCCCGGAATCCCCGTCGCGGCAACGCCTTCGGTCGCGGGCTCCCACGACACGAGGGAATAACCGGCGATCGGCACGGTGACCTGCTCTTCGTCAAGATTGCACAGCAATGTCAACGGGCCGCGGCGCACCGCGATCCAGCGGGCGCTCTCGTCGTAGTCGACGGATACGCGGGTCAGCCACGGGTCGGTGATCTCGGGTCGCTCACGCCGCAAACCGATCAGTCTTCGATAGCAAGAAAGTAGCCGAGCATGCCGATTCTGTGCCAGCTCGGACCAATCGAGCTTCGAACGCAGATAGGTTTCGGGGTCCTGCGGGTCCGGTACATCGTCGGTGTCCCAGCCATGTTCGGCGAATTCGGCCTTGCGCCCGGTCGCGGTGGCCGCTCCGAGCACCGGATCGGTGTGCGAGGTGAAGTACTGGAACGGGGTGCGCGCACCCCACTCCTCCCCCATGAACAGCATGGGCGTATACGCCGAGAACAGCACCAGGGCGGCCTTGATCGCCAGCTGTCCGTCGGTGAGATAGGCGCTCGGGCGGTCCCCGAGCGCCCGGTTGCCGATCTGATCGTGGGTGCAGGTGTAGGCCAATAGCGCACTCGCCGGGACCAACCGGGTATCGATGGGGCGGCCGTGGATTCGGCCGCGGAAGCTGGAATACGTTCCGGCATGGAAGAAGCCGTGCGTCAACGTGTGTGCCAGACAGCGCAGCGTGCCGAAATCGGCATAGTAGCCCTGACGTTCACCCGAGACCGCGGTGTGCACGGCGTGGTGCAGGTCGTCGTTCCACTGGCCGGTCAGTCCGTAGCCGCCCGCCGCAGGCGGGGTGATGAGTCGTGGATCATTGAGGTCGCTCTCCGCGATCAGCGACAGCGGCCTGCGCACATGTGCGGCAAGGCATTCGGTCTCGACGGCCAGTTCGGCCAGTACGTGGGTCGCGGTGCGGTCGACCAACGCGTGCACCGCGTCCAGCCGCAGCGCGTCGATGTGGAAGTCGCGCAGCCAGCGCAGCGCGTTATCGATAATGAAGCCGCGCACCGGATCCGAGGCCGGTCCATCCAGATTGAGGCTCTGCCCCCAGGTATTGCGGCCCTCGGTCAGATAGGGCGCGAAGCGGGGCAGGTAGTTACCGGACGGGCCGAGATGGTTGTAGACGACATCGAGGGCGACCGCCAAACCCCTTGTGTGGCAGGCGTTCACAAAACGCTGCAGCCCGTCCGGGCCGCCGTAGGGCTCGTGCACCGCATACCAGAGCACGCCGTCGTAGCCCCAGTTGTGGATGCCGTCGAAGGCATTGACCGGCATCAGCTCGACCATGGTGACGCCGAGTTCGACGAGGTGGTCGAGGCGTTCGACGGCGGCGTCGAAGGTGCCATCGGGAGTGAAGGTGCCCAGATGCAGTTCGTAGAGAATCGCACCCGCCAGCGGGCGGCCGGTCCAGTCCGTATCGGTCCACCCGGCCGGATCCAGGGTGTGCACCGCCGAGCGGGCGTGCACGCCGTCGGGCTGTCTGGCCGAGCGCGGATCGGGCAGGACGGTCGGATCGTCGTCGAGCAGGTAGCCGTAGCGCGCACCGGCCCCGGCGGGAACCTCGGCCCGCCACCAGCCGTCGGCGGACCTCGTCATCGGATGCGCGCTGCCGTCGACCTCGACCCGCACCCGTTCCGGTCGCGGGGCCCACACCTCGAACAAGGTCACCGAGCCAGCATCGCATGCCCTCCGCCGTGCGGCCCGCTGACATCGGCCGCACCCTTTCGGTCAGCGCACCATTGCCCGCGCCGCGGCCCCCTGACACAGTGAAGAAGTGGGAATCTACAGCGATCAGGTCGTACCGCGCCTGGTGAATCTGGCCTGTGGGGCCAGGTTCAACAATCCGCAGCGCAAGCGCGCCTGCGCCGGACTGCACGGGCGCGTGATGGAGATCGGCTTCGGTTCCGGGCTGAATATCCCGTTCTATCCGGCGAGCATCGAGTCGGTCAGCGCGGTCGAACCCGCCGACCTCGGGTGGCGGCTGGCGGAGAAACGGCGGGCGAAGGCCACCGTGCCGATCGAACGCGCCGGACTCGACGGCCAGTCGCTGCCCTTCGCCGATAACAGCTTCGACTGCGTCCTCTCCACCTGGACGATGTGCACGATTCCGGATATCGCGGCCGCGCTGGCCGAGGTGCGCCGGGTGCTCGTCCCCGGCGGAACCCTGCACTTCGTCGAGCACGGGCTGGCCCCGGATCCGGGCGTCCAGGTGTGGCAGCACCGACTGAATCCGATCGAGAAGGCCATCGCGGGCGGCTGCAATCTCGACCGAAATATCCGCGGCATCGTCGAGGACGCCGGATTCGAGATCCGCGACCTCGACGAGTTCTACGCCGACGGACCGAAGTTCATCGCCGCACTCTCGTTGGGTGTCGCCGTTTCGCCATAGCCCAACCGGCACTCCCTCGAAGCAGCGGTCGAGAGCTTTATTGGACCGATTAGTTCAAAACATGCTAGCTTGACACCATGGCACGACCGAAGGCATTCGATGAGGACCGGGCGGTCGACGCGGCGATGCGGGCGTTCTGGTCCGCGGGCTACGAGGGCACCTCGACCCAAGACCTCTGCGAGGCAACGGGTTTGGGCCGCAGCAGCATTTACAACACCTTCACCAGTAAGCACGAGTTGTTCGAGCGGGCGCTGCGGCGGTACATGTCCACCAAGAACGCCTCGATCTTCGATGTGCTCGATGGCGACCTGCCCGCGCGGGCGAAGATACGGGCGCTGCTGTGGCAGACCATCGACGCACCGACCGACGATCCCATCGGCTGCCTGGTGGTCAACTCGATGGTCGAGCTGGCTCCGCGCGATCCGGAGGTGGCGGCGACGTTGCGCGCGGATCAGGATCGGCGACTCGACGCATTGACCGTGGCGATCCGCGCAGGTCAGCGATCCGGCGAGATAGATGCGAGCAAAGACGCCCGCACCCTGGCCCATTTCGTGATCACCACGATCGGCGGCATGCGAGTGGCGGCGCGCGGCGGAGCCGAAAGGGACACCCTGGAGGCGATCGCCACCACGGCACTGAGCGTTCTCTAGCGCCGAGCGATCAGCCGGCTGCCTGGATCGCGTCCCACAAACCGACACCAGCGGCACAGCGCCGTTTCTTTGTCGTCCAATTCTGAACTGATCAATCCAAAACTAGAGAGGGCCCCGATGCCATTCGCCGTCTACATCCTCGGGCTATCCATCTTCGCCCAGGGCACCTCGGAGCTGATGCTCTCCGGCCTGCTCACCGACATGGCCGCCGACCTGGGCGTCTCCATACCTCGAGCGGGCCTGCTGATTTCGGCATTCGCGCTGGGCATGCTGGTGGGCGCGCCGGTGCTGGCGGTGGTCACATTGCGCTGGTCGCGCCGCACCGCACTGCTGGCCTTCCTCGGCGTGTTCATCGCCGCGCACGTGGTGGCCGCACTGACCCCGGGCTACTGGGTGCTCTTCGGAACCCGAGTGGTCGGGGCGTTCGTGTACGCCGGATTCTGGGCGGTCGCCGCGACCACGGCGCTGAGCCTGGTGCCGGATAACGTGCGCGGCAAAGCGATGAGCATTGTGGCGGGCGGACTGACCGTGGCCACTATCGTCGGACTTCCGGCGGGCACGATGATCGGCCAGCACCTCGGCTGGCGTGCCGCGTTCTGGGCGGTCGCCGTGCTGTCGGCGCTGGCAATGGCCGGTGTGGCGGGCAAGATTCCGGGCGGACGCCCCGCCGAAGTACCCGACCTGCGCCGCGAACTGCGCACCATGATCAATCCGCGACTGTGGTTGTCCTACAGCACGACCGCGCTCTGCACCGGCGCACTATTGGTCACCTTCGCCTACCTCGGCGCACTGCTGGCCCGCACGACCGGGATCGCGGAGAGCTGGATTCCATTGGTGCTGACTGTCTATGGCGTAGGGGCGCTGATCGGCATCACGGTGGGCGGCCGAACCGCCGATGCCCATCCCTTCCGGGTGCTGACCATCGGAGCGACCGGACTGATCCTCTTCTCGGCGATACTGGCGCTCACCGCGACCCTGCCGGTGCCGGTCGTGATCCTGGTATTCCTCTTGGGCGCCTTCGGATTCGCGATGAATCCGGCACTGAACACCCGGGTATTCGCCCTGGCGGGCAATGCACCCACGCTCGCGACGGCGGTCAACTTCTCCTCGTTCAATGTCGGCATCACCGTCGGCCCCTGGCTCGGCGGCCTGGCCATCGACGGCGGCCTCGGCTCCCCATCGGTCGCCTGGATCGGCGCGGTCCTCGGGGTCGCGGCACTGGCCACCATCGTGTGGGCGGCGGCGTTGCATCGCCGCGCCCAGCCGAGCGGAACGGTTGTTCCGGCGGAACGCACCATGGCCGAACTCCACGCCTGAACACGAACCGCCGCAACACCTCTCGATGCCGAATGCCCGGACCTGCACGCGGGTCCGGGCATTCGGCTGGTACAGGTGTGGGCTAACCCGCGAGGCAGCCCGGGCCGAGCAGGGCCTTGAGGTCGCCCATCAGCGCCGAAGATGGCGAAACGCGCAGGCTATCGGCCAATTTCCACAGAGACGTATTGTCGCGCGCCCCCACATGGCGGATGTGGACGTCGGCGGTACCCGGATGTCTGGACAGGATGCGCTTGAGTTCGCCGATCTTGTCGGGGGTGCACAGGCGCGTCGGCATGACCACCGCCAGCGGCTTGGCCACACCGATCGAGGACAGGTCGGGGACGGCGAGATCGTTGGCGATCAAGGAGATTCGATCATCGCGCACCGACACCCTGGCCTTCACCAGGACGACCGCATCCTCCACCACATCCGCGCCGTAGACCGAATAGGCCTGCGGGAAGAACAGCACCTCGATACCACCGGTCAGATCCTCGATCTGCGCCGAGGCCCAGGCCAGGCCGTTCTTATTGATGCGGCGGTTGACCGAGGCGAGGATGCCGCCGATGGTCACCTGGGCGCCGTCCTTGATATCGCCCTCGAGAATGGCCGGAATGGGCGTATCCGCCTGTGCCGCGAGCACATGTTCGACGCCGTTGAGCGGATGCCCGGATACGTACAGGCCGAGCATTTCGCGCTCGAGCGCCAGCTTGTGCTTGGTCTCCCACTCGTCCTCGGGCACCTTGACATTGAAGACCGAGGCCACCGAATCATCACCGTCGTCCAACCCGCCGAACAGATCGAACTGGCCGATCGCCTCGGCCTTCTTGGTGGACATCACCGCATCGATGGCATCGGAGTGGATCAGCAGCAGACCCTTGCGCGGGTGTCCGAGCGAATCGAATCCACCTGCCTTGATGAGGGATTCGGTGACCTTCTTGGTGCAGGCGATGGCGTCGATCTTGTTCAGATAGTCGGAGAAGTCGGTGAACTTCGACTTGTCCTTGCGCGCCTGGATGATCGAAGTGACGACGTTCGCGCCGACATTGCGCACCGCGCCGAGACCGAACCGGATGTCCTTGCCCACCGAGGCGAAGTTCAGCTCGGATTCATTGACATCCGGCGGCAGCACGGTGATACCGAGGCGGCGGCAATCCGACAGGTAGACCGCGGCCTTGTCCTTATCGTCACCGACGGAGGTGAGCAGGGCCGCCATGTATTCGGCGGGATAGTTCGCCTTCAGATAGGCGGTCCAGTAGGAGATCAGGCCGTAGGCCGCGGCGTGCGATTTGTTGAACGCGTAACCGGCGAACGGCAGGATGGTGTCCCACAGCGCCTTGATCGCGGGCTTGGAGAAGCCGCTCGCCTGCATACCCGCCTCGAAGCCCTCGAACTCCGCGGCCAGCACCTCGGCCTTCTTCTTACCCATCGCGCGGCGCAGAATATCGGCTCGACCGAGCGAGTAGCCGGCGACCTTCTGCGCGACGTGCATGATCTGCTCTTGGTAGACGATCAGGCCGTAGGTCTCGCCGAGAATGTCCTTGAGCGGCTCCTCCAGCTCCGGATGGATCGGCTTGACCTCTTGCCGGTCGTTCTTGCGGTCGGCGTAGTCGTTGTGCGCGTTCATGCCCATCGGGCCGGGGCGGTACAGCGCGCCGACGGCGACGATGTCCTCGAACGCGGTCGGCTGCATGCGGCGCAGCAGATCGCGCATGGGCCCACCATCGAGCTGGAATACGCCGAGAGTGTCACCGCGCGAAAGCAATTCGTAGGTGCGCGGATCGTCGAGCGGCAACCGGTCCATATCCAGATCGATGCCGCGGTTGGCCTGGATATTCTCCAGCGCGTCACCGATCACCGTCAGGTTGCGCAGACCGAGGAAGTCCATCTTGAGCAGGCCGATGGCCTCACAGGACGGATAGTCCCAGCCGGTGATGAGCGCACCATCCTGGGGCCGCTTCCAGACCGGGATCGCGTCGGTGAGCGGATCACAGGACATGATGACCGCGCAGGCGTGCACACCCGCGTTGCGGATCAGACCCTCGAGGCCGCGCGCGGTCTCGTAGATCTTCGCGACGTCCGGATTGCTCGCGATCAGTTCGCGGACCTCGGCGGCCTCCTTGTACCGCTCGTGCTCCGGATCGGTGATACCGGACACCGAGATGTCCTTGGCCATGATCGGCGGCGGCAGCGCCTTGGTGATCTGGTCGGCGATGGCGAAACCGGGCTGGCCGAACAGCACTCGCGCCGAGTCCTTGATGGCGGCCTTGGTCTTGATGGTGCCGAAGGTGATGACCTGGGCGACCCGGTCGGTGCCCCACTTCTCACTCGCGTAGCGGACCATCTCACCGCGGCGGCGATCGTCGAAGTCGATATCGATATCGGGCATCGAGACGCGCTCGGGATTGAGGAAGCGCTCGAAGAGCAGACCGTGCGGAATCGGGTCGATATTGGTGATGCCCAGCGCGTAGGCGACCAGCGAACCGGCCGCGGAACCACGACCGGGACCGACACGGATGCCGACGTCGCGGGCGTGGTTGATCAGGTCGCCGACGACGAGGAAGTAGGCCGGGAAGCCCATCTCCAGGATGACGCCGATCTCGTACTGTGCCCGGTCCAGATATTCCTGGGGCGCGCCGTCCGGGAAACGGCGCTGCAACCCGAGGTCGACCTCGCGGCGCAGCCAACTGGCCTGGTCGTGTCCCTCCGGCACCGGGAAGATCGGCATCCGGTCGCGGTGCTGCCACACCTCGTCGTAGGACTGCACCCGCTCGGCGATCAGCAGGGTCGAATCGCAGGCACCGGGCACCTCCATATCCCAGATCGCCCGCATCTCCTCCGCGGACTTCAGGTAGTAGCCGTCCCCGTCGAACTTGAAACGCGTTGGGTCGCTGAGGGTTTTACCGGTCTGGATACACAGCAGCGCCTCGTGATTGGTCGAGGCGTCCTTGGTGACGTAGTGGCAGTCGTTGGTGGCCAGCGGCCGGATCCCGAGCTTTTTGCCGATCTCGAGCAGCCCTTCGCGGACCCGCCGCTCGATGGACAGGCCGTGGTCCATGATCTCGAGGAAGAAATTGTCCGGTCCGAAGATCTCCTGCCATTTGGCCGCCGCCTCCAAGGCCTCGCGGTCGTGGCCGAGGCGCAGGCGGGTCTGCACCTCACCCGACGGGCAGCCGGTGGTGGCGATGATGCCCGCGGCGTGCTCGGCGATGATCTCCTCGTCCATGCGCGCCCACTTGCCGAGCTGGCCCTCCAGCGAGGCGAGCGAGGACAGCTTGAACAGGTTGTGCAGGCCGGTCGCGTTCTCCGCGACCATGGTCATGTGCGTATACGCACCGGAGCCGGAGACATCGTCGCCCTTCTGGCTCGGATCACCCCACTGCACGCGCTTGGTGTCGAACCGGGAGCCCGGTGCGATGTAGGCCTCGATCCCGATGATCGGCTTGATATCGGCCTTCTTGGCGGAGTTGTAGAACTCCGAGGCGCCGTACATATTGCCGTGGTCGGTCATGCCGACCGCGTTCATTCCCAGCCGTTTTGCCTCGGCGAAGAGCGGAGAGATTTTGGCCGCACCATCGAGCATGGAGTACTCGGTGTGATTGTGCAGGTGAACGAACGATCCGGACGAGGCGGCCAAGACGGTCCTTCCTCCCAAGGTCTCGACGGGGGTTGGTGTAGCGATTCTAGGGGTCCCCACCGACGAGTTCGGCCCTGCCGCGCCGGGCTCACGCAGGTGCCCGGCGTGTCGGTGGTGAAGATCACCGGCGCGTCTCGGGACCCACTATTGCGACTGTCCGATTTCCGCGACAGTGGGGTGGTCCGCGGATCGCTCGACACTACGCGAGCCCGCGATCACGTGCGCTTGCGCCAGACGAATTTCAAACCGGACCAATCGTTGTCGAGTGCGGCCACCTTCACATCGACGACGCCGATGGGGAGCAGCAGCTCGCGCAGATCGTTCTCAGCGATATCGCTGACGTGCCCGCCCGCCTTGCGCGGCCAAGCGATCCACAGCATCGCGCCCGGAGTCAGTCGAGCGGCAAGTTGTGGCGCCTCGTGCGCCAGGTCGGCATATTCGCGATAGAACGCGAGGACGATATCCGCGCCCTCCGGATCGTCGGCGACGATCGCGACATCCGGCGGCAGATCGGGAATCTGCCAGCGCGCTGGCGCATGACATAGAACCACCCGGTGACCTGGTTTGATGCCGATCTTTCTGGCCAGAGGAGTCCCGGAGTAGCCCACCGTCACGGGAAGACTGTATCGGGCACCCGAAGTGCCGCCTGGCGAATCTACGATCTGCGCTGTTTGCCCCCGCATTCGGTGGGAGCCACGACGATAATCGGGCGATGGGCTGGCCGCGACAGACGCGTTCGATGGGTCCGCGGTGACGACGACCGCCGTCATCGCGGTCGTCGCCGGTGCGGTGTTGATCGTCGGCGCGCTGCTGGTCTGGTCGCGAACCCGGCGAATGGTGACCACTCCGGCCGAGCGGGCGGTGTACACCGCGCTGCATACCGCGTCGCTGGCCGCGCGTCCGTTGCGGCAGGGGCTGACCGATCGGTCGGCCCAGGAGGCCGCACCGCATCTGCGGGCGCTCACCGGGGCCGATGCGCTGGGGGTGGCTGATGCCGACGGCACCCTACTGGCCTGGGACGGTCCGCATTCGGAGCTGGCCGAACCCTTCGCCGACGCGGCCCGGCGGGCGGTCGCGACCGAACGGCCGGTACTGGTGTCTGGGCCCGGTCGGGGTGAACATGCCGGGCGCACGCTGATCGCGCAACCGCTGCTCATCGAAAATGCCGGGGTGGCAGGGGCTTTGGGAGTGGTGACCGCCGGGAAGCCGGAGCCGGGACGGCTGGGCGCGGTCGCGGAGGTGGCACGATACGCCTGCGGGCAGCTGGAATTGGCGGAGTTGGACGCGTCGCGGGCCCGGCTCGATCGGGCCGAGGTGCGGGCGCTGCGGGCGCAGATCAGCCCACATTTCATCTACAACGCGCTCAATACCGTGGCGTCGTTCGTGCGTACCGATCCGGACCGGGCGCGCGAACTGATCCTCGAGTTCGCGGACTTCACCCGGTATTCCTTCCGCGCCGCCGGGGAGTTCACGGTGCTGTCCGACGAACTGCGCAATATCGAGCGCTATCTGGCGCTGGAACGCGCCCGGTTCGGTGACGCGCTGGAGGTGCGGTTGCAGATCGCGCCCGAGGTGCTCGGCGTCGTGCTGCCGTTCCTCGCGCTGCAACCGTTGGTGGAGAACGCCGTTCGACACGGTTTGGCCGGAGTGGCGCGCGGCGGCACCGTGACCATTGTCGCGGCCGACGCGGGCACCGACTGTGTGATCAGCGTCGAGGACGACGGGATCGGAATGGATCCGGATCTGCTGCGCTCCGGCGCGCTCGATGCCATCGAAACCGGTACCGGACCAGCGGGTTCCGGCGAATCCGCACATGTGGGTCTGGCCAATGTCGACGACCGCATGCGCGCCGCCTTCGGCAATGACTACGGACTGATCGTGGAGACCGCCCCCGGCGCGGGCACCAAGGTCAGCCTCCGGGTCCCGAAATTCCGCGCGGGCATCCAGGCCTGAGCGCCCGGACGCGGATGTGCCGCCGACTTCATCCTGGCCGTTTTCGCCTGGTGCGGATATCCCAACCGGCGGCGCGAACGCGGCATTTACCATGGAACGACTGTGACCCGGACCACCGACCAGTCCGCCGCCGCATTGCGTGTGCTCGCCGTGGACGACGAGAAGCCAGCTCTGGACGAGTTGGTCTATTTGCTGCGCGCGCAACCGGGCGTCGGGGATATCCACCACGCGAATGATGCGACCAGCGCGCTGCGGCTGATGCGGGCCCATCCGATCGATGCCGTGTTTCTCGATATCAATATGCCCGGGCTGGACGGGATGGAGTTGGCGGGGATCCTGTCCGCGTTCGCCAATCCGCCCGCCGTGGTCTTCGTGACCGCGCACGATGACCGGGCGATCGCGGCATTCGATCTCGGTGCGGTGGACTATCTGCTGAAACCGCTGCGCGAGGCGCGGCTGGCCGAGGCGGTGCGCCGGATCGCGGGCGCGCGCGGTACCGCACCGGCCGTCGCGCAACCGCAGGCCGATCCGAGCGAGGTCATCCCGGTGGAGTTGGGCGGGGTCACCACATTGGTGCACCGGTCCAGCGTGAGCTGGGTGGAGGCGGACGGCGACTACGCCAGGCTGCATACCAGCGCGGGCTCGCATCTGGTGCGGATTCCCTTGTCGGCCTTGGAGTCCCGCTGGGAGAACGCCGGGTTCCTGCGGGTACACCGGTCCTATCTGGTGGCGCTGCGGCTGGTGACCGGGCTGCGCACGGTCGGCAATGCGACGGTGGTCCGGCTGCGGGCCGACGGCCGGGCCGGTGCGGTGGAACTGCCGGTCAGCCGCCGGCAGGTGCGCGAACTCAAGCAGCGTCTGGTGCACGGGCCGCGCCAGCAGTGGACGAATCCGTGACCACACCGCAGCAGCGCCCGACCCGCCAGCGCGTTGTGCTCGCCGAACGCCGCGGCGCACGCCGCGCGCGGACCCGCACGGAGGTGGTCGAGCAGACCGAGATCGGGGCGGCGCTGATCGGTGGGCTGATCCGGGCTCAGCTGGGGCTGGCGCTGCGGGTCGGGTTGGTCATGGTCCTCGTCTTGTGTTCGCTCCCGGTGCTTTTCCGACTCGGCTCGACCGGATCGTTCGTCCTGCTCGGGGTGCGGCTGCCGTGGCTGTTGCTCGGCGTCGCGGTGTATCCGGTGTTGTACGGCGTCGGGCGGCTCTACGTCCGACTCGCCGAACGCAATGAGCAGGACTTCCTGGAATTGGCCGAGGACTGAATCGATGTCCCGCGCCGCACCTCCGCTCGCCCGCCGCCGCGCCGCCGGGTATCCATGCGCTACGACGAGTTGGATGGACAGGAACTCGGTCCACTGCGACGAAAGGGGCCGCGTCGCAATCCCGCTCGCTCACCCCCACTCAGCCGAGTCTCCAGGCACCGCGACGAGTAAGACGGACAAGGGCCCGGCCAACACCGACAGATGCGGTCATTTGGCATCACGCCCCACCGCCGCGTATCGGACCTACCGACGGGATTCCATACCACACGGCACTGATCGAGGCAGACCGTGAACACCCCGACAGCCCCGGTACTCACGGTGCTCGCGTTGCTCTTCGCGGCATTCGCTACCGTCGCGATCGGCGTCTACGGTGTCCGGCTGGCGCGCACCACCTCTGATTTCCTGGTCGCCTCGCGCAGCGTCGGACCGCGCTGGAATGCCGCGGCGATCTCCGGTGAATACCTTTCGGCCGCTTCCTTTCTCGGCGTCGCCGGGCTGATCGCGAAGTACGGTGCGGACGCACTGTGGTATCCGGTCGGGTTCACCGCGGGATATCTCGGTCTGCTGCTGTTCGTCGCGGCTCCGCTGCGGCGGTCCGGGGCGTATACCGTGCCGGACTTCGCGGAGTTCCGGCTCGGGTCGCTGCGGCTGCGCAGGCTGGCGGCGGTCGTGGTGGTGCTGGTCTGCGGCGTGTACCTCATCCCGCAGTTCCAGGGGGCGGGGTTGACCTTGCACATTCTGTTGAACGTGCCGAAATGGGTCGGCGCGGTGGCGGTCGGCGCGATCATCATCGCCAATGTGGCCGGCGGCGGCATGCGCTCGATCACGCTGGTACAGGCATTCCAGTACTGGTTGAAGCTGACCGCGGTGGCGATTCCGGCGCTGGTGCTGCTCGGGCATTTCCTGGCCGAGGATCGCGAACTCGGCACCCCGGCTCCCCCGGTGGTCACCGAGCGCACCACGGTGGATGTCAGCACCGGCGTAGTGGTTCGCGTCGATGCGCCACAACAGGTTTCGATCACCGGCACACTCGACGGACGCGCGGTGGACGGTCCGGTCCTGCTGACCCCGGGTGGACACGAACTGGCGGCGGGCACCGAACTGACCCTGGAGCCGGGCTCTGCCGTACCGGTGGTGGCCGGAGCGCCGACCGACGGCGCGGCCTGGCTGACACCCGGCGGCGGATTCGGCGGCGCGCATCCCACCTATCAGGTCTATTCGCTGATCATCGCCACATTTCTCGGCACCATGGGACTTCCGCATGTGCTGGTGCGCTTCTATACGAATCCGGATGGCCGGGCGGCGCGCACCACCGCGCTCGCGGTGATCGGGCTGGTCGGATTGTTCTACCTGTTCCCCATTCTGCTCGGGGTATTCGCGCGGCTGTATGTGCCGCAACTGCTGATCACCGGCACCTCCGATGCCGCGGTGGTGCTGCTGCCCGGTTCCGTGCTCGCGGGCCTGCCGGGCCAACTGCTGGCGGCACTGGTGGCCGCGGGTGCCATCGCGGCATTCCTGTCCACCTCCTCCGGTCTGCTGGTGAGCATCGCGGGTGTGCTCAGCACCGATATGCTGCGCGGGCGGATTCGCGATTTCCGGGCCGCCGCGCTGTTCGCCGGTGCTGTGCCACTGGGCCTTTCACTCACCGTGGTGTCGCTGGATCTGTCCCGCACTGTCGCCCTTGCCTTCTCGGTGGCCGCCTCGACGCTGTGTCCGCTGCTGGTGCTCGGCATCTGGTGGCGCGGCCTGACGGCGAAGGGCGCGGCGACCGGACTGATCGTCGGCGGATCGGCGGCGGGCGGGGCGACGGCGGTATCCGTGACCGGCGGTATCTCCGATGGACTCGCGAACGGCTGGCTCGCCGCGATACTCGGCTATCCCGCGGCGATCAGCGTGCCGCTGGCATTCGCGGCGATGATGCTGGTCAGCAAGCTGACGCCGGGACAGAGCGCGCGCCGGATCGGGCGCATCTTCGTCCGCATGCACGCACCCGAGCGGCTCGGCATGGGCGCCGACCGGGAGCGGGTGCTGCGGTCGAGCTGACCGCCGACCGTTCATCGCGGCCAGCCGACCGTTCACCGCACAATCGGGCGCCTTCACAGAGTGACCCACGCCACATCATGATTCGCTCACGAAGGTCCCCTTATGGTCGGCGGGTAGTAAGCCACGTCACACGCTAGGACCCTGCGATGACCAGTATCGACCTCGACAAAGATGGCACGCCACCGCGGCGCACGCCGACTGCGGAGGATTTCGCCGCCGTCCAGTCGAGTCCCCAATTCCAGGAACTGCGAAGTCGGTTGCGCCGCTTCGTCTTTCCAATGACAGCGCTGTTCCTGGTCTGGTACCTGAGCTACGTGCTGCTCGGCGCCTACGCCCACGACTTCATGGCCACCAAGGTCATCGGCACCATCAATCTCGGCCTGCTGCTCGGCCTCGGTCAGTTCGTATCGACGTTCGTCATCACCTGGCTCTACGTCCGGTTCGCCAATAAGGAACTGGATCCACGCGCCGCGTCGATCCGCAACTACCTCGAGGGAGGCCAGGCGTGAACCAGCAGTACCTTGCCGCCGCGACGGTCGGCAATCCCGCCGCGAATATCGCCATTTTCGGTCTCTTCGTGGCCATCACGATGGTCGTGGTGATCCGCGCCAGCCGCAATAACCGCACCGCCGCCGACTACTTCACCGGCGGGCGCGGCTTCTCCGGACCGCAGAACGGTATCGCCATCGCGGGAGACTACCTTTCCGCCGCAAGCTTTCTCGGCATTGCGGGCGCCATCGCGGTGTACGGCTACGACGGATTCCTGTACTCCATCGGATTCCTGGTCGCCTGGTTGGTCGCGTTGCTGCTGGTCGCCGAAATGCTCAGGAACACCGGCAAATTCACGATGGCCGATGTGCTGAGCTTCCGGTTGAAGGAAGGTCCGGTCCGCACCGCCGCCGCGCTGACCACCCTCGCGGTCTCGCTGTTCTATCTGCTCGCGCAGATGGCGGGCGCAGGCGGCCTGGTTGCGCTGCTGCTAGATATCTCCGACAAGACCGGACAGAGCATCGTGATCGCCGTGGTCGGCGTGCTCATGATCGTCTACGTGCTGGTCGGCGGCATGAAGGGCACCACTTGGGTACAGATCATCAAGGCGGTGCTGCTGATCACCGGCGCGGCGCTGATGACCGTGCTGGTATTCGCCAAATTCGGCTTCAACTTCTCCGATATCCTCGGCTCGGCCCAGGATGCGGTGCACGGATCCAAGTCCAAGGGCGTGGCCGCCCGCGATGTGCTCGCCCCCGGCGCCCAGTACGGCGGCAGCGCGACCTCCAAGCTGAACTTCGTATCCCTCGGCCTGGCCCTGGTGCTCGGCACCGCGGGTCTGCCGCATGTGCTGATGCGCTTCTACACCGTGCCGACCGCGAAAGAGGCACGCCGCTCGGTGGTTTGGGCGATCGGCCTGATCGGCGCGTTCTACCTGTTCACCCTGGTGCTCGGCTACGGCGCGGCCGCCATTGTCGGACCGGACCGCATTCTCGCCTCGGCGGGCGGGCAGAATTCGGCGGCACCGCTGCTGGCCTTCGAGCTCGGCGGCGTGGTCCTACTAGGCATCATCTCGGCGGTTGCCTTCGCCACCATCCTGGCGGTCGTCGCGGGTCTGACCATCACCGCCTCGGCGTCGTTCGCGCACGATATCTACGCCAGTGTGCTGAAGAAGGGCAATGTCGACGAGAACAAGCAGGTCAAGGTTTCCCGGATCACCGCGGTCGTCATCGGTGCGCTGGCCATCGGTCTCGGCATCCTGGCCAACGGCCAGAACATCGCATTCCTGGTGGCGCTGGCCTTCGCGGTCGCGGCGGCGGCGAATCTGCCGACCATCGTGTACTCGCTGTTCTGGAAGCGGTTCAACACCACCGGAGCGCTGTTCAGCATGTACGGCGGCCTGATCTCGACCATTGTGCTGATCGTGTTCTCCCCGGCGGTATCCGGGACGAAGACCTCGATGATCCCGGGTTCGGACTTCGACTGGTTCCCGCTGTCGAACCCCGGAATCGTCTCCATCCCACTGGCTTTCGTGCTCGGTGTGGTCGGCACCTTCCTCGGCGGACGTAAGCCCGAGGATCCGGCGAAGCAGGCCGAGATGGAGGTGCGCTCGCTCACCGGTGTCGGCGCGGAAAAGGCGGTCGTGCACTGAACCGCCGACCGAGCCTGCCGCCCTTGTTGTTTCGATAGGAGAGATCGACGTTGACCAGTGCAACCACCGACCGTGACTCGACCACCGACACTGCCTACCCGCCGGATCCGGCATTCGCCGCGAATGCGAACGCGTCGCGTGCGCTGTACGACCGCGCCGCCGATCGGCTGGAGTTCTGGGCCGAGCAGGCTCGGCGGTTGCACTGGCAGCAGCCGTGGACCCAGATCCTCGACTGGAGCGACGCACCGGTCGCGAAGTGGTTCGTCGACGGCAAGCTCAATGTCGCCTACAACTGCGTGGACCGGCATGTGCTCGACGGGTACGGCGAGCAGGTCGCCATCCATTGGGAGGGCGAACCGGGCGACTCGCGCGATATCACCTACAGCGAGTTGCTCGCCGAAGTATCGAGGGCGGCAAACTATCTCACCGAACTCGGGCTGCGGACCGGCGATCGCGTCGCCATCTACATGCCGATGGTTCCGGAGGCCGTCATCGCGATGCTGGCCTGTGCTCGGCTCGGGCTCACCCATTCGGTGGTGTTCGCCGGTTTCTCACCGACGGCCCTGCGCCAGCGCGTCGATGACGCCGGTGCGCGGCTGGTGATCACCACCGACGGTCAGTGGCGGCGCGGTACGGCCGCGCCGCTCAAGGCCGCCGTCGACGAGGCGCTGGCCGACGGTGCGCACACCGTCGAACACGTCCTCGTGGTGCGCCGCACCAATATCGAGGTCCCGTGGACCGAGGGCCGCGACCTGTGGTGGCACGACACCGTCACCGACGCCGCCCCCGATCACGAGGCGCAGGCCTTCGACGCCGAACATCCGCTGTTCATCCTCTACACCTCCGGCACCACCGGAAAGCCCAAGGGCATTCTGCACACCACCGGCGGCTACCTGACCCAGGCGTCCTACACCCACCACAACGTCTTCGATCACAAAGCGGGACAGGACGTCTACTGGTGCACCGCCGATATCGGCTGGGTCACCGGACACACCTACATCGTCTACGGACCGCTGTCGAACCGGACCACCCAGGTCATCTACGAGGGCACACCCAACTCTCCCGATGAGCACCGGCATTTCGACATCATCGAAAAATACGGCGTCACTATCTATTACACCGCACCCACACTCGTGCGGACCTTCATGAAGTGGGGCCGCCAGATTCCGGACGCACACGATCTGTCCAGCATCCGCCTGCTCGGCAGCGTCGGCGAACCGATCAATCCCGAGGCCTGGCGCTGGTACCGAGAGGTGCTGGGCGGCAATCGGACTCCCATTGTGGACACCTGGTGGCAGACCGAGACCGGCGCCATTATGATCTCCCCGCTGCCCGGTGTCACCGCCGCCAAACCGGGTGCGGCCATGACCCCGCTGCCCGGCATCTCCGCGAAGATCGTCGATGACGACGGCGTCGAACTCGACAACGACCGTTCCGGACTGCTGGTACTCGATCAGCCGTGGCCCTCGATGCTGCGCGGCATCTGGGGCGATATGGATCGGTTCCGCGCGACGTACTGGGACCGATTCGCCGAGCGCGGTTGGTATTTCGCCGGTGACGGCGCCAAGCTCGATGCCGACGGCGATCTCTGGGTGCTGGGCCGGGTCGACGATGTCATGAATGTCTCCGGGCACCGGATCTCCACCGCCGAGGTGGAATCCGCGCTCGTCGGGCATGCGTCGGTCGCGGAGGCCGCGGTGGTCGGTGCGAACGACGCCACCACCGGCCAGGCCATCGTCGCCTTCGTCATCCTCACCGCGAGTGCGCACAATTCCGGTGCTGCGCTGATCGGTGAGCTGAAAGCCGCTGTCTCCCAGGAGATCAGCCCCATTGCCCGACCCAGGGAAATCCATATCGTCCCGGAACTCCCGAAAACCCGCAGCGGCAAGATCATGCGCCGCCTACTTCGCGATATCGCAGAGGGTCGCGAACTCGGCGATACGTCGACCCTCGTCGATCCGAAGGTCTTCGAGGCCATCGCGCGCGGTTAGGCGACGCTCCCGGGCGGACCCGGCCACCGCACTGATGAGGGGGACCGGGTCCGCCCCGCCGCGTCGGCGAACACACGATCGCCGCAGACGTTCAGTGCCCGGCTAGTATTCCCGACGTGCGAATTGCCGCGATCCGTCTCTGCGCTGTCGTCGGCGCCTTCCTGATCGCCACCACATCTCTGCTGCTCGGTGCACCGCGCGCACACGCCCAGATCGACAATCGCTGCTATACCAATGCCGCGGGCACCCGCTGCTACTACCTGCATGTACCGCCGGGCAGCAGTGCGGGTAGGCCGCTGATGGTGTACCTGCACGGCTGCAACGACCCCCTCGCCGACGCCCAGCCGACCGGCTTCTCGCTCACCCGGGTCGCCGACGAAATGGGTTTCGTGCTCGCCTATCCGATCCAGGACCGGGCGGCCAATAAGGAATTCTGCTGGAACTGGGACAAAGCCGAGAACCGCGAACGCGGCCAGGGCGAGCCGTCCATCATCGCCGGCATCACCACCACGCTCATCGATGAATTCCAACTCGATCGCTCGCGCGTCTATCTCGGCGGGTACTCCGCGGGTGGTGCGATGACCACCAATTTGGGCGCCACCTATCCGGACCTCTACGCCGCGATCGCCCCGATGGCCGGTGCGCCCTATCGAGCCCAACTCGGCGGCCAGCTGATCATCGACGCGATGGGGGCACGCGCCCGCCCGATGCCAACGTACTTCCTGCAGACCCTCTTCGACGAGATCAGCAACTACGTGATCGGCCGCAGCAACCTCGCCCAGTGGCGCGAGGCCGATAATCTCGCGGATCCGGGATCGGTACCGACCCTGCCGATGGGTCTGGAGGTCCACGTCGAGGGACCGGATGTCCCGATCCCGCTCACCACCGAGCACTACTCCAGTCCGCGCGGATGTGAACTGGCGCAATTCACCACACCGCTGCTCGCCGAGCACATGATCGGGGCACGCATCGTTCAGGACGACTGGGGTATCGAGGTCCAGCGCAACCTGATGCGTTTTCTGCTCGCCCACCGCATGCCCGCACCGCACGAGGCCTGTTAGAAGACGAAGGCGTCTCGCGCGCGGGCGGCTCGCAAAGCCGTTGCCCACCAGATGAGTTGGTCTACCGCGGCACACACTGCCGCTTCGAGTTCGGGGTCGCGGCGGGGCCAGCTGCCGTCGGCGGCGAAGCGCTGCCATGCCCTCGTGATCGGGACGGTGCGGCGGATCTGGACGGCGTCGAGTTCTCCGAATATCTGACGCAGCTGGGCGGTGGCGCGGCTGCCGTCGGAGTCGCGGCCGTAGCTGACGACGGTGACCGGCTTGGCCGCCCATTCCACATCGAACCAGTCGATCGCGTTCTTCAGCGCGGCCGGGAAGCTGCCGTTGTATTCGGGGGTGACGACGATGAAGGCGTCGGCGGCGGCGACGCGCTGCCCGATTTCGCGCACCGGCGCGGGAGTCGGATCGGTCAGCCGATCGGGCAGTCCGGCGGTGGCGAGGTCGATGGTGTCCAAGTCGAGGTCGCGGCGGCGGTGGATGCGACCCGCGACCCAGTCCGCGACGGTCGGACCGAAGCGGCCCGTACGAGTGGAGCCGATGATCATCGCGATGCGCAGGCGCTGGTGCGCTACCCCGGACTGCGCACGAGGTAGCGCCTCGATCGCATGCTCGGTCACTGTGCGGCCTTGATCGTCGCGTCGAGGAATGCCGGAATGATGGACAGCAGCAGGTCGGGGCGGTGTACCAGGGTGATGTGCGAGGTGCCGGGCAGGATGGCCAGCTGTGCGTTCGGCAGTCCCGCCGGAGTGTCGCCCATCGCGCCGCCGCCGAAGACGCGGAACATTTCGACGGCGTGCTCGGGTCGGATGATGTCGGCGTCACCGACCATCGTCAATGTGGGCGATGTGATCCGGCGGACGGCCTCGACCGGGAAGGTGGGCGTCGCGTTCTTGTCCTGTTCGCCGACCTTGGCCACCAACCGCGGGAAGTCCTCGGGGCGAGGCGCATTCGCGAGGTAGTCATTGTGGAACGGTGTGCCGTAGAGCATTTCGGGCTGGATTTCAGCGATGCCATCCATCAGTCCGGGTTTGATGCCGTTCACATCGAGGCTGGCCGCGGCGATGATCTGCTTGCGCACCAGGTCCGGATGGGTGAGCGCGATCTGCAGTGCGACGCCACCGCCCATGCTGTAGCCGAAGATATCGGCGCGGCGCACGCCGATGCTGTGCAGCAGGGCGACGGTGTCCTCCGCCATCTGCTCGTAGCGCAGCGGACGATCGATATCGGCGGTGCGGCCGTGCGCCTGCTGTTCGATCGCGATGACGCGGCGGGTCCTGGACAGTTCCGGAATCAGCTGGCCGAAATCGGTGCCGATGCCCGAGAGGGCGCCGTGCAGCAGCACGAGCGGGGGCTGGTCGGTGACGGGGCCGTGCACCTCGTAGTACATGTGCAGGCCGTTGACGTCGGCATAGGCGCCCGGAGCCGGGGCCTTCGCGCTCTCGGCTCCGCAGCCGGTGAGCAGTGCGGTCACGGTCGCTGCGATGGTGGTGGCGATCGCGGTGGTGAGTTTCATATCGGGCTCCCTGGTCGGTGTTCCTGCGTTGTCACCAACTCTGGGCGCGCCGCCTTCCGGTTTGTTTACGGTCCGATTCCGGTCAGCGGCACCCCGGCTAAGCTGCGCACATGCGTTTCGGTGTGCTCGGTCCGTTGACGGTGTGGACCGATACCGGCACCGTGGTGCCGATTCCCGGCGCGAAGGTGCGCGCGCTGCTGGCGGATCTGCTGGTCGCTGGTGGTCAGCCGGTGTCGGCGGACCGGCTCGTCGACGACATCTGGGCCGCGGATCCGCCGGGCAATCCGGCGGGCACGCTGGCCGCGAAGGCGTCACAGTTGCGCAGGGCGCTCGAGGATGCCGAACCCGGCGGGCGCGATCTGGTGGTGTCGCCGCCGCCCGGGTACCGGCTGGCCGGGGCCGAGGTGGACGCGCAGCGGTTCCGCTCGCTGATCGCCACGGCCCGTGCCACCACCGACACCACCGCCCGCATGACGGCGCTCACCGAGGCGCTGGGATTGTGGCGCGGACCCGCGTTCGCCGACTTCCGCGATGCCGAATTCGCCGGGCCCGTCATCGCGCAGCTCGAGGAGCAGCGCTTGGTCGCGGTCGAGGAGTTGGCCGAGGCGCGGCTTTCGCTCGGTGAATATCGGGAGGTCGCAGGCGATCTCGCGGTATTCGTGCGCGAACATCCACTGCGCGAACGACTTCGGGCCGCACTATTGCGCGCACTCTACGGTGCCGGACGCCAGGCCGAGGCACTGGCGAGCTACGAGGATCTGCGCCGCCACCTCGATGATGAACTGGGTCTGGATCCGAGCCCGGAACTCGTTGCGCTGCAGCGCTCGATTCTCGGTCAGGAGCTGGAGGTCGCCGCACCGCGACCGGAAAACGCGGTCCGACGGCGCAGCTCCAATATCCCGGCCCAGCGCACCGCATTGATCGGGCGGGACGAGGAGGTGGCGCGCCTGCGCGATGCGGTATCGGAAACCAGGCTGGTGACGCTGACCGGGCCGGGCGGCGTCGGCAAGACCCGCCTGGCGCTGACGACCGCCGCCGGGCTGAAAGAGCGCTTCTCACACGGCGCTTGGCTGATCGAGCTCGCGCCATTGCAGCCGACCTCGACCGACGCCACCTCATGGCTGGCCGAGGCGGTATCGCAGGTGCTCGGTGTCCGCATCACCGACGGCGCCGATCCGACGGACCTGCTGTGCGAGGTACTTGCCGATCAGGAATTGCTCCTGGTCCTGGACAATTGCGAACACGTCGTCGACCACGCGGCCGACCTCGCCGAACTGCTGCTCGGCGCGGCACCGAAGCTGCACATCCTGGCGACCAGCCGCGAACAGTTGCGGCTGCCCGGTGAGGATATCGTCGCGGTCGAACCATTGGCCGTGCCCGCCGCCGAAGAAGAGCTGTCCGAACTCGAAAAGTCCAGTGCCGTCCAGCTTTTCGTCACACGTGCCCGCGCGAGCGACCGCGACTTCACCCTCGACGCCGACACCGCCGAATCCGTTGCCACCCTGTGCCGTCGACTCGACGGCATCCCACTGGCCCTGGAACTGGCGGCAACCCGAGTCCGCGCCCTCGGCGTGCACGAAATGGTGGCCCGCCTCGACGACCGATTCCGCCTGCTGGCCACCGGCCACCGCGGTGCCCCGCCGCGACAGCAGACACTCACCGCCATGATCGACTGGAGCTGGGGCCTACTCGACGACACCGAGCGCACGGTGCTGCGCCGATTGGCGGTGCACGCGGGCGGCTGCACCCTCGACGCCGCCGAAACCGTATGCGCCGCAGACCCAACGGCGGCCGCCGATGGCCGTCGCGCCACCGCAGCGGACACCACTGGCGGCATCCGACCACCCGCCGACGCAACCCTGGTCACCGGATTTGATTGGGCGAATGGCAGTCACACCGCGTCCACGCCGGTCCGGCTGGATCCAGCCACAATCGCCGATGTGGTCGCGCGTCTGGTGGATCGCTCACTCGTGCAAACGTCCGGACGCCGCTACCGGCTGCTGGAATCGGTCGCGGCGTTCAGTGTGGACCGGCTCACGGAGGCGGGCGAACTCGACGCCGTGTACCGCGCGCATCACCTGTACTACCTACACCTCGTCGAGCAGGCCGAACCCGAACTCTATGGCGCGGACCAGCAACGCTGGCTACGCCGACTCGACAGCGAAAGCGCGAATCTGCGCACCGCACTGGATGGATTCGTGCGCGCGGCGGACGCGGAACACGCCCTGCGCCTGGTCAACGCCCTCGCGTGGTATTGGCTCCTGCGCGGCCGATTCGGTGAAGCGCGCCGCTGGTTGGCCGCCGCCCTGGCGTTGACCGACCCCGGCCAGAGCAGTTCGGCGGAGACGCGTGCCCGCGCACTGGCGTGGGACCTCGGGTTCGCGTTCCAACAGGGTGAATTCGCCGATGGGGCGGCGCGGCGGGCGGAGGTGTTCGCCGCCTTCGACAGTGTCGACAATCCGGTGGGGCGGGCGCGGGCCGCGTTGTTCCTTGCCTTCTCCGCCTTGGAATCCGGTGATCTCCCGGAACTGGAGGCGGTCATCGAACAGGCGCTCCCGGTCGGTGCGCAACTCGGTGACCGGTGGGCCGTCGCGACCGCGCATGTGGCGCTGGCCAAGGCCGCGCACAGCCGAGTCGATTTGCCCGCCTTGGAGCGGCATGCCCGCGCGGCCGCCCGTATCTTCGCCGAAATCGATGACCGCTGGGGTCGCCTGCAGGCGGCCGAATGGCTGGGCGGGCTGGCCGAATTGACCGGCGATCTGACCGGCGCGCTGGAAATCCACACCGAAGCATTGGGTTTGGCGCAGGAGCTGGAGCTGTGGGGGCAGGTCTGCACCCACCTGTGTTGGCTCGGCTGGATCTGTATGCAGCACACCGAATTCGACCGCGCCGCCGCCCTCGCCGACCAGGCATTGCGCATCGCCGCCGAACACGGTTACGCTCCCGGCCGCCTGTTCGCCTCCATTGTCGCGGCCTTCACGGCCCGCCGCGACGGCAATCCGGACCGCGCCGAACACATACTGCGCGAGCTGCTGGAACTGGCCCCCGCCGACGGGGCGGAAACACCCCTGTTCCTGCCCATGCTCCAGGTCGAACTCGGCTATATCCTCGAAAACCGCGACCCGACCGCCGCCCTTGCCCTGCACCTGTCCGCCCTCGACGGCGCCCAGCGCATCGCCGCTCCCCGCGATACCACCTTCGCCATCGCCGCCTCGGCCGCCACGGCCGCCGAACTGGGCGAATACGAAACCGCCGCAACCCTCTTGGGCACGGCCGAGGCCATACGCATTACCAACGGCATCCCCCTGCTGCCCGCCGAACGCCATGACATCGACCGACCCACCGCCAGAATCATTGCCGCCCTTGGCGATTCGGCCTTCACCGCAGCCCACGCCGCCGGTGCCGACCTGACTCCAGCACAAGCGAGAGACCTCGCCGCCGCGATCACCAGCACGACAGCGAGACCTCAGCCCGCTCGGTAACATCCTCACCTCACCTCACCCCACACGCCGCTGCCGGGTTTCCACGCTCCGATCGCCGGTACCGCTCGACAGTGGCGGTGGGCAGAATCCGAGAGCATCTGACCGCAACGGATTCGCCCTGGTAAAAGGCTCGCCTCACTGACCGATCGGTAAGAACCGACACGTTCGAGTGACACGCCGCTCGGCGGTTGCCGCGAATACTGGTTTGAACCGCTGGATGGGGCTGCCACGTAGACAATTCGAACAGCGGCACCAGCGGCCGCCCATCGAGGAGACCCTATGAAACGACTGGGACCGTGGCTCACCCTGGCGGCAGTGGCCGTACTCGGCCTCGTCCTTGTGGGCATCAATATGTCCAAGGACACCGAACCGTCGACGGCGAAGACGAACACGGTGGCAACCACCGCCGCACCCACGACGCAGGCACCGCCGATCACCACGACGCCCGCGGCCGCGCCCTTCCCGGCCAAGGCCGACTACGTGGGCAAGATCCCGCTGGCCTCCGGCGGCACCATCACCCTGGAGATCACCATCGCGGGCGATAAGGCCATCGCCTACGCCTGTGACGGCAAGACGATCGAATCCTGGCTGCGTGGCAGCGCGACGAACGGATCCGTGCAGCTCACCGGCAAGGACGACGCCAAATTGACCGGTGCCTTCGACGGTAGATCGGTGCAGGGCACCCTCTGGATCGGCGGCAAGCAGTGGAATTACACCGCCACCCCGGTACAACCACCCGCCGGGCTCTATATCTACAGCGAGGCCGGCACTCGCCAGAGCTGGATAGTCGACGCGAACGGCGGCGTCACCGGCGTCCAGCGCAATCCGGACGGCTCCACCGCACCGGCGGTCACCCTCGCACCCGATGCGACGGCCGTCGTCAATGGCAAGAAGATCACGGCGAACAAGATAAGTGGTGGTGACAGTGTCGGCTGATCGAGAAGCGCCAACGATCCGGGCGAATCCGAGCCGGGCATCGGCGGCGGCCATCGTCATACCGCTGCTCATCAGCGCGGCGGTCTCGGTACTGCTCGGCGTCTACGCGAAACAGCATGACCCACGGTTCTTTTCGATCAATGTGGCCGGATTCTCCAGTCCGGTTGCGGTGAAGACCTGGCTCGCCACCCTCGCCACCGCGCTCGCGCTGTTCCAATTCCTCTCGGCACTGGCCATGTACGGCAAACTCGACGCGCTCTTCGCCAAGACCCCGCCATGGATCGGCACCGTCCATGTGTGGTCCGGCCGCCTGGCCGTACTCGTCACCGTTCCGGTCGCCGTGCACTGCCTGTACGCATTGGGTTTTCAAGACTACGAGAGCCGCGTGCTCATCCATTCCCTGCTGGGCTGCTTCTTCTATGGCGCGTTCGTTGCCAAGATGCTGCTGCTGACCCGAAAGGGCCTGCCCGGCTGGGTCATTCCGGTCGCGGGCGGTCTGGTGCTGACCGGACTGACCGGCCTGTGGCTCACCTCGGGCCTGTGGTTCTTCCAGCACAACGGCATCACCTTCTGAACCCTTCTGATCGGAGTCCGCTATGTCCAATGATGATCTCTGTCTCAACCGCCGCACCATCGTGATCGCGGGAGCGAGCGCCGCGGCCGCCGCGGCCGCGCTCACCGCGTGCACCACCTACGGCAAGGAAAGCAGTCCCCAGGCCCAAGCACCGGCACCCGCCGCGGGACCGCCCGGACCGAAGGCGCCCGCCGGGCAACCGGCTGCGATCGCGACCACCTCCGAAGTGCCGGTCGGTGGCGGTGTTATCAAGGGCGATGTGGTGGTGACCCAGCCCAGTGCCGGTTCATTCGTCGGCTTGGATTCGACCTGCACACATGCGGGCTGCAAGGTCGCCACTGTATCCGGCGGCACCATCAACTGCGCCTGCCACGGCAGTAAATTCGGCCTCGACGGCTCGGTGGTCAACGGCCCGGCCACCCGGCCACTCGCCTCGAAATCGGTCCGCGTCGAGGGCGCCTCGATCGTGCTCGGGTAGGTCCCGCACAGATCGATTCGGGCCGCGCGGCATACGGTCCGCGCGGCCAACCATCCGAGCACAGGTCAGGCGCCGCCGAACAGTTCGGCCATCCGCCGGTCCATCTCGTCCGGCGGAACATCCTCGACATGGGTGGCCACGGTCCATCGGTGCCCCCACGGATCCTCGAACGCACCGCTGCGATCACCGTAGAACTGGGTGGTCATGGGAGTGAGTTCCTTGGCGCCCCCGGCGAGCGCGGCGGCGAAGGCGGCATCGGCGTCCTGGACGTAGACATAGAGATTGACGGGTGTGCCGCCGACCGTCTTCGGGTCGAGGAAGTCCATATCGGGAGCCGGATCGCCGACCATGACGAGCGAATTGCCGAACATGAGTTCGCAATGCGCCACCTTGCCTTCCGGTCCCGGCATGCGCATCCGCTCCGATGCGCCGAAGATGCGCTTGTAGAAATCTATGGCGGCCGCCGCGCCATCAATCGCCAGCCCGGGCGAGACCACGGGATATCCGTCAGGGATCGGTTTGACATCGGACATCGAATACCTCCGATCGAGGCGTTTGTCGGACAGGTGCGAGCCTATTCCCCGGATCCGACAAAAGGCACTGGATCGGCGCTTTGGTCTCACGACCTGCGGCTGCTCCGCAGACCGCGGGCCGCCCTCATTCGTTCCAGGTGACCTGCGTATTGATCGTCTGCTGCAGCATGCTCGCGCTGCGCGGATCGCGGTAGGCCTGATGCCCGCCGACGGTTATGGATCCGGCCACCGGCAGCGGCAGGCCGAGATCGACAGTGATCGTGCCCGCGCCCTGCATGACGTAATCCTTGATGTCGAGCGTGCCCGCGTTATTGGGCAGCGTCCAGACCGGCGACTTCGGCTTCTGGGTCACCTCGAGTTCGATGGTCAGCCGGTCGCCGTCGCGCTTGGTCAGCGTCGCGGTGGTCACCTGGTCGAGCGCGACACCGCCGTCGACCTCTTGGCGCACCGTCCACACCGCGCCCTCGCCGACGGGTTGGTCGGGGAAGGTGATCGAACGGTAGACCGCCTGATAGAAGGCCTGTTCCAAGGCCGCGCGGGCGGCATTGGAGGTATCCGGTGACGGGGCGAGGCGCAGCGCGGTGATCGCACCGAGATCGCTCATATCGAATCCGGCGTGCGAACCGCCGGCGGCGGTGAGCGCCTTGGCCAGTGACGGATCCGGGGTGGAGATGGTGCCGAGGGTCAGCTCGACACCGTCGGCATCGGTCTGGGCCGTCATTGGAATCGTCAGCGCGGGCGAGGAGAAATCGCTCGGCGGTTGATCATTGATCTGCTGCTCGATGTGATGATCGGTGCGCAGCGTCACCTGCTGCACCGTGCCCGCCGGATAGCCGGGACGCAGCAGCGACCGCGGCTCCTCGCCCGTCGAGATGACGGTGGCGACAGCGGCCGAGATCGGCACGGTCACTTCCTTACCGATGCCGAGCGGCTCGGTGCTGTCGGCTTCCACGCGCGCGTCGGAGCCGTCACTACAGCCGACGCCGAACGCGGACAGTCCGACCGCGAGCACCATCAACAACACACCCGAGCGTGCAATTCGGGGTATGTGGGGGGAAGACAACACCGTCACGAGCATCAGAGTACGACCGCTTCCTGAGTGTCAGCTGGGACATGCAGGTGACCGCGTGCACAGGGCATGTCGTCACTCGAGAGATGATGGTCGACGTGAGTGATGACCGGCCGCCCGAGGACAACACCGACGATGAGGCGGTGCCGCCCAGCGACGAGACAGAAACACCGACGCCAACCGCCGATTCCGGGAAGGCCGCCGCACCGCTGCGGCTACGCACGCTACTGATCATCGCCGCGGTATTGCTGGGTCTGGACCTGCTCACCAAGACCATCGTCGTCGCGAAGCTGACCCCGGGCGATCCGGTGCCGATCATCGGCGATTTCGCGCGGCTGTCGCTGGTGCGCAACCCGGGTGCGGCATTCTCCATGGCGACCGGCATGACCTGGCTGCTGACGCTGGTCGCCGCGGCGGTGGTGATCGGCGTGATCCGCATCGGCCGCACGCTGCGCTCGCTGTGGTGGGCGATCGGGCTCGGCATGGTGCTCGGCGGCGCGCTCGGCAATCTGGTCGACCGGTTGTTCCGTGCGCCGGGACCGCTGCAGGGCCATGTGGTGGACTTCATCGCGGTCGGCTGGTGGCCAGTGTTCAATCTGGCCGACTCCTCGATCGTCTGCGGCGCGATCCTGTTGGTGGTGCTGACGGTCTTCGGCTTCGAACCCGACGGCTCGCGCACCGGACACGGCCGCCACGAGGAGACCGCGACCGATTCGCCCGCGGCGCCGAAGGACGAACCGTCGGACAATGGCGCCAACGGTGCGGCAAACAGCAAGGGGACGGCGGCATGAGCGAGCGAATCATGTCACAGCGGGCATCGCTCATGCCGGAACCGAGCGCCAGCGAGGTGGCGGCATGAGGGAAACGCGGACCATGCCCGTACCCGACGGGCTCGACGGCATGCGTGTGGACGCCGGACTGTCCCGACTGCTCGGCCTGTCCCGCACCGCCGTGGCCACCCTGGCCGAGGAGGGTTCGGTGCAGCTCGACGGCGTCGCCGCGGGCAAATCGGATCGCCTGGTCGCGGGCGCCTGGCTCGAGGTCGAGTTTCCAGAACCCAAGCGCGAACTCACCATCGAGGCCGTCCCGGTGGAGGGGATGAAAATCCTCTATGCCGACGATGACATCGTCGCGGTGGACAAACCCGTCGGCGTCGCGGCGCATACCGGCGTCGGCTGGACCGGTCCGACGGTGGTCGGCGGACTCGCCGCGGCGGGCTACCGCATCTCGACCTCGGGTGCGCACGAACGACAGGGCATCGTGCACCGGCTCGATGTCGGCACCTCCGGTGTGATGGTGGTCGCGCAGTCCGAACACGCGTATACGGTGCTCAAGCGGGCGTTCAAGCAGCGCACCGTCGATAAGCGGTATCACGCACTGGTGCAGGGACATCCGGATCCGAGCAGCGGCACCATCGATGCGCCGATCGGCCGGGCCCGCGGTGACGCCTGGAAGTTCGCGGTGACCGCGGACGGGCGACCGAGCATTACGCACTACGACACCGTCGAGGCGTTCCAGGCGGCGAGTCTGCTCGATATTCATCTGGAAACCGGGCGCACCCACCAGATCCGGGTGCATTTCTCCGCGATCCGGCATCCATGCTGTGGTGATCTCACCTATGGTGCGGATCCGCGGCTGGCGGAGCGGCTCGGGCTGGAACGGCAATGGCTGCACGCGCGTTCGCTCGGGTTCAACCATCCGGTCGACGGCCGGTACCTCGAGATCACCAGCGAGTATCCGGACGATCTGAGGAACGCGCTCGACGTGCTGCGCAATGCCTGACTCGATGGTCTTGCGCCGCATCGCGATCGCCGTTGCGGCGGTCGGGTTCGCGGTGCTCATCGTGCTGCTCGGCGCGCTGAATCCGCCACGTCCATCCGGCATCTCCACCGACCGGCTCGGCCCCGAACGGGGCGAGCCGGTCGCGGATTATCTTGTGCGGGCCCGGGATTCGCTATCCGGCCCGGATACCAGTGATCACTGGGCACTGGTTTCGTTCACCGAACCGCTCACCCCCAACCAGATTCCGGCGCACAGCGGCGGCCTGCGCATTGCCGCGGCCAGCCATCACGTGTCGATCCCCCGCGTGCACACCCCGATCGTCACGGTCCAACTGCCCGCGGGCAATGCCGTCGCGGTCGCCTCCGCCGATAACGCCGCCTGGCAGCTGCTTGCCGAGCACCCCGCCGACGAGCGCACCAGCCGCATCACCGCGGTATCGGTGGCCCGCCTGCGCGCCGGATGCGCGTGCACCGTCGGTCTCGTGGTTCGCGGCCGACTCTCCGAACTCCGAAATCTGGCCGCCCAGAACGGCATCCGCGCGGTACAGGCGCTACCCGCCGACGCGGTCGCCACCAGCTTCGCCATCGTCCCGCTACTGCCGGAGTACGAGGACATCGCCCTGCCCGGCCCAGACGACGGGGCGGTCCCGGATCAGTAGTCGCGGCACCACTTATCGGTGCAGTGGGCGATGCGCTCGCCTCCGTCAACTTCGATCCGGCAGTGTCACAACACCATCCAGGTACCGACGGCACCGTCCGATGAGCAGCACCCGGTCGCCAGCGAGTTCACAGCGCAGGCTGCCGCCCCGCCGGGACAGCTGACGCGCACTGAGTTGGGGGCGGCCGAATTCGCGGCTCCACAGCGGAACCAGCTGGGCATGGGCCGATCCCGTGACCGGATCCTCGGCCACACCGAGGTCCGGACCGAAGACCCGGGAGACGAAGTCGACGGTGTCGCCGGGCGCGGTGATCACGGCATCGAACGCGAGCGGCGGGAAGGCCGCGAAATTCGGCCGCGCCTCGCGCACCTCCCGTTCGGAGCCGAGCACGATCACCTCGTCGAATCCGGTGTACGCGCGCACCGGGCGCACACCGAGCGCGTCCACCAGTACGGGATCGGGCGTGACTTCCTTGGATTCCAGGGCCGGCAGGTCGAGTACGTATTCGTCGTCATCGGTGCGGTCGACGTGCAGCCAGCCGCTGCGCGTGAAGAAGCTCACCCGGTCCTCGCCCGGGTGGATGTCCTCGAGGATCTGCGCGGCCGCGGCCATGGTGGCGTGGCCGCACATGTCCACCTCCATCGTCGGGGTGAACCAGCGCAGGTGGCAGGCGGGCCATTCTCCGGGTGGCCCACCCGCCTCGACGGGTAATTGGGACGTATAGAAGGCGGTCTCGGCGAGGTTGTTCTCCTCGGCCAGCTGTTGCAACAGCTCGTCCGGCAGCCAGGTGGGCAGCGGCATGACCGCGGCTGGGTTGCCCGAGAACGGTGCGTCGGCGAACGCGTCGATCTGGTGCAGCAATACCTCCATAGTCGAGAAGGTACTCCAACCCTCAATGATCGCTTCGCACAAGGTATCTCGTGGCGCGCCGAGTCACCTGTCCAATTGTTCAGGCGCCCCCGCCCGGTGAGCTCGGAAGTAGCGAGTGCTTCTCGCCGCGACCGGCGGCGGCGATCCACCAGGCGGCCTCGACGAGCACGATGCCGACCGCCCCGCAGACGAACGCCGCGGTGGTGAGTCCGACATTCGAGGGGTCGAGTTTGAAGAAATGCCTGGTGAACGGGATGGTGAACAACAGCACATAGGCGAGGATCGAGGCGCCGATGAGCACCACCTTCCACCACACATACGGCCGGGCGACGATGGCGAGCACCCACACCGCGATCATGATCAGCGTAATGAGCGCCGTGGTGCCCGCCTGCTCCTTCTGCTCGGGGGTGGCATGCGGCCCCGCGTAGGCGATCAGGTAGGCGACGAAGGTGGCGACGCCGATCACCACACCGGACGGAATCGCCAAACGCATGACGCGCGAGACGAATCCGGAGCGCGCGCGTTCATTGTTCGGCGCCAGCGACAGGATGAAGGCCGGGATGCCGATGGTGAACCAGGCCGCGATCGTGACATGCCTCGGCAGGAACGGATATCCGATCGGATCGTAATCGAAGATCTGCGAGCCGATACCGGCGATACCGACGAGGAAGGCGAGCAGTACCGAGTACACGGTCTTGGTGAGGAACAGATTCGAGACCCGCTCGATATTGCCGATCACCCGGCGGCCCTCACCGACCACATACGGCAGCGTGGCGAATTTATTGTCCAGCAACACGATCTGCGCGACCGCGCGCGTGGCCGGACTGCCCGACCCCATGGCCACACCGATATCGGAATCCTTCAGCGCCAGTACGTCGTTCACACCGTCACCGGTCATGGCGACGGTGTGGTCGCGAGATTGCAGAGCGGCAACCATGGCCCGCTTCTGATCCGGGCGCACCCGGCCGAAGGTGGTCGCGGTCTCGAGCACATCGGCGAGCGCGTCACGGTCTTCGGGCAATTCGCGGGCGTCGACCGGATGATCGCCGCCGGGCAGGTCCAGCGAGGACGCCACCGCGCCGACCGACACGGCATTGTCACCGGAGATCACCTTGATCGAAACCTGCTGGCCGGCAAAGTAATCCAGGGTCTCGCGAGCATCGGGACGCACCTTCTGCTCGAGTACGACGAGTGCGGCGGGATCGACGGTGCCGGGGGCGTCGGCGGCATCGACCGGACGGTCGCTGCGCGCCAGCAGCAGAATACGCAGACCCGAGGAGCCGAGTTCCTCTGCGACGCGGGCATCTTCGGAGCTCGGATCGAGCAGCACATCGGGCGCACCGAGCAGCCAGTCGCCGTGCTCGCCATAGGAGAAGCCGCTCCACTTCTTCGCCGAGGAGAACGGCGCGACCGCGGTCTGCTGCCAATCCGGTCTATCGGTCAGCTCCTCGCCGATCGCCTGCACGCTCGCATTCGGGCGCGGATCGTCGGCGGCCACGGCCGCCAAGGCCCGGCGCACCTCGGCATCGTCGAATGAACCGAGGGTCTTGATATCCGACAGGCGCATTCCGTTCTCGGTGAGCGTGCCGGTCTTATCCGCGCAGACCACGTCCACCCGGGCCAGGCCCTCGATGGCGGGCAATTCCTGCACCAAGCATTGGCGTCTGCCGAGTCGCACGACGCCGACCGCGAAGGCGACCGAGGTCATCAACACCAGCCCCTCGGGCACCATCGGCACCAGTGCCGCGACCATGCCGGTGACCGCGGGCTGCCAGGACTCCTTACTGGAGAACAGCTGGTTGTAGATGCTCAGCAGACCGGCCGGGATCAACAGGTAGGTGATGACCTTGAGGATGGTGTCGATACCGCTGCGCAGCTCGGACTTCACCAGCGTGAACTTGCTGGCCTCCTCGGCCAGTTTGGCCGCGTAGGCGTCCTTGCCGACCTTGGTCGCGCGGTAGGCGCCGGAACCGGAGACGACGTAGCTGCCCGACATCACCGCCCCGCCGACCGGCTTGTCCACCGGATCGGCCTCACCGGTGAGCAGCGATTCGTCGACCTCGAGCAGTGCGGATTCCTCGACGGTGCCATCGACGACGATCTGGTCGCCGGGACCGAGCTCGATCAGATCGTCGAGGACGACCTCCTTCGGCATGACCTCCTGCGCCTTACCGTCGCGACGCACGGTCGGCTTGGCCTGGCCGACAATGGCCAGCTGGTCCAGGGTGCGCTTGGCGCGGATCTCCTGGATGATGCCGACCGCGCTGTTGGCGATGATCAGCAGACCGAACATGCCGTCGATGATCGAACCGGTCGCGAGCACCAGGATGAACAGCACGCCCAGGATGGCGTTGATCCTGGTGAAGACGTTGGCACGGACGATGTCGCGGACGGATCGGCTCGCCCGGTCCGGCACATCGTTGGTGTGCCCGTCGCGGCGACGCTGCTCGACCTCCGCCGCGGTCAGCCCGGTGACGGCCGTCTTTGACACGGTTATCGACATGACCGCAAGGCTACCGAGAACTACGGTCGGCAGGGTGCAGCGAAGCAGGACAGTCCCCGGCGTAGCGTTCGGTACCGGCGCATTTCTGATCTGGGGCCTGTTCCCCGCATACTTCGGACTACTGGCCTTCGCCAACCCGGCCGAGGTGGTGGCGCAGCGCATCCTGTGGACCCTGGTGCTGGTGCTCGCCGTGCTCGCGGTGACCGGCCGGCTGGGTGGGCTGCGTGGGATCGGCGCGCGGACCTGGCGGATGGCCGCGGTGGCCATCGCGGCGCTGTCGATCAACTGGGGCGTGTACGTCTACGGCGTCACCTCCGGGCATGTGGTGGAGTGCGCGCTCGGCTACTTCATCAATCCACTGGTGACGGTGGCATTCGGCGTCCTGATCTTCCGCGAGCGGCTGGCCGGGGCGCAGTGGGCGGCGCTCGGACTCGGTGCGCTGGCCGTCGTGGTGCTCACCGTCGACTACGGCAGGCCGCCGCTCATCGCGCTGGCACTGGCCTGCTCATTCGCCACCTATGGGCTGGTGAAAAAGGTGATTCCGCTGGACGCGCTGCACGGGATCGCGGCCGAGGGGGTGGTGGCCGCGCCGTTCGCACTGGCCTTCGTCATCGTGTTCGCGGTGACGGGTCGCAGTGAATTCGCCAGCGGAATAGGGCATTCCGGATTGATGATCTCGACCGGTCCGGTCACCCTGTTGCCATTGCTGCTGTTCGCCGTTGCCGCGCAACGGGTTCCGCTCTCGACCATGGGACTGCTCCAGTACCTCACTCCGGCACTCCAGATGGCCTGGGGCGTGGCCGTCGCGCACGAGCCCATGCCCGCGTCGCGGTGGGCCGGATTCGCGCTCATCTGGGTGGCACTGGCGATCTTCACCGCCGATGCGCTCATGCGTGGGCGGCGGCGCGGTCGGCCGGGCGCCAGGGCCGCCGAACGCGAACCGTCGACTCTCGCAGACCGCGACTGACCTGCTATTCCCAGCCCTGGTTTCGTGATGAGGGCACAGATTTGTACAGCGTCACTTGTCGATACCGACAGGACGGAATTGCCCTGGTCATCGGGTACATTGGCCGCGATCACAGCCGGACCGGAAGGTTTCTTCGATGCTGGACGATGCGCAACTCGATCGTGCGGCGGGCGTGCTGCTCGGCACCGCGACGGGCGATGCGCTCGGCGCGGGCTACGAATTCACGTGGCCGGGAACACATGTCGCGATCGATATGATCGGCGGCGGGCCGTGCCGGTGGGCCCCTGGAGAGTGGACCGACGACACCTCCATGGCGATCGCCATCGCGCTGGCGGCCGATAAGGGGTCCGGTATCGACCTCGACGAGGTGGCCGCCGGATTCGTCCGGTGGTTCGATTCCGATCCGCCCGATATCGGCATCCAGACCCGCGCCGTGCTCGCGGTGCGCCCGCGCTCGGCTAGGGAAATGCAGACGCAGGCCATGTCATTGCACGGCAAGACCGGCGGCAACGGTTCGCTCATGCGCACCGCGCCGGTCGCCCTCGCCTATCTCGGCGACGCCGCGGAATGCGTCCGGATGGCCGGTGCGATCGGCGCGCTCACCCATCACGACCAGCAGGCGATCGAGGCCTGCAAGATCTGGACCGCCGCCATTCGGCACGCGGTGCTCAGCGGAAGCTTCGACGGCGTCCGCGCCTTCGTCGACGACTCGCCCAGCGCCGCCTACTGGACCTATCTGCTCGATCAAGCCGAATCCGGTACCCCGCGAGACTTTTCGAACAACGGCTGGGTGGTGCACGCCCTCCAGACCGCCTGGTGGGCCATCACCACCGCCGACGCCTCCGGCCCCGATCATCTCCCCCGCGCCCTCGAACTCTGTGTCCGCGCGGGCGGGGACACCGACACCACCGCCGCCATCGCGGGCGGTCTCCTCGGCGCCCGCTGGGGCGCCAGCGCCATCCCCGCCCCTTGGCGCGAAGTCCTCCACGGCTACCCGGGTTTCACCGCCGACGACCTGGCCACCCTCGCTACCCGTATCGCCGCCAACAGCGTCATCTATTAGCCGCGCGACCTCATGCGGCCGTCGTAAATGTCGTCGCGGCCACAGTATTCGGATGCGGGATCGGCTTGCCATCCTCGCGCAACCCCGCGAGATGGAACTCGATCGTCTCGATCATGAGTCGCAGACACTCATCCTGGTCGTCCGCCACCGCGACACAGCCGGGCAGATCTGGGCTATAGGCACCATAGCCACCGGTCTCGCCACGCTCGATGATGATCGCGTAAGTACTCACTGTCATCTCCATCAGATCCCCGCCTGTCTGCGGATACTGCGCTCGGTACCGATCGGGATGTCGGCACCGATGTTTACCTGCGACTGTTACCGCGCCCAGCTTCGTCGGGTGCCGCAATTGCCGATGGCTGCCCTTCATACGCACCACGCACCATCCGGCCGCCTCCAGTATCTCCAGCATCTGCCGAACCTTCAGCGGCATCGCAGGACCCCCCGATCGTGACTTCTCCGTCAGAGTAGAAGCTACGCGTGGGTACCGACAGGTTCAGCGGCGCTGGTCAGTAGGCGGTGTTGATGTGACCAGGGGTCCACAGCCCGGAATGATCCTGCTGGGTGATCTCGGGTTCGGCCGGGTCGGCCTTGGGGTCTATGCGGGTCAGTTGTTGCAGTTCACCCCAGTCTCGCCGCCAGTCCTGGTCGAGGTAGGTGGCGAGAGTGCGGGGGCGCAGCAGCATATTGGACCAGCCGAGCGGGCCGCCGCCATCATGGCTCTGCCACAGGGTGGTGATCTCGGCACCGGGACGGTCCGGGAGGATGCGGTAGGCGGGTACCTCTGCGATATTGTCGCGGTGGTCGTAGGGGCGCTGGTTGGGGAATTGCAGGCCGACCATCCAGTCGGTGAGGACCGGAACCTGTGAGCCGACAACCTCATTCAGCGTTCTGGTCTGCGGAACGCGCGGCGGCGTGACGGCCAGCCACTGCTTGGGGTTGCGGTCGCGGTCGATGGCGACGATGCGGATAACGTCCGCGCCAGTCGGGATTTCGGCGAACGGTACGCGCAGATTGCGCCAGGACGGCGCCGGTCCGATATCGATCGGGGCGACCTTGCCCATCGGCTGTGCGGTGGTCGCGGAATCGGTTGCGCCGTATTCGATTTCGACGGTCTGCCCCGGCGTGACGATACCGTCGGCATCGACCGATCTGATCCGACCCGCCGCGGTCAGCGCGATGATGCCGGAGCGGTCGCCGGGTGCGGGCAGCCGGTACCAGCCGGTGGTCAGGTCGGCGGGGCCCGCGTCACCGGAGCCGTAGCTGCCCAGCACCGGTGTGGTCGCCGGATCCAGTCCGAAAGGCAGTGCGGGAGAGGCGGTTCCAGCCGTGTTCTCCGAGGCCGACTTGCTGCTCAACGCGTCGGCGATACTGCCGGTCGGACTCGAATCGTCATCGGGGCGCAGATCGGCAGCCACGCCCGCACCGGTGAATCCGGTCCCGATACCCGATAGCGTGCTCACCGCGTCGCCGGTCAGCGGCCGCAGCATGCCCGCATTGGGATCGGATTCGACCAGTACGTGTCCGGCCAAACCGGCCGTCTTCCCGGTCAACGCCTCGATATTCGAGCGCGCGAGCGAGAACGCCGGCCCCTGGGCCACGGCCGCCTTGGCGAAGGAACCGACATCCCAGACCACGAGCAGCGCCAGCGCGATGGTCAGCGGCGGCAGCACCGACACCCGCCACGCGAACCGCGAAACCTTGTGCGGCGTACCGGGTTCCGGTGCGTGCACATGCCACCATGCGGCGATCGCGAGCAATGCGGCGGTGGCGAGCAGGAACAGCTTGTTGAGCTCGAGCCCGGCGATCACCGGCGGCTTATCCCACCAGGGAATGCCGTAGGACGAGACATACCACCACTTATTGGGACCGGAGAACACCAGCGCGAGCAGGAACGCGACCGCCGCGGCGAACAGGGCGCGGTAGCGCGGTGCGCGCAGCACCCGCGGTGCGACGGCCATGGCGGTCACCATCGCGACGGCTCCGGCCACACCCGCGTAGACACCGAAGTGATGGGTCCACTTGGTGGGCGTGACCATGATCAGCAGCAGCGCGCCGACGGTGACACCGAGAATGCGCCGGGTCGGGCCAGCGGCGGTCAGCGGGATGCGACCGCCCTTGCGCAGCAACACGAGTACGCATGCGACGAGCCCCGCGAACATCGCGAGCACGCCGATCCGGCGGCCGACGGAGCCGTCGGTCTCACCTTGGAACAGGTACTGGTAGCGCAGATAGTCGTTGAACCACTCGACATCCGGTCCGACGATGTGATGGATGCGCTTCATCTCGAACATCGCCGCCAGCGGCTGATCGGCGAACATGATCGCCAGCGCGACGGCGCCGGCGGCGAGCAGCGGCGCGAGCAGCATGGCGTAACCGAGCACGCGCGCCGAACCCCGAGTGTCGACGCGGGCCATGATGATTCGCGCGACCGGCCGCAATCCGGCCAGCAGCGCCGCGATACAGATGACACCGGAGGGCCCCGCCGTACAGGCGAAGGCGGCGACGAGGATCGCGAATCCGGCCGGCAGCAACCGCCGGGTCGCGATGGCGCGCTCGACCAGACACCAGGTGAGCAGAAGTCCCAGCGCCACCGGCGGTTCCGGACGCAGTCCGTTGTCATAGGCCAGCCAGATGGTGAGGAAGCCCAGCGCACCGGTCCACATCGCGACGCGGTTGTGCCGCACCGCGACACCGAGCCGCGGCGCCACCTCGCGACTGAGCAGCAGCCACATCAGCACACCGCAGCACAGCGCGGGCAGCCGCACCCACGGGCTGGCGGTGCTGATCTGCGTCATGATCCGGATCAGGTCGTAATATGGTGTGCCGACCGGATTTTCGGGCACCCCGAAGTAGGCGAAGTAGTTGGCCATGTAGCCCGCGACACCCGAGGCGCGCGCCATACCGAACTGGTAACCGTCATCCGAGGTCGTCGACCCGATGAAGTACCAGACCAGCATGGTGCCGAGCACCACGGCGTCGAGCAGTGAGAACGTCCACCAGCGCTGCGGCAGAAAGCGGCGCACCCGCCGACCGTCGCGCCGATCGAGCCGGTACAGCGCGACCAGCGAAACAATCGTGCACAGCACCGCCAGCCAGATCGCCGCGCGCTTGAGCGGCGTGGGCGTGGACGAGAATCGGGTGTCGAGTTCGGCGCTGACGTGCGCACCGTCGGCCGCGGCCAGATCACTGAAGATGCCGACCATCTGCGGCCGGTAGTCGCCATTGAGCACCACCGGGAATCCGGGCGCCTCGAATCCGACCACGGTGGCCGTGGCCGTGGTGTTGTCGGCGTGCACGGTGAGTTCGCAGCCCGGAACCAACTCGGCCACCGGCAGACTGAGCAATGCCTGGTTGCGCAGCACCACATCCAGCCGTGCCGGGGTGTCGGCCGCGGCCTGTACGCGCGCGACGAATCCGTATCGCTCGAGATCGGGCGCACCATTGGGTCCGGTCGCCACGAGCGTGCCACCCTTGGCGCTGAGCTGGTTGATCGCCGCACAGGGCAGGGTGGCATCGAAAGTCAGTGGCGCATAGGAGATCAGCGGCGCCTCGATACTGCGCGCGGAACCGGCCTGCGGCCAATTCAGCGTCGCCGCGTCCACGCGCACCGGCAGCAGCGGCACCGCCACCGCGAACAATGCGCCCAATAGGCCCGCGATCAGCGCGATCGGCCCGGCCCAACCACCATGTCTGTTCGATTGTGCCGTCCCGGGTTCGGATTCCTCGACGGACGGCTGCCCCGCCCACACCATCGTGTCAGCCACGGGGCCTGATCCTAACGGTAACTATTCCAAACGAAAGTTCTTGCTGGTGTACAGCATTGATTCTCAGCCAGCGCACAGCCGCGACCGACGCCGGGGCGCTGCCCGGCTCGGCCGCGACCATAGCATCAGCTGCAGGCAGTCGACTGCTGGCCCAGGTTGGTCAGCATGGTGCAGGCCCAGGCCTTCTGGATCTTCCACTTGCCGTCCTCGGCGACGAACGGCACGTCGACAACGTTCTCCTGGCCGTTGAGCACGACCTTGGCCTTGGCGTTGACACTGTCGCCGAAGCTGGTCACATCGGTGACCGTCACCGTGATGTTGGCGCTCTTGGCGGCCTCGGCCAGGCGGTTCGGCAGTTCCGGGTCGGCCTGCGCGCCCTGCACGCCGTCCAGCTTCTCCGAGTTCGGCACCGACGGATCGAGCGCGCGCTGCAGCTGGGTGTTCAGCTCCGCGGCGGTGGGGACCGGCGGCAGGTTGGTGTTCGCGCTCGCGCTGGCCGATGCCTTGGCGCTGGTGCTCGTCTTCGCGGCCGGCTTGCTGTCCTTGTCATCGCTGCAGGCGGTCATGCCGAGTGCGGCAACGACGGCCAGAGCGGCGATGGCGATGCGTCCAGTCTTACGAAGCTTCAACTGCTCGTCCTTTGCGTTCGAGTAGGTACATGTCGTTCCACCAACGGCAACCGTCACCCGGACCGGCGACGCTGCACGACTGACCCAGGCTACCTGTCAGCGGAGACTGCCGAGCGGATCCGCCCGGGACAGACTGATGTCGTCGGTGGCGAAGGTACGCGCCGGACCGGGCCCTGTCGAGCTGGTCTCGAACCGAACGGTAACCACACCCAGTCCGGCACCCTGCACCCACCCGTGCCCGAATTCGGGATGGGTGACATCGAGTCCCGGATACCACAGCGTCGCCTTCCGCGGTGGTGAATCGCCCTGAGCTGCAACGACGCTCGACTGCGTGGCCACCGAAACCCGCTGCGCGGACGCCACCCCGAATGCGGTCTCGGCATGCTCGGTCCCGACGCCCGCCTGCCCGACCGACGATCCCGTATCGAGCGCCGCCACGACGGCCGATGGGCCGCTTTCGGCCTCGGACGATCCGCCCCAACGATCGGAATGCGCCGCATCGCCTTCCCAGACGCCAGCATCCTCCACCGGCGCCTGATCCAGCTCCGGGAACAGCGATTCCTGCCGCACGGTCGACAGCCCGCCATAGCCCACACCGACCAGCCGAATCGGCCCGAGCTCGGCCGGATCGATGGCCGAACGCTGCGCCGCAGTGGTCAGCGTTGCCAGCTCGGTCGTCGCGTACGGCAGGGTGAACGACCTGGTCACGATGCTCATATCGGATTTCTTCAGCTTCAGCACCACGGTGCGCGCGGCCCGTCCGTCCTTGTCCAGGCGACGGTGCGCGGCCGCCGCCATCGCCTCGATGGCCGGGCGCAGCTGGGCCATCGTGACGATATCGGTCTCATAGGTGTTCTCGGCGCTGATCTGCTTGGCCTCGGCGCGCTCGGCGACCGGGCGGTCATCGATGCCGCGGGCCAGCCGGTGCAGCGCCGCGCCGACGCTGCCGCCGAGGATCGAGACCGCCTCCGATTCCGGCAGAGCGGCGAAGGCGCCCACCGTCTCGATGCCGAGGGAGCGCAAACGGCTGTCGGCCACCGGCCCGATCCCCCATAGTTTGCGTACCGGCAGGCCAGCGAGCAGCTGCTGCTGCTCATCCGGCGAAACCACCTGCACCCCATCGGGTTTGGCCATTCCGGAAGCGATCTTGGCGAGCTGCTTCCCGGTCCCGGCACCCACCGAGGCGACCAGCCCGGTCCGCGCGCGCACCAGCGCGCGCAGCTCCTCACAGTATTCGCGCACCCGCTCGACGCTCGCCCCCGCCAATTCGGCGGGTTCGCCGAATGCCTCGTCGAAAGACAGCGTCTCCAGCACCGGAATGCGGCTGCGCAGCGCGTCGAAAACCTGCGCGCTCACCACGCTGTACACCGCGCCACGCGGCGGCACCACCACCGCCGTCACCCCGACCAGCCGCCGCGCCTGATGCATCGGCATCGCCGAGCGCGCACCGAATACCCGCGCCTCATAGCTGGCCCCCGCGACCACGCCACGCCCACCGGTACCACCGACCAGCACCGGGCGGCCACGCAGCGTCGGCCGGGTCAGCTGCTCGACCGAGGCGAAGAAGGCATCCATATCGATGTGCAGCACCCACCGCCGGGCCGTGCGCGAGGCCGCGGCCCCCTCGGTGTTATCAGTGCTCACGCCCGGAAATCTACGCCGCCCCACCGACAGGTCGGCACCGACGCGAGCCGTGGCCGACCGGTCGACTATGCCGCGCCCCCGACACATCTGCCGCGTACGGATCTACCGGGCGAACTCACGCGCGGCGCACCCAACCTGTGCGCACCGGCGGGCAACCTGGGCGCCAGATCTGCGTCAGCCGCGTAATTACTGCGAAATTGCTGCTGACCTCGGCGGCGAGGCGGCCGGGCGCGCGCGGCGCTCAGCGCTGCCCGACCCGCCGTGACCTGGCACGATTCCAATGTGTTGCCACCTGGGCCGGCATTGCCGAAGCCTGGGGATCGGCCGTTCGGACCCGGCCGGATATGTGATGATCGGATCATGAAGATCCGCAAGGCCGTGATCCCGGCCGCCGGAATCGGCTCGCGCCTGCTGCCGCTGACCAAGGCCATCCCCAAGGAGATGCTGCCGGTCGGCGATAAGCCGGTCATCGAGCACACCGTCCGCGAGCTGGTCGCATCCGGAATCACCGATATCACGATCGTGGTCAGCGGCGGAAAGTCCTTGATCCAGGACCACTTCCGCCCGAATCCGGCGCTGGTCGCCCAACTGCGCGCCGACGGCAAGGACGCATACGCCGACGCGGTGGAAGAGGTCGGCGAACTGTCCAGGCTCGGACACATCACCTACCTCGACCAGCACGGTCCCTACGGCAACGGCACCCCGGTGCTCAATGCCGCCCGCAATCTCGGCGACGAGCCGATGCTCGTGCTGTGGCCCGACGACGTCTTCGTCGCCCGGGTTCCGCGGGCACAGCAGCTGATCGACGCCTACGAGGCGACCGGTGCCCCGGTGCTCGCACTGATGCCGATGGATCCGTCCGAATCCCAGCGCTACGGCGTCCCGGTCGTCGCCGACGACCACGGCAACGGCCTGCTGCGCATCACCGGTCTGCGGGAGAAGCCGAAGCCCGAGGACGCCCCCTCGAACTTCGCCGCGATCGGCGGCTATGTCGTCACCCCCGGCATCATCTGCGAGCTGCGCAGACAGACCGAGCAGTGGTACGAGCACCGCACCGGCGAGGTCTATCTCACCGATGCGATCAATGTGCACGCCGCCGACAGTCCGGTCTTCGGCCAGGTCATCCAGGGCCGCTGGTACGACACCGGTAACCCGGCCGACTACCTGGTCGCGCAATTCGCCTCGGCCCTTGCCCATCCGCAGTACGGGCCGCTACTGCGCCAGCTCGTCGACTGAATCGGGCCGGTTCGATCGTGCCCCGGTTCGATCGGGCCTGAGTCCGATCGTGCCCCGGTTCGATCGGCCCCCGGTTCGAATGCATCGGTTCGATCGGCCCCCGTTCGATCGGGCTCAGGGCAGCGCGACGATGGCGACCTTATCGTCGGCCACCGCCGGCACGATCAGGTTCTTCCCGGACCCGTCCAGGGTGAAATCGGCCGGTCCGTGCAGATCCTGGGGCAACTTGACGATCGAGACCTCGGTGCCGTCGGTGTGATAGATCTTGATCGTGCCGGGCACCGGCTTATCGGCGGACACCCAGTCCGATACCGCGAGATCGCCGTTGGGCAGCAGTGCGATGCCATCGAATACGCCGTGCACCGTGCCGACCTTGCCCACGGCAGCCGGTGCGTGCTCGATACCGAACTTGAACAGATCGCCGCCCTCGAAGTGCGCGCCGAGTCCGGCGACGTAGGCGGTCTTGGTCGACTTGTCGAGCACGATGCCATTGGCGCCCGGAATCGACGTGGTCAACGTGCCGAACTTCTTGCTCTCGAGATCGAGCTTGTACACCGCACCGCGCACCGTATCGGTGACCAGCAGGGTCTTGTCGTCGAGCACCGCGATGTCATCGAGCAGCGCGGCGGCATCGCCGCCGAGCGAGGCCTCGAAGACCTGTCCCAGCGTGTCGACGTCATAGCCGACGACGCGATCGATATCGGCGACGAACACCTTGTTGTCCGCGTAGGCCATCCCCTTGGGCGCGTTCAGCGGCGGATCCCCCGCACGCGGAATCGCCTTGCGTTCGATCACCTTGCCGGTCGAATCCAGCCGCGAGAGGAAGCCGTCGCCGTCCTTGGTCATCGGCTCCTGCGCCGCACCGATATTCGATACGAACCACTTGTCCCCGGCGATCAGCACACTCTCCGGCTTCGAAAAACCATCCAGCACACCGGGTGCCGAGGACACGGCGTCCTTCTTATCGTCGCCGCAGCCGGTTGCCGCCGCGACGAGCAGTACTGCCCCGGCGACGGCACCCGCCGCCCGCAGTGCCGATCCTCTACGCACACCGATCGCCATCTCGTTCCCCATCGTTTCCGTCTCCGCGCAGCCGCGCTGTTCGGTGGAAACGTAGCCGATCCGGCTCAGAAACGACGGATCGTATAGATGTGGAACTGGCTGAGCGGATGCAGGCCGACGGGGATTCCCCAGTCGTGGGCGTCGAGGATCTGGCCGGAGCCCGCGTAGATACCGACGTGCGACGCGTCCTCGTTCAGAATGACGACATCGCCCATCGATAGCGCCGACAACGGGACCGCGGCGCCGACCCTGGCCTGTTGCCAGGTGGTGCGCGGCAGCCGCACTCCCACCTGCGCGAACGACCACTGCACCAGACCCGAGCAGTCCCACGCGAGCGGACCGGTGCCGCCCCATTGGTAGGGCTTCCCGACCTGGGTGTATGCCGCGGCCAAGGCGCCGAGTCCGGCAACACTCGGAAACGGTAATCCCGCGGAGCCGCTGGAGCTGCCGGACGCCGAGCCGGGGACACCCGAACCGGAGCCACCCGAACCCGTGCCACTCGAACCCATGCCACTCGATCCGGAGCCGCCCGAACCGGAGGCGCTACCGGTATCGCCGTGCGCCGGCCCGGCCAGCGCCAGCGCGACGACGGTCGATGCCAGAAAACCAGTGGCTATCCGACGCAATGCCTTTCCGAGCTGGCTGATCATGTGTGCTCTCCCCTTCCGTCGACCCGGCTACCGCGCGGTACCGACCTCGAAATCGGGGATGGAACCGCACATCACAGCACCTGCGCCCAGCACGTATCCACGTGCGGTGCAAGGTATTTCAGGTAGAGCAGTTCAAGCACGAACGTTTACTGCCGTCACAGGAGTGAATCTGTGCATCAGCAGCAACATGCCCGATTGTGCCGGGCATTGTGCGACCACAACAGCGAATCAGCTATTTCTCAGCGTGTGATCTATATCACACGATGCGGGGCGAGGCCGAGATGGCCTCGCCCCGCACGCCGCCGCGTCAGACCTTGGCGATCGACACCCGCACACCACCGACGATATCGGCGGCATCCGCGCCCGGATCACCGAAACTCAGCTCGGTGGCGAGGATTTCACCCGCGATGAGATCGCGGTGCGCCTGCGCCCACGCCTGCTTGTCCTCGGGTACCGCGAGCACCACGGTGATGCGATCGGATACGTCGAGCCCCAGCGACTTTCGCGTCTCCTGCAGATCGCGGATCACATCGCGGGCCCAGCCCTCGGCCTCGAGTTCCTCGGTCACCTGCGAATCGAGTACCACCAGACCCGCATTGCCGGGCAACGCCGCCGTGGATTCGGGTTCGGCCGCGACCAGGCGCTGGGTGTACTCCTCCGGCAGCAGTTCGATGCCCGCCGCAGTGACCACGCCCTCGGCGTTCTCGGACCATTCGCCCGCCTTCACCGCCTTGATCACCGTCTGCACATCCTTGCCCAGGCGCGGGCCGGCGGCACGGGCGTTCACGACCAGTTCGAAACGGCCGTGCACGGCGACATCGGTGGTCAGGTCGACCTTCTTGACGTTCACCTCGTCGGCGATGATGTCGGCGAAGGGCCGCATCCGCTCGGCGTCGGGCGCGGCAATGGTGACCTCGGCCAGCGGCAGGCGCACCCGCAGGTTCTGGGCCTTGCGCAGGCTCAGCACCGTCGAGCAGACCACCCGGACCTCGTCCATGGCGGCCACCAGATCCGAATCCTCCGGCAGCTCGCCCTCCTTGGGCCAATCGGCCAGGTGCACCGACGGCTCGCCGGTGAGCCCGCGCCAGATCACCTCGGAGATCAGCGGCAGCAGCGGCGCGGCCAGCCGGGTGACGACCTCGAGCACCGTATGCAGTGTGTCGACCGCATCCCGGTCCTCCTCCCAGAAGCGCGAACGCGACCGGCGCACATACCAATTGGTCAGCGCGTCGGCGAACGAGCGCAACTCCTCACAGGCGCCCGCGATGTCGTAGACCTCGAGCGCCTCGGTCATCGCATCCCGGGTCACGGCGAGTTTGGCCAGGATGTAGCGGTCCAGCACATGCGGCGAATCCGTGCGCCACACACCGGGTTTCGAGGCGTAGAGCTGCAGGAAGGTCCATGCGTTCCACAGCGGGCGCAGCGCGTGGCCGACCCCCTCGCGGATACCGCGCTCGGTGACGATGAGATTGCCGCCGCGCAGGATCGGCGAACTCATCAGGAACCAGCGCATCGCATCGGAGCCGTCCCGGTTGAACACCTCGTTCACATCCGGATAGTTGCCCTTGGACTTGCTCATCTTCAGCCCGTCGTCACCGAGCACGATGCCGTGCGCGGCAACGGTTTTGAAGGCCGGGCTGTCGAACAGCGCGGTCGAGAGCACGTGCAGGGTGTAGAACCAGCCGCGGGTCTGCCCGTTGTACTCGACGATGAAATCGCCGGGGAAGTGGTTGTCGAACCACTCCTTGTTCTCGAACGGGTAATGCACCTGGGCATAGGGCATCGAACCGGACTCGAACCAGCAGTCCAGGACCTCCGGCACCCGGCGCATGGTCGACCGACCCGTCGGATCGTCCGGATTGGGCCTGGTCAGCTCGTCGATCATCGGCCGGTGCAGATCGGTCGGGCGCACGCCGAAGTCGCGCTCCAGCTCGTCGAGTGAGCCGTATACATCGGTGCGCGGATAGGCCGGATCATCGGACACCCACACCGGGATCGGGCTGCCCCAGTACCGGTTGCGGCTGATATTCCAGTCCCGCGCACCCTCCAGCCACTTGCCGAACTGGCCGTCGCGGATGTGCTCGGGCACCCAGGTGATCTGCTTGTTCAGCTCGACCATCCGGTCACGGAATTTGGTCACCGCGACGAACCAGGACGGCACCGCCATGTAGATCAGCGGCTGGCCGGAGCGCCAGCTGTGCGGGTAGGAGTGCTCGATCGTCTCGTGCCGCAGCAGCTTTCCCGCGGCCTTGAGGTCCTTGATGATCGCCGGGTTGGCGTCGAAGACCATCATGCCCTCGTACGGCGGCACCATCGAGGTGAATTTGCCGCCCGGATCCAACGGCTGCACGAGCTCGATGCCGTTGGCCGTTGCGACGTCCATATCCTCCTCACCGAAGGCCGGTGCGAGGTGCACGATGCCGGTGCCGGAGTCGGTGGTCACATAGTCGGCGGTCAGCACGCGGTGCGCGTTCGGATGGCCGACGAAGAAGTCGAACGGCGGGGCATACGACAGATCCGCGAGGGCGGCACCGTCGTACTCGCCGAGCACTTCGGGCTCGTCGCCGATTTCGCGGGCATAGTGCGTGACCCGTTCGGCGGCCAGCAGATAGCGCTTACCGTCGGCGGCGCGCACCTGTGTGTAGCGCACATCCGGATGCACCGCGATCGCCAGGTTCGACGGCAGTGTCCACGGCGTGGTGGTCCAGATCAGCGCGTTGGCGCCATCGAGGGCGTGCAGCGGATGGTCGGCGGGGACGCGCAGCACCATATCCACGGTGACGGCCGGGTCCTGACGCATCTTGTACGCGTCGTCGAGCCGGGTTTCCTGATTCGACAGCGGCGTCTGCTCGTACCAGCTGTAGGGCAGCACCCGGAAGCCCTGGTAGATCAGGCCCTTCTCGTGCAGCGACTTGAACGCCCACATCACCGACTCCATGAAGTCGAGATCAAGCGTCTTGTAGTCGTTGTCGAAGTCGACCCAGCGAGCCTGACGCGTCACATAATCACGCCATTCACCTGTGTAACGCAGCACCGAGGATTTACAGGCCGCATTGAATTCCGCAAGCCCCATAGCATCGATCTGTGATTTGTCCGTGATACCGAGCTGCTTTTCCGCTTCGATTTCTGCGGGCAGTCCATGACAGTCCCAGCCGAAACGCCGATCGACCCGCTTCCCGCGCATCGTCTGGAAACGTGGGACGAGATCCTTGACATACCCGGTGAGCAGATGTCCGTAATGTGGCAATCCGTTGGCAAACGGCGGTCCGTCGTAGAAGACGAACTCTCCGGCACCCGAGCGGTTCTCGATGCTGGCACGGAAGGTGTCGTCGGTGGCCCAGCCGTCGAGCACGCGACGCTCCAGGTCAGGGAAGGATGCCCCGCTGCCAGCGCCCAGATCGACGCGCGGGTATGCGCTGCTGGAAGGTTCGTCCGCCATCGCGGATGCGTCTCCTCGTGCCGCCGCGCCGTAGCGCGTATCTGTTCAGCACGGGGACGATGACGACGCCCGTTGCGTCGAAACCGCGGTACCACCCCGCTTGCCCGGGAGCCGCGCACGATCCGCGCAACCACCAGGACCTCTCGTTATGAGCTGTAACGGGCTCACCCGTTCGGTTCTACTGGGCGCGCGAGGCGCACCGTTCTTCCGAAGGCTCCCCGGTGATGGCCGGATCGACGCCGTATACATGTTTGATTCTAACCAGTGCGGTCAAACCACTTGGTTGTGGCCACTTCACCGTTTCGCATGCCGACCGGGTGGCGGCGCGGCGTCGCTGTCGGAACTCCGCATGGAGAGCGCACTGACCAGCAACAGCACAGCGCCAATGACACAGATGAGGATGCAACCCCAGGCCCACAGCACCGACCCGGTGGTCAGCGCGGCCACTAGCAGGGCGAATCCGATCGCGGCAAGGACGAGCGTCAAGACGAGCATGATGACCCCCTAGGCATGCCAGGCGGTTCGGCAGGTAGCTCTAGCTACTCGAACAGCAACTACAGCGGAGATGTCTCTCCAATACGAGATTACTTGCCGCCCTTGGCGAACGACGCGGGAGCGAGATTGTTCGCGGTATTGGCGTCGACGAAGGCCTCGCCGCCGTCGACCGGAACGGCCGAGCCACGGTTCTCCAGCTCCTCGAGCTGCGACTCCAGGTACGACTTCAGCCGCACGCGGTACTCGCGCTCGAAGGTCTTGAGCTGCTCGATCCGGCTCTCCAGCACGCTGCGCTGCTGGGTGATGGTGGCCATGATCTCGGCGTGCTTGCGCTCGGCGTCGGCCTGCAGCGCGTCGGCCTTCTCCTTGGCCTGCCGTAGCTGGTTGTCCGAGCGGGTCTGCGCATCGGAGAGCATCGCGTCCGACTTCTGCCGGGCATCGGCGATCATCGCTTCCGAACGTGTCCTGGCATCGCCTACCAGGCGTTCGGAATTGGCACGCGCATTGGAGAGCAGATTCTCCGCTTCGGTCTTCGCATCGGTGGTCAGCCGGTCCGCCATCTCCTGGGCGAGGCTGAGCACCTTGGCTGCCTGCAGGTTCGCATCGGCGCTCGGCGCATCCTTGGCTACCGGCGCGGCGACGGGCATCGGTGGCGGCGGCGGAGCCTGCTGCACCGGGGGCTTGATCGGCTCGGGCGGCGGGGCCTGCTGCACCGGCGATTTCGCCGGGTTCGGTTGCGCCAGAGGGCGATTCTTCTTGGCGTCGGCCAGTTCCGCATCCAACTCGGCAACCCGCTGCCGCAGGTCAGCGTTCTCCTCGATAAGGCGAGAGAGCTCCTGCTCCACGAGATCCAGGAAGGCGTCTACTTCATCCTCGTTATAGCCGCGTTTCCCGATCGGCGGTTTGCTGAACGCGACGTTGTGCACATCGGCTGGGGTCAGCGGCATGGAAGGATCCCTTCACGCGTCTTTTGGAGATCTAGCAGATCTAGCAAGCTATCTTCTCGGTTCATTCTGTCACACTGGGGCTACCCGTCGGCGTGGCCGCCCACAAACGTCATCGAGATGAAGACGACGAAAAGCAGGACCATAATCGACAGATCGAGCCGAATTCCTCCCAATGACACCGGTGGTATCAACCGCCTCAGGAGTTTCACCGGCGGGTCGGTGATGGTGAAGATCACCTCGAGGATCACGACGACGAAGCCGCTAGGGCGCCAGTCCCGGGCAAAGCTACGGATGAACTCGACGATCACGCGGCTGATCAACAACAGCCAGAAGATGAACAGTACGAAGTACAGCACCGCGAACAAGGCCACCGCCTCACTCTGCCCCAAAATCCGCGTCGCGCAAAATGACCACACCGCTGGCGACTGCTTGTCAGCCGCTCGATTAGGTCCGCCCCATACGCAACGGGTCTAACAGAACCCCCGAGGCACAACGCTATTTCTGGTTGTAGAAGCCGGTTTCGGCGATCCTGCGACGTTCTTCGGCGGAGACATCGACATCGGCCGGTGAGAGCAGGAACACTTTGGTCGCGACCTTGTCGAATGATCCACGCAGCGCGAAGGCCAGACCAGCGGCGAAGTCGACCAGGCGCTTCGCATCGGCGTTGCTCAGATCGACCAGGTCCATGATCACCGGGTTGCCCTCGCGGAAACGCTCACCGATGATGCGGGCCTCGCTGTAGTCGCGCGGGCGCAGCGTCGTGATCTTGGACAAGGGACCTCCGTCCTCGAAGATCCCCGGCCGGCGTGCGGGAGCGGGCTCGGGGCGCACGCGCTCCTCCATGCGCCGCTCCTCGGCCTCGGGATCGACGGCGAGCGCACCTCTGGTGGCTCCCCGCAGCATCGGCGCATTCCCGCCCGCACGGAATCGGCTGGCGGCCGGTGCGGAATCGATCCTGGTGGGACGCGGCCGCGCGTCATAGCGGTCGTCCACATAGGGCTCGTCGACGTAGTCATCGCGCCGAGACATCGGATAACCCGCCTTGTACGGCGACTTGTACGCGGGCTCAGGGTAATCCGGCTCATCGTCATAGCGGTCGTCGGCATAGCGGTCCGCGCCGTATCCGGCGCGCTCGGGGTAGTCACGGGGCCGGGGCCGACGGGAGCCACGCTCGTCCACGCCACGAGGGGCGGGTTCGGCGACGTAATCGTCTTCGTAATCCTCGAGCGGAACCATGCCGAAGTACGCCTTGAACTTGTGCAGCGTGCTCATGACTGCACCTCGCTGTCGCGTTCGCTCATTTCGGTCGACCTTCCTTCGGCCCCGGTGGCGGCCGGGTGTTGAAGTCTTGCTCAGCCCTCTCCAGTCCCAGCATATGTGTCGAATGTGACTGATGAGGTTTCTTTGCTACGCCGAGGTTATCGGTCGAGCGCCCATCAAGGCGGTACCGACACGCACACAGGTCGAACCGTGTTCGATCGCCGATTCCAGATCACTCGACATTCCGGCGGACAATTCGACAGCATCGGGATGATTCGCGCGTATCACCTCGTGCAAAGTTGCCAGGCGTGCAAAAGCGTCGTCCGGCGTGGCGTCGAGCGGGGGGATCGCCATCAGGCCCGCGAGCTGCAGTCCCGTCGCGGCGGCCACCCGATCCGTCAGTGCCACAAGATCTTCGGGGGCGACGCCACCGCGGCCCGGATCCTCGTCCAGGCTCACCTGGACCAGAACTCGAACAGGTTCACTGCGCTCTCCGGCGTCCAATGCGGCCCGCGCCGCGGTGTCAAGGGCCGTTGCCAGACGTTCGCTGTCCACCGAGTGCACGGTGTGTGCCCAGCGCGCGACGGTACGCGCCTTGTTGCGCTGCAGCCGACCGATCATGTGCCAGCGTGCGTCTTCCAGCGCGGCCAACTCCGCGACCTTGGCGGTGGCCTCCTGCTCCCTGGATTCGCCGAATTCCCTGCAGCCCAAGCGGTACAGGATCGCGACGTCACTGGCAGGAAAGAACTTTGTCACCGGCAGCAGCCGCACCGAACCCGGATCACGCCCGGCGGCATGACATGCCGCTCCGATCCGCTTGTTCAGTTCGGCGAGATTCGCCGCCAATTCGGCGGTCCGACCGTCCATCGCCTCGGCCGCAACGGATTCCGGTGCCGCGGCTGTGTCGATCATTCGCTCGTTGCGCTCGCTCATGCGTCCGCCTGCATCCAGATCACCCCGGCCATGCGGCCGGTCGGCGCGCCACGGCGATGGCTGAACAACGTTTTGTCCTCGATCGTGCAGCGCGGATCGACGGCGACCCCGCCGATTCCGGCCTCGGCGAGTTGGCGCCGAATCCCGGCGCGCAGGTCGAGGCCGGGAGTGCCACGCACGGTTGTGGTGGCGCTGCCGGGCAAATGGGCCTCGACATCGGCGCGCATCGCGGCGGGCACCTCGTACTGCCGGCCCGATGCGGCCGGGCCGAGGAAGGCACCGATGCGCTCGAGGCGAGCGCCGACCGAAACCATCGCGTCCAGTACCCGCGGCATGATGCCGATACGTGCCCCGATCCGACCGGCGTGTACGGCCGCGATGACGCCCGCCTCGTCATCGGATAGCAGAACCGGCACACAGTCCGCGGTGAGCACCACCAGCGCCAGGCCGGGCACCGTGGTCACCAGTGCGTCGGTGGCGGGCACCGGCGCATCCCGTGGCCCATCGATGATTTCGACATTGCGCCCGTGGATCTGCTCCATCCACACGAGCCGATCCGGCGTGAGGCCGATCCCCTCGGCCAGCCGGTCCCGGTTCCGTTGCACGGTCGCCGGGTCGTCCCCCACATGATCCCCGAGATTGAACGAATCGTACGGCGGCGCCGAGAAACCGCCCGCCCTTGTAGTGCTCACCCGGCGAACGGTCAGTGTCGGCGCTGTCATACCTGCGAGCCTAATAGGGCTCGCAGTGTCGGGCTTTTCTACCGACGCATGAACGAGGGCACATCGACGTCGTCATCGTCATCGGAATCGGGCGGCTCGATATGCGAGCGCGAGTTGTGCGCCACCGTCGGCTCGGCCAGTGCACGGGGCCGCTCGGTATCGCGGTAGCTGGGCACCGCGCCCCGGGTAGAGCTGGGTTGACCTGCGGCGGAAGCGGTTTCGGTGCGCGCGGACGCGGCGATCTCGCTGGCCCGGCTGGTTTGACCGATCTCACCGGCCCGACCCGACCCGATCGCGCCGCGGCCCGCATCGAAGGTGCGCCGGGCCGGGCCGCCGCCGTCGAAACCGGCGGCGATCACCGTGACGCGAACCTCATCGCCGAGCGAATCGTCGATGACGGTACCGAAGATGATATTGGCCTCGATATGCGCGGCCTCCTGCACCAGCGAGGCAGCCTCATTGATTTCGAACAGACCCAGATCCGAACCGCCAGCGATCGAGAGCAGCACGCCGTGCGCACCGTCCATCGACGCCTCGAGCAGTGGCGAATTGATCGCCGACTCGGCGGCCTTGACCGATCGGCCCTCGCCACGCGCCGAACCGATACCCATCAACGCGCTACCCGCACCGGACATCACGCTCTTCACATCGGCGAAGTCGACATTGATCAGACCCGGGGTGGTGATCAGATCGGTAATGCCCTGAACACCGTTGAGCAGCACCTCGTCCGCGGAACGGAAGGCGTCCATCAGGCTCACCGCGGCGTCGCCGAGCTGCAGCAGGCGATCGTTCGGAATGACGATGAGCGTGTCGCAGGATTCGCGCAGCAGGTTGATGCCCACTTCGGCCTGGTTGCCACGCCGCTTGCCCTCGAAGGAGAACGGCCTCGTGACCACGCCGATGGTGAGGGCGCCGAGCTTGCGCGCGATGCTGGCGACGACGGGCGCGCCACCGGTACCGGTGCCACCGCCCTCGCCCGCGGTGACGAAGACCATGTCGGCGCCCTTGAGCACCTCTTCGATCTCATCCTTGTGATCCTCGGCGGCCTTGCGTCCGACCTCCGGGTCGGCACCGGCGCCGAGACCGCGCGTGAGCTCACGGCCGACGTCGAGTTTGACGTCGGCATCGCTCATCAGCAGCGCCTGCGCGTCGGTGTTGACCGCGATGAACTCGACTCCCTTGAGTCCCTGTTCGATCATCCGGTTGACGGCATTCACGCCGCCGCCGCCGATACCGACGACCTTGATCACAGCAAGGTAGTTGTGCGGGGGCGTCATGGGCTCTCGCCTTCCTTCGATCTAAAGTCTGTCGTTTTCGGATCCTCGACATTCAGCCCGCGGGAAACCCCGGTTGTTTTGCTCCGGCAGATTCGCGAGGTGCGTCACTGCCCGAGCAAACCCTAAACCTCAACCATAGGGTTGGCGTTATGTCAAGTATCCGACTGCTGCGGAACGCTATTCGCAGCCGCCGCGATAGGCGCGCAGGCGCGCCGAAACGACTGACAGAATCTTGTGTGATCCCTCTCGTCTCGCCGCACAACACGCCGTATCGTGGACGGTTGCCCCCGAACCCCCGGTCTCGCTGGCCTGTTCCCACTGCGGTCACAGTTCCATCGAAAATCCCCTGGGCACAATGGGTATCGATCACTTTACCGTGACCAGATTCGGACTCGAAACATCGAACACCGTTCCATCGCGGGTCAACAACGGCATTACCACTGCCGCCTTGCGTTCCGCGTCATTGGTTCCACCCCACAGTACCGTGCGACCATCGCGCAGGTTCAGTGAAATATTCGAAATCGACCGCGCGACAACCTCGTCCACCTGAACGACCAGCGCCGCAGGCAGCGCCGACAATACCGAGACCGCCGCGCGGGTGACCGGATCCGCGGCGCCGGGATCGGCGGTATCGAGCTTCGGCACACCGATGGGCGGTTCGTCGATTGCGAACTCGACACTGTCCGCATCCATCAGATGCGCGCCCTGCGGGCTGTCCCAGAACAATACGGGCGTGCGCTCCACGACCGTCACCTTGACCTTGGACGGAAATACCCGTTGCACCCGCGCGCTGCGCACCTTCGGAATGCTCACCACCCGCTGGGCCATCGCATCGGTATCGATGCGCAACATCGAGCGCCCAGAGGGGATCTCGAGTTTGTCGCGTACCTGTTGTTCGGGCACCGTGACCAATCCGTCGACCTCGACGGTGCTCACCGACAGCATCGGGGTGAACCAAGCCAGCACCGCGAGAACTGTCACGACGCACACGGCGAGCAAACTCCACAGTCGGACGCGGCCGGAACGACTCAGCCGGGCCCACTGGTCGAACCAGTCACCCGCGGTTCGCATCGAGGGTCACCTGCCGTATTGCGGACGCGCTCGCAGGCCGTCGAGGATCTGGCTGCCCAGCATCGTCACATCGCCGGCACCCATGGTGATCACGACATCACCGGGCAGTGCGAGTCCGGCGACCTGACGGCCGACCCGCGACATATCCGGCTGGTAGTGCACGGGTTTGGTGACGGCCTGGGCGACCAGTGCGCCGTTGACACCCGGCAGCGGCTTCTCCCGCGCGCCATAGACATCGAGCACGACGACTTCGTCGGCCAGGCTCAGCGCCGCACCGAAATCCTGGGCGAAGGTGGCGGTACGGCTGTAGAGGTGCGGCTGGAACACCACGATGACCCGACCCTGCCGAGAGCGGGCGCCGTCGCGGGCCTCCTGCTGCACCAACTCGGCCGCGGCGCCGAGTACGGCCCGCACCTCGGTCGGGTGGTGGGCGTAGTCGTCGAAGACCCGCACGCCGTTTTCCCGGCCCGCGAACTGGAACCGGCGGTGCACACCGCCGAAACCCTCCAGCCCCTGGACGATTTCGTCCACATCGGCTCCCGCGGCACGCGCGGCCAGCAGCGCGGCCAGCGCGTTGAGTGCCATATGCCGACCGGGTACCGACAGTCGCAGCGTGCGCGGTGCGGCCTCGTCGGCGAGTTGGAACTGAGCGAGTCCGCCGACATCGCGCGGCTCCCAGCTGTGCAGTCGCACCCCGACCGGCACCGGTGCGTCGGGCAGTTCACCCGAGCCGTAGCCGAGCACCCGGACATTCTTCTGTGCCAAGCGCGGACCGATCCGCTCGGCCAGCGCACGGGAACCGGGATCGTCCAGACACACCACCAGCAGGCCGCCCGCGGTCAGGCGATCGGCGAAATCGTCGAAGACCTGGACGTAGGCCTCATCGGTACCGAAGAAGTCCAGGTGATCGGATTCGATATTGGTGACCACCGCGACATCCGGGTCGTATTGCAGCAGCGAGCCATCGCTCTCATCGGCCTCGGCGACGAAGATCTCACCGGTGCCGTGGTGCGCATTGGTACCCGCCTCGTTGAGTTCACCGCCGACGGCGAAGGACGGATCGAATCCGCAGTGCTGCAACGACACGATCAGCATCGAGGTGGTGGAGGTCTTGCCGTGCGTACCGGAGACCAGCAGGGTTCGGTGCCCCTGCATCAGGGATGCGAGCACGGCGGGGCGCAGCAGCACCGGGATATCGCGCCGGTTCGCCTCGACCAGTTCGGGGTTGGTCTTCGGGATGGCGGCGTAGGTGGTGACCACCGCGGTCGGGCCGCCGGGCAGCAGATCGAGGGCGCTGGCGTCGTGACCGATGCGCACCTGGGCGCCGCGGGCCCGCAATGCGAGCACGCCACGGCTCTCCTTGGCGTCCGAACCGGAGACCGAGCCGCCGCGCGAGAGCAGGATGCGGGCGATTCCGGACATTCCGGCTCCGCCGATCCCGACCATGTGCACACGCGCCAATTCGGGCGGCAAGGCCGAGCGCGCCTCGTCGGCGGTCCCGGACTCGATCGCCCCGGATTCGGTGGCATCGGCACCCGTGGTCACCGGCCGCTCACCTCCACGACAATGCGCGCCAGCTCGTCGGCGGCATCGCGATGCCCGGCGCCTGCGGCGGACAGGCCCATCTGGATCAGCCGTGCGCGGTCGGTCAGCAGCGGTATCACCTCGTCGATCACGTATTTCGGGGTCAGCTCGGCATCGGGGACGATTCTGCCACCCCCCTGGCGGACGATCGGCCTGGCATTGAGTTCCTGCTCACCGTTGCCGTGTGGCAGCGGTACATAGAACGCGGGCAGGCCGACCGCCGACACCTCGGCAACGGTCATCGCGCCGGAACGGCAGACGACCGCGTCCGCGGCGGCATAGGCCAAGTCCATCCGGGAAACATACGGCACGGCGCGATAGCACGCCCCACCCTCACCCGATTCCCGCACTTCGAGGGTGTTCTTGGGGCCGTGCGCGTGCAGCACCGAAACACCCGCCGCGGCCAGCTCCGGTGCCGCGCCGGAGACCGCTTTGTTCAATGACACCGCGCCCTGGGATCCGCCGAAGACCAGCAGCACCGGCCCCTCGGCGGGCAGGCCGAAGTGCGCGCGGGCCTCGGCCCGCAGCGCGGCCCGATCCAGTGCGGTGATGGAGCCGCGCACCGGAATGCCGATGACCTCGGCGTTGGCGAGTCCGGAATCGGGTACGGCGGCAAGCACTCTGGTGGCGCGCCTGGCGCCGACCTTATTGGCGATGCCCGCCTTGGCATTCGCCTCGTGCACCACCACCGGCACCACGCGCCTGCGCCCCGATAAGCCTCGACCCGCCGCGAGGTAGGCGGGCAGCGCGACATAGCCGCCGAAGCCGACGATCACATCGGCCCCGACCTCATCGATGACAGCCCTGGTCCTGGCCACCGAGGCGCGCACCCGGCCGGGCAGGCGCAGCAGATCCGCGGTCGGCTTGCGCGGCAACGGAACCGGCGGGATCAACTCGAGCGGATAGCCGCGCTCGGGCACCAGTTTGGTCTCGAGTCCGCGTTCGGTGCCGAGTGCGGTGACCCGGATCGAATCGTCGAGTCGCTTCAGCGCGTCGGCGACGGCCAGCGCGGGCTCGATATGGCCCGCGGTGCCACCGCCAGCGACGATCACCGACAGTGGGTCACTCACCTGGATCTTCCCCGATCTCTCGCATGGTTTATCGGATAGCTCGGCTCCCACGCCCTGGTCGCCCGCAGGGAACTCGTCCCCCGGCTCTCCGGCGCGCGGCGCCGGCCCGGGTCGGCTTGCGGCCGTCGGCTCGGCGGCAGTGCCGCCCGCGCCCGCTCGGCCTTGGCCCGCTCGGCCCGTGCCCGTTGTTCGGCGGCCTTGGCCTTGGCCGCGGCCGTGCGCGCCCGCGCCGCGTCCGCCTTGGCCGGTGAGTACACCTCCGGCTTGGGCAGCCGCAGCAGTCGGCTGAATCGGCCGTCCTGTCCGGCCTGCAGCGCCGCGATCGCCTCGGGTTCATGTCTGGCCGCATTGGCGATGATGCCGAACATGAACAGCGTGATCGCCAGCGACGAGCCGCCCGCCGAGACCAGCGGCAGCTGCAGGCCGGTCACCGGGAGCAAGTTGACCACATAGCCGATATTGATCAGCGCCTGACCGGTTATCCAGGTCGTCGCGGTCGCGGTGAGCAGCCGCAGGAACGGATCGGCCGAGCGGCTGGCGATGCGCAGGCCGGTGTAGACGAACAGCGCGAACAGCCCCAAAACCAGTGCGCAGCCGAGGAAACCGAGTTCCTCGCCGATGATGGCGAAGATGAAGTCGTTGTGCGCGTTCGGCAGGTATTGCCATTTGGCCCGGCTCTGCCCGAGACCACGGCCCCAGATGCCGCCATCGGCCAGTGAGTACAACGCCTGGCGCGCTTGGTAATTGATGCCCTGCGGATCGTCGCCCGGATTGAAGAACGCGCGCATGCGGTCCGAGCGATAGCCTGCGGACAGCGCGAGTACACCCGCGGCGATGACGCCCGAGATCGCGATGGTGATGAACAGCCGCACCGGCAGCCCGCCGAACCACAGCAGCGCGGCAAGCACGATGCCGAGCGCGATCGTGGTCGACAGATTCGGCTCCAGCACGACGAGCAGGCACACCAGCAGACCGGCTGGTACCAGTGGCACCAGGATCTCCTTGAGGCTCGCCTGTTCGGAGCGGCGCGAGGCGAGCAGATGCGCACCCCACACCACCAGGGTCACCTTCACGATCTCCGAGGGCTGCACCGAGATCGGGCCGAGGAAGAACCAGCGCCGCGCGCCCTGCACCTGGGAGCCGATGCCCGGGATCAGGACCAGCACCAGCGCCAGCACCGAGATCGCGAACAGCGGAAACGACCACTGCCGCAGCCGTCGCAGCGAAATCCGCAGCGCCAGATAGAACAGCACCGCACCGATCGCGGCGAACATGGCCTGCTGGATGAACAGCGAATACGCCGAGCCACCATCGACATACGCCTCGACGCTCGACGCCGAGAGCACCATGACCAAGCCGAGCACGGTGAGCAGCGTCGCGATCGTGACGACGAGATGGAAGGACGCGAGCGGGCGCGCCAGCCAGGCGCCGAATTTGGTGGCCGCCAGCCGATTCCGCCGCGGTGTCCGATCGGCGGCGCTCCCGGATCCCTCCGTGGTCACGCTCGGCTGCCGTCTCCGCCGCGGGTTCTCGGTCATAGTTGCCGCCCGATGTCACCGTCTTCCAGGGCGGCCACCGCGGCGGCGAAGCTGCGCCCGCGGTGGGTGTAGTCGGTGAACATATCCAAGGAGGCCGCGGCCGGGGCCAGCAGCACGGTGTCGCCGCGCCGGGCGAGTCCGGCCGCAGCGCGAACGGCACGCGCCATGATGGCGTCGGCGCTCGCGGCCTCATCGATCCCAGCGTCACCCATGCCTGCATGGTCTCCCGCGCGGACCTCGATGACCGGGACCTCGGGCGCGTGTCGCGCCAATGCGGCCGCGATTACCGGCGCGTCGGCGCCGAGCAGCACGACGGCGCCGAGCCGGTCGGCGACCTCCTCGACCAGATCCTCGACCGAGGCGCCCTTCAATTGCCCACCGGCGATCCAGATCACCTGCGGGTGGCCCAGAATCGATGCGCGTGCGGCATGCGGGTTGGTGGCCTTGGAATCGTCGATGAATTCGACCCCGGCCAGCTCACGCACGAATGCGGCGCGATGCGGACCGACCTTGTGCTCGATGAGGCCTTCCCGCACGAACTGCGGTGCGATATCGATGGCCCTGGTCAGCGCCGCGGCCGCGAGCGCGTTGGCGACACCGGCGGGGCCCTTGGGGCTGATATCGCCGACTTCGGCGAGGATCGCGGCCTTGGTGAAGGCGCGGTCGAGCAGTTTGCCGTCCACGACACCGAGTTCGCCATCGGCGGGCACGCCGATCCGGAAGCCGACCGTCCGGCGCGCCTTACTGCGCCGGGCCAGCGAGGCGGCCACCGGATCATCGAGTCCGACAACGCCGACGCGGCCGTACAGTGCTCTGGACTTGGCGGCGGCATAGGCATCGAGGCCGCCGTGCCAATCCAGATGGTCCTCGGCCACATTCAGTACCACGCCGGCCTCGGGCCGCACCGAAGGCGCCCAATGCAATTGGAATGAGGACAGTTCGACCGCGAGCACCTGCGGACCGGGATTGCGCCGCAACGCGTCCAGGATCGGTAGCCCGATATTGCCGCAGGCGACACTGGCGATACCCGCCGCGCGCAGGATCGAATGCACCATCGCGGTGGTGGTGGTCTTGCCATTGGTGCCGGTCACCACCAGCCATTTGCGGACCGGACCGTAGATTCTGGCCTGATCGACCCACCAGGCGAATTCGACGTCGCCCCAGACCGGGGTGCCCTCGGTCACCGCCGCGGCGAGCACCGGTGAGTCCGGGCGCCACCCCGGACTGGTGATGACCAGCGCGAACCGGCTCCAGTCCGCGGATTCCAGTTCGGTACAGGTCGCGATGTCGAGGCCGAGCCCGGCCGCCTCGGCCAACGCGGCCGCGCCGCCGTCGGTGACCACCGGGTGCGCGCCGATATCGCGCAGCGGTTCGATCAGCGAGCGACCCGAGACGCCCCATCCGGCCACCAGAACCTCACGGCCGCGCAGGAATTCGAGCATGGGCCCCGGTGTTCGCAGGGCCCTCGGAGAATGTTCGACCATCGCTACTTCACCCGACCGCTGAGAGATATTCGCTATAGAACAGGCCGAGTCCGACCGCCGACGCCATGGCCGCCAGTAGCCAGAACCGGATGATCACCGTAGTCTCGGCCCATTTGCTGAGTTCGAAGTGATGATGGAACGGCGCCATCTTGAATAGCCGGTTGCGGGTTGTGCGGTACACCGCGACCTGCAGCACCACCGAGGCGGTCTCGGCGACGAACAGCGCGCCGATCACGACCATCAGCAATTCCGTTCGCGTGGTGATCGAGAGTCCCGCGAGCATGCCGCCCAGGGCCAGCGAACCGGTATCGCCCATGAAGATCTTGGCCGGTGCGGCATTCCACCACAGGAAGCCGACACACGCGGCGGCGGCCGAGGCACACACCAGCGCCAGATCCAGCGGATCGCGCACGTTGTAGCAGCCCGCCTCCGGAATCGTCGCGCAGGCATTGCGGTACTGCCAGAACGTGATGATCACGTAGGCGCCGAGCACCAGGCTCATCGAGCCCGCGGCCAGACCGTCCAGGCCGTCGGTCAGGTTCACCGCATTCGACCAGGCCACGACCAGCAGACAGACCCAGCACAGGAAGATGATCACGCCCATCGACACCGTGGGGATATCACGGACATAGGACAGGTGCTTACTCGCCGGAGTCAACCCGTTGCCGCCGCGGAACTGCAATGCGAGGATCCCGAAAAGGACCGCGGCGCTGATCTGACCGACGTACTTGCCTGCGGCCGACAGCCCCAGATTGCGCTGCTTGCGCAGTTTGATGAAGTCGTCGAGGAAGCCGACCACACCGAGTGCGGTGGTCAGCCCGAGCACCAGAATGCCCGATGCGGACGGCCCGTCGGCGTCATAGCCGATACCGATCAGATGTGAGCCGAGGTAGCCGGCCCACATGCCGACCAGGATGGCCACACCACCCATGGTCGGGGTGCCGCGCTTGGCCTGATGACTGGCCGGACCGTCGACCCGGATCTCCTGGCCGAAACCCTGCCTGGCGAAGATCCGTATCAACAGCGGCGTCAGCAGGATGGAGACCGCCAGCGCGATCCCCGCCGCGAACAGAATCTGCCTCATCCGAGAGCCTCCGTGCTACCCCTAGTTCCCGCACGCTCCGCGCCGGTCAGATGTTCGGCGACCTTCCAGAGGCCGACCGCCTTGGATGCTTTGACCAGCACCACATCACCCGACTCGACCTCACTGTCGAGCAGCGCGATGGCCGCGCCGATATCGGGCACGAGGATCGACTCCTCGCCCCACGAGCCTTCCATTACCGCACCCTGATGCATCGCGTGGGATGGCCTTCCGGTGCCGACCACGATCAGCCGGGAGACATCAAGACGCACCGCGAGGCGGCCGATCCGGTCGTGTTCGATAACGGATTCCTCGCCCAGTTCACCCATTTCGCCGAGCACGGCCCAGCTGCGGCGCGGGGTGTCACCCGCGCGGGACATGCTCACCAGGGCCTTCAAGGCGGCGCGCACCGAATCCGGATTGGCGTTATAGGAGTCGTTGACCACGGTGATGCCGTCGGCGGTGGTCCGCACATCCATGCGGCGTGCCGATGCGGCGTGCGCACCGGACAGTGCCCGCGCGACGGTCTCGAGGTCGGCGCCGCATTCGAGCGCGACCGCGGCCGCGGCCAGTGCGTTGCCGACCTGGTGTTCGCCGTGTACGGCCAATTGCACCGCAATGCTGCCCTTGCCGGTGTGCAGCGTGAAACCCGCGCGGGCCTCGGCGTCCAGTTGGACGTCGGTGGCCCGGATCTCGGCGTTCGTCGCCTGCCCGACCGTCACCACACGGGCATTCGTGCGCGCGGCCATCGCGGCCACCTGCGGATCGTCGGCATTGAGCACAGCGAGTCCGTTCGGCGGCAGCGCCTCGACGAGTTCGCCCTTGGTCTGCGCAATGGCCTCGCGGCTGCCGAATTCGCCGAGATGGGCGGTGCCGACATTGAGCACAACGCCGATCTTCGGCGGTGCGACCCGCGCGAGCGCGGCGATATGTCCCGGGCCGCGTGCGGACAGTTCCAGCACCAGGAAGCGGGTGTCGGCATCGGCGCGCAGCGCGGTCCACGGGTGACCGAGTTCATTGTTGAACGATCCGGGTGGGGCGACGACCGGGCCCAGCGGCGCGAGCACGGCCGCGAGCAGATCCTTGGTCGAGGTCTTGCCCGAGGAGCCGGTGACCCCGACCACGGTGAGTCCGCCGGCGGCCGTGTCCGATCGGCCGCCCTCGGCGGCGGAAAGACGTTCGACACTCACCCGGGCGAGCGTAGCGAGCGCGGCCAGCACCGCGGCCCCCGACCCATCCGAATCACCAGCCAGCGCAACGGATTTCGCGGGCACAGTACCCGGACTCGGGGTCACCACGATGGCCGGCACGCCCACCGGACGAGCCGCGAGCACCGCGACCGCACCGGCATCGATCGCCGTCTTCGCGTAGTCGTGGCCGTCGGCGTGCTCGCCGGGCAGGGCCAGGAACAGATCACCGGAACCGATTCGGCGCGAATCGAATTCGACCGAACCCGTTACCGTCACCTCCGGGTCGGGGGCATCGTGCAGCGTGCCGCCGACGACCGCCGCGATCTCCCGCAGTGTCATCTCGATCATGAAACCGTCAAGTCCTCCGCGTCCGACCCCTGCGGACTCTGCTCAGTGTTGCCGTCCTGCGTCGGCTGGTCGCCACGCAGGCCCCGCTCCCGTCGTTCCAATGCCGCCGCGAGCACCTCGCGGTCGTCGAACGGATGCTTCACACCCTGGATCTCCTGCCCTGCCTCATGGCCCTTGCCCGCCACCAGCACCACATCACCGGGACGAGCCCAGTCGACGGCGGCCGCGATGGCCGCGGCCCGGTCCCCGATTTCGCGCACCTCGCCGCGTTCGGCCTGCGCAACCGCGAGCGCGCCCGCACGCAATGCGGCACGGATCGCCGCCGGATCCTCGGTGCGCGGATTGTCATCGGTGATGATCAGCAGATCGGCGCCACGCGCACCGGCGGCACCCATCAGCGCTCGCTTGCCCGCATCCCGGTCACCACCCGCACCGACGACCACGGCCAACCGACCGCCGGTATCCGCGGTGAGATGCTCGCGCAGCGTGGCGATCACCGACTCCACCGCGGCGGGTTTGTGCGCGTAGTCGACGATCGCCAGGAAATCCTGCCCCCGCTCGACCCGCTGCATCCGGCCCGGCACGTCGACGGTGGCCAGGGCGGGCGCCGCGACGGCGGGATCGGCTCCCGCGGCCGCGCACACCGCGACCGCCAGCAGTCCGTTGGCGATGTTGTACCGGCCCGGAAGTCGCAGGCGCACATCGACATTCGTCTCGGGTCCGGCGGCGCTGAACTCCTGCTCGCCGCCGTGCGCGGATACCTCGCCGGTGAGCTGCCAGGTGCCGGATCCGATGGTGGATACGGTGATCGGGTCGGCGAGGTCGGCGGCCAGGCGCTGCCCCCACTCATCGTCGACGCAGATGACAGCGGTGCGCGCGGCGACCGGCGACGCCGGTTCGAAAAGCCTGCGCTTGGCGGCGAAGTAGTCCTCGAAGTCGGCGTGGAAGTCCAGATGGTCCTGCGAGAGATTGGTGAACGCGCCCACCGTGAAGCGCACCCCGTCCACCCGGCCCAGCGCGAGCGCGTGGCTGGAGACCTCCATCACCACCGCGTCCACACCCTGCTCGACCATCAGCGCGAATATCGCGTGCAGCTGCGGCGCCTCGGGCGTGGTCAACGCGCTCGGCACCCGGCGGCCGCCGATTCTGGTCTCGATGGTGCCGATCAGCGCGGTGGACAGGCCAGCGGCCGCCAATCCGGCCTCCACCAGATATGCGGTGGTGGTCTTGCCGGAGGTACCGGTAATGCCGACGATGCGCAGCCGCTGCGACGGATTGCCGTAGAGCGCGCCCGACAGCTCGCCGAGCACCGACCTCGGCTGCTCGCGGACCAGCACCGGTACATCGATGTCACCGATCAGTTCGGCACCCGCCGGGTCGGTGAACACCGCGACCGCGCCCCGCTCGACGGCGTCGCGCGCGAACCGGGCCCCGTGCGACTGCGCGCCGGGCAGCGCGGCGAACAGATCACCCGGCAGCACCGCGTTCGAGCGCTGCTCGATGCCGGTGACCTGGATCTGCGTGAGATCCGCGCGCGATGAGCTGGCACCGGTCAGTGCCAGCACGGTGGACAACGACGTCGACCTCGGGTTGGTCGGCCGGAGCGCGTGCTGGCTGGACTGGGCGGGCACAAGGCTCCTCTCGGGAATCGGCACGGATCGGACTGAGTTGATCAATGGGAAGACAGGGAACGTCGAGTCAGGTTACCGACGTCGGCGCACGGCCGGACAACGTGGCTCCAATCTTATGAAGCCTGCAGAACGAATCGTCGGGAAGGCTCGGGCGAGGGCGGGATCCGGTCACGCTGCAACGCCCAGGAGGCGATGTTGTGGAACAGGGGTGCCACCGACCCGCCGCCACTGCCGTCGGAGCTGCGAATCGGTGCGTCGAGCATCAGGCCGATGACGTAGCGCGGATTGTCCGCGGGCGCCATACCGGCGAAGGTGATGTAGAACGACGACGTCGAGTAGCAGCGGCAGCTCGGGTCCACCTTCTGCGCGGTGCCGGTCTTACCCGCCACCTGATAGCCATCGATCGCCGCCGGCGCGCCGGTGCCCATCTGCACACCCATCGGATCGCGCTGCACGACCGCCTGGAACATGGTGCGCAGCGTCGCCGCGGTGTGCTCGCTGACCACCCGCACCCCCTCGGGCTGCGGCTCCTCGGTGCGGGTGCCGTCCGGCGCGGTCTTGGCCTTGACGATGCGCGGCGGAATCCGCACGCCGCCATTGGCGATGGCCTGGTACATCCCGGTCATCTGCAGGGTGGTCATCGAAAGGCCCTGTCCGATGGGCAGATTCGCGAAGGTGCCGCCGGACCACTGGTCGCGCGCCGGTACCTGCCCCGGGCTCTCGCCCGGCAGCCCGACACCGGTGCGCTGACCGAGACCGAACCGGTTGACCATATCCGCGAACCGGTCCTCACCGACCCGCTGCGCCAGCATCAGCGTGCCGACATTGGAGGACTTACCGAATATGCCGGTGGTGGTATACGACGCGGTGGTGTGCTCCCAGGCGTCGTGCACGGTGGCCCCCGCCATCTGGATCTCACCCGGAACCTGCAGCACCTCATCCGGGTTGGTCAATCCGTATTCGATGGCCGCGGCCGCGGTCACGATCTTGTTGACCGAGCCGGGTTCGAACGGATCCTGCACCGAGGGGTTCTGCATCTCGGCATTGCCCCAATGCTGGGATCCCAGTGCGGGGTTGAAAGTGTTGTCGTTCGACATCGCCAGCACCTGACCGGTCTTCGCGTCGAGTACGACGGCCGAGGCGGCATTCGCACCGGACATCTCCTTGGCCTGCTGGACCTGCTGCTGGACGTAGTACTGCAGATCCGAATCCAGGGTCAACTCGACGCCGTAGCCGTTCACCGCGGGCTGCTTATCGCGCCAGCTGCCGGGGATGACCGCGCCATCGGATCCGCGGTCGTAGGTGTGCGAGCCGTCGGTGCCCGCCAGCAGCGAGTCCAGTGACGATTCCAACCCCATCTGGCCGTGTCCGTCCCAGCCGGTGGTGCCGAGCACATTGGCGGCCAGTGATCCGCCCGGATATTCGCGCACATCCTGGCGTTCGGCGCCCACTTCGGGATAGAGCACGGTGATATCGGAGGCGATGCGCGGATCGACATTGCGGGCGAGATAGACGAACGGGGTATCGCTCTTCATCTTGTCGAGCAGCGCGGATTCGGCGGGCGCGTCCTTGCCGAGTCTGTCGTGGATGGTCTTGGCGATGGCCTTCAGTCGCTCCTCCGGATCCGGTGCCTTGGCCGATTTGGCCTTCGCGTCGGCGAGTTGCTTGCGCACCACCACCGGCTGGAAGTTCAGGGCCTGCGCGCTCAGCGTGAAGGCGAGGGACTTGCCATTGCGGTCGGTGATCGGGCCGCGAGTGGCCGTATCGATCTTGCGGGTGGTGCGCTGGTCGGCCGCCTGCCCGGACAGGCTCGGCGCGGAAATACTCTGCACCCAGAGCAATTGGAGTGCCACGACCGCCAACGCGACCAGCATGATCACCCGACCGACACCGAGGCGCAGGCGCAGCGGCCGGTCGACCGTGGCCGTCCGTGGTCTGGCCGCACCGGTCGCCCGCGATGATCCCGCCGTGGACGCCGCGGGCCCGCGGCGCTGGCGCGACGCGGGCCGGGTCTGGCGCATGCTCACCTAGCGCCCCCGTCCGGGGCGAGTGGTTCGGGTTGCACCGCTTCCGCCTGAGGTGCCACCGGCTGCGGCGTTTCCACCGGGGCCTGCGCGAGCGGACTCGGCGTCGGCAGTGCACTCGCCGGTGTCGGACTCGGCTGCGGACTCCCCTGTACGGCAACGCTATTCGCTTGACCGGCGTTCGCGGGCTGACCGGCGTTCGCGGGCTGACCGGCGTTCGCGGGCTGACCGGCGCTCGGCTGGGCGGTCGGCGGCGGCGTGATCGTCACCGGAATAACTCGCTCGCCGCGCGCCTGCGCGTTATTTACCGGCGTGGTGGTGGGCGCGCTCGGCGAGGGGTTCAGCGGCGGCACCGGCGCGCCCTGGGCGGGCGTCGGCTTGCCGATCACCGTCACGCCGCCGTCCGCTCCGACCACCAAGCGGGCCGGATCCTTGGCCGGGATCATGCCGAGTTCGCGGGCCCGCGCGGCGAGTTCGGGCGCGGAATCGGCGGCCTCCACCTCCCGCTGCAGTGCCGCCCGTTCGTCGGCCAGCTTGCGGTTGGTCGCCCTGGCGTCGCCGAGCTGATAGCTGTCCTCCGCCGAGCGGGTGGTGAGCAGCAGGGTGAGCGCGAGACCGCAGCCGAGCATCGCAATGATGGCCGCCACGAACGGAATTCGCGCGGCCATCGCCGAGGCGCGCTGCTTCGGCAGGTCCTGGTGCTCCCCCGAGTGTTCCGCACGCATTCGGCGCTTGGCGTAGGCGCGTTGTGCGGCACCCGATTTCACCCGCTCCGCGGCCTGAACCCGGCGGGCGATCCGGCCCGGCGCCTCGGCGGTACGCGTGCGCACGCTCATGCTGTCCCCTCCTCGATTCGCTCCGCCGCGCGCATGCGCACGGGAGCCGCCCTCGGGTTCTCTTCGATCTCTTGTTCCGTCGCCTTCTCGGCCCCGCGGGTCAGCAACCTGAATTCCGGTCCCATACCGGGCAATTCGACCGGCAGGTCGACCGGCGTCCGTGACGTGGTGCGCGCCGACAACTCCTGTTTGACCACCCGATCCTCGAGCGACTGATACGACATGATCACGATCCGGCCGCCGACCCGCAGCGAGTCGAGCGCGGCGGGCAATGCGGCCCGCAGCGAATCCAATTCGCCGTTGACCTCCACCCGCAGCGCCTGGAAGGTCCGCTTGGCCGGATGACCGCCGGTCCGCCTGGTCGCGGCCGGAATTGTCGCGTAGAGCAATTCGACGAGTTCAGCACTGGTGGTGAACGGCTTCTGCTGCCGACGGCGCACCACCTCGGCGGCGATCTTGCCCGCGAAGCGTTCCTCGCCATAGGTTTTCAGTACGCGCGCCAAATCGCCGTGGCTGTAGGTATTGAGCACATCCGCGGCGGTGATGCCGGTGGTCGGGTCCATCCGCATATCCAGCGGCGCGTCGACGGAGTAGGCGAATCCGCGCTCGGCCTCGTCGAGCTGCATCGAGGAGACACCGAGATCCATCAGGATGGCGCTCACCGAACCGGTGGTCGGCAGTCCGGCCTGCGTCAGCGCGGCGGCGATTCCGTCATATCGGATGTGCACCAAGGTGATTCGATCCGCGAACGGGGCCAGTCGTGCCCCCGCCAGCGCCAGCGCGTGGGTGTCACGGTCGAGTCCGATGAGACGAATGTTCGGATACGTCCGTAGGAAATGTTCGGCGTGGCCACCCAAACCCAGTGTCGCGTCTACATAGACGGCACCGGGTTCGGACAAAGCCGGGCCGAGCAACGCGTCGGCCCGCTGGAGCAGAACCGGAACATGGCGAGGGCCGTCCTGTTCACGGTTCACCTCGTCCTCCCGGAATCGTGCCTCGCGTCGTCGCGCACCGAGCGGTGCCAATGGGTCACTCGTTACGCCCGCTCACGGGTCGCCTTGTTAGACAGCTGCTTTGGAAAATACGAATGCCGCGTGGTCTCTGACCGGAGCCTCGGCACCTGGCGTCGGGGAAGTACGTCAGGGTCCGCGCGTCCGGGCAGAGGCCGCGTGGCACTCGTTCGCTCAGGGCTAGAAGATGCCGCCCAGCGACTCGTCTCTCGCTTCGGCGTAGTCCTCCTCGTGCTCGGCGAGGTAGGACTCCCACGCCTGCTTATCCCATATTTCGAGGAAGTCGACCGATCCGATCACCACGCAGTCCCGCGAAAGGTTCGCGTAGCGACGATGATCGGCCGACAACACGATCCGGCCTTGGGCGTCCGGACGCTGTTCATCCGTTCCGGCCGCGAGTGCCCGGACGAACGCGCGCGCCTGCGGATTACTTCGAGACGCCGCCGCGGCTCGCCTAGCGAGCGCGGTGAACTCTTCCTTGGGATATACGGCAAGGCTGTGGTCCTGACCCTTCGTGACCATCAACCCTCCCGCCAGATCGTCTCGAAACTTCGCAGGCAACGTCAGTCGCCCCTTGTCATCCAACCGAGGTGTGTAGGTACCGAGAAACATCCCGCTACCTCCTGGATGAACCCCGCCGCGCGGGGAGCACGATCACCTCGGATGTATGCCCTTCCTCTAGTGCGCGCTCCACATTACCCCACTTTCCCCCACTTTCAATCGAAACTCAGGGTGATCTGGCTCCCCGCGTCGTCGATTGCGCAGGTCATCCCAGCTATCACGGTGGTGGAGAACTTTTTCCGTGTTCTGGCGACACGCGCCACACGGCGAGACGATCGCCCGACAACAACCAGCAAACGCCCTGGTGCACCCCATTTCGGCCGATCATGGACCACCGCACGGGCGGATGGTGGGGCATGGTGGGGGAAGATCGTGGGGCGTTGTGGGGAACCGCCCGCGGGGATCATCCAGCAGCCGGGTGGCTCACGCATGAGAACGCGCCGCCGCACCTTTTCGGTGCGGCGGCGCGTTCGATATGTAGATGTCGGCTACGAGCGCGCTACTCCTGATCGAAGCGGCGCCGGAACCGATCCTCCATGCGTTCGGAGAAACCACCGGACTTGCGCTGTCGCCCACGTCCGCTCGATCCGCCGCTCGCGCCACCGGATTGGGCATTGCCCGACCGGTCGCCCTTGGCGATGCCCTTGGAGCTGCCGAGCAGCAACAGCACGCCTGCGGCGAACATCACGATGAATCCGATCAGGCTGATGATCGGAAAGTCGCCGAGCTTCACCGGAGCGGCGATCCCAGCGACCAGTAGAAACAGACCAAGGACGAACAGGGCCGCGGCCTGGAGTCTGCGGCGACTCGAGGTCGAGCGAAGGCGTCCGCCGCGGACGGACGACGCGAACTTCGGATCCTCAGCATAGAGCGCGCTCTCGATCTGTTCGAGCATGCGCTGCTCGTGCTCGGAGAGTGGCACGGTACCTCCCCCGGCACTAGGACGTGGCTGTCGCCTCCGGGTAGGCGACAGATAGCCAAGGTCGGCTATCTGCCACCAATGATACGAGTTCGATCAGTGCCGTACCACCTACTCGCCGATAACTAAGCGGTCATACCGCCCGACCACCCCGGCGCGGGACGCAAACGAGCACCGGTGTTCAGCAGATCTTCGACGTCGTGCAGGAATGCGCCCACCCGCGAATAGAACTCGTCGGCCTGCTGATCATCGATATTGCGATCCAACCCAGCCTCCAGCGCCGCCCTGATCTCCGAACGGGCACTGAAGTAGTCGGCCCACATGACGAATTCGGGCGCGGCGCGCTGCAGCAGCACCCAGGCGTTGCGCGAGCGCGCCCGCGGCGCGGCGTCCGCCCCGGTATACGCGAGCACCGCACCGGCACCGCGCAATGCGGCGAGATACGCGGTCCGAAAACGTTCGCGCGGGTCGCGCTCCCCCGCCGCCTGCATCAGGAGGCCGTCCGCCCGCTGCAGCAGCTTGCCCGCCTTGCCGGGTTGCCCCCGGTGTTCGATCCGACCAGACATCAGCCGTCCCTCCGAGTTCGTTCAGAGTCGTTCAACGCCGCTCACCTGGCCTATCGTGGGGCGCGAACGCCGAGTTCCCAGCACCGCGCGGATCGAACAGGTATTCGAACGTTTGAATTGAGATTGAATATAGGGACACCCACCGACAACTTTCCGCGGACCGACGAGAGCCATGACCGCCGTCAAGCCCAAACACACCCCCGCCAACGCACCCGTCGTCATCGATCTCCCGATCACGGCGCTACGCTCCCGGCTGCACGATGCGCTGGCGGTGTACGTCGCGGCGATGCAATATCCGCACGGCACCGAACACCATCGCGCGCCGATGTGGACCGAACACACCACCCGGCCCGGCTGGCAGGCCGTCGCCGCCGTCGTCCCCGATGATTCCGGGCAGATCGACCTGCGGACCGCGCCGCTCGTGGCCATCGCCTACGGCTATCACGGCGCCGCCCACCAGTGGTGGCATCAGCAGGTGCACAGCGGAATGCGGCGCTCGGGCTGGCCGGAACACTCTACGCGCGAACTGCTTTCGGACTATTTCGAATTGACCGAACTGCATGTGCACCCCTCGGCGCAGGGCCGGGGCATCGGCGGTGCGCTGCTGACGCGACTGCTCGCGAATCGCACCGAGAGCGCGGTGCTGCTGTCCACACCGGAGGTGGAGCGCGAGGCCAATCGCGCCTGGCGGCTGTATCGGCGACTCGGATTCACCGATGTGATCCGGAATTTCGTCTTCGCGGGAGATACCAGACCGTTCGCGATCCTCGGGCGGCGGCTGCCGCTGTGACTGTCGTGGTGGTCGGCTCGGGCCACAACGCACTCGTCGCCGCGTGCTATCTGGCCCGCGCCGGTGAGCAGGTGACGGTGCTCGAACGCGACGAGGTGCTCGGCGGCGCGGTATCGACGGTCGAACGCTTTCCCGGCCATCTGGTCGATCGCGGCTCGTCGGCGCACATCATGGTGCGCCATACCGGGATCATCGAGGAATTGCGGCTGTCGCGCTTCGGGCTGCGCTATATCGACTGTGATCCCTGGGGTTTCACGCCCGCCGGACCGGATGGCGGCGCGCCGATCGTATTTCATCGCGATCTCGATCGCACCTGCGCGGGAATCGCGGAGGTCTGCGGTGCGCGGGACGCGGCGGCGTATCGGCGCTTCGTCGAGATCTGGGGGCCGCGCTCGGCGCGGGTGATGCGCGCGTTCGGCGGCACGCCGACGCCGGGCAGGCTGCTGCGCTCGTTCTGGGGGCTCGACGCGCGCGATGGCGGGAGTGCGCTGTCGCGGGAGTTCCTGCAGACCGGGGATGCACTGCTGGACGCCTATTTCGACGACGAGCGGCTCAAGGCGTCGCTGGCCTGGTTCGGGGCGCAGTCCGGGCCGCCGATGTCGGAACCGGGGACCGCGCCGATGGTCGGATTCGCCGCGCTGATGCATACACTGCCGCCGGGCCGGGCCGTGGGCGGAAGTGGGGCGCTGACAGCGGCATTGGTCGCACGGTTGCGTGCCGACGGTGGCGTGGTGTCGATCGGCGATGCGGTCACGGCCCTGCGCCAGGTCGGTACGGGTTGGCGGGTTTCGACCGCCTCGGGCCGAAATCTGGACGCGGATACCGTAATCGCGGGCACGCACGTGCTGACCACGCTGGATCTGCTGCGGGACGGCGGATTCGACGGTGCGGTGCTCGACGATTGGCAACGGCGGATCCGGGTCGGTCCCGGCATCGGCATGGTGGTGCGACTCGCGACCAGCGCGCTGCCGCGCTACCCCGGATGCTCGACCGCCGAATCCGCCAACGGCCTGCAGTTTCTCGTATCGGATCGGCGGCAGCTGCGCCGGGCGCACGGTGCGGCGTCGGCGGGGGATCTGCCGCCGCGCCCGGTGGTACTCGCGATGAGCTTCAGCGCGCTGGACCCGAGCATCGCCCCCGCCGGTGAACATCAGCTCTCGCTCTGGGCGCAGTGGCACCCCTACGAGCTGGCCGACGGGAGCGACTGGGCCGCGCACGCCGAGCCGGAGGCCGATCGGATTATCGCCGAAGTCGATTCCTATGCGCCGGGTTTCGCGGCGAGTGTGCTGCGGCGGCACGTGCAGACGCCCGTCGATCTGGAGCGCGAGCTGGGGCTGCGCGGCGGGAATGTGATGCACGTGGAGATGTCCCTGGATCAGATGATGCTGTGGCGGCCGCTGCCGGAATTGTCCGGGCAGCGGGTGCCAGGGGCGCCGGGGTTGTATCTGACCGGGGCCTCGACGCATCCGGGTGGTGGGGTGTCCGGAGCCAGTGGGCGCAGTGCGGCGCGGTTGGTGCTGCATGATCGACGCCGTAACCGGTTTCCCTTGCTGCGCAGGCGATGACCGAGCCCAGCGCACCGGAGCCGATCGAGCACCCCGAAGTGCAGGTGCCCGGCCCGGCGAATTCGGAGATCACCCACCGGGTGTCCGGCGCGGATTCTGGTGTGCGCCGCTTCGATGAGAGCCGACCCAGTGCGCTCCGGATTCCGCGTTTGCGGGCGTCCGCGCAATGGACGCCACGATTGCTTGTGCCTGCGGGTTTCGCGGTGCTGCTGGTGCTCGTGCAGATCGGTTATCCGCTGTCCTCGGGCGTCGCTCGCGATCGGGTGACCGTTGTGGTTGTACTGCTTTCAGCGGGGACGGCATTGGTGCACGCGGCGGCGACGCGCGGGTTTCGGTATGCCGCGGGATTTCTGGTGATCGTCTCCGGGCTCGGACTGCTCGCCGAGATCATCGGTACCGCAACGGGATTCCCATTCGGCTGCTATGACTATGCCGACGGCAGGTTGGGGCCAGCGGTGGCAGGGGTGCCGCTGGTGGTCGCGCTGGCCTGGACGGGCGGGCTGTACCCGGTGTGGGTCGTGGCCGGACTGCTGACCAGCCGGACGGCCGGGCGGATTGCGCTGACGGCGGTCGGCGCGGTGGGTTGGGATCTGTTCCTGGATCCGCAGATGGTGGCGGATGGTCAGTGGAGTTGGTGTGCCACCGGTTGGGGTTTGCCCGGACTCGATGCGATTCCGTATACGAACTATCTGGGTTGGTTCGCGGTGGCGCTGGTGATGGCGGGGCTACTGACCGCGTTGGCTCGCGTGGCGGGGACGCGCACTGTGGGGGTGCGAGAGGCCGGCACAGGGCGCTGGTTTCCGATTCCGACCGAGGCGCTGGTGCCGGTAGTGGTATTTCTGTGGACGTGGCTCGGCTCGACGCTCGCGCATGCGGTGTTCCTCGATCTGCCGTATTCGGCATGGTACGGATGTGTCGGGCTGGGAGTGCTCGGTGTGCCGCTGCTGGTGCGGTTGATCAGGGCTCGGGGGAATGAAACGGTGCGGACGCCATCGGCCGGAAGCTTCGGCCGACCCGCGTTCCGCCCGTCGCGTGGCAATCGGGGGCGTGGGCCTGGCACGATGTGAGCCGTGCAGCCGAGTCCTCTCACCGCGATCCCCGATGCCCCGGTTCTACGTTCACCCCGGCCCGGGGTGCGGGTAGCGGCGGCAGTACTGCTGGCCGCAATGCTGGTGCCCATGCTCGCGGGCTGCCTACGGGTGCAGGTTTCGATGGGTGTGTCGTCCAATGACCGGGTCTCCGGTCGGATCGTGGCCGCGGTCGTGCCCGCGGACGCCAATGACAAGGGCCCGCAGCTGAAGGCGCCCGACTCGCTGGCCGCCAAGGTGCGGGTCGAGCCGTACAGCCAGGACGGCTATGTCGGCAGCAAGGTGTTCTTCGAGGATCTGTCCTTCGGTGAGGTCGGCCAGCTCGGCGGACTCTCCGATCAGACCCAGGGCATGTTCAATCTGTCGTTCCAACGCACCGGCGACCTGGTCAGCCTCAACGGCCGGGTCGACCTGAAATCCGTTCCGCCGCACGGCTCGGACGTGCAGTTCACGGTGGCCTTCCCGGCCCGCGTCGCCAAAACCAATGGCAACCGCGAGGACGACTCCACCGTCTCCTGGAAACTGCCGGCCGGCGATGTCTCCACGCTGCGCGCCGAAGTCAGCTACGCCGATCCGAATACCCGCTCCTTCGCGGGCTGGGCCGGCATCGTCGGCGGCATCACCCTCGCCGTCGCGGCGATTGTCGCCGCCATCGCCTACATGAACCGAAACCCCGCACCTCCCGGCGCCCCCGAATTCAGTTTCTCCATGAGCAGCCTCTGGCGTTCGCTCGTACGCCGCTGAATTCCCACCTCGCACCCCAATTGTTTCGATGCGGAACGCCGACACCCGTCGATGCCGAGCGCCACGGCGGCACGATTGTGACCGTGACGAGCGCACACGGGGCGAGATTCATGACGCCGCCGGACGCGTGGATCGCGTCGATACGAAACGCGAGTACGTGGCGCGCGCATAATCGGCCCGACGACGGCGTCATTCGACGCGCCGGGGAGGCGATGCCGTGACGGAAGCGAAGACGCTGCGGCAGGGCTTGGCGGTCGCGACGCCGTATGGTGCGGCAATCGCGCTGATCGGTTGTGGGATCGCGCTGTTCAATCGGGTGACGGTGCGCACGCTGCCGATTGTGCCGACGCCGGTTCTCGAACCCGTGACGATCTGTATTCCGGCGCGCGACGAGGCGCGGCGGCTGCCCGAGCTGATCGATGATCTGCGGGGTCAGGTGGGGGTGCCACGGCTGCGGGTGCTGATTCTCGACGACGCGTCCAGCGACGGGACCGAAGCGGCGGCCGCGGAGGCGATCGCGGGTGATCGGCGATTCACGGTGATTCGATCCGAGGCCGAACCCGCACCGGGGTGGACCGGGAAGGCCGCGGCCTGTGCCCGGCTGGCCGAGCGGGCGGATGCGGCGGTGCTGATCTTCCTCGATGCCGATGTGCGGGTGGCCCCGCGCGCGATCGCCGCGGCGGTCGCCGAATTGCGGCGGAGTCGGGCCGCATTGTTATCGCCCTGGCCGTATCAGGTTGCCGAATCGGTTGCCGAAGCGCTGGTACAGCCGCTGCTGTGCTGGTCGTGGGCGGCGAGCCTGCCGATCGGGATCGCCAATCGGAGCCGCAGACCATCGACAGCGGTCGCCTGCGGCCAATTCCTCGTTTTCGATGCCACCGCCTATTTCGCCATCGGCGGTCACGCGGCGGTGGCCGCCAGCCCCACCGAGGATCTGGATATCGCTCGCGCCCTGCGCCGTTCCGGTCGCCGCACCGCGGTGGTCACGGCGGGTCGCGCCGCGCGCACCCGCATGTACCGGGACGCGACCGAACTCGAGGCGGGCTATACCCGCTGGCTGTGGTCGGCCTACGGCGGCACGACCGCCGGCGGCGCGGCCGTGGGAGCCATTGCGGCACTGGCCTATTGGATACCGCCGCTGGCCGCCGTCGCCGGTCGCGGCCGGCTGCGGGCCACCGGTCTCCTCGGCTACACCGCCGCGGTCACCAGTCGCCTACTCGCCCGCTCATTGGAAAGCGGCGCCCTTACCCGCGCCGATATCCTTGCCGCCCTGGCACACCCGGTCTCCATCGCCGCCTATCTCCGCCTGTGGTCCCGCTCGCGCCGAGCCCATCGCGCGAACACCCTGACCTGGAAATCCCGCCACCTCGACACCACCCACTGATCAAGATCAGGCCGAATCCATGGCGGTAATGCCCGACAGAGACCCCGCCATCAGTTCCACCGGATCCTGATCAACCCCGGAACCAGGCAGCCGCATGCCCGAAATCAGCTGACGCCACATCCGGGCCAGGGTCCAGCGGCGCGGCCTGGCGACCTCGGATGTTCGCCGGGCTCAGCGCACCGAGGTGATGCCGACGGTCGGCAGGAAGAAGCAGGGCTTGCCGGCGTTGTCGACGGTGCCGAACACCGCGGCCAGGACGGTGCCGGAACCGGTGTCGACGGGGACGGCGCGGATGCCGCCGGTGGGGAATGTGGCGAAGAAGTTCTCGAAGGCGCGTTCGGCGAGTGGTCGTATTTCGGCGGGGATTTCGGCGGGCACCATGGTTCGGACGACGTCGGAGAGCGGGCCCATGGCGGTGACGCCGCTGCGGCCATTGGCCAGATTCAGCCAGGCGACGTTCATGCCGGAGACGTTCGTGCTGTCGGTGGCTACGCCGTAGGGCATGAAGGTGAACAGGGTTTGGCCCGTCTTGACCGCGGAAAGGTCCAGTCCAGGAATGGCCACGGTGGTCTTGGGCCACGGCCCCGGGACAGCACCCGCGACGGCGGGGACCAGGCCGAGGGAGTTGCCGCTGGAGCAGAACGCCGCGGCCGCCGGGTACAGGAACGGGTCGATGCCCACAGCGCGCAGCGCCTCGACAGTGGCTTGGTAAGCACCGAACGCATCTCCGGGTGCGGCTTGGACGGACGGCGGGGTCGCCGCCGGGATTGCGGGTCCGGGTATCGGCGCCGGTACCGCGGCGGCGAGGCCGGGGGCGGCCAGCGTCAGCGCAGCCGCACCGGTCGCGATGGCGGTAAGCGTGGTCAGACGGCGCAGCAGGGTCACGTGAACCTCCTCATCGTCGGGCACGAATGAGGTCAGAGAGTACTCCAGCAAACCAACAGAACCGGGCTGATTTCGACCGGCAACGCCGTCGCGTCGCGCAACCCACCCGACCGTCACGATGGCACGCGGGGTACCCCCTCCAGGCGAAATACGCCGGAGGGACTACACCCGAAGCCTCGCGATCCACCGCACGACCCGGTCGATAATCCCTGTTCACAACCGTTCGGACAAGATCTGCGCTCACGCTGATTCGTACCCTTGTGCCGGACTTCGCCTGCTTCGCATGATATTTCGGCTAGACCGACCGACCCGTGCTCGGCGTCGGACACACCATCCAGAGCGACCGAGAGACCTGGCTCGTCGACGTCGCAGCAACCCCCCGGTCACCGGGTGCGGGTGCTTCCGCCGGGAACGATGGAGGAACCGAAATCATGAGCGCGTCCGTCGCATCCGATGCCCTCTCGGATGTTCCGATACCGGGTGCCCACACACCCGATGCCACGGCATCGGGTGCACCCGGCACTGCCGTAACCACCACCGGCGCACCGCCGATCGCCAGGACCTGGCATCCGTGGCGCTGGGTGATCAGCGCCGTCGCGCTGGTACTGCTCGCGCAGTTCGTCCATGGACTGGTCACCAATCCGGGCTGGGATTGGTCGACCTTCGCCAAGTACTTCACCGCGAAGTCGGTGCTATCGGCGCTGAAGGTCACCCTGGAGCTGACCCTGTGGGGTACGGCACTCGGATTCCTGATCGGCACCGCACTGGCAATCGCCCGGTTGTCGAATAATCCGGTGCTGCGGGTGATCTCGTGGGTCTATATCTGGGCGTTCCGCTCGATTCCGCTGATCGTGCAACTGCTGTTCTGGTTCAACATCGCCTACCTCTACAAAACGCTGTCGCTCGGCATCCCGTTCGGTCCTGGATTTCTCACCTTCGAGGTGAACGGGGTGATCAGCGGGTTCACCGCGGCGGTCATCGGCCTCGCATTGCATCAGGCCGCGTATTCGGCCGAGATCATCCGGGCCGGCTTCATCTCCGTCGATCCCGGACAGCTGGAAGCCGCCGCCGCGCTCGGGATTCCGCGGCTGCGACAGTTCCGCACCGTCATCGTCCCGCAGGCGATGCGCTCGATCCTGCCGAATGCGACCAATGAGGTGATCAGCCTGTTCAAGGGCACCTCGATCGTCTCGGTAATGGCGATCGCGGAACTCTTCTACCAGGTCCAGGTGATCTACGGACGCAATGGCCGGGTGGTGCCGCTGCTCATGGTCGCGACGGTCTGGTACATCGTGCTGACCACGATTCTCTCGGTGGCGCAGTACTACATCGAACGGCACTACGCCAAGGGCGCGCACCGCACACCGCCACCGACTCCGATCCAGCAGGTGTGGCACAAGCTGCGTGAAATCGCCGAAAGCGGTTCCGCCGCACCGCGCGGAGCCACCCGATGAGCGCGCCGGTCACCGAGACGATCGACACCAGCGTCGACCGGGCCGCCGCGGTAGCGGTTCGCGGCGTACGAAAGTCCTACGGCACCACCGAAGTTCTGCGCGGCATCGATCTGACGGTTCGGGCGGGTGAGGTGGTCACCGTGATCGGCCCGTCCGGCTCCGGCAAGTCGACGCTGCTGCGGGTGATCAACCATCTGGAGTCGCTGGACGCGGGCACCGTGCACATCGACGGCGAGCTGATCGGATATCGACTGCGCCGCAATAGGTTGCACGCGCTGTCGGATCGCGAGGTGCGCAAACAGCGTTCGCATATCGGCTTCGTCTTCCAGCAGTTCAACCTGTTCCCGCATCTGACGGTGCTCGACAATGTCACGCTCGCACCGATTTCCGCACAGGGCCGCCCGCGCCGGGAAGTCGAGCGCGAGGCCGAGCAACTGCTGGACCGTGTCGGCATCGGCGAACTGGCCGACGCCTATCCGCGTCGGCTGTCCGGCGGACAGCAGCAGCGGGTGGCCATTGCCCGGGCGTTGGCGCTGCGACCGCCGGTGATCCTGTTCGACGAACCGACCTCGGCACTGGATCCGGAACTCGTCGGCGAAGTCCTCGACGTGATCCGCGATCTCGCCGACGGCGGCACCGCGCTGGTGATCGTCACCCACGAAATCGGTTTCGCCCGTGAGGTGGCCGACACCGTCGTCTTCCTCGACGGCGGCGTGATCGTCGAACAGGGCCCGCCCGCCGCCGTACTCGATAACCCCCAGCACCCGCGCACCCGCGCATTTCTGTCCCGAGTCCGCTGAGCGCGGTGCGCGCTCCCGATGAACAGGTATTCAATGAAGCTCTCCGCCCTGGTCGGCCTGGCCGCCACGGTCGCGTTGCTGGCCACCGGCTGCGGCACCGACCCCGATGCGGAAAACTCCGCGCAGCCCGCCGGTTCGATCACCTTCGACCTGTCCCCCGGCCAGTCCGGCCGGATCCACGCGCCCAAGGTCGATGCCATCGCCGCCGAACTGCCGCAGGCCATTCGCGACCGCGGCACGCTGGTGGTCACCGGATCGGGCGGCGCGGCACCCCCGCTGCGGTTCTACGCCACCGACGATAAGACCATCGTCGGGTCCGAGGTCGATTTCGCCGCACTGATCGCCGACATTCTCGGTCTGAAACTCGTTGCGCAGGTGGCCGATTGGTCGCAGAACTTCGTGCGAGTCGACTCCGGCGAAGCGGATGTGTTCATCTCCAACGTCACCGTGACCGAGGAGCGCAAGGAGAAATACGACTTCGCCACCTACCGCAATGACACCGTCGCACTGGAGATCCCCAAGCAGAGCACGCTCGACTACAGGGATCGCAAGAGCCTGGCGGGTAGGCGGATCGGCGTCGGCAGCGGCACCAATCAGGAGCAGCTGCTGGTCAAGTGGAACGAGCAGAACGTCGCCGAGGGCCTGCCCGCGATCGATATCGCCTACTTCCAGCAGGTCACCGACTACTACCTGGCGCTGGCCTCGCAGCGCCTCGACGGCTACATCGGCCCCAATCCGTCCGCGATCTACCACAGCACCACCGCGAACCAGACCAAGATCGTCGCGACCTTCTCCGGCGCCGGTGACACGCTGCAAGGCGAAATCGGTGTGCTCACCAAGAAGGACAACGGTCTGATCGGCGCCATCAACAAGGCCATCGACAACGCCATCCAGACCGGCACCTACCAGCAGGTCATCGACCGGTGGGGGCTGAAGACCGAGACCGTGCCGAGCTCGCGGATCAATCCGCCCGGCCTACCGAAGAAGTCGTGATCGCAGATGAAATTCCTGCTGTTCACCCTCGTTACCCGGGTGCCCGACCCGAGCACCGGACGGCTGCCTGGGACCAGGGAGCGACTCACCAATGTCATCGACCAGGCTCGTCTCGCCGAGGAACTCGGCTACGACGGGTTCGCCGTCGGTGAGCGGCACGAGGATCCGTTCCTCTCGGCCGCGCCGCCGGTGCTCCTGTCCCATATCGCGGCGGTCACCTCCCGGCTCAGCCTGTTCACCGCGGTCACCACGCTGAGTCTGCTGGATCCGGTGCGCGCGTTCGAGGACTACTCGACTCTGGACAACCTCTCCGGCGGCCGCCTCGAACTGATCATCGGCAAGGGCAACGGTGCGGCACAGGCGAAGCTGTACCACGTCACCACCGAGGACCAGTGGGATCGCAATCGCGAAGGCTACGAACTGTTTCGGGCGCTATGGGACAGCGACAGCGTGACCTGGTCGGGTCGGTTCCGTCCGGAATTGGTCGAGGCCAAGGCCCTGCCGCGGCCGTGGCAGCCGCGCATCCGGATCTGGCACGGCAGCGCGACCAGCCGCGATTCGGTGGAACTCGCCGCGCGCCACGGTGACCCACTGTTCTCGGCCAATGTCACCAATCCGATCGAACCGTATGCCGAACTGGTGCGCCACTATCGGGAGCGCTGGGAGTACTACGGGCACGACCCGGCCGACGCCCTGGTCGGCGCGGGTACCGCCGGATTCCACGTGGCACGCACGTCCCAGCAGGCCCTCGATGTGTACCGCCCGATCTTCGAGGCGCGGCTGGCGCTGGCGCGCAAGCTCGGCCTGCCGATCGTCTTCGAGACCCTCGACGATTTCGTCGCACGCAGTTCGGCATTGGTCGGCAGTCCCGAGCAGGTGATCGACAAGGTGGGCCGCCAGCACGAGGCCTTCGGGCACGAGGTGATCCATCTGTCCGCCGAGCGCGACGGCCGCACCGAGGCCGAACATCGCGACAGTCTCGAACTCTTCCAGGCCGAGGTCGCGCCCGAACTGCGCCGCCGCATTCCGAGTAGGCCGCTGGCCAGCAACCGTGACGCCGCCGCAAACGGCCATGGTGCCGGGCGTCCCGGCACCGAATACGACATCGATTCCCGCGGCGAACTCGTCCGCACCGAAACATCTGGAGTACCACAGTGATCCGTCCCCGCCATCGCATCGCGGCCGTGGCCGCCGCCGTCACCGCGGCCGCGAGTCTGGCCGCCTGCGGCAGTGATTCGGCCTCGGGCGGCGCTGACGCGGGCCCGCCGAAGCCGGGCGGGACCTTGCGTTATGGCCTCTCCCAGGCGCCGACCTGCTCGGATCCGGCACAGGCCGGCACCAACCAGACGCTCTACGTGACCCGTCAGATCGTGGATTCGCTGACCGACCAGGATCCCAAGACCGGTGAGATCAAGCCCTGGCTGGCCAAGAGCTGGGAGATCTCACCCGACGCCAAGCTATTCACCTTCCACCTGGCCGACGGCATCACCTTCAGCGATGGCACACCGCTCACCGCGGATTCGGTGCGGAACACCTTCGATTCGGTGATCAAGCTAGGCGCGGCGAAAACACCGCTCGGCTCCAGCTATCTCACCAACTATGTCGGCACGACCGCGGTCGACAAGCTGACGGCCCGGGTCGAGTTCAGCAAGCCCAATGCCCAGTTCCTGCAGGCGTCCTCGACGGCTCAACTCGGCATTCAAGGCGATGCCACCACGGCCAAGCCTGCCGATCAGCGTTGCCTGGGCGACAATATCGGCAGCGGCCCGTTCACCTATGCGTCCTGGCGACAGGATGCCTCGGCGACCCTGGCCAAACGCGCGGGGTACAACTGGGGTTCGGCGGTCTTCGCCCATCAGGGCGAGGCCTACCTCGACAAGATCGAATTCACGGTCGTGCCCGAATCCGGTGTCCGCACCGGCAGTCTCATCTCCGGCCAGCTCGACGCGGTCAGCGACGCGCTGCCGCAGGACGCGCCGCAGATCGAGGCCGCGAGCGGTCGGGTGCTGAGCACCGCGAATCCCGGTGTGCCATTCGGCTTCCAGACCAATGTGACCAGGGGCCCGCTGCGCGATGCGGCGGTGCGCCAGGCACTGCTGCCAGCGATCGACCGGAAACAACTGGTGGACACCGTACTCGGTCCGCAGTTCAAACCCGCCACCAGCACATTGGCCAGCAGCACGCCCGGCTACCAGGATCTTTCGGCGCGGCTGGCCTATGACCCGGCCAAGGCGCGCGGCATCCTCGACCAGGCGGGCTGGACGCCCGGCGGTGACGGCATTCGCACGAAGAATGGTGATCGCCTGTCCTTCTCGGTGCTCTTCAGTCAGGCGTTCGCGGGCAACCAGGCCATTCTGGAGCTGGTACAGCAGCAGCTGCGCCAGATCGGTGTCGAGCTGAAGCTGGATCTGGTGTCGGGCCCGGAAAGCACGGCCCGGCAGAACCTCAAGGATTTCGACGCCACCTACTACAACACCACCCGCGCCGACGGTGACATCCTGCGCACCTCGTTCAGCGTCGACGGCCGCAATCTCAATGCCCGCGAACGCATCCCGGCCCTCGACGACGTGCTCGACGGTCAGCTCAGCGCCTCGGATGCCGCCGCCCGCACCGCACTGATCCGCACCGCGCAACAGGCGGTGCTCGACGCGGGGCTGTGGATTCCGACGGTGGAACTGTCCCAGGCCATCGGCGCGGCGCAGAGCGTGCGGGATCTGAAGTTCGAGGCCTCGGCCCGGCTGCAGTTCTTCGATACCTGGTTGAGCGGGCGGTAGTCATGGCTCGGTATGTGATCGTGCGGGTATTGCAGGCGATATGGGTGCTGTGGGCGGCCTTCACCATCTCGTTCGTAGTGCTGTACCTGCTGCCCGCCGATCCGGTCTCCATCGCGGCCGACGGTGCCGGTGCCGGCACCCCGATCGATAAGGCCGCGATCGCCGAACTGCAGGCGCGCTATGGACTGGATCGCCCACTGTGGGAGCAGTACTGGACCGCGCTGACGAATGCGGCGACCGGCGACCTCGGCCACTCCATCAGCACCGGCCAGCCGGTGACCCGCGCACTCGGTGACGCGGTGCCCAACACCCTCGGATTGGCCGGACTCGCCCTGCTGTTCGCCGTGATCGGCGGGGTCGGCCTGGCCTTCGCGGCGACCTACACCCGGCGTCCGTGGTTGCGCAACGCGCTGAGTTCGGTCCCCTCGCTCGGGGTTTCGGTGCCGACATTCTGGACGGGACTGCTCTTGATGCAGCTGTTCTCGTTCCGCTGGCACCTCGCCCCGGCATTCGGCGGTCACGGCTTCAAGGGCACGGTGCTGCCCGCGCTGACCCTCGCGATCCCGATCGGCGCGGTCATCGCGCAGGTGCTGACGGCCGGACTCGAATCGACCTGGCGGCAGCCGTTCGTCGATGTGGCACTGGCCAAGGGCGGTTCGCGCTCCTGGGTGCTGCGCAAACATGTGCTGCGACCCGCCAGCGTGCCCACCTTCACCATCGCCGGAGTGCTGGTCGGCAATATGCTCGCCGGTTCGGTAGTGGTCGAGACCGTCTTCGCCCGCCAGGGCGTGGGGCGGCTCACCCAGACCTCGGTACTCGCCCAGGACATTCCGGTCGTGCAGGGCATCGTGCTGCTCACCTCGACCGTATTCGTCACCGTGAATCTGGCAGTGGACCTGCTGTATCCGCTGCTCGATCCGCGCATAGCCGGGCGCTCCCGCAGTGTGACAACCGATTCCGAGGCCACCGATACCGATACCGCGCAAGAGGTGGTCGTGCATGCCTGAGGCATCCGTTCGCCACATGCTGCGCGACCGAACCACCGCAGTGCGCGACAGCACCGTACTCCTCGCGCTCGGCTGGTGGCAGCTCGCCGACGACCTTCGACAGCAGGTGGCCGATCATGGTTGACGTACTCGATGAGCCGAGGCGCGTCGCGCTACCCGGGCTGCGGCGGCCTGTGTTGCGGTGGAAGTCGCTGCGCGGCAAGACCGTAGTCGTGCTGTCGGGTGCCGTCGCAACCCTGGCACTCGGTTGGGCGCTGTTCCCTTCGGTATTCGCCAGCGGTGACCCGCTGACCGCCGTACCCGCACAGAAGTTCCAGGGGCCGAGTGCCGAGCACTGGTTCGGCACCGACAATCTCGGGCGCGATCTGTACACCCGGATGGTGCACGGCGCGGGGCTCTCGCTCACCGCCACCCTCTCGGCGGTCGCCATCGCGCTGGTCGCCGGTTCGATTCTCGGACTGCTGTCCGGGTCGATCGGCGGCATCGTCGACACCGTCATCATGCGATTCGTCGACGTGCTGCTGTCGATTCCGTCGCTGTTGCTATCGCTGGCCCTGGTCACCGCGCTCGGCTTCGGCACCCGGAACGTGGCCGTCGCGGTGGGTGTTTCGCTGATCGCCAACTTCGCCAGGGTCATGCGTTCGGAGGTGCTGCGCGTGCGCCAGGCACCCTATGTCGAGGCCGCACACGCCTGCGGCGTTCGCTGGTACACGGTGCTCGCCCGCCACGTCCTGCCGAACTCCTATCAGCCCGTCCTCGCCTTGGCCGCGGTGGAATTCGGCATGGCGGTGCTGGCCGTGTCCGCACTGAGCTTCCTCGGCTATGGCGCGAAACCGCCGACACCCGAATGGGGCTCGCTGATCTCCGAGGGCCGCAACTTTCTCGCCACCGCCTGGTGGCTGACCACCCTGCCCGGCCTGGTGATCATCGTCGTCGTTCTCTCGGCCCAACGCCTCGGCCGCGCCGCAGGAAGGAGTCACCGCGCATGAGTGAGCGCAGCACAGCCGCCGAGGTCGCGGACGGAGCGGATACCATCACGGACTCTCGGCCGGCCCTACTCGGCATCGAGGGCCTGTACGTTCGCTATCGCTCCGACAGCGGCACCGTCACCGCACTGGCGGACGTTTCCCTCACCGTCGGCCGCGGCGAGGTCGTGGCACTGGTCGGCGAATCCGGTTCCGGCAAGTCGACGCTCGCCCAATCGGTGATCGGCCTGCTCGGACCAAATGCCGAGATCACCGGCGGAACCGTCACTTTCGACGGGGAGAAGGTGGACACCGGATCCGAGCGCGCGCTGCGGCGCATTCGCGGTGCGCGCATCGGATTCGTGCCCCAGGATCCCGGGCTGTCACTCAATCCGGTGCGTCGCGTCGGTGCTCAGGTCGCCGAATCGCTGCTGGTCCACGGGCTGGCCGATCGGCGCGACGCGGCCGCGCAGGCAGTCGAACTGCTCGCCGAGGCCGGACTGGACCGACCGGAACTGCGGGCCGCGCAGTATCCGCACGAATTGTCCGGTGGCCAGCGGCAACGGGTACTGATCGCGGCGGCGCTGATCGCCGGACCGGAATTGGTCATCGCCGATGAGCCGACGAGCGCGCTCGACGCCACGGTGGCGCGGCGGGTGCTGGACAAACTCGCCGCACAGACCGCGGCCAGGGGCACCGCGGTGCTGCTGATCACCCACGATCTCGCGATCGCCGCCGAACGGGCCGATCGCCTCGTGGTACTCAGCGGCGGGGAGATCGTCGAAACCGGTCCGACGGCAACGGTGCTCGCCGAACCCAGGCATCCGTATACGAAGCGGCTGCTCGCGGCCTCGCCCAGCCTGGCTCCGTTCGACGGTTTCCGCACATCGCGGGTCAGTGCCGGTCCACCGCTGCTGACGGTTCGCGATGTGCACAAGCGCTTTCGCGCACAGGCCGGTGATGCGGTGACCGCAGTCGCGGGCGTCGGATTCGAACTCGGGCGCGGCGAAACCCTCTCGCTGGTCGGCGAGTCCGGCTCCGGCAAGTCGACCACCGCGCGAATCGCCCTGCGGCTCACCGAACCCGACAGCGGCGCGGTCACCTTCGACGGACACGATCTGACCTCCGTGAAGGGCGGGCGGCTGCGCGCGCTGCGCCAACGCTTCCAGGTGGTCTACCAGAATCCCTACGGCTCACTGGATCCGCGCTGGCGGATCGGCTCGATCATCGAGGAACCACTGCGGGCGTATGCGGTCGGTGACCGCAAGGCCAGGCAGGCGCGGGTCCGCGAACTGCTCGACCAGGTTGCGCTGCCGGAGCACTTCGCGCTGCGCCGCCCCGCGGAACTATCCGGCGGACAACGCCAACGCGTCGCCATCGCCCGCGCCCTCGCCCTGCACCCCGATCTGCTGGTGCTCGACGAACCGGTCTCCGCGCTCGACGCCTCGGTGCAGGCCCAGATCCTGGAACTGCTGGACCGTCTGCAAACCGAACTCGGACTGAGCTATCTGTTCATCTCCCACGACCTCGCCGTCGTGCGCCGCATCAGCGACCGCGTCGCGGTGATGCGCCACGGCCGCATCGTCGAATCCGGTTCCACCGCCGATATTTTCGACAACCCACAGCACGAGTACACCCGCGAACTGCTGTCGGCCATTCCCACACCGCACGCCTCGGGGGCGGCCCGATGACGTGCGCCGACGAAGCCGCTGCCGCGCCACGCATCGACTGGAAAGGACGGTACTGATGACCGAGTTCTTGCTCGCCATCGAGCTCGACGGAACCGGCGTACATCCCGCGTCGTGGCGGCGCGCGGATTCCCGCGCGGAGGATCTGTTCACCGGTGGTTATTGGGTCGATGCGATCGCAACCGCCGAGAAGGCCGGTATCGACGCCGTATTCCTGCCCGATTCCTTCGCCCCGCAGCCCGGCGGACACGAGGTGACACGCGGTGTACTCGACGCGGTCGCGATCGCCGCGCGGGTCGCCGCCGCCACCCATCGCATCGGTCTGCTCCCCCAGGCACCGGTCACCCACACCGAACCCTTCCACCTGGCCAAGGCGATCCAGAGCCTGGACTTCGCCGGTCTCGGCCGCGCCTCGCTCGACCACCTCTCCGGTGGCCGGGCGGCCTGGAATGTCGTCACCTCCTCCGACGCGTTCACCGGTGAAAACTTCCGCCGCGGCGGCTATCTGGAGCACAGCCTGCGCTACCGCAGGGCCGCCGAGGTCGTCGAGGCGACCCGCGCACTCTGGGACAGCTGGCCCACCGACTCACTCGTGGTCGACCGCACGGCCGGCGTCTTCGCCCGGGAAATCCCGGAAACCCGTTACCGCAATACCCAATTCGATATCGCCGGACGATTCCCGCTGCCACCGAGCCCGCAGGGACATCCGGTGCTACTGCAGGCGGGCGATTCCGATGACGGTCGCGAATTCGGCGCCGCCACCGCCGACGCCATCTTCACCGGACACGGCTCCCTCGAAGCGGGACAGCGCTTCTACGCCGATATCAAGGGCCGACTCGCGAAATACGGTCGCACGCCGGAGGAATTGAAGATCCTGCCCGCCGCGACCTTCGTACTCGGCGATACCGCGACCGAGGCCGAAGAGCGTGCCAGACATATCCGCCGGCAGCAGGTCGGCCCGCAGACCGCCATCGCCTTCCTCGAACAGGTCTGGGGCCGTGATCTTTCCGACTACGACCCGGACGGTCCGCTGCCCGATATCGAACCGGAGGCCGATGTGACCATCACCCGCGGCCGGGTGCGTCACGCCAAGGATCCGCGCGCGGTCGCCGAGGAATGGCGGGCCAGGGCCGAGGCGGACAAGCTCAGCATTCGCGAGCTGATCATCGAGGTGACCGCGCGGCAGCAGTTCGTCGGCACCCCGACCGCGGTTGCCGAGCAGATCGACACCTATGTGCAGGCCGACGCCAGCGATGGCTTCATCCTCGTCCCACATCTCACCCCCGGCGGACTCGACGAATTCGTCGACCGCGTCATTCCGGAACTGCAGGAGCGCGGCAGTTTCCGGACCGAATACACCGGCACCACCCTGCGCGACCACCTCGGCCTACGCCATCCCCATCGCAATCGCATACTCGAAGGAGCCAGCGCGTCATGACGACCAGCATCACCAGTCTTTTCGAAACCGAGTGGGCGCATTGGCACACCGCACGGGAGGATCAGCTGCGCGATCCGCTCGGCTTCCTGAGCCTGACCGGATTGCATTGGCTCACCGACCAACCCGAGCGCCTACCGGATGTGCCCGGCACCTGGTGGGTCACCGACGACAAGGTGTTCATCACCGCCCAACCCGCCGACCGGCTGGAGTTCGAGAGCACCGGTATCGCGGGCGTGCAGATCATCGCACCGGCCGAGGGCGCGCCGGGACTCAGTGTGCTGCACGAGAATCGGGTGCTCGAGGTGATCCGCCGCACCGGCCGGTACGCCGTGCGCGTGCACGATCCGGCCGCGCCGACGCTGCTGAGCTTCGAGGGCATTCCCGCCTACGCACCCGACCCGCGCTGGGTGGTCGAGGGGCGCTTCGAACCGTTCGACGAGCCACGCACGATCACCACCGGCGCCGTCGTCGACGGCCTCGAACATCACCACACCGCCTCGGGCACCATCGAATTCACCATCGGCGAGGCCACCGAGCGCTTCATCGCCTTCGGTGAGCCGACCGGTCTGCGAGTGCTGTTCACCGACGCCACCAGCGGTGTCACCACCTATCCCGCGGCCCGCTCGCTCGCGGTGGCAGCACCCGATGCGGACGGCACCGTACGCCTCGACTTCAACCGAGCGGCCAATCTGCCGTGCGCCTTCACCGATTTCGCCACCTGCCCGCTGGCCCCCGTCGAGAACCGGCTGCGGGTGGCCATCGAAGCGGGAGAACAGCATCCGCGCCTAGGACGGTCCGCATGACGATCCCCCTTTCCATCCTCGACCTCGCCCCGGTCAGCGCCGGATCGACCGCACAGCAGGCCCTGCGCAACACGATCGATCTGGCCCAGCACGCCGAACAGTGGGGCTACCGCCGCTATTGGCTGGCCGAACATCACTTCGTCTCGGTGGCGAGTTCGTCCTCGATCACGCTGATCGGTCTGGTCGCCGCGGCCACCACGCGCATTCGGGTCGGCTCGGCGGCGGTCCAGGTCGGCCATCACACCTCGGCATCGATCGTGGAGGCGTTCGGCACCATCGATGCCATCTATCCGGGCCGACTCGATCTCGGCCTCGGCCGATCCGGACATCGCCGCACCCAATTCGGCGCACAAACCGCCCACCAGAAGGGTGGTCACCCGGTCGTCGATACCGTGACCGGTCGCACCGAGGTCCGCGACGGCGTGGTGGTTCCGCCGCCGTTCGATCCGGGTCGGATCACCGATAAGTCGAGGTTCATCGCCGCACTCGGCGCACTGCAACAGCAGGGCGCACAGGCACTGGACTTCCCGGACCAGGTCGATGAGGTGCGGGCACTGCTCAACGGCACCTACCGGAGCACCGAAGGCATTGCGCTGCACGCGGTTCCGGGCGAGGGCGCACAGGTCGAGCTGTGGCTGTTCGGCAGTTCGGCCAGCGAAAGCGCCGAACTGGCAGGCAGACTCGGCCTCCCGTTCGCCGCGGCCTACCACGTCTCCCCCGGCACCGCGCTGGACGCGGTGGCTGCCTACCGGGCGGCCTTCCGGCCCTCGGCCGATCTCGCCGAGCCCTATGTGGTGATCTCCGCGGATGTGGTCGTCGCCGCCGACGACGCCCGCGCCCAGCATCTGGCCTCCACCTACGGCCACTGGGTGCACAGCATCCGCAGCGGCACCGGCGCGGCCGACTTCCTCGATCCCGACACCGCCACGCCGCTGACCGCGGAACAGCGCCGTCTGGTCGACGACCGCATCGCCACCCAGTTCGTCGGCAGCCCGCGCACCGTCGTGGAACGCCTGCAGGCCCTGCAACGAGTCACCGGGGCCGACGAACTCCTCGTCACCAGCGTCACCCACCGCCACGAGGACCGCCTCGAATCCCATCGGCTCCTCGCCGATGCCTGGGGCTTACGGTCGGCGCGCGCCGCCTGACCCGGTGCCGCAGCCCTGGTCCTCGAGCACCGGGGCTGCGGCACGGGTATACCCGCACATGCACAATTCGTCGGGCCCAGCCGGCACCCGACCGTCCACCTAGCTGTCGGCTCGCGACGCCACAGGTGCGGCACCCACGACCGGCACAAGGTTCGGGGAGGCGGAGGAAGTGGGCGCGGCGGTTACGCCATAGCCGAGGTTGGTGAGGACCTCACCGGTGGCCTTGGCGAAGTTCAGTGTGATGAAGTGCAGGCACGGTGCGCCCTCATCGATGAGCCGCTGGCCCATCTCCGTCGCGATTTCGATGCCGACCGCGCGGACCGCGGCCGCGTTCTCCTCCGGGCCGTCGCCCGCGGCCCTGCGCAAACGCTCGATGACCGCAGCGGGCAGCGGACGGCCGCACAGTTCCTCGGCCCGCGCGACGGTGCGCAGGGACGTGATCGGCATCAACTCCGGGATGATCGGCTTCGCGCCCTCGATCGGATCGAAGGCCGCGAGGCGATCGCGCAGGCGCAGATAGTGTTCGACGTCGACGCCGATCTCTAACACCTTGAACACGTCGACGCCGCCCTCGACGAGATGGACTAGGTCTACCTCACTGATCGCCACGAGCGCAGACTAACCGGTCTGTATGACAAGCAACGCGCCCCGCCTCCGATTCGGGAGGCGGGGCGGAATTCGCTGAATTAGGTTACCGGGCTTACTTCTCCAGCTTCTCCAGCATCCAACTGCCGACGGCGTACATGTCGTCAGCGGGGATGGCGCGCGTGTAGTGCAGGGGCGGGGTTATCCAGCGGATCCGACGCCATCCTCTGGCCGGTCGGATGACCCAACCGCAGTATTCGCGGTGAGGACTCCACTGGTTCTCACCGGTGTAGCCGGGCTCGCGGGAGACATGCCGAAACCGGTAGTAAAGGCTTCGGCTATGCCGAAACCAGCGACTCGACCACGTGGCAGGGCCGCTACTGATATAGAGCAGCTTCATCGGGGCCAACTTAGCACTGGATGAAGGTGGGCGCGGTCGCGTTGCGGCCCTCATCCGTCCCGGTGTCCCAGGTAGCTCGCATGACGATCCGGCCCTGCCACACGCCGGGTACGCAGTCCAACGCCATCGCGGCGACGTTGAGGTGTGGGTTGGGGATTTGCGTGGAAACGGCGGGTTCCCCCTTCGGCTGTGGGTTGCTGGTGCCCGACCGATGCCACAGCTGCAACTCGATGCGGAACGCGATAGGGGCGGGATTGCATTCCACTATTCCGCCCACGACGACAGCCTCGTGCAGCACGTACGGGTTCTTGTTGAAGGCGAAGGTGCAGACACCGCCAGCGGCCTGCGCGACCGGCGCGGTGGTGAGCGTCAGCCCGCCGAGTAATGCGGCGCTGATGGCGACAACTGTGACGGCTGCCCGAATCGCGTTGAATCCCATGGAATCCTCCATTACCTACTGCTCCCGTGCCCCACGGGAGAGATCAGAACCGTCCCCGGCAACGCACAGCCGGGGACGGGTGTTGTGACGGACACGGCGTCACGACAGCCAGCCGGGACGGTCGTCGATCCAGACCACCGGCCGGGGAATGGTGCCGTCGCCGATGCACGCCCACAGAGTGTTGGTCGGCATGCCGTGGTAGCGCGCTCTCATAGCGGCTTGGTCGGCAAACATGACGGTGCGTGGCCGGGCGAAGGGCGGGCCGCCCTGCGACCAGGAGCGAATGCACGCCAGGGACCAGCCCGGGTGGTCTCCAACTACTACGTCCGGTGAGGGCACCCACGTCACAGCGCTGTGCCGCCACTTGCGGAGCTGCTGGTAGGTGGCGTTGCTCAGTAGTGCGAACTGGCCGAGACCGAAATAGCGGCGGACCCCGGCGTCGTGCGGGCCGGGCTGATACGTGTGGGGGCCGGGCATTTCGGCGATCGGGGGCCTCACCGGGCGACCTCGATGTCGACGACGGATGCCGGTTCGACGGCGATTACAACATCGGCGTGCAGTGCGGGCAGTTCGTCGACCGGGATGGTGAACTCGTCGCCGGGATTTCCGTCCCCATCGACAGCGGCCCATGATCCGTCGGCGAATTGGATCCAGCCGATGCGATCATCATCATCCGCTTCCTCCACCGTATGGGAGATCGCCAAAGCGCTGTGAGAAGTCGAGCGGTCGGACTTCAAGCGCTCCAGGATTTCGCTTGCAGGGACCGCGTTCTCGGGCCTTGCTCTCGGGCCGAATATCTGCACTAGGGCGTAGGTTGTGATCCCCACCATGACGAGGACCGCCGCTACGACGATGGCGACTTTGAGTTCTGCTGGCACGGGTGACACCCCTCAGCGCTGTTCCAGTCGGGGGCACCAGGCGCCGGGGAAATCGGCTCACCAATCCTGTTTGCGGGACACAAGATCGGTGAGCGCTCCCACGGGGGAGGGAGCATGGGCTGCATCGCCCCGGCGCCGGGTGCTGTACAAACCATCGCGCCTGTTCAGGCATGTCGGAAGGTCGCCGCGGTCTACGCTGGTCTAACTGGCGGTCTACTTCGGTCTACTTGCGGTATACGCGCTCACAGCAGGGGGCGAATGTTGGGTATGCAGGTCAAATGGACCGGTGCCGAAGCCACAGCTTTGCGGGAAGCGTTGGGGCTCACTCAGATTCGGTTCGCGAACCGGGCCGGTATCGCGAAAAGCACAGTGACAAAGTGGCGTCACCTGGGCGACGCAATCATTCTGGGCGACAAGTGCGCCGGGATCCTGGACACGATGCTCGCCCGCGCCACACCCGAGCAGCGTGCCCGGTTCGCGGCGGAAGTTGAGAGCCAACTTGCCGAGTATTCGACGGAATCCGTTGTCGTCCAGTGGGTTCCCGGTACATGGACCGGGGAACCTACCTCGGTCGCAGACGGCCTTATCAGGGAGGATCTTCTCTTGGATCGCCGCCAAGTCGGCCGCGCCCTACTCGGCGTGGTAGTGGGCACCCATCTTCTCGAGCCGCTGGAACGGTGGCTTTCCTCTTCGGAGGAGATCCCACCGAGGATCACCGCAGTGGGTGTCGGTCTCCAAGAGGCGCTCGAGCTCGAGAACTCGGCTCGGATCTTCCGCGAGTGGGACGACCAGTTCGGCGGTGGGCTGCGCCGCAAGGCCGTCATTGGTCAGCTCAGCGAGGTAAACGAGATGCTGCGCGATTCCCATCCGCCCGAGATCAAGCGGCGACTGACGAGGGCCAAGGCATTGCTGGCTGAAACCGCCGCAACGATGTCGTGGGACTCCGGCCGCCAGAGCAAAGCGCAACAGTACTACGCTGTCGCAGTCCGGGCAGCCAAGGAAGCAGATGACCCGGCGCTGTGCGCAAACGCGCTGGCCGGTATGGCGCGCCAGTTGCTAGCGCTGGATCACTACGGACTAGATGCGCGGCGCGAGAGTGTAGAACGGGAGCGAGCCACTGACGCGCTCGAGCTGATTCGCATCGCGCAGGACCATTTCGGCAACCGACTCACAGCGACCGTTCACGCCATGCTGCACACCCGGGAGGCGTGGGCATACGGGAAGTTGGGTCGGCCCTCAGCGTTTCGCCGAGCGTGCGACCGAGCCCACGAAGCACTCACCTCTTCGGACCCGAGCACCGATCCGTATTGGATCAACTACTTCGATGCTGCGGAGCTGGTGGGAACGGTCGGCGGGCGGCTATTGGAGATGGCGCGGCGAGAGCCTGTGTTTGCGGCTGCGGCAGCGGAGCAGATCGGCCAGGCCATCGAGCTGCGCCGTCCGAATCGGCGGCGCAGTGCTGCGCTGGACCAGTTGGGAATGGTCGAGGCGCGACTCATCGAGGGCGAAGTGGAAGAAGCCTGCCGGATCGGCGAGACTGCGGTTGAAGCGGTCGGGAAAACAGCCTCGGATCGCGTTCAGAAGAAGCTGATCAAGGTCTATCGGGCGACAGAACAGTTCGTGCAAGTCGGCCGGGTGGCCGAACTTCGTGGTCGGATGAAACCGTTGCTGATTGCGACGGCGTAGGAGGAGTTGAGTGGTGCGGATCGGGGTAACTGGGCACATGAACATTACCGAGGCCACCGTGCCGCTCGTGTACGAAGCGATCAGCAAGATCCTCGGGGGCGACACGGTCTCCAAGCTGGTTGGCGTCAGTTGCATTGCACGCGGCGCCGACTCGGTGTTCGCGCGGGCAGTGCTCGATGCTGGCGGATCGCTCGAGGTAGTGCTGCCATCGCGGAACTACCGCGAGCGCAAGGTCAAACCGGACCATGCCGAACTCTTCGACAAGCTGCTCAGCAGCGCGTCGAAGGTGCACGTGATGGACTTCAACGACGCAGGCAGGCAGGCATACGAAGCCGCGAACGAAGCCATGCTGTCATCGTGTACGCGTCTTGTCGCGGTATGGGATGGGGATGCAAGTCAGCCGGGCGGTACCGGCACGGTGGTCGAGCTTGCCCGTGAGCGTGGTGTGCCGGTCGAGATCGTCTGGCCGGACGGCGCTGCGCGGGAATAAAGGCCACTCGGTAGGTTCGTGCGTTGGGATCATCTCGGTCCGTTGTGTCGGGTGGCGGCGGGTCGTTGGCCCATGCTGGGTTCTCGAGGTATTAGAGATCGCGCAGGCGCAGAACGACGGCCCAAGCCGACATCTCCCGGCGTGTACCGAAACCCAGGGGTTTGCAGTACCTCGAGCACCTGCTCGACCTGTTCCCGCGACGGCGGGCGGGTCACCTCGTCGCACACGGCGCGGGCGCGTCCAGCACCCGACCGTCCACCTAGCTGTCGGCTCGCGACGCCACAGGTGCGGCACCCACGACCGGCACAAGATTCGGGGAGGCGGAGGAAGTGGGCGCGGCGGTTACGCCATAGCCGAGGTTGGTGAGGACCTCACCGGTGGCCTTGGCGAAGTTCAGTGTGATGAAGTGCAGGCACGGTGCGCCCTCATCGATGAGCCGCTGGCCCATCTCCGTCGCGATTTCGATGCCGACCGCGCGGACCGCGGCCGCGTTCTCCTCCGGGCCGTCGCCCGCGGCCCTGCGCAAACGCTCGATGACCGCAGCGGGCAGCGGACGGCCGCACAGTTCCTCGGCCCGCGCGACGGTGCGCAGGGACGTGATCGGCATCAACTCCGGGATGATCGGCTTCGCGCCCTCGATCGGATCGAAGGCCGCGAGGCGATCGCGCAGGCGCAGATAGTGTTCGACGTCGAAGAACATCTGGGTGATCGAATACTCCGCGCCCGCACGCAGTTTCGCGGCCAGATACGCGGTGTCGTGCTCCAGATCCGGCGAGCGGTGGTGCCCCTGCGGGAACGAGGCGACGCCGACATGGAAGTCGCCGAGATCGCGGACGATGCGGACCAGCTCCTCGGCATAGGCGACACCCTCGGGATGTTTGCGCCATTCACCGAGCGGATCGCCGGGCGGGTCACCGCGCAGCACCAGGATATTGCGGATACCCGAATCGGCGTACGCGCCGACCAGCGAGCGCAGTTCCGCGACGCTGTGTTCGACGGCGGTCAGATGCGCCACCGGCAGCAGGGTGGTCTCCTGGGCCAGTGCGCCGGTGATCCGCACGGTGCGGTCGCGGGTGCTGCCGCCCGCACCGTAGGTCATCGAGACGAAGGCCGGATGCATGCGCTCGAAGGTGCGCGCGGCCCGCCACAGCCGCGCCTCGCCCGCGGCGTCACGCGGCGGATTGAACTCCACCGAGAAGGGCACGGAACCCCCCGAATGGGTCCGCAGACTCTGTACGACCGAGGGTGTTCCAGAGACGATCGGCGGCGTCGGGGACAGTCGGCCAGGGGTCGAACGTCCCCGCACGTTATCGAAAGTCACCGGTCCAGTGTAGTGGTGGCCGGTCACGGCCCTGTCGGGTCGTCGTGACCGAACGCGTATTCTGCGACCAGGCGACACGTTCGCCATCGCCGGGCGACACGCGCGACCGCCCGCGCCCGGCACCGAAGCACCTATAGCGCCATGCTCCACCGCGCGCCCAGCACCCGCACGACCTTGGAGGCTCCCCTGTCCGCCGGAACCGGTATCCAGACGCCTCGGAGCACCCCGCCCGCGAACCTACCGCCGACGCCGGGCACCCCCGGATTCGTCGTGGCGGTGGAGGACGCGCTCAGGGCCTTCTTCCTGACCCGGCGCGCCGCCGTCGAACCGCTCGGTCCGGTCTTCGTCCAGGCCGCGGACGCGCTCGAGCTCTTCGTGCTGCGCGGCGGCAAGCGGACCAGACCCGCCTTCGCCTGGACCGGCTGGCTCGGCGCGGGCGGCGACCCCACCGGCCCGGCCGCCGCCGCGGTCCTGAACGCCGCTGCCGCACTCGAATTGGTGCAGGCCTGCGCGCTGATCCACGACGACATCATCGACTCGTCGCGAACCCGCCGCCGCTTCCCCACCGTGCACGTCGACTTCGAACAGCGCCACCGCGACCGCGGCTGGGCCGGTGATTCCGAACACTTCGGCACCAGCGTCGCCATCCTGATCGGCGATCTGGCGCTGGCCTGGGCCGATGACATGGTGCACGCCGCCGGACTCGACGCCGCCGGACTCGCCCGGTTCGCGCCGGTCTGGGCGCTCATGCGCACCGAGGTGCTCGGCGGGCAACTGCTCGATATCCACGGCGAATCGGCGGGCGACGAATCGGTCACGGCAGCGCTGCGCATCAACCGGTACAAGACGGCCGCCTACACGGTGGAGCGCCCCCTGCACCTGGGTGCCGCCCTCGCGGACGCCGATCCGCGGCTGATCGAGGCCTACCGCACCTTCGGCACCGATATCGGTATCGCCTTCCAGTTGCGCGACGATCTGCTCGGCGTCTTCGGCGATCCCGCGGTCACCGGCAAGCCATCCGGCGACGACCTGCGCGAGGGCAAGCGCACCGTGCTGGTCGCCGAGGCGCTGCACCGGGCCGATGCCACCGACCCGGCCGCCGCCGCCCTGCTGCGCACCAGCATCGGCACCGATCTGACCGCGGACCAGGTCGAGCACCTGCGCGGGGTGATCACCGACCTCGGCGCGGTCGACGAGGTGGAGCGCCGCATCACCGAACTCACCGAACAGGGCCTGGCCGCACTGACATCCAGTACCGCGACGCCCGCCGCCAAGGAGCGGTTGCGCGCCATGGCCCTGGCCGCGACGAGTCGCACGCACTAGCGGCGAATCGCGAGGAGATTTCCATGAAAACCGTTGTGGGACCGACCGATCGCGTCGTGGTGGTGGGCGCCGGCCTCTCCGGACTCGCCGCGGCGCTGTATCTGACCGGGGCGGGGCACACCGTTACCCTGCTCGAGCGCGCCGACCATCCGGGCGGCCGAGTCGGGCTGTATCGCGGCCCCGACTACGAAATCGACTCCGGCGCAACGGTACTCACCCTGCCGGAGCTGATCGACGACGCACTCGCGGCCGTCGGCGAGACCCGCGAAACCTGCACCCCGCCGCTGCGCATCCACCAACTCGCACCCAGCTATCACGCCCGCTTCGCCGACGACTCGACGCTGCGGGTCTTCGCCGATCCCGAGGCGATGGCGATCGAGGTGGCTCGCGTGTGCGGCGATGAGGAGGCGCTGCGCTACCGACGGCTGCGGGCCTGGCTGGCGCGGATCTACGAGGCCGAATTCGGCGAGTTCATGGATACGAACTTCGATTCGCCGCTCGATATGGTCCGCTACCCGGCCAAACGCCGCGCACTCGCCGCACTCGTTCGCCTGGGCGGATTCGGCAGGCTCGGCCCGCGCGTCGGCCGGTTCCTGCGCGATCCGCGCCTGGCCCGGCTGTTCACCTTCCAGGCCCTCTACGCGGGTATGGCTCCCGCCAAGGCACTGGCGGTCTACGGTGCGATCCCGCATATGGACACCTCGCTCGGCGTCTACTTCCCCGAAGGCGGTATGCGCGCCATTACCGCCGCCCTTGCGGACGCCTTCACCGCGGCGGGCGGCATATTGGAGCTGAACACCGAGGTCACCGGCATCGAGTACGCGAACCGCCGGGCCAGCAGGATCCATACCGCCGACGGCCGCGGCTTCGACTGCGACGCCGTGGTTCTCACCGCCGACCTCGGCTCACTCGACCAATTCGGCGTGCGCCGTCGCCGCCGACTGCGCGCCGCCCCGTCGGCCGTCGTCGCACACGGCACCATCCCCGCGGCGGTCGCGGCGACCTGGCCGATCCAGGCCCACCACACCATCGATTTCGGCGACGCCTGGGATCGCACCTTCGACGAGATCGCGGCGCGGCCGGGTCGGGGTCGTCTGATGAGCGACCCATCGCTGCTGCTCACCCGGCCCGCACTCACCGATCCGACCCTCCACATCGATCGCGAAGACGGCCGATACGAACCGTTCTCGCTGCTCGCCCCCTGCCCGAACCTCGATGCCGCACCGCTGGACTGGGACCGACTCGGACCCTCGTACCTGCGGGAACTCCTCGACGTCCTGGAAGGGCGCGGCTATCACGGCATCGCCGAACATTTCACCGTCGACCACCTCGACACGCCCGGCACCTGGCGTGGCCAAGGCATGTTGGCGGGCACACCCTTCTCCGCCGCACATCTGTTCCGGCAGACCGGACCGTTTCGGCCACGCAATTTCTCCGGCGACAGCGACAATGTGGTTATCGCTGGTTGTGGCACCACTCCGGGTGTCGGCGTGCCGACCACGCTGCTGTCCGGAAAACTAGCGGCAAACCGGATCACCGGTGCCGCCCGGCCCGCTCGGGATGAATCCCCGAGCACCAGCGGGATAGTGTTCCCGGCAAGCCGATAAACTAACGGCCGACCTGATCACCAGCGGTTGCGACCGCCGACCACCCCGGGGGGACCGACACCACATGCATCCCCCTGAGACGACGGCTCCCGCCCCCACCGACGACGCGAACACCGCGACCGAAGCCGAGGCGCACCGCGCTCCGGCGCACCGCGCAACCCTGCCCACCCACGAGCCCGGATTCCGCACCTGGATGCGGACCTCCGCGGATTTCGCCCGCAGCCCCGAGGGCCACGCGGCGCTGCTCGGCTTCTTCGGCGCGCTGATGATCACCTTCGGCGGATTCGGCGCCGGCAGCGTCCGCAAACGCGATCCGCTGCTCGAGTCGATGCATCTGTCCTGGCTGCGCTTCGGGCACGGCTACGTGCTGTCGACCATGGTCATCTGGGTCGGGGTGCTGCTGATGATCACCGCGTGGGTGCGGTTGGGCCGCACCACGATCGGATTCGGTGACCGGCCCGATGCCGGGGTCACACTGAACGAACTGCGCGCGATCGTCGGCATCTGGATCTTCCCGCTGTTGTTCGCGGTGCCGATGTTCAGTCGCGACGCGTATTCGTATCTGGCCCAGGGCGCGCTGCTGCGCGACGGCTTCGATCCCTACGTATCCCCGCCGGTCGCCAATCCCGGTGTGCTGCTGGACAATGTGAGCCCGGTCTGGACCGCGACGACCGCGCCCTACGGCCCGATCTTCCTGCTGCTCGGCCGCGCCATCACCGCGATCACCGGCGACAACGTGGTCGCCGGCACCATCGCGCTGCGGCTGGTCATGCTGCCCGGGCTGGCGCTGATGATGTGGGCGGTGCCATATCTGACCAAACATCTCGGCGGTAAGCCGACCGTCGCGCTGTGGCTGGCGGTGCTCAATCCGCTGGTGCTGATCCACCTCATCGGCGGCGTGCACAACGAAATGCTCATGGTCGGGCTGATGTGCGCGGGTATCGCGCTGGTGCTCGAGCGCCATCACGTGGCCGGCATCGTGGTCGTCGCGATCGGCGTCGCCATCAAGGCGACCGCGGGCGTCGCGCTGCCGTTCCTGGTGTGGATCTGGATGCTGCACGAACGCGAACGCCGCGCGCTGCAACGCGCCGCGCAGTCACCGGGTGCCACCGAGCACGTCGAGGACACGGCCGAACCCGCGCGACCGAGCGCGGAAGTACCGCATCCGGCGCTGATGTTCGCCAAGATCGCCGGACTCGGATTGAGCGTCTTCGCGGCGGTCTTCGTGGCCGCATCGGCCATCGCCGGGGTCGGCATCGGCTGGCTGACCGCGCTGTCCGGCTCGAAGAAGATCATCAACTGGCTCTCGCTGCCGACGATCATGGCGCATATGGTGCGCTGGGTGACGCCGTTCGCGATGGATCCGGTCCTGGTGGTGACCCGTGCCCTCTGCGCGGTGGCGCTGGTCGCCGTGCTGGCCTGGACCTGGTGGCGGTTCCGGCACAGCGAGCGCGAGGCGGTCTTCGGCATCCTCATCGCCTTCGTCGCCATCGTCATCCTCTCGCCCGCCGCACTGCCCTGGTATTACTCCTGGCCGCTGGCGCTGGCCGCCGGATTCGCCCTGTCGACCACCACGCTGATGGTGCTGGTCGGGCTGTGCACCTGGTTGATGCTGGTATTCCAGCCGGACGGCTCCATCGGGCTCTACAGCTTCTGGCATGTCACCGCGGCCACCTTCGCCGCTGTGGTGGCGGCGCTGTCGCTGCGGACCGTCGACCCACTGCGATTGCGCGCCACCCCACCGGAGAGCGATCCGGTCGCCGTCACCCGGTCATGACCGAGGTCGAGCTAGCCGCCGGTATCGCGCGCGATGCGGAACTGGCCGCGGCGTACCGCGTCTGCCGCGGAATCGCCGCCGCGCACGGCCGCACGTACTTCCTGGCCACCCGATTGCTCGCCGCACGGCGAAGACCCGCCGTACACGCGCTCTACGCGTTCGCGCGGATCGTCGACGATATCGTCGATCACCCGACGCTCGACGCCGAGCACGGCCCGGCGGGCGAACTGGATCTGGTCGAAAAACAGCTCCGGGTGGCGCTGGAGCAGGGTGCGCGGGCAGTCAACGGACCCGCCCAACGCACCGATGTACTGATCGCGCTGGCCGACACCATTCGACGCTATGACATTGCCCCCCAGCACTTCTGGACCTTCCTGGACTCCATGCGCATGGATGTGCCGGGTACCGCGCGCTTCCACGCCAGCTACGCCACCATGTCCGACCTCCGCGAATACATGCGCGGATCCGCGGCCGCGATCGGATTGCAGCTGCTGCCGGTACTCGGCACGGTCGTGCCGGTCGCCGAGGCCGAACCCGCCGCCGCGGCGCTCGGCGAGGCATTCCAGCTCACCAACTTCCTGCGTGATATCGCCGAGGACCTGGACCGCAGCCGCATCTACCTCCCCGCGGACGAACTCGCCGCCTTCGGCGTCGACGCGGACCTACTGGCCCACTGCCGCCGCACCGGGCACACCGATCAACGGCTGCGCCGCGCACTGGCCCATCTGATCGCGATCAACCGCGACATCTACCGCATCGCCAACCCGGGCATCGACCTGCTCGACCCCCGAGTCCGCCCCGCCATCCGCACCGCCAGCACCCTCTACTCGGACATCCTGGAACGCATCGAAGACGCCGATTACGCGGTCTTCGCGGGGCGCGCGGTGGTCCCCCGCCGCCGTCGGCTGCGGGTTGCCGCAGCCGAGTTCGGCACCGCAATATTGCGCCGCCCACGGCTCTGACCTCGCGGAATCACCGCCGACCCTACGCCACCTCCCCACGGAGCGAGTCTTACGAGCGACCGTTCGCGGCCCGTCTCGCGTCCAAGTCGTCGAAGCGCATGCGACGCAGGCACGAACCTCGGCCACCGAACGGTGCACCCCGGACACCGAGCGACCCGCTCGAGGCGATCACCACGGAGCGAGTCTCGACGGCTCGGACGCGAGACACCAGGGGGCCGCGAACACGCCGCGCCCGCGCGGCCAAAAATTCAGAAGGGCTCCGCTGCGGCGCGGCGCAGTACCTCGCGCGCCAGCGGGCCGTGCAATGCGTCGACGGGCTTGCCCGGCAGGCTGTCGTCGTCGGTGAAGATCCACTCCAGGATCTCCTCGTCGGTGTACTTGGCGTCTTTCATGACGGTGATCAGGCCCGGCAGCGGCTTCACGATCGCACCGGTTTCGTCGAAGAATCGCTCGGGCACACCCGCTACGCCATCGCGGCGCACCGCGAGCAGCTGATGGTCGCGCAGCATCTGATGCACCCTGGTCACTACGAGCCCGAGTTTGTCGGCCACCTCGGGCAGCGGGATCACCGCCACCGACTCAGGAAGAACATCAGCACTGCAAGGAAATGCACTCACGCGGATAACGGTAGACGGTCCCGCCCCGCACGGCGTGAGACACCCGGGCGGCGATCGCCGATACCATCGTGGGCGGGCCGCATGAGGCGGTCGATCGCTTGTCGCGTACGCAGCGAGGGGTGAGAACTTTGTGAAAGCCGGAGGACATCACTTGATCGGGCAAATCCTGGAGGGGCGCTACCGCATCGACGCGCCGATCGCGCGGGGCGGGATGTCGATGGTCTTCCGCGGGGTGGACACCCGACTGGACCGCCCGGTCGCCATCAAGGTGATGGACCCGAAGTTCGCCGCCGATCCGCAGTTCCTGTCCCGGTTCGAATTCGAGGCGCGCGCGGTCGCCAAGCTCAAGCATCCATCCCTGGTCGCGGTCTACGACCAGGGCGTGGACGGCGAACATCCGTTCCTGATCATGGAGTTGGTCGAGGGCGGCACGCTGCGCGAACTTCTGCGTGAGCGCGGTCCGATGCCACCGCACGCGGTGCGCGCGGTCGCCGAGCCGGTACTGGCCGCGATCGGCGTCGCGCATTCGGCGGGGCTGATCCATCGCGATATCAAACCGGAGAATGTGCTGATCTCCGATTCCGGCGAGGTCAAAATCGCCGACTTCGGCCTGGTGCGCGCCGTCGCGGCCGCGAAGACGACCTCGGCGAGCGTGATACTCGGCACCGCGGCCTACCTGGCCCCCGAGCAGGTGACCACGGGTACCGCCGACTCCCGCAGCGACGTCTACTCCTTCGGCATCCTGATCTTCGAACTGCTCACCGGGCAGGTCCCGTTCACCGGCGACACCTCGCTATCGGTGGCATATCAGCGCATCGAGAACGATGTGCCGAGCCCGAGCGAATTCATCGCCGGGATACCGCCGGAGTTCGACGAGCTGATCGCGCGCGCCACCAACCGCGAACCCGCGCACCGCTTCGCCGACGCGAACGAGATGGCGGCCGAACTGCATTCGATCGGCGTCGCGCTGAATCTGCCGCCGTATCGGGTGCCAGCACCGCAGGATTCGGCCGAACATCTCAGCGCCAGCTACCAGGTCGCGGCGCCGAATCAGCAGCAGGCCAGGGCCATGGCACCGCCCGCACCGCAGTCGATGCAGCACACCAAGGTGGTCACCGCGCCACGGCCCCGGGTTCCCGACTACGGCCCGCCCGATAACTACGGGCCGCCGACGAACACCTACGGCCCGCGCGATCAGTATCCGCCGTCGCAATCGCCACAGCCGTCGCCCTTCGCGGACGACCGCGTGAAATCGCGCCGCACGGTCCTGCTGTGGGTCGCCATCGTGGCGACCCTGACCTTGCTGGTCGGGATCGGCGGCTGGTACCTGGGCTTCGGCCGCTATTCGGCGGTTCCATCAGTGGCCGGGAAGGATCAGGCCAGCGCGGTCACCGCACTGGAGAACGCGGGCTTCGCCACCGAGCTCCGACAGAAGACCTCCGACACCATTCCGGTCGGCGGCGTGGTCGGCACCGACCCCTCGGCGGGATCCAAGGTCACCAAAGGTTCGACCGTGGCCGTGCTGATCTCCAGTGGCAAACCGCGGGTGCCCGATATCAAAGCGGGCGACGAGATTTCGAAGGTCAACCAGCTCATCCGCGATGCCGGACTGCAACCGGTGGACGCCGGCGAAACCGGCAGTTCGGCACCCAAGGGCACCTTGGCCAAGGTAGACCCGGCTCCGGGAACGGTACTTCCGCTGGCCGCGCAGGTGAAGGTGTACCGCAGCAAGGGATCCCAGCCGGTCAAGATGCCCGATGTGCGCGGCAAGACCACCGAGGAAGCCAATAAGGTGCTCACCGCCGCCGGAATCACGGTGCGCGAGACCAGAACTCAGTTCGATCGCACCATCGAGGCGGATAAGGTGATCGGCACCGATCCTGCCGCGGGCACCACCATCCAGTCCGGTGACGGCGTCACCTTGATCGTCTCCAATGCCGTGAAGGTGCCCATGCTGGTCGGCGAGAGCGTCGGCGACGCCCGCTCGAAACTACAGGCCCTCGGCCTGCAGGTGACGGTGCGCCAGCTCACCCAGTCCGACAGCTCCGTGGTGATCGGCCAGAACCCCGGCGGGGGCGCCAATGTCGAGGCGGGCGCAACGGTCGCCCTGACCGCATTGCCCTGACCGCGGTAGCCCGCACCCCGAAGACGACAGCGGCGCCGCACACTCGGTGCGGCGCCGCTGTCCCTCGATCGAAAAGCCGTGTTCAGCGCAGCATTTCGGCAACCAGGAAGGCCAGCTCCAGCGACTGCTGAGTATTCAGCCGCGGATCACAAGCCGTCTCGTAGCGACCGGACAGATCCATATCGGAGATGTCCTGGGCGCCGCCGAGACATTCGGTGACGTCCTCGCCGGTCAGCTCGATGTGCAGACCGCCGGGGTGGGTACCCAGCGCATGGTGCACCTCGAAGAAGCCCTGCACCTCATCGATGATCCGGTCGAAGTGCCGGGTCTTGTAGCCGGTGGAGGCCTCGTGGGTATTGCCGTGCATGGGGTCGCACTGCCAGATCACCTGGTGCCCGGTCGCCTGCACCTTCTCGATAATGGGTGGCAGCACGTCGCGGACCTTGGTGTTGCCCATGCGGGAAACAATGGTCAACCGGCCCGGCTCATTATTGGGATCGAGCCGCTCGACATACTCCACGGCCTGATCCGGCGTGGTGGTCGGGCCGATCTTCAGGCCGATCGGATTGGCGAGCAGTTCGGCAAAGGCGATATGCGCGCCGTCGAGCTGACGGGTGCGCTCGCCGATCCACAGGAAGTGCGCGGACAGGTCGTAGAGCACCGGCTCGCCCGCCGGATTCTCGCCGAGGCGCAGCATGGCGCGCTCATAGTCGAGCACCAGCGCCTCGTGGCTGGCGTAGATGCGGGCCGACTGCAGGCTGGGGTCGTTCACCCGACAGGCGGTCATGAAGGCCAGGCCGCGGTCGATCTCCTCGGCCAACGCCTCATAGCGCGCACCCGCGGGCGACTTGGCCACGAAATCGCGGTTCCAGTCGTGTACCCGATGCAGATCCGCCATGCCCGCACCGGTCAGCGCGCGCACCAGATTCATCGCCGCACTGGCATTGGCGTAGGCACGCACCAGCCGCGACGGATCATGCTCACGCACCTTGGCATCGGCGACCAGCGAGTTCACCATGTCGCCGCGATAGGACTTGAGGCCGAGCGCATCGGTATCGGACGAACGCGGCTTCGCGTACTGTCCCGCGATCCGCGCGACCTTGACCACCGGCAGGCTGGCGCCGTAGGTGAGCACGACCGCCATCTGCAGCAGGGTCCGGATATTGCCGCGGATGTGCGGTTCGGTGTTGTCGGCGAACGTCTCCGCGCAGTCACCGCCCTGCATCAGGAAGGCTTCACCGCGTGCGACCTCGGCGAGCTGCGTGCGCAACTCCTCCACCTCGGCGGGCACACAGATCGGCGGGACGCTCTCGAGCACGGTGCGCATCATCGCCGCCTGCTCCGTATCCCACGACGGCTGCTGCAGCGCGGGACGCGCCAGAGCATCGTCCAGCCGCCTACGCAGCTCTGCGGGGAGCGGCGGCAGCTCCGGCAGGCGATCGATCGGTACGTCGACGGTCCAGTTCACCCGTACAGAATACGGACCCTCCGGCCCGCGCAGGTACCCGGTATAAGGGGTGGATTCTGCCCACCTAGGGTAAATAGCCGGGCACTATGGCCGCACCGTACCGATCTTTGGAGGAGAGACCGATCTCGCTTCGATATTTTTATGACTGCGAATTCATCGAGGACGGGGTCACCATCGACCTCGTCTCGATCGGTGTGGTCTGCGAGGACGGCCGCGAATACTACGCGGTCTCAACCGAATTCGACGCCGAGCGAGCCGGCCCCTGGGTGCGCCGCTACGTACTCCCACAGCTCCCGTCGCCGTCCTCGCCGCTATGGCGCAGCCGCGAACAGATCCGCAAGGATCTCTACGAATTCCTCGTCCCGCGCCCCAGCGTCACTCCGGAACTGTGGGCCTGGGTCGCCGCCTACGACCACGTCGCCCTGTGCCAACTCTGGGGCTCCATGGTCGACCTGCCCAACGCCCTCCCGCGCTACACCAACGAACTGCGTCAGCACTGGGAGGCCCATGGCCGTACCGAACTCCCCCCGGTCCCCCCGGACGCCCACGACGCCCTCGCTGACGCCCGGCACAACCTGGCCAAATTCGAGGCCATCGAGGCGGCGCGCCGCCGGGTTTCCCTTTAACAGCGAAAGGCCCCGAGTCGATATTCGACTCGGGGCCTTCTGCTTTCGAGCTGGGCGATCAGTGGCCGGACTTGCCGTTCTTACCGTTCGCCTGTTCCTGGACCCGCTGCAGCACGGCGAGTTGCTTGTGCTCTTCCGCGTGCTCGGCCTCGAAGGCCTGCTCGATCTCGTGCGCGGGGTCGGCGCGCAGGAAGCTGCCGGTGCCCGGCTGACCGGCCGAACCCAGCTTGTTCATCTTCTTGGGCACCGTCGCGCCCTGGTACTCCAGCGGGATCGGGTGGCCGTGGCTGTCGACCGGGCCGAGCGGCTGGTGCACCTCGATGTACTCACCGTGCGGCAGGCGCTTGATCACACCGGTCTCGATGCCGTGCTCGAGCACCGCGCGGTCACTGCGCTGCAGACCGATGCAGAACCGGTAGGCGAGGAAGTAGGCGACCGGCGGCACGACCAGCAGGCCGATGCGGCCCATCCAGGTGGTGGCGTTCAACGAGATGTCGAACTTCAGCGCCAGGATGTCGTTGACGCACGAGAGCGTCAGCACCACGTAGAAACCGATCGACATCGCACCGATCGCCGTGCGCACCGGCACGTCGCGCGGGCGCTGCAGCAGGTTGTGGTGCACCTTGTCGCCGGTGAGGCGCTGCTCGATCCACGGGTAGGCGATCAGCACCGTGAACACCAGACCCATGATCAGCGCCACCCAGAACACGGCGGGCACCGTGTAGCGACCCAGGTAGAGCTCCCACGGCGGCATCAGACGCGCCAGACCGTCGGTCCACATCATGTAGAAGTCGGGCTGCGAACCCGCCGACACCTGCGAGGGGTTGTACGGACCCAGGTTCCAGATCGGGTTGATCTGCAGCACACCGGCCAGGATCGCCACGATGCCGAGGGTGAAGGCGAAGAACGCGCCCTGATCCGAGGCGAACACCGGCACGATGCGCGCGCCGACGACATTGTTCTCGGTGCGGCCCGGACCGGGGAACTGCGTGTGCTTCTGGTACCAGACCAGCGCGACGTGCGCGGCGATCAGGGCCAGGATGATGCCGGGGAACAGCAGCACGTGCGCGATGTACAGGCGCGGGATGATGATGTCGCCCGGGAAGTCACCACCGAAGATCAGCCAGTGCATCCAGGTGCCGATGATCGGGATGCTCATCGTGATACCGCCGAACGCGGCCCGCAGACCGGTACCCGAGAGCAGGTCGTCGGGCAGCGAGTAACCGAAGAAGCCCTCGAACATCGCCAGGATCAGCAGCAGGCAGCCGATGACCCAGTTCGCCTCACGCGGCTTGCGGAATGCACCGGTGAAGAAGATACGGAACAGGTGCACGATGATCGACGCCGCGAACAGCAGCGCGGCCCAGTGGTGCACCTGGCGCACGAACAGACCGCCGCGCACCTCGAAGGTGATGTTCAGCGCCGTCTCGTAGGCCCGCGACATGGTCACACCACGCAGCGGCTGGTAGGCGCCGTTGTAGACGACCTCGCTCATCGACGGATCGAAGAACAGGGTCAGATACACACCCGACAGCAGCAGAATGATGAAGCTGTAGAGCGCGATCTCGCCGAGCAGGAACGACCAGTGGGTCGGGAAGACCTTGTTGATCGACCGCTTCATGAACGCGGCGGCGCGGTACCGCTCGTCCGCGGCGTGGGCTTGGGCTGCAACCCGACTCATGAACGACGCTCCCAGTAGGCCGGTCCGAGCGGCTCGATGAAGTCGCCGGCGGCGACCAGGTAGCCCTCGGAGTTGACGGTGATCGGCAGCTGCGGCAGTGCGCGAGCGGCGGGACCGAAGACCGGCTTGGCCCATTCGGTCGCCAGGAACTGCGACTGATGGCAGGGGCACAGGATCTTGTTGGTCTGCGACTCGAACAGCGACGTCGGGCAACCGAGGTGGGTGCAGATCTTCGAGTAGGCGAAGTAGTCGCCGTAGTTGAAGCTCTCCTGCCCCTTACGCTTGATGGCCTTCTGCGCGTCTTCGCTGCGCAACCGGATCAGCATGACGGCGTTGCGGATACCGTGCAGGGACTGCAGCGTCGCGTGCTCGTCACCACGCCACTTCTCCTTCCACGGGAACACCGTCTGCATCGCGCCCGCGTCCATGTCCTCGGGACGCACCAACACGACGTCCTCGGGGCGACCGGTGTCGCGGCGGATGTAGATCGTCTCGCCCGGGAAGTCCGGGGTCCAACCCGAGACCCACAGCGGCGACTTGTCACCCTTGGCCCACGGGTTCTTGATCATGCCGCCGACGAAGACCAGCAGCGCGCCGATACCGAGCACGCCGACACCGGCGCCCGCGGTCCGGGTGATCATCTTGCGGCGGCCCAGCGTGGAGGTGTCGAGCGCATCCTGCAGCTCGGCGACCAGGGTGCGACGCTCGACCTCGGGCGAGGGCCCGTCGTGGCGTTGCTGGATGGACAACTCGGCGGGGATGAACTTCTTGCGGATCAGCACCACCGCGATACCGATGACCAGCACCGCGATACCGAAGCTGAGGCCGACCAGCGGGGTGAACAGCGAGTAAGCGGTGTGGCCCTCTTCGTTCGAGCCCTTGAACTCCCAAGGCCAGAACAGGAACACACCGATCAGGACCGCGGCGGCAATACCGGATACCGCGAACCAGAACGAGACCTGCCGCTCGGCGCGCTTCTCGGCGCGGGTGCCCGGCACCGGGAACCGCTCACGCCGGTAGGCGACGTCGACGTCATCGCGCTCGGTGCCGAGCTTGACCAGCTCGTCGCGAGTCATCGCGTCGAGTTCTTCCTCGGTGGGCTCCGCCGGTGTGGTGTTCACCCGCTCGTTCGACGGCTCCGCACCGTCGTGGCCCTCATCCGGCCGACCCATGTCGTTTGGCTCCTTGTTTTCGCTCATGAACGGGATCCGATCCACATCGCGGCACCCACGACGAGCGTGATGCCGACCACCCACATGGCCAGACCCTCGGTCGCAGGACCGAACCCGCCGAGATCCCAGCCGCCCGGGCTCTTCTCCTCGGTGGCGTTCTTGATGTAGGCGACGATGTCGCGCTTCTCTTCCGGGCTCAGCTGCCGGTCGGAGAACTTCGGCATGTTCTGCGGGCCGGTGAGCATCGCATCGTAGATCTGCTGCTCGCTCGCGGGCTCCAGCGGCGGGGCGAACTTACCGGAGGACAGCGCGCCGCCGCGGCCGGTGAAGTTGTGGCAGGACGCGCAGTTCATCCGGAACAGCTCCGAACCGCGGGCGACATCCGGACCGCGCAGCGATTCCTCGGCGATCTCGCCGTTGGCGTCGCGCACCACGCTCGGGCCGCCGCCGTTGGACGCGACGTACGCGCTGAGCGCGTCGATCTGATGGGCGTCGAACTTCGGTGGCTTGCGCTGGGCCTGGGCCTCGTTGCGCGCCATCGGCATGCGACCGGAGGAAACCTGGAAGTAGACGGCGGCCTCGCCGACGCCGATCAGGCTCGGACCGCGGTCGGGCACACCCTGCAGGTTGGCGCCGTGGCAGGTGATGCAGGAGGTCTCGTAGAGCTGCTTGCCGTCGCGGATCAGCGCGGACTGGTCCTCGTGCGCGGTCGCGACCTGCGGGTCCGGCGTGATGGCAGTGGCAAGGAATCCGGCTCCGACGAGGCCCACCAGCAGCGCAAGCCCGCCCGCGATGCGCCGCCGCATGCGGCGCTGCTTACGCGTCTTGGTGGCCGCGACATCTTGGCCGCTGATCGCCGCGCTGGGGCTGGCGGGCTCTGGCGCTGACGGGGGAGATGAACTCATCTGTGTCCCTTTGGAGTAGACGGAACCGACTTGTGCAAAAGATTTGGGGGTACTGGCCCGCTCAGCGGACGAAGTAGATCGTGGCGAACAGCCCGATCCACACGATGTCGACGAAGTGCCAGTAGTACGAGACGACGATCGCGGCGGTGGCCTGTGCGGGGGTGAACTTACTCACCTTGGTGCGGACCAGCAGGAACACGAAGGCGATCAGACCGCCGATGACGTGCAGACCGTGGAAACCAGTGGTGATGTAGAACACCGAACCGTAGGCGCTGCTCGAAATCGAGGTGCCTTCCTTGACCAGATTGGTGTACTCGTAGCCCTGACCGGCCACGAACATCGCACCCATGATCAGGGTGATGACGTACCAGCGGCGCAGACCGAACACGTCACCCTTCTCCGCCGCGAACACACCCATCTGGCAGGTGAACGAGGAGGCGACCAGCACGGTGGTGACCGGCACGGCAAGCTTCAGGTTCAGCTCGGTCGGTTCCGGCGGCCAGTTGCCGTGGGCCTGGGCGCGCGCGACGAAGTACATCGCGAAGAGCCCGGCAAAGAACATCAGCTCGCTGGACAGCCAGATGATGGTACCGACGCTCACCATGTTTGGCCGGTTCAGCGAATGCACACGCTGAGTAATGGCCGATCCTGGGGTCCCTACTGCGGTCGTCACGGGGGTAAGTATGACTCGTCGTAGTACGACACAAGTACCCGGGTGCGAAACTTGTCCTCCCGTGTCGGAAAACGCACGGACAGACGGGGTCTCGTGTTCAATTTGCCGGGCCCACGGCGGGGCGTGTCGGCGGCCCCGAAGGTCCACGTCCGAGCGGTAGGGACTCGCTGCGCTGCGGGAGTCGGCCGAGCTGCGTTGCGCCGTGGGCGAGCATGACAGACGTTGGTAAGTAAAAGCTGAGATCAGGAGGCGGATGTGACGCGCTGGTGGCAACGGCTATTCGGCGGGAACGAACCCGAATCGCTCGATCCGACCCGTTCCGATCTAGTAGTCGTCGCGGAGTGCTTCGATGACTCCGAGGCGTGTTCGACGACACTCGCGCGCGCCTCGGCTCTCGATCCGGACGCACCCGCACTGCTGCGCCACCACCTGCGGCTGCCACCCGAACAGGTCGCCGAGGTGTGCGGCATCGCCGCCCAGGACGGATACGCCGCGGCCCCACGCACCGCGAATCCGAGTCCGCACGAACTGGAATCGCTGATCCTGCAACGGGTCCAACTGCTCGACGCACTGCATTGTTCGCAGGAACGATCCAGGATGGTCGGTCTCGCACAGCGCCACGACGGCGTCGCGGATGGCTGGGATGCGCTGCAACCCGGTTCCGCGACCGCGCAGCAGTAACAACGTCTCGCCAACTAGGCTTTAGCGCGACAAACTGGTGCGCGAACCGGTGGTGACGGGAGAAGCGGATATGAGGGTGCGCAGCTGGCCCCAGGTGCTCGGGACCATCGCCGAAGGTGGCGATCTGGCGGCGGACGATACGGCATGGGTGATCAATGAGATCTTCACCGACAATGCCACGCAGGCTCAGATCGCCGCATTCGGTGTCGCGATGAAGATCAAGGGCCCGACTCCCACGGAACTGTCCGGAATGGCCGCCGGCATGCTCGGCCACGCCCGCCTGGTCCATGTCGACGGCGATGCGGTGGACATCGTCGGAACCGGCGGCGACCGATCCGGTTCGGTGAACATCTCGACGATGTCCTCGATCGTGGTCGCCTCGACCGGAGTCCCGGTGGTCAAGCACGGCAACCGCGCGGCCTCCTCGAAGAGCGGCGGCGCCGATGTGCTCGAGGCGTTGGGCGTGAAGCTGGCGCTCGGACCCGAGGCCGTGGCTCGCTGCGTGCGCGAGGTCGGCATCGGCTTCTGTTTCGCGCCGCTGTTCCACCCCGCGCTGCGCTTCGCCGGTCCGGCCCGCAAGGAGATCGGCATCCCCACCGTTTTCAATGTCCTCGGCCCGCTCACCAACCCGGCGCAACCGCGGGCCGGGCTGGTCGGCTGCGCATTTCCCGATCTGCTTCCGGTGATCGCCGGGGTCTTCGCCGAACGCGGCGCCAGCGCCATCGTGGTGCGCGGCAACGACGGCCTCGACGAGATCACCACCTCTGATACCACCGCCGCCTGGGTGGTGTCGGGCGGCAAACTGCGGGAGACGACCATCGACCCGACCCGCATCGGTATCGCCCGCGTGGATCTGGACGCGCTGCGCGGCGGCGACGCCGAAGTCAATGCGGGCGTCGCGCGCAGCGTATTCGCGGGTACCGCGGGCCCGGTGCGCGATGCGGTACTGCTCAACTCCGCCGCCGCCATCGTCGCCTACGAACTGTCGCGTGGCACCGGCGATCCCGACGCCGATGTGCACGACGCGCTGGCGGCGGGCATCGGACGCGCCGCAGAGGCCATTGACACGGGCAAATCCGCTGCCCTCCTCGACCGCTGGGCCAAACTCACCAATACCCTCGGCGACAACTGACCCGCGCCGGACACGCGCGCGGCGCATATCGTGCGTCACAGGTCAGGCACTATCCGGCCGCAGCGGTTACAGTGACGGCGGCAGCCGGCGTTGCCCCCGTGCTCGACGTCGGGCCTGCGCCGCCCGTCTCTAGCGGCTAGGGAGCACAGATATGAAGCGGGGCGTTTACGCGCTACTGGGCGTGCTGGCGATCGCGGCGACGATTGCCAACGGACCCGCCGCGAATGCGGCGCAGGGCAGCCTGGTCGTCAACGGCACCGTGTACCACGAGCCGTCCGGCTGTGTGCAGATCGGCGGGGGCGCCTCCCCCTTGGCCATCGAGAACCACACCGACGCCGCCGTCACCGTTTACCCCCTGGTCGGATGCAAAGGCGAAGCGAGCGCCGTGCTCCTCTCCGGTGCCTCCGGGACCTTCTCCGGTGCCTCCATCCTGGTCCCCTGAGCCGCGCTCCTGCTCATACGCGGACTCCTCGGATCCACGTATGCCCATGAGAAGTGCGGTTCCCGACCGCGGCCGCCGCAGTCATTCGCCCAGCGAGAAGCCCGCTTCGATATCGGCGCTGGAGTAGGACTTGAAGGCGATGTGGGTGGTTGTCCGCGCGACACCGGGGGTTTTGTCGATGCGGCCGGTCACGACCTCGGCGATCTGCTCGTGGTCGCGCACCCGCACGATCGCGATCAGGTCGACATCGCCCGCGCACGAATAGACCTCGGTGACGCCCTCGGTATCCGCGACCGCCTGCGCGGTCTCGGGAATGCGGGCGTTCTGGGCCTGGATCATCACGATCGCGGTAATCATGGCTGTCAGCCTAGGCGGTCGCCGCGCCGGTCCTCCCCGAGTTCGGCGTGCTGCTCCGGGAGGCGAGCGCGGGCGGCCGCATCGGCGAGCTCGGCCCACCCCGCCCAGCGCCCGGCCCCGCGGATCGGTTCGCCGTATCCCTCACTGGCGCGCACGATCCGGACGCCCGGACGCCCGAGCCACCGTGTGACCAGACCGACCTCCTCCGGTGCGGCGCCGCGCAGCGGCGGCGCCGGCTCCGGCAGCACGGTCTCCGCCGCCGCGACAATGCGTTCGATCACCGGCATGGGCGGCACACCCCGCACCGAGGTCCCCGCCCCCGCCAGCCGCCCGTACCGGATCACCGCGTACTCCCACCCGCCCGCACCATCGGGATGCGCCGCGATCAATTCGGCGATCCGCGCCACCGCGGACAGTCGCTGTGTGCGCTGCAGGGCGCGAACCACCGCGACGGTCCGGTCGCGCAACCGCGCGGCGGCCTCGAAATGTTCGGCGTGCGAATGGGTTTCGATACGGTCGAACATGGCACGCAGTGGCGCGTCCGAATGCCCGGCGAACAGCGCCCGAACACCCGCCGCGGCGGGTTCGTATTCCTCTCTATATATAGGACTGCCACCGACGGCCGCCGGACACCCGCCGACCACCGCGGGCGGGCACTCGTGGCGACCGTCGCGCGGCAGTCGCGTCGTACAGGTGCGCAGGCCGCTGTGCTCGGCGATGGTGAGCGCGACATCGTTGGCATCGGTCCGAGAAGAGAAGGGCCCCAACGCCTCCGCGGTCGGTGTGCGCACGATCGCGAATCTGGGGAACGGTTCCTCGGTCAGCGTGATCCACCAACCGCGCTTGGGAAATTTCGAGCGCCGGTTATAGGGCGGGGTATGCGCGACGATGAGTCGCAGTTCGCGCACCCCGGCCTCCAGCCCGTGTGCGCACACCACATGGTCGACCCGAATGGCAAGCGACACCATCTCTTTCATCCGGCCCCTGGTCTCGGATCCGGTGAAGTAGTTGCGCACCCGGCGACGCAAATTCACCGCCGTCCCTATATAGAGGACTTCGTCCGAGGGCCCGCGGAAGAGATAGACGCCGGGACTCGATGGCAGATCATTGGCGAGGACCCGTTTGGCACGTTGACGCGGCGTGACATTCGGCAGATAGTCGAGCAGTTCGGTCAGGCTGTGCACGCCCAGATTGCCGACCCGGCCGATGAGGGCGTGCAGCACGTCCACGGTGGCCCTCGCATCGTCGAGGGCGCGGTGGTTCGGCTGCGTGGCCGCACCGAGCAGCGGCGCGAGCGCGCCCAGTCGAACCGAGGGTGCCTCGTCGCGGGCGAGCACGCGCCGCGCCAACTTCACGGTGCACACCACCGGCCCGCTCGGCCATGGCGTATCCATGCGGGCCGCGGCGGCGCGCAGGAACGCCATATCGAAGCGAGCGTTGTGCGCGACGAGTACCGCGCCCTTGGCGAATTCGAGAAAACCCGGCAGCACCGCCTCGATCCGGGGCGCCTCGTAGACCATCGCGGTGGTGATCCCGGTGATCTGGACGATCGCGGGCGGGATGGCCCGCCCGGGGTTCACCAGCGTGGCGAACTCCCCCAACACCTCGCCGCCGCGTACCTTCACCGCGCCGATCTCGGTGATGGCATCGCCGTCCGGGCTGGTGCCCGTGGTTTCCAGGTCGACGACTACGAAGGTGGTGTCGTAGAGCGGCGTCTCGAGCTCGTCGAAGGCCAGCTGCCGTGCGGCGGCCTGGCGCGGCGTCGGATCGGGCACGGCGTGCAGCGTAGGGCCTCGGTACGACAGGAACGCCCGGGAACGCCACCTCGGATTTCGCCGTGGAAATACCGAATTGCACGGCGCGGATTTCGCTCCGATTCCCACAAAATGATCTAGAACACCAAAAAGTGATGCAGGTCACATTGTTTTCAAAATGGCATCAATCCGTCGGACACGCCCGGGTGTTCGATGTCGACACCCTCGGCGCGCTGCGGCCGGGACCGACAAGGAGACCGATCGGTTCGACATGCCCGGTCGATAGCAGCTCGATATACCTTTCTGACCTGGGAAAATTCCGGCAAACACCGCGTCTGAGACAGGCTGCCGTCACTTGGCGGCCACCTCGATAGCAACACCGACACACTCGGATAATGGCCGGTCGTTATTGTTTCGTGATTGCTGTGACAGATCTCGCACATAATCCGCGGCAAATTTGTTGAGCATCGCCATTTCGGATCCCTTCGACTTTACAAACCACCGTGATGTGTTCGTAACCTTTTCGAGACCTCACGGAGTCCGGCGCACCACCCGACGGTGTCCGAACAGAAGTCCGCTGCACCACCGGGTGCGGCGTCGTGGGGCAGATTGGGAGAACCGCACCATGGCGACCAACACCGTCAAGCGACATGCACAGCGTGCCGTCGCGGCCGGAGCCGTCGGAGCTGCCACGCTCGGCGCCCTCCTGCTGCCCGCCGCGCCCGCATCGGCCCAGCCGGTCACCATCCCCGGCGTCGGCACGTTCGATGTTCCGAACGAGATCCCGATCCCGCAGGGTATCCCTGGCATCGAGGTGCCCGGCGCCCCGGCGCCGCTGCCCTTCCTGGCTCCCAAGAAGTCCCTCGGCGATGTCGCACTCGACGCCGCGATGAGCAAGATCGGCGCCCCATACGTCTACGGCGCCGCGGGCCCGAACGCCTTCGACTGCTCCGGCCTGGTCAAGTGGTCCTATGAGCAGGCGGGCCTGGAGCTGCCGCGCACCAGCGGTGAGCAGCTCGCCGCCGGCGCCCCGGTCTCGCTCGACGATCTGCAGCCCGGCGACCTGGTGTCGTTCTACGGCGGCAGCCACTCCGGCCTGTACGCCGGTGACGGCAATGTCGTCCACGCCTCCACCTCCGGCACTCCGGTGAAGCTCGCGCCGATCTCCTCGATGCCGGTCGCGGGTGCTCGCCGCTTCTGAGCGACCCTTCCGATCTCCGCGCCCGGCCGTCCCGACGGCCGGGCGTCCGGATGGCATAGGTGATCGTTTTGTGGCCCACTGGACACGGACCTACGCCATTCCGTAACCTAATCGAGACCTTCCCGGGTTGCGGCGTCCGCGGCAAAACGTTGCCGCAGCTCACGGAGGCGAGACGTCGCTTCACGAGAGAAACGGGGCCTGGCGCGCTGTGACACATCACCGGAGACATCGCACGAAACGTCTGGTGGGAGGGGCATTAGCGGCGGGAGTCCTGGCCGCGGCACTCCACAGCGGCAGTCCAGCCGGGGCCGATCCGGCCGCCCTGCCGACCACCGCCGGCGAGGCCGTGCAGCGCATGATCGACCTGTCGCGCGAATCCGAACAGCTCAATCAACAGGCACTCGGCGCGCAGGCCGATCTCGACACCAAACTCGCCGCCCTGCACGACGCCGACGCCACACTCGCGGCGGCCACCCAGACCGCCGATGCGGCCCGCGACGAAGTCCGCAAGTTCCAGCCGATCATCGATCGCACCGTGATCGCCGCCTATCAGGGCGCACGCACCAACCGGCTCTCCGCCGTCCTGCTGAGCGATTCACCGCAGCGTCTGCTCGACCAGATGTCCACCATCGACGTGATCTCGGCGAAGAACTCCGAACAGCTCAATCTCTATAGGCGGGCCACCGCGGCCGCGACCGAGGCGGAGAAGTCCGCGCGCACCGCCGCCGACACCGCCCGCGCCGCCTCCGATAAGGCCGACCAGGTGCGCGCCGATCTCGAGCGCAAGCGGTCCTTCCTGTCGGGGTCGATCGCGCAGGTGGTCGAGGCGTGGGGTCAGTTGTCCACCAAGGACAAATCGGCATTGGCCGGATCGCCCTTCCCACCCGGATTCGATACCGACACCCTGCTGCGCGGCCTGGTTCCCGGCAGTGGCACCAGTGCGCTGGCCGCCGGACTCACCCGCATCGGTGACCCATATGTCTGGGGCGCGACCGGACCACACCAGTTCGACTGCTCCGGACTCGTGCAGTGGGCCTTCAAACAGGTCGGCAAGGATGTGCCGCGGACCAGTTCCCAGCAGGCCACCTACGGCACTCCGGTGGACAAGAGCGATCTGCAGCCCGGCGATGTCGTGTTCTTCTACTCCGATATCTCCCATGTCGGCATCTACGCGGGCAATGGACTCATGCTGCACGCGTCGACGTTCGGCGTTCCGGTGGCCGTCGCCCCCCTGGGGTCGACGCCTTATCACTCGGCTCGGCGATACTGATCAGCTATGAGTAGCTTGCGGCGCGCTCGCACGTGGTTGTTCGTGCGGCGACGCTTCCAATTCGTGGCCACTGTCGCAATGGTGATCGTGCTGACCGGCACCTGTGGCGCACTGCTGTTGGTCCCGAATTGGGTACTGCCGAAATTGCATGCGGCCCAGCCGACTTCGGTCGGCAGTCTGCGCGCCGCGGCCGATGACGATACGCGCCTGACCGCGATCCGCCGGACTCTCGAACCCTTCGGACAGCTCGTCACCGAACAGGTGCCGACCGGGAACGACCAGCAGTCACTGGTCGTCGGTCATCCCGCGCAACGGGCCGAAATCGATATCCTCGCCGGCGAACTCGCCACCGCGACCACGGCCGTCACCGGCGTCTGGGGTGCGGGCTGGACCCAGTCCGCGCTGGTGGTGGTCGCATCGAATCCGTCGGAGTTCGCCGCGCTGGTGCGTTCGACGAATATGCCCGCCGATGTCGCCGCGGCCTCGGTCGCCGACCCCTTCGTGCCGGGCGCCCAGCCAACCGGACAGCGCGTCGTGTTCAGCGCCGACGCCGGACGCCGCCTCGACAGCGACGGCCTGCGCACCCTGCTGCGTCACGAACTCACCCACATCGCGACCCGCGCCCAGACCGTGGACGGCGCACCGCAGTGGATGCTCGAGGGCTTCGCCGAATTCGTGGCCCACCTCGGCACCGGACATCGCTTCGCCGATATCGCGCCGACGGTGGCCACCCGGGTCCGCGCCGGCGATATCCCGCCCGATCTCCCGGCCGACGCCGATTTCGCCGGAACCGGCGCCGTCGCCGCCTATGAGCTGGGCTGGTCGGTCTGCGCATTCGTGGCCGACAAGTTCGACCAACCGCGCCTGGTAGAGCTCTACCGTCGCATCGCCGCGGGCAAACAGGACCCCGCCAGCGAGGACCGCATCATGCGCGAGGTCCTCGGCACCAGCCGCACCGACCTGGTCGCCGACTGGCGAAACTGGTTGTCGGCACACGCCGCTTGAGTCGGCCCGTTACCACACTCCCGACCCCACGGAGCGAGTCGTACGAGCGACCCGTTCGCAGCCCATCTCACGCTCGCGCCACAAAAAGGGGCCGCGCCGCAAGCACACGTCTCAGCCGCAGGACCGGTATCCATCCGGTACCGAACCTTCCCGCCCGAGCCGACCACCACGGAGCGAGTCTTACGAGCGACCGTTCGCAGCCCGTCTCACGCCCGCGCCATGGAAGGGCGTGCGCCGCAAGCACACGTCTCAGCCGCGTGATCGGTATCCATCCGGTACCGAACCTTCCCGCCCGAGCCGACCACCACGGAGCGAGTCTTATGAGCGACCCTTCCCAGCCCGTCTCACGCCCGCGCCATGGAAGGGCGTGCGCCGCAAGCACACGTCTCAGCCGCGTGATCGGTATCCATCCGGTACCGAACCTTCCCGCCCGAGCCGACCACCACGGAGCGAGTCTTATGAGCGACCCTTCCCAGCCCGTCTCACGCCCGCGCCATGGAAGGGCATGCGCCGCAAGCACACGTCTCAGCCGCGTGATCGGTATCCATCCGGTGCCGAACCTTCCCGCCCGAGCCGACCACCACGGAGCGAGTCTTACGAGCGACCGTTCGCGGCCCGTCTCGCGTCCGAGTCGTCGAAGCGCATGCGACGAAGTCGCGAGTCTCGACGGCTCGGACGCGAGACATCAGGGGGCCGCGAACACGCAGCGCCGCAGGCGCTGCAAATAGACACAGCGCCGAAGGCGCGGCAAATCCAACACAGTAGTTTGTTCGCATGGCCCGAACTCTGCTGGTTACCAATGATTTCCCGCCGCGGCCGGGCGGTATCCAGTCGTATCTGCAGGCGCTGGCCGGTGAGCTGCCGCCCGATGATCTGGTTGTCTACGCTCCGCGGTGGCGCGGCGACAGTCATCTGAAATTCGATGCTAAGCAGAAGTTCCAGGTGGTTCGCCACCCCACCACGCTGATGCTGCCGACCCCGCTGGTGTTGCGGCGCGCGGCGCGACTGCTGCGCGGTGAGAACTGCGACACCGTGTGGTTCGGTGCCGCGGCGCCGCTCGCCTTGCTCTCGCCGATGCTGCGGCGCGCGGGCGCGACCCGGATTCTGGCCAGTACCCACGGGCACGAGGTCGGCTGGTCGATGCTGCCGGGCGCGCGGCAGGCGCTGCGCGTGATCGGCGAGCACACCGATGTCGTCACCTATGTCAGCCGGTATACGCGCGGCCGGTTCGCCTCGGCGTTCGGCCCCGATGCCGCGCTCGAATATCTGCCGCCGGGTGTCGATACCGAGGTGTTCCGGCCGGATCCGGCCGCGCGTGCGGAGCTGCGCGAGCGCTATGGCCTCGGCGATCGGCCGACCATCCTGTGCCTGTCCCGGCTGGTTCCGCGCAAGGGACAGGACGCGTTGATCATCGCCATGCGCGAGATCCGCGACCGCATCCCCGGTGCGGTGCTGGTGGTCGCGGGCGGTGGACCGTACGAGGACAAGTTGCACGCTCTCGCTGTGGCTCTCGGTGTCGCCGAGGACGTGGTCTTCACCGGCCGGGTCCCGTCCAGCGAACTGGCCGCCCACCACACGCTGGCCGATGTGTTCGCGATGCCGAGCCGGACCCGAGGGGCCGGGCTCGATGTCGAGGGTCTCGGCATTGTGTACCTGGAGGCGTCAGCATCCGGCGTGCCGGTGGTCGCCGGGCGTTCGGGCGGTGCGCCGGAGACCGTGCTGGAGGGCAAGACCGGCCGCGTTGTCGATGGACGCAATACCACCGAGATCGCCAATGCCATCGTCGACATCCTGTCCGATCGCGACGCCGCCGCGCAGATGGGTGCGGCGGGGCGCCAATGGGTCGAGGAGCAGTGGCGCTGGGACAGCCTGGGCGCGCGGTTGCGTCAGCTGCTGCAATAAGGTGGCGGCGGCCTACGGTCCAGCGCTGTTATCTACTACAGTCGGGCTGTGAGTGAGCGAAGCGAGCGAACCATGTGTGCCCTGCGCATGGCGGAGCCGAGCGTCCGCGAGGTGCAGCCGTGAGAGAGCGCAGCGAACGAACCATGTGCCAGCGCGCTCTGCGCACGGCGGAGCCGAGCGTCAGCGAGGTGCAGCCGTGAGAGAGCGCAGCGAACGAACCATGTGCCAGCGCGCTCTGCGCACGGCGGAGCCGAGCGTCAGCGAGGTGCAGCCGTGAGCAGCATTCAGGTCGCGGATCAGACGTTCGTCGCCGCCCCGGGTGGCGCGGTCGCCGAGATCTTGTCGGGCACGAACAATTGGCGCCGCTGGTGGCCGGACCTCGACCTCGAGGTCCGGGAAGACCGGGCCGACAAGGGGATTCGCTGGACGGTCACCGGTGCACTGACCGGGACCATGGAAGTATGGCTGGAGCCCGCACTGGACGGGGTGATCCTGCACTACTTCCTGCACGCCGAACCGAAGGCGCCGACCCGCGATCCGGCCGCCGCCAATCGGGCCCGCCGGGTGGCGGGCAAGACGATGTCGTTCGAGATCAAGGCCAGGCTGGAGGCGGGCCGCGCGGCGGGTGTCGCACCGGCCCACACCACCGCCCGCTGACGCACACAACTACAGCAGAGCAGCTGAAAGGAATCGTTGTCCGCCATGGCCGACAGGACTCAGAGGTCGATCATCATCGACGCACCGTCGCAGCGGGTGATGTCCGTCATCGCCGATCTGGAGTCCTACCCGGAGTGGGTCTCGGCGGCGAAATCGGTTGAGGTACTGGAGAAAAGCCCCGACGGCCGGGCGCGTACCGCGCGCTTCGTGCTGGACGCCGGAGTCGTCAAGGACACCTACGTGCTGTCCTATACCTGGCGGCCGGACAACAAATCGGTCAGCTGGACGCTGATCAGCGGCGATCTGCAGAAGGCGCAGGACGGCACCTACGAACTCATCGACCAGCCCGACGGCACCACCGAGGTGACCTACGAGCTCACCGTCGACCTGAACATCCCGATGATCGGCATGTTCAAGCGCAAGGCGGAGAAGGTGATCACCGATACCGCACTCAAGGAACTGAAGAAACGGGTCGAAGGCTGATCACGCACACGCCCGAGGCAGCCGGGACCCGGGTCGAACTGTTCATCGGCAAGGGCGGGGTCGGCAAGACGACATTGGCCTGCGCCACCGCCATGGCCTACGCACGGGGTGGTCAGCGGGTGCTGGTGGCCTCGTTGGATCAGGCGCATTCGCTCGGTGACGCGCTCGGCTTCCGATTTCCGCACGATCCCGGCACCGTGGCCGGCATCGCCGGCGTGCTCCCCGGACTCGATGTGATCGAGGTCGATTCCCTTGCGCTGCTGGAGGATCGGTTCCGCGAGGTGGTGCGGATGCTGGCCACCGGAACCGGCCACGAGCACGGCGTCGACCTGGCCGCGCTGGATCCGGCCGAACTGACCGGACTGCCCGGCGTGCAGGAATTGCTGATGCTGGTGGAGATCACCCAGTTCGTCCAGGAGGACGACTGGGATGTGATCGTCGTCGACTGCCCGCCGTCGGCGGATATGTTGCGCATCATCACCGCACCGGAAACCCTGCTCGGCTATACGGAGCGGGTGTGGCCGCAGCACGCGAGGGCGCTGAGCGCGGTGAGCACCGATCTGCGCCGCGCGGTGCTCGCCACCACGATCGAACGAATCGTCAAGGCGGTGACCGAGGTGCGCGATCTGCTCGCCGATCACGCCCGCACCGGCGCGCGGCTGATCACCGTCGCCGAACAGGTGGCCATCGCCGAATCGGAGCGGGTGCGTTCAGCCGCGGCGCTGCTCGGTCTGCGCTTGGACGCGGTGGTGGTGAACAAGGTGCTGCCCGCCACGCCGCCGCCGACCGCACTGGAGGTCGCCTCCCATCCGGCGGTGCAGTGGTATCTCAATCGGCGCGCCGAACAGTTGGACGTGGTGAACCGGCTGCAACGGGGTATGAATGGAACGCGGGTGCTGATCGCCCAGCACACCGGGCCCGAACCGGTCGGGCTCACCTCCCTGGCCGCCCTGTCGTACGCGATGGACTCGGGCGAGCGGTTAGACACCGACCCCGGGCTGCGCGACAATCCGGCGGAGGTTCGCACAAGTTCCGGCCAGCCGGTGGTTCGATTGGAGTCGGGCACCGGTCTGCATTCGGTGTACGCGATGCGGATGCACCTGCCCGTCGTCGATGCGGCGACGCTGCGACTGGGACGAGTGGAGGACGATTTGATCGTGGGAGCGGACGGGGTCCGGCGCCGGGTGCGCCTGGCTCCGGTATTGCGGCGGTGCACGGTCGATGGCGCCGAACTCGATCACGGCTATCTGGTCGTGCGTTTCCGTCCGGACCCGGAGGCGTGGCCGGTATGACCGATCCGAGCGGCGGCCAGGCGGATGGCCGGCCAGGCAGTGCCGATCCCGATGACGGCCTCGGCGAATTCGCCGCGGAGTTGAAACTGCTCGCGGAGGCGGTGCTGGAGCGGGTCGAGCCGGCGCTGCGCCGAGCCGCCGATGGACAGCCGGACTGGTCGAGCTGCAGTTGGTGCCCGGTGTGCGCGGCGGCCGCACTGGTGCGCGGTGAGCACCACGATGTGCTCGCGGTGGTGGCCGATCACGGCACCGCAATCGTCACGGTGCTGCGCGAGGCGCTGGCCGGGGTGCCGGTCGATCCGGTCATGCCCGATGACGGTGTACCGCACGATCATTCGGCCGTCGTCGAGCAGAACGGGGGCGCACCGGCAGCGGCCGAGGCGAATCCCCGCGCACACTCGACCCCGGGCGGGCGCGAGCGGGCCCGCTACGTCGGCATCCCCGTGACGATCAAGGCATGACCGCGCGAGTAGCAGATGCGCGACCGCTGACCGTCGGAATCGACGTCGGCGGCACCAACATTCGCGCATCGGTGGTCGACGGCGACGGCGAGGTACTCGACACCGTTGTCGCCCCGACGCCGCATTCGGCGCGGGCATTGGAGAACGCGCTGGACCGCGCGGTCCGCGAGCTATGTCGCAGACACCCGATCGGCGCGGTCGGTCTGGCGGTGGCCGGGTTCATCAACGGCGATCGCTCGACGGTGCGCTTCGCACCGCACCTACCGTGGCAGGATGCCCCGGTCGCGCAGCGGCTCACCGAACGTCTCGAACTGCCGGTGATCCTGGAGCACGACGCCAATGCCGCCATGTGGGCCGAGTACCGGTTCGGCGCGGCGGCGGGCGGACACAATTCGGTGCTGGTTGCGATCGGCACCGGCATCGGCGCGGCGCTGCTGATCGACGGCGAACTGTATCGGGGCACCCATGGCGTCGCACCCGAACTCGGACATCTGCAGGTGGTGCCGCAGGGCCGGGCCTGCCCGTGCGGTAAGCGCGGCTGCTGGGAAAGGTACTGCAGCGGAACGGCTCTGGTCGATACCGCGATCGAGATGCTGGCCACCGATCCGGTGCATTCGACGGTGCTGGCGCGCGAGGTGCTGCGCGATCCCGGCTCGCTGACCGGACGCCGAGTGGCCGGGGCGGCACAGGACGGCGACCCCCTTGCCGTGGCGGTCATGGCCGATTTCGCGCGGTGGCTCGGGCTCGGGCTGGCCTTCGTCAGCGATATTTTCGATCCCGGACTGATCGTGATCGCCGGTGGCGTCAGCAGTTCGGCGGGTCTGTTCCTGGACGAGGCCCGCGAGGAATACGCGCAGGCGATCACCGGCGCCGGCCATCGGCCGCTGGCCCGGATCCGCACCACCCAACTCGGTGAGGCGGCGGGCATGATCGGCGCGGCGGAACTCGCCAGAGCCACCCTCGTCGACACCGGACGCGGCCGATCGTGGGCCGCGCGTTCCACCCACTGAGCGGTCGGATATCAGCACTCGAGAACATGTGGTGAGATACACCGCTCCGCTTGGATGTGATCTGTAACCGACGGTAAAGTCGGCAACTGACGGTTGTACCCGTAAACGATCCCGGCCGCGGGGGTTAGGACGCCATGCTCTACTGGATGCTGAAGTACCTGTTCCCAGGACCGTTCATGCACCTCTACAACCGTCCGACAGTCGAAGGCGTGGAACACATTCCCGCCGACGGGCCCGCCATTCTGGCCGGGAACCACCTGTCCTTCTCGGACTGGTTGTTCGCGCCACTGATGAGCCCGCGCCGCATCAGCTACCTGGCCAAGGCCGAGTACTTCAACACCCCCGGCTTCAAGGGTCGGCTGCAGAAGTTCTTCTTCAGCGCCACCGGCCAGTACCCGATCGACCGCAGCGGTGCCAGTGCGGCCGAGGACGCTCTCATCGCCGCCCGCAAACTGCTCGACAAGGGCCACCTCGTCGGCCTCTACCCGGAGGGCACCCGCTCCCCCGACGGCCGCCTCTACAAGGGCAAGACCGGTCTGGCGCGGCTCGCTCTCGAAACCGGTGTCCCCGTCATTCCGGTCGCCGTCATCGGCACCTTCGAGGTCTGCCCGCCCGGCCCGTTCCGCTGGCGCCGCCACCAGGTCACCGTCAAATTCGGTGCCCCCATCGACTTCTCCCGCTACGAGGGCATGGGCGGCAACCGCTTCGTCGAACGTGCCGTCACCGACGAGGTCATGTACGAACTCATGCAACTCGGCGGCCAGGAATACGTCGACGTCTACGCGGCCAGCCTGAAGAAGGGCGTCCCGTCCGGCTCCGCCCCCGAGGCCACCCGCATCCCGGAGACCGCGGCCAGCTAGTCCGGGCCAACCGGGTTCCGGGCCGGGCGCGCACCGATACGGCCACTCGACGGATATCGTTGAGTCGTGACGGTGCGCGCAAAAATTTGCGGTATCAGGTCCGAGCACGATCTGCGGATTGCGCTGAACGCCGGTGCCGACGCCATCGGATTCATCTCGGGGATCACCCATTTCAGCGAGGACGCCCTCGACGCCGAGCGCGCCGCCGAGTTGTCGCGCCTGGCTCCGCCGTACGTCACTCGGGTCCTTGTCACCCATCTGGAAGACGCCGCCGCGATCGTCGACCTCGCCGACCGGGTGGGTGTGGACGCGATCCAGGTGCACGGGCTCGTCTCGATCGACACGGTTCGCGAGGTTCGCAAGACCTCGGTTGGGCGCAAGATCATCAAGGCGGTGCATGTCACCGGCCCTGAAGCGGTCGACGCCGCGCGTTCGGTCGCACCGGATTGTGATGCGGTGCTGCTCGATTCGCGCACCGCGGACCGTCTGGGCGGTACCGGACTGACTCACGACTGGTCGGTGAGCGCGGCCGTGGTGACCGCACTACACGAACTCGGCTGCCCGGTCGTGCTCGCCGGAGGGCTCGGCCCGGACAATGTCGCCGACGCCATCGCGCTTGTGCGTCCCTTCGCGGTGGACGCCAATAGCGGGGTCGAAACAGCCACCGGCGATAAGCAACCCGATGCGTGCGCGGCCTTCGTGACGGCGGCGCACCGGTCACCTGGGTCATTCGCATTCCCAGCCCCACAGCCATGAGCACGAGCGGCCCGGGCGACCGAGGTCGCGGCGGTGACGCGGCTGCCGTACCAGGATTTCCGCTCACCCTTCCGGCCGCATCTGCCGAATGGGCCGTGCTGGTACCGAGGTTGCCGTTCATGGGTTGTTGCGGCGCAGCGGATTCGGCGCGCGGGGATGCGACGGAACGATCTCGGCAACATTCGAGCGGGCCGCGTGTAGTAGGGGCACAATCAGCGGGGTAAGTGTTCCGGGTGCGGTAGGTGCGGGGTCCGGCGGTGGCAGCGGCCTCGCAAGACGAGCTAGGGGCCACGAATGTCCGAGGCAGGGACGGATCTGTTGTTATCGCTGGCGGTGGCCGCGGCACATCAGCTCGGGTATTCCTGCCGGGTGGCGAACGCCGATGACGTGATGCTGTCCGGGCCCGCGGGGGATGTCATGGTCGGATTGACGAATTTGCGGCGGATGGCGGCCGATGAGCCGCCGGATCAGTGGCCCGCGTTGGTGGCGGACTATCTCAGTACCGGCCTGGTCGATCTGGAGATCGATCGCGATCCGCTCGATACCGGGAATTTCGCGATGATGCGGGGGCTGATCCGGACTCGGCTGTACTCCGGGCAGGGCGGGACACCGGATGTGGTGCACCGCGAGGTCGCGCCCGGACTGGTCCAGCGGGTGCTGATCGATCAGGTGCACACCATGGCGCCGATCACCTATCCGATGCTGCGGCAGTGGCCGATCGACGAATGCGACCTGTTCATCCTCGCCGAACAGAACACCCGCGCGGACGGTCCGCTGGAGGCGATCACCCATCGGATCGATGCGCCGATGTCCGACGGTGTCGAGATCACCATGCTGAGCGGCATCTCCGACTACATCACCGCGCACGCGCGCTGGCTGGACGAGTATCCGGTGGTCGGACCGGCGGGGTCGGTATTCGCGGTGCCGTCCCAGCGCCAGATCTACGCGCATCCGGTGGCGAATCTCGACGTCGTGCGGGCCACCACGGTGCTCGCGCAGGTCGCTGTGCTCGACTACGCCCAGCGCCCGTGGCCGGTCAGCCAGGACGTCTACTGGTGGCACGACCGCACCATCGAACTGGCCGCCACCACCGAGCACACCGGTGAAGCACTCTGCATCTACCCCTCGGACAGCTTCCTCTCCGCGCTGAACGAACTCCCCTCCTGAGCCCTCGACGCCGAGATCTGCGTCACTCACCCATCCGCCGAAGTGCACTCCTATCAGGCACTCGAGTTCCGGCATTCGCCGAAGACCCCCGCATCCCACAGTCCAGCAGGATTTCTCGCATCGGGGCTGTCACTTTTTGCGCCACCGATGCGTCTTATGCGTAGACAGCTTCCGGCGGAGAAGGAGATGACCATGCCTGTGCTGTTCCTTGGTTATGAGGTGGCGGACGAGAGCGTCGCGGAGGTGGCATTCGCGGCGCAGGCGCCCACGCCGCCGTTCGGCCTACCCGGCTCGTACGGGATCGCGCGATGAGCTCGAAGGTGGCGCATCAGGCCGATGCGGCCGACGAGCGGTACCGCGCCGCCGCCTTCGTGAAACGCTCGATCAATAAGGTCTTTCCGACGCACTGGGCGTTCCTGCTCGGCGAGATCGCGTTGTACAGCTTCATCATTCTGCTCATCTCGGGCATATATCTGACGCTGTTCTTCGATCCGTCGATGACCGAGGTGGTCTACGACGGCGCGTATCAACCGCTACGCGGTGTGCACATGTCGGCGGCCTATGCGAGCGCGCTCGATATTTCGTTCGAGGTGCGCGGCGGTCTGTTCGTCCGGCAGGTACACCATTGGGCCGCACTGATGTTCGTGGCCGCGATCATCGTGCACTGCCTGCGGATCTTCTTCACCGGCGCGTTCCGCAAACCACGCGAAGCGAATTGGGTGATCGGTTCGACGCTGTTGATCCTGGCCATGTTCGAGGGCTACTTCGGCTACAGCCTGCCCGACGATCTGCTCTCCGGCACCGGCCTGCGCGCGCCGCTCGGCGGCATCACGATGAGCATCCCCATCATCGGAACCTGGACCCACTTCGCCCTTTTCGGCGGCGAGTTCCCCGGCGAGGTGCTCATTCCGCGCCTGTTCATCACCCATGTGCTGCTGTTCCCCGGCATCATGCTGGCATTGATCGCCGCGCATATCGCGCTGGTCTGGTATCAGAAGCACACGCAGTTCCCCGGGCCGGGACGCACCGAGAAGAATGTCGTCGGGGCCCGCATCGTGCCGGTCTTCGCCGCCGACCAGGGTGCGTTCTTCATGTTCACCCTCGCCACGGTCGCGATCATGGGTGGTCTGTTCCAGATCAATCCGATCTGGGAACTCGGGCCCTACAACCCGGCCCAGGTGTCGGCGGGTTCACAGCCGGACTTCTACATGATGTGGACCGACGGTCTGACGCGTCTGATGCCGCCATGGGAGATCTATATCGGCAACTACACCATCCCGGCGGCATTCTGGGTGGCCGTCGTCATGGGTGTGGTGCTGGTGATCCTGCCCGCCTACCCGTGGATCGAGAAGCGGCTCACCAAGGATTACGCGGCACACAATCTGCTGCAGCGGCCGCGAGATGTGCCGGTGCGCAGTGGCATCGGTGCGATGGCGATCACGTTCTATGTGGTGCTCACGCTGTCCTGCGTCAACGACATCATCGCGCTCAAATTCGATATCTCGCTCAACGCCACCACCTGGATGGGTCGCATCGGCATGTTGATCGCGCCGCCGATCGCGTACTTCATCACCTACCGGTTCTGCCTCGGTCTACAGCGCAGTGACCGGGCGGTGCTCGAGCACGGCATCGAGACCGGCATCATCAAGCGACTGCCGCACGGTGAGTACATCGAGGTGCACCAGTCGCTCGGACCGGTCGACGAGCACGGCCACCCGGTACCCCTGCCCTACCAGGGGGCGGCGGTACCGAAGAAGATGAATAAATTGGGTTCGGCGGGCAAACCGGGCACCGGCAGCTTCCTGCGACCCGATCCGGCGGCGGAATCCGCGCGATACTTCGAGATCGAGCACGCGGAGGAACGCAAACAGCTCGCCGTGCTACAGAAGTACCAGGACCGAATCTCCGCCGACGGTGAAAGGCACGCACCATGATGTGGCTCGAGCGCTCGCAAGCGCCCGATACCGAGGACTACGGACTGCTCGTCGCGGCCGCGACGGTGGCCGGTTCGACCACCGCACACGCGGTGCGTGACCTACTGCACTACCACGGAATCCGGGCCACCACCGGTCCGGCGCACACCACCCGCCACCCCGACCGCCACCGCGTACTCGTCTTCCCCGAAGACGCCGTCCGCGCCTATGAAATCCTCGTCGACAACACCGTCTGAGGACCTCGGGCACGCACCACGGCCCGGACCGAAGGCCCCGAACCACCCAGGTTCGGGGCCTTCGGTTCGTTGCTGCCGCGATCGGTCGAGGTAGTGATCACCGAAGTGTCATGCTGTTAGGTGCACACAGTTCCGAGCCGCATAGGAGCGGATCATGAGCTTTCACAAGATTCCGGCGGGGACCAGAGGGTCCAAGCCGCCGTCACCGAATCCGGTCTACCGTTTCCTCACCCGGACCATGGAGCGATACCACCGATTCCGCCACGACCGATTCCTCGGCATGGACCTGGTGTATCTGACCACGGTCGGCGCGAAGAGCGGTTCGGAACGCCGGGTGACGGTCAGCCGCTTTCCGGCCGACGACGGTGGCTGGCTCGTCGTCGCCTCCATGGGTGGCGCGATCCAACATCCGGGCTGGTATCACAATATCGCCGCACATCCCGATCAGGTGTGGGCCGAGGTCGGTGGCACGAAGTTCCAGGTAACGGCCGAACAGTTGGACGGTGAGCGGCGCGAGCGGGCCTGGCAGCAGATCACCGCCGAGCAGCCGCGCTATCTCGGCTACCAGAAGAAGACCGACCGGCTCATCCCGATCATCGAACTTCGACCGCGCGGCTGATAACGCGCGCCTGTTGGCCGAGCAGACGGTAGGAGTTCACGCGGTGTTGGACTCCCTGCGCCAGGGTGGGCGAATGACTGGTTCGGACTTCGGGATCTCCCGACGGACGCTGCTGCGCACCTCCGCCCTCGGTCTCGTCGCGGCCCCGGCACTGGCCGCTTGTTCGAATGACGGTCCCGCACTGGTCCGTCGGCGCCCGAATCTCACGCACGGCGTCGCGGTCGGCGACCCGCGCACCGACGGCGCGCTGATCTGGGCGCGCTCGGATCAGCCGGCGAAGTTGATCGTGGAGACCGCGGCCACCGAATCCTTCACCGACGCCAAACGATTCACCGGCCCGCTGCTGACCCCGGACGCCGACGGCACCGGACGGGTGCGCGTCAACGGCCTGCCCGCGGGTCAGCAGGTGCACTACCGGGTGACCCTCGAAGGCGAGGACGGCGCCACCTCCGAACCGATCACGGGCGTATTCCGCACGGTGCCAACGGGCGCGGCCGATATCAAGCTGCAGTGGTCCGGCGACGTAGTGGGCCAAGGCTATGGCATCAATCCCGAACTCGGCGGCATGAAGATCTTCTCGGCCATGGCCGCGCGCGATCCGCATCTGTTCATCCACTCCGGTGATTCGATCTACGCCGATGTGCCGCTGCGGGAATCGGTGACACTGCCCGACGGGCGCATCTGGCGCAATATCGTCTCCGAGGCGAAAAGCGCTGTCGCTCAGACGCTCGAGCAGTTCCGCGGCAACTACGCCTACAACCTGACCGACCAGAACTACCGCCGCTTCAATTCCGCGGTCGCCCAGGTGGTCCAGTGGGACGACCACGAGACCGTCAACAACTGGTACCACGGCGGCCTGGTCGCCGAGACCAAGGGCTATACCGAGCGCAGCATGGACACCCTCGCCACCCGCTCCTGGCAGGCCTTCCACGAGTGGATGCCGTTGGAGCCCAATGAGGCGGTGGACGGACGCCTCTACCGAAAGATCTCCTACGGCCCGCTGCTGGACATCTTCGTGCTGGATATGCGGACCTATAAGGACACCAACGACATCGACAACGGACCCAACGGTCGCATCTTCGGTCCGGAACAGACGAAGTGGCTGATCGAGGGTCTGCGCGATGCCAAGGCCACCTGGAAGATCATCGCCAATGACCTGCCGCTCGGTCTGGTCGTCAAGGACGGTGAACAGCAGGTGACGGCCTATGAGGGCCCCGCCAACGGTGACAACGGCGCACCGTCCGGACGGGAAACCGAGATCGCCCAGGTGCTTTCGGCCATCAAAGCGAACAAGGTCGGCGGCGTGGTCTGGCTGACCGCCGATGTGCACTACACCGCGGCCCACCACTACGCGCCGGAGCGCGCCGCGTTCACCGACTTCGACGAATTCTGGGAGTTCGTCTCCGGACCGCTGAATGCCGGTGCGTTCGGCCCGAATCCGCTGGACGGCACCTTCGGTCCGGAGGCGGTATTCGTACACGCCCCCACCATCCAGAACGCCTCGCCACTGGACAGCTACCAACATTTCGGCGAGGTATTGATCGACGGCAAGTCAAGGGAACTGACGGTCAACCTCTGCGATGCGACCGGATCTGTCCTGTTCAGCCAGCGGCTCGCGCCGCCGATTCGCTAACCGTCGAGATCGAACGAGCATCGGAGCCCGCGCTGTGGTTAGCTTTCGATCCATGAGCACGCCGCACACTGTCGCCGCCGAAGAATATCTACCTCGTGACACCGCGGATGTCGTTCGTACTGTGCGGAATTCACGCGGTCGAGCGGAAAACCTCATGGTGCGCGGCGGCGAACCGATCGACGATGGTCTTTTGCTACCCGATCCACGCACGGTGGTGTCGCTGCGAAAGATGAACGCGGTGCTCGATATCAACCTCGGCAGACGCACCGTGCGCGTGCAGGCCGGCGCCAAATTGTCCGATATCGATCGCCGCCTCGGCGCACACGGGCTCGGTCTGCCGATCATCGGCGACCACCGCGATATCACCGCTGGCGGTTTCGCCTCGGTCGGCGGCGTGAGCACGGCATCGCACAAGTACGGCATGTTCATCGATCAGATCGTGGATCTCGAGTACGTCGATCCGGACGGGCGCATCGGCACCTGTGGGCGCAACCACCACACCGAGCGCTTCCACCGGATCCTCGGCGCGGGCGGGCGCGCCGGCATCATCACCGCGCTCACCCTGGATGTGATCGATATCGATAAGGACCACACCTGGCTCACCACCGACGCCGACCGGTTCCTCGACTTCGACTCCTTCGTCGAACACGCCTACGCCGAAATCGCCCGGCCGGGCAATGTCGCACTCCAGGTCGGTCGCTGGGTCGATACCGCACCGCTGAAGGTGTCACGACCGGTCGGCACCGGACATGTGCAGTTGGGGACCGTGCGCTTCGGTCAGTGGTCGAGCCTGTATCCGACCACCCCGACCCGATCGCTGCGCGCGCGTCGCGAGGTCGGCTCCAAGACCAGGAAGTCGTTGGGCGCCATCGCCTCCGCGGCGGGTGGACGCGCGGGCGCACCCGTGCGCAATGCCGCCGCCGGCGCACTCATGTTCGCCCCGAAGGTGCTGACGCTGCGCGATGCGGAGTACCTGGCCGATACCGTGATCAGCTCCTCGGAGCGCGGCCCGGCCTACCGGGTCGCGATCTTCGCGCCGCTGTCGACCTACACCTCGGTCTTCTACCGACTGCACGACCTGTTTGCCGGACACCGGGAACGGACCGGCTGCTTCACCGTCATCTCCGCGATGACCTACGGCGTGCGCTCGAAGTACCTGCGCGAGGAGGCACAGGCGCGCGGGCTGTCGGTCGAAGATCACGGACTGATCACCTTTACCTGTCGTTTGCGGCCATCGGCGTTGCCCTCAGAACTGTTGCGCGACATCGTCACCGGAATCGATGAGATCTGCGTTTCCGAACGCGCCCTGCGGTACGACTCCGCGGATTAGACTGTGTCGCGCCGCATAGTCGCCAGCAAATAGCTTCACCGTCCTTCGGCGGCACAGCTATCGCTGGCGTCAGCGGTCGACTTCGACACTGTCGGCGGGGTGTCGATGCGTTGGTTCAGCCCATCTGAATGAAGGTTGCTCTGATGCTCGAATTCCGCCCCGCCCCAGCCCGGCTGCCCGACCGTAAGCGGCAGCGTCCCGAATCCATCGAGGGCCTGCGGGTGCTCGTGACCGACGCCTGTTCCGAGATCGGCCGCGCCACCGCCGACCTTCTTGCCGACCACGGCGCTCAGCTGCTGCTCGTGGCCCGGCGCGGGGGCCGGCTCGTGGCCGCCTGCAATGAGATCGTCGACGCGGGCGGTCATGCCGGGTGGTTCCGCTGCGATATCTCCGCACTGGGCGATGTCGACGAGCTCGTGCATTGGGTGCTGACCGAATTCGGCACCGTGGACGTGCTGATCAACAATGCGGGCCGCCCGGTGCGTCGCCCGGTATCCCCATCGCTGGACCGCTTCCGCGACTACCAGCGCATGATGGCCACCAACTACTTCGGCCCGCTGCGCCTGACCCTCGGTCTGCTGCCCGCCATGCTGGAGTCCGGTTCCGGCCACGTGATCAATGTCGGCCCGTGGAGCCTGAATACCGGCGCCGCACCGAATTTCGCCTCCTACGCCAGTTCCCAGGCCGCCTGGACCACCTTCGGACAGTGCGTGGACGCCGAACTGTCGCCCCGCGGCATCCAGGTGACCAGTGTCCGGTATCCGGCCGTCCAACCCGAATCCGGAACCATCGCGCACTTCGTCGCCGAACCCGCGCTGGAGCCCACCGATGCCGCCCGGCTCATCGAAACGGCCATCCGCACCCGCCCGGCCCATCTCGAACCCCGCTTCGCCCGCACGCTGCGCGGGCTGGCGGGGGTAGCGCCCCGCTCCACCAACCGTCTCCTGTCGCGCCTCGCCTCGTTGTAGCCCGTGCTGCGTGGGCTGGCCCCGCTCCACCAGCGACCGTCCGGTCTCGTCGTAATCCACGCCTGCGGCTCAGCAGTAGCCGGAATTGCTGGGCAAACGGGTAGACATATGTCGTGGACACTGTTGAGAAGCGATTGGGGCTCGTACTTCGGGCACCGGTCGACTCGCTGGTTACCGACGATCGCGTGCGGATGCCGGACAGCGTTGCCATGTGGAACCTGCCGGAGCGCGATCGGGCCGCGTTGCGGGCCTGGGGAATGCCGAGCGATACGCCCATGGCGGCCGATCCACAGCTCGGGGTCAAGCCGGAATTGACCCCGGCCATCGCCAGCGACCAGGAGCGTCGGTTGCTCACCGCGGATCGACGGCTCTATCGGCTGGGTCGATGGGGGCGGCACCCGCTCACCCCGATGATCGGGGCGCTCGCCGGTGACGGGACGGTGTTCGGCCTGAAGAAGGCGCCACTCACGACCGCCGACTTGCCGCCGGTGATGCAGGACCGATACCCGGACCTCTACAACCCCGCCGTCACCTATCTCAACTCCTCGGTCGCCCAGTTCCTCGAGGTCGCCTGGCGGTGGCGAGCCGCCAGCCGGATCCTGCGGGAAGTGACCGAGACCGAACCACCATTTCCAGGAACCCGCGTCGCGCTGATCGAACGGGGCGAGGACGCCGATGCCATCCACGCGGCGTACCTCGAGCAATGCGAGCAGGTGTGGGAACGTACCGACGTCGATATAGCGGCGGTGCTGGCCGCCATGGCGGAGATCGACAATTTGACCGGACCCGATGGCCGGGAATCGCTCTGGGTGGAACTGATCAACAGCTTCCCCAGCTGACCGCTCGGAAACGCCGAAGCGCCCCACCGGAATCCGGCAGGGCGCTTCGGAAAGAGCTACTCGCTCAGTGCTTCTCCGGGCCGAGGTAGTACTCGAAGACCAGACCGGCGGCCGCACCGAGGATGCAGACCACGCCGATGCCGATCAGCCAGAACTGGAAGAAGGCCAGGCCGAGGGCGGTGATCGAGCCCGCCGCGGCCAGCGTGATGGGCCAGAAGCTGCCGGGCGAGAAGAAGCCCAGATCGCCTGCGCCGTCCACGATCTCGGCGTCCTCGTAGTCCTCCGGACGCAGGTCGAGACGACGTGCGACGAACCGGAAGTAGGTGCCGATGATCAGCGACAGACCGGCGGTCAGCACCGTAGCGGTGGTGCCGGCCCATTCGACACCGGTCCGCGACTGGCCGGTGAAGTAGCCGTACACGATCGCCACGATCACGAAGAACACCGTGAGCAGTTCGAAAATCCGCGCTTCGATCTTCATATCAGATCAGTCCTCACTTGCTCTCTGCCGCGGCCGCGCTCTTGGTATCGCGCTTGGTGTTGAACGGCTGGGTGGAGGTGGCGACCGGGGATTCACCGATGGACTCGAGCGCCTCGGCGTTGGTCTTCCCCGCCTTGCGCGCATCAATGTACTTGGTGAACTTCTCCGGCGACACCGCACGGACCTCGAAGTTCATCATCGAGTGGAAGGTGCCGCACATCTCGGCGCAGCGGCCGACGAACGCGCCTTCCTTCTCGATCTTGGTGATCTGGAAGACGTTATCCGAGTGGTTTTCCTTCGGGTTCGGCATCACGTCGCGCTTGAACAGGAACTCCGGCACCCAGAAGGCGTGCACCACGTCGGCGGCGGCCAGCTGGAATTCGATGATCTTGCCGGTCGGCAGCACGAGCACCGGAATCTCGCTGCTGGAGCCGACGGTCTCGACCTTGTCGTAGTGCAGGTAGGACAGGATGTCGTTCTCCGGCTTGCCGTGCACCGGGCCCGGCTGCGGGTGACCGTCCTTGGTCCGCTCCTTGTACTCCTCGAGCTGTTCCTGGTTGGCGTCCTCGCGGGCCTTATCGATACCGTCGAAGCGGAAGCCGTCCTTGAAGTCGACATTGCGGTAGCCGAACTTCCAGTTCCACTGGAAGGCGGTCACGTCCACGGTCACGTCCGGGTTGGCGACCTTCTCGTGCACGTAGTTCTGCACGACCACGGTGAAGTAGAACAGCACCGCGATGATGACGAACGGCACGGCGGTGTAGGTCAGCTCCAGCGGCACGTTGTAACCGGTCTGGCGCGGGAACTCCGGGGAGTCCTTCTTCTTGCGGTGAAAGGTGACGGTCCAGAAGGTCAGACCCCATACCAGCACACCCATCGCCAATGCCGCGATGACCGACCACGTCCACAGTTCCCGCATCCGGGTGGCCTGCGGCGTGACACCCGAGGGCCAGCCGAATCGCAGCCAAACATTGTCGATCGAGCAGCCCGAGACGAGCATCGCGGTGATCCCCAAGGACACCGCCAAGCCGACCCGCCGAAGGATGCGGCCCTGCCGACCCTTCACGGGTCGTGCCCCGATCTCTTCGCTCGCCTTGTGCGCCACGCTCACGCCTTCCTGGTCGCCACACATTCCGACAGTGCACCGCCCGGGTTGCGATCGCCCGGCGGTACGTCTTAAGCACGTTTCAGGGCATTCCGGTCGGCCCGCCCGCTTCGGCGGGCGATCCACCTAAGAATGTCCTGAGTACTACGCAGCGTAGACCAAACCGGCGCCCCGTTTGACGTCGGGTCGGATTCGACACTCCACCGATCCCGGGGCGGGTCCGGTCACTCGGACATCGTCCCAGTACAGCGCGGGCCCCGCGACCGGATTCGGCACGTGCGACGCAGGCGGACACAACATTTCGGATGCCGGATGCGAGGGGGTCGGCGAGACCGGTGATCGCGGACGATCCGGTGGCGCGATACACGAATCCGCCCGGTGCGGCATACTCGGACACGAGATTTCGCCCTGTGCGCCCACCACTATCGGGCGCAGCCACCCAGTGATTCGGGCCAGTGCCCGTACCAAGTAGGAAACGAGGTTGCCGACGCCGTGTGTGGACTGCTCGGATTTCTGACATCTGATGCGGCAACCGACGACGTCGTGGAGCGGGTGTACAACGCCCTGCACTGCGTGCGCCATCGCGGCCCGGACGAGCGTGGCACCTGGCACGACGATCATGTGATCTACGGCTTCAACCGCCTGTCGATCATCGACATCGAACATTCACACCAGCCGCTGCGCTGGGGTCCGGCCGAGAATCGGGAGCGCTACGCGCTGACCTTCAACGGCGAGATCTACAACTACATCGAGATCCGCGCGGAGCTCGCTAAGGCGCATGCCGAGGAGTTCCCGGACGGCAAGATCTTCGAAACCGAGGGCGACGGCGAGGCGATCGTCGCAGCCTTCCACTACTGGGGCCCAGAGGCCGTACGCAAGCTGCGCGGCATGTTCGCGTTCGCGATCTGGGATACCCAGACCCAGGAGTTGTTCCTGGCCCGCGATCCGTTCGGCATCAAGCCCCTGTTCCTGGCGACCGGCCCCGGCGGGACCGCGTTCGGCAGTGAGAAGAAGAGCCTGTTGGAGCTGCTGCCCGCGCTCGGACTCTCCGATGCTCTGGATCCGCGGGCGCTGGAGCACTACACCGTGCTGCAGTACGTGCCGGAACCGGAGACGCTGCACAAGGACATCCGCCGCCTGGAATCCGGGCACTACGCGACCGTGCGGGCGGGCGAGGCGCCGAAGATCACCCGCTACTTCGACCCGCAGTTCAAGGTGCGGGCCTTCGCTCCCGGCTCGGCGGACGCCCGCTACCGGGAGATCGCCGAGGCGCTGGAGGACTCCGTCGCCAAGCACATGCGCGCGGATGTGACCGTCGGCTCATTCCTGTCCGGCGGTATCGACTCCACTGCGGTCGCGGCGCTGGCCATGCGGCACAACCCGAAGCTGATCACCTTCACCACCGGCTTCGAGCGTGAGGGCTACTCCGAGGTCGATGTGGCGGCCGAGAGTGCAGAGGCGATCGGCGCGCGGCATATCGTGAAGGTGGTCTCCCCCGCCGAATTCGCCGCGGCGATCCCCGAAATCGTCTGGTACCTGGACGATCCGGTGGCCGACCCGGCGCTGGTGCCGCTGTACTTCGTGGCCAAGGAGGCGCGCAAGCACGTCAAGGTGGTGCTCTCGGGTGAAGGCGCGGACGAGCTGTTCGGCGGGTACACGATCTACCGGGAACCGTTGTCGCTCAAGCCCTTCGAATATCTGCCGCGCGGGGTCCGCAAGCTGGCCGGTCGGCTGTCGGAGCGGATTCCGGACGGTACGCGCGGCAAGAGCTTGCTGCACCGCGGCTCACTCCCCCTCGAGGAGCGCTACTACGGCAACGCGCGCAGCTTCAGCGACGCACAGTTGCGTGCGGTGCTGCGGGAATTCCGGCCGGAGTGGACCCACCAGGACGTCACCGCGCCGATCTACGCGCAGTCGCGCGGCTGGGATCCGGTGGCGCGCATGCAGCATCTGGATCTCTACACCTGGCTGCGCGGCGACATCCTGGTCAAGGCCGACAAGATGACCATGGCGAATTCGCTCGAGCTGCGGGTGCCGTTCCTGGACTCCGAGGTGCTGAAGGTGGCCGAACAGCTGCCGTACGAGCAGAAGATCACCAAGGAGACCACCAAATACGCATTGCGCCAGGCGCTGGAGGGCATCGTCCCGCCGCATGTGCTGCACCGCGCGAAACTGGGTTTCCCGGTCCCGCTGCGGCATTGGCTGCGCGGCACCGAACTCTACGACTGGGCCCACCTGCAGATCGCCGAATCGCAGACCGATCACCTGCTCGACAAGGGCGCGATCAAGGGCATGCTCGAAGACCACCGCGCAGGCCGCGGCGACCACAGCCGCCGCCTCTGGACCCTGCTCGTGTTCATGATCTGGCACGGCATCTTCGTCGAACACCGCATCACCCCCGATATCCAGGAACCGGTCTACCCGGTTTCGCTGTAGTCGTTGCCGCGCGCGAATCGGCGCGCGGCGCAACACAAACGGCCGCACCTACCTTTCGTGGTAGATGCGGCCGTTGTGCGAGCGGTCCAGGAAGGTCAGAGGAGGGGCTTGATATCGGCGGCGGCTTCGGGACCGTAGGCGGCGGTGAGGCGTTCGAGGGCATCGTCCTTGCTGAGGGTCCACTCCTGGGTGCCCATGGTCTCGAGGACGAGAACCGCGATTAGAGAACCCAATTGGGCGGAGCGCTGCAGCGAGAGTCCGACGGTGTGGCCGGTGAGGAAGCCCGCGCGGAAGGCGTCGCCGACGCCGGTCGGCTCGACCTTGTTCACCTCGGGGACCACGCCGACGGTCACCTCGGTGCCGTCGCGGTCGACGATCTGCACGCCGTCCTTGCCGAGGGTGGTGACGCGGATGCCGACCTTGCGCGCGACCTCCTCCTCGCTCAGACCGGTCTTCTGCAGCAGCAGCGCCCACTCGTACTTATTGGTGAAAAGGTATGCGGCGCCGTCGATCAGCTGGACGGCCTGGTCACCGTCGAGGCGGGCCAGCTGCTGGGACGGGTCGGCGGCGAACGGGATGCCGAGTTCGCGGCATTCGGCGGTGTGCCGCAGCATGGCCTCAGGATCATTGGCGCCGATGAGCACCAGATCGAGCGTGTGATCCTCGGCGAGTTCACCGATCGAGATATCGCGGGCCTCGCTCATCGCCCCCGGGTAGAACGAGGCGATCTGGGCCATATCGTCATCGGTCGTGCAGACGAAGCGCGCGGTATGCGCCCGCTCCGAGATCCTGACGGTGGAGCAGTCGACGCCGTTCTTCTCCAGCCAGGCGCGGTACTCCCCGAAATCCGCGCCGACCGCGCCGACGAGCAGCGGTGTGCGGTTCAGAACGCCCATGGCGTAGGCGATATTGCCGCCGACCCCGCCCTTGCGGATCTGCAGATCATCGACGAGGAAGCTCACCGATACATGGTCGAGCTGATCGGCCAGCAGCGCGTCGGCGAACCTTCCGGGGAAGCGCATGAGATGGTCGGTCGCAATGGACGCGGACACGGCGATAGACACGAAGCTGAGCCCTTCGGTAGGCGGCTAGACGGTGAAGACTCGGGAAACAAGATCCCGCCTTTACCGTACCTTCCCGTCTCCCTGGATACGCCTGCCCGCCGCTGCCAATATTCAGCCGATCAGCGAGTGCCGCACGATTCTCATGGTGGACGAGCGGTCGGCAAATCGCCGGGTCGCGGATGGACCCGGCGACAGACTGTCGGAGATCAGTTGAAAGAGTCGCCGCAGGCGCAGGAACCCGTCGCGTTCGGGTTGTCGATCGTGAAACCCTGCTTCTCGATGGTGTCGACGAAGTCGATCGAGGCGCCCTGCACGTACGGCGCGCTCATCCGGTCGACGGCCAGCTTGACCCCGCCGAAGTCGACGGTCAGGTCACCGTCGAGCGAGCGGTCGTCGAAGAAGAGCTGATAGCGCAGGCCGGCACAGCCGCCCGGCTGCACGGCGATACGCAGGGCGAGGTCGTCGCGACCCTCCTGGTCCAGCAGCGCCTTCGCCTTGCTGGCGGCGGCGTCGGTCAGGGTCACACCGTGGGTGGTCGTCTCGTCTTGCACAGTCATGAACTCTCCTCAGGACAGCTGTGTTCAACCCGTGAACAGCGCACGGCTCGTGGCTGTCAACACCACTCAGCGGGCTGTTATTCCCCCATCTTGCCACCACCGGACCCGACCGTGGACACAACCTCCCACCGACCACATTTCCGGCTGCATACTGCATCGAATAGCCTGGTCGCGTGAAATTGTTCCGTCGCGGCGAGTCCAGCACCACCGACGAGAGCGCCGACCAGACGGCGGGCTCGGACGGCGGCTCGACCGCAGTCTCCATCTCGAAAGCGGCCACCGCCACCGAAGGCAAGGGCCGCCCCACCCCGAAACGTCGTGACGCCCAAGGCAAGCGGCGCGGCCCGGTCGCTCCGGCACCGCTCACCGCCAAGGAGGCGCGCGCCCGGCGCAAGGCCACGCGCGGCAACCGCGAAGAGCGCAAGGCGGCCTCGGCCGAGCGCCGTTTGGCCGCCCAGGATCGGCGCGCCAGGATGCTCGCCGGCGAGGACAAATATCTGCTGCCCCGGGATCAGGGTCCGGTGCGGGCGTACGTGCGTGACATCGTCGACGCCCGGCGCAACCTGGTCGGGCTGTTCATGCCGATGGCGCTGGTGCTGATCCTGTCGATGTTCGTGGCGCCCGCGCTGCAGACCATTGTGACGTTGGCCATGCTGGTGATGATGGTGTTCATGATCGCCGAGGGGTTCCTGCTCGGCCGGATCGTCAACGGGCGGGTCCGGGAGCGCTTCCCGGACAGCACCGATACCGGGTACAAGCTGGGTTGGTATGCCTTCGTCCGCGCCTCACAGATCCGCAAGATGCGGGCACCCAAGCCGCGCGTCGGCCCCGGCGACGCGGTCTAGATCCATCACGTCCCGACAGCCGCACGCCTCCAGGAGGTGTGCGGCTGTCGGCGTTTCCGGGTCAGTGGTGGTGTGAGCGGGCGAGGATCGCGGACAGATCGGACTGCAGACGCTGGGCGTCACGATCGATGACATTCGCTGATCCGGCGCGGGCGCCTCCTCGCGTGATGAGGACCGCGAAGCCCACCACGACCGCCATACTTACGAGAAAAGTAATCATGGCAGTAATTTTGCGCGCGATGATTTACCGCCGAAAGTGGCTGTACTGACATTGTCCGCAAAGATTCAGCCAGGTAGCCTGTAGCCATGCTGTCCAAGGTCGCCGTTGTGCTCTCGGAGCGCTTGGCCATGTTCGAATTCGGCGTGGTCTGTGAGGTTTTCGGGCTCGATCGCACCGCGGACGGACTGCCCGGATTCGATTTCAAGGTGTGCGGTGCCGAACCGGGCAAGCCGCTGCCGTCCACCACGCCGGGTATCACGGTTACGCCGGAGTACGGGCTGGAGGAGTTGGCGAAGGCCGATCTGGTGGCGATTCCGGCCTTCCCCGCTTCCGCCTTCGAAAAGGGGCTCGACCAGCGCGTCATCGACGCGATCCGCGCGGCCTCGGATGCCGGGGCGATCGTGCTCACCGTGTGTTCCGGGGCGTTCCTGGCCGGAGCGGCAGGACTGCTCGACGGTCGCAAATGCACGACACACTGGCGTTATGTGGACCAGTTGGCCGCGCAGTTCCCGGAGGCGACCGTCGATCCCGATGTGCTGTTCGTCGACGAAGGCAATCTGATCACCTCCGCTGGCACGGCGGCGGGCATCGACGCCTGCCTGCACCTGGTGCGCCGGGAGATCGGCAGCTCGGTCGCGAACGCGATCGCCCGGCGCATGGTGGTGCCGCCACAGCGCGATGGCGGACAGCGCCAATTCATCGAGCGCCCGGTGCCCGAATGCACCTCCGACAGCCTCAGCTCCACCCTGCAGTGGATGAGCGAAAACCTCGAGCTGCCGCATACGATCGACGATCTCGCCGCCCGCTCGGTGATGTCCACCCGCACCTTCGCCCGCCGCTTCGCCGCCGAAACCGGGACCACCCCGGTGAAATGGCTGACCAACCAGCGCGTGCTCTACGCCAAGCACCTGCTCGAGGACACCGACGAGGGTCTGGAACAGATTGCCGCACAAGCCGGTTTCGGTTCCGGCGCGCTGCTGCGGCATCACTTCCAGAAGGTCGTCGGCATCGCCCCGACCGAGTACCGCCGCCGCTTCGGGGCCGCGGAGGCGACCGAACAACGCTCCTGAGCACGCCAACGCGGCCCGCGCCCTAGGTCGCCGCGGTCAACGGCAACCACAATGGCCGAATTGATACGGTGCTGCGGTGTCGGACAGCTCACCTGCCAACAACCGCCCGCACCGCATCCTGGTACTCGGCGGCGCGCGGTCCGGCAAGTCCGCGTTCGCGGAAGTGCTGGCGGCCGAAGGCGGCCCGGTGCGTTATATCGCCACCGCGATTCCCGATCCGACCGATCTCGACTTCGCCGAACGCATCGCCCGCCACCGCGACCGCAGACCCGCGGATTGGACCGTACTCGAAAGCGCCGATCCGGCAGCGGTGCTGAGCGCCGCTCCCCCGGCCGGAACCACACTGATCGACGATATCGGCACCTGGCTCACCGCCCGCATCGATGCCCGCGCCGCCTGGGACGCCCCGCGCGGCACCATCACCCCTGACACGGACGCCCTCGTCACCGCTGTCGCCGCCTATCCGAGCCGCCTGGTGATCGTGACCCCCGAGGTCGGTATGGGCGTCATCCCGGCCACCCGCTCCGGCCGCCTGTTCCGCGATGAAATCGGCACCCTCAACCAGCGCCTCGCGCAATCCTGTGATGAAGCCTTCTTCATCGTCGCGGGCCTGCCGCTGCGCCTGAAGTAAGGCCGCACGGGATATCGCGGGTCCGCGCCACCGCGGGGAGGCGGATCTGCGGCTGTTCGCGGACGACAGGCGCAGGGTGGTTGAGCGAGTGGACGGCGGTGGCGGCAAGATTGGGCCGGATAAGGACTGCGCGGTGTAGGAATGAACTGCCCCGACCCGGAAAGGCTCGATAGTGACAGACGGATTCGGACCGGTTACGCCACCCGACGCGGCAATTCGGGCGGCGGCGGAGCAGCGGCAGGCGCAGCTGACCAAACCCGGTGGCGCGCTCGGGCGGCTGGAAACACTGGGGAATTGGGTGTCGGCATGCCAGGGAGTATGTCCGCCGAAGCAGTTCGAGCGGGCGCGGGTGGTGGTGTTCGCCGGGGATCACGGCGTTGCGCGCCATGGTGTTTCGGCATACCCGAGTGAGGTGACCGCGCAGATGGTCGCCAATTTCCTCGGCGGCGGAGCGGCGGTGAATACGCTGGCCGGGGTGGCTGGCGCGACCGTCCGCGTCGTCGATATCTCCGTCGACGCCGATACCGATGCGCGGGTCGACGCGCACAAAGTGCGCCGGTCCAGCGGGGCGATCGACCGTGAGGACGCGCTCAGCGACGAGGAGATCCAGGCGGCACTCGCGGCGGGCACGGCGATCGCCGACGAGGAGATCGACGGGGGCGCCGACCTGCTGATCGCGGGCGATATGGGAATCGGCAACACCACTCCGGCGACCGTCCTCATCGCGACCCTCACCGATACCGAGCCGATCGCCGCCGTCGGCCGCGGCACCGGGGTGGACGATGCGGGCTGGGTCCGCAAGGTGGCCGCGATCCGCGATGCCATGCGCCGCGCCCGCCCGGTCGCCAAGGATCCGGTGGAGCTGTTGCGCGTGGCCGCAGGCGCCGATTTCGCCGCCATGGCGGGTTTCCTCGCCCAAGCCGCGATCCGCCGCACCCCCGTCATCCTCGACGGTGTGGTGGTCACCGCGGCCGCCCTGGTCGCGGAGGACCTGGCGGCGGGCGCCAGCGCCTGGTGGCTCGCGGGCCACCGCTCCACCGAACCCGCCCACACCCTCGCGCTACGGCACCTGCGCCTGGACCCCCTCCTCGACCTCGACATGCGCCTCGGCGAGGGCTCCGGCGCCCTCACCGCCCTCCCCATCCTGCGCGCCGCCGTGGCCACCCTCGCCGAAATGGCGACCTTCGCGGACGCCGGTGTGAGCACAGCCGATTCGGCCACCGAAGCCGAAGCCGAAGCCGTGACCAGCATTGTCCCTGACACGACCGGGCAACCGGACCTGCGGAAATAGGCAGGTGGCCGGTTTGCGGCTTGCGGTGTCCTGGCTGACGGTGCTGCCGGTGCGGGGGCCGGACAGTGTCGATCGTGGGGCGGCCGGGCGGGCGATCGCACTGGCGCCGTTGGTGGGGGCCGGATTGGGCGGGGCTGCTGCCGGAATGCTGTGGGTGCTGGTGTGGGCCGGGTCGAGTGCACCGCTCGCGGGGTTGGTTGTGGTTGCCGGGTTGGCGCTGATCACTCGGGGGATGCATGTGGATGGGCTGGCCGACACGATGGACGGGTTGGGGTCCTATGGCTCGCCCGAGCGCGCCAGGCAGGTGATGAAGAGCGGTGGGGCCGGGCCGTTCGGGGTGGCCGCGATCGTATTCGCCGTTGGGATCCAGGCGTTTTCGTTCGCCGGGCTGGTGCAGGCCGACCGCTGGTTCGCGGTGGTGCTCGCAGTGGCCGTCGGCCGGGTGGCGGTGGTGCTCGCCTGTCGCCGCGGCATCGAGGCCGCCCCCGACACCGGCTTCGGCGCACTGGTCGCCGGCACCCAGCGCCCGATCACCATCGCGCTCTGGGTGGCGCTCGCCCTCGTCGCCAGCGCCTTGACGGTCCCGGAGCACCGCTGGCTCGGTCCGCTCGTTGTCCTTGTCGCCCTGGGTATTTCGGCCCAGCTGGTCCGACATACCACGCGCCGCTTCGGCGGCCTCTCCGGGGATATCCTCGGCGCGACACTCGAGATTTCCGTCGCCATCAGCGCAGCCGGACTATCCCTGGGCACCTGACCCACCCGCCGCGAACCAGCACCAACCGGCCCTCGTCCAGCAGCCCGGCCGGGCCGTCCGGCGCACTCCGCACCAGGAGATAGCTGGCGTGGTGCGCGCATTGTCTGGGTCGGGCAATAAGGTGGGCGGTATGTCTTCCGAGCGCCTCTACTTTCGTCAGCTGTTATCCGGTCGGGACTTCGCCGTGGGTGATCCGATCGCGACTCAGATGCGGAACTTCGCCTATTTGATCGGCGACCGGGAGACCGGAGAGTGTGTGGTGGTGGATCCGGCGTATGCGGCGGGAGATCTGGTCGATATCGCCGAGGGCGACGGACTGCGGCTGACGGGGGTGCTCGCCACCCATCACCATCCGGATCATGTCGGCGGGACCATGCTCGGATTCACCCTGCGCGGAGTTCGGGAACTGCTCGAGAAGACGAGCGTTCCGGTGCACGTCAATGCCCAGGAGCTGTCCTGGGTCGCCAATGTCACCGGCATCGCACCGAGTGAGCTCACCGGACACGAGCACGGCGACAAGGTCGGCGTCGGCGCCTTCGATATCGAATTGCTGCACACCCCCGGCCATACACCGGGCAGCCAGTGCTTCCTGTTCGACAATCGCCTCATCGCGGGCGACACACTCTTCGTCGACGGCTGCGGCCGCACCGACTTCCCCGGCGGTGACTCCGACGAAATGTTCCGCAGCCTGCGCTATCTCGCGAATCTGTCCGGCGACCCGGTCGTCTACCCGGGCCACTGGTACTCCGAGGAACCCTCCGCGTCCCTGTCCTCGGTCAAGGAGAGCAACTACGTCATGCGGCCGCAAACCCTGGAGGAATGGCGCATGTTCATGCCCAGCTGAACGCCGAGGCCACCTACATGCCGCGCATCCACCCGTGGATGTCGGCGAAGGTGCCACGCTGGATGCCGGTCAACGTATCGCGCAGCGCCATGGTGACCTCACCGGGTTCGCCACCGCCGACGGAGAATTCGCCCTCGGCGGAGCGAACCCAGCCGACGGGGGTGATCACCGCGGCGGTCCCGCACGCGAAAACCTCGGTGATCTCACCGGATTCGGCGCCCTTGCGCCACTCCTCGACCGAAACCTTGCGCTCCTCGACCACATAGCCCGAATCGGCGGCGAGGGTGAGCAGCGAGTCCCGGGTGATGCCGGGCAGCAGCGAACCGGACAGTTCGGGAGTCACCAGGCGCGCCTCGGAGCCGGAACCGAAGACGAAGAACAGGTTGTTGGTGCCCATCTCCTCGACGTAGCGGCGCTCGCAGGCGTCGAGCCAGACGACCTGATCACAGCCCTTCTCCGAGGCCTGCGCCTGGGCGAGCAGCGAGGCCGCGTAGTTACCGGCGACCTTCGCCTCGCCGGTGCCGCCCGGTGCCGCGCGCACGTATTCGGTGGACAGCCAGACCCGCACTGGCTTCACACCTCGCGGGAAGTACGCGCCCGCAGGCGAACCCAGCAGCAGGTACTTGTAGGCGGAGGCGGGCTTCACGCCGAGCCCGGCCTCGGTGGCGAACATGAACGGCCGCAGGTACAGCGACTCCTCACCACCGGCCGCGGGCACCCAGCCGCCGTCGACCTCGAGCAGTTGGCGCACGGATTCGATGAATAGTTCCTCCGGCAGTTCCGCCATCGCCATCCGGCGCGCGGACTTGCGGAAACGCGTGGCATTCGCGTCGATGCGGAAACAGGAGACGCTGCCGTCGTGCTGACGGTAGGCCTTCAGTCCCTCGAAGATGGCCTGGCCGTAGTGGAACACCATGGTCGCCGGATCCAACGCCAGCGGCCCGTACGGCTCGACGCGGGCATTGCCCCACCCCTCGCCCTCGGTGTAGTCGATGGAAACCATGTGGTCGGTGAAGAAGCGACCGAAACCCGGTGCCGCCAGGATCTCCTCTACCCGCTGCGCCGGAGTGGGCGCGGGATGCGGAACACGGGTGAACTGTGCGGCAACGGTCATGCGCCTGATCCTATCCGGCGCCGTCACGCCGCGGCGCGCGTGTTCGGCAAGCCCCGATCAGGAGGTGCGGACCTGGACGAGCGGCGGGCGGATGACCTCACAGCGCAGTCGGCGACCGCGGACGTCGACCTCGACCTGCGCACCCGGTTCGATGCCCGCGTCGGTATCGAGCAAAGCCAGGGCGATGCCGATCTGCAGCGTGGGCGAGAAGGTGCCAGAGGTCGTTTCGCCGACGGGTACGCCGTCGCGCAATACCGACTGTCCCTGCCGCAGCACGCCCCGATCGAGTGCCTTGAGTCCCAATAGGATTCGCCGCGGCCCGGCCGATTTCTCCTGCTCCAGTGCACCCTTGCCCCAGAACTCGGGCTTCTTCCAGCCGACCGCCCACCCACAGCGCGCCTGCACCGGCGAAATCTCCAGGGACAGTTCATGTCCGTGCAGCGGGTAACCCATTTCGGTGCGCAACGTATCGCGTGCGCCGAGTCCGGCCGGCTGTCCATCCTGTGCGCGGACCTGCTCGACGAGCGCACGGAACAACGGCTCGGCATCGGCCCAACGCGGCAGCAGCTCATAACCGTGTTCACCGGTGTATCCGGTTCGGCAGACCCGCACCCGTCGCCCGCCCCAATCGGCGTCGGCGTAGGCCATGTACTCCATATCGGTCGGCAGCCCGAGCGCAGTGAGCACCTCCGTCGAACGCGGGCCCTGCACCGCGAACACACCGTAGTCGCGGTGCTCATCGGTCACCGTGATGCCCTCGGGCGCGACCTTCTGCAACTCGGCGACAACCGCCGCGGTGTTCGCGGCATTGGGCACCAAGAAGATCTCGTCATCGCTGACGTAGTAGGCGATCAGATCGTCGATCACGCCACCGTCGGGCGCGCAGCACAGTGTGTACTGCGCCTTGCCCGGCCGGATCCGGCCGAGATCATTGGTGAGCGCCGAATTCACGAACGCCGCCGCACCCGCGCCGCGCACCGTCGCCTTGCCGAGATGGCTCACGTCGAACAGGCCGACGGTCGTGCGCACCGCCTGATGCTCGCCGACGGTCCCCGCGTACGACACCGGCATCTGCCACCCGCCGAACGGCGCGAACTTCGCCCCGAGCTCGACGTGGACGTCATGGATCGGGCCTTGCAGCAGATTCGTCTCGGTCACCCGGCGAGCTTAACGCCGCCTCCGGCCCGCCCGCGCCCGCGCCGTGGATCAGCCCCGGAACCACATGGGCAGCAGGGCCGGACCGTCCTCCGGCAGGGTGTGCGCCGTGCCGTCGGCTTCCGGTACTGCCACAATCGCAGGTACGAACCCCGATCCGGTGATGTCGCAGTGCGCCACCGAGCGTCGACCTAATAGCCTGTGCCCATGACCGCTGTTGCAGATCGCTCGCTCGGACCGGAACTGGACCTGGTCGACACCATCGGCCCCGACACCGACGTCCTGGTGATCGGATTGGTGTCCGGTGACGACGGCCCGACGATCGCCACCCTGGAGGACGACTTCGTCGACAACATCCTCACCGCGGAGGTACGCGCCGCGCTTCAGGAACAGCTGCGCGCCGTCGGCGCGAAGGGCAAGGCCGAGGAACTGACCCGGATTCCGGCGCCCGCCGGTCTGGGTGCGAAGAGTGTGCTCGCCGTCGGACTCGGCGCCGCGGACAAGATCGATGCCGAGCAGATCCGCCGCTCGGCCGGCGTGGCCGCGCGCTCGCTGACCGGTGTCGGCCGGGTCGTGACGACACTGTCGGGGCTGGAGGGCGGCATCGGCCCGACCGCCGAGGGTTTCTTCCTCGGCGCCTACACATTCACCGCGTTCAAATCCGAGAGCGCCAACGGCAAGCCGGATGAGCAGCCGGTGCGCAAGGTCGAGCTCCTGGTCGGCGATCCGAGCGCGTCCTATCGCAAGGGTTTCGAGCACGACTGGGTGGTCGCCGAATCGATCGCCACCGCACGCGAATTCGTCAACACCCCGCCCAGCCACCTGTACCCGGCCGAATTCGCCGCCCGCGCAAAGACTCTCGGCGAGTCCGCCGGGCTGCAGGTGGAGGTGCTCGACGATCAGGCGCTCGCCGACGGCGGCTACGGCGGTGTGCTCGGCGTCGGCAAGGGCTCCTCACGCCCGCCCCGACTGGTCCGCCTGACCTATCGCGGCGGCGATAGGAAGAAGGTCGCGCTGATCGGCAAGGGCATCACCTTCGACACCGGCGGCATCTCCATCAAGCCCGCCGCGAATATGGAGAATATGACCTCGGATATGGCGGGCGCCGCCGCGGTCATCGCGGCCACCGTCGCCGCGGCCAAGCTGGAGCTGCCGGTCACCGTGATCGCGACCGTCCCGATGGCGGAGAATATGCCATCGGCCACCGCCCAGCGTCCCGGCGATGTGCTCACCCAGTACGGCGGTAAGACCGTCGAGGTGCTGAACACCGATGCCGAGGGCCGCCTCATCCTGGCCGACGCGATCGTGCGCGCGAGCGAGGACGAGCCGGATTACCTCATCGACGTCGCCACCCTGACCGGCGCCCAGATGGTCGCGCTCGGCACCCGCACCCCGGGTGTCATGGGCACCGACGATTTCCGCGACCGCGTCGCCCGCATCTCCCGGCTGGCAGGCGAAAACGGTTGGGCCATGCCGCTTCCCACCGAACTGCGGGCCGACCTGAACTCCAAGGTCGCCGATCTCGCCAATGTCGCACCGCACCGCTGGGGCGGCATGCTCTCGGCGGCCATCTTCCTCAAGGAGTTCGTCCCGGAAGGCGTGCAGTGGGCGCATCTGGACGTCGCGGGCCCGGCCTACAACACCGGCGGCCCCTTCGGCTATATCGGCAAGGGCGGCACCGGGGTTCCGGTGCGCACGCTGGTCTCGGTGATCGAGGACATCGCGGCCGAGGATCTGTCGGAGGCATCGGAGTAGCCACCGCGAGGCTCGACCACGAACGCAACGCCCGTCGCGGATCGCCGCGACGGGCTCCGCGTCGCCGGACGCCGGACACTCGAACTCCACTGTGGGGGAGCCAGTTGCGTCACGGCGGTCTTCGCGCCGAGAACAAATTGAACGAAACGAACAGCCGCTAGAGGTCGCCCAGATCGCGTTCCAGCGCCCGCTGGCGCTCGATCCGCTTACGGGCGTCGTAATCGCGCATCCGTTGTGGATATCCGGTTTTGCGGACGTCGTAGACGGGGATCCGCAAATCACCGGCTAGTCGCTGCGCTCCGCGCTCGCCGACGACCCGGCGCGTCCATTCGCCGTCGGCCGCGATCAACACGACCGTGACATCGGTCACCGTCGTCTTGGGTTCTACATAGCCTTCGACCCCGATATGGGTGCGCACCCACTCGGCGAGATAGCGGGCATCCGCGCCACTACCCATTCCCCCACGTAAACCGCTGCCACCCCGAGCCGCGCCGCCCCGGAAACGATCCAGCAAACCCAACGACGCCGACCTCCTCTCACCTCCGATCGGACGCTCGGCGCCCGTCATTCCATCTTGCCAGCCCACCGCAGTTCGCTGCCCTGTGCTACACGTCTCGCGAGCGAGTGCAAGGATGGATCGCGGTACAAGAACCGCACAGATCTCCGGTGCCACGCACAATGATCGGTGGCTTTCGGGCTTTCGCCGCGACCAGTGGTGAGCGCCCGCAGTGAGATCAACTGTTGTAGAACCCGTCGAGCAGTCAGAGGAGTCAACGGACATGGCCTTCTCCGTCCAGATGCCCGCTCTTGGTGAGAGCGTCACCGAGGGAACGGTGACCAGGTGGCTGAAGCAGGAAGGAGACACGGTCGAGGTCGACGAGCCACTGCTCGAGGTCTCCACCGACAAGGTCGACACCGAGATCCCGTCCCCGGCGGCGGGTGTGTTGTCGAAGATCGTCGCGCAGGAAGACGATGTCGTCGAGGTCGGTGGTGAGCTCGGTGTGATCAGCGAAGCCGGCGAGGCGCCCGCGCCCGCCGCCGCACCCGCACCGGCAGCCGCGCCTGCACCCGCACCGGCCCCCGCGCCCGCCCCGGAACCGGCCCCCGCGCCGGTCGCCGCCGCGGCCCCCGCACCCGCGCCCGCGGCTCCTGCCGCACCCGCCCCCGCCGCCGCGTCCGGCACCCCGGTCAAGATGCCGGAACTCGGTGAGTCGGTCACCGAGGGCACCGTCACCCGCTGGCTCAAGCAGGTCGGAGACCAGGTCGCCGTCGACGAGCCGCTGCTCGAGGTTTCCACCGACAAGGTCGACACCGAGATCCCCTCGCCCGTCGCGGGCACCCTGCTGGAGATCTCCGCGCAGGAAGACGATGTCGTCGCCGTCGGTGGACAGCTCGGCGTGATCGGCAGTGGCGCCCCCGCGGCCGCCGCACCGGCCCCCGCCCCCGCGACCCCGGCTCCGGCAGCTCCTGCCCCGGCTCCCGCCCCCGCTCCGGCCCCGGAGCCCGCCGCACCAGCTCCGGCCCCCGCGGCCGCCGCACCCGCTCCGGCCCCCGCCGCACCAGCACCTGCCCCTGCGCCCAAGCCCGCACCGGCTCCGGTCGCGACCGCTCCAGCTCAGGAACCCTCCGGCAACGGCGCGACCCCGTACGTCACTCCGCTGGTTCGCAAGCTGGCCGAGGAGAACAGCGTCAACCTCGCCACCATCACCGGTTCCGGTGTCGGTGGGCGCATCCGCAAGCAGGACGTGCTCGCCGCCGTGGAGGCCAGGCAGGCCCCCGCCGCCGCACCCGCCCCTGCCACGGCCGCCGCACCGGCCGGGAAGGCTGCCGCGCCCGCCGTCCCGTCGCAGCTCGCGCATCTGCGCGGCACCGTGCAGAAGGCGAGCCGCATCCGGCAGATCACCGCGACCAAGACCAGGGAATCGCTGCAGACCACCGCGCAGCTGACCCAGGTGCACGAGGCGGATGTCACCAAGATCGCGGCCCTGCGCAGCCAGGCCAAGGCCGCGTTCAAGGACCGCGAAGGCGTCAACCTGACGTTCCTGCCGTTCTTCGCCAAGGCGGTCGTCGAGGCGCTCGGCGTGCACCCGAATGTGAACGCCAGCTACGACGAGGCCACCAAGGAGATCACCTACCACGCCTCGGTGCACCTCGGCATCGCCGTCGACACCGAGCAGGGTCTGCTCTCCCCGGTGATCCACAACGCCAGCGACCTGTCGCTGGCCGGACTGGCCCGCGCCATCGCCGATATCGCCAACCGCGCCCGCACCGGCGGCCTCAAGCCGGACGAGCTGGCCGGTGGCACCTTCACCATTACCAACATCGGCAGCCAGGGCGCGCTGTTCGACACCCCGATCCTGGTCCCGCCGCAGGCGGGCATGCTCGGCACGGGTGCGATCGTCAAGCGTCCGGTGGTGGTCACCGATGAGACCGGCAACGAGTCCATCGGCGTCCGGTCTATGTGCTACCTGCCGCTCACCTATGATCACCGCCTCATCGACGGCGCGGACGCCGGTCGCTTCCTGACCACGATCCGGCACCGGCTCGAGGAAGCGGCGTTCGAGGCTGATCTCGGCCTGTAACCGGAAGGTCGTCTGTCCCGTATGAAGGTGGTGCTCGCCGGTTCGTCCGGGCTGATCGGAACGGCACTCGTCGCGGCATTGCGCCGCGACGGGCACGACGTCGCCCGATTGGTACGCCGTTCCCCCAACGCGCCGGACGAATACCGCTGGGATCCCGCTCGCGCCGATCTGGACGAGCGGGCCCTGCGGGGCGCCGACGCGGTGGTCAACCTCTGCGGGGCGGGTATCGGACGACGACGCTGGAACGGCAGCTACAAACAGGAGCTGCGCGACAGCCGAATCACCCCGACCGACGTACTGTCCAACGCGGTCGCCGCCGCGGGCGTGCCAGTGCTGGTGAATGCCAGCGGCGTGCACTACTACGGCGGCGCGACCGGCAACCGGGTGGTCGACGAAACCGCCCCTGCGGGAACGGGTTTCCTAGCCACCCTGTGCCGGGATTGGGAGGCCGCCACCAAACCCGCCGTCGACGCGGGCGTGCGCACGGTATTGCTGCGCAGTGCCGTGGTGCTGTCCCACGGCGGCGGCATGCTCGGCATGCTGCAACCGCTGTACTCGCTCGGTCTCGGCGGCCGACTGGGTAACGGCCGCCAGTACACGCCGTGGATCTCGATGGCCGACGAGGTCGGCGCGATCATCTTCGCGATCACCAACGACGGCATTTCCGGGCCGATCAATGCGGTCGGCCCGGCGCCGGTCACCAATGCCGAATTCAATCGCGCGCTCGGCCGCGTCCTGCACCGGCCGACCCCATTTGTGGTGCCCGCGTTCGCATTGCGCGCGCTGATCGGTGAATTCGCCGACGAGGCGATTCTGCACGGGCCGCGGGCGATTCCGACTGTGCTGGAGGAAGCGGGTTATCCGTTCCAGCATCAGACCATCGGTGCCGCGCTCGCGGCCACCCTCGGGCACGATGGCGACCGATGATGCCCGGCGCCGGAACAGGTACGACACGGTGTCGACCGCGCAATCACCGGCCACGCTGATCCGATGCGCCCACGATCCAGCGCCCCGATGACCCAGCGCTCCCAATGACCCAGCGCTCCCAATGATCCAGCGCTCCCAATGACCCAGCGCCGTAATGGAGTAGATCGATGACCGAGCTAGAAACCCGGCCTGCCATAGTCATTCGTGACGCGCACGAAGGCGATCTGCCGGAGGTCCTCGACATCCACAACGCGAATATCGCCACCTCCACCGCCATCTGGGATCACGAGCAGGTCGATCTCGACGATCGACTGGCCTGGTTCCGCGAGCGCACGGCCGCCGGATTACCCATCCTGGTCGCCGAAATCGAGGGTGAGGTCGCCGGTTACGCCAGCTACGGTCCGTGGCGGACCCGCTCGGGCTACCGCTTCACCGTGGAGAATTCGGTCTATGTCGCCGATCGTTTCCACCGCCGCGGCATTGCGAGCGCGCTGCTCAGCGAGTTGATCGAGCGCGCACGCCGGACGGGCACGGTGCACGCCATGGTCGCCGCCATCGAATCCAGCAATACCGGTTCGATCGCACTGCACGAGCGCTTCGACTTCCGCACGGTCGGCGAACTGCCGGAAGTGGGCCGCAAATTCGGCCGCTGGATGGATCTGACCCTGATGCAACTGACACTGCCGGTCGAGGGCGACTGACAGAAGCCGCGCCCCGGGCCTGATCGCCCGCAGTTATCGAATGGTCGCATGCGGTTTACAGGTCTGGTGCCCTGCTTACGAGAGACGCCGCCGTCTACCTGGGCCGCATCTCATGGAAAAGCGCACACAATCGCACCTCATGCCAAACCTGGCAACCCTGTGGCATCGCCCACACCAGGTTGGTTTATCGAATCGACACACTCGGCGTACCGTCAAGGACGTGAACGACACGCGCACCACCTGGTCCGCCAGATTCGATACGACCCCGATCGTGGTCGAGGATCTCGGACTCATCGATTACCACAGCGCCTGGGAACTGCAACGGTCGATCGCCGCGCAGCGGGCCCAAGGCCAAGGAGCAGACCACCTGCTCCTGCTCGAGCATCCATCGGTCTACACCGCGGGCCGCCGCACCGAGGCCGAAGATCTGCCGATCGATGGCAGTCCGGTGGTGCAGGTCGATCGCGGCGGCAAGATCACCTGGCATGGGCCGGGCCAGCTCGTCGGCTATCCGATCGTGCGGCTGGCCGAGCCGGTGGATGTGGTCCAGTACGTGCGCAGGCTCGAAGAGGCTCTGATCACCGTGTGTACGGATCTCGGGCTCGACTGCGGCCGGGTCGAGGGCCGCTCCGGGGTCTGGCTGGCCGCCACCGAGCTCTACTCCGAGCGCAAGGTCGCCCAGATCGGCGTCCGGGTACAGCAGGGCGTCGCACTGCACGGCATCTCGCTCAACTGCAATTCCGCGCTCGACGGCTTCCAGGCGATCGTTCCGTGCGGCATCCGCGACGCCGGTGTCACCACGCTGACGCGCGAACTCGGTCGTGAGGTCACAGTGGCCGAAGTCAAGCCACTCGTCGCCGATGCGATCACGCGTGCGCTCAATGGCGAACTCCCGGTGACCGCGCGCGATATCGTCCGCGCCGCACCGGTTGTGGAGCCCGCGACCGCCGAATGAGTTGGCTGCTGTCACATTGCCCGACCGTGCGCGCGACAGTGACGGACTGCATCCGACGGCCGCGCACGGCAGGCGTAAGGTCGATCGAGTGACCTCAGCTTCAGCACCGGCAGGACGCAAACTGCTACGCATCGAGGCGCGCAACGCGGAGACCCCGATCGAGCGCAAGCCTCAATGGATTCGGACCCGAGCGAAGATGGGCCCCGAGTACACCGAACTCAAGGGCCTGGTGAAACGCGAGGGCCTGCACACGGTGTGTGAGGAGGCGGGCTGTCCCAATATCTTCGAATGCTGGGAAGACCGTGAGGCCACCTTCCTGATCGGTGGCGAGCAGTGCACCCGCCGCTGCGACTTCTGCCAGATCGACACCGGCAAACCCGCCGCACTCGATCGGGACGAGCCGCGCAGGGTCGCCGAGAGCGTCCAGGCGATGGGCCTGCGCTACTCCACCATCACCGGCGTCGCCCGCGACGATCTCGAGGACGGCGGTGCCTGGCTCTACGCCGAAACCGTCCGTGCCATAAAGGCTTTTAATCCGAACACCGGCGTCGAACTGCTCATCCCCGACTTCAACGCGGTCCCCGAGCAGCTGGCCGAGGTCTTCTCCGCGCGTCCGGAGGTGCTCGCGCACAATCTGGAGACGGTGCCCCGCATCTTCAAGCGGATCCGTCCGGCGTTCCGCTACGAGCGCTCCCTCGCCGTACTCACCGCGGCCCGCGAAGACGGCCTGGTCACCAAGTCCAACCTGATCCTCGGCATGGGCGAAACCCCCGAGGAGGTCACCCAGGCAATGCGTGACCTGCACGAGGCGGGCTGCGACATCCTCACCATCACCCAGTATCTGCGCCCCTCCCCCCGCCACCACCCGGTCGACCGCTGGGTCAAGCCGGAGGAGTTCGTCGAGCACTCCCGGATGGCGGAGGAAATCGGCTTCGCCGGCGTCATGGCCGGACCGCTGGTCCGCTCGTCCTACCGCGCCGGCCGCTTGTACGCCCAGGCCATGGCCCACCACGGCCGCGAAATCTCCCCCGCCATGGCACATCTCGCCGCCGAAGGCACTGCCTCCCAAGAAGCCAGTTCCGTCCTGGCGCGCTTCAGCAGCTAGCTCGATCACAAACCGACTCGGGTCCTCGCACACCATCGACTGAATGTGCGAGGACCGCGTCGTTCGATGACGATCGCCAGAGGCAGTCTCCCCGGCCAGCGGAGGCAATCGCCCTGACCCGTGGTTGTGACCGGCACTCATATCGGTGAGCTCCGTGGCGATACTCGACCAGGTGTGGCATACGCCTGCACCATCTCGTCGTTTCCGGCGAACGCGTCCAGGGGCTTCCGATCGGGCTCGACACGGGTGAGCCTCCACTCGGCGATCTGATCGCCGACGAATCCGAACGGGTCGTAGCAGGCGTCCGCCACGGTCACGCCAACGGCGACGCAACCTGGCGACTCGAATGGGGCGGGTGGAGCCGCGACTTGCACCAGACGAGGGCATGAGCATCGCCGAGCACCGAAACGGCACCTGCCCCCGGACACAGAGCATGGGCGAACCCGACCTGAACCACGCATGCATGCCACCCGACGCGCACCTGAACACACCGGATCGCCCGATCTGCGCACGCGAGGCGACCGCTGGTGGGAAGCTCGAAGGACCGTAGGTGTCGACCGAGAAAGCGAGACACATGGTCGAGAAAGCGAGTGCGTCTGCAGGGACCAACGGTAAGGCTGTGACGGCGCAGCGGCCGGAGGACATCCGGAATGTGGTGCTGGTCGGACACAGCGGGTCGGGTAAGACCACGTTGGTAGAGGCGATGGCGCTGACGGCGGGCGCGGTCAATCGCGCGGGCCGGGTGGAGGACGGGACATCGCTATCGGATTACGACGAGATCGAGCATCGCCAGCACCGATCGGTGCAGCTGTCGGTGGTGCCGATGGCGTGGCGCGGAATCAAGGTCAACTTGCTGGATACCCCCGGATACGCCGATTTCGTCGGTGAGCTGCGGGCGGGTCTGCGGGCGGCGGATGCGGCCCTGTTCGTCATCTCGGCGGCGGAGGGCGCGGAGGGTGTGAGCGGTGCGACGCGCGCACTGTGGGAGGAGTGCGCGGCGGTCGGGATGCCGCGCGCGATCGTGATCACCCATCTCGATACCGCGCGCGCGGACTTCGACGAGATGACCGAGACCTGTCGCATCGTGCTCGGCGGCGGCTCCTCGGAAAATATCCTTCCGCTGCACCTTCCGGTGTACGGGCCGAAGGGGCCGGACGGGCACCGCCCGGTCACCGGCCTGGCCGGGCTGCTGCCGCACTGCGTGGCGGACTACTCCTCCGGGGAGGAGGTCGAGTGCGAGCCGTCTTCGGATCAGCTGCCGCTGCTCGAGGAGGCGCGCAACCGGCTCATCGAGGGCATTATCGCCGAGAGTGAAGACGAAACCTTGATGGAGCGCTATCTCGGCGGCGAGGAGATCGAGCTGGCCGCGCTGGTCGCGGACCTCGAACGGGCGGTCGCCCGGGGCAGCTTCCACCCCGTGCTGTTCGCCGCGCCCGCCCCGGAGGGCGCCAAGCAGGGCCTCGGCACCGTCGAACTGCTGGAGCTGATCATCGGCGGCTTCCCCACCCCGTCCGAGCACGCGGTTTCGGCGATCACCAGCACCGACGGTTCCGCACCGACCCCCTTGCACTGCGATCCCGACGGCGCGCTGGCGGCCGAGGTGATCCGCACGGCGTCGGATCCGTATGTCGGGCGCGTCTCGCTGGTTCGCGTCTTCTCCGGCACCCTGCACCCCGACGATACGGTGCATGTCTGCGGTCACGGACTGGAGGACCGGGGCCATGCAGGCCATGACGTGGACGAGCGCATCGGCGCCATCACCGCGCCGTTCGGCAAACAGCAGCGCCCGCTCGGCCAGGCCATCGCCGGTGATATCGCGTACGTCACCAAGCTGAGTCGCGCGGAAACCGGCGACACCCTGTCCGCCACCGCCGCGCCGCTGCTGATCGAACCCTGGCGGATGCCGGATCCCCTGCTGCCCATTGCCATTCGCGCGCGCAGCAAGGCGGATGAGGACAAACTCTCCAGCGGTCTGTCCCGGCTGGCGGCCGAGGACCCAGCGGTGCGGCTGGAACAGAATCCCGATACCCATCAGATCGTGCTGTGGTGTCTGGGCGAGGCGCACCGCGATGTCGCGCTGGAGCGGTTGCGTACCAGGTTCGGTGTGCAGGTCGACGTGATCGATCACAAGGTCGCGCTGCGGGAAACGTTCGCGGGCAAGGCAACCGGCAAGGGCAGGCACGTCAAGCAGTCCGGCGGGCACGGGCAGTACGCGGTCTGCGAGATCGAAGTGGAGCCGCTGCCGGGCGGGTCGGGCATCGAATTCGTCGACCGTGTGGTGGGCGGAGTCGTTCCGCGGCAATTCATTCCGTCGGTGGAGAAGGGTGTGCGCGCCCAGGCCGCGCGCGGTGTGGCGGCCGGGTACCCGCTGGTAGATATGCGCGTCACGCTCTTCGACGGCAAGGCGCATTCGGTCGATTCGTCCGATGCCGCATTCCAGACCGCTGGTGCGCTCGCCCTGCGTGAGGCCGCCGCCGCCGCGGGCATCGACCTGCTCGAGCCGATCGCCGAAGTATGGGTGGTGGTCACCGACGACTATGTCGGTCCGGTGCTCAGCGATCTATCCGGACGCCGCGGACGGGTCCTGGGCACCGAACCGCACGGCACCGGTCGCACGCGCATCCATGCCGAGGTGCCCGAACTCGAACTCACCCGCTACGCCATAGATCTGCGCTCGCTCTCGCACGGCACCGGTGACTTCACCCGCTCGTACGCGCGGCACGAACCGATGCCCAATGCGTTGGCGGGTTCGGTTCGCGAGCAGGCCAAGAAGACGGGCTGATCCCCAGCGCCACAGGATATTTCGTTACCGTCGAAGGAGCCTGTTGATCAGTCCAGAGCGTTTCGTTGTCGACACCGAGCATTTCGGCAAGATCGTGATCACCCGAACCGATGAAAGAGTAATCACCACACCGGTATTCGACGATGCCACCATGGTGACCATCGAGCGCATCGGCCCACGCACTCGCGAGCGCGTTCCCATCGGCACGCGCAACACCAAACGGCTACGGGCATCGCTCAACGATCGTCCGATCAGATTGACCGTCGGCCACGGACTCTTCTACCGCCGATCGACCTACCGAGCAATCGCCGAACTCGACGGCGAGATGTGGCGGCTCCAGCCGACAAACCTGCACTCCAGCACAGTGGTTCTCGGACAAAAGGACCAGGGCGTCCATGCCCTGGGCGAATTCACACTGACCGGAACGCACCACATCGACGTGGCATGGGCGCCGCCTACTACCACACCAGTTCGCCACTCCACCGTGGAGGACGCACTCATCGCCTACGCCCTGGTAGCAGCCTTCGGCACCGGCGGCGTCTCCCTATCAGAGCTCATCCACATGCTGCTCCCGATCTGAACCTTCACTGCCGCATAGGAACTGACGAGTTCGCACAGGCTATACGTTGTGCACGACCGCAACTCGATATGCGGCAGCGCAAAGGTTCTGCGCTCTCGATGCCTACCTACGGCACCTAACTGTTTGGCTTGCCCGTCAGCGGAATGCCCAACGCTCGAAACCTACCCCCAACCCCCAACACAACCGCCGAGAATGCGGTGGTGCAGGTGCACTCTCGCTGTTTACCTGCATGAGCGCATGGTGATCACTTGTCCGAGGGGCGCGACAGGGTGAGCTGATTTTGAGTAGGCGCGGTTCGGGCCCACCCCATGGGATGGGGTGGGCCCGAGATGTTTTCGCTAGCTGACCAAGTTCTTTCGAAGCTGTACGAGGGTGCCGCCATCGAGGCCGAGGCCCTGGGTCAGGAACTTTCCGAAGTCGCCGTATGCCTGTTCCATGGCATCTATCGCGGTATCCAGGTACTGGTCACGAACTTCTTGCAGGGGGATGAGCAGGTCGGGATTCTGCATCAGGCCGGCCTGCTTCACTTGGTCGCGCAGCTTGGCATCGGCGGCGGCCCGATATTGATTCGACAGCAGATAGTCCTGTCGCGCAGTCGATTCCGGTACTCCGACCGCCCGCAGCACGACATATGTGAGCCAGCCGGTTCGATCCTTACCCGAGGTGCAGTGGTACAGCGTCGCGCGGTCGGTGGCAGCCAGATCCCGAATTGTCTGCCCGAACTTCGCGCGCGAATCCGCACTGAGGAAGCTCGTATAGACGCGGCCCATGATCTCCTCGGCCTTCCCGTTGCCCAGCAGCTGCTCCTGCTTCTGCGGGTCCCGCGACTGAATGGCCGCCATCATCTGCTGGAACAACCCGGTGTCATCGATCGGCCGCGCCACCGTCTGCACCCCGGCGGGCACCTTATCGGCGCCCATGAACTGCACCTCCGCGGGCGTCCGCAGATCGACGACCGCCTTCAGATTCAATCCACCGAGCTTCTGCACATCGGAGTCGGTCAATTTCTCCAACGAATCCGATCGAATGGCCTTGCCGGACTTGACCTTCGCACCGTCATACGTCCGATATCCGCCGATATCCCGAACATTGACCGCGCCCTGCAACTCGATCCGCGCCGCGACACTCTCCACCGTCGGCTCGGCCGTCGCCATCGGAGGCGCGCCGGTGGCCGTCAACGCGAATGTCGCTAGGACAGAACCAATTAGAGCAATTACTGAATTCTTCATGGCGCGGGACAGTAGAGCCGTCTCCGGCCCCCTGCTGACTTTCCCATCGATCCCGCCGCTACTACCCCGCTCACCGAGACCCGCATACCGCCCACCGAGACTTCCGCTACTCCCCTTGGCTCCTCAGATACTCAGCAGACGGCTCCAATAGCTCCGGGCGCTCGCGCCAGTACATGGCGCCATGAATCGCCAACATCGCCCAATGCCAAGCGTCATCATGGAATGAACCGCCCCGAGTTTCTTGCCGGCTTCATGGTTGAGTCATCACCGGCTGGGATGGCTGTTGTTGAGCGTAGTAGAGGGCTTCGTATTCGGCGGGTGGGAGATACCCGATCAGGCTGTGCAACCTCCGATTGTTGTACCAGTCGACCCATTCCATCGTCGCGAACTCGACGTCGTCGAGCGAACGTAGCGGCCCGGTGAGGAACGGGCTGTCCTTGGCGAGGGCTTCGGTCTTGTAGAGCCCGATCGTCGATTCGGACAGTGCGTTGTCGTAGGCATCGCCGATACTGCCTATCGACGCTGAAATCCCTTCGGCCGCAAGGGTGTCAGCGAACGAGATAGCCGTGTATTGGGATCCGGCGTCGCTGTGGTGGATCAGACCGTCAGCGACAGCGTGGCCGTCGTGATCGCGTCGCCACAACGCCATCCGCAGCGCGCTGGTGACCATCGCGGTGTCCTTGACCGTGGCCGCGTGCCAGCCCAAGATCGCGCGGGAGAAACAGTCGATCACGAACGCCACGTAGACGAACCCCAGCCAGGTAGGCACGTAGGTAAAGTCGGTGACCCACTTGCGATTTGGCTCGACGGCAGTGAAGTCGCGGTCGAGTAGGTCCGGTGCACGGCGATGATCGTGGCCCTTCCCAGCGATCGTGGTCCGGACTCTGCCGCCGCGGACCACACCGGACATGCCTTCATCGCGCATGAGCCGCCCGATGGTGTCCACCGATACCTCATGGCCCTGGCGACGCAGATGCCGGGCCATCTTGCGGCTGCCGTACATGCCCTCCGGCGTGCCCGAGGTAGCCCGTAACGCATCGGTGAGATGCGCGTCGGTGACCGTCCGCGCCGACGGTCCGGTGGTTTTCCAGTTCCGGTACGTGCGCCCGGCGATCTGCATGCCCTGCTCTCGCAGTACACCCAGAATCGACTCGACCCGGTGCCCCTTTGCACGTTCGGTATCGATGAACTGGCAGATCAACGGCGTCGCGGGTCGAGCTCCCGCGCGAAGAAAATCGAGGCCGCTTTCAGAATCTCGTTGGCCTCCTTCAGATCTCGGTTCTCCCGTTCGAGTTCCTTGATCCGCGCCTGCTCAGCGGTCGTCACTCCGGGCGCCTTCCCGGTATCGACCTGTGCCTGCTTCACCCACACCCGCAGCGTTTCAGCATGGACTCCAAGTTTCACGGCGAGCGCTTGGCAGGCGGCATACACCGACGGATAACCGTCGAGTCGGTCCAGCACCATCTTCACCGCACGCTCACGCTGCTCGATCGGATACTGCTTGGGCATGGCCAACATCCTCCTCAAGGAAGGAAGCGGCAAGAAGATCGGGGCGGTTCAGAATTCGATTCCGCGAAACGGCCGATCACTCGACTCGTACGGATACGCCTCCCGCGCCTCCGCATCAGCCTCCTGCCACGTGCGCCCGCCATACCGCCGCATCAACCACGCGTAGTCGCGCCGCGCATCCCGCAGGTTTCGCACGTACTCGTCTTCGGACCAGGTCATTTGAAATAAGGCAGCTTTCGACCCCGGGCTTCGAATTCCATGCAGTGCTCCTCAGCGTGCGTTGGCGATGTCGACGGATCGGTGCCGCCGTTGCGAATTCAACCGCATCAGTTCTTCGGCCTCCGAACCATCCATCGCCGGCAAGTTGCGATCCGGGCGGAAGTGGACGGTCGTCCCGGTCGTGCCGTTCGACGTGATGGGGAGCAGATCGGTGACGGGGACACCGTGTTCGTAGCGCTGAGTCCAGGCTCCCCTGTCGGCGGCGATTGGTATGAACGAGCCATTGGCTGAGTGGGCGAAGTCCACCGCACTCGCCCAGGCCCTTGCCTCATCCACCGCAGAAGTATCCCAGCCATGGTCGTTGCGGGACGGTTGGTCGGCGAGGCGAAGGATCTCTCCTCGACGGCTGATCAGGTGGTTCGAATAGCACCGGACGGCCTGCCACCAGATGCGGTGGCAGGCCGTGGTTTTCAGCTCGCCGCTTTCTTGACGAGTTCCCCGATCCGGGTCTCATCGGCGGCGGTCAATGTGGTGAGAGCGAAGGCGGTCGGCCACATGGCGCCGTCGTCGAGGCTCGCCGAGTCGTTGAAGCCGAAGGTGGCGTACCGCGCCTTGAACTTCTCCGCCGTCTGGAAGAAGCAGACGACCTTGCCGTCCCTGGCGTAGGAGGGCATGCCGTACCAGAGCTTCGGGCTGAGTTCGGGTGCGTTGGCCTTGACGATGGCGTGGATCCGTTCGGCCATGACCCGATCCGAATCCGCCATTTCGGCGATCTTCGCGAGCACATCGGCCTCGCCGTCCGCCTTGGTTGCGCGGGCGCCGCGGCGTGTGGCCGTCTTGAGCTCCTGAGCGTGCTCCTTCATCGCGGCGCGCTCTTCTTCCGAGAAGCCCACCGTGGATTTGTTCTTCGTGGTGCGGGTGGTGGCCATTGCGGTTCCTCCGTTGTGGTGTTGATCGTGATGTCGGTTCGGCGAAGAACGTTGGTGGGGGCTCACCGGTCCTGCAGCAGCCCCAGGACGTTGCCGTCGGGATCGGTGACGGTGGCGACCAGGCGACCTTCACCGACATCGCGCACGGGCTCCCGCACGGTGGCGCCCGCGGCGGTGACCTCGGCCAGCTTCGCCTCGATATCGGGCACGTGCCAGTACGCCACCGGTGCGGTCATGCCCTGCGGTCCACCGCCCGGCACCAGCCCGATGTGCTGACCCGCGACGTCGAAACCGACGTAGTAAGTTCCGTCGATCTGCGGCGGTGCACCGATCAGGGCGGCGTAGACCTCCTTGGCCGTCGCCAGGTCGGAGACGGGATGCAGGACGGTCTTGATTCCTCCGGCCGAGGCGGCGGTCATGAGTACTCCTTCTGCGATGTGGTCCGGATCGTCTTGCGGCGATGAGAATTACGGTAGGCAGCGCTGGCAGGCGTGCCATCCGTGCCGAACACGGAAAGCACCACTGAGTGAGCACGGGTCGGTGCCCGCACGAGCTACGGGACCGGTGCGTGAGAATGGGGACGTGTCAAAGCAGAAGGTGGCTGCCGGGATCTCCGACCGCGAGGCCGAAGTCCTGACCCTGATCGGGCAACATCGCAGCAATGCCGAGATCGGCGCGCAGCTGTACATTTCGGTGCGCACCGTGGAGACCCATGTGTCCTCGCTGCTGCGCAAGGTCGGCGTCCCCGACCGGCGGGCGCTCGCCCAGCGCGCGGCCGAGCTCACCCGGGCCGAGCGGAGCGAGGCGGTGGCCGTCCTCCCCTCGCCATTGACATCGTTCGTCGGCCGGACCCGGGAGCGGGCCGCACTGCGTCAGGCCGTCGCAGCGCAGCGCCACGTGACCGCACTGGGCCCCGGCGGTGTCGGCAAAACCCGGCTGGCCTTGGCCGTTGCCGCGGATCTGGCCGGTGAATTCGCCGACGGCGCATGGTTCGTCGACCTGGTTCCGGTGACCGATCCAGCGATGACCGGATCCGCGGTGGCCCGTGCGCTCGGTCTCGGCGAACAACAGGGCCGCAGCCTCGACGACTCGGTGCTGACCACCCTCGCCGATCGCCACACCCTGCTCGTCCTGGACAACTGTGAGCACCTGCGCGAGGGCGCGGCACCGTTCATCGAGCGCCTGCTCGCGCACTGCCCGCGCGTGACCGTACTGGCGACCAGCCGGGCTCGGCTCATGGTGCCCTTCGAGCAGGTCTATGCGGTGCCAGCGCTGTCTCTCGGCGACGATGCCGCCGCCGCGGATGCCGTGGCGTTGTTCCTGGATCGAGCCGCCGCCCTGGGCTGGCCCGTCGAACCGGAGCAATTGGATCAGGTCACCGAGGTCTGCCAGCGGCTCGACGGTCTGGCGCTGCCGATCGAGCTCGCGGCTGCCCGGCTGCCCACCCTCGGCCTCGACGGTCTCACCGCGAGTCTCGCCGACCCGCTGCGGCTCCTGGTCGGCGGACGCCGTGCCGACGACCGGCACCGGTCCGTGCGGGCCATGCTCGACTGGAGCCAGGCCCTGCTGACCACCTCGGACCGGTGCCTGCTCCGACGCATCTCGGTCTTCGTCGCACCGTTCACCGCCGCCGACGCCGCCGAGGTGGCCGGGTATCCGCCGCTGGCACCGAACGCGGTCGCCGACGGTCTGGCCCGGCTCGCCGAGCAGAGCCTGCTCACCGCCGCGCCGTCCGCGGGCGGCACCCGCTACCGGGCCTTGGAGACGATCCGCCAGTACGAGATGGAGCAACTCCTCGACACCGGCGAGCTGTCCGAAGCGCTTGCGCGCCACCTGCATTGGTGCTCGAAGACCGCCGCGGCGCTGACCGGGGACCTGCCGACCGTCACCGACTGGCGCACCCAATTCGACGCGGCCGTCGACGATATCCGGGCAGCCCTGGCCTGGGCGGCCGAACAATCCGAATTTCGTGCCGATGCACACGATCTGGCCTTGTCCCTGGCTCGACTGACCTTCACTCGAAATCTGGTCGGCGAGTCCCAGCAGCGGTACGAGCAGGCGGCAGCGCTAGCCGATGACCCGCTCGCCGCCGCATCGGCGCTGCGGCACGCCGCCGAGGTCGCCGGATGCCGGATGCGCGGTGCGGACATGTACCGCCTCTACCGCAGCGCCGCAGACACCGCACGCAGCGCCGGCGATACCGCCAGGGCCGCCCGCGACCTGGCGACGGCCGCTATCACCGTGTTCCGGATGTCCGAGGCCTTCGCCGAACCGCCACCGTCGAATGCGGCCGCGGCGCTGCTGTCCGAGGCGCGCGAGTTGGCCGACGACGACTCGGCCGCCTTGGCCGCGGTCGCCCTGGCCGAGTGCGGAGTGCTCGCCGAGACTGCCGATTCCGCGCCGGAATCTCGTGTGACCGAGCCGATTACGCTCGCCGAGCGGGCGGTCGACCTGGCCTACCGAACCGGCGATCCGCTGGCCGAGAGCGCGGCCCTCGACGCGCTCGCCGCGGCCCAGTGCTGGGCGGGCGATACCTTCGCCACCGCGGCGACGACCCAGCGGCGAGTCGAGTTGCTCGCCGCGATTCCGGTGACACCGGCCAGCGCGCTCGAACGGGTCAACGCGCTCGCCGAGGCGTCCGATACCTGTATCGGCGTGGGAGACCTGGCTGGGGCCCGCCGTTGGGCCGAACAACTTCGCGACCTGCCCTTGCTGGCCGAACGCGGTGACTTCGCCACCTCCCGGCTGTTGGTGGCGGATGCGCTCGCTGGAAATGCCGACAACGTACTCGCCGGCAGTAGGCGATTCCTCGACGCGTGGCAGCTCTCGGGTCGCCTGCACGCACCCAATCTCGGTATGGCGGCGGCAGCGGTGGCCATGATCCACGGCCTGCGCGGTGACGACGACGCGCGAGCCGAATGGCTGGCCATCGTCGACGACCTCGGTGTGGCGCCCGACCAGAAGGCCGCCTACAGCGCCGTATTCGATGCCATCGTCCTGCTCCACCACGGACAACCCGACGGTGCCCTCGCGGGCCTCTCGGCCGATCCCGACCAGATGGACGTGCAGGTCATCTGGATCTGGCGCCACTGGTACCTCGCACTCCGTGCCGAAGCAGCCGTCCGCGCCGCTTATCCGAACGCCCGCGACTACCTCACCACGGCTCGAACCGCAGTGTCCGGCAACCCGATCGCCACCGCCCTGGTCGACCGAGCCGCCGCCCTGCTCGACAACGCCCCCGAACGCCTACCCGCCACCGCGACTGCCTTCGAATCCGCCCATTGCCCCTACCAGCGAGCCCGAACCCTGAGCCTCATGGGCGACCACTCCGCCGCGGCCGCCCTCACGAACCTCGGCCTCACCGCGCCGACGCCGTAGCGATTGCGTGAACCCGTACACATCAGGACGCTTTGCGCCGCAATAGCTCTCGCTCTCCGCGCCGTTTGCGGAACTGCTGAGCGTTCGATGAGATGGCTCACCCGGCAGGGCCATCGACGTACCGATCGACGCCCGTTGACGTAAGACACTCGAAACCGACTGCCGGACAGCACCTCAACCCACAGCAAGTACACCGATCGAATTGGACGCTCGCATCCGGAATCCTTCGCCAACTCCTCGCTCCAAGAACTTGATTTGGCCACTATTCTGCATTGATCCTCACGCTGGGCGATCAGCGGATTCGACTGTGTATCGGTCACTTCGAGGCCCGTCCGGGGTGACCGCCTTCAGTTGGGCCGGGTAGGAGGTGTCGAAGCTGTCGGCGACATTGCGCGTTTATGTCGGCGATCGGATCGACAACGACGTGGCTCCGGCCGAGCACGTCGGGATGCGGACCGCATATCTACGCCGCGGCCCTTGGGGCTGGATCCACCGGGACAGCCAGAGGTCGCTGAGCTGTAACTGAAAACACGCATGTACAAGGTCGGTGAGCCCGGCGTACCGTCGAGTCTGTGAGCAGTGGCGCCGTGCCGGCGGCAGCGGTGGAGGGCTCGGACCTGTGGGCCCGGGTGTTCGCGGCGCTGTACGACCCCCTGCTGTGGGTGGGCGAGAAGGCGGGTATGGGCGCGCGCCGACGGGGTTTGCTCGGCCGTGCGAGGGGGCGGACTGTCGAACTCGGCAGTGGTACCGGTCTCAACCTGGAGTACTACCCTGACGGTCTCGACGAGCTGATCCTGACCGAACCGGAGCCCGCGATGCGTGCGCGGTTGGCGCGGAGGCTGGGTCGCAGTCGACGTAGGGCGCGTGTGGTCGACGCATCGGCGGAACGACTGCCGTTCGCGGATGACACCGTGGATACGGTCGTCTCAACGCTCGTGTTATGTACAGTCGACGACCCTGATCGGGTGTTGCGGGAGATCGGGCGCGTATTGCGCCCCGGCGGCCAGCTGCTGTTTCTCGAGCACGTGCGTTCCGAGTCGCCGCGACTTGCCTCTTGGCAAGACCGCCTCGCCGGCCCGTGGCGCCGGTTCGCGGAGGGTTGCCACTGCAACCGTGCCACCCTCGAGCTGATCCGGGCGTGCGGGCTGGAGCTCGAAGACGTACAGGAAGCGTCGTGGCGGGGAGAGCCCCCGATTATTCGACCGCTGATCCTGGGTGTGGCCACCAAAGTGGCATCTGACTGAAGCTGCGCCTCATTCGGCCGCGTACCGGCGAGCTGCGTCAACGGCCTGCCGGTGGTACCAACCTCACAGGACCTTGGTTCCACGGTAATGATCTCGAAGCCAACTGTTCGAGTTCGGCGACCAGGGCTGCACCGAAGACGCGGGAAACCGGAAACAGGAATGCAGTGACTTCGAACTGCGTGTGGCGTGCTACACGCCATTGAATTCGACACCGCCTAATGTCTGACTCGGTCCGCCCATCAGGGGCAGTTGAGTGGAGGGATTCGAAGGATGAAGTTCGAGAAAATCACTGCTGCCGTTTTCATGACCATCTCGGCCGTGGGTGTCACTACGGCAACCGCCCATGCAGAGCCGGCCGTAGCGGAGCAGCCGACGGTGGTAACTGCGGAGGGCACGACCTCCGGTGTGGATCACGGAATCAACTACCAGATCACCGTTTCGCCGGCGGACCGGGTCGTTACCGCCACCGTCGAGAACGGCGTGTTCGAGATCGCGCAGAACGGTGGGGTGGTGCTCGAGTCCGGCGACGGAGCGGCGGTAACCGAAATACCGCAGTGGTTCGCCGTCGACGGGCGTTCGATCGCGATTGCGCAGCACATCGGTGCGGACGGTCGCACTCTGGCGGTGACACCGACCCCGACGGCAGAAGATATTGCGCAACTGAAGGACATCAGCTCCTACGACCGGCTCAAGGAGCAGATCAACAAGAACCTGCCCGGCGTCGTCGGCGGTGCCATCGTGGGCGGCCTCCTCGGGGCGTGTTTGCCCCTGATATGGGGGATCAGCATTCCCGTGGGTGTGCTGATCGGTGGAACCGTCGGCGGATACGTCACGGGCGGCCCGGAGTTCTTCGACGCCGTCCACGCGGTCGCCACCGGCCAGCCGTGATCACGGGCACGTGAAATAGCTGCCGACTGGACCGCTGTTCGACCTCGACGAGGCCGTGTAGCCAACCTCATGAGATGGCACATCTAGCTGTGCCATCTCATGAGGTTGGTGTCAGGCTCATCAAGACGGCCCGCTTACCCGTCGTGCCGGTAGATTCGCCCGCGAAGGATTCTGCACATCCGTCCCGGCATGGCGAACGAATGCGTCGATCGCGGCGGTTGCCTGATGGTAGCGCGCTCTGTGTTCCTCAGCCGTCGCTGGGGCGATTCCGCCTCGCTGAATGGCTAGCGATGCCTCGATTGCTTCGTTCGCCAGCTGGATCAGGCGCTCATCGTTGGTGAGGAGCTTGATCCGCAGCAGCTGTGAATTGGCGACCGCCTTCTTGTCGTACGCCTCGGACCGCGTGTGTGCTTCGGCATCAGGATCCTGCGTGAGCCGGTGCCACCGCTTGATCTGGTGGTGGCGGTACTCGACAACCGCGTTGGCGAAGTCGTGGTAGGCGGTGAGGCGGTCTTGCCTCAGCCGCTCGACAAAGTTCTGACGCATCGTTCTGTCCGCATTGACCCGCTGGAAGTAGTGGGTGACAGCCGCACCGAGGAGCGTGCCAGCGATGGCGATCAAGGCAGTAATCACATGGCTGACATTACGTACGTTGGAGTGAATCTTCCTGTGCGCTCGACCTTCTGGCCTAGACCAGTAGATGGCCTGGCTCGTTTAGTGGATAGATCGCCTATCCGCCGCTTTCGCATGTCAGTGCCAAAACGACCTTGGACACCTATGGGCATTTGTGGCCGGACGCAGACGAGTCCACCCGGACCGCAATCGGTGAAGTGATCGCGGAACGGATGGACTCGCTGACAACTACTGCGGACGGAAAACCTCGGGTAGACCTTCGTGCGCAGGTCAGAGCCTTACAACGACTTACACGTCGAAGTACAGCTCGAACTCGTACGGGTGCGGACGCAGGTTCACGGGCGCGATTTCGTTTTCGCGCTTGAGGCTGATCCAGGTCTCGATGAGGTCCGGGGTGAAGACGTTGCCTTCGGTCAGGTAGTCGTGGTCCTGCTCGAGGCGGTCGATGACCGAGGCCAGGCTGGTGGGGGCCTGCGGGATACCCTTGGCCTCCTCCGGCGGGAGCTCGTAGAGGTCCTTGTCGACCGGGGCCTTCGGCTCGATCTTCTTCTTGATGCCGTCCAGACCGGCCATCATCATGGCGGCGAAGGCCAGGTACGGGTTACCCGAGGAGTCGGGAGCGCGGAACTCGATGCGCTTGGCCTTCGGGTTGTTGCCGGTGACCGGGATGCGGACCGCGGCGGAGCGGTTGCGCTGCGAGTACACCAGGTTGATCGGGGCCTCGTAGCCCGGGACCAGGCGGTGGTAGGAGTTCACGGTCGGGTTGGTGAACGCCAGCAGCGACGGCGCGTGGTGCAGGATGCCGCCGATGTAGTGGCGCGCCAGATCCGACAGGCCCGCGTAACCGGACTCGTCGTGGAACAGCGGCTTGCCGTCCTTCCACAGCGACTGGTGCACGTGCATGCCCGAGCCGTTGTCACCGAAGAGCGGCTTCGGCATGAAGGTGACGGTCTTGCCCTCGGCCCACGCGGTGTTCTTGACGATGTACTTGAACAGCTGCAGATCGTCGGCCGCGTGCAGCAGGGTGTTGAACCGGTAGTTGATCTCGGCCTGACCCGCGGTGCCGACCTCGTGGTGGCCGCGCTCGAGCTCGAAGCCCGCGTTCTGCAGGTTGGTCGAGATCTTGTCACGCAGGTCGACGTAGTGGTCGTACGGGGCGACCGGGAAGTAACCACCCTTGTTGCGGACCTTGTAGCCGCGGTTGCGGGTGCCGTCCGGGTTGAACTCCTTACCGGTGTTCCAGGAGCCCGAGATCGACTCGATCTCGTAGAAGGCGCCGTTCATGCCCGAGTCGTAGCGGATCGAGTCGAAGATGTAGAACTCCGCCTCGGGGCCGAAGTACGCGGTGTCGGCGATGCCGGTCGAGCGCAGGTACTCCTCCGCCTTGCGCGCGACGTTACGCGGGTCGCGGCTGTAGGCCTCGCGGGTGAACGGGTCGTGCACGAAGAAGTTGAGGTTCAGCGTCTTGGCGGCGCGGAACGGGTCCAGACGCGCGGTGCTGTAGTCGGGGAGCAGCAGCATGTCCGACTCGTCGATGGACTGGAAGCCACGGACGGAGGAGCCGTCGAACGCTAGCCCTTCCTCAGCGAGGTCAGCGGTGAAAGCCTTCGCGGGAATCGAGAAGTGCTGCTGCACACCCGGAAGATCACTGAAGCGGATGTCGACGTATTCGACTTCCTCTTCCTTGATGTACTTGATGACCTCGTCGGCCGTGCTGAACGTCACTTGTTCTCCTTACGGATCGGTTCCCAGCCAGTGGCGATTGCATGGGTTCGTCGCGTCCAGACGGTATGGACGCGGTGTTTCCCAGTAATCAAGGCTGTGTTTCGCCAGTGTTACACGTGCGGCCGGACAGGTGGTGAAACCCAACCGCGCTCGAACAGCATGGTAGTCCTGCCATCATCGGCGCTGCTCACCGAGGTCAGCTCCGATTAATGCGGTGTCCTACAACCGGTCGTAGGGGCCTATTCTGGGGTGCATGGCACGCATCAGCGGATCCTGGCTCTCCGGACCTTCGGCGGACCCGGGCGATCCGGCAACCCCCGAGTTCCCCGGCCAGAATCTCGGCCTGCCGCGCTCGGGCGCGGGTTCGCTCGTCGGCATGTTGCGGCGCATCGTCGCGCTGGTGGTCGACTGGTTCATCGCGCTCGGCATCACCGCGATCATCGTCCGGCCCAATCCGGACAAGATCATCGCCGGAATGGATATCCCCGCCGGGAAGCCGCGCCCCACCGACTTCGAAGTGATCGTGAGCGCGCTCACCACGCCCAACCTGCTGGTTTGGTTCGTGATCGGCGTCGTCGCGGTGTCGTTGTTCGGCTTCACTCCCGGTCAGTACTTCCTGCGCCTGCGGGTGATCCGCGTCGATGCGCCGGTGGCCGTCGGTTTCATGCGGGCGCTGGCCCGGCAGGTGCTGCTGGTCTTCGTGGTCCCGGCCCTGTTCACCGACGCCGACGGCCGCGGTATGCACGACCGCGCCACCGGTACCGCCGTCATTCGCTCGCGATAGCCCGCCCGCACGAACCTTCCGACAGTAAGAAGACCCGACTTTCATCGGGACGACGGCTGGGGCACGGCCCGTTAGGCTCCGGCGGTGTCTCTGAATCCGGCCATGCTGGCGCTGCGCCTACTGCTCGAACTCACCGCCATTTCCTCCTTCGGAATCTGCGGATGGCGGGCATTCGACTCACCATGGCGCTTCATCCTGGTAGTGGTGCTGCCGGTCGCCGCCGCCGCGCTGTGGGGAACCTTCGCCGTTCCCCGCGATCCGAGCCGCAGCGGTGCGGCGCCGGTCGCGGTGCCGGGACCGGTGCGGCTGGTGGTCGAACTGATCGTCCTGTTCGGCGGAGCGGCCGCGCTGTGGCTCGCCGGGCTGCCCCAGTGGGCGCTGATCTGCACCGCGGTGCTGGTGATCTACCACGCACTCGCGTACGACAGGATCACCTGGCTGCTCACCACCGCCCCGGCGGCCTGACGGAAAAGGCCCGCATCCCAACTAGAGGGATGCGGGCCCTGTGGCATCGGATCAGCGCCGACGGATGGTGCGCTGCACACCGCGCATCTTGGCGCCCGCGGGCATCGGGCCCTTGGGCAGTGCGGGTCCGCTGCGCGAGCTCAGCGCGGTGAGGCGGCCCTCGATGAGGTCCATGCGCTTGGCGTCGATATTGCGGGGCAGCTTGGTGAGGTGCTTCTGCAACTCCTTGAGCGGGGTCTGGCCCTCATCGTTGCCGATGATGATGTCGTAGATCGGGGTGTCGCCGATGAGCCGGGCGGTGCGCTTCTTCTCCTGGGCCAGCAGCGGTTTCAGCCGCTGTGGGGCACCCTCGCCGATCAGGATGACGCCCGGCAGGCCGATCACCCGGTGCACCGCGTCGAGCTGGGTGGTCGCGGCGACGCCATTGCTGACCCGCCACTTGCCCTGCAGATTCTCCAGCACCCACGCCGCCGCGCCAGCTTGGCCCTCGGCCTTGGCATAGACGTTGCGCTGCACCCGACGTCCGAAGATGATGAACGCGACCAGCACGCCGAGCAGGAGACCGAGCGGCAGCAGGAACCACTGCAACCCGAAGATCAGGCCGATCACCAGGAATACGGCGGTGATGCCGACAACGGCGCCGATCATCAAAGGCAGCAGCAGCTTGTCTTCCTTGCGCTGCATCTGGAAGGCCTGCCAGAGCTGCTGGCGGCGTTCTTTCGACTGCTGCTTGCGCGCCGCCTTAGCCGCGGCCTTCGCTTCCTTCGACGGTGTGCCGCCCTTGCCTACTGCCATGGTTCACAGGATAGTGCCACGTCGGGCGGGTCTCCTCACCGCGTCAGTGCACGCCGCGGTGCGCGATCGGCCCCAGTGCGGTGAGATCCAGATCACCCGAGGTCTCGGTCCAGCCCATGGCGCGCAGTTCCACCGGGGTGCCGACACCGAGCGCGTCGCGCAGGCCGATGGCGACCGAGCGCGCGAGTCCGACCAGGGTGTCCATCGAAAGGGGCCACAGCAGCGTGCGGGTCCAATTGTCGATCCCACGCCGCGCGACGGGTTCGCACCAGCCGAGGTCGCGCAGGGTGTGCTCAGCGGTCGGCGAGATGGGCTGGGTGAGATAGGAATTGCCCGCCAGTTCGACGGACAGCTTGATGTCGTATTGCACGAATTGGACATACCTATTGCCGGGCGCGCCGATGATCAGCGTTGCCCGGGAAGGTAGTTCGGACAGGCATTGTGCCAGTGCCCGCACGAATCTGTCCCAATCCGTGGTCACCGGCTCACTCGTACTTCCCCCGGGGACGCGCACCGGCCCGATCTTACGCCGCACTGCCTGAGACACCAGCCGAATCTTATTGGCCGGACGCGACCTTCGCATCGGCGATAGCAAAAGCGAATGGCCCGTCGTTTGCTCGAACGACGGGCCACTCACGGTCGCGGGTCATGCGGCGGCGCCGACCGATCCCGATGGCATCGTCCGGTGCTGGCGCGCGGCCGATTCCGGAGCACGGCCGAGCCCACGGAATACCGGCACTCCGAGTTTGCGGCTCGCGGGCCGCAAAGCCCATGACGCCACCACGCATATCGCGAAAAAGCCGGTGTAGATCAGGTGATTCACGGCGGAATGGTGTCCGATATGCGATGCGAGTCCGCCGGTCAGATCGAAAAACGCACCGGCATACGCCCATTCCTTCACCAGCGGAAAACGCGGTGCGGCAATGGCCATGGCGCCGAGCACTTTCCAGAATCCGAGGATTGTCATGACATAGGTCGGATAACCCAATTCCGTCATGCCCGCCGCGGTGCCGCCGCGGTGGGTCAGGTCGGCGACGCCGCCCGTCGCGAGTACGAAAATCAACAGCCCGGTGGTGACCCAATAGGCGATCGATCGGGTATTGCTCATCGTGGCTCTCCTGCCTCGTGCCCTCGGCGCGCTCTGCTCGCGCGCCGTCACACCCCTGACCGGCCCGGCGATCCGGATGTGACAGACGAACTCAGCCCGCCAGCAACTCGAGGTCCATGAGCTCCAAGGTCTGCGGGTCGGCGAGCAGGTCGATGGCGACGATGCGGCCCTCGGAGACCGTGAAGTCGAAGACCACGCGCGGGGTGCCGCGGACGGCCCAGACCATGCCGGCGCGCCCATCGATGAGCGCGAGGTGCGCTCCCCTGGCCCGGCCGGAGAACGTCTGCGCGACGGCGTTCGGACCATGCGCGGCGGCGGCGCCGGTGGCCAGCGCGGCGGCATCGACGCGCAGCACCACATCCGGATCGAGCAGAGTCAGCAATGCCTCGAATTCACCGCCGCGCGATGCGGCGAGGAATGCGTCGACGACCTCGCGCTGGCGATCGCGGTCGGCGGCGGCCCTGACCCCCTGTACCCGACGCCGCGCCCGGCTGGCCAATTGCCGTGCGGCTGCTGGGGTTTTGCCGACAATCGGGGCGATCTCATCGAATGGCACGGCGAACATATCGTGCAGGACGAACGACAGGCGCTCCGGCGGTGCCAGGGTATCGAGTACGACGAGCAATGCCAGCCCGATCGAATCGCCGAGTACCGCTTCCTGTTCCGGACCGTCGGCCTCCGGCAGCGGTTCGATATCGTCGAGCGGCTCCTCGCGTCGCGTCTTGCGCGACTGCAGCATATTCAGGCAGACCCGGGCGACCACGGTGGTCAGCCAGCCACCCAGATTCTCGATCTCGTCACTGTCGGAGCGACTGAGTCGCAGCCAGGCCTCTTGGACGGCGTCGTCGGCCTCGCTGCCGGAGCCGAGGATGCGATACGCGACCGCGAGCAGATGCGTGCGGTGCTCCTCGAAGCGCTCGGCAAGGAAATTCTCGTCCATTTGTCACATTCTCCCGATCGGGCTGGTCATGTACATGAACCGGAAGCCAGAACCGGAACGACAATCACCGCGAACGAGGAGCGAATCATGACCGCTGGACTGCAGACCATCGTGTACCCCGTGACCGACCTGGTCAAGGCGAAGAGCGTGTACGGCGCGCTGTTCGACTCGGAGCCCACTGCGGACACCCCCTACTACGTCGGCTACCGCGTGGCGGGTCAGGACATCGGCCTCGACCCGAACGGCGCGAAGAAGGGCATGACCGGCCCGGTCGGCTACTGGCACGTCGAGGACATCACCAAGCAGATCGCCGCGATGGTCGAAGCGGGCGCCACCGTCGGGGACGAACCCCGCGACGTAGGCGGCGGCAAACTGATCGCCACCCTCACCGACGCCGACAACAATGTCATCGGCCTCCTCCAGCCCTAACCCAGAACTGGACCGCTGATCACGATGCGCTCAGGACGGCAAACGTCGAGAGCGGACCTACACGAGCGCATGGTGATCGGCCGTCCAGGTCAGTTCGGCTCGGCGGGCGGGGAAAGTCCCCGGTCGCAGGGGTAAGAAGGAGAGGATCGACGCGTGGGCGAGGCCAGTCATGTGGCGACGTGGAATTGAGGGGCAGGTATGAGTTCGGTCGAGCAGTATCAGGTGCGGCCAATCGGGTGGGTGCGCTCGCCGCTGAGTGATCGGGCGGATGCGCCCCGGCAGGGTGATGAGGGAGCTCCGCCGGCGGACATTGTGCTGGATACGGACGTGGTGGCGGCGGCGAAGGATCTGCGTCCCGGCGATGAGGTCATTGTGCTCACCTGGCTGCATCGGGCGGATCGGACGGTGCTCGCGGTGCATCCGCGCGGGGACCACGCACGTCCGGAGACCGGAGTGTTCGCGACGCGCTCACCCGATCGGCCGAATCCCATTGGCCTGCATCGGGTCACGATCGCCGAGAGTGACGGGCACATCCTCACCGTGCACGGTCTGGAAGCGATTGATGGCACCCCGGTGCTGGATCTGAAGCCGGTGCTCGGTCCGGCGGCGGAGCGCTGAGCGTCGGGGATACCCCCGTTCCGGGGGCTGGACTATCGACCAGCAGCGGTCGATAGTTCTCGGGTGGCTCTGGGTTCGGTGTTGTGGCGTGGGTTGGCCGGCGTTCTGTTGATTCTCGGCATGCTGGCGCCGGTAACGGCGGCGGAGCCGGTCGGCGTGCCGTATCAGTGGTCGCAGAGCTATATCGCTGCCGCCGACGGCACTCGGCTGCACGCCGATATCCTGCGGCCGGAGGGCATCGCCGCGGACACGCGCACGCCGGTGGTGCTCACCGTCAGCCCGTATCGCTCGCATGCCGCCTATCTGAGCATGCCGCGGCTGGAGGGCGGTCCGTCCACCGACGACCTGCATGTGGCGATGTTCCTGAACGCCGGCTACACCTACGTCATCGTCGACCTGCGCGGATACGGCGGCTCCTCCGGCTGCCCGGATTTCGGTGGGCCGGGCGAACGTTCGGATGTGGCCACCGCCGTGACGTGGGCGGCGGAACAGCCGTGGTCGACCGGCCGGGTGGGCATGATCGGCACCTCCTACGAGGGCTGGACCGGGATGATGGGCTTGGCGACCAAGCCAGCGGGCCTGGCCGCCGTCGTATCGTTCGGACCGGTCGTCGACCCGTATTCCTACGTATACATGCAGGGCGTTTCCTGGAAGTTCTCCGGTAAGCCGGTGACCGAGCAGGGCATTCGGCCAGCGGATACGACGGGTATGGAGCATCTGCTCATCGCCTCCACACCGGGCCGACCCGACGACTCCCCCGAATACCAGTCCAATGCCGTCCAGATACCCCCCGAGTGCTATGCGCAATTCGCGGCGAACACCACGAATCACGATGGCGGCACCGAATTCTGGCGCGCACGCGATCTGGTGGAACAGTTGCGCGGCAATACGATTCCGCTGTTCCTCGGCCAGGGCTTTCTCGACTACAACACCCGCGCCTACCGGGTGTTCGACGTCTGGAACGCGCTCGGCCCCGGCGACCACCGAGCCTTCTTCGGTGAATGGGGCCACAGCGACTGCCACGTCAAATGCGGCACTCCGGATTTCGATACCGAACTGCTCGCCTTCTTCGACAAGCACGTCGCCGGGCGCGATGTCGAGGTGCCGGGGCCACGCATCACCGTCGGCCAGTTCGACGGTGGCTGGCGCGCCGAGACCGCGTGGCCGCCCGCGGATGCGCGCCGGGTCCCGATCGACCTGCGGACCGGTGTCTACACCGACCGCGGCCTGCTCCCCGGACCCGACCGCGAAATCTGGTCCATCTCCGAACCGCTGACCACCGACCAGCACATCTCCGGCATCCCGACGGCAGCGCTGCAACTGTCCGGTTCGCCCGCCGCGACGGTCGCGGTGGAGCTGTTCGATATCGCGCCCGACGGCCGCGCCACCGTCATCACCCGCGGCATAGCGCCGGTCGCCGACACCGCCGATATCAGACTCCTGGCCCAGGACTGGCCCCTGCGCGCCGGGGACCGCCTCGGTGTCCGGATTACCGACGTCGTCGACGATGTCTGGTCCCATGCCGCCGCCAACAGCCAGGTCACCGTGCTCGCGGCCCGCCTGGAGCTGCCGCTGCTCAGCACCCCGCGCACCCCCGACCTCACCGGCGGTACCAGTGAGGCCTGGGCGAAATGGCGCGACCAGAAGGTTCGCACCCTCGACGCCGATGTGTTGAAGAATGCAGTGATGCCCATGAATTTGCCGAACGAGTCCGGCCCTCGATGACAGGTAGCGCCGCGCAGACCCGACCGACCGCCGTCGTTGTCGACGCCCAGATCGCCGAACGTCTCGCCTACGCCCTGCGATGCGCGACGATTTCACACGAGCCGCCGGATATCGCGTCGACAACGCAGGGTGTCGGATCCGCAGGATCGGCGGATACCGGGTCGGGCGAACCGGCCGACACCGCGCGCATCGGTGCCGTGTCCCCCGACCGGGCTGCCGAATCCATCGCGCGGCGCGGTGCCGAGCCAGCGGAATCCCCCGAGCGGTCCGGCACCCCCGCTACCGACGACAGCGGCGCCGAGTTCATTCGTCTCGCCGCGCACCTCGAGCGGTCGTTCCCGCTGGTACACGCCGAACTGGAGCTGCGGCGGTTCGGGCACAGCAGGCTGTACCGCTGGCCGGGCGTCGAGCCGGAGCAGGTGTCGGCGATTCTGCTCGCACATCAGGACGTGGTGCCGGTCGATGAGCCACGGCGGTGGACACACCCGCCGTTCGCGGGCGTGGTGGACGACGAATTCATCTGGGGCCGTGGAGCGATCGATGACAAGAGTCGGCTGATCGCCATTTTGGAGGCGGTCGAATCCGCGCTGGCGGCGGGACTTCGACCGCGGCACACCATCTATCTGGCCTTCGGGCACGACGAGGAGGTGTTCGGGGATGACGGTGCGGTCCGGATGGCGCAGTGGCTGCGGGAATCCGGTGTGCGCGCGGATCTGCTGCTCGATGAGGGCGGGGTAATTCTCGACGGCGTCGCGGACGGCGTCGACCGGCCGGTCGCCTCGATCATGGTGGGCGAGAAAGGCTATGCGACCGTTCGGCTTTCGGTATCGGCGGTGGGCGGGCATTCGTCCATGCCCGGTGCGCAGACCGCCGTCGGCCGGATCGCCCGCGCGGTGGGCCGGGTCCAGGACCATCCGATGCCGCTGCGCATGACACCGGTGGTGGCGGATATGGTCGCGCGACTGCGCCGCGTCATGCCGGAGTATCGCCGCCGCCTGCTCGCATTCGCCGGACTGGCCGCCCCCGTGATCACCAGGGTGCTGGCGGCCCGCCCCCAGACGGAGGCGCTGGTGCGCACGACGACCGCGCCGACGGTCATCCGCGGCGGCGTCAAACCCAATGTGCTGCCGCAGCAGGCCGAGGCCCTGGTGAATTTCCGCATCCTGCCCGGCGATTCGGTCGCGGCGGTGCTCGAACACTGCCGCAAGGTGGTGCGTGACGCGGGCGTGCGGATCGAACTCGTCGGCATGACCTCGGAGCCGTCCGCGGCCCGTCCGCCCGGTCCCGCCTTCGACCTGATCGCCGACCTTGCCGAGGCCGTCGTCCCCGGTATCGCCGTGACCAGCGGAATCGTTCCGGGCGCCACCGATTCGCGACATTACGACGACCTCGCGACGACTCGGTGCAACTTCGCGCCCATCGTGCTGACCCAGGCCGATGTGGAAACGATTCATGGAACCGACGAGCGCATCTCGCTGGTGAACTACGCTCGGCTCATCGAGTTCAACCGGCGGCTGATCGATCAGCTCGCTGCGCCGCCACCGACCCCAGGAGCCGATGCATGACAACCGATCCGAAGGCCAGCGTGTCTCCCGAGCCGGTACCGGGCACCGAGACCGGCGAATTCGACGGCATCGGCAGCCGGATCGCTTGGCGCGCATGGCTTCCCGAGACCTCGGCGCGCGCGGTGATCGTGCTCGTGCACGGCGTCGCGGAGCATTCGGGCCGCTACACCCATGTCGGAAAGCGTCTGGTGGACAGCGGTTTCGCCGTCTACGCACTCGACCACCTGGGCCACGGCAAGTCCGCGGGCAATAATGCCAATATCGGCTCCATGGCGGGCGCCGCCGACAATGTCGCGGAGATGCTGAAGATCGCCAGCCGCGAACATCCGGATGTGCCGCGGTTCCTGGTCGCACATTCGATGGGCAGTCTGATCACGCTGTATCTGGCCACCCGCGCACCGATCGATGTCGATGGCATCGTGGTCTCGGCGCCGCCGCTGGATATCGCCGTCGGCAATCCGCTACAGCGCCTGCTCGGCCCGCTGCTGTCCCGGTTCGCCCCGAATCTCGGTGTGCTGAGACTGGATTCGTCGATGATCAGCCGCGATCCCGAGGTGGTTCGCGCCTACGACGACGATCCACTGGTCTTCCGCGGCAAACTCCCCGCCCGCACCGGCATGGAGATGCTGAACGCCACCCAGTTCGTCAAAAGCCGCTTGGACAAGCTCACCGTGCCGCTGCTGGTGCTACACGGCACCGCCGACGTCATCGCCGCACCGTCGAGCACCGATCTGATCGAGCGGTCCGCGGCCGCGAAGGATCTGACGGTGATCCGCTACGAGGGTCTCTACCATGAGGTCTTCAACGAGCCCGAACAGGACAAGGTGCTCTCGGACGTGGTGGAGTGGCTGGAGGCACACATCACCGCCGATACCGGCAAGTAGGCTCGGACCATGGGAGACAGAGTCGCATTCATTCGCGCCACCTGGCACAGCTCCATCGTCGGCAAGGCGTATGAGGGCTTCACCGCCGAATACGCCGGGCTCGGCTTCGACCCGACCACCGTCGACGTCTTCGAGGTGCCCGGTGCATTCGAGATCCCGCTGCATGCCAAGCGATTGGCGCGCAGCGGCGAGTACTCGGCGATCGTCGCGGCCGCGCTGGTTGTCGACGGCGGCATCTACCGGCACGATTTCGTCGCGTCCGCGGTGATCGACGGTCTGATGCGGGTACAGCTCGATTCCGATGTGCCGGTGTTCTCGGTGGTGCTCACCCCGCATCACTTCCACGAGCACAGCGAGCACGTCACCTTCTTCACCGAGCACTTCGTGACGAAGGGAGCCGAGGCGGCCCGCGCGCTGGCGACCACGCTCAGCTCCCTGCGCTCACTGCCGGTGAGCTAGCGGTAGTTCGTCAGACAGGTCTGCTCGCCGTCGAGTACACCGGTGCGGAACGCCTCCAACCGCTGGAAGCCGCTCGCCACCACCTTGCCGTCCACATCGCTGGCGACCATACCGTCGGCGAGCAGTCCCGAGACCGCCTCGTCGAGGTCATTGGCCGATAGCCGCGGATCGCTGCCCGGCTCGCTCAGCTTGGTCGTCACGACTCCGGTGAGGCATGCGGTGCGCAGTCCCGCGGTTTCGGCTCCGGTGATCGAGAGCTTGCGTTCCTGCTGCACCGCGAGCACATAGCGGGAGATGAAGACGGCGAAGGCGTTGTAATCGCCGTCCACCACCGCCGAGAGCGGATCGTCATCGCCCTTCATCTTCCCACCGCGCCTGGCGAGTTCCGGCACATCGGTGCCGATCTTGTTCGAACTCGGGCAGTAGGAGACCGGCTCGGTGGCGGTCACCTCGGTGCAGTTCTTGACGATCCCGGTGTAGTCGTACTGCGGCGCCCGGCGCAGCGGGAAGATCTTGGCCAGCGCCTGGCTCAGGCTGGTCAGAGAGGGCATGTCGACCGGCAGCTGGGCATCCTGTTCGCCGTCCTCGTATGTCGTGGGCAGGGTGCCCCTGCGCTGCTCGATCTCCTTCTTGTTGATCTTCTTGCAGCCCTGAGCGCCGTCGGTGTAGCCGATCTGCACCGCGGTCGTCCGCTCGAAGGCGGAACCGTGCACATTCTTCGGGTTGTCCGGATCGGTATCACGCACGGCGATGGTCGCGCCGAGCACCGCGTTGAGCCCGTCGGTCATATTCAGGGTGAAGTGCGCCGAATTCCCTTCCGCCACATGCCGAAGGAAGACGCCGGCCAGGCAGTCGGCCTGCTGTTCCTTCACCAGCGCCCCGCTGAAGAATCCGGCGATCTTGGCCTGTCCCTGGATGGAGTGACCGTACTCGTGTGCGAGCACCATCACGATCGCCATATCGCTGTACTTCTCCTGCAGCAGCGGCAGCAGCACCCCGCGATCCCAGCCGATGGTGTGGTCCAGACTGCAGTAGGCCGCATTGACCAGGTGATAGGTGCTGGACTTGCAGAACGTGATCGCCTGCTCCTTGGGCGCCTTGGCATTCCAGGAGATATAGCGGCTCACCGGCTTGAAGGTGCCAGGAAAGTTCTTGCCGTACTCGGTCTTCCAGAAATCCTCGAGATCGGCGATGGTGTTGAGGGCGAGCTTGTCGACCGCACCACCATCACCGTTCTCCGCGGTGAGCGCGGCGTCCGACACTCCCTTGCGCGGACCGCTCGGCCCGTTGTTGGAGACCGCGCCGGTCAGATCCCACGGATTGTCCGCGGCCACCGCGCTCGCCCCCTGCTGGCCCGCCTTGCTGTCGCATCCGACCAGCGCGGCGCCGACCAATAGCAATACCGCGACCACCCCGAACCGCAGCCGTCTAGTCCTCATCAGGTCTTTCCTCCCCGAACTCGCCGCGGGCCAGTCCTCAGCGGCCCCCTGACCCGATGGCGTCGGCGACGCATTCGCCAGCCCGTCGAGCGATCACATGGTAATCGCAGAAACCGCTGTGCGCGTATACGTCTGGGCGCAATCGCCCGTCAGGCGTTCAATTGCACCTGCGCCAGTATCGCGCGATGATCCGATCCGGGAATGGTGAGCGAGCGGACCTCCGCCGCGGTGCCGTCGGCGACCAGGATGTGGTCGATGCCGATCACCGGACCCCACCGGCGGTCGGCCGGATAGGTCAGCAGCGGCCCGGCCCCTGCCTGGTCCGCCGCCGCGACGAACCGTCCGCGCAGCAGATCCCGGAATGCCGAATGATCGCGGGTGGCATTGAAATCCGCGCCGACGATCGCGGGACCCTGTTGCGTGTCCAGTATTTCGCGAATCCGGTCGAGCTCCGAACTCCACGCCGAGAAGTCGACCGACGGCGGCACTGGATGAAATGCGTACACCGCGACCGGCCCGCGCTGTGGATGCTCCATGGTGGCGGACAGATTGCTCATCCAGAAGCCGTCGTATTTCTTGGTGTCCCGCAACGGATATCGGCTGTAGATCCCGGTACCGTTACCGCCGCCACGGGGCTGTAGGAACTGATGTGGCAGCAACTCCTCGATTCCGGCCGCCGCGAGCCGCTGCGCCAGCTCCGGTGTCAGCTCGTCGACGGTGAGCACCTCGACCCGGTTCTCCCGCACCGCTCGAACCACCGTCGCCGCATCCGCCTTGCCGAACAACAGATTCGACTGCATGACCGAAACTTCCGGGCCACTCGCCGCCCGTCCCTCCGGCACGAACATCGGCACCTGCGTCCACAACACCGCCGCGACGAGCACCCCGGCCGCCGCCGCACTCTTCCATCCCCGCGCGATCAGGAGCAACACCAGCCCCAGTGCCGCACCGAGCATCAAATACGACGCCCCCGCCGCCAACAGCACCAAAGCCTGCCGCCGCCACGTCCCGAAATGCAGTACGACCCCGAGAACTCCCGCCCCGAGGGCGCACCATCCCAGCCCGAGCAGCACCCGGTCCACCCATTTCCGCATGCTCCGACCCTAACCGGCGGCCGTGGAGCCGAGGTGCGGCGATTGTGGAGATCCCGTGTGGACGCCGTGCACCTCGTACACTCGCCAGCAGAGAGTGAGGTGGTCGCGATGTATGTCGAGGAGTTCACGGCGACCGGTGCGCTCACTGCCGACGCGGCCGAAGATCTCGCCGACATCGCGGGCCGGTACACCGCGCGGATCACCGTGACCTGCAATGGGCACACCGTGCTGACACCGGTGCTGCCGTGGTGTTGGGACCAGTTGCGGGTGCGCAACGGGTGCACCGTATCCGTCACCGCCGAGCGGGGGTACCGCCCGCCCGACGATGAGGAACGCATGGAACTGCGCGAATTCGTGCGGCGCTTCCAGGTGCTGACCGCGGTCGGTCCGGCGCGGCTCGCCCTCAGTGGCGGTTCATCTGCTCGGCGAGGGCGGCGGCGTCCGTGGTGAGCGAACCACCCGCGAAAGCCAGTGTGGCCAGGGAGCGTTCGGCCGCTGCGGGGTGTCCCGCGCCGCACGCGTCGGTCACCAGGATGGGCAGATAGCCCAGGTCCAGGCTGTGCCGGACGGTGGGTTCGATGCCGACCTCCAGGGCAATGCCCGCAATGGCGTAGGCGTCGATGCCCAAGTCGCGCAACGCGAAATCCAGCGGGGTGGCCGCGAAGGCGGACATGGTGATCTTGTCGATGACCACTTCGTTCGGCCCCGGCGTCAACTCGGGGACAAGCTCGTACTGGGGCGAGCCCTGCGGGAAGCTGGAGTGCACCTCGTTCGGATTGTCGACCCGCTGCCACTCCATGGCCGTGCGCAGTTGGGAGACGCCGGAGGCCGCGGGCGGCAGCGACATGTGCCGGGTGTAGAAGACGCGAAATCCGTTCTCCCGCGCCGCATCCCGCAGGTCCAGGCAGGCTTTGACGATCTTGCCGCCGTCGGGCAGTTGCCGCACGATACCGACCTGCATGTCGTAGATGATCAGCGCCATCCTGGTCGGGTCGCAGGCATCCGCGAGGGTCTGCGGAATGCTGAGACCGTACGCGTATTGCATCAGGCCGACCCCACCTTCGTCCGGTCGTAGGGCTCGGCGACATCGACGGACGGATCCATCAGCGCCTCGAGCGGCAGCGGCGCCTGCACCGGAACATAGGTCCATTCCAGGTGGCCGGCCTTGGTCAGCGGGAAGTCGGCGACGTAGCGCTTGGCCTCCTCGACGCTGTCGACTTCGAAGACGATAACCACGCCGGGCTCATCGGCGCGCGCGTAGTTCTCGCGGACGATGCCCGCCTTCCACAGCCGCCACACATTGGCGACCTCTTCGGGGAGATACGGGGTGATGGTCTCCATCGTCACGCCGGGCTTGAAGCTGTCGAAAACGATGACTTTCATGGGAATCGCGCTCCATGTCTGCAGAATGTGGTGCGGCCGCGCCGCAGGGCGAGTTCCATGAAAGCTCGATGATTACAGTGTTACAAGAACGCACTTTTTGGTGAGTACCGGGAGGCGAGCAATGCCGGACAAGCGCTACTACTGCGCGGTGGAGGTGACCGTCGACCTCATCGACGGCAAATGGAAGCCGGTCATCCTGGCCCACCTCAAAGAGGGCGTGCGCCGATACGGCGAACTCCGCCGACTGATGCCGAGCACCAGCGAGAAGATGCTCGTCCAGCAGCTGCGCGATCTGGAGACCGACGGTCTGATCCGCCGCACCATTTTCGACACCGTGCCACCCCAGGTCGAGTACGACCTGACCGAGGAGGGCTGGAGTTTGGTCCCAGTCCTCACCGCCCTCTACGAATGGGGGCAGAAACGCGCCGACCGCGTCGGTATCACCCTGCCCTGAACGCCGCCAGCCGTGGGATCCGGCCGCGACGTCAGCCGCCGAAGACGCGCTCCACCACCGCCTTTGCGCGCCGGGTCACGCGCATATAGTTGTCGAGGAATTCGCTGCCGTCATCATTGGGCCAGCCCGCCACGCGCGCGACGGCCGATAGTAGACGGCCCGGGCCGGGAAGTTGATCGGCGGGCTTGCCGCGCACCAGCACGAGGGCGTTGCGCGCCTTGGTGGCCGTGAGCCAGGCCTCGCGCAGCAGTGAAACATCCTCGGCCGCAAGCAATTTGGTTTCCTGGATGATATCCAGCGATTGCAGTGTCGAGGTGTTGTGCAGTCCGAGCACATCGTGGGCGTAGCGCAGCTGCATCAGTTGCACGGTCCATTCGATATCGGCGAGGCCGCCGCGACCGAGTTTGGTGTGGGTCGCCGGGTTGGCGCCGCGCGGCAGGCGTTCGGCGTCCACCCGGGCCTTGATCCGGCGGATCTCGCGCACCGCCTCGGCCGACACCCCGCCGTCCGGATAGCGCACCTTGTCGATGATGTGCAGGAACCGGACACCGAGGTCCTGGTCCCCCGCCACCTGATGGGCGCGCAGCAGCGCCTGCACCTCCCACGCCTGGGCCCACTGCTGGTAATAGGCGGCGTAGGCGGCCAGCGTGCGCACCAGCGCCCCGTTGCGCCCCTCCGGGCGCAGTCCGGCATCGACCTGCAGCGGCGGATCGGTGCTCGGCGCGCCGAGCAGCCGCTGCACCCTCTCCGCGATGCTGATCGCCCACTTGACGGCCCTGGTTTCGTCCTGCCCGGGCCGCGGATCACAGACGAAGAGCACATCCGCGTCGGAACCGTAGCCCAGTTCCATACCGCCGAGACGGCCCATCCCGATCACCGCGATATCGGCCGGAGCCGGTGCGCCGAGTTCGGTCTCGCTGCCCCGAATCACCGCGCGCAGTGCGGCTTCCAGCACCGCGACCCAGACCGAGGACAGCGCCCGGCACACCTGCGGCACGTCCAGCATGCCGAGCAGATCGGCCGAGGCGACCCGCGCCAATTCGTGCCGACGCAGCGAACGAGCCGCCGCCACCGCGCGTTTCGGATCGTCATAGCGCGCCGACGCGGTCAGGATCCCGCGCGCGACATCTTCCGGCTGCGGACTGAGCAGCAGCGGCCCGCCCGGGCCATCGGCGTACATCCGGATGGTATCCGGCGCATTGATCAGCAGATCCGGCAGATATTCCGAGGAGCCGAGCACGATCATCAACCGCTGCGCGATCGCGCCCTCATCGCGCAACTCGCGCAGGAACCAGATCTGGTCGTCGAGCCCCTCCGACACCCGCCGGTAGGCGAGCAGTCCGGCATCGGGATTCGGTGTGTCCCCCAGCCATTCGAGCAGCGTCGGCAACAGCAGCGCCTGAATCCGGCCCTTTCGTGACACCCCGCCGGTGAGCGCCTTCAGATGTCCCAGTGCGTTTTCCGGCGCCGCATAGCCCAGCGCCGCCAGCTGCCGGATCGCCCCGTCCGGGCTCAGCCGCAGCGCGTCGGGCTCCATCTTGACCACCGACTCGAGCAGCGGCCGATAGAAGAGCTTGGCGTGCAAGCGCCGCACCCGCACCGCGTTACGCCGAATCTCATTGCCGAGCACACCGACCGCGTCCTGTCGGCCGTCGGGCCGGATATGGGCGGCGCGGGCCAGCCAGCGCATGCCCTCCTCGTCATCGGCGGCGGGCAGGGTGTGGGTGCGCTTGAGCCGCTGCAATTGCAGTCGGTGCTCGAGCAGTCGCAGGAATTCATAGGAGGCCGTGAGATTCGCGGCGTCGTCGCGGCCGATGTAGCCGCCCGCGGCCAAGGCCGTCAGCGCCTCGACGGTGCCCTGCACATGCAGGGTCTCATCCACCCGTCCGTGCACCAATTGCAGTAGCTGCACGGCGAATTCGACATCGCGCAGGCTGCCGTGGCCGAGTTTGAGTTCGCGTTCGCGCAGATCGGCGGGGACCAGATTCTCCACCCGGCGCCGCATCGCCTGCACATCGGCGACGAAGTCGGGGCGTTCGGATGCGGTCCACACCATCGGCATCAGGGCGTCGCGGTACCGCTCGCCCAGCGCCAGATCGCCGGTCATCGGCCGGGCCTTGAGCAATGCCTGGAACTCCCAGGTCCTGGCCCACCGCTTGTAGTACGCGATATGCGAGTCCAGGGTGCGCACCAGCGCGCCCGCCTTGCCCTCGGGCCGCAGTGCCGCATCGACCTCGAAGAATGCCGCGCTGCCCACGCTCATCAGCTCGGCGGCCAATCGCGTGGCGGTGGCATCGGCGGGTTCGGCGACGAACACGATATCGACATCGCTGACATAGTTGAGTTCGCGCGCACCGCTCTTACCCATGGCGATCACACCCAGTCGCACCGGAACCGGCGCGTCCTTGCAGACCCGCGCCACCGCCACCGCGAGGGCGGCGGTCAGCGCGGCATCGGCGAGGTCGGTGAGATGGCGGCCGACCACCTGATACGGCAGCACCGGTTCGTTCTCGACGGTGGCCGCCAGATCCAGCGCGGCCAGCAGCATGAGCTGATCGCGATATCGCTTGCGCAGCAGCGGGATTGCCTCCGGACCGGAGATTTCGGCCGAGTACAGCTGCGCATCCGCATTCGGACTTTCCGCGGGCACGGCCTGCACCGAGGCCAGCATGTCCGCGATCAACTCCTCGCGCGCGGGCAGCTTGTCCCGCCGCAGAATTCGCCAGGCGGCGGGATCGGCGACCAAATGATCGGCGAAGGCGCTCGACGATCCGATCAGCGCGAAAAGCCGGCCGCGCAACGCATTATCGGCCCGCAGCACGGCATCGAGCTCGGGCCACTGGTCGCCGAGCGCGGCCCGCAGCCGCGTCAGCGTCAGCAGCGCGAGATCGGCATCCGGCGCACGGGACAGCGCCCACAGCACCGGAATGCTGTCGATGTTGTCCCACGCCAACTCTCGTAACGAGGCGGCGGCGGTCGGCTCGAGCAAGCCGAGCCGACCGACACCGGGGACAGCTGAACGAGCAGACGGCGGCCGGACCATAAGTCCAACTTAGTTGCCCGATCATCTGTTTCCACAAAGCACGGTGGAAAGATTCGTAAACGTAGCCGACGATGTTGGTTTTACCGGCTACCGGAGGAGGTACCCCTACAGGCCGAGGTACTCCTTGAGCTCGTACGGCGTCACCTGGCTGCGGTAGTCCGCCCACTCCCGACGCTTATTGCGCAGGAAGAAGTCGAACACGTGCTCGCCGAGCGTCTCGGCGACCAACTCCGAACGCTCCATCGCCTGCAGCGCCTCGTCCAGGGTGCCGGGCAGCTCGCGGAAGCCCATGGCACGCCGTTCGGCGGCGGTCAGCGACCACACATCGTCCTCGGCCTCCGGCGGCAGCGTGTAGCCCTTCTCGATGCCGCGCAGACCGGCGGCGAGCAGCACCGCGAAGGTCAGGTAGGGGTTGCAGGCCGAATCTGGGCTGCGGATCTCGACGCGGCGCGAGGACGCCTTGTTCGGGGTGTACATCGGCACGCGCACCAGCGCGGAGCGGTTGGACCGGCCCCAGGAGGCGGCGGTCGGCGCCTCGCCACCGTGGATGAGCCGCTTGTAGGAGTTCACCCACTGGTTGGTGATCGCGCTGATCTCCGGGGCGTGTTCGAGGATGCCCGCGATGAACGCCCGCGCGGTCTCCGAGAGGTTGATCGGATCGTCCGGATCGTGGAAGGCGTTGGCCTCACCCTCGAACAGGCTCATATGGGTGTGCATGGCCGAGCCCGGGTACTGGGCGAACGGCTTGGGCATGAAGGTCGCGCGCACGCCCTCGTCGATGGCCACTTCCTTGATCAGGTAGCGGAAGGTCATCACGTTGTCGGCCATGGACAGCGCGTCGGCGTAGCGCAGGTCGATCTCCTGCTGACCCGGCGCGCCCTCGTGGTGGCTGAACTCCACCGAGATGCCCATCGACTCCAGCGCATCGATGGCGTGGCGGCGGAAGTTGGGCGCGGAGTCGTGCACGGCCTGGTCGAAGAACCCGCCGGAATCGGCCGGGGTCGGCATGGAGCCGTCCTGCGGGCCGTTCTCCAGGAGGAAGAATTCGATCTCGGGATGTACGTAGCAGCTGAAGCCGACGTCACCGGCCTTGTTGAGCTGACGCCGCAGCACATGGCGCGGGTCGGCCCAGGACGGCGAGCCGTCGGGCATGGTGATATCGCAGAACATGCGCGCGGAGTGCTGGTGGCCCTTGCTCGTCGACCACGGCAGCACCTGGAAGGTGGACGGATCCGGCCGCGCCACCATATCGGCCTCGGATACGCGGGCGAAGCCCTCGATGGCCGAGCCGTCGAAGCCGATGCCCTCTTCGAAGGCACCCTCCAGCTCCGCCGGTGCGATGGCGACGGACTTCAGATAGCCCAGCACATCGGTGAACCAGAGACGCACGAAGCGGATGTCCCGTTCTTCGAGCGTCCGCAGCACGAATTCCTTCTGGCGATCCATGTCGCCGAGCGTAAGCACCTGGCGTTAAATCCGTGTTACATACACGCTTAGGGATTGCAATCCCATCATTCGGAATGAATCGCACCGCGCCCAAGATCGCGTCGTGAGCGCGGCGACGATGCGCACGGTGCGCGAAATCAGCAGGTCAGACCGGCTGGGGGAATCGTCAGATCGGTCAGATAGGCGATTACCGCGTCGTCCAGACATTGATTGCCCGCGACCAAGGCCGCGGTGTGTCTGGTGCCCTGATAGGTGATCAGCGCGGCGCCCAGCTGATCGGCCAGGTCGACACCGGCCTGATACGGCGTCGCCGGATCCTCGGTGGTCGACACCACGACCGTCTTCGGCAGACCGGGTGCCGCGATCTTGTGCGGTGTGCTGGTATTCGGCACCGGCCAGATGGCGCACAGTTCCAGCGGTACCGCACCGGTGCCGCGGCCGTCGTCCAGGAACGGCGCCGCCTTGCGGTATTCGGCGTCCTGACGGCCCGCCACCGCGCGATCGTCGATGCGCGGGTCATCGACACAGCGGATCGCGTTGAAGGCCTCCTGCGTGTTGTCGTAGGAGCCGTCGTCGCGGCGGCCGTCGTACAGATCGGCGAGCTTCAACAGCGTGTCGCCGCGCCCGTCCCGCAATTCGGACAGGCCGAGGGTGAGCACCCGCCAATAATCGTCGGAGTAGAGCGCCTGCTGCACCCCGGTGATGGCATCGCTGTAGCTGAGCCCGCGCGGATCGGTGGTCGGGGCGGATTTGGTTTCCAGCGGATTCACCAGCGCGCGGAACTTCGCGACCGCCTGGGCCGGATCGGTGCCGAGCGGGCAGTCCGCCTGCTTGGCGCAGTCGGCGGCATAGGCGTCGAAGGCCTTCTGGAATCCGGCCGCCTGCCGCAGCGATTCGTGCACCGGATCCTGTGCGGAGTCCACGGCGCCGTCGAGTACCAGCGCACGCACATTGTTCGGGAACTTCTCGGCGTAGGCCGAGCCGAGTTTGGTGCCGTAGGAGTACCCGAGATAGGTGAGTTTCGGATCGCCGAGCGCCGCCCGGATGACGTCCATATCCTGCACCACCTCGCGGGTGCCGACATGGGACAGGAACTCGGTGCCGGTGCGCTCGACACAGTGGCCGACGAACTGCCGGTTCTCGTCCTCGGCCTTGGCGATGCCCTCCGGGGTGTTGTCGGTCGGCAGTTCGGCCCGTTCCGCGTCGTTCTGCTGCGGGGTCAGACAGGCGATGCTCGGGGTCGAGGAGCCGACCCCGCGCGGATCGAAGCCGACCCGGTCGAAGCGCTCGGCCAGTGGCGTCTTGCCCGCGATACCCGATATCGACAGGCCCGATACCCCGGGGCCGCCCGGATTGAGCAGCAGCGAGCCGATTCGCTTGCCGCTGGCCGGGATTCGAGCCAGCGCCAGCGACGCGGTCGCGCCGCCGGGCTTGGCGTAGTCGACGGGCACATTGATGCGCGCGCACTCGGCCTTCGGCGCGGGGCGATCGTCCGCGGAGCCGAAGTCGTCGCAGGAGCCCCAGTTCACGGTCTGGCTGTAGAACTTCTCCAGGCCCGCGGGCGGTGTGGGTGGCGCCTGGCCCGGCTCGTCCTTGGAGGCGCCGCACCCGGCCGCCACCACCGTCAACGCCACCGCGATCAGCACACCACGCCCACTACGCACCCAAGACATATCAAAGATCCTGGCACGGCTCCCCCGCCTCCCCGAAACTTTGGCCGGTCGCAAGTGCCTCGAGCTTTAGTTCACCGGGCCGCCGGTTGGAAGTGCGACAAATTCTGGAGGTACTCGACGAGTCACCCATGCTCCCCCGCCTCCCCGGATCTCTTGCCATGCTTTGGTCACCGGGCCGACAGTTGGGACAGTGCCAAGTTCTGGGCGTACCCGACGGGTTACCTGTGTTCGGACGAAATCAGTCGTTGCGCTGGGAGTGGCGATGTGACCAATTGCACCGCTGATGGCCTTAAACGCGCCGCTCGGGAGGTGCACACTGGATTGGTCATACAAACCCGGGGACCCGCACGGGCCTCGAGGCGACAACCACGAAAGGGACGATGATGTCCGTATCCGAATCGGAAACCCCTGCCTACGGCGCTGCCCCGGCCACTACCAAAACGGCCAAGCGCAAGACACGGGTACATCATCTGCAGCAGATGAAGGCCGAGGGCGAGCGCTGGTCCATGCTGACCGCCTACGACTTTTCTTCCGCGCGCATCTTCGAAGAGGCGGGAATTCCGGTACTGCTGGTCGGCGACTCCGCGGCCAATGTCGTCTACGGCTACGACACCACCGTGCCGATCACCGTCGACGAGCTCATTCCGCTGGTGCGCGGTGTGGTCCGCGGCGCACCGCACGCGCTGGTGGTGGCCGATCTGCCGTTCGGCACCTACGAGACCTCGCCGCAGCAGGCCCTGGCCACCGCTACCCGGTTCATGAAGGAGGGCGGCGCGCACGCGGTGAAGTTGGAGGGCGGTGAGCGGGTCGCCCAACAGATCGCGCTGATCACCTCGGCCGGTATTCCGGTCATGGCACATATCGGCTTCACCCCGCAGAGCGTCAACACCCTCGGCGGCTTCCGGGTGCAGGGGCGCGGCGACGGTGCCGAACAGCTCATCGCCGATGCCATCGCGGTGCAGGAGGCCGGTGCGTTCTCCGTGGTGATGGAGATGGTGCCCGCCGAATTGGCCGGACAGGTCACCCGCAAGCTGACCATCCCGACCATCGGCATCGGCGCCGGCGTGGAATGCGATGCGCAGGTGCTGGTCTGGCAGGATATGGCGGGCTACACCTCGGGCAAGACCGCCAAGTTCGTCAAGCGTTTCGGCAATATCGGCGATGAACTGCGTTCCGCCGCAGCCGCTTACGCCGACGAGGTGCGTCGCGGGACCTTCCCCGGCCCCGAGCACAGCTTCTGAGTTCACGATGACCGGCCGGGCAGCGAACGCACCTGCGGCACTGCTCGGCCAGCCTGTGCGGCCGATGCTCGATTGGGCCACCGGAATCCTCACCGCACGCGGTGTGAAAATCGTTGGCGCGCCGGAGGAAACACGACGTCGCGCCTGGTCGCTGATCGTTCGCATTCCGACCGACGCGGGTCCGATGTGGTTGAAGGCCAACTCGCGCGCCTGCGCGCATGAAGGTCCGCTGTTGCAGACACTGTCCCGGTTGCGGCCCGGCAGTGTGCTCGAACCCATTGCGGTGCGAGCGGATCACGGCTGGGTGCTCAGCCCGGACGGCGGTGCCACCGCGCGGGACTCCGAGGCCGTGTGGACCGAACTGGTGCGCTCCTACGCCGATCTCCAGCTGGCGATGGCCGACCATATCGATGAACTGCGCGCCACCGGCACGCCGTATCTGCCGCCGCCCCAACTGATCACGGTCTACCGCCACTTCGAGCCGCGCGTCCCCGGCCTCGGCGCCGCGATCACCGAGGCCGCGACGGCGCTCGACGAATTCGGCAGGCTGAGCATCGAACACAACGATCTGCACCCCGGCAATGTCTTCACCGGTTCGGCGGCAGCCACCGGCATGCTGTTCGACTGGGGCGACGCGGTGCTCACCCACCCCCTGCTGTCCTGGCGTGTGCTGCGCGGCCCGCACCGCATCGAATACTTCGACCGGTGGCGGCGCGCAGGCATCGTCTCCGACACCGAGATCGCACTCGCCGACCGACTGGCCCCGCTGGTCGCCCTGCATCCGTGGCGCACCATCGACGCCTCGTCACCCCGCTTCGCGCGCTTCCTACAGGGGTTGCTGGACGATCTGCGCACAAGGTTTCGCTGACCGACCACCACGACCAGGGCCGATCCGCAACCACACGGCGGTGCTCAGCAAACTCGCGCGGGCCACCCCGGGCAAATAATGGCAGACTCGAAGCCGACAATATCGACACGAGCAGAGGTACCGATGGCGCAACCCGGTTGGATTTCACGCAGCACGCTGGTGGTGGCGGGTGTTTTCGCCGCCGCGGCACTCACCGCCTGCGGAAGCGGCTCGAACCCGGCGCCGACCGGCAGCTCCAGCTCGACCACCGGATCGGTGACGGCCACCGCCACCGCCGCGCCGGGCAAGACCACCGGCGCGGCCCCGACGACCTTGGAGATCTCCGACGCCTCGGCCACCCAGCTGTGCGACATGATCCGTCCCGAGCTGTCGAACTGGCGGGTGCAGGGGCCGACACTCGGCCGGATCGGGTACAACGCGCTGGTGCACGAATGGGCGCTGCGCAATGGCGGCATCAACGGCCATGTCCTCGCCGATAAGGGGATGATCGACCGGATCACCACCAAGAGCTGCGCCGATGTGCGCCAGCAGGCGCTGGAGGCGCTGGAACTGACCGATCTGGCTTCGGGACTCGCCTTCTGATGCGTACCCTCTATCCTCCGATCGAGCCCTACGACACCGGCATGCTCGACGTCGGTGCGGGGCAATCCGTGTACTGGGAGGTCAGCGGGAACCCGGACGGCAAACCGGTGGTATTCCTGCACGGCGGACCCGGCGGCGGCACCGAACCGTTCCACCGGCAGTTCTTCGATCCGGCGGCCTACCAGATCGTGCTGCTCGATCAGCGCGGCTGCGGCCGGTCGACGCCGCACATCGCCGACGGGGCGAGTCTGGAGACCAATACCACCGCACATCTGGTCGCCGATATCGAGGCACTGCGCACCCATCTCGGCATCGACCGCTGGCAGGTATTCGGCGGCTCCTGGGGTTCCACCCTCGCGCTCGCCTACGCGCAGCGGTATCCACAGCGGGTCACCGAGCTGGTGTTGCGCGGGATCTTCCTGTTGCGGCGCAAGGAAATCGACTGGTACTACAACGGCGCGGCGGGCAACATCTACCCGGACGAGTGGGAGAAGTTCCTGGCCCCGGTGCCCGAGGACGAGCGCGAGGGCGATCTGGTGCAGGTGTACCACCGGCTGCTGCACTCCCCCGACGAGCAGGTCGCGCTCGCGGCCGCCATCGCCTGGTCCACCTGGGAGGGCGCGACGAGTTCGCTACTGCCGCAACCGGATCGGGTGCAGGAGAGCGCCGAACCGCGGTTCGCCCTGGCATTCGCCAGGATCGAGAACCACTACTTCGTCAACGGCGGATTCCTCGACGAGGGGCAGCTACTGCGCGATATCGGTACCATTGCACACATCCCGGCCGTCATCGTGCAGGGCCGCCACGACGTCGTGTGCCCGGCCACCAGCGCCTGGGAATTGCACCGCGCTTGGCCCGGTTCGGTACTGCACATCGTCGACGACGCCGGACACGCCGCCGCCGAACCCGGCATCACCCACCATCTCGTCGAGGCAACCGACGGATTCGCGAAAGTGAGCTGAGATATGCGGGTCACAGCCGGAGACGCCATCATCGCGGCGCTACGCGACGATGTCGACCGGCTGCTGGCCGCCGAACCGGAAGTCCGTGCCGACGCCTGGGATTCGGTACACCAGATGCGCGTCGCGACGCGCAGGCTGCGCAGCGTGCTGCGCTCGTATCGCAGTCTTTTCGAGTCCGCGCCGGTCGCCGCCATGCAGCAGGAGCTGAAGTGGCTGGCGGGTCTGCTCGGCGTCGCCAGGGACGCCGAGGTGCGCGCGGATCGGTTCGCGGCGCTGCTCGCCGCGCATGCGCCGCAGGATGAATTCGCCCGGCTGGCAACGGAGTCCAGGGCGGCCGAGGCCGCGGCGGGCGTGACCGTAGCGCGATCCGCCGGAGACGGATACGTCCCCGGCACCACCGAATACGTCCGCACCGAACTGGTCGACGCCGAGAAGGCCCAATACGCCAGCGCGCACGCCGAAATCCTCACCGCACTCGACGGCAAGCGCTATCACGCACTGCGCCAAGAGCTTTCGGCCTGGCGCACACATCCGCCCCTCGACCCACACCGGGCCGAAAGCCCCGCCGCCGAGGTCTTCGAACGCATCCTGCGCAAGGACCGCAAGCGCTTACGACGACTGGTCTACGCCGAACCCGCCGTCTCGGCCGATGAACGCATCGAACTACTGCACGATATCCGCAAGAGCGCCAAACGCCTCCGCTACTGCTGCGAGGGCGCCGTCGACGTACTCGGCAGTGCCGCAAAGGATCTCGGCACCGAGGCAAAACGCCTGCAAACCGTACTCGGCGACCACCGTGACGCCGTCGATTCCCGCGCCGCGATCCTGGCCCGAGCCACCGCAACCCACGCCACCGGGGTCAACGCGACGATCTATGAACTACTCGCCGACGCCGAGGAGATCGCGGCGGGCGAAGCCCTGGCCAAGTATCCGGCCGCAGCGGCGTTCGTTTCCGGGTGAGATGCCGGAGTCAACGCTCCGATGTCAGTGGACCTTGCCCCAGCTATCATCCTTCCACGGGCTTGTTGCGCCATCGGTCCAGTGCGGCCCCAACCAGCGCACGAGCAGCCTTGCCGGTCACAGACTGCGCGGCGAGCGTTTCGAACGCGCGGGCGTACAGCGCAATCTCTCGAGGTTGAGTGATCGTCAGCTCTGCTGAGATCGCTTCGACCAAGACCATGCGCTCATCGAACATGACGAAGTTCGTTGCGGGCGTGCGCCATTCGGCATCAGAAGGTACGACACCGAACAACATCCGAGGTATGCCCATGACTGCGAGGAGCCGGTCCAGCTGACCGGTCATAACCTCAGGGTTACCCACAGTGGTCGACAACGACTGTTCGGCTATCAGGATATGGAACCGGTGGTCACCCCGGTACATGACTTGTTGGCGCTCGAGACGTTTCGATACGCCTTGGTCGACGTCGTTGGGTATTCGGTAGAACTCGACACCTCGGCGTAGTACCGCCTCGGCGTACTCGGCCGTTTGGAGAATCCCAGGGATCAATACCGGTTCGTAGATCCGCATGAGCTTGGTCTGTTCGGCCAGCGACACGGACCGTTCCTGGCGTCGCCTGGTACCAGCGTGGAGCACTCGCCGCCATTCGAGGTATGCGGCTTCTATGTTGCGGACAGTGGCTATCAGGTCCGCTAGCTGGTTCTTGGTGCCGGTGTGGGCGCAGTACGCGCGTAGATCCGCCTCCGAGGGGGTGCGGTCCCCGGTTTCCAGCTTGGACACCTTGGACTCGTGCCAGCCCGCCATAGCGGCGAGCTGGCGTCCCGAAAGTCCCGCATCCTTCCGGATCTCGCGGAGGCGCTTCCCGAGCGCCTCCCGCTGTTCGTGAACCGAGTTGGTCACTTCGGAATGCTGGTCGCCGCGTAGTCCTCGAACGGCGTAGCCAACTCCCACAGCCGACGCTTCACGCTGACGCAGTGATCAACGATCCAAGCGTCCGAGGTGATGGTTACACCGAGCCCGCGCCCTTCGACATCGCGGGCGTGGAACGCTACTCGTTCGTCATCCAACAACCAGTAGTCCTCAGCGGGCACGTCCTCGGCAAGCTGCCGCGGCAGGTACCGGATGTCTTCCCCAGCCTGGATGTTCTGGGGTGTCGTCGTCAACATCCAACGGTGATAGTCGGTGTGTGGCTCGGTGAGCACCCGCACCCGTCGCACGGCTACCCCCCGGCCGGTCGTCTCCTCGATGAGCGACCGCCATGGACGAAACCATTCGAAGCCGCCGGCTTGCTCGCCGTCGAGGAACCGACGCAACGGTTCGGACTCTACGGCGACGCCGTAGGAGTCGCGCACTTCGAGGTGGAACGCTTCGCGCTGGCAAGAACGAAGAAGATCCGGGTACGGATCACCTTGCAGCAGAAGCACCGTAATAGCTCCTCTCTAGTTTCGGCACCTCGATGGCCGTCTCGTCTTCGGCGAGGTCGAGCTGTGCCAGCGTGTCGGGTTCAGTGATCGGTCGGCCGGACAAGCTGAACGTACCCCGGCCAGTGTCCGTCATCGGTGCCCCGACGAATGTATTCGGCTCAGCGAACCCGAGTAGCAAGTGTGGGATCTCGACTGTGCCGGGGTTGCCGGTTCGCCAGCCCTGGACGACAAACGAGTGTTCTGTCGCGTACAGCGTCGGGCACTCGCCGACGGTAGAACCGCCCTTGCCGAGGAACTTTAAGCGCATGATCTTGGCTCCCGTCCAGGAGTGTGACCGTGTGTGACACCCCCGCAGATCATGGTGCCGCATCAAATCCTGCTATATAGCCTGTACAGCAACGTTCGGCCAAGTTCTGTCAAGTTGCTAGCGACCGGCGTCGCTGACTCCTCAGCGTCTGATCTGGCCCCCGTGACATGTGACGCCAACCGGTCACGGGGTGCCTACCACGCCACGGATGGACAGGGGTCGGCATGGACAGGCGTACAAGGATTTTCGAATTCCCGGTTGGTGTTCTGGAGATGACCGACTACGGCGACGGAGACGACGGTCCGGGGGTGCACCTGGAGTTGCGGACTCCAGCCGATCGTGTTCTACCGCAACGTGTTCCGGGTGCTGCAGTCGTGGATCACCACGTCAGCCCTGCCGAACCTGCCGACGCCGAGACGTGCGCCACGGTGCTGCGACTGCTCCAAGACCTGCCGTGATCACGTTCGGCTGGGTTGTCGCGATCGGGCTACCGCTGGCGGTGATGGTCGGAGTGATCGTGTGGCCTGAGCGGATACCGAAGGACCGCACCGTCAGGGGAATCCGCGAACGGATCGAACGCGAGGACACGGGCGGGATGAAGCCCGACCCGTCACGGGAGTACTGATCGGCTCCCAGCTGATCAGGCTATTGGAATGGGGAAACGTTGCGGTACAAAATTTCCCGGCTGAGCGCGATCGTCGCAGCGCTCGGCGCGATACTGGTTTTCGGCGCAGACAGCAACGTCGTGATCGGCAGTCCCAGCGGGCCGCTGGTGACCGATGCGCGAAGACAGCTGTGTGACAACGGATTCCTCTTCACCAAGCCAACGATCGTACCGCCGGACCTACACGCTGATGCGTGGGCGAAATGCGATATGCCCCGCGACGGCGATCCAGGGTTGACCCACGGATTACTACATGAGCTTGCAGCGGCTCAATAACTCCGGCCAGTGGGATTCTGTGGGTCAGCACGTACGAACCCGGCTGGTGCCGTGGTCGCGTCAGACCCACACCGCGACCGCTCCGTGTGTGCCGGGGACGTGGCGTATGTACGCCCAGGTAGTGGGTACGATCCAGGGCAGGCCATACGGCCCGATCGAGACCATATCTGGCACACGAGATGTTTCGGCCGACGAATGCAAAATAGGCGGATGACATGAGATTGCCGAACGGACGGCGGTACGCCGACTACGACGGTCCGGTTACCGTACGCGATCACCTGACCGGCCTATGGAGAGCGGCGACGCGACCACGAGCCCGACGTTGGCTGAACCCACGGCACACGGGTGCGGGCCACATGCTGCTTCGCGAGATGGGCTGGTGGACAGTGCGACCCATGATCGGGTGGCGGTCACGGCGATGGGTCAGCAAGCCGACTTACGCAACACGCGCCATTCCCAGCAATGATCTCGAGGCAGCCCGGAACTGGATGGTCGTGTCTCTCGGAATCTGACCGAACCAGGCGGTGCGGCGAGCAGATGGTTCCAGCAGCCGTGCGCACGTGGACGGCGCTGGCGACGGAGTTCGGGGCGGGTGCGCACCCGCGCGGCCGTCACGGCAGCGCGGGAATGCCCTTCCCGGGGGAGTCAAAGGCTTGGCAGACAACGAATCTCATCGCGGTGATGCTTCGCGGCGCATCCAGGCCATCGACATGGCAGGTCAAGATGGACCGGGCCGGGTGGCCAAGGATACCGTCCGCATCACCGCGACGGCTACCTCAGGGCCGCAGCACCGATACCAGGAATTCGGTCTGGTCGTACACGGTCTGCTCAAAAACGTCATCGAAGTAGAGGTCGAAATGCCCCACCGGATAGCGCTTTACGATCGCGTGCTTGGTGCGTTCGGCCGCGCGCAGCGTCGGCTTTGGCGGTGCGATGGAGTCTTTGTCGGCGACCGCGTAGAACACCGGCATCTTCAGTGCCTTGGCCCGGCGGCCGGGAGAATCGAACAGGCTCGAGAATGCCACGCGGGCTGCGACTTTCGGTTCGTAGGTCTCGCTCTCCTCGGCGAGCCGGCCGTAACCCTCCGGCACATCTGGCGCGCTCATCAGCGCCGCCGCACGCTTGCGTCCGGCCAGTCGGATACGGACCGGCTTGCGTCGAAGCGGGCCGATGAGCAGATCAGTGGCCGCGATGGTGGCGACCTTGGTTAAGCTGGTCGGCCCCTTCGCCATTGCCGAGGCCCAGCCGCTGGTGAACGGAACCTGGGCGACCACGGCCGCGATGTAGTCGTCGTCGGGTGCGACGGCCAGGACGTGGCCGCCACCGAATGAGGTGCCCCACAGGGCGATTCGAGTGGCGTCGAAGCCACGCAGCGTCCGGGCGTACGCGATGGCCGAGCGCCAGTCCGCACGCTGCCGGGCGATATGTAGTAGCTGGCGCGGCTCGCCCTGGCTGGCCCCGAAGTGCCGGTAATCGAATACCAGCACGCCCATTCCGGCGGCGGCGAAGCGCCGCGCGTACCTATCCAATCCCATCTCCCGATTCGCGCCGAGACCGTGCCCCATGATGACGAGTGGGCGGGGCTTGGGGATGCCAGCGGGTGGATACAGCCAGGCAGCGCACTGCTCACTACCCGAGGGAAAACTGACCTCGACACGTTCCATGGCACCTCACCGTACTGTTGCGGTCCGAACTATTGCCCCCCGACCGGTAACGAGGTCAGGCCAGTGAACAACGTACCCCGTGATCAAAGTAGGCTAAACGCTGCGGACGAGTTGGCCGGGCGGCCGCGGTGACGGGAACGGGCACGCGAGTGCCGCCGCCCGGCACCGAGGAAAGTCCGGACTCCACAGAGCAGGGCGGTTGCTAACGGCAACCCGGGGTGACCCGCGGGACAGTGCCACAGAGAACAGACCGCCCACGATCCTCCGGGATCGTGCGGTGAGGGTGAAACGGTGCGGTAAGAGCGCACCAGCGCCCCGGGTGACCGGGGCGGCTAGGTAAACCCCGCCCGGAGCAAGGTCGAAGGTCGCATCGTTCGCGATGTGGCTGCGCAGGTGTTCGAGGGTTGCTCGCCCGAGCCTGCGGGTGGACCGCTCGAGGCACCCGGCAACGGTGTGTCCAGATGGATGGCCGTCACCCGGTGCGAACCGGGGACAGGATCCGGCTTACAGGCCAACTCGTCCGCCCCGTAATCCAGTGCTCACCGGGGCATCCGGTGCCATGATGGAAGTGGACCGTCGATCCGGTATTCGGTGCGGTCGGACACTTCGTGCGGGGTGTAACCATGGATATTCTTGGCATTATCGGGGCGATCTTCGGGGTCGGGGCGATCGCGGGCGGGGTGCTCACCGCGATGAGCGCGCGCGTGGTCGCCCAATACGAGAAGGGGCTGGTATTCCGGTTCGGCCGGGTGGTCGGCACCCGAGATCCCGGACTGCGCATGCTGATTCCCTTCGTCGACCGGATGCGCAAGATCTCCACGCAGATCGTCACCATGCCGGTGCCCGCGCAGGACGGCATCACCCGCGACAACGTGACCGTCCGGGTCGACGCGGTGGTCTACTTCCGGGTGATCGACCCGGTCTGCGCGGTGGTGGAGGTGCAGAACTATCTGTTCGCGGTGGGACAGGTGGCCCAGACGTCGCTGCGGTCGATCATCGGCAAGAGCGATCTGGACAGCCTGTTGTCCAACCGCGAGGAGTTGAACAAGGGCCTGGAGATCATGATCGATAGCCCGGCACTGAGCTGGGGTATCCACATAGATCGCGTGGAGATCAAGGATGTCTCCATCCCGGATTCGCTGAAGCGCTCGATGTCGCGGCAGGCCGAGGCGGAGCGGGAACGGCGGGCGCGGGTCATCTCCGCCGAGGGCGAGTTGCAGGCGTCGAAGATGTTGGCGCAGGCGGGCGCCCAGATGGCGGAGTCGCCGGCATCGCTACAACTGCGGCTGCTGGAGACGGTGGTTCAGGTTGCGGCGGAGAAGAATTCGACATTGGTGCTGCCGTTCCCGGTGGAACTGCTGCGCTTCCTGGAGCGCGGCACCCAGCCGGAGTCGACCGGCACCGGCACCACCTCGGCGGCGTCCGAGCCCACCCCGGTCGCGAAGGAATCGGCCGCACCGGAGATCAACCCGTCCGAACCGGCCCCGGCGCTCGGTCCGGGCAACACGCCCGCGACGAGCCAAGATGGTATGCGCTCGTAACACAACGGGCGTATACCGATACGGGTACGGCGACGGTCCAGCGCCGTACAGCCCGCATCGGTAGCTCAACGTAAGGAAACCGGGCCGATGTCCATACTGATTCCCGTGATCTCGATCATCGTCATGATCACCGTCGGATACGTGTTGAAATACCTGCCCAATTACCTGCCGTGGCTGAAGGATTGATCAGCCGGAAAGCTGATCAGCAGAGCATCTTCGCCATCTGGTAGATCGCCTGGGCCTCTTCCTTGGAGGCCTCGGCGCTGCCCTTCGTGCGCTTGATGACGTTCTGGACGATCTCGTCCTCGCTCTTGCCGCCCTTGATGTCCTTGCAGGTGTCGGCCAAGACGCTGCGGATCTTGGCGTCGTCTTTGCCATCGGCGAGCTTGGGGAAGGCGCTGCGGTAGCTGACGACGAACGTCCCCGCCTTGACACTGTCCAGGTTTTCGGAGCCGGCCGCGTTGGCCGCCGAGGTGGTTGCGGCGCCGGATGACGAGGCGGCGGTGGAGGAGGCTTTGTCATCGCTGCAACCAGCGATGAGCAGGGCGAAGACGGCGGAGCTGGCCGCGATCGCGGCGGTAGTTCTGGTCACGGAGCGGGATGCTAGCGGGACTCGGGAAACGCCGCCTCCCGTGTGGTTAACGGAAGGCGACGAACACCGCATCGGTGACTGTGAGGTCAGAGCGGGCCGACCATCAAGACCTGAGCCCAATACGACGCCTGCTCGGGACCGAGCAGCGGCATCAGGTAATCGAAAAGAATCGTTGACATCAGTGGATAACTCCCAATTGTCGACGTAGGGACGCTGGCGAATGTGCGGGAAAGGCAAACCCCGCCACGCCGGGGAACCCTAGCAGCCACTGTGTGACGGCGCCCGGCTCAGCGTGTTCGGTATGTCGATTCGGCGGGAACTGGCCTTGAACGTGATCGACGTCATAGAGTAGGCGCCGTTGGTAAGCCCCGTAGCCGGGCCGCCACGAACCCTCCCCATTCTTCGATCATGGAAGCAGGTCTGAATCTTTATGCGGATTGTTCGTTCACTGGTCGCCGGTGCGTTGATCGCCGGGGCCGCATCGGTTTTCGCCATGCTGGGTACCGGATCCGCCTCGGCGGTCGCGGTCACCCCGCTGGCGGGTGGGGTCCGGGTCGACCTCAACCCGGCCGACACCGCCTGGGTGCACCAGAATCACATCGGGCAGGCCATCGCCGGTCTGCCGCATCCGTCGGCGGCGTCGTTCGGCGAGGCGCTGGACGCCGCAGCCGACGTCTCGGCCAGCGTCCCGGGTGGACGGGTGACCTTTACTGTGTACGGCCCGCTCAATGAATTGAACGGCACGATGCTGGCACTGCAGTAGAGCACGAGTGCGAAACCGTGGAACTCCACCAGCGGATCGTTTCGGCACCGGTCGATTTCGGTGCCATTCGATCCGAATTCGGATTGGCCTCGGCGTATCCCGCCGAGGCCACCACGGCGGCCCGCGACGCGATCGACGCGTTCGCGGGCCATCGCAGTGATCGCACCGATATTCCGTTCGTCACGATCGACCCGCCCGGCGCCCTGGATCTGGACCAGGCGGTACATATCGAACGCACCGCATCCGGCTTCACCGTGCATTACGCGATCGCCGATGTCGGCGCCGTCATCGACCCGGCTGGCCCACTGGCCAGAGAAGCGGGTATGCGCGGCCAGACCTTCTATCTCCCCGACGGCACCGTGCCGCTGCATCCGACGATCCTGTCGGAGAACTCCGCGAGCCTGCTCCCCGAACAGACCAGGCCCGCCGCCCTGTGGACCATCGAATGCGATGAGAACGCCGAGCCGCAACGGTTCTCGGTGGTCCGGGCGACCGTGCGCTCCCGGGCCCGGCTCGACTACGCGAGCGTCCAGGCCGACGCCGACGCGAACCGCCTGCACCCCTCGATCGCGGCCCTGCCGGAATTCGGCACGCGGCGCATCGAGGCCGGGCTGGCGCGTGGCGCGATCGGGCTGCGATTGCCCGCCCAGAGCATTATCCGCGACGACAGCGCCGACGGGCACTGGCGCCTCGTTGTCGAACCGCGCACCGCGGCCGATGACTGGAACGAGCAGGTTTCGCTGCTCACCGGCATGTGCGCGGCGCGAATCATGTTGAACGGCAGTGGATCCGACGGCGCACCAGGCGCCGGTGCGCGCATCGCGCTCTTGCGGACCATGCCGCCGCCCACGGAATCGGCGATCGATTCGATGCGTAGGACCGCCGCGGCGCTCGGGGTCGAATGGCCCACGGACGAGTCCGTCGGGCGGATGTTGGCGGGGTTGGATCCGAAGGCGCCCGCGACGCTGGTGCTGATGTCGGAAGCGACCGGGCTCTTGCGGGGCGCCGCCTACACCGTGCTCGACGGCGCGATGGACGAAGCGGGTGGTTCGCCGATCGGTGGCGGGCGGACAACCCGCGGCGCGGCGGCTGGCGGTGGCGGGCAATCGGTTGGCGGTGGACCGACCGGCGGCGGGCAGGAGGCCGGAAGCGGCCGGGCGACCGGCGGCTCGCGCTCGACGAACGGCGCTCGATCCGGGAACAACGCACCCAACAATCTGCAGCACAGCGCGATCGGCGCGCCGTACGCACACGTGACCGCGCCGCTGCGCCGCCTCGCGGATCGGTTCGCCACCGAGATCTGTCTGGCCCGCTGCGCCGGAACCGAAGTGCCGCAATGGGTTCGCGATGGCCTGGTCCCCACCGCCGAATCGATGAAGCGCAGCGACAGCATCGCGGGCAAGGTGGAACGGGCCTGCATCGACCTGACCGAGGCCACCCTGCTCGCCGAACGCGGCGGCACGGTCTTCGATGCCATAGTGGTACGCGAGGCCAATGGCAGCCGCGCCGCCGAAGTCTTCGTCGCCGACCCACCCGTGGTCGGCCCCTGCCTGGGCGGGCCACCCGAGGGTTCGAATGTCCAGGTGCGCCTGATCGCCGCCGACCCCGCGACCCGCAAGGTCGGCTTCACCTTCCCGGCCTGACCGGGCCGACTGATGCACCCTTGCGCTGTTCGAATCCACGACCCCCGTTCGCTCCCGGACTAGTCTGAACCCACGGTTGCCCTCGACGGGAGGCTCGATGCGACCGATCTGGCCGATCGCCTTGACCTGCGCGGTCGTCGTGGTGGCGACCGGGTGCGGCACCTCGACGCCGCCCGAGTCGAGCCGATTGCCCTTACACCAACTCCGGCAGCTCGACCTGCCCGGTGCGGCGGTGCGATTCGACTACATGAGCCTGGACGCCGGATCCGGCGTGCTGTGGGTGGCACATATGGGTGCGGGTGCGGTCGTCGAGATCGATATCCGCGCCCATCGCGTGGTGCGTACGATCGCCGACCTGCCCGACGTGCACGGCGTGCTCGCGGTTCCGCAGCGGCATCGAATCTTCGCGACCGCGACCGGACGCAACCAACTCGCGACCATCGACTCCGATAGCGGCACCATCCTGCGCACCTCGCCGACCGGTGACTATCCGGACGGACTCGCCTACGATCCGCGCCGCGGCGCGGTGTGGACCACCGACCAGCGCGCCGGGACCGAAACGGTTGTCGACGCCGAAACCGGAACCGTCCGTGGCACGGTGCCATTGGGTGGTGAAGTCGGCAATGTCGTCTATGACGCCGATACCGACCGAATGATCGTCGCGGTCCAGGGCAGGACCGATCTCGCCGTCATCGATCCGGAGACGCTGACGGTGACCGACCGGATTCCGGTACCCGGCTGCGCCGGACCGCACGGTCAGGCACTGGATGCGGCCGACCGGCTGATGTTCGTCGGATGCGAGGACAATGCCCGCCTGGTCACCGTCGATCTCACCCGTCGCACCGTGATCGATGCGAACAGCGTCGGCCGGACTCCCGATGTGCTGGTCTACGACAATTCGGCCCATCGGCTGTATGTGGCCGCCGAGAGCGGCTGGGTGAGCCTGTTCGACCAGCGCGACGGACACACCATCGCCCTCGCATCCGATCATCTTGCCGAGGGCGCGCATACGGTCGCCGTCGATCCGGATACTCACCACAGCTTCTTCCCACTGCCGAAGGGCCGGGGTGGTGGACCGGTGCTGTTGGAGTTCGAGCCTTCGGCATAGATCGGCGGTAGATTGCGGGCAGCGAGCGATGTAGCCGACCTGGGGAGCGTGCGATGACCGATCCACTGGCACTGGAGATTCGGCGGCAGCGGTTGTTCGATCGGCTGCGCGAACTTCGTGGGGAACTGGCCGAGTTGGATGCGGATTACGGATCATTGCAAACCTCGGGGATGCTGGTCGATACCGAGGGCATCGGGGCGCTCACCACCCCGGCCTACTGCATCGCGGGGGCGCGGGAAGTGTTCGAGGAGGCCTCGATCGAGCTCGACGCGGCGGCCGACGCGCTCGATCGCGCAGGGGTCTACACCACCAGGCTGCGCCCGGTCGTCTTGGACTGACTCGCGGCGGCGAACCTGTCGGTGCCTGCCGCTATCCTCACCTGCCATGAACCTCGCGACCGCCGCCGTCGCCGATATCGTCGACGCCATCGATCCGCTCGACGAGCTCGAGCGCCAACACATCGCGGAAACGCTGGCCTGGCTCGCCGCCACCGACGACGTATTCCGTCGAGTCAAACCCGATACGCCGCCGCGGCATCTGGTCTCCTACGTCGTGCTCGTCGACCCGCAAACCCGCAGCGTCCTGCTCGGCCGCCATCGCCTGGCCGGACTGTGGCTGCCGACCGGCGGTCATATCTCGCCAGGCGAACACCCCCTGACCGCCGCCGGGCGCGAGGCGGCCGAGGAGCTGGGTCTCGATGCCGAATTCACCGTCACCGGAACCGAACCGCTGTTCCTCACGGTGACCACGACCGTCGGAATCGACAGCGGCCACGAGGATGTCAGCCTCTGGTATGTCATCCGCGGCGACCGTACCCGCGAATACACGCTGGACCCGGGCGAATTCAGCGCGTCACGCTGGTGGGAGATCGATACCTTCGACCGCACCGACGCCGACCCGCACTTCACCCGCTTCCTGGCGAAGCTCGAACCTCTACTCCCCGAACCGATGCCGGACCGGTAGGCACTACCGTTCGATGTCCTCGGACCCGACGTATTCGATGCCGGTGACGATATCGGGCAGGATTCTGGTCACCCGATCGCCCGCCCCGACCGTGCGCTCCGGCAAGAACTGCTGATAGTGCAGGATTTCGTGTTGGTCGCGGACGGTATCGGCAATGCCGGTCACGATCACACACCAGCCAAGGGAGGTTTCGTGATCGATCGTGTCCACCTCATAGGCGACCACCTGACGATCGAGCGAACTGGTTGTCGCGGAGTCGGCGTAGAGCACCAGTTGGTCATCGACAACCGCATGGCTGACCGGCCGAATGGCGGGTAAGGCGTAGCGCGAGAACGCAACACGACCGAATCCGATCGTGCCGAGCAAATGCAGCGACGCATCGACCGACAGTTCGCGTGACTCCCGCACACCGTTTACTGTCATCCCTCCATTGTCCACCCGTTCGTCACGCGAAGCAGCCCCCTAATCGATCAGCACACCACGTGCTGAGCTCGGACGCGACGAATGCGGAATCAACGGGTTCTAGATCCTGTTGTGTACCAAGTGATTACCGTATGAGTACAACGAAAAGTGGTACAGGAGTATCGAATTCCCCGGGGAGGCGATCATTGCCGCGGTATCGTGCGCGTTAGAATACCCATGTCTCCGGGTCCCGAAGCGTGGGCGCCAATACGAATCAGATGACTCAGGAGGAATGTTATGCCCGACAATGCGCGGTCGAGCGCGCAGAGCGACACCCGTCGACTTCCCGGCAGCCGCATGGGCATCAGTAGAGGCCCCCGGCGCAAGCCACGACGATCCTTCGTCCCCACCAATGAGCTCTCCGCCGGTGCAACCGCATTCGCCGATTCCAGCGATCGGCTGGTGCGCCGCCTCTTCGATGTCGGGCTCCGACTACACAAGCTCCGCGTCGTCTTCGATCGGCGCGATCCGAGCTCAGCCGAATTGCAGACGACCAGCGATGCCATCGCCGAAATGCTCGACGATCTCGACAGCCTCATCCGCGAAACCGGACTGGCCATGCTCGAACTCGCCCGCGAACGACACGCGGAGCCACCACGTCAGCCCCACCCCGAGACGACGCGCGACGACCGGACCACCAACCGCACCGGCCGACTGCGTTGAATCCGCGTCTCAGGCCGGCGGCCCGGTGTCGCGCTGCCGACGACTCAACGTGAGCCCGCGCCTATCGCTCAGCATGGGCACCGCATCCAGGACGGCCGGGCACCTGTGCAGGCTCGCGACTTCCGCGACAGGAGCCCACACGCCGGGCGCCCAATCGCTGGCCCCGACGGACCGATGCACCCGACTGACCCAGGTGCGACCGGCCGTTGTGCGAACGGGTACGGCGACGGCGGCAGCGATGAGCTGATAACCGCTGGTCCCCGGGTCACTCGCGGGCAGATATGCGGTTGCACGACCGCGAGATGTCGGTGCAAGATCGCCGAATGAGCGTGCGGCAGTTGGGCGGGGACGAGTGGATGGTCGCACAGGAGATCCGGCTCGACGCCCTCGCGGGATCACCACCGGGGACATTCGCGACGACCTACGAGGTGGCCGCGCAGTGGGACGAATGGCAATGGCGGCAATGGGTGGGCACGCGACTGCTGTTCGTCGCCGAGAATGGCGATCGCGTCGTCGGCTGCGCGGGCATCATCACCGAGACCGAGCCGCCCACGGTGGTATCGGTCTGGGTGAATCCATGTGCGCGCGGGCAGGGTACATCGGATCTCCTGCTGGCCGCTACGATCAATTGGGCTCGCGAACTTGGTCATCATCACCTGCGACTCTGCGTCGTCGTCGGCAATCAGCACGCCGAACGCCTATACCTGCGAACAGGTTTCACCTTCACCGGACGCGAACAGCGTTGCGCCGATGACGATCCGCGCATGGAGCGCGAGATGGTCATCGCACTGGCTTCCGCACCACCGCAGCCAGCACCTAGCCAAGGTCGCGGTTGACGACCACGTCGCAGCCAACCCCAGCACCCCCACCAACGTCGGGGATAACGGCCACATCGCAACCACCACCAGCAGCCTCACCAAAGTCGGGGATGACGGCCGGTTCGGAACCGGCGATCGCGGCGATGACATTGATCGGCACGATCCGAGCTCGCCCGAAGGCTCCGACAGCTGCCGCACTCACAGCCCGGCCCGGCGCACCCCGCGGGCCTGCAGCCCCGCGAATACCGCAACCCACACCGCCCCGATCAGCAGGAACATCACCCCGAGCCCGGTCAGCTCCAGCACACCGGAGAACGCCGACACCACCAGCGTCACCGCCGATACCGCGTTGACGCCGATGACCGCAGTCGCGTGGCCCGGCACCAGCTCTGGATATCCCGCGATGAGCAGCAGCGCGAGCCCGCCGCCGATCATCGCGACAGCGAATGGAATGGACCAGGCCGTCGGCAGCCCGAGCGGTCCGCTCAGCGCCGCCGCCGCGGCGAGCATGACGACGCCGAAGGCCCCGGTTCCCCATCCGTCCAGGCGCAGCACCGTCCGCAAGAAATCGGTGTCCGACGCGGGCCGGGCGCTGAGTGTAGACGCGCTCATATCCATCTCCTGAGGTCGATCCATAGCAGCCGATCGGCTCCCGGCACCGACCATGCCCGGTTCGAGGTACAGGTCTCAATAACCTCCGAGGTCATGGCCGAACGCAGGCAACGCTGACTAGCCTGCTCGGGTGGCATCAACTCGGACGGACACACGTGTCGGCGCACTGCTGCGCGACTGGCGGCAGCGACGCAGGCTCAGTCAGCTCGACCTGGCGCTATCGGCGGACAGTTCCGCGCGGCACATCTCCTATGTGGAGACCGGACGGTCCAAACCGAGTCGGGCCATGATCCTGCGGCTCTGCGATGCACTGGAGGTGCCGCTGCGCGAGCGCAATACCCTGCTGCTGGCCGCCGACTACGCGCCCGCCTACCGGGAGAGCAGTCTCGATGACGCCGGCCTGGCCTCGGTCCGTTCCGCGCTCGACATCATGCTGACCGCGCACGAACCCTATCCGGCGGTGGTGGTGGACCGGCTGTGGCATGTGGTCGGTGAAAACGCCGCGATGGGCTTGTTCATGACCGGCATCCCCGACGAACTGCTGCTGCCGCGGCCGAATGTCTATCGGCTGGTGCTGCATCCCGATGGCCTCTCGGGCCGACTCGCCAACCTGACCCAGGTACGGGAGTTGTTCCTGGAGCGACTGTCCCGCCAGGTCGATGCGACCGGCGACGCCGAGCTGCGGGCACTCTACGACGAGGTTGTCGCCTATCCCCTGCCGCCGGACTACCGCGAAGAACCGGATGACGATGCGGCACAACCGAGTCCGTTCGAGGTCCCGCTGCGTATCCGGACTCCGTTCGGCGAACTGCGCATGTTCAGCACCATGGCCACCTTCGGCGCGCCTGCCGATATCACGCTCTCCGAGCTCGCGATCGAATTGTTCTACCCCCTGGACGCATGCACCGCCGACGCCCTGCGCGGGCTCGCGGCGGTGAACTCCACATCGGATCAGATGGGCTGGAATCCGCTGCCGACACCACCGGTGGCGTCCACGGCCTGGAGGATCTGATCGATCGGCGCGAAAAATGCCGGTGAGTGCACGGGATTCGCGCCCAAGGTGCACGGAATGTTGAATCCGAGGCCGCCGAGGCGGGTCAGCCGCCCCTGATTCATACCCACCAGTCGATCACCCACCGTGACCGGACCACCGGAATCGCCGGGCCTGGAACAGGACTGGTTGATAACGCTGCCCTCCAGCGTGCCCCACACGATGCCGCAGTCGATTCCGCCGCTGCGCCCGCTCGTGCACACCGGTTCACCAGGGGCGGGCGCGGCACCGAACCCGGCGATGGTGGTCGGGCCGATATTGCGCGCGGGCGTGACCTTCGCCGGATCGAATTCCAGCACCGCGAAGTCCAGGCCCGCGCCCTCATCGGAGTATGCGACCGTGCCGATCACACCGGTGTCGAGGAACTGCTCGGCGCCCAATCGCGCACCGGTCGGGGCGCAGTGTCCGGCGGTCAGCCCGACCAGTCGTCCGGCGCTGTCGTAGCCGATGGCGGTCAGCGAACACACCGCGTTGCTATCGAAGACCAGACCGGTACCTCCGCCGACCACGGCATTTCCCGCCGCTTGCGCGGTACCGGCCCCCACGAGACACCCCGCGGCCGCGGCCAGTGCGAGCATTGCGAACTTCAACGGCAACTACTCTCCCTCTCGAAAAGCGCTGGCCGACATCGGAATCGACTCAGGCGTTGGCCGACCGCACACGCGATGGAGAGCCACCCCGATGGCTGCGGCCACCTCGAAACTGTAGTTCACCATGACGGGAACCACGCCTGCCACGGCACCGAACCCGACCGTTATGCGGGTCGTCGTGCATAACGGTCGGGTCGCATCGGTCAGGCGTCGAGCATTTCGGCGCCCAGCTCCCGATCCAGATCCGGATCCGCCGCCGCCAGCGCGGCGTCCAACTGCACGGCGACCTCACCGACATGCGGTTCGGTCATCATGTGCAGATGATCGCCCGGCACCGGCACCAGCGTGAAGCGTCGGGCCGCGTACTGCTGCCACCCGTTGTTCGCGCTGTCGAACATGCTGCCCACCGCCTGGTGCGCGATATCGACACCCGGCGGCAGCCCCTGTTCGGCCCGCAGCAGGGTGATATCGCGGTCATAGGGTTCGAGCCGGTACTCCAGCAGCGCCGTGTAATTGGCGTAGAACACGTCGTAGAGCCTGCGGATCGCCTGCGGTGAGCTGTCGGCGGGCAGGATCGCGGACCTGATCGCCTCGGCGAGCATCGCCTCGAACAGTTCCTCGGAACCGTGCACATCGGGTTCGAAATCGACGAGCGCGGCCTGATTTCCGCGGGCGTACCACAGCAATTCGAGGAAGAACCAGCGGATGAGCTGCTCCTCGGCGATCGGTTCGCGGGCCTGCTGCCGCAGCGCCATGGTGTCGAGCAAGGTCACGCTGGCCACTTCGTGTTCGGGCAGCTGACGCGCCATTTCGAGTGCGACATTGCCGCCGAAGGACCAGCCCGCCAGGTGGTAGGGCCCCTCGGGGTGCACTCGGCGCACCGCCGCCAGATAGGACTCCGCCATCGAGACGATCGACTTTTCCGGCGTGCTGCCCGGGTCCGCCCCCGCGGCCTGCAGGCCATAGATCGGCCGATCCGGATCGAGATAGCGGGAAAGGGCCAAGTAGCACAGCACATTTCCGCCGATCGGATGCACCAGGAACAGCGGCGGCTTATGACCGCCGACGCTGATCGGCACCAAGGGGTCGAAGGTGCGCTGGGTATTGCCCGAGCGGATCAGCGCCGCGAGTTCGGTGGCAGTGGGCGCACCGATGAACGAATCCAGCGGCAACTCGACGCCGAAGCGCCGGGACAGCCCCATCACCACCCGCATGGCACCGATCGAGGTGCCGCCGGAGGCGAAGAAATCGTCGTCGAGTCCGATCGAGCGCAGACCGGCGTATTCGGCCAGCAGCTCGACGGCGGTGCGTTCGTATTCGTCGGCCGGTTCCCGCTGTGCGGCAACCGATTCCGGCACAGCGTCGATGATCGAGCGCAATGCGCCGTCGTCGCGCTTACCACTGGGCGTGCGAGGCAGTTCGTCGAGGAAGACGAACCGGGACGGCACCATATGCGCGGGCAGTACCCCGCGCAGATCGTGGCGCAGCGCGGCCAGATCGGTCTGCTCGGCGTCGCCGACGAGGAATGCGATCAGGGCACCATCGATGCCACCGAAACCCCGTGCCACCACGGCGGCCTCGGTGATGGTCGGATACTTCTCGACCAGCCCGAGAATGCACAGCTCCACCTCGGCGGGCTCCACGCGGAAGCCGCGGATCTTCACCTGACTATCACTGCGACCGAGGCAGACCAGATCACCGGAGGCGAGCCGGACACCGAGATCGCCGGTGCGGTAGAGGATCGCGCCGCCGTGGGCGGCCACGAAACGCTGCGCGGTCAATCCCGCCCGGCCCTGGTAGCCGAGCGCGAGGGAACGGCCACCCAGGTAGATCTCACCGATCACGCCGTCGGCCACGGGACGCAGTGCGCCGTCGAGCACTTCGACGGTATCGCCGTCGACCGGACGGCCGATGGGCGGCAGCGGCGGATAGTCATCGGGCGAGCCGGTGAGCCTGCAGGTGGTCGCGACATGGGATTCCGTTGGGCCGTACTGGTTTTCCAGCAGCAGGCCGGGTACCACCTTGCACAGCGCGCGGATCTCGTCGGTGATGCGCAGCTGTTCACCGGAGGAGGCGAGTACCTTCAGGTTGACCGGGAACATCCGCCGGGCCACCACGGCCTCGGCGAAGGCCTGCAATGCGACGTAGGGCAGGAACAGTCGCTCGATGCCCTCCGCGACAACGGTATTCAGCAGTTCCTCGACATTGGAGCGCAGATCCACCGAACTGACCCGCAGCGTGGAACCCGCGACCAGGGTGGTGAAGATCTCCTGGAAGGACACGTCGAAGCTCAAGGGCGCCAATTGCAGTGTGCTCGCCAAATCCATGCCCGACGCGCTGCGGTTCTGCCAGTCCACCAGTGTGGTCAGCCCGCGGTGTGGCATGGCGACGCCCTTGGGTTCGCCGGTGGAGCCGGAGGTGAACAGCACGTAGGCGACCGCATCGGGTGAGATATGGTCCGGGACTGCGGCCTCGGTATGACTGTCGGCGACTGTCGGGTCGAACAGTTCGGCGGTGTCCAGCACCAGCGCGGCATTGTCGACGATATCGGCGTAGTCGGCGTCGGCGATCACCCGGTGCGGGGCGGCGCGGCCGATCATCAGGTTCAGCCGGGACCGTGGATAGCTGACATCGAGCGGCACGCAGGCCGCGCCGAGCCGCATGAGCGCGAGCACCAGCAGCACCAGCTCCGGGCGACGGCCCATCAGAATGCCGATGCGATCGCCGGTCCGAATGCCGAAATCGCTGAGCCGCCGGACAAGTCGATCGCTGCGCTCGATCAGTTCGTCGTAGGTGATGCCGGATTCGTCGCCCTGTACCGCGACGATATCCGGATTGAGCGCGGCCGCGTCGGCGACCAGCGTGCCGATATCGCGGGCCGTCGCCGGACCCGTGCTGCGATCGATCGCGGCATCCGGATCCGCGACGATGCCCGCCAGCATGCGCAGCTGGGTGACCGCGACGGTCTCGCACTGATCCCGGGTCAGCGTGTGATCGCCGTTGACCCGCACCCACATTCGGCCATCGCGTGGATCGTTGGCCACGGTCACCAGGAGCTGGAAGTTGGTGTCCTCGCGAACGTCGAAATCGCGCAGTGCGACGCCGTCCGCACCGACGATCGGCGCGAAGAGGTGGTAGTTGATGAAGTTGAACGCGGTCTCGAAGGCGGGGGCGCCATCGGCCAGCATCGACCGCAGCGGATAGCGCCGGTGCGGGTACGCCTCGCGCTCCCGACGCGCGATCTGGTCGACGGCCGCGCGCCAGGTGGTCGCGGTATCGTCCAGCCGCATCGGCAGGGTGTTGAGGAACAGGCCCGCAATGCTTTCCGCGCCCGCCCGGTCCGGACGGCCGTGGCTGACGACGCCGGTGGTGATATCGGCGCGGCCGGTCACCGTCCGCAGCGTCAGGCAGTGCGCCGCCAGGTAGACGGCCTTCTCCGGCACCTGATGCCGGGCGGCGAAGGCGGTCACCCGCTCGGCGAGCCGGCGCGGCACCACCGCACTGGCCCGCGGTTCCTCCGCCCCGGCGCCCTCGTGCACACCCAATGCGGTCAGCGCCGTCGGTTCGGCGCCCGCCAGCGCGTCCCGCCAGAACGCACGGGCCGAATCATCGTGTGCCGCGGTGATTTCGGCCTGTGCGTATTCGGCGAGCACGGTGGTCGCATGCGGGGTGTCATCGGTACCGGTTTCGATCAGCCCCAGCGTGTTCAGGTAGTCGAGCAACAGCTCGAGCACCGCGGTGGCGACGCTCCACCCGTCGAGGATCGCGTGGTGGAAGCTGAGCACCAGATCGACGGTCTGGCCCGCACTTTCGGATGGACGCAGGAACACCCGCACGGCGTGCAGCGGTGCGCGAGTGAGGTCGTAGTGGGCGTGCCTGCGCTCCTGGGTGTAGTCCTCGACCTCTTGATCGGCGAGTACCGGATCGAGATCGGAGACATCCACGATTTCCAGCTCGTATTCGACCGCGGTGTGCACGACCTGTAGCGGCACCGAATACTTGCTCAGTTCGAACGAGGAGCGCAAGGCGGGCTGACGGCGCACCAGCCGGTCGAATGCGGCGCGGAAGCGCGCGACATCCCATGGCATGTCGAGGCGGTAGCGGAACACGTCCTTGTAGGTCACCGAATCGGCGCGCTCGATGCTGTGGAAGAGCATGCCGAGCTGTAGGGCGGTGGCCGGAAAGGCGTCCTCCGCCTGGTGCAGGGCGGCGCGGTCGATCAGCGGCACCGTCTCCAGCGCCGTCGCGATCCGAATCCGGTTGCCGTCCGGACCATCCGAAACGATCCCGGCCAGCTCGGCAATGGTCGGATGCTGGTAGAAGGCGTCCACATCGAAATACATCCCGGCCCGCTCGGCGGCGGTGCGCACAGATAGCGCGAGTATCGAGTCGCCGCCGTGGGTAAAGAAGTTGTCGTGTACACCGATGGAGTCGATACCGAGCACGGTCCGCCAGACCTGTGCCAGCTCGGCCTCGACCGGTGTCCGCGGTTCGACCGCGCCGATGACGTCCACCTGCTCGACGGTCGCCGCCTCGCGGGCCAGCGCCTTGCGATCGGCCTTGCCGTTGCGGGTCAACGGAATCCGGTCCACCCGCAGCAGCCGGGTCGGAATCATGTAGCGGGGCAGGCGGGTCGCGAGCTGTTCGGCGATCTCCTCGCCGGTCACCGCATCGCCGACGAAGTAGCCGACCAGATGCGGTCCGTGGGTGTCGGACTGCTCGTCCACCACGGCCGCGGCGCGTACCCCCCGGCAGCCGAGGATCGCGTTCTGCACCTCGCCGAGGGTGATCCGGTTACCGCGGATCTTCACCTGATCGTCGAAGCGGCCCAGGAACTCCAGGCTGCCATCGGCCAGCCAGCGCGCCAGATCGCCGGTGCGGTAGCGGCGGCGGCCGGGCACGGACAGGTCGTCGACGAAGGCGGCGGCGGTCAGCTCGGGGCGGCCGCGATATCCGCGGGCGAGGCCGACACCGGCGATATTGAGTTCACCCGGCACCCCGATGGGCATACGGCGTCCGGATTCATCCAGGACCAGCAGATCGATATTGTCGATCGGGCGGCCGATGGGCACCAGATCGAGTGCATCGCCGGTGTCCGGGATATCGAAATACGAGACATCGACGGTGGCTTCGGTCGGACCGTAGAGGTTCACCAGCTGCGGCGGCCGCTGGCCGACCGCGGTGAAGGCCGCGTGAAAGCGGCGGACCAGGGCGGGCGGCAGCGCCTCACCACTGCAGAACACCCGGCGCAGACCGGCGATGCGCGGCACGATCGTGCGATCGGCCGTCAGCTCGTCCACGAAGGCCGCCAACATGGACGGCACGAAATGCATGACGGTCACCCCGTGCGCCTCGATGGCCTCGGCGATGCGACGCGGGTCGCGCTCGCCGCCGACCTCGAGCAGCGCGACCTCGGCCCCGGTAATGGCCCACCAGAACAACTCCCACACCGAGACATCGAAGGTGACCGGCGTCTTCTGCAGGATGACATCGTCGGCGGTCAGCGGATAGCGGCGCTGCATCCAGGTCAGCCGGTTGACCACCGAGCGGTGTTCGATCATCACGCCCTTGGGCACGCCGGTCGAGCCCGAGGTGTAGATCAGATAGCTCAGATCGTGGGGATGCGAGACGTTTTCGACGGTGCCCGGCAGGGTGTCGGACACCGTGACGCGGGTGACGCCGAGGTCGGCGTAGACCCGCGTGTGCTCGCGTCCGGCGACCACGAACCGCGCATCGCAGTCCGCGAGCACCGTCTCGATGCGCGCCGCCGGATATTCCGGATCGAGCGGCACATAGGCGCACCCGGCACGCAGGATGCCGAGCACCGCGATCACCATATCCGTGGAACGCGGCAGGACCACCGGAATGCATTCGTTGCCGGTGGCGCCGAGCTCGTGCAGCCGGGCCGCGAAACCATCCACCAGACCGGACAATTGGGCGTAGGTCAGCCGCCGTTCACCGGAACCGGCGGCGGGCACGATGGCCACCCGATCCGGATGCTCGGCGGCCTGTTCGGTGAAGAGCCGATCGATGGTGGTGTAGGGGAACTCGTTGCGCGGCCCCGCCTCGAAGGCCGCCACGTCGGCACGCATTCGCTCCGACAGCAACGGCAGCGCGCCCACCGGGGTCTGCGGCCGGTCCAGCGATGCGGTGACCAGCTCGCCGACGCCGCGCAGCGCCGATTCGATCGGGAAGCTCGCGTCGAAAACGTCCCTGTCGTAGAACAACTGGAGGCTGATCGAGCCGTCCCTGCCGTTCTCCGCGGTGACGATGGTGAGTGCGTTGGTCACCGAACCCGGGTTGTGCACCGTCCACTTCGAGAGCAGCTCGTGGACGTAGTCTGCATCGGGCAGTTTGGTGTGGGAGAAGGCCACGTCGTACAGCGGCGGCGCGGCCGGATCCGGATTCAGCGCGCGGGTCAGCTCACCGTAGGGGAATCGCTGATGCTTCTTCAGCTTCCGAATCTGCTGGGTCACCTGCTCCGCGATTGCCGCGAGCGGCACATCCCGATCGACGCGCACCGGCAGCGGGACGACATTGGCTCGGTGCCCCTGCGTGCGGTACGTCTCCGCGGAATGCCGGTTCAGCATCGGGCAGCCGATCACCACCTCGTCGGTGCGGTGGATCGTCGCGAGATAGGTCGCCACCGCCGCGGTCAGGTAGGCGAAGACGGTGACACCGGTGGCGCGGACACGGTCGAGGTACTCCCCCGAAATCATCGTGCTGTAGTGCCCGCGTGCGATTCTCGGCGAGTTGGTCCGGTTGCCGAACAATGCGGGCTCGACGCCGTCGAGCGCGGCGAGCAGTCCGTCGCGGTCGGCCTGGTACTGCTCGGAGGCCCGGTATGCCTCGTCGTCCTCGATGATCCGCCGATAGGTGGCCACCGAGCGATCGGTGTGCTCATTGGCGGGTTCCGGTACCGCGAGCTGGTCGGGCGGAACATCTTTCATCTTGTAGCTGGTATCGAGCATGGCGATGACCGGATTCATGCCATAGCCGTCGGCCAGCGCGTGATGCACCGAGATGTAGAGGAAGAACCGGTCCGGCCGGTCCACCACCGCGGCCAGCCGGGCGGGCCGCTCCGGCCGCTCCGGTGCGCCGACCTCGCGCCACAGCCACTCCTGAGCCGCGGTCTCGGGATCCGGCGCACCGGTCAGATCGATGACCTCGACCGGCGGGATATCATCGGAAATCCATTGGCGGAACTCGCCGTTGTCGAATGCGAAGCGCAGGCGCAGCGCGACATCGCTCATCAGGGTCCGCTGCCAGCACGCCTGCAGCCGCTCGATATCCAGCGGCTCATCCATGCGCAGGCTATAGGTCTGTTGGGCAACGGGTTCGGGCGCCAGCCGGAATGCCAGGCCGAGGACATCGCGCTGATACGCGCTGACCGGCCAGGCCTCGGTGGATCGCTCCGGGGTTGCGCTGATTTCGGACGTCACAGTCACTCCTATCGCGACGATCGCGGCACATACCGTGCGCAAACCTGTCCAGGACCCACCCCTGTCGACGCCGAACGCAAAGCAGTTACCACTTGTATCCAGTTTTCAGATAGCGCGAATTACCGGCATCGCGCTCGATACCGGGATTCGCGGTCTATGGGCGGGCGCGGACGGCCCGCATTGTCAGATCACCGACAGCAGTGCGCGAACACTCTCATCGGCGAGCCGCTCCGCGCGCTCGCGAGATACCGCGGGCTCGACGTAGCCGAGGTTGAACGACAGTTCGCCGTGCGTGGCATTCGCGGTGGCCATGGTGAAGCCGCTCACCGACATGCCGGAGACGAATTGCGCGCCCGACAGCTGCCAGGAGCCGATCTTGTCCGGAAACGAGTAGCGGCCCAGGTAGGTCATACACAGGTGCCCCGGACCGCGGGTGTCCATCAGCTTGACCGTGGATGCGCTGGCGGCCACCGACTTCGGAGCGGCGACCTGCAACAGGTTCAGTGCCGCGAGGTGATCGCGACGATCCATCCGCGCGCCGTACTCGCGCTCGATTTCACCGGCGATCCGCCACAGCGAGGACCACGGCGCGTACTTCGCCGGGGTCGCGATCATGCCCTGGTAGGTCCCGACCTCGGTATCGGCGACCGCGCCGTCGAGATGGTCGCGGAAATTCACCGAACTGCCTACCGTGTACCAGGATTCCTTGTAGGTGCCCGACTCTCGGGCCGCCGCGATGAGCAGCGCCGCGGAGAGCGCGGCCTGCAGACCGACGCCATTGCGCTCGCACCCGGCACTCAGCGCGTCGAGTTGATCGGCGTTGAGGCCGCGGTGCACGACCCGGCTGCGTCGCTGCGCGGGCGCGGCCAATTCGGTCGGCTCCAGTCGGCGCGGACGTTTGAGCTGCGACTTCTGATCGCGCAGCAGCGATCCCACGGTGCGACCGAAGCCCTTGGCGCCCTGGAACTTCGCCGGGAACAGCGCCTCCGGACCCGGCCGGACCGGGGCGGGCTCGAGTTCAGGGCCCTCGCCGGCGGCGACTTGCAGCACCTGCTTGGCCACCGACATCGCGCTCTCGCCGTCGGCGATCGCGTAGTGCAGGGTGATGACCAGATCGCTGGTCTCGCCGGTCGAATCGGTGATCAGCACGGCGCGCGCGAGCGGTCCGCCGTGCCAGTCGAACGGCTCGCGCAGTTCGACCTCGTCCACCTCGGTCAGCCAGGTCCGCGCATCCGCGGATTCGACAACGCGCAAGGGAATCGGTGTCGGCACCGGGACGAAACGCGGTGCGGTGCCGTCGGGTTCGGCCGCCACCGCGACACCGAGCAGCGGATGTCGGTGCTGCACCGCGTCGAGTCCGGTCCGGACCTGCTCGGCGGTGATCGACCCGTGCACCCGCACCCGGGCCAGAATGTGCAGCGGCGCGAGTTGATCGGCGATCCAGTGCCAGCGCTCCACCGGGGACAGCTGGCGCGGCAGCCGCGCGGTCGGACCGGCCAGCGCCGGGAAGGACATCGGCTTGGCCAATTCGCGCAGGAAGAATTCCGTCGGCGCGTGCCGGAAGTAGGTGTCGCGCACCTTCACCAGCTTGGGATCGGTCGTCTGCTCGATCTTGCCGAGCGACCACGAGCCATTGACGAACATGGCCGTGCGTTCGGCGCGCACCTGCTCGTAACGTCGCAGGCCCGCAACGGGATCCAGCGAGGTCTTCAGCGAGTGGGCCAGCACGACCGCGTCCTCGATGGCCGAGTTGGCGCCCTGACCGAGGCTGGGCAGCATGGGATGCGCGGCGTCACCGAGCAGGGTGACCCGGCCGCGGCCCCAACCCGCGAGCGGCGGACGGTCCTGGCAGGGTACGGCGAGCACATCGGCCCAGTCGGTCTGCTCGATGCAGGCGCGCACCTCGGGCGCCCAGTCGGCGTAGAGCCGCTGCAGATCTTCCTTGGTCCCCTGCCAATCGGCGGCCTCATCGCCGGGCATGGTCATGGTGCCCCACCAATAGACCCGGCCGTGGCCGATGTCGTGGATGCCGAAACGCATTCCGGTGCCCCAGTAGTGGGCGGAGTAGCCGCGCGGCACAGCCGGATGTTCGAACGGGATGCAGGCCAGCCAGGCGACGAAATCGCCGGGGCGCGGTTCGGCGCGGCCGTGCAGCTGGGCGCGCACTACCGAGTGGATGCCGTCGGCGCCGATCAGCAGATCGCCCTCGGCGACGCGGCCGTCGGCGAATTCGACGCGCACGTGGTCACCGTCATCGATGAACCGAGTCGCTTGTGCGCCAACATGAGTCGGGGTGTCGCCGATCGCACGCAACAGCACCGCATGCAGATCCTTGCGATGCAGCGCGACACTTGCCGCACCGAGGCGCTCGTCCTGGCGGTGCACGGGGAGCACGCGGATGGGCGTGCCATCCGGGTTGTTGAAGCGGAAGGTCTCGACCTTGCCGCCGCGCTCGAACAGTTCCTCCTCGATGCCGAGACCGATCGCGCGCAGCGCGTGGATGCCGTTGGCCTGCACCGAAAGTCCGAATCCCTGGCCGCGCAGTTCGGGGGCCGCTTCATACAGTTCGACCGCGAAGCCCGCCTGTCGCAGTGCGGCGGCCGTGGTGAGCCCTCCGATCCCCGCACCGAGCACGACAACCTTGACCGGACTACTCATTCGAACCTGCGCTTCCCTCGACCCACTGGACAGCACAGGACGCCTTCACTTTTCGAAGCGACCACCGAGCCACGTTGCTCGTCGGCTCTCATCCCCCGAGCAGCACTGTTCGAAGACCGATGTAATCCCCGACCAGACCGGCGGGGCGGGATGCCTGTGCCTGACCGACCCGAAGCCTACCGCTATAAGCGTGTCTGAAACGTTACCGTGTGAGATTCGCCCCAAAGGGGCCGTTTCGACAGGCCGAATCCGTTGTCATGCGCCATAATTCACGCTTTGCGAAAGATGCGGATCGGTCAGCTGCCCGAACGTCTCAGAGGTAGGACGTGTCGTTGACCAATCGAACCGAGGAGCCGCCGTCCGGATAGAACTCGGCGATCGACAGCGATGCCAGGTCCAGATGCAGGCGGTAGAGCAGCGACGGGCCGACGCCGAGCGCGAGTTGCAACAGGGTCTTGATGGGGGTCACGTGACTCACCACCACGATGTTCTGGCCCGGATACCGGGCGACCAGATCGCGGCGCGCCGCCTCCACGCGTTCGCGGACCTGGTCGAAGCTCTCGCCGTTCGGCGCTGGCGTCGAGGGATCGCCGAGCCAGCGGGCGTGTAGCTGCGGATCTCGTTGTGCGGCCTCGAGGAAGGTGAGGCCCTCCCAGTCGCCGAAGTCGGTTTCGATGAGGCCGTCGAGGACGTGCACGGGCACATCGAGTGCGGTAGCGGCGGCTTCGGCGGTTTCCCTCGCGCGGCCCAGCGGCGAGGTGACCACCGCCGCGATACCGCCCTTCGCGGCGAGCATTTTCGCGGCGCGGGCGGCCTGTTCGCGGCCGAGGTCGGTGAGCGGCGGATTGCCGCGGCCGGAGTAGCGGCGCTCGAGCGAGAGCGCGGTCTGGCCGTGGCGCAGCAGCAGAAAGCGGGTCGGTCGGCCGGTCGCGCCGGTCCAGCCGGGTGCCTTTTCGGCGGCGGTCGGCGCCGTGTCGCCCGCGGCGTCTCGGGCATCGGCCGCGGTCGACTGCGCGTCCCTGGCTTCGTCGATCCAGCTCGGCAAGTTTTCTTCGGCGCCGCGTGCGGAGGTTTCATCGGTCCAGCTCAGCAGTTGCTCTTCGGCATCGCGCACCTCCTCCGCCACCGTGGCGGCGACCGCCCCGGCATCGAGCAGCTGCCGTTCGGCGGCATGCACCTCACCGATCAGCGTGCCGTCATCCATCGCCTCGTTCGCCAGCCGGTCGGCATGGGAATTCTCGGCGCGCGGAATCCAGGTGAAGGTGACCGTGTCGAATCCGGCGACCAGCCTGCGCGCCCGGTCCGCCAGCGGAATCATGGCCGGATGCTTGACCTTCCAGCGCCCGGACATCTGCTCGACGACCAGCTTGGAGTCCATCCGCACCGAAACCACCCGAGCGCCCAGTTCGGCCGCCGCCTCCAAACCCGCGATGAGCCCGCGGTATTCGGCGACATTGTTGGTGGTGATGCCCACGTATTCCCTGCGCTCGGCAAGGATTCGACTGTGATCGCCATCGAAGACGACCGCACCGTAACCAGCCGGGCCCGGATTGCCCCGGGAACCGCCGTCGGCCTCGACGATCACCTCGCGCTGGGTCATTGTTCCCCTTGTCCTCTTCGACCACCCGGCCTCGTTGGACCGCCCGCCGCCGGGTGTGGAACCGACGCGGGTACTGATACCCGCACCGGAAACGTCACAAACCCGACTCTTTGGTACGAACCAGGATCGCACCGCATTCCGGGCACCGGACGATCACATCCGGCTCGGTTTTGGCGATCCGCGCGATCTCGCCGCGGTCCAGTTCGATCCGACAGGCACCGCACCGACGCGCCTGCAACAGCGCCGCCCCCACCCCGTGCTGGCTGCGCTGACGGTCGTAGATGCTCAGCAGATCGACCGGGAACAGCGCGACCAAACCCTTGCGATCGGCATCGCAACGCCCCTGCGCCACATCCAGATCCGCCAGCGCCTCATCGCGCAGCCGCTGCGCGTCGGCCAGATCCTGTTCGGTCTTGGTGAGCCGCGCACCCGCGTGATCGTGATCGGATGCCGACGCCTCACGACGCTCCATCACCTCGAGCAGTTCATCCTCGAGCACCGAACGGCGCCGCTCCAGACTGCCCAGCTCGTGCTGGATCTCCGAAAGCTGTTTGGCACCCACTGAACCGGCGGTCAACATGCCGCGGTCGCGCTCCTCGCGCTTGCGCACCGCCTCGACCTCACCCTCGAGCTTGCGAATATCGCGGTCGAGATCGTCGAGCAGGATCTCGACCGCCACCGCCGCATCCTTGTGCGCATTCCGCTCGGTCTCCAGCCGCGCCACCTCCTGCTGCTCGGGCAGCACGGTGCGCCGATGCGCGATCCGCGTCAGTTCGGCGTCGACGGCGGCGAGCTGGAGCAGCTTGGCCTGGACAGGTGGTTCGACATTCAACGCGGACAAACTCCTGGACGCTATGGACGGATGGGGCACGCGAGCCGCGGGATGCGGCGATACCAGTCTTCAACCGTACCCCGAATGGTGGGTGATTCGGTCCGAGGCCACGTCATCGGCGTGGGTGTTCATGCACGAAGTCGCGGCGCGCATCGGCCACCGTGGTGTGAGCCATGGTGACTCGATCCGAGCCTTCGCACGAATGTTCGACCTCCGATCGAAGGCTCGGACGGCAATTCCCGTGACCACATGACCTTCACTTCGCCGGCCTTGGGCAGCCGCAGCTTCCCGCCCGCGGTGACCGCGAAGCGGGCGTCACGAGTGAACCTGATCGACTGGACGACTACGCGGCCCGGTCCACAACTCACTCGCCCCCTGACGAGGCTCACCACCATCTCGACAACGAGATCTCAGCTGCCCGGGGCTCGGGTTTTGATGGCGTCGCGGGAGATGAAGACGTCGTAGGTGCCGGGTGTGGCGATGACGGCATTGCCGTAGGCGGAGCGGACGAAGGGGTCGGTCCACCACTTGTGGTTGCTCATATCGTTGAAGAAGTCTTGATCATCGCCATTGACGAAGATCTGGTTCTGCGTGGTCGCGACGCCGTCGAGGCGCTGGCCGTAGAGGCGGGTGACCTTGTAGCCGGAGTGGAAGCCGAGGGCGTTCACCCAGGGCTTCAGCTCGACGATATTGGCCTGCAGCACCCACAGATCGCCCTCGACCTGATATTTCTCGTGCTTGTCGGGATGGTCCTCGTCGCCGTAGAGGGTCAGGTCGACCTCGAGCCGATGGTTTTGGCCCGCAACCTGACTCACCACTACATGTGCCGCCTTGATCTCCCCGCTCAACCCGAGGAAGGTCTGCATGAGCGTCACCACCCACAACAGGAGAACGGCGACGACCAGCAGCACCAGTCCGCCCGCCCCGCGCCCGATCAAAACCCGCAAACCGACCTTGCGCACCATCACGAGCGCCGATATCAGCAACGCGACCGCGACCAGGATGACCAGCATCAGCCCGATCTGCACGATCCCGAAGTCCACCGGGAAATTCATGCGGTAGTTGTACCCCGTACCGGCGCGTCGACTCAGCTGAACGGCATACCACTCCCGGCAATAGGCACGACACGCCCCGAACACGCCGCCGCACTGGATAGTTCGGGTTCGTGCGAGTTGATCAGAGTGTGCGTCACACGGTGGCGCTGACCGTCCAGGGATCGGTGCGCAGCGTGGACACGCGGGTTTCCAGGTCCGGCAGCGCGGATTGCACCACCGTCTGCGCCTGTGCGCACCAAGGGAATTCGGTCGCCCAGTGGGCCGCATCGATCACGGCCGGGCCACCGCGGCGCAGGTGTTCGTCGACCGGGTGGTGGCGCAGATCCGAGGTGACGTAGGCGTCCACGCCGAGGCGCGCCGCGGTATCCAGATAGGAGTCACCCGCGCCGCCGCAGACGGCGACGGTCCGGATCATGCGGTCCGGATCACCGGCCGCGCGAACACCCCAGGTCGTCGCGGGCAAGGCGGCCGCAACCCGAGCGGTGAACTCGCGCAAGGACTCCGGCTCGGGCAGTACGCCGACCCGACCGATGCCGAGCCCCGATGGCAGCGCGGCACGCTCGGTGACGTGGTAGGCGGGATCTTCATAGGGATGGGCGTCCCGCAATGCCGCCAGCACGGCCGCACGCGCCGAGGGCGGCGCGACCACCTCGAGGCGATCCTCATCGACCCGCTGCAATTCCCCGATCGCGCCGACCGCCGGATTCGCTCCCGCAACCGGACGGAACTGCCCGACTCCCGGCACTCGGAGAGCACAGTCACGATAGGTTCCGCTACCGCCCGCACCGGCCGCGAACAGCGCAGCCAGCACCGCATCGGCCTCCGAGCGCGGCACCTGCACCACCCAATTATCCACGGCGGCTTGTGGTTTCGAATCCAATGGCCCGGTGACAGTGAGCCCGAGCGCCGCGGCGAGCGCATCGGAAACCCCCGGATCAGCGGAGTCGGCATTGGTATGCGCCGCGAACAGCGCACATCCGGACCGGATGAGCCGATGCACCAGCGCACCCTTGGGCGTATCGGCCGCGACGCTGTCGACCCCGCGCAACAGCAACGGATGGTGCACCACCAAAGCCTGTGCCCGCCAATCGATCGCCTCATCGACCACCGCCGCCGTGGCATCCACGGCGAACAGCACCCGCGTCACCGCATCCCCCGGATCCCCGCACACCAGCCCCACCGAATCCCACGACTCCGCCAACTTCGGCGGATAAGCCGCATCGAGCACCCCGATAAGTTCCGCCAGCGTCGTCACGATCCGCCTACCTCCACTCCATCGATGCCCCCATAACACCTCGTCCGGGCCGACATCAGACCCCCGCCGCACGAATACCGGCGACCAGCCGATCGACCTCGGCGGCACCGCGGATGGCAACGCGGATGTAGTCGGGTCCGAGGCCGGGGAAGGTATCCGCGCGGCGGACCGCGATTCCCTGGTCCGCCAAGTGTTTCCACAGGAGTTCACCATCGGATACGCGCAGTAGCAGGAATGGTGCGTCGGCGGGCGTGTGGACGTGCACACCCAGCGCGGTCAGTCGTTCGATCATCGAATCCCGGTCGACGGCGATCGTCCGCGCACGCTGTTGGGCGGCGACGACCGCATTCGGCTCGGCGGTCGCGATGATCGCCTCGAGTTGCAGTGTCCCGAGCGGCCAGTGCGCGCGGCCGTGGTTCAGCCGCGCGAGCAGATCGGGTGCGCCGAGGAAGTAGCCGCAGCGCAGGCCGGCCAACGCCCAGGTTTTGGTGAGGCTGCGCAGGACGAGGATATCCGGGTCGGTCGCGGCGGCCAGCGACTGTGGCTCACCGCGGACCGCATCGGCGAAGGCCTCGTCGACCACGATGATCCGGCCGGGCCTGCGCAGCGCGCGGATGGTGTCGACGGGGTGCAGGACCGAGGTCGGATTGGTCGGGTTGCCGAGCACCACCAGATCGGCCGCGACCGGCACCAGGGCCGGATCCAGCGTGTACGGCGGTTCGAGGACGACGCGGGCAACCGGAATATCGGCCTCGCGCAGCGCCAGCTCGGGTTCGGTGAACGACGGATGCAGCACCGCGGCCAGCCGGGGTGCGAGTCGGGGCAGCATCGCGAAACCCTCGGCGGCACCGGCCAGCAACAGCACCTCGTCGGCGGTGCGGCCGTGCCGGGCCGCCACCGCGGCGCGCGCGGCGAATTCATCAGCCACGCTCGGATAACGGCCGAGGTCGTCGAGTCGGGCGGCCAACCGGTCGCGCAGCCAGACCGGCGGCGCACTGCCCTGCACATTCACCGCGAAATCGAGCATGCCGGGGTGCGCGTCGACGTCACCGTGGTGACGCAGTTTCGCGTGATCGACCTGTTCATCCGGCACGAGAAAACACCCTACGTGGCGGCTCATCGGGGCGACCGGCCAGAATGGCTGTCGTGGGTGAGTTGCACGTGTCGTTCGTCTGTACCGGCAACATCTGCCGATCGCCGATGGCGGAGAAGATGTTCGCGGTACACCTGTACCGCGAGGGGCTCGCGGACCGCGTGCGGGTCAGCAGCGCGGGCACCGACGGCTGGCACGTCGGCGAGGACGCCGACGCCCGCACCAATGCGACACTGCGCCGCCACGGCTATCCGACCGGTCACGTGGCCGCGAAACTCGGCAACCAGCACCGCGACGCCGACCTGCTGATCGCCCTCGACTCCGGTCACGAACGCCGACTGGCCATGCTCGGCGTCCCGTCGGACCGCCGCCGCCTGCTGCGCAGCTTCGACCCGGATGCCGACTCCCTCGACGTCCCCGACCCCTACTACGGCGACACCGCCGACTTCGACCTCGTCCACGACCAGATAGCCGCCGCCCTCCCCGGATTATTGGACTGGGTCCGAAGCACCCTCGCCGCTCGCAACGGCACGTCCACCGCTCACTTCGAAGCCGAGGCGAAGGCAGACGCGATCCAAGTCCGCGGCGCTGCCCGGTCCGGTGACGACACGCGGAGCCAGATCGCCGCCGAGCCGAGTACGGCCCGAGGAGCAGATCTCGCCGCCCAATCAGACCGGACGGTGTCCTACAGTCCCGTCCACGACGGACACGCGTGATGCGCCGACTGACCTTCCTCCTGCGTCCGAGCTGGCTGATCCTGGCCGTGCTCGTGGCGGCCTTCGCCTACCTCTGCTTCACCGTGCTCGCACCCTGGCAGCTCGGCAAGAACACCACCACCTCGCACCGCAACCAGCTGATCGCCGATTCGGTGGACGCCGCCCCGATCGATATCACCACCGTCCTGGACGACCAGGGCACCGATTCGCACGCCGAATGGCGTCGAGTCATCGCGACCGGTAGCTACATGCCGAATTCGACGGCGCTGGTCCGCCTGCGCCACCTCGACGGCGCCCCCGGCTACTCGGTGCTGGCCACCTTCAAGCTCGACGACGGCCGCATCCTGCTCATCGACCGCGGCCTGGTCGCCGCCGTCGACGGATCCCGCCCACCGCAGATTCCGGACCCGCCGGCCGGACCGCAGCGGATCGAGGCCCGAATCCGGATGTCCGAGGGCGTCACCCCCGGCAAGGACCCGATGGTCCAGGACGGCTATCGCCAGGTGTACTCGGTGGACACCACCCAGGAAATGGCCGTTCTGCAGGAGCCACTGACCGTGATCCCCACCGGCGAACGCGGCGGCTATCTGCAACTCGGCGAAAACCAGCCCGGCGCCTTCACCCCCACCCCCCTTCCCCAACTCGACGCGGGCCCGTACCTCTCCTACGGCCTGCAGTGGCTGGCCTTCGGCATCATGGCCCCGCTCGGCCTCGGCTATTTCGTCTACGCCGAAATCCGCGAACGCCGCAAGGAAAAGACGCCAGCGGCCCCGGAACCGACACCGACCGAAACCTCAACCCCCGCACCGACTTCTAGCAACGAACAACGCCTCGCCGACCGCTACGGCGGCACCCGCTGAGCCGTGTGACCTCGGCGTCAGCGCCGCAGGACCGACCAGAGAGCGGCCGTGAGAACAGCGCCCAGTTGGACTGCTTCCGACATGTGTACGGCCCGACGGAGATCCGCTACCTGGGGTGCGGGGCCGTCGCCGAGGGTGGGTCGCAGTTCGATGCCGTAGCGGTATTGGGTGCGGCCGCCGAGGCGGACGCCGAGCGCACCCGCCATGGATGCCTCGACCACACCCGCATTGGGGCTCGGGTGTTCGGATGCGTCGCGGTGCCAGGCGCGCAGCGCATCGACCGGATGACCGCCGACCATGGGAGCCAAGGCGGCGGTGAGCATGCCGGTAATTCGGGCGGGCAATAGGTTCGCGAGATCGTCCACGCGCGCGGCGGCCCAGCCGAAGCGCAGGTAGCGCTCGTCGCGGTAGCCGATCATCGCGTCGAGAGTATTGACCGCGCGGTATCCGAGCAGCCCGGGCGTTCCGGCGACCGCACCCCACAGCAGTGGGGCCACGGTCGCGTCGGAGGTGTTCTCCGCGATGGATTCCACTGCGGCACGGGCCAATCCGTCCGCATCGAGCGCCTCGGGATCGCGCCCGCACAGCGATGGCAGCAATGCCCGCGCACCCGTCAGATCACCGGACTCGAGCCGATCGGCCATATCGCGCCCGGTGCGCGCCAGGCTGCGTCCACCGAGCACCGTCCAGGTCGCCAGCGCGGTCGCCACCACCCCGCCACGACGCAGCCCGATCCCGAGCGCCGTCACCGCACCGACCAGCAAGACCTCGTGCACCACCCCCGCCGACCGCCGATCGGCATAGGTCGCCCGCTCCAGCGCACTCGCCGCCGAACCGAATCCGGCCACCGGATGCCACCGCCGGGGATCACCGAACGCGCGGTCGAGCGCGAAGCCGAGCACCAGCCCAACAGCCGTCGAGGTCCCCATTCGCACCCGGCGAGGGTAGCCGGTCCTCACCTCCCGACAACCCACGTCCCCACCGAACCCGCCGACGCACACGCATGCCAGAAGGGTGGTCGGCCCTGACTACTCCGCGAGATGCCGCCAGCTCGCCGCGACGAGGGCCAAGTTCCCGAATTTCGACTCCCCGGCATCTCGACATCGCGCCCGCCGTGCGGTTGCTGCCGCGATATCCCCGCTCACCCGAACGCGATCGCCCCCAACCTCGGTGCCGGCCACTATCTCGACACAGTCGGATCCTGACTGCTCGAGGCCCAGAATCTCGCGGCCGAGTTCGCAGCACCCGCGGCCAGAGCCCAACACGCGCGCAACCCCCGCAGTGCGCCACGCGACTCGGATGTCACACTCGCTAGCCCTGTTTCGTCATCGTGATGACGACTCATACACTCGCCCCTGAGGGGGCCGGACCGACGAACGGCGAGAACAGTGACCGCAGACCAGCCAGCCTCCGAACCGATCGACCAGGCCGAATTGGCCCGGCGTTTCGAGGAGCACCGGCCGTATCTGCGCAGGCTCGCCTACAGCACGCTCGGCAGTCTTACCGATGCCGATGATGTGGTGCAGGATGCGTGGCTGCGGCTGCAGCGCCAGTACGAGGCCGGGACCGCGGGCGAGATCGAGAATCTGCGCGCCTGGCTCTCCACCGTCACCGGCCGCCTGGCCCTCGATCAGCTCGGCTCGGCCCGCGCCCGCCGCGAACAGTACGTCGGCGAATGGCTACCGGAGCCGGAGGTCACCAGCTGGGACGATCCGGCCGACCGGATCACCCAGGACGAGCGCGTCACCACGGCGCTGCTGGTGGTACTGGAATCCCTTTCGCCCGCCGAGCGCACCGCATTCGTGCTGCAGGACGTGTTCGGTATGAGCGGCCCCGAGGTCGCCGAGGTCGTCGGCCGCACCCCGGCGGCCGTGCGGCAACTCGCGTCGCGCGCCCGCAAGCGCGTCGAGGACGGCACACCCCGTTTCCCGGCCTCGCCCGACGAGCAGGAGAAGGTCGTCTCGGCCTTCGCGGTCGCCTGGCGCTCCGGTGATCTCAGCGCACTGCTCGGCGTACTCGACGCCAATGTCAGCCTCACCGCCGACGGCGGCGGTAAGGTCCCCGCGATCCGCCAGCCGGTGCACGGCGCCGAACTCATCGCGAAGATGCTGCTCGGCTGGTACCACGCACCGTCCGCGGCGGGCGCCTGGGGCCGCGCGGTCCTGGTCAACGGCGCACCCGGTCTGGTCGTCTTCGACGGCACCCACATCGGCGTCTTCGCCTTCACCATCGACAGCGGCCGCATTACCGCCATCAATGTCGTCCGCAATCCGGACAAGTTGCACGACCTCCCCACCGAGGGCGCCCCCGACTGGTACCTCGGCCCGAACGCCGAATAGTGCACACGGCCCGCACCTTCCCCGGTGCGGGCCGCCCATCCGACCTCAGGCAGATGCCTCGGCAACCGGCGCTTCCTGCTGCGCGTCTCCCCCGGATCGCTGGCGCCGCAACACAATGAGCCACGCCCCGCGCGCGAGCAGAACACTCACTCCCGCCAACGCGGCGATGCCGAGAAACACCACAAGAGCCGGCCACACATAGGTGACCTGCAGGAAGGTTCCGGCTCGCCCCCTGAAGACGAGCCCCGCGAGCTGCGGCAGCACCGCCAAGATCACCATCGGAGCCAGATAGGGCAACTGCCGCAGTGCGATCAACCACGGCGGTCGGACGGTCTGGCGGTCGGCCCACCGGCGCGATCGCACCAGGCAGAACACACCGAGACCGACCGTCCCGAGCGTGAACGGCGCCATCCCCCAGTCCGCCCAGATACTCCACGGGCGGTGCACATCCGGCGTCTGGCCCCGGGTCAGCTCGACCAGCCCCTGCGCGATGATCCCGGGATCGTCCTCGAGCGACATCCCGGTATCGGCGATCACGGCAATCCCGTACCCGGTGTCGGGCAACAGCACCTGTTCAGCGGTATAGGTGAACCAATCGCCATTGTGCGAGAGCTGGACTCCGTGGTCGGACTGCGCACGCCGCCAGCCCATTCCGTAGTCGTCATCGCCCACCCCGGACGGTGTGTGCATCTCGGCCACCGCTGCCGCGGATATCACCCGCTGTCCGTCCGCCACCAGACCGCTGCTGTTCTGAGTGATCAACCACTGGGCAAGATCGGCGGCCGTGGTGATCACACCGTGGCTACCACCGACGAACCAATCGGGCTCCGCCACCGGTATCGCGAACCCGTACGCCCGAATGTATCCGTGCGTCACATCATCGGCCGCACGCGCCGTATCCACCGTCGTGGTGTTGCGCATCCCGATGGGCCCGAAGACATTCCGCCGCAGATAGTCCGCGAACGGTTCCCCACTGACCACCTCCACCAACCGAGCGGCCACCTGATAGTTCGGATTGTGATAGTTGAATCGCGTCCCCGGATCGGCGGCCAATTTCGCTGTCCGCAGTCGCTCGACCGCCCCCGCCAGCGAATCCGCCTGCGGCCGCCGCAGATCGGGAAATGCGGTATCCGACATGCCTGAGGTCTGGTTCAGCAACTGCCGCACCGTGATCCGCTCACCGCGCGGATCGGCCAGCCGGAAGTCCGTGAGGTACTGACGCACCGGCGCATCCAGACGCACCCGGCCCGCGTCGACCAACTGCATCACGGCCAACGCCGTCATGGACTTGCTCACCGAAGCGATCGGCATTCTCGTCGTCGCGGTGATGGCCGAACCGGTGGAATCGTGACCGTACCCCGCGACATACACCACCTGATCCCCGTGCGTAATGGCGATCGAAGCCCCCGGCAACCGGGTCCGCGAAAGGTATTCGGACATATACCGGTCCACCGCGGCCGAATCGAGGCCGGCCGGCGCCGCGACCGCCGCACCGGAGTACGGCAGCAGCACCAGCAGCAAGGTGATCACCAATACCCAGGCCCGCCGCAGGTATTCCACCGTCACCGATCTCGCCCTCATCATTCTCGGTCCGCGTCGAGCCGTCAGCCCGCCAAACCTACCGGTTCGGAGTTCGAATACCCGTGCGCCGCCGCGACCTCCGCCGATAGCAACCGCCCCTTATCCGCGGTAACCCCGTGCGCGAGTTCAGGATGCGCGGTGCACGCCTCGCGCCACCCGTGATCGGCGATGGCGCGCACATACGGCATGGTGGCATTGATGAGCGCGAGGGTCGCGGTATGCGGCACCGCGCCCGGCATATTCGCCACACAGTAGAACAGCGAATTCGCCACGCGGAAGGTGGGATTCGCGTGCGTGGTCGGACGCGAGCCTTCGAAGCATCCACCCTGGTCGATCGCGATATCGACCAGCACCGAGCCGGGGCGCATACCGCGGACCAGCTCCTCGGACACCAATTTCGGTGCCCGCGCACCGGGCACCAGCACCGATCCGATCACCAGATCCGCGCCGAGCACCACCCGTTCGATCTCGACCGCATTCGAAGCCACCGTCGAGACCCGCCCCTGGAACAGCGCGTCGAGCTCGCGCAGGCGCGTCAGATTCGTGTCCAGCACAGTGACTTTCGCACCCATCCCGGCCGCGACGGTGGCCGCGTTCGTCCCGGCGACACCACCGCCGAGCACCACCACATCGGCCGGCGGCACCCCGGGCACCCCGCCGAGCAGCAGCCCGGCGCCCCCGAGCGGCGCCATCAGGTGATACGCGCCGACCTGGGGCCCGAGCTTGCCCGCAACCTCACTCATCGGCGCGAGCAGCGGCAGCGATCCATCCACCGCCCGCACCATCTCATACGCGATCGCGGTGATCCCCGACCGCAGAATCGCATCGGTGCACTCCCGCGAGGCGGCCAGATGCAGGTAGGTGAACAGCACCTGCTCGCGCCGCATCCGCGGATACTCCTGGGCGATCGGCTCCTTGACCTTCAGTACCAGCTCGCCCTCCCGCCACACCTGATCGGCGCCGGGCACCATCCGGGCACCCGCGGCGAGGTACTCCGCATCCGGAAAACCCGACCCCACCCCCGCGCCGGTCTGAATCAGCACCTCGTGCCCGTGCCGCACCAGTTCCCCGGCACCGGCCGGGGTCAGCGCCACCCGAAACTCCTGTTCCTTGACCTCCCGCGGAACTGCGATCCTCATATCGCCATCGTGGACCACGGACCGGAGCTTCGCCATGAACGCCGCGCGCTCCCGAGGCAGTCCGCCACCGTGCGGCTATACCTCGAACGGCTGACCCAAGCGCGGGATCCGCAGCTGAGCGGCCCGTCCGGCGTAGTCGAAGTTGCGGGCCAGGTAGTCCAGCGGCTCACTGAAGTGGTGCCAACCCTCGCCGTGCACGGCAACGACCACCGCGTCGCCGAGCAATTCGGCGGCCGCGAGTGCGGTGCGCCCGTTCAGCGTCACGTCGGCGTCGCCGAACCGCCCGACATTCGCGCCCCCGACATTGAGGACTGCGATATCGATCCGCCCGATGCGCTGCACGATCTGCTCGACCAGCGCGACCGAGGCGTTGTCCCCGGAGACGTACACGGTCGGCTGGTCATCGGCCTGCAGTACGAATCCGGTGACCATCCCGCTGAATGGTTCGCACCCCTCGGGCCCGTGCAGCGCGGGCACGCCCGTCACGCGCACCTCACCCACCGTGACGGTCTCCCAGTTCTCCAGTCCCCGAACACCGTCGATGCGTCCGGCCGCATCCGTGGTCGAGAGCACGGTCGGCACCTTCGTCAAAAACTCGCGGCCCGAGGTGTCGAGGTTGTCCGCGTGCTGATCATGCGAGAGCAGCACCACATCCACCGGCCCCACCTCATCGGCGGATACCGCCGGGCCGGTCAGCTTGTGCAGCGTGATCGGACCCGGGTAGTCGCCGGGAGCATCGAAGGTGGGGTCGGTGAGCCAGGTCAGATTGCCGTACCGGAAGCGCAGGGTGGGCCCGCCGATGTGCAGGGCTTCGACGGTGGTGCGTTCGATCGTCTCGGTCATGCGATCAATATTTGCCGACCGCCCGGAGCAATCAAAAGTGGCCCGTCAGCCACCCAGCGATAAGATCGGGCCATGCGTACCGTCGCCGTCCTCGCCTTCGATGGCGTCATCCCCTTCCACCTGTCCGTGCCGACGCTGGTCTTCGGCCGTGTCGGCGCCGAGGGCAGCGCCGACTACCGCGTCGAGGTATGCGCAGAGCGTCCCGGCACCCTGCGGACACCCGCCGGATTCGACATCGTCGTCGAAACCGGACTCGACGCCTTCGAGCGCGCCGATCTGGTGGTGATCCCGAGCTGGCGCCGCGATCAGGCCATTTCGGACGATCTGCGCGACGCACTGCATCGCGCCCACGCCCGGGGTGCCCGCATCGTCGGCCTGTGCCTCGGCGCCTTCGCGGTCGCGGCGAGCGGCTTGGCGGACGGCCGGGAGATCACCACCCACTGGGCCGCGGCCGACGACCTCGCCGCCGCCTACCCCACGGTCCGGGTCCGCGCCGATACCCTCTGGTCGGACCTCGGCGACATCATCACCTCCGCGGGCGTCGCCGCCGCACTCGACTGCTGCCTGCACCTGGTGCGCGGCGACCTGGGCAGCCGGGCGGCCACCGAATTGGCCAGAGCGCTGGTGACCGCACCGCACCGCAGCGGATCCCAGGCCCAATACATTCCGGTGGCCGTGCCCGACGCCGCCGACGATGATCCGATCGAACGCGCAATGGTCTGGGCGCGAACCAATCTCGGCGAACCGATCGATCTGGACGGCTGGGCCCGCGTCGCGCTCATGTCGCGGCGCACCTTCACCCGCCGCTTCCGCGATCGCACCGGCAGCAGTCCGCAGCAGTGGCTGCTGCACCAGCGCGCCGATCGGGCCAGGCTGCTGCTCGAATCCACCACCGACACCATGGACCGCATCGCGACCGAGACCGGCTTCGGCACCGCGGTCAGCTTGCGCCATCACTTCCACCGCATCCTCGGCACCAGTCCGGCCGCGCACCGCGCGCTGTTCTCGGGGACGCCCGCGATGCCGGCGATCTCGTCGTCTAGGTTTTCGGCATGAGGATCGAGGTAAGCGGACACACCCCGGAGATCGACGACACCGCGTGGATCGCACCGAATGCGACCGTGATCGGACGCGTGCGACTGGCCGCCGAGGTGAGCATTTGGTACAGCGCGGTGCTGCGCGGTGATCTCGAGGCGATCAGCGTCGGCGCGCGTACCAATATTCAGGACGGCTGCGTACTGCACGCCGACCCCGGCTTCCCGCTCACCGTAGGTACCGGAGTCTCGGTGGGGCACAACGCGATCCTGCACGGCTGCACCGTCGGTGATGATGTGCTCGTCGGCATGGGCGCGACGGTGCTCAACGGTGCGGTCATCGGTGCGGGCAGTCTGATCGCCGCGAACGCCCTGATACCGGAGGGCGCGCAGATTCCGCCCGGCTCGCTGGTCGCGGGCGTACCCGGCAAGGTGCGCAGGGAATTGACCGAGGCCGAACAGGACGGCATTCGGCTCAATGGCGCTGTGTACCTGCACAACATGGCCAACCACCGGGTCGCCAAGCAAGTGTGAGACAGACCACACTGATCAAATGTCCGATCGGAATCGCTGATAACATTTTGCCAGCGTGCCCGGTGTCCCGGGATCTCCCGCCGACGCAGCTGTCGAGTGGCCTGTAACGCGGAGGGTGAGCCCGCCGGGATGGTGGCTGCGTAGCGTGCAGGCAGGAGGTATCACGGTGGCGTACGTGCAGCAGAGCATGCACCGGCCGTCGGGGCGGATCAGCGTGGCCGATATCGCGGCCCAACCGGGCGGGATCGAGGCGCTACAGCGACGGGTCCACGAGTTGCGCTCCAGCGGAGTGGATTTCGCCGCCAATGCGATCGAACAAGAGATGGCGGAGCTGGATCTGCCGCGACCGTAGTCACGCGCTCACACTCATCGAACCACCAGCGATAGCCCTCCTGTCGACCTCTGGTGCCGATCCCCGGCCGAACCATCGCGACCCGGTGAAATAATGAACACCGATCACCCGCACCGTCGCGACGCCCAGCCACCATCGGCGTCCGAGCCGATACGACTGGAGACTCGATGCCGACCGTCCCGCCCATCCTCCAGCGCATTCTGGAAAAGCCCGTCAGTGACGGCGAGAGGCTGCTGGAGAGTGCGCTGTCGGCATTCCTGGACTTCGGTATCAAACGCACCAGCATGGGCGAGATCGCCCGGCGCGCCGGAATCAGCCCGGCCACGCTGTATCGGCGGTTCGAATCGAAGAACGACCTGGTCGAGGCGGTGAGCGTGCGCGAGGCACAGCGTTTCGTCGCCGAAATCGATAAGCGCGTGCAGAAGGTCGAGGGCGTTGAAGAACAACTGGTGGAGATCTTCGTCGCGGTGATCACCGAGATCGCCGGCAACGAACTGTTGCGCAGGCTCCTGCGAACCGAACCCGACCTCATCCTGCCCCGGCTCACCACCGACGCCGGGCCGATCATCGCGGTCGGGCGCACCTATCTGGCGGAGAAGTTGCGCGAACTCCGCAGCGGCGCCGACGACGACTTCGACTTCGACCTCGTCGCCGAGATCATGGCGCGGCTCGCGCTCTCACTCGCACTGACGCCCGACGGGCTCATTCCGATCGATGATGTGACGGCAGGTCGCGAATTCGCGCGGCGCACGCTGCTGCCGATGGTCGGTGTCCGCACCACCGCCTGACGCGGCATCAACACTCTAAGCGCTACGTAATCAACGCATTTCGTATACTCGCGGGCCGAATGCGGCCGCCACCCACTCATCGAGCAGACGCAGCGAATTCGCATCCGGCACCCGCCCGCCGTCGACGAAATCCCTGACCAGCTCGACGACCCCGCCCGCCCGCATGGTCGTCGGATCCGGCAGCGGCAGCCGGGAGACGTACTGGGTGATCCACCGCCGCCGCCCCGAATACAGCCGATTCCCGCACACCGCATCGTAGAACCGCAGCCCGAGTGCCGAATTCGCCACGCCCATCAGCAAATACGCGAGTCGCTCGGCCGCACCGTCCACCCCGAGATCGGCCAGCGATATCCAGTAGCAGTCCCCGTTCACCACCGCCCCCGACCGATCCAGGGCGAACCGCGGCCGCTCACTGATATCGGGAAACACCACCTTCGGCACCCGCCACAGATGCGGCCGCTGCGGCACCCAGATCTCGAACCACTCCCGGCCACCGTCGGTCAGATACTTCCGCGCGGCCAACGTCTCCCGATTCGCCTCCAAATACGCTGCGGCCCTGGGAAATCCCCGCAGATCAACCGGTATTCGCGTGGATTCGGAGGTGTCGTACGGATACAGCACCCTGGTGTCACGCGCCCGCGAAATCCGCCACGGCTCGACATCGTGATGAGTGATCAAATCGAATAACAACTCCCCTTCCGGCCGCAGCTCCATCTCCCCCCATCGCTCGGAGATGAACACCCGATCCGCAGTCGTCTTGATCCCCACTCGAATCCGCCCCACCTCTCCGAACGTCCGCCAGGTCCCCGCCTCCACCTCCCCCAACCACCCGTCCACCCCGGGCCGCGACATCCGCCACGCTCCCTTCCCACCCCCGTCGCCGGCCCCCAACGTTCCCGTATCTGCACCCTCACCCTCCTGTCCCGAAGCCTGATCGCTGGTCACTGTCTGATCGCCGGTGGCCAGCGCGCCGACCTCGACCGCGAAGGTGCGTCCGGCATGGGTGACGGTGTGGCTGCCTTCGGCTGTCAGTGCCTCGAAAAGATCCGCCGCACTGACGGTTTCGGTGGTTTCGACCTCATAGGCCGAGACGTGGCGGCAGACGGCACGGGATGCGGTGCGGGTGGCGATGGTGACCGCGGGCAGCACCGCCGCCTCGAAGAGTTTCGTATCGCCGAGGTCGTACAGTTCGACCGGAGACAGCTCGGTGAGCAGCAGACTCCGAATATTCGCACCCGCCTTGGTGGTGAGAAACCGATTGGCGCACAACAATCCGAGCACCCCGTCCGGCCGCAGCAGCCGCGGCGCGATCGCGACGAACGGGTGGGTCAGGTCGATCCGGCCGCGCAATCCGAACCGCTTGCTGAGCAGTTGCGCGGTCGGGCCACCCAATTGCTGCGTCCGCACATACGGCGGATTGGTGATGATCGCATCGAACGACCCGTCCGCGATCCCCGCCGACGCGGTCAGGAAATCCCCGATATGCCACTCGACCGCAACCCCCGCCGCCTCCGCCCGCTCCCGCGCCATCGCCACCCCGGCCAGGTCCAGGTCATACCCGACCAACTCCACCGCCACCCCCGGCATCACCTCACCCGCCACCCGATGCAGCGCGAGCAGCAGTTCACCGTCCCCGCAAGCCGGGTCGAGCACCCGCAACACGCCAGCACCCGGTACCCCGTCGCGCACCCCGGGTCTCGGCACATGCGCGACCAACCGCTCTGCCAGGAAGCGTGCCAGGGCAGGGGGCGTGTAGTGCCTACCGTGCCGTTTGCGGTCGCGCGCGGCAGGGTCCCCGGGATTCATGCCAGGGATTCTGCCTCGTCATGACCCAACCACGGCGGAAACGCGGTCGACCGGCTCCCGCGTCGTCGCGGGCGGACCCGCGGCGCGGCGGCCGGAGAAGCGGCGCATGAGTGGTTCGTCCACCCAGTGGTAGATCGCCGCGGCCGCCGCCGTCGCGACGATCAGGCTCAATCCGGCGAACCCCAGCCAGCCGAACAGGCCGAACTGCCTGCCGCCGATGAAAAGTCGAGTGATCAGCACCATCACCGGGAACTGGATCAGATAGAAGGCGAAGGAGATATTGCCGAACCACGCCATGCGGGGCGAGGCGTTCAGCCCGCGCATACCGGCCAGATCCCGCGCGGCCAGCGTCGCGACCACCGCGGTCATCGGCGCGAGCAGCAGCGCCGACATTTTGTAGTTCACCGGAACCACCCAGGTGGCGGCGAAGGCGACGGCCAATGCCAGCAGCGGCCAGGTCAGCCGCGTATTGCGCCAACGCCCCTCCAGTACCAGCCGCGCGGCGAACACCCCGAGAAAGAATTCGGGCAACCGCGACAGCGGAAAGGTATAACTGAGCCAATAGGCCGGGGCGACAGGGATATCCGACTGGGCGAACCACGCCGGTGAGGCGTGCAGTTCGAAGGATGGCGATACATCCCCCGGAACAAGCCGTGGCGCAAAGGCGTTCTCGATGCCCTTCGGTCCGGGAACCCACAGGAAATACGCCGTGTGCAGCGCGAGGATCACCACGAGCAGCCCCGCCATCGCCCACCACACCCGATCGCCGCGAATGCGGCGCACCACCGGCAGTGCGAGCGGAAAGCTCAGGTAGAAAAGCATTTCCGCGCCCAGCGACCAGGAGGGCACATTGAGCCCACCGACGGTCGTCCACTTCGGCACCCAGGTGTGGATCAGCAATACGTTCGGCACCCAGACCACCAACCTGGACAGCGGCACACTCGCGACCACGATGAACGCCGCCGTCGCGACCAGATGCGTGGGGTAGATCTTCAGCACTCGCCGCCAGTAGAACCGCGGCACCGAATTCCCCGGCCGGAACGACCAATAGATGATGAATCCGGAGAGCACGAAAAAGAAGGTGACCCCGGCCGCGCCCAACTGCATCGGCATCACCTGATGGATATGCCGGAACAACTCGGACTTCTGAAACGGATAGACCGGCAGAAATACCAAGGCGTGCAACAGGAATACCGCGAAGGCGGCCCACCACCGCGCCCCGGTCAGCGACGGCAGGGCGGGCCGCTGCTGCGTCACTTGCCGTACCGCTCGTACAGCGCTCCCGCGATCACCGAATCACCGTGCGCCGAAGGATGAAACGGAATCCCGACCAGATCCGCACGCGGATCGAGCGCACCGTTCAACCATGGCTGCGCCGAACACAATCCGTGCCCGGCGGTCACCGCCCTGGAATCGAAGAATTCGATCCCGAGCTGCGCCGCCGCGTCCCGCTGCGCCGCATCGATGCTATCCAGATACCGGACCAGTGCCGCGGCCCTCGGCTGTACGTACTGCCCGACGCCGAGCACGCTGACACACGCGAAATCCTGCCCGGCCGGGAACAGTTCGGGGTAGCCGACCAGCACGATCTTCGCCTGCGGCGCGTAATAGCGCAGATATTCGACCACCTCGCGGATGCGCTGGGCAAAGTCGCTGCCGGATACGGCCCGATAGTCGGTGATCCGGCCCTGTTCGGCCGCCTCCGGCCCACATCCGTCGGCGAGGTTGAATACGCACGGGAGCAGCGAGGTCCACAGCGTGGTCTCGCTCGTGCCCCAGCTGTCGTTGAGCCCGAACTGCACTGCGATCAGCTTGGTTCGCGGACCGAACGCACCCGCCTTATCGGCATTGATCGCCTCCTGAACCAGCGAATAACCCCGCGCGGTCTGAATGGCCGCACCGGAGCACGACGCGTCCACGAAGTCGGAACTACCCGCGACACCCATCAGTCGGCTCAGCTGCGTCGGCCACGAGGCAGGTCCGCGCAGACACTCCTTCGCATCCACTTCCCATCGGAAACCGTTGGCGGTGAAGGAATCCCCGAGCGCCACCAGGGTACTGCCCGGTGCTGCGGCCGGAGCCGCCTGCGCTGCCGCGGGCACCCAGGCCGCAGCCGCGACGGTCGCCGTCATTGCCCCGAGCCAACGGGCACAACGGCGGGAGAGCTTGCTGGTCAAAACGATTACTCCGCTATCAGTAGCCCGCGCGCGGTTCGAATCCAGGTGCGGTCAAAGTGGGTGCCGGCTTGGCCGGTTCGGGCTGCGGTGCCGTCTGCGCCGCCGGCGGCGCTTGCGGTGCCGGCACCGCCTGCGGCTGCGGCGCGGGCGGCGCTATCGATGTCGCTTCCGGCCCGGGTACTACTTGCGGAGCGGGCGCCGGTGCCTCGGGCGCACTACTCGACGGCGCGACCGCACTGGTCGGCGCGACCGCAGTCGTCGACGCACTGGTCGGGGTGTGATCGTCATGCGATTCGGTCCCGCTACTGCATGCGGTGGCGCCGAGAAGCACCGCGCCGCAAGCGAACACGGCCGCGAGACAAACCTTCAACACGTTCCCCGTTCTAGAGATCAGGAGTAGCAGCATTTCAGTCCAGCCCGGAGAGTACAAGTCGAGTCGGACCCGTATGGCATCTTTCACCGAATTGCCCCCAGCGCCCGAGCCCCTATTTTCATTGTCTGGCGCACCGCGTATCACACTGTGGGCCAATTAATTTCGCGACAGCACCGCATCACATTCCACGCCCGCCCCAGGTCCGCGCGATTGCCAGTTCCAAAACGAGACCACAACTGCTAGCGTTCAGTCTCGAAATAAGACCAAGTGCGAGAGGGTGCCGCATGAGCCCGACCAGCCTGCAGACCGACGAGTTCACGGCCTTGAGCCGCCTCCTCGACGACCGGTGGACCTGCAGACAGTTCACGACCGACCAGATCCCCCGCGACACCATCGAGGCCCTGCTGCGACTGGCCCAGCGCACCCCCTCCTGGTGCAATACCCAGCCCTGGCAGGTCGTCGTCACCGAGGGCGCGGGCACCGACCGCTTCCGCGAGGAACTTCTCGAACACATCGCCACCGCGACGCCGGAACCGGATTTCGCCTTTCCCGCGCAGTACACCGGTGTGTACCGCGATCGCCGACGCGAATGCGGACTGCGGCTCTACGACAGTGTCGGCATCGTGAAGGGCGATCACGCGGGCACCATGCGCCAGGCACGGCGCAACTTCGAACTCTTCGACGCCCCGCACGTCGCGATCATCACCACCGAGGCCGACCTCGGCGTCTACGGCGCCATCGACTGCGGCCTCTACATCGGCACTTTCCTACTCGCCGCCCAGAGCCTCGGCCTCGGCGCCGCCCCGCAAGCCGCCCTCGCCTCCTACTCCCCCTTCCTCCGCACCTATTTCGGTCTCCCGGAGCAGCGCCGAGTGGTCGCCGCCATCTCCTTCGGCTATCCGAATCCGAATCACCCGGTCAACGCCTTCCGCACTTCTCGCGAAGACCTCGACCAGGTCGCCACCTGGCACAGCGCCTGACCCACCCCAAATCCGAGGCGGTCAGCCCGCCTGACGTCCGGGGAACTCCGTCATTCCGGGTCCGGGTTCCGGCGTGATTTCCCGGGCGGTGAGTTCGCTGCCGCAGCAATCGCATTGGAGGGAGACATGTGCTTCACCGGTGCACCCGCGGTGGCGGTATGCGACGGGCGGCCCATCGGGGGCCATGTACGCATCACCCCAGTCCCGGATCGCCATCAGGATCGGGTAGATATCGTGGCCCTTCGGCGTCAGCCGGTACTCCTCGTGCGCACCGACGGCCGCCTTCTGCTTGACCAGGATTCCGTGTTCGATCAGGCGGTCGAGGCGATCCTGTAGCCGACTCCGGGAGATACCGAGTGCGCTCTGGAACGCGTTGAAGCGCCGGACGCCCGCGAACGCGTACTTCAGGATCACCAGAGTCCAGCGGTCGCCCAGGATCACCAGGGGCCGCGTGATCGAGCACGGCTCATCGGCAAGTTCCTCGTAGCGCACCTGTCGATGCTACCGATCGGTCGTTGCCCGGCGGCGGCTTTCCTCGCCGCCGCTCAGCCCGCCTCCGCCGAATACGCGACCATCGGATCGGCGGCCTGCAGCGGCGGAACCTGTTCCCCATTCAGCACCTTGCGCATCCGCTCCGAATCCAACTGCCCCTCCCACTTCGCCACCACAAATGTCGCAACGCAATTGCCGAGCAGATTCACCGTGACCCGCATCGAATCCATCAGCCGATCGGCCCCGAGCAACAGCGCGACCGCCGCCACCGGAATCGACCCGTGCCCAATGGCGGTGATCGTCGCCGAGAGCGCAAGGAACGACGACCCCGGAACCCCGGCCATACCTTTCGAGGTCAGCATCAACACGCCGACCGCCGTGATCTGCTCCCCGAGACTCAGATCCACACCGAGCGCCTGCGCCAGGAACAGCACGCAGATGGACAGATACAGCGTCGCACCATCGAGATTGAACGAGTACCCGGTCGGTATCACCAGCCCGGTGGTGGCCCGCGAACATCCGGCCTCGGTCAACTTGATCATGATCCGCGGCAGCACCACCTCGGTCGACGCGGTGCCGAGCGCAAGGAACAGCTCATCCTTGATGTATCTGATCAGCTTCCACAGGCTCACCCCCGCGAAAACCCGCACCACCACCGCGAGCACCAGTAGGAACAGCACCGCCGCCGCGTAACAACAGGCGATCAGCTTGCCGTAACTGCTCAGCGCGGAAAGTCCGTACTGCCCAACGATATAGGCCATCGCCCCGAACGCACCGATCGGCGCCAATTTCATGATCCAGCCGATGATCGTGAAGAAGATCTTCCCGATGTGATCCACGGCCTCCAGGATCACCGGCAGCACTGGCTTGCCCACTCCGTCGGCTGCCGTCCCCGAGCGCTCCCCGAACTTCGCCAACGCCAACCCGAACAGCACCGCGAAGAACAACACCTGCAGCAGCGCATTCTCCGCGAACGCCGAAATCACCGACGCCGGAATGATATTCAGCAAAAAGTCGACGGTATGCGGCAGCTCGCCGTTCTTGGTGGTCTTCGCTATCTTCTCCGCGCCGGTCGCCAAGGTCTGCGCGTCGACATGAAATCCCCCGCCCGGTTCGACGAGATTGCCCACCACCAGACCGAACAGCAGCGCGAAGGTCGTGATCACCTCGAAGTAGATCAGGGCCTTCACCCCGATCCGCCCCACCGCCTTCATATCCCCCACATGGGCGATGCCGAGTACCACCGTGCAGAAGATGATCGGCGCGATCACCATCTTGATCAGCTTGATGAACCCATCGGCCAGCGGTTTGAGATCCGCACCGAAGTCGGGCCACAGTTTGCCGACCAGAATTCCGGCCACGATCGCCACCAGCAGTTGCAGGAACAGCGAACGGTACCAAGGCGATGTGCGCACCGGGTCCGTCGATGCGGTGGATTCGATCGTCACGCTCATGCGGGCAACGTACGAGCAATGCGTATCACCAAAGTTTCAACAACATTGCTGAGCGGAATCCCGATCGATATATACCCGTCACCCCAGGTGGGACGTGGAGAACATTACGAACGAAAAGCGGGCCCCGGGGAAAATCCCGAGACCCGCTTCCGCTACTGGATCTACAGCGGAATGTTCTTGTGGTGACTCTTGCGCACCGGCGCAGCCGCCAGTGCCGCGGCAATGGTGCTGCGCGTTTTGGCCGGGTCGATGACCTCGTCCACCACACCGATCGCGATGGCCCGCTCGACACCACCGGCGATGCGCTCGTGCTCGACCGTCAGGCGCTCGTGCAGCGCCTCACGCTCGTCCTCCGGCGCGGCCGCGAGCGCCTTCTTGTGCAGGATGCCGACCGCGGCCTTGGCGCCCATGACGGCGACCTCGGAGCCGGGCCACGCATACACCGCAGTCGCACCGAGCGACCGGGCATTCATCGCGATGTAGGCGCCACCGTAGATCTTGCGGGTCACCAGCGTGACGCGCGGGACGCGGGCCTCGGCGAACGCGTGCAGCAGCTTCGCACCGCGCCGCACCACACCCTCCCACTCCATGCTGACACCGGGCAGGTACCCGGGCACATCGGTGAGCACCACCAGCGGAATACCGAATGCATCGCACAACCGCACGAAACGCGCGGCCTTCTCGGCACTTTCGGAGTTCAGGCAGCCACCGAGCCGGATCGGGTTATTGGCCAGCACACCCACCGTGCGCCCGCCGAGCCGCCCGAGACCGGTCACGATGCTGCGCGCGTAACCACCCTGCAGCTCCTCGAACGAGGACTCGCCGTCGACGTTGTCGAGCAGCTCGTGGACGATCGGCTTCACGTCGTAGGCGCGCTTGGCCGACTCCGGCATCATCGCCTTCAGGTCGACATCACCGTGCGCGGCGGCAACCAGATCGAATTCGCCCTGCTCGGCGAACATCGACACGAGGCGACGACCGCGGTGCAGCGCATCGGCCTCGTCATTGGCCACGATGTGGGTGACACCGGATTTCTTGCCGTGCGTCACCGGCCCACCGAGGGTCGCCATATCGACCTGCTCACCGGTCACACTGCGCACCACATCGGGACCGGTCACAAAGATCCGGCCCTCGGGCGCCATGATCACGATGTCGGTCAGCGCGGGACCATAGGCGGCGCCACCGGCCGCGAAGCCGAGCACCACCGAAATCTGGGGCACCAGACCGGACGCGCGGACCATGGCCTCGAAGACCAGGCCGACCGCGTGCAGCGCCTCGACACCCTCGGCCAGGCGAGCGCCGCCGGAATGCCAGATGCCGACCACCGGGATGGCGGAATCGATGGCGGTGTCGATCGCGTCGACGATGTGCTTGCAGCCCTCCACACCCATCGCGCCGCCCATGACGGTCGCATCCGAGCAGTAGGCAACGGTGCGAACACCGTCGACCTCGCCGATCGCGGCGAGCACACCGGACTTGTCCCGCGGGTGCAGCGGCAGAACGGTTCCAGGGTCGAAGAAGCGCTGGAGTCGACCGAGTGGATCACGCGGATCGGTCGAAGTTTCTGGTTGAAACGCGGGAGCCATGATCGTCATCGCGTTTTCTCCTCACCTCAAGGAAGTGCGCCGCTACCAGCGGCTGCGTATGGCGAACACCGGTGGGGTCGGGCCACCTGTCGAATGGCCGACCCCACCGGGGTTCGTTGTGCAGTCGATGGGGCGGCTATGCCCGACCGAAGGCGAGCGCGACATTGTGCCCACCGAAACCGAACGAGTTATTGATCGCGTACTCGATCTCCTGGCGGCGAGCCTCGCCGTGCACCACATCCAGATCGATCTCCGGATCCTGGTTTTCCAGGTTCAGCGTCGGCGGGACGAGGCCGTCGCGAATGCTGAGCACGGTGAGCACCGATTCGAGGGCGCCGACGGCGCCGATCGAGTGCCCGAGTGCCGACTTCGGCGCATACACCGAAGCGTGGTTGCCCACGGCCTTGTTGATCGCGTTCGCCTCGGCGGTATCGCCGATCGGGGTCGCGGTCGCGTGGGCATTGATGTGGGTGATGTCCTTCGGCGTCAGACCCGCGGTCTGCATCGCCCTGGTCATCGCCCGTGCGGCACCGTCGCCCGTGGGGTCCGGTGCGACCAAGTGGAAGCCGTCGGAGGTGATACCGGCGCCGAGCAGCCGCGCGTGGATCGTCGCACCACGTGCCTTGGCGTGCTCCTCGGTCTCGATGACCATCAGCGCACCGGCCTCACCGAAGACGAAACCGTCGCGATCCTTGTCGAACGGACGCGAGGCACCCTTCGGGTCATCATTACGGGTGCTCATCGCGCGCATCATGGTGAATGCCGCGATCGGCACCGCGTCGATGAAACCCTCCACGCCACCGGTGACGACCATATCGGCGTCACCCATGACGATCATCCGCCAAGCATTGGCGATGGCCTCGGAGCCCGACGAGCATGCCGAGACCGGAGTGACCACTCCTGCCCTGGCCTTCAATTCGAGGCCGACGACGGCCGACGGACCATTCGGCATGACCATCTGAACTGCCAGTGGCGAAATCTTGCGATAGCCACCGTTCTTCAGCTTGTCGACCGAGTCGATGAGCGCGTCACCGCCCCCGAGTCCGGTACCGATCGCCACACCCAGACGCTCCGGATCGACCTCGGGGCTGCCCGCGTTCTGCCAGACCTCACGACCGAGAACGGTCGCGAGCTGCTCGACGTAGGCCATGCGCCGACATTCGACACGGCTCAGCAGGGTCTCGGGCTTGACCTTCAGGTGGCCGCCGATGCGGACCGGAAGGTCGTACTCCTCGACGAAGGAATCCTCGAGAACGTCGATACCGCTCTCGCCGTTGAGGAGTCCCTTCCACGTCGCATCGACATCACCAGCGATCGACGTGGTCGCCGCCATACTTGTAACGACGACGTTGGGGAAGTTCCCGTTCAAGGTGGAAGGAGTGGTCACGGTGTCGGCCCTACTCGGCGTCGAACTTGGCCTTGAGCTCAGCGGCCGCCTCAGCGTTCTCGGCCTCGAGCTTCTGGATGTAGGCGACAGCGTCGCCGACCGTCTTCAGGCTGGCCAGATCCTCGTCCGGGATCTTCACGCCGTACTTGTCCTCGGTCTGAACCGCGATCTCGACCATGGACAGCGAGTCGATGTCCAGGTCATCGACAAAGGACTTCTCGATCGTCACCTCGGAGGGCTCGATACCGGTCACCTCTTCGATGATCTTGCCGAGTTCCTCGACGATTTGTTCCTGGGTCAGAGCGGCCACTTCGTGGCTCCCTTCTTATCTACTTTGTAGGGCTTCACTGTTGTTTTTCGAATCGAGCGAGCCGATGGTTACCGCCTGCTCGGTCACGATCGTGCATTTGGTTACACAATCGCCGGGGGGAAAGCTAGCCGGAAGTGGTGAACCCGGCCAACGCGGGGAGGTCTTCAGGGGTCTTCAGGGCCAGGGTTGGCGTGCCCTTCATCTCCCGTTTTGCGATACCGACGAGCGTGCCCGCCGGTGGCAGCTCCGCCACGGCCGAAACCGCCGCCTGTCGCACGGTTTCGGTGCACAGATCCCACCGGACGGGCCGGGTGACCTGCGCCGCGAGCTTAGCGACCGCATCGGCGCCCGAGGCGACCGGCTTGCCGTCGAAGTTCGAAAGCAGGGTCCGGGTCGGCTCGTTCGGCGTGATCTTGGCTATGGCATCCGTCACAGCGTCCTGGGCCGGGGCCATGAACGCGGTGTGGAAAGCCCCCGCGACGGGCAGCGCACGCACCCGCGCCTTCTCGGGCGGGTTCGCGGCGAGTTCCGCCAGGGCGGTCAAACGTCCGGCGGCCACGATCTGCCCCGCTGCGTTGCGGTTGGCCGGGACCAGGTCGAGCTCTTCGAGCCGCGCGAGCACGGCGGCCTCATCGCCACCGAGCACCGCTGACATGCCGGTCGGTTCCAGCGCGCACGCCTTGGCCATTTCCGCACCGCGGATGGCGGCCAAGGTCACCGCTTCGTCGGCGGAGATGACTCCGGCGACCGCGGCGGCGGCGAGCTCACCGACCGAATGTCCAGCGACGATGGTAGTGGCCGGCAGCGACTCCGGCTCGATTTCGGCATATGCCAGCAGGGCCGCGGCCACGACGAGTGGTTGGGTCACGGCGGTGTCGGTGATCTCCTCCGCCGTCGCGGTGGTGCCGAGACGGAGCAGATCCAGGCCGGAGGCCTTGGACCAGATGGCGAGGCGATCGTTCGCGCCAGGAAGGTCGAGCCAAGGCGCGAGCATGCCGGGTGTCTGGGACCCCTGTCCAGGGGCGAACAACGCGATCACACCTCTAAGAGAACACTGTGAGGTGCGCCGCACGAGATGTCGACGCGAATGAACCTTTTTGCTCGCTTTTGTGGGGGTCCCACAAAATCCCATGTGGGGCGTCCCGATCGACCGGTTCGCCGGATCCGTTACAGCCCTTCGTTACCCATCGAGAATTGAGTGACCTCTGGGACAGGTGTTGACGGTTCGTTACGGGTTCGTGTCAAACGACCCACGGTTGCGGCGATCCGGAGTACATAGGCATCCCTCGGATTCATCGGATCGCGGCCCGTGATCTCGGCTATCCGCTTGAGGCGATAGCGAACCGTATTTGGATGAACGTACAGCTGCCGGGCACACGTCTCGACAGCGCCACCACAGTCCAGATAGGCCTCTAGAGTGTCCGCCAGCGAGGAACCCGCGGCGGCCAACGGAAGGACAAGATACTCGTTCAACGCGTCGATCGCAGCTCGATCGCCCAGCAGTGCGCGCTCGGGAAGCAACTCCGCCGCGTGCACCGGTCGCGGGGCCCCACGCCAGCCGACCACCGCCTCCATTCCGGCCAGTGCCTCCACCGCGCTGGCATGCGCCGCGCCGAGGGTCCGCATGGTCGGGCCGATCACCACCGGACCGTCGGAGAACACCTCGGCCAGCAGATCCGCGAGAAACGGTGAGGCATAAGAGGTATCGCCGAGATTTCCGCTGACCACCATGACCAGTCGCGAGCCCTGGACAACGGCCAGCGCCGCGCGGCCGTGCCGCGCGGCGATGGTGTGCACGGAACCGACCATCGATACGCCCTGATCCCCCGGCGGGGTGCCGACCAGCACCGTCGCCGGCGCGGTGGCATCCCAGTTCAATGTCGCGGCCCGCGAGAGCATGTCCGGACCGGAATCGCCGCGCACTACGGCGTCGACGACCAGCGCCTCCAGTCGGGTATCCCACGCGCCACGGGATTCCGCGGCGCTCGCGTACACCGAGGCGGCCGCGAAGCCGAGCTCACGCCCGTATCGCAGCACCGCCTCGGTGAGCGCGACCAGCTGCCGGTCGTTGCGCGCGAGCGCGGGCAGCCATTGTTCGAAGAACTCCATGGCCACGCGGACCATGTCCACGGTCTGGCGCAGCGTCAGCCGCCGCGCCAGATCCTGTGGGATCACTTGGAAGGCATCCAGGCTGAACCGGATATCGCTTTCCGGATCCTGCAGCCATTCCAGGAAGTTCACCACCGCGGTCTGCACCAGCATCTGCACACCCGCGCGCTGCGCGGCGTCCAGATCGGCGAAGAACGGCAACCGATCCTGCATGGACCCGACCGCCTCGGTGGAGAGGCGTCCGGAGAACTGCTTCACGCGTTTGAGCAGCGTGTCCGGCAGCGGGTCACGGGTTTGCCGGTTCGGGGAGAGTGCGCCCGTCGGCAGATACACCTCGTGCTCGGAGGAGCCTTCGGAGATCCGACGCGGCCGCGGCGGTTTACGTTCCACCATCCAATCGTCCGCTATGCGAGTTCGTCTTCGGTGCCGGGAGCCGACTTCGGCGCGGCGTCGACATCATCGATGCGGTACTTGGCCGCCGCCTCGGTGGCCTTCGCGGGGTCGATCTTGCCGGTCCGTGCCAGTGCGGCCAGGGCGGCGACCACGATCGATTGCGCGTCGACGTTGTAGACCCGGCGCGCGGCGGGACGGGTATCGGAGAAACCGAAACCATCCGTGCCGAGCGTGGTGAAGTCGCCGGGCACCCACTTGCGGACCTGGTCCGGCACCGCACGCATCCAGTCCGTCGCGGCCACATACGGACCATCGACCCGGGCCAGTGCCTGGGTGACATACGGAACCCCGGCGTCGGTACCCGGATTGCGCAGCTGAGCGATCTCCTTGTCCAGGGCCTCCTTACGGAGCTCACCCCATGAGGTCACCGACCAGACATCGGCCTGCACGCCCCACTCCTCGGCGAGCAGCGCCTGGGCCCGCACGCCATCGGGCACCGTGACGCCCGAGACCAGGATCTGCGCGCGCACACTGCCCTCGCCGCCGCGCTTGTACAGATAGATGCCCTTGAGCAGTCCGGCGATATCGAGATCGTCGGGCTCGGCGGGCTGTACATACGGCTCGTTGTAGAGGGTGATGTAGTAGAAGACGTCCTCGCCGCCGAACTCACCCGCGGACCCGTGCGGATGCGTGCCGGGCAGTGCGCCCGGACCGGGCTGCGGCGTGCCGCCGCCGTACATCCGGCGCAGGCCGTCACGCACGATGTGCGCGATCTCGAAGGAGAACGCGGGATCGTAGGTGACGACGGCCGGATTGGTGGAGGCGAGCAGCAGCGAATGGCCGTCGTTGTGCTGCAGACCCTCACCGGTCAGCGTGGTTCGCCCGGCGGTAGCGCCGAGTACGAAACCGCGCGCCAATTGATCCGCGGCGGCCCACAATCCATCGCCGGTGCGCTGGAAGCCGAACATCGAGTAGAAGATGTAGAGCGGGATCATCGGCTCGCCGTGGGTGGCGTAGGAGGTGCCCGCCGCCGTGAACGACGCGGTCGAACCGGCCTCGTTGATGCCCTCGTGCAGAATCTGCCCGACAGCACTCTCTTTGTAGGCAAGCATCAATTCCGCGTCGACGGAGGTGTACAACTGCCCGTTGCGGTTGTAGATCTTCAACGAAGGGAACCACGAGTCCATACCGAAGGTGCGGGCCTCGTCCGGAATGATCGGCACGATCCGCTTGCCGATCTCCTTGTCCCGCAGCAGCTCCTTCATGAGCCGCACCAGGGCCATGGTGGTGGCCACGTTCTGCTTACCGGAACCCTTGCGCACCGACCGGTACGCCTCATCGCCCGGCAGTTGCAGCGGCTTCGCCGCCGCGCGCCGTTCGGGCAGGAAGCCGCCGAGCGCCTTGCGGCGATCGAGCATGTACTGGATTTCGCGCGCCTGCATACCCGGGTGGTAGTACGGGGGCAGATACGGATCCTTCTCCAACTCGGCGTCGGAGATCGGAATCCGCTGCAGGTCACGGAAGTCCTTGAGGTCCTGCAGGGTCAGCTTCTTCATCTGGTGCGTGGCATTGCGGCCCTCGAAGTGCTTGCCGAGGGTGTAGCCCTTGATGGTCTTGGCCAGGATCACCGTCGGCTGACCCTTGTGCGCCATCGCGGCCGCGTAGGCGGCGTAGACCTTGCGGTAGTCGTGACCGCCGCGCTTGAGGTTCCAGATCTCCTGATCCGAGAGATCCTGGACCAGGGCCTTGGTGCGCGGGTCGCGGCCGAAGAAGTGGTCGCGGACGTAGGCGCCGTCATTGGCCTTGTAGGTCTGGTAATCGCCGTCGGGGGTGCTGTTCATCAGGTTCACCAGCGCGCCGTCGCGGTCGGCGCCGAGCAGCGCGTCCCACTCACGACCCCAGATGACCTTGATGACGTTCCAGCCCGCGCCGCGGAAGAACGACTCCAGCTCCTGGATGATCTTGCCGTTGCCGCGCACCGGGCCGTCGAGACGCTGCAGGTTGCAGTTGATCACGAAGGTGAGGTTGTCCAGGCCCTCGTTCGCGGCCACCTGGATCAGGCCGCGCGACTCCGGCTCGTCCATCTCGCCGTCGCCGAGGAAGGCCCAGACGTGCTGATCGGAGGTGTCCTTGATGCCGCGGTCGTGCAGGTAGTGGTTGAACCGCGCCTGGTAGATGGCGTTCATCGGGCCCAGGCCCATGGACACCGTCGGGAACTCCCAGAAGTCGTTCAGCAACCGCGGATGCGGGTACGACGGCAGGCCGTGGCCCGGACCCCCGTGGCTGTACTCCTGCCGGAAGCCGTCCATCCGGTCGGTGCTCAACCGGCCCTCTAGGAACGCGCGGGCATAGATGCCCGGCGACGCGTGCCCCTGGATGAAGATCGAATCGCCGCCGCCGGAATGGTCCTTGCCGCGGAAGAAGTGGTTGAAGCCGACCTCGTAGAGCGCCGCCGAGGACGCGTAGGTCGAAATATGGCCGCCGACACCGATTCCGGGACGCTGCGCCCGATGCACCATGATCGCCGCGTTCCAGCGGATCCAGGCCCGGAAGCGTCGCTCCACCTCTTCGTCGCCGGGGAACCACGGCTCGTTCTCGGTCGGAATGGTGTTGACGTAGTCGGTGGAGGTCAGCGATGGAATGGCGACCCTACGCTCACCGGCGCGTTCCAACAGCCGGAGCATGAGGTAACGAGCGCGGCCCGGACCTTCCCGGTCGAGCATGTCATCGAACGATTCGAGCCATTCGGAGGTTTCCTCCGGGTCGATGTCCGGTAGGTAGGACGCCACCCCTTCGCGGATCACCCGCACCCGCCCGCCGGTCGGCGGCACGTGCGATCCGTTCGGATCACCGGGCGCGGCGTTGGTACCAGCGGATTTCGCTGGTGCGGAAGAGTGGATCAGGTCGGTCAAATCTGCTCCTCGTACAGGGGTGGACAAGCTGATAGGCGTCTGTTTCCCCGGATGGGCACGCTTGGTTGGCGGACCACCCGTCTACGTTAGGTTCGGGCGCACCTCCATCCTTGCGGAAGATGTGGCCCAGGTCATCATGTCAGGGGCATCTACAGTACGGTTCCGCAGGGAACGTGAGTCGAGTACCGCCGACGATAAAGAGGAGCCGGGAGGACGATGAAGGTGCTGGACCCACGCGGGTTCGGAGCGGTGTGCGCGGCAGCGGCGGTCGTGATCGGCCTTACCGTCGCCGGGTGTGCGAAACACGTTGACGGAGTTGCCAATCCGAATGCCTCGGAACTAGCCGCCTATAAGACCGAGGCGGCCTCGTCCTCCGCGGCGGCCACCTCCTCGCGCAAGGCCGCGGCACAGGCGCAGGCGATCAACGACAACTGTGGTCAATTCCCCACAACCACAGGCGTCGGCGTCTCGAAGTACAACGAGTTCGTGGATGCCCACGATGCGAACGCGCCGGACTACAACGCCAAGCGCGATACCGCGGCCAAGACGCTCGAGGACGCCGCGACCAAGGTCGAGACCGGCGTGAACGGCGCCAACGGCGCACTACCGGCCGACCTGCAGGCCAAATTCACCGAATACGTCGCCGCCGCTCGGCAGCTGGCCGCCGAAACCCGCAAAATGACCTACACCGCACCGGTCGGCGCGCTCAACGAGGCCAGCAAACGGGTCAACGACGCGCGCAACGCGGTCAAGGACGCATGCCCGAAACGCTGATTCATCCCACGAACCGAGTGCGGGTGGCGATAATCGGTCAATCACACGAGGTTGTCATGCGACATTCCGTGGGTATTTCCTCCGATCAGCTTGCGCTCGAGGCGATAACCATGTTCGCTTGCAACTAACTATTGTCTGGAGTTGAGGAGGACACCACCGTGGTCGCCGCGGCGGACGCGCAGAATTACGCTCAGAAGCTTGGCATTACACACGGCATGGTTGTCCAGGAGCTGGGCTGGGACGAGGACACCGATGACGACCTGCGGGCCGACGTCGAAGAGGCCAGCGGCGGGGAGATGGTCGACGAAGACTCCGACGAGGTCGTCGACGCCGTACTGCTGTGGTGGCGTGAAGGCGACGGCGATCTGGCGGATGAGCTGATGGAAGTCATCAGCCCGCTGGCCGACGAAGGCTTCATCTGGGTACTCACCCCCAAGACCGGGCAACCTGGTCATGTCGATCCGAGCGATATCGCCGAAGCGGCGCCCACCGCGGGTCTGACGCAGACGTCGGCGATCAGCCTCGGTGCCTGGTCCGGCAGCCGCCTCGTGCAGCCCAAGGCACCCTCGAAACAGCGCTGACCGCTTTCGCTATGGTTTCGCCGGGCGGTGTTCCCACCGCCCGGTGCAGCCCGACACGATGGAGGATCAGTGATGCCACTCGAGGTTGGTCCGCTGGAAATCGGCACTGTCGCGCCGGATTTCACGCTCAAGGACCAGAACAACCAAGACGTCACGCTTTCGAACTACCGCGGCAAGAAGAACGTGCTGCTCGTGTTCTATCCGCTCGCCTTCACCGGGATTTGCCAGGGCGAGCTGTGCAAGGTGCGTGACGAGCTGCCCAAGTTCCAGAACGATGACGCGGAGATACTCGCCATCTCGGTCGGCCCGCCGCCCACCCACAAGATCTGGGCCGCCGAACAGGGCTACATCTTCCCGCTGCTGTCCGACTTCTGGCCGCACGGCGCCGTCGCCCAGTCCTACGGCGTCTTCAACCAAAAATCCGGCTACCCCAACCGCGGCACTTTCGTCGTGGACCGCGACGGCGTCATCCGTTTCGCCGAAATGAACGGCCCCGGCGAGCCCCGTGACCAGGCGGCTTGGGAGAAAGCGCTCGCCGCGCTAGAGTCCTAGACCGGCCCGTCGGTAATCCCACCGACGGATCCCGGGCGTATAGCTCAGTGGTAGAGCTCTGGTTTTACACACCAGCGGTCGGGGGTTCGAACCCCTCTGCGCCCACCAAGGAAATGGCTGGTAACCGCCTATTTCCGTCCACCCCGTCCCCCTCATGTGACCCTCCGCGCAAGCTGATCTTGCGTAGAACTTGCCAACGGGTCGGCGAACTAGGTTCCGGTCGCCTCGGTTTCGTCGCCGAACAGGGCCGCCCATGCGACACCGCATCACGTGCGAGCTGCGCAACCTACCCCCGGCCGATACTGTTGCCGACGTGTGCCGGGTACCCGGATGCGGTCAGCACCTGTTGTTCCCAGCCCCCCGGCGAAACGCTGTGCCCGCGCCGCGACTCAGCCCACGACACCGCCCGCACGGCTGCGGGTACCGGTCACTGAGCACACCCCCTGGCCGGGTTCAATGCCAACCCACAGGAAGCCAACTCCCACACCGGTTCCACATCCGCACCGAAGATGAATGGTCGGCCCAAACGGTGTTTGCTGGGGCGAGGCGTTCGCCGCTGTCAGCTGCGCGGTGCGAGGGTCCCCCCCGGGCTCATCCGGTGCGGGCACCTGGGATGGCGTTAGCGGTGCGGACAGGGGCGGTGCGGATTGACCTGTCCCGGCAACCCGAGGCAGGTCCAACGACGACATCGCCGGGTTACGCGTGGCCCGATTCCAAATAGTTGCTGAGCGCGAATACCTGGGTCCTCGGGTAGACGACGCGTCGTCGTCGCGCTCCTGATCGACCCGACGTCTGATCGCCCACACAGTGCGGTCCTCCGGTGTGCGCTCGGGCCAGAAGATCGCCGCAAACACCACGGTCAGGGGCAAGCCGAACACGATCACCCACCCGAGCGCGATCATCGGTGCACCCCACCCAGCACGGACCATCGGGCGAAAGACTCACGCGGGCAAGCGCATTCGACATCGGCAAACCCCATAAGTCGATTCAGGGTTTGCGCGTCCAGGTGCGCCGAGGACGGCAACAGCACCACGTCGACGCCTAGCCCGGCGGCCTGTTCGACCAGACCGAGCACCGAACCCGCGTCGGCCCAGTGCAGCACGTAGCCCAATCGCCGCGCCAAACGCCGAATCTGGGCCTCGTCCCATTCCGACGTTGGTGATGTCGGGTCTAACCACGCGAGCGCTTCCATTCCCCTGCGCCTTCCGCTGTCCAGTTGGTAGGCACCCACCGCCGAGGGCTTCGCGCCGACCCGGCGGCGGGGCTGTACAGGAGCCTGGCAGCGCAGACACCGCGCGCTGTCCCACCGTGGGACAATGCCCGTTGAGCGGGTATTCACGGCCAGCAACGGAGGGCGCGCACGTGAGCGACGACCAGCACGAAGACCGGTACATCGGGCAACGGGTCCGCGCGATCCGAGCGCGGCGGGGCATCTCTCAGCAGGTGCTAGCCGACCGGGCGGGGTTGTCTCGTGGCGCTATTGCCAAGTACGAGAACGGCGAACGGCCGATCGACTCGCGCCGAACGCTGCTCGCGCTGGCTGCGGCGCTCGGCGTCACCTTGGGGGACCTGACCGGACACGAGCAAGACCGGATGGACCCGGCCGTCGCCGGGTTCCACACCGCCGTCCCGGATATCGAAGTGGCGCTGTGGACCCAGGGCAATACCACTCACACCGCCCCGGCGCGCACCCTGGACGTTCTGACGGCGGAGGCCAAACGGACAGCGGCACTGCGGATCGCGTGCGATTACGCCACGCTCGGTCCGATGCTCGCGCCGATGCTGACCGACTGCTACCGCCATATCCGCGACGGCGGACCGACCGACCGAGACCGGGCCTGGGACGTGCTGAGCATGGTTGCCCACACCTCGGCGGCGGCGCTGAAGGCCCGGGGCTACGGTGCCCTGTCCTGGACGGCGGCGCAGGAGGCCGAGAGCGCCGCCCGCAACATCGGCGGCACGGCGGCGCTGGCCGCTACCGCCTTCGCCCGGAGTCAGGTGCTCTTGTCCCGGCCGGGCTCCCTGCCTGCCGCCCTGACCCACGCCGAAGGGACGGCGGCGGAGATCGCGCCGGACGTGTGCACCGTGGGGGAGATCGAGGGCCTGGGGATGCTCCACCTTCAAGCCTCCCTGGTCACGGCCGCCATGGGCGGAGACCCGGAGCCGCACCTGACCGAGGCGGCGGAGACGGCGGGCCGCCTGGCCGACGCCCCGGCCGGTACGTCGATCCTGCGCAATCCCACGTTCGGCCCGGCGAATGTCCAGCTGTGGCGGATGAGCGCGGCCATGGAGCGCCGGGAGCCGGGCCAGGTGCTCGCGCTCGCGCCGACCCTCACCCCGGATGCGCTCCCGGCGGAGGGGCGGCGGGCTCAGTACTTCGTGGAGATCGGCCGGGCGCACGCCATGAAGCGGGACTATCAGGGCTCGCTCTACGCCCTCCTGCGGGCCGAACACGCTGCGCCCCAGCACGTCCGCCAGATGACGCACGTCCGCGAACTGGTCGGCCACATGATGCGCACGGCGCGGCGGGACCTGACGACCGGGGACCTGGGCAAGCTGGCCCAGCGCGTAGGCGTCGTGCCCGTATGAGCGATGCCGGGCGGCGCATCGATGTTGCCGAACAGGTCGGCTATGCGCAGGTCCGAGGCATGATCGGCGAATCCCCGAACTTGCCAAGACCTTGCCAAGACAAGCAGATACGGGCCGGACACGGCGATACTCGCTGGACGGTAGACAGCCTCTGACCTGGACGGGATGGACGGGGTGGTACCGGCTGGACGTTGTGGTGCGCTTTTACACACCAGCGGTCGGGGGTTCGAACCCCTCTGCGCCCACCGAAGAAGATTGAGCTAGACAGCGGTTTTATCACTACGAATCGTTTGCTCCACGCTCATTTCGTGGAGCAAACGTGGAGCAGGCACTACCCAGACGCCTCACACGGAATCTTTTCTGTCGGTACACCAAAGGACACTCGACGCATCCAAGACGAATGCGACGGGAGCGTGGCACATGTCCAGAATCGGCGGCAAAGCCCGATGGGGTAAAGCCTGCAATATGTGTTCAGTACCGGTCGCCGACGGCGGCGGGTGTCTCGGCGGTGAACCCGGCGCGTGGACTGTGACATGCGGCCGATGCCAACACATGGTGAGCCTCACCGGAGTGTATGGCCACACCGACGTGCCGCTGCCGGATGTGCAGATCGATAAGCCACCGCGTGGGGCCGCCGCACGTGTCTGGCTTCGCGCGTTCGGGCTTGCCAGCGCCTGCACGCAGTGCGGAAACGACGCCGCCCGCGTCGCAGGAGTATTCCCCGTCTTTCCCGCCGCGGAGTACCGCCTGCTACTCCTGGTTAACACCGAGAGTTCCTGGAAGCTCGTCAAACATCTACTCGAACGATCCGGCGTCGCAGACGGTCTCGCCAGGACGATCATCCGCCGCGCCGATCCAACCGGCGACCGCACTGCAATGGCCGGTGGCTGCGCAAACTGCGGCTCGACACTCGACGCCCTTAGCACCGATCCGGCAGTACACCAGAATCTGGCCCGCCGCGGTCGGCACGCGCTGAGCTCGATTGCATCAGCGGAATGTTCGGTCGTGAAATGGCATCGCGCCCTCTACGATCCGGCGCGAACCTTCGTGCGCGGCTGATCGGCTTGGGGCGGGTGTAAGCAAGTTTGTGAGGTTGCCGGACTGCCGCTGTGCCACGGCCGCCGTCGAGGCCGTGAGACGGCGCGAAACGCCGCCATGCATGACGGCGAGCCTCACGCATATCCGCGATGGCGCGTCACAGGTAAGCCTCAGCGCACATAGCCCCATAGTGCAGATGACAGAATCTCAAGAGTTCTATACTGATGATATGCAAGAGACTCCTTTTTGGGATGCCGCCAATCGGATTGCCCAAACGATGGACTACCAGGACATGGCCCACCGGAGCGACCGGGCGCGGTCGCATGGCTGGTGGAGGAACCTTGTCGAATACGGGCCGTGGAAAGGTCCTGCCGGAAGGGTCAGCCCACCTGACCCCGACGCGCTGAGCGGTATAGCGAAATTGTTTGGCACATCGGAGGGGCAGGTCAGGGCCATGATCGCTGCGGATTGGTACGGAGTGCAGCAGAACACGGAGATCTCTGCTCGAGTTCTCCGGCTGGGCCCTCTCTTCGAGCAATTGACCGATGAAGACGCCGATCTGGCCGAGAAGCTAATCAGGAGGCTCAGCCAACAGCGGCAACAGTCCGAGTCTTCCCTCAAGCGCAAGTCGATGTCTTCTCTCAAGCGCAAAGCGCCACACCCGGACACAGCAAATGATCGCGAGTAGTGCGCTCCGTCTTCGGCCGAGCGCTCACCGGCACAATGCCCAAAGAACTTCAGCGGCCAGGGCGCTGCGTGCGTGCTGAGGTGAGCGGCGATATCGGCGAGCACCGTGCGTGCGGTGGCGAGATCGACATCGGCGCCGTGGCGGCCTCATTCATGCGATGCCCTCCCTCGCATTCGATCCGCTCGCGTCACGATACGCCGCGGATCAGATTTCAGGCGGACACACGATATCCACCAAGCTGACACCCGGCCCGAAGCGGGCCGCAAAATACAACCGCGAGGCCAGGTTTCGGCCCAACGGTTGCATACCAGGGTGACGGAGATGTGTTACCCACATCTCAGCGTGTCGCGCGACACACCTCCCGGCGAGCCGACGACTTATTCCGCTTTCACTCCGGCGGCTGGGTGTTCAGCGCATCCTCGATGATAGGCAAGTATCGGCGCACCTGCTCACGGTCACTTTCCCGCTGGTGATCAGGCAGATCCTCGTACGGGGTTGACAGTTGCCTGGTCCAGCGCTCGACCAACTCCGCGGGGATTATCAACGACCCGTCGGTGCCAGACGTACACCGTGAGTGCACATACTCCTGCCAGTGCGACCATCGCTCGTGCTCCAGCGATGCCAGGCGTTCCATCAGTTCAGAAGAGCGAAGCACATCCCGACCTCGCTGCCAGTCAATAGCCATGGCTCAAATACGATCACGCGCAACGAGATTCCAGTAATGCTGTCCCAAAGCCGTCAGCTCACAGGCTTTCGAGCCCATCGCGGCGTACCACATGTGCTCCTCATCCACCGGGCGAACCAGATTCACATGAACGAGCTTCTGCAAGACAGCGAACGTCGCGGTGTTGTTCTCATCAGGATCGGGGATGTCGGGATTCGCCAGGTCGTCGTTGGACCTGAACGGTTCGTATGTGGGATCCAGAGGGAACTTGTAGTCAGGGGTTGGAAAATGCGTCGTGAGAGAACGCAGGTGCTCCAACGCGATCGGCGGCTTGGCCTCCTTGAGCGAGACGAAGGTCTTGACGTTGGTCTTGAATACGGGCCTCTGCTCCCACGGGCCGAGCGACTGATCGATGTGCGCATACACGCTGCCCGGGGTGATAGAGCCGACGAGATTCGCGGCACTGCCGCTGAGCGCGTCGACAAGCAGGTTCGTGAAGACACCAGACCCACCCCCAGGGACTTCCATTGAGTACTGATCCTTCGTCGACGCAGTCATGATCGTGACTCCCTCTTGAAGCTCGCCGACGTTAGGGTCACGGGAGCTGCCCCCAGCAATTCCACCATGACAACTGTCGAGAATAATGATCTTGTTCTTCGCCTTGGATCTGTTAGCGAAACTCATGACATCGTTAAGCGAAAGGCCCGCATCGGCGTCCTCCGTATCACTGGCGCACAGGAAACCGCCTGTGGAATCGACAGATCCGTGCCCAGCGAAGTAAAACAACGCGATGTCGGAATCATCCTCGAAAAGGGCTTCGACAGCATCTTTAAGCTGCCTCCGGGTCACCGGCTGCTCTGCCCGAGGGGCGATGAGAACCCTCGGTGAGGGAAAGTTCAAGCCGCCGTCAGCGTTCCGCTCAAGTACCCCTTTCACGGCGAGAGCGTCGGCAACACAGCCTGACAGATCATCGCCGTATTCGTAGTAGTCAATCCCGACGATGAGGGCCTTCCGCACTTCTCTCCCCTACAGCGAGTCGATGAAGTCGCTAATGTTCTTGTCGCTCCAGGTATAAGTAGGAACGCCGGGAAGATTCGTCCGATCATCCGAGTACGCCCAAATGCCCCGTATCTTCTTCCCCTCTTCACGGGCGCACTGGATCTCCCACTCCTGCCCAGTGGAATCGAGCGAGTTCTTACTCACGAGCACGATCACGCCGTGAGACCTCTTGATGCGCGTGCGCACCTTGTCTTTCCAGTCGCTCACATACGCCTCCTTCACCGACAAGTCAATGAACTCGTACGGAGCGCGAGGACTCAGTGATTGACCTTTGAGGAAATCCCTCTGTCGCTCGTCCTCGATCGCGAATGCCACGAAAACGATCTTTTTATCCGCCACGCTTCTTCCTCCCTCAAAACCGGCAACCCCAGCAGCCTAGCTACGCCTACCGACAAACAGGAAAGCACGAACCGAAGAGTACGTAATGTCGAAAACCGGCGGGCTTTGCGAGTTCGTCCATGCTCCGGTTCGGCGGTTCGTCCGCATGCACGTTCCGCACGGGCAGCCCGACTTCCACGTACCACCGACACAGACGAAGGCGGGAAACGCTTACTCCGCCCGTGTGGGCCGGTGGCGATAGTTGGGCCGGAGGGTCACGAGGTATTCGCCCAGGGTGTTGCGACAGACGACACTGTATGCCACGACCCGGCTGGCATCGCTCGGACTGCGGTGCACCTGGGCGATGATGCCGGTGCGACGAACCGCTGCAGGATCCTCGGGCTCGACACCGCGCCCATGAGTATCCGTCCATTAGGTGACAGCCTCACCCACCGTCAGCGTCTCATCGAACATTCTTTCGATTATCCCACAGGACGTGTGTTCGTCGCGGCCTATGTCAGGGCATGACGGCCTCGACACCAACCGAAAGTGGACTAAGGTTTGCCTCGACAGACAAAGCACTGTAGTGATTCGCCCCCAGCCCTCTGGGTGCTAGCCTGGCTCACCACCTGGTCGATCAGGACCAGAGCTGTGCATGCGCGACGTATCGTTGAAAGCTCCTATACGCCACCGCATCAGGGGGTCTGCGAGCGCAGTCCCGTATAGACGGGAGCCGCTAACCCAGCACGCCACGTACGCTCTCCCACTGGCTATCACCCAGGCTCGCGTACCGCTGCGTCGTCCGCAGCGACGCGTGCCCGAGCAGCTTTTGCACCTGCTGGATCGGCACCCCGCCGCGTACGTGGCGGCCCGCGTAGGTGTGCCGTAGATCGTGAGGCCTGACCTTTCCCAGTCGCCTCTTTTGGTCAGATCCGCGCGGAACAGCCCGGCGCTGGACAATTCTGCGGAAAGTCGCACCACGCAGGTTCGCGTCGGCCAGTTTCGCATCGGTCAGATTCGCGCGGGCCAGCTTCGCACCGCCCAGGTCTGTACCGCTGAGGTCGAGATCGGCGAGGTCGAGAGTGGAAAGGTTGCACATTGGCAGCGACGCCTTATACAGCCGATCTCTGGTGCAGGGCACTACTCGATACGAGCACTCCAAGCATAGGTCGGAGTCGGTTGGTTGTTTTGGTCGGTGCAATGGTAATTGCCGCTGACTGTCTTGAGATCGGGCGACAGAGTCCCCAGATACTCGCACGTCCCCCATGTTCCAGGGTTCTCCCGATGGATACGAACTGTGCGGCCGTCCACCCTAATACTCAGTCGGCCTCCAATGCGCTGCCCTGACGGATGGGTAAATTCGGCGCTGAACTCGTTTGTACCGGCTATGCGGGTCCATTTGCCCTGCCAGCCGTCCACTTCGGTCTCGTACCATACCGAGCCAAGCGCATCAGGGTAATCCATCGCGGTTCTCCTTAGCGAGTAGCAGCAGACAGAGCACACGGCCGACAGATGCAGATCTTCTGGAGCAATCTTACGGCTGCACTAGAGCGCAAGCGATGGAATCGACTCGCACCGATCCTCTTGCCGTCGAAAACGGTCCCGAATTGAGGCATACGTAGCCGACCGTCCGCATCCGGCCGCATGAACTGTCTACCGGCGGGTTTGTCGGGTTTGCAATTCGTCTGGTTCGGGCGGTCTGACGGCATCCCATGGCACCCATTTGCGCAGTGTCACTGCGGTGACAACGGAATGACTTCGGTAATCGATTGCCACGTCGGCGTACCAAACCGGGTCGCGTCCGAGCCGTATTCGCGCCCAGGCGTAGAGCACGCCAGGTATCCACTGGGCCTCGAGGGGGATGTCCAGACTCGCCGTCCTCGCGACCCGGTATCGGATAGCGTATACATCTTGGCGGATCGCAACTGCGTCTCATCGTTCGCCCCGAGGAAGGCGGCGGCTATGTGCCTTCTGTACCCCGAGCAGGCCGACGGTGGTGACGAACACCGTTACTGCGGCAGTCCAATCGACCAGCAGCCCGGTTGCTGCAGCCAGCAGAACGCTCACAGCCAGCGCAAGTAATGGGTGCACGATAGGACGCGGTGGCGATTCATCGTTCCGCTCGGCGGGAAATCCCGGCATGGTCATGCTACTCCTTTGATCGCCCCGACATGAATGCGGGAAGTGGTTTGGCACGAGTTGATGGACGCTCTTATTTACCAGCCTTAAAATTCAGCCACCGATCACAGTCTTTACTCGAAACGTCAGTTCGGTTTGCCGAGTTTCAACAGTCAAGGAAGCGACTTGCGCCTGGGTTAGATTCGTTGCCCAGCTATCGGCGAACAATACGAATAGCAACCCGTCTGCCATGGCCAATATCTCATTTGTTCGTTGTTTCCCAGTTGCGGATTCGGTTGAGCCACTCTTCGCCGCCCTGAACCGAATCACGTCGTAGCCCAGTTAACTCCGGCATTGCCGCTTACGTCAGGCGGTGTCCAACGGACTTCGCAGAGGCAGGTTGTGTGGATTCTCCAAACTCGCAGCTCGAGCTCGCCAATCGCAGGAAGGCCTGTCGACGTTACATCCTTGGGGGCAGTGACCTCGTGCGCTGCAGACAGACAGAACGACTGGAAGCGGTCCTTATTGGAGGTCAGACACGGAGAAACCCGGCCATTCGAACCGCCCATAGCGCCTACTGCAGCAGAAGCCCGCGCGAGCAGCAGCCTGGGAGGCTGCGATTCCCCTCTGTGGGCAAACCGAAGCGCCAGAGCTTCACTCATGAACAGCGATTGAAGGCATTCGTGCTTCGTGCACGCCGGATCACGGCCCATTCGCTATGGCGCGAGCAGAAGGAACTCCTGGAGAAGCTGCACGCTGGTCAGATGAATGTCACAGTGACACTTGACCATCAGACCGGTGAAGTCACCTACGTCCATCGTGAGGAGTTTCCGGAAGAGGAGCTGCTTGAATCCCTTGCTGCCCGGATTCGCCCGCTCATTCTCAAGAGCGAAGAACTGTACGACTCCAGGGTTCTCGACTCTATCGCTGCGCGTGTACCTGCGGCATCCTTTCCCGATTACATCCTGCCGATCGAAGACTGGCACAAGCTGTGGGCGGTGGTGGCCACACGTGACGAGTCCGCCCAGGCGTACTTCATCGTGACGGATCGGGGTGCCGCCTCAGATCAGGACCTCACGTACGCGTGGCTGTACGGCGATGTCGTACACGGTGATGACAAAGAGGTCGAGTCGAAGGGCCTTAGCATCGAACAGCGATACAAGGCCGCCGCGGGGATCGTCACACGGATCGTCGATTGCACGGAACTGCCCCTGCTTCTGATTCGGATGCTCGTCGATGAACAAGTTCTGATCGTCGACAACGAGGTGTTCGAACGCGAAGTTGTGGCGAAACGGACCGTCTTCATAACTCCAGTCCAGGCATACGCGGCCGTCGATCCTGAAGCACCGCTACTGTTGAACGGCGGGCCCTGAATTCCGCCACGGCATACGGCGGGGATTTGTCGGCGGACCCTGACGACAACCGCGACGGGCTGATCAGCGTGCGGGAAGCATTCGATTACTCCGATGCCCACGACACCGCCACTTACGACGACCCCCAATACGGCGACTCGCCGGCCGGCTGCGGCAGGTTCGTATACTTGACTCGCAGGCCCACTTTGGCCGACATCATCGCCGAGATCACTCAGAGACTTGTCGCCATCGACACTCATATTCACAAGGGGCCACCGCTGCCGGACCCCGATCCGGGTTGGGCAGCGAAGCTCATTCCATCACTGGAGTTGCTCGATACACTCTCGCATCGACTCCAAATAGCCCGTGGCGACCAACATTCAGAATCCGCAGGCGCGGCGGCACGATAACCGACCAGGGGGTTCGACCGAACGCACTCGGCTTCGGTGCGCACGAGCACCTGCGCGAATTGCTGGCATCGCCGGGGTTTCGGCCGTGATCAGGCAGTGGTTCTCACGGCGGGACACGCTCATACCGTCGAGCGGTCGGGTTGCGGTGATTCGGGATCGCCGCATCGTCGCCGTGCACGAACGAGCGTCATGCCGGTTCGGTAACACCCTGCGGCACTTCGGCTTCGGTGTCGTGGGCGAATCGGCGTTCGAGTTCGGCGCCCTCGATATCGAGGTCGGGGATGTAGCGCGCGAACCAGCGCGGGTGGTACCACATCCGGTTCCCGATCAGGGCCATGACCGCGGGCACCAGGGTCAGCCGGACGATGAAGGCATCGAACAGGACGCCGATCGCCAGGGTGAACGCCAGTGGTTTGACGATCGGATTATCGGTGGTGGTGAACGCGACGAACACCCCGAACATGATCAGCGCGGCGGCGGTGACGACGCGCGCGGAGTGCGCGACGCCGTTCTGCACCGAGGCGATCGCATCGGCCGTGCGGGTGTGTTCCTCTTTGATCCGCGAGACGACGAAGATTTGATAGTCGCTGGACAGGCCGAAGATGATGGCCAATGTGATGATCGGCAGGAAGCTCAGCGTCTGCGCCTTGGTGACATCGAAAAGACTTGCGCCCCAGCCCCATTGGAATACCGCGACCTGTGCGCCGAGGGCGGCGAACACCGAGAGGATGAAGCCGACGATCGAGGACAGCGGGACGAGAATCGTGCGGAAGGCGATGGTGAGCAATAGCAGCGCCAGACCCACGACGACCGCGAGGAAGATGGGCAGCGCTCCGGCCAGCCGCTTCGAGGTGTCGATATTGGCCGCCGTCGTACCACCGACCAGATACGTTGCGCCGGTACCGCTTTCGATGCGCTCACGGTCGTCACGCAACCGGTTCACCAGATCGGTCGTCGCGGAGTCGTTGGGGCCGGTTTTGGGAATGACCTGGATCAGCACCAATCCGTTTCCGGAGGCCGCGGGCTGTACGGCGGCGACGTCGGGTTCCTGCTGCAGTCGACCGATCAGTGTTTGCGCGGCGTCCGGGGCGGTGGCCTTGGACAGGTCGGTGACCATCAGCAGAGGGCCGTTGAAACCGGGGCCGAAGGAGCGGCTGACCAGGTCGTAGGCCTTGCGGGCGGTGCTCTTCTCCGGCTGGGTGGCACCGCTGGGCAGCCCGAGGTCCATGCGGGTGGCCGGAAGAGCCGCAACGACGAGAATCGCAATACCGAGGACCAGCACCGGAATTCGGAATCGGGTGACGAAACGTCCCCACGCGTGCCCGGCCGTGCGCTCGGGCTCATAGGCGGCGATGCGCGCCACCTCCTCCGCCTTGCCCGGATGCAGCGGCGGTGAGATGAACTTGGCGACGGTGTCACCGGCGAAACCCAGCAGCGCGGGCAGCAGCGTCAACGCGACGAGCATGGCCACCAGCACCGCGCCCGCGGCCGTCAGACCCATGACGGTGAGGAATGGGATGCCCGCCACGGTCAGTCCGCACAGCGCGATGATGACCGTTATCGCCGCGAACACCACCGAACTGCCCGCTGTTCCCACCGCCAGCGGAATCGCCTCCGCCGCAGCCATTCCCAGCACGATATGGTGCCGATGCCGCGACAGGATGAACAGCGCGTAATCGATGCCACAGGACAGACCGAGCATCAGGGCCAGCGATGTCGCGGCCGAGGGCACGTCGACGAAGGCGGCCACCCCCAGAATCCCGGTGAGCCCGATACCGACACCCACCAACGCCGTAATGATGGGCAGCCCGGCGGCGACCACCGAGCCGAAGGTGATCAGCAGGATGACGAGTGCCGCGACGATGCCGAGAAGCTCCGGGGTGTGCGGGATCTCGGCCGTGAAGCCTGGGTACACCGCACCGGAGAACTGCACATCGAGACCGGCCTCGCGCGCGGGGGCCGCGATGCGGTCCACCCCGTCGAGGGTGTCCTCGCTGACCTCACCGGCCGACACCGAGAATTGCACGGTGCCCAGTGCGACACGCTGATCCGGTGACACTGCCTTGGCCTGGAACGGGTCGACGACCACAGCGACCTGCGGGAGTCCCTTGAACCCGGTCATCGTCTGCTCGATCTGGGTCCGCGCCTGCTGGTCGGTCACCTTGGCCAGACCGGGCGTAGCGAACACGACTTGCATCTGCGCACCACTGAACGTCGGCATCCGCTGCTTCAGCAATGACACGGCATCCTGCGATTCGGTACCGGGAACCGTGAAATTGTCGTTGGTCTTCCCACCGGTTCCCGCGGCGAAACAGATCGCGCCTACGAGCAGCACGATCCACGCCGCCAGCACCCACCAGCGACGACGCGCCACCACCTGACCAAGGGCGAACAGATACCGAGACACACGGGTCCTCTCCTCGAGACACCAACCGACACATCAGCGAAGCGAGCACGCACTACATCGGTACGATAACACGCCAGATGATGATTTCCTCATAAACGCAGAAATGGTCAGCAACCTTGGCGCAGCAGTGCGCGATTTGACCGAAACAGTCACACATGATGAAATCATCATTATATCGGATCGGCGCACCCGCCACCGATCCGATCACGCGCCGTCGTCGTCGCATCGAATTCACCATCGAGCACATGAGCGCACAAAGGGGAACACTGTGGGGCGCAGGGAAACACGCAAGCATCTCCCGATCGACGATTCTTTCTGGGTTTGGCTCGATTCATCCGAGACGCCGATGCACGTCGCGGCGCTGGCGATCTTCGAGCCGGACGACGAGTCGGCGTCGGCGGCAGCGCAACGAGTAGTGGCGGGCTTCCGGAAGCGAACCGATGTCGATCCCCGCTTCCGGGCGGTGATCCGCATGCGCCGGTTCCCGCGGCGAGCCCGGCGCGAACGGGCCGACGATATCGATATCGATCGCCACCTGCGACACCACGCCCTATCCGGGACCGATGGCGAAACCGCACTGGCACAACTCATTTCACGCTTGCAGTCGAATCGACTCGATATGCGACGGCCGCCATGGGAGGTCCATGTCATCGCAGGACTGCCCGGCAACCGATTCGCCGTCTATCTCAAGGCCCATCACGCAGTGATCAATGGGGTCGACGCGGTCCGCCTGCTCGGCCGGTCGCTGGCAACCGATGCCGACGCGACCGCGCTGACCCCGGTATGGACCATCGGCCGTCCGCGACCACAGCCGACCGCCAGCGACGGCCGGGCACGGGCAGCACGTCCCAGCCGGGCGAGAGTGCTGTTCGCCGCTTTGCGCGCAGTCGGCACGCTCTACCGTGCGCGTCCGACGAACTCGGCACTGACCAGCCCCTTTGCCGCCCCGCGATCCCCGCTCAATGTCGGCGTCGGTTCGCGACGGGAAGTCTGCACCGCTTCGATCGACCTGGGCACGATCAAAGATCTCTCGAAGGCCAGCGGAACGAGCCTCAACGACATCGTGCTCACCGCCTGCTCCACCGCACTGCGTCGGTACCTGCTCGATATCGATGGCCTACCCGACAAGCCGCTGATAGCAGGCTGCCCGGTTTCGATCGCGGCGCCGGAAGGCTCATCGGCGGACAGTTCGATCGGCATCATGTTCGCCGACCTGGCCACCGACCGAGCCGATCCCGGCGCTCGACTGCTGACGATCTCCCGCTCCACGACCGCGGCGAAGGAGCATCAGGCCGCCCTGCCGCATGCGGCCCTGGTCCCCTATGCGGTACTCGCCATGGCACCGCACACCATCCGGCAGGTCGTGTCCGGTGCCGTCGACGTTTCGGCGCCGATGTTCAACCTCATCATCTCGAATGTGCCGGGACCATCTCGGTCCCGCTATCTCGCCGGGGCGCGAATGGTCGGGCTCTACCCCCTGTCGCTGCTGTTCAAAGGCGAGGCACTCAATATCACCGCGGTGTCGTACGCCGGTCGGCTCAACCTCGGCTTCACCGCATGCCCCACGGCCCTTCCCCGAGTCCAGCTGCTGACCCGCTACGCCGAAGAGGCATTCGAGGAACTCGAGATCCGCCACGCCACTGCGGTTGCGGACCTATCCCGACCCGCGTGACCATCGCGCCGGAGAGCTCATCGGCGATGACACGTCAGAAGGCGGCCTCGTCGAGCTGCATCAGGTCGATGTCGAGATCCGCGATTACGCTCCGGTCCGCGCTCAGTCGGGGCAGTACATTCGCCGCGAAGAACGATGCAGCGGCCACCTTGCCCTGATAGAACGCCGTATCTGCGCTACCGGAATCCATTGCCGCCAAGGCTGTTTCGGCACCGACCAGCAGGCGCCACGCGATCAGCAGGTCGCCGACCGCGAGCAGGAGTCGCACCGAGCCCAGACCGATCTTGTAGAGCTCGGTGGGCTGCTGCTGCGCGGCGAACAGAGATTGCGTGAGGCTGGCGACCATGGACTGTATGTCCTCGAGGGCCGTCGCGAGCAGCGCCTTCTCGGCCTTCATGCGACCATTGCCCGCGTCGGCATCGATCGTCTGCTGAATCTGTGCGCACAGGTGAGTGAGGGCGACGCCTTGGTCGCGGGCGATCTTACGGAAGAAGAAGTCCTGCGCCTGAATTGCCGTTGTGCCCTCATAGAGGGAATCGATCTTGGAGTCCCGGATGTATTGCTCGAGCGGGTAGTCCTGCAGGTATCCGGATCCGCCCAATGTCTGCAGCGACTCCGTGAGCATCTCGTAGGCTCGCTCGGACCCGACACCCTTCACGATCGGAAGCAGCAGATCGTTCACTCGTGCTGCCAGGTCCGCGTCGGAGCCTGACACCGCTCGAGCCACTTCGAGATCCTGGTGCGCCGCGGTGTAGAGATAGACCGCACGCAGGCCTTCCGCATAGGCCTTCTGCATCATCAGGCTGCGTCGCACGTCCGGGTGATGGGTGATGGTGACGCGCGCAGCGTTCTTGTCGGCCATCGCCGCCAGGTCCGCGCCCTGGACCCGCTGCTTGGCATAGTCCAGGGCATTGAGATATCCGCTCGACAGCGTCGCGATGGCTTTGGTGCCCACCATCATGCGGGCCTCCTCGATCACCTTGAACATCTGCGCAATACCGTTGTGCACACCGCCCACCAGCCAGCCCTTGGCCGCGGTCCCATTGGCTCCGAAGGTGAGTTCACAAGTCGCCGAGGCCTTCAGGCCCATCTTGTGCTCGACATTCGTCACGAAGACGCCGTTGCGTTCACCCCGCTCGCCGGTCTGCGGATCGAACAGGTATTTGGGCACCAGGAACAGGCTCAACCCCTTGGTCCCCGGTCCCGCACCTTCGGGACGGGCCAGCACCTGGTGGATGATGTTGTCGAACAGGTCGTCGGAATCGGCGGATGTGATGAACCGCTTCACACCCTCGATATGCCACGAGCCGTCGTCTTGCTGGATGGCCCTGGTGCGGCCCGATCCGACATCCGAGCCAGCATCCGGCTCGGTGAGCACCATCGTGGCTCCCCAGTTCAGATCGACCGCCATCGATGCCCAGTGCTTCTGCTGATCGTCTCCGACCGCATTGACGATATGTGCCATCGTCGGGCCCGACAGGTACATGTAGGCAGCGGGCTGCGCGCCGAGCACGAACTCGTTGATCGCCCATTTCAGCACCGCCGGCGCCTTCACCCCGCCGATGGCTTCATCGAGTCCGACCCGAAACCACTCGCCGTCGCGCCATGCGCGAATCGACTGCTTCAGCGAATCCGGCAGTCGCACAGAGTGTGTCGTCGAATCGAAGGTCGGCGGATTGCGGTCGGCATCGGCGAATGATGCCGCCAGCGGACCCTCGGCCTGCCGCGCCGCCTCGGCCAACATCGATCGGACGGTGTCGCCGTCCAGGTCGCCGAAGTCGCCCGTCCCCAGGATCGTGTCCAACCCGAGCACCTCGAACAGGTTGAACTCCAGATCACGCACATTGCTCTTGTAGTGCCCCACCAGGTGCCCTTTCCACTCCGTAAGTCGCCGACAGCTCCGTCGAGTTCGATGTGAACCGACGGAGCCGGGCCCGCTCCACCGAGGGATAAGTTATCGGCGACTAAACGATCATGCAAGGCGAGCCAGAACACATACCTGGCTTCAACACTTAGAAGTTAATGCCTACTAAGCTGCTGATCGATGCTGGACGAAGTGTCAGCGAACACAACACGATCTCCGACCTCGACCAGAACAGCGGCCAGGTCATTTCTGCCGGTCAGACGCGGGTTGCGGACGGCATCGATCACGATGCAGGTCATTGCCTGGATCTGTACCCGCGCCGCGTCCGCCGACATAGCGGGCCGCACGACCTGCAGCATCCGCACCCACTGCACGATGCCGCCACGATGTGCGCGCCGGTATCTGCTCGCCTGCTCACGAGGAAGATGGCCGACCTCGCTGAGCGTGGTCCCGAGCAGGTCCGGCTCGCGGATGGCGAATCGCACGAAATACCGCAGCAGGCCGCGCAGCGCGTCACTCGGGGTATCCGCTTCCGCCATCGCACGAGACGTGTAGAGGCGAATCCACTGTTCATTGCGATCGACGATCTCGTTCAGCAGATCTACTTTGCTGGCGAAGTGGTGATACAGAGCCGGACCCGAGACCCCGACCGCGGCGCCGATGTCCTCGATTCCGACTGCCCCATAGCCGTAGGTGTTGAACAGTCGTGCCGCAGCGCTGATCATCCGTTCGGTGCGCAGCGTTGGGTCGACAGTGTCGGCAACGGTCCGACGATCCCGTCGGCGCCCGCCGGGAAAGGCAGTCACCTGGTCGCCGACTGCCGGAAACTCCGCGGCGACGACCGCGCCGACGATGGTGTCCAGCACTCGCACGAAGGTCGCTTCCGGAAGCTGGACCCGGTGGTAGGAGGGGCTCACCGCGACCGATAGCACGCACCACCCCAGAAACTCGATATCGTCGGCGCCCAGATCTGGTCGGCGGTCCCGGATCGCCGTGCGCAGGAAGCCGTTCAGCCGCACCACTCGGGCCAGCACCGCGACCCGATCCGCGGCAGCCAGATTACGCACCTCGAGCTGCCACAGCCTCGGCAGCCCCCGCAGCTCCAAACATGCCGTTGTCAGTGCGCTGAGCACCGAATCCGACCCGGTGACCTGCGCGATCGCCAACCGGGACAGCACCGATTCGAGACCGGACAGCAAGGACTGGCCCAGCAACTCCTGCTTGCCGCGAAAATGGCGGTACAGCGCCGCCGAAGAAATCCCGACCTCAGCGGCGACATCGGCCATCGAGGTCGCGTGGTAGCCATTCCGCGCGAACGCCGCCGTCGCCGCCCGTAGTATCGATTGGCGCCGATCCGCCGGTCGCCGCCGCACTGATCCCACTTCGCCGCGCCTCACATCACCGTCCATCGCGTCCAGTGTCCAGCACCGCTCGGACCTCCGAGCGAGCGCGCCCGGACAGCGTGGTGCAACTGTTCGACGAGCATCCGGGTGACCGGTCGGAACGGTCCTCCTCAGCCGAGCAGCACGTGCTCCTTGGTCAGGAAGAACGACGACCGGGGCAGGTCGATGAAGTTCTTCTCGTCCTCGGTGAGCAGTTGGTTGGCCTGGATTCCGGCTGGTGTGGCGGGCGCGGCGATCATGTGGCTTTGGACGTAGCGGTAGCCACCGAGCACCTTGATCTGCTCGACGGCAAACGGCCCGCAGTGGTTCAGCCAGTAGTCGTAGAACTGGGCGGGCGACAGGTCCGGCCTACGCCGGAGGGCGCACGTCAGCTTGATCTGATCGGATGAGGGATCCGCCGCCGCCTCGGGAAGGCGGGGGCCAGGATGGCGGCGATGCCCGCCGCGGTCGCGCCAGCGATGAAGCCGCGCCTCGAGTTTGCGCCTTCGTGGGTGTTCTCTGTCAACTTCTCATCCTCCTCGGCGGGAGCGTTGGGGTCATCGGTGGCGAAACCACCTGTGGCGGAGGGTTTTTCGCACATGTCGACCACGTCCAACTCCGCATGTTTCCGACCATTCGATCAAGCGTGACGAGGCTAACAGTTGCCACTCCTGATTCAAGCAGTCTGCAACAGTTGTCATCTACATGGATTCTGTGAAACGCCCAGGGACGGCGATGCGAATGCGCGATCGTTTCGAGCGGACGGCAGGATGGAGGGATATCGGCACCGCTAGCCACGGAGGAAGTCATGACACGAAGGGATGCGGTGGCCGAGGAATCCGTCGACGAGATCACCGACGCCCTGCTGACCGCCTCGCGACTCCTCGTCGCCATGTCGGCACGGTCGATCGCCCACGTCGACGAGACGATCACCATCCCGCAATTCCGCACGCTGGTGATCCTGTCGACCGGCGGCCCGTCGAAGGTCGCGACCCTGGCGGGGCAGCTGAATGTGCAGCCGTCCACCGCAACCCGGATGGTCGACCGCCTCGTCATCGCCGGACTGCTCGACCGCCAAACCAACCCGCACTCCCGGCGCGAACTGATCGTCGAACTGACCGACCGCGGCCGCGAGGTCGTCGCGGCGGTCACCGCCCGCCGCCGCCGCGAGATCGCCGCCGTGGTGGCGCGGATGCCCGCCGCCGACCGCTCCGGGCTGGTCCGCGCCCTCACCGCCTTCAGCACGGCCGGCGGAGAGGAACATTCCGGCATCATCGATATCGAGGGATATCAGCTGTAGGTCGGTCCGTGGCGTGTACTACGGGTTCGCGAACTCCACCGATCGCAGCGGCAACTCGCTGGCCGACCGAACAGGAATTGAATCCGACGTCAACTTCAATTAATGTCGGAGCAATACCGGGGCTCGGTCCGCTCCGGACGGACACCCTGGTCGTCACGCATGAGCATGGAGGTTTCTGGCCGTGAAGAGCCGAGAGGTACATCTGGTGGCCCGTCCCACCGGGGAACCCACACCATCCGATTTCCGTATCGTGACCACGGATGTCCCCGATCCCGGCAGTGGGCAGCTGCTGGTCCGACGGACTGCTGAGGAGAACTGATGCAGGTAGGGAACGCGGTCGCGATCGTCACCGGCGCCGCTGGCGGCATCGGCGCGGCCATCGCGCAACGTCTGCTCGAACACGGCGCCCGGGTGCTGATCACCGACCGCGACGCCGATCGGCTCGCGGCGACCACACGCCGCCTGAGCGCCGACTTCGCGGGAGCGGTGTACGGACTGGCCGCCGACGCCGCGGCCGAAGCCGATCTCCGCAAGCTCATCGGCACGGCCACCAGCGAATTCGGTCCGGTGGACATGTTCTTCGCCAATGCCGGCGTCGGCGGCGGCCCCGGACTCGACGCCAGCGACGCGCAGTGGGAGCAGGCGCTGCAGGTGAATGTCATGGCCCATGTGCGGGCGGCGCGGTTGCTCGTTCCCGACTGGCTGGAGCGCGGCGGCGGCTACTTCGTGAGCACCGCGTCGGCGGCAGGACTGCTCACCCAGATCGGTTCGGCCACCTACACGGTCTCCAAGCACGGCGCGGTCGGATTCGCCGAATGGCTGGCGGTGACCTATGGGGACCGCGGGGTACGCGTCAGCTGCCTGTGCCCGATGGGGGTCGATACCGCCATGCTCACCGGACTCGGCGCCGATGGCGGATCCGTCGGCGACCTCGCCACCCGGGCCGTCACCGGAGCCGGGTCCGTGCTGCGCCCCCTCGACGTGGCCGATCGGGTGATCGAGGCGGTCGAGGCCGAACAGTTCCTCGTATTGCCGCATGCGGAGGTCCGAGAATTCCTGCACCGCAAGGTTTCCGATCACGACCGGTGGATCGCGGGCATGCAGCGCTACCGGAGGTCGCTGGCATGAACGGGCGCATCGCTGTGCTGTTCGATTTCGGCGGGGTGCTCACCACGGCCGTGCTCGCCGCCTTCGCCGAATTCGGTACGGAACTGGGCGATTCGCGGCTGCCGCTGCGGCTGCTCACCCGTGATCCGGAAAGCAGTGCGCTGCTGGTGGATCACGAAGAGGGCCGCATCGGTCAGCGTGCGTTCGAAGAGGGGTTCGCGCGGCGACTGCGCGCGCACGGCGCCGATATCGGGGCCGTGGGCCTGATCGATCGCATCCAGTCCCGGCTGCATCCCGACCCGGCGATGATCCGACTGGTCGCCGATGTCCGTGCGGCGGGCTATCGCGTTGGGCTGCTGTCGAATTCACTCGGCGACGACTGTTATGCGGGCTTCGACCTGCCGACCATGTTCGACGCGGTGACCATCTCCGCGGATATCGGCGTCCGCAAACCGTCCCACCGGGCCTATCTCATCGGCTGCGAACGACTCGGCGTCGCACCGGAGCAGACCATCATGGTCGACGACCTCGAGCAGAACATCACCGCGGCCGAACTGCTCGGACTCGGCGGCATCGTGCACCGCGACGCCGAATCGACGGCCGCCCGGCTGTGGCCCACACTGCAGCCGCGGGAACGAAACCTCAACTGACCCACCCACCTTGCGGCGCAGTCTCTTTCGACAGCTCGCACCGACGATCGGAGCCTCGATGGATCTGTTCACAACATCCGACCGCGCCCAGAAATATCAGCGCGACCTGCTCGCCTTCATGGACGAATGCGTCTACCCCGCCGAAGCGGTGTACGAGAAGCAGATGGCCGCGTCCGGCGATCCGCACCACCATCCCCAGATCATCGAAGAACTCAAGACCGAGGCCCGCGCCCGCGGCCTCTGGAACCTCTTCCATCCGCATCCCGAATGGGGTCCGGGCCTGACCAACCTGGAGTACGCCCCGCTGGCCGAGATCATGGGCCGCAGCGCGCATCTGGCGCCGGAGGCTTGCAACTGCTCCGCCCCCGATACCGGCAATATGGAGGTGCTCACCCTCTTCGGCACCCAGGAGCACCGGGAGCGCTGGCTGGAACCGCTGCTCGCGGGCACCATCCGCTCCGCGTTCGCCATGACCGAGCCCGCCGTGGCCAGCTCCGATGCCACCAATATCCAGCTGAGCATGGTGCGCGATGGCGACCACTACGTGCTCAACGGCCGCAAGTGGTTCGCCTCCAACGCCCTGCACAAGAACTGCAAGGTGCTGATCGTGATGGGCAAGACCGATCCGGACGCGCCCAAGCACCGGCAGCAGTCGATGATGGTGCTGCCCATCGACGCGCCCGGCGTCACGGTCATGCGCAATCTTCCGGTGTTCGGCTACGCCGATCGTGAGGGCCACGCCGAGATCGACTTCGCCGATGTGCGGGTCCCCGTCACCGATGTACTGAAGGGCGAGGGCGAGGGTTTCGCCATCAGCCAGGCCCGACTGGGTCCGGGCCGCATCCACCACTGCATGCGTGCCATCGGCATGGCCGAACGCGCGCTGGAGCTGATGTGCGCCCGCGCCGAAGCTCGAATCACGTTCGGGCAGAAGCTCAGTGAACGCGCCAATATCCAGGACTGGATCGCCGAGGCCCGCATCGATATCGAACAGGCCCGGCTGCTGACCCTCAAGGCCGCCTGGATGATGGATACGGTGGGCAATAAGGCGGCCCGGACCGAGATCGCCGCGATCAAGATCGCCGCGCCGGAGATGGCGCTGCGGATCGTGGACCGGGCGATCCAGGTGCACGGCGGGGCCGGTGTCACCGACGACTTCCCGCTCGCCAGCATGTACGCGCACCTGCGCACCCTGCGTCTCGCCGACGGACCGGACGAAGTGCACAAACGGACCATCGCGCACGCCGAACTCGGTAAGTTCAGGGCCAGCGGGGCGTAGAACGGATAGGAACGAATGCAGACGAGCAGCGAACTCATTCGGCCCACCGCGGACGCGACGGGCTTCGATATCGATTCGGCCGCGTTCGCGGACTGGGTGTCCGGACTCGGTTCGGCCTGCACCGCTCCGGTGCGGGCCGAGCGGGTCGGCATCGGCCAGTCCAATCTGACCTTCCTGATCACCGATGCCGAGGGGCGGCGCTGGGTATTGCGGCGTCCGCCGCTGGGCCACCTGCTCGCCTCGGCGCACGATGTGGCGCGGGAGGCCCGCGTCATGTCGGCCCTGGCACCCACCGATGTCCCGGTGCCGCGAGTGCACGATGTCCGACGCGAGGGCGATATCGAGCTCGTCCTCATGGAATTCGTGGACGGGCTGGTCATCGACGGGGTCGAGACCGCCGAACAACTCACCCCCGACCTGCGCCGCAGCGCCGGGCTGTCACTGGTGCGCACGCTGGCCCGAATCCACGCCGTCGACCTGGAAGCCACCGCGCTGATCGACCTCGCCAGTCACAAACCGTATGCCGAGCGACAGCTCAAACGGTGGTCGGCACAGTGGGAGAAGTCGAAAACCCGGGACCTGCCGCTAGTGGACCGCCTCACCGAACGGCTCCGAGCCGCCGTTCCCGAACAGCGCGAACTCGCGCTCGTGCACGGCGATTACAACCTCCGCAATGTGATCACCACACCGGATACGGGTGCGATCGCCGCGGTACTCGACTGGGAACTGTGCACCCTCGGCGATCCGCTCGCCGATATCGGCAGCCTGCTCGCCTACTGGCCGATGCCCGGCGAAGCCGCCATCCCGGGTACCGAAATGTGCACTCTCCCAAGGTTTCCGTCACGTGCGGAACTGGTCGAGGAGTATATCGCGATCACCGGACGTGACCGCCGCGCACTCGGCTTCTGGCATGCCCTCGGCCTGTGGAAACTCGCGATCATCGCCGAAGGTGTGTTCCGCCGCGCCCTCGACGACCCCCGCAACCGCGCCATGGCGGGTACCCCGACCACGGATCTGATCGACGGACTCGTCGACACCGCCGACCGGGTCGCCACCGAAGCCGGATTCTGAGCCGATCCGGGCCTGTCCCCCTGCCCATATCGTCAGGGGGACAGGCTGTTTCGCATATTCAGGTTCCTCAGGGCACGAGAACCGACAGCGCCTCGGCAATGCAGGCGGGCTTATCGCCACCCTCGCGTTCGATGGTCACCCGGGCCGTCACCTGGAACCCCGTATTGGTCGGCCTGATCTCCGCCAGCTCCACTCCCGCCCGCACCCGACTACCGGAGGGCACCGGCGACGGGAAGCGAACCTTGTTGCAGCCGTAGTTGATTCCCATCTTCAGCCCGTCGACGCGATACACCTGCGAGACCAGCAGCGGCAACAGCGACAGCGTCAGGTACCCGTGCGCGATGGTGGTGCCGAACGGTCCCTGCGCGGCCCGCTCCGGATCGACATGGATCCACTGGTGGTCACCGGTCGCCGCGGCGAACAGGTCGATCTGCTCCTGAGTCACGGTGTGCCACTCGCTGTAGCCGAGATGGGTGCCGACGGCCTGCTCGAGTTCGCCGATTCCATTGAATACCTTCATATTCGCACCCACGCTCAGACCGTCGGCGCGCCGGCGACGTAGAGCACCTGCCCGGTGACATACGACGCGCCCTCGCTGACGAAGAACGACACCGTATGCGCGATATCCTCGGGCTTGCCGACGCGGCCCACCGGAATCCGCGCCACCAGGGTCTTGCTGAACTCCTCGAACGAAACACCCATGCGCTCGGCCGTCGCGGCGGTCATCTCGGTCTCGATGAAGCCCGGCGCGATGGCATTGACCGTCACCCCGAATTTGCCGAGTTCGATCGCGAGAGTCTTGGTGAACCCCTGCAATCCGGCCTTGGCCGCCGCGTAGTTGGCCTGGCCGCGGTTGCCGAGCGCGGAGGTGCTGGACAGATTGACGATGCGGCCCCAGCGCGCCTCGGTCATGTACTTCTGCACCGCGCGGCTCATCAGGAAGGACCCGCGCAGGTGCACGTTCATGACCGTGTCCCAGTCGTCGACGGTCATCTTGTACAGCATGTTGTCGCGGATGATGCCCGCATTGTTCACCAGGACGGTCGGCGCGCCCAGTTCGGCGGCGACCCGCTCGACCGCCGCGGCGACCGCCTGCTCGTCACCGACGTTCCCGCCCACCGCGAGCGCCCGGCCGCCGGCCGATTCGATCTCGGCGACAACGGCTTTGCCCGCCTCTTCCTCGAGATCCAGGACGGCGACGGCGAATCCATCGGCCGCCAGCCGCCGTGCGGCGGCCGCTCCGATGCCGCGCGCGGCGCCGGTCACGATGGCGGTGCGGGTTGTCTCACTGCTCATTACGGTTCTCCCTTGTCGAATTCGGTTGGCACCGAAAGATCCTTGCCGCGGTACGGACCGCAGCGCAGACCGACGATCGAATGGTTCTTCACCAGGGCGCGATCGAGCGCGGTGGACTGGATCTGCCCGCCCGCGAAACCGACGACGAGAATGCGGCCCTCGAAGGCGGCCGATATCAGCGAACTTCCTTCAACTGAAGAGCGTTGAACCACAGTTGATTCAGCGTTTTCACCAGCTTTTCGAAGGAGATCTTCTGCCCCTCGACGAATACGAAATAGGCCATGCGGCTCACCATGCTCGACAGCGCCTGCGAGGTGATCGCGGCATCCAGTTCGGCATCGACCAGGCCGCGCTCCTGCAGATTCCGGATCATCTCCGCATTGCGCTCGACGAAGGCCATCGCACGCTCGAATCGCAGCACCCGGAACTTCTCGTCGATCTTCGACACCTGCTCGAGCACGGCCATCAGCCGCGCATTGCGCCGATACGACTGCAGATACTCGCGATTGGCGGCGGAGATCAGCTCCCGCGGGTCATCGATGCCGACCCGCTCTCGAATGTGCGGGTGCAACATCTCCTCGCGCACCTGCTCGACAACCGCGGCGAAGATCTCTTCCTTGCTGTCGAAGTAGGTGTAGAACGATCCGGACGCGACCCCGGCCTCCTTGGAGATGTCACTGATCCTGGCATCGAGGAAGCCGTCCCGTTCGAACACCTCGCGCGCCGCGATCACCAGCGCGGTCCGGGTGCGCATGCCCCGCTTGCTACGCGGGGGCACCCGACCGGACTGGTCCTCGATGGCTTCCTGGGCGTTCACCGTCTCACTCGCTGTCGTCGGGCTCGCTGACGTGGTGGATCGTAACAGCGTGCGCCGCTCCCCCGATCCCGCGCCGCACCGCAAGCACGGGAGGTCGACCAGGAGCAACGCCTCGAGTATTGAACATGACGCCGAATTCAAGTAGCGTTCCGTCGCACTGACGTGGCCTGCGTCACATCAGAGTTCTCCCATCTCTGGATCGGGAGAAGGCCATGCCTGCGAATCCGGCTGCCCCGGCAGCATCGGATCAGCGGAAACGACCCGACAGGGAGACACCGTGACCAATGTCGCCGACCGCTTCTGGCAACACGCCGCCGAACGCCCCGAGGCCACCGCGCTGCTGACCGCGGACGCCCACATCTCCTACGGCGAACTGGCCCGCCGCAGCGCGGCCTATGGCGGTCAACTCCGCGAAGCCGGTATCGCCACCGGCGACCGGGTGCTGCTGGTGGCGCCCACCGTCGCCGAATTCGTCGTCGCGTATCTGGGCGCGCAGCTCATCGGCGCCATCACCATCACCATGAACACCATGGCCACCGTGCCAGAAATCGGTTACGTACTGGATGATTCCGGCGCGCGGATGGCCATCGCATGGCACAGCGCGCGCGATGCCGCCCAGCAGGCGGCCACCGAACGGAATCTGCCGTTACTGGTGCTCGAGCCCGGCGCGCACGCGGAGGCGAACAGTCCCGTCACCGAACCGGTGCACCGCGGCGCCGACGACACCGCGGTGCTGCTCTACACCTCGGGCACCACCGGCAAACCGAAGGGCGTCGAGCTCACCGTCGCCAATCTCACCGAGACCGCCCGAATCTTCACCGATCAGTTGCAGCTCGGCCCGCAGGATCGCTTCGGCACCGGGCTGCCGCTGTTCCACGTCTTCGGGCAGGCGGTGTGCCTGGTGACCACGCTGCACGCGGGCGCATCCTTCGCCATGGTGACCCCGTTCGAACCGCGGGCCATGATCGAGCTGATCCGCGATCAGCGGCTGACCCACGTCTCCGGAGTTCCGACCATGTGGAATGCCATGCTGCACGCCACCGGTGACTACAGCGCAGCGGACTTCGCGAGCTTGCGGCTAGCGGCGTCGGGCGGCGCGTCACTGCCCGGTGAGGTGATCCGGGCATTCTCGGACCGCTTCGGCGCCACCATCCTCGAGGGCTACGGGCTCACCGAATCCACCGGTGCGGCCACGTACAACCCTGCGGATCGCGAACAGCGAGTTGGATCGGTGGGCGCCGCCCTGCCCGGGACATCGATCGAGGTTCGCGACCCCGACGGAAAGGCGGTGCCCGCCGACACCGTCGGCGAAATCTTCGTGCGCGGCCCGAGCATCATGAAGGGCTACTGGAATCGGCCCGATGCCACCGCCGCCGAATTGCCCGACGGCTGGTTGAAGACCGGCGATCTGGGCCGCGTCGATGCCGACGGCTATGTCTACATCGTCGACCGCGCAAAGGATCTCATCATTCGCGGTGGGTACAACGTGTACCCACGCGAGGTCGAGGAGGTGCTGTACCAGCATCCAGACATTGTCGAAGTGGCGGTGATCGGCATTGCCGACGACCGATACGGCGAGGAGGTCTGCGCGGTCGTGGCCGCAACACCCGGCGTCGAACTCGAACCCGAGCAACTGCGGTCCTGGGCCAAGGAGCGGCTGTCGGCCTACAAGGTGCCGCACCGGTTCGCCTTCACCGATCAGCTGCCCAAGGGCGCCACCGGCAAGATCCTCAAGCGCGCTATCGATCCGAACCTGTTCACAGACAAAGCATCCCGTTGACAGCAGTACCCACCGCGACCGGCAACGCCGACTCGAGCGAACCAGAGCCCTGCTGATGACAGAGGCTTCCCGGCCGTGCTGTCGGCGCGCTATCGCCAGGCCATCCAGGCCGAGGTGCGGTAGGCCTCGACGACTCAGTCGAGGCCGCGGGCGAAGTCGATCAGAGCGGCACTGACTTCGGCCGCGCGTTCCTGTTGGATCCAGTGTCCCGCCCCGTCCAGGACGATCGAGGCCCGCAGGTCGGATAGCACGGAGGTCATCTTGCTGGTCGGAGTGAACCGGATGACCGCGTCTTGCGATCCGGCGATGAACAGCGTCGGCTGGTGGATCTTCGCATCGGCTAGATGCGCGGCCAGCTCCCAGTTGCGGTCGAGGTTGCGGTAGTAGTTCAGCCCGCCGGTGAATCCGGTGGTCGTGAAAGTTTCGATGTAGTAGCCGAGTTCGGCCTCACTCAGCCAGGTCGGCGCGACCATCTCCGAACCGGTGCCGGTCAGCAGATCTCTGACGCTGACGACGTCGTCCTGCAGCAGGGTGCGGCGCACGTCCGATGCGAGTGCCGCGTCGGCGATGCCCGGTTCCTGGAACCAGCACATGTAGAAGTCCTCGCCCAGCCGGGACCGCAGTATCGGCAGTGGTGGTGCCGCCGAGCGCGGCGTGGCCGGAACACTCAGCCCCGCGACGGCCCGCACTCGATCCGGGTGCCGAACGGCCAGCTGCCAGACCACCGAGGCACCCCAGTCATGGCCGACGAAGATCGCGTCCTCGATACCGGCATCGTCGAGCACACCGACGAGATCAGCGCACAGCGTGGCGATGTCGTAGTCCTCGATCCGGTCGGGGCGGGAGCTGCCGCCGTATCCGCGCATATCCGGGGTCAGCGTCCGGAAACCGGCCTCGGCGAATGCGAAGACCTGGTGGCGCCAGGAGAATCCGAGTTCCGGAAAGCCGTGGACGAACACAACGGCGGGTCCGTCGCCGTGTTCGACGACGCGCAACTCGATCCCATTCGTCGCGACCTGACGGCTGCCGAGTCGCAGCCATTCATCCAGTAGATTGCGTGCGTCCATCTCGGATCACCTCGTGTACCGCGGCAGTGTGGCCCCGATACCGTATTTGATTCTGACGTCGAATTCAACTTCCAGGTCCGGCACGTCGAGAGCCGTTGCATCGTGGCGGAACCGCACTGGCGATCTCCCAGTGTGGTCCCGCCACACTCGATGTGCGCCGGTACCTACTGACGGCGCGGAAGCGGCAGTGCGGTGCAGAGGGCGGACACCGTGCGCGCGTTGCCCAGTACCGTGCCATCGGGGCGGATGAGCACGGCTCGACTGTGCATTCGACGTAGCCAACGATGCAGGTCGGTGCCGGGGTGGGTGATCACAAGCGCGGCGCCGCGCTGTTCGATGAGCGCTCGGTGCTGCGGGGATGGGATCGTCGAGGTGATGATCGCGAAGCGGTCGGCGATGTGGTCGTCGAGTCGGCGGCCGTTCTCGAGGGTGGGGTTCGGGACGAATCGGCCAGCAGGTGTGCGGTAAAGGCGATGTGGTGCGATCAGTTCCGACCGGTGCAGCCGTGGGCTTTCCCCGCTGGTGACCAGGCCGGTCAGGCCGGGAACGCGGTGCAGATGAGGTGCGAGCAGGCGGCGCAGGCGATTGCCGAATTCGCCGCCATCGGTCATGGTCGTGCCGATCAGTTTGGCCAGGCGAATCATGGCCCGCGCATGGGGCTTTCGCTCGGATTCGTAGCTATCGAGCACACTGTCGGATAGTTCGCCGTGCAGCACACCGGCGAGCTTCCAGGTGAGGTTGGCCGCATCGCGCAGCCCGGCGCCCATGCCCTGCCCGATGAACGGCGGGGTGAGATGCGCGGCATCTCCCAGGATGAATATCCGCCGCTGCCGCCAGCGATCGGCCAGTTGGGCGCGGAAGGTGTATTCGGCCACCCGGACGAGTTCGAGGTCCTCGGCCGCGGTATCGGCGGTCCACGGCCGGATCAGCGGATGCAGCCGTGCGATATCCGGATAGTCGGCGGCGGTCTCGCCCGGCCGGAGCCGGAATTCCCAGCGGTAGCGGGTCTTTCCGATGCGCATGTAGGTGGCCGCGCGCACCGGATCGCAGACCTGGTGCACGCCTTCCCACTGGTCGAGTTCGGCGGCGGTGGTGATATCGACGACGAGCCAGCGCTGTTCGAACTTCAGATCCCGCATATGCGCGCCGATGGCGGTGCGCACCAGGCTGTTGGCGCCATCGCAGCCGAGCACGTACCGCGCCCGCACCGCCTCTACCGCGCCGGTGATCCGGTCGGTGAAATCCACTCGGACGCAATCGGCTTCCTCGACAAGGCGGCCGACCTCGACATTGCCGCGGAGCCGGACCTGCGGATGCCGGACCAGGTTGGCACGCAGAATCGCTTCCAGTTCCGGCTGATCGAAGAGATTGGCCTCCGGATAGCCGTTGCGCCCGCCCGCCGGGTCGCGATCGAATTGGGCGAGCATCCGCATCTTCCGGTCGACCAGGCGCAGGCCGAGGGCCGGTCTGGTGATGGCGTCGAAATCGGCACCGACACCGAGCCGCGCTAGGATCCGGCGGATCTCGCCGTCGAGATGGACCGCACGCGGCTGCGGGAAGACCCCTTCCCAGCGTTCCAGCACCACCGACTCGATGCCGTAGCCCGCCAGCAAGGTGGCCGCGGTGAGACCGGTCGGGCCCGCGCCGACTATGACGATCGGGACGACCTCGCCGTTCATGATTCCGCTCCGCACAACCCGACCGACGCCCACCGTCCCGCATCCGCAATTCTCATTGACGCACAACAACTTTCGACGCGATCGCATACCGACCGAGAATCTGCTCCACCGCCCGCGCATCCGCGGCGGCGTCCAGTTCGACGGTCGCGAGAACCGAACCATCGTCGACAACCGCGGCAATGCTGTGGACACCGGGAACCCCGCCCAGGGCATCGCGGAGTTCACGCCGGGTCGCATCGGCGCGCAACCCCAGCTTGTACGGTTTGCCGACGTCGGTGACCGGCAGCGCATCCAGCACGACAACGGATTTCGGCGCGGCGGTCCGCTCGGGTACCTGTTCGCTCGCCCAGACCAACAGGTCGGCCTCGGTGGCGGTGGCATCGGGGACCAGGGTGACGTAGGCCGCGGGCACCTCGCCGGAGTGCACATCGGGGCGGCCGACCGCGCCCGCGGCGGTCACCTGGGGGTGCGCGAGCAGTGCGTCTTCGATGATCGCGGGATCGATATTGTGCCCGCCGCGGATGATCAGGTCCTTGGCGCGGCCCTGCAAGTGGATGAAGCCGTCGGCGTCGATGCGGGCCAGATCCCCGGTGTCGAGCCAGCCGTCGACCAGCTTCCCGAGCCCGTCCAGCACATGGTCGCCGTCGGTGCGGCCGATCACGTAGCCAGCGAAAACGGTTGGGCCGCTGATGGCCAGCACACCGGTCGCGCCGGATGGCAGCTCATCCCAGCCACCGTCCTCGCGGATGCGGACTACCTTGACGTGCTGGTAGGGCATGCGCTGCCCCACCGCACCCGGCCGCGGCCGATCGGGAAAGCTGCGCGCGCTCGCACATGTCGCTTCGGTCAGGCCGTACCCCTCGACCAGGGTGACTCCGGTATGGGTTTGGAAGCTCGCCCGTACCGCCGACGGCAGCGGCGATGCGCCGACCATCGCATAGCGCAGACTGGAGATATCGGCATCGACCGGGCATTGGGCCAGTACCGCGTATACGGTGGGCACCGCGCTCATCGCGGCGATTCGATAGTGCTCGATGATCTTCCAGAACTCCCCGTACAGGGCGAAGTCGCGGTAGCCGAGCGGTCCGGCCCAGACCACCGACTGCCCCTTGAACAATGGCGCGAGCAGCGTGACGATCAGCGCGTTGACGTGGAACAGCGGCAGCGCCGCGAATACCACCCCGTCCTCGTCGATCAGCGAATTGGCGGCGATCATCCAGGCATTGGCGACCTCGCCCGCATGGGTGTGGGCGGCGAGCTTCGGTGTTCCGGTGGTACCGCCGGTGTGGAACAGTGCCGCCAACTCCGTGGAAGTCGGTGGCTGTCCGGCGAAGAATGTCGAATCATGTTCCGCCGCAAGCTCATCCAGATAGCCGATCCGAACTCCGTCGATCGGTGGCAGCGGCTCGGCGGCGGCCGATGCGGTCGGGCGCAGCACCAGCAGCGCGTCGACCAACCCGTCATCCGCCAGTTCCCGCGCGGATTCCCAAGTGGCAGTAGCGAGTTCGGGGCCGGCGGCAATCAGGATCCGCGCACCGGAACGGCGCAGCAGTTCGGCGATGTGCTTGCGCGACAGGCCGCCATTGATCGGCGCGGCGACACCGGCCAATTGGGCGGCCAGCGTCGCCGGGATCAACTCGGCGCAGTTGGGCGCGATCAGCGCGACCGCGCAGGCGCGGCGAACACCGAGTTCGTGCAGCAGATTCGCATATCGGTGGACATCGGCGAGCAGCTGAGAGTAGGTGCACCGCACCGGTTCCCGCCACCGCGCGGCCTCGGGCAGCACCGTCAGCGCGATACGCTCCGGCCACCGACTCGCGGCCCGCGTCAGCAGGGCGTAGGTCGATTCCGGCAGTCCGCGCTCGGCCAGTGGCACGGATTCGATATCGGGCAGGTCGCCGGGCGACTCATAGCGCGGCCACAGCGGGTTTTCGGTCACCACCTGCTCGGTCATCGGGCGTACCTCACCACGGTGCGCTGGCGGCCCAGATCGATCGTGCTGTCATCGGTGCCGATCGCGGCCTCCACCACGTCACCCTCCCGCAAATACTTCGGATTCTTGGCCTGCCCGTCGAAGAACAGCTTCCATTTCACCGCCGCTGGCAGCAGGTTGGCGATGAACTGCACCGGCTTGGGCGGGGCGCTGATCGCCGTGCCGACCGGGGTTCCGGTGAGCAGCAGATCGCCCGTGTCCATGCGCTGGAATCGGGTCAGTTCGCGCAGGGTTTGCACCGGCCGGTAGATCATGTCCGCGACCGTCATATCCTGGCGCACCTGGCCATTGACCCACAGCCGCAGCCGCAGATCGGTGAACCGCTTCAGCTCGTCGGCGTCGAGCAGCACCAGCGCCGGACCGACCGGGGTGAACGTCGGATACGACTTCGCCTCGTAGAACTGGGTTTTCGGCAGCTGGACATCACGTGCGGACACATCGTTGGTGACGACGAGTCCGGCGATGTAGTCGGCGAGGTTGTCGGCGCTGATCTCGGTGCCGACCGGCATCGCGCGGCCGACGACGAGCCCGATCTCCACCTCGTAGTCCAGCAGCTTCACATGCGCGGGCCGCACCACGTCGTCGTAGGGGCCACTGATCGATCCGGAGGCCTTCCTAAAGAAGGTCAGCGGCACGGTCTTCGGGTCCATACCCGAGTCCGTCACATGCGAGACGAAATTCGTCATCTGCGCCACCACCCGACACGGCGCGGTGACCGGCGAAACCAGCGAAAGGCTTTCGACGGCAACAAGATCGGAGCTTGCCGCCGCGGCGGCGATCGCCCGACGGTCGGCCAGCAGCGCACCGGTCGTGGTCGCCGCGGTCTCGATGCGAACGGCACCGCCTGATGTCTGCACCCACCAGGCGTCCGCGGTGCGAAGTATGGAGACAGTCATGAATTGGCTACTTTCAGCAGGCCGCGCAGGCGGCGGATATCGAATTCGTTGTCCTCGCGCAGCGCGTCGACGATCGCGCGCAGTTCACGCACCGATTCCCGGCCGGGCGTGATGCCGAGGAAGTCCTTGGTGACCGGCGGCCCCCACTGGGAAAGTCCGGACGCGCTCATCGGCGCCCACCCCGGCTCGACGGTGCAGTCGAACATGTCGCCGTCACTGAAATGCTCGACCATGAACCCGTCCGGATCGCGCCAGTAGTCGAAGATCTGGCTGCCCTGGATATGGCGGCCGATCCCCCACGATCGGTGGTATCCGTGCTCGCGCAGATACTCGCCACCGGCGGCGAGCGCATCCAGATCGGCCACCTGATAGGCCGAGTGGACATATCGGTTGGACGGACCGAGCGTCAGCGCCAGGGTGTGGTGGTCGGTCGGCACTGTGCCCTGATCACAGCGGATGAAGCTCATCACCGGCCCGCGCTCGCGCTGCCCCGAGTAGTAGAGGAAGTCGCTGACTATCAAACCGAGGTGCTCGAGGTACCAGTCCAGCGTTTCCCGATATCTGGTCGTCTGCACGACGAGATGTCCGAGCCGCTGCACCAGGGCGGGCTCGCGCGGCGGCCGCTGCGTGCCGTTCACCCGCTCCAGCTTGTGCCCGAAGTTGAAGATGTGCGGCTCCTGGTCCGGCAAGGCGTCCAGTACCCGCGTCTCGGCGACAACCCGGACCCGCAGGCCGCTGGGGTCGGTCAGATCCACCACCAGTCCGCCCAGACTGTCGGTCAGCGGCAGCACCTTCGCACCGGCCGCTTCCGCCAAGCGCACCAGATCGGCGGCATCGGCCGCCCGGAACGCCGGGCCGAGGAACCGCGAGCGGGTACCCCGGCGAATGCGCACGCAGGGCGACCCCGCACCGGTGCCGCGCAGCTGCAACTCCTCGGCAGTGCGCAGCGATGTCGTGAATCCGAATGCGCGAGCGAAGATTTCGGCACCATCGAGGTCCGGTTTCTCGAACTCCAACCAGGCCAGGTCGTGCACCTTGACGATCGGATTCCGCGCCCGCCCCGGATGTTCACCGGGCCGAGCGCCCTGCGCGCTGTGCAGACCCGCATGCGGGTCGTGCTGGTCGGTCATCGGACCCTCCCTTCTACTGACGATATCGTCACTCAAGAACATCGCGTCAGTCAAGCATTCTGAAGAATTCGTCAATACTGACCGGACGAGCTATGCTGGTCGTCCGCAGATCCGGGGAGAGAGATGGCCGATAAGACTCGCGTAGAACCCAACCGCTTGGATCGGCGCAAGGCGCGGACCCGCGCCGCGTTGGTCACCGCCGCGCAGTCGTTCATCGCGGCCGGGAAGCTGAACGCGCCGATCCTGGAGATCACCCAGGCGGCCGATGTCGGAATGGGGTCGTTCTACAACCACTTCCAGAGCCGGGAGGAGCTGTTCCAGGCCGCGATCGAGGAGGCACTGGACCGGCACGGCGCCGCGCTGGATCTGTTGTGCGAGAACCTGGACGATCCCGCCCAGGTCTTCGCGCAGAGCTTCCGACTCACCGGTCGGCTGCACCGCCGCAATCCCACGCTCTCCAAGGTGCTGCTCAGCAATGGACTGGCCCTGATCCGCTCGGACCGAGGCCTCGCCCCGCGAGCGAGTCGCGATATCGAGGCCGCGACCCGTGTCGGCCGATTCCAGGTTCAGGATGTGGAGCTGGCCATGACCATTGTCGCGGGCGCCGCGATCTGCCTCGGCCAGCTACTGCACGACCAGGCCGACCGAGACGACGCCGCGGCCACCGATCAGGTCGCCGAGGATCTGCTGCGCATGTTCGGCCTACCGGCCGCCGAGGCCCACGAGATCTGTCAGCGCCCACTGCCGCCCCTCGACACACTCCCGCAGAACGACACCGCCGCCTGACGACCGACTCGCAATCGCCGCTGATTCTTTCCTCAGATACGATTCCGGTAACGAATGTGAGCGGAAAGAGGGAGCCGATGGCCGAGCCCGTAGCGCGCAACCGCATCGATCGCCGACGCGAGCGCACCCGCAACGCGCTGCTCGGTGCGGCACGAAAGTTCTTGTCGGAGGGGCGTTCCGCGGTGAGCATTCAGGAGATCACCGACGCCGCCGATGTGGGATTCGGCTCCTTCTACAACCACTTCAGCTCGAAAGACGAACTGTTCGACGAGGCCGTGCGCTCGGTGCTGCAGGTCTACAGCGAGATGCGCGACGATATCGTGGCGCTCTACGACGATCCGGCCGAGGTATTCGCGGTGAGCCTCCGGATGACCGGTCGCCTACAGCGCCAGATCCCCGAAGGCGTTCGGGTGATCCTGAATTCGGGTACCTCGGTGCTGCTGCGCGATGAGGGTCTGGCCCCGCGCGCCCGCCGCGACATCATCGCCGCCCAAGAGGCGGGCCGGTTCGACCCGATGGATCCGGACATGGCGATCATGGCCGCGGGCGGGGCACTGCTGGGACTGCTGCAACTGCTGGACGCCCGGCCCGAGGCCGACGCGGGCGCACTGACCGACGAGATGACCTTCCACGTGCTGCGCATGTTCGGCATGAACAAGCGCTCGGCGGAGAAGCTGACCACCAAAGCGCTTCCGCCACAACCACAGCTCTGACCACGCGGGCCGATTCGATACCGAAGCGGCGGCCGTATCTACCGCAACCACCCGAAATCAGCAGCCCCGCTTATGGTTTCAGGTCACCTTGGAGCGCCGGCAGCGGGGCGACGGCGATCTGCCCGGCCTCCTCGCGCGGCACCCCCAATGCACACAGGACGAGTTCGGCGGCGCTAATTCCCGCCTCGCGCCAGCCCTGATGTCCCTCGAGCACCATCCACATCGCGCTGATCACCGTCCCCATGAGCATGGACGCGATGCCGAGCTCCATGCCCGCACCGACGGTGTAGCGACCGGCCGCGATGCCGGCCGCCACATCCTGCATCGGCGGGCCGCTCAACGTCTCCCGCAATGACTCGTCGGTCATGCCGAATCGGACCAGGAACAGGCCCATCGCCGGGTTGTCGTGGGCCCGGCGCACCAGCATGCGGATGCCGGTGGCCAGCCGCAGCGGCGGATCGAGTTCGCCATGGGCATCCATGATGCGGGCGTTGCTGTCGTGGATCTCGAAGGCGAGTTGCGCCCGCACTTGGTCGAACAGCTGATCGATGGATTCGACATTGCGATAGAGCGTCCCGCGCGCCACGCCCGCCTCGTTGGCCAGCTCGCTCATGGTCAAGTCCGCGCTGCCCCGCTCCGCGAAGAGCCGGATCGCGGCCGCGTTGATCCGCTGCTCGGTCGCACTCATCGACATCCCCTTTCTGATCCCACCAAACCGTAAGCGAGTGTTCATAGCGAGTCAATCGCGCGCTATATAGAACATCATTGACATCTATTGAACAGCTATGTTCAATGTGAGTCGACCGCAGCGGAAAGGACGAGGAAATGAGCAGGTCGACGTCGGAGCGCAACGCGGCGCCCGAGACGACATCGGTGCTGGTGATCGGTGCGGGACCGGTCGGATTGACGCTGGCCCTCGAGCTGGACCGCCACGGAGTCGACACGCTGGTCGTCGAGCGCAACGCCACCACGACTCGGCATCCGAAGATGGACATCACCAATGGCCGCAGCATGGAGCTGTATCGCCGACTCGATATCGCCGACGAACTGCGCAAGGTCGCCATTCCCGCCGATCACCCGATGAAGGTGACCTGGGCGACCAATGCGGCCGGCTGGGAGCTGGCCTCCTTCGAATACCCCAGCGTCGCCGACGCCTATGAGCAGATCCACCGGCGCAATGACGGGACCCTGCCGCTGGAACCGGCCATGCGGGTATCCCAGGTGATTCTCGAACCCGCCCTGCGGGACGCGCTCGCGGCCCGATCCGAGTACGTGCGGGTCGATTACGAATGGGCGCTGGACAGTTTCACCGAGGACGCCGACGGCGTGACCGCCGAGCTGGTATCCGGGGCGAGCGGGCAGCGCCGCACCATCCGCGCCGAATACCTCGTCGGCTGCGACGGCGCGGCCAGCCGCACCCGCCGACAGCTCGGTATCGGGCTCGACGAAATCGATCTGCGCCGACTGTTCATCAAGGAACTCGGCGTCGTGCGGACCGTGATGTCGGTTGCCCGGGCCTTTCTGGCGACCGGCCAGCGGCCCGCGGACGGGCGGTTCTATCTGGTGCACTTCACCACCGGCGATACCGAGATCCATCGCCGGTTCGGCACCGTGTGGCATCTGCAATCGCCCGAAGGGTGGACCGTCATTTCACAGAACGACGGCGACACCTGGACTATGCACGCGCCGCTCGGTATCGGCGAAGACGCCGACAAGATCGACCCGCGCGAATTCGTCTACCAGCGGCTCGGTCACCGGTTCGAGATGGATGTACTGGTCGCCAATGCCTGGACGCCCCGGCTCACCGTCGCGGACTCTTTCGGCCGCGGCCGGGTCTGGCTCGCCGGTGACGCGGTCCACCAGGTGCCGCCGACCGGCGGCTACGGCATGAATACCGGCGTCGGCGACGCGGTCGGACTCGGCTGGGTGCTGGCCGCGCTTCTCGACGGCTGGGGGATGCCGGGACTCCTGCGGGCCTATGAACAGGAGCGGCGGGCGGTGGCGCTGCGCAACCGGGCGGCCGCCGGTCGGCACAGCCTCGTCCGGGGAGCCGTCATGGCTGCCTCCCGCGCAACCATGCACAGCGAACGCTGGTTCGGCGCACGTGTTCGGCGACGGCTCGGCCGGGAGATCAGCGATCTGGGGAATCTGGAAAACGAAGCCCTCGGCATCGAGCTTGGCTACCGCTACGACACCTCCCCCGTGGTGTGCCACGAATCCGGCGCACAGGCCCCGCCGCAGCGAATGGATGAATACACACCGAGCACCTGGCCGGGAGCGCGGCCACCGAGTGTGCGGCTCGCGGACGGCGATGCCATCTTCGACCTCTTCGGCCGCGGATTCACCCTGGTGCGATTCGACCACCACGACGTCGCCGGGCTGCTGGACGCCGCCGCCGAGCGGGGCGTGCCGATCGAGATCGTCGATGTTCGCGACCCCCACGCCCGCGCCCTCTACCAGCGCGACCTCGTCCTCATCCGGCCCGACCAGCACGTCGTCTGGCGCGGCGACGCCGCCCCCGAGCACCCACTGCATGTCATCGACCGCATCCGCGGCGCACAACCCGCAACCTAGGAAACAGCCATGAACACCGTCCTCTGGATCCTCCAGGCCCTGCTCGCCGCGATCTTCGCCGCCGCGGGACTCTTCAAACTCACCCGCCCCATCGAGGTCCTCGCCGACAAGCTCGGGGACTGGGTGCACGACTTTCCGCCACCCGCCATCCGCCTGATCGGCGCTCTCGAAATCGCCGGGGCGGTCGGTCTGATCGCGCCGGCCGCGCTCGACATCGTCCAGGTGCTCACCGCCGTGGCGGCGGCCGGACTGATCCTCGCCATGCTCGGCGCCATCGTCGTGCACCTGCGAGGTCGCGAATTTCCAGCGATCGGTATGAACGTCGTCCTGCTCGTGCTGGCCGCCGTGGTCGTCTGGGGACGCATCGGCCCCTATGCCTTCTGACGGTGCACGAATTTGAGCCGAGGCCAGGCTCGACCTACGCTGTTCGCATAACAACCATTTGTACGCATTGCGCACAGGAGGCATTTATGCGGGCGGCACTATGAGCGGCGCATTTCTCTTCGACGGCATTCGCACCCCATTCGGCCGATACGGCGGGGCACTGAGCGGGATCCGACCCGATGACCTCGCCGCATCCGTCCTGCGGGCGCTCGCCGATCGCAATGACCTGGACCCAGCGACGGTCGACGAGATCATCTTCGGGGCCGCGAACCAGGCGGGCGAGGATAATCGGAATGTGGCACGCATGGCGGCGCTGCTGGCCGATTGGCCCACCTCGGTGCCCGGCACGACCGTGAACCGGCTGTGCGGGTCGAGCATGGACGCCGCGATGCAGGCCGCCCGGATGATCGAAACCGGTGATGCGGCAACGGTTGTCGTCGGCGGCGTCGAATCCATGAGCCGCGCGCCCATGGTCATGCCGAAGCCGGGAAGGGCATTTCCCGTCGGCAACGAAACGCTACACTCCACCACCTTGGGCTGGCGGCTGGTGAATCCGGCGATGCCCGCACAGTGGACGGTGTCCTTGGGTGAGAGCACCGAAATTCTCGCGGGCCGTTACGGCATCGAGCGCGCCGCGCAGGACGAATTCGCCGCCCGCAGCCATCGGCTCACCGCGAAGGCCTGGGACAGCGGGTTCTACGACGATCATGTCGTCGCCGTCCCGGGCACCGAACTGACCCGCGACGAATCGCTGCGGGCGCAGACCTCGGTCGAGCGGCTGGCCGGGCTGAAGCCGTCGTTCCGTCCGGAGGGCACCGTCACCGCCGGAAACGCCTCACCATTGAACGACGGCGCCTCGGCGCTGCTGCTCGGCGACGAAGCCACGGCCGATCGGCTCGGCCGCGCGCCGCTGGCCCGGATCGCGGGACGCGGTGCGGCCGGGGTGGATCCGGACGTCTTCGGCATCGGACCGGTCGAGGCCGCGCGAATCGCGTTGCGGCGGGCCGGAATCGGCTGGGGCGATCTCGGCGTGGTCGAGTTGAACGAGGCGTTCGCCGCGCAATCGCTTGCCTGCCTTGCCGATTGGCCGGACCTGGATCCCGACATCGTCAATGTCAATGGCGGCGCGATCGCGATCGGCCACCCGCTCGGTGCGTCCGGTGGCCGCGTCATCAACCAGCTCGCCCGCGAAATGCGGCGCGGCGGCAGTCGGTGGGGACTCGCCGCACTGTGTATCGGCGTCGGCCAGGGGCTGGCCGTTGTTCTGGAGGCGACCTCATGAGTATCCGGCCAGCGCCGAGGTGCGGGAGGCGATCAACGATCTGATTCTCACTCACCGAAGGAGAGGTCATGAACGACAGAGCCGAGAACGGCATGGCGGTCCGGCGCGAAGTGCTCGGCGACGCTCACGTCGATCGCGCCGTCGCCAGGACCACCGAATTCAGCAGGCCGTTCCAGGATTACATCACCGAGGCGGTGTGGGGTTCGATCTGGACCCGCGAGGGCCTGGACCGACGCACCCGCAGCTGCGTTACCCTTGCGGTGCTCACCGCCCTCGGGCGGCACGAGGAGATCGCGATGCATGTCCGCGCCGCGATCACCAACGGTCTCACCGCCGCCGAGATCGCCGAGGTACTGCTGCACACCGGCGCCTACGCGGGCGTGCCGGCCGCCAATGCCGCATTCGCGATCGCGCAGCAGGTGCTCGCCGAACTCGGGGACGACACCGCGCTGTAGCACCCTGTCGAGGAGGACGACGATGACGACCGGCGGTACCGATGACGACGGCCGGCGCGGCACCCATTACGTCCAATCGCTCGAACGCGGCCTCGCAGTCATCAAGGCATTCGATGCCGACAACCCGCATCTGACGCTCTCCGATGTCGCGCGCCGGACCGGACTCACCCGCGCCGCCGCGCGCCGATTCCTGTTGACCCTCAGCGATCTCGGCTATGTCCGCACCGACGGCAAACGCTTCTCGCTCACCGCCAAGGTGCTCGAACTCGGCTACTCCTATCTGTCCAGCATGACCCTGCCCGAGGTGGCGCAGCCGCACCTCGAACAACTCTGCGCCGACGTCCACGAATCCAGCTCGGTATCGATGCTCGACGGTTCCGATATCGTCTACGTCGCCCGGGTCGCAGCGTCCAGGATCATGACCGTCAGCATCAATATCGGCACGCGCTTCCCCGCTTACGCCACCTCCATGGGCCATGTGCTGCTGGCCGGACTTCCCGCGGCCGAACTCGATGCTTATCTGGCACAGACTCCGCTGGCCCGGCTGACCGCCAACACCGTCACCGACCCGAACATCCTGCGCACCACCGTGGAAAAGGTTCGCGCACAGGGCTATTCCATCGTCGACCAGGAGTTGGAGGAAGGCCTGCGTTCGGTCGCGGCCCCCATACGCGACCGCACCGGGGTGATCGCCGCGATCAACATTTCGACGCACGCCTCCCGCCACAGCATCGAATCCATACGGGCCGACCTGATTCCGCGCCTCCAGACCGCCGCCCACCGCATCGAACAGGACCTGACCTCCGCCGAACCGATCGCACGCCTGGGCTGACCGCACGCCGTTAACCGCGGCACCGAACCACTCGATCGCGGCCCGCTTCACGGCGGGAGGGCAGGGCGCGGGCGAGTGGATCAGATGGGTGAGGCTGGATACGTCATAGCGGCACCGAATTCGCACCACACGCCGGCGACCGCCGATGACACGTCCGGGCGGAGCGGGGGTATTCGCTCCGTGCGCTATTCCGGCCACCAAGGCGATGCTTCGCTGCGCGTCCGCTGAGCAAGCTTCGGTGGTGATCCACCTCACTGGCTGATGCTGTCAGGAATTCGGGGGCTGTCTCGTTCAGGCAGCACGCGAACCAGACAGGAGCGAACCATGAAGCACCGCATCGTCGTCCTAGGGGCCGGATACGCCGGAGCCTTCTCCGCCGGATACCTGGCCCGCCAACTCCACTCCGACGACTTCGAGATCACCGTCGTCAACGCCGAACCCGATTTCGTCGAGCGGCTGCGCCTGCATCAGCTCGCCGCCGGGCATGATCTCCGCCCCCGGCCGCTGGCGGAGGTGTTCGCGGGCACCGGCATCCGGCTGCGAGTGGCGCGGATAACCAACATCGACGCCGAGCGCCGGACGGTCACCGTCGCCGACGGTGAAGGCATCGACCGGCTCGAATACGACACCCTCCTCTACGCGCTCGGCAGCACCGCCGCCGACCACGGCGTTCCGGGCGTCGACGAGCACGCCTACCACGTGGCCGCGCGGCCGGCCGCGCTGCGCCTGCGCGCACGCCTCGATGAGCTGGGCGAGGACGGGACGGTGCTGGTAATCGGCGGCAACCTGACCGCGATCGAGGCCGCCACCGAGATCGCCGAGTCCCGTCCAGGACTTCGGGTCGGCCTCGCCACCAGCGGCGAGCTGGGCGGCTGGCTGGGTACGAAGGCCCGCCGTCACCTGCTGCGTGCCTTCGACCGGTTCGGTATCACGGTCCACGAGCACACCACCATCGAGCGTGTCGAGGAGGCGACGGCGGTTGCCGCCGACGGCACCACTTTCGCATCCGAGGCGACCGTGTGGGCCGCCGGCTTCGCCGTCCACCCGATTGCCGCCGCCAGCGGCCTCGAGGTGGTACCCAACGGCCAGATCACGGTCGACCGTCAGATGCGGTCGGTCTCGCACCCGGATGTCTACGCTGCCGGTGACAGCGCCTTCGTCATCGGCGATAACACTCGGCCGATGCCGATGTCCTGCGCTTCCGCGGGATACACCGGCATGCAGGCGACGACCGCGATCGTGGGGGACCTGACCGGGCGCAAGATCAAGGCGACCGCACTGACATATTTCGGCAACCACATCAGCCTCGGCCGCAAGGACGGGATCTTCCAGCTGGTCGACGGTGACGCTCGCGCGAAGTCCGGGGCCCTGTGCGGCCGGTCGGCGGCGCGAGTCAAGTCGGCAATCGTGGCCACCAGCGGCTGGGCCATCAGCCACCCGACCTTCGGAAGGCCGAGTCACCGGTACCGCTTGGCCACCACCCGAGAGCACTCGCTCGACGTGGTCGGCGCATAGGGTCGTGCTCATGGACACTGCCACCGTGGCGCGTTTCGAGGCCAGCCGAAATCGGCTGGCCTCGCTCGCCTACCGCCTGCTCGGCTCGGCCGCCGACGCCGAGGACACGGTGCAGGACGCGTTCCTGCGGTGGCAGGCCGCCGACCGGGAGTACGTCGAGGTGCCCGAGGCATGGCTGACCAAAATCGTCACCAACCTGGCGCTCGACCGGCTCCGTTCGGCGAAGGTGCGGCGCGAACGCGCGGTCGGCGCCTGGATGCCCGAACCGCTCCTCGACGGCGACCCGATGCTGGGCCCGGCCGACACCGTCGAGCAGCGCGAATCGGTGACCCTGGCGGTGCTGGCGCTCATGGAGCGTCTGTCGCCGGTCGAACGGGCCGTTTACGTGCTGCGCGAGGCCTTTGCCTACAACCACGCCGAGATAGCCGAGATCCTCGGCATCACCGAGTCCGGGAGTCAGCAACACGCCCACCGAGCCCGGCGGCGAATCGCCGCCGCTGGCAACGGCACTGACATCGACCATGCCTCCGCGCGTCGAATCGTCGAGGCGTTCGTCGCTGCGGCCTCCTCGGGCCGGACCGAACGTCTGGTTGCGCTGCTGACCGACGACGCGACCGGCATCTCCGACAGCGCCGGGCTGGGGCTCGCCGAGAAGCTGATCCAGTACTCGACCCCGGAGCGGATCGCCAGCGCGGTGCGGATCGGCTTCAAACCGTCTCCGGCCAAGCGCAGACTCGCCGGCGGCTCGCCCACGATCCACGCCGTCGTGGTCAACCGCTGCCCGGCCATGCTCGCCACGCTCGACGACCGGGTCGTGGGCGTCGTGATCCTGGAGATCCGTGACAACAAGATCGCAGGCGTGTGCGGCATCGCCGCCCCGGACCGACTCGGTCGCCTCACCGAGGAATGGCAGCGGCAAAAGCACGATGTCCCGCTGATCGAATCGTGGTAACCGGCCGTCCGACACTCGATCTCACGTTCGTCCGTCGATTCCCTTCGAACCATTCGGCGAGCACCGCGGCATCTCGTGGCCGGACTTCGGACGACCTGCACATGACCAGCCGACGCCACGTGAGCACCCCACTGGGCCCGGAATCCTGACGCTGCCCGGAAGTGCAGAGTAGGGCGGCGGCTGGGGTCTGGCCCGCGTTGCAACAGCGTCGGCTTACCTTCGTTCGGTCTCGATCCACATTACGAGCGTCGGGTGCCGCCGCTTCAGACCCGGCGAATCATCTTCGTGCCCGCTTTCGGCGAGAGTTCCGGCGGCATGGTGACTCTTCGGGCAGGTCAGGGACTCGAACGCAGACGGTGTGCCGACAGACGGCCACCGCATACGACACCGGGCGGGACGCGCGAACATTCGTCGCGGTGCCGTGGTGCGTGCCGAAGTGGCCGTAGCCAGATCGCGCCCGCGCGTGTTACCGTCGATCCACAACATTCAACCGAATGGTTGAATATAGCTCTCAACACGCGAAACAGGAGAAAACGATGACCAGCAAAAGCTTCAGCACGACGATTTCGGTGGACCGGACACCGGAGGAGGTCTTCAATGCTGTGACCGATGTCCGCGGCTGGTGGTCGCGGGCGATCGAAGGCGGTACCGAACGGTTCGGCGACGAGTTCATCTTCAGCGTCCCCGGCGTCCACCGCAGCGAGATGCGGTTGGTCGAGGTCGTGCCCAATAGGAAGGTCGTCTGGCTCGCCGTAGACAACCGCCTCGAATTCGTCGAGGACAAGACCGAATGGAACGGCACCGAGATCCACTTCGACATCTCCGAAAAGGACGGCAAGACCGAACTCCGCTTCACCCATATCGGTCTGGTCCCGGAATTCGAATGCTTCGACGCCTGCTCGACCGGCTGGAGCTTCTACATCAATGAAAGCCTGCGCGACCTGATCACCACCGGTACCGGGCAGCCGAGCGAGTTCCCCGATGAGGTGGCCTTGCGTCAGGCGCAATAGGCCGTTCTCGACGGATGCGAGCGGATCAGTGTCCGGCAGGTTCGAGCGCCGCGCGGGCGGCGGCGCGGGCGGATTCCGGGTCGGAGGTCGCCAGCACCGCAGCGGCGGCACGGCGGCAGTCGTCGAGGGTGACCGCGGATAGCGCGGCGCCGATCGCGGCGACGGCGGCACCGGCCGCGGACAGCGAGCGAATGCCGAATCCGGCCAGCACGCAAGCCAATAGCGGATCGGCGGCGGCCTCACCGCAGACGCCCACCGGCTTACCCGCGCCCGCGCCGGCGGCGGCGGTGCGCGCGACTGCACGCCCGCCCGCCAATATCATCGCCGACTCGGTCACCGATGCCGGAGTCCAAGTGACACTGGCACTGGTCGGCGGCGAACCCGTCGACGCCGGATCGGCGCTCATGATCATGACTCTCGGCGCCGCCAATGGCACCGACGTCGTCGTCACCAGCGATGACCCCCAGGCACTCGAACTCGTGGCAAAACTCGTCGCCACCGATCTCGACGCCTGATCGAAGGCGAGTTCAAGGACCGCACAACGAGGATGCCCGCGCTCCGGAGAGCGCGGGCATCTCGGCGATCAGCGATGCTCATGCCGATCAGCCGACATCGCGGCGCAGCCACGTGACCTCCGCACCGGATTCGGTTCCGTAGCGGTAGATTTCGAGATCTTCGTCCCAGGCGGTGCCGAGGGCGCGGTCGAGTTCGGTAGCCAGGTCATAGCCGGTGTAGTTGCCGAGTTCGCGGTTGGTTTGCAGCATGGCGCGCAGGCGCATTTCGCCGATGGTCACATCGCCGTTGGCCGAGGTGGAACCGTGCCAGAGGCCGAGCGTGGGGACGAAGCTGTAGCGTTCGCCGTCCACACCGTCACTGGGGTCCTCCGTGACCTCGAAGCGCAGCACATTCCAGGACCGCAAGGATTGGGCAATTCGCGATGCGGTGCCCACCGGGCCGATCCAGTCGGTGGTCGCACGGAGCTGGCCGTCGGCGGGCTGGGCAGTCCAGCGCAGTTTCGCGGGCGAGCCCAGTGCCGAGGTGAGTGCCCATTCGATATGCGGGCACAGCGCGGCTGGCGATGAGTGGATATAGACCACACCCGCCGTCGCGTCCGCGAACTGACCCGATGCGCGCACGACTGACACCTCCAGCTTCGACGAGGAACGTCTTCCCCAACGACCCGTCGAACCTGGCGTTGCCTGAGTGTACTGGAGTGTCCCGAGTTACACGTGTTACTTCGGAGGCGTGTCCGATCTGTTACTTCGGAACAGAGTTCCGAGCGAGGTTCACCTCGGCGATCACCGCATCGGAAAAGACGGGCCAAGCCTCCCGTGCCCAGTCGCCGAAATTCTCGTCGCTCAAAGCGATACTCGCCACCCCTAATTCGGGATCGATCCACAGAAATGTTCCGGACTGCCCGAAATGGCCATAGGTACCTGCGGAATTCGCCCCGCCGGTCCAATGCGGGGATTTCCCGTCGCGAATCTCGAATCCCAGCCCCCAGTCGTTGGGTCGCTGCGATCCGTAACCGGGCAGCACACCGTTGAGCCCGGGAAACTGGACCGAGGTGGCCGCGGCGTGCATCGGCACCGAAATCAGCTGGGGATTCAGCAGTTCCGCGGCGAAGCGGACCAGATCCGCCGCCGTGGACCGGCCCGCATGCCCGGCCGAGCCGGTCAGCACCGAGGCTTTCATTCCGAGTGGCTCGAATACCGCCTCCTGCAGGTATTCCGGGAAGGCGATACCCGTCTGCTCCGCGACGAAAGCCGCGAGCACTTCGAAACCCGCACTGGAGTAGATCCGTCGCGTGCCGGGGGCGGCGAGGATATCGGTGGTATCGAAGGCGATGCCGGAGGTGTGCGCCAGCAGATGCCGGACGGTAGCTCCCGGTGGGCCCGCGGGCTGATCGAGTTCGATCGCCCCCTCCTCCACCGCGACCAGCACCGCGTAGGCGACCAGCGGCTTGGTCACCGAGGCGAGCGGGAAAACCCGCTCCACATCGCCCGCCATCCGCGCGCCATCCCGGGTGACGACACCCGCCGCCGCATGCCGAACCGGCCAATCCCTGATCTGCTCGAGTGCACGCACGAATCGAGCCTACGAGACGCCGGGACCGGGCGGCCCCGCACCTTCCTCGCACGAAATTCGGTACCGCCGGTACCATCAACTGATCATGAGCACACAGCCCACCGTCCACGGCGAGGTGGCGGCCGGATTCGGCCCCGTCGCCGACGCCTTCCGCCGCAACTTCACCCAGCACGGTGAAATCGGCGCCGCCGTGGCCGTTTACGCGGGCGAGCGCCCCGTGGTGGATCTGTGGGCGGGCCATCGCGACCGACACGCGACGCTGCCGTGGGAGCGCGACACGATCGTTCCGGTCTTCTCCTCGACCAAGGGTATGGCCGCCTTCGTGGTCGCCCGGGCGGTATCGAAGGGGCTGCTGGACTACGCAGAGCCGGTCGCGAAGTACTGGCCGGAGTTCGCCGCGCAGGACAAGGGCGCGGTCACGGTGCGTCAGCTGATCGATCATCAGGCCGGATTGTCGGGGCTCGACAGCGTGGTGCGACTGCCGCAGATCGCCGATCTCGATGGTCTGGCAACGATTCTCGCCGCCCAGCGGCCCGCCTGGCGGCCGGGGACGCGACACGGCTATCACGCGATCACCCTCGGCCTGTACCAGGGCGAGTTGGTGCGGCGCGTGGATCCCGAACACCGCACGCTCGGGCGGGTTTTCGCCGAGGAGATCGCCGCGCCGCTCGATCTGGATTTCTTCATCGGACTGCCCGCCGAGCAGAGCATGGACCGGATCGCCACCCTGTCCGCCACCGAGGGCATGGACATCCTGCGCTACGAGCGCGATATTCCGGTGCGGATCGGTGCCGAGATCTTCGCCAAACGCGGCTTTTCCCATGCGGCGTTGACCAACCCGCGCATCGGCGCGCCGGTGCGCGCGAGCCGGCGCGAACTCCTCGAACTCGAGATGCCGGGTTCCAATGGTGTCGGCAATGCCCGGTCACTGGCCAAGGTGTACGGCGCGGCGGCCGGTCGAACCGGCGCGCTCCCGATCGACGACAGCGTGCTCGATCAACTCGCCGCCCCGGCCGCCGACGATGTACCCGCCGATGACCTGGTGCTGCACACCAAATCCCGCTACCACCTCGGCTTCCGCAAGTCCCGCGGCTCGTTCCGCTTCGGCTCCGACCAGCATGCCTACGGCACCACCGGCCTCGGCGGCTCCTTCGGATTCGCCGATCCGACAACCGGATTCGGCTTCGGCTATGCGATGAACCGCCTGGGCCTCGCCGTCCTCGACGACGTCCGCAGCCGCAACCTGCGCGAGGCGCTACTGCGCTGCACCGCCTGACGCCGTGCTGGCGGTCAGGCTGCCGACCCCCGGGCGTTTCTCGAGGATCTGCCTCATTCTCGACGGTGAGCACTTTGGTGGCATGCGACCCTGCCGTGCGGTGGAGTGAGCGTCGCCGAGCAGCTTTGTCCGTTGTCCAACCGGCGGTCGAGCTCCGCTCCCCGTGCGGGGAGCGGAGTGGGTGTCACAGTCGGCGGCCGTTGACTACCAGTGTCACGTCGATGTTGTCGCGCGTGGCGTTGGAGTAGGGGCAGACCTGGTGGGCTGCGGTCACCAGGTCGACGGCCTGGTCGCCGGCGACCGACGGCAGCGAGATCTGTAGCTCGACACCGAGTTGGAAGCGGCCACCGTCGATCGGGATCAGCGAGACCGACGAGTCGATCTCCGCATCATCGGCCCGGAGCTTGCTGCGCTGTCCGATCAAAGCGAGCGTCGTTCCGAAGCATGCGGCGTATCCGATCGCGAAGAGTTGCTCAGGGTTGGCGCCCGCACCGTCCCCGCCCAGTTCCTTGGGTTGGCGCAGGTCCAGATCCAGCTGTCCGTCGGTCGTGCTTGCGTGGCCGTTCCTGCCTCCAGCCACGTGCGCCTGCGCTCGATACAGCACCTTCATCATCCTGAACTCCCTTCGTCGCTACTGCCAAATGAACTTCGCACTTCAAAAATAAGAAGTCAATAGCTGAGCTAATGCACCCGGCCCGAACCGCTCGCCCAGATGCTCCTGGAAGCTTGCTCGTTCAAAATCGGGAAGCGCGAAGTTTAGAGTGATGAAGTGGACCAGCGAAGCTACAACCAGTACTGCGCGACCGCGCGCACCCTCGACCTCGTGGGCGAGCGCTGGACGCTGCTGTTGATCCGCGAGCTGCTGACCGGCCCCAAACGGTTCGGCGACCTGCAGGCCAGCCTGCGCGGCCTCGGCACCGGCCTACTCGCAGCCCGCCTGAAGCACCTGGAACACGAAGGACTCGCTCACAAGATCACACTCCCGCCGCCCGCCCGTACGCCCGCCTACGCCCTCACCCGAGCAGGCGAGGAACTCGGCCCAGCGATCCTCGCGCTCGCCCGGTGGGGTCTGAAGTGGGCAATGGGCGAACCCCGTGCGACCGAGACATTCCACCCGGGCTGGGCGGTGCTCGGCCTACGGGCCTGCTTCGACCCCGACGCCGCCACCGGATTGCACGCCGTCTACGAGTTCCATATCGACGACGAGGTCTTCCACGCCCGCATCCACGACAGAACAATCGAGGCACTACACGGACCCGCCCAGCACCCCGACGCGACCATCACCATCAGCAAGGCCGCATTCCTCCGCCTGACCGGCCAAGGCCTCACCTTCGCCGATGCGATCGAGATCGGCGACGCGTCAGCATCCGGAGACAGCACTGCTCTGCGTAGGCTGACGGGCCTGTTCCGGCTGCCACCCCCACACGACCGGAAGACCGACCAGACCTCGCCCTGATCAACTTCGGAAGACCAGACCCCGCTCCGGCCAACGCAACCCGGCCAACCGCGTCCTCGAAACTTGCGGACACCGCCGTCAGAGCCATCGAGTAGATGCTGGGCGTTGGTGGCGTAGCGGCTGGCGGCGGTTCGGCCGAGCCCACCCGCAGCGCGGCGTAGCCGGACCCGGCAGCGCCCACCGACAACTGCGGCGCGTACCGGGCGGGCAAGGGGGCATTGACATTTCCGCTCGGCAAGCCGGTTCCGTACGAGCCGATCACGCGGGTCGCGACCGGGCTCGCCGAGCGGTGACCCGGCGGTTTACCAGTCGGCCTCGGTGTACTTGATGATGCCGCGAATGTTCTTGCCGTCCAGCATGTCCTGGTAGCCCTGGTTGATCTGCTCCAGGGAGTACTGGCGGGTCACCATATCGTCGAGGTTCAGCTGACCCGACTTGTACAGCGAAAGCAGGTGCGGCGCGTCCTGGCGGGCATTGCCGCCGCCGAAGATGCAGCCCTTGACGGTCTTCTGCAGCATGGACAGCAGGAAGCTGTTCAGCTTGACGTCGCTCTCGTCCATGCGTCCCATGGAGGTGACGACCAGGGTGCCCGCCTTCGCGGTGAGGATCAGCCCCTCCTCGATGTACTCGCCGTGCATTTCACCCATGGTGAGGATGACCTTCTGCGCCATCCGGCCCTCGGTGGCCTCCATCAGCGGCATGATCGCGGCGGCCATGCTCTCGTAGGTGTGCGTCGCGCCGAACTTCTGCGCCTGCTCGCGCTTCCACGGGTTCGGGTCGATGGCGACCACCTTGGACGCGCCGGAGAGCACCGCGCCCTGCAGCGCGCTCATGCCGACACCGCCGATGCCCGCGATCACCACGGTCTCGCCCGGCTTGACCTCGGCGACGTGGGTGGAGGAGCCGAAGCCGGTGGGGACACCGCAGCCGACGAGGCAGGCGACCTCGAAGGGAATGCTCGGGTCGATCTTGACGACCGAGGTGTGGTGCACCGTCATATACGGCGCGAAGGTGCCCAGCAGGCACATCGGGATGACGTTCTCGCCACGCGCCTGGATACGGTAGGTGCCGTCGCTGATGGCCTGGCCCATCAGCAGTCCGGCGCCCAGGTCGCACAGTGCCATATTGCCGCTCACACACGCCGGACAGCGTCCGCACGCGGGGATGAACGACAGGATCACGTGGTCGCCGACCTGCAGATCGGCGGGGCAGTTCGGCCCGAGCTTGGTGATCACGCCCGCGCCCTCGTGGCCGCCCATGACGGGGAAGGCCGGCATCGGTGTCGCACCGGTCACGATGTGGTGATCCGAGTGGCACATACCGGCGGTTTCCATCCGGATCTGCACCTCACCGGATACCGGATCGCCGACCTCGATCTCCTCCACCGACCATTCCTGGTCGATCCCCCACAGGATCGCGCCTTTCGTCTTCATTCCTGTCGACCTCTCGCATGCACGGGCTTCTATGTGACTGCACCCACAGTACGAGAAAACTGTAACGCGTTCTAGTACCGGATCGAAAATTCGCCGACACGAATCGGCAAGACTGCCGAACGAGTTTCAGTTCTATCGACCCTACCGCTGCTCGGTTCCGATATTGCCCGACTTCAGCCCCGCACGTCGTGCACATGGTGGATTACGTCGTGCACGAAGTAGGACGCCAGGGATTCGACGGTGAAGACCGAGCCGTCGCTGCGCCGCACCCGGTTGCCGAGGTCGGCGGCGGGCACCGATTCGAAGGCGCGCGCGACCGCATCGGCCGCATCGATCAGTTCGGTGGCAACCCTGCTCGGATCCTGCTGGTCGTATCGATCGGCGATGGCCGTCAGATCCTGATCCCAGTTCGAGAACACCGGGATGCGGTCGGCGGTCTCGATGGCGTCGAGCCCCTTCGCGTCGAACGCGGGAACCTGCGGATCCACCGCTTCGGTGCGCGCCGCAATGGCCGCGCGGTAGGTGAAGATGCGGCAGACGTCGCGGACATGGGCGGCGTATTCGAGCGCCGACCAGGTCGAGTCGTCCGGGCGCGCGGCGGCGTCGGGCCGCTCGAGGGTTGCCGACAGGCGGCCCGTGTATTCGCGGGCCAGCCCCGGCACGGCCGCATAGGTGATGGCCGCCGGGTCGAATCCACATTCGGGACAGGGCCGTTCGAGGACCCAGGTCCAGTTCTTCACGTCGGGAACGATAGGCATGCGGCAACCCTAGGCTGGCTGGATATTTTCAGCGACAGAAATCCAGCCAGTCATCGACAAGATTCCGACAGGTGACCGCGGCGAACCGGTCCGCTCATTCCATCAGGCGATGCGCCCGCTCGAACAGTTCCAGCGTGATGGCATGCAGAAAGTCACCGACCTGCCTGGGCGCCTTCCCCGCGAATGCGCGAGCATGCGTGCCCTCCAATACGATTCCCAACTTGAAGCAGGCCAGCACCGTGTACCAGGTGGCATTGCTCAGGTCGCGGTCGGAGAACTTGCCGTAGTGCGCGATCATCTCCTCCGGTGTCGGCAGACCGCCGACGGCGCCGAGCTTGCCGACCAGCGCCGCGCCGGTGGTGCCGGGCTCCGGACGGGTGGCGATCTGCCAGCCGAGGTCGAGGAGCGGATCGCCGATGGTCGACATCTCCCAGTCGACCATCGCGGCCACTTCCGGACCGTCATAGGAGAACATCATGTTGGCCAGGTGACAGTCGCCGTGCAGGATGCCGGGGCTCCATTGCGCGGGGCGATTGCGATCCAGCCAGTCCCCGACCTGCTGTACGCCCGGAATCTCCGGACCCGGATAACCCGTATTGGCCGAATACGATTCGAGTTCGCCGAGCCAGCGCGGCACCTGACGCTCCAGGAAGCCGTCGGGTTTGCCGTAATCCTGTAGGCCGAGGGACTGATAGTCGAGTGCGCCGAGACGGGCGATGGCCTCCACCGCGGACAGGCCCATCTGCCGCCGGATCTCCGGATCGCCCGCATGCAGTCGCGGCAATTCGTTCTGCGGGTTGAATCCGGTAATGGGCTCCATCAGGTAGAAGACCGCGCCGAGCACCGATTCGTCCGGGCAGGCCGCGATCACCTTCGGGGCGCGCACGCCGGTTCCATCGAGGGCGCCGAGCAGTCTGGCCTCGCGGCGGATCACGTCATTGCTCTTGGCCCGCAGATGCTTCGGGCCGCGGCGCAGCACATAGTCCCGACCGCCGCGGGCGAAGCGCAGCATGATGTTCTGCGTGCCGCCGCCGAGTGCGGTCACATTCTCGAATGCGCCACCGGGCAGCCCCTGCTCCTCCATCCAGGTACCGACGACGGCGAAGTCGACGACGTCTCGATCCACATCCACCGGTTGCGCAATAGACATGCCCCACATTCTGCACCACACCGCCCGCCGAACTGACGGCAGATGACAACAGTTTGCCTCGACCGGCGCGGCGTAGGGTTCTGAGCACGATGCGCACGCTCTTGATCGACAATTACGACTCGTTCACCTACAACCTGTATCAGCTGATCAGTGAGGTGAACGGGGAAGAGCCCACGGTCGTGCGCAATGACGAGGTCGGCGATATCGGACAGCTGCGGCTGGAGCGCTTCGACAATGTCGTCATCTCCCCCGGTCCGGGCCGCCCGGACGTCACCCGCGATATCGGCATCTCGGCAGCGGTGATCCGGGAGACCGAACTGCCCTTGCTCGGCGTCTGTCTCGGACATCAGGCGCTGGTCGTCGCGGAGGGCGGCATCGTGACCACCGCGCCCGCCGCGCGGCACGGATATCTCGATCGCATCGAGCACGACGGCAATGACCTGTTCGCCGGGCTCCCCGAGGGTTTCACCGCGGTGCGCTACCACTCGCTGGCCGCCGAACGACCACTGCCGGACAGTCTCGAGATCACCGCCGTCGCGGCCGACGGAGTGATCATGGGGGTGCGGCATCGGAGCAAACCGCAGTGGGGGGTGCAGTTCCATCCCGAATCGATAGCCAGCGAATACGGTGCGGCATTGCTCGGCAATTTCGCGAAACTCACTGCGGGCCAGCGCATTCGGTCGAGCATTATCGCGCCGTTCGAAGATGCCGAACCATTGACGGGCGGTAGACACGAATACCGGGAATCGCGGCGGTCCTGGCAACTGCGGCATTCGGTGATCGAGCGGGCGATCGATACCGAGGCCGCGTTCGTTCGGCTCTATGACAACTCCCCCACCGCATTCTGGCTCGACAGCGAGCACATCGAACCGGGTCTGGATCGGTTCTCCTTTCTCGGTGATGCGAGCGGGCCGCTGGCCGAGGTGATTCGCTATCGGGTCGGCGAGAATGTGGTGACGGTCGAATCCTCGGACGGCAATCGGCGGACCGTGCCCGGCGGGATTCTCGACTATCTGGCCGGACAGCTACATCTGCGGCACACCGAATTACCCGATCTCCCTTTCGATTTCGCGTGCGGATATGTCGGGTATCTGGGTTATGAGGTGAAGGCCGATTGCGGAGCGAATGCCGCGCATCGCGCCGCGACGCCGGACGCGCAGTGGATCTTCGCCGACCGGATCGTGGTGGTCGACCATGTCGCCGGGCGGACCCATCTGCTCGCGCTCACCGATCCGGCGCCGGAAGCCCTTCGGGCGGGCGCGGATTGGTTGCGCGATACCCGCGAGATCCTGGAATCCCTGCCGACGTGGGTGAATCCGCCAACGCTCGAGGTGTTCTCCGATATCACCGCCGTCGCACCGCTTTTCACCCGTGGGCGGGAGCGGTATCTCGCCGATATCGCCATCTGTCAGGAGCGGCTGCACGCGGGCGAATCCTACGAAATCTGCATTACCGACAGCGCGTCCATGGTGGCGGCCGAAGCCGATGGCCTCGATTTCTACCGCACCCTGCGTCGCTGCAATCCAGCGCCGTACGCGGCATATCTGCGCTTCGACGATCTCGAGATCGCCTGCTCCTCACCGGAACGCTTTCTCAAGGTCGACCGGGCCCGGACCGTGGAGAGCAAGCCGATCAAGGGCACCGCGCCGCGCGGGCGCACCCCCGCCGAGGACGAGCGGCTGCGCCGCGAACTGGCCGATAGCCCCAAGACCAGGGCCGAGAACCTGATGATCGTCGATTTGCTGCGCAATGACCTCGGCCGGGTCTGCCAGATCGGCAGTGTGCACGTCCCGAAATTGATGGCCACCGAGACGTATACGACCATGCACCAATTGGTTTCCACCGTGCGCGGCACGCTGCGTCCGAATGTCGACGTCATCGATTGTCTGCGTGCGTGTTTTCCCGGCGGTTCGATGACCGGGGCGCCGAAGTTGCGGACCATGGAGATCATCGACGAACTGGAAACCGAAGCGCGCGGAATCTATTCGGGCACCATCGGCTTCCTCGGGCTGGCGGGCACCGCCGACCTCAATATCGTCATCCGCACCGCCGTCCGCCACGACGGACGCTGGCGCATCGGCGCTGGCGGCGCCATCGTCCTGGATTCGGATCCCGAGGACGAATACCACGAAACCCTCCTCAAAGCCGCCGCCACCTATCGCGCCGCCACCCGGTGAGCACCCGCGCGCCCGCAGTGCGACGGGCAGTCTCCGACGGGACAGTCGGCGCCGAATCAGGCACAGGCCGCGCCTGCGCCGTTGGTGGATCCGGATGCCGTGACGGCGTTGTCGGTGGGGGACGATTGCGTCGGGTGTGTTGACGATGTTGGCTCGGGCATCTCGAATCCGCATGCCGCTCGGGCTTCGCGCTCACTCCGGGCGTGCAGAATCCTGAGAACAGTTCGGCTGTTATCTGCGGCGGCCGCGTTTCGGGGGTTCGGGGGCGGGCGGCGGCTCGGGGGATCTGCCGGTGAGGCGGCCGAGGAGGGAGACGCCGGGGAGCTTGGCCAGGGCGACGAAGACGTCCTCGCCGAGGCCGATCATTGCCTCCAGGCGGGGCAGCAGTCGGTCGTAGGCGGCCAAGGCCGGGTCGGCCAGCGCCAGGGTGCGGTCGAGGCGATCGATGGTGGAATTGAGCCGGTCGATGGCGATCGAGAGGTTCTCGAGCAGATCCGGTAATTGGGCCGCCAACTGCGCCGAGGCCGGTGGCAGCCGCACCGCCGCATCGAAAGCATGACCGGCCGTCAGTTGCGCGGCATCCAACGCCTGCACCGCCGCCGACTGCGCGGCCTCCACCGCGGACTGCGCGGCAGCCAGAATGTCGCTGGGACTCGGCACCCGGCCACCCGGCACTTTCGGGGTCGAACCCTTCCGACCCGCTCGCTTCGGCGTAGTCATACCCCTACTCTGCCGCACCCGAACTACCTCCGACCGCAAATCCCCAACCGATCGGTCTGTGTCGCCCTCAGCCCGCAACACACGGCGTCCGCCCCGTGCGATCGGCACAGCGCACTGCCGGCCTGCGACTACTGGCCGAGCACGCCACCGGCGACAGGTCCGAGCCGGTTTGCTGCATCGCGGGCCGCGGGCAGGTCGGGGCGACGCGGCGCAGTGGGGGTCGTACGAGGCGAGCCACCTGCTCGAGTTCGGGGTGCAGGCCGAGCCGGTCGTCGCTCCGGCGTATGCGCGACGCCTCGATGGCAGTGCTGCGGCGGAGCCCGCAGTAGCCGTCGTCGGTATCGGTACCACCGGACCGGATCCGGCCGCACCGCGGATTTCGTGTCCGCGGAATCGCACCGTCCGTCCGATGCCGACACCTTTGTCGATGCTCGTCACAGCTACCTCCACAACCTCTGAGGGACGACCATCGTCAGCCCGGCATTGCCTGCCATTTCGATGACGACGAGCTTGTGCTGGTCGGGTAGCGGCGCGGTTTGCGGCTCTGGATGGCACGCCCGCTGTGTACGTGGTGCGCCCGAGACCCGTATTCGCTCGCATCGCCGAACCAAGGGATGGGCAGGTTCGGCGTGTCGGACCTTCGTGGCATAGTTCGAGCACGATGAAACTGAGCAAAGGGGCCAATGCGCCGGTACCGACTTCCCTTCTTGCCGTGGTCATTTCATGGCAGTCGGAACATGCGTTGGATGCGCATGCGCTGTTGCTGGCGGAGGCTGGGGCGGTGCGCACCGATCGGGATCTGGTGTTCTTCAATGCGCCCCGGCATATGTCGCAGGCGGTGACGCTCGACCAGGAGCCCGCGCCGGGTACCGCGCGACTGAGCGTCTCGCTACCGCGCACCGAAGCGGATGTGGCGCGCATTGTCGTCGCGGGATCGATCGACGACGGAACCTTCGGCGATATCACGGGTTTGACCCTCACCATCGAAGCCGCCGACGGGCCGATCGCCCGGTTCGATATCACCGATACCGATGCGGTGGCCGCGATGATGTTCGGCGAATTCTACCGCCGCGACGGCCAGTGGCGCTTTCGCGCGATCGGCCAGGGCTGGGCCAGCGGACTCCCCGGACTGGTCACCGAATTCGGGGTCACCGTCGACGATCCGGCCGAGCCGACACCCGACCGACCGCGCTCGGTCCCGCCGGCCCTTCCACATCACCGATCATCCACCTCCCCAGCGCGGCAGCATGTTTCCGTGGGCGGACCGACCGATGCCGCCCGCCCTCGGCAGCTCCACCACCCCACGCCCTTGGACCAGGACGACCAGCTCGGCCGAAGCCGGCCGGTCGACCTCGATCGCAGACGCCACGAAGTCGATCCGCCGCTGCCGCCACCGCCGAATCCCGAACGCGCGGACTGGCATTCCGATCCCGAGCACCCCGCCCGTATGCGTTGGTGGGACGGAGCCGAATGGACGAGCGCCATGCGTGCGCGCCCGCAACCCGGCCCACGCGACTGTGCACGGTGCGGAAACCCCCGACGGCGCAAGCTGTTCGGCGGACTCGCGCCGTGTGAGCGCTGCGAGAGTGAAATCGAGGAGTTTCTGACGCACTGGCACACCCAGGCTTGGCGGGTGCTCACCACGTTCGGGCCGCGTGGCGCGGAATGGGCGGAGCTCTGGGCGTCGCTGCGGTATCAGCGGATCGACGAGGGGTTGGGGCGGGCGGCTCTGCGCGATGTCGCGCTCACCTATGTGGAGCGACTCGTCGCCTTCGCGTTCGCGGACGGGGAGATCGAGCAGGCCGAATACGAGGCATTCGAGTACGCGATCGAGGAGTTGGCGCTCAGCGGACCGCTGGTCGAGGATCTGCGCAGGCGAATGTATCGCGGCCACACCCTGTCCAGGTTGCGCGGCGGAGATCTGCCGGTGGTCCGCACGCCCGGTCTGCACCTGGATCCGGAGGAGAAGGTGCACTTGGATCTGCCCGCGGTACACGTCCGCCAGCTCGCCAGGGGGCCGAAGCTCACCGATGGCCGGCTGATCGCCAGCAATAAGAAGCTGCGCTTCGTCGGCACCGACACCGGCACCGAATTGCCGTGGAACCGGGTGGTTTCGGTGCGGGTCGAACAGCGCACGGTGGTCATCGCGGCGACCTCGGCGCGCGGCGGCGCCACCTTCGACGTCGACGATCCGGATTACGTCGCGGCCGCCCTGGAGGGCGCGCTGCGGGTCGCCAAACGCCTGATCCTCACCCCGGGCCAGCGCGACACCCGCAGCATCCCCCAGGAGGTCAAGGCCGAGGTGTGGCAGCGCGACGGCGGCAAATGCGTCGAATGCGGCGACGGCCACTATCTCGAATTCGACCACATCATCCCGCTCAGCCGCGGCGGCGCGACCAGCGCGACCAACCTCCAGATCCTCTGCCGCGCCTGCAACCGCGCCAAAGGCGCGCGAATCTGACCGCGCCGCCGCAACTCGGGTCGGTCGCGGGGCAACCGCGCGGATCTGACGCCATCAGGCCGGTACCGCACGCATCCGCGCACCGGAACACCGGTGTGGCGAATCAGGCATATGCGATGAAGCACGTTGAGCCGCGTACCGTGTCGCCGTAGCGTGCGACATACCGAACAGGGCCGTTTGGAGGGAGTGCGATCATGCGGGTTGCGGTAGTCGGCGGAACCGGTGTGTTGGGGACCGCCGTGGTGCGGGAGCTCAGCGCCCGCGGACATGAGGTTCGGGTGGTGAGCCGGACCGCTCCGGCGGCCGGCGTCGCGCAGCACCGGGCCGCCGATCTCGCCACCGGATCCGGACTGGAATCCGCATTGGACGGCTGCGATACCGTCGTCGACGCGGTGAGCGCCCGCCGCCGGACCCGATCGGTCATGGTGGACGGAATGCGTCGGCTACTCGAGGCCGAGCGGCAGGCGGGCATCGGCCACCACGTCGAGATCTCCATTGTCGGCTGCGATCAGGTGCCCATTGCCTACTACCAGGCGAAGGTGGCCCAGGAACAGGTGATCACCACGGGCGAGATTCCGTGGACGCTGTTGCGCGCCAGCCAATTCCATGAGCTCGTCACCGAAATCTTGGCGCTGCCAGCCCGATGGCGGATCGCCCCGCACACGACGGCCGAGGTGCAGCCGATCGATGTGAGCGCCGTCGCGACCCGGCTGGCCGACGCGGTGGACAACGGACCGGCCGGACGCATCGCCGATATCGCCGGGCCGTCCGTACACACCATCACCGAGCTGGCCGATATCTACCGAAACCACATCGGCCGCAGGCTGTTTCCGCTGCCGGTGCCCATCCCGGGCCGGATCGGGCGGGCCCTGCGTTCCGGTGCCCTCTGCCTCGACGAGCACGGCGAGGCGATCGGGATCGGCTACGCCGAATGGCTGTCCCGGCTCACTCGCTGATCAATCCGGCGGTCCGCCCCAGATCCGCCAGCATCGCATCGAACAGAATCTCCGGATTCGACAGCGGAATCGGATAGTTCCCGAAGACCTCGAGCGTGACGTGCCCGTAGAGCCGGGCCCAGATCTGGATCATCAGATACGTCACGCCGAGATCGAGCTTTTCGGCGGGAAATTTCTGCCCGGACTCCGAAAGCGCTGCCAACAGCTCGGTTTGGAACAGCACCAGATCATCGCGCAGCTCCGCCGGAATCACATCGGTCGGCGGCGTCACGACATCGTAGGTGGCCAGCAGCCGACCGGCGGCAGCCAGGAAGATCCGCCCGAACGGCTCATCGAACCGCCGCAGCATGCGCGCGCGGCCCGCTCCGGGCGAGGCGAACACCAGGGTGAATTCCCTGGTGTGCGCCAGCGCCCAGCGCCGGAAACCCTTGCAGATGGCGAAGAACTGCACCGCACCGTCATCAGGCAGCGTCGCGATCTGCTCGGACAGCTCGGCCGCGAGGTCGGCACAGAACTCCAGGCGCAGGCTCTCCAGCAGGTCCTCGTGAGAGTTGTAATACCGGTACAGGGCGGGCGCGGTAATGCCGAGCTCGCGCGCGATGGCCCGCAGCGTGACCGCGTCGGGACCATGGTCGACCAGCAGCGCGCGGGCCACCCGACGGATATCCGCATCCGATACCACCGGCGCCCGCCCCCGCGGCTTCGAGCTGTTCATAGGGGGATTCAAGCGTATTCGACTTCCCAGCGCTTGATCCCGTTCAACCAACCCGAGCGCAGCCGCACCGGATCGGAGACCTGCCGCAGGTTCGGCATGACATCGGCGATGGCGTTGAACATCAGATCGATCTGCAGCCGGGCCAGGTTGGCGCCGACGCAGTAATGCGTACCGGTGCCACCGAATCCGACGTGCGGGTTGGGGTTGCGCAGCACATTGAAGGTGAACGGATCCTCGAAGCCGTCCTCGTCGAAATTGGCCGAGCTGTAGAACAGGCCGACCCGCTGCCCCTGCTTGATCTGCTGCCCGCCGATTTCGGTGTCCTGGGTGGCGGTGCGCTGGAATGCGGTCACCGGAGTGGCCCAGCGCACGATCTCGTCGGGCGCGGTGCGCGGACGCTGTTGTTTGTACAGCTCCCACTGCTCGGGGTTGTCGACGAAGGCCTTCATGCCGTGGGTGATCGAGTTGCGGGTGGTCTCATTGCCCGCGACCGACAACAGGATCACGAAGAACGCGAATTCGTCCGAACCCAGATTCTCGCCATTGATATCGGCGTTGATCAGCTGGGTCACGATGTCATCGGCCGGGCATGTACGCCGTTCCTCGGCCATATTCCAGGCGTAGCCCATGACTTCGGCGGTCGCGGCGTGGTGGTTGCCGTCGAATTCCGGATCGTCGTAGGAGATCATCTGGTTGGTCCAGTCGAACAGCTTCTTGCGATCGTCCTGTGGCACGCCGATGAGCTCCGCGATGGCCTGTAGCGGCAGTTCGCAGGCGACCTGTTCGACGAAGTCGCCGCGGCCGGTCCGCTTGGCCTCGTGCACAATTCGGGCCGCGCGTTCGGTGAGCGCCGCGCGCAGGCTCTCCACCGCGCGCGGGGTGAAGCCCTTGGAAATGATGCGGCGGGTCTTGGTGTGCTGCGGCGGATCCTGGTTCAGCAGCAGCATATTGCCGAGCATGTCGATCTGCTCGCGGGTGGTTTCCTCGTTGAACCGGATGATCGCGGTGTTCTCGTGCGAGGAGAAGACCTCCGGATTCTTCGAGATCTCCTTGATGTGGTCGAGCTTGGACACCACCCAGTAGCCGCCGTCGTCGAAGCCGCTGGCCCGCCCCGACTGCGCGCACCACCAGACCGGCGCGGTCCGGCGCAGCTCGGCGAATTCGCGGATGGGCAGGCGGGTGGCGAGCAGATCGGGGTCGGTGAAGTCGAATCCTGCGGGAATCGCTGGCGTGGTCACGGTCACGGCTATCTCCTACCGGTCTGACATGGGCTGCAGACCTCACAACGTTGTGTGGAACAGGTTCCTCAGGAGATAGAACCACACAACCAGGGTCCGTGAACAGTGTTTAGTAAAACCTGTTAACTGAATCCATGGTAGCCACCGATTCGCGCAATATATAAATAGCAATCAGCTATAGCTCTCTCCCTGATCGCTTATCGCGAAACGGTGGACGCGCCGCCGGTGACGGCCTGTAATGGGACTCGACCGGTTCGACTCCCTGTTCGGAGGTCCCCATGCCCAGCCTGTACGAGCACGCCGGTGGCGACGAGCCATTGCATCGCGTCGAAGCAGCCTTCTACGACAAGGTGCTGGCCGATCCGGTGCTGAAAACCCAGTTCACCGAACGCCGCCCGACCCACGTCGACCACCTCACCTGGTTCACCGCCGAATCCTTCGGTGGGCCGGACCGTTTCACCCGCGACCTCGGCTTCGACTACATCATCGCGGTGCACCGCGGCCTCGAGATCACCGACGAACAACGCGACCGATTCGCCCAGCTGTACTTGGAAGCGTTCGAAGAGGCGGGCCTGCTCGATGATCCGGCCTTCCGGGACGCGGTGCGCGAACACGCCGAATTCGGCGCGCAAGTGGCACAACAGAATTCGCACGCCACATCCGATGACGAACTGCACCCGATCCGCGCGGTGCCGCACTGGACCTGGGACGGCGAGGACTGACTACCGGAACACGCGCGCGAGCAGATCCTGTAGCAGCCGCGGCACGACGGCCTCGAGATCCGCCGTCTGGTCCTGGGGTGTGCCGCGGGTATGCGCCGCGACGGCGAAACCCGCGCCATACGACGCCGAGGCCACCTCGAGCGGCCCGCTATCGGACCAGCCCCACTTGGTCCCCTCGACCCCCGGCAGCCGCGCGGTCCCCCAATCCTGGGAGGTGCCGTCGGTCGCCTGATCGCCGGCCGCGGCCATCCACTGGAAGATCGGTGAGCCGGGTTCGGTGCGCTGTTTGGTCGCCAGGAAGGTGGCCACGTCGGCGGTGCTGGTGTACGACATACCCCAGGCCGCACCCGATTTGGTGCCGGTCAAGTGGTACTCCGCGGCGATGGCGTCGATCGCCTGCGGATACTTGGCGCCCATCGCATCGGCCGCCGAATCGTCGGAGTAGCGGATCATCCGCTCGGCCAAGGCCACATCCGCCGTGCTGCCGTCGCCGTGGTGCAGCGCGTATTCGACCATATAGAGCTTGACCAGCGACAATCCCGTACGCGACTCGTATTCGTTCGCAGTGCCCCACTCGATACCCGGAACCACCGAACGGAATGAGAACGAAGTGCGCGGCGGCACGCCCAGAGTCTCGTCACCTATCGCATCCGCCACGGCACTCGGCGCGGCGAATACCAGCACCGCAACGGCGGCGACCGAAATCGGGAAAGCCAAGCGGCCCATGATGTCTCGCCTCCTACGCCGCGACCGTCAGCACCGGCGGCTGCCAATGCTCGTTGATGGCAACATCTTTCGGCGCATAGAGTCGCATGACGAGCGAGAACTGGCCCGCAGCCGGAATGGGCAGCCAGTTGCCCGCGGGCACGCTGGCACCCGGATCCTCGTACTGCACAGCGAGATCGACCGAACCGTCCGAATTGGGCACCACCGGAACCTGATGTCCGATCGCGTAGATATTTGCCGCATTCGGTACCAGGTAGCCGTCGGCGTCGTAGGCGGTCAGCGACCAGAACGCATCGACCGGTGGGAGTTGTCCCGGTGGGAAGTGCAGCCGAAATCTGGTGGGCGTGCCATTGCGGTCGGCCTTGCCGAGCATGCCCGGGTAGATCGCGTCCCGCGACAGGTTGGCCCCCAGGCCGGCCCACGCGATATTGGCCCGCAGCAGGTAGTCGGTGCCGTAGGTGCCGACTCCCGGATTGAAGCGCCATCCGTTCTCGTTCACCATGGTCGGGTCGGTGTAGGCGGGAATCTCCTTCTTCGCCGCATCGGCCGCCGCGGTCAGCTGATCGTTCGAGATGCCGTGGACGCTGCCGCCCGGCCGAATGCCGATGGCGGCGAAGCGTTGCAGCGCCGGTGCGTCCTCCGAACGTGGCGGATTCACCGCCATAACGGCGCACATCCGGGTGAAGAACGTCGCCGCGTCCATATCGAGCACCTGCTTCGGCGGCGGGACCGCTGTGGAGCCCGTCGGGGTCGGAGTCGAGCGCGACGGCGTGTCCTTGCTGGTGGCCCATGCGCTGAGCGGCACCAGTCTCAGCTGTTGCTGTAGTGCCGTAACGGCAGCGATGTCATCGGAACCGTTGACCTGGATCCGCCCGAGCAACCACGCAGTCGGTGTCGGCACCGACAGCTCGATCATGGCATCGGGCACCGTGCCCAACCACTTCGGACCGGTGAGGAGGTAGGTGAAGGGTGGGCCACCCGAGGTCACCTGCGGCCGAACACTACTCGGATCGTGCACGGTATTCGTCCAGGCATCGAGCACCTGCATCAGCCAGTAGCGCCCCGGATCGATCGCCGGCACCTGCAATACCATCGGCTCCGCCGAAACATCCAGCCATGCTGCCGAATACAGGGTGTCCAGGTTGAGTCGCACCACATCGCGGCGCTCCGGTGTCGGCAGCGCGGTGGCGTGCTGGAAGGTGTTGACCGGGGAAATCGCTTCGGCCGCAGCCCGAGTGACGTCCATCACCACCAGCGGATAGCCGAAGACATAGGCGTCCTTGGCGATGGCCTCGGCATCGCCGGAGGCGGGCGAGGTCGACTCGGACTTGTCCGAGGATTTCCCGCACGCGGCCAGTCCGATACCGGCCGCGGCGACCCCGAGCACCGTCCGACGCGAGATCTGCGCCGGGTCAAGGATGGCACCGCAGTTATCCATGGCTCTCCTCGCTCATCCGACTCGGGTCAAACTCGGTGGTTTCCAGCCGCCGTCGAGCGCCCGGCCCTCGGGAACATAGAGGCGCAGCGCGAGCCGAAACGTCCCTGAGTCCGGAATCGGCAGCCAATTGCCGTGTGGCACTTCATCTCCCGGATCCTCGGCCTGGATGGCCAGTTCCAGCGCACCGTCCGGCAGCGTGACCACCGGACGCTGGTGGCCGACCGAGAAGATGCCCGCCGCATTCGGCACCAGAAAGCGCTGCGCGGTATAGGCGGTCAGCGACCAGAAGGCGCGCGCGGGCGGGGTCTGCCCGGCGGCGAAGTGCAGCCGGTACCGACGCGGCGCGCCCTGCTCCCCCGCATTCGCGCTGATCTCCGGATAGACGACATCCTCGGGCAGATTCGCACCGAGCGCGGTCCAGGCGGTGGAGGCGCGCAACGCGTAGTCGGTGCCATAGGTACCGAGGTTGGTCGCGATATCCCAACCGTTCTCATGTCTGGCCTCGGGATTGGCGTAGTCCGGAATCTGCAATTGGCCCGCCGCGACGGCGGCATCGAGATCCGCGGCCGGAGTACCGTCCATCGAGCCGCCGGGCCGGATGCCGATTGTCGAAAAGCGCTGCAGGGCAGGGATATCGGCCGCAGCTGGCGGATTGGTGCGCATCAGGTCGCAGAGCCGATCGAAGAAGGCGCGTCCGTCCATCCGCGCGACCTGCTGCGGCGCCGAGATCGGGGCTACCATATTCGGATCGATCTCCGGGCTCGGTCGTTCACCGCGCTGCCAGTCGCTCAGCGGCGCCATGAACACCTGATGCTGCAATCTCTCGGCGGCGGCGAGATCGGCCTGATCGCGCAGTTCGATGCGACCGATCAACCATGCGGTCGCGGTGGGCATTGCCAGCGGAGTCAGGTTGTCCGGGAGCGGGCCCGACCAATCGGGGCCGGTGATCACATAGGTGTACGGCGCGGTATGCCCATCCTTCACCCGGGGTGCCACACTGCTCGGATTGTGTGTCGTATTGGTCCAGGCATCCATGATCTGCATCAGCCAGTACCGGTCGCCGTCCATCTCCGGAACCTGGAGCACCACCGGTTCGGTACGCAGATCGAGCCAGGCTGACGCATAAAGGGTGTCGACATTCGGCATGACCACCGAGTTCATCGTCGGATCGATCGGGCCGAAGGCGGCGATTCGATTCGCGGGCACGGCCGCGGTATTCGTCTGCAGCGTGACATCGACGAGCACCAGTGGATAGCCGAAGATATAGGCGGCGGTCGCGATCGAACGCGAATCGCCCGGTGACGCATCGGCACCGCCCCCACCCCCGGAATCCGTCGATTTGCCGCACGCGGCCAGGCCCGTGCCCGCGACGGCACCGGCCAGCAGCACAGATCGCCGCGACACCTGGGTCATGGCCTTCTCCCTACTTTCCCGATCAGGTCGGACAACTTCGAGAGATCAGCCGGAGTATAGCCACAGATTTGCCATATATCGGGCAGGCGGCGGTCCAGCGCCGTGCCGCGATCAGCCGGTGCCGAGAATCGAATTCATGATGGTGCCCGCGCTGGTGGCGACGACACCGCCGATCATGGCTCCGGCCACCATCTTCGGCGATTGCAGCGCGCCGCCGGTCCATTTCTCCCAGGCGAAGCGGCCACCGGCGTAGATGATGCTCACTATTCCGGACAGCACGGCGAGCCAGGTCAGATAGCGCACCAGCTGCAGCAGCTTGTCCGACAGGGGCGGAGCTTGCGGCGAGGGATTCTGGATCTGCGCGAGCGAGGCACAGGCATCGCCGATCGACATCAGGATGATGCTCATCGTGTACTCCTCGACCATCACGCACTTTCCATCATCCCACCGTGATGTGGTCTGGCAAGGTCGCAAAGACGTGACTGCGCGGTCGCCGAGAAACCGATACCATCCTCGGTGAGCGAATTACACCCTTGTCCCGCATCCAGAATGAGCGATCCGAAATGATCCTGGCCACCGTTTACGACACTTGGGCGCAGATCGGCAATCCCACCCCCGAGGCCCCACCGGTGTCCGACAAGTTCCTCCAGATGGTCCGCTATCTGACCTGGTTCGTGCTGCTCGCTGGCATCACCGCCATCATCTACGCAGGTGGTCGCTTCGCCTGGGAGAAATGGACCGGCGGCGGCCTGGAATCGCCGAAGATGGTGGCTGGAGCCATGATCGGCGGCGTGGTCGCCACCAGCGCCGGCACCATCATGAACGCCGTCATCGGCTGAGCACGCGTCAACGGTTGCGCGCGACCGTCTTTCGGTTCGCCGTTGGTTTCAGCCGATGATGCCCGCCCGAGTCGCGGCGCGCAGCCAGTCCGGGAACTCGCCGAGCAAGCGGGCGTAGAGCTGTGCGTCGTCCACCTGGTCGATGTCGTCGAGGGCAAAGAAGCCCGCATTGTCCACGACGCGATCCGACATTTCGTCGAGGGTCCGCAGCAGGCCGTAGTTGGCCCTGCCGAGGCCGACGAACTGCCAGAAGGCGGGCAGCCGAGACGCATCGCGCATGAGTGCGGTGATTTCGCGTTTCTTGGCGAAGCCACCGTCGGTGAAGAACAGCACCAGGGTCGGGGTGTCACCGGGGCGCAGTGAGGCGATGATGTCGCGCATGATCGGCAGTTCGTCATTGCGGCCACCGATTCGGGCGTAGTCGATGCCCTGGTGGATGCCGGTGAGGTGCAGGAAGGTCTGGGCCCATGCGTCGCCGTGTTCGACAGTGATATCGGGCAGTTTCACGAAGGACAGGGCGTAGAGATAGGCCTCCAGGGTGCCGTCCTCGTCGAGTTGGGTCGCCACCGGGATCATCCGCTGGACGACGCGGTGCACGACCTGCTTGCTGTATTGCCTGCTCATGCTGAGGGTCTTATCGATCACCAGAACGACTCGGGCACGAATCCCGAAGGCGTTCTTGGTGATCAGGACCTTGGCGACTTCGCGTTTGCGCAGGTCGAGGGTGGCGCGCTTCTCGAAGGAGAGTGCGGCCTCGCCGGGTACGGTGCGGACCTCGGGCGCGGTGGCCGTAGGTGTGGGAGGCGCGACCGGGGCTGGCGGTGCTGGGAATCCCTCCGGCGCAACGGCTGTGGATCTGATCGGCGCGGGTTCATCGTCGACGCTCACCCCGTGATCGGTGACCAGCGCGGCGAACCCACCCGCATAGCCCTGCCCGACGGCACGGATCTTCCAGTCGGAGTAACGCCGATAGAGTTCCAGTGCGATGACGACCGATTCGGTGTCGAGTCCATCGATCACATACTCGTACAGGGTGTTTCCGGATCCATCGGCGACGGAGGCGACCGGTGGGGCGAATTGCCCGAAAGTTGCCGTGACATCGTCCAGTGTGATGACCACGCGAATTCGGGCGATTTCCGCGGCTACCTCGGCCATGGAAACGACCAGCGCCGCAGGCATTTCCGACCGCAACTCGACACCCGGCGCACACGGTTGGTTGAAGAAGACGAAGTCGGCATCGGTGCGCACCCGGCCCGCATCGTTGACCAACAGTGCCGAAACATCGACCGCTGCCGCCGATCGCACCGAGACAACGACATTCGACACCGCAAGCGGGCCGTTCTGCCCCTTGACGAGTGATGTGCCCACCGCGACTCCTTGCCCTACCACCGACCCCGTACAGCCTAGGTGTCTCACAAACCTCTGAGCAGCGTCAACACTTCCAGTGCGGCATCGACGGAATCGCTGAGCAGCCCGATCTCCGCCACGGTCGCATCGTGCAGTCCGGGATCCTCCAGCGCCAGCCCGTTGCCGTAGATCACCACGTTGTACCCGAGATCCGCGGCCCGCAGGAGCGGACCGGTCGCGACCCCCGCGCCGAGCAGCAGGTCCAGGCCCTCACCGACGAAATAGAACCGCCACAGCGGACCGAGATCCCCGTTGTAGATCTCCTTCGTCCGATCGACGATCACCTGACCGGATGACGCGATGGCATCGACGATCTTGAAGTAGTCGGGCGCGTTGTCCGGCTTGCTGCCCACGGACGCCACCGAATACGCGAGATCCATGGTCAAATGCGCGTTGTAGCCTGCCATCGCGACGCGGGCCGGCGACACCTCACACCGCTGCGCCAGCTCGAAATATCGCGCCCAGTGCGGCTCTACGGGCGCGCCGGTGAAGGCCGCATGCAGGTTGTGCAGGAATCGCCCCAGTAGTTCGAGGCTGATCGCATGCGCGTACTCCCGATCCCGAAATGCGGCGGGATCGCGCTGCAATGGCATTACCGCCGACTGCTCGACACCGTCGAGTCCGAGTGGGAACAGCCCGCGCCGATCCCGGTGCGCGACCAGGATGTCGGTGATCTCATGATGGCGCGCCACCGCGACCGTCAACCGCTGCAATGCATCTCCGGCCAGTGTGCCGGTATCGGAGAGCCGGGCGATGGTGTCCAGCTCATCCGGCGAGAGCGGCGTGCCACAGACCGCCGGGTCGGCCGCTTGCGCGACGGCCGCCGGGGTCGACCCGACGGCCACCACGAGCATCGCACTGATCAGACCTAGGACGGCCGGTCGCAACGAAGTTCGCACCGCCGAAGTCTAAAGCGCGATTCAGGTTTGCGCCGACTGCGTCGGGGCGTGCCGACCGGACTATCCGACGAACTCGCGGTCACCGTAGTGGATGCTGGCGGCGTTCCAGGTGCCGCCCAATGCGGTGACGAAGCGCATATCGTGGTCGGCCTGCCGTTCGTTCCTATCGGTTTCGACGCAGTCGAAGGGTTCGGAGTATCGGTACCAGTTCCCCTCGAACGGTTCTGGCCGGACTCGGATGCGAACCCGACGGGGCACCGAGACCCGAGATTCAGCGGGTGGGGCCCGCCGCTCGTTTCGACCGGGCCCAGCCGAAGGTGAGGGCTACCGCGCGCTTCCAGTTGTCGTATTCATCGGCGCGGTGGACCGGGTCCATGTGCGGGACCCATTGGCCCGCCAAGCGCCAGTTGCTCCGCAGACCTTCCAGGTCCGGCCAGTAGCCGACGGCGAGACCGGCGGCGTAAGCGGCTCCGAGGGAGACGGTTTCGGCGACGAAGGGGCGCATGACAGGGATGTCGAGGACGTCGGCGACTATCTGCATGAGCAGGTTGTCGGAGGTCATGCCACCGTCGACGCGCAAGGTGCGGGCGTGCAGGCCGGAGTCGGCGTTCATGGCGTCGACGACTTCGCGGGTCTGCCAGGCCGTTGCCTCCAGCACGGCGCGGGCGAGGTGGCCTTTGGTGATATAGGACGTAAGGCCGATGACGAGACCCCGCGCATCGCTGCGCCAATGCGGCGCGTACAGACCGGAGAAGGCGGGCACGATGTAGCAGCCGCCATTGTCTTCGACTGTGCGAGCGAGGGTTTCGATTTCGGGCGCACTCGACACCAGGCCGATATTGTCGCGCACCCACTGCACCAGCGATCCGGCGACCGCGATCGGCCCCTCCAGCGCGTACACCGGTTCGGGCCCGATCTGATAGCCGATCGTGGTGAGCAGACCGTGTGCGGACTGCACCAGATCCCGCCCGGTATTCATCATCAGAAAGCCGCCGGTGCCGTAGGTGCATTTGGTTTCCCCACGGGCGAAACAGGTTTGGCCGAATAGCGCGGCGTGCTGGTCGCCGAGCGCGGCGGCGATCCGGATGCCGGGCACCACGCGGCTGGTCGTCCCGTAGGACGCGGTCGAGGGCTGAATGGTCGGCAGCATCGCGGCGGGAATTCCGAAGAATTCCAGTAGTTCCCGATCCCAGGCGAGCGTGGTGAGGTTCATCAACAATGTGCGGCTGGCATTGGTGACATCGGTGCGATGCACACCGCCGTCCGCACCGCCGGTCAGATTCCAGATCAGCCAGGTCTCCATGGTGCCGAACAGCACTTCGCCGCGCTCGGCCCGATCCCGCAGTCCCGGAATGGTATCCAGCAGCCAGCGCAGGCGCGGCGCGGCGAAATAGCCCGCAAGCGGCAGACCGCACAATTCGCGGATCCGTTCCGCACCCGGCTTACTGTCGAATTCGCGTACCAGGTCGTCGGAGCGCATATCCTGCCAGACGATCGCTCGCCCGATCGGCACGCCGGTGCGCCGATCCCAGACCACGGTGGTTTCGCGCTGATTGGCGATGCCGATGGCCACAACCTGTTCGGCGGCAATACCCGAATCCCGCAATGCCTGCGGGACGATCCGCTCGACATTGCGCCAGATCTCCATCGCGTCCTGTTCGACCCAGCCCGGACGCGGGTAGTACTGCTGGTGTACGCGCTGGGCGACACCGGCTAGGCGGGCACGCTGATCGAACAGGATGCACCTGGTCGAGGTGGTGCCCTGGTCGATCGCCAGCACATAGCGTTGCGACATCGCCTGCTTCCTATCGGATGAAAATTCGGTTCGGTGGAGCGTGATTCGGATCGAGTTCGGCGAACTCAGTACCCGGCACCGAGATCCCGCGATACCGCGTACGCGGCGTCGCGCACCAGGCCGACCAGCGTCGGCCGATGCCGCAGCTGCGGATCACAGAGCCGGTCGACGCGCCCGCTGATCCCGATCGCGCCGACCACCAGCCCGCCGTGCGCGCGGATCGGCGCCGCGATGGCGGCGACGCCGGACCGGAACTCCTCGGTCTCTCCGGCCCATCCGGCCTGCCGAACCGCCGCGAGCGCCCGGGTGAGCGCCGCCCGGTCGACGATCGTGCGCCGGGTGAGTCGCGCCAACTCACCGGCGCGGACCGCGGCGGCCAGCTCGGCGTCATAAGCGAGCAGCACCTTGCCGAGCGCGGTCGCATGCGGCGGGAGCAGTTCCCCGACCTCGAGCGCCTGCTCGGTATTGTCCGGCCGGAAGACATGGTGCACGACCACCACATCTGCTTCCGCCGCCGCGCCGATTCGCACCGACTCACCCGTGCGCGCGGCCAAGGCATCGGCCCAGTTGATCGCCCGCGAGCGCAGCTCGTTGTTATCGAGATAGCTGGTCCCGAGATGCAAGACGGCCGCACCGAGCTGGTATTTGCCGCTGGCCTGATCCTGTTCGACGAATCCGACACCCTGCAGCGTACGCAGAATGCCGTGTGCGGTCGGCTTGGCCAGATCGAGCGCACCCGCGATCTCACCGACCCCGAGGCGGCCGGAACCCCGAGCGAGCAGCTGCAGGACGGCCGCCGCTCGTTCGATCGATTGGATCGGACCCGGCATACGCCGAAACCTATCCCGAAGCGGCGGGTTCGACAATGTCGAACACCTACGAACCCTCGAGCAACACATCCGCTATGCGATGTGACCTGCGCCATAGCGACCTCCATGGTCGCTGGACAGTAGTGGCGGCCCATAGCGATGGCCACCACAACCGTTCGGCATTGTCGAACGCGAGCTATGTCCGGTTCAGCAAAGCGGTCGTAGCGTCTGCGCCAGTGGCCGCAACCGCGGCTGGCATTTCAAACGGAGGCTCAACGGTGAACTTCGGCTCGGTATTCGTAAGCGAGGCACTCGGCACAGGGATCCTGCTGCTACTCGGTGTCGGCGTGGTCGCGAATGTGTTGCTGACCAAATCCAAGGGATACGACGGCGGCTGGCTGCTGATCAATATGGGATGGGGTCTCGGCGTCATGGCCGGGGTGTACGTCGCCTATAAATCGGGCGCTCACCTCAATCCCGCGGTTACCATCGGCATTCTCTTCAGCGGTGCGGACGAGTACGCGTCCGGTGTCGACATCTCGGTCGTCAACACCATCGCCTATCTCGGCGGGCAGATGGTCGGCGCCTTCCTCGGCGCGAATCTGGCCTATCTGGCCTATAAACGGCACTTCGACGCCGAGACCGATGCGGAGAAGAAGCTGGCGGTCTTCGCCACCGGGCCCGCGATCCGTGCCCTGCGGTGGAACCTCGCCACCGAGGTGATCGGCACCTTCGTCCTCGTTCTGGTGATCATCGCGTTCGGCCACACCCCGACCGGATTGGGTCCGCTCGCCGCGGCACTGCTGGTCGTCGGCATCGGTGCCTCGCTCGGCGGCCCGACCGGTTACGCCATCAACCCGGCCCGTGACCTCGGGCCACGCATCGCGCACGCGCTGCTGCCGATCGGCAAGCCCGCGCCAGCGCAGTCCGCGCGAATCCCGGTTGCGGCGGGTGCGGCATATGCCGAACAGCTGCCCGAAGCCCCCGCCGAGTCCCGTCGCAACAACTCCGACTGGTCCTACGCCTGGGTGCCCGTACTCGGCCCGCTGGCTGGCGGCGCGCTCGCCGGACTCGCCGCGCAGTTCCTGTTCTGAATCTTCTTCCCATGCATTTGTCGAAAGGACAGCGATGAGCCAGTACGTCGGCGCCATCGATCAGGGCACTACGAGCACGCGGTTCATGGTGTTCGACCATGGCGGCAACGAGATCGCCCGGCACCAGCTCGAGCATGAGCAGATCCTGCCGCGCGCGGGCTGGGTGGAGCACAATCCGACCGAGATCTGGGAGCGCACCCGCTCGGTCATCGCCTCCACACTCAACAAGGCCGATCTCGTCGCGAGCGATCTGGCCGCGGTCGGTGTCACCAACCAGCGCGAGACCACGGTGGTGTGGAATCGCCGGACCGGGCGCCCGTACTGCAACGCCATCGTTTGGCAGGACACCAGGACCGATAAGATCGCCGCGGAACTGGAGCGCGCGGGCCATGGCGAAATCATTCGCCGCAAGGCCGGTTTGCCGCCCGCCACCTATTTCTCCGGCGGCAAACTGCGCTGGATCCTGGACAACATTCCCGGCGTCGCGGCCGATGCCGAGCGGGGCGAGGCGATCTTCGGGACCACCGACACCTGGCTGCTGTGGAATCTCACCGGCGGCATCGACGGCGGGGTGCATGTCACCGATCCGACGAATGCCAGTCGCACCATGCTGATGGATCTGGAAACCTGCGACTGGGACGACGAACTGCTGTCGCTGTTCGGGATTCCGCGCGCAATGCTGCCGGCCATCGCGCCGTCATCGAATCCGGAACTGTTCGGCAAGACCAGGGCCGACGGCCCGTTCGGCGGCGAGGTGCCGCTGGCCGGTGTGCTCGGCGATCAGCAGGCCGCCACCGTCGGTCAGGTGTGCTTCCGTCCGGGTGAGGCCAAGAACACCTATGGCACCGGAAACTTCCTGCTGCTCAATACCGGAACCGAGATCGTGCGCTCGCAGCACGGCCTGCTCACCACCGTCGCCTACCAGTTCGGCGACGACAAACCGGTGTACGCGCTGGAGGGTTCGATCGCGGTCACCGGTTCGGCCGTGCAATGGCTGCGCGATCAGCTCGGCGTGATTTCCGGTGCGGCACAAAGCGAATCGCTGGCCCGGCAGGCCGAGGACAACGGTGGGGTGTACTTCGTACCCGCGTTCTCCGGACTGTTCGCACCGTATTGGCGTTCGGATGCGCGCGGCGTCATCGTCGGTCTGTCCCGCTACAGCACCAATGCCCATCTCGCGCGGGCAACGCTGGAATCGATCTGCTATCAGACCCGCGATGTCGTCGAGGCCATGGAGGCCGATTCCGGTGTGCGCCTGGACACCCTGCGCGTGGACGGCGGCGTCACCGCCAACGAACTGTGCATGCAGTTGCAGGCCGACTTCCTCGATGTGCCGGTCTCGCGACCGGTGGTGGCCGAGACCACCGCGCTCGGCGCCGCCTACGCGGCGGGGCTGGCGGTCGGATTCTGGAGCGACACCGACGAACTCGTACAGAACTGGCACGAGGACAAGCGCTGGACCCCCACCTGGACCGAGCAGCAGCGCGAACGCGGTTATGCCCGGTGGAAAAAGGCGGTCGCACGCACCCTCGACTGGATCGACGTGGACGAATGACCCTCGAAAACCAGCTCGGCCCGGACCCGAAGACCTAGTTGCACCGAATCAAGGAGACATACCGTGTCCGCACGTTTGGACCCGAACTACCGCGCCGATGCGCTGAATGCATTGGGCGACAATGAAATCGACGTACTGGTCATCGGTGGCGGCGTGGTCGGCGCCGGTGCCGCCCTCGACGCGGCGGCGCGCGGCCTGACCGTCACCATGGTCGAGGCCAGGGACTTCGCCGCGGGCACTTCGAGCCGCTCGAGCAAGCTCATCCACGGCGGCCTGCGCTACCTGGAACAGCTCGACTTCTGGCTGGTGCGTGAGGCATTGAAGGAGCGCGGCCTGCTGCTGCGCCGGATCGCCCCGCATCTGGTGCGTCCGGTGTCGTTCCTGCTGCCGCTACAGCACCGGGTATGGGAGCGCGCCTACATCGGCGCGGGCGTCGCACTCTACGACACCATCGGCGGCGCCAGGGCACTGCCCATGCACCGGCACCTGTCGCACACGCGCGCAATGGAATTGGCGCCAGCGCTGCGTGACGACGCGATGATCGGCGCGATCCGCTACTTCGACGCGCAGGTCGACGACGCCCGCCACACCATGACCATCGCCCGCACCGCCGCCCAGCACGGTGCGACGGTGCTCACCCGCACCAAGGTCACCGGACTGCTGCGCGATGGCGAGCGCGTCGTCGGCGCGCAGGTCACCGATCTGGAGACCGGTCGCGAATACACCGTGCGCGCCCGCCGGGTGATCAGCGCGACCGGTGTCTGGACCGATGAGATGAACCAGATGACCGGCGTGGAATTCCCGTTTCACGTGCGCATGTCCAAGGGCGTGCACATTCTGGTCCCGCGCGAACGGCTCGACCTGGATACCGGTCTGATCATGCGCACCGAGAAGAGTGTGCTGTTCGTGATCCCATGGGCTGGGCACTGGATCATCGGCACCACCGACACCGACTGGGCGCTGGACAAGAATCATCCCGTCGCCAGCGATGCCGATGTGCAGTACATCCTCGACCATATGAACGCGGTGCTGCGAGAGCCGTTGACCCGCAACGATATTGTCGGCACCTACGCCGGTCTGCGGCCGCTGCTGTCGGGTGCGTCCAGCGATACCGCATCGCTGTCGCGCGAACACGCTGTCGCGGAACCGGTTCCGGGTCTGTTCGTGATCGCGGGCGGCAAGTACACCACCTACCGGGTGATGGCCGCCGATGTGGTCGATGCCGCCGTCAAGGGCCTCGGCCGCGCCGCCGCCCCGTCGGTGACCGAGCATCTGCCGCTGCTCGGCGCAGTCGGCTATCAGGAGCTGGCCGCCGACGTGTACAGCGTCGCGCAGCGCGCGGGCCTGCCCGTCGCGACCGTCGAACATCTGCTCGGCCGCTACGGTTCGGGCGTCTCCGAACTTTTCGACCTGATCACCGCCGAACCGGAGTTGGCCGAACCGCTCCCGGGTGCCGACAAGTACCTCGGCGCCGAGGTCGTCTACGCGGTCACCCATGAGGGCGCACTGCATCTCGACGATGTCCTGACCCGCCGCACCCGCATCTCCATCGAAGCCGCGGACCGCGGTCTGGCCGCCGCCCCCGCGGTGGCCTACCTCATGGGCGCCCCACTCGGCTGGGACGCCGCGACCACCGACCGCGAAATCACCCGTTATCGCAAGCGGGTCGAGGCCGAACTGGCGGCCAATAAGGCCGCCGACGATGAGTCGGCCAATGCGGCCCGCTTGGTCGCCGTGGCCTGATCCGAACCATCATCGGCCCTGTGCGGTAGCCACCGCACAGGGCCGAGCACATGGCGCGGGCAACCTCGAAATTCGTATTCATCCGAAAGTCGGGCTGTTCCGAATGTAGGTAAGTAAGCCAACCGATGTTCGGAATGAGGTAACCCATGGGCCAACATCAGCCCCCCGTTCAGGTTCATCCCATACGTCGACGCGCAGCCGCACTGATCCTGACCAGTGCGCTTCCCCTGTCCGTCGCCCTGACCAGCACCGCATCTGCCAGTGCCGAGTCGCAGCCACTCGGTACCACGACGCTGTCGCGGACCCCCTATGGACTGGCGCTCGTCGCCGATCCGTCGGCTCAGGTCGACGACCCGGCCGCATTCACCTCCTGGCCGCTGCACTACGCCGCCACACCCGTGGCCGACCCGAACTCCGCGGTGCCGGACAGTCCGAACGCGGCACTGTCGGACCAAGTCCCGCAGGCGCCCGTCGCTACCCCCACCAATTACATCCGCATCGGCAAAATCCAGGTCGATCGCCCGGACTTCCTGCCGCCCGAAGTGGCCGCCCAGATCAATGACGCTTCCAAGGGCACCGAATCCTCGCTGTCCCAAGCCCTGCAGTCGGGTGGTGTCGAACGCGGTCGTTCCGACCAGATCGCCAGTGCTGTCGTGGGTGACGCGGTCATCGGCGCGTCGGTGGGCTCCACCCTGTCGAGCCCGCTCGCCAGTACCAGTGCCGCCGTCGGCGCGGTCGCAGGCTTCATCGCCGGAATCCCATTCCTCCCGGCGGGCCTGGTGGTCGTCCCGATCATCGGCGCGGCCATCGGTTATGCGGTGATCGCCGCCCCGGCCGCCGCTGTCGGCGCCGCCGTCGGCGCGGTCGTCGGAGTTGTCGAAGGCTCGATCTCCCCGATACCGAACGAGGAGCAGCCGACAATCGCATAACGCGCGTCGCGCGGCAATTGCCGGATATGAGCGTTGCCGCGGGTGGACAATCCTCGCGTGAGCCCGTTACGACGTATCGGCCGAGCGCTTTTGGCGTTCTTGCTGATAGTGCTGGCCGGAACCATCGGTTATGGCCTGCTCGGTTTCGGGTTGCTCGATGCGCTCTATCAGACGGTGACCACGATAACGACCGTCGGCTTTCGCGAGGTCCACCCGCTCAACGCGGCGGGCATGGTGTTCACGATGGTGCTCATCGTGGTCGGCGCCGGCACCGCGCTGTATCTGTTCGGTGTCGTGCTCGAGGCGCTCATCGAGGGACATCTGCGCCAACATATGGAGAGGCGACGCATGGACCGCCGGATCGACCGGATGTCCGGTCATATCATCGTGTGCGGCTGGGGCCGCGTCGGCCGCTCCTGCGTGCAGTACCTCAGCGGACTCGGTAAGCAGATCGTCATCGTCGATCGCGACCCGGCGCGCCTACAGGATCTCGAATACCCGGCTGTGCTCGGCGATGTCACCGACGACAGCACTCTGCGGGCTGCCGGAATCGACCGCGCCCAAGCCTTGATCGCCGCGCTCGACAGCGACGCCGACAACGTCTATGTCACCTTGTCGAGCCGCGCACTGCGGCAGGATCTGGTCATCATCGCCCGCGCCCGGACCGAGGGTTCGAAACCGAAACTGCTGCGGGCCGGTGCGAATCGAGCCGTGAACCCGCAGCTGATCGGTGGCCGCCGGATGGCCGCATTCGCCCTGCAACCCAATGTGGCCGAATTCCTCGACGTCGTAATGCACGACGAAACACTCGACTACCGAATCGAGGAAGTCGAGATCGTCCCCGGGTCGCCGTTGGTCGGCCGTTCCCTGAAGGATTCGGCATTGCGCCAGACAACCGGCGCACTGGTGCTGGCCATTCGAACAGCGACCGGCCAGTTCATTGCGAATCCCACCGGCGAAACCACGCTCCAGGCCAATACGATTCTGATCGTCCTCGGCACACCGGCCCAGCTCGACGCGACCCGGGAGCTCAGCGTCAAGTAGTTCGCGCTGCGGCACAGCGGCACTCGATCCAGCGCTGCCGGGTGGGGTGCCGATGCGGCGGCACCCCACGTCAGCGGCGGAACTAGTCCAGGAACACCGGCAGTGTGCGATGTCCGTTGGAGATGAAACTGCCCACCGGAGCCAATTCCGACGGGTCGACGGCCAAGCGCAGATTCGGGAAGCGCTCGAAGATGGCCGGGAGCGCGATGGTCGCCTCGAGCCGGGCGAGCGGCGCACCGATGCAGTGGTGGGCGCCGTGACCGAAGGACAGATGTTCCTTATTGGCCCGGTGCACGTCGAATGCGGCGGCGGTGGCGCCGTGCAGGTTCGGGTCGCGGCCCGCGGCGGCGTAGGAGGCGAGAATGGCCTCGCCCTTGGGGATTCGGATATCGCCGATCTCGATATCGTCGACGGCATAGCGCAGCGGCAGATGCGCGACCGGCGCCTGGTAGCGCAGTGTCTCCTCGACCAGATCCGACCAGGGCACCCGGCCCTCGACCAGGTCCGCGCGCTGCTGCGGATGGGTGAGCAGTGCGAAGATCGCCTGGTCGAGCAGGTTGACCGTGGTCTCGTGCCCGGCATTGATGACCAGCATCAGCGTATCGACGAGTTCCTTCTCGCTCAGCTGCGAACCGTCGTCCTCATCGCGGGTGGCGATCAGCACACTGGTCACATCGTCGCCGGGCGTCTCGCGGCGGTAGGCCACGAGTTCGCTGACGAGACGGTACATCTCGAGGTAGTTGGCCTGTGCTTCCTCGGGCCCGAACGAGGTGTCGAAGAACCCGTCGACGCATGTGCGCATGCCGGGGCCGAGATGTTCCGGCACGCCCATCATTTCGGTAATGATCTCGATCGGCACCGGATACGCGAATCCCTCGCGCAGGTCCGCGGTTTCGCCCTGCGGAGTGGCCGCGAGCGCCTCGAGCAGCCCCTCGACGATGGCCTCGATGCGCGGGCGCAGCGCGGTGGTGCGCCGGTGGGTGAACGCGGGCGAGACCAGCCTGCGCAGGCGGCGGTGCTCGGTACCGTAGGCGGTGAACATATTGTCCACCGCGACCCACGGATGCAGCGGCCACTCCTGGGCGATCTCGCCGTTGATGAACGAAGTCCAGTGCTGTCGAGCGTCTTTCGACACCCGGGGGTCGGCGAGCAGACTCTTGAGCACGGCGGCATCGGTCACCGACCAGGCAGGCACGCCGCCCGGCAATGCGACCAGCGCGACCGGCCCACGCGCCCTGATCCGCTCGTTCTCGCCTTGGATATCGGCGCCGGTCAGGTCCAGGGCTATTGGTTCATGCTCCATCGTTATCTCCTTAGAACACTGGCAACAGAGGGGACTTCGGGAATTCGACCGGCAGCGCCGCCAAGGCTCGGTGGAATGGACCGGGCCGCCAGGTCAATTCGTCCGCGTGCACGGCCAGTCGCATTTCGGGGAGCGCGTCGAGCAGCTGATCGATGGCGTCCTGTACCACCAGGTAGGCAACGGATTTCGCGGGGCAGGCATGCGGTCCGGCACCCCACGCCAGATGGGAGCGGTTGCCGGTGCGATCCCCGCCGCGGATCGCGGGATCGTTATTGCAGCCGGATAGGCTGACGACAACCGGCTGATGGGCTGGCAGCCAGGTGTTGTCGATGAGGATCGGCTGGCGCGGGTAGGTGATGCTGAAGTTCGCCATCGGCGGGTCGTTGAAAAGCACCTCATCGAGCGCATCGCGGGTCGATAGGCTGCCGCCGAGCATATCGCCACCGAATCGGTCGTCGGTGAGCATCAGTAGCAGGGTGTTGGTGATCAGGTTCTGCATCGGTTCGATACCGGCGCCGTAGAAGCTGATCAGCTGGCACAGCATTTCGGTGTCGTCGAGCTTGGACGGGTGATGCGCCATCCTGGAGGTGACATCGTCACCTGGCTCGTCCCGCCGCAGCTGTACCAGCTCCATCAGCGCCGCGCTGAGCATTTCCATCCCGGCGGCGGCCTCGACGGTATCGAAGAGCATCGCCATACCGGTCGCGACCCGCTGCCCCAGTTCCGCTGAGCAGCCGACCATCTGATTGAGCACCTCGAATACGACCGGCAGCGCGTACTGGGTGACCAGGTCGGCAGCACCGGACGCACAGAAGGAGTTGATCACCGGGACGGCGATCTTCTCGACCGTGAAATGCAGTGCGTGCAGATCGATTCCGTCGATACTTCCGGTGTAGGCCTGCCGATAGCGGGCATGCGCCGCACCGGCATTGCGCAGGGCGTTCGGGTACCACATCATCATCGGCTTGACTGGCGAGTCGTCGGGAATCCCCTGTTCCCAGTGCCGCGGATCGGCCGGAAAGTGTTCCGGATCGTTGAGAATTCGCAGCGCGGTCTGATATCCCACCACCAGGGTGGCGGGCACCCCGGGCGCCAACTCCATCGGAACCAGCGAACCGTACTGACTGCGCGCGTCCCGGTAGGCGCGGTGCGGATCGGCGGCGAACTCCGGCGTGTGCAACAGCACTCGCGGTTCCCCGCCATCGATGGGGGAACCCTGCAGGACGGGGCAGACCCCGGTCGCCGTGGTGTGGACAGACGGTGGCGTGGTCAAAGACGTGACTCCAGACGTTGAATCAGGAAGGGGGCCAGGATCGATGAAAGCACCGCGGCGGTAACACAGCCTGCGGCCACAGCACTCAGTTCAGCCCTCCTTGCGACGCCGACCATAAGTGACCCCGGCCATTAGGTCCGCGTCGAGAACCGGACCCCTGGCCGGGCTACCGCAGGTCACTGGAGTCACCTCACAGCAGCTGCAGGACAGGCAATTTCGACACGAATCACCGGATGCCCTACCAGCCGCCCAGAACTCGACGACGCGCCAACGTTAGCAGCATCAACTAAAAGTCTCTCTCGATCGGCCACCAACGCTCGCGGCATCGGCCGGTGTCATCCGCGAACCTGCGGCAACCGGCAAATATGTTGAGCTGCTATTGATCACATCGCGGTACCAGGTACAGGTGCGGGCTACCGAGTCAGTCGGCGCTCGGCAGCCTGGCTTCGCCCGCAGGCCGGCGGACTGCGCTTTCGATGAGTTCGGCGACTCGCGTCGCGGGGACGGGGATGCCGGGGGTTCGGCCGGTCCAGCGCAGGAATGCTTCGACGTCCATAGCTGGGATGTCGCCGAGGTAGGGCTGGATGTACACCGGGTGTCGGGTTCGCTGCGCCAGCTGGCGGCAAGAGTGCCGATGTCCACCGCGTCGTAACCGAGGACGTCCAGCAGCCGGATGGCCTCGGCCCTGGCCTCGGCGTCGTCGGCGGCGATGGGCAGGCCGCTGCGGTCCGGTGCGTCCGCGGAGCGGGCGAGGGAGCGCAGTTGGTGTGGGGTGACGTTGTTGAATGCCTTGACGACGTGGGCATCGGCGAGGTGGCGCTGGAGCAGGGCGCTGGAAGTCAGTGCGCCCGTATCCAGTTCGGGCAGGTGGCCGTCTCGTTCGGGGTAGTAGTTCGCGGTGTCGATAACCGTCTTTCCAGCCACGGCTTCGATGGGAAGCTGTTGGTGGGCGGTCAGCGGATGTGGGCTGCGACCGACGCGTGGTGGGCGCGTAACGTCCTGGTGCCTGCCAGCGACGGGAGGGGCAAACGCACGGTCGCGCCACATAGGTGAATCTGGCGTCTGGTTCTCTGCGTCGGCAGGTGTCAACGCGCCGTCTGCCCCTGTCCTCTCATCGCACTGATCAACGCGGTCCGTGCCAGATCGCGTAGCCAGATATGTGCGGGGTCGGTGTCATAGCGCTGATGCCATGACAGGTACGCCGGTGCCGGCGGCAGGTCGAACGGGAGCGGGAGCAGGACCAGGCCGAGATCCGCGGCGGCCGAACGCGCCGTGGATTCGGGGGCTGTGACGAGGAGGTCGGAGCCTCGCACGAACTCGAACGCCGCTCGTTCGGTGGGCGCGGTCGCCACCACACGTCGGGTGAGGTCGAGCCGAGCGAGAGCGTCGTCGATGATGTTGCCGAGCCTTCCGCGCCGCGAGACGGTGATGTGCTCGGCCGCGGCGTACCGCGCAGCGGTGACGGTCTCGACATGGGTGAGCGGGTGCCCCCGCCGTACGACGATGACGTGCTGGGTCTCGGCCACCCGATCGGCGCGAATCTCGGGTGCGGTCGGGCGGTCCGCGTTCGCGGCGAGGTCAACCTCGCCGCGCCGCAACTCGGGGGTGTCGATGCTCGATTCCGCGATGAAGCGCAGACGCACGCCCGGCGCCTGCTCGCGCACGGCAGCGAGAAGGGCGGGGCCGCTGAGGGCGACCAGTGCGTCGTGCCAGCGCAGCGTGAAGGTGCGCTCGAGCGTCGCGAGGTCGAGCTCACGGCTTGGCGCCAGCACGCCCTGAACCTGCCGCAGCAGGTCGTGCACCTGTTCCCGGACGGCGAGCGCGTAGGGCGTCGGAGTCATCGTGCGCCCTGTGCGCACCAGGATCTGATCCCCCGTCGTGCGCCGGATTCGGCCGAGGCTTCGGCTCATCGCGGGAGCGGTGACGTGCAGGCGGTCGGCCGCGCCGGCCACGCTGCCTTCCTCCAGGAGAGCGTCGAGCGCGGCGAGCAGATTCAAATCCAATTGCATGAGAGTCATGTTAGACGTGCTTTACATGCACTTGAAGTTAATGATGACCCCTCCTAATGTTCGAAATGCGGGCGCAAAAACCACGATTCTGGCCCGGCTGACCTCATCCCCCTGCCCAGATAGGAGCACCCGCCATGCCCGAGTCGATTCGGAACACCGGTGTTGCCACAGCTACCAGCTCCGCCTCCGACGCCGACCTGCTCGCACAGACGGCGATCGCCGTACGCACGGCGAGTTCGGCACTGCGGGAGCGCTTCGGCGACGTGGTCCAGTACCAGACCCGCGAAGAGCTGATGGGCGCGCTCGCCGCCAACGACGACATGGTTCTCGACATCCTGCGCCCGCGCCTCGAAGTCCTGCGCCCGGACGCCCGCTGGGTGGAGGAGGAGCTCGACGGCGGCGCTCTGCCGGCCGGCGAATGGTGGGTCGTGGATCCGGTCGAAGGCAACGTCAACCACCTGCACGCCCTGCCGGAGTGGGCGGTGACCGCCACCCTCGTGCGCGACAACCAGCCGGTGCTCACCGCGGTCCACCTGCCGCTGACCGGCGAGACCTACACCGCGCTCGCCGGCGCCGGCGCCCACCGCGACGGCCGGCCGCTGCACGTGTCGGGGACCACGGACCTCGGGCTGAGCATCGTGGCCACGAGCCAGGCCAGGCCGGACGAGGACGAGAAGGTCGTGCGGCGCGTCGGCTCCTCGATCACCGAGATGCTCATCGACGCGCTCGTGGTGCGGACAGCCGTGCCCGCCACCCTGCACCTGCTGAACGTGGCCGCCGGCCGGATCGACGCCTTCTGGCAGCTCGCCGGGTCCCGCGCGGACTTGCTTCCCGGGGCGCTGCTCGTCGCCGAGGCCGGCGGACAGATCTCCAACGCCGAGGGCCGCCCCTGGACCCTGGAGAGCGACAGCTTCCTGGCCGCGGCGCCCGGCGTGCACGCCGATGCGGTCGCCACGCTCTCCCGCTGACCACCAGAAAACCAGGAGGACCCGTTCAGCATGAGCAAGATCACCATTCTCGGCGGCGGCCGCGTCGGCGGCGGCCTGGCCACCGCCCTCACCCGGGCCGGGCACGAAGTGACCGTGGCGGACCGCTCGCCAGGCGCTGCCGACGACGCTGCCCGGACAGCGCAGATCGTCATCAACGCCACGCCGGGCGCCGGCTCGCTGGAGCGGCTCGCCGCGCTGCGCGAGCAACTGCGCGGCAAGATCCTCGTAGACGTCTCCAACGCCACCGTCGACGGACCGGATGGACTGCCCGCCGATCTCCTCTACCCCGGCTCGAGCCTCGCCGAGCAACTCCAGGAGGCGCTCCCCGAGACGCACGTCGTCAAGACGCTCAACACGATGCTTCACTCGGTGATGACCGCGCCCGCCGCGCTCACCCAGACGCCAACCGCGTTCCTCTCCGGCAAGGCCCCGGAGGCCAAGCAGGTCGTCCGAGGGCTTCTCGCGGACCTCGGCTGGCACCAGGAGTGGATCACGGACCTCGGCGGGATCGAGACCGCCCGGGCTGCCGAGGCCGCGATCTTGTTCGTACCGCACGTGATCCGATCCGGCGGATTCGCGCCCTTCGCGATCTCGATCGCTCGCTGATCCGCACAGAGTGCGCCTCCTGCCTACGGCTTCGTCGACGGTGCCGAAGGCGAGCCTGTTTCCAAGCAGGCATGACCCGAGATCGCTGTCGATCGTGGTGAAACTTCGGGGCTTACCGTCGTCGGCCACGTCGCCCGCAGTCCGCCGCATCTTCGAGCCCAGCCGTCCTCGACCGACGATAGGTATCCGGTCGAGTTGCTCGACGACGTCGAGATAGCTCTCAGGATCGAACCCTCGGTTCGCCGGATCGGCGACACGTTCGACCAATTTGTCTACCGCTGCCACGGATAGCTCCTCCTCGGCACTCAGCTGTCCCGCATACAGGGTCGGAAACTGGGACAGCGTCGTACACGCCTCGAGGTCCGCCCTTGCCAAGGCAACGAATCGATCCGCTTCATCGCCGAGCGCGACAGTTACTCCGCTGTCCAAAGCTCTCTTGTACGTGCTGCATCACCCGCTGGTGGGCGAACTGACCCTGCATGGCGAGCTCATCGCACTCCCCGACGCACCGTCATGCTGTGGGCTCGATCTGTTCGCGGCAGCGCCGGGGTCGGCATCGGAGCAGGCATTGCGAAGACTGCGGACACGTCGATCCTTGAATATCGAGTGATCTGTAACACAAGATCAGTAATAGGCCGATCGAAGGTTGAACGAAGTTGGGGCTCCGTCCACGGAGGGCGGGTGCCAGGGTCCGGTCGGGGATAGCCAACCCCCTCGGAGCAACCATGCCGACACCGGCGTCGGTATGCGCTGCGCGTGAGAACTGAATGCTGCGACTACGGGAGTGTGGTGTCCACACCCGGCGGTCTGTGGCCGGGAAGAACTCGAGCGAGGAACAATGCAGGACCACCGATTTGCACAGGCAGCCACCGACCACACAGCGAGCACAGATCACCTGGCAGGGGGTGCGGATCCCACGACGCGGGTGCGTACGGTGCAGGCGAAGTTCCGTCCGGCAGTGACGTGGACCGAGCGAGTCGTGGCCGCCGCATACGCGGATGTGCTCGGGCTGCCCACTGATCACATCGGCCTGAACGACGACTTCTTCGCCCTCGGCGGCAACGCACTCAGCGCGGCGAGGGTGATCCGGCTGCTCGGAGAGGCACTGGAGGCCGATATCGCGGTATCTGCGATGTTGGCCGATCCGACCGTCGCCGGGCTGGCCGAACGCATCGCGGGCAGCACCGTGGGTGCGCCGGAACCGAGCGTCGCGATGCGCACGGCATTGCAAGTGGTGCTGCCCATCCGGGCCAGGACTGACGAGGTCGACCTGCCCCCACTGTTCTGTCTGGCGCCGGCCTCCGGCCTGGCCTGGTGCTACGCCGGGCTCGGCGCGCATATCGACCCGCACCGCCCGATCTATGGTCTGCAATCGCTGGACCTGGCGGGCGAGCCCGGCGATTCCGGTCCCGCGACCATCCGCCGGGCCGCCCAGCACTATCTGCGCGAGATCCGCAAGATCGCCCCGCGCGGCCCGTACCACCTACTCGGCTGGTCCTTCGGTGGTTTCGTCGCGCACGAGATCGCGGCCACACTATGCCTGGCGGGCGAGCCCGTGCAGTTGGTGCTGCTCGATACCGACCTGGGCGTACGGCGGCGCGAGCCGCCCGGTCCACTCACCCCTGGACAGTTCCTGCACCAATTCGGAGCGGTATTCGGCCTGCACGTCGACTCGACCGCGCTGAGCTCCGACGCGGCCGCCGCCATACCGCGCGCCAGCTCGGCGGGCACGCTCGAAGTCACGAGCTCCGATCTCGAGCGGCTGACCGCCTCCTATAACGCGTCGGTGCAGATGGTCTCGGACTATCGCGCTCCCCGATACGACGGCGACCTGATCCTGTTCTGCGCCGCACAGGAATCCGATGGGGTGGCGAAGGCCGATCCGCGCGCCGCGGCGCGCCGCTGGCGTCGGTATGTCACCGGGACCGTCACCACCTACCCGCTCGCCGCCACCCACGATCAGATGACCGCACCGGAAGTGCTGCCCGAGATCGGGCGAGTGCTGGAGGAGCATGCGGGTGCGCAGCGGGTGAGCCCCTAGCCGCGGCAGTATCGCGCGCTGAACCGGCGCAGGATCTCGCCCGGGACGGTGACCGATTCCTGATGACCGAGCGCGATCAGGTCCTCGGCCTCGTGCGGTTCGAAATAGCCTGCATGCCGGTAGATTTCGATGCGCAGCGCGAGTCCGTCACCGTCCAGCTCGGGATGGAATTGGGTGGCGTACACATGCTGGCCGACGCGAATCATCTGCACCGGGCAATCGGCCGATCCGGCCAGCAGTACCGCACCGGGCGGGACGTCCTGGCAGGCCTCCTTATGCCCGACGAACGCCCGGAACGATTGCGCGACACCTTGGAGCAGCGGGTCGACGCGCCCCTGCTCGGTCACTTCGATGGTCTGCGCCCCGACCGCTTCACCGTATCGCTGCTCACTCACCCGGCCGCCGAGCACATCCGCCAGGATGCCCAATCCATAGCAGGCACCCAGATAGGGGAAATCCCGGCCGACGATCTCGGTCATCAGCTTCTTCAGCCTGGGCTCGAATTTCCGCTGGTACCCGTATTTCTCGGCCTCCGGGCTGCTGACATTGCTCGGCCCGCCGCCAACGATGACCGCCGAGAAATCGTCCAGCTCGATATCGGGCAAATCCTGATCCATCAGCACCCGCACCGTGTCGCCCACATCGAGGTCGGCGGCGCGCAGCATGGCACGGTATTCATCGTCCGCGGCGGCGCGTTCGGGTCGCAGCTGCAGGACCAGACACGGCTTGGTCATGCATCAGATTGTGGAAGATCGGGTGTCAGTTTTCATCCAACACCGCCTGTAAGAATTCACGGGTTCGGTCCTGCTCGGGATCGGTGAAGATCTTCTCCGGGTCACCGTCCTCGAGGACGCGACCGGCGTCGAACATCATGACCCGATCGGAAACCCTACGAGCGAAACGCATTTCGTGGGTGACGCAGAGGAAGGTGATCTCGGTATCGGCCGCGATATCGGCCAGCAGGTGCAGTACTCCGGTCACCAGCTCCGGGTCGAGCGCCGAGGTCACCTCATCGAGCAGCAGCACCTCCGGTTCCATGGCCAGTGCCCGCGCGATGGCCACTCGCTGCTGCTGGCCGCCCGACAGGTGGGCCGGGCGGGCATCGATTTTGTCGGTGAGCCCGACCAGTTCGAGTAACTTCCGCGCCCGCTCCTCGGCGGCATCCTTCGATTCGCCGAGACCCCGGATCGGCCCCTCGGTGACATTGCGCAGCACGGTCATATTCGGGAACAGATTGAACTGCTGGAATACCATGCCGATCTTGCGGCGCATCCGGCGCAGGTGCGCCGCACCGGCGGGCACCAGTTTGCCGCCGCGCTGCTGATGGCTCAGGAACTCTCCGCCGACCTCGATGGTCCCGGCGTCTATTCGTTCGAGCGCCATCAGCAGGCGCAGAATTGTGGTTTTGCCCGAGCCGGACGGTCCGATCAGGGTGACGAATTCACCTGGCGCAATGGAGAAATCGAGTTCGTCCAGGCATACCGTCGCGCCATAGCGCTTTTCCACACCGGTGAACCGGATCATCGGTTCAGACACGTCGTTCCAACTTTCGTACCAGGATCGAGCACGGATAGCTCAGTGCGAGGAAGGTCAGACCGGCCGCGAACCAGGCCTCCGGCCCGGCGCCGCCGGTATCGGCGGCATATTCGGTTTTGACCTGATAGACCATGTCGAGGATGACGATCGAGGACAGCAGCGGCACCTCTTTGAACATGGCAATCGTGTAATTGCCGAGCGCGGGCAACACCCGCGGCACCGCCTGCGGGAGAATCACATCGATCCAGGTGCGGGTGCGCGGCAGATTCAGGGCCGTGGCCGCCTCCCATTGCGCCGCGGGCACCGCGTCGATGCCCGCGCGGAACACCTCCGAGGTGTAGCAGGCATAGTGGACGCCGAGCGCGGTCACACCGACCACCAGACGTTGGGTGTCGATGGACAGACCACCGAGCAGATCCGGCCGCACCACCCAATAGAGCACGAAGATCTGCACCAGAAGCGGTGTGCTGCGGATGAATTCGATGAACGCCCACAGCAGCTGATCGACCACCGGAATCCGCAGCCGCCGGACTACCGCGAAAACCAGACCGAGCACATACGCGACGAGTGAGCCGAGCAGGGTGTACTCGATCGTGACGAGCAGCCCGTCCCAGATAAAGGGAAAGGCATCGAAGAAGCGGTCCCACCGCCATTTCTCCATCAGACCCCCACCCGCGCCGAAAGTCCGATGCTCGACCGCTTCGGCCGCCGCCCGACCCGCCGTGCCGCCAGTCGCTCCAGTACCCGCATGATCACCGTGACGACCACCGCGATGAGCAGATACACCACCAACTGGATCGCGTAGATGACACCGAGTTCGCGAGAGAATGCGGGCACCGCCCGCAGTTCATCGGCCTTTTTGAACACCTCGGGCACCGCGATGAAGCTCAGCAGCGCCGTCGCTTTCACCAGCTGGATGAACAGATTGTTGAACGACGGCAGCATCTCCACCACCGCCTGCGGCAGAATCACCCGCCACATGCGTTGCGCCGGTGACAGATTCAGCGCGATCGCGGCCTCGACCTGCGACTTGGGCACCGATCCGATGGCGCCCCTGACGATTTCGGCGCCATAGGCACCGTGGTTGAGACCGAGCACGATGATGCCGATGACCAGCAGCCCCTTCGCCGTCGCACCCAGCGATACCCCGAAGAAGATCGGTATCGCCACCGCGAAGAAGAACAGCTGCACCACTTCCGAGCTGCCTCGGAATCCCTCGACATAAATGCGCGTGACGAATCGCACCGGCAGTGACGGCGACAGCATCGCGATACCGGCGGCGAACGACAGCACGGCGGTCAGCGCGATACCGCCGACCGCCGCCCACAGCGTGAAAGGAAGACCCTGGAGTACCCGCTCGAGGTAGGTCGAGAAATGCGCGGACACGAGGTCAAGCCGTGCAGTACTGCTCGGCGGTCGCCGCCGGGTCCGCCTCGTTCGCCTTGGTCAGACCGAACGGCTCCACCAGCTTCAGCCATTCGCCGCTTTCGTGCAGTGCGCGCAGCTCACGGTTGAAGTCCTCGCGGAATTTATCGTCGCCGATGCGGAAGTTGAAGGTGCCCACATCCGGACGGTTGCCGAATCGGAAGGACTGGCCGACCTCCAATTTGGCGTCCGGATTGTTCTTCACCAGCCACGAGGCGGTGACGTCGAGCATCGCCGCGCCGTAGACGTCCTTATTGCGCACGGCCCGCAGGATGTCGTCCTGTTTGGCCATCGGCTCGACGAGTTGGGATGGCACGCCGGAGGTTTGGGCGTAGCCGTTCTCGACCGCACCACCGAGGGTGGCGATCCGGACGTTCTCCCGCGTGATGTCCTCGAAGCGGGTGATATTGCGTGGGTTGCCCTCCGGCACCAGGAATGCCGAACCCACCTGGTAGTCGGGCGTGGCGAACGCCGAGCTCTGACACCGCTTCGGGTTGATGAACATCCCGGCCGCGACGAATGCGTAGTTCTTCGCCCGGACACCGTCGATCAGTCCATCGAAATCGGTGACCACACCCTCGATTTCATTGATACCGAGCTTCTGCAATACCGCGCGGGCGACGGTCGGCGCATATCCGGTCAGCTGACCGTCAGCGCCGAGGAAGGCCCACGGCGCCTCGTTGGCGAAGCCAACCTTGATCTTGCCGGACGATTTCGCGTCCTCGTAGGTCACCGCCGCCGCATCGTCGCCGCCCAGACCACAGCCCGCTACCACCACCAGGCTGGCCGCGGCCACCGCGGCGGCCATGGCGCGACGCAACCGACCGCGCGCGCCCCCGAATTCGATCTTCATGACCCCGTCCTTCCGCAGACACACGAGTCGACCCATGGTTGCGAATGAACTTTGCGATGCCCGGTCGACTTCTTTGCGGTCGCATGACGAATCTGGTGAAACAATGCCTGCTTTCGAATCAAGGCATGCCGAAAGCCGTTGCCGTACACCAGGACAGCACCATATCGACAGTGCGGACCTATCGATCGGCGAGCACCGAACCGGTGTTCACCAATTCGGCCGCACGCCGCGCGATGGCACTGCCGAACTCACTCGTCGTCGCGGTGCCCCCGAGATCCGGTGTGCGAATACGGCCTTCGCGCAGGACATCGCAGACCGCGCGATCCACCGCGGCGGCGGCACTGTGCTCACCCAGATGCTCCAGCAGCATGGCCCCGGCAAGGATCTGCGCGACCGGATTCGCGATACCCTGCCCGGCGATATCGGGCGCGCTGCCGTGCACCGCCTCGAACATCGACGGCGCCGTCCGCTCGGGATTGATATTGCCCGATGGCGCGAGGCCGAGCCCACCGGTCACCGCCGCGGCGAGATCGGACAGGATATCGCCGAACAGATTCGACCCGACGATCACATCGAGCCGATCCGGATGCAGCACGATTTCGGCGGCCAGCGCATCGACATGCATCTGCCTGGTCTCCACCTGCGGATATTCGGCGGCAATTCGCTCGAATATGCTGTCCCAGTAGGGCATCGAGTGCAGTAGCCCATTCGATTTGGTGGCCGAGCACAGTCGGCCGTCGCGTTCGGCAGCGCATTCGAAGGCGTAGCGAATGATCCGTTCACAGCCGACCCGCGTGAAAATGGCTTCCTGCCGCACGAATTCGTCCGGGCGACCCGGATGGCGCATGCCGCCGATCGCGGAGTATTCGCCCTCCGAGTTCTCGCGCACGATCAGGATGTCCAGATCCGCGGCAGTACGGTCGCGCAAGGCCGATTCGGTACCCGGCAGCAGCCGCACCGGACGCAGGTTGACGTACTGGCCGAAGGCCCGGCGCAGTGGAATGAGCAATCCCCACAGCGAAATATGGTCGGGCACACCGGGAAAGCCGACCGCACCGAGCAGAATCGCGTCGAACCCGGCCAGTAGCTCGGGCGCATCGGCGGGCATCATCGTTCCGGTGCGCAGATACTCGGCACAGGACCAGTCGAATTCGGTCCATTCGATACCCGGCAGCACCGCGTCGAGCACCGCGACGGCCTCGGCGGTGACATCGACGCCGATGCCATCACCGGGAATGGTCGCGATGCGATAGCGTCCACCGCCGTTCGGCGGTGCCGCCGTCACAGCCGCACTCCGATGTACTTCGTCTCCAGGAATTCATCGATTCCGGTGCGTCCGCCTTCCCGGCCCAGCCCCGATTCCTTCACTCCGCCGAATGGCGCGGCGGGATTCGATACGACTCCCTGATTCAGCCCGACCATGCCGGTTTCCAATGCCTCGCATACCCGCAGTCCGCGCCGTAGATTCTCGGTGAAGACATAGCCGACCAATCCGTACGGTGTGTTGTTGGCCCGCGCGATGACCTCGGCCTCGGTATCGAAGGTGCCGATCGCCGCGACCGGTCCGAAGATCTCGGTCCGACACATCTCGGCGTCATCCGGTACGCCGGTCAAGACCGTCGCGGGATAGAAGTTCCCCGGCCCGTCCAGCGGCTCACCGCCGATGCGCACCGTGGCGCCACGGCGGACCGCATCGGCCACCAAGCGCACCACCTTCGCCACCGCGTCGGCATCGATCAGCGGACCGACGACGACTCCCGGCTCGGTCCCCCGCCCCAGCGGCAGCGTCGCCAGCCGGTCGGCGAGCCGAGCGGCGAATTCATCAGCGATGCTGCGCTGCACGAAGATTCGATTCGCGGCGGTGCAGGCCTGCCCGATATTGCGCATCTTCGCGGCGAGCGCGCCCTCGACGGCCTCGTCGAGATCCGCGTCCTCGAACACGATGAACGGTGCGTTGCCACCGAGTTCCATCGACGTGCGCATGACCGTCCGCGCGCACTGTTCGAGCAGCAGCTTGCCGACGGCGGTGGAACCGGTGAACGACAGCTTGCGCGAGCGGCTGTCCAGGATCAGCGGTGTCATCACCGCCCCCGGGTCGGCGGTGGTGAGCACATTGACGACACCGGCGGGCACACCGACCTGATCCAGGATCTCGGCCAGCGCCAGCATCGAAAGTGGTGTCTGCTCAGCGGGTTTCACCACGCACGTGCATCCGGCCGCCAGTGCGGGACCGATCTTGCGGGTGCCCATGGCCAGCGGGAAGTTCCACGGTGTGATGAGCAGGCTGGGACCGACCGGCTGTCTGGTCACCAGGAAGCGCGAATCGCCCGTAGGGGCGGGCATATAGCCGCCGTCGAGGCGCACCGCCTCCTCGGCGAACCAGCGGAAAAACTCTGCCGCATAGGCGATTTCGCCGCGCGCCTCGGCCAGCGGCTTACCCATTTCCAGCGTCATGATCAGCGCGAGTCGTTCGGTATCGGCGAGCAGTGCCCGATGCGCGCGCATGAGGATGTCACTGCGCTGCCTCGGCGACGTCCGCGCCCAGTCCGCCTGTGCCCGATCGGCTGCGGCCAGGGCGTCCAGCCCGTCGCCCGGATCGGCATCGGCCACCGCACAGAGCAACTGCCCGGTCGCCGGATCGGTCACCGGCAGCGTGCCCGACGCGGCGCGCCACCGTCCGTCGATGAACAGATCTGTCGGCACCGAATCGATCGCGGCGCGTTCGGCCGCGGTCAGGGTGGTCTCGGTGAGCATGGCGCGGACTCCTTTTCCGTCATGACGCAGCCTCCGGCCATTGCTGCGACCCCCGGGCCCATGTTATGCATATTGTCAACAATCCGACAATAGATATCAGCGGATGCACGCCTGGGAGGCGGACCACCATGACCGAGCTATCCCCCGTTCTCAAGCAGGCCACCCCGGTAGTCGTCGACCACGGATCGGGCTGCTATCTCTACGGCACCGACGGCCGCCGCTATCTCGACTTCACCGCGGGTATCGGCGTGACCAGCACCGGGCACTGCCACCCCCATGTGGTCGCAGCGGCCCAGGCGCAGGTCGCCAGTCTGATCCACGGTCAATACACCACTGTCATGCACCGACCGCTGCTCGAACTCACCGAGCGGCTCGCCACCGTGCTGCCGGAAGGCCTGGATACGCTGTTCTTCGCCAACTCCGGCAGCGAGGCGGTCGAGGCCGCGCTGCGCTTGGCCCGCCAGGCGACCGGACGACCGAATGTCATTGTCTTCCATGGTGGATTCCACGGCCGCACCGTCGCGGCCGCGACCATGACGACCTCGGGCACCCGGTTCTCCGCCGGATTCAGTCCGCTCATGTCCGGTGTGCACGTCGCCCCGTTCCCGACCGCGTTCCGCTACGGCTGGACCGAGGCCGAGGCCACCGCCTTCGCGCTGCGCGAACTGGACTATCTCTTCGCCACCGTCACCTCCCCCGCCGACACCGCCGCGTTCGTCGTCGAACCGATGCTCGGCGAGGGCGGATACGTCCCCGGCAACAGCACGTTCTTCCGCGGACTGCGCGAGCGCGCCGACCGGCACGGCATCGTGCTCGTCTTCGACGAGATCCAGACCGGTTTCGGCCGGACCGGAAAGTTCTTCGGACATCAGCACTTCGGCGTCCGCCCCGATGTCATCACCATCGCGAAGGGCCTGGCCAGCGGATTCCCGCTATCCGGTATCGCGGCGTCACGCGAGCTGATGAGCAAGGCATGGCCGGGATCCCAGGGCGGAACCTACGGCGGCAATGCCGTGTCCTGTGCGGCGGCGATCGCCACCCTCGAGGTGATCGAATCGGAGCGGCTGGTGGACAACGCCGCCGCGCGCGGTGCGCAACTGCTGGCCGGACTGCGCGACAGCGCCACCAAGGCGATCGGCGATGTGCGCGGCCTCGGACTGCTCTGCGGCACCGAATTCACCACCACGACAGGCGAACCCGATACCGCGACGGCCGCAGCGGCGCAGCGGCTCGCGGTCGACAAGGGCCTGCTGCTGCTCACCTGCGGTGCGCATATGAACGTGGTGCGGATGATTCCACCGCTGATCGTGACCGATACCCAGATCGACGACGCGCTCGCGATCTGGTCCACCGTTCTCGCCGAACTCCCCGGATGACCAGGAGACCGCACCGATGCCCCGCTACATCACCATCACACTGACCAAGGCGGGCGTGAGCTGCCGCGCCCGCCTGCTCGACGCCGAGGCGCCACAGACCTGCGCCGCGGTGTGGGATGCCCTGCCACGGGAGGGCGACGCGTTCCACGCCAAGTACGCCCGCAACGAGGTGTACACGCTGGTGCCACGGATCGCCGCGGCACCACATCGGGAAAACCCGACCGTCACACCCATTCCGGGCGATGTCTGCCTGTTCGATTTCGAACCGTGGGAGATCGGCAACCCGGCCTACGGCTACGAGCCCGGCACGGCGGCGCACCACGAGCAGGGCGCCACCGATCTCGCGCTGTTCTACGGCCGCAACAATCTGCTCATCAATGGCGACCTGGGCTGGGTGCCCGGAAATGTCTTCGCCACCATCGAGACGGGCCTGACCGATATCGCGGACGCCTGCAACACCCTCTGGCTGCACGGCGTCCAGGGCGAAACCCTGGCATTCGCCCGCGCCTGACCGGCTACGACCCCAGGACGTACTCGGCATAACGGGCGACGGCCAGCACCAGATCGTCGGAATGGCGCGGCCCGACGATCTGCAGTCCGACCGGCATCCCGGCAGCGGTGGTGCCGGCCGGAATGCTGATCGCGGGTTGCTGGGTCATATTGAACGGGTAGGTGAACGGCGTCCACTGCGGCCAACTGCCCAGCCCGCTGCCGGGCGGGACGTCGTGGCCCGCCTCGAATGCGGTGATCGGCATTGTCGGTGTGATCAGCACGTCGTAGGTGGTGTGGAACGCGCCCATGGCAATGCCGAGCTGGGCGGCGACGTCGCGGGCGTCGAGATAGTCGACGGCACTGATGGTTTCGCCGCGCTCCCAGACCGTGCGCAGCCCCCGGTCCACCTGTTCGCGCGTACCGTCCGGGAACGTCGCCAACATGGTGGCCGCACCCGCGGCCCACAGCACCTCGAACGCGTCGCGCGGATCCGCGAAGCCCGGATCCGTTTCGACGACCCGTAGCTCGGCCTCGGCCAACCGCCGCACCGCCGCGTCCACCACCGCGGCGACCTCCGGATCGACCTCGGCATAACCGAGGGTCGGTGAATAGGCGACGGTGAGCCCGCGCACCTCGCGCGACATCTGGCCGCGGAAGGTGGTCACCGTGGGCGGCAGCGCGGTCGGATCGCGCGGATCGGGCAGCGACAGTATGTCCATCAGCAGTGCCGCGTCCTCGACCGTCCTGGTCATCGGCCCCGCATGCGCGAGTGGACCGAACGGACTCGCCGGATACAGCGGCACCCGGCCGTGCGTCGGCTTGAAGCCGACAATGCCGCAGAACGCGGCCGGAATGCGAATGCTGCCGCCGCCATCGGTGCCGACCGATACCGGCCCCATGCCGGCCGCCACCGCGGCCGCGCTGCCGCCCGAGGAGCCGCCCGAGGTGGTCGCGGGATCGGCCGGGTTGCGGGTGATACCGGTCAGCGGGCTGTCGGTGACCGCCTTCCAAGCGATTTCGGGCGTTGTCGTCTTCCCGAGGAACACCATGCCGTCCTCGCGCAGCCGGGCCACGACCGGGCTGTCCACCTGCCAGGGACCGCTCGGATCGACCGATGTGCTGCCGCGCCGGGTGGGCCAGCCCTCGGTCAGGAAGATGTCCTTGATCGATATCGGCACACCGTCGAGCAGCCCACGGGCATAGCCCGAATTCCACCGCGCCTGCGAATCTTTGGCCTGTACCAGCGCGCGGTCGGGGTCGACCAGGCAGAAGGCATTCAACTCGCCGTCACGCGCCGCGATCGCCTCCAGAATCGCCTCGGTCGCCTCGAGCGGCGAGAGGGTGCCGGCCGCATAGGCCGACACCAACTCCACGGCGGTCATCTCGGCCGGTTGGGTGCTGCTGTTGATACGGGGGTAACTCATGGCATTGGCTCCTTCAGCCGGGCACGTACCCCAGCGCTTTATCGACCACGTTGTCCAACGGCCGACCGGCGATCCATTTGTCGAAGTTGGCGGTGAATGCGGTGACCACCTCGGTTCGCCAACCGATGAAGTCACCCGAATTGTGCGGAGTGATAAGCACATTCGGCAGATCCCAGAGCGGATGCCGCGCCGGTAGCGGCTCCGGATCCACCACGTCGAGTGCCGCCCCGGCGATGGATCCGGAACTGAGCGCGGCGACGAGGTCGTCGGTCACAACGAGTTCCCCACGGCCGACATTGACAAACCTGGCATGCGGTTTCATCGCGGCGAATGCCTTGGCGTCGAACATTTCCCGGGTCCGCGGCGTCAACGGTGCGACCGCGACGACGTAGTCGGCAATGGGGAGTTCCGCGATCAGATCGGTGCTCACGGCCCCGAAATCCGGGTCGGTGGCCCGCGCACGCCGACCCACCGCCCGCACATTCATCCCGGCGGCGCGCAGCAATCGCGCGATAGCTCGGCCGATCGAACCGGTACCGACGATCAGGACGGTGGCGCCCGCGACGCGTTCGGATTCGCGATGCCGCCATTCCTGCCGTTGCTGTAGCCGCAGCGATCCGGTCAGATCCTTGGCGAAACCGAGGATCTGACCCAGCACGTATTCCGCTATGGCAGTGTCGAATACGCCGCGGGTATTGGTGACCACGACCGCACTTTCCCGCAGTTCCGGGAACATCACCGGGTCCACCCCGGTCGAACCCATATGCAGCCAGCGCAGCTGGTCGGCCGCGTGCCAGGCACCGGGCACCGCGCGAGTCAGGAAGTCGTAGACGAACAGCACCTCGGCGCCGCGCAGCGCGTCGGCGAGTCCGGACGCCTCCGTGTAGCGCACTTCGGCTCGTTCGGCCACGGTGGCCATGAGGTCCGCGTCGGGCACACTGTCACTGTGCAGGACGGTGACAATCGGGCCCTGTTCCACATTGACACACTAAAATCGCATCGTATGATTGTCAACAATCCGATCGTTCTCGGAGGTCTGACGGCTGAGCGCGAGAGGGGCCGCATTGGAACTCGGCTTTCCCGATATCGAAGGGCCCGTAGCACAACGGGGTATCGGGATCATCGCACCGTTCGACCTCGCGCTCGAACGTGAGCTCTGGCGCTGGGCGCCGTTGGACGTCAGCCTGCATCTGGCCCGCACCCCGTACGAACCGGTCCCGGTTTCGATGGCGATGGCCGAACTGGTCTCCAATCCGGTGCATCTGACCGCCGCGACCCGCGATGTATTGCACGTGGAACCGGAAGTTGTTGCCTACCTGTGCACTTCGGGCAGCTTCATCAGGGGCCTGGCCTACGAGAAGTCCTTGCGCGACACCATCTGTCGCGCCGGGGCACAGGAGGCCGTCACCACCTCCGGCGCGCTCGTCGAGGCGATCCGGCATCTGGACATCAGCAGGGTTTCGGTGATCACCCCCTACGACGAAATCCTCACCGGCAAACTGCACGACTTCCTCGCCGAGGCGGGCTGCACCGTCATCCGGTCCGACCACCTCGGATTGGGCGGCGGCATCTGGAAGGTGAACTACCGCACCATCGCCGAACGCATTGTCGGCGCGGACGATCCGCGCGCCCAGGCCATCTTCGTCAGCTGCACCAACCTGCCGACCTACGACGTCATCGAGCCACTCGAACAGGCACTCGGCAAACCCGTGCTCACCGCCAATCAGCTCACCATGTGGGCCTGCCTGGGCCGGATGAAGCTGCCGATGATGGGTCCGGGAAAGTGGCTACTCAACGTTTTCTGAACGGAAGAACAGGCATGCAGGCACCCACCGTCGGCTTCATCTATCCCGACCACGCGGCCGAGGACGACTACCCGCTGGCCGCCGCGGTCCTCGGCACCCGACTGCCGGTGGCCCATATCTACGGCACCGATCTGCACGCCATTGCCGAACTGCTCGATCTGGGCAGTCCCGACAAGCTACGACACGGGGCCGAACTGCTCGCGCCCGAACGGCCCGCGGCGGTCGTGTGGGCCTGCACCTCGGGCAGTTTCGTGTACGGGCCGCAGGGTGCACGCGATCAGGTGCGGGCGCTGGCCGCGGCCGCGGGGGTACCGGCATCGAGCACCAGCCTCGCCTTCGTCGCGGCGGCGCGGGCGCTCGGCGTGCGGCGCGTCGCGGTCGCCGCGAGCTATCCGGACGAGGTCGCGCGCCTGTTCGTCGACTTCCTGGCCGACGCCGGAATCGAGGTGGTCGCACAGTCGAGCGCCGGGATCGACACCGCCGCCGAGGTCGGCACGCTGACCGCCGCGCAGGTGCGCGAACTGACGCTCGCCAACGATCACCCGGACGCGCAGGCCCTGCTGATTCCCGACACCGCCATGCACACCATCGCGGTGCTCCCGGAACTCGAGGCCGCACTCGGCAAGACCGTGTTGACCGCCAATCAGGTCACCATCTGGGAGGGTCTGCGGCTCATCGGCGAAGTGCCGACCGCCGCGGTGCTCGGCTCCCTCTTCTCGGAAAGGCACACCTATGTCGGTCGTTGATTTCGAGCCGGTGAACCGGCAGTCGACGGCGGAAATGATCGCCGACCGGCTGCGTGAGGCGATCATGCGCGGCAACCTCGGGCCCGGCGCGCAGCTCGGGGAAGCCGATCTCGCAACACGATTCGGGGTGTCGCGTGGTCCGGTGCGCGAGGCCATGCAGCGACTGCTCACCGAGGGCCTGCTCTACAGCATTCGCAACCGCGGCATCTTCGTCATCGAACTCACCATCGATGACGTCGTGGATATCTACCGAGCCAGAACCGCCATCGAAGGCGGCGCGCTCGCACTGATCCTGGACGGCCGCCGCGATATCGCCTACACCGCCCTCGAGCCCAGTGTGACCAGCATGCGCGCATGCGCCGAAACCGGCGACGCCGCAGGAGTTTCCGATGCCGACCAAGCGTTCCACGAGGCCCTCGTCGAGAGCGCGGGCAGCCCGCGGCTCGTCCGCGCCGCCCGCACCCTGCTCATCGAGACCCGAATGTGCCTGGGCGCCTTGCAGACAACGTACCCAGACCTGCGCGAACAGGCCCAAGAGCACGTCGAGTTGCGCGATGCGATCGGATCCGGACCGGCGCCCCGCGCCCGCGCATTGCTGGTCGAGCATATGGACGACGCGGTACAGCGGCTGCGCCGTCAATACTCCGGCGGTGAGCCCGCTACGTAGTCCAGATGGCCGCGAGCCGGCGAGGGTGGTGCGTCATTGCGCACCACGGCCCTCGTCAGCCGCGCAACGAAAGTCAGGCGTTCTCGACCTCGACGCCCTCGTAGGCGATCGTCACGTCTTCGGTCGCCAACTCGTCCGCCCCGGCCCGTCGCGACGGTCCATGCCAATCCGACGCCCATGCGCCCGAGAGGCGAATCCGCTTGACCGGATTCTTGTTCGGGTCCATCACCGTCACCGTGATGTCCTGGCGAGCACCATCCGCGCCACCTTTGGTGAAGGTTGCGTGGATCCAGTCGGTGAACACCTTGCTGCGGTCCAACCCGCGGATGATCGTGATCGCACCACCGCGCACCGGCGCCGAATCCAGCTCACTGATCTGCTGAACCGTTTCCACCGGGAACATTCCCAGATCGATAACGAAGGTGGATCCACTCATGGTGTCGCCGATAGCCATGGAAACTCCTTGTCTGTCGGGGCGCTGAGCAGACCTCGTCACCTGAAGTACGAGACCCGCATCTACTGTCGCGCCATCGTCTACGTCATGGAGAACACAACGAACTCGGCCGGGACCGTGGGCGCGATGCCCATATCGCATTCGCATATCATCTGGCTATAACTGGCGACTCCGCAGCGGAACGGACATATCCCCAGAGAGGTGGCGCCGAGATATTCGTGAACCGGAGCGCGATCGACATCCTGTCCGGCGCCCCCCGCCCGACCCGCTCGCCCGATCGTCATGCGGTTTCGAAGCCCGTAATCGGAGGCGTCCCCAGGCCGCCCGCGCGATGGCCGGCTATGTGTGCGGTGAGCCACGGCAGCGCGGTGCGGATGTGCGCGACCGCGGCAGTGAGGTGTTCGAGTCCGCGATAGCCGCGGAAGGTCACATCGACGCCGAGGCGCGACCAGTCATCACGCAACCGAGGCGCCTGTCCGTAACCGACCGCCTGATCGGCACGGCCGTGGGTGAGCAGCACCGGCGCGGCCGGGGCCAGTGCACCGAGCCGGTTCTCGCGCATGCGGGCCAGCCAGTCGGGTTCGGTGAGCGGATCGGTGACGACATAGCGCGCCCGGTCGAATCTGTATGGCGTGCGGGCGATTATCTGTCCGACGATATGGGTGTCGATCAGCTTCGGATACATGCGATGGCCGTGATGGTTGAGGTAGCGCGCCAGCCGCAACTCGGGATAGGCGATATCGAGACCGACCGCCGCATACGCCTGCAGCCAGGCGAAGCGACCACCGGTCAGGAAGTCGGCGGCGTATTCGAGGTCGGCGCAGACACCGCCCACCGCGGCCGCGACCAGCGGAATGTCGGGCGCGTAGGCGGGCTGCAACTGCGCGGCCCAAGCGGCGGCGGTGCCACCCTCGGAGTATCCGAACAGCGCGGCAGGGCCGTCCTCGGCTAGTCCCGTGTCGGGGAGATTGCGCGCGGCCCGCATCGAATCGAGGACCGCGGGACCGAGGGCGCGGCCGACGATGTACGGGTGACCGCCGCCCGTACCGAGCCCGGGGTAGTCCGTCAGCGCGACCGCCCAGCCGCGCCCCAATATCCTTGTGATCAGCGGGGTTTCGTATTCCAGTCCGGCCAAAAGCTGCAGTGACGGCGCACAGTGCTGCGCATGCCCCTGAGTGCCGATGGCATAGCCGATCAACGGTCGCGGCCCCCGGTACGGCCGGTGCGGCACGAGCACGGTTCCGGACACCACGATCGGCGCACCCGTTGCCGAACTGCTGCGATACAGCACTCGCCAAGCCCGCACCCACAGCCGCACACCCGGCAGCAATTTCACTCGGACGGGCTCGGCCCGAAGCAGGTCACCGGGCCCGCCGTCGATCGACGACGGCGGGCGGTAGAACTCCTCGTGCTTGCGCGCTGATCCACGCAGGCTCAACGGGTTCGGGATCGTCGAGAGTCGCATCGTTGCACCTCCGATCGGGACTGCTGGAATTGTATTGAGCAGACTAACAGAATCCAGATACCAGTGGTATCTTGAATTCATGTCAAGGATGACGCGACCGGAAAGCCAGGCGCGAACGCGCGCCGACCTGGCCCGAACCGCCCGCGATCTGTTCATCGCCGACGGCATGGCGAATACCTCGCTGGCGCGAGTCGCCGAGGCGGCGGGCTACTCCAAGGGCGCGGTCTATTCCAACTTCCGCAATAAGAACGAGCTCTGCCTGGAAGTTCTCGAACTGATCCATACCGAGGCGCTCGCGGAGATCACCGCCGTGGCCGAGATGCGCGGTTCGGCCGAGGACCGTATCGCCGCATTGACGCAGTGGGCGCGCAAGCGCATCGACGATGTCGGATTCACCCGGCTCGAGTTCGAACTGACGCTGACCAGCCGTGATGATCCCCGGTTGCGCGACCAGATCGCGGCGAACCTGGCCGCGCTGCGGTCGGCGATCGCCGAGCTGCTGGCCGCCGTGACCGGCAGCGGCTCGTCCGACTTCTCGGCCGATACCGCGCAGGCCGTGTTCAGCATGGGCCTGGGGTTGAGCATCCAACGGACGATCGATCCGACGATCTCGACCGGTCCCGTCGCGAGGCTATTACCCGCTCTGCTCGCCGCGGCCAACGCCACCGAGTTGAAAACTGTTCAATCAAACGGACAGTCGCCCACCGATATTGAAAAGCGTTCAAAGCGCCGTCGCGGAACCGCACGCAGCGACGAATCACGCTCGGCCCTGCTGGATGCCGCCATCGAAGTATTCGGCTCGAAGCGTTTCGACGAGGTATCGACCACCGAGATCGCGCAGCGGGCAGGCACCGCGATAGGCCTGATCAACTATCACTTCGGCGGCAAGCGCGGCCTCTACCTCGCCGCGGCCGACGCCGTCTACGGCGACTTCTGGGATGTACTCCAAGCGCTGCGCGGACCGGCCGTTCCTCGCCTCATTCGCGGTCTCGACCTCTACATCGATCAGGCCGAAGCCAGGGAAGGCTCACCACTGGCGCTGTCGACGCAGGTGACCGACGAAGAGCTGCGGGCGATGCACCATCGGCACATCGATCGCTTCGTCACGGCGATGATGCAGGAACTCACCGGCGGCGCCGGTACCGCCCTCGCGCGTACGGCCATGGCAGGGTGGATGGCCTTCGTCGAAGGCGCCGTTGCCGATTGGCTGCGCACCCGCGACATCAGCCGCGTGCAACTGCGCGAACTGCTGGTCGCGAGCCTGTACACCATCGGACAGTCGATCCTCACGCTCGACCCCGGCACCCCACTGTCCTCCCGCGCGATCAATGCGCTCCTGGAGCACGCCCAACCCACGAAGCAGACGGAGCACCAAGAGTGACCACATCTCTCGATAACGGACCGAACAACTGGCTCGCGGCCGGACCGATAGGGCGCGGCGTCGCCTGGCTGGTGGGCCCGCGCGGGCTGCGCAACCCGGAACGGCTGCGCCGCGAGGTCGCGGGCACGATCGCGGTGGTGACCGGCGCGTCCTATGGTCTCGGCGAAGCGACCGCTCGAATGCTCGGCGCCGCGGGCGCCACCGTCGTCCTCGGGGCGCGGTCGGCGGAGCAACTGCAGACGATCGTGACCGAGATCAAGGCCGCGGGCGGCAGCGCTGTCGCCATCCCACTCGATCTCGCATCCGAGGATTCCATCAAATCCTTTGCCGATGAGGTGCTGACCCAGTTCGGCCACGTCGACTACCTCATGCACAACGCGGGCAAATCGCTGCGGCGGTCGATCCACCTGTCCTATGACCGGCCCAAGGATCTGAACACCACAACTTCGGCCAACTACCTCGGACCGATGCGGCTGACGCTGGCGCTGCTGCCGAGCATGCGCGCCCGCGGATCCGGCCACATCGTCAACGTCTCCACCGTGGCCGTCATGTTTCCGGTCACCCCGAAGTGGGGGTTCTATGTGTCATCGAAGGCGGCCTTCGACATCTGGATGCGTGCGGTCGGTATGGAGGCCCGCCCGGACGGCGTCACGCTGACGACCTTCTACGCCGGTTCGATGTTCACCCGAATGAGCGCACCCAGCGGCTGGATTTCCGCACTGCCCGGGCAGTCCGCCCGCCAGGCGGGGTATGTCATCGCCAAGGCGATCGTCAAGAAGCCGCGCACACTGACCCCGGTCTATGGCTGGCCACTCGCGGTGCTGGTGCCCTTGCTGCGCACCCCGATCGAACTGCTCACCACTTTCATCTACCGCTTCCTCGGCGACACGGCGGCCTCGCTGGCCAGCGTCGAGAAGGGGGACAACGATGTCGCCTGACCACACCGGCTTCCAATGGCGGAATGCGGTTGTCCCACTGGCGACTTCGGGTGCGCTGCGACCGGTCGGCATCACCACGGCGGTCCGGATCACCGATGCCGTCCGGCGATTCGGGCCCTCGATCGCCACAGTCATGGCGATATCGGCGGCCCGCTACGGCGATCGCCCCGCCGTCATCGACGAGCATGGTGCGATTACCTACCGACAGTTGCAGCGTCGCGCCGAAGCGATCGCCGCGGCATTGCACATCCGGCACCCGGGCGCGGCGACGATGGCCATCCTGTGCCGCAACCACCGTGGCTTCATCGAGGCGTCGGTGGTCGGCGCCCAACTCGGTTGCGAACTCGTCTTTCTCAATACCGATCTACCGCGAGCCCAGCTCGTCCAGATTCTCGAACGGCACCGTCCCGACATCCTGGTGCACGACCAGGAGTACGACGAAGCGATCGACGCCTCCAAATTTCCGGGCACCCGGGTTCGGGCCTGGCAGGACACCGAGGCACCGCTATCACTGGATTCCCTTGCCCAGCAGTCACATCCGGCCGCACCGCCGGTGCGTCACCCGGTGAAGATCACCCTGCTCACCTCGGGCACCACCGGACTCGCCAAAGGCGTGTCCCGGCCGCTGCGCCAGCGCACGGTGCTGGAGATGGTCGCCACCGCGATGTCGGCCACCCGATTCAACTCCCGCGACGTGATCGTGATGGCCCCACCGTTCTTCCACGGTTTCGGACTGGCCATCATGGTGGGCGCGCTGGCCCTCGGCGCGACGGTGATCACGCACCGGCGCTTCGACGCCGAGCAGGCACTCGCCGATGTGCAGAACCATCGCGCCACGGTGTTCGTCGGGGTACCGGTGATGGTGCAGCGCCTGGTGGCGATACCGGAACAGCGGCGTCGCGAATTCCGCACCGGCTCACTGCGTTTGGCGGTCACCGGAGCGGCGCCGATCGCGCCGGCGACGATCAGCCAGTTCATCGCTGCCTTCGGTCCCATCCTGGTGAACGGTTACGGCTCCACCGAGGCCGGCGTGGTCTCGATCGCCACCACCGAGGATCTGGCCGAATCACCGAAGACCGCGGGACGCCCCGCCATCGGCGTCTCGGTGCGCATCCTGCGCGCGGACCGCACCCCCGCCGCGATCGGCGAAACCGGCAGCATCTTCGTGCGCGGCGGACTCGGCTACCACGGTTATGTATCCGACGGAAAGTCGAAGACCCCCACGAAGGAAGTGGTCGACGGCTACGTGAACACCGGGGATATGGGACATCTCGACGCCCGAGGCCGGATCTACGTCGACGGCCGCGACGACGACATGATCGTCTCCGGCGGTGAGAACATCTACCCCAAGGAGGTCGAGGATGTCATCGCCGAACACCCTGCCGTCACCGACGTCGTCGTAATCGGCGTTCCGCACCCCGAATTCGGACAAGTGCTGCGCGCCTACTACGTCACCGCCGCCGGTCACACCCCACCCACCGCCGACGAACTCAAAACGCACATCCGCGAGCGACTCGAACGCTATAAGGTGCCCAAGGAATTCATTGCGCTCGAACAGATTCCGCGCAATCCGAGCGGCAAGATCCTGCGCCGCGAGCTGGAAAGTCACAGCAGAACCATCGCTGGATAGCAGTGCGCGCGGGCACATCGCACCACCACGATCGTCGGCTACTCCCCCAGCATCTGCCGCCGTGCCCGAATACCAACCGCAGCCGCGCGCGGTTGGTGAGCGCGGCTGGTCGATGATGCGATTGTTTGTCTGCTGAACGCGTTCACCAATCGTGCTTCGGTATCAGCTCTGCCTTTGCTTCTGCGAGGAGGTCGCATTGGAGGGACGAGCAGTGAGCCCACCAGTCAGGGTGGGTCACCGGGTCCCGAACGACGTCGTGCAATCCCCGTGCATGGGCAACTACCCTGTCCCGCAATGCATCCGAACAGATGATCTCGACCCGCTTCTCTGCCAGCCAGACGCTTTCGATGAGTCGCTTCAGATCGGCGGGGGTACCTCCGTGCTCTCGGATGTCGAGTTCTCCCTGCAGTCGCTGTGCTGACTCGAGGTAGTCGATGATCGCCGACTTCACCTCCTCTCTGCGGGCAAGGCGACTCTCCGCGAGGAACTGGAGCTTCGCCGCACGCGCCGAACTCCGTTGCACCATAAGCGTTGCCGATGCGCCGAGCCCCGCGCCGAACAGTGGCAGCAGGCCGGTAACCAACGTTGAGACAACCCCTGTCGACATGACTCAATTCTGAACGTACGGCTCCAGCACCGGCGGCGAGATCGATGATCTTGCGAGTGGCTCGAGCGACCCGGACGGAAGACGGGGCCAGCCCGCGCGGCCACCGCCCAATTGCGCATCACTGATGGGCCATGGTGAGACCGATTTCGCTGATTCGGAACTCACCGGTAGTGACCTCGACGGCAGTGTCGGTGAAGCGGCGGGCGCCCAGTGTGGTCGTCAGGAATTCGCGCACCGAAGCGGGTTCGGTGGCAAGCGAATTCAGTACCTGTTCGGGGACTTCGATGGTGCCGTCGAAATGCCTCGACTGCGTGCTGATTCCCGATTGCTGCGGTGACTGCCGCAACCCGTCGACGGTGTGCAGAACGAGCTCCAGGCGGGAGCCGTCGCTGAAACTCAGCCGCAGCGGCGTGGGAGTGACCGCGACATCGAAGGATTCGATGCGTGCGGTCCACCCGGCGGCCGACGTTCCGGCATACGAATCGCCTGTGGGCGAGGCGGACTCGTCGATGGTCCGGTCCGCGACGGAATTGTCGAGCCGATGCCCGGTCAGCGGCTGATCGGTGGTAACGAAGGTCCATGCGGGGGCGGTGAGCGTTTTCGTCCAATAGCCCGTGCGGTTGCCGCTGACTCCCTCCACGCGCAGTTCACGTGCGTCCGATCCGATGCCGGTTTTGTGCACGGAGACGCGGTCGGTGATATCGCCGGGGATCTTGGGTTGGCGTACCCACTCGGGGGCCGGAAGTTGGATCGCGGCGTAATGGCTGTCGACGCGTTCGGACAACATGTCCGCTGCCGCGGGCAGCCCCCGCTGATCGTCGTAGGAGTAGCGGAAGAAGACCTTGTCCGCGCCGGAGATGTCGAAGTCGTACAGCCGGGTGTAGAGGTCACCGAAGCGGTTGACCACCAATGTCGTCGATCCGCTTGTGGACAGCGCGACGGCCCGGAATCGCCCGCGGGCCGGGGTGGCCATTTCGTAGCTGTGGTCGGCGGGCAGCCATGGGTCGATATATCGGATACGGCGGCCGCCATCGGTCAGTGCGAAGACATGCGAGACCTTCGCGCCGCCGACGGAATGATCATTGTCGGCGGTGTCGCGCCAGTGCCGGTCCTCGTTCGGCGACAGCACCGACCAACTCCAGTCGAGGGTGCCCGCAGGCAACGTATTGCCCGGACCGGTCCACAGCGGGTTGCCGTAGCGGCTGCTCCAGTTCCAGTCGTTCGGTGCGCTCGTCGCGTGGTCCATGGTGACGAATCGGCCGTCGCGATCGATGGCCATGACCTCGTCGTCATCGGCGGAGACGCCCGAGATTCGGCCCTCGAGGCAGCTGGGCAGCGGCAGGTGCCGCCACCCGCCGCTCACCGCGGCCTCTTTGACATAGATATGACCATCGCGAGCCGCGAAAGACCAACGGCGATTGAATGATTCAGTGGAACCGCGGAGGTGTACCTCGGCGGGCAGTGGGGTCTCCGCGCTAGGCATCGCGTCGAGTCCGGCGTTGCTCTCGTCCTCGGCCACTTCGGGTGTCCCCACCGTGCCGAGCAGCGTGCAGCTACCGGTATCGGCGCTCGCACCAGGATTCGCCGTAAGACTCGCGACTATCAGTCCCGCAACAGCAGCGAGAACAGCCTTGTTGTTCGCGCGCACGTTCACAGCCACCCCAGTGCTCCGAAGACGATGATCGCCGTAGCGTCCACACCCAGGATCGCGCCTACGGCAAGTGCTTTGGCGCGCACCGTGACCAGGTCGTGGACCCAGAAGCAGGCGGCGAAGAACGGAACGTATCCGATCAAGAAAATGAGAAGCGGAAAGCTCGCCTGCCACCAGGACCAATCCCAGGTGAGCACACCGATCTTGTTGAGCAGCACCTCGACCAGCACGGCCGCGGCCGAGTTCACCGCGACGAGCACCGGCCGGTTCGGCACTCCGAGAATGCGGGTCTGCTTGGGTGGCAACATCTTCGCCGCCGCCACGCCCATGATCGCGAACATGAAACAGATCTCGATATTGAGGCCGATGAGCAGCTGATACGCCGTCGGCCCGCTCGCGCCCCAGACTGGTGCGCGACCGGTGGCATGGAAGACCACGGAGTTCCATATCTCGTTGAACCCGTCCACACCCCACAGCGCGAGCCCAGCGAAGAACACATTCCAATTCCGCCGCTCGACCTCGGTGGCGTACACGTAGATCACAACGAGCAGCAGCGGAATGACGTACCACTTGAACTGGCTGCTGTCTCGAACCAACTGAAGAGCCGCCTGGGCATGCTCGGTCATCAGCGTCCGCCACCTTCCTGAACCACGAACGCCCGAAGCATGTTACAACTCGACATAAAATGTCAACCTGTAATGCCGACCAGCGCAGCTGACACCCCTCGACAATCCGACGTGCAAGCTGCGGACAAGCGCGCACGAACGGCCGCCATCCGTGGCCATGGTGGAACCACCGCACCGCCCTCGGTCACCCCGTCAGCATCGCCATACGAGCCGAGTGCACGCCCGAAATCCATTGGCACAGCGATGAAGTGACCAGATGCGGTGCCAGATGCCGACCAGTCCGGTGACGCAGTGGAGTTGCAATACGGTGCGAGACCGCGCATGCGGCAAGGTCTTGCTCGTGTCCGCCGACCCGAGCAACTATTGGCCGGTCTGCTCCGGCAAGTAATGAATAGTGGCACGGATAGGAGAGTTCTCGGCCGAACACCGTGCGGTGTATCTAAGCTGTGCCCGGTCGAGACAACCGACACGATTGCCCAGAATGTTGTTCGCCGAAGGATTCCATTGTTGGATCGCGCGCCGTACCGAACATTTGTCCGAGCCGAGGGAATTGCCGGCCATCAGCCAACGCATCGGTTCGTCGTTGCGACTCCCGCGGCATTAATTGATCACACCAGACGGCGGATCTCGGAACTCCACACGATCATGCGGGCGGCTGTTCGAGATGCGCGAAGCGACACAGATGACCTGAACGATATTCTCAGCAGTATCGATCCAGCACAACGGGCAGATCTGCTGGCGACCTATCGTCGAAACCGCATCCAGGATATTCGGACACTGGCAACTGGCCTCTTTCGCATACATGTCGTTATGGCCGCGTACTCGATGACCATGCCGGTCCTGCTCGCTGGTGTAGCCTTCGGTGTACTTCTTGTTTCGAGATCGGTACACCAGGCTGCCGCGAGTTACCTCGGATTCAACATCGGCCTCGCGTTTCCGGTCGTATCCCGCGCAGCCATCCGGCGCGTCCACGGCGTTTCGTTCATCATCGAACTCGCGGTGGTGCTCGGATGGAGCACGGTGTGCCTCACCTATGCCATACGTGTCGGCATCCAGTTGGAGCGTCACGACGCAATGAGCCTTCTGAACACGGCCGTACTCTCTGCGGGGGTCAGCAACCTGATGGTGTTGGCGGCATTCGGTTCGATGTTCTATCTCACCCTCGGGATGCGCCGAAGGCTCGATTCACACAATCCGATCGATACGCTCTGCCGACGACTGCTCGCGGCATGCCGAATCATCAGGACCCCCGCGCGATTCCGACTTGTCGCCGAACGCGAGACGGCCATCTCCCTGATCGTCATCTCGGCAGGCTCGATCCGGGATTTGCTGCCGGGTCGTTCGGTTCTACCCGATACCGCCAGTCGCGCCGTTGTGCAACAGAGGCAAGCCAGCGCTGCCGCATTCGTCCGCTCACTTGCTGTTTGGGTGGGTTTACCGAGAGCCGATACGCCCGCGTTCCTCACCGCCGAGTTGCACACTTTGATCCGGACTGTCTTCCTGGCCCAGTTCGATAACCTGCCTCGGCACGAGGAAGCCATCCAGATTCCATTTCGCGACCGCGCTGGCTATCTCCTGCGAGAGCTCGTGATTGCACTGACGCCGCTGAGCGCTACCGTTGTCGTCGGCGCGACAGAATTGGACGTACCTGCCGCGCTGCTCGGGGGATTAGTTCCCTTTTCCATCCTCTGGGCGGTGGTCGGCCTTGCGAGGGTTCTCGATCCACGGTTGGGGGACAAGATCGCTCTGTCCAAGGATCTGCTCGCTGTGTTGCCCAGTCTGCGTGGGGGTCCGGTCCAATAGTGTTGCGGCGCAGATCTACTCGACTATCTGCTCGGGGTCGGTTGGCGCGCGGAGTTGGTCTACGCGGCGGATGGTGAGGATGGTGATGAACATGCCGACTGCGCCGAGCGGCCAACCCATGGCCAGGCGGGCTATCGCGAGCCAGAGATCGGCGCCTGTGCGGTAGAAGTGGGATTGGACGGCGAAGCGTCCACCGTAGATGAGAGCCCATACGGCGGTGGCGATGTCGTATCGGTGGATGATTGCGCTGTTGCTGCGCCAGGCGATGCCGCCTCCGGCCAGGGCGGACCAGATGATGCCGACCATGGGGAGTCGCACGAGAATGGATGCCGTGAAGATCGCGCAGTACAGGAGGCTGCCGTAGATTCCGTACAGAAAATAGGCTCGGGCTGAACCGGTCACGTACGCGGTGGCGGCGCAGATGCCCACCCCGATCAGGCCGAGCATGGCGCCCCGCCATGAATCCCGGAGACGCAGTCGCCACAGGAAGATCAGGGTGGCTGCGGAAATCGCGACCACGACGGCGGGCACCAAGCCCAGTGTCAGGTTCACGATTATGAAGACGATGGTCGGCAGGCTGGAATAGACCAGCCCTGCCAGTCCGCCCATGCGCTCGTAAACGCGAGCGAGCGCATTCCGCTGGTGCGATCGCATCGATCAGCCCGCCGGAAGAAAGCGGTCACCCTCGACCCGCACGAAATGCCTCGGCACACCGAGGGACAGGAAGACATCGGGCACCGCGAAGCGGTTCAGTTCGATGCCCAGCGCCGGTCCGAACGCGGTCACACACGTCCAGTGCTCCCGTCGCGGCGACCAGTGCGGCACCCGACCCCATCGGTAAGTGAGCCCGCCGACGAGGCATGTCGCGTAGTCGTATCGGCGACATGCCGAAAGCTCGCCGATATCCATCCGGCACTCCAATGCGACTGTCGCGCAACCCAGGGAAGCATGCAAATAGTGCTCGACGGGGGCCAGGGTGAACCCGCCGGGACCGAACGCTGCCGCGCGATCGACGCAACCGTCGACAACGGCGATAGCGTGCCCGTACCGGCTACCGGACACGCTGCGCACCAGGCGATTCGGACGAGCCGGTGTAGCAGTCAGCAGCATCGTCGTGCCGCCCCTGCCCCGAAACCACCGAACGATATCCGGTATCGAGGTGGCTCGTTGATCGTCGCTCGACCGATACGTCGTCACGAGGCCGGCCTACCGATGCCGCACAACGCGGCCTCGATATCCGCCGTCGTCGTATACCTGTTGACCTGCCGCACACCAATCGGATGCAACCCACACGCGTGCGCAACGAACGACGTGCACGTATACCGGTCGCCGCGGATCGGCTGATACGGCAGTGCCTGCCCGGCCAACAGGAACGGAATACCGCGCGACAACGCACCCCAGTCATAGGTCGTGCCCTGACCCGCCGCCGCGGCAACCACCCGCATATCGACTGGTGCGCAACCGATCTCGCATACCTCGAACATTCGCTTGTCGAAAATCGGCCGAGGCCGGACCTTCAGTCCCGACGTCATATATGTGTATGTGACGCCGTCCACTTCGAGGGACGCATGGGAGTATCGGGTCCGGCACATCGTCGCGAAGGCCGTGCTGACAATGCTGACACGCCGCGGATTCCAGGGCCGCGGGCTCTGGCTGAGCAAGACCGTGGCCAAGGTGCTCAATCCGACCTGCTCAGCTCCGCCGCCCGCGCCGCGCAACTCGACGCTATATCGGCGAACGGCTTCCATCCTGCCCCGACCGCTAGCTCCGCGGATTCTCGGAATGCGGTCGCGGCCAACTGGTGGCAATGCGCGTCGACCTCCAGTAGGCGAATGAGTCCGCCCATGTCCTCCACCGTCAAATCCGGGGCGGTCGGTGAAACTCCTGCGAGTTCAGCCGCTTTGGCGATGGGATAGGTGATGTTCGCGGACGCGAAATCTTCGGCGTAGTCGTGGACATCGTCCTCCAGTTGGAGTCCGACCGCCAACAATTGGAGGCTGCAATAGAACTCTTGACGGTTGAAGGTCGGCCCATCCGGCGACAACACATCCGCCAGATCGAACAGCACCATCAGCGGGCCGGACTTATCCCCCAAGGCCAAGATATCGTCGCTGCCGAAAACATGACCGCTTCGCGCACGTTCGCGCTCGCGCTCACGCGCCGCGACGAAACGCCGGTAGTAGTCCTGCCGATAGCCGTTCAACGTGCGCAGCGCCGGACCGGCCAACCGTGCGAGCCGTTCCTCGTATCGCTCGGCCAGCGGCGCGAGGAGCAGCGCATCATCGGAGGTCATGGCCAACTCATCGACATGCCAATCCACCAGCCGGTGGAACGCGTGCCCATATCCGGCGCATACCGCCATATCGAACAGGGTTGCCTCGCCGACACCACGCTCAGCCGCCATCTGCATCGGAAGAAGGAAATAGCCACTCTCCACGCCGAACAGTTCGATTCGACTGGTGGGCAACGCCGCACCGTACCGCGAATGAACTTCCTGCTGCAGATAGGAAACTATCGTCGCGCCGGTGAAAGGCAATCCCTGCCCCACCGAAGGTGTTCTGCTCACCAGTTGTTGTCCGGCGTCATCCGCGGCATCATCGGACGCCCGGTGCGGCGCCGTTCCCGCACATCGGTCACCGCATCACTTTCTTCCTTCAATTCGGTGACTGCGGCCTCGAACATGTCGACGAAACGTCCTTTGGCCTCTCGCACTTTCACATTGCTTTGCACAGCTACTCCTCATCAGGTCGAACTCGGTCATCGACAATGAAACGCGACCTGATAGCGGGAATGATGCTGAACAACGACCGTGTGCCAATTTTGACTCCGGAATCCGCGGGCGAGCAGGATCTGGACATGCGGCTTCAGCACCGAGCAAGATTCTGCACCGAACCGGACGTCCAGCATGTCCTGTCTGTCCCGAATGAGAGAGCGCGGGATGTGGTGGCCGCGCGAATACCCCGACAGCCGCGAGACTTTAACGCCCGGTGAACTGGGCGGGGCGGCGCTCCAGGAACGACAGCATGCCTTCTTTGGCGTCGTCGCTGGTGGAGAGGCGGCGCAGCTCGTCTCGGATCGCGTCGCCCGCGACAACCTCGCCGTCGGTGAGTGCGAGCCGAGCCGAGGCCATGGTCGCTCGGATTCCGAGAGGGGCTTGCTCGCTGATTCGTTCCGCCAGTTCGATTGCGCGGCTGAGCTGTTGGCCGGTTTCGACGACCTCCTGGACGAGCCCCAATCGCAATGCTTCGTTCGCGTCGAACGAATCTCCGGTGAGCAGCCAGCGCATCGCGTTGCCCCAGCCGGCTTCCCGCGGCAGCCGGTAGGTGGCGCCCCCGAGCGGGAAGATTCCGCGTTGCACCTCCATCTGGGCGAATTGGGCGTTGGCGGCGGCGATTCGGACGTCGGCTGCCAGCAGCAGTTCGATACCGATCGTCATGGACCATCCGTGCACGGCGGCGACGACCGGAGTCGTTCGTGCGGGGCCGGTGGTGGAGACCGGGTTGCATTCGTCTTCGGCCCAATCGACAGTGTCGTCGACGATCTGGGGCAGCACATCGGCGAGATCGAGTCCGCCGGTGAAGTTGTCGCCGTTGCCGTAGAGGACACCGCAGCGCAGGTCCTCGTCGGTGTCGAGCACGTAGTATGCGTTGCCGAGCGCCCGCAGCAGGTCCATAGTGAACGCGTTACGTTTGGCGGGCCGGTTCAGGCCCATCAGCAGCACGCGACCCGACTTCTCGACGCTGAGGACCTTGCAGGGCCGCAAATTCTTGATCAATGCCTGAACTCCTGTCGTGGCGTTCGCCGCAGCCCGGCGCGCACCGTTGTTTCCTGGTCGAGCAGAACAGCGGGTGGTCCCGCCACAGCCAGAGCGACCAATTCGCCATCGCGGTCGACGCTACGCAGCACGAAGGTCACTGATGCGACATGGCAAGCAACGTTTGCGACATATCCGTGCGCGGATTCCTCACCGCGTTCGATGCCATCGCGGGAAGTACGCCGCGGCGACCGAACCAGCACTCCCAAAAGTCGACCTGGACAATCGATACCGGATCAGTTGCTCGAATATCCCTATGCGACAAGGGCTTACACGGATGGTCATGGTGTTGTCCCACGGCGGTGGCCGTTCGGCCGGCAGCGAGGTTGTGCGCTCAGTCGTGGGAGACGACCGACGGTTCCGCTTCCGCGGTGTCGCGGCCTTGGCTGGTGTTGAGCGCCTTACGCAGCGCGGTGGTGCTCTGATAACCGACCATCGGCGCGATCTTGGCGAGGGTGAGGTTGGTGGTGCGCTGCAGGTGGCGAGCCCGTTCGGCGCGCATCTGTTGGATGAGCGCGTTGGGGGTGGTGCCCAGCCGCTGCCGGACATGGCGTTCGAGTGTGCGGCGGGTCGTGCCGATGGCCGCCGCGCCGTCGGCAACCGAGATCGGTTCGGCCAGGTGTAGCCGCGCCCAGGTTTCGAAGTCGGTGATCAGCCGATCGGCAGTCGACAGGTAACCCAGCACGGATTCGACGCTGCGGGCCGGACGCTGGTCGATGAGCAGTGTCGCGGCCGTGAACTCGGCCAGCTGCGAACTGACCCGGGCGACGAGGTTGATCGCCAGGTCGATATGAGCGAACGCCGCGCCCGCGGTGGTGATGTGCCCGTCCTGGACCACCATTCGGGACATATCGAGATCAACCCGCGGATAGCGCCGCTGGAATTCGGCGCTGAGCCACCAACTGGTGGTAGCCCGGCGCCCGTTGAGGATCCCCGACTCCGCGAGCAGCAGTGTGCCGGTACAGGCGGCCGCGAGCTGACGCCCTTCCTCGGCCCAGTCCCGCAGTCGAGCGCGTAAACCGGAGATGTCGGGACGCATCAACGCATCGATCACACCGGGCGGACTGTTCGCGCCGATCGCGGGCACGACGAGCACGTCGAGTTGATCCATCCGAGCATCGTCGAAGGTGAAGTCGATCGGGACCAGGAGCCCGCCCTGCGTGGGCACCGGCGTCGGAGCGGCCGCGACGACCTGTACCGAGATTGCGGGAATGTCGCGATCGACGCGTTCACGGGCCGCCTCGGCGGTCCGCAGCACATCCAGCACAGTGGTCAGGCCGGAGTCCCAGCCGCCCGTGATCGCGGCAACACCGATCCTCATGTCGCAAAGAGTAGTTCTTTTGTCGCAATCGTGATTATTCGCGCTCCTAGAGTCACGGTCATGACAACGAGCACCAACACAGCGATCCTGGTCACCTTCACCACCGCTGACGGCAAGGCCGACGCGTTCGCTGAAATCCTCGACCGTGCCCTGCCGCACATCCGGGCCGAAGACGGGACGACGGTGTGGCTGGCGGGCCGGTCGGCGACCGAGCCGTCGACGTTCCATCTGGTCGATGTCTTCGTCTCCCCCGAGGCGCAGCAGGACCACATGGCCGGTCAGGCCGCGAAGCTGATCCTCGGCGAGGGCGCCGAACTGCTCGCCGAACCTCCGGTCGTGTCGCCACTGTCGGTGATCGCGGTCAAGAACGAGTCGGCGTGATCCACGCCGTCGCAGTCGCGGCCGCGCCGAACGTGGCCGCCCGAGATGAGGAGCGCGGGATGAAAGCCGTTGTCGGCCGGACCGAAAGCCACTATCGACAAACCAACGAAACTCCCGGAGTGATCCACGGCTGGGAAGACGGTCTGCGGACCGGCGCGGCCGATGGGACCTTCGAGTGGTGGTACTTCGATGGCCACCTCGACGATGGTTCGGTCCTGACCATCGAGTTCCACACCAAACCCCCCTCTGTGTCACCCAAGGCACCCCTGACCCCGTTCGTGCTGGTGACATTGACCCGCGCCGACAGCAGTCGGCTCGAGAAGACCTACCTCGGAAAGCCGACGGCGTTCTCCGCCGCGACCGACGCCTGTGATGTGCGCATCGGCCCCAACGTGTTTCGCATCGAGGACCGGCATTACGAGATCCACGTCGAGCTCGACGAGTTCACCGTGGACCTCACCCTCACGCCACAGGTGCCGCCGTGGCGGCCGGAGTCGGGCTTCCTGTACTTCGGCGCCGATGAGGAGCATTACATCGCTTGGCTGCCGGTCGTGGCGCGTGGTGCGGTCGAGGCCACCCTGACCGTCGACGGTCATACCACCGCACTGAGTGGGCTCGGCTATCACGACCACAACTGGGGCAATATCGCCCCGCGCAAGGTTCTCGACCATTGGTATTGGGGCAGAGCGCTTCTGGGCGACTACACCATCGTGTCACTGACCTTCGTTGTCAACGACAATTACGGCGGCACAACGGTTCCCGTGCTGCTGATCGCCAGAGGCAGCGAGATCGTGGCGGCCAGAGTGGGCGACGGCGTCGAGGTGGTCACCGCCGACCGGTCGATCCATCCCGACAGCGGTGTGCCGGTCGACCGGCGCGTGCAGTACTCGATCGAGGAATCCGGTACCACCTACACCGTCACGTTCCGCTACACCGCGGACATTTTCCGGATCGATTTCGGCCGACACGGCGCCTACCACCGGTTCCTCGGCGATGTCGATCTCATCGAAACCCGCGACGGTCACGCCGAAGCGTTCAGCGCGAAGACCGTGTGGGAACTGCTGTATTTCGGTGAACGCTCCCACCCACCGGTGGATGTGACACCGGTCAGCGACGAGCGGCCCCTCATCATCGGCCACCAGGCCTGACCGGCAGACCGACCCGCAGTCAGCGAGAGCGCTGCCGTCGACAACCCCGGCGCAACATCACCGCAGTCGATGGGCGTGCACGCGCCTATCGACTGCGGTGAACTCGGGAGAACGAACGAACGCAGCAACCGAGCATCGACGACCGAATCGCCACGGCCGCAGGTGAAGTCGTCATCGAACGCGGTCATCGCCCACGCCACGATCATTCGTCCTGAAATGACAGCGCGTCACGACTTCGGGCACAACGCGTGCCCGCACCGAGACCTCTACACCGGCAAAGGTTCCCTATGCGAGCGACCTATATACACGGCCCGGGCGACGTCCGGGTCATCGACGTACCCGACCCGATAACGCGCCCGAGGGCGCCGGCCACGATAAGGAGAGAAACCCGATGGTGCAAAACTACTTTCAGGTGATCTATGGCTTGACGTCGTTGTCGAGCCGGTCGCGCTCGTCGATGGCTGCGGCGAGGACGGAGGAACCCGGTCGTTTGCCGAATTTCCATTCGTTGAAGGCCAGGTTGAGCAGGACGGCGGCGACTGCGGCGGCGCTGATTCCGGAGTTCAGGACCACTGCGATCTTTTCGGGGAGGGCGTCCCAGAATTTCGGTGCCGCAACGGGTATGAGTCCGAAGCCGATGCCGACCGCGACGATGATCATGTTGAGGTTGTCCTGGTAGTCCACCCGGGACAGGGTGCGAATCCCGCTCGCCGCAACCGATCCGAAGAGCACGAGTCCGGCGCCGCCGAGCACCGGGTACGGAATTCCGGCGACTATCGCGCCGACCACCGGGAGCAGGCCGAGCAGCAGGAGAATCAGGCCGCCGGTTGCCACTACGAACCGGCTTTTGATTCCGGTCAGTGCGACCAAGCCGACGTTTTGTGCGAACGCGCTGCAGGTGAAGGACCCGAAGACCGGGGCAACCGTCGTCGACAGCATGTCGGCTCGCAACCCGTCCGCCACGCGCCTGGCATCGACGTCGGTCCCGACGATTTCACCGATCGTGAGGATGTCGGCCGTGGTTTCGATCAGGGTCACCAGAATCACGATTGTCATCGCGACAATGGCCCCGACTTCGAAGGTCGGCGACCCGAAGTGCAGCAGCTGCGGCGGCGCGACCAAGCGGGCGTTGCCCACATCGGAGAAATCGGCCTTGCCCGCACACGCCCCGATGACGGTACCGAGCACCAGCCCGATAAGAATCGACAGTCGCGACAGCGCGCCCTGGAACAGTCGACTGATCACCAGGATGATCAGCAGCGTCAGCCCGGCGAATCCGATGTTGGCCAGGGAACCGTAGTCGGGTGCGGTGGCGTTGTTGCCCATTGCCCAGTTGAAGGCGACCGGCATCAGTGAAAGGCCGATCACGGTGATGATCGTGCCCGTCACCACCGCGGGGAACAATCGCACCAGTTGCGCGAAGAACGATGACAGCACCAGGCCGATTACCCCCGCGACGATGATGGAGCCGAATACCGGACGTAACCCGCCGGTGGTGGCAATCGCCACCATGGTCGATACGCCTGCGAACGAAACCCCCTGCACGATGGGCAATCGGCTGCCGAACGGTCCGATTCCGAGGGTTTGCAGGAGCGTGGCGAGGCCCGAGACGAATAGGGCGGCCGTCACCAGTAGTCCGATGTCGGTGGCGGAGAGCCCGGCCGCGCCGCCGACGATGAGCGGTGGCGCGATCACACCCCCGTACATCGTCAGAATGTGCTGGGCTCCGTAGGCGGCCAACTGTCCCGGCGAGTGTCTCGCATCCTCCGGTCGTCCACTGTCCGCCCGGCCGCGACGCCGCTCTCCGCTAGGACCCGACCGCCACGGTTCCAGCCCGAGCAACGTGCGCTCGGTCATTTTGGCAGCGATGTCGCGCGACTCTGGAAGTCCCGTGACGACTCGCGGGGACCTATGCGGCGACGGTCGCGAGGCGGAGGTGATCCTCGATATCGGCGGGCGAGCCGGAGTAGTGGAGAGCGCGCAGGCCGAGGCGAGCGGCGGCTTCGCAGTTGTCGGCGCGGTCGTCGACGAACAGGACGCGGCCGGGATCGCGAACTCCGGTCGCGGCGAGTGCTTTTCGGTAGGTGTCGGGGTGCGGCTTGTTCATGCCGAGCCGGGCCGAGTAGAGGGCGTCGGTCATCAGCGTGCGCCAGTCGGAGGCATCGAGGGCATCGCTGACCGGATGGGGTGCGTTGGAGAGCAACACCATCGGGAGATCTGCCCGCCGGACATGGTGGAGGAGCGCGACGACGCGGTCGTCGGTCCGGGTCCACAGCGCGGTGTCGACGGCACGCAACCGGGTGAGCAATTCCGGCTCCGGGCGATGGCCGAGCACGGCGGTCCAGAAGTCCGCGTCGTCGAACTCGCCGGAATCGTAGGGCTCGCGGGCGCTCCAGAAAGCATTCTCGAAGAGTCCGAGCTGGTCTGCGTGCCATCCGGCGAGCTCGGCGAGCCTGCTCCACATAGGAACGGTGGGCTGTAGGCCAATGACGCCGTTGTAGTCGAAGATGACCGCGTCGAGTTCCGCGGGCTGGTGAGGTAGTGCGGTTGCCACCGGTTCTCCAAGGCTTTGATGGGACAGGGCAGCCACGCCTGCGGCGAGCAGGGCGGGCACGGTGCCGCCGCCGACTTCGCCGTCGAGAATTACCGCGAAATCGGCTGCGTGGGTATGACGATTCCCGCCTCCTTCCATGACGAAAGAGGCGCACAACTGTGGATCGAAGGAATGTTCCGCGAGTCAAAGGCTGAAGGTGATGCGCGACGTTGCGCGAACAAGCCGAAACCTACCAAGGGGTACGGCGAGCTACCACTCGGAACGGGTCTTGGTGATCCGCTCCACAAAGCGCCGTCCAAAGGTCTCACCGGCGTGGTAGCCGAGATCGGTCGACGAGCATGCTCAGAGCGAGCAGCTCCGAATCCGCTTCCACGCGTCTCAGATTCGGGGCCCGCAGTGCCGCGAGCGCGACCGAGCGCGCATCCACCGAGTCGTGTTGCGGCCGTTGCCGGTGGCGAAGTCTCGTATCTGCGCAGACAATTTCGCGGGCACGTCGATCACCGATTCACCGTCGTGTATCAGGCGGTGGGCCAAGTACCGGACGAGGCCGTTACCCCCTTCGTCGCTGGATCCGTTCCCCTTCGCTAAGAAGGCGAACACTTGCTGCCTTGCTGGGGATCACAGCTGTTCGAGAAGCTGTTGGGCCAAGCACTCCAGGGCGGGCTGGGAGCGATCGGCAGCCAGGCACAGATGCATTCCGGTTCAGGCGGGATCTCACCTGGAGGGGTGGCAGCGCTGGGTTCATACGGGAGACCGATGGCGAGCCATCGGGCCTCCTCTTCGCAGGCGTCTGCGGTGTTTGGGCAACTCCAGGCGAGCATGGCCGACTCGTTTCCCCCAGGTGAGTAGACGAAATCTGTTCTCGGTTCTGTTCGGCTATCCCTTCTCCTCGATCCGGAACATGTGCTCGGACGGGACATCCAGTGCCGCAGCGAGTTTCGCCGCCAGCTCCGGGCTGCACGAACTCCGATCCCCGACCGCATCAGCCCGACGATGCTTTTGCCGCACCCGGCACGCTCGAGGCTGCAGCCTCCGGAACCAGTGCGAGCTGTCGGTTACCGGGGTGGTTTGGCCAGTCGCACGTCAACGGCCGCCGCGCGATCAGAATAGAGAGGTATCGTGCCGGCGTGGAGCCGAGCGATTCCAATATCAAGGCACAGCTGCTCATTTCACCACCCGAGCGGTGGCAGCAGCTGTGGTCAACGGTGGACGAACTGCTCGCCGAGCAGCCCAGCCCGTGGGAAATCCGCACCCAGAACGCCGACGGTTCTTTGTGCATGCCCTACGCCGTCTACAGCGACGCCGTGTGGCACGTCCAGCACGCGTTGTACGAAGTGGACGCGATCGTGGGGTTCGATTGGACGAATTGGGACGGTATCCAGCGATATCGAGGCGGCCAGGGTCTGGCCGACGCGTCGGTCGCCGACGCCTGCCGAATGCTGACCGCGATAACACGGGCCGAGCGATTCAGCGACGGAACGATCGGGCACGCACTCGACGACGGCACGTTTCAGGCAGCCCTGCTGCGCCTACGCAGGTGGTACGACGGCATAGCGACGATCCACGCCGAGCACATCCACGCGCCACCAGGCCAGTCGTGGATCTCGCAACGCATCAACGCGTTCCGTCGGTTCCAGGCGGTGCTACGAGAGTGAGATAACGGTTCACGTCGATGCCCACTCATGCCGCGACTCGCACGTCTCGAAGCGGCCAGACGCCACATCCCGAAGATCAACGGACCGAGGTCATCTCGGACCGTTTGGTGGTCTGGATATAGCGCCTGATGCCGTAATTCCAGGGAACGGCGGGCCGGTCAGCCCGCCTGGTGACGGTTCGCGTGCGGCGCGGGCTCCTCGTCCTGGTCCCGCCCACCGGCGCGCGGCGCCGCGAAGTCGAGCAGCATCATCGCGTCGTGATCGGGCGTGCCCGGCTCGGCCTGGTACACGACCAGCCGCTGCCCCTGGTCGCGGGCCACGGTGAAGACCTCGTAGCTCAGCGTCATCCGCCCGACCGCCGGATGCTCGAAACACTTGCGCCCGTTGGTGCGGGCCCGCACGTCGTACCGTTCCCAGAGCGCGGCGAACTCCGGGCTCTTCACGATGAGCTCGCCGATCAGCCCGGTGATGTCGGGCGCATCCGGGTTCGACCCCGCGACCGCCCGCAGGTGGGCCACCGTCGCGGCGGCGACCTCGTCCCAGTTGCCGTACACGCGCCTGCCGTCCGGGTGCAGGAAGGTGTACCGAGCCGTGTTACGCAGTCGCGCCGGCCACTCCTCGATGCCGGGCAGCAGCCGCATCCCCTGGTCGTTGGCGGCCAGCAGGTCGTTCGCCCGGCTGAGCAGGTAGGCCGGGTAGGGGCGGACGATGTCGAGCATGCGGCGCACCTCCGCCCGCACCGTGCGCGGCGCCTCGTCGCCGCGGGCCGCCGCCGCACGGGCCGGGCCCGCCGCGTGGCCGAGCTCGAACAAATGCCGGCGCTCGTCCTCGTCCAGCCGCAGCACACCCGCGACGGCCTCCAGCACTGCCGGGCTCGGGCGGCTCTGCTTGCCCTGCTCGAGCCGCGTGTAGTACTCGATGCTCAACCCCGCCAGCATCGCCACCTCCTCCCTGCGCAGCCCGGCGGTGCGACGCCGGCCCGTGGTCGCCGGCAGGCCCGCCTCCTGCGGCGTCACCCGCGCCCGCCGCGACCGCAGGAAATCTCCCAGGTCCATCTGATTCGTCACCAGACGAGTATGTCCCGGCGCCGGATCGCCGTGGGGTGCCCTGCCAGGGCCCCCCTCGAGGGGAGCTGCCTCGCGCCGGGCACCGGCAGCAGACTTGCCGGCATACCGAACGAGACGGGAGAACCGAGATGACGAATGTTGCCGTGGTGGGCCTGGGCATTATGGGCCGGGGCATGGCCGACAACCTGCTGAAGCACGGGCACCAGGTGACGGTGTGGAACCGGACCGCCGGCCGTACGCGTGACCTGGTCGAGGGGGGTGCCACGCGCGCCGAGACGCCAGCTGAGGCCGCGGCCCGCGCCGACGTGGTCTTCGAGGTCACCGCCAATGACGAGTCCTCCCGCGAGGTGTGGCTCGGACCCGACGGCATCGTGGCCGGCGCCCGCCCTGGGACGGTGCTGATCTCGTCGGCGACACTGTCGGTGTCCTGGGTGGAGGAGCTCGCGGCCGAGTGCGCGCGGCGCGGCCTGGCCTTCTTCGACATGCCGGTCACCGGGGGCAGCGCCGGAGCCCAGAGCGGGAACCTCGTGATGCTGGCCGGCGGCGACCAGGCCGGGCTGGCCGCGCTCGAGCCGGTGCTCGGCGCGATCGCCAGGGACGTCAGGCACTTCGGGCCGGTCGGCGCGGGCACCAGGTTCAAGCTCGTGCTCAACGCCCTCCAGGCGATCCACCTGGCCGCCTTCGGCGAGGCGGTCAAGCTGGCCGCCGCGGCGGGGCTGGACGTGGAACAGGTCGGCGCGGCGCTCGTCGACCGGCCCGGCGGGGTCATCACACAGCTGGCCTGGCAGAGCTTCGGCACCCCGCCGGAGCCGATCAACTTCTCCGCGGAGTGGGCGCTCAAGGACCTGAGCTACGCGGCGCGCATGTCCGAGCAGGTCCACTACCCGATCCTGGACGGCGTCCTGTCGGTCTTCTCCGACGCCGTCGCGCAGGGCCGCGGCCACGAGGACTGGAGCACCGTCAACAAGGCATGAGCGTCCGCCGCGGTCGAGGCTCGCGGGTGGCGCCGACCCGGGGGATACGGCGAAACGTATTCGGGGGAAGCATGATTCAGCAGGATGGAGGCCTCACACCTGGACCCGGGCGCGGACACCACCCGTAATGCCCCCGCTGACCCTGGAAGGCCGTAAACGCCAGTGCGAGCACGTCGCCCCGGGACGCCCCTCGCGCACCCGCGACCGTGCGACCGCCAGCCGCCGCCAGCGGGGATGCGGCCGAGTTTCTTCACGTCGACATGGACCACGCTATCGGGCTCGGTGTGCTCGTAGCGCACCATCTTCCGCAGCTGCGTCCCGGTCGGCGGATCCAGATCGGTGAGCGTCGCCGGGCGCGTGCTCGGGCTGTCGAGCGACAGTCTGAAGTAACAGCCGTTCGGACACTGGCGATCTTCGCTGTAGATCGTTCGCACTCGGCGAATGATCCAGCGAGTCAGGAGATTTATTTTGATTCGACGTCGAATCGCCTTCGGCCTAGTCGGTTTCGCCGCACTGCTCACCCCCGTGAGCACGGCCTCCGCCACCGCCGGGATGCCGCTCACCGCGGCCGACGAGGCGCCCGCGACCCAGCAGACGACCCCCAGCCCCATCGGGACACCCATGGAAACCGGAAGCGCGAGTGGTTCCTCGGAGATCTTGCGCTGCCTGATGGGGCAGGTCCCCAGCTGCCTCTAGCTGACGTCAGGGCACCGGCCGTCCGCCGGTGCCCTCTTGTCTTGGGTATCCAAACATGTTGTGCTCTGCTCATTTTCAGCGCTGGAGAGGACATCCAGATTCAAGACGGCCGGGCCGATTCGCAGCGATACGCCGGCGCTCCCCGTACGGGCCGGGCGTTTGATCGTGGCCACAGCGAGTGGTGGCCGGGTACGCGACGATCGGCGGAATCTGTTGTGGTGCCTGGCCACCGCCGGTGGACTCGTACGTCGATAATGCTCTGCGCCTTCACTTTCAGTGATCATTCGCTGTCGTGGCAGAGCCAGCCGATGCTGTTCGGATCGCTGCTGCAATACATCCCGGCAGTATTCGTGATCGGGGAGTTCTTCTGCCGCGGCCGGACTGCCCATGGCCGCTGTGGTCTTCCAGCCGAGATCGCCGGTGAGGTGGGAATCACCGAGGACACTGTCGAACTGTGGCGGGGTCGTTACGCCGAGCACGGTCTGGCCGGGCTGACCGATCAGCCGCGCAGTGGCCAGCCCCGCACGATCACCACGCCGCAGCGCGCCGAGGTGTGCGCGCTGGCGTGTCAGCTGCAAGCCGAGACCGAGGTGCTGCTGGCTCGGTGGAGCTGCCCCGAATACCCCTTGGGCAAATGGGAGTTTCGGCGTCGGCTCCTCCACCGATGGCAACAGCAAGCGACAATGGACCCTATCCCGACGCTGTTCGCGCCGGTCATGTGCCATATTGGGATGTACCCCAACTTCTCACCGAGCCTTTGGGTGATAGCGCTCTACGCGCACGGCCCGTGGGTCGATCCAATGCCCGTGCGGGGTCTGCTCAGCCAAGGGGTCCGACCACCGGATCCGTAGGCGATCCGGGTGAGCTTCCTGGATCAGGGCTTGCTCGAAGCCATCCGGCCCATCTTGGACCCACCAAATGTCACCGAGGCTTGACAGGCCATCGCAGCGGAGGATGTGCTCATCCTCCTCGCGGGAGGTGGGCCCGGCCAGCACACCGCCGAACACGGTCACCGGCTGCCATTGCGCACCCATACGCCGCAGGTAGCCCAAGATCTCCCCGTCGTACTCGCGGTGGATGGCAATCGGCATGTCAGCACTCATGATCGAGCTCCAGAAATGAGTTGCGGAAGCCTGTCCTGGACTGCGGCGATGACCTTGTCGGTCTGCGCACGCAGGGCTGCCAGCCCCGCGCGCTCGTCGGCTGACCCGATATAGGTGGCCAGATCCGCGCGGACGCCGTGCTTCCATACCGCCGCCACGCGTTGGGTGTCGGTGATGCGCCGGTCCGGTCGCCCGTCGACCAAGACCAGGTCCGCACGTAGTCCGGGGCAGATGCGGCCCCGGTCGGCAAGGCCGAACACGTCGGCGGTGCGCGCCGTCGCGGCCGCCAGGGCCTGGTCGGGCGCCAGGCCAGCAGCAACCAGGCGCCGGAGTTCACGATGCACGCTGGCCCCATGCACCGTGCCCGGGTTGGGGGCGTCTGTGCCGACCAGCACCGGTACCCCGGCGTCGTGCAGCAGCCCGACGTTGTCGGCCGGCGCCGCGAAATCCGGCAGCTGCGGCGGGAGCCACCGCTGTGCCTGCCGCTGGATGACTCCGGACCAGGCCAGCCCCAGCCGCCGGGCCAACTCGGGCTCGGCCAGCAGCGGCATCCCCTTGCCGTCACCGGGAAACCCGTCGGCCACCGACAGCGTGGCTACGACCGCGACACCCGCGTCCGAGATGGCCCCGACCTGGGCGTCGGTAAGCCGGTCGAAGGGTGCGTGGGCCAGGACGTCCACGCCGGTGGGCAGCAGGTCGATGGCCGCCCGGGCGGTGGTCACATGTGCCACCACAATCAGAGCGGCTCGGTGTGCGGCGTCGACGAGCGCGGCCACGGTGGGGATGTCCAGCGATGGCATGGGCATTGGACCGCCGCCCGCGCCGTCGTCGTAGAGGACTTTCAGGTGATGGGCACCCTCGGCGAGGCGGTCTGCCACGAACGCCTCCGCGTCCTGCGGTCCGGTCACGTACGGGAAGGGCGCATACATCATGGTGGGATGCCCGCCGGGCGCGGTCGCGCCGATGCTGGAAGAGCGCACCTCGGCGGCGTCCGGCCCGGCGCCCTGGGCCACGGCTTGGCGCACGGTGTCGGGTTTGCTGAACATGTCCAGCACCGTGGTGACCCCGAAGGACAGGGCCTGGCGAGGCGCGCCGGGCAACAGGTGGATGTGCGCGTCGATCAGCCCGGGCAACAGGGTGCCGCCGTGCCCCTCCACGTGCTGGTCACCGGCCCGAAGTAGCTCGAGGCCGCCAACCTCCTCGATCAGGCCGCCCGCAAGGCGCACGGCGGTGTGCTCGGTCAGGCGTTGGCCGTCGAAGACGCGAACCCCGGTGATTGTGGTTGCCATAGCGGCCACGGTAAAAGTTGACATTGTGTGAAGGTCAAGCCGAGAGAGTGGTTGCGTGCGGTTTTCCATCAGCCAGGTCGCCAAAGCCTCCGGCGTGTCCGCCCGGATGCTGCGCCACTACGACGCGATCGGCTTGCTTGCCCCCAGCACGGTCACCACCAACGGGTACCGCTGGTACGGCAGGGCGGAACTGCTGCGGTTGCAACGCATCCTGGTGCTGCGCCGCCTCGGGCTCGGGCTGGAACAGATCGGACAGATCCTGCGCGAGCAGGCCGACGAGGCCGCCGCGCTGCGCGGACACCTGGCCCACCTGGAAGACGAACGCCGCCGCCTCGACCAGATCATCACCACCGTCAAGGAGACCATCAGCGACCTGGACGCGGCCCGGATACAGGATCCGCAGCGATTTTTCGCTGGTCTACGCAAGGAGCAAGCCACCATGCGGCAGACCCTGGGGAAGTCCTTCGGGCAAGCCGGCCTGGCCGCCTTCGACGCCGCCGATACGGCCCAGGACGGCCTCACCGCCGCAGACTACGAGCACGCCGCAGCCCAGGGAACCGCCCTGTTCCGACGGCTGGCCAAGGTCATGCGGAACGGGATCACACCGGAGGAGCCTGCCGCACTAGACGAAGTCGCCGAGCACTACGAGTCCGTCCGCAAGTACTGGCAGCCCACACCCGAGGCGTATGCGGCCCTGGGACGTATGTATCTGACCGACCCTCAGCAGCGGTGGATGGCTGAACAGGTGGACCCGGACCTATCCGCCTGGCTGGCCGCCGCCATCCCTGCCTACGCGCGGCACCGACTGGGACTGCACCAGCCTCCGGACGGCCGGCTGGCATGAGTGCCTAGGAGTTCGGACATCCGTGCAGCCGACTACGGACATTGACAATGGATCGCCGTTTAGCCCGCCGGCAAGGCTTGCTTACCGGCGGCCAGGTCCGCATGGTGGTTATTCAACCGTTGCTACGACCGTCTGGCCGGTGATCTGCTGTGCGAACAGGTCGGGGTTGACGTGGCCGTCGGCTCGATGCCGCGCACCCTGATCATCGTCGACTTCGACGGCGACGCCGTTGCTGTCACCGGCTGTGCGGGGTCAGTCGCTCGGCCGCGCGCTCGCCGTCGATCAGATGCCGCAGTACAGCACGTTCCCGCGGGTGTAGCGCCACAACGCGGTCGCGGTCGAGGACTCGACCGACCCACCCAGCACCGCCGCGGCCAACTGTGCGGTCACCTCCCGCGAGAACGCAGATGCGCGTCACCGACCACCACCAACACCCGACCGCCCGCGGCGGGCGCCGACACAGCCGCGACCACATCGCAGATCCGACGCAGCGGATCAACCTCGCTGGTTTCGGCGATCTCGGCGAAAACCCCCAACGCCCACCGATCCCCCGCCGACAGAGATGGATGAGCAGTCCGCGCTGGTGATCAACCAGGTGGTGCGCCTGCGGCGAGCGAGTGTGCTGCTGGCGGTGCGCAGCGGCGAGATGCCGCCGGATGCGGTGTCGGGACTGTGGAAGGATCCGGCTTGATCTGCACGCCGCCCGATTGGGGAAGTGCTCTACTGCACGCTTGCGGGCGGCATCGGCGACTATCGTGGACTACCTGCGCGAGCGGCAGCCATCGCTGGACTTCGCCAGTGATGGTCACCTTCACCCGCTCCCTGCCCCCGATCGGCTCCGGTGTCACCTGCGCGGACGCGGTCCCGACAACACGGCCAGAATCCCGCAGCAGCCAACAAAGGCAACGCTGCACGAATCACGCCGCGCCGCAGAACGATTGCGCCTGTCGGCTCATCTGAATCATCCGTCACAGCTCCGGTAACTTCGGCAGGCGTGTTCGCTCGAAAAATGTTGTGCTGCAGGATAATTACTCCCATCGACTCATCCGAGACATCGGTCCCGGCTACGAAGCCACCACCGTGTATGTGAGGTCGAAATCGAGTGTTGGTCTATCCGTCAGTGCCGGACGAAGTAGTCAGCTACCCCAATCACACCGAAGCGGTGACACGAAGGCACTACGTCCAATGCACCCATCAAGGTCCGGACACCCGGAATCGTTTCGCGGCCTTCGCTCTGCTGGATGAGCAAAACGGGACTGCCACGACGAGCCGGAGGTGACGGCGCCCGAGGTCAGTCACCACTGGATAGCGAACAACCAGCTCCCGATGCCCTGGCCGGACAGGCTGTCGGGAGCTGGAGCGAGCAGCATGTACCCGCAATTCGAAAAAGGTGAGTAAGTGGTGACCCAGGCGGTCAAAGCACGGCCCAAACCTCGGCTGCAAGGCCCCTGAACAGGGAGTTTGTGGGGCGGGCGGGGCTCGAACCCGCGACCAATGGATTATGAGTCCACGGCTCTAACCGACTGAGCTACCGCCCCGTGCTCGGTGGATACCGACAGCGTTGGCATGGTACCGGGTGGGTGGGGGTGGGCACCACTCGGATACCGCGGAACGCGGTGGCGGGGTGACGGGCGGGCGGGTCTGGCGCGGTTAGGGTGGGGGTGTAACCCCGGAACCAGGCTGGAGGGTCGGCTGTGGCGAGTGTGTTCGCGAATGTGCTGAAGGTGCATCAGTGGGTTTATGAGAACAGCGGTGGGGTGTTGGGGCACCGTCTGCTGTTCGGGAATCCGACGTTGCTGTTGCGGACGGTAGGGCGCAAGACTGGGCAACCGCGGACCTCGGCGCTGACCTACGGGCGGGATGGGGCGGATTATTTGGTGACCGCGTCGAATGGGGGATCGCCGCGGCCACCGGGTTGGTTGGCGAATGTAAAAGCGAAGCCGGAGTGTGAGATTCAGGTCGGGCGGCGCAAGCTGGCGGTGGTTGCGCGGGCCACGCTGCCCGACGATCCGGACTACGCGCGACGTTGGGCGATTGTCGACAAGGTCAATCAGGGGCGCTACAGCGCGTATCAGAAGATGACCAAGCGGCCGATCGCGGTAGTGGTACTGACTCCGGTCGGCTGAGTTCAGTCGCCCTCCCAGCCGTCGTAGTCATCGTCGACATCGCCACGGTCCCAGCGGAATTCGTCGCGCGGCGGGCGGCTGGCCAACTGCACGCTGAAAGCGACGAGACCCAACACGGCGAAGATGACAACAACGATAATCAGTGTTTCCACGCGGGCACCCTAGCGCCGAACCAGGGTGCCCGCCAATATGTGAGACAAGTTGTCACGCAAGGTCGTTCAGACCGTAAGAACCGTGCGTCCGATGGCCGTTCGAGACTCGATCGTGGCGTGGGCGCGATCCGCCTGTTCGAGCGGGAAGGATTGGCCGATAACAACTTCCAGCCGTCCCGCCACCGCCTCGGCGAGCGAACGTTCGGCCAACGCGTGCCAATCGATATCGTCGTTGTCGGTCAGGTCGAACAGACCGAGTACGCCAATGTCGCGCGCTGCCACCGCTTCTCGATCGACATCAGCGAATTGCCCTGCGGCAGCGCCATATCCGAGAAATCGCCCGCCATCGGCCGCCGCCGCGATGGCGCCCGCACCCAATGTGCCTCCCGCCCCGTCCAATACGACGTTCGCACCCTTTCCGCCGGTCGCGGCGCGCGCCTTGGCAGACCAGTCGGGCTCGGAGTAGTCGATGACAGCATGTGCGCCGAGTCGCGACGCGAGCTCGAGTTTGGCGCTGCCGCGTGCCGCGGCCACCACATTCGCACCGGCCGCGCGGGCGAGTTGGATCAGCAGGGTGCCCAATCCCCCACCTGCCGCCGTGATCAGCACCCATTCGCCGGGCCGAATGGCGGCCCGATCGAAGATCGCGAGCGCCATCTTGCCGTCATGGGCGAGTGCCACCGCCTGCGAAAGGCTCAACCCATCGGGCACCGGCACCAGGGTCTCAGCCTTGGCAAGGGACTGCTCCGCGTACCCGCCGATCGGCTGCCCACCACCGATGCCGCTGGCGGCGGTCTGGGTGGTAACGCGCCTGCCGACCCAACTCGGGTCGACGTCCGCACCCACCGAAGCGACGACCCCGGCGACCGCCCCACCCGGCACATAGGGCGGTTCGATCTTGAAAAACTCTGTACCCCAACCACTTCGGAGCTGGACATCCAAGAACATCACATCGGCTGCCGCGACATCGACGACCACCTGTCCCGGGCCGGCCACCAGCCCGGGCACCTCCCGCACCGAAAGAACCTCGGGCCCACCGAATTCCGCAGCGTGCACAGCGCGCATAACAACCTCCAACATTTTCGCTCGATCCGACAGCGACCAGCCTCGAACCTGAAGCAGAGTTGAGGTCAAGCGGAACGGGATGATTACGCTATGGGCGGAAATACGCGAGAGCCCCCGCCAACAGTTCCGACCTGATCTTGGTCACCCCCGCCGAGTACCGGGACAGAGCGCGCAGATCCCGAGAATGGATGCGGCTTTGCAGCGGCGGACATGGTGCGCGACGACACCGCCGGTCAGGAGCCGCCGCCGCAACTGCTTCCGCCTCCGCAGCTACTTCCACCACCACAGCTGCTGCCGCCGCAGCTACCCCCGCTTCCCGAGTCATTGCTACCGGTATCCCCCGCCGACCATGACGAACTGGATCCTCCGAGCCACCCGGCTCCCCGGCGGGGGCGACTCGACCAGTTGGATGCCAGTGCTACGAAGGTCGCGGTACCGCCCATGATGGCGGCCGTGATCAGGACGACCAGTAGCAGTGCCGTCATTCAGGAACCTCCCCCACCACAACTGCTCCCGCCGCCACAGCTACTACCCCCACCGCCGCAACCGCTGCTACCGCCGCTACAACTGCTGCCCCCGCCGCAACTGCTGCCACTGCCACTGTCATGTCCGTGCCCATGGCCGTGCCCGTGTCCATGGCCATGCCCACCGCTGCCGGGGTCATAGCCACCGAAGGTCCCCGACTCGAACCCCGCGGCTCCGTAAGCCCACGGCGAGCTGTCACTCCCGCTCTGGTCCATGTACCCGCGCCGCCCCGGCGGCAATGGCCTTCTCGTCGCTCGCACGATCAGGACCGCGATCAACGCCGCGACGCCGCCTCCGATCACGAGAATGGCCAGCAGCACAACGAGAAAGACCAGCATTCCCGAATGGTATCGCTCGCACCTGAATCAAAGGCTGCGAAAATGCTCGATCTCCACCCTGCGGATCCCGTCTCGCATGGCATTCCCACATCGCCGTACAGTGAATCGTGGTGCTTTTGCGTCCCAGAAACCGTGCCCGCCGGATAGACCTCCATGCTGTCGACAAGGCGGTGGCCGCACTCGAGTTCCCCGATGCGGTCTTCAAGACCAGCCCGTGGCAACCGCGTGAGGTGGTGGAGACCGGTTTGCGGCAGTGGTTGCGTTGCTGCGGCGCCGCGATGCGTGACGGTCAGGTGATCGGAATGCCGTCACATGCGGTCGACGAGGCCTGGCACGGCTTCATCCTGTGCACCCAGATGTATGCCGCATTCTGTTCCGCCGCCTACGGCCGGTTCCTGCATCACTTTCCGGAAGGCGTACCGACGCAGGGCAATGCACACGGCTCCATGGCAGAACAACTCGGCCGCACGGTGGTCGCCTGGTCGATTGTCGCCGAGCCGGGCGAGGAGTGTGTGCTCTGGAACCTCGACAGCGTTGTCGGCGTCGAGCATCCGTGGGGAATCGGCGCCGAGCGAGTAGCGGCCATCGAAGCCGAACTCGCCAGGACGCCCTCTTGATTCGGCTCAGGTGAGCTTGACCCGCGCGGCGAAGAACCGCACGAGCGCCGGAGCGAACTTGTTGAACTGATACTGCAGCCGCGCCTCGGGGGTGACCGGAACAATGCTGCGATCGCGTTCGACCGCGCGCACGATCTGCGCGGCCACCCTCTCCGGCCCGTAGCGTCGCGCCCGGTACAGCTTGTCGTACCGCTCCTGCTTACGCTTCTCCTCCTCCGCGCTGACACCCGAAAACCTGGTGTTGGCCACGATATTGGTGTGCACAATGCCGGGGCAGATGGTGTGCACCGAGATGCCGCGCCCGGCCAGTTCCGCACGCAGGCAATCGGAGAACATGAACACCGCCGACTTGCTGGTGGAGTACGCGCTGAACCCCTGCTGCGGACTGTAGGCGGCCATGCTGGACAGGTTGACTATATGCCCGCCGAGGCCGCGCTCGGCCATCGCCGCACCGAAGGCACGACAGCCGTTCACCACACCGCCGAGATTGATCCGCATGACCCGGTCGAACTCGGCGGCCGACGTATCGAAGAATCCACCGGCCTGTCCGATTCCGGCGTTATTGATCAGAATGTCGGGCACACCGTGCGTGGCGATTACCTCCGCCGCATGCGCATTCATCTCGCCGGCATCGGCGACATCGAGCCGATAGGGATGCGCCACACCGCTTTCCGCGCCGATCAGCTCCGCGGTCTCCTTGGCGGCGTCCAGATCGATATCCGACAGCACGATTTCCGCGCCGAGCCGCGCGAACGCCAACGCCGTTTCACGACCGATGCCGCTGCCGCCGCCGGTGATCACCACGAGTTGATCCTCGAATGGGCGTCGGCGGCGCCCGATTTCGGCGCGGCGCAGCGCACGCGATGCCGCACCGCCGTTGACCGCATCGATGAGTTCGGTGGTCGCGGTGGCGAGTAGCTCCGGATGGGAGAAGGGCATCCAGTGCCCGGCGGGTACATCGCGCCGCCACAGCCGCGAAACCCATTTGTGCTGGTCGTCATAGCCCGCCGGCCGCACCGCGACATCGCGCCCGGCGACGATCAACTGCACGGGCACCTCGGTGTGGCGCTCGCGCGGAGCGAGCAGGCGCGGCAGGATATTCGCCCGGTAGATGAGCAGACCCTCGACCGCGTCGCGGCGGAAGGTCGGGCCGAGAACGATATTCGACGGCGCGGTGTCGTTCATGATCGACACGATGCGCTGCCAGCGCTTCTCGTGCGCCACCACCCGGAACACCTGATCGAGTCCGGGCGTCATGGAGAAGACCGTGTACCCCGACGACAGTGCCTGGGTGAGCGGCTGCCACAGATTGCGCGGGGTCGGCCGGGACAGCCTGGCGCGCACCCACTTCGCGAGGTGGTCGAGGTTCGGCCCGGAGACCGAGGTGAACGAGGCAACTCGCGCGGCGGCCCGCGGTTCGCATACCGCCTCCCACACCTGCACCGAACCCCAGTCGTGCGCGAGCACGTGCACCGGCCGGTCCGGACTGACCGCATCGGCGACGGCGAAGAAGTCGCTGGCCAACTCGTCCAGGCGGAAGTCCGCGGCGCGCCTGGTGCGGGTGGACTCCCCGTGGCCTCGGGTGTCGTAGCTGACGACGTGGAAGCGTCCGGCCAGCAGCGGCACCACCGCACCCCAGAGGTGGTGGGTGTCGGGCCAACCATGCACCAGCACAATGGTTTCCGCACTCGGATCACCGTATTCGAAGACGGCGATATCGAATTCGCCGCTGCGCACCGTTCGCCGCGTCTCGGCCGAAGCCAGATCGGTCGTCGTCATTGACGTATCTCCTCGAGGTTTCCTCCCACCGGCGCAGTGCCCGTGGTTCGCTTGCTCCGGCCACTCACAGATCGAGCACCAATCGCCCACCCCGCGACCGTGATACACAGACCAGCATCTCCCCCGCCTCGTGCTCGGCGGCGGTGAGCACCGTCTCGCGATGCTCGGGTTCGCCGGACAGCACCCGCACCTTGCAGGTACGGCAGAAACCCTGCCGACAGGAGTACGGCCGATCCGGGCGACTCTCCAGAATGGTCTCCAGCGCCGACTTGTCCGCGGGCACCTCGACGACCGCACCGGTGGTGGCGAACTCGATCTCGAACGGGACACCGTCCACGATCGGCGGCGGCGAGAAGCGCTCGGAATGCAGTTCCACACCGGGCATTTCGCGCACCGCGGCGGCTATGGCGGCGTTCATCGGCACCGGTCCGCAGCAGTACACCGCGGTATCGCTGGTGACACCGGCCAGCAGGGCAGCGGCATCGGGCAATCCGTCTTCATCGTCGGTGCGCACGGTGACCCGATCCCCGAATCCCGCGATCTCGTCGAGAAACGGAATCGTGTCGCGGCTGCGCCCTGTGTACACCATCGACCACTCGATACCGAGCCGCATTGCCAGCCGGGCCATCGGCAGAATCGGTGTGACCCCGATGCCGCCCGCAATGAAATGCAAACGGGTGGCGGGTGATCCGTGACCGGGCACCGCGAACGGAAAGGCATTGCACGGACCGCGCACCACGATCCGCGAGCCGACGGGCAGCTCGTCGTGCACCTCGACCGAACCACCACCACCGTCCGGAATGCGGCGCACCGCAATGCGATAGGCACGGGTATCGGCCGGATCGCCGCACAGCGAGTATTGCCGCAACCGGCCCGATGGCAGCTCCAGATCCAGATGCGCGCCCGGCCGCCACGGCGGAAGCTCCTGCGCGTCAGGCGATTCCAGCCGCAGACTCACCACATCCTGATCGTGCGCCTCGATGCGGCGGCCGGTCACCACCAGCGGCAGCCGGTGATCATCGGCCCGTGGCGACAGGTCGCGGCGGTTGATGATGGTGGTCCAGCGCAGCCGCGCCGAGGCGACCGCGTCGAGCACCCGGACCGCCCGATCCTGATCGCGCTTACCGAACAGGTCGACGGGCATCTGCTCCGGCATCGGCCGCCAGTTCAAGACGCGACCGCCTGTGCCGCAGGGGATTTGGCCAGGTAGGCCACCGCCTGCGCCGTCGATCCGACCGATTCCGGGTTGTAGCCGGGCTTGAAAGTCGTCAGCGCGCTCCACAGCAGCGAGGGCACGCCGGGCAGCGCACCGCGCCACATCGAGCCGAAGACCCGAGTGATCAACTGCGGATAGCCGAGGTCGGGCAGCGCGGGATCCTGATGCACCATGAATTTGGTGCCGCGAACCACCAGCGTGATGAAGATCGGGAAGACGATCATCATGATCGCCGCGCGCCGCACATAGCCAACGCCGAAGTAGACGGCCACATCGTGCGCTACGTGCCGGTGCTCGACCTCCTCGGCGCCGTGCCAGCGGAACAGGTCCGCCACCCGGGGGTCGGCGCCGAACTTCTCCAGGTCGGCATTGAGCACCCAGTCACCGAGATAGGCGAAGAAATGTTCCAGACAGGCGATGAACGCCAGTCGCTCCACCATTACCTGCCGCTGCGCCACCCCATCGACATCCTTGGGCCCCAGCGATTTGCGGAACAGGTATTCCGCCTGCCGCACATAGGGTTCCGGATCGATACCGTTGGCGGCGAGCACCTCGTGCAGCACCTTGTCGTGCGTCTCGGCATGCATGGACTCCTGGCCGATGAAGCCGAGCATGGCCTCACGCAGCTTCTCGTCCTTCACATACGGCAGCGCCTCGGAATACGCCGCGCAGAACATGCGCTCGCCCTCGGGCAGCAACAGGTTCAGCGCGTTGATCAGATGTGACGCAATGGGTTCCGCGGACATCCAGTGCAAAGGAGTATCCGCCCAGTCGAATCGCACATTGCGCGCACTGAGGGCAACCTCGCCGGGATCGACGTCCGCCCACTGCTGTGCCCTACGAAGTAGCTTCATCGATACTCCTCGATCTCACCGGCCGCGCCACAGCCCACAACGAGCCACGACCGCGACGTTGCCCACCTTCCTGCATGGCCGTAGCAATGATCATACACATATATGAAACCTTTAGTAACACACACGTGCGCAGCGGCCGTCGCAGCCCGGTTACCAACGCCATAGCCGCACCATAGCAACCAACTTGAACAGCGTTCAATCCGTGCGGGGCACCCCACCCCTTCCCGACCAGATGCGGCTCACACCAAAGGCACCCCCATCAACAGCCGGTCAGCAGTGCAGCTTCTTCATCCCCAGAAGACCCTCGACCGAACCGCTGCCGATCACTCCCGAAACAGCACCGCCCACTTCTCCATCAGGACAAGCCACCGCAAACTGCCACACCCAACAAACCGGCCGACGCGATCCACCCCCAACCACCCGAGCGAGCACATCCCCACCGACAATCAGGCGAGAATGCGCCGACGCAGCGGCACTCTCGACACTTACCTACATGAGCGCATGGTGATCACACGTCCAGAGCGAGCACGCGCGCCGTCGGGATGCCAACGGGTGTCGCGCGGCGGACCGCAGTCCCGATGGATCGCGATGGTGCGTAGGTCGTGAGATCCGCAGGGCCTATATGTGTCGGCGCGCACATCGCACGAATCCGCACTGACACCGTGAGGATTCCTCGGATTGCCTCAACGGCGCTAGCTCACTTGACAATAGAGGGCTTCACTGTGACAGATATCCCTTCGTTTGCCAGGACTACTAGAACACGTTCTAGTAGTCTCTTGCTATGGAGCGACTAACGGGATTGGATGCCAGCTTCCTGTACCTCGAGACCGGGACCCAGCACTTGCACGTGTGTGCGCTGCTGATCCTGGATCCCACTGCAGGGGGCACGCAGTACACCTTCGACACATTCAAAGCAGAACTCGGCCGCCGACTGCCGCTGATACCGCAGATGCGGCGGCGGATCCACGAGGTGCCGTTCAACCTCGATCATCCGGTCTGGGTGGAAGACCCGGACTTCGACCTGGACCACCACATTCGACTGATCGAGACTTCACACCCCTTCGGACGCCAGGAACTTGCGGACCTGGTCGGCGAGATCGCGAGTGTGCCGATGGATCGCAGTCGCCCGCTGTGGCAGATGCACGTGGTGGAGGGACTCGAAGACGGCAAGATCGCGGTCATCTGCAAGTACCACCACGCCGCCGTCGACGGCATCACCGGCACCAACATGATGATGCACCTGTGCGATCTGGAGCCCGGCCTGAGCGAGCCCGAACCAGCCGAGGAATGGCGGCCCGAACCCCAGCCGAGCGATGTGAAACTGGCGGCCGAGGCGGTCGTGAATCTGCCGAATAGGCTCGGCCTGGTCGGTATGGTGCCGAAAACCCTTGGTCTGGTCGCCAATTTCGCGCAGCGGCGCCGAAACAACCAGGCCGGCATGGCATTACCCCTGACCGCACCGCGCACCCCCTTCAACGGCGCGATCAGCCCGGATCGCGCGGTGGCCTTCACCGAGACCGACCTCGGCGCAATCAAGGAGATCAAGACCACCTTCGATGTGAAGGTCAACGACGTGGTATTGACCATCGTCGCCGGCGTACTGCGCTCCTACTTGGAGAAGCACGATGAGCTGCCCGACAAATCCCTGATCGCCTCGGTGCCGGTTTCGGTGCACGACACCTCACGGCACACCGCGGGCATCAATAAGGTCTCCTCGCTGTTCTCGCACCTCGGCACCGATATCGCCGATCCGGTGCAGCGGCTGCGACACGTGGCCGAGGCCAACCGCGACGCCAAGGAGGAACACGCCTTGGTCGGCGCGGACTTCCTGATGGACTGGTCGAAGTACGCCCCGCCGAACACCTTTCAGCTGGCCGCACGCGTCTATTCATCGTTGAAGCTGGCCGAGCGCCACCCGGTGGTGCACAACCTGGTGGTGTCGAATGTTCCCGGCCCGCCGATGCCGCTGTACTTCCTCGGCCACCAGGTAGAGGCCATGTATCCGTTCGGGCCGGTTTTCCACGGCGCGGGACTGACGGTCACCGTCCTGTCCAATAACGGTGACCTGGACTTCGGCTTCATCGCCTGCAGGGAACTGGTGCCCGATCTGCAGACGATCGCCGATGCGGTCCCCGGCGTCGTCAATGAATTGCTGGCCGCGGCACGCGATCTGGGTTAACCCACACCGCTGCCCTGTTCGCCATCGCCGCCGAACAGGGCCGCATTCGAAGTCTTCGCCCGCCTTGCGGCGACAGCGGCACAAGCCTCCAGCAGTACCGGCACGAAGCGGTCGGCCTCGAGCACGCAGGACGCGTGACCGGCCTTGACCAGATGAATGCTCGCCCCGGGAATCATGGTCGCCATCTCCAACTGCCGATAGACCGGAATCGCCCGGTCCCGCGTGGTGATCACGACCGCGGTCGGCATGGTCAGCGTGGCAAGCCAAGCGGTCGAATCGAATCGGCCGACCTCGGCAATGACCTGTGTCATCGCCCAGCCGCTGCTGCTGCGAAATTCACTGAGCGCCCAGCGATTCAGCTTTCCCGGCTCCCAGGTGTGTTCCGGCATGTCGGGTAGCTGACCGGCATGCTCCGCGGCGCGGCGGTACGAATAGGGACCGATGGCTGCGGCCAATGCGCCGAATGTCAGATGAAAGGCGCGCTCGCGCAGCTTTTCCTGGAATCGATACGGTGTCGCGCACAACACCAGACCGCTCACCCGATCCGGATGCCGGTGCGCGGCAAGCAAGGCGACGACACCGCCGAGGGAATATCCGGCCAGTATGGCCCGCTCGACGCCGAGTGCATCGGCAATGGCAACGACGTCATCCGCGCAGTCCCGCACCGAAAACCGCGCCGAGCGGATGCCGCGGCCGTGCCAGCGCTGGTCGAAGACGATCACCCGGTAGCGCTCGGCCAGCGCATCGAGCGCGGGGAACCAGGTGAGGTAGCCCGTGCAGGCGGTGGCGTGCAGCAGGATCAGGGTCGGTGCGCCCGCGGGTCCTGGCATATCGACGACATAGGTGCGGCCCCGGCCCGCCAAGTCGACGAGCCGTCCGCCGGGCACCTGCGCGATATCGGGCACTCCCGAACGCCGGGAGAACCGTCGCATCGCGACCGCCGCGTCCGGATTCGGATTCGTCATCGTCGGCCTCCTCGGCGCAGTCCGCGGCATTACTAGAACGCGTTCTATATCGATGATGCCACAGGACCTGGCAGAACTCAGGCCAGGGCGCGGTAGGTTGCACACTATCCCCGATTCCACTGACCGGACCGATGTAGAAACGGATCAGCCAATTCTCTGTAACGTGTTTCAGTAAGTTGACGGGAATCGAGAGGAGGCCGCGATGGGGCGGTTGACCGGCAAGGTGGCGTTGATCAGCGGCGGGGCGCGCGGTATGGGCGCCGCGCACGCGCGGGCACTGGCGGCCGAGGACGCGCGGGTGGTGCTCGGCGACATCCTCGACGACGAGGGCGCCGCACTCGCCAAGGAAATCGGCGACAACGCCGCCTACGTACATCTCGATGTGCGCGAAAAGCAGCAGTGGCAGGACGCGGTCGCCGAGGCGGTGCAGCGGTTCGGTTCGCTCAACGTCCTGGTGAACAATGCGGGCATCGTCAATGGCAACCTGCTCGTCGACTTCGAGCTGGCCGAGTGGCAGAAGATCGTCGATATCAATCTCACCGGCACCTTCCTCGGCATGCAGGCCGCGACACCCGCGATGATCGAGGCGGGCGGCGGTTCGGTCATCAATATCTCCTCGGTCGAGGGCATGCGCGGCAGTCCGGGCCTGCACGGCTACACCGCCACCAAATTCGCCGTGCGCGGCCTGACCAAATCCACCGCACTCGAGTTGGCGCAGTATGGAATTCGCGTGAACTCGATCCATCCCGGCCTGATCCGCACCCCGATGACCGAGGGCATCCCGGAGGATTTCCTGCAGATCCCGCTCGGCCGCGCCGCCGACCCGTCCGAGGTCTCGGCCCTGGTGACCTACTTGGCCAGCGACGAATCCTCGTATTCGACCGGCGCCGAATTCGTCATCGATGGCGGCCTCACCGTGGGCGTCCCACACAAGACCTTCTCCTGACCGATCGGGCGGCCGCAGCCTCCCACGCCATCCGCGGCGTCGCCGCCACCCTCGCCTTACCACCCTGACGGCGGCGATGCCATTCCAGCGATGGCCGGGTGGTTGCTGTGGGCGGGGGTTCGGGGTGAGACTGGGCAGGTGGCGAAGCCGAGCACTGTGACGACCGCGCGGGCCTCGAGTGGGGTTGGGCGGGCGGTTCGGCGGCGGGTTTCTCGGTCGGCGCTGGGGGTGTGGGAGGCCCCGGCGGATCGGGGGGATCCGGTTGGGGTGCTCGAGCGTCAGGCGGCGAGTCGGGTGCCGGAGTTGGTGCCCATTCGGTATGGGCGGATGGCGGCGGGGCGGTTCGCCTTCTTGCGGGGTGCGCCCGCGATCATGGCGGCCGATCTGGCCGTCGGACCCAACACAGGGTTGGACGTGCAGCTGTGTGGGGATGCGCATTTGTCGAATTTCGGTTTGTACGCCTCGCCGGAACGGGCGCTGATATTCGATTTGAACGATTTCGACGAGACATTGCCGGGGCCGTTCGAATGGGATGTGAAGCGACTGGTCGCGAGTGTCGCGGTGGCGGCGCGGGCGAATGGGTTCAGTGATGCCGATGCGCGGGCGGCGGTGCTCGCGGCGGCTCGAAGATACCGGGAGACCATGCGTCGACTGGCCGGACTCGATGAGATGAGCGTGTGGTACGAGCGGGTCGATGCCGAGCAGGCGGCGGCCTTGGTGCGAGCGCCCAAGCGGCGCAAGGATGTTGCGAAAGCGATCAACAAGGCTCGGGCCAGCACCAGTTTGCAGGCGCTCGGCAAGCTCACCGAGCCCGGGCCGGATGGCACGCCGCGCATTCGGAGTCGGCCGCCGCTATTGGTGCCGATCGAAAAGCTGGACGAGGCGGTTATCGACCAACTCTTCACCGACTATCGCGAAACGCTCAGCGAGGACCGGCGGGTGCTGCTGGAACGGCATCGGATACTCGATATCGCCCGCAAGGTCGTCGGTGTCGGCAGCGTCGGGATGCGGTGCTTCATTGTGCTGCTCGCGGGGCAGCACAGTGGAAGTCCGCTGTTCATCCAGGTAAAGGAGGCCGAGGAGTCGGTGCTCGCGCCGCATTTGAAGCCGAGCGAGTTTCGGCATCACGGCCATCGGGTTGTCAACGGGCAGCGGCTGATTCAGGCGGTGAGCGATATCTTTCTCGGCTGGGCCAGTGGGTCGGACAAGCGCAGCTATTACCTGCGCCAGCTGCGGGATATGAAGGGTTCGGCGGTCATCGAGAATATGAGCCGTGCCGTACTCCGCGATTACGCCATGCTGTGCGGGCATACTTTGGCTCGGGCGCACGCACGGTCCGGTGATCGTGCCGCGATCGCGGCGTATCTCGGTACCGGTGACGCCTTCGAGCGGGCGATGGGCGAGTTCGCCATCGCATACGCGGATCAGACGAATGCCGACCATGACGCGCTGCTCGCGGCGATCGCGTCGGGGCGAGTCGAGGCCGCCGAGGGCTGAGAAGTACGGTGCGCCAGGGAATCAGGGCTGCCGACGGTTCGCCTCGAGCCACTGCGCGACGCCATCGGGAGTCACGTCTTGGCCGAGGACATTGTCGATGACGACCCGGCCGACACACACCGAGCGCAGTACGCGATCGGTGAACGCGTCCAGATCTCCCCACGGCAGATGGGGCTTCGCGATCAGCAGCGAGGCGATCCCGTGGGCGCTCGACCACAGTTCCAGTGCCACCGGCACCGGATCACCGGGGGCGATCATGCCGAGGTTCATGCACTCGGTGACGGTCGCCGCGAAATGCGCGAAGGCGCTGCTGGTCAAGACCTGATCGACCGCGCCAGCGGTCTCGCCGGGCGTGGTGGCCAGCCGGTAGTGCTCGGGATGCTCTCTGGCGAAGCGCACATAGGCCAGTCCCTGCTGGCGCAGCCGCTCCATCGGCGACTCGTTCGGATCGCTCGCCGCCGACATCACCGCGTCCAGATCCTCGAATACCTGCGCCACCACCGCATCGATCAACTGATCCTTATCCGCGAAATGGCGGTAGATCGATGGCGGGGTGACACCGACGATCTTGGCGATAGCGCGGATGGAGACGGCGTCCACCTGACCGGTGCGAGCCAGCAAATCCTTTGTGGCATCTATGATTTCGGTGCGCAGCCCCTCGCCCGTGCCGCGCGCGGAGCGTTGCCGACGGGTCAAATTCACGTGCGCCCGGCCAGTTCGTGTTCGTCGGATTCGGTTGCGCCGGTCGCGGATTCATCCTCGCGCAACCCGATCTTGGCGTGCAGCCTGGCAAGTGGCGCGGGCGCCCACCAGTTCGCGGTGCCCAGCATTCGCATGAGTGCGGGCGCCAGGAGGCCGCGTATCAGCGTGGCGTCCGCGAGCACCGTCAACGTCAGTCCGAGGCCCATCATCTGGATGAACGATACCTTCGAGGTGACCATGGCGGCCATCACGATGGCCATCAATACTGCGGCGGCGGTGAAGATCTTGCCGGTGCGCGCGACGCCGAGCGCGACAGCGCGGTTGCTGTCCGCCGCCGTGCGCCCGGAGGCCAACCACTCCTCGCGGATGCGCGACAGCAGGAACACTTCGTAGTCCATGGACATGCCGAAGGCGAGGCAGAACATCAGGATCGGCATGGTCGGGACCAGATATCCCGTCGCGTCGCTCCCGAGCACACCGGACAGGTGTCCCTCCTGGAAGATCCAGACCATCGCGCCGAACGCCGCAGTCAGCGAAAGGGTGTTGAGCACAAGAGCTTTCAGTGGCAGCAGCAAGCTCCCGGTGAACAGGAACAGCACGACGAAGGTGGCGAGCACGATCAGCGCACCGGCCACGGGCAGCCGCGCACCCAGCGCGTCGAGGGCGTCGGCATTGACCGCGGCTGCGCCGCCGAAGAGGGCGGGCCCCGGACCGGGCACATCGCGCAGTTGGGCCAATTGCGTCTTACCCGCGGCGGTGAAGGGATCGACTGTGGTCGCGACAGTGAGGAATGCACCGGTGTCGTTGGTCATCTGCGGAGGTCCGGCGGACACCTTGGACCCGCCCGAATACACGCCGGCACCGGAGAGCACTCCGGCCACGCCGTGCACCTTCGACAGCCCGGCGGCGTAATCACCAATGGCGGTCGGGCTTCCATGGAAACCGTCGAGCACCACGGAGACATTGGTGGCGGCATTGGATCGGAAGTCGTTGCGCAGTGCGTCGCCGACCGTGCGGCTAGTGGCGGACGCGCTGGTATTGAGCACCCGATCGTCCGGATAGCCGAATTTCACGCCGAGGAATGGGGATCCGACCGCGAGCAGCAGCACGATGATCGCAATGGCGACCGGTGCGGCATTGCGCATCACCCGCTGCACCGTGCGGTACCAGAAGGTCTGCTCGGGTGCGAGATCCGCACGCGGCGTCCGACCGAACAGGCGCCCCAATGGCTTTCGCAGGTCACCCGCGTTCACGCGGTGTCCGAGCAGCATCAGGACCGCGGGCAGGATCAGGATCGAGGCGGCAGCGGCTGCGGCGACGACCGCAACGCCCGCGTAGGCAAAGGACTTCAGGAAGTACAGGTTGAACACCCCCAGCGCCGCCACCGACAGCGCGACGGTCAGCGCCGAGTAGAGGACGGTGCGTCCGGCGGTCTGCACCGCGCGCACCACGGCCGCCTCGACATCGAGGCCGTTGCCGAGTTCCTCGCGGTAGCGGCTGACGATGAACAGGCTGTAGTCGATCGCGAGCGCGAGACCGAGTGCCGTGGTCATATTCAGCGCGAAGATCGAGACATCGGTGAACACCGTGAGGGTGCGCAAGATCGCCAACGTAGTGAGGATCGCGAAGATGCCGACGGCCAGCGGCAGGAAGGCCGCGACGAGGCTGCCGAATACCAGGATCAGCACGAGGAACGACAGCGGGATGGCCACCCCCTCGGCGACCGCGAGATCGTGGGTGATCTGTCCGTTCACGTCGTGGTAGATCGAGCTGAGTCCGCCTTGATCGATGCTGACGCCGTCATTGGTTCCGACCACTTGTTCGGCGAGCTCACCGGCGACCTTTTGCGCCGCGGTCTCGCCTCCCGTGATGTAGCCGATCACCAGCGCGCTCTTGCCGTCGTTGCTGCGCAATGCGGTGGACAGCGGCTGCGGGGTGCTCCAGTAGGACTGGATGCCGATCACGTCGCTGCGGGAGCGCAGCGTATCGACGACCTTCGCGCCCGCGGCCTTGGCGGCCGGGCTGTCCGCGCCCGCATTGTCGCGGACGAGCAGGATGAGGTTGGGTTCGGCGCCGCCGAAGTTATCGGCGATGAGTTCGGCGGCCCGCGACGATTCGGCATCGCTCGAGGTGAAGCCGCCGGTCTTCATGTGCGAGGTCACCGACGCGCCGAATACACCGCAGAGCACGGCCAACAGTGCGGCGGCGAGCAGGATCGTGCGTGGATGCCGGGTGGCCAGATGGGCGATCCGTACGAGCATGAGCGACTCCCCTATTCGACTGCGCTCGAGGTAACAGCGTTAGCGTAACGCCGTTATCTCAAGAGGTATAGGGGCCGACCTACGCACGGATAGTGATCCCGATCACGAGAGTGACCTATCCGAGGAAGCCGGTGATGGCGATGGCGATGGCGTCCGCGTAGCGAACCCGGCCGTCGGGAGATTCGATCAGCGCGGCATCGCCGGGGTCGCGCATATTTCCGCATTCGACCAGCGCGACCGGGTGTTCGGAGAGATTGAGTCCGGCCAGATCGGCGCGCGGGTTCATACCGTCCGACCCGACATAGGTGGACGGGGTGAAACCGGAGCGAATCATGGTGTCGCGCAACGTTGTCGCCAGTCGCTGCGACGGCTCTTCCTGTGCGGAATTCAGTGGTGGCGACGAGTAGGCGACGTGGAAGCCGTGTGCACCCGCGGCGGCGCCGTCGGCATGGATCGAGACGACAGCCGCCGCGCCACTGCGGTTTCCGATGGCAGCGCGTTCGTCGACACACGGGCCGACACTCGCATCGTCGTCGCGGGTCATCACGACGCGAATACCACGGGCGGCCAATGCGTCCCGAACACGATTGGCGACGTCCCAGGTGAATTCGTGCTCGGTGTATCCGTCGCTGGCCGAGGTGCCGGTGGTGTTGCACGCCTTGGTCTTTCCGCGACCGTCGGGCACCTGCCGGTTGATCTCCCCCGGGTTTGCGGCGTTGCCGCCATTGTGTCCGGGATCGATGACGACAACACGGTCATCGGCGATAAAGCGCGCGGGGGTCGGTATCGGTCCCGCCTCCGTAGGCATCGCTCCCGAAGACGTCGTATCCGATGCCACGGTCGGCGTAGGTGCGCTGTGTGCGCACCCGCCGAGCAGCAGGCCCCACGCGCAGATCGCGGCGGTCGTGTTCCAGCTTCGGAGTCGCATGACTTCGACACTGCCATAGGCTTGCGAACGCTTCATCAGGTGCAGATCCGCGTCGCTGAACTTGCCGAGCGCGGCGGCCTGTCCCTCACCGGCTGCCCCCACACCGCCGGATTCCGCCGTGGCGACAGCTCCCCACAGCCGTACGGATAGCTCACTGCCTGCCCGCCTCTCACGCCTGGGGCGGCCACCCCGCATCGCCGAACCAGTCACGTACTGATCGCGATCCGGTCCCCCGGCGTTGCACGTTTCCGCAAGCTCAGCCCTGGACAGCGGGCCTAGCTGGTCAACAATAGGCCCAGCGCAAGGGCGAACATCACCGCCGCGATCACCGAATCCAGGACCCGCCAGGCGCTCGGCCTGGCGAACAGCGGGCCGAGCTTGCGGGCGCCGTAGCCGAGTGCGGTGAACCAGAGCACGCTGGCGAGCATCGCGCCCGCCCCGAGGAACCAGCGGTCGGGGCTGGCGTAGGTGTTGGCGAAGGAGCCGAGCAGCAGCACCGTATCCAGATAGACGTGCGGGTTGAGCCAGGTCAGTGCCAGGCAGGTGAGCACGGTCGCGCCGAGCGCGACGGTTGCGCCGGTGGCTTCGGGGGTCAGCGATGCGGCCGCGAAGGCGCGCCGCGCCGCGAGCAGCCCGTAGCCCATCAGGAAGGCCGCACCCGCGTAGCGGATGACCGTCAGCGCCACCGGGGCCGACTGGACGATGACTCCCAACCCGCCGACTCCGGCGGCGATCAGCACCACGTCGGACACCGTGCAGACCGCGACCACCGCCAGCACATGCTGCCCACGCAGACCCTGCCGCAGCACGAAGGCATTCTGTGCGCCGATCGCCACGATCAAGGAAAGTCCGAAGCCGAGTCCCGAGATGGCCGCCAGGGCCGCCGATGATGCCGTCACATACATCGACGCTAGATCCGCACAGTTCACCAGACCAGCTAAAGATTCTGAAGTACCTTTAAGATTTCTTAATGGACCTGCAGTTCGATCAGCTCCGCGCGCTCAACGCGGCGGTCACCGAGGGCACCTTCGACGCGGCCGCGCGCAGCCTGCGCGTGACGCCATCGGCGGTCAGTCAGCGCATCAAGGCGCTGGAGGATACGGCCGGTCGCATTCTGCTGCAGCGCACAAAACCGGTGCGCCCCACCGAATCCGGACTCGCGGTGCTGCGGCTGGCGCGGCAGATCGAACTGCTCGCCGGTGACACCGCACGCGAACTCGGGGACGCCGATCGACCCGCGGATCGGCCGATCCGGGTGCCGATCGCGGTCAATGCCGACTCCCTGGAAACGTGGGTGATGCCCGCGCTACGGCACGCACCGGCCGGTGTGTGTTTCGAGATACATCGCGAGGACGAGGAGCACACGACTCGGCTGCTGCGCGATGGGACGGTTATGGCGGCGATTACCGCCACCGCGGCGGCGGTACAGGGCTGCCGGGTCGAGAAGCTCGGTGCGATGCGGTATCGGCCCATGGCGAATCCGCGGTTCGCGCGGACCTGGTTCGCGGATGGGCCGACCGCCGAGGCGTATGCCGCCGCGCCGGTGGTGCTCTTCGATCGCAAGGACGATCTGCAGGATCGGCATCTGCGACGTCGGTGTAAGCGGCCGGTCGATCCGCCACGCCACTATGTGCCGTCATCGGCCGGATTCGCCGAGGCGATCCGGATCGGGCTCGGGTGGGGGATGTTGCCGGATCTGCAGACTCGCGGTGGTCGGGCCGGGCGCGACCTGGCGCCTATCGATGGGGATTCCGCCATTGATGTTCCGCTGTACTGGCAACAGTGGAAGGTCGACTCCCCCGCGCTCGGTGCGGTCGCGGCGGCGATCGCGGCGGCCGCGGCCGATGCGCTGCGCTGATCGTCTGGTTCAGACGCTCCACGCTGGCGTTTTGGGGAATGTCACCGGAAGCGCCGTCAGCGCCCGGTGAAACGGGCCGGGTCGCCAGGTGAGCTCGGCCGCCGGAGTCGCCAGTCGCAATTCCGGTATTGCGTCGAGTAATTGGTCGATGGCGTCCTGAGCTATCAAGTACGCCATGGACTTTGCGGTGCAGGCGTGCGGGCCCGCGCTCCATGCCAGATGCGAGCGGTTCCCGGTGTGCTCCCCATCGATTTCGGGGTCGTTATTGCAGGCGGCCATGCTGATGAGGACGGGCTGGTGTGCGGGCAGCCATATTTCGTCGATCAGGATGGGCTGTCGAGGATAGGTGATGCAGTAGTTCGCCAGCGGCGGATCGGTGAACAACACCTCGTCCAGGGCGTCACGGGTGGACAGGCTACCGCCGAGCATATTGTCGGCGACGCGGTCGTCGGTGAGCATCAGCAGCAGCGTATTGGCGATCAGATTCTGCGCCGGTTCGATGCCAGCGCCGTAGAGCAGCATCACATGTTCGAGTACCTCCTGATCGTCGAAGCCGACCGGATGCTGTAGCAGTCGCGTGGTGATGTCGTCACCGGGCTCGTCCTTCTTCAGCGCGATCAGCTCGGTCAGCGCCTCGTGCACGAGTTCGTTTCCCTTGGCGGCATTGACCGTATCCAACATCGCCGCGAGACCGAGCGCGGTGCGCCCGCCGATGTCGGGCGGACAGCCGAGGACGGCATTGATCGCGGTGAAGGCGAGCGGAAGTGCGTATTGGGCGATCAGATCCGCCGACCCGGTCCGGCAGAAGGCATTGATCAGCGGGACGGCGATCTCCGCCACCGTGGTGTGCAGCGCGTGCAGATCGACCCCCTCGATGGCCGCGTTCACCGCTTCCCGGTATCTGGCGTGCACCGCGCCATTGCTGTGCAAAAGGGTTGGGCGCCAGTCCATCATGGGCAAGACAGGACAGTCCGGCGGAACATCGCGCTGCCAGGTGCGCGGATCCCGCGGAAAGCGCTCGGGATCATGCAGGATGCGCACCGCGGCGCGATAGCCGACCACCAAGGTCGCGGGGATGCCGGGAGCCAGCTCCACCGGCACCAGCGAACCGTACTTCCGGCGCATCTCCCGATAGGCGCGGTGCGGATCGGCGGCGAACTCCGGGGTGTAGAGGGGAGCGCGTTCGCCGTCGGTACCGATCGGAGAGCCGTGTGGAACGGGACAGGAGGGAGACAGCGGGGTGGTCACGAAACTAACTCCAAACGGTGGAACAAATTCGACGCGCATGTCGTCTACGTCGAATACCGCGGAGGTAGAGCCGAATTCACCGCCCCACCCCTGCGGCGTATGGATGCCGAATCAGCCCGGCGTCACTCCCCGGTACGGCACATAGCCGCCGCTGGGGTCGATATATCGGGCGTCCTCGACCGAGTGCAGCAGACCCGCCATCCCCTGCAGGAGCTGCTCTAGCAGGGCGATGGCCGCGTTCTCCTCGTCAGAGGCAGGCCACGTCGAATCGGTGCTCATGGCAATACCTTTCAAACTTCAGGACAGCGTGGGTGTGCGGCGGTGGTGATCGGTGCGCCGCTGGTAGGCGTCGCCCGCGCGCAGCACCGTCGCCTCGTCGAAGTGCTTGCCGCTGATCGAGATCGACAAGGGCACGCCATCGGCGGTGGGTCCGATCGGCACCGCGATGGTGGGATTGCCGAGCGAATTCCAGTACGGCGTATGCAATCCCGCGAGCACGCTCACCGGGTTCAGCTGCTCCATCGCGTCGATGCGCGGGGCGCCGAGGTGGCCGGTCGGGGTGACCACCAGATCCACCTGGGTGAACAGCTCCGCCATCCGCCGCTGCGCGACATGCCGAACCCGTTGGGCCTGTACGTAATCCGCACCCCTGACGGAACTGCCCGCGGCGAAGACGACGCGGCTGCCGCGCGCGTAGTCCTGGTAGCGGGAGCGCAGGGTCGGCCGGTGGTAGGCCGCCGATTCGGCTGCCAGCACGACCAGGGCAGTCGCCGTCGTCTCCACGTACATGGGGATTTCGATCGGAACGATGGTGGCGCCCGCTTCGCGCAGGGCATCGATGGCCGCCGAGAACCGTTGCGGCTGTTGCGGATCCCGTCCGTCGCCGACGAAGCGATCGAGGTTGTCCACGCCGATGGTGATGCCGTGCAGGTCACCGGTGAGCGCGGCCGTGTAATCGGCGACGGGTTCGTTCGAACTGTAGGGATCGTCGGCATCGTGACCGGCCAATACCTCCAGCAGCAAGGCGCAGTCGGCGGCTGTGCGCGCCAGCGGCCCCGCGTGGTCGAGGGTGTAGGCCAGCGGCACGACACCGGATTTCGGCACCCGGCCGAATGTCGGCTTGAATCCGGTGATTCCGCAGAAGGCCGCGGGAATTCGGAGGCTGCCGCTGGTATCGGTGCCAACCGCACCAAGAAATGCCCCGGTCAAGAGGCCACTGGCAGATCCGGAACTGGACCCGCCCGCCCAGCGCTGCACGTCCCACGGATTCCGGGGTATCGGAAATGGCTTCTCCGGATCCGGGACCCCGATCGCGAACTCCATGGTGGTGGTCTTTCCGACCACGATCCCACCGGCCTGCTCGAGCCGCCGCACCACGGTGGCATCCCCCACCGACTTCCCCCACGCCGGATCCAAGACCAGGCTCTGCGCCGTGGTCGGCCCCGCCGAGTGCGCGAAGATATCTTTGACCCCCAACGGAATCCCATCCAAGGGCGCCAGCGGCTCCCCCACCGCGATCTTCCGGTCCACCTCGGCGGCGCGCGCCCGAGCCCGGTCCTGGAACCGAGCCAGGAACACCCCGAATTTCTCATCATGTGCATCCGCGGCGGCCAGCGCGCCCTCCACCAACTCCGCCGCACTCACCTCGCCCCGCCGCAGCCGGGCCGCCGCCTCCGCGATCGTTGTGAATGCCGTTGCCGTCGAATCAGTTTCAGTCATCACATCCCCATCCGTCGTCCACGCCGATCCTGCCACGTCGGCTGCGCCCGGCGGGCTAATTCGGAATACACACTCTTCACAGTTTCCGACACAGCTGCGTGCCCCGATACGCTCTCGGAGAGTGGAGATTCACCGCGAGTACGTCCCGAATCACCCCTGCCGCAACATAACCCAGACTCGGCCCACCTCGAACCGTAACTCACCGCACCCGCCCGCGGCCAGATTCAGGACAGGAAGGTCGCCGAGGTGACGACGACATCGGCATAGCTGAAGTACCAGCCGTTCCAAGTGTCGGCGACATCCACCTGGATCGCGTGGCCACTCGCCGGGCCGTCGGTGATCAACCACAAGCCATTGCCGAACCCGGTCGCCGCACTGACGCTGCCATCCGACCACGCGAATGTGGCCGCACTGGTCGCACCGGGTGCGTTCCACGGAATCGTCACACTGAACTGTCCGGCCCCGATACCCGGAAGCAGCGAACTGACACACTCCCGCAGGGTGGCCTCACGCCGAATGTTCTGGCCCGCGCTACCGGTGCCGGGCACCAACCGGCCGGTCATCGTGCCGCCTTGCCGACAGCCCCCACTGCCCTCGCTGGGCGGGTAGGCATGCCCCTGGGGCGCGCCCAGCACCGGCAACGCACACAGAACCGCCGCCACCAGCACACTCAGGCGAATTGACACGGCACCACCTCCCTGCGACCGGGACAGCAAACCGACGTGGCCGGACACGCTCGACGTCGGCTAACTCGTGATGCGAGGCACTGCCGACTCGATCAGCAGTTTAACGCCCGGATCGTCGGAGTCCGATCGGCTCCTGGCGGACGGCGGTGGCACGGCAGGGGCGGCAGCGGACAACCGGTCATCTCGGATATCGGTTGCCCGAACGGACCTCGCACGCTGGTCACGAAACTTCCGAGCCGAGCGTCATTGCGCGAGTCTGCAAGTCACGCAATACCGCGTGCGCGATCTCGGTGTACGGCTCCCGATTGGCGGGCTCTGTCCAGCGCGCGAAGGCGGTGGCGAGCGCGAGGACGCCCATCTCGGCGGCCAGGCGCGCGGTCGTTTCGTCGACCCCGCGCACGCGCAGGGCTTCGGCCATGGCCGAACCCAGGCGGGCCTGCTTGAGCAGTTCGCGTTCCCGCAACTCACTATTGGCCGCGATCACCGCCTGCCGCTGCCGGGCGAGATCGTGACGTTCCGCGGTGAACGCGTGGGCGACGGACTCCAATGCCGCGGCAAGACACCCGACGGTCGTCACCTCGGGCGCAGCGGTTCGGATCGCTTCGGCGAAGCGATCCGCCATCTGATCCCGTCCGCCGAAGAGCACCTCACGCTTATCGGCGAAGTGACGGAAGAACGTGCTCTTGGTCAGACCGGCACGGTCCGCGATCTCGGCAACTGTGGTGGCGTCGTAGCCACGCTCGACGAACAGGTCCAGCGCAGCGCGTTCCAGGCGTTCCCGCGCATTCGGTTCCCATCTGCCCATGGCGCCATCCTAAGTGATGGCACCAAGTCGCATCACTTGCTAGGGTGATGGGACCGAGTCTTATCACCGACTCGGCCAGCATTCATCGCACCCAGGAGTCACCCATGCGTGTTTTCGTCACCGGCGCGTCCGGCCATATCGGCTCGGCCGTCGTCTCCGAACTCATTGCCGCCGGGCACGAGGTCGTCGGCCTCGCGCGATCGGATACGGCCGCGGCGACCGTGACCGCGCTCGGCGCGACCGTGCGCCGAGGCGACCTCGACGATCTCGACGGACTCAAGGCGGCGGCCGCGGATTCCGACGGCGTCATCCACGTCGCGTTCAAACACGACCAGATGCTCTCCGGCCACGTCGCCGCCGCGGTCGCCACGGAGCTCGCCACCGTGCAAGCACTCGGCGACGCACTGGCAGGAACCGGGAAACCGCTGGTCACAGCGTCTGGCACGGGCACGCTCGGGGAGTTGGGCCGACCGTTGACGGAAGCGGACGCGGGTACGCCCAGCACAGCGGCGGACGCGGGCACGCCCTACAGCCGTATCGACTCCGAGATCGCCGTGGTCGGCTTCGCGCACCGGGACGTGCGGTCCTCGGTCGTACGGATCCCGCCGATCACGCACAGCACGCTGGATCGTGTCGGCTTCGCCAGGATGCTGATCGCCATCGCGAAGGAAAAGGGCTTCGCCGGACACCCTGATGATGGAGCGAACCGGTGGCCCGCGGTGCACACGCTCGACGCCGCCCACCTCTTCCGCCTGGCGCTGGAGAAAGCACCGGCGGGCACTCGATGGCACGCGGTCGCAGACAACGGCATACCGCTGCGCGATATCGCGCAGAGCATCGGCGACCACCTGGGCCTGGCCACCGAGAGCGTCCCGGCGGACCGGCTGCAGGCGTACTTCGGCGAATTCCTCACGATGGTGATCACTCGCGACCTCCCGACGTCGAGCCTCACCACCCGGCGCGTCCTCGGCTGGGAACCGACCCACCCCGGCCTCCTCGCCGATTTCGACGAGGGCAACTACTTCACCACGAACTCGGCGCACATCTGACGAACCAGCCGCTCGCCGAAGTACCGATGGCCGTGGCGAAGTGGCTGGCCACGGCGCCGCGATCACATCACGCGGCCAACGCTCGGCGCAGAGCTGCGGCCAGTTCGGCGTTCTGCCGCTGGGACACTTCCGCGGACAGAATCGCCTGCGACCCGTGGAAGGTGCCGGACCACTGGTGCAGCTCGACCGACACGCCCGCCTGCAGCAGGCGCAGCGCGTAGTCGATATCTTCGTCGCGGTTCGGGCAGAACTCAGCGGTGGCGATGTAGGCGGGTGGCAGGCCGGACAGATCGGTGGCCCGTGCCGGGGCGGCGTACGGCGTGGCGGGCTGGGAGCCCAGGTAGTGCCCCCACATTTGGGCGACCTTGTCGCGAGTTACGAAGGGCGTATCGGTGAAATTCCGCTGCGACCACGTCTGCTGCCGGTCGTCGAGTCCGGGCTGGTTGAGCAGTTGGAAGCAGATCGGCGGCCCCTGCTGGTCACGTGCGCGCAATGCCACCGCGGCGGCGAGCCCCGCGCCCGAGCTGTGGCCGCCGATCGCGATCCGCGCCGGGTCGATGCCGAGTTCGGCCGCGCGCTCGGCCGTCCAGTTCAGCACCGCGTAGATGTCGTCATGCGCGGCGGGGAACGGGTTTTCGGGGGCCAGCCGGTAGTCCACCGAGATCACCGTCGCGCCGGAGCCGTTCGCGAGTAGCGCGGCCCACGGATGTTCGGTGTCCAGACCACCCATGACGAATCCGCCGCCGTGCAGCCAGATAATGGCACCCTGCGCCGCGTGCGGCCGATAGATCCGGATCGGAACATCGAAATCGGCTGGCACAGTACGATTTTCGATCTCCATATGGGTGGTGTCCGGCACCGGGATCGCGGCGGCCAATTCGGCGAGATGCTTACGCGCGGTGGGCGGATCGGTCAGGTCGGCCGGAGGGAACAGTGGGAGGAATGGTTCGAGTTCGGGATCCATGACAACTATCCTCGCGATCGACTACCGCCGGATCATCCGCCAGCTGTCGGACATTCCGACCCCGCCACGCGACGATCGCCGCATATCCTCCTGGGATGGATGCCTTGGTCCGTCGGCTGTCGCAGTTGGATACCGAAGCCGAAGGCGCGCTTCGCGTTGTGATGTTCTACGACACACTGATGCGCCGACGGGTGGATCTCCCCGCGCTCACCCGAGCCTCGGCGGGCATGGCCGAATGTGTGGCCGGGGTCCGACTGCACGGCACGGGACAGGTGATCCGATTCTCGCCCGACGGCCGAGAAGCATCGGCACCGCCGCCTCCCGCGTTCAGCACGACGCCGATCACACTGGACGAGGAGGAGATCGGCACGGTGTGGTTGGAGCGCACCGGCCCATCCGGATCGCTCGATGAAGTGCTGCTGGACCGGCTCGCCATTGCCGTCGCGACGGTCGTCGAGCGCTACGGCCCGGCCCGCACCACCATGGCCGACCCGGCCCTGGTCGAACTGGTGATCAGCGCCGACAGCGATGATGCGGCCAGAGCTCGAGCGCTGCGGCTCCTGGGTTTCACCGCCGATGTTCCGGTGCGCGTCATCGCCGTACGGTCGCGGCTTCCGCTCGACCACATCGGTGGCCTGATCTGCCCGAACCGTCCGGTCAAGGCGGCACCGGTCGCCGAGGTGGGCGTCATCCTGGCCACCACCGTGGATCCGGCCCGGTTTCCGGCCGGTGTCCGCGCGGGCATCGGGGCCACCGCCAGCCCCGACCGGTCCTGGCGGCAAGGCCGCACCGCCCTGCGCTTCAGCACCGCGCTCCAACCGATCGTCCACTACGACCACTTGGGCGCGCTGGCGCTGCTCGCACAGGTCCCCCGAGACGCCGCGCGAGACAACGCCGACGTCGCCGCGATCGCCCGAATGGCCGACAACCCGGACGATCTGGATACGTTGGACGCCTACTGCGCAACCGGCTCACTACGCCGGGCCGCCGAGACGCTGCACCTGCACCACAGCAGCGTCGCCCGCCGCCTCGAACAGATCGGCAAGACCCTCGGCTTCGAACTCACCGACCCCACCGGACTGATACGGGCCAGGCTCGCCCTCACCGCATGGCGGCTGCTCGACGACTAGGGAAGTCCTCGCCCACGCCATCGGTCGGGAACTGCGCGACCGCCCCTGAGCCCGCGGGATGCCGCGACCAGCGCGTTCGGGCGCCCATCCGGGCACGATGTCACGGTCGAGTGACCGTGACGTCCAGGGTGGGTTACCCGACTCGTGCCGCCTCGCGGGCGAGGATACGGTCGCGCTGTTCTTCGAAGCGGATGACATCGCGACCGAGTTTGTCGAGGTACTCGGCGAGTTCTTCGCGGCTGCGCTCGCCGCGCGCGGTGAAATCGGTTCGCTGGAAGACATCCCAGACTCGCAGGACCGGCAACAGCACCTCGTCCAAGTGCTGGCGCAAATCGTAGATCCCGTGCTTGACCATCAACACGCCATTGCGACGCCAGTTCGGCATTCCGGTACCCGGCATGGCGAAGGTCTTCGCGATGCCGGTCACGGCCTCCATCGTCTGGTCGGGAGCGATGTCGAACGCGGCGCCGGTGATGTTGCGATAGAACATCATGTGCAGGTTCTCGTCGGCGGCGATGCGCTGCAGCATCCGGTCGGCGATCGGGTCGTCGCAGACGCGGCCCGTGGTGCGATGGCTGACCCGGGTGGCCAACTCCTGGAACGTCACATACGCGACCTGATCGAGCACACCGCCGAAGCCGGGCGGCGCGTGCACACCGCGAGTCAGATGCACCATCCGGTCGTTCTCCAAGGCGACCGGATCGACGGCGCGGGTGCATACCAGGTAGTCACGCATGGCGATGGAGTGGCGGTTTTCCTCGGCGGTCCAGCGGCCGACCCAGGTGCCCCACGCACCGGTCTGCGAGAAGTTCTCCGAGATGACGCGGTGGTAGGAGGGCAGGTTGTCCTCGGTCAGCAGATTCGTGATCATCGCGACCTTGGCGACCTCCGACAGCCGTGATTGCTCGGGATCCCAATCCTGGCCGCCCATTGCCGCGAAATTGCGACCCTCGTCCCAGGGCACATAATCGTGCGGACACCAGTCCTTGACTGTGGCCAAGTGCCGGTCGACATTGGTCGCCACCACCGGCTCCAACTCGGTGAGTAACTCGATCTGCGTCAAATCCATTGCTATGCAGCGCCTTTCGATTCGGTGGAGAAGACCACGGAACGTACCGCTGTTCATGCATCTTTGACTGTGCGAGTTCGCCGCATCCAACCCTAGACGAGCGCGATCGGGTTGGTGCACCGGTTTCGGTCGATCAACCGAGTGGCCGACCGAAGGAAGTGCGGCGGCGGAAGCATCACCGGTAGCTGGGGATCACTGGTAGCTGGGGACGATATCCGCGCTGGCGGCGCGCTCGTCGGTCGGGCGACGGCGCAGGCGGGCCTGTTCGATGGCGGGTGGGTCGTAGGCCATGTCGAGCATTCCGATATCGGTGCCGGGCGGCACGATGGCGTCGATCCGGTCGAGCACGTCGTCGCTCAGGATCGTCTCGGCACCGGCGAGCAGGTCGTCGAGCTGGTCCATGGTGCGCGGGCCGATGATCGCCGAGGTCACGCCCGGGTGGGTGATCACGAATGCCGTCGCCAGGTGCGTCAACGACATCCCGGCGGCCTCGGCGACGGGGATGAGTTGCTCGATAGCGTCGAGCCGACGCTCGTCGCGCAGATGTCGGAAGCCGAAGCCGGCCCGATGACTGTTGGGCTGCTGGCCCCTGCGGTAGCGGCCGGTGAGCAGGCCCCCGGCCAGCGGACTCCAGACCAGCGTGCCCATTCCGTAGCGCTGGCAGACCGGAAGCACCTCGCGCTCGATGCCGCGATTGAGGATCGAATACGGCGGCTGTTCGCTGCGGAAGCGCTGCAGACCATGGCGCTCGGCGACCCACTGCGCCTCGACGATGTCCGATGCGGGAAACGTGGACGTGCCGATGGCCCTGACCTTGCCGCTGCGCACCAGATCGGACAGTGCCGAGAGCGTTTCCTCCACATCGACCGACGGATCCGGACGGTGGACCTGGAACAGGTCGACATGATCGGTCTGCAGTCGGCGCAGCGAATCGTCGAGCGCGCGCACCAGCCAGCGCCGCGAATTCCCCTGCTGATTGGGATCTTCCCCCATGGGGAGATGCGCCTTGGTGGCGAGCACGACATTGTCCCTGCGGTCCTTGATGGCCTTGCCGACGATCGTCTCGGACTCACCGCGTGAGTAGAAATCGGCGGTGTCGATGAAGTTGATGCCCGCGTCCAGGGCCTTGTGGATGATCCGGATCGAATCGTCGTGGTCGGGGTTGCCGACTGCGCCGAACATCATGGCGCCCAGGCAGTACGGGCTGACCTTGATGCCGGTTCGGCCCAGCGTGCGGTAGTTCATGGCTCTCCTCATGGCGGGGTCGATGGTCGGCACCGCGTGCGTGGCCTACCATCAATCAAGCGGAACGATGTTCCAGAACTATACGGAACATTGTTCCGGTATGGCAAGAGGAGGAGCGGAGTGGGCGAGATCGAGCATGGCGACACCCCAGGCGCATCCGGTACCGCGCGGGGTGCGTCGGGACGTCGGGTACGCGCCGATGCGCAGCGCAATATCACCGCGGTGCTGGACGCGGCCAAGGCTGTTTTCGCCGTCTCGGGCGTGGACGCCCCGGTGCGCGAGATCGCCGTCAGGGCGGGCGTTGGCCTCGGCACCATCTACCGCCACTTCCCGCAGCGCTCCGACCTCGTCGTGGCCGTTTTTCAACAGGAGGTCGACGCCTGCGCCGATGCGGCCTCCACCCTGGCGGCCGAGCACGAGCCCGATGCGGCACTGGTGCGCTGGCTGCATCGGTACACCAGCTTCATCGCGACCAAACGCGGACTCGCCGCGGCGCTGCACTCGGGAGATCCCGCCTTCGAGCCCCTACCCGCCTACTTCCAGCAGCACCTCGTGCCCGCTCTCGGATCGCTGCTCGAGTCGGCGGCGGCCGCAGGTTCGATCCGCGCCGATATCGAGCCCTACGATCTGCTGCAAGCGGTGGCCAACCTGTGCCTACCCGCCGATAACGCCCACGCCCAGCGCATGGTCGACCTGCTCATCGACGGGTTGCGGTACGGCGCCCCTGGCGGTCGAGCGACCTGAGGCACCTGCCGCGATGACGGTGCCAGTGGCCGACCGCTGTTCGTGCTGACGAAGTTGACCGACGATGAGGTGAGGACCGGCGAACACCGCGGGCCACACCGGACGCCGGCCATGCGTCACGAAGCGCGCCCGCCGACCACGCCGAGCCGAACTCGCGCCCCCGTTCGTGTCGGGCCACTCCTCCTCGAACGATGCAGGAGCAGTGAGCTCGGGAACCACCGCCTGGGCACTCAGCACGCCCGCGATGACAGTGGCTGGCTGCACCCAGAGGGTTGCGGCACAGGGCTTTTGGTCGCACGGAAGGTCCGTGCGGACCGCAGAGCCGTCCTATTCGACGTGCAGTGCCCGGTCGAGGAATGCCCCCAGGTGTGGGTTGACGGCTTCGGCGTCGGTGAGGCTCAGGAAGTGCGCGCCGCCGTCGATGATCACTGGTGGTTCGGCGTTGGGCAGGGCCGCTGCCAGCTCGCGAGCGCGGTCGACGGAGTAGGCGGCGTCGGCCGAACCGTGCAGGACCAGTGCCGGGCAGGCGATCTCCGGCGCGCGGTCGAGCACGCTGTCCCGCTCGACCAGTGGGGTGAGCACGCGGTCGATGTGGTCCCCGGACAGCCGCCGCCACTTGGCCTGCCACTCTGTCGCGTCGTGCTGGCCCAGGCAGATCGCGGCATTGAGGTCGAGCAACTCCTGGGTCGGACCGTTTTCGTGCCAAGCGGCGGCCGCTTGGCGGTACCCGGCGGCTACCTGCGGATCCTCCGCACTGCCCGAGGTGCCGAGCAGCGCGAGTGCGGCCACCCGCTCCGGCGCCAGCAGTGCCATGCGCAGGGCGATGAACCCGCCCTGGCTCGTGCCGATCACCGCGCACCGGGCCACCCCGAGCTCGTCGAGCAGGCCGAGCGCGTCGCGAGCCACATCCCAATAGGTGAACGGAGTCTCGGCCGGCGTACCACCGTGACCGCGCTCATCCATCGCGATGAGCCGGAACGCCCCGCCGAACGCCTGCACCTGTGGGGCGAACATATCGGCGTCCATGAGGTAGCTGTGCAGCAGCAACACCGCGGGCCCGGTGCCGCCGTGATCGATAAAGCTCACCAGTTGGTCATCGTTGACCTTCGCCGTTTTCCGCACGGGCCCAAGTCTATTCACAGTTCATCGGTCACGGGGAAAACGCTACGGCCGAACGCTATCGGGCCGTCCTGCCGCGAGCGGATATTTCCTCCACCCACGGGAGGATGTGCTGCGTCGCAGGCGCTTTGGATGACCGAGCCCTGTCATCACCGGCGGGGCCGACGAGGTTCGACAGCGGTATCGGCGACCGGCTGATGACCGGACGCCGATACCTGTCACATCAGGCCGGTGCGGTGCCGCCGAGATGCCGGGCGAAGAATCGGGCCGCGCTGTCGACCTCGAATCCGGGCACCTCGCCATGTCCACCCGCATTGGCGTGCAATGTCTTTTCCTTCGAGGCGAAGGCGTCGAACAATGCGAGACCGGATCGACGATCGATGTGCTCGTCGTCCCACTGGACCAGGAATTCGATCGGGACGGTGATCCGCGCTGCCGCCTCGGTCAGGGATTCCTGCCCGAGGCAGCCGAAGACGGCCGCGGTGATCCTCGGTTCGACCGCCGTCAACGGCACCCCGATCCCGGTGCCCTGCATGATGCCCCAGAAGCCGACCGGCCCTTCGGCGCCGATCTGCGGCAATTGCTGCAGGGCATCCAAGGTCGCCTGCCATTCCGGGACGGCACGTTCCGCCAGGTCGATGTGGATCCGCACGACATGTGGGCCGAGCGGCTCACCCGCCGCCTGTGCCTGCCGTAGCGCGGCGATGTGCTGCTCATCGGCCGCCGTTCGAGGCCGGCCACCGTGTCCGGGCGCATCGATCGCGGCGACATGGAAGCCGCAGCCGGTCACGAAACGGTGTGCGCGACCGACGATTCCAGGAGCTCGCTTGTGCTGGCCGCCACCGTGTGCCATCAGCACCAAGGGGGCCAGCTCGGAGCCGGATTCGGGCGAGAAGAGCACGCCGGGGACCTCCCCCACCGTGAAGTCGCGTTCGACGACACCATTCGATGATGTCTCCGCGGTGAAATGCACAGAATGCACAGATGTTGCCTTTCGGGATTGCCTTGTTTCAGGCGCTCCCGGCGACACCTACGTCAATCGCCCGACCGTGACGAACAAGGGAGCACCCATACGGATACAGCGTTCATGGGTCTCACCTCCTCGCGCGATACACGGTCTCGGGCACATTAACAGCCCGAACCGCATCCCGCCCAATCATTTTCTTCCGGTACATGTCCATACGTCCGGCAGATCGAGGTGCGACGTGCGCCAACGCAGCGGGCGGCGGTATCGGCAAACGGCGGAATATGGACGCCGATACCTGTCACATCAAGCCGGTGCCGTGCCACCCCGGCCGAGATGCGGGCAGTGCCTGCAGGGCGTCCAGGGTCGCCTGCCGAACCATTCTTCCTGGCGATCAATTCGGCATACAGGCAGCTGCCGCATCCCATCCGTAACTGCGGCCGAATGGTAACGAATGTGCCGCTGATCCAGGTCGTCTGATCCCGATTTCCCAGCCTCGAGAGCAAATGCGGGCACAATCTATGATGGCTATCCCCGATTCCGAGCGCACGGGGGTACAGGCACACACGAAGCAACCCGGCCTGGATGGCGGCGGAATTCGGTCCGTTCGGCAACTTGTCAGAAAACGAGCAGGAGGTGCGAGTGGACGTGACAGCGCGAACAAGGGACGAGCGGGGAGTTCATGGTTTGCTGAGCAGAATCGGCATTGTCATGGCGACAGCTGTGCTGGTGTCATGGATCGGTGCGGCAGCGGCTGTCGCCGATCCGCCGGACACACAAATAGTGCGCACGCCAGCAGGCGGTTTCGAGGAACTTTTCGCGCCGTCCAGCATGGGGCCGATCAAACTCCAGGTGCAGTGGGCGGCGCGCGGCGGGAGCGCGGCACTCTATGTGCTCGACGGTCTCCGTGCGCCGAACGACCATAGTCAGTGGACGACGGACACCGATGCGCTGCGCCAGTTCGCGGGCGACAACGTCACGTTGGTGTTTCCGGTCGGCGGTCGGTCGAGTTTCTACACCGACTGGTATCGACCGAGTAGTACCAACAATCAGGCGACCACGTACAAGTGGGAAACCTTCCTCACCCGGGAACTGCCTGCCTTCTTAGAGGGGTTCGGCGTGTCACGTACCAACAACGCCATTGTCGGCGCCTCCATGGGCGGCAGTGCGGCACTGACGTTGGCTGGCCACCATCGCGACCAGTTCAAATTCGCCGGATCCTTTTCGGGATTCGTGCACCCGACATTTCCGCTCTGGAACGAAGCGATGCGCGCCGCCATGGTGGACGAGGGCAACTTCAATCTCGACGATATGTGGGGCCCGGTCGGGGATCCCGCATGGAACCGAAATGACGCCACCGAACAGGCCGAATTGCTGCGCGGACTGCCGATCTACCTCTGGACGGGCAACGGGACGCCGGGTCCACTCGACCTTCCGTACGGCGTGGGGAATACGGTGAACGCGATGGGCCTGGAGGCGATTACGGAGATATCCGCCGAGATGTTCCGCGATCGTGCGGCGGCGTTGGGAATTGCCGCCCGAATCGACATCGTCAACGGAACACACACCTGGCCCTACTGGCAGCAGGCACTCGCGACGGCGCGACCGATGATTCTCGGTGCGCTCGGCGTGTAACGGTCATTCACGAGTGCGAGCCGCGGAACCCGCGGTCGGGTAGCGACACGCTCAGGTTCCTCGACGGGCGGATATAGAAGCGGGCCGGGCGGCCAATGGTCGCCCGGCCCGCGGATCATTGTGTTCGATTACCTCCGCTGATCCACCGATCACGGGAACGGTGAGAAGAAGCCGATCGCGGCACCGACGGCTGCGCCGATTGCGCATCCGGGGATGGCTCCGACCAGGAAGAACCAGATCCCGATCGCAACGCCCACCAGGCAGCCGATGGTCGCACCGACGGCAATGGAAATCGGGCCCCATGCCTGATGCACACCGGGCATATTCTGCGACGTGATGACCTCATCGGACGGCCCGCCGACCGGTGTCAGGGTCAGTTGCGTGCTGGTGCTGTCCAGCCCCGGTGTCACCGCGAGCGCCTGCCCCGCGTCGGTGCGCAGTGTCGTCGGGATAGTGCCGACTATCGCGCCGTCGTCCGCAAGCACAGTGACCGCATCCGGCGCGAGTACGAATCTGCCGGAGGCGAGGGTCACCAGAGCGCTGGTGTGATCGGCCGCGAGACTCGTCGTGTAGGCGATCGGGCCATCCGAAGCGGTGAAGCTGACATCCGCCAGCGCGGCTTCGCCCTGTGCGGTGGCCGTGGCTATGCTGGTTGCCGCGACGGCCATAAACGCGGTCGCGAGCAATTTCTTGATGAACATCTGCCTTCCAATCCTTGGCGATTCCTTTGATCCCCCGACAAATGGCACCCAGACAACTACAATCATGCGCCGGCTAATTAACTAATGTCGATAGGTAACCGAATTTCCAAATTTTGGTCTGTTTTCGCCCCCTAGGGATTTGCCCGAATTTCCCGTATTCCGCGCGTGTCGCGGAAAACGATGCGGAATCGACGCGCGAGCTACCCGGGCGCAGATTTTCACCGTTGCAATAACGGCAACGAACAGGCCGAGGCGGAATGATGCCGCGAGCCAGCGGGGTGAACGAAAACTTCACCCAACTCGGCGAATACGTTCCCCTGCCGACCGCGCGGGTCGACTGATGGGCTAGCTGTCGACGTGGACGTGCGGGCGCTCGGCCGGATTCGGCACGGCTCGGCGAATAATCTCCCGGGTCACCGGTGCGACCTCCCCCTCGCCGACGAAGAGGAATTTGAGCAGGTTGACCAGCGGATTGCCCTCTGTCCATTCGAAATACACGTGTGGTTCCAGGCCGGTGCGGTCGCGGATGGCGAGCAGGATCGCGGCGATGGAGTTCGGGATGGCGGTGGCTTCGACGCTGAGGATTCGATAGCCCGCCACTTCGAGTCCCGTCACTCGCAGGTCGGTGCTGAAGTCGGAGGCGTCGCGGACGATGACCTCCAGGAAAAGGATGGGGGCGTCCGCGGGAATGTGGCTCTCCAGACGCTGGTCGGCCTCCTTTTCCCGGTACTCCTCGGGCCGACGCTGGTCGATATCGTGGGTGACGATGCGGATCATGCCCTCGGCCGCGGCCCGGTCGATCATCGCGGCGGCGGTTTCGTCGAAAGTCACCTCGATGGCGCGCAATTCGAAGGAGCGCCGGGCGCGCGAGATGAAGGACACCGCGATGATCGTGACGATGAACAGCGATGCCAGCTGCACCCCCTCGGGGCGTTCGAAGATATTCGTGATGGTCGTATAGACGAAGACCGCCGATATCACGCCGAAGCCGAACACCTTGTTGCGCTGGCCTTTTCGCGCCGCGGACAGGGTCACCGCGACTGCGGCGGAGGTGATGAGCACGAGCACACCGGTCGCGTACGCACCACCCTGCGCGTCGACATCGGCGTCGAAGTACCACGTGATACCGAAGGCGATGACCGCGAATACCAGCACCAGGGGCCGCACCGCGCGCGCCCATTCCGGCGCCATGCCGTACCGGGGTAGGTAGCGCGGCACCAGATTCAGCAGTCCGGCCATGGCCGAAGCACCCGCGAACCACAGGATCGCGATGGTGCTGACGTCATAGGCGGTGCCGAAGACATCGCCGAGATATTTGTGCGCCAAGAAGGCCAGGGCCCGGCCGTTCGCGGATCCGCCGGTTTCGAACTCCTGCTCCGGAATCAGCACGACCGTAATGAAACTGGTCACGATGAGGAAGGTGCTCATGATCAGGGCGGAGGTCGTCAGCAGCTTGCGCGCACCGGCGATGCGTGCGACCGGATCGTCCTCGGAATCGCCTGGCGCGCCCTTGATCTGCGGCATTACCGCGACACCGGTCTCGAATCCGGACAACCCGAGCGCCAGCTTCGGGAACACCAGAAGCGAGACGCCGATCATGGCCGCGATATTGCCGTGTTCGACGGTCAGCGCATGCGTCCAGTCCACGACCAGGTCACTCGCCGTGAGTACCTGATACAAACCGACCACGGCGACAACGACATTCAGCGATAGGTACGCCGCGACCAGCGCTACCGCGATCTTGATGGCCTCCGCGAAGCCCTTCAGAAAGATCGCGGCGAGCAATGCCAGCAGGACCAGTGTGATCAGCAGATTGTGATCGTGCAGAGCCGAAGGGACATAAGGGTTTTCGACGATATGCGCGGCACCGTCGGCGGCGGACAGCGTCATCGTGATGACGAAGTCGGTGGCCGCGAATCCGAGCAGCACCAGGATGAAGATCTTGCCGGTCCAGCGCGGCAGGTGCTGGGTGAACATGGCCAGCGAGCCGCCGCCGTGCGGACTCTCCCGCGCCACCCGCCGATACACCGGCAGCGCACCGAACAGCGTCAGTGCGACCAGCACCAGCGTGGCCAGCGGTGACAGCACACCGGCCGCGACGGCCGCGATACCGGGCTGATATCCCAGGGTCGAGAAGTAGTCGACACCGGTCAGGCACATCACCTGCCACCAGGACCGCTCGTGTTCGGCATTGCCCGGTTTGCGCATCGGACCCGCATGCTGGGAATACCGCTCGTCGGTCGCGCCCTGCAATAGCCAGGATGAGAAGGGCGAGCGCGTTCGCTCCTGGGTTGTGGTCATGACATTCCCCTGCGAGATTCGTCCGGTTTACGCCGGATGATCTCCGACCCCGCGCAAATCTACGGGAACTCTCCGTCGGACAACGAGGCCCCGTGCGGCTGGGACACATCACCATTCGGCGAATGACCCGTCCTTTCGATACCAGATCGGGTTACGCCATCGATGGCCCTGCTCGGCGGCGCGCGCCACCGCTTGCTCATCGATCTCGATGCCGAGGCCGGGGGCGCGCAGCAGTTCGACATAGCCGTCGCGGTATGCGAAGACGGCCGGGTCGAGCAGGTAGTCGAGGAGGTCGGAGCCGGTGTTGTAGTGGATGCCGAGGCTTTGTTCCTGGATGAGCAGATTCGGGGTGGTGAAGCCGACCTGCAGGCTGGCGGCGAGGGCGATCGGGCCGAGCGGACAATGCGGGGCCAACGCGACATCCCGGCTTTCGGCCAGCGCGGCGATGCGCCGGACCTCGGAAATGCCGCCGGCGTGCGATAGATCGGGTTGCACTACGGCAATGCCTTGATCGAGCACAGCATTGAAATCCCAGCGTGAATACAGTCTTTCGCCGGTCGCGATGGGAATGCTCGTCGCGCGGGTGATCTCGCCGATCTGCGCACTGCATTCCGGGACCAGTGGTTCCTCCACGAAGAAGGGGAGATATGGCTCGAGCAGGGGCAGCACCCGCCGCGCCATCGGAATCGACAGGCGGCCATGGAAATCGACGGCGATATCGAACTCGTCACCGGTCGCCGCGCGCACGGCGGCCACCCGGTCGACGATCTCCCGGGTCGCGCGTGGTGTATCGATCGGCTCCAGTTCGGCGGAGCCGTTCATCTTGATCGCGGTGAAGCCCTGCGCTTTTCGCTCCAGCGCGGCCGCGGCGACGTCGTCGGGACGATCGCCGCCGATCCAGCTGTACACCCGGATCCGATCGCGGACCGCGCCGCCGAGCAACTGCCACACCGGCACGCCGAGCGCCTTACCGGTGATATCCCACAGCGCCTGGTCGATGCCGGCCACCGCACTCGACAGAATCGGCCCGCCCCGGTAGAAGCCGCCCTTGGTGAGGACCTGCCAGTGCGCCTCGATGCTCATCGGATCCTTGCCGATGAGATAGTCGGCCAATTCGTCGACGGCGGCGGCGGCGGTGTGCGCGCGGCCCTCGATTACCGGCTCGCCCCAGCCAGTGATGCCCTCGTCGGTCTCGATCTTCAGAAAGCACCAGCGCGGCGCGACCAGATAGGTGGTGAGTGCGGTGATTTTCACCGGGACTCCTTTCGCACGCTCCAGCCGCCGTCGACGACCAGGTTGGCGCCGGTGATGAAGGAGGCGTCGTCGGAGGCGAGGAAGGCGACGGCGGCGGCCACCTCCTCGGGCGCGCCCATCCGGTCCAGGGCGGTGGCCGCGGCGGACAGCCGCCTACCCGCCTCGTCGACGTCGTCCCATACCGGGGTGAGAATCGGGCCGGGCAGCACGGCATTGACGCGGACGCGGGCGCGTCCGTACTCCACGGCCAATTGTCGGACCAGTGCGGTCAGCCCGCCCTTGGCGGCGGCGTAGACCGGATAGCCGGGCAGGCCGAATTGTGCGTGCACACTGGAGATCGCGACCACATTGCCGCCGCGGTCGCGCAGATCGTCGATGAAGGTGCGCAGGCCGAGGAACAGCGGGGTCAGATTGACCGCGAGACCGTCGTCCCAAGCCCGGCGGGTCAGCTCGTGTGCCGGGATGGTGGCCTGTTGGGATGCGTTGCTGCACAAGAAGTCCAGCGGTCCGAACAGCTCGTTGACCTGATGTCGGAGTTCGATCCAGGACTCTTCCGAGGACACATCGCAGCTGACGAATTCGGCCCGATGGCCCGCCGCGCGGATCTTCGAGGCGACCTCGCGCCCCGCCGGTTCGGCGATATCGGCGATGACGACCATGGCGCCATCGGCGGCGAGCCGGTGGGCGGTGGCCGCACCGATGCCGGATGCGGCCCCGGTGACGACCGCGACCCGGTCTGCCAGACGACTCATGCTCTTCCCCTCATCGGTTGATGTCGGCGCCGGTGATCAGGCCGAGTTCGTGCCGCGACGGCAGTCCCGCCCAGTCACCGGGTACGGATACGGCGAATGCGCCACAGGTGGCGGCCAAGCGCAGGCGGTGTCGCGCGGACCCGTTGTCGAGCACTCCGGCGAGGTAGCCCGCGACGAATGCGTCGCCCGCGCCTACCGGGTCGATACTGCGGACCGCGACCGCGGGCTGCCGGATCAGCTCGCCGTTGTGCAGTGCGAGTGCGCCTTCGGCTCCGAGTTTGATCACGATCTGCGAAGGGCCGAGTGCGGCAAGGGATTCCGCCATGGCGGCCGGGCTCGCGGCCGGAACGAGCAGGGCCGCTTCATCGGTGCCGCCGAAGACGATATCGGCTCGGGAGACCAGCTTCGAAAGCTCCACCGCGGCATCGGCTTCCGACCACAGTGCGCGGCGATAGTTGATATCCAGTGAGACGGTCACTCCGGCATCGACGGCGGCGTCGAGTGCGGTGTGGACGGCGTCGCGGGCGGATGGGCTCAGAGCTGGGGTGATTCCGGTGAGATGCAGTACGCGCGCGGCGGCGATCTGGGTGGTGTCGATATCGACAGCCGACAGTCGTGAACCCGCGAAACCCTTGCGGTAGTAGGTGACTCGGATGTGGTCGGCGGTGCGGCGCTCGCGCAGCATCAGACCACTGGGCAGTTCCGGATCGATCCGGCACCGCGAGGTATCGACGCGTTCGGCGCGGAGCCGGTCGAGCACCATGGTGCCGATGGCATCGGCACCGACGCTACCCACCCATGCGCTGTCGTGGCCGAGCCTGCGAACGCCGATGGCCACCGTCGCTTCCGCACCCGCGAAATCCATGCGCAGTGCGGCACCGGGAGCCAGCGGACCGGGCTCAGTGGCGGCGACGACACCGAGTGCTTCGCCGAGTGTCACCAATCCGCCCGTCACAGCTGCGACTTTCGCGCGGCGACAGCTTCGATGATGGCAATCGAGGCAATCCCATCCCGCGAAACAGCAGTGCTCATAGCAATGCCTTCCGCACAGCAGCCGCGCGCTCGCGCAACGCATCCAGATCACCGCTGGTGCACGCATCACCGACGAGCGGCGAGCCCATGCCGAGTGCCTCGGCACCGGCATCCAGATACGCTCTGACATCGGCGAGACCGATTCCTCCTGTCGGCACCAGCGGGATCTGCGGCAGCGGACCCCGGATCGCCTTCAGATATCCGGGTCCGCCGACCGAGGCCGGGAACACCTTGACCATGGCGGCGCCCGCGGTCCAGGCGCTGTGGATCTCGGTGGGTGTGAACGCACCACAGATCACCGGGACGCCCATGCGGCGGCCTTCGGCGATCACCTCGGGACACACGGTCGGCGTGATCAGATACGCCGCACCGGCGTCCACAGCTCGTGTGGCATCGAGGGCGGTGAGTACCGTGCCCGCGCCGACCGGGTGGGCGAATCCGGAGCTGTCGCGCAATGCGTCCAGCGCGCCGGGGGTATTGAGCGTGAACTCCACCGCGGTAATGCCCGCCTCGTGCAGGGTGGCGGTCACCTCGGCGAACCGGGTGGCCGACGGGGCACGCAGAATCGCGATCACCGGCAGATCGAGGGGCAGGTCGTGCTCGGTCGTCATGGGTTGCTCACCAACCTCGCGTCGGAGTACGTATTCGTCGAGAGTCCGGTCGCACCGGGCCTGCAGGTGAACAGCGAGCCCGCACCCGGTGCCGCGGAACCTTCCGCGGCGGTGGTGATCACGAGGACATCCAGATCCGGTCCGGCGAAGGCGCAACTGGAGACCTGCGGCGGGCCGATATCGATGACCGCGTGCGGTCGGCCCGCGGGGTCGAACGCACGCACCTGTCCGGCGCCCCAGACCGCGACCCAGACGAAACCCCGTGTGTCCACGGTCAAACCATCGGGGAGACCATCCGGGAATTCCGCGAAGGTCCGGCCACCGCTGAATGTGCCGGTGGCCATGTCGTAGTCGAAGGCATCGACCCGATGCGTCGGGCTGTCGGCGTAGTACAGCGTGGTGCCGTCCGGGCTCCAGCCGAGACCGTTGGAGATCGTCACCTGCTCGCGCACCATGCGCACCGTCGCATCGGGGTCGAGACGATACAGCGCGGCGGTGCCGACGATTTCGTCCTCCGACATGGTCCCGGCGAACAGCCGACCGCGCGGGTCGGCCTTGGCGTCGTTCATGCGTCGACGCACCCCGTCCTCGGGCAGGGAAAGTGCCGCGACCTCGGTGATCGTCCCGTCATCGGCGATATGCAGAAAGGTGTCGACAGCGGTCGCGATCAGCCCGCCCGATGCACACGGCACCACCGCGCTGACCCGCCTGCCCACCGCAACGGTGGAACGGCGTTCGAGGTCGCCGTCGCGCAGGGCGGCACGATGGATGCGCCCGGCCGGGATATCGACCCACAACAGCTCATTGGTGCGGTCATCCCAGACCGGTCCTTCACACAGTCTGCCGGGCCGCGGCGAGCACCGGTCGGCTTGCAGTTCGATCATCGTTTGCTCCTGGTGTGAGTTGGCAACGGCGGCGGGCTACGTCGGGAGCCCGACCGCGCGTTCCCCGCTGCGTCGCTGCTGGATGACGACCGCGGCGACCAGCAATGAACCCTGAGCGACGTTCTGCCAGAAGGTATTCACCCCGACCACGTTGAGCCCGTTGTCCAAGGCACCGAGCAGCACAACGGCGAGCAGCGTGCCGCCGATGGTGCCCTTGCCGCCCTTCAACGCACATCCGCCCAGTGCCGCCGCGGTGATCGCCTTCAGCTCGAGCCCTTCACTGCCCGAGACCGGCTGTCCGGAGCCGGTCCGCGCGGTCAGGATGATTCCTGCCACGGCCGCCACCGCACCGGCCAGCACGAATACCGCGATGAGGTACTTGTTGATGTTGATTCCGGAAAGCCGTGCGGCCGTGTCATTTCCGCCGATGGCGTAGATATTGCGGCCGATATCGGTGTATTTGAGCAGCACATGCATGCCGGTCGCGACCACCGCGAGGATGACCACCGGCACCGGCAAACCGAGAATCTTGCCGCGGGCGATGAAGATGAACACATCATTGCCCAGCACGAAACCCTGAGCCTTACCGCCGGATATCAACTGCGCGACGCCCTTGAACGCGGCCAGTGTGGCCAGCGTCGCGATGACCGGATTGACGCGACCATAGACGATGATCAGCCCATTGATCGACCCGAGCACCAGCCCGACACCGATCGCCGCCAGAATGCCCAGGAAGGCATTGTCGGCGGTCGCGGTGAACGCCATCGCGCTGATCACCGACGCGACACCGGCCTGCGAGCCGACCGAAATATCGAGTGCGCCACAGATGATCACCACCGTCTGCACCACGGCGAGCAGACCGAAAACCGTGACCGCTTCACCGATTCCGGCCAGATTCGCCGGATCGAGATAGCCGTCGTTGAGCCAGGCGAAGATCGCCACCACCACCGCGAGCGCGCCGATCAGACTGAGATTGCCGCTGCCGATCGCCTGCACCAGACGCCGCGGCGTGAGCGTGGCCGCACCGCGCGCCAGGATCGAGGGCGGCGCGGTGGCGGCGGTCTCCACCGGGAGTGAGAGTTGTTGGTCTGTCATGGGTTTCCTCGAGATGTATGCGACAGGTCTGCGGCCATGGCCAGCGCGAGAATCGCCTCCTCGCTGGCCTCGCCCCGGTCCAGCTCGCCGGTGACCCGGCCGTGCTGCATGACGACGATCCGGTCGGCCAGGCCGAGCACTTCGGGAAGTTCGGAGGAGATCACCAGCACCGCGACGCCGGATTCGGCCAGTTCCTCGATGATGTGGTAGATCTCGACCTTCGCCCCGACATCGACACCGCGGGTCGGTTCGTCCAAGATCAGCACCTTGGGTTTGCGCGCCAGCCAGCGGGCCAGCACCACCTTCTGCTGATTGCCGCCGGAGAGCTTGCGCACCTCCTGCTCGATGGAAGGTGTTCGCACCCTCAGTGATTCGACGTACTGCCGAGCCAGCCGCCGTTCCGCGCCGCGCCGGACGAACCGCAGCCGCCGCAACCGGTCGAGCATCGCGAGCGAAATATTGTCCCGCACACCGCGATGCAGCAGCAGCGCCTGCGCCTTGCGCTCTTCCGGCGCATACCCTAATCCGGCCCGCACCGCATCCCGCGGCTGCCGCAGGCGCAGCTTCTTACCGTCCACCCGCACTTCCCCCGAGCGGATCGGCAGATCACCGGCGAGCGCACCGGCCAGTTCCGAGCGGCCCGCGCCGACAAGTCCGGCCAGCGCGACCACCTCACCGGCGCGCACCCGCAGGCTCACTTCCGACACATCGTCGGTCGTGACCGCATCCGCGTCGAGGACGACCCGACCCGGCGTCCCGTGCTTGCGCGCGAACAACGTCGACAGATCCCGGCCGACCATCATCCGGACGATCTCGCGATCGGTGGTCTCGCCGGTCGCCCGCTCGCCGACGAGCGCGCCGTCGCGCAGCACCGCGACCCGGTCGGCCAGCCGGAAGATCTCCCGCATCCGGTGCGACACATAGATGACCGCGAGGCCCTGCTCCCGCAATCGGCCGATCAGCGCGAACAGCGATTCGGTCTCATGGTCCGAGAGCGAGGAGGTCGGCTCGTCGAATGCGATCACCTTGGCGTCGGTGGTCAGCGCCCGCATGATCTCCACCAATTGCCGTTGTGCGGCAGTGAGTTTCGAACCGAGGATGTCCGGATCGAGATCACGGTCGAATCCCAGTCGGGCGAGGTCGGTACGCATGCGCTCGCGCAGTGCCGCCCGGTCGAGCAGGCGACCCGCGCGCCGCGGCAGCGCACCGAGGTAGACGTTCTCGGCGACCGAAACATGCGGAACGATCTCCGGCTCCTGACCGATCACCCGGATCCCGGCCGCCCGCGCGGCGGCCGGGGTGGCCATCTCGAATCGCACACCATCCAACTCGAGATGGCCACTGTCCGGGCGGTGATCGCCACCGAGGATGCGGATCAGGGTGGATTTACCCGCCCCGTTCTCACCCATCAGCGCGGTCACCGCACCAGCGGGAAAATCCAGGCTCACTTCGCGCAGGGCCGGCACCCCGGCGAAGCTCTTGCTCAGCCCGGACACCCGCAGTCCGGTCAGCTGCATGTGACGCCCGCCTGCTGCCAGTTGGTCGAATCGACCATCTTGGTCGGCGCGTACGCCTCGGGCGGCATCTGCTTGCCGTTCTTCAGGTAGTCGTAGATCGTCTGAACCGACAGCGCGCCAACGTCTTTGCCATTGATGAACAGCGCGGCCTTGAATCCGGTCGGCTTGCCGCCGCGCCATTCCTTGCAGGCCAGATAGGCGCCGAGGCCGACACCGAGCACATTGTCGGCGGAGTATCCGGCGTTCTGGATGGCAGCGACACCGCCGCTGACATTCTCGTCATTGCAGCCCATGACAATCCAGTTCTTCACCGACCGGTTGCCCGACACCGTTGCCGAGATCTTGTTCTGCGCATCCGATGGGGTGTTGTCGGTGCCGACCTCGATCACCTTGACATCCACACCGGCGGCCTCCCGGAATGCCTTCTGATTGGCCTTCACTCGGTCGGTGCAGACGGTCACGTCCTGCTTCCAGGCGTCGATGATCGCGGTCTCCTCCGGCTTCCATCCCGCCTTCTTGAAGTCCTGACCGGCGCGGGTGCCGACCTCGGTGCCCATTTGGGTGCCGCTGAAGCCCACCCGGGGCACGAGATTGTCCTTGGCGCAGGACGCCGGATCCGGACCGTTCGCACAGACCTGGTCATCGGAGGTCAGCAGCGCGACGCCACCGGCCTTGGCCAGCTGCGCGACCTGCGGGCCGACCGACGGATCGGGTACCACCACGATCACGCCGCTGGCCTTCTGGTTGACCGAGTTCTGTACCTCGGTGACCGCCCGGTTCGCGTCATTGCCGAGATTGACCACCTTCAGGTCGATGCCCAATTCCTTGGCCTTGGCCTTGGCGCCATCGGCCTCGCCGATGAAGTACTCCTGATCGCCCTGCTTCTGGGCATACACCAGGCTGATCGGGCCGCTGGTGTGTTGCGGCCCGGTCGCCTTCGAGTTGTCGTCCTTGCCGGATGAGCAGGCCGACACGGCTAGTGCGAGCGATACCCCGCAGAAAACGGCTCTGGTCCAACGGCTTCGGTGGGTCCAGGACATGGGGCGCTCCTTGTGTGATCTGCCGCGCACTCGGCGTCTGGTGGTGACCTGGGTTACAGTAGGACTTCCGCTAACGGTTGTAAATACTGTTGGCCGAAGTGCTCGGGTAACGTCTGCGAATATCAATCGAAAGGAGATGGCCCGACCGTGTACCAGCTGACCGCGCGCGACATCAGACGCCGGAACCGCTTCTACGTGCTGCAGGCGGTATATGCCGCCGAGGGCCACACCAGCCGTCAGGAGATCGCCCGAGCCACCGGGCTTTCGTTCGCGACGGTGGGCAATATGATCGCCGAGTTATTGGACGTCGGGGTGCTCGCCGAACTCGGCTATGACGCGCCGGGGGTCGGCAGGCCGCGCGCCCAGCTGGCGATCAATCCGGAGCGCGGCATGCTCGTCGGCGTCGATATCGCCGAAACCAGCATCCACTTCGACCTTTTCGACCTGGCCATGACGGTGCTGCGTTCGGTCGAGATACCCGTCGATCCCGAGGCCACCCGGCCCGACGATGTCGCCGAACTCATTATCCGCGGCATCCGCGAGCTGACCGCCGACGATGCCGACAAGGTGCTCGGCGTCGGATTGAGCGTGCCCGGCCTGGTCGAGCCGGAGGGCGGGGTCTCGGTGTTCTCGCCGTACTGGCACTGGCACGATGTTTCGCTCAAGTCACTGCTCGCACCGCGCCTGCCGCATCCGCTGTACCTGGACAATCCGCTGAAAGCCAGTACGGCGGCGCATCTTTGGTTCGGGGCCGGACGCGATGTGGACGATCTGATCTTCGTGACACTGCGCGCCGGTGTCGGCATCGGTGTCGTCATCGATGGCACGCTCTACCGCGGCGTCACCAATAGCGCGGGCGAATGGGGCCACACCAACCTCGTCCTCGACGGACGCTTGTGCCGCTGCGGGCGTCAGGGCTGCGTCGAGGCCTATGTCAGCGCCCCCGGCATCGTCCAGACCCTGCGCGAATCGGACCCGGCCAGTTCGCTTTTCGGACCCGACGACGCGGCCACCATCACCGCGATCGCCGCCGCGGCCGCACGCGATGACGCCACCGCACTCGAAGTCATCGAAAAGACCGGCAGCTACCTGGGTGTCGCCGTCGCCAACCTGGTGAATCTGTTCAACCCCCGCACTATGGTCTTCGGCGACCTGGTCGCCAACGTCCTCGGCGAACGCCTACTGGAAGTAACCCGACGAGTAGCCGCCCACCACGCCATGTCCGACCCATTCGCCGCAGTGACCCTGCAACTGTGCACCCTCCCCCACAACCCCTCCAGCCTCGGCGCCGCCACCTTCGCCCTCGAAGGCTTCCTCGCCGACCGCGAAACCTTCGGCTCGATAGCCGCCCGCCGCGCCATCCGCACCTCGAGCACCTGACGCGATTCCCCTGCGCGGCAATATCTCGGACCGGTCGCGCCCCGATCGAAGGCTTCGTCATCTCGGCTCGTCCCGGCGATTTCCACGCCGGCCTGAACCGATCAAACCGCCGATCAACCAAAGCCGGGGCAGTCTCGTTTGATGCCTACGTGGTTGAAACCGCACAAAGACGGACCGGGGATTTGTTGCCGAGGTGCCTCTCTGGAGAGTTACTTGATATAGCGGGCTCCCGACAAGATCGACATCCGTTGCAGCACAACTATTTCTCATCCTACAGTGGTTAGGAACGCGTACGATGACACCTCAAATCGTCTCACTCACACCCTCTTCCGGCCCCGAAGCGGGTTTCAACTCCGTGGTTATCGCCGGCTCCGGATTCGCCAATGTCGGTCCATTGACCGTGGTTTTCGGCACGACGGCAACGACATTCACCATCGACTCCGATACTCAGATCACGGCCATCGTCCCGCCGGGGACGGGCACCGTGGACGTCACCGTCACCGCACTGCTGGACGGCACGAGCAACCCGATGCCCTACACCTACGACACTCCTGCTCAGGGCCTCATCTACGTCAGCGATGGCATAGACACGGTGTATTCGATACCGGCCGCCGGCGGCACGGCAACCCCCGTGGTAACCGGCCTGAATCGACCCATGGGTATCGCCCGCGTCGAAAACACCCTCTACATTGCGGAATTCGCGGCCAACCGGGTGGTATCGGTGCCGACGACCGGTGGTGCGGTCACCCCCCTGGTGCCGCCGAACGGTGGCCAGGAAGCCCGCCTGGCTGCGAGCGGTCTATCGGGCCCGACCGATGTCAAGGTTTCCGGTAGAAGGCTCTACATCACCGACAGCGGGAATCTGAGGGTGGTGTCCGCGCCGATCAGTGGCGGGAACCCCACCTTGGTCGCCGGTGGACTCACCGGCGCATCCGGCATCGCCGTTTGATCTCAGCAGGACTGCTAATTTATCCGCGCGTTGTTCCCGGCCCGAACCGGGCGGGGACCATCGCGGGTACCGCGACGCCGCCTCCCGCACCGAAAGGGTGCTCCTCGAATCCGTCGAATTTCGCCTTCAGCAATAGATTGCTGTACCCACTCCGACTGCTCGTCGAGCGTAGTCATATGGCGGTCGAACCCCAAGGGCATGCGCGACCACCATTCGACTACGACGAAACCAGGCCCCGGGCTCGATACGGCAGGAGCTATCTGGACGCGGCACCAGGAATCTGCTGAATAAGGCTTGTTCGGCAGATTCCTAGCGGAGTTCGTTGGCAAGCCGTCGGGCCCGATCGCAGTTTTCCCCATCGGTCAGGACGCTGACAGTGGGGACATCGACATATACCACCTTGTCGCCGAAACGCACCAGCACGCCGTGAGCGGGGTGATAGGCGTCCTTGGTGACAGTGCAGAACGCTTCGTCGCCGAGCCGGGTGTCGTTCAGGAAGAAGGTTCTCAGCGTTACTGTGTCCTGGGGGTCGCGGGTGAGGGCTTTTTCCCGCTCACGTCGGAATACAGCTGTCGCATCGCTCCCGGTGTGCGTCCTCGCGAACACCATACTGCTGCGCACGCGGTCGCCGTCCTTCCATCCGCTGACATCCCGAGCGCACATGTCCCCTTCCGCCAGCACGTTCCTGGCCATGCCCGGGGACGGAGCGGCGGAAGGCGGGGGCTCGTAATCGAACCTACCAACCGTCGTTCCGGCCCCGAGCACACGGATGACGTCCCTCTCCGACAACTTCTTGCACCCATCGCTGAATTCGTTGATCAGGGGGAGAGCGTAGTAAGCAGCTGCTATCGACCCTGCTAGCGCGACCGCCGCTGCTAGCATGAGCGCCACTGTCGCTGCTGCTGTCCGCGGCGTCATTCCGCGTTCGCGGACGACCGGGGTCTGGATACGCGCCAGCAGCCACTGATGGGACTGCTGGGAGGTCCGTCGCTTCGGTGTGTCCGGATCGAAGCGACCGGGGTCAACGACCTTGCGGCCGGTGCGTTTTGAATCCATCGGTACCCCTAACAGCGCCTTCGTATTCGGCAAGTACACTAACGCAGACCATCAATTCCGGCGCTTTGCATCTTCGTTCCACGGCGTTGTCGGCCGCGAACCGCGCCCCACCGAACGGGAGCAGTTGTTCGGCGTTCGGCCCGTTCGCGTTCGCGCTGCTGATGTATCGACCGCTCCCGTTCGGCGTCGGCATGGGTTCGGGGTTGGTAAGCGTCGAGCATCTTTGTCGGGTTGGTGGTGTTGAGCCCCAGAATGCCCATGATCTCCGGCGAAAGCCCGGCCACTTTCGCGAACGCTCGGGCATTGTCGCGTTCCTGCTCAGGCGTTCGCTGCGGTGCAGGCGGTTGCTGCTGGGGCTGTTGCCCGCGCGAGGGTTCGATCACACGAGTACGATCCCCGCGCTGATTCTCTCGACCCTCGCGCAGGATGGCCTGCACTTGCTCTGGGCCTGGAGGGTGGACGTGCGTGTTCGCAACGCAATGGCCAGTTTTCGCAAGGTCTCCACTCGGACCTCTGTGCGCTCGCGTTGCTCGAGCTTTCGGATCAACGACAGTGAGCAGCCGGAAGTGTCTGCCAACGTTGGGTCAGGGCGCGCCGCTTTCGCAACGACTTCAGTCGCTCCCCAGGGTCCGCACTCATACATTCACGCTACGGCTGATTCGCAACTACGTCACGGCCTTACGTCGCCCGAGGAACCCGAACACGCACGCCGAGGTTGTGCAACCGCCACATAGTGAGACCCCGCCCGGGGTGAGGAACCGGGCGGGATCGGGTGTCCCCCAACGAACGTCGTTGGGTTCTTCTTCGCTATCTACTTCGCCGGAGGAAGGGGTGGCTGGTTGATAGTGGAGAAGTATTGGATGGCGGCGCCGATGGCGACCGGGGCGGTCACCAGGAGTTGGCCCGCGAGGGTGCCGAGGGCGCCGACCGCGACGATGCCGCCGAGACAGCCGATGGCGGCGGCGGGGATGAAGGCGCCGAACAGGCCGACGATGGCGGCCGCGGCGACCGTCGCACCGGCGATACCGCCGAGCACGCAGCCGACAGCGCCGCCGCCGATGCCGCCCACCAGGGTGCCGATGGTGGCGCCCATGGTGATGGTGCTGGTCATGCGGGTCCAAGCGGCCTGTTCACGGTCGTACTCGGTCTTCCACGGCGCCTTGTCCTCGAAGGGCAACGCGACCGGCTTGTAAGTCGCGTGCGCCATATCGAACTGCGGCGTGAGAGTCGCTGTGCGGTAAGCGATATCGGCCGCGATCGGGAATTCGAAGTCATCGACGCGGAACTTCAGCGGCATGCCGGTGAGTACGGTCCCGTTGCTCGCCTTGATCTCGAAGACGCCGTCCTCGACGACCATGGCACCGGCGTCGGTTTTGATGATGCTCTGGGTGTCGGTGGCGGCGGCGGTGAATCCGACGGCGTCCGCACCTTCGGGCTGGGCACCGGCGGTACCGGCGGCGATGCCGACCGCGGCGACCAATCCGGCCGCCGCCGCAACGATTTTCCTCATCGTTATTTCTTTCCTCTCGGGTTTTCCAGGGGAGGTCGGGCGCGCGAGCGTGCGCCGAATGCCGGTCGCGGATCGCGCCGACAGGTCAGAGGTCGCCGGTCAGCGGGCGAGCAAGCTCCGTCACCCGGTGCCCTCGGCTATCTCGACTTCGCGACAACCGTCGCCGAGATGTAGCCGGTCCGCACCGGACGAATGCGCAGTTCATTCGCACAATCGACATTGACTATCGACGCGACTCCAACACCGTGTGTCCACCGAAACTGACGCCATGCCCACTGTGGCGCGATTGGTGGACCGAGGAGATCCGGTGGCGAGACTGCGTATCGAGCAGGTATCCAAGAAATTCGGCGCGACCTGTGCGGTGCGGGAGGTGAGCCTCGATATCGCCGACGGCGAGTTCATGGTGCTGCTCGGACCGAGCGGCTGCGGCAAATCCACCCTGCTGCGGATGATCGCGGGTTTGGATGACCCGACGAGCGGTCGAATCCTGCTGGGCGACACCGATATCACCGATCAGGCGCCGCAGCGGCGCGACCTGGCCATGGTGTTCCAGAGTTATGCGCTGTATCCGCATCTGACGGTGGCGAAGAATATCGGCTTTCCGCTGCGGGCACGGCGCGCACCGCGCGCGCAGATCGCCGAGCGGGTTTCGGCGGTGGCCGCGACGCTCGGACTGGCCGAGCTGTTGCGGCGCAAACCCGCCGCGCTGTCCGGCGGGCAGCGGCAGCGAGTTGCCCTGGCCCGCGCAATGGTTCGCGATCCGGGTGCCTTCCTGATGGACGAACCGCTGTCCAATTTGGACGCGAAACTGCGCAGTGCCACCCGGGCCGAACTGATTTCGCTGCATCGCGAGCTGGGCGCGACGTTTCTGTATGTCACCCACGACCAAGTGGAGGCCATGACAATGGCGGATCGAATCGCGCTGCTCAACGACGGTCGGCTGGAGCAGGTCGGCACGCCGACCGAACTCTACGATCGGCCGCGTTCGACCTTCGTCGCCGGATTCCTCGGTGCCCCGCCGATGAATCTGTTTCCCGCGGTCGTCACCCGGCGCGCGGACCGCCTGTACCTGGCGGCCGATGGCATCGACGCCGAATTGGCTATCACCGCAGCGGATTTCGGCGACGACATCGACGTCGTCGCCGGAATCCGCCCCGAGCAGTTACGCCCGGCCCCCGCCGACTTCGCGGTTCGCGGCCGGGTCACGATGGTCGAGAACCTGGGCAGCGAGGAACTGATCCACTTCAGCACCGGTGCGCACACGCTGTGCGCCCGCGCACCGCGCCCGGCCGGAGTCCGCGCCGAGCAGTCCATCGGGCTGCGCGTCGATCCCGCGCACCTGCACCTGTTCCACCCGGAATCCGGATTGCGCCTGACTTGGCGAGAGCCACAACGAGATTCGGCAGCAGCCTGATTCATCACACCCATCCGTCACCAATGAGGAGAACCATCGTGAAACGCACCGTGCCCGTGCTGGGCCTGGTGTTCGCAGCCACCGTCGCGCTCAGCGCCTGCGGCGGCCTCGGGAGCACCACCACCGACTCGAATGCCGATACCGCCCAGATCCCGGAACTGCAGCCGAATCAGCAGGTGTCCATCGTGTTCGAGTCCTATAACTACGGACTCGCCGGAGCATGGACCGACACCTTCAACGCGCTGCTCGCCGATTTCGGCAAGAAGTTCCCGAATATCAAGGTCACCGCGCAGAAGCCGCAGGGCAATAGCCCGAATCCGGCCACCGATACCATCTCCAGCATTCAGAACCAGCTGGTGGCCGGCACCCCGCCGGATGTCGCGCAGCTCGGCTTCAGCGATCTGGACTACACCATCCACCAGCTCGGCGCCAAGCCGTTGGACACCCTGGTTTCCGGACAGGAGGTCCAGCGCAACTTCGACGGGGCCAAGTACCCGTATGCCCCGAAGGCGCGGACCCTGGCGGACTGGGACGGCCACACCTATGGCGTCCCGTTCGTCTTCTCCACGCCCGTCCTGTACTTCAACGCCTCATTGTTCACCGAGGCCGGGCTCGATCCGGCGAAACCACCCGCCACCTGGCAGCAGGTCGCCGAGGCAGCCGCCGCGATCACCGGGAAGACCGGCAAGGGCGGCGTGTACATCGATTGTCTGACCAAGACCGCCAAGGACTGGTGCTTCCAGTCGCTGGTGCGCTCCAATGGCGGCCGGGTCATCTCCGAAGACCGCAGGACGCTGTCGTTCGCCGAGGCCCCCGCGGTCGAAGTGACGCGGATGAGCAGGCAACTCGTCGACACGGGCAGTATGCCGAAGCTCAACCAGAAGCAGGGTTACGAGGCCTTCGCGCGCGGTGAGATCGGCATGATCCTGGAGACCAGCGCCATCCAGGGCACCTTCGTCACCGGCGCCAAGGACAAATGGGACCTGCGGTCCGCGCCCATGCCCAGCTTCGCCGGCAAACCCACCGTGCCGACGAATTCCGGTGCGTCGCTGCATATTCTGTCCAATGACCCGGCCAAGCAGCGGGCGTCGTGGGAACTGATCGAATTCCTCACCAGCGAGCAGGCCTACACCAAGATCTCGCAGGGCATCGGGTATCTGCCCCTGCGTACCGGTTTGCTGGACGATCCGAACGGACTGAAGACCTGGTCCGAGCAGAATCCCTTGCTGGCACCGAATGTCGCGCAGCTGGCGAATATGGAGCCGTGGATCTCCATGCCGGGCACCAACTACCTGCAGATCCGTGACGGCATGATGGATGCGGTCGAATCGATCGTCTTCCAGGGCAAGGATCCGCAGTCCACCTTGGCCACCGCCCGCGCACAGGGCGCCGAACTGCTGCCCGCGTCATGAGTTCGGTGACCGTCGTCCAGCTCACCGACACCCACATCCGGCCCGCCGGTCAACGGGTGCACGGCATGGTGGACACCTACGCCAACCTCACCCAGGTGCTGCAGCAGCTGCTGGACTCGCGCCAGCGCATCGACGCACTGGTGTTGTCGGGCGATCTGACCGATAACGGAGCACCGGAGGCCTATCGGCGGCTGCGCGACGCGGTGGAGGCGGCGGCCGCCGAACTCGGCGCACAGCCGGTGTACGTGATGGGCAATCACGATGAGCGCGTGGCCTTCGGGATCGAATTGCTCGGCCTGGATTCGGTCGATCCGGACGCCAGCCATGACCGGGTGGTCGAGGTCGCCGGTTTGCGGATCATCGCACTGGACAGCAGTACACCAGGCCGGCACGATGGACGGCTCGAACCCGAACAGCTGGACTGGCTGGCCGATCAGCTGCGCGAACCCGCACCGCACGGCACACTGCTCGTCCTGCACCATCCGCCGATCCCGTCCCCGGTGGCCGCCACCGAATATCTGCGGCTCGAGCAGCCGGAGCTGCTCGGCGAGGCGCTGACGGGATCGGATGTGCGACTGATCATCTGCGGGCACAACCATTTGACCGGTGCGGCGGCCCTCGGCGGCATTCCGGTGTGGATCGGGCCAGCGATGGCATATCGGATCGATCCGATCGCGCCACGCGGGCGGCACCGCGGCCTGAGCGGATTCGGTTACAGCCGCATCGATCTGCTCGGTACGACCTTGGTGGCCACCGCGATCGAGGCGACACCCGCCGAAACCGTCTACGACAGAGCCGAAGCGGATGTGCTCGACCAGCTGGCGGCACTGGCTGCCGAGGCCGGGTAGATGTTCGTCGTCGACATACCGACCGCGGCAGCGGATATCGCCCCGGCTCCGCTACCCCGACGCCTCGCCCGGTTTCGCCGGGCGAGGCGGCTGCTGGTGCCCTACCTCTATCTCGCGCCCGCCCTATTGCTGTTGGTGGTGTGGACCTACCGACCGCTGGTCCAGGCATTCGAGCTGTCCACCTACTCGTGGAATCTGCTGCCGACCGCACCGATGAAGCCGGTCGGTACCGGCAATTACGAACGGCTGGTGCACCTTCCGGCCTTCTGGGATTCGGTCGAAAGGACCGGGGTACTGATCGCGGGCATGCTGCCGTTCACCGTGGTGCTGCCGGTGTTCATCGCATTCGCCAGCAGCAGGGTGCGCGGCCGGACCATTTATCACGCCTTCCTATTCGTGCCGTTTCTGGTGGCTCCGGTTGCGGCAGCGGCGGTGTGGCGATGGTTGCTGCATCCGGGCACGGGTTTCGTCGACCGGGTACTCGGCTCGGATCGGAACTGGGTGTACGACGCGGGCACCGCGCACGCCGTCATCATCGGGATCACCGGCTGGCAGCTGCTCGGCTTCGCGGTGCTGGTGGTGTGGGCCGGATCGGCCGGTATCAGCGGCGACTACGAAGAGGCGGCGCAGGTGGACGGTGCGAGCCCGGGCCAGATCCGGCGCTGGATCACCCTGCCGCTGCTCTCCCCCACCCTGCTGTTCCTGGTGCTGACCACCGTTCTGCTCAGTCCGACGCTGACCTTCCCACTCATCGATTCGATGACGCAGGGCGGGCCAGCGCAGGCCACCACCAATATCTACTACCTGCTGTGGGACTACGCCTTCCACAGCTTCGACGCCGGGCTCAGCGCCGCGGCCGGAGTGCTGTTGTTCGCCGGATTCGGTGTGCTCGCCGGGATTCTGGTGTGGATCTCGGAAAAGGTTGCCTTCCATGATGATTGACCGTCTGCGCACCGCGGGCAGCCATGCGCTGCTCGCGGTCACCGCGGTGGTGTGCGTATTCCCGATCTACTGGCTGTTCGCCACCTCGCTGCGCCGCCCCGAGGATGTCGGCTCACTATCGCCGTTCCCGTGGCCGATCTCGTTCGCCAATTACACCGATGCCGCCGAAAAGGTCGATGTGCTCGGATTGATCGGCAATACCTTCTTCGTGTCGACATTGTCCGCGGCCGGGCAGCTGCTGGTCGCGCTGCTCGCCTCCTATGCGTTCGCGATGTATACCTTTCCGTGCCAACGGATCCTGTACCTCGCGTTCGTCGGCACCTGGCTGGTTCCGTTCCAGGTGACGATGCTGCCGAACTATGTGCTGCTCACCCGGCTGGGCCTGGTCGACTCGCTGATCGGCGTGGTCCTGCCCACCCTGTGCTCGGCGCTCGCGGTACTGCTGCTGCGCCAGCACATGGCCGGCTTCCCCAAGGAACTCATCGCCGCCGCCAAAATCGACGGCCGCTCCTCCTGGTCCATTCTCTGGACCGTCGTGGTCCCCAATCTGCGCCCCGCCCTCGCCGCGCTGGCCATCCTGCTGTTCATCAATGCCTGGAACGAATACTTCTGGCCCGCGGTCGTACTGCGCCGATCCAATGGCGTACTCCAGCTCGGCCTGCGCAGTTTCATGGGCACCGAGGGCGATCAGTGGGGCCCGATGATGGCCCTCGCCAGCCTCGCGTGCCTGCCCGTGCTGTTGATGTATCTGCTCCTGCAACGCCACATCGTGAATGCCTTCGTGCGGTCGGGGCTGAAGTAACACGAAACCCTGAAGGCCTGTGACCAGCAGCGGTAAGTGGCGGCGTTTCCCTGCGGGGTGTCGAGGAGCCACCACGCCGACGCACGGGGTAACCCGGCATTTGCTCGATGGTCGGCTACGGTGAGCGAAGTTTCCTTGCCGCACAGCCACGCCTTTCCCCCGTGACGATAGCGAGGATCCGTGTCGAACCGCCCTCGTTTCCCCCGACAGGTGGTGACATCCATAGTGGTGGCCGCGGTCGCGGTGTGCGGCGCCGCGCCCGCCGCGGCCGAGCCGCCGGACCCGACACCCGTGGCGACGCCCGCTCCGGTCTGGACCCCGTGCCCCAACGCCGCCGGTTTCGAATGCGCCACCGTGACCGCACCATTGGACTATCAGCATCCGCAAGCGCGCACGATCGAGCTGGCGGTCATCCGGCACCCGGCAACCGACCCGGCGCATCGGATCGGCAGCCTGCTGTTCAACCCCGGTGGGCCCGCACCCGCTATCGACCTGTTCGTCTTCGAGTATCCGTTCTTTCCCCAAGAGATGCGCGAACGGTTCGACATCGTCAGCTGGGACCCGCGCGGGTTCGGTCGCTCGACCGCCGTCCAATGTTTCGCCACTGCCGCGGAGTACGCAGCCTGGTCCGCGCAGATGCCCACAGGGTTTCCCGTCGGCCACCAGGAAGAGCGGCAGTGGATCGAAGGCAACATCGAACTGGGTCGGCGTTGCGAACAGCGTGACCCGGTGTTGCTGCGGTTCGTCTCGACCACAGACTCGGCACACGACCTGGATCTGCTGCGCGCGGTCCTGGGCGACCAGCGGTTGACCTATATGGGGGCCTCCTATGGGACGCTGCTGGGCGCCACTTACGCCAACCTCTTCCCCGACCGAGTGCGGGCGATGGTGCTCGACGGCAATATCGATCCCACGGCCTGGTACGACGACAACCCGGCGCTGCCGACGTTCCTGCGCGAAGGCTCCGACCTGGGGACGGCCCAGACGCTCACGCAGTTCCTCGACCTGTGCAGCCGAGCGGGCCCCAGCGACTGCCCCTTCGCGGCCGACACTGCCTGGGCGACCCGAGCCAAGTACGAGCGACTGATGGACCGCCTGCGCATCCACCCGGAGGGCATGTTCACCTTCGCCGTCACCGCCTCCATCGTTCGCATGGCCCTGCAACTGGTCCATCCCGTGGACGCTGCTCCGAACTGGTCCATGCTCGCCGGGCTACTGCAGGACCTCTGGCTGGGCCAGACGCCGCAGAGCACTGCGGAGCTGGCCTCGGTCCCGACGATGCCGAGCGAGGTCCTTTCATCCTCTGTGGGCGCCCCGTCGCTGGCTGCCCCCGACCAAAACCAGAGCTACTCGGGCATCGAGCAGGTCTACGCGCTGATATGCAGCGAAAGTCCCAACCCACGCGATCCGCACCTCTACGGCCCGCTGGCCAAATTCGCCACCCTGCGGGCCGGGACGGTCGGGCCCTTCTGGGCGTGGGTGACCGAGGCGTGTTCCACCTGGCCGGGCAGGGCGGCCCACCGCTACACCGGCCCGTGGAACCGGTCCAGGACACCGATCCTCACGGTCAACACCATCTTCGATCCCGCCACCCCGTATCGAGCCGCCCAGGCCATGACCGCCCAACTCGGCAACGCTCGACTGCTCACCGTCGCCGGATACGGGCACACCACACTGTCCAACCCGAGCAGTTGCGCGAATGCCCACGAAAGCAACTACGTCGTGCGGGGCGTGCTGCCCCCGCGCGGCACAGTCTGTCCACAGGACACCGCACCGTTCAGCTAGACCGATTCCGACGAATAGCATTTCCCACGTAACAGTCGGTTTGGGTGAGAAACCAACTTGCGGAATTGTTCGTCGATACGACCACGAATAGGTGCACGGCGGCGCAAACTCATAGTCCATGACGGTATTCGGGGAATACATACCCATGCTCGGCGGCAGCGTCAGAAGCCCACCGGTTGCGGCACGATCTGATTGCCGTGATAGCTCCCACACCCTCGATAAAGAGAACATTTGGTCTGCTTTCGGCCCGCAGCGTCGTTCCGAGCCGAGCACCTCCGAGGTGGCGCGCAAGCAAGTCGCCTGCGTAATGGGTACGGTCCCCGTCCAGGACCGGTTCGGGATCGAACACATAGCAGACGATGCCACCGGACAAAGGAGCGCGATGGGCGCAAAAGTCCAGCTAGAAGGCATGTTTCGCCTTGCACACCGAGGTGTCCCGCTTTACACTGTCCGGTAAGGAGAAACGAAATGCTTTCAAAATTGCTCGTAGCTATTCGATCCAGGGGGGCGGCATGAACGGTCGCCAGGGGAATCCATCCGAGAGCTCATCGGAGGCCTCCGCAGAAGAAGAGATTCATATGAACCTCGGGCCCGATGGTCGGCTGCCGAAATACAGCGACCTCTTCTATACCCGATACAAGCCGATGACTCCCATGCAATTGACCGCGGGCCGCCAGGAGCGTGTCGTTCGGCAATTCGGCCAGAATGTATTGGACAGGGTGTACGAAGCCTATCGCCGGACCTCCGAGATCCAGCAGAATTCGCCGATCGGCACACACGGACCGGTTCCCGTCGACAATGATGCGGAAACGGATTATTGACCAAGATTTACTCAGGGGTGGAAATTCTTGTGCGAGAACGTTACGCAGCTCAACGAGTGCGCGTTCGGGCAAATATATGAACTGTGCGGAGATCCGGTCGATCATTTGCTGGAGCAGCTACAGCTCAGACCGGGCTCTGCGTACAAGGGCAATGATCAACCGGCGCGAACACTGCTAGAGGTGTTCTGCACGAAATCGAACGTGGTCATTGTCGAAAACGAATACTTCGACCTCGATTTCCGGAGCGAGTTCAGCAAGGTACACGACGCACGTTTCGGCTCCCGTTCCTCGGACACCGCACGGGTACATTTCTTCAACGGCCGGATACCGAAAAGCAACTCACATCTGCGCGACTTCGTCGCGCGACGGGGTTCGACCTACTACGGATACGCCGTTCTGCGACCGCAGTTTCCCGGCAAGATCGGCCGGTCGATGGTCTCCTCGGAACTCACCGTCGCCGAGATCGCGGGCGACCGGACGCTCGCCGATAAGGTCCGCACCGCAGTCGGCGAGGATGTCCAGATCTTCGGAGTCGCCCAACGGGTGGTCGGCGTCCCGTTCATGGAGCAGGACGGACACCTGATGACCTGCGCGCACATTACGGCGTGGGTCTGCCATTACTCGGCGGTGCTGCGCGGGGCCGTCCCGCGGCGCGCATCGGCACAGTTCCATGGCATCAGCGATAAGACCGCAGCATTCAGTCGCTCGTATCCATCGCAGGGACTCAACCGAAATATGCTGACCGCCACGCTGCGCGCGGTCGATCTCCCGCCCGAAGTGCTGGACGCCGACTCACTGTGCAAACGTATCAATCTGAACTGGAGTCATCGGCTGAGCTTCACCGCCGAAACGCGGCAGCTCGAAGCCGAAGCGAACCGCCTCCAAACCGATGCGAACCGCATCAAGAGAGCAGGCGTAGCTATTGCGCTGCAACGCCTTTGGGTCGGCGAGAATCTCGGTGCATGCGTCTGCCGATACCTCAATTCGGCGCTGCCGGTGATTCTGCTGCGCGCACCGGAACAACGCAGCGGCGTCGCCCATGCCCAGGTCGCCGTCGGCTACCTGCGTCGACAGGATCTCGATCCGACACAGCAGCGACCGAAGTCCGGCGAGGAATACGCCCTCGATGACGCGACCTCGGATGTCGTGGCGCTGATCGTGTGCGACGACCAGACCGGGCCCTATCAGGTGGTCATGCTCGAGGAGTTGGTCAACGAATTCGTCCACCCCGACAAATCCAGGCAGGCATCGGTGGTAGTTCCGCTGCCGCGGTCCATTTGGCTTTCCGGCACCGCCGCCGAACAGGCCGCCGCCGATTGGCTGAAGGTCGTCGCCGAGGACCGGCTCGGGGCCTTGGCAAGCTGGCGGCTACCCAGACGTCTGGTGGGCCATGCGAACCTGTATCACGAACGGCTGCGGTCGTTTGTCGATCAGATTTCCGGTGAGCGCATCGGAGAGCTCGCGATACGCACCTATATCACCGCGGGCACGGAGTTCAAGGAGAGTATCGCACGACGGCTGAACGGCGAGAAGGCGCTGGCGCGGGCCTTGGGTTACACCCAGATGCCCAAGTACGTCTGGGTCAGTGAGGCCATCGACCGGAAGCTGCGCGATAAGCGCGAACCAAGTGTGTTGGCAACGATTGCTTTCGACTCGACCGCGGTGACCATCGACGGACGATTGGATACCACGAGTCTGCTGCCACTGGTCGTGCACATACCCGGACAGGCGGTCTGCAGCACGCAGTACGACGACTATGCGCAGAGTGATGTCAACCAGGGCTGGTTTCCCTCGGCGTTGGAGCCGTACCGCACCGGGCGATGGAATCGACACAGCGACAATCACGACTACACGCGCCGACATTGGCATTGGAAGTCGGCAATGAGCTTTTCCGCCGGTTGAGCCTAGAGGGCAACGATCGCGGAAATTATCAACAGGCAGGCCAGGACGGACATGGAAATGAATGAGGTGAACACCATTTTCGCCCGCCTCTGATTCACGGCGCAGATGATGTCGTAGGTCTTGATCTTGGCCTCGACCACCCGCTGGGGGTGACTGGCCTGCTTGTTGTCCAGAACTTCCCGGTAGAGCTTGAGAAAGCCCACCGGAGTGTAGCCCGGATAGTTTGCGGGCATCGCGATGAAGGCCGCGGAGAGAATCGAAACCGCCGCCGCGACAACAACTCCCACCGCACAGATGGTCGGCCAGAATCCGGATGTCACGATCTTCAGGTCGAGTACCTTCATCAAGGTCAGATAGATCGTCAGCAGGCCGACGTTCATTGTGACCAGAGGGAAGGCCCTGGACTCGAAAGCCGCCTTGCGCTGCCATGCGGTCTCGATTTCTTTGTCCAGGTAATCCGACATTGCCGCGAGATCGTCTTGTTCGACGATCCGAACGGTCTCATTCGGTTGGAGTCCCGCGACAATGGCGGGTGACTGTGGCGTCAGGAGCGGCCAGCGTAAAACTGGCCCAAGTCCGAATCGTCCCCACGCGTCCATAGCCCCTCCGTTTCGATAGGCGGCACCGGCTGCGGGGAGCGCCCGGGTTCCGGCATCCGTGGGGAAGCCGCCGCGGCGCCTCCGGTATCGGGCGCGATCTCGGAGGCATTGGGATCCAGCGACATCTGGGCAATCTCCTGGGTGAAGAGTTGGTGGCCAGCTACGGGTTCATACCAGTCCGACAACGAGTCTACGGGAAGGATTCCGGCATCCGCCCGTCCCGAGACGCTCCGAAAGCCGCTGCGCCGGACCACGAAACGGCAAGCGCCATGGCCTAACGAAGGACTCAGGCCGACAGTGCGCTGGCAATATCCAGGTGGGCGGGTTCGGCGGAATCGATGCAGTCCAGGAAGAACGGGACCGCCGGGTTCGACTCGTCCGCACGCCACACCGCGTACAGATCCAATGTCGGCACCGGATCGAACAGTTTGACCGCCACCACCGAACTGCCTTCCAGCGCACCCATACCCATCGAGATGGCGCGCGGCAGCGAGGCGAATCCGACGAGTGGTCGCACCGAGACCGTATGCGCGGTCGCGCCGGGATCATCGGCGGTATGCGCGACGGCCAGGGCGATCCTGGTGTCCGCCGCGGCCCGAAAGATGGAGTCGTACATGGCCGGACACTGTTCGCGAGCGAACAGCACACACTCCTGGCCCGCCAATTCGGCGAAGGGCACCCCGGGGCGATCGGCCCACCGATGTCGGCGCCCGACCACCGCCACCAGCGGAATCCGGTGCAGCAGTCGCCGATAGCGGAAATCGGGGGTGCTCGGGTGCCCGTAGACCAGCGCCAGATCGAGCGAGCCGTCGGACAGCGCGGCCAACTGCGGGCCGGTGCGCTTCTCCCACAGCGACACCACGATATCCGGATGCCGTTCGGTCATCCTGGTGAGCGCGTCCGGCAGGACATGTCTGCTGGCGGGAAGGTTGTAGCCGATATTGAGGGTGCCCGCGCGGCCCTCGGCGGTCGCCTTGGCGACCTGGGCGGCCCGGTCCATCTGGGCCACGACGATGCGGGCCTGACTCTCGAATTCCCGGCCCGCCGGGGTCAGCTTGACCTCGTGGGAGTTGCGCGCGACCAGTTGCACGCCGAGCGACTTCTCCAGCTTCTGCAGCTGGGCACTGAGACTGGGCTGGGTGAGATGCAGGCGCTGCGCCGCGCGGCCGAAATGCAGCTCTTCGGCAATGGTGATGAATGAAACCAGATGTCGGAACTCCATGCGCCCGGCTCCTTATCCCGCGTACCGAGCACGCTAGCTGAAGCAGATAACCGAGGATGAACCGCGATCGCACGGATATCACCGGAACCATGGCCGCCGAGTGAACTGCTCCTGGTGACGATCGCGGATGTGCTATGCGATGTCCGACCATCCACCGCTTCGCCCAACTCGAAGTCATGGCCGGCAACGCTGATCGGCCGGGTGGCGGCGCTGTGATCTGCGGTCGGTGCTTAGGGATTCGGATGGTCAGAGGTCGCTGACCGCACGCACCAATTCGGAGATCTGCTCGATGTCCTCGTCCACGAACGGGCCGGAGCGGCCGAGTACGACGTGCTCGATGCCGAATTCGGCGAATTGGGCGAACGAATCCGCTTGCTCCGCAATCGGTTTGTCCGGGTAGTAGTACGCGACCATCGTTTTCTCGATGTCCGCGTATGGTCGGCCGACGTCCTCGCAATGTCCTCGCAGAATGGCGAGTTTGGCCGCGACCGCGGCTACGGATGGACCGAAGAGATTGCAGGCGTCGGCGTACTGCGCGACCAGCCGCAGCGTTTTGCGCTCGCCCTGGCCGCCGATCATGATGGGCGGATGCGGGCGGGTCAGCGCATTGGGCACGTTCAGCGGTCGTTCGAGCGTGTAATGCTTTCCGTGGAACGGCTTCTCCGAACCCGCCCACATCTGCTTCGCGATCCGCAGGGTCTCCTCCAGTCGTTCGTAGCGCTCGGAGCGCGGCGGAAAGAACAGGCCGAGCCCTGCGGATTCCTCGGCATTCCAAGCCGCGCCGATGCCGAGCCAGGCGCGGCCGCCGGAGAGCACATCGAGGGTCGTGACGCTCTTGACCAGCAGACCCGGATCCCGGTAGCTGACAGCGGTCACCAAGGCGCCGAACCGAATCCGTTCGGTCCGAGCCGCGATATAGCCGAGTGCGGCGTAGGCCTCGAGCATGTCGTGTTCGGCCGGGCCGTTCGGACCGATCTGGAACAGGTGATCCATAACGAATACCGAGTCGAGCCCGGCCTGATCGGCGGCGCGCACGATCCGGTCGACCCGCGGGCCGATCGCATCAGGTGAATCCGGCCAGGTGAAGTCGGCGAGGGAAATACTCAGTCGCATAGGCCGAGCGTGGCACGACCAGCGCGCGCCGGGGAGGCACCGTCGGTCCTAGGACGGTTGCGGCAGTGGCGGCGATTTGGGGAAGGCGATCGGTAGCGCGGTCAGTGCACGGTGGAACGGGCCCGGTCGCCAGGTCAGTTCATCGGGCGGGACCGCGAGGCGGATCTCGGGCAATGCGTCGAGCAGTTGATCGATGGCGTCCTGGGCGATCAGATACGCCATGGAATTCGCGGGGCACACATGTGGTCCGGCACCAAAGGCCAAATGGGATCGATTGCCCGCGTACTGGTTCGCGGTAATCGCCGGATCGGTGTTGCAGGCGGCAATGCTGATGACGACGGGCTGATGTGCGGGTAGCCAGACATCGTCGATCAGGATGGGCTGACGCGGAAATGTGATACAGAAATTCGCCATCGGCGGATCGTTGAACAACACCTCGTCGAGCGCGTCCCGGGTGGATAGGGTTCCGCCCAGCACACTGCCGCCGAAGCGCTCATCGGTCAGGATCAACAGCAGGGTATTGACGATCAGATTCTGCTGCGGCTCGATGCCCGCGCCGTACAGCGTGCCCAACTGGTGCACCATCTCGTTATCGCTCAGCCCCGCCGGATGCTGCAACATCCGCGTGGTGATGTCGTCGCCCGGCTCTACCCGCTTGAGCTGGGTCAACTCCAACATCGCACCGACGAGCAACTGATTGCCGCGCTCTGCGTCGACACCCTCGAAAATCGCCGCCATCCCGATCGCGGCCTGCTGCGCGATCTCGGCGGGACACCCGAGCATGGCGTTCAACACCGCGAAGGCGAGCGGAAATGCGTACTGGCGTACCAGATCTGCGGACCCGCTGGCACAGAACTCGTTGATCAGCGGCACCGCGAGCCTGGCCACCGTATCGTGCAGGTCGTACTGATCGACCTTCTCCAGACCCGCGAGATTGGTCTGCCGGTATCTGGCATGCGCGTCACCGGCATTGCGCAAAGCATTCGGCCGCCACTGCATCATCGGCAATACCGGACAGTCAACGGGCACATTTTTCTGCCATGCGCGCGGATCCGCCGGAAAATGGTCCGGATCATTGAAAATCCGCAACGCCGTGTAATAGCCGACCACCAATGTCGCGGGCACCCCCGGCGCCAGGTCCACCGGCACCAGCGCCCCATAGCGCTGCCGCATCTCCCGATACGCCCGGTGCGGATCCGCCGCGAACTCCGGCGTATACAGCGACACCCGGGGTCCATCCGTGTCGATCGGCGAGGTGAGCGGAGCGCGACTGTGCGCTGGCGACGGCAACGTCATCGAGAAAACTCCAGGCGTTTCGAACAATTAGCCTCGTGAGCCTATGCACCCGGCACAGCGCGTGCACCCCGAACATCGAAACCCCGGCCCGCGTGGCCCATCCGCCGGGCGTCGGCGCCACTGAATTCGTTCGACAGCTCGTTGCGGCTCAGACGAATTCGATCGAATCGATGCGCCAGCCGCTGTCCGAGCGTCGCAGGGTGACCCTGGCGGTGAGGTCGATCGAGTCGATGACGGTGCCGTTGGGCGCCTTGACAGCCTGGGTGATCATCGCCAGCCGGTCGATCCGCTGGTCGGTGTCCGCACCGTGCTCGGTGCCGAGGATCAGCACGGTGGCTTCCACGGTTGCGCGCGTGCGCGCCCACTCGTCCCATTGCACACCGGGGCCGCGTTCGGAGGTGGTGGTCGCGGTCGCCGCGAAATTGTCCGAGAGCCAGGGCGTCGCGCGTCGAAAGGCGTCGCGCCTGCTGGTATCCGGGCCCGGGTGCCAGGTGAACATGGTCTGCAGGCCGGAAGTGATCGTTTCGATCGCCGCCTTATCGGCGGGTTCGACATCGTGCCCGGTCTGGGTCGAGGAACAGGCGACGCACAGTGTCGCGGCCAGGGACGCGAGAACCATGAATGCGTAGCGCAGAATGGACATGGCAGCCTCCTCAGAAGCGCATCTCATGGATGCGCCAGCCTTGTTCGGTCCGCACTACTGTTGCCCAGACCGTGATTTCGATGCTCTCGATGGATTTCCCCGCGGCGTCGGTAATCGCCTGGCCGATCAGCAGCACGCGATCGATGCGGGCGGATTGATCCGGCGGATGTTCGTCGGTCGTGATCTGCACGGTGATCTTGACCTTCGCCTTGGCGTCGGCCCATGCCTTCCACTGCGTCTTGGACCCGCCCGAGGTGGTGTCGCGGGCACGGGCGCCGAGCTGGTCGGTGAGGTATGGACGGGCGCGGGCGTAGGCGTCATCGGGTGAGCTGTCGGTCTGCGGCCGCCAGCCGAACATTGTCGAAAAGCCGTCGCGTAGTACCGCATTCGGGTCGGCGGTATCGGCGGCGCCGAGCGGGGCCGGGAGCGCCAGGCCGGGCACCGTCGCACCGCATCCGCTGATCGCCGCGACACCGAGGGCCGCGATCAGCAGGGCGAACAGGATTCGGCGGATACTCATGAGACGCTCCGTACCTTGGCATCCGCGCCGATGGGGGCCTCGACAACCGTGCCGTCGGTGCTCGACGCGTGCACCATCCGTCCGCCGCCGATCGCGATGCCGACATGGCGCGGTGTTCCGTCCGAATTCCAATCGCTGAAGACGAGATCGCCCGCCTTGGCCTGGTCGACGGCGATTTCATGCCCCTGGGCCCACTGCTGCTGGACGGTGCGCGGCAGCGTGGTGCCGCCGCTGGTCGCGACATAGGTCACGCAGCTCGCCAGCCCGGGCGCGTCGAAACCACCGTGGGTGGGGCCCTTGGTATTTCCGCCGCCCCAGGCGTACGCGGTGCCGAGATACTGCTTGGCCGCCTGCGCAGCCTTGGCCACTCGGTCGGTCTGCTGTTCCGCAGTGGCCATCGAGTTGAAGTCGGTCGAGGCGAATTGGCGTTCGAGTTCCCTGATGGTGCGCACGTACGGGCGGGTCTGGGTGGTGTAATCACCGCCGGACGGCATGCCGCCCGCGGCTTGGACCGCGCCGAAACCCGCGTTGTACGCGGCCAGCGCGAGGTCGACCGCATCGCCGTGCAGCGCGCCGCTGTTCACCCCGGCCGCGGTGTCCTGCCAGTTCCTGCACATGAAATGGGCCTGTGCCACAACGGCATCGGCGATGCTGTTGATGTCGGCGACGCCATTGTTATCGGCGTCGACCTTCCAGGTCTCCCAGGTGGCTGGCATGAACTGGGCGGGGCCCCTGGCACCGGTGGACGATACCGGGGCGCTCGCACCGTAGTGGAAGTTGTTCTCCGCCTCGAGCTGTGCGGCCAGCAGCGGCGCGGTAATGCCGCTATTGGGGCATTCGGCGGCACCTTTGAGCAGCCACGGCACGAATTCCTGCGGGACCTTGCCCGGGGCGAGGCCCGCACCGGGACGCACGGCGCAGTCGGCGATCGCGTGTGCGATCTTCAGCGCCGACTGCGATGCCGCGGGGGCGGCTTGCTCGAGCATCGGCGCGGGATCGACCGCCTTACCGCTACCCAGCCGCAGACCCTGCCACAGCTCGAAATGCAGATGGGCGCCAGAGGATTGGCCGTTGCTGCCGACATCGGCGATGTGTTGCCCCGCCTTGACGACGTCGCCCGTATGGACGTGCAGACCGCTGTCGTACATGTGACCGTAGACGGTCGAGACCTGACCGGTGGATGTCGTCGAATCGATGACGATCCAGTTGCCGAATCCGGTCGCCGGACCGGCCGCCACCACCTTTCCGTCGAGCGCCGCGTAGATCGGGGTGCCTTCCGACGCGGCGAGATCGATGCCGCGGTGGAATTCACCGCCGCGCTGGCCGAACGGCGACGAAACCGTGTACTGGCCCTTGGCCATCGGGCCGGTGATCACCGCGCACGGTGACGATTGGGACAGGTCATCCGGGACCGTGCGTTCGGGTGCGGGCTGGTTGGGCGGCGGTGGCGGAATCTGCGGGTTGATGGCCTCTATCACCACCGGGCGGTCAGTGGTGGTGGTGGTCGAAACCGACTCCGTCGTGGTCACCACAGTGGACGTCGTCGAGGAGGCACCGGTCGATTGGCCGTCCACACACGGGGTGGCGGAGGTGGTGGCGCTCGGCGTCGTCGTGGTCGGGCACGCCGATGCTTTGGTTTCGCATGGTTGACCTGTCGTCGTCGGCGGTCCGGTTGTGCTGGCGCACGTCTTGGCCGCAGTCGTCTGCTCTGTGCCGGTCGCGGTAGTGGACGAACTCTGCGACGACGGTGTCGTTGTGGCGGCTACCGTCGTTCTCGACGGCGCGGTGGTCGTGTCGGTCGGCGTTGTGGTCGTCGGTCCGGTGGATTCCTCGGTCGACGGCTCGGCCCGCGTGGTCGTACCGGCAGACGACGGAACAACCAGTGGCACAGTGGTTTCCGGTACCACGGTGACCGGAGGCGCGCTGGGCGGTGTGGTGCCGACCGGTGCGGCACCGGCGTACCCGATCCGATTCCCGGAAAGCAGACCCGCAGCCGCCATCATGGCGACCACGACCGTCGTGGTCGCCACAACGAGGAGCCATGCCGATCGGCGATGCGGCTCGCGGTGGTGTCGAATCGGTCTCATCCAGGTGTCCCCAGCGCTATCGAATGCGGAATGGACATCAGAGTGACCGCGCGTCCGTGGTGCCGCACCTGCCCGATCCGACGCCATGCGACGGCCACGACTGCCAGCGCGGCCGATCCCACCGCCCCCGACCTGCGCCGATGCCCTCGAATACCGTGCCCGAACGGGCAACGACCTGCACGTTTAGTTCTTGATGAGTGCACGGTTAGAAGTCCGCGGATGCTCGAGTTCCAGGCATCGAGAGCGCTCGAAGCCCAGTCATTTCGAGAGGTGTGCTCCGATGGACAGAACCGCTGTCTACGTCGACGCGGGCGATCCGATCTCGCGTGCCGGTCTCATTGCCCAATTGCGGACGCGGACGGAGGTACTCGTCGCCGACGATCCGGCACGGGCCGTGGTCGCACTGGTTGTCGCGGATACGGTGGACGAGTCCACCCTGCAGACGCTGCGCCGATTGCAACGCGGCAGCTGCCGTCCGGTACTGGTGGCGTCCGATTTCGATGAAAAGGGGTTGGCGGCGGCGGTGGAAGCCGGGATCGCCGGACTGGTACGCAGACAGGACGCATCGGCCGAGCGCCTGGCCCGTGCGGCATGTGCCGCGGCGCGCGGCGAAGGCACGGTGCCACCCGATCTGCTCGGCCGGTTGCTCGATCAGGTCGGCCGGTTGCAGCGCCAGGTGCTGCACCCGCGCGGGCTCAGCCTGACCGGTTTATCGCACCGGGAGATCGAGATTCTGCGCCTGGTCGCCGAGGGCGATGACACGGCAGAGATCGCCGCCAAGCTGTGCTACTCGCAGCGCACGATCAAGAACGCGCTGCACGACATAACCAGCCGCCTGCAGTTGCGCAACCGGTCCCATGCCGTGGCCTACGCGCTGCGCCAGGGCCTGATCTAAGGGCTGGTGGCACGGTGTTCGTCGAGGTGGACGAGGCGCTGCGGACGCTGATCGGAGCTGACGCCGTCGATCGCAACGAGGTCGATGTGTTATTCGACGCACCGACCAAAGACTGGGCCGCACGGCGCAATTCGCCGACGGTCAATATGTTTCTCTATGACATCCGCGAGGATCTGCGGCGGCGACAGCGCGGCCTGATCAACGAGTACGACGATCACGGCGTCGTGGTGAACCGGCATCAGGGTCCCCGGTATTTCAAACTCTCCTATCTGATCACGGCGTGGACCCAGCGCCCCGAGGATGAGCACCGACTGCTCTCGGCGCTGCTGTGGTGCTTCCTGCGCCACGACCGGATTCCCGCCGACTCGCTGACCGGGACACTGGCCGATATCGGATTGCCGGTGGCATTGAATATCGCATTGCCACCGCCGGAGGATCGCTCCTTCGCCGACGTCTGGTCGGCACTCGGCGGGGAGTTGAAGCCCTCACTGGATCTGGTCGTCACCGCGCCCGCGGACGGCGGCCGACGGCTGCCCGCCGCGCCGCCCGCCACCGACGGCGTCACCGTCGGCATGCAGGACCGCGACGGCGCGACCGTGGATTCGCCACGCCGCGCCCGAGGGGCGGTGCCGCGGTGACCGCGTCGGGTCTGCGATATCTGCTCGCCCGCTTGGGAATTGTCGAGGCCAGGGTGCGCCGCGCGGTGGCACAGCGTCGCATCGGCGACCCGCAGCCGGACGACCCGTTTCGCGGTCTGTATCTCTCCGATGACGCGGTCGAGCGCCTGCTGCGGACCCAATACGAGCCGGTCGGACCGGATCAACCGGAATCACAGCGAATCGCCGACGCCGAGACCGCGGCCGCGGCGGCCCGCGCCGAGGGCGAGGACGTCCGGCTCGCGCAGGTGGTGGACGCGTTCGGGCTCGATGCCCTCGATATCGAAATCCTGCTCGTCGCGCTCGCTCCCGATGTGGATGCCAGATTCGAATGGCTGTACGGCTATCTCAACGATGACGTGACTCGGCGCAGAGCGACTGTGGGCCTTGCCCTTTCGCTCTGCGGTGTACCCGCCGGCGCGGCCGAAGGGCGCGCCAGATTCGCCGCGACCGGGGCGCTGGTGCACGGAGGTCTGGTCGTGGTCGACGACACGGACCGGCCACTGCTGTCGCGGACGTTGCGTGTACCGGACCGGGTGGTCGGTTACCTCCTCGGCGACGACACACCGGAACCCGAACTGCGCCGAGCGATCGCAGCACCGCCGCCGTGCCCCGATACCGCGGATTCGCGCCTGGTCCCGGCCCTGCGCACCCGGGCACCGCTGCTCTATCTGCGGGAACGTCCCGGTGGGGGCGGTGTCGCCGCCGCTGTCGCCGCCGCGCGACACCATGGCCGCGCCGCGCTGATCATCGATCTGCACCGGGTCGCCGAACATTCGGAGCTGCTGTCCGCGGCGGTCCTGGAGGCCAGACTGACCGGAGCGGTGCTGATCGCGGCCGGTATGGATGTCCTCGCCGAACGACCCGAACTCATCCGGGCGATCGCAGAGGCGCCGACCTGCGTCGTATTGGTGGGCGCGGCGGTGTGGGATCCGGAATGGGTGATCCGTCAGCCGCTGACCTTCGATATCGAGCCGCCCGATGCCGAGGACCGCACCCGAATGTGGCGCAGCACCCTCGATGACCGGCTGCCCGACGAACTCGACCCGGCGGCCGCGACCATGCAATTCGTACTCACCCCCGAACAGGTCGCGCGGGCCGCCGCGGCGGCCGCGGCGTATGCCGAACTGTCCGGGCGGCCGGTCACGGCGGCGGATCTGCGCCGCGGCGCCCGCGCGCAGAACGGAGCCGGCCTCGAGCGGCTGGCCCGCCGGATCGAGCCGGGCGTCGGCTGGCCGGATCTGGTGCTGCCCGGGCCGGTACTCGACCAACTGCGCGAGGTGGCCTTGCGCGCCCGGCAGCGCGCACTCGTACTCGACGAGTGGCGGATGCGACCGGGCGGCGGGCGCGGCCGGGGTGTCACCGCGCTGTTCGCGGGCGACTCCGGCACCGGCAAGACGATGTCGGCGGAGGTGATCGCCGCCGATCTCGGACTCGACCTCTACACCGTGAATCTCGCGACGGTCGTCGACAAATACATCGGTGAGACCGAGAAGAACCTGGAGCGCATCTTCGTCGCGGCGGCGGGTGTGAACGCGGTGCTGCTGTTCGACGAGGCGGACGCCCTGTTCGGCCGGCGCACCGAGGTCCGCGATTCCCACGACCGCTACGCGAACATCGAAAGCGCCTATCTGCTGCAGCGCATGGAATCCTTCGACGGACTCGCCATTCTCGCGACGAATCTGCGGGCGAATCTGGACGACGCGTTCACCCGGCGGCTGGATGTCGTGGTGAACTACACGCTGCCCGATGAGAGCGCGCGACGCAGCCTGTGGGAGCGATGCATCGGCACCCGGATTCCCCGGGCCGTCGATCTGGACCTGGATTTCTGCGCCCGCGGTTTCGAATTGTCCGGTGGCAATATCCGCTCCGCGGTCGTCACCGCCGCCTATCTGGCCGCGGACGCCGGACGGGAACTGCGCACCGCCGACCTCGTCGCCGGTGTGCACCGGGAGTATCGCAAGCTCGGAAGACTCACTCTCGCAACGGAATTCGGCGAGTACCACCAAGCGCTGCGCTAGTGCCGATTGCCCGAAAGGGCAGCATTGGCTGCCCTTTCGCCGTCACGCCGGTCAACTGTTCGCGGCTGCGGCCCCACGCATACTCGACTCACGTGACGGAAGGAGATAGGCCGTGCGCGAGTGTTCGAACTGCGGACAGCCCAACTCCGAGAATGCCGAATTCTGCGTGAATCCGCAGTGCCGCGCGTACCTCGGCTGGGCGACAACGGCGTTCTCGGATCCGGCGGCGAACAAGCCGCCGAACCGAACGCGGGTCGGCACGCAGACAGCCGGGGTCTTGCCCGGACCGCCCGCACAACCGAGCGGTCCGGCGACGCCGTCGAGCCCGCAGCGGTTCGGAGTGCGGGTCACCATGGAGCCGACCGAGTTGAGTGTCGATCCGGGCGCGGCCGTGGTCAGCACAGTCACCGTGCACAACACCGGCACGCGGGTGGAGGAATTCGAACTGGGTGTCGCCGGTCCGCTGCGACCGTTCGCGCATCTGGAACCCGCTGTGCTCAGCGTATATCCGGACGCCAAGGTCACCGCCGTGCTCCGGTTCGCACCGCCGCGAGATGCCGGAGTCGAGGCCGGGCGGGCGCCGTTCGTCCTCGGCGCGCGGTCCCGGGTGAACGCCAGGGTCGAGGACAAGGCCTCCGGCACGGTGAGCGTCGGTTCGTTCACCGAGTTGAAGGCGGCGCTGCAACCGGAAACCAGTCGCGGGCGCAAACCCGCGCGGCACACCGTGGTGACCACGAATCTCGGCAATGTGCCGCTGGGTGTGCAGGTGGTGCTCGCCGATCGCGCCGGTGCACTCACCTTCCAACCGCCCCAGTCCATCGCCACCCTGCCACCGGGTGCGAGCGCCGAGACGCCGGTGCTCGTCGGCGGATCGCGGAAATGGTTCGGCCGCACCGAATCCCACGCCTTCACCGCACAGGTGAGCCCCGCCGACGGCGCTCCCCCGATCGGGCTCAACGGTGTGCGGAATCAGGTTCCGATCTTCCCGTGGTGGGTGCCGACCGCAGCGGCCGTACTGATCGCCCTGACATTTGCCCTGATCGCAATACTGCCCGAGCCGCCCAAGGACACGGTGCCGGGCACCACCGGCATGATCCAGCTCGCCGCCGAGCAGACTCTGCAGAATGCGGGCTATCGACCGGTCATTGTGCAGCGGACCGATCCGAGTGTGCCGCTGGGACAGGTGATCGAATCGAAACCAGTTGCGGGCTATGAGTTGCCGCACGGTGAGCCGGTCCAGTTGTTCGTATCGATCGGGCCGTGCGACGGCGGATGCCTGATCGAGGTGCCGAATGTGGAGGGGTTGAAGCTGGCCGATGCCGAGGCCGCCCTGAAAGCGGCGCAATTCGAGCCCCGGCCATACGACGTGATGAATCCGGCCATCGCAAAGGGCGTGGTGATCTCCAGCAATCCGGCTGCCGGGCAGAAAAAGGAGAGCGGTACCGAGGTGGCTCTCGCTGTGTCGACAGGTCCCGCACCGACCACGGCTCCCACCACCGGTGGTAAAGGCGGGACGGGGGACACCGGCGGCGGTAAGGAACAGGTCGAGGTACCCGATGTGGTCGGAAAGTCGAAAGCCGAAGCGACCGAGAAGATCCAGGCCGCGGGTTTGACCGCCGAATTCGCCGAACAGTCCAACGCCACCGTTGCGTCGGGCAAGGTGATCGCCACCGATCCCGCCGCGAAATCCAAGGCGGACAAGGGATCCTCGGTCAAGGTCAGCGTTTCGACCGGTCCCCCGCCCATCCCGGTCCCCGATGTGACCAAGAAGCCGCAGGCGGACGCGCTGTCCACATTGACCGCGGCAGGGCTGAAGACCAAGGTGATCGAACAGCCCGACGCCAAGATCTCCGATGGCACCGTGATATCGACCGACCCCGCCGCCAAGACCGAGGTCGCCAAGGACACCGTGATCACCGTGACCGTCTCACAGGGGCCGGCGTGCAAGACGGGCTTCGTCTTCCGGCTCGCCACCCCTGGCGACCACGTCTGTGTCACCCAGACGATCGCGGACCGCACCAAGACCGAGAACAGTCGAGCGCCGTCGCGGGTCAGCAGCACTGATCACACCTACGGTCCGGATACCTGCATCTCGGGCTATGTGTGGCGGGAAGCGGTGAAAGACGACCACGTCTGCGTACTACCGCAATCCAGGAACGACGCCGCGACGGACAACACAGCCGACAAAGATCGACACGTGAAGTGAGGAATCATGCGCGCACACGACCATGAGACCGCCGAGGAAACGGTTCGCCCCAAGTCGAGCCGCGTCGAGGACCCGACCGCGGCGCAATTGCGCGCGGCGCTGTCGGGACGCCTGGAGGCGGTATCACCGAGCGGACTGCTCGGATTGCAGCGCACTGCCGGGAATGCCGGTACCACAACGTTGTTCGAAGAACAGTCGCCGGTGCACGGTGTCATCGGATCCGGCGGCGGCGCCCCGCTCGAACCCGAGGTGCGCGCTGATATGGAGTCCCGATTCGGTCAGGACTTCGGTGATGTGCGGGTGCACACCGACGACCGCGCGCATCAGTCGGCCAAATCCGTGAATGCCCATGCCTACACGGTGGGATCCAATATCGTCTTCCAGCGCGACACGTACGATCCGTCCTCGGTCGCCGGACGGCACACCCTCGCCCATGAACTCACCCATGTGGTGCAGCAGCGCAGCGGGCCGGTCGACGGCACCGACGCCGGCGGCGGCGTGAAGGTCAGCGATCCGTCGGACCGATTCGAACGCGAGGCCGTCGCCAATGCCGACCGGGTCATGTCCGCGCCATCGGCAGCGCCTGCGGTGCAGCGCTGTGCCGATGGATCCGCGCAGGTCCAGCGAACCGAAGCGCCCGCCGAACAGGAGGACGAGGAACCGACGGCGCAGACGTATGTCCAGCGCGCCGAAAGTGACGAGGAAGAGGAGTCGGCGTAGGCCGGTGATTCGATCGGAGTCAGATCATGCCCGAGCCCGCCCGCAAGCCGAAACCGCCTCGTCCCCCGCATAATCCGGCGACTCCGGTGCGGACCGTCGGCACCGCGAACGCGATGCAGCGGCTGCAGGCCACCGCAGGCAACGGCGCCGTCGCCGCCCTGTTCGCCCAGCGGCTCAGCGCGGGCGAAGGCGCGTCGGCATATCTTCCGCCCACGGTCGCTCCGACACCGACGACACCGCGACAGGATCCGAAATTCGCCGCGGCGACCGATCACATCGCGGCGGAATCTGCTGCGGCTAAGGCACATCCGGCCCCGGCCAAGGAGGTCAAGGCGGCCCAAGATGCCGCGACAGCGCCCGCCGACGATAAGGAGGCACAGGCCCAGGCCGCACACACCGCCACCATGGCGGCGGCGAAACCCGCCGGTTTCGACAAGGCCGGATTCATCGCCGCGGTCAAGGCCGCCATCGCGGCCAAGGCGCCCAAGAACCTGGACGAGGCCGATAAATTCGCGACCTCGGGCAAGGCCGACCAGGTCAAGAACGAGGTGCTCGGCAAGGTCGGCGCGGGCAAGGAAGCCTCGGCGAAGAATGTCGCCGACACCACCAAGGCGACACCGGATACCTCCGTCGCCAAGGACAAGCCGGTCACACCGATGCCCGCCGCGCCGCCGGCCCGCCAGCCCGTCGCACCCGATCCCGCGGCGGCAGCACCGAAACCCGCACCCGCCGAACAGGTCCGGCTCGGCGCGGGCAGCTGCGAAACCGATGCGAAAATGGCCGAGGCCGGGGTCACCGACGAACAACTCGCCAAATCCAATGAGCCCGAGTTCACCGGCGCACTCGCCGCCAAACAAGAGTTGCGGGCCCACGACGCCACCGCACCCGCGCAATTCCGGCAGCAGGAAGCCGCGACCCTCGCCGCGGCCAAGGATCAGGCGGGTGCGAGCGCGAAAAGCGGGCTGGCCGCGATGGGTTCGGCCAAGGCCGCCACGCTGCACGCCGCAGGGGCGGGCAAGGATGCCACCAAGGCCAACGACGAAGCCGAACGCGCGCGCATCACCGGCGAGATCAAGAAGATCTTCGCCGCCACCAAGACCGAGGTCGAGAAGATTCTCGCCGACTTGGACGGCTTGGTGGCCAAGAAGTTCGAGGACGGCGAACGACAGGCCAAGGAGGCGTTCACCGCCGATCACAAGGAGCGGATGTGGCAGTACAAGCTGCGCCGCTACGCGGGTCCGCTCGGACCGACCCTGTGGGTGAAGGATCTGCTCCTGGATATGCCCGCGGAGGCGAACAACCTCTTCCTGGAATCCAAGAAGCTCTACGAGACCAGGATGTCGGCGGTCATCGCCGATATCGCCGACACTGTCGGCACCGAACTCGGCCGGGCCAAGGATCGGATCGCGCAGGGGCGCACCCAGGTCCAGAAGTTCGTCGCCGAGCAGCCGACGAATCTGCAGAAACTCGCCGGCCGAGCGGTCGGCGAAATCGGTTCGCAGTTCGACGAATTGGAGAAATCCGTCGATGAGAAACAGCAGTCGCTGGTGGACGACCTGGCAACCCGCTACGCCGAGGCTCGCGACGGAATCGACGAGGAGATCAAGAAACTCCAGGACGAGAACAAGGGACTGGTCGGCAAAACCATCGATGCGGTCGGCGGCGCGATCGAGACCATCAAGAAGCTGAAGGACATGCTGCTCGGGGTGCTGGCACGGGCGGCGGGCGCGGTCGAGAAGATCATCAAGGATCCGATCGTCTTCCTCGGCAACTTCGTGAACGCGGTCAAGGCGGGCATCACCAACTTCATGTCGAATATCGGGACGCACCTGAAGAAGGGCCTACAGGGCTGGCTGTTCGGCGCACTCGCCGAAGCCGGCATCGAGATCCCGGCCAAGTTCGACCTCAAAGGCATTATTACGCTGCTACTTTCCTTGCTCGGCCTCACCTGGAACTCGATTCGCGCACGCATCGTGAAGGTCGTCGGCGAACCCGCCATGCAGAAGATCGAGGGCGCCGTCGATTTCGTCAAGGCGATCGTCACCGAAGGCATTCCGGGACTGTGGAAGTGGATCGCACAGAAGATCACCGACCTCAAAGAGCAAGTCATGGGCCAGATTCGGGAGTTCGTGATCACCAAGGTGATCACCGCCGGCATCACCTGGCTGATCTCGCTGCTCAACCCGGCGGCCGCCTTCATCAAGGCCTGCAAGATGATCTACGACGCGGTCATGTGGTTCGTCGACAACGCCGAGCGCCTTAAAGAATTCGTCGACTCGGTACTGGATTCGGTCGAATCCATCGCCTCCGGCGGCGTCGGCAAGGTAGCCGCCTTGATCGAAGGCACCCTATCCAAGACCGTCCCCATGCTCATCAGCGGCCTGGCCAGCCTGCTCGGCCTCGGCGGCATCGCCGACAAGATCAAGAAGATCCTGGAGACGGTGCAGAAGCCGGTCGGCCGGGTGGTCGACAAGCTGATCGGCGTCGCGGTGAAGTACGGCAAGAAGTTCCTGACCAAGCTGAAGAATTCGAAGGCAGGAAAGTTCGCCACCGGGCTGAAGGAGAAGGGCAAGGCCGCCTACGCCAAGGGCAAGGCCGCGATCACCCGTGTGTTCAAGGGATCGTTCTCGGTGGATGGGACCGCGCACACCGTGAAGGCCGAGTCGCCGACGCCGGGCGCGAAGTTCACACTGACAATTGCCAGCAAGAAGGATTACGTCGCCCCGCACCAGCACAACGCCGCAAAGGAAGCCCGTAAGAAGGGAAAGCGTGACGTTGCGCAAGAGGCGCTGGACATCATCGGAAAAGCGGCCAAAGTGGAGGCGCTGGTCAACTCGAAGGACATCGACGAGGCGCGAAAGCGGGACGCGATAGCGGAATTCGCGCTGATCGTCCAGCAGGTATGGGCGCGCATCGGGTATCAAGGCGAGCCGCCCACAGAGGGTTATGCCGACGATGGGACGAAGGGAGTGGTCGGCGAGGTCGGCAGACACCGCGACCAGGGAACGCGGGGCTACCGGGGCGCTGATACACGGGCGAAAGAGGATCGGCTGATGAGCGAGCATGTGATCCCGCGCGGATGGTTGATGGTATTCCTCGACAATTTCCACGGTGTGGTGAAGCGCAAGTCTCGCGACGACAAACAGCTCTATGGACGGATGACCACGATCATGCTGTACAAGGGCGCGTCCGATTACAAGACCGCCGAGCGGAAGACCGCGGACAACACGGTGCTGAACAAACTCAAGCAATTGGCCGATGGCCACCCGCGCGTAAAGAATCCACAGGCCGTCGCGGCAGCGATCCGACAGAGTTTCGACGGACCTCTCGCAAATCGCGTCAAGTTCACCAAGGAAGCTCGCGACTACGACCACCAGGCCAATCAGCGCAAAGGAACGCCGCAGCCATCGGATTCGACCATCGAAGGCGCCGCATTGCGGCAATTGCTCGATGTCATCGAGTTCCTGGCCAAATCCGTTGACGACTCGGATTCCGCGGCCGACTCCAGCGGCAAGACAGAATCCCGCGATCGCTGATTGCACGATGGGCACTCGATAAGCTACGCGGACGGACATTGCGCTGCCAGGACAACCGATCACCGGTCATGCTCGGATAGCCACCAGCCGATACGGTGGGACGGTAGCGAGGGAGGGCTGTCATGGAGTTGGTCAAGGGTGCGAATGCGCCGATTTCCGCGGGCGAGGTTCGGGTTGCGGTGGTGGTGGGTGGATGTGGCGGCGCTGCCGCTCACGTCCGCCGGGAAAGTTCGCTCCGACAGTGATTTTGTGTTCTACAACCAGCCGACCGCGCCTGGCGTGGACGCGCTACCCCCGGACGCCATTCGCATTGTCCCGGGTGCGGTGCCCCGGCGATATCGACAAGATTGTCGTCACCGCCAGCCTCGACGGTTCCGGGCCCGCCGACTGGGATAGGCTGGATCGCTGCGGATCTCGGTGACCGACCCCAGCATCGGAAACTGGGGCCTACTTAGACCTTCTGCAACTCTCCTGCGGCGGTGAATGCCTGCGGTGCCGTCCGGCGCATCTTGGCCAATACCTTCGTGGCTCGTGCCGAATTCACCGCCGACAAGATCTCTACCGATGGTGACCACATCGAGACCGCTCCTGTGTGGTCGCCCATCCTCCACCGGATCAGCCCTGTTTCGGCTGCGGTCAGCGCGTATACCCGCGCGTGCGTATCGGGTGACCAGATAGTGGTAGCAAGCTGGTAGTACTGCTCGGCGGCGGCAAGCTCTCCGACCGCTAGCAGGGACTTGGCCGACTGGTCGACCACGGTCGCTTTGTTCGGGCACCACAGCGAAATCCATCGCGGTTGCTCGCTGGTCATCGCTGCGTTGATGTAAGAATCGGCCCGACGCAGGGCGGCCAGAGCTTCTGGCTTGTTGCCTGATTCGGCATGACAGCGCGCAACGGCGACTGTGAACAGTGCCATTGCGTCTGGGCCGATCTTCCCGGCTGCGCGGCGTTCGGATTCCGTGGCAAGGTCGATGCTGAACTTCTGTTGCCGAATGTCGGTGCCTTGCAGGGCAAGAATGCGGAAGACGAACGCGTCTTGTCCAGGCATCTTCGACTCTTCGGCCAGCCTCAGCGCGCCGAGGAAGTACCGTTGCGCCACGCCGTCATCGCCTGAGTCGTGCGCCTTGAATCCGGCCAGGTAGGCCAGCTCAGCGGCGGCTGAAAACGCGTGCATCCGCGTCTTTTCGTCGGGGTACCGCGCCCGCAGCATGGCAGCAATGTCGGTGGACAGGAGTTCGGCAACCGCAGTCCGGCCGACACCCCCTCCACGAGCTTCGTCCAGCTTGATAAAAGCATCTGTGATCGATTGCACTGCAAGGATTTCCGGCATCCCGACCAGGCGCGTGTCGTCTACTCGGATCAACCGGGCGATGTCGGACTGAGCGACGAGACCGGTAGCGGATAGCGCAGCGCTGTAGGCGGCTTTTCGGAGGAAGCTGCGCCTATCCACGTCTGCACGCCCCAGCATTTCCACGGCGGTCACGGCATCGGCAAATGGTGCGCATACTCGTTCGTAGCACGAAATAACGTCCGCCGTCGCGGTGCGTTCACCGGTTTCGTAGTAGGCGAGCGTCGTCTTACCCCAAGGAACACGGCTAGCAAGTTGGGACAGCGACAGCCCGGCCGCCTCCCGTACCTGGCGAAGTCGTGCCCCGACGATCGCGCCGTTCTCCATAACGCCAGCTTAAGCGCAATGTGTCCGCCGCGCGTCGGCCCGAGCGGATGTGAACAGCTGTGGACGCATTCGCGCATCAATCCAATACGCCGAGGGCGACGCTGGTGAGCATGACGCCGGGCATAGCCAACGAGCATCAGGCATTACCGCAACGGATTCCGTTCGTCGGCCCGCTAGTTGTGTACTCCGGTCTACCAGTGGAAACGGTTGAGCAGTTCGCAGATGCCGTCCGTAAGTGGGCAACAGAGCCCGAATCGTCCCGGTGCCGGGGTGTCGAGTCCCCCGGCACGGGCACACAAATGGGGAGGCGTGATGCGCCGAGATGGGTTGCGGACCACGCAAACCGAAGGCGGCCGCAAGATCGCCGTGTGGCAGTTGGCAGCCCGTATGCCACAAGTCCTTCGCGTGCAGTTCCCTGCTGAGCACTTCACGGCTTACCGCGTGCCGTCGAAGACGCCGCTCTACGGAGCGCAACCCGGAACGATCATGTTCGACGCGTATCCGGATTTGGCCGACGCACGGGAGATGCTTCCGCAGCACGAAGACCTGTGGAATGTCCTGCGCAATGACTACTGGACTGCGCTGCTCAGTACAGGCGATCACCCAAATCCGTTGGGAGCGTGATGATGTTGCCCGATCTCGTTCCGTCTAGTGCCCCGTCCAGATCGGTTGCCGCGCTATCAGGTCCGGCTCACTCGCCGAGCGCAGTCGAAACGCGGCACGACACGCCCCGCGGCACCGCCTTATGACTGCGCTCGACGGATCTCAGTTACCTCAGAAGCTATCTGGACGCGGCAGTGGTTCGCAGGAGATCGCGCCGTCCGTGCGGGCGCTTCTCGCCGCCTTCCACGAAGAGACTCGTCAGAAACTCGCTGTTGCTCCGACCGATAGCGACCCGCTCTACCAGGCTGCGGACGGTTCGCTGTGCCGGGTGGGCGACGACGGCTGGATCTCCGACGCATACGCCGAACTCGACAAGGCCGACGCAATCACGATCCAGCTGACCAGCGTTCGCGATATCGAGGAACCATGCGATGAGACACTGACACAGAACGGGCAGCGACGACCATACGGAGGTATCGGCGTGGGAAGTGACGAACAGATCGGTTTCGATATCGAATTCGATGACAAAACCCAAGCGTTCTTGGATTGGGTTGCGTCCGAACAGATGGAATCGCAGGTACGGAAATTTCTCACCGAAACACTCCCCGGGATCCCGGATGGCGAATGGTGGAAACCACCGCTGTTGACCCGCATCATCGAAGCAGCGGCACAACTGTTCGGCGATTGGAACGGATTCATCGCCCGAGAGAACCATGATAACGCTGATCAATTCATCCGATTTCTCGGCGAATGCCATATACGACGGCACAGCGATGCTACATGGACCAACTATCCCGAGTCGGGCGCTCCGCTCTACACCGATTTCGGTCCGGGGGTGCAGTACTCCAATGGTAGCGGTAGTGACCTGATTTCCCTGACGAAGAGTTGGTTGTTCGACAGTGACGGACCCGGAATGATCAACTACAGCATTTCGAACGCCCGCAGAGCAGTGTAAAAGTGTGACCAGGGGGGTAATTCGCCGTGCCCGACGAGTACGACGACATACGTCGAGGATTATCGAGATACGAACGCGGTTTATATTTCGAACTCGGCCGGGCTCGCGAGCAAGGCGAAACCCCCGAACGCGGGTGGGTGCGGCAATTCGAAATCAACATCGGCCGCGACACTCGCAGACTCGATTCAGCCCGTACCGATGGTCGGGGAACGCGCGGCGTGGAACGCAAATCGGGACGGGTCAACGAACGGGAAGCGCGCGAACAACTACGAGTAGAACGCGCTGGACTCGAATCCGGTCAGCTCACGCATAGCCGATGGGAAACGGTGGAAGGTGAGAAGCTGCCGGATAAAGTACGCGAGGATATGCAGGCGCTGGCCCGGGATTTCCCGGGCCAGTTCCACCACCAGGTGATATCGAGGGCCGACGCGCTTCGTGCTATGCAGCTCGGCCGATCGTTGATGTCCAAACAACTCGAATTGATCAGAGCGCACGAGCTGGTACGTGCCGACCGTGCTCGAAAGCGTCTGGAGAACATCCGTGAAATCGTGCGGACGCGCAAGGCGCGCGAGGAGAAAGCGCGCGAGGAACGCGCTCGGGTTGAACGTGAAGCCGCCGTACGGGTAGCGCGAGAGTTTGCGCCCCCGGAGCAGGCGCGTACCAGAGAAGACAACCGGGAGAAGGGGCAACCGCCTCCCGTGCCGCAGCGAACTCCAGAGCAAGAACGTGAGAACGCTCGGACGCTAGCGAAGCAGGAACGCGACAACGCGCGAGCACTTGCAATAGAAAATGGGCTATCACACCAGATGATGGGGATCCTCGGACTCAATAGCAACACCACGCCCCCGATGATCGACGCCGAGCAAGCGCGAGCACGCGCCGAAGCCGACCGGAACCGGTCGATACACCAGCAGCGCGAGCGCGAACGCGCCCAGGCACGCGAGCAAAGCCGAATCCGTGGCGATTAGACCAGAAACACAAACCAGGTTAGACACTGAGGGACCTACCCAGGGCGAATCCCCGGTTGCCGGACAGCGACGACCCTCCCGATACCCCGATAACTGGCCCTGGGCCGCCTTCGGAGCAGACGACAGATCTGACCACAACAGCGACGACACCTACACCGTCTCCGACGCTGAAGACGTTCGAAACCATCGCACATCGCTCTGCTTCGAGCCTCCGCATCTGACTGCCCGATCGGGCAATCCGCCGTTCCCCATCGGCTCGCCGCACAGGCGTACTGCGGAAGCGGCAGTCGTACGACGCTAGGTGGGAATAGTTGACCCCGAAGCGAGGAGGCCCAATGCCCACCTATCTGTCGCCTGGCGTGTATGTCGAGGAGGTGGAGGCCGGGTCGCGACCGATCGAGGGTGTCGGTACGGCGGTGGCGGCCTTCGTCGGCTTCGCCGAGCGCGGGCCGTTCAACGCGCCGACGTTCATCACCAACTGGAGCCAGTTCAGTCAGCAGTTCGGCGATTTCGTCGATGGGAGCTATCTGGCGCACGCGGTGTACGGGTTCTTCGCCAATGGGGGTGGCGCCTGCTATGTGATCCGGGTCGGCGTGGACGGCAACGGAAATGGCAAGGTAAACAAGGACTTTCCCGTCGGGGTGCGCCAGGCGGTAGTCGGCGGGTATCGGGTCGCGGCCCTGGATCCCGGCGATGTGAAGCCCGATATCACCGTCGAGGTCGCGGCGGCGGGTGATGGCGCGCCGGAGGATCAGTTCACGATCCTGGTCAAGTACGGCACGAAGATCGAGGAAACCATCGGGCCGGTCACCACCAAACGCGGTAAGGACAATGTGGTGACGGCCGTGCGCGCACAGTCGAAGCTCATCACCATCGAAGAACTGAGTTCCGGTGGCGCGCTCGCCCGTCCGGATTTCGGCAGCGTGACCCTCGCGGTGCCACCGCCGCCCAAGCCAACGCCGGATCGAGTCTGCGCCGAGGACTATGTCGGTGATGTCGACGATCGGACCGGCTTCTCCGGGCTGGAGGCGATCGATGAGGTGACGATGGTCGCGGTGCCCGATCTCATGAGCGCCTACGAGCAGGGCGCGATCGATCTCGAGTCGGTGCAGGCCGTGCAGCTCGCCATGATCGCGCACTGTGAGCTGATGGGTGATCGGGTGGCGATCCTGGATCCGCCGCCCGCGCTCGGTCCGCAGCAAGTCAAGGAGTGGCGCGTCGAAAAGGCGGGGTACGACTCGAAATACGCCGCACTGTACTACCCATGGGTCAAGGTCTTCGATCCGTCGGCGGGCACCGGTCGCTTCGTTCCGCCCAGCGGCCATATCGCCGGGATCTGGGCGCGCAATGACGAATCGAGGGGTGTGCACAAGGCCCCTGCCAATGAGGTCGTCCGCGGCGCACTGACCCTCGGTGTACAGCTCACCAAGCCCGAACACGATCTGCTGAATCCATTGGGCATCAACTGCATTCGCACCTTCCCTGGTCGCGGAATCCGGGTTTGGGGTGCGCGCACGCTGTCCTCGGATCCGGCCTGGCGGTACCTGAATGTTCGGCGGCTGTTCAACTATATGGAGGAATCCATTCTGAACGGCACCCAGTGGGTGGTATTCGAACCCAATGACGATGCGCTGTGGGCGCGCATCCGGCGCACCATCAGCGCCTTCCTGGTGAACGAATGGCGTAAGGGTGCGCTGTTCGGTCTCACCCCCGACGAGGCGTTCTACGTCAAATGCGACCGCGAAACCAATCCGGCCGAGGCGATCGATGTGGGCCAGGTGGTCTGCGAAATCGGCATCGCCCCGGTCAAACCCGCCGAATTCGTCGTCTTCCGCCTGGCGCAGATCTCCGGCGGCACCAGCCTCGTCAACGAATGACCACCCACAGAAAGTAGGACACCATGGCGCTCCCAGACCTCGACACGTCGGTCGGCCATTCCTTCGGATTGGAGATCGATGGTGTTGTGATCAAACAGATTTCGGAAGTGTCGGGCCTCAAACTCGAACAGGACGTCATCGAACTCAAGCAGAACACCGCCGACGGCAAGTTCGTCATCAAGAAGCTGCCCGGCCGGTACAAGGCCGGTGAGGTCACCCTGACGCGCGGTCTCACCGGTGACAACAGCTTCGAAAAGTGGGTCAAGGATTCGCGATTCGGCAAAATGGGCGCCGCGCGCAAGGGCGGGGCCATCATCGTCTACGACTACGAGGGTCAGGCCCTGAAACGCTACAAGCTGACCAATGCCTGGCCGAAGTCGCTCGAGATCGGTTCGCTGAAGGCGGGCGATACCAGCGTGCTCACCGAGAAATTGGTCATTACCTACGAGAACCTCGAGGTCGAGTAATGCGGCGCGTGCACAGTGGGGTCGAGCGGCTCGGCGCGGTGGCGGTGGACGCGCGGGCCGAGTCCGCGCCGGAGCCGGTAATGCGCACCGAATTCCCGTTCGTCCTGCCCCGCGGCTATCTGGATCCGTCGGGGACTGTGCACCGCACGGGCACCATGCGATTGGCCACCGCGCGCGATGAACTGGTGCCGCTGCGCGACGATCGGGTCCGGGAGAATCCCGCATATCTGTCGGTGGTGCTGATCGCGCGGGTGATCACCCGGCTCGGCACGCTCACCGATATCCACGCGGGCATTGTCGAGGATCTGTTCGCCTCCGACCTGGCCTTCCTACAGGATCTGTACCAGCGGATAAATGCCGAGGGACACAGTAGGGCCGCGGTCACCTGTCCGGAGTGCGCGCATGAATTCACCATCGACCTCGCGGGCAGCCGCGTGGGGGAATAGCGACGTACGGGGTCGACCCGCTGCTCCAGGAGATCTCGTACGTCGCCTACCACTTCCATTGGCCGCTGGCCGAAATACTCGACCTGGAGCATCCGGACCGGCGCCGCTTCGCCGATGAGATCGACCGCATCAATACCCGAATCCGAGGGAGGTGATCAGCGATGGGGTGGTGGGAACGGTTATTGCCCCAGCGGCGCGCCGAGCCGGTGCGTTTGCCGGAACCTACTGTGCGGCTCAGTGATTGGCGGACGATGCCGCCAGTGCAGCGGGTTGTTGTCGCGCCACCGTTGGTCACCGGCCCGGTGCGATTCGCGGACGGACTGGTATCGCATCAGGATCCCTCCTTTCGGGGACCGGTGGTGCATGCGGTCAGCCCGGAGGCACCGTCCGGGCTGGTGGTCGGTCTCGATCGCAATCCCGTTGCGGTGCAGCGTCACTCGGACCACGACCGTGCGGCCCCTGAACCGGTGCAGCGCGAATTCGCAGCCCCCGAACCGGTGCAGCGCGTAATTACGGCACCGCTGGGCTCGGCAGGTTCGCTGACCGTCGCCCGCATCGAGCAGCCTTCGAACGAGTTCGTATCGGCGGGGCCGATGTTCGAACCGGAGATTCGGTCGGTTCCCGCTGTGCCTCCGGCTCCATCGGCGTCGGAGTCACCGGCCGCCATTGCCATGCCGCGGGATTATGCGATAGCGAACACTGATACTTCAGTGGCGCAACATGATTCGGAATCATCCGAGTCGTTGCCGCCGAGTTCGGACAGTGCTGGACCAGCGATATCCACCGCGACCGACGACATGCGGCCGCCTGATCGCATGCCGGTGAAACCGGAGTCATCGCCGGTACAGCGCTCGATCTCGATGCCGGTACAGCGCTCGTCCTCGGTGTCGGCCCCGCGTCCGCGACGCTTCGGGCTCGGCGCTCCTCTGCCGGAAGCCAACGGACCGGCGCACTCGACGCCAGCGGATCCCTTCGTCCAACGGTCTACTGGCGAAAGCGATTTTGCCCGAGCATATTTGCCGCCTGCCGAGATGCCCGCTGTCCAGCGCACCCACCTCGGCGACACCCACGACTCGACCCATCGCGCAGTCGAACCATTTGCCGACGCGCGAACCACGCCGGACCTGCCGCCGACGATGCCCGATGCCGCGGCTGCCGCCGAGTCGACAACGATCCAGCGCGCGGATGCTGGCGACGATCACTCCGAAATCGTCGGGCCGGCAGCCGAGTCCGGACAATCTGTGCCGACCATCGGAGCAACCGATTCGGCTATTTCGGTGGGGCACCCAATGCCAGCATCCGCTGCACCTCCCGACGCCGCCTCGCGGCCTGAAGCCTCCCCCGCGCCCTCCCCATGGCCTACGATCACCACGCGCCCGCAAGCCGGATCGGAGTCCGCCGACTGGTCTGCGGCAGCCACACGACATGGAACCACTTGGGAGTCCGCCAACCGGCCCGACCCAAGCGCTGAAACGGCGTCCGAGTCCGCCAACCGGACTACACCTCAGGATGAGTCCCACCTCGCGTCAGGCTTGCGATCCGGCACCGCGTTCGGGTTTGAATCAAGTGCGGCCCAATCGGTTACATCCACCACGTCACTGTCCTTCGTCACACCATCACTAGCGACGCGCGCCCTGCAACGCCAGACTCGGGATCCGGTTGCGCATTCGGCAGATCCACTCGCATCCCACGCCGGGACGTCGGTTCCACGGACCGCAACCGAGTCGGCTGTCCTCGAAAACCGCGGCGGTTCCCCGACGTTCGAGACCAACTCGCCAACCCCAGCGACTCCGCGTCCACTGATCCATTCCGCATCGGAGCCCACACCCACCGAACCCTCGAGCACAACTAGGGGCGCCGTCCCCCACGTTGTCGGAACAGTCGGCACGCTCGCCCTGCCCACGATGGTGCAGCGCACAGTGGTATGGCAGCCGGTGGAAAGTGCAAGTCTCGCCCTCGGCGCTCCGGCCGTGGCACAACGCCTGTCCGCGACGAACGCACCCGCATCGGGACCGCGCACCAGCGCGTCCCGCCCGCGTCCCGGCGCGGTGGACCCGTCACACACGGCGCGCGGCCTTCAGCGCATCATCGAGATCGGCAGCTCGACCGGTTTCTCCCGCCGCACGACCACAACCGCGTCCGAGTCCGGTCCGTTCGACGCACCTACTACCGCCGGTGCTCCGCCCGCGACCCGCCCCAGTTTCTCGCCGGGATCGATGCCGAGTGCTGTCCCGGAAGCGCCGGTGTGGTCCGTGATGCAACTGCAGCGAACCGTGCACCGAACGGCGTCGGCACCACCGCCGGCCGCCGCCACATCCGCGCAGAACGCCACCAGCGAACCGCCGAAGACCACCGAACCCACCGTGTCCCTGCTACCCCACACCGCTGAGCCACCGAGCAGCGCGTCGACAGGTTCCATATCCGCCAGCCCGACTCCCACCCACGAGACAGCCACGCCGACCGGAACCTCCCCCACCGATATCGACGCACTCGTCGGCCGCCTGTATGAGCCGATCGTCCGCAAGCTCAAGGCCGAACTGCGCCTCGACCGGGAGCGCGCGGGCACGGCTCTCGACCTCACCCTCTGAACCCGCTGACACCCGAGGAGCCCCGTCATGCCAACCGATCTCGACCCCGCGGTCAGCGTCTGCTTCGTCGTGACGATCGACAATATGAGCCTCGGCGCGTTCAACAGCTGTGAGGGCCTCGGCTGCGAAGTGGTGATGGAACAGCGTGAGGAGGGCGGCAATAACGGCTACGTCTGGCAGCTGCCGACCCGAATCAAGTTCTCCACCATCAAACTGAGCCGTCCGGTCACCCCGGATACCGCGAAGGTCGCCGCCTGGTTCGGCAGTGTCGCAACGGGTGTGCGCGCGAAGACGGGACAGATCCGGGCCATGACCGCCGACGGGACCGTGGTCGCGCAGTGGGGTCTGCTCGGCGTGATGCCGGTCCGCTGGACCGGTCCCTCGCTCAACGCCGAATCACCGAAGGTCGCCGTGGAGACCATCGAGATCACCCACCACGGCTTCATCGAACCGGGAAAGGCCTGACATGCCCGCGCCCATCGCCTTCGCGGCCAGCAGCACCGGTGATCCCCGATCCGGTAGCGGCAGACCGAAATTGCAGCACGCATTTCTCGAGGTGCGCGACCCGCCGGCGGAAAAGGGTTCATTGCAACCGGGCCCGCGGCGCGGGCAGATCGACTTCCAGTTCAATCCCAAGGAATTGTCGGTCACCAAGTCCGCCAAGTGGAATCGCGATGCGCAGAAGGGCAATAAGAAGAGCGGCGTACCCGAATTCAAGGGCGCCGACCCCGCCAAACTCACCCTCGAAATGTTCCTCGACGCGGGCCCACAGCAGGACACCAAGGTGGTCGATACCGTCGAGCGGCTGTTCGCCTGCTGCGTGCCGACCGATGAGAGCCACGACAAGAAGAAGTCGAGCCCGCCGTGGGTGATCTTCCACTGGGGCGGGCTGACCGGATTCACGGCGTATGTGAGTTCGGTGGCCGTGAAATACACCCTGTTCACCGCCGGTGGCCTGCCGATTCGCGGCACCGCGACGGTCACCATCGAGGAGATCGCCGCCGATCAGCCCAAACAGAATCCGACCTCGGGCGCTCTGACGGCACACACGGTGCACACCGTCATCGCGGGCGATACCCTCGCCTCGATCGCCTGGCGCGAATACGGCGATCCGGCCGGCTGGCGCGCCATCGCCGCGGCAAACGATATCGATGACCCGATGCGACTGCGGCCCGGCAGGACCTTACTCATCCCGGCCGCCGAAGAGCTGGGGTAACCGATCATGCCCGCCAAGGACTTCACCAACCAGCTGATCGTGCGCATCGCCGGGACGCCACTGCCCGCCGATATCGCGGCACTGCTCGCCCAGGGCATTGTCGATGACAATCGCAGCGCACCAGACCTGTTCGTACTGCGCTTCCGCGACCCGCAGAACATTGTGCTGGAGAAGGCGAATATCACGATCGGCGCGGCGGTCGAACTCGGCGTCGCCTCCAATGAGGCGAACACCCCGGTGCCGCTGCTCTCGGCCGAGGTCACCGCGATCGAGAAGGAGTTCGACGGCACCGGCACCTTCACCACGGTGCGCGGACTCGACAAATCGCATCGGCTGCAACGGGGACGCCGGGTCACCGGCTTCGAGCACATGTCGGCCGCGGATGTCGCGCGCCGGATCGCGGGCAATGCCGGTGTCGGTATCGGCAAGATCGACGCGGGCGGCCCGGTCCTGGAACAGATTTCGCAGGGCAATGTCAGCGACTGGGAGCTATTGCGCCAGCTCGCGGCCGATACCGGCGTCGAGGTGGCGGTCACCGATGGCAAACTCGACTTCGGCAAACCCACCACCGCCGGAACCGCGCCGCGGACCCAGGCCAAGGCCACCGAGGAGCCGCTGGTCTTGGAGCTGGGCCGGAATGTCCTGCGGCTGCGGGCCATTGTCACCTCGGCCGACCAGGTGCCGAGAGTTCAGGTGCGCGGCTGGGATGTGACGCGTAAGCGAGCCGTCGTCGCCGACGCCCCGGCGAAAACCGTGGCGGCCGAGAACGGCGTGCGGCCCGACGAGCTCGCGCAGCTGTTCAAGGCACCGAATCTCGTTGGCGCGCAAGCACCGTACGGCACCCAGGGCGAGGTCGACGTCGCCTGCAAGGCATTGGCCGAACAGGTCGCGAGTGGATTCGCGGAGTTGGAGGCGGTACTGCGCGGCAACCCGAAGGTGCGCGCGGGGACTGCCGTCGCGCTGGCCAATGCCGGTAAACCGTTCGAGGGCAAGTACACCGTGACCGCGTCCCGGCACACCTTCGATCCGGAGACCGGATATACGACCAGCGTCATTGTCAGCGGCCGTCGCGATCGCACACTCGCCGGGCTGGTCAGTGGTGCGGCACAGAATCCGACGCGTGGGGCCTTCACCGGTGTGGTGATCGGACAGGTCAGCGATAACAACGATCCGGCGAATATGGCCCGGGTCCGGGTCACTTTTCCGTGGCTGGCCGAAGGTTTCGTCAGCGTGTGGGCCCGGACCGTGCAGCATGGGGCGGGCCACGAACGCGGGGCGCTGTTCCTGCCCGAGGTCGGCGACGAGGTACTCGTCGCCTTCGAGCACGGGGACTTTCGACGTCCGTACGTCATCGGTGGCCTGTACAACGGCATCGACACACCCCCGACCGGGGCGGGCGATCTGGTGGACCGCACCAGCGGCGCGGTGAACCGGCGCTCGATCGTCTCCCGCACCGGCCATCGCATCGAATTCCGTGAGCAGTCGGCGGGTGCACAGGGCGTCCATGTGGCGACCGGTGATCACAAACTCACGCTCGACCTGGACCAGCAGCAGACGACGATCACCGTGCACAGCGACGGAACCGTCACCGTCTCGGCCCGCAATGGGGTCACGGTCGACGCGGGCACCGGAACCCTGAAACTCACCGGCAATGACATTTCACTCGGGGCGAAGTCCGGGATCACCCTCGACGGTGGCGGCGGTGCGGTGAAGGTTTCCAGCGCGACGGGTGTCGAGGTTCGGGGCACGACGGTATCGGTAAACGGCAGTGCCAGCGCGGAATTGACGGCCGGAGCGACCGCGACGGTGCGCGCGGCCATGGTCCGGATCAACTGAGGACGGAAAGGAAGTGGTCGATATGCCACCCGCCGCTCGCGTCGCGGATCCGACCGCGCACCCCGGTGTGATCGGACCGCCCGGCGTGCCGACGGTGCTGATCGGCGGCATGCCCGCGGCCACCGTCGGCACACCGCATATCTGTTCATTTCCGCCACCGACCGTGCACCCACCGTCGGCGATCGCGGGTCCCGGCTGTCCGACGGTTTTGATCGGTGGGATGCCCGCCGCGCGCGTCGGCGATCTGTCGGCGTGTGGCGCACCGATCGCCATGGGCTGCCCGACCGTCCTGATCGGAGGATGACCGTCATGTCCGAACACTTCATCGGCGCCGGATGGGCATTCTTCCCCATGCGGACCGACTACACCGGCGCCATCGCACTGGTCGGCGCGGACCAGGAGATCAAGGAGAGCATCCGCCTGATCCTGGGCACCACACCGGGCGAACGCCCAATGCGTCCCGAATTCGGTTGCGCCATCCATGAATTCGCCTTCGCACCAGCGGACGCCGCGACCGCAGGGCAGATCGTCTACGAGGTGCGGGCCGCACTGGAACGCTGGGAGCCGCGCATCGACGTCGATACCGTGCAGGTGCGCTTCGACGATGTGGACAGCGGAACGCTCTACATCGATATCCGGTACCGCGTCCGAGGTCGCAACGACCCGCGCAACCTCGTATTCCCGTTCTATGTCATCCCACAGCACGCCGAACAGTCGGAAGGTGCGTCATGACGCTGCCCGCACCCAACCTCGACGACCGCAGCTTCCAGGGGCTGGTGGATGACGCGAAACGCTATGTTCAGCAGCATTGTCCGGAATGGAGCGATCACAATGTCTCCGATCCCGGTGTCACCCTGCTGGAAACCTACGCCATGGTGGTCGACCAACTGCTCTACCGGCTCAATCGGGTACCGGACCGGCTCTATCTGAAGTTTCTGGAGTTGCTCGGGATCCGGCTGTTCCCACCGGCGGCCGCCACCGTCCCGGTCACCTTCTGGCTGTCGGCACCGCGTGCGGAGGTTGTGCTGGTGCCCGTCGGCACGCAGGCCGCCACCGACCGCGAGAACATCAGCAGACCCGACCAATGGCGAAGCGAGCCGATCGAACCCGTCGTCTTCGCGACCAGCCGCGACCTGCCGATCGTGCCGTGCACGCTGACCGCGATCGCGACCGGGGCAGCCGATGGGCCGGTGCTCGACCGCACCGACGAGCTGACCACCGGCGCGCAATTCGCCTGCTTCTCCCCCACTCCCCTACCCGACGACACGATGTACCTCGGCCTGTCGAATCCGGTGCCCTCCTGCGCGGTCGTCCTGCGATTCGACTGCCGAGTCGAGGGCGTCGGCGTCGATCCGCGGCAACCGCCGCTGCTGTGGGAGGCCTGGGACGGACGCCACTGGGTCGGCTGCGAACTCGAACGCGACGGGACCGGCGGTCTCAACCGTCCCGGCGATATCGTCCTGCATGTGCCACCCACGCATCGGGCATCACCGATCCAACGGCGCACGGCGGGCTGGCTGCGCTGCCGGGTGGTGCCGGTACGCCCCGGCCAGCCGCCGTATACCGCCGCACCGCGGGTATTCGCCGCCTCCGCCTTCACCATCGGCGGCACGGTCGATGCCAGCTACGCCGAGGTCGTGCGCGACGAGATCATCGGCATGTCCGAAGGCGTTCCGGCACAGGAGTTTCCGCTCGAACAACGACCGGTCGTCGCCGAACCCGACGAGGATATCGTCGTCGAAGTCGCCGCGGGCGATGGTTGGCAACGGTGGACCCGGGTCGAGCACTTCGGCGAGAGCCGACCCGATGATCGACACTTCACCCTCGACGCCGTCGCGGGCACCATCGTCTTCGGCCCCGCCGTGCGCCAGCCGGACGGCTCGATCACCCGATACGGTGCGGTGCCGCCGAAGGGCGCACCGATCCGGGTACCGGTCTACCGGACCGGCGGCGGACGTCGTGGCAATGTGGCGCGCGGCGCCGTCCGGTCACTGCGCAGCTCGCTGCCCTATGTCACCCGCATCGAGAACCGGCGACCCGGCACCGGCGGGGTGGACGGCGAGACGGTCGAGAATGCGAAACTGCGCGCGCCGATGATGCTGCGCACCCGCGAACGTGCCGTCACCACAAGGGATTACGAATTACTCGCCTTAGCTTCCTCACCGCGCGTCGCGCGCGCCCACTGCCTTGCGGGCACAGGGCAGGACGCGGCGGTGGTTCGGGTGCTGATCGTTCCGGAGATCGATAGCGACGAGGCGGCGACGGTACCGTTCGAGCGGCTACAGCCTTCCGATGAGTTGCTCCAGCGCGTCGTCTCGTATCTGGACGAACGGCGGATGATCGGCGCCCGCCTGGTCGTCGAACCACCGCGCTATCGCGGGGTGACCGTGGTCTGCGCGGTGCGCGCACGCGCGACCAGCGATCCGGGCCGGGTTCGTGCCGATGCGATCCGAGCGCTCAACAGCTATCTGCACCCGGTGACAGCCGGCCCGAGCGGCCAGGGTTGGCCGCTCGGCAGAGCGGTGCAGGCCGGCGAGCTGTACGCGGTACTGCAGGGCGTCGAGGGCGTCGAGCAGATCGACGACCTGCGGCTCTACCCCGCCGATCCGATCAATGGAACGCGCGGCGAGGCCACTCAGCGAATCGCCCTGCCGCCCAACGGGTTGGTGTACTCCTTCGAGCATCAGATCAAGGTGACGTCATGAGAGGCACCGTCGCCGGACTGCCGTCGGCGCATCCGCTCGGCGAATTCCTGCCCGGCATCTACCTGGACGACCCGTTCGTCCAGCGCTGGACGGCCGGAATGGACGATATCCTCGCCCCGGTCTTCGTCACTCTCGACGCCCTGTACACCTATATCGATCCCGCGCTCGCCCCCGCCGACTTCCTCGGCTGGCTGGCGGGCTGGGTCGATGCCGATACCGATGAACAGTGGCCGCCCGAACGGTTGCGTGCCGTTGTCGCGGCCGCGGTCGGCCTGCACGCCCGCCGCGGCGGTGTCATGGCGCTGCGGGAGCACATCCGCAGGGTCTGCGACTGCGAAGTGGAGGTGGTGGAAAGCGGTGGGGCGCGGTGGTCCCGCACTCCCGATACGACCGCTCCGGGTGAGCCCGTGCCGCGCCTGGTCGTGCTGGTACCCGCCGACCGCTGGGATACGGTCACCCGGCAGCGGATCGCACGCGCGGTCGAGGCGATGTGCCCGGCGCATATCCCGTTCGAACTGGCCCGGCAAGGACGGTGACCGAATTCGTGGTGTGAACACCCAATTCGGCGAGCATCTTGGCGTAATCGCGGCGAGCGCGCTCCGCGGCGGCCAGATCGTCCGCGCGCTGATAGGCCGAAATCAGCAGGCGCCAGGCGCGATCCAAATAGGGGTCGATGCCGAGGCTGCGCCGCAACGCATCGATCGCCGCGGCAGCCCGGCCGCGCCCCAACTCGAATTCGGCGAGGGTGACACCGGCCAGGGACGCCTGGGTTCGCAGTCGATCACGTTCGGCCACCACCCATTCGGCGGCCCCATCGGCAGGAAGAAGTTCGCCGCGGTATTCGGCCAGCGCCGTCGTGAGCGCGCTGTGTGCGCGGTCCTCGTCGCCGACCTGCAGTGCGCATCGGGCGGTCTCGAGCGATGTCTCGAAGGCGACCACATCGGCGGCGCTACGCCCCTGCAGGACAAGCGAATACGTCTCGCCCCGCCGCATCAGCAGCGTCCACTTGCCGCGGCCGGTGCCGGGCTCGAGAAAGCCCCGCACCGCCGACACGCTCACCTGCAGGCTCTGCCGTGCCTGCGTCGCGGGGAGATCCGGCCACAGTGCCGCGGCCAGATCGTCGCGATGCACCCACTGCCCGGCCCGCATCGACAGATACCGCAGAGTCGCGGCCGCCCGTGGCCGCAGCGTCCGCGGATCCAATTCGGTGCCGTCCACCTCGATGACGAAGGCGCCGAGGCAGCGCAGTCGTAGCACCGCGTCGTACGAAATCGGCAGCACCACAGCGGGATTCGCCGCCGGCTCGGCGTCGCGAACGCGGTCGAGGAGTGTCTGCGGCAGCGGCATCCCGATCTCCGCGGCGAGTGCGCGGGCGGCGGCGAATGGGGCGGCGGCGACAATGTCGGTCCGGGCGGCATTGGCGAGCAGGGCGATGGCGCGGGCACCGGGGACGCCGGTCGTCCGGGCGAATGCCTCGGCGCGGGTCGCCTTGCTTTCGGCGGCACCCGCACCTTCGGCCGCAGCCGCCAATGCCTCGAACGCCAGCGCCCACGCCATCGGCGTATCGGCCCGCAGCCGGGCGCACCGTTCGGCAACCGCTTGCCACAGCGGCATGGACGACTCGCCCGCCACCAGCGCCCCATACGCGGCCACCGCCGCCGCCAGCACGGCTCCCCATTGATCCCCCGCGGCATCACATTCCGCAAGGATCTTGGAAGCAGCACCGAGCTGCGACAACACGCGGCACTGCCGCATGACGACGGTCGCGCCGAGGCGTTCGGCCTCACCCGCCAGCTGCTCGATCCGCGTGCCGATGTTCTCACCGCAGGCCATGGCGGCGAGCATGCCGACGAACTGCGTCCACAGCTCGAGTATCGGGTCCGCCGCGTCGCTGACCGACAGCTGGGCGCGCTGATCAGCGCGACGCACATGACCGGCCAGCACCAGCGCGCAGGTCTGCGCGAAAGCGTCACCGGCACAACCGATGTCATAGTCGACATAGTCCAGCGGGCGACGCATCGACGCCGCACGGATCCGGTCCAGCCAGTGCAGTTCGGCCTGGGGCGCGGCAGCCAGCCAGATATCGACGAGCCGCCGTTCTCGCGCCGCCGCGTCACGCAGCTCGGGTTCGGAGAACAACCGCTCGGCATGCCGATACCGCTCGGCCCCCCGCCGCAGACTTCCGGCCGCCACCTCCCGACGCGCGGTCGCCAACGACAGCCAGGGATCCTGCTCGACCACCGATGTCGGCAGCCCCGCACACCACACCGGGCTCTGCGGATCGCCGACTACCCTCGCCCCATAGGTATTCAGCAGCCTGGCCACCTCGGTCCAGTGTTCCGCGCGCGCGAACAGCCGCGCCGCCTCCGGATACGCGTGCTCGTCCTCGAGTTGGGTCGCGGCCTTCCGGCACCAGCGGGTCGCCTCGGCCGCGCCGAGTTCCTCGCGCAGCGCCGACGCCAGATGCTGGCGCAGTACCTCGTGGTAGCGGAAACTGTGGCCGTCATCGTCCGAACTGGTCAGGGCCTGGCGCCGCTCCAACTCGGCCAGCAGCGCCGCGGAATCGCTTCGACCGAGCAGGCGGTCGCAGCGCTCGGCGGTCAGCGTCTCGAAAACCTGTGTGCGACGCAAGAATTCACATAATTCGGCGGGCAGCTCACCGAGTACGGTGCGGGCGAGATAGCCCTGCAGATAGCGCGCCCTACCGCTCAGCGCACAGATCGCCGCGCGCCGGGCACCCGCGCCGAGCGTCTGTGTGCCGAGGTGGAACAGGTGCAGACCCGCCGCCCAGCCATCGGTGAACCGGGACAGCGCCGCCGCCTCGTCCGGCGGTAGGCGACGGCCGTACACGCCCGCGAACAGCTCCTCGACCTCCCAATAGCGGAACCGCAGATCATCCCCGGAAAGAACTGTCACCCGCCCGATTTCGGCGCGCATCAGATTGATGGTGGGACGTACCCGGGAGCCGAGCACGACGCGCACGCGTGGCGAACCGCCCGACCATGCGAACCGTTCGAAGGCCGACTCGGCCGGTCCGCCGACAACGAAATGGAAATCATCCACGATCAGGGTTCGCGGGTCGTTCTCCGAGGCCGCCCGCAGCCGCCGCAAGAAACGATCGGCGTCGACGTCGTCCGGATCGGCCCGATACCAGGCCAGCCGCTCACCGCCGATCGCGGCATACTGCTGGAGCAGGTGCGTCTTACCGGATCCCGCTGGCGCGATGACCACCGTGACGTCGGCGTTCGCCATCCGGCGCAGCAACCGGGGCCGCTGCAGACCGCGCCCCCCGGGCGATGCCGTGGCACCAGAGTCGAGCACGCGGCACCTCCTCCCAGCCAGCCGCGGTGTTATCTCCGAGTTTGCGCCGAGTCGAGCACGCGGACACGGGTACTCGACTACGCGGATTTGCCAGGTGAGAATCGATGGGATCTACCTACTCCCGGTGCCGTGGTCGCATGGGTCAGCATCGATTGTCGAGATGCAGTTGGCTGAGCTTCGGCCACAGCACGCTGTCGAACTCGCCGTGAGCGGTCCACACATACCGCTGGGAGTTATCGTCCAGGCCCATCACGAACTTCCGGCGGTCCCCCGGATCCGGCACAAACCGATCGGCGTTGCGCATCCACCCCAGCACATTGCCCCGATCGTCGCGCAGTTGCACCCACATCAGCCAGGCGTCGAAATTGCCCCCGCTCGTGACGACAGCCTCGAATTCGGCCTTTCCTTTGTCGTTCAACGTCCATTTGGCTCCGGCGAACATGGTGCAGTCCCCTGCATGCTGGTCCTTCTTCCACTCCCAGGTAAAGGACTCCTCCGCCTGCGCCGATCCAGCGAACCCCATGGGCACGGCCGCCGCGATCACCACTGCGAAAACTGCTCTGATCACCCGCTGAGAATTAGTCATGCCGGAACGGTACGAGCGAGCCATCACCCTCGACATCGACCGAACTACTCAATCCCCTACTCATCCGCCTGCACGCCGATTGCGGTGCACCACAATGGACTTCGACGTCACAGTGGCAGCAGGGCCGTCCACACGCTCACCCGCCACCTCGCCGACCGCCGCCGCCGAGGCGATTACCGTCAACGCCATCGCCCCCTGGGATTGTCGAGTCCCTCGAGGCCGCTCCAGAGGTAGGTGTCGAACGGTGCAAGACTCGGGAACGTGCGATGGGCGGTGGCGGAAACGGGCGACGGAGGTGCCCGGCTGTGTCCGCTCGATCAGTACGGTCGGCCCGCCGGACCGGTGCTACGCGAGCCCTCGCTCGCCGAGGCGGTGCGCGCACGCCCTGAAGTCGAGCGATGGGTCTGGCGATCCACGGCCGAGATCTATCGACCGCTGCTGGCAGTCGGCGTGCCGGTCGAGCGCTGCTACGACGTACAGGCCGCGGAGGCCCTGCTGATCGGCCATGAGCAGGGTCAGTCGGGCCAGGCCCACTCGCTGGTGGCCGCCTGGGCGCGACTGCACAATCTGCCCGTCCCGCCGGATGCGCCCGCACGTGCCGCAGAAACCCAGCCGTCATTGTTCGATTCCGGCCCGGTACCACTGCCACCCGGCACGGACGAGTTCGACGCCCTACTCGAGGTCTACGCGAATCAGCTGGCGCGTACGGCGAAGACCGAAGATCCGGAGCGCATGCGGCTGCTGCTCGCCGCCGAATCGGCCGGCATGCTGGTTGCCACAGAGATGTCCCGAGCCGGAATACCCTGGCGCGCCGACGTCCATCGCGAACTGCTGGACAAGCTACTGGGTGAACGCTTTCCCGGCGGGCTGGAGCCGCGTCGGATGGCGGAGTTGGCCGACGAAGTGTCACGCGCCTTCGGGGCGGGTGTCCGGGTCCGGCCGGACCTGCCCAACGACATCATCCGAGCCTTCGCTCGCGCCGGAATCTCATTGTCCTCAACCCGAAAATGGGAGCTCCAGCAGATCGATCACCCCGCGGTAGCGCCGTTGCTCGCCTACAAATCGCTGTACCGCCTGTATACCGCCCACGGTTGGTCCTGGCTCGAGCAGTGGGTACACGGCGGCCGCTTTCGTCCCGAATACCTGCCCGGCGAAAGGTTTCCGGCCGCTGGACCACCAACGGTGGCGGCGCCCTGCAGATTCCCAAAGTGATCCGCCAGGCGATACGCGCGGACCCGGGATGGCGTCTGGTAGTCGCCGACGCCGACCAAATGGAACCGCGAGTACTTGCCGCGATCTCCCGCGACCCGGGATTGATGCAGGTGGCCGGTCGCGGCGAAGACCTGTACGCGGCGCTGGCGGAGAGTGTCTTCGGCGGCGACCGTGCCCAGGCGAAAATCGCTCTGCTCGGCGCCATTTACGGCCAGACTTCCGGCGATGCCCGCACTCACATGGCCGAACTCCGCCGACGTTATCCGGCCGCGATGGCGTACGTCGACGACGCGGCTCGCGCCGGCGAGGAAGGCCGCTTGGTCCGCACCTGGCTGGGGCGCACCTGCCCGCCGGTCTCCGTCGCATCGCCCGACCTCTCCCACGACGAGGAAAGGTTCGGCGAGTATGGCAACACCTCCGCAACGCGCGCCCGCGGCCGCTTCACACGTAATTTCGTGGTGCAGGGCAGTGCCGCCGACTGGGCCCTGCTGCTACTGGCGGGCGTGCGTCATGCGATGGCTCGCGCCGGGCTCCGCGCCGAACTGGTCTTCTTCCAACACGACGAGGTAATCGTGCACTGCCCGGCCGAGGAAGCCTCGACGGTCGCCGAAATGATCGCAACCGCGGCGCAGAACGCGGGCCGAATCGCCTTTGGGCCGACACCGGTGCGGTTCCCGTTCACGACCGCGGTGGTGGAGTGCTATTGGGACGCCAAGTGAGGATGCGCGCGCGATCGTTCCCCGACCGACCGGCTCACACCGATGCGACCTCCCAGTCGAACCCGTCCGGGTCGGTGCAGGGCCCGATGCCACCGCCGATGACCATCCGGTGCGACCCGGTGCCCTCCGCGGGAACGCCTGCATCCTTGGCAGCGGCACGCCGCCCGTACAGCGCCAACTTGACCGAAGACGGCGCCGCATCGAACTCGACGTACTTACTGCCGAAACTCTTCGCAACGGTCAATCCGCGATCGACGTAGAACTGCTTGGTCGCCTTGACATTGTCGACCCCGAGCAGGACCACGAAATCGTCGATCTCGCGGGTGGCCGGACCGGTGTCCTTCTTCGCCGACGTCGCGATCTTCCAAATCGCCCCGTCCGGAGCCTGCACGACGCCGCCATACCCCCAGAAGCTCTTCTTGGCCTGCTTCAGTGTTGTCGCCCCCGCCTCGACAGCGGTTCCGATCAGGCTGTCGACGGTACTCGGCTGCGACACCACGAGCGACAGGATGAAGCCACGAAAGCCGCTCGTCGGCGTCTGGGAAGCGCGCACCTGCACCCTGTCGCCGAGACCGAACGCGGCGGTGTAGAAAGCCTCGGCGGCCGCGGCGTCGGGCACCTCGAGAATGACGGATTCGATAGCGGCCTGATCAATAGTGATGTTCATGGCAGTAACGCTATTTTCCGCCCGGTAGCCAGCGCTTCTCGATTCCTGATCGCTTTCATCTGTCCCCCGACGGCGCTGTTCTGATCCCCGTGGCGACCCCTTGGCAACCGCCGACGCCCAGTGCTTGGCTGAGGTGCTGGCCACCCCACGTCCGCAGCTCGCGGCGCCGCGCAACCGGTACGTCTACCGGCGCGCCCCGGCCAAGCACTCGCCTTGCGCTGGGACGATGTCGACCTCGATAGTAACTCGACTCGAATCACTCTCTCCTACACCATCATCGGAATCAGTTTGCCACCCAACATTCATGATTTGTCCACCACGGACGGTGATCGAGTTAACCTGAATCGATGCGATCCCGGTTCCATCGGTACATCCTGGCCGCGCTCGCCGCTGCCGCATCGACATTGCTGCTGTGCACGCACTCCTCGGCCGTCCCGCCGCTCCGTTCGAACACCGCCCTACCGGCGCTCGGCTCGGATTTCCTCTGGGGTGTCGCGTCCTCCGGATTCCAGTCCGAAGGCCATGCGCCCGACAGCAATTGGACGCGGTACATCGCGAACTCCGGCGCCGACGAACTGCACGATTCGGTCGACTTCTACGATCGATACGCCTCCGACATCGATTCGGCGGCCACGCTGGGTGTGAAGGTGTTCCGCATCGGAATCGAATGGGCTCGTGTGCAGCCCGCGCCGGGCGCCTGGGATGCCGCCGCGTTCGGCTTCTACGACGCGGTGATCGCAAAGATCGTGCAGGCCGGGATGCGACCGATGATCACGCTGGACCACTGGGTCTATCCCGGTTGGGCGGCCGACCGCGGCGGCTGGAGCAACCCGGGCATGGTCGGGGATTGGCTGGCCAATATGCGCACGGTCGTCGATCGCTATGCATCCCGAAATCCACTGTGGGTCACCGTGAACGAGCCGGTCGCCTACATCGTGCACGAGGCCCGCCGGGGCGCCGCGAATGCGGACGAGATGCTCGACCGGGTCGCCCAGGCCCACAACGCCATCTACGACTACATCCACCGAATCCAGCCCGGCGCCCAGGTGACCAGCAATGTCGGCTATGTGGCCGGCTCGGAGGCTCAGGTCAACGGCGAGCTCATCGATCGCATCGCGGACCGGCTCGACTACGTGGGCGTCGATTACTACTCCGCCTACGATCCGGTGCAGTCGCTGCTGAGTTCCATCACCCGAGCCATCGGATCGGCGATGCCGGAGCTGCCCGGACAGCGCATCTGGGAGCTGCCGGTGCGCACCGAGGGCATCTACTATGCGCTGCAATACTATTCGCACCGCTTTCCGAACAAACCGCTCTACGTCGTCGAGAACGGTATGGCCACCGAAAACGGTATGCCCCGAGCCGACGGCTACACCCGCAGCGACCACCTTCGCGACACCATCTACTGGATCCAACGCGCCGTAGCCGATGGCATGAACGTCATCGGCTACAACTACTGGAGCCTCACCGACAACTACGAATGGGGCAGCTACACACCACGATTCGGCCTCTACACCGTCGACGTGCGCACCGACCCGACCCTCACTCGCCGCCCGACCGATGCGGTCGGGACCTACACCCAGATCATAGCCGCGGGCGGTCTGCCCGCCGACTATCGTCCCACCCGCGGCCCAGCGATCTGCGTACTCGTCGACCCACCGGCCAGCTGCCTGACCCCGGTCGCAAACCCGTAACGTGTACGCCGCAGACCCGACTGTCGGCGCAGTCACCATGCCCGAGATCCGTTTTCGGTTCGACCCCTGAGGCAGTTCGCGTTGGGCTGTGGGAGATACGGCGTCAGGGCGTGCGCGAGATTGCTGATGGTCAGTGATTGCCGCCAGACGCGGGCAGGGCCGGTGAGTGCGGCGAGGAACAGGCCATCACCGCCGAAGAGAATATTGCGGATTCCGCGCAGCAGGGTGATATCGAATCCGACAGTAGCGTCGAACATTCCGATGTGGCCGGGGTGCACGCTCCGGTTCCGGCGAGCATCGTGATGCCTTGGACTACAACGACATCCACCAGGGTAGGCGCTCGATGTCCACCGTGCCGGCCCTTACCCGGATACCTGGCCGGGGCGGCGTACCAGATGAACAGACGAAAATGAGGCTTCCGGCTTGACCTTGCCCCTGGGGCAAGGTTCGACGATGGTTCGCATGGACAACGCACTGCATCTCGTCGAAACCCGGATCCGCGAGCAGGCCGCCGCCTACTGCGCATCCAATAACATCCCCGGATTCGTCGCTGGCGTCTACCACGCCGGCCAGCAGATCGTCATCGCGCACGGCACCGCGAACCTCGCCACCGGCGCACCGATGCTCGAGCACACCGGATTCCTGTTCGGCTCGGTCACCAAGGTCCTCACCACCACGCTGGTCCTGCGGCAGGTCGAGCGCGGGCTCTTGAACCTCGAGACTCCGGTCGTGCGGTACCTTCCCGAATTCGCCTTGACCGCGCCGGGCGCGGACAAGATCCTGGTCCGGCACCTGATCTCGCACACCAACGGCATCGACGCCGATCTGTTCTTCCCCGATGCCAAGGGCCGCGACGCTCTGCGGACCTACGTCAACGGACTCGCGAACAACTGCGGCACCCTGTTCGAACCCGGCGAGCAGCTCAGTTACTCCAATGGCGGCATGATCGTTGCCGGCCGGCTACTCGAAGTGGTGACCGGCCTGTCCTTTCCGGACCTGCTCGAGCGCGATATCTACGCACCCGTCGGCATGAAGGACTCCAGCACCTCGGCCGAGCAGGCCATCCTGCGCAGCACCGCGATCGGCCACTTCCCGGACCCGGAAACCATGGCGGCCAAGCCGACTCGCATGTTCATGCTGCCCGACACGTGGGGACCCGCGGGCGGGACGCCGATCGGCACCATCGCCGACCTGCTCGCCTTCGGGCGCACCCACCTCGCGGGCGGCGTTTCCCCATCCGGCACGCGAATCCTGTCATCCGAGTCGACCGCGCTGATGCAACAGGTCTCCCACGATATGGCCACCCCGAACGTCCCCCCGATGGGCCTGGGCTGGGTGCGGTATCCGTTCGGCGACACCACCGTCTTGGCCATGTCGGGCGCATCGCCGGGCGGCGTGTCCATTCTGTGTGTCGTGCCCGAACACGACTTGGTCTTCACCGCCTTCGGCAATACCTCCGGGGCGATCATGCTGCAGGACCAGATCCTGCAGTGGCTCCTGCGCGACCACCTCGGCATCCAGATCCCCACTCTGATAACCGAATCGGAGCCCGACGTCGACCTCACCCCCTATGTGGGCACCTACCGCTCCAACCAGCTCCGCATCGACGTCAGCATGGTCGACGGCCAGCTCGAGGAACGGATGACCTACGAACCCGCCGACGAATCGCAGCAGCACATCTTTACGGAGTTCGCCGGCGGTATGACCGCCGCCCCACCGCAGCGCTACGTGCCGATCCGACCCGGTCTCTTCGCACCCGCCGGATACCCGCTGGAGACCTTCGACGGATACCTGCGCCTACTGCTCGTCTCCTACCACGACATCCGCGACGGCCGAGCGCGCTTCCGCAACGGCGGCGGCCGCCTGACCCGACGGAACCATTCGGAATGATCCGACCGCCGGTGCAAGGATATCCAGCATGATCACGATCGGCCGGCTCGCGGACTACGCCGGAGTGACCACCAAGGCCATCCGCCACTATCACGAGCGCGGTCTGCTCGCCGAGCCCGACCGCGACTCGTCCGGCTACCGGCGCTACACCGCCCAGCACGCCATCGACCTCGTCAAGATCAGAACCCTCGCCGATGCGGGCGTACCACTGGCCCGCATCAAAGAGCTCCTCGACGCCGACCCGGACGCGCTCACCGCCGCCATCGCCGAAATCGACCACAACCTCGAAGACCGCATAGCGCAGCTGCGGCGAACCCGCGAACACCTCACCCAACTGCGCGGCGGCGACCGCCTTTTCGTCTCTCCCGAAGTCGCAGACTACCTCGACGACCTACGCGAACTCGGCATCAGCGAACACCGCATACAACTCGAACGTGACGGCTGGATCCTCATGCAAACAGCCTCCCCCGAAGACGCCGCCGTCTGGCTCGCCGAAAAACGTGAACTCATCACCCACCCCGAAGTCCGCGCCCTCTACCTCGACTACGACGCCGCCTACAACTGGTCCCCCACCGACCCTCGCCTCCCCGCCCTGGCCGAACGCACCCGAACCTGGTTCGCCACCCACCAAACCACCTCCGAGCCCCGTCCCGTCCACAATCCCACCATGGCCCGGCTGGCCGCCCAGTCCCAGCCCGGCGCCTCATCCCCAGCATGGGACCGCCTGAACCAACTCATGAAGGAGTAGTTCCCCCTTTTCGGCCGCCGAGCACGTGGGTCCGCACCTGCGGCGAGCCCCGAGCAGCGCCTCGAATTGCAGGTGCGAAAGTCGCAGTGTCGGAGACTCGTTGGCCACCCGTGGCCGGTGCACGTACTCCGCGGCGAGTGTACGCAGGTGCGGTAGCAGCTGCTCAGGACCGATCGCGGAATGTGCAGATGTCCGGTCCGGACCGGACACTTATCGCGAACGAGGTTCTAGCAGGTCCTCGACCAGGCGGCCGGTGAGAGCACGAGGAATGCTCGCCCCGGTCAGAGCGCAGTAAACGAGCGGACCGAGCAGGGCATCAAGAGTGGCGTCGAGGCCGAGTTCGGGCGAGATCTCACCGGCGTCGATTGCGCGCGTGAGCATGTCGCGTTCTCGAGCGCGGCGCGGCTCGAGATAGCGCGTGTGGAAGCTCTCGGCGGTGCCGGGATTGTGCTGCGCCTCGGCGATGAGTGCGAGCAGGACCTTGCCGGCAGGCTCGCGGGTGAGGAATCGGGCGAAGCCGCGGATGTACGCGCGGATGTTTTCTGCTGTGGGCTTGTCCGTCGGGATGGGGAGGTGCTTGTCGCTGTCTTCGATGAGCGTGTCGAGGAGGATCTCGACCTTCGAGGGCCACCAGCGGTAGATCGTCTGCTTGGCGACGCCGGCACGGCGCGCAATCGCCTCGATGGTCAGAGCGCCGAAGCCGTGCTCGACGAGCAGATCGTCCGCGGCATGCAGCACGGCCAGCCGCGCAGCCTCGTCGCGACGGTTGCCCGAGCGCGTCCTGGGCTGGGAGTCCGGGGCGGGCATGCGGTCACCTTACCGGTCGGCGATGCCGCGACCGGGCGGCGGCGTACTGGTATTGTCTAGACGCAACGTTGCGTCTATTGAATATTGACTCAGGTAGGAGCGGACAATGTCCACCACGTCCAACCGTCAAGCGCTCGTCATCGGGGCCTCCAGGGGCTTGGGCCTTGTTCTGGCCGGCGAGCTCGCTCGACGCGGCTGGCGAGTCATCGCCACCACGCGCCGCGGCGGCGGTGAACTGCAAGCGAATTCCGATGCATCCGATGGACGGCTGCACATCGAAACGCTGGAGATGACCAGCTCCGAACAGTTGGCCGCGCTGCGCGAGCGACTGGACGGGCACCGACTCGACCTACTCTTCGTCAACGCCGCCATCGATCGCGGCAATCTGCCGATCGATGAGGTCCCCACCGACATGTTCACCGAAGTGATGATCACCAACGCACTGAGCCCGTTACGCGTCCTCGAGGCCCTGCGAGGGCTCGTCGTGCCTGGTGGAACCGTCGCGGTCATGTCCTCCGAGCAGGGCAGCATCTCGCAGAACACCGAGGACGGCTATGAGCTCTACAAGGCCAGCAAGGCCGCGCTCAACCAGCTGATGCGCAGTTACGCCACCCGCCATGCCGGCGACGGACACACCAAACTGCTCATCGACCCCGGCCACAACCGGACCCGGCTCGGCGGCCCCGACGCGCCTCTCACCCCGCAGGAGAGCATCCCGGCCGTCGCCGACGTCCTGGAGACACAGGCCGGCGCACCCGGCCTGCAGTTCCTGGATCGGCACGGTCAGACCGTCCCGTGGTAGAGCCACACCTCCGCTGATCAATCTGTCGTGCCACCCGCCCGCACCGGCATCCAGTATTCGGCACCATCGAGCACCGGCTGTGACGCGAGATACGTTGTCGAACAGGCGATCAGAAGCCGAAATCTGAACATGCACCATGCCGCAACAGGGGCATACCTGCCCTGGTGCGCCGGCTCGCGGCCGACGTTGCGATCGCGGCTGCGATCAGATTCGGCGCGTTCTGGATCCGGTCGAAGTTCAGTACTCGACTGTGCGGCAATCAAAGTGAACGCGCTACTAGCAGCCGAGCAAACTCGCAGAACCAGCCCAAATCCACCGACGTCGCCCAGGCGCACCGGGTGAGTGAGGAGGGCCACGCGCGCGGAAAGCTGGTAGTGCTGGTCGGCTGAGGCGGCCGGGAGGGCGAGAACGCCTGGCGGTCAATGGATATGGCTCTGGTGCGCACGGGCGCCCGCCGCGCCGCTCAGGCGGTCACCGACTTGTGGGCCTTGGACGCCGCGTCGAGGCAGACGCGGAAACCCGCTCCCCGCAGTCGCATTCCTTCGGGCTCGGCAGCGACTCCGCCGTGATAGCCGCGAGCGCGCGGGCGGCGCGGTTCGGGGCGTTGGATGTCGGTCATGTCATGGTCTTTCGCTGAACGGTCGGGCATGCTGCGTGGATTCCACTGTGGCTCGCGCGGCCCTGCTGCCACATCTGTCAGCTGATGCGACGTAGTTGCCATCCGGACCGGCCCGGGCGTCGTCAGTCGAGGAAGTGCTCGAGTTCAGCGGTGACGAACTGGGGATTCTCCTCGACGAGCCAGTGCCCCGCGTGCGGGACGTCCACGGCTCGCGCGATGTTGGTCAGGCGCGCAGCGACGGTGGCTCGGACCGCGTCGAGTTGGCCTTGGGCGGTCATGAGCAGGGTCGGGACAGGTGTCGGTGCTGCTGCTGCGGTGTCGCGGACGTCGGTGTCGAGGGCGCGGTAGAGCTCGAAGCCGCCTACCAGGGCCTCGGGCCTGCTGTAAGTGCGTGCGTATTCGTCGATCTCGGCGTCGGTGAACGGGGACCGCTGCGAGGTGCCGCCGAATGCCGTGCCGCCGAAGGAGACCTGCGGATAGAACATGGCCAGGTACTCGCGGACGTGGTCGCCGACGACCGCTTCGGGGACCCGTGGCTGGGAGTGGAAGGCGATGTGCCAGCTCAGTGAGCGGTAGGTGCGTGCATCGATCGCGGGTCCGGGCAGCGGTAGGTCGAGGTAGCCGAGACGTGCGGTATCGGTGGGGAACTGGGCGGCGTACTCGAATGCGACGGCGGCACCGAAGTCGTGTCCGACGACGCGGGCGTCTCGCACGCCGAGCCGGTCGGCGATCAGGGCGTGTACGTACCGCGCGAGGGTGGCCTTGTCGTAGCCGGTCGGTGCGCCGGTGCTGTCACCCAGCCCGGGGAGGTCGACGGCGTAGACGGTGTGGTGTTCGGCGAGTGCGGGCATGATCGGCCACCAGCCGTACCAGGTCTGTGGCCAGCCGTGGATCAGCACCACCGGCGAGCCGCTACCGCCGGTCACATAGTGCATGCGAACGCCGTCGACGTCGGCGAACTCGTGCTGAAAAGTGTTCTCGAACTCGGGATCCCCGTGCGTGGCGGCGGCGTAGGAGGGGACGGCGGGGGTTGTCGTGGCGCAGGCCCCGGTCCCGATCGTGAGCAGGATCGCGAGTGCGATGGTGGTAACCGTGCGCGTGGAGCGGAGTAAGCCGTGCGGCCGGGTTGCGGTGATCATGTGGTCCTGTCCTGGATGATGTCAGCGGCCGGTTGTGCCGTCGATCAGTTCGCGGAGAATGTCGGCGTGGCCGGCGTGGCGGCCGGTCTCCTCGATCATGTGTGTGAGTGCCCAGCGGAGGCTGGGAGCGGGACGGCCCGGCCGCGGAACCGGTGCGCCGAGATCGGTGCAGCCGTCGAGTATTTCGTTGGCCCGCTCGACCGCCTCGCGGTAGCGGGCGACGACGTCGGCCACGGTGTCGGTCGGTGCGGCCTGGAACGTCGCCTGCCAGTTGGCGACCCGGTCCCCGAGGAACATCGAGCGCTCGACGAAGGTGAGATGCCGCAGCAGGCCGAGCAGGTTCGTACCCGAGGCCACCGCGGCCGTTCGCACCTGCGGTTCGGGGGCGCCCTCGACCTTCGCGGCGATCGCGGCCCGCAGATAGTCGAGAAAGCCGCGCAGCACCTCGGACTCGCTGTTTTCGGTGCGGGGCGGCGGAGTGTCGTTGGGGCGCTTGGTGGTTGGCACGGTGATCTCCTTCCCTGGAGGGGGTCAGGCGGTGCGGCGGATGAGCAGGACGTGGTCGGTGACCTCGGCGGTGCGCCCGTCCGGTCCCGTCGCGGTACGGCGGGGCGCGTCGGCACGCTCGACCGTCCACGTCGCCGGATCCAGGTCGATTGCGGCCGCGACCTCGTGCGGGTACGGGTACCGGATGTCGGGATCCTGATTCCACGACCAGGGCGCGGTCGAGCCGTGGTCGACGACCAGCAGCCGCCCGCCCGGCCGCAGTGCGTAGGCGGCCAGGCGCAGCACGGCGGCTCTGTCGAAGTCGTACGGGGTGTGCAGGTAGTGCGCGCAGACCAGGTCGAACCGCCCCGCGGGAAAGGACTCGCGCAGGTCGTGCCGCTCGCCGGTGATCCGGTCGTGCAGGCCGTGCGCGCGGGCGAGGCCGGCGAGCCGATCGATCGCCACGGCCGAGATGTCGATGGCGGTCACCCGCCAACCGCGCTGGGCGAGCCACAACGCGTCGCCTCCGTCGCCGCAGCCGAGGTCCAGTGCGTCGCCGGGTGACACATCCGGAACCGTCTCGGCGAGAAGAACATTCGGGCGCGGGTCCGCGGGTGCCGGCCGGTCGGCATACACCGCGTCCCAGAACGTGACCGCATCGGTGGTGGTCATCGAGACTCCTACTGTCGGAATAGTTTTCGGGGATGGCAAGCCGTCGGAGCTTGCGGAGACGGCGGGTGGGTGGGACTCAGTCTCATCCGGCACAGCACGTTCTGGCACGCAATCTTGCGGTTCCGGCAAGATGGGCGCATGGACCCCGAAACCGATGACGTGCTCGACGCGGTGGGCCCGCGGCTGCGTGCGTTACGGCGCGAGCGCGGCATCACCCTCGCCGACCTCGCGACGACGACCGGCGTCTCCGAGAGCACACTGTCGCGGCTGGAGAGCGGGCAGCGCCGGGCAACCCTCGAGTTGCTGTTGCCGCTCGCTCGCACCTACGACGTGCCGTTGGACGACCTCGTCGGTGCGCCCCGCACCGGCGATCCCCGAATCCATCTGAAACCGATCCGGCGGTTCGGGATGATCTTCGTGCCGCTGTCCCGGCGGCCGGGCGGGGTGCACGCGTTCAAGATGATCATTCCCGCGCGTGCGGTACCACTGGAGCCGACGCCGCAGACACACGACGGCTTCGAGTGGCTGTATGTGCTCAACGGCCGCCTCCGACTGGTAGTCGGCGAGCGCGACCTGACCTTGCCGCCCGGCGAGGCCGCGGAATTCGACACCTCCGTACCGCACTGGCTGGGCAGCGCCGACGGTGGCACGGTCGAACTGCTCATCCTGTTCGGCGCGCAAGGGCTGCGATCGCATGTACGCGCCGACCCGCATCGGTGAGCTTCCCCGGGAGCCCGCCCGTGCGGCGTCGACGCGAGGCGGAAGGCGACAGGCATCGCATGGAGCACCCGTGAACTCGCCCGCACCGGCCTGCGGACGGTGCGGCACTATCACGACGTCGGACTGCTCGGCGAGCCCGAACGGCCAACGGCTACAAACGGATGCTGCAGTCCCTTCCCGCCGCGCTACCCGCAGGCCACGACCTCGACGACCTGCCCGCCGACGCCGACGTGCGCACCCGCATCGAGCCGGCCGGTTTTCGGCACCAAATGAACAACGGGTGATCGCGCTGGCTGGACGTCCGGTTGTCCGACCGTAACCGGCTACATTTCAGCTCGACTGAAGAACGCGAGCATTCTCCGGCTGGCGTCCGGTGATGTCAGGATTTCCTGCATGCGTGCGGACATCCGGGCGGCAGCGCTGGTGCGTTCGAACATCTCGCGTTCGTATTCCTCGACGGCGGCGGGAAAGTCGTCCGGGTGCGCGGCCAGCGCGAGGCCGAGCAGGGCGCCGTCGAGCAGTGCCATGTTTGCGCCCTCTCCCACCGGCGGCATCAGGTGCGCGGCATCGCCGAGCAGCGTGACGCCCGGCGTCGACGGCCAGGTCAGGCCGACCGGGAGCGTGGTGATCGACCGCGGCACGACCGTGCCGTCGCAGGCCGCGATCAGCGCGGTGAACCGTGAGTCCCAGCCGGGTAGCAGCTCGATCAGCCGCGCCCGGGCGGCGGCCGGGTCGTCGAACGGGATCCCGCTGGTAGCGAACCAGTCCTCGGCGGTGTTATAGAAGCTGATTCCGATGCGAACGCGGCCGTCGCCATTACGCTGCGCCGCCAGAGATAGTCCGTCGCCGAGCACCCAGTAGTTGCCGCGCCCGACCATCGCCGCGAGGTCGGGGTGCGTGTGGTCGATGTCGGGAATGCCGATCTCGACGACGTTTTGGCCGATATGCGCCGGGCGGGCGTCGGTGAGCAGCGCGCGGACCCGGGACTGCGCGCCGTCCGCGCCGACCAGCAGGTCATACGTCGCGGTGCTGCCGTCGGCGAAGTGCAGCAGGCCGTTGTCGGCGGATGTGAACGCGTGCCCCCAGCGCACCACGTCTTCGGGAAGGGAATCCAGCAGCAGGTTGCGCAGATCGGCGCGGTCGACCTCCGGTCGCTCGAGCGGGGCGTCGTCGGGCGTGTCCTCTTGGAGCAGCAAGGTGCCGTCCGGCTCCAGCAGGCGCATGTCCTGCCCTTCGCCGCGGGCGATGGCGTGGAACTGGTCGATCAGGCCGGCCGCACGCAGCGCTCGCTGCCCGGAATGTATGTCGAGCATGCCGCCCTGACCACGCGCGCCGCGCGAGAGTTCACGTTCGTACACCACGGCGTCGATGCCGTTCACGTGCAACACCCTGGCGAGGGTCAGGCCGCCCAGTCCGGCTCCGACGATGGCGATGGTCATGGGTTCCCCTTCGATACACCGCATTTTCCGATACACTGTATCGCACCATCCGATGTATCGTCAGCGGCATGTTGGTGTGGGAGCGCCCGGAGCCACCGAATCGACCGGTGCTGGCACCGCTCAGCCGGGAGCGGATCGTACGAGCGGCGATCCGGCTGGCCGACGCGGACGGCCTGGAGGCGGTGTCGCTGCGCAAGGTCGCCGCCGCCCTGGACGTTGGGCCGATGCGGCTCTACGGGTACATCGCCACCAAGGACGAGTTGCTCGACCTGATGGTCGATGCGGTCTACGCCGAGATCCGGCCGGCCGGAGACGGTTGGCGAGCAGTGCTGCGCTCCCTTGCCGAAACCACCCGACAAGCCGCTCACCAGCACGAATGGCTCGCCGACCTGATCGGTGGGCGGCCCCAACTCGGGCCGCACGCGCTGGCCAGGGGCGAGGCTGTGGTGGCCGCAATGGGTGGCGTCGACGTGGACACCGTCATGCCGGTGGTCGACGCGGTCAATGCGTACGTGATCGGCGCGGTGCGCAGAGAGATCACCGAGCGGCGCGCCGAGCGGGCCACGGGGATGGACAAGCAGCAGTGGCAGGCCGCCTTCGGGCCCTATCTGGAGCGAACCTTCGCAACTGGCCGATTCCCCGCGCTGGCCACGGTCGTACACGACGGCGCCCACCTGGATGCCAACCAGACCTTCCGAACCGGCCTCGACTTCCTCCTCGACGGAATCGAGGCCCACATCTCAGGCTGACGCGCGCGACCATTTTCTACGCCTTGCGTCCACGAACACCCATCTGTCAGGCGTTCGTTCCTGAAACCGGACCCAGCGCAGCAAGCCAGGCTGGAAGCGATCCGAGACAACACCCGGCCTCCCGGCCTGGCCTGGAGCGCCGACCGGCACACGCCACTGATCGAGGAGTTTGCCGACCTCGCCGCCCGACTCTCACCATCCGTTACGCACGAGAGTTGCTGAGGGCGACCTTTCGCTATCCCAGGCGTGCATGAATCTCCTTCGACCGCACCGTGATTTCAGCGACCATCAGCAGATGACTTCCAGATGGCCCGACCGTCTTGTTGTGCGCTCATGGACCACTGGCGATGCTCGTTGCGTGGCTGCCTGGCGATATGACGGTCTGTGGAGTGTTTACGACTCCACTGAAGGCGAACTTCACAATGCCGCAGGCGAGTACCGGGCAGTGGTCGGCCGCGATGACGACGAAATGGTTGGGTTCTACTGCACCGGAGCAGAAGCGCGGGTGCCAGGGTTGGACGGGCAGCCTGGTGTGGTCGACCTCGGCGTGGGTATGGCTCCGACGTGGGTTGGCCAGGGCTATGGCTTCAGTTTCGGAAATGCCGTGATCACTCATATCCGCCGAGCCCATCCGACGTCCGTCCTACGCGTGGTTGTTCAGTCGTGGAACACCCGCAGTCTGCGACTCTTCCACCGCCTCGGATTCGTCGAGTCCGGCCAACATCAGTGCGTGCAGAACGATCGACTGATCACTTATGTCGTAGCACTGCTTCCAGCGCCGTGAATATCCCCAACCCGGCGACCGCAACACCGTCGTCATCGCCGCCGACTCTGCGGCACACCAACATCATCCGGAATCGGATTCGGCAACTTCGTCCGAACCTCGCCGGACACAGACTGGCTTCGACCGCGAACCGCGACGTCTCCGACCGCACCTTTGCGGTCTCGTTGTCATCTGCCGCCTTGGGCACCGATGAGTCCGATCGTCTCGCGGCGTCCATATCAGTAATCCATCGGAGAGGAGAGCGCGATGAACCAGTCCGCCAACGAATCGGCACGTAAGCGCCTGCAGGTCTTCGTCGGGGAATGGACGATGCAGGCCGGACCTCCCGGCGGGCCGCCGTGGCCGGGTGCCGGCCGCGTCACCTTCGAATGGCTTACGGGCACACCGCTATTGGTCCAGCGCTGGCATATCGACCTGCCCGAGGCTCCCGACGGTGTCGCGATCATCGGTTGCGATGGAATGAGCGACACCTACTACCAGCTCTACACCGACGACCGGGACGTTCAGCGAATCTACGAAATGACCCTGACCGACAGCACCTGGACACTGCAGCGCGACGGCGAGCCCTTCGCCCAGCGATTCACCGGCAGATTTTCCGACGACGGAACGACGATCCAGGGGCGCTGGGAACTGGCCGAGGACCGAACGACCTGGAAGACGGACTTCGACCTGACCTACACGAAGGTCGCCTAGCGCGTGCACGGACCGAACAGTCCTGTCGCACAAGGCTTCAACGATCAGTCGACCGTCCTCCGGCCACGGCCACGGTCACGGTTTCGTATTCCATTGCTTCGCTCGCTGCCCGCTCACCCGAACGAATGGCTCCATCGACCCAACCACACATGACCGCAGAGCTCTCGGTTCCGGCCCAGTGGATGCGGCCGCAAGGTGCGCGCAGGGCATGGCCGAACTGTGTCAGCACACCGGTCGGTGCGTGACTTAGCATCCCGCCACCGGAGTAGCGCTCGGCACTCCAGTTCTGCTCGATGTAGTCGACGGGCGAGCGAGCCTTGTCGCCGAACCGCTCGACGAGCGCACCGAGTATCGCCGTCCTCCGCTCGGGCTCATCGAGTTGTCCGATCTGCCGCGCGATCGGCCCCTCGGTGATCACGCACATGATCCCGGGTCGCCCGGCGTCGGTGCAGGCATCGATAGTGATGGTCGCGGGCGACCCCGGGGCGGCCGACTGTCCCGACAACCCGTCACTCCGCCAGAACGGTTCGTCATACACGGCCGCAATCTTGAAGATCGAGCCGCTCGGCATCCGCTGATGCAAGAACGATCGATCGACCGGCAGCATCGGCTCGTAAAGAATCTGGCTCGCAATCGCAAGAGGAACCGCCACGATCACCCGGCGTGCCCGCACGGTCATCTCGTCGGAGCGTACCGTCACCCCGTCCACGTCCTGACGGATGCGCCGGACCGGCTGCAACAGGTGGATCGAATCGCCGATCTCGGCCGCCATCGGCCCCGAGATGGCACCCATGCCCCCGACCGGTCGAGCATCCTGGGCGCTGTCCTTGACTCCCAAGACGAAGCCGGGCCCGCCCCCCGATGCCATCTGGTACAGGACAAAGAGCAACGACACCTCCGAGGCGTCGGAGGTGTAGCAGCCGGCGATCGCGGTCTCGAGGAGCTCGTGGGCGGGCTTGGACAGGGTGTTGCTGTCCAGCCAATGCGCCAGACTGATCCGATCCCACTTGTCGGCATTCTTCGCCGACCACGGAGCTTCGAGGGGAATCGACTTGCACATATGTCCCAGCTCGAGAAGCACAGCACCGAGGTTCATCGCCGCCCAGGGGCTCATCGTCCACGGGATCGTGCCCGTATAGCGATGTTGCTTGCCGTCGACCACCATCATGGCCTCGCCGTCGGTGTATTGCTGGTAGCTCGGTACCCCGAACTCGTTCATCAACGCATAGATCCGGTCCTGCCCCGGCCCTATCCAGGCGCCACCACGATCGATCCAGGCCCCGTCCGCGCGCACCTCGGTGAACGTGCGCCCGCCGAGCCGGTCGCGAGCTTCCAGCAGCGCCACCGAACGACCCGCCTGCTTCAGCCGCAGCGCGGCCGTCAATCCGGCAAATCCCCCACCAACTACGCAATAGTCGACGTCTGTCATGGAACGCCGCCCTCGTGTTGAAGTTCCGCGCAAAGCCGCCGCGCGGCCACGCGCACTGCCTACCGCACCCGCGACACAACGGGTGCGAAATCGCCTTCGATCAGGCTCGAATTATCCAGCAATTCTATAGCAATCCTGGAGGTGAGCCAGCTCTACTTCGACATTGGTGATGTGCGAGCACCCCCGTCATAGCTCCCCGGTGGATATTGGTCTGGGGTTAGCTCACGAGCGATGCCAGCGTTCGACGACTAGGACCATCTGCCGACCGACATAGTCGAGGTATCGGCTTATCTCGTTCAGCCGGGCACCCGCAGGCGTTGCCACACCGAGCATTTCGGCCCCTCGGCGAGCCGCCTTTACCCGTTCTTCGGTGGCGCGGGCCAGGTTCAGCGTGGTGCGGTACCAGGTGTCGTCATCGATGCAGTATCGATCGCGGCGTCGCGAATCACGTTCCCGGCGAATGAGATCCCGTTTCTCCAGCGCGCCGACAGCTGTGGAGATGGAGGCCGGACTCACCTGGAGCCAACGCACCAATTCGGCCGCGGTGAGACTGCCGGAGTCGGCGAGATGCAGACAAGTCAGCACCCGCGCTTGCATCCGAGGCATACCGTCGTTTACGAACAACTCGGTGAAGTGTGTCGCGAAATCGCGCACCGCATCGTTATCGAGCGTGAATCCCGCTGAAGCAGGGCCCGATTGCTGCGCTGTCGCCGCCCTGTTTCGCTGGGCCCGCACCGCAGTGGCCCGGTGAGCTCGGTCGGCGCGATAACGACCGGGGCCGCCGTTGCGGGTCACCTCTCGGCTGATCGTCGAGGCCGGCCGCCCGAGCTGGCGCCCGATCTCGGTGTACCCCAGCCCATCGGCGAGTCCGGCCGCGATGCATTCCCGCTCGTGCAGGGTGAGCCTGCCTCCTGGCATAGGTGCAGTACTCCTTCAGGTTCGTCGCGCGGTATCAGTATGCGTTCAGCGACATCTCATTGCATGTCGGGTACTCGACGTTGCGTTTGACGGCAAGGTCATTGCACGGATGAAACCGAATCTATCTGCAGTAATCATGAATTACTGCGCGGTCCGTGTTGAGTGCTCTCTGAATGAGGCCTAGCGTTCGATTCAAACTGAAACTCGTGCGCCAGAAGGAATCCGATGACCGAGTCGTTGACCACCGCCTTCTCGTTGCCCACAGTTCGTCCCGCGGGCCGCCCCTTCGATCCACCGACCGAACTGGCGCAGTTTCGTGAGCGAAATCCGCTGATCCGCATGATATTTCCGGACGGCCACCACGGCTGGCTGGCGACCGGGCATGCCGTTGTGCGCACAATCCTGACCGATCCGCGCTTCAGTGCGCGATCCGAGCTCATGCACTCTGCGCTGGCCGATCTCGGCCCACTGCCCCCGGCACCGCCCGGCGACTTCCTCAACCTCGACGCACCCGAGCACACCCGCTACCGAAAGCTATTGACCAGCAAGTTCACCGCCAGACGGATGCAACTACTCACCGAGCGGGTGGCACAGATCAGCACCGAATACCTGGACGCCATGGAACGAGCCGGTGGTCCGGTGGATCTGGTGAGGTCGTTCGCCTATCCGGTTCCGGCGCTGATGATCTGTGAACTACTCGGTGTGCCCGGAGCCGATCGGGATCGGTTCCAGTACCTGGTGGCCAACCTGGTCGCCAAGCTGAGCGATCCGGACGTGCCCCTCGAACAGGGCATCGCCGCCATCGAGGAGTCGCAGGAATACATGCGGGACCTGGTCGCCGCCAAACGAGCCGAACCGACCGACGACCTGCTCAGCGATTTGACCAGCACCGATCTCGCGGGGCGTGAGCACCGGAGTGGGCGTGCTGCTGCTGATCGGCGGAATCGAGACAACTTCGAATATGTTGGCAATGGGCACTTTTGCGCTGCTGCGCCACCCGGACCAGCTAGCCGCGCTGCGCGCCGATCCCGATCTCGCCGATCGGGCGGTCGAGGAGCTGATGCGCTACCTGGCTATCGTCCACACCTTGACCCGTTCCGCCCTGGAGGATGTCGAACTGGGTGGGCAGGTGATCAGAGCCGGTCAGACAGTGGCGCTCTCACCGCAGGCAGCCAATCGCGATCCAGCCAAATTCGAACATCCGAACAGTCTCGACCTGCGGCGAAATGCGATGGGACACCTGGGTTTCGGATATGGCATCCATCAGTGCCTGGGCCAGCACCTGGCCCGGATCGAAATGCGAACCGCACTGCCCGCCTTGATATCCCGGTTTCCAACCCTCCAGCTCGCAGTGCCCGCGGACGAGATCCGGATGCGCCCGGATGGCCTCGGTGTCTATGGCGTGCAACGGCTTCCGGTCACCTGGTAGGAGAATCGCCGAATGTCGGTGGCCCCAAGACCTTCGCCACCTAGCGGCGGAGCGCGACGAGGCTGATGCCGTCGCGACAACTCAACTGGCAGATGAGGCGTACGCCTGTCCGCTGGGCGGGTGGGTCGCGGTGACGCCGGTGAGGATGAAATCGATCCCGGCGAGGAACTGCTCGCGGTCGTCGTGCCCGCGGAGCTGGTCAGCGACGGCCCGGATGAACGGGTAGTCGTCGGGGTCGAGTTCTTCCCATGCCGTCGCCGTGCTTTCGAGGAACTCGCCGCGGTCCGCGTGGAGTGCGCCGACGCGGGAGTTCGCGGCATTCTGGCCGGCGGCGCCGAGGATGTAGTGCACTAGCGCTGAGGTCGCCGTGAACCAACTACTCTCGGGCACGCCGAGCATGCGGACCCGGCGACCGATGCTTTCGACGATCCGCTGCGTCACCGGCCCCCAGGGACTGTGGGAGAGCTGCGTGGCGAGTTGCGTCGCAAGCCAGGGGTGCTCCTCGATGGCGTCGAACAGGCCGAGCGCGACGGTGCGGATCTCGTCCTGCGGCGAGCCCGGGGCCTCGGCGGGCGCGATGGCCAGAGCGGCGGTAACTACCGCATCGGTCGCGGCGCCGAGTAGCTCGTCCTTGTTCGCCACATGCCAGTAGATCGCCCCGGGCCCGGTGGCGAGGCGTTCGGTCAGCGCTCGGAACGTCAGCCCGCCCGCGCCGGTCGCGTCGAGCAACTCGACGGCGGCTTCGACGATGCTCTCCCGGGAGAGCGCCTCTGTGCGCCGCTGTAACCGGCGCGTCCGCGTTGCCATGCTGCCATCTTGACACATTTGGAACGCCGTTCCACGATGGAACGTCATTCCAATACTGGAACGGCGTACCAGAAGGTCGGCCGGAGCTCCCCGGGCGACCTCGATTTCCGAAGGAGCCACCATGAATACCCACGTCACGATCGTCGGCGCCGGTCTCGGCGGACTCACCCTCGCCCGCGTGCTGCACGTCCACGGAATTCCGTCCACGGTCTACGAGGCGGAAGACTCCCCGACCGCACGCGCGCAGGGCGGAATGCTCGACATCCACGACAACAACGGCCAACCGGCACTGGAGGCTGCCGGCCTCACCGACGCTTTCCGCAGTCTCATCCTCGAGGGCCGCCAGCAGTACCGGGTCCTCGACCGGGACGGGACCGTCTTGTTCGACAAGGCCGATGACGGCACCGGTGGCCGCCCGGAGGTACAGCGCAGTGAGCTGCGGCGGGTGCTGCTCGATTCGCTCCCGGCCCGCACCGTTCGGTGGGGCCACAAGGTCAGTAGTGTGCGCGCCCTCGGCGATGGCTCCTACGAGGTGAGCTTCACCAACGGCGCCACCGCCGTCACGAACCTGCTGGTCGGCGCCGACGGCGCGTGGTCGAAAGTCCGGCCACTGCTGTCCACCGCGACACCCGAGTACACCGGCATGTCGTTCGTCGAGACCTGGCTGTTCGACAGCGACACGCGCCACCCCGCCGCCGCCCGGGCTGTTGGTGGCGGGTCGTTCTGGGCGCTCGCACCGGGAAAGGGGATCCAGGCCCACCGCGAGCACGGCGGCACACTGCACACCTACGTGGCGCTCACCGAGCCGCAGGACTGGTTCGCCGCCATCGACTTCACCGATTCCGCCGCGGCGACCGCGCGCATCGCGCGGGAGTTCGACGGCTGGGCACCCGAGTTCACCGCACTGATCACCGATAGCGACACCGCGCCGGTCCTGCGGCCCCATTACACGCTGCCGATCGAACACCGGTGGGACCGGGTGCCGGGGGTGACTCTGCTCGGCGACGCCGCCCACCTCGCGCCCCCGAACGGCGAAGGCGCCAACCTGGCCATGCAGGACGGCGCCGAACTCGGCAAGGCCCTCGCTGCGCACCCCGACGACATCGAAGCCGCGCTCACCGAATACGAGCGAGCTATGTTCCCCCGCAGCGCCGAAGCCGCCACCGACGGCGCCGAACTGCTGCACGAGTTCATGTTCGGCGACAACGCGCCCCACAGCCTGGTCAGCATGTTCACCGGACGCGAGCAGACCCCATGAGCCGCGGGCCCCACGGCCATTGAAGAACCCGCCAGGGCTGGTAGGCGTCATCTACTGCTCGAACTCGACCTTCGACCAGGGCAGCCCCGCGACACCGAAGGCGGATTCGACCTCATCCGTCTTGTGGCCGCGGATCGTCCTGGTGCGCACCGGGATCCGCAGGCAGCCTGCCGCCTGCGGCGCTAACCGATCGGCAGGGCGCTCAGGATCGGGTTGTAGGCCCAGTTCAGCATGCGCTCGGCGTCGTCCTTTGCAGCGACGGCGCTGTCGGGTGAGCTGTGCAGGACCACGCCGATCAGCGGTATTCCTGCCCTGACCGTCTCGAACAGCAGGCAGGTTCCCGCAGCGTCGGTGGATCCGGTTTTGATGCCGATAGTGCCGGGATAGTCGTGCAGCATCCTGTTCGTGGTCTGCCAGAGATGATCGCGGTTGCTCGGGCCGGCGGGCAGATGATAGCTCTGCGACCGGACGATTTCCCGGAACACCGGCAGGCTCATCGCGCGCAGGCCGAGGGCCACCAGGTCCGCCGGTGTGGAGTAGGTGGAGTAGTCGGTGGGGGCGGGCAGTCCGCTGGGATCGGTGAAATATGTCCCCGCCAGACCCATTTGGCGCGCGGTGTCGTTCATTTTGGCGATGAAGCCGTCTTGGCCGGGCCCGTAGGCCTCGGCAAGGGTATAGGCGGCGTCGCAGCCGGACGGCAGCATCATCGCGTAGAGGAGCTGTTGTGCGGTGAGCACCTCGCCGGGGACCAGTCCTGCGGTGCTTCCGCCGTACTCGGTGTCGTAGGCGATGACTTCTCGCGGCACGGTAATGGTCCGGTCGAGATCACCGGCATTGATCACGACCAGTGCCGTCATCACCTTCGCGATGCTGGCTATCGGAAACGGCGTGTTCGGCTCTCGCGACCACAGCACCGTGCCGGTGATTCCGTCTGCCAGCGCTGCTCCCGACGCCTGCACTGCGTCCGGCCCAGGAGTCGTCCAGGGCAACTGAATATGGGCGTCGCTCGCGGCGGGGGCGGCCGTGACGCCATGACCGGCTACCACGACCAGAGCCCCGGCAACGGCAGCCTGCAACAATCGGGCAAATGTCCGCATGGCCGCATTCTGCCGTGTCCTACCGCCAATCAGTGGGATTTCACCGACCGAATTACCGCGCCGCTCCGGCGACAGCATTCAATCGGCTAATCCAGCATGCGCTCAGCCCGACGCTGCCGCGGCGGCCGGTGTCGGGGCGATGGCCAATACCGCGCGGCCCTCGGGTCGGACGAGGCTGGATGCGCTCTTGCCGCAGCAAGTTTCCAGGCATGCGGGGTAGTACTCGCGCAGCGCCGAGCGCACTTCGTTCCCGGTCTGGTGGGTCAGACGGCATCTTGGTGAGAGCGAGCGAGCACCGAGATCGCTTGGACGAGTTCGCTATCGGCTGGCAGTTACAGGTGGGACTCGACGCGCAGTATGGTCGCCAACGTCATCGCGTCGGCACGGTCGGACTTAGTGCGGGAGACCGAGTGCTGTTCGCCGTAGCGGGCCGGGGCCCTCGGATTGATCGCGAATATCGGTCGCAGGGCGCCCGCGCGGGTTTCGCAATGGGATCGGATCTTCCGCTCTGCCACCCGCGTCGGCGAGCAGCTCGGTCAGGGTGCGTTTCCCAATGACTCCGGCTTCGCCCAGTCGGCTCGGTGTAGTTCGTACTCGACCTCGCCGTGTTCGGTGCCGGGGAGCGGATCATCGAAGTGCTGGTGAAAGGTTCGAACGTAGCGGAGTCCAGCCTTTTCCATCACCCGGCGAGACGCGATGTTGACCGCCATGGTCTGGGCCCATACCCGTCCGATGCCGAGTTCGGTGAATCCCTTCCGAATCAACGCCCGCGCTCCTTCGGTGGCATATCCCCGGCCCCAGGCTGACCGAGCGAGCCGGTAAGCCGAGTTCGACGTCGGCGATGCCACCGCCTGGCGATGGCTGCAGGGCCAGCCACCCCACAAACGCTCCGTTGGATCGTTCGACGATGGCAAAGCAGCCAACCGGACTCCGCTGGTAGTCGCGCAGAATCCTGGGCAGCACACTGTTTTCGATCTCGCTGCGCGCTGTGGGCTCGCCGGCCAGGAACCGCATCACCGTCGGATCACTGTCCAGCCCGACCAGGTTGTCGACGTCGGCGTCGGTAAACCGACGCGACACGAGCCGATCGGTCTCCAGAAACACCTCCACCAGCAAGCCTCCCGTAACGACGACCAGCAGCATCCTGTCCGGAAACCACTCAGGGGTCCAACGCTTTTCGAGCTCTGACGAAGGCCGACGCCGCGCGCGTGCGCTGGGATCCTGCCGAAGTGACAAATACACTGCCTCGTCACAGCTAGCGCCCTTGCGCGATGCGGAAGGTTCGCGCCATGCAGGAGTGTTGAGCGGCAAGGAACTTCGCGCACTGTGCATGAAGGGCAGTTCCAAACAGCTCCCGCGAGCTGGATTGGGACAAGTTCGGCGCCGTAGTGCACGAACGTTTGGGCGATGACTACCTGGCGCCATTGGATGTGACCGGCGAGCAGGTCCGTGGTGGTCACACCGAGCGACCAGTCCGGGTTCGCCTGGGGCAAGCGGCATTTCGCAGCAAACTGCCGTGCTGACTGTTCTGTTCACGCCGCCCAGCCCTACTTGGCCCGGTACGCCCGTAGAAAGGTCCGCACTCCCTCGACGATGAGCGGCCGGACGCGGGAGTCCTCCACGGCATTCGCGGAACCGAACCTGTTGATCGCGACTCCGAAGGTCAGCGCGATGAACTGGTCAGCCGCGAGTCTGGCGTCGGGGACGTCGAGCAGCCCGGCCGTAGCGAAGGCGGCGAACCGCTCGGCAAGTGCCTCGTCAGGGGTGTCGGCCATGGGGTTTTCGCCCTGGCGGCCGGGTTCCGCCCGGACCAGTCGTTGCAACGTTGCGTACTCCGCCGAGCCGAGCATGTCGGCCGCAATACGCATCGAGAATGTGACCAGAACGTCCTCGAGGTCGGCGGCGTCGATGCGGTCGGTGAGGGTGTCATCGAGGATGCGCCGGACCGTGGTGATCAGTGACTGGCCGACGGCATCGACGACTGCTTGCAGCAGCGTCTGCTTGTCGCCGAAGTAGTCGTAGACCGTCCGCTTTGACACCTCGGCCCGGGCGGCGACCGCGTCGAGGCTGGACCGGTCGAATCCGTCGGCCAGGAACAGTTCCCGGGCCGCGGAGAGGATGGCGGCCCGCTTCTGCGTGGACCCCTCGCGCAGTGTCTTCGTGGTCGGCATGGCCATATCCTAGCTCGACTACACTGCACGGTGTAGTGTAATCTCCCGGCAAGACCCATGCCGCACATGCACACCCGCTCCGTCCGGCGGAGCCACCTCGGGTACCGCTTCCCCGGGTTCACCAATCGCCGTCGTGTCCGCGAGGAAAAGGACGTTCATGAGCACAACCCTGGCTCCCCCGGTCCGCATCGGGAAAGCCGCTGTCGGAGCCCTCGGCATGCTGGCAACCGCCACCGGGGCCCTGGAATCGGTAGTGACACCGACACTTCCGCTGTTGCAACGCGAATTGTCGATGAGTCCTGCGCGAGGGGCCCTACTCAGCATCACGATGCTCATCACCGGTGCTCTCGTCACGCCGGTCGCGGGCAACCTCGGTGACCGCTACGGCGGGAAATGGGTCATGCTCCGGCTGATGGCGGTGGTCTCGGCCGGTGGTCTGGTGTCCGCGCTGGCACCGAACCTGCCGGTCCTGCTGCTCGGTCAGGTACTGGAGGGCGCGATGGTCGGCGCGATGCCACTCTCGTTCATCCTGGTACGCAAGCACCTCCCAACGGGAGAGTCCCAGGTGGCCATCGGGGTGGTCAGCGGGCTGTTCGTGGGCGGCGGCATGCTGGGGACGCTGATGGCCGGGCCCATCGCGGAAGGGCTGTCCCGGCACTGGATGTTCGCGATACCGACGATCGCGGTCGTCGTGGCGACCCTGTTCGTCCACCGGCTGATGCCGAACGATCCGCCGGCCCGATCGGATGCCAGGATGGACTGGCCCGGCCTGGTTCTCCTGAGCGTCGTCTTGCTGACGCTCATGTTCGGGCTCTCGATGGCGCCCAGCGCCGGCAACCGGCCACTCGCGCTCGGCGCCCTCGTCGCGCTCCTGGCCCTGCTCGTGACCGGATGGATCCTTGTCGAACGCCGGTCACCCTCGCCGATGGTCGATCTGCACCTGCTGGCGAAGCCTGCCATGTGGAGCTCCTATGTGATCACATTCGCCCTCTGCGTAGGTACCTCGGTGTCGATGTATCTCGTTCCGCAGCTGTTCGCGGTGCCCGCCGACGGGTACGGCTTCGGGGCCAGCTCCACCGACATCGGGCGGTACCTGTTGCCCGGCGCCGTCGCGGCGGCGATCAGCGGGCCGCTCGGCGGGGTCGCGGCGCGACGTTTCGGCGCGAGTGCCGTGGTCGCTGCCGGAATCGGCGTCATGGCGGCCACATTGGTCGCCCTGGCGTTCCTGCACACCGAGGTCTGGCACCTCATCGTCGGAAAGGCGCTGATCGCCCTGGCCAGTGGTGTCTGCATCACGGCGATGGTGGTCAAGACCGCCACCTCTGTCGATCACGGCAATACCGGCATCGCCACCAGCCTGGTCCTGGTGACTCGCGTGATCGGCTTCGCCGTAGGCGCACAGGTAAGCGGTGCCATCCTCACCGCCGGGACCCACCCCGGGATGGCAGACCCGCCCGAATCGGCGTTCGTCACCGGCTTCGTCATCGCAGGCGCCGTCACAGCGCTGTCCCTGCTTGCCGTCCGCACCATGAGCAAAGGAGTCGAGCGATGACCCGCACCGATCTCACCACGCCGAGGCGCAAGGTCCTGATATCCGGGGCCAGCATCGCAGGGCCGGCCCTCGCGTTCTGGCTGAACCGCTACGGATACGCAGTCACGGTGGTGGAGAAAGCGAGCACACTACGGAGCGGTGGTTACCCCATCGACGTACGCGGCACCGCAGTGGAGGTCGTCCGGAGGATGGGGATCCTGCCACAACTGCAGGACGCACAAATCGAAACGCGTCGGTTCACCTTCCTCGACGGAGACGCCAGCTTGGTGGCCACGGTCAACCCGCAGTCCGTCGCCGGCAGTGTCGCGGGACGGGACCTCGAGGTGCGGCGCGGAGATCTGACCGACGCTCTGTACACGGCGGTCCGTGACGACGTGGAGTTCTTGTTCAACGACTCCATCCGCACCCTCGACCAGTCCGACCACGGGGTCGACGTCACCTTCCGCGGGGGCAGCAGACGTACGTTCGACATGGTGTTCGGTGCGGACGGCCTGCACTCACGTACCCGGGAGTTCCTGTTCGGCCCCGAGGAGCAGTTCCACAGATACCTCGGGTACTGCTTCGCCGGGTTCACCATGCGCAACACCTTTGGCCTCTCCCACGAGATCATGATGTGGAACACCCCGGGCAGAGCCGCGGCTCTCTACGCCGTCGGGGGCAGCGACGAAGTTCACGCCTTCCTGAACTTCGTCCACCCGGAACCACCATTCGACGCGTTCGATAACCCAGAAGCCCAACAGGACCTGGTCGCCGCGATCTTCGCCGACGCGGGATGGGAAGTCCCTGGCATGCTCGCCGCCATGCGCGACGCGGACGATCTGTTCATCGACATGGTCAGCCAGATCCGCATGCCTCGCTGGTCCAGCGGCAGAATCGCGCTGGTGGGCGACGCCGCGTACGCACCCTCGTTCCTTACCGGACAAGGCTCCAGCCTCGCGCTCGTCGGTGCGTACATGCTCGCCGGTTCCCTGGCCGACCGAGACGCCGCCGCGGGCTTCGCCGCCTATGAACACAACACCCGTGAGTTTGTGACCGTGAACCAGGATCAGATCGGCGAGGGCGACGCCATACTCTTCCCCACCACCGCCCCGGCCCTGCAACAGCGCAACGACATGCTGCGCAATCTCAGCACCCTGCCCGCCACGGAGGGACGACCGGCCCACTCGGCCCTCACCCTGCCCGAATTCATGCCCGGAGCGACACCTGGACATTGCCCCTGAGACCACCAACACCGGCCTATCACGACTGCGCAGCAACAGCATTCGGCCCCCGGACCGCATGGAGAACGGTTGGCACCATCACTGAAAGCGCCCACGCTGGGTCGGCTACTTTCACGTGACGGAAGCCGTCGGCGCAGGTCCTCCGAGCGAGCAACTTCGACTGTCGAACATTCTGACCGCTAGATCACTCTCGGTCGATACCAACGGATCTCGGCCCAGCAAACCGACATCACGGTCCGCCGACAGTGAAGTCACCAGTGGAGCTGGCAGCCGCGCTCCAACCCCTCACTTGCTACATCGACCACCCCACCGAAGCACCCGACTGCACTGCGGCCTCAGGACGCCTCGCGGGCTGAAAGCGTGTCGTTCGCCCCCTGAAACGACTAAAACCAGGGTCGAAGGTAACGTTCGCCCTGATCAAAGCTCCCCCATCTGGACTCGAACCAGAAACCTGCCGACTAGCTGACAATCGGCCATACTACAGACAACTTCGCACAGTCAATCGCAACCTCGAAAACTGCCGCAGGCCAATGCAATTGGCGGCAGATGCACGACCGGCAACAATCTCGGACAACTTGACGCAACACCGACGCAGCGTGACTTAGCTACAACTTATCAACAGAACGCGTTCTCCGACCGACGACTCCCCCTCCAACGGACGAGCGCAGACCCGCTGATCACCATGTTCCCCGAGCTGCTCGGTGTCGGTGAGGCCATGCGTTCACCTCAATATCGTTGGGGCACAGGAGCAACACTCTTACTATCCTCACCGCGAGGCTCAGTTGTGTGGGAGCATAGCTCGACAAATGAACATACGGGTGGGAGTAAACATGACCACTGAAGCACGCCAGGAATCCGCATCCCCGGAGTCACTTCGTCCGTCGCAAGCCTCCCCACCAGCGGAGGGGGCAGCGCCCGTCGATGCGTCACAACCCGCTGCCGAACCGCAAATGGCCGTGGCGACGCGCAGCGGTCAATATGCATTAATCGCCGCGCTCCTCGCCGCAATTATTTCGAGCCTTGTTTCGGCCAGTGCTTCGGTGTACGTAAGTGTAAATCAAGCAAATCGCGGTGATAGGCTTGCTGCGATTGAGTCGATCCGGGCCAATCGCCAGAATGTATATAACAACTTCGTCGTGGCTATGCTCGACTACCTAAGCGAAATAGGCAGTTTGACAGGACCGCTGCAATACTCCCCCCACCCCTTCGACGTAAAAGATATAACTCGAACGATTTCAGATAAGAATATCAAGCTGCAAGGGTGCATCAGTCTGGTGACGATGACAGGCGGAGATGAGACGGCCATTATGGTCTCCAAATTTTCGACCACGCTTACGTCCTTCACCCGAGATCATTACCTACCCTTTGCACTGAAGTATGCCGATAAAGATCTTTCAAATGCGATAAGCGGCGATGAATGGAAGCAAGACAGGACGAATTTGGCAACATCATTAAATTCATATCTCGGGGACATGGGGATTCTATATGGCGAATTCATGGAACTCGCACGAAAAGACCTTCGGACGAATATCTAGCGCTTCAGTCGGTCTCTGTGGTCATGGCGCAGGTTATGATCGTCGCTTGGTGATACTGCCCTGACCTGTGTGTTCACTGTTGGCGGCGTTGGTCGGATTCGGGCAGCGGCGACAGTACTGCGTACTCCGTGCGTACCCGATCCCTTAGTTTCCATCTCTTCCGGATGCCCGGCAGTCGCACGACTGCCGGGCATCGCGCATGATTGACGACTGCTCGGCGTTCGCGGGCCGACTTCATTCCTGGCTGTAGCCAGGTAGCGGCAGGGTGACGTCGCCTTCCGGTATCGAGAGTGCTTCACGCATCAGCTCGAGCAGTTCGCGCTCCGCGGCGTCGTAGCGTTCTTCGGCTTCTTCAAAACTCAGGATCATCCGGATCGTCGTACTTTCCGTTATGACCCCAGTGCCACGGCGGCACGCCAGCACGCACACGCGTCGGCCACACATTCATGAAAAGCCTTATGGCAGAACGCAATGCCGTCTTCGGCGGCGAACACTCCGGGCACTACTACTTCCGCGACTTCTGGCGCGCCGACACTGGCATGCTCGCCGCACTACACGTCCTGGCCGCCCTCGGCTCCACCGACAAACCGCTATCCACACTGGTCGCCGAGTACTCCCGCTACGTCGCATCCGGTGAGATCGACTCCGAAGTCGCCGACGTGCCAGCAATACTCAGCGCAATCGAGATACATTTCGACGGCGCGCAGACCGATCGACTCGACGGCGGGGCGTGGTTCAACCTGCGCCTCTCCAACACCGAGCCACTGTTGCGGCTCAACGTGGAAGCCTCTGATATGGCGATGATGACTCGAATCCGCGACGACGTCCTGGCACTGGTCCGGGGCTGAGAGTTCGATGGCCCGCGGACTACGGAGTCGTCCGCGGGCCATCGGCTCCAGCGACAAGACCTTCCCGGGCGCTGCCGACGCAAAGCTCACCGCCGAGCGCGCAGCACGCGGGTTTGGGGCCGGCGTCGCCGGTGGGGCTGCCCCCGAAGCCAGGGCAGCCCAATCGATCGAGGCACACTTGAGCATCGTGTTCGTCTCCCTTGCCGTAAGCCACTGGATCGAACACCGAACCGGTTGGAGCATAAGGAAATTCGTCCGCCCCACCCGCCGCTACCGCACCATCGAAATCCGCGCAGGCAACCGAACTCTCACCTCCGCCGACCACTACCAGCCGAACTCCACGACTTCCCCACCAACTCGGCCCCGACGGACTTGCGCACTAAATCGACCGAAGTCGGATCCGCAAGTTCATCGAACTCGGAAAGTCAAAATTCATCCGTAGTATTTGTGCGCGGTCTCGGGCAGTTCGCCCGCTGGGCCGACCTTGCGCAGGATCGCTAATGCGATCTGACGGAGGAGGTTCGGATCGACGCCCTCCGCCGAGCCGTCTCGCACTCCGTCCGACCTGAGGATCAGGTCACCAATCGAGTCACCGTTCTGAGTGCTGGGTCGCACAGTGTTGGTGTCGGGGTATACCCGAACAAAACCTTCATGTTTGGCCGCACCCCCATAATCGGTCTCCCAGCGATAGACCGTTGTGCCCGGCTGGCGCCAAATTCCGATCGAGTATGCCACCTTGTCCCTTTCTCAGTTGCTCCACTGGTAGCCTAGCCCGTCTTTTGCCGCCGCCTCGGGGTCCCAGCGGAGACCAGCATCAATGGCTGCCTGGTGCGCGTTTTTGTAACTCGGGCCGTGCGCACGCATGTAGTTGGACTCATACAACTCATGCCGCAACAGATCGACGTCGGCCGAGTGGGGATTGCCTGCTTGCAGGCGTTGCCAAGCCTCCGCCATCCGGGGGTTGGATTCGAAGCGACCCATCGTCCCCGCGTCGTACGAGTCGAGCAGATGCTCTTCTTTGAAGACGTGGTTCTTGATCTGCTCAATATCCGACCGCGAGAATCCATATTTCTCGGTGTTCCTGGCAATATCATCGATGTCGGCATCGCCGCGACGGATCGTATCGTAGGCCGAGTCCGCCCACTCGTATTCGAAGTCGGCATCGTTGCGGGGCCTGCGCAACTCGCCCCCGGTCTGACGACCCTGCCCGTTTTTTCTCCAGTTCTTGAGTTTTTCGACCAGCTTGTCTTTGAGGTCCTTGATGCGTTGGATGGATTGTTTTGTTTTGGCCGTGACCCGTTCGATCTTGACCGCGGCCCGGAGTTTCGCGGCTTGGACAGCCCTCTTGAGCAGGTCGGCGAACTTGTCGATGATCTTGGCGACTTTGACGGCAGCTTTGGCTGCCACTGCGGAGGCACCGACGCCGAAGCTGACACACGACGCGAGGACCGAGAGTGCGAGGTCGACAGCAACCTCGGTGGCGAGCTCGATGGCGAGATCTTTGACCAGCTGCTCGAGGTCGGCCCGCATGTCGTCGTGGGCTTTTTTCTGATCCCGGCATGACTGGGCGAGTTCGCCGTAGGCCCCTGCGAGATCGCTTGCGGCGGTTTTGAGTTCACGCAGGTCTTCGTCAATGAAGTTCGCATCGGGGGAGGTGATTTGTTCGAACATCGCGGCCGCGCGTTCGAGTTCACCCGGGGTGCCGGTGACGGTGGCGTTGGTGGCGAGGGTGTTCCAAACGTCGGCGGAGCGTGACAGCTTGGTCGTGTCGCCATCCGGGATGGGAATGCCGACCTTGACGGCCAATTCGAGACCGTCATCGATGAGACCACGGCCCGGCCCGCCCGCAGAAGGCGGCACCAACAGAGACGTGAGCTCTTGCGGGGTAAGGGTGAACGACGGGTTCAGGTTCGGGGATGGTTTCCCAAGGGGCCACACTTATCGGCAGCGCAAACGGCGGCGTACTTCGCCCACCGTAACGGGATCACCGCGCCGCCGTCATTTCACTGGATGAACGCCGACGGCACGACCGCGGGCGAGGGGCAGGTGTGTCGGACCGACTATCGAGAATCCGGTCTCGCACCAGTCACCCTCTACACCGTCGTCGGTGGCGGACATCAGATTCCTGGTGCCTCGACCGGGATGCGATGGGTTTTCGGCAACCCTGTCTCGGGCTTCGACGCTACCGGCGCGATCGCTGACTTCTTCGACCTCACTCCCGGCTGAGTCAGTGCAAGCCGCAACTTGCCGCTGGTAGTGGCACACTGCGGCTCATGGATGACGTCTCGCCCAACGACCCGACGAACCCCACCATCGCCTGCGGAACCCGGACCCGCAATCAGCACGACGCCCACAATCGAGCCGGCCGACTCGCCGCCGCCCTCGTCGCCGAAGGCACGAACCGCGGCGACCGCGTCGCGGTCATGCTGCGCAACGACATCGAGTTCCTGGAGACCTCTCTCGCGATCGCCGCATGCGGAGCAAATCCCGTCCCGATCAACACCCGGTGGCAGGGACCAGAGGTCGCCCACGTCCTTATCGACAGCCGCGCGCGAGTCATCATCGCCCACACCGAATTCATCGACACGATCGAACGAGCAATCGCCCGATCCGCCGTCGACGCACACATCATCGAAGTCGCCATGCCGGTCGAACTCCTCGACGAGGCCGGCCTCGACCGGGCGCTCGCGCAGCCGACGCACCGCCACTGCACCCTCGAGGAGCGGATCAGCGATCACCTCGAACCTCTGGGCCACCTCGAGGGAGCCATCGCGGATTCGATGGGACTGATCTACACCTCCGGAACCACCGGCACACCCAAAGGCGTTCTCCGCGAACGCATGACACCGCATCAACTGCTATCCATCGCGAGCGGCACCGCCAACCGCATGGGACTCACACCCGGCGGGCAGATGCTCGTGGCCGGTCCCCTGTATCACACCAGCCCGAACGCGGTCGCGGTGCTCGCGCTGCGGATGGGCACCAACATCACAATCATGCCGCGTTGGGACAGCGAGCGATTTCTCCAACTCGTCGACGAACGCCGCATCACTCAGGCCAAAGTCGTCCCAACGATGCTCTCCAGGCTCCTGTCGCTTCCTCCCGAAATCCGTAGCCGCTATGACGTTTCCAGCCTCACGCATGTGATCCACTCCGCCGCCCCCTGCCCGCCGACGGTCAAACGCGCCGCGATCGAATGGTTCGGCGATGCACTCATCGAGTTCTACGGCTGCACCGAAGCGGGCACCATCACCTGGATCACCGCCAACGAATGGCTCGCACACCCCGGCAGTGTCGGCCGCGGCGCCGACGGCTCAACCGCCGTGGTCGTCAATGACGACCGAACCCCCTGTCCCCCAGGAGAAATCGGGCAAGTATTCGTCCGAGGAGCCGACTACTGGCCGAGTTTCACCTACCTCAACCAGGACACCGTACCCGCGGGGTCGGTCCCCGGATTCATCACCGTCGGCGACACTGGATACCTCGACCACGACGGCTACCTGTATCTCACCGGCCGCTCGAGCGAGATCATCATCTCCGGTGGCGTCAACATCTACCCCGCCGAAATCGAAGCAGCCATCGCCGCGGTCAACGGTGTCGAGGACGTCGCTGTCTTCGCCATCCCCCACCACGGAGACCTCGGCGAATCCGTTGCCGCCCATATCGTCCCACAACCTGGCACCCAGCTCACCGAAGAACACATCCGGGCGAGCCTGGCAGGACAGATCGCCAACTACAAAATTCCGGCCGATATCCGCATCGTCAGCATGCTGCCGCGTGACGACTCGGGCAAGATCTACAAACGGCAACTGCAAGCCCACTACCAGAGATGACCAAGCCCGACGACAGGCGCTCTGGGCCACTCAGCGCCATCACCGCCCGTAGCGACCTGATGTTCCCGGGTTTCGCGGAGTCGGTTTGGTTGACCGCTGTGTCACGATTTCGTCGAAGAAGAGGAGATCGCCGCCGAGCTCGAAGTCAGGGGGCACGCTGTACAACTGGCGCCGCCAGGACGGCGGCATGGACACTGATGCGGCCAAGGAGCTCAGGGAGCTGCGGGACCAGAATGCTCGGTTGAAGTGGTTGCTGGCCGATGCGGAGCTGAGAAGGACGCGCTGCGGGAGATCGCGAAGGGAAATTCTGAGCCCAGCCACGAAGCGGCGGGCCGTGGACATGCTCAAACAGGTGAAGGGCTTGTCGGAGCGGTTCGCCTGCAAGGTGGTTGGGCTGCACCGTGCCACATATCGGCGGCTGCTGGTGGCGCAATCGCGACGGCGGCATCTGGGATCCACACAACTTCAACCGGCTGTGGCGCCAAGCTCGGGGCCAGAAGTTCGCGTGGGTCACTCCGAAGACCTTCCGGAAGCTGTGGCCTCCCTGGTCGCCGATCAGTACACAGCCCAGCACCTCGGCCATGCTAACGACTCGGTTCCCAAACGCCATTACATCGACCATCCCAGCGAAGCGCGCGACTTCACCGCAGCCTTGGGACGCCTCGCGGGCTGAAAGCGTGTCGTCCGACCCCAGAAACGGACCAAAACCAGGGTCGAACTGATACGTTCGCCCTGGTCACAGCTCCCCCATCTGGACTCGAACCAGAAACCTGCCGATTAGTTGAGACTACCGCCACCTCAGACAACTCAGCACTGTCAAGCGCAACTGGAACCTGGGTTCTACCAGCGAAAAGCGTTGATTGCCCACAACATCTGACAACCCAAGCGAACTCGGTGCTACGGCGACGTCACGCGACTTCGCTACGATTTATCGGCGTCCGTTTCGGCTCGGATGGCAGTTGACTGCGCCAGATCGCTTGCGATTGTGTTCGGCCTGGACGCACGGTCTTCAAGGGTCGCGCGGCTACCGGCTGCTACTGGAAGAGACGGTCGGCGCCCGCTGAGCTCGGCTCCACGAGGGCGCCCGACCACCCCCGGACAAGCGACAACCTACATCGTAGCCATTGAAGCAAAAGGACTGTTCGGTTCATTATAAGGTTCTACGACTTCGATGTGCCCAACCCGTATGTGCAGGGTTACCATCACGCGGTATTCTTTGAACAGTTTGACGTGAGGAGTCAGTTGTAACTTGCAGTTGCAACAGGTATCTCATATCACTCAAATCAGGGTGCTGACCAAAACAAACTTATTCTGAGGGGCTCCGCGCTGTGGACTACGACCTGGCACGACTTGGAGAAAAGCAGTTCGAGCATCTGTCGCAGGCGCTATTAGTTCATTTCTTGGGGCCAGACATCAACATATATGGCGCCGGGCCAGACGGAGGGCGCGAAGCTTCCTGGGAAGGTCTTAGAAAACCGGAAAATGAGGAGCCCAACTTACTTCCGGGGCGATGGGACGGATTTAATGTCGCGCAGGCAAAGTATTGCAACAATCCAGGCGCACCCATCGAAAATGCGAAATGGCTAACACGACAAATTACAGAGGAATTCGACGAGTGGACAAGGCCGAATACGAGGCGCGCTCGCAGGCCAGAGGCTTATCTTGTCGTAACAAATGTTCGCCTCTCTGCCGTACCATGCGCTGGCTCAGATCGGACGAGAGACGAGCTACTGGAGTACGCTCACACGAACGGGCTGATGCTCGAAGAACTGGTTATATGGCATTATGATCACATTAGGGTGTTGCTTGACAATGCTTTGAGCATACGATCTGGTTACGCCGCATGGATTACGCCGGGCGACGTTCTAAGTCGCCTTCTGGATTCTTCCTCTTCGTTATCTGATGACTTTCGAACCGCGCTGGAGACTCACGCCGCTAAGCTGATGCGCGAGGATTTGGGGTTAAATCTGACGCAGGCGGGATCTGTCAGCGACAATGCTGTTGGAATCACTGATGTTTACATCGATTTGCCAGCATATCCTCCCGAGGACTACGAAACCGAAATCAAGAGACCCGCCGTAGACCCTTCGGCGAAAGCCTACTGCGATATAACCGCAGAGATGATCGCGATTGCAAACTACAAACTTGACGCAGCTGCGGTAAAGTCTGATGCTCGCTTGAACCGAGCGTGTCGAACGGTAGTGATTGGTGGCCCCGGTCAAGGAAAGAGTACGTTCACGCAGTATCTTACCCAAATCTATCGAGCAGCTTTTCTTCACGGCACTTCAGTACTAGACACGCCCGAGATCAAGCAAGCCTGTGACGCAATTGCCACGCATGCCACAAGTATAGGTTTAGCGTTGCCAATAGCCCGCAGATGGCCGATCCGGATAGCGTTAACCGAACTGGCGGACCGCCTTTCGAAAGGGGTGGTGAAATCCGTATTCCAGTACGTCACTGTAGAGTTGGCTAAGCGGTCATCGACCGAAGTGACAATAGGTAGCGTCCGCGCCTGGTTAAAAGAGTACCCATGGCTAGTCATATTTGACGGTCTGGATGAAGTTCCTGAGTCGAGTAATCGAGCCGATGTCTTAACAGCGATATCAGACTTCTATATTGATGCTCGAAGCCTGGGAGCTGATGTCGTCATAATTACTACGACTAGACCACAGGGGTACAACGACGGTTTCGACAAGAGTGAATGCCGACATTACGAATTGGCGCCACTACCAGTGGATATCGCTTTATCATATGCTGGCACGCTCATATCAAAGCGACTGGGAGAACAGACGACTCGCGCAGCGCGTGTTCGTAGTACCCTTTCAAGGGCAGCAGAGGATGAAAGTACTTCGAAGCTAATGTCGACGCCGCTTCAGACTACCATACTTACAATTTTGGTAGAGCGTCTAGGTCATGCCCCAAAAGACCGCTGGAGACTGTTTTCCAGTTACTATAGGGTAATTTACCAGCGCGAGCAGGAAAAAGGAGGCGAGCTTGCCGAGTTACTTCAAGACTACGAATCTGATATAAACGCAATACATTTCGAAATTGGTTTCATTCTGCAGCGCAGAGGCGAGTCCTCCGGCGACTCCACGAGCAGCATCAGCAAGTCCGAGTTTACGGAGTTCATAGCCGCCAGGATGATCAAAAACGGTAACGCGCGAGAAGACTCATATAACCTCGCAAACCGAATTATCCAGCTCGCCACAGACAGGCTGGTCTTTCTCGCTGTTCTCCGATCGGATGCTATCGGGTTCGAGATTCGTAGCCTGCAGGAATACATGGCAGCTGAGAAAATAGTCGCTGCTCCGGAGGCAACAATAGCCGCTAATGTCCGCGCGATCTCTGAGCCCGCATACTGGCATAACGTCCTGCTGTTTGTTGCTGGTAGTATATTTGCGACTAGAGATCATCTTTGTGCGGAGTTGGTAACCTTATGCGCTGACCTAAATACAGCGACTTCAGCGCATAGGGCCACTCTTTTCGGCAGTCATCTAGCGTATGCACTACTGGCGGAACGCATAGCGACGACCAAACCGATATATTCGCGCATTCTCGCTACGACCGTGACCGAGCTCCTCCGGCTGCCAATGGGCAATGATGCCTACAGGGAAGTTGTAGGTCTATTTGCCTTGGGACATCGCAGTGAGTTGGAGAATGCGCTGATTCAGGCCGCTTCCGGGTCGTACACGCAGAAGGTATCCGCTGCGGTTGTGCTGGGTAGCATAGAACAACGCGGGGAAAAGTGGGCGAGCGCCCTTCTCGACAGTATTGCTGGTTCCGCCACGGCGATGCTGCGGGACGAGATCATCTCAATTGCGATCACATTCGATGTTGCTTCCATATTCGACCACTTCCCAGGTTATCTGGAAAATATTACTTTGGAGGCTGCTGCCGATCTTGCTTACAGTTTCACTGCCAGTCGAGGTCATCCCAATACGAAGGTACTTTCTATCCTGCCAGATCATATATCCGCTCTGGTAGCACCGAGCCCGTTTCAAGAAGGTATAGAAGTCTCAAGAAGTCCATTAAGTGATCTACCGCAGTTGGAAATTAATATACTCGCCCGTGAAGTATTCTTCGACCGGCTTGCGCGTCTTGCGTCATACGCGGGAGAAGATAAGTCTTGGAAGACCGTGTCTGCAATAGCACAGTGCGCCCAAGACTATAATATGCAATCGTTAGCGCAAGCTTTGTCATTGGCGCAGACTTTGACGCCTCGTCCACTCCACATATTGGGAAAGGTGATGCCTTGGCCGTTCAGTGCATGTTTAGATACTCTTTCAACATATCCAACCTGGCTTAATAAAGGTGGACACCTGGCTGACTGTGAAAATTTCCGTCAGGAAATGGAACGATACCGGTCAGAGCGTGCAGAAGAGGTAATCGAGGCTGCGGTATACGGAGTTTTCGGTGATCGCCAAGAATGGGATGAGACTGCTAGTTCGAGGCCATCAGTAATCGATCTCTCTGACCTCCTTTCATGGGACCCAGAAGTTGGGAAGTATACAGAAGTGCCGCTGCCGGCGATTGCTTCTAATTGCTCGATCGCAGCTGTCTTCTCGATGGCAGGATCTCTTTCGTTTACACATGACAACGCGATGCTGAAAAATACGGTGAGATGGCTTCCTCAAGCTTGCGAGTTCGTCACTCGACTGCCCACCAGCTTTTTGAGAGATGGCGTTCTTTCTATCGTTCGTTTTGCCACCAGTGTCTGCATTACTGAAGTCTTATACCGCTCAGATCGGATAATATCTTCCGAGGAGACTACACCGGCAGTATCGAAGACTACACTACAGGCGATCAGCAGAATCCTTGGAGCAAGCTCCTACGAGAGCACAGCCTGGCTTAATTTAGTAGGCGCGGGCGATGACGATATATATCGTGATCTTGCGTCTGCGATTTCCCGGGCCGAATTCGTCGATGCGGAGTTTCCGGTCAACTTTTCAGTGTTGTTGGCCAAGTACACAGACTCAGAGATGCCATGGCGCGTTGCGAGACTCGCCCTGCTCGGCCATACCATTGAAGGGCCTTCGTTTTGGCCGAAACGGATTGGGTTTTCCGACGATGGCGATCGCTGCGACGATATTGGACTTCGACGGTGCGACGGCATATTCCGAGCTATCGAAATAGCTAGTGGTCAATCTGAAATGAGTTTCGATAGCTGGGTGCAGCAATATCTGTCGTATTTTGTCGATTCTGACGACATAAGTTGGGATATGTGGGGCAGTCAGCGTTCTGCGGGTTATGACGTAAACCTGAACTTGTTGTTCAGCTGGCTAGCCGGTAATGGTTACAAAATGCCGGAATTGAGCTTTGGCGCAGAACTTGCCTTGCGTCTCACAAATACAAATCCGTCACGTGTGGTGAGGTTTATATCGACGATTGCGCAAGACATATCTGCACAGAAGGCCGGAAGCCTCTCTTTCGAGGTTACCGGGCCTTCTAGCGCAACTTCTCGGTAAGGTCGGCTATCGTCTGAATTGTGGGGTACTCATCACGGTGGAATGACACGGACTGCGAAACTGATGACTACACTTCGGATGTTATGCGGCGCCAGAACATGCGGTTGTAGCCAGTCGGTGCGGTTACAGCGATCCCTACCATGTTGCGGGTCTTCTCCGGGCGAGCGTTAGCTGCCCGAGCAAGGCCGAGTCGAGCATCTGAGACCACGATTCCGTCGCATGCGCTCTGGGCATCCTTCAACGCGTCCAAGTCGGCTGGGCTTGGGTCGTGGTTCTCGATCACGCGCATCGCTGGACTGAGGGGCCCATATCCGGTGGGTACTCTATCCTCGATCCAGAGGTTTTCAAGCTTCCGAACCCAATTGCCTTGCTGGGCCTCGACGATTTTGCATGTGTCGGGGCGGCTTTGGGCCCAGCTGCGCAGGATCTTCTTGCCGTCTTCGAATTGGATCTTCTCTGCGGCACGCTGCTGTTCGAAGTCGCTCTTCGCAGCTATACGCCGTTGTTCGTTCAGGGCGTCAAGTTCGGCAACCCATGCGGCTGAGTTGGTTTCGCGTATCACGTCCTTAACCGACACGTGTCCTGGTCTGTACACCCACGTGCCATCAAGTCCAGTCACCCCGGGCGGCCAGTCGGGAACGACGGCGTCATACGAGACGACCTCATCCTCCCTTTGACCAACCTTGAGCAGTTCGCGTTCAACACGGGTTCTCTGCTCGACGACGACCGCACGAGCACGTTGAAGCACCTGGGCACGCACTTGCGCGTCTTCGGCGCGTTCCTTCGCAGCCCGCGCCTTCGCTCGGACGGCGTCCAGTACAGCCTCAGGAGTTCCAGCGACCACGGATACACAATGCCACGCGTCTCCTGTGGCTTGAACGTAGTAGTCGGCCAACAGGTCTCGGTCGCTGACAGCGACGCGGTGCAGGTCGATAGCGACCGTGTCGATCTCTGGGTTGTAACCGTTGCGTATGTACTCGCACGGGTCCGGCTTGACGGGAACATGCAGGATGTGTGCGGCGTCATCGGGCAAGGTCTCACTCGATGGCTTTGAGCGTATAAAACGGCGTGCCCGCACCTTCCAATCGACCATTGTGAACGGCCCCCTTCGGCGAAAGCTGTGACCCGACAACGTCATTCTATGTGTCGACGATCCTGTGAACAGATACCTTGCGGCGCCTATCCTCCGGCCCGAAAGGGGCGGACACGTGGAGGAGGTTTACTGTCCGCCCCCTGGTGTCCGCCCTGGTTTGCCCCTCCGACCAGCAGTTTTCGAGGTGCTGTCTGTGGGTAGGTCTGATCAGAGGGACAAACAGCACTGCTTGGAGAAGACGAAACAGAAGAGTGACTGGACCGAGGGAGGACTGGACCAAGGAGACCGACACCGGGAGGGTTTCCGACGGGTGAGATTCAAATGGCCGACTTGCGGCTAGCGAGGTGGATGACCGGCACCGAGGACTTGACGGCGGGCGTCGGATGATGCGCGCAGCCCAGATCGGTGGTACCGGGGTTGGTATTACCGAGACTGCGGCTTTTCCGAACCTGGGCCGCGTAGGACACGGCTAATCGTCGCGGTCGGTTCGTCCTGGATACGTTCGGCGACAGCGCCTTTGCCGAGCACCACTGCCGAGTTTCGATCCGGCCCGTCCGTCGCTGGTCGGAATGGCGAACGACACCAGCGCGATCCAGGTGCCATTGGTGCAGTGTGCCCAGTCGAACAAGAGGCCGGGGCTGGCCGCAGCCAGTTCGAGAGCGGAAGTCTTGACGCGAAGGGAGACCGTGTCTCGGCGGAACGGGCCGCCCGTCACGAAGACCGCGGTCAGGTCGTCGGGTGAATGACGGTGGTGGACAACAGAATCTGGCAGCGCCTCTACTACACCCCACTACGATCCGTGCCCGAAGTGCGGCCGTCCGGGTGAAGAACATCCTCTCGGTCAGTCGTGGAAGACCTGTGTGAAATAATAGAATATCGCTTGCTGACCGGCATTCTGTTGCCCCTGAGGAATCACTCCCGACCCCTTGGAAATACCAACACCGGTCGACTTATGGGCGCAATTCAGAGCATTATCTCGATGATCGTGATGCTGCGGCGTATTCTCTAGCCAGTAGTTCAGGGCACCCTGAACGGGAGGCCCTGGATCGCCACCCAGAAGCCAGGCGACATAAACATTCTCGGTACCGGGAGAGCCGACAGCCTTCGCAATACGATCACCGGGCTGGCTGCCATCGGATCCGGTGTGGCCCTGTCGGTTTAGCGTTCCCGTCTCCCAGAGGCCCGGCGGTCCCGGGTGATCGGCGAGGTCTTGACTGTGCGCGCGAGCTACCGCAACCAGCCGCGAATCGACCTGCAACGCGCCAGAGCACCCCACCTGTTCGCGCGTACTGTTGATTGCATCGGCAATCTTGCGCTCGTCGGCCGTCATCGAGTCTTGCTGGGCTGCCTGATGCGGCAGGACGAAGTTGAACCCCATCGGATCGTGTAGACCACCGGCCGGACAACGCTGATTCTGCCGATAATAATCACCGTTGGCACCGCTGAAGAACAATCCGTTACAGTTACCGCAAAAACGCCAGTCCTTCTGAGCCGTTGCCGTCTCTGCCGTATCGTGCGGCAGGACGAAGTTGAACCCCATCGGATCGTGTAGACCACCGGCCGAACAACGCTGATTCTGCCGATAATAATCACCGTTGGCACCGCTGAAGAACAATCCGTTACAGTTACCGCAAAAACGCCAGTCCTTCTGAGCCGTTGCCGTCTCTGCCGTATCGTGCGGCAGGACGAAGTTGAACCCCATCGGATCGTGTAGACCACCGGCCGAACAACGCTGATTCTGCCGATAATAATTACCGTTGGCACCGCTGAAGAACAATCCGTTACAGTTACCGCAAAAACGCCAGTCCGGCTGGCCGGCGGTATCGGCGCGTGCGGCAGCGGAGCCAATCGAGCCACCGACAGCAAGTCCGGCGAATGCAACCGCAGCGCCGAGAAGCAGATCGCGCCGATTCGGTAGCCAGATTTTCCCGTCATCCACGTGTGAACTCTGGATCGGTCGTGTTCTTAACAATCCGCATCACGTCCCCTGAGAGCAGCGTGGCTAGGATAAAAGAGCCGTCGTGTGCCGTCATTAGCTCACTGATGGGAAGGGCCCTGCTCTGAAATGCGTCATCGACTGATCCAAGGATACGATGCGCAGCGTCATTTCGGGGGCAACACTCTCACGATCCAACACAAAATCAAGAGACGACGGAGCGACCAGGCCCTCCTTGACCCGGGAGGCATAGGGCCGGCTTCGTACGCGAATCGCACCAGGTCAGCGCCATATACGAGGGCTCGCCACGGAATGTCTTCCACGTGCTCGCTCATGTACCAGAGGGGGTCTTCTGCGTCCCTTCGCAGCGTCGAGACGGATCGGCCGGTCCCGGAAGTACGACGAACTGCTGCCGTCGCGCCGCACGCTCGAGGCGTAGCGCCGATCCCGGTGCCGCCGGGTCGCATCCGAATCGCAATACATGGCCGCTAACACCCAAGGGATCCATATCCAAGTGCCCGTTGAGCATGAGCGGCGGTGTAGAGCCGGGCGCGAACTCCCGAGGACTACCGATCCCTCCGAAAATGCGCGTGCTTGATCGGTCACTCTCGCCCGGACGCTCAGCGTCTGGCCGCCGAGAAGTCTCCGCCCAGAGCTAAGCCTTCCGCTACGAACGACTGCGGTCTGGAGCGCTGACGGCGCTCCGATGTGGAGCGCCCGGGCAATAGTGCCTGTATGCGTTCCGCAAGCTGATCGCGTTGGCCCTCGACGATGCGAAGCTATCGGCCCGCGTCACCGCCGACGTCCTCCAGCATGCCGACCCGGCCATGACGCAGCGCAAGTACATGCGCCGCGGCAAGGTCCACCACGAGGCGGCCAAGGTGATCAACGCTGCAGTAGTCGAAGGGTTCCGAAACGGCACTACGCAAGATCATGATCCGACAGGGCGGAATGCGACTTTACGACGACTTTTCTACGACTCCGAGGGGTCTGGTACGATTTCGGCCCCGGACTAGCGACTCATTCTCGCTGGTCAGGGGCCGAATTACGCTCCCCCATCTGGACTCGAACCAGAAACCTGCCGTTTCTGAGTAGGCGATGTTTCTGACTTCCCGACAGTTCCCAATGATGCCCGTGAGCTGCAATGGATACCCAAAATCAAGATCCCAACGAATCCCGTTGAATCCGGTCAATTCCCACTGAAAGCGTGTCGTTGGTCGAGTTGGCCGAGCCCATCCAGATCGTCACCATCAAAGCCATTGAGCCGCAAGAACTCCAAGCTCGTATCGTCGAACTCACCTGGAAGCCGAGCACCCTCGTCGTTCTTTTGTCGTTCTTCGAAAAGCAGGTCTCCGGCATGTCGGCCAAACGACACGCCGGAGGCCTCAGTAGTTCAGCAATACGCCAGCAAACAGAAGAAGGATCTCGGTCGTCGTGTGGACGGCAGGCCTGTCGGTGTGCCGCTGACGAAGATCGTCTACACCCGGTTCCCGGTTTGTGTCTTCTGCTGCACTCTCTCATACGGGGTCTGGCCGTCGAGGCCGCCATAGGGCGGCGGCAGCTGTAATAGTCTTGCCACTCTTTGAGTTTCGCGTTGAAGATGTTGACGTCGTCGATGACCACGCCGTCGTAGAGGCGGTAGAACTCCTCGGCGTCGATGCGGTGGGAGCGTTCCACTTTCCCGTTGAGCCGCGGGGGTGCAGGGCTTGATGTAGATGTGATTGATGCCTTTGTCGAGCACGTGCTAGTGGAATCCGGACTGGAACTCTGCCCCTTTATCGGTCTGGATGGTCTCGACCGCGAACGGCGGCTGGGAGAGCACGTAGTCGAGGAATTGGATCGCGGTCTTCTGATTGTTGCGCGGATAGATCCGCATGCCCCGCAGCCAGGTGCAGTCATCGATCGCTGTGAATTGATAGAACTTCCCGCGCCGCCCAACCGGCTTCACCGCGGGGCCGCCGCTTCCAGGTTTGCCCGGCAAGGACTCGACGAACTTGACGTCGACCTGGACATGGTGACCGGGCCGCTGCCTTTCATAGCGCTTCCAGCGACGATCGTGGCGCTTGGAGCGCTGCGACGCCTGCAACCGGCCCCTATCCAGGCGTTTGAGGATCCGCCATACACCGGACTTGCTGATCTCGATGTCGTGGTAGCGCTGCATGTACATCAGGATCTTGTCGGGCCCGAAGTGGTAGTTCTGCCTCAGATGCAGGATCTTCTCGATGACCGGCACGAGTGGCATTCGGCCTCGTCCGCGGCCTCCTCGAACGGTCACGCAGCCCGTCCACACCTTCGGTCTCGTAGCGTCGCAGCCAGGTGTAGTAGACCTGCCGACTGATCCCGAATTACCAGCAGGTCATCGCTACGCTCCCGCCGACTTCCTCGAATTGACGAAGGACCGCCAGGCGCCGACGCACTCCCGGTCCATTACAGGCGCGCTCACCCGAATCTCCTTAGGGCTCAAGGGATCCGAGTGTCAAGCATCTCCGTCAGATTTATAAACAACTGCGGTCGGGAGTGTCGGAGCTTCAGCGAATCTGATCTGGTCGGATGAGTCGAACCTGATGGTTCGACAGGAAGGACCGACTGATGTCGGAGACACTGGCCGCCGTGGCGAAGAAGGATGCGGCGAGACGAAGAAGCTGGCCGAGCAGCTGCTAGCCCAGGCCAAGGAGCAGGGACCGCTCTGGTGGGGCCGGGCAGGCTGCTCAACCAGCTGACCAAGACCGTGCTCGAAACCGCTCTGGAAGCGGAGATGACCGAGCACGTCGGCTATGAGAAGCACGACCTGGTCGGGCGAGGAACGGGAAACTCCCGCAACGGAACTCGTTCGAAGCAGGTGATCACAGAGATCGGTCCGGTCTAGATCGATGTGCCTCGTGACACGGCATCGTCGTTCGAGCCGCAGATCGTGCGCAAGCGTCAGCGGCGCCTGAGCGGGGTCGATGAGATCGTGTTGTCGCTGACCGCGAAAGGCCTGACGACTGGTGAGATTTCGGCGCATCTCGCCTAGATCTATGGTGCCTCGATCGCGAAGGACTCGGTCTCGGCGATCACAGACAAGTGGTCGCGGAAATGACCGACTGAATGCACAGCGCGACGAGGCGCTGTCGTGCCTCTCAAGATTATTCCTGAGCCATGACTGAGGCGCCAAAATCAACCGGCGATTCCTTAGAAATTGTCTGCCATTTTTGCGCCGCAGGTATTCCTCGAGCCCTTAGATCGACAATGAAGGGCTTGGCTCGGATCCATAAGATATCGATAAGCTTCGAAAAACCATCGGCAACTTCAAGAGCCGTTTCCAGCTGTTCAGCAACTCTCGGATCACCGCCGGTCAGCCGCGGTAAGGCTGCGCGCAGCGACCTTCTCCGAAGACTAGCTGGAGGGTGCGTTCCCAACTGGCGCTCATCCTCGGCGCCGGTCTGCAGCAAGGAAACGGCACGGTCAATGACATCGAACATGCCAAAGAAGATCTCGATACCCGCAAATCCGGTCGCATAGTCGAACTGCTCGATCGCCAGCATTGCCAGAATTGCTCCAACAATGTCGGCATCCAACTCTTGCTGCCACGAGTAGGCGAACGATTCAGCCTCGATTATAGGGAGAATTTCTTTTCGAATGCCCGCGTCATCGAAATGGCCCACTAGGACATGAGCGTACTCATGTCCTACGATAAAGTAATCTACAGCGTAAGTCAACATTTCAGAAAGACGCAGAAACCCCGCGGATATCGCTGGGATATGCACCCCATGAATATTTCCGATAACTACGTATCGGGCGACTAGTTCAGTGAATTGATCAACCAGTTCAGAGCTCTTGTCCACCCACTCCTCAGCCTTGCGATCATTGAGGTTGAACGTCGCCTCTCCACTTCCTCCCACAATATGAGGAACAGCACAGGAAATAATGTGACACACTGAGGAGCAGAACGAAATAATGCCATCTTCTAATGTGATGAGATAGGTCTCCGGATGTCCGGGCACCGCCCTTGTCATGGCGTTAAGTTGCCCGGTCGCTAGATGGCCGATAACAATATGTTGTTCACCAGCCCGACCGCTCGAAGGTAGACCCTCTGCGGCCTTCTCTATCTGCTCCACTATTGGCATGAAGTGTGCATCCCAGAGTTCATCGACGGTAAAGCTGCCAGGCCGGGTCATCTGGTCGGTCCGCGGGCGAAGGTTTTCCTCGTTAAGCTCCGTCGGAGCCATTGCTTGTTTCAGATACCATTCAACCCCCTTTCTAGCGAGAGTCTCGTCGATAACTGTCATCCCGTCAAAGGCCTGCGACTGGAGGCGTAGCTGCGCAAGGAAGCGATGTGCGCCTTCCACGGAATTCATTCGTCGCCTTCAGCGTCCTCGATTTGCCTGCGCTCGATCACAACCTGCTGGGAATACTCTTTTGAGATCGCATCGGCAACTTTATCGGCTCCGGATGGGATCTTGGCAAGCATTCCAGGCAGAGCAGTGACAATTTTGCCAAACATTCCCTCAGGTTCTTTGACCTCTACGGTGACTACCCCATCCCCTGTCACGATGACCACCGTTCCATACACCACGTCAGGAGTACGGTAGATCGTCTTAGACACCCCAGGCCTTAAGTCGATGACCTGTCCACCTTTATGTTGCTCCAGGCCCTGCATCACTGCACCCACCGCTGTGATCGAACCAATGAGCACCAGTGTCACCATGGTGACAGGCTCGATACCCCGCTGCGGGACCCGCTGCACTTCGATGCCGTGCAGCTCGGCAAGTGCACGGGCGGCTGGTACGTCGGACGGCTCAAGAATTACCACTTCTGTCTGCATCGACGTGCTCACTGGTGTCCCATCTGTCTCAGCGATATCGGAGCACTCCCAAGGATGCCAGAACACTCTGACATCGACGTTGGCATCGCTCCACAGGTTCCCTTGGCTTAAGCATGCGGATGTTCACCATCGTGCACGGCGTGCGGTCCCCAGATGGTCCCCACACTGCCAGGCACGGGCGGCCTGGGACTGTAAATACAACGGTGTAACTCCCAATTAAGGAGTGGCACTTGATGTCTGATGTGGTGGCGGCCGATGTGGTCGATACTGCTGCGGTGGCGAAGCGTAAGGACGCGAAGGCCTCGGCGGTGGATGCCGAGTTGGTCGGTCAGTTGGTGGCGTCGGCTCGGGCCAACGGTCTGCAGTTGACTGGTGAGGGTGGGCTGCTGGCGCAGCTGACGAAGATGGTGGTCGAGTCGGCCCTCGACGGTGAGATCACCGATCATCTGGGCTATGACCACGGCGACCCGGCTGGACGTGGAACACCGAACTCTCGCAATGGAACTCGCTCGAAAACGGTGGTCACCGACGTTGGTCCAGTCGAGATCGACGTCCCTCGTGACCGGGATGCCAGCTTCGAGCCGCAGATCGTGCGTAAACGCCAGCGCCGGTTGAACGGTGTGGAGAACATGGTGCTGTCGTTGTCGGCAAAAGGGCTCACGCATGGGGAGATCTCGGCGCACCTGCGGGAGGTCTATGGCGCCGAGGTCTCCAAGCAGACGATCTCGGTAATCACCGACAAGGTGCTCGACGGGATGGCCGAATGGCAGAACCGTCCCCTGGATGCGGTGTATCCGGTGATCTTCCTCGATGCGATCCATGTGAAGATCCGCGACGGCAAGGTCGCCAACCGACCCATCTACGTTGCGTTGGCGGTCACGGTCGATGGCACCCGTGACATCCTCGGGTTGTGGGCCGGAGACGGTGGTGAGGGCGCGAAGTTTTGGCTGCAGATCCTCACCGAGCTGCGTAATCGTGGTGCCGGAGATGTGTGCATGCTCGTCTGCGACGGCCTCAAAGGCTTGCCCGAGGCCATCGAGCAGGTCTGGCCGGCCGCAGTCGTGCAGACCTGCGTGGTGCATCTGCTGCGGGCCTCGTTCCGCTACGCGGCCCGCCAGCACTGGGACGCCATCGCCAAAGCGTTGAAACCGATCTACACCGCCCCCACCGAATCCGCGGCGTTGGAACGGTTCTACGAGTTCAGCGAGACCTGGGGCACGAAATACCCGGCCATCGTGAAACTGTGGGAGAACTCCTGGTCGGAGTTCGTGCCGTTCCTGGCCTTCGACACCGAGATCCGCCGAGTCGTGTGCTCGACCAACGCCATCGAAAGCGTCAACGCCCGCATCCGCCGCGCCGTGCGCGCTCGCGGCCACTTCCCCAACGAGCAAGCCGCCCTGAAATGCGTCTACCTGGCGATCATGGCCCTCGACCCCACCGGCGCCGGACAGAAACGCTGGGTCACCCGATGGAAAGCAGCGTTGAACGCCTTCGACATCACCTTCGACGGACGCCTGTCCGCTGGACGAAAGTAACCAAATCAAACCGAGTTACACCGTTCACTGGACAGACCCCTCGGCCTCGATGGTCAGCGCGAATCGGGTGCTCTCGGTACGTCGGTTATCGGGTCGAGGTGCGCAGGTGCCGTCGGCATTGCGTCAGAAGTGTCGGAGAATGTAACCGGTCGTGAGGATGCGTGGCGCCCTGGGCAGGATTGAGTCCGGGCACGGTGAGGCGGCCGGTTCCTTACGAGGTGAACCACTTGATGTACTGGTTGCTCGGTTCGATGATCTTGGCGGATTTCTTCGAATTGCAGTCGCTGCACAGCAATTGGAGGTTGGTGATGTCGTTTAACCCACCCTCTGCGAGGGGAACCATGTGGTCGTAGTTCTCCCTGGACATCGCGTGCATCAGCCCGGACAGGTCGCGCCGGCAGTAGGTGCAATGTCCTTGATCCCGAAAGAAGACGGCTCGCTGCACCCACTCCGGGATCGTTCTGCGTTTGAGCCGCCCCGGCCGCGCGAAAAGCTTGGCGACCTCGGGTTCTTCGCTGTACATCTCAGCGTCGAGTTCAGAGATGAAGGTGGCGGCGATCCAGTTGAGGTTGTAGAGCATGGTGCGATACGGGAAGACAGTGTGGAAAACCTCGTCGGCCATCGTCTGCACGAGCTGTTCATAGCGTTCGCTCCACATCAAGTCGTTGATGAAGTAGTCGTGGCATATGTCGCGGGTATTAGGTGTGCTGGGTACCTCGAAACTGTCGCGTCCACGCTCGAGGCCATAATGGCGCAGCGCCACCGTTACCGACATGTACCGCACCGTGCGATGCTCCCCAGGCGCCGTCTTGCCGCGAATCTCCCACGTCGAAGGATTGGCATCCGCCTCGTCGTAGAACATGTCGTGGGCGGCCATTCGCACGAGTCGATGAACAAGAGTGTCTTTCGGCCAAGTCGCGATGAACTCGGTCTCTCGTTCCTCATCTCGGATGCGGGCGACTGTCGGCAAGCCGGTAAGGGCCATGTCGTACAGTCGGTCGGCGAGCTCGAAGGTGCGATGGCCGTTGTGTGAGAACCATTCTCGATCATGAGCGTTAGTCGAGCGCATTGCCCGATGCTAGGCGTACCAACCGACACAACCGCCACTTCTTGTGCGGGCCGAGCACCCGAACGAGTCTGCCGCCCCGAACTCCCTGCGCTGGTCGGATTGTCGGTGCCCGCGTCGTCGGGAAGGTGACACAAACAGCCCGCCTCACGCTGCCTGGCGTGGACCTTCCGAGTGCCGGTAGCGTCGTGATCGTCCCTGAAGTGGGCAAGGGGAGTGCCATGCAGTTGTCGGAGTTGAGTCGCCCGTGGGTCGTTCGGGCTATCGAGATGTGCCGCGACGCGGGCAGAACGAAAATTTCTCAAGGACCACGGTTTCGATCCTGCTCATGAGTATTTCGTCCTGTATCGAAGGTTCTGCCTACGACTCGACAGCTACACTTCCGGGCGGCGGAGCGGTCCCCAAATGGTCCCCAACTCCGAGTTGTCAGCTCATGAAGAAGTCCCTTCCGCTGCTGGTCGGAAGGGGTTTTACTATGGTCGGGCTGACAGGATTTGAACCTGCGACCACCTGACACAGGTTCTAGTTTTCTGGACACATCTCACTATTGCCGAAAAGTCGATCGTCGGCACCACCCGACGAGACTCTCTCCCGAATCGCCACGTATCGCCCGAAGCCGCTACATCGAACATATATTCGACACCGCCGTTCCGCGGTATGGTTTCCGCCATGTCGCAGCAGCCCAGCGGGGAAGTCCACGAGCGCACCAGCGTAGAGCTCTTCGCGGGCGGTGGCGGGTTGGCGATGGCCGTGGGCCGGGCCAAGTTTCGGCCGCTCTTGTTCAACGAGTTCGCGAAGCGCGCGTGCGAGACGCTTGCTGACAACGCGGCCAGACGTGTCGAAGATGGCGACACGCCCTGGATCCCCGTGGGCAAGCAGCGCCCACCCCTCGTGGAGGGGGACGTGGCGAAGGTCGACTTCGAATACCTTCGTGGCCGAGTCGATGTTCTCGCCGGCGGTCCGCCCTGTCAGCCGTTCTCCCTCGGCGGTGCGGCGCGGGGCGACGAGGACGAACGCAACGGCTTCCCGCAAATGTTTCGCGCCATCCGCGAGATGCGCCCCAAGGCGGTGATCTGCGAGAACGTGCGCGGCCTACTGCGACCGTCGTTCCGGCCGTACTTCGACTACATCGAGCGAGAGCTGTCCCTCCCGTTCGAGCGACGGGCCGAGGGATCCAACTGGGAGGACCACGACGCAATCCTGCGCCGCCTGTCCACTTCCTCGTCGATCCCGGACGACGAGCGCTACGAGGTCGCTCACTTCCCCGTGAACGCCGCCGACTATGGCGTACCGCAGATCCGAAACCGGGTAATTCTCATCGCCTTTCGCCGGGACCTCGGCGTCGACTTCGACAGGTTCCGAAAACTCGTGCGCCCCACGCACTCCGACGCGCGTCTGTACGCGGACATGCACGACGGCACGTATTGGAATCGGCACCACAACGCGAAAATCCCTGCGGCCGTGCGCAAATCGGTCATGAGCCGGATCCCCCCTACGCCCCAAAGTCCGCTGCTCATGGACGAACCGCAGCTACAGCCGTGGCGGACGCTACGTGACGCGCTGCTCGGCGACGAGGCCAATGGAATCCCACCCCTGCCGGATATCCCGCCGTACCAGCTGGACCGCAAGGACCACTGGAAGGACCTCGCCAAAAACCATTGGAGCCGGGTGACCAGGGCGGTCGTGGTCAAAGACCACATCGGCTGGCCGGACGCGCGTATCTACCCGGGCCACACGCCGAACGAGCTGGACCGGCCAGCGAAGACGGTCAAGGCGGGCGTGCACGGCGTACCGGGCGGCGAGTCAGTGATGCTCCTCGACGACGGGACCCACCGCTACATGACAGTCCGCGAGACTGCCAGGGTGATGACGTTCCCCGACGACTGGGTACTCTCCGGCCCCCGCGGCGAGAAGATGAGGCAGCTCGGAAACGCGGTGCCGGTCCGGCTCGGCGAGGTCTTCGCGACCGCCGTGGCCACGGTCCTCACCGAGGTGGAGGCCAAGGTCGCCGAAAGGGCCAAGGGCAAGAACTAGGTACGATGGCGACTAGGTTGAACCCGAACCGGTGGCGCGACAGGATGCCACCGGACAGCGCGTGGAAGTGTCGGCCCGGCTTGGACAGGGCCAAGCGGACAGCGGAGCAGGACCGAGCCGCGGGCGGGAACCACAACCGGCTCGTCGGGCTCGACGACGGCCGGATCGCCCACGCCTCAGTCGTTTTGAAGGTGTTGCCGCGGACGCGCCGGATCCGCGCCTACGTTCGCTGGTACGACCGCGACAGGACAGTCACGCGCTACGTCGGGGAGGTCGACGCTACCACGCGGCGAGGGAACCTTGAGCAAGCATGGCAGTCGGTTATAGCGATGGGCCTCCTGCCGACTCCGACCGCCACGACGGGTTCCTGGGCGAGCACCCCTGCCGTCCGGGCGGTGATGCGAGGCAACCGGAGCCGCAATACCGGGCCGGAACTCGCGCTGCGCAAACACCTTTGGGCGCGAGGCCTACGGTATCGAGTCGACGCGCGACCACTTCCGCAGCTCCGGCGACGAGCTGACGTCGTCTTCTTGGGTCCACGGGTCGCGGTCTTCGTGGACGGTTGCTATTGGCACGGTTGCCCGGATCATCACAGGCCGTCGCGCAAGAACGCCGAGTTCTGGGAAGCCAAGATCGCGGGCAATCGCGAGCGCGATGCGGAGACCGACGCCCGACTCGTCGAGGCGGGATGGACCGTCCTCCGGATCTGGGAGCACGAGGACCCGGCCGTAGCGGCCATACGCGTCGAGGACGCGGTACTCCAACACCGGCAAAACCCCTCCGCCGAGCCGGGCGTTCGCGCCACCACTTCGGCTGTGCCTCTCTCGTCGTAACCGAGGCGCGGTTACGGCCGGAACGGAACTCGATCGTTCTGTCAGTCAGTCGCTCAACGGAATTCGCTTCTCAGCCAGTCGAGCTCGCCTGGGCGAACATATGCCGTTCGAGCATCGATCCGGTTGACATGGCCCTCGGCCGCCCCCCTGTTCCAGGGTTTGACCTGGTCACGGGTTCCTCCCGGAGGCCAGTGTCCCAGCCCCACAATCGGGGCGCGAAAGACCTGGCGGACCATGCTACACCGTCGCTCACAACGAGGTACTCCAACTCTCCGACAACGGATTTGAATGTCCGTCCCCGGCGCTTCCGGCTAGAATTTCGCAGCGCTTCGGGGTCGGTCGATGAGGGAGGGCAGCATGTCGCTAGAGGTCAACAAGCACGTCCAACGCATACGTCGCTACCAGCCATTCGACGCCGACGCCTCCGAGATGATCTACGAGCAGCAGGCGGACTCCACGCAGGCGCTTTTCCCCGTTGCCACGCTCCCCTATCTGCAGGCGGCTATCGAGAGACCGACAACGAAAACCATCGTCCTGACCGGGGATGCTGGGCACGGGAAGACGAGCCTGTGCGCCAGCCTTCTGGCTGAGCTGCGGACCGATGCTGAGTCGGTCACGCCCGAAGCTGCCCGGAAGGCCGTTTTCCGCGAGCTCTCGGAGGCCGGCGACGCCAGCCGCCCTATCGGTCGGACCCATACTCGGCGCCCGCTGTACATCATCAGAGATCTCAGCGAGCTCAGCGTGCCAATAGGGGCCGAGACGCTCGTGAAGCTGCTCGATCCTCCGGACGAGGGTGTTGCGATCATCTGCGCGAACGAGGGCCAGCTGCGCAAGTGTGTCGCCGAAGACGGTACCGAGCGCGCGAAGATTCTGGTGACCACACTCGCGGCCGGCATCACGCGTGGGCAGGTCAGTGACCCAGATGGCACGGTCACGGTCATCAACCTCAACTACCAGTCTGTCGCGGCCGACAGCCGCAGCAGCGGCGGGCTGATCCCGTGGGTCCTGAAGCAGTGGACGATGCAACAGCGGTGGAAGACCTGCGAGACCTGTGATGCGCGGAACGTCTGCCCAATACTGGCCAACCGCAACGAACTAAGCGATCCCACTTGTGGGCCTCAGCGCCGGACCGCGATCCGGGACGTGTTCGCCGCGGCTGAACGCACCGGAGCCGTTGTCACGACCCGCCAGGCGCTTTCGGTAACCAGCTACATGTTGACAGGCGGCCTGTCTTGCGAAAACGTCCACGCCAAGTACCAGCGGTCACACGCGGATACGTCGTGGCAGGCTCCCCACATGTATCACCAGGCTCTCTTCGGCGACCGGCTGACCCAGCAGCAACGTCAGCGGGTTACCACCTTCCTGGCGCTACGAAAGCTGGACCCGGGCAAGGTCTCTCGCCGCCAAGTCGACGACCGACTGGACCCGGACGCGGCCGGCGACTTCCCTCCCGCGGACGCCAGCAGCTACCTGCAGAAGGTCCGTACGAATCGAGAAGTTCAGAGGCAGGCCGAACAGTTGCGTGGCTTGTACACGTTCCTTCGACGGGCTGACTTCTTCAACTGCGACGACAACAAGGACCGGTTCGCCCGCATGGGCCTGCTGGCCGGGGACGATTTCATCAGTATCGAGGATGAGAATCGGGACCCGGCGGACACCCGGGTGCGAGATGGCTTCCTCAAGGGCCTGGAGGCGGTCCAGGGTATCTACCGAGCGGGGCGCAACCCCGACTTCTTGATACTCGACCCAGCGTTCCTCACACACCACGCCCGCGCTGCCGTGATTTCTCGGCGGGAGCCTAGCAAGGGCATCGAAGTCGTCGACCAAGTCACTCAGTGGCAGCGGGAAAGCCAGACGAACGTCACTCCAGAGATGCAGCACGCTGTCGAGTGGCTGAACCGGGCCATCTACATCCGTATCCCGGCCATCGCCTCCGGCCATGACGCGGTCTCCGTGGAAGCCGATCTTCTGCGCTTCGAAATGCTGACACGGTGGGCTGCGGGCCTGCGGAGCGAGGTCCAGCATGAGGCGGAGATCCGGGGCCTGAGCGCATCCCTCGCGCGGCTGACCGATTCGTCGGACAAGGTCGATGAGATCCAGGTACTGGTGGGCAACGTCATGAGGAAGCTCATGATCGACATCGGCGACAAGATCAGATCGGTGCGTGCGTGATGGTGGCTGACTATTCCAGGTCCGAGGTCGTCCGTGGCCTCTTCGGGGTGAATCTCGAAGAGCACGGCCGGGGGTTCTATATACCGCTCGAGATGCTCGCTATCGCCCGCGGTGTCTGCCTGGCGCATCAGGACGACCCGGATACGTTCGCAGGACTCCTGGCGGACGGAGCAGATACGGCTTATAAGCGCACCTCGCACGACTTGGCGCGGCGGATCGCTACCAACACCGTCATCGTCGAAGGCGACGATGAACTCGGCAAGGCCATCGATATGGACTCTACTGAGACGTTGGCAACGCTCCACGCTCTGTTCTCGTCCCTGTTGGTCGAGATCCCTGGGCGTCGTATCCAACCCAGCTGGTTTGCCGCGCACTTCTATCCGTTCGTCGGTGAGCTCATCCACTACGACGCGGTCGACCGGAAAATCAGCCGAGGCGATGCCTCTAAGGGAGCAAGCGCTAAGAAGCGGGCACTGGCTAGCAGGGCCTCCGCTGGCACCACCACCAAAGCTCCCAATATCGAGCGCTATCTCTTTCGCGATGGTGGGACCTGGGCTTACAAGGTCCTACGCACCGACCGTGATCTTGACCGCAAAGAATCGACCCGCCAGGGTCTGACCGAGCTCGTACAGGACAGCGGCACCCCCTTGGGCGACCTCGCCAAGGCCCTCAGCGCACACGACTTCGCCTCCGACGAAGCGCCCGTAAGAGGCTCGGATGCGGAAATTGAGCTGCACGAGAACATCAGCCCGTGGCCCGATCTGCTGAGAGAAGGGACCCGCAACATCGTCACTCGGGCGAACGCTCCTCGGGCCAAGCGCACGGAGAGCCTCATGCACTGGGTCCCATACTGCTTGGCACGCCATCAGCTGCATCTGGCACACGCGAAGCTCGGTGCCACCGATCGCGGGTCGATCCTGTTGGACTTCGGCAACGAGGCGAGTCCACTTCGCAGAGAATCACAAAAGAACCTCAATAACTGCCGCAATGACATTGTCAACGCGATCAACGTCCAGGCCACAGAAATGATCCGCGACGCCCATGGTGACGAGGTGAAGAAGCGCGGCTACGAGAGATTCACCAAGGCGGGCAAAGCCGTCGCCTCGCCCCGATCATTCTTCAGTGAGACCCTCGCCGCTGTGGGAGCCCTCAACGCGACAAGTGGGCGCCGACACTTCACGATGAAGCCCGCGATGCTTGAGTGCCTGGTCTATGCCACCGTCCCGCAGGGCACGGAGATGGAGTTCGATCAGTTCTGCTCACTGCTGTACGAGAGGTACGGGCTCGTCACGGGGAAGGTTGTGGCCGCGGGCCCGCTGGCCTACGAGGTCGACAGATCGGTCTTCGACCACAACGGTAGGGCGTTCAGGGAAAAGCTGGCCGCTATCGGCCTGCTCACGCAATATTCGGATGCGACCAGCATGGTGCGAGGGGAGGCCCAGTGACCGACAGCAGTACTCGAGCCCTCGGTCGCTTCGTCGCTGACGAAGCGCTCCGCAAGGTCACTGAGATCACCGGAGCCCGCGCCAGCCTGCGAGTCAGTGGGTTCGATCGACCAATCGTGACCGAGGCCCTCCGTCATGTCGCCCAGAGCCAGTTGCGGTCGCCCGACCGCCAGGTCGTCGTCAAGGTCGGCACCCCTGAGCCGATCGAAGGCGTACCAGCTGAGTACTTGCTGGATCCACAGGACCAACTGACCAAGTGGCGAAATTCGGGACAGGGTACGGCGGTGTTGCTCTTCGAGTGGGACGAGTCGCCGGACGCACAGGGGTTGGCGGCGATGAATGCCCTTGATGACGCCATGATCCTGGGTGACCACCACGACGCCGACGGCCAGCGTGGGTTCGACAGGCTTATAGCAGAGGCATGGCGGGAGGCCGGTGGCAGCGGCACCGTGCCGGACGTGATGGCCAGTTCCCTGTCGGAGATCTGGCGCGCCACCACCGATGCGGAGTCCCGATCTCTACACCGCTGGGCGGACTTCCTGGTCGAGACCGCGCGGAGGGTCGCGGCGATTCCAGTCCGCACCCCTGACGCGGTCTACCCCGAGATCTCCGCGGCCCTACCCACACTCGACCTCTTCCCGGACCGGCAACTCTTCACAAGGCCCGCCGCACTGGCCGCCCGGATCAAGAAAAACGTCTCGGTTAGCGCCTTCAAACAGCCCACCGGCAAGGAGATCACCGAAGACGACTTGAGCGACCGCATCGGCGAGACCGAGTTCAGCGAGGAGTCCCTTGACCACATCGGTACGGATTCCGATACCGTCAAAACGCGCATGCGAAACCTCGTACTCAACCGCAATCGCGGTGGCTCCAACCCGAGGGACCCTCGTCAGCTGCGCGGCGAGCACGACCTGACGCTCTGGCTCGAGGTCTTTGAGCAGAAATCCAAGAAGGTCGGCCTGGGCCAACAGATCCGGCAAGAGATCGAGAGGGCCGCGCCAGCTCGGGTCGATGAGTTCGACGCCATGCTGATCGAAGACGCGCTCGACCGCGGAGACCAGGAGTCCGCACAGCGATTCCTCGACGAGGCTCCGGCCAGTGAGGTCGATTCGCTCGCTGACCTGTTGTCCAAGCGGTCTCGCCGCAGAGTCGAGAAGCTTGCCTTCCCGAACACTCAGTCCGTCCAGGACCCACTCCGGGCCCTGCTGCGCGAGCTGACTTACTTCGCCGACGAAGAGGAAGGCTCTGTCGTCGTCGGGCTCGAAGGCAACCAGGCTGCCGGACAGTGGAGCCGTTGGTTGTTTGCTTTCCTTTACGCATGCACCCTGCGTGACATCCAGGACTCCACCGGCCTTCGCCTGAGTCTTGATGTTAAGGACTGCTTGTTAGACCTGGCCAAGCCGCCCCTGCCCGCGGCAGACGAGCCGTTTGATCCGAACACCGAGTGGGCCCCGCTGCGCATCCTGATCGAGATGGATGGCGCGGCGCAGCGACGCTTTCGCTGGGACCCGCTGGGCATCCCTGGGCAAATTGCGCTGGCGGCCATCATCCATGGCCGGCGAAATCCCCCTGACTATGCCAGCGATCTGACCTTCGACACCTTTCTCGGAAAGTTCAACGACCCCCGACAATGGCAGGCAGACGAATCTGAGTCTGTCTCCACGACACATTTCGCCGACCAGCTGGAACAACTCAAACTCAAGCACTTCGAGCGGCTATCCGCAGGACTCGATGCCGGGAAGATCAGCGATTACGTAGACGAGTGGGAACGCGTAATCCGCGAAGCTCGCGCTGCCTTGGTTCCCAACAACGCTCCGGACGCGGATCTGAGGGCGGTCGTCCTGACCGATGTCGTCAGACTTGCCGACCGCCGCATGATGATGCTGGCGACCCACCCGCTGAAGCTGCGCTGGTTGGCAAAGAACTACGTCGAGACGGCCCGTAACATCGGGACCGCCCTGAACAGCGAGGGAGGCCTAAGCCTCAATCAGGAGAACGAGGACCTGTTCTTCGACGCCATCGACCGGATCTCCCCCCACGGGACACCGGCGGTCCTCGTCGGCCCCGGCGATACTATCGCCATTCCTATGCGCGAATCGGCCGGGCACGAGGAGTACGCACCGGTCCGTTACGGTGGCAACGAGTCCAAGGACTGGCTCTCCAGCGTGGACGAGACCGCGATCGACGAGATGGTCCGCGTCATCACCGACTACCTGACGACCTACCCCCACAAACTCGACGGCCTGCGCGTACTCCTTCTGGACCGCAACGGCGACCCCGTCTTGCCCATGCGCGTGGCAAAGCAAATGCGTGCGAAGAACCCTCACCTGAAGGTTGATCTAGTCGTGCTGGCTCCGCAGGCTACCCATCACGAGATCGTCCAGGGATTCGACCTGCAGTTCTCCGGCGCGGAGATGTCCGAGGACAGCTTCCTGCCCGACGTCCAACTCATCTTGCGAGCATGGGAGCCTGACCAGGAAGCAGATCTGTCGGGTTTGGAAAGCACCATCGATCTCGCTCTGGCTCCCGCGCTGTTCGGCGCGCAGACAAGTATCAACGAGAGCACCAAGAAGGAATCCCTGTCCGGCTCCTTCAACTCCTGGAAGCATCCCGCCTCACATAACTTGGCTCAGACCAGCGAGAACGTCGTACGGGCTCTATTACCCGAGACTGCGGACGAGGCGCTCGAGTCCTGGTCGACAATGTGCGTGCGCTACCACCGCGATTCCCCGGTCGCCCGCGAGAGCGTCGACGGCATCGACTACTTCGAGATGCAGGTGCGTTTCGACCAGCACCTGGATCTGTTCGCGAAACTGCACGACGTGGCCCACTGGGTCGTCACCCTCGACAGCTTCATCGGTCGTGAGCAGATCGATGCCCTCCGTAACCGTCCTGACGTGATCCTCGTCAAACCCAACGTCGGCAAGAACGAGTCGTACACCCTGATTGTCAGCTCCCAAACCGGTCAGCAGTTCGTCGTCCAGCGACTGCGTCGCCGGCTGGAGCAGATCAGGGTCGTCACTCCGCAGGATTCCGAAGGCACTGCCAAGCGGATCTACGAGATCGGCCGCAATGTGGCCCCTGGCGCCGTCCTGCGCTCGCTCGGTATCGGCACCACAGTCAACGAAGTCGTCGGCTTGGTCGCCACCCGGTTTGTCATCGACCAGAACTTCCGGGTCCCTCGCCAGGGCACGAGTCTGGTCACCTGGATCAGCTTCGACGAACATCACCGCTGGTTCGGTCGCGGCCAAAAAACGCGCGCCGATCTAGGCCGGTTCGTACTGACCATTCAGGACGACGGCACGATTCAGCTCGATGTCCTGGTTGTCGAGTCCAAGTTCCGCCAGACCTTCGACGTGGGCTCGGCCGAGGAACAGCTCAATCGCACCACCGACTTGTGCGTGGATGCCTTCCGGTCGGATGGCGAGGCTCGTGATGACCGTCCCTTCTGGCTGGACGAGCTCGCGGCCGCGATCACTCAGACCAGTGGCAGTGTCCTACAGCCCGCGGATCTTCCAGCCCGATTCATTATCGGAAGCGACGACCCCCGCCAGGTCGAGGCGAAAGTCCTTGATGCCCTGCGCTCCGAGGACGTTCAGCTCGGTCGAGTCACCGGCGTTGCCGTGGCTATCTCCGCTGAGGACGAGCGGCTAGCCCCAGCGGTAAGCGACTTCGGCAGGCACACTCTGGTGAGGCTGAATAAGCGCGAGTTGCTGAGTCTTATCGGCGCTCTGCGTGCCAACCAAGATCCCACGAATGCCGACCCCCTTGTCGCCTTTGAGGATCGCATCCCCAACCCGGCTGTCTCCGACGCGGTCGTCAAGCCCGTCTCCGCAGATATTTCCGCCGAACTACCCACGACCGAAGTGCCGGCGGTATCTACCGAGATTTCCGGAGGGACACATTCGACACCCGCGCCGAGAACCGTAGTGGGGCGTGGCCCTGCTGCGCAGATAGACGATGCTCCTCTCAATGCTCAGCGCGGCGCGCTCTCCGAGGAGGATCTGAGGCTCCGATACAACAAGGTTCTCGACGTCTTCTCCCACCACAGGGTCACGGTAACGGCGCCGGATGTCGGCAAATGGCAAGAAGGACCTGGCTTCTACATCTTCCGGTTTATCCCCAGCCCTGGGGTTACCGTGGACAAGTTGATCAATCGACGCGACGAAATCTTCCTGGCCCTGGAACTGCCTTCCGGGTTCAGCATTCGTACCCGCACCGACCGCGGCTCCGTACTCTTCGAGGTCCCCAAGACCGACGACGAGAAGTACGGTGTTGACGCCAAGGCGCTGTGGCAGCAGTGCCCGATAAATCCCGACAACCTCATCGCCCCACTGGGCGCTGACATCGAAGGCAACCTGGTCACCGTTGACCTGTCCTCTGCGGACTCACCGCACCTGTTGGTGGCTGGCACGACCGGATCAGGAAAGTCTGTCGCCCTGGATACGATCCTCAAGGGCCTGGCTCGGTACGACAAGAGCACCCTGCGGCTCCGCCTCGTCGATCCCAAGGGCACTGAGCTTGTCGACTTCGAGGATGACCCTCACCTTGATGGAATGATCGGTATGGACGCCGCCGACGCCATCGAGATTCTTGAGGAAACGGTCGAAGAGATGGCTGTGCGCTACGCCGACATGAAGGCGATCCGCACGCGCAAACTTGCCGAGTACAACGCCAAGGTTGATAAAGCCGACCGAAAGCCATGGATTGTCATCGTCCTGGACGAGTATGCCGATCTGACAAGCGACCCTGACGAGAAGAAGCAAATCGAAGCGCTACTCAAGCGCCTGACACAGAAGGCCCGAGCTGCGGGCATCCATGTGATAGCGGCCACGCAGCGCCCAAGCGCGGACGTTATCTCGACGACCATCCGGTCCAATTTCCCCGCCCAGCTCGCCTTGCGGGTCAAGACCGCGACCGACAGCCGCATCATTCTGGACGAGACCGGAGCCGAAGCCCTGGCCGGACAGGGCGATGCCTTCCTGCACACAGCTAAGGGCACCGTACGACTGCAGGTTGCCTATGACGGGAGCTGACCCCGCCTCGTCATGCGGTTGATGCGGAATCGGCTGTGAGTCAGTCGATCACGCGCCGCCCCTCGAAGAGATACGTGCACATGTCCGTCGATGCTTAATCCACATGGTGAAAGCTGTTCAGGAATCATGTGCTGTCGATTTGCCCGAGGTGCGGCCTTCTGCAGGCTCGATCAACGTGGCTTCGATGAGCGAACCTGGTTCAGTTGTCAGCGAGCCCAATGCTGCGCGTTCGGTGGTTACATACGGTGGGCCGCCAAAAGATTACGGTCGCTGCCGGTCGGTGACGTCGCCGCCCTCGACGACCGCTACTACACCTGCCAGTCCGCCGGGTCGACGCACGTCGCCACACCGCTCACCTGAGCGCTCGCCCAATCAGCGGCCGAGCAGGGACCGCATGAACGGCCCAGGCCCACTCACCTACTCCCCGCCAACCACTCGACCACCATGTCTCTCACCCCTCTTACCTTCACACCTGCCCTCACCTTCCCCGACTATCCACACAGCACACCACTCACCCCTTCTCTACACTCTCAAACCACACTCTCACCTCTCCCCATTTCCCTATCCCAACAAGCACACCTCTTGCATTCGAGGGGCACTTTCCGGACTATCGCCTAAAACGCGACAACCTGGCGGTCTCCCAGGTGGACGATCCGGAGTGGTTCGGTGACACGCTTGCGCCGACCGAAGGATCGTTGACACGACAAGCTTCGTCGCTAGGGGGTGAGGTTGCGGGGTCCGATGGCGCTGTCTCGTTAGCCTCCACCATTGCGATTCGGTAACGACCAGGGGTTTGCTTGATTTGACGAAAAAATAGTCAAATCCAACCCCTGGCGTAAATGGCCGATCCGATGCTTGATGGATATATGACCGCGACGATTCATAAGGTCGCGGCAGGCAATGGGTATCAATATTATCTGCGCAATGTCGCCGCGAATGATGTGTCGGCTCGCGGCCGTTCCAGCCTCGCCGATTATTACACCGCTCACGGGGAAGCTCCGGGCCGCTGGCACGGCAAGGGCCTGGCCGCCTTGGGCCTGCAACCGGGTGAGGAAGTCACCGAAGAACAGATGAAATCCCTGTTCGGACTGGGCCGTCACCCGAACGCCGACGCGATCGAAGACGCGGTGTATGACGAGCAGATACGTCTCGGCGCCAAGCACAAGGATGCGGCACAAGCCGCCGATCGCGCGTCGCGTTTAGGCAACCAGTTTCGGGTTTATGCCGAGGTTTCCGAATTCCGTAAGCGGTGCACGGAGGCTTTCACGCGACACAATATAGAGCACGGATTCGACCCACATGAGGCTATTGATGATGACGAACGGGCACGGATTCGGACCCGTGTCGCGTTCGATATGTTCTGCGAACAGTACGGTCGCGCGCCCTTGAATGAGCGGGAATTGTCGGGGTGGGTGGCGAGAAACTCGCGCCCGAACACGGTCGCGGTCGCCGGTTTCGACATCACTTTCTCCCCGGTGAAGTCGGTGTCGGCGTTGTGGGCTGTCGCGCCACGGACGGTCGCGGAGAAGGTCGAGCTCGCGCATCAACGTGCGGTGCGCGACGCACTCGGCTGGCTCGAAGAGCACGCGGTGTTCACGCGGTTAGGTCGCAATGGTGTGCGCCAAGTCGATGTGGAGGGCATCGTGGCAGCTCAGTTCACGCACCGCGACAGCCGGGCCGGGGATCCGGACCTGCACACCCACGTGCTGATCGCCAACCGGGTCCGCACCCACGACGGCAAATGGCGCACTCTCGATGGGACCGCGATCTACAAGGCGGTGGTCACTGTCTCGGAGATCTACAACACCCGCCTGGAACACCACCTCGAAGATCTTGTGGGTGTCGAGTTCGCCGAACGCCCCACCACCGATCCGTCCAAGCGGCCGATCCGCGAAATCGTCGACATCCCCACACCGTTGATTCACGCATGGTCACGACGCGAAGCCGCGATCAAAGAACGCGTCGGAGACCTCGCCGCACGGTTCCAACACCGGTTCGACCGCGAACCGACCCCCATGGAAATGTACGCCCTGGCCCAGCAGGCCACCCTGGAAACCCGACCCGCCAAACACCATTTACGGTCACTGGCCGAGCAACGCAGCACCTGGCGCTCGCAAGCGATGGCCCTGCTCGGCGGCCGTGAAACACTCTCGTCGATGGTCGTCACGGCCTTGAATCCCGTACGGCAACAGCGTGTCGCGGTGACCGCCGGGTGGATCAACCACACGGCGCAGCGGGTCATCGAGGTGGTGTCCGAGCACCGCTCCACCTGGACTGCCACCAATCTGCGGGCCGAAATCGAACGCCAACTCCGCGGCCACATACGCAGCCAGGACTGGGGACAGGCCGCCGAAGCAGTCCTAGCCGAAACACTGTCACCTGAGCATGTGATCGCGCGCGCTGACCCCGATCTGACCGACGAACCCGAATTACACACGGTCCCAGACCTGTTGCGTCGCCGCGACGGCACCAGCGTCTACACCACGTTCGGTGCGCAGATCTACACCTCGGCACGGATGCTCTCGGTCGAACAGCAGCTGATCGAACTGTCGGTGCAGTCCGGCGCACGCCAACTCCCACCGGATCTCGTCACCGCGGCGGTGCACCGCTACAACACCCGGAATCCGGATCGGCCGCTCAATGCCGGGCAGATCAGCGTGATCGAGGGCTTCGCCTCCTCGAATCTGCGGATACGAACCACGAACGCGCCGGCGGGAACGGGCAAGACCACCGCGATGGCGGTGCTCACCGAGGCCTGGCACACCAGCGGCGGCCGGGCCCTCGGGTTGGCGCCGACCGCATCGGCGGCCGCGGAGTTGGGCAAAGCGATCGGCACCCGGGTGGAGACCGTCGACAAGGTCCTCGATGTCCTGGACCGCCACACCCCGCACCCGGACAACCTCGCGCTGGACCGTGAAGCGCCGCCGTCGCTGCCGCAATGGATCCTCGACATCGCCCCCGACACCTTGGTGATCGTCGACGAGCACGTCAAGATCGGCAACCTCAAACGCCTACGCCTGCTGCGATTCCTGCACGACCGCGGCGCCACGATCCGCTGCATCGGCGACCCACACCAGCTCGCATCGATCGAAGCCGGCGGCGCGGACACCGACATGGACGCCGCCGCACCCGAAGCAACCATGACACTCACCCACGTCGTACGCTTCGCCTCCAACGCCGAAGCCACCGCCAGTCTGCAACTACGCGACGCGGATCCAGCCGCACTGGGCTGGTATCTGGACAACGACCGCATCCACGCCGGGCACTCCGGAGCCACCCACGACGACGCCTACACCGCGTGGATCACCGACCACCTCGCCGGTCACGACACCATCATGCTCGCCGCCACCCACGACGTCGTCACCGAACTCAATGCCCGCGCATGCGCTGACCGCATCGCCCGCAACGGCGGCGTGATCGGTGCGGAAACTGTTCTCGCCGACGGTCTTCGCGCCTCGGTCGGGGACACGATCCGCACCCGCCGCAACAACCGACAACTCCGACTCGGTGACAACGATTGGGTCCGCAACGGCTACCGCTGGACCGTCACCGCCGTGCATTCGGACGGAAGTCTGACCGCGGAACATCTGCGGTCGGACAACGAACTCGGTCACAGCGTGCGGCTTCCCGCCGACTACGTGGCCATCAATGTGCGTCTCGGGTACGCGGCAACGATCGATTCCGCGCAAGGAATCACCGCCGATTCGTGTCATGTCGCGCTCACCGGAGGCGAGTCACGCCAACAGCTTTACGTCGCGCTCACCCGCGGAATCCACGCCAACCACGCCTACGTGCCGACCGCGTTGGACGGCAGTGAGGGCTCGTTTTGGAGTGAACCGACGGTGTTTCCGCGCACCGCTGTCGAGCTTTTACTGCGCATTTTCGGGCGCGATGGCGCACAGAAATCGGCGCACACCATGCTGCGCGACGCGCTCGATCCGCACCAGCGAATCGGTCGCGCACTCGATATCTACCTCGACGCGATCGGTGTCGCCGCCGAAAACACCCTCGGCACCGATGGACTCGAACGCCTCGACACCGCCGCGGAAGCGGTGCGCCGCAATCTCACCGACAGCCCCGCCTACCCCGTCCTGCGTCAACACTTGGCGATGATCGCGCTATCCGGGCGTGACCCGATCACCGCCCTGCACGCCGCCGCGAACGCCCGCGAACTCGACACCGCCGATGATGTTGCCGCCGTCCTGGACTGGCGTCTGGATCCCTCCGGCACGCACTCCACCATTGACGGACCCCTGCCATGGGTATCCGGGATACCCCGTGGGCTACGCACCGAACTCGACGCCACCCAACTCGCTGCCCGCGCACGCATTGTCGCCAACCTCGCCAGCCAAATCCGTGACGACATCCAGACCTGGACACCCGCGACCGCACCGCACTGGGCACGCCCACTCATCGGATCAAATACACGACTGCTCGCAGACCTCGCCGTGTGGCGGGCCTCCTTACACATCGACGACCACGATCCACGCCCGACCGGACCCGCCCGCTACACGCAGCTGGAACGCGAACACCAACGGCTGTTGGACGCCCGCGTGACCGACGCTCTCGGGGATATCCACTTGCCCGCCACCAAGTGGGCGCCGCTGATCACACGACTCGAATCCCGCATCCTCACCGACCCGTGGTGGCCGATCCTCGCCGACAAAATCGAAGTCGCCAACCGATCCGGAATCGACATCCAAGCCCGATTGACCCACGCCGCAGCACAACGGGCGTTGCCCGACGACATGCCCGCCGCGGCCCTGTGGTCACGCCTCGAGCTCGAACTCGTCGCCGCCGACACCGGCACCGGCACCGGCACCGGCACCGGCAACCTCACACCCGACTGGACCAACGAACTCCACCAGATCATCGGAGACGACACCGCGCACCGCGTCATCAACGACCCCGCCTGGCCACGCTTAGTCGCCGCGATCGACCGCGCCACCAGCACCGACTGGACACCAGCCGAACTCCTCACCACCGCACACGAACTCATCCTCACCGCCCAACCCGACCCCACCGCGAACCTCCACCCCGACCAGTACGCCGACGCCCTCGCCTGGCGCATCGACGCGCTCCTGCACGAATCCACCCACCCCTCCCCCGAGCCCGCCATGCACCCACCCGAACCCGAACCACACCACCCCTCGCACCCTGACAGCACCGCACAACCGCCACCACCCTCCGATAATCCCCTCGATGTAGCCGACCCCGTGCAGATGCTCACCGACGACCAACTCACCCAAGCCATCACCGACATCAGCCAGCGCATCTATCTCGCCGAGACCGAAGCCATCCTCTACGGACCCGCGCCGGGAACCGCATCCGCGGACACGACAGCAGTCGACACCACCACCTGGCTGCAGGACGAATTGGCCTACCTCAATGTCGAACAACAACGCCGCGCCCAACTCACACCCGAACAAGCCGACGCCGAAGACACCTTCCGGGCCGGCCACCAGAATGACAACGCCGCCGAAGATCTCCCGGAATACGAGCTCGACCCGGTCATCGATCCGCCCCTCGGCTACGACGAAGACTTCGGCTTGTAGAGACAAAGCACCGGCGGCATCGAATGCGACCGACCCACCCACGTCGCCCACCGACCGGACCTTGTGCATGTACGGTCATTGACTAGCTTCAGGTGATGGGTTGGTGTTCGTTGTGCAGCGGATGCTGGCTGCAAGTTGCCTCGGATCACCGCCAGCTTGCCCCTGCACCTACAAATCACCTGTAATGTGGACCGTCAGATTGCGAGCCTTCCTATGAAACTGCCTGCCAAATAGCTTCGCGGTCACCGATTTTCAGTGATTGAAGGCGATGGTTGAGTTCGACGGCGGCTGCGGACTTACTAGGTGCGAGACGGATGTAGGACCCAAGCGAATGCAATTCGGTGATGTCGCGCAGGAGCGTCCATTCTGGCCAGTCGAGGAGGTCGTAACCGTAGGCGGCCACGAATTCCCTGCGGTCATCCAGAGGCTGATGGAAATGATCGGGCAGCCCGGAGACCAGGTCGAGTTCACGAGGCCCGACACAGCATTGGTCCCAGTCGATCAATACCCACTGTCCGCTATCTCGGACCGCGTTCTCTGCATGTACATCGGCATGAATCAGACCTTCCCCCAACGGGAACCGAGTACGAGCGAACGCCGCAACCAGCATCTCGGCACGCTTCTGCAGCCACTCCCTATCCGGGGCGGCGAGTGCTGGCACCGGCCGCTCCTCTTCAAGTGCCAGCGCCTCGAAAAGTCTGCGCAGCGGCCGGTATCGCGGAACTGGAAACGGTGGCACAGGGAATGCATGAAGCCTCCGTACCACCGCGCCGAGGTCCGCCGGGCCGGGCTGATCGTCCGAGGGACGGTATGGCCAGAACGTTGCGATCGCATCGCCGATAGTTATCGGCTGGTGCCCTGATGCTGGAGTAAGCGCAACCGGTTCCTCGGCACCCGTGAGCCACCGAGTCACGGTCACCGCCGCTTCCGCTCGTTCTCTCCGGTAATTAGTGTTGGGTGCCAATCGGGCGACAAGCTCACAATCCGGAAGCATCCACACTGCATTCGACCGCTGATGCAGCAACTGCGCACCCCGGTCATCGACGCCGAATTCCTTGCAGGCCGCGCGCAGCGCCTCGCGCCCCGGCAAGGCGCTATCGGACCTCATACGGCAGATGTGAGAACAGCGCCGATATTGCTGCGCAGATCGGCGACATCATGGTCGCTGTCATACCCTGCCGCGATCGAATCCAGATCGCGAAGGCGGATATAGCACCGCTGTGACGACAACTCCGTTATCGCTGTGATCGCGTCGCGGCCGTATCGGGCAGCCGCACCGAAATCCCCAGCCTGTAGGCAGGCACCGGCGAGGGTGGGCAGTGCGACAGCACGGCTACGAGCATGTTCCATCGCGTGTCCACTCACCGCGATCGACAGGCGCCCGATCGCGGCCGACGCGTAGCGCGGTTGAGTCAGCGATAGCAGATACATCGAATGCCCCTGTTGCGCAGCGATTTCCGCTGGCGTCACAAACCACGCCCAAGGCGGCGTCCGGTCCGGGTTCGCCGAAGCGTACTGATCTTCGGACTGCCCAATCGCCCGTTCGGTCGCCGCGGCCTCATTCAGCGATGCCCAACACCAACCAAGCACCGCCGCAATGTATCCGGAGATAATCGTGCTGACCGGATGCTTCCGGTTGATCGCTGCCGATGAGGCGAGCTGCGTGAACTTCAATGCCTCCTGCGGTCGCCGCAAGTGCAGCGACTGGTGCGCCATATCCAGCAGGATGCTCACTGTCAGATCCGTACTGCGCGCGTGATCTTCCCCGCGGTGCGCGGTCTGCAGGGCGTATGTCCACAGCTTGCGTGCGGAATCGTGTTCTTCGATGTCATAGGCCAACCATCCAGCCATACTCGCCAGCTCGGCGGTAGCGATCCAGAGTCGCGTCCGGATGTCGGAGGAACATACCGCGCCCTCCAGAGCACGGACTTGATGCAACTGTGTAAGGGCGGCAGTGCGGCACAGTCCCCCACCGTGGGCCAGATCCCATCGGCGGAATCCATCGGTAATCGCCTCGATGGCGTCGATATCGGCGGATCCGATGTGCGGCTGTGTAACTGGCTCCAACCGCCCCGGGAGGAGACCCCCGAGCCGCTCGAGTTCCGGGTGAAGGTGCGAACCGAGCGCCGCCGCAGTTACCAAGGTGATGAAATCCCTGCGTTCCACCCAAGTCACCTCCTCACTGGCCAGATTACTCGGAGAGCCGCCGTAGAAGCCGAGGAGCGAACCCGGGATGCCGAGGGTTTCGGAAATTCGGGCAATGAGCTTGGCGCTGGTCAGGCGGCGGTCGCCGCGTTCAACTGCCGAAACCCGAGACTGGGACAGATCGATCAGCGCACCCAGCTGTAGCTGTGAAAGACCGGTTTGCTCGCGGATCATCGCGAACACTACGCCGAAGTCATGGTCGGCCAACGGTTTCCGGATAGCTGGATTGTCGAAGAAGTCGGCAGGCAGCAGACGTTTGAACCCGGCGGCATGGGCGCAGGACACACAGAGACCCCCGGCCTCGTTGCCCGGGATTGCTGCCCTACATGCGCGACAGAAGCGTCCCCCAATAACCATGTCCCACCCTTCAGCCGTACCAACCGCTGCCCGCACCAGCCTATGCGCCGAGTCCTTCCTACGTGCGGAAATGCTCTCTGTGCAGACCAGAGAGCATCGCGCGCGCCGAATAAGCAAGCCCCACTGGGACTAGGTCTACTGGGCGTTGGGATGACCGGAACCACATACGAGTCTGGAGTCAGCACCCCCGCGCTGGACCCGCTTCCTATCTCGGATAAGCCGGAAACGCGCCAGACGGGCACCAACTCCCCGTCCGGACTCGTCTGGCCCCAGCCCGGGGTGCTCCTGAACCCAACGCTTTGGAAGGCACGACATGCCGACATTGATGAGCGCGTATGACCGGTGGGAGTCAGAACATCGAGACTGCCTCGCCCAACCGACCGTGATGGACCCTCTCCGGGCACCGTTCGTGCTTTCCAAACATGCAGGACACGGACCGACGTGCAAGCAGTACATCGCCGCTCTTGGCTGTGTCTCCTCGATCCTCGGCTGATTCGGGATGGACGCGGAGACGTGGGGCGCGCTGTTCGGGATGCTGCTTTGCGCCGCCGGAGTTGTCACCGCAGCCCGCGTTCTCCCGGTCGGTGACAACCCGGAACCGATCGATAGCGATGAACCGCACGTCGAAAAGTTCACGATCCTTCAAGCACGCCTGGAGCAAGAAGTCAGTGCAGATAGCTCCCGCGGCTCGGAAATCGAAGTGAAGGAAAATACCATGCCGCCAAAGGCAATCGGACTGCTGCGCTTGGACGTCACCAACGATCGAAAGCGCGATGAAGCAGTGATCGGTCGCCTAGCGCACCAATTCGGCTACACGCTCGCCGGACTAGTCACCATCACACCGGACACCTACATGCCGACAACGCTGGTCGTTCACACCGTGTACAAGGTCGGAGCGGCAGCGATCGTGACACCGGATCTCGCACATTTCGCCGGTGCCGCACGTGCGGTCAGTCTGGCGTGCGATCTGGTGACACCAACCGGGACCACACCGCGCTCGAACAGAGGCCCGTGATCCCTTGGCATGAAGCCGAACCGGCCGACATCCAGGCCCCAGGACGATGGTTCATCTCCGCCCAAATTCGCTTGAAAAACATTGATACACAACGACTCCCGATGGTGGAAACATGGACAATGTTCTGGTCACCGGCGGAGCGGGATTCATCGGATCGCGCTTCGTCAAACGACTACTGGCCTCCGACGACACCGACCATGTGACCGTCCTGGACGCACTCACCTATGCCGGTCACCGCAGCAACCTCGGCGCAGCGATGTTGTCCGACCGACTGACGCTGGTGGTGGGCAATATCCTTGACACGAGACTTATCGACGATCTCGTTGCAGAACACACGACGATCGTCCACTTGGCCGCGGAGTCACATGTCGACCGCTCCTTTTTCCAGGGCGGCCACTTCCTGAGCACCAACGTACTCGGCACGCACATCTTGCTCGACGCCGCGAGACGATCGAACATCCACAAGTTCGTACATGTTTCGACCGACGAGGTCTACGGCCCACTGCTAACCGGATCGGCATCGGAGGACTATCCACTGCGCCCAACGGTTCCCTACGCGTCGTCGAAAGCGGCGTCGGACCTGGTGGCCTTGTCGTACTGGCGGACCTACGGCGTGCCGGTATGTATCACCCGCAGCAGCAACAACTTCGGCCCCGCCCAACACCCCGAAAAAATCATCCCCGCATTCATCACCACCCTACTGAAGGGCGGGAAAGTCACCCTGCACGGCGACGGCGGCCACGTGCGCAACTGGCTCTGGGTCGAGGACAACTGTCAAGGCCTGGAATTGGTGCTGCGACACGGCCACCCCGGTGAGGTCTACAACATCGGTGGCGGCACCGATCTGACGAACAAACAACTCACCAACCTGATCCTGAACCAGCTTGGCGCGGACTGGGACCAAGTGCAATATGTCGCCGATCGCCCCTCCAACGACCGCCGCTACTCGATGACCTGGGACAAGATCGCGAGCCTCGGTTATCGGCCTGCACAGGATTTCGACGACGCACTCGCTGAAACCGTGCATTGGTACCGCGACCATTCCGATCGGTGGGCGCCACAGCTACGCAACCCCGACGCACCCGTAGCGGCGATCCAACTCGATACCCCTCAGGTGACCAACCATGCCCATTGATCGAATGGCCGCATCGCGCCGCGTACTCGTGACCGGGGTCGGAGGTCAACCAGGTTTCGACCTCGCTCGACGACTCCAACAACATGGCTGCACGGTCATCGGCACCGACGCCGACCCCGCCGCGAACGGATTACTACTGCCCGGCCTGATCGCCAGCCAATCCCTTCCAGTCACGCACCCGCACTACGGCATCGAACTTCTGAAGCTGTGCGACGACCTGCGACCTAATGCGCTGCTTTCCGCCGTCGAGTCCGAACTGCCGCAGTTGCTCGCGATGCGCGCGACGCTGAACCAGATCGGTGTCCGGACCTGGCTACCGCCGCAACACGCGATCAACGCCTGCCTGGACAAGGCCGAGTTCTATACGGTGCTGACCGAGTACGGAATCCCAACTCCGCGCACCTGGTTACCCCAACAGATCGCCGCCATCCCCGACAACTGCCCATTGGTCGTCAAACCCCGCCACGGTCAGGGCTCCCAGAACGTGATGTACTGCCGGACCTGGCAGCAGGCACTGATCTTGTGCGAGCTGGTACCCGAACCGATCATCCAGGCCCGCGTCGACGGCCGCGAGTTCACAGCCGACTGTCTGGTCGACAACAGCGGGCGCGCATCGGTGATCCTGCGATACCGGCTACTCACCAAGGGCGGACTTTCCATGGTAGCCAGCACATTCCACGATCCAGAAGTAGCCGGCGGTGTTGCCGAGGCATTGGCCGCAGTCGGCGCCGTCGGGTTGTGTTGTGTACAGGGCTTCGTTCGCGACGGCCACGAACAGCGCGTCGTTCTAACCGAGTTGAACGCACGCGCCGCCGGTGGATTCCTGCTCGCCGAAGCCGCAGGAGCCGACTTGATCGGACAAACTCTTGCCGGGCTATGGGGCGGACCGGTCGCGCACGACCGATTGCGGTATCGACCGGACGTCTGTTTGACCAAATACGTCGAAACACTCGCCGTCTCGGAAGACGAGAGCGCGACTGGTAACTCGGCGACAAGATCGAATTCCATAGCGTCCCAGCAGTTTACGGGAAGAGCATCTGATGCCCGCATATGAGAGAAACGCGTCAGCGTGGTTGCAAGGACCTGAGTACGCGGCCGTGGCCGAGGCAATGCGGATCGGACAATGGGGCCACAACACCGCTACCGAGGCATTCGAAGACGAACTCGCCACATTCCTCGACGTTCCCGATGTGGTCGCGGTCAGCTCATGCACCGCTGCGCTACATATAGGACTGCTTCTGGCCGGTGTCGGGCCAGGGAACGAGGTGATCGTTCCCTCGCAAACCTTCTGCGCCACAGTCCAAGCCATTTTGATGACGGGCGCGCAACCGAGGTTCATCGATATCAACGCCAACACACTCGCTGTGGACAGTGCCGCCGTGCAAGCAGCGATCACGCCAAACACTGGCGCGGTCATACCGGTGCTCTACGGCGGTCGCGCAATAGATCTCACGGAGATCAAATCCGAATTGGATCGAAGAGGAATCGCAGTCGTCGAAGACGCCGCGCATGCGTTCGGATCCCGGCTCGGCGACAAGCGGGTCGGCGCGACCGGCATGCTGACCTGCTTCAGCTTCGGCCCGATCAAGAACCTCACGTGCGGCGAAGGTGGAGCACTGATCCCGCGCAACCCCGCCGAGGCTGACACGGCACGAGCGCTGCGCCTGCTCGGCGTCACCCAGTCCCAAGCGACACGGATCCGAACCACCTCATATCACGTAGACAGTGCCGGATGGCGCTATCACCTCTCGGCTGTGCACGCCGCGATCGGTCGCGTCCAACTCGCAGGTTTCGCCAGTATCGAAACAACCCGGCAGCGCCTCTGGCGTGCTTACGCCCGCGAATTAGCGGACCTGGAACGCGTCGCGCTCATCGACCTCGATATCGAGCACACTGTCCCGTTCAACTGCGTTGTGCGCGTACTCGCGGACCGCGACAAAGTATTCGAGACCTTACGCAACCGAGGCATCGGGGTCGGGGTGCACTACCCGCCCAACCACACCCAACCAGCATTCCGGCAGTGGCACCGCCCGCTACCGGTCACCGAGACAACGGCCCGGCAGATAGTCAGCCTGCCCTTTCACCCAGCCATGACCGAGCACGACATAACCCACGTCGTATCGGAACTACGGACAGCCCTTACCGACTCCCGAAGCAATTCCATCCCGTCATCCCGCCGCTGACAACACAACCCGCGCAAGACAATCCGCAGCATCAGGCCGGCCACACAACCGAGCCTGCTGCGCGACGGAACTACGACGCTCAGGATCAGCCAGCAGCGGCTCGAGAGCGGCGCGAAGGCTTTCAGCAGACACCTCACCCAGCAACGCCACCGCTGCCCCCTGCCCGGCGAGCACACGCGCGTTGTGCGCCTGCTCCCCACCAGCAGAGGACGCCAGCGGAATCAGCACCGCAGCCTTACCCAGCGCGGTAACTTCAGCGATCGTGCCCGCCCCGCTGCGGGAGATCACCACATCCGCCAACGCCAGCACATCGGGCAACTCCGCACCGACGAACTCGGTAAGCCAATACCGGTCCACCACATCAGGATCCAGACCGCTCGCGTTCTCCCGCAGCCCTGCGATACCGGACTTCCCGCACTGATGAATGACGTTTGCACGCACGAGAAGCCACGGCAGCAGCTCCCGCACCACGGTGTTGATCTGCACTGCGCCCTGCGCGCCGCCGGTAACGTACACCGTCGGCAACGCAGGATCGAACCCGGCCAAACCGAGCCCGGCGAGCGCCTTATCTCGTTGGCCCGCAAAGATTTCCGGACGAACCGGATTGCCCGTGACCACCGTCCGCGTCGACCTCGGGAGCAACGCAACGCTCGATTCCGAACTGAGCGCCACCACATCCGCGACTCTGGCCAACACCCTATTAGCCAACCCCACCCGGGTCGTCTGCTCATGAATCACCAACGGCCGACGCCGCAACCACGCGGCCAACCCGACCGGCACAGCAACATAGCCGCCAGTCGCAAGCACCACATCCGGCGCGAACCGACCCACCGCCCGCCAAGCCTGCCCGACACCGACCGGCACCCGGCACATGTCGGACAGGTTCGCACGCGAGATCATCTTCAGCGGATTGCGATCCCGACGGATCTTGCCAGTAGCCACCACAGCGAACGCAATGTCGTTGTCGGCGGCGACCCGCGCTTCAAGGCTGTCGGCCTTCCCGATCCACAAGACCTCCAGCTCGATGCCCCGGACTGTCAACTGGTCACGCAGGGTATTGACCGTCGTCAACGCCGGGAAGGTGTGCCCGCCCGTGCCACCACCAGCAACTATCAAACGGATAACCGCCCGCTCAGTGGCAAACGGAACTGCGTTTGTCATGCCAGGAAGCCTAGTGGGGCTAGGACGAAAGACCGACCGAAGAAAGACCCGGACTCGTCCATACCACGATAGAAACCCACCAGCCCTACACATTTCAGAGATCGATCCGACGACAGTAGTCAGTCACTGCCGACACGCTCAAACCAGGTGACATCGAGGGTTATCTGATCGGCAGGTGCAGTTAAGGCGCGAAGCGAGCCGCCAGCCTAAAGGTTGATGGGTCAAGTTGGCCCGTGTAGAGTTCTGGCACCCCTCAGGGGCACACCCTGCAGGGGTCCAACTTCAGCTTGATCATCACCCATTAGGAGTGTGAGACGGTACCGAGTTAGCTCGTTGCGTGCGGCTTGGGTCTGGTGCGCCGTTCGACTCGGTGCACGGTGCCGTAGCGGTGTGCAGCGTTCTTGCGTCAATCGTGGTAATCCCCTTCCTGGAAACGAAAATCAGCGGCGTCATGAACCGACTGTCCAGCAGCAAGGAGACCCCGAAAGGAGGCAGCATGATCGATAAATCATGGACCGCCGCGAAGAACGTCTTCTACGGTATTGCAGGGGCCCTGGTCCAGACCAGACGTAACGAGCTTCGAAGGGCTAGCAGGTAGTTCGGGCTATCTGGCTGAAAAGCGGAAGGTCGCCGGTTCGATCCCCGCCCTGGCCACCAAATCCCTCGGCATATCACCTGGTCGGGAGGATTTTTGGTTTCATACCCTGCGTGGGCATCGGCTCATCGTTGACCGCTATTGGCCGCCGCGAACAGGGGCTAAGTGCGCGTGGGGTGCACGCGCGTTAAACGAAAATTGGTGAGGAGATGCGGCCATGACGAGCCATCAACACGACTTGTTCTTTACAGGCCTCATCCATCCACGGGCCGGCTACTGGCATCTCGATCGCCCGGTCAAGATGACCGAGGGTGACCGCACGATTGAGGTCTTTTTTCGGGACTCAGCGTTCAACGTGCGCGTCACCTTCAGCGACAACCACCAGCTCGGGCATGGCGAGGAAGACGATGCCGTCTGGATCAACCCAATCTGGTATGAGGTAGAGGCAGCGGTGCGGGCAGTACTTGACTCGTTGGGGTTCGTCCTAGCGGCACCACTGGAACTGGAGATGACAACCGGACGGGCCGACACAAATGCCATCGTCGGCGGGCTGTCCTCGATGCCGGCATTCGCCCGCGTTCAGGGCAATCGTGTCGATCCCGATACTCTCGGCAAATATTTGGCTGCTGTGAACGGGAATGCCAACGTACGCCACGCACTCGCTGATATGCGGATGGCGCTTCGGCTAACGATCGACACAGCCTTCTACTGCTTCCGAGCGATCGAGTGCCTGAGACAAGAGTTTGTCCGTGCTGAGGACAGAGACAAAACGGCACCGTCGTGGGAACGCATGCATGCCGCCCTGGGTACTTCCAAGGCGGCGATGGAGCCTTTGACACAACTAGCGACAGCACGGCGACATGGCGAGAGCCAGCCACTTTCCCACGGCGAACGCGTGACCTGGCTGCGTTGGACCCGCGACGTCATCGGCCGTTATATCGAGGATTACTACCCAAAGCACCAATGAACGGAGACCCTTTCCCTGTCTGCTGTCGTCGCTGAGCGAGCTCCTAGCAATAGGAGGTGCCGCCAAGTGCGGAGGAGACCATCATCTCTAGGCGGCCATAAGTTCGCTGTCGGCCGGTAGTGCCTGGTCAGCCGAGCCGGATCATTCGCCATTGCTGGAGAGTGAACCGTGATTGCGGTTGTCTGCGTATGCGTCACCCTGATCGTTCTTGTTGGCCTCGGCGTCGCGATGCTCGTCGTCTACCTTCGGACGGCTCTCCGTATGCTCCGTGATCATGGACTCGATGGGCTGCAAGCGATCACCGACTTTATGAAAGTCCTTCCCAGCCCAGCGTTGTGGATGCCTACCACCACGATCTCCATTGCGGCAGAACAGCACTCCGGAGACGAAGAACAAGGTAACGACTGCGGATAGATTGTCTATCCGCCCCTGACTATTCCTCCCCACCTTCCTCATACTGGCCGCCCTCAGCGGAAGGCGAGCGTGTCAAGGGATGACGTAGGCACCGCGTAGCGGACACCGTAGGTGGTCCTTGACTCGTTCGGCTGGAGCGAGACGATTGGGCCATAAGGAAGGCGGAGAGTGCCAAGGCCGGTTGAGGCCGCCTCGGGAAGTGCGAGCGGTTGGTGAGGCTGGATCGGTCGGACCGGACCACAGCCAGTCGACTAGGCGTGAACTCGACGGGCCGAAGTCGACTGCGGGAGGCCGAGTCGGGCAGGGCCGTCTCGTGCCCGGCACTGCAAGGCTATTGCAGACGTGGGCGATTCAGAAACTGGGCGGCTCGGCCTGGAGGGTTGCCGTCGACGCGCCGACGGGCGGCGCCCTTTCCGCCGCGTTGCGCGTCGCGACGGCGGCGGCGCTCTGCGCCGCCGCTCTTGGCCCATTCGGCAAGAGCACGACGCACACGACACTCATCGCATCGTGGGCGCAGCACTGCCTGTCTGTCGGCTGTCGCCCAGTCCCCACGAACAGCACTGGGTCGACGCCGCTCAGCATGCAGCATTCGCGCGCGAATCCGCGGCCGGTGGCGTAGATCTGGGATTTGGGGTTTCATGGACTTTGGGGATGAATCTGCGGACCGGCTCAGAAATGAGTTATGCATGTATTCGTTCCGCAATGGTCTGCCCAGCGCCGCTCGGCCGCCATTCATCGCCGCAGCCCCACGCGCACAGCTTGGCACTGGCTCGTGCCGAAGGCTTGACTCCCCTGTGTGCTCGCGAGAACAGCCCAGCCCGAGGCGCTCTCAGGTTCAGACCGCCGCCGGCCTGGCGACAAGCATGTCGAGGGCCAACTGGGACATGGTGTTTCATTCGGGAAAGATGGTGAACGGCGACCAGGTCTGGCTCGCTGCCGGCTATGTTGCCGAACGGCTGAGGGTTCCGACGACTGTCCGATCTTGCTGGACCCGAATGACCGTGGTACCAAGGAAATTAGCTTCTCAGGACGTCTTTCAGCACAAGCTGCCGCAGACACGTGCGCGGCGGACACCTGAGAAGGAGGGAACTCCGTTGAGGCGGACTCCCAATCATCATCACCGCGGCCTCGGGCGCACGGTTCTCGCCCCGACGCCTGCCATCATTCCTCGTCCGAGACAAGCTGACTCACGACGCCTGCTCGCTGCCATCTCTGTCCCGACTGCCGTCGGCCTGTCCGACACGAGACAGAGATTCAGTTTCCTCGAGGGGCTCCGTTGAACTCCGATGACGTGTGGCTCAGCACGGACGAACTAGCCGCACGGCTCAAGATTCCGGCGAAGACGCTCGCGGTCTGGGCTTCTGCTGGGCGGGGGCCCAGATATGCGCGTATTGGGCGATATCGACGTTATCGGTTGAGCGATCTGCTCGCGTGGGAGCAGGAACAACTCGACAAGAGTGGACGGTCCGATCCCGATGCGTCGACCGATCGCGCACAGCACTCTCGACGTCGGCCACCGACGAAGGACGACCGCAGCCACCGCCGGGACCGGTAACCGCAGCCAATCGCTGTAGCTATCTTTCGGCAATCAATCAGCCCTTGTCTGCACTACTGAGATCTAGCAGTTTGTGCGGTGGCTCAACCATCGAAACCGGACAGGCTCGATCACACACTCGGCGCACTCGCACGCTTCGCAAACTCCTCGCGCACACACCGAAGCCAGTGGTCCCGATCGAGGCCACCGCCGCCTCACCACCACTCCACCGCAGGAAGGACAAACGTTGCCCAGGCAATCGCTTCCGATCGGCACCTACGGCCGGATCACCTCCAAGCGGCAGCCGAACGGAAGCTGGCGTGCAACCACACGCTACCGAGACGACGACGGCATCACCCGCACCGCGCACAAATTCGGCCCCACTAAAGGCCGAGCCGAAGACACCCTCCGTGAGTCCCTGACCCAGCGCACCGCAGCCCGGGGACGACTGATCACGCGGGACACGAAACTTACCGAGCTGGCCGACCTGTGGCTGGCGGAAAAGATTCTGCAAGAAGGCATTACCGAGCAGACGCTGGACCTGTACCGGCGGGAGATCGAGGTTTCCACCGACCACCGGGCGAGCGAGAGAACCGTCAAAATCAAATCAGCGCTCGGCGGCCTACGCCTGTGGGAGGCCACCACTTCCCGCATCGACGCGCATCTGAAGCGGATCGTGCTCGACGGTCACCGGGAGAAAGCGCGGCGCCAGCGGGTCATCCTGTCGGAGATGATGAGCATGGCCGTCCGCCATGACGCCATAGACCGCAACCCGGTCCGCGAGGTCGCGGACCTACCTCGCAAGCGCCAGAAGCCGCGTGCAGCCGACATAGAGACCCTCACAGAGCTGCGCGCGCAACTGAAGGCGTGGGTGGCGGGAAAGCCATTCGATGGCGCGCCCGCCTACACCCACGGCCCCAAACGCAACCCGCGGGTCCTCGACGTCGCCGACATCGAACTCGGAACCGGCCCACGCCCCGGCGAAGCACTCGCGTTGCGCTGGGCCGATGTCGACCTCGACAACACACCGGCGCGAATCACCTTCTCCGGCACAATCATCAGAATCAAAGGCAAAGGACTTATCCGCCAGGAATGGACCAAGAGCGACTCGGGCTATCGCACTGTGGTCCTGCCCGAGTTCGTCGTCGACACCCTCCGGCGACTCAAAGCCGAAGCGGTCGACAATGACCTGGACTTGGTCTTCCCCAACCGCGACGGCGGCATCTGGGACCCGCACAACTTCAACCGGCTGTGGCGCCAAGCCCGCGGCGAGAAGTTCGCCTGGGTCACGCCCAAGACCTTCCGCAAGACCGTCGCGTCCCTCATCGCCGACCAGTACGGCCCGCAGGCCGCAGCACAGCAACTCGGCCACGCCAACGACTCGGTCACCAAGCGTCACTACATCGACCAACCGACCGAAGCACCCGACTTCACGGCGGCCCTGGGACGCATCGCGGGCTGAAAGCGTGTCGTTTCCGTGTCGTTCGACCCCCGAAACGGACAAAACCAGGGTCGAACTGGTACGTTCGCCCTGGTCACAGCTCCCCCATCTGGACTCGAAGGGACTGTAAATACAACGGTGTAACTCCCAATTAAGGAGTGGCACTTGATGTCTGATGTGGTGGCGGCCGATGTGGTCGATACTGCTGCGGTGGCGAAGCGTAAGGACGCGAAGGCCTCGGCGGTGGATGCCGAGTTGGTCGGTCAGTTGGTGGCGTCGGCTCGGGCCAACGGTCTGCAGTTGACTGGTGAGGGTGGGCTGCTGGCGCAGCTGACGAAGATGGTGGTCGAGTCGGCCCTCGACGGTGAGATCACCGATCATCTGGGCTATGACCACGGCGACCCGGCTGGACGTGGAACACCGAACTCTCGCAATGGAACTCGCTCGAAAACGGTGGTCACCGACGTTGGTCCAGTCGAGATCGACGTCCCTCGTGACCGGGATGCCAGCTTCGAGCCGCAGATCGTGCGTAAACGCCAGCGCCGGTTGAACGGTGTGGAGAACATGGTGCTGTCGTTGTCGGCAAAAGGGCTCACGCATGGGGAGATCTCGGCGCACCTGCGGGAGGTCTATGGCGCCGAGGTCTCCAAGCAGACGATCTCGGTAATCACCGACAAGGTGCTCGACGGGATGGCCGAATGGCAGAACCGTCCCCTGGATGCGGTGTATCCGGTGATCTTCCTCGATGCGATCCATGTGAAGATCCGCGACGGCAAGGTCGCCAACCGACCCATCTACGTTGCGTTGGCGGTCACGGTCGATGGCACCCGTGACATCCTCGGGTTGTGGGCCGGAGACGGTGGTGAGGGCGCGAAGTTTTGGCTGCAGATCCTCACCGAGCTGCGTAATCGTGGTGCCGGAGATGTGTGCATGCTCGTCTGCGACGGCCTCAAAGGCTTGCCCGAGGCCATCGAGCAGGTCTGGCCGGCCGCAGTCGTGCAGACCTGCGTGGTGCATCTGCTGCGGGCCTCGTTCCGCTACGCGGCCCGCCAGCACTGGGACGCCATCGCCAAAGCGTTGAAACCGATCTACACCGCCCCCACCGAATCCGCGGCGTTGGAACGGTTCTACGAGTTCAGCGAGACCTGGGGCACGAAATACCCGGCCATCGTGAAACTGTGGGAGAACTCCTGGTCGGAGTTCGTGCCGTTCCTGGCCTTCGACACCGAGATCCGCCGAGTCGTGTGCTCGACCAACGCCATCGAAAGCGTCAACGCCCGCATCCGCCGCGCCGTGCGCGCTCGCGGCCACTTCCCCAACGAGCAAGCCGCCCTGAAATGCGTCTACCTGGCGATCATGGCCCTCGACCCCACCGGCGCCGGACAGAAACGCTGGGTCACCCGATGGAAAGCAGCGTTGAACGCCTTCGACATCACCTTCGACGGACGCCTGTCCGCTGGACGAAAGTAACCAAATCAAACCGAGTTACACCGTTCACTGGACAGACCCGACTCGAACCAGAAACCTGCCGACTAGCAGAATGGTGGGCTACCACAGGCGACTCGAGACAAGCCTGGACTACGTCAAAGCGGTTGTTGCTCAAGGGGTTACATGCACGACGAACTGTCTTGAGCAACCCGGGACAACTGCACGCAACCACGACGGCGCGCCACATAATGGAGACTTCCTGGCGAGTAGTTCGATTCCGATGAAGCGCGCGAGGGAAATTCACCACACTGCCAGGCGTGGGCGCGGCCAGTGGTCGTGGCGATTGGGTGCGGGTGGTGTTTGATCACCGCGTGATGGAGGGACTACCACTCGCTACCATTGGTCGCCATACAGTCGACCGTTCGGATTTCCGAGCCGAGAGGGCGATCGACAATGCATGATCAGTCTGGCGAGTATTGGGCGGCAGCAGCCAGTTTCGGAAGATTGGGGCTCGATGGGGCGGCAGGACAGCCAGTCGAAGGCGTGCGGGGGAGGGTGTAGCTGGGTCGAGCTGCAACCCTTCCAGCTTGAGATGGCTCGACTTGATGAGACTGAGCCGGTCGCGGCGGGCTATTACCGGCGGCTGATGAAGCGAGCAGAGGGTGCTGGGCTCGGCGAGGAGGAATACGATGCGCCAATGGGCCTGAGGCTTCCACGCAAGAACAAGCCGTGGATCGCCGAGTTCAAGACCGTTGACTCAGCAGACAAGCTAGACATACGCCTGTACTGGGGCGAGGCTCCCATCGATCAGGTATCCCTGGTCGCGTGCCTGATTGGGTCCAAGCGGCGACGATCCGCGGCGGATCTTGTGCGGCAGAACAGCCACATCACCAAGGCTATGGATGCGCTCCAACGATGGTGTAACAAGGAAGGGCATACCTGTCGCAAGCTGCGATGACGTTGCTACAGTTGCGGCACATGCAACTAATGAGAGGCTGGGGGCATGAGGGTTCGAGGACGAAAAAGCGCGCAGGCCGCCGGTAACAGGCTTGCCAGAGTGACCGCTGGGCGCAACAAAGCCACCATGCGCAAGCTGGCCGACGCGCTCGCTGACCAGGAGTTCCGACTCAAGGACAAGCTTGTCGAAGCGCGGAAAGCCGCAGACCTTGAGCAGGTCGATATCGCCCAGATGATAGGCGTCGACAAGAGCACAATTTCGCGATTCGAGCGACTGGACTCCAACCCGACACTCTCCATGATCCGGAACTACGCCTACGCGGTTGGATGCCTCGTCAAGCACGATGTTGTGCCGTTTCCTGAGCCGCAGCCTGACGAGCGAATGACCCACCTGATGCGGCTACTCAACGAAGTAGTATTCAACCCTCCCATTCCTATCGCGGCGTCCGTTCCGGTGCATATTGCGGTTCACCGCGGCATTGGGTTTGAGGTCTCCGCCATTTCCGAACCGTCACCTATTCAATTGCGCCGTGCAGACTTCAGTGGCTCCGGAGGACTTAGGGTGCTTCATATGACAGGAATCAGTCAATGAATTTCAGCGTGCTGATGCTGGCAGACCACGCGACGGTCGCTGACGGTTTACTGTACGTCAACGGGGGCTGTTTGAATAACATTGCTCGCCCTGCGTTTCCCGCTCCTCTTGGGGCAATGCTCGCGGCGGCCATCACTGTCCCTGCCGAATCTATCAATAAGCCAATAAATTTCACGCTATCAATGCACGCCGTCAATGGCGAGGAATCAATCTTCCGAATCGATGCCGAGATTGTCGCGGGCCTGAAAGAAGGCGTGGAGCGGTTGCCGTACGGGAATGCCTTCGTTGTAGATCTCCGCCCCGCGCCAGTTCCTGCACCTGGAAGTTATGTGGTGGAGGCCCGCGTCGGCGAAATCGCTCAGCACGTATACTTCACCGCCATTGAGCTCCAGTCAGAGGACAAGGCATAGCTCTGCGCGTCAATGCTTGACGCTCGTACCTCTGCTGCAGCGGATGTTGGGCTGCGGATAGCCGATCCATTCCGGCACCTACTCCCCCTGCTTCCTCATACTGGCCGTCCTGTGCTGAGGGAGGGTTAGTCAAGGGTGGCCTTTGGCCATCGCGTAGCGACGCGCCGAAGGTGCGCCTTTTACTCACCCGGACTGAAGTCAGATCATGGGGCCATGAGGAGGCGGGAGCCCAAGCCGGGATGTAGGTGGAACGCCGAATATTTGGCTGCGCACACCGGTCGTCATGGTGCATGGTTGCATCCATGAATTTTGCGGCGAACTCTTCAGAGTTCGATGATCTCTACCCTGCGTTGGGCAGGCTGGTTGTCAACAGCAGCTTCATGGAAGGGTGCCTTCGAAACTTCGTCCATTGGCTGGCACTGAGTGACGACGCCTGGATCCTCTTCGCGGGCCAATCGGTCGACTGGCTGATCCAGTCCGGGAAGGCGATGTTGGGTGAGCTGGACGGTGCCGATGAATTCAATCTCCAGAACATCGAGCGGTTCCAGGCTGCCCTTGGGAGAGCAAAGGCACTCAACGAACACCGCAATCACCTCGTTCACGGTGACTGGCGGTTGCAGTACCGGGACGACTATGAACCGCGGCCCCGCAACAGTCCGGCGGATAATCGGGTGTTCTTCGTTGCCCGCAGCAGATTGCGCCGTGACGCCAGCGTGCGTCAGGTAGCCGTCGTCGATATTGAATTGCTTGCAGACCAGATGCGAGAGTTGGGCGAGGAGATCGAGGCAGCGACTCAGGAGGGCGCGCGTGTCCGCTACTCGTGGAACAACCTTCGCAATCGGCCGTCAGAGGGGTTTGTGGATTGGGACCCAGTCGTGATGCTCGATGCCCTGGCTCGAAAGCACGGCGTCAAGCGTCGTTCGAGTAGATTCACGGAGCTGCATTCCGGTGCTGAAGATCTCGAAGACCAGGGCGACGACGGCCAGGCCCCACGAACGATGCCGGCCGATTCGTGAGCGGGTTGCGGAAGAGCAAGTCGGGGACGGCTCACGGCGTGCCCAGCACTGCTCGGTGAACGAAAAAGCGGCCAGCTCTGGGGAGTCTGCGTGCTGCCACGTCGCCAAAGCGGATGCCGTTACAGGCGAATAGGACCGAAGCCCTTTGGATGGCGCGGAGCGGTGCCGACGCGGTCGACGCGCCGTGCGACCGCTGTTCAGGGAGCGCGCTGCGTGTCGTAGCGCGGCGGCGGCGCTCTGCGCCGCCGCAGGCGCTCTTGAGTCTGTATAGCGAAATTCGGCAATGACCCGATGCGACACCCGATGCGAGTTTCGAAGCCCGCCCATATGTCGGTCGGTTCTGTCTGCTTCGTCGTAGGCGGTTGTCGGTGATGGCGGTTACCGTGAGTGTGACGTTGTCGACAGAGGGGGCCCGGCGTGCGGCTGTTCGATCGGATCAATCGTCGAGAAGTCCAACTGGAACTTGCCCGTGTTGCACAGCCGTTGCCCACGGACAAGCCAATCACCGCTTCGGTTTTGCGTGAGATTGTGCGGCAATCTGTCCGCGTCGTTGCGGACGAGTGCGTGATGTGGTTTGAGTCCGTGAACGAGTTTCGAGTGGGGCCGCGATGGGACCTTGCGACGACTTGTGGGCCGCTGCGCTTGCCGTTCGATTCGATGTGGATCGAATGGGTTATGCCGGAGCGTGATGCTGAGCCAGCTCCAAGTGCAGGTTTGGCCGTGGCAGTGTGGATTGCGAGCGAGGAACCGCCGGAGTGGGCACCTCCGGGAACAGTTCAGATGTTGACGTGCATAAACTTTGGCGAGGCGTGGAAGGGTGTCCTGGTCTATGCGCCAGTGATGGCGCTGGTTTTCGTTGACGAGCACGGCAGCTGTCTGGGCATGGAGACCAGTGGCAACGTCAGTAGTGAGGATCGAGAAGCGTTTCAGGCCATGGTGTTACCGGGACTGCTTGCGGTTGGACTCATGAATTGTCGGAACGTCGATGTGAGCGAGTGTCGCGACCGAGATCGCTCTCAACGTAGACAGCGGTCGGGCAAGTACAAATCCCCGAAGCCGTTGCGGCATCACGTCATTACGCTTCCAGGCATCAGTCGGCCAAGGACATCGGCCGAGGCGCGGTTAGCGGCTGGTGGCCCAGCACCGTGGCATCTAGTGCGTGGGCACTTCAAGACATTCACGGATGAGGCGCCGTTGATGGGTAAGCATGTCGGCACGTATTGGTGGCAACCGGCTGTGCGAGGTCGGAAAGAAGACGGAGTGATCGAAACCAGCTACAAGGTGGCGCCGCCTACGGGGGCTTCCGGACCGACGGTAACCGATGCTTGGCGGCCTGAAGAATCGTAAGCGGGTGCGGCCGCGGGACCGACATTCCGGCTGTGTCGGTGGTGCACGGTAGGGTTGGAAGCCGTGATTGCCGCCGTAGTGTTTGACGTTGGTGAGACGCTGGTCGATGAGACTCGCGAATACGGGACGTGGGCCGATTGGCTCGGCGTTCCTCGGCATACGTTCGCGGCGGTCTTTGGCGCTGTGATCGCAACCGGGCAAGACTACCGAGAGACATTCCAGGTCTTCCGCCCGGGTTTCGACCTCACGAAGGAGCGTCAGGCGCGGGCGGATGCCGGGTTGCCGGAGTGGTATGGGGAAGACGACTTGTACCCCGATGTTCGACCCGCTTTATCACGGCTCCGCGAGTTGGGCGTATGGGTGGGAATTGTGGGCAATCAGACCGTTCGTTCCGGAAAGATCTTGCGGAGCTTGGACCTACCTACGGATTTCATTGCCACCTCGGATGATTGGGGAGTGGAGAAGCCTTCGGCGGAGTTCTTCGCGAAGGTGATCGAGGTAGCGCCGTGCGAGGCGGATCAAATTGTGTACGTGGGCGATCGCATAGACAACGATGTTGCGCCAGCGAAGAAGGCTGGCATGCGGACGGCGTACGTCAAGCGGGGTCCGTGGGGCTGGATTCATCGAGATAAGCAAGAGGTCGCGGATATGTCCGATTGGATGATCCGCGACCTCACTGAACTGCCGGATATTGTTGTGGCAGAAAATAATTCGGCTTCAGCCAACGAGTGAATTGACGGTCGTATGCCAGTCGTAGAGGCGATCGTCTAGGGCGCGTACGGCTGGCAACGAGTCCCACTGTCGCAAGGACTGGCGAACCGCCTTGATCCGATCCATCGCGGTTGCGTACCAGGTGCGGCCCAGTTGGTCGAGCGCGGACTCCAGATGCGTGCACGCCTCCTCCGGGTTCTTTTCGAGCACTGCGGCAGCGGCGAGATCAGCGAGGTAGATCGACTTTTGTTTCACGGCATCCTCGGGCAAGTCCACAATGACTCGTTCCAAGGTTTCCCGCGCCTCTCGACCACGGCCCGCAATGATCAGGGTGTTGCCTTTAAATCCGGCAAGCCGCGTAGGCGAGAACCAATCCAGCCATGTCGGCGATGGATTCGTATCGCTGTCGTACTCCTCGTATGTCTCTTCGGCATGATGAATGAGGCTGAGGGCGCGTCGGGTGTCTCCGAAACGGGTCTCTACTTCGGCTTCGACGGCGTCAAGCCATGCAATCATCTCCGCGCTGGCGTTGCCCCGCCGAGCGAATGCGCGTGCAGCACGAAGGCGGTCGCGAGCTTCCTCGGCGCGCGATGCGTCGCCAGAGAACGCGGGAGCGAAAGCCATGTGCGCCAGGATGGCCGAGGCGAGTAAGACGTCATCACCTTCATGTGCTGCCTGAAGCGCGAGGACGAAACTCGGCTGCGACAGCTCGGGTTGCTGAAGGTCGAAGAATTCCAAGCGGCCAGCTAGGAGGCTGGATTCCGAAACCGCCTTGGCGAGAGCAGCTTTCGCGGGGTCGGGCACTTGTTGAAGTAGGTCAATGCCGAGCTGTGCATGCTCAGCGACCGAGCGGTGAAGACGTGTTGCTGGCAACGACCAGTAGAGGTGGCGGTATGAGACTGTGATCGCCACGTAGTCCGTCGCAACCGATGCCGGGAGTGCTGCCGCTGCGCCCGGAAAGTGGCGTTGGGCAGTCTGGAGATCGGCAGCAGTCCGCACCGTTGGCCGCGTGGGTGTTGATTCGTCCGACCAGGGTGGGATGAAACCCAACTCGGCGATTGGGCGTTTGAAGAGAGCCTCGAGCGCGGCGGCATGCTCGGTTTGCGGCCAGGGCGGTTCTGCGGACTCCCACCGACGAACCGTGCGTGCTGTTACGGCGACCCGAAGGCCGATCGTTCGTGCGGTCTTGGTGAGAGCGTCGGCTAGCGCAGCCTGGGAGCGGTACCCCAAAGACTGCCGAGCCGCCCGAAGTGCGGCGTTCCCGGATGTCGTCATATTGACCATTCTAGTCCTTTATCAGGACATTATGCACCGATTGAGACAAAGAATGTCCTCTCCATGGCCGCATTTATGGCCTTTTATAGGCCTCCCCAGGGGGTCATTCTGGATGTGTCGAGTACCACAGCGGTCAGTCGATTAGACGAATTCCCAACCGACACAAGGAGTTTGAACCATGGCAGTGAGGAAGTTTCAGCGGTTCCCGATCCCGTTCGATGTGGCGTTCGAGAAGGGTGCTGCGCTGATCGGTGAGATCACACCGGTGATGGAGTACGACGATCGGAAAAAGGCTTACAAGGACAAGCAGGACATCGACGACGAGACGCACCTTCCCAAGTGGAAGGGCAAGATCATGGACCTGTCGGAGGGTATCCGCGGCGCCGAGATGGGTATCGACCTGATCTTCCTGGCCCCGGTGCGCCCGGTTCCGCAGAGCGATGAGGTGATGCCGGGCCTTCGTCCGGTGGTGCTGGAGAACCTGATGGTTCAGCCTCGCGCGACGCTGGCGGGTCAGTTCCCGAAGCTCATCTACTCGTACTTCGCGACCGGCATCGTGGGCGACAACTCAGGTGCCAAACAGCCTGCGAACAATGTCGGTGCTGCGCGTCCGCGTGACGAGAAGGCTGCGTGATCGCCATGTCGTACATGGACGTGATGAGCAGTGGCCACGATGAGATCTCGGTGGAGTACAAGTCGGTTCGCCAGAGCGGTGGCATGACTCTTCCTGCGGTGGTGTGGGTCGACCTGGAGGGCGGTCGCGGTCGGGCTCATCTGGCGTTGTCCATCGAGCATGCTCGCATCTTGGCTGAGAGGCTGCCGCGGCTTCTCATGCTGCACGACGCGGCAGAACGGCTTGCCGCCGAGATGGCAGTCGATAGCGAGAACACCGATTCGGCCGAGCAGTCCGGGCAGGCGGCTGCGTGATGTCCACGCACAAGGGGATGTTGGCAGCGCGGGTGTTCGCGGTCCTGGTGATCGTGGGCGTCGGCGCTGCCGCGTTCCGCCTTTCCTTCACCACCCTGCGAGATCTCGCCAAGCTGGCCCATATTCCGGCCTCGGATGCGTGGCTGTTCCCGCTGATCATCGACGGCACGATCGTCCAGGCAACAGCGGGTGCGTTGGTGCTGGCGAAGTCACCGGAACGCAAGTTCTTCACCCGGGTTCTGGCGGTGGGTGCGTTGGTGTCGGTGGCGGGCAACAGCATTCACGCTGTCGCTGGCGGCAATCCGCTTCCTGCGTGGTTGTGCGCGGTGGTGGCGGCTATCGCCCCGATTTCGCTGCTGGTGGACACCCACGGTTTGGCGGTGCTGTTCCGTGCAGCACAACGAAGCCTGGCGCCTGCGGTCGCTGCTGAACCAGTCATCGAGTCATCGGAGCCGGTGTATGAGGCGGTGGCCGTGGAACCGGTGATCGAGTCCGCACCTGAACCGATTGCACCTGTCCGGGATGCGTTGCCGGTGCGTCCGGCACCTCGCAGTCGTGCGCCGTGGCCGTTGCAATCCGAGACGCTGCCGCTGGAAGGGCTGCCCGCCTGATCGTGGGCGGCTTCCTAAAAGCGTTGTGGTTCAGCCTATTTCACTCATTGGATGTGCCCATAGGAGGGGCAATGTCTGTCTTGATCAGTCTCGAGGATCGCCGGATTTCGGCGGAAGTCCTCACCGAACGCGCCAACCAGGATGCGCGCTGGGGTGAACAGAACCATCCTGATGGCACGGGTCCGGCGTGGGCGCGTGACGAGTTCGGTGGTTTGGGAGGCAAGCTCACTGCCACCGAGTACGCCGATCTGATGCGTTGGCACTGCGCTACCGCTGCTGCCGCTGGTCGGGTCACCTTCCGCCACATTCTGATGGAAGAGATCGCCGAAGCCTTCGCCGAGGATGACCCGATCGCGTTGCGGATGGAGTTGATCCAGGTTGCCGCGGTCGCTCAAGCCTGGGTCGTCAAGCTCGATCGCGAATTGCGGACGGGGGTGGCGTGATGTCGAAGGCATTGATGCTGCCTATGGGAGTGGTGTTCGTTGCGGCGATCACGTCGACGGCTCCAATGGCTACGGCCGCCGTTGACCCGTCCGAGTGCGTGATGTTCTGCGACGAACCTGCTCCACGCCGCAACGGCGACTGCGTGATTTTCTGCGAGCAACCGCAACCGCCGGCGGACTCGAATGGTTGCCGCCTGTTCTGTGAGTTGGGCAAGCATCCCGGTCAGGCGGTGGCGTGATGTTCGAGACCTTGTTCCTGCGGCCGATGCTCGCGGGAATCCTCATGGTCGCCACGCTGTTCGTGCTGCCGACGGCGTTGCTGCTGACAGTGGGTCGTGAACCGGCCGCGCCGATCCCTTCGCCTGCGCCGCGTTCGGATGGGTGCGTCATGTTCTGCACGGATTCTTTTGCGGGACAGGGGGTTCGGTGATGTCGGCGACTGCATTGCTGGTGTCGGGTAGCGCGTTCGCTGCGGCGGGTGGTCTGCTGTGGATGCGCTCACTCGGCGCTGGCCCTCGTCGGGTCACCGCGGCTGATATCGCTGCGCAGGCACCGCCCGGATTGGATACAGCCGTATCGATTCTGGCTGATCCGCCGCAGACGAACATGATGCTCGCCGCGCTGGGCCTCGGTTCGATCGAGGGCGGATTCCCCTACATCGAGAGCTACTACTACACCGATCACGGCCTTGACGTGGACGTGCTGATGCTGGGTGGCCAGTCCCTGGCCGACTGGAACAACGATGAGGTACTCGACCAGTTCGCCACCTATCTGCGTGTTCCCAGGGTGACAGCGGTGTCACCCGAACCCAGCTGGGTCCGTCTCCAGGTGCGGGTGTTCGACACCCTCGCCGCGCCGACAACGGTGTCGGAGGTGGTTCACAACGGTGTGGACCTGGAGGCGGTCCCGGTCGGGGTAACCGAGTCGTTCGATGTCTGGCGGCTGCGGGTCCTCTACGGGCACATCCTGCTCGCTGGGGCCACGGGCTCGGGTAAGGGCTCGGTGCTGTGGTCGATTCTCGCCGGTATCGGTCCCGCGATCCGTGATGGCCTGGTGGATGTGCGGCTGGCAGATCCCAAGGGCGGCGCGGAATTCGGCGCTGGGGAAGATCGGCTGTTCACCAGGTTCGCCACCGACACCGCCACCATCCTGACGATGCTGCGTGAAGCCGTCGATGAGATGCGTGAACGGCTGGCCCGGATGCGATCCGCAGGTATCCGCAAGCTCATACCGAGTGTGGATGAGCCATTGATTCTGATCATCATTGACGAGGCCGCGTCCCTGTCGTCGTATGCCGAGCGTGACGAACAGCAGGAATTCCGGCGCCTGACCGGCCTGCTGCTGTCACAGGGCCGTGCTGCTGCGGTCAGCGTCGTTGCCGCGCTTCAGGACCCGTCCAAGGAGACGATGCCCAATCGGCAGTTGTTCCCGGTCCGGGTCGGGTTGCGTCTGGATGAGCCGACACAAACGACGATGGTGCATGGTCAGGGCGCGCGTGATCGTGGTGCCCGCTGCGACCGGATCAGCGAACACACTCCCGGTGTCGGCTACGTCGGTGAGGACGGCACCGCCGAGTTCGTGCGGGTGCGTGCGTTCTGGGTCTCTGATGACGCGATCGACCGCATTGTCGAGCTCTACTCTCCAGCACCGAAAATCACTGGTCCTGTGGAGGATTACAGCGGTTTCGATCCCGATGACCTCGGCGACGAAGGACCGGTGGCGGCATGAAACGCGGGTTCGTCACCGAATGCCACGTCGTCATCTACTGCGACGGCTGCGGCGATATCTACGCCGAGAACGCGGGTGAGTCGATCTGCTTCGACTCGGTCAATCAGGCCGTGCACTACATCAATGCTCACTCCGCTGGTGTCGGTTGGCTCTACGACGGCGACAAGGTGCTTTGTGATGGCTGCCTGGCCACCGCCATCTGCGCCGACCGCGGCCACACCTTTCCGGAGTCCGGGCAGACCACGAAACGGCTGCTGGGCATCTCCACTCGTTCGCGCACCTGCACCGTGTGCGGCGTCCCTGAAATCGAGGCTCTGCCATGACCATTCGCCGTATCGACGACATCGACCGGTTCGACCGCGACGACGACATCGACGCTGTTGTTCACCTGCGCTCGGCACGTCGTTGCCACCTCGAACGCCGTGGCTTGGACTCGGTCACGGTGGCGGTGCGCCTGCTGGCGGAAACTGGAGACGCGCCCGGCTGGGATGACGCCATCGACATCGACGACGACGACCCTGGTTGGGGGTGGGCGGCATGAGTGCCCGCAAGCCTGTGCAGTGGGGCGTGCTGATCGGCGAAACCGTGCGCTCGCTTCCGAAGGCTCGCAATGTCACCGATGCCACTCTCTACGCCTCCAAGCTCACGACCCCTCAGGGTGCGAAAACGCCTGTGGTGTACCGGCATTCAGATGACAACATGTGGCGTCGCTGGATCGATAAGGCACCGGTGCCCACCCAGCTCGCGCTGTTCGACCAAGCGGTGAAGCGATGACGACGAGGCCGCGGCTGCTGGATCTGTGCTGCTGTGCCGGTGGTGGCGCGATGGGGTATCACCGGGCGGGTTTCGAAGTGGTGGGAGTGGACATCGCGGCGCAACCGCGGTACCCGTTCGAGTTCCATCGGGCGGACGCGTTGGCGTTCGTGGCCGAGCATGGCCATGAGTTCGACGCGGTCCACGCTTCCCCGCCGTGCCAGAAATACAGCCCGTTGGCGGCGCTGTATCCCGACCGCGACTATCCAGACCTCGTGGCGGCGACCAGGACGGCGCTGGTGCGACTGGGGTTGCCGTTCGTCATCGAGAACGTGATGCCCGCACCACTGGACTTGGCGCGTTCGATCACGCTGTGCGGCAACATGTTCGGGCTGCGCACCTACCGGCATCGCCGATTCGAAAGCAACGTCGCCTTGCGTGCTCCGTCTCATTCTCCGCATGTGGTCCGTACGGCGACGACCAGGAGGCGGGAGCGGTGGGAGCAAGGCTGGAACGTCTCGGTGACCGGGCACATCGGCACCTACTGCGGCCCCGAGGCCATGGGAATCGACTGGATGAACGGTGACGAACTATCGCAGGCGATTCCGCCCGCATATACCGAGCACATCGGTCATCAACTGCTCACGTATCTGACCGGTCCGACCGGTCAGCTGACCCTGTTCGAGGTGGCGGCATGAACACGAAAACAAAGACGACGCAACATGATCCGTTCGACGTGATCGGGCTGGCTGTGTTGAACACCGTCTGGTACCTGATAGCCGCGGTCGGTGTAACGGTGTGGTGGGCGCTGCTGTTCCCGATGATCTCGATCCCGCTCATGTTGGCCGTGGTCCTCGGTGTGGTGACGGGCTGGCCGGTGGGTGTCGTGGTGGTCGGGGTGTCCATCGCGGGGATGGTGCTTTGGCGTGCGAAGCATCCGGAGACCTTCGAGCGGTGGGTATCTCGACGGGCACGTGTCCGGTTCCTGATCTGGTGGCGCTACCGACGCCACTGGACCAGATTCGTCACCGCCTGCGGGCTCAGTGTCACCTACGACGATGGCACCATGGTGCCCCGCCTGGCTGCGGTGGATATCGGCGACACCCGGGACCGTGTACAGGTGCGGATGCTGGCCGGTCAATGCCCCGCCGACTACGAGAACCGCACGACTCGCCTGGCGCATGCCTTCGGCGCCGAACACTGCTACGCCTCCATCGTCGGTCCTGGAACCGTGGGACTCGTTTTCCGCCACCAGGATCCATCTGCCGACGTCATCGCACTGCATGCCGACGATGCCCGCTGGGGTAAGGGGAAAGCAGCATGAGCACCGAGACCATCACCGAAGAACCCACCAACGACATAGCGGCCGACTCGGCTCTCGAACGAGTCACCGCGGCGGAACGGCGGGCCATGCCGAACCTGGTCGATATCGCCCAAGCGGCGGCCGAGAAGTGGGGTGTGTGTAAGCAACCGATCCCGATGCGTGCGTTCAACCCCGACACTGGTGAGTCGAAATATGTTGCCGCAGCATGCAAATCAACCCGAGCATCGGACTGCCCGGCATGTGCGGCCAAGGCCCGTGCTCTGCGGGTCACCCAATGCCGCGAGGGCTGGCACATGGAAGACGAACCGGTTAGCGACCGTCGGCCCCCGACCGACCATCAGAAAGCGTTGCTGACCGCTCGTGCCGATCTGCTTGCCGAATATAAGGCTGCCCGCGAATCCGACGACGAGGATGCCGCGCAGGGCTTCCGGGAGGTGATCGCCGATCTGGATCGGGAACTGCGCGAGTCGGGCATACAGGGCAGGATTCCGGGTATCGACGCTGCGGCGAAGCCTCGCCGGTCCCGTTCGACCAAGCGGCGTCAGGATGTGCCGAACCTGCCACGCAAGAAGGTCGACAAGGCCACGATCGGTCGGCAATTCGCCGGTAAGCATCGTCCCTCGACGTTCCGGACCTACACGCTGCCGTCCTATGGTCGCTGCCACCGAGACGGCGCAGTCAACCGCAAGGGCGAAGTGTGCGGGGACGGTTCGCCGATCGATCCGGAGACCTACGACTACCGGCGCGCTGCCCGCGATGCGATGTTCTTCCCGATGCTCTACGACCGGCACGTCCAGAACTGGCGACGTGCGACCGGCCGTGATGTGCAGTACTTCGCGGTCGTGGAACCACAGCGTCGCGGTGCCCCGCACATCCATATCGCTGCCCGCGGTACCGATCCGCACGAGTTGATGAATCAGGTGTTGGCCGCGACCTATCACCAGGTGTGGTGGCCGCACTTCGACCACGAGGTCTACACCGACGACCACATGCCGATCTGGGATCACCAGGCAGGCGCCTTCGCCGATCCCGATACCGGGCACCTGCTCCCGAGTTTCGATGACGCACTCGCGCTGATGGATGAGATGGACGATGTCGAACCCGCACACGTGATCCGCTGGGGCGTGCAAGCCGACACCAAGGACATCAGCGACGACGATGACGGCACCACCCTCGATGCCGACGGGGAGCATGCCCCGGTACGCCCGGGCAAAGGCAAGGGGGTGCTCGCTGGACAGCAGGCGGGCAAGCTGATCGGCTACCTGACCAAGTACCTCACCAAGTCCATCGGCGAAGTACTCGATCCCCCGAACGAACGCACCCGTCGCCACTACGAGCGCCTGCATCACGAGTTGCAGCGCACCCCATGCTCACCCACGTGTGCGGTGTGGCTGCGCTACGGCATCGCCCCACGTAATGCGAAGGCCAAGACTCAACCGGGCCGCTGCAAGAGCAAAGCCCACCGCCGAGACACCCTCGGCCTACGCGGTCGGCGGGTGCTGGTGTCGCGTCGGTGGAGCAACAAGACACTTCCCGACCACAAGGCCGATCGCATCGAATTCGTTCGGCAAGTCCTGGCCGCGGTCGGTGTCGCCAAGTCCGAACAGGCCAGCCGCTGGGTGGTGCGCCTGACCGAATCGACCGATCCCGATGTCCCTCGGCGTGAACAGCTGATCATGTCCGCGGTCGCTCAACGCTCGATCTGGCAACCGGAATACCTCGCCGCGAAGGCCCTGATAACGGACCCGCCAGGGACACAAGAACTTTCGGCAATCCAGGAAGCGGCATAGGGAAGGTGGGGACGATGAGAGTTCAAGCGGAATCGCTGAGTCATGGCCAGCGTTGGGCGACCACGGAGGAGGCTGCCCAAATCGTGCGGTGCCATCCGGAGGTTCTTCGTCGGTGGAACCGTGAAGGCTCGGCACCCTTCGCGTTGCCTAGGCCGAAACGCCGTGGCCGCCAATTCATTTGGGATGTGCAGGCGTTGCACCTGGCGATGGAGTCGATTCCGGCCGATGGTGGGGATGAGTAGCGGCCATGGCGAGAACGGGGCGGCCCCCTCGTGAGCTGGGTGTACCGGGTGCGGTGAGGTTGACCGAGTTACGTCCCGGGCATTGGGAGGCTGATACGTGGGTTCGTGACCGTAGTGGCCGCCGGCGTCGGGTAAGTCGGGTGTCTCCGGATCGCTTCGACAGCCGTGGGCGGCGAGTACCTGACAAGGATGGGAGTCGTGCGGAGGCGGCTGTCCGTGCTGCTGCATCGATCCTTGCCCCTGATCAGGGCAGCGGTGAAGTAACTGCTCGAACAACGGTGGCGGAGCTGTGGACGGCGTATCGGGCCTACCTGGTGAAGAAGGGTCGCGCCGAGAACACATTGCGCCTGTATGACCGGTGGTCGGCAATGCTGGTCGCCAAGTATGGATTTCGGCGTATCGGGCCGGAGGAGTTCACGACGGGTACCGCAGAGTCGTTCCTGGATTGGGTGGCAGCGAACCATGGCCGCGGTTCGATGTTGAACGCTCGGTCGATGCTGTCGGGGATGTTCCGCTTCGCGGTGCGGCGGGGGCCACTGAGCGTGAACCCGGTGCGGGAAGCCGAGATACCGGAGAACGTGGAGGCGAAGGGCCGTACGGGCGGTGCCGCGTACATCGGGATTGAAGACCTGTGTTTCATTCTGGCGTCGGTCTATTGGTCTACGGTGCCGTGCCCACGCAAGTTGACCAAGGCTGAGCAGAAGCGCGGAATCCGTTCCTACACACCGCCTACCGTGGCCGAGTACTGCGAGGGTGCTGATCTCGCGGACTTGATCGCGGTCATGGGTGCGGTTGGTCAGCGTCCGAGTCAGGTATTGGGCTTCGCGTGGCCGTTCTACGATCGCAAGCGGCGCACTATTCAGACGGTCGGCAAAGTGATCCGCGTCCAGGGCCGGGGGTTGGTGCGGGTGGTCAAGGACAACGACCCGAAGAATCCACAGGGCACGATCGCTCTACCGGATTTTGCTGTTGAGGTACTCGATCGGCGGTGGGAACAGATGCAGCTGCGCAAGCACGAGAATCCTCCGCCCGAGGACTACGACGTGGATTTGATCTTTCCGTCGTTCGATTGGACGTTGCGTGATCCGGTGAACGTCAATCACCAGTGGCAGCGGGTCCGTGAGGCCTTGGGGCTTCCCGACGATGTCAGCCCGTACGCGTTTCGGAAGCTGGTCGCTGTTCTCCTCGATGATGAAGGGCTTTCGGCCAGGGTGACCGCCGATGTCCTGCAACATGCTGATCCGGCGATGACGCAGCGCAAGTACATGGCGCGTGGCCGTGTGCACCATGGGGCCGCGGCTGTTATCCACAATGCGGTGATGGGCGGGTTTGGTCACACCGAGCAAGAGCAGGAGGCCGAAGGACCGACTCCGACTTTTGGGAGACTTTCTGGCGAGTTTCGGGGGTTGAATACGAGTGCGGCCCCCGACCGTGCAAACTGAGCTGCTGGTCAGGGGCCGTTTAATGCTCCCCCATCTGGACTCGAACCAGAAACCTGCCGATTAACAGTCGGCTGCTCTGCCAATTGAGCTATAGGGGATTATCCTGGGTGGCTCGTCCGTACTGGGCGGGCCGAGGAGAAACTTTAGCGTATCGGCTGGCGGGTTCCCAAATCGCGTCTCTACCTGGAGACATGTGAGGGTGTCGGCGTGTCTGGGGGTGGCGCGCGGTGGGGTGGATCCGGATCGACAGGCGTACCGGGCGTCGGGCAGGATGGTAGCCGCGCGCACAGGTACTTCGGGAGGAGCTCTACGAGATGCTGCGGTTGATCATCGGCGTTGCGGCCGGTTACGTGCTCGGGACGAAGGCCGGGCGGGGTCGCTATGAGCAGATCAGTGCCGCTACCCGTGCGGTGACCGGGAGTCCGGTGACACGCAAGCTGGTGCTCGTCGGCAGGCAGAAGCTGTCGGACAAGCTCAGCACCCGGGCGAAGTTGGAGCCGATGGTGCCGTTGGATGAGCGGACCACGATTCTGGTGCCGCAGGATCAGCTGCGTCGCTGAGTTCGCGTAGTCGGACCGGAACACCTGCCGATCAGCCGTCGGCTGTCGTGGACGATCAGCATGGACGTCGGTGGCGTGCATCTAAGTCCTGCCACACTGCCGGTCCGTGCCACACCGCGATATCCCCCGTATCGCCCGGTCACTGCCACACCGCCGGTCCGTGTTACACCGCGACATCCCCCGTATCCCCGTATCGCCCGATCACTGCCGCCACTGAGTTCATGCCACACCCGCCATACCGCCAGGTCAGTCCCTCACAGTGCTGCTGGGTCGCTGTGGCCTACCTGACGAATTCCGGCGCGGTTGCCGAATCAACGTTGGCCGGGTACTGGGTTTCGGCCCCGAGACCAGTCGACAACCGCAGGTGCTCGCGCGGTACCGGTCGAGCGCCGGATTCGCCCGAATGCTCGGGCAGACATTGGGCGCGCACTCGTCACCGCCGATTCGGTGGATTCGGCTGCCGCAGCATCTGCGAGCCGGACATTGCCACGACACAAACCCGAATCCGCCGAAAACACCCAAGGTCAGTAACGAGATCGCCGCAACAGCGGTAGGACCGGGTCAACGAACCGCCACCAGGTCAACCAAACGCCGCACCAGCGCTGGTACCGCACAGCAGTAGTTACTCAGCCAGCCGCGAAATCGTCGTGATTGCCCATCGCCTGGGTCAGGAGACTTTTCCGGTACTGCTCCAGCGCAACGAGATCACCGAACAGCGCCATGTAGGCCTCGGCCTGCTCAGTTGAGGACACCCGCTGCAGCTTCGACTTCAGTTCGGCGATCTGACGGCCGACCCAGGCTTCCTGGACGCGGGCCAGGACGCCGGTGACGAAACGGGGAATGTCGTTGGCGGACTTGACCGGCATCTGTTCGCCGGACAGTTCGGAGACCAGCGCGCGCATGGTCAGGTCATCGGTGCCGTCGGAAACGGCGTTGACCCACTCCGCACCGCCGAGTCCGGACGCGGTGCCACCTGCGTCGGCGATCAAGGCGCGGACGGCCGCGTAGGCCGGATGGGTGAAGGCCTCGGTTTCGATCGAGTCGAAGACCGCGCCCGCCATTGCCGGGTATTGCAGTGCCGCGCCGAGTGCCTGCCGTTGCGGCAGCAGCGTCGGGTCGTTCGGGTTGGGACGGGCGGCGGGGTGTTCGGCGACGACCGCACTGGGTTGTGCCGCGCTGGCAACCGAGCCACGACCGCCCGGACGCCCACCATTGCGGTGGCGTTTGGCTTCCTCGCCGACCCGGCGCACCACGGTCTGGATGTCGTCCCAGCCGACCCATCCGGACAGTTTCGTCGCGTATGCCTTGCGCAGTGCGTTGTCCTTGATCTGGGCGACCACCGGTACGGCCCGGCGCAGGGCTTCCACCTGCCCCTCGGCGGTATCCAGGTTGTGGTCGGCGAGCAGGCCGCGGATCACGAACTCGTACAACGGAGTTCGCCGGGCCACCAGATCGCGCACCGCGCCGTCGCCGGAACGCTGGCGCAGTTCGCACGGGTCCTGACCATCGGGGGCGATGGCGATGTAGGTCTGTCCGGCCAGTTTCTGGTCGCCCGCAAAGGCTTTCAGGGCCGCCGCCTGTCCGGCCGCGTCACCGTCGAAGGTGTAGATGATTTCGCCGCGCCAGAAGTTGTCGTCCATGAGCAGGCGGCGCAGCAGTGCGAGGTGCTCGTCGCCGAAGGCGGTGCCGCAGGAGGCGACGGCGGTCTTCACCCCGGCCAGGTGCATGGCCATCACGTCGGTGTAGCCCTCGACCACCACCGCCTGGTGGCCCCTGGCGATCTCGCGCTTGGCGTGGTCCAGGCCGAAGAGCACCTGAGACTTCTTGTACAGCAACGTTTCCGGCGTATTGATGTATTTGCCGGGCATGGTGTCGTCGTCGAAGAGTTTGCGTGCGCCGAAGCCGATGACGTCGCCGCCGAGATTGCGGATCGGCCAGAGCAGCCGCCGATGGAACCGGTCGATCGGGCCGCGCTGGCCCTGCTTCGACAGCCCGGCCGCCTCCAGCTCCTTGACGTCGAAACCCTTGCGCAGCAGATGTTTGGTGAGCGTATCCCAGCCCGCGGGGGCGTAGCCGCAGCCGAACTGCTGGGCGGCATTGCCGTCGAAGTTGCGGTCGGTCAGATACTTGCGCGCCACCTCGGCCTCGGGCTCGCGCAGTTTGGCCATGTAGAACTCGTGCGCGGCGGCGTTGGCGGCGACCAGCCTGGCCCGGGTGCCACGATCGCGCTGCACCGAGGTGCCGCCGCCCTCGTAGTTGATCTGATAGCCGATCCGGTCGGCCAGCTGCTCGACGGCCTCGACGAAGCCGATGTGCTCGACCTTCTGCAGGAAGGCGAAGACATCGCCGCCCTCACCGCAGCCGAAGCAGTGGTACAGGCCGTGGTTGGGCCGCACATGGAACGACGGCGACTTCTCGTCGTGGAACGGGCACAGGCCCCGCATGGAGTCCGCGCCCGCGCGCTTCAGGGCGACGTACTCCCCCACCACATCCTCGATCCGGACGCGTTCGCGTATTGCCGCGATATCGCGATCAGGGAGTCGTCCGGCCACGGCGGTCAGTCTAGGCTAGTCCGGCCTCGACACGCCCAGCGGCTGGTCACGCGTCTGAACCAGCGGGCTATTCGGCCAGCGACCGCGATATGCGTTCGAGCCGACTCTCGGTATACGACGCGATCTGGTCGACGATCACCCGGACCCGCGCGGTGTCGTCGGTCGCGGCATGCCACCACGGCAGCAGCAGCGGATCCACACCGTGCGGTGCCGTCGCCAGCAGCCGGTTCGCGACCATCAGAATCCGCTCGCGCTGCACCGCTTGGCGCTGTTTGTGATCCGAATCGGACATGACATAGCGGAGCGCGACCGTCTTGAGCATCGCCACCTCGGCGGCGACGATCGGCGGAATCTCCAGGTCGGCGGCATATCGGGACAGTGCGCGTACCCCGGCGACCGCCCGGGTCGCCATGATCGCGGCGGTGGCGAAGCGGCCGACCAGTTCACTCGTGAGGTGCTTCAACGCAACCGAACTGGCGAGGGTTCCGTCATACGACGCGGCTTGGGATACCACCGGCAGTTCGGAGAGCCGCTGGGCGGCGCCGACGAGGTCGTCCACCGAAAGCGACGGGTGCTGACCGTGTCCGAGCTCGGCGAGGGCAGTCTGTTCCGCGGGATCGGCGAGGGCCCGCAATTCGATGCGCCCCGCGATCACACCGTCCTCGACATCGTGCACCGAATACGCGACATCGTCGGACCAGTCCATGATCTGGCATTCGAGACTCTTACGCCCGTCCGGCGCATTCTTGCGCACCCATTCCAGGCGGTCCAGGTCGATATCGTAGGCACCGAACTTGGTGCCCGAACCTGTTCTGCCCCAAGGGTATTTGATGGCCGCGTCGAGAGCGGCGCGGGTCAGATTCAAACCCGCGCTGGTCCCGTCCGCATCCACAACCTTCGGTTCCAGCCGGGTGAGGATGCGCAGATTCTGCGCATTGCCCTCGAATCCGCCGAACGCGTCGGCGAAGTTGTCGAGGGCCTTCTCACCATTGTGGCCATAGGGCGGGTGGCCGATATCGTGCGCCAATCCGGCCAGATCGACCAGATCCGGATCGCAGCCGAGACCGTCGGCGATACTGCGCCCGATCTGCGCCACTTCGATCGAATGGGTCAGGCGGGTGCGCGGGGTGTCACCGTCGCGTGGCCCCATGACCTGGGTTTTGTCGGCGAGTCTGCGCAGGGCCGCGGAATGCAGCACCCGAGCGCGGTCGCGGGCGAATTCGGTGCGGTGACCGGTTTCGAATTCACTGCGCGGCGGGCCGAGTCCGGCGGTCTTGGCGCCCTCGACCACCATGCGCTCGCGGTCGTGCTCCGTATAGCGATGACCCATCTGATCTCACTGCCCCGCTGAGTATTTGAAGTCCGACGAGAAGTGGGTGAGTTGATACCAGAGCAAAGCGCCGGTCTCCCTGGCGATTCCGTGTGCCTGCGACTCCCTGGTGTAGACGGCGGGACCGGTGCGCGTGGGTGCGGTCCATGCGTCCAGTCCGGCGTCGCGGGCCATGGTTCTGGTGCGCAGCGAATGCCATGGATCGCTGACCAGCACCGCCGACGACATCTCTCGGGCGCTCATGGCCGTCGCGACCGCCTCGATGCTGCGCAGTGTGTCCGAACCCGTTTCGACCGCGAGAATCCGGTCGGCGGGTATCCCCCGCTCCTCCAAATAGTTCTTGCCGGAGGCGGCCTCGGTGTACAGATCACCCTGCTGCTTACCGCCCACCGTGATCACCGTGGGCGCGACACCGGCCTTGAACAGTTTGTAGGCCTGGTCGAGTCGCGCCTCGAAAACCGTTGACGGTGTGCCGGAGTATTGCGCGGCGCCGAGTACCACGATCGCATCGGCCTTGGCGTAGTCGTCGATGCGCGCCACCTGCCACACCCGGAATGCGGTGCCGCCGACCAGCACCGCGCCCATCAAGATCGCGCCCGTGACCAGCCGTCGAGCCCAGCGCAGTAGTCCGCCTCCGGCAGCGCGCGGCGGGGCGGATCCAGGAGCCGAGGCCAGGGACGCCGAATTCACCTCACCAAGTTTGCCAGGTCATCAGCCGCGAGTACGTCACCGACAGATACCGACTGTCCGCGCTTACCTTTTGGTAAGTACTGGATCTATTTGTAAGTACTTGTCCTTTGTACAGTGCGAGTCGAGAATGGATTCCGGCGCCGGACCCTTCGAAAACGTTCAGGAGTGAATAGATGACGACATCGGTGACCGTCCTCGGGCTCGGCGCGATGGGACAGGCGCTTGCGACAGCTTTCGTACGCGCCGGACATCCGACAACGGTCTGGAATCGCAGCGCGGGCCGGGACGCGGAACTGGTTGCGGCAGGGGCGAAGTCGCTGCGGACCGTCGCCGAAGCGGTGGCCGCGAGCGACCTCGTGGTGGTGTGCCTGCTCGACCACCGCTCCGTGCACGAGGTGCTGGGTCCGGTGGCCGACATCCTGGCCGACCGTGCACTGCTGAATCTGACCAGCACCGATCCACGCGGCTCGCGCGAACTGGCCGAATGGGCCGCGAGTCACGGCATCGACTTCCTCGATGGCGGCATCATGGCCACCCCGCCGATGATCGGGCAGCCCGGCTCGTCGCTGCTGTACAGCGGCTCACGATCGGTCTTCGACACCCACCGCGCCACTCTCGAATCACTGGGCAGCGCCGAGTATTTCGGCGCGGATGCCGGGCAGGCCGCACTCGTCGACTTCGCCCTGCTCGCCGGGATGTACACCATGTTCGCGGGCTTCTACCACGGCGCCGCCATGGTCCGCACGATCGGCATGTCGGCCGAGGACTTCGGGCACCGGGCATCGGGCTGGCTGGCCGCGATGACCGGATCGTTGCCGAGGGCCGGAGCCACCATCGACTCCGGCGACTACTCGAAACCGTTCCAGCCCTTGGATTTCACCAAGGCCGCCCTGGACGCCATCGTTTCGGCCAGTCGCGACGCGGGCGTCGACCTGGACGTCATCGGCGCGATCAAGAATCTCGTCGATCGCCAGGTCGCCGACGGATACGGCGCGCAGAGCAGCGAGCGGATGTTCGAGAGCCTGCATCCGCGCGGTGACCGGGCGGCCTGAGGCCTCGGCCTACCAGCCGCGTTCCCGCCACTCGTCCAGGTGCGGACGTTCGGTGCCGAGCGTGGTGTCGTCACCGTGACCCGGATAGACGATGGCGTCGTCGGGATAGCGGTCGAAGATCTTCGTCGTGACATCGGTGTAGAGCGAGGTGAAATCCTCCGGGTTGGTGGTGCGGCCGACTCCGCCCGGAAACAGCGAGTCACCGGTGAACAGGTGCACGCCCGGGCCGTCGACGAGTGCGAGGGCGACCGAGCCGGGAGTGTGTCCGCGCAAGTGGATCACCTCGAAGGCCAGCTCGCCGATCTCGATCAGATCGCCGTCGGCGAGCAATCGGTCGGGGCGCACCGGGAGAGGTTCGGCGTCGAGCGGATGTGCGGCGGTCGGCGCGCCGGTGGCCGCGGTGACCTTTTCCAGGGCCCACCAGTGATCCCGATGCTGGTGGGTGGTGACGACCAGGGCGACGCGGTCCGGCGTTTCCTGGTTGATGAGTTCGATAATGCGGTCGGGTTCATTGGCGGCGTCGATGAGCAGTGCGGCCCCGGTCGCACCGCACTGCACTAGATAACAATTGTTGTCCATTCCACCGACGGACATTTTGATGATGCGGGCACCGGTGACGTCCCGCTGTTGCGGATTCGATCCAGGGGACACGTGACCGGTGTACGGCAGGTCGATCGTGATCACGGGATCGATGCTAGCCAGCTAGATTCATCCCATGCCGTTGTTAGCGCCGATTCGTCCGATCCGCCGGGCCGCCTCGGTGGTAATGAGCGTGGCGTTCCTGTGGGTCGCGCTGGTCGCGGGCCCGGTCGGCGCGGATCCGCCGCTGCGGATGGGGCCGTATGTTCTCGACTCGGCCGAGGTGCTCGATCCGGGACAGCTCGATCGGGTGTCGGCGGCGGTCGATGACCTGTACGCCGATCATCAGCTGCGGCTCTGGGTTGTCTATGTGCGCGATTTCAATGGGATGAGGCCGCCGGAATGGGCCGACCGCACGGCGACGCTGTCCGGATTCGGCGCACGTGATGTGTTGCTGGCGGTCGCGACGCAGGATCGGGCGTATTCGTTCCATGGCGAATTGCCGAGCGGTGTCAGCGATTCCGAGCTGGACGCGGTACTGACGCGCGATGTGGAGCCCGCGCTACGCGACGGCCGATGGGCGGACGCCGGGGTCGCGATGGCGGATGGGTTGGATTCGGCGATGCGCAGCGGTCGCATCAGTGGATGGACACTGCTGATCGTCGCGGTGGTGATCGGGGTCGTCGTCGGTGGCCTGGTGCTGTACTCGCGCAAGCGGCGCGGCGACCGCAGACGTGCCGAATTGGCGGCGGCACGGCAGCTGGACCCGGACAATTCCACCGCGCTCGCAGCCTTATCACTGGAGGCGCTCCAGGCCAGATCGAAGGAGGTGCTGGTGGAGATCGACAATGCGGTGCGGACCAGTGCCGAGGAGTTGGAGCTGGCCACCGGCGAATTCGGCGCGACCGCGGTCACCCCGTTCAGCACCGCCCTTGCGACTGCGAAAACCGCTGCCGCCAGGGCATTCTCGATCCGGCAGCAGCTGGATGACGATATTCCCGAGACACCGGATCAGCAGCGCACCATGCTGGTCGACTTGATCGGTACGGTCGGGCGGGCCGATCGGGAACTCGACAGTCGAGTGGCCGAATTCGATGCGATGCGGGATCTGCTCATCAATGCGGCCACTCGATTGGACGGGCTGACCAGGGATCTGGTCGAGTTGACCGGTCGCGTGCCGAATTCGGAGACCGAGCTCACCCGGCTCACCACCGCTTATCCGGCCAGTGTGCTCGCGCCCGTGCGGGATAACGTGACCATGGCGCGGGAGCGAATCGCCTTCGCGGAACAGAATATCGATGCGGGCCGCGATGCCGTTGGCCAACCGGTCGGCAAGCAGGGCGGTGCGGTTGCGGCGATCCGGGCCGCGGAAGGTGCGATCGGACAGGCGCGTACGTTGTTGGACGCCGTCGACAATGCGGCGACGAATATCCAGCAGGCGACCGATGGGCTGCCCGCCGCACTGGCGGAACTGCGCGCGGATATCGTCGGCGCGAAGGCGCTCGCGGGCTATGGCGGAGCCGATCTGCAAGCGGCCATCACCGCGGCGGAGGCGGCCCTGACCAGCGCCACCGCGACCGCGACGAGTGATCCGCTCGACGCCTTCCACACCGCGGTGGCAGCCGATAACGCACTCGACCTCGCCAATGCGGCGGCCACCGACCGCAAACTCGCCGCCGAGGAGCTGCGGCGCAGACTCGACCGGGCGCTCGCCGATGCCAGCGCGCGGATCGGCGCGGCATTCGACTACATCACCACCCGACGCGGCGGCATCGACGCGCAGGCGCGCACCCGATTGTCCGAGGCACAGCGCAACCTCGATGCGGCACAGCAGCTTTCCGCCACGGATCCGACCCGGGCCCTGGCCAGCGCCCAAGCCGCCGCGGATCTGGGCGGTCGCGCACTACGGGAAGCGCAGTCCAGCGTGCGGGCCTGGGAGAGCAGCCAGCCGCCGTCGGGGACGGCGCAGGCGGGTGCGGTACTCGGCGGAATCCTGATCGAGGGACTGCTCCGGGGCGCGGGTGCCGCCGCCCGGCAACGGTCCGGCAGCGGCTACACCCCGGGGTCGTACGGCGGCTCCAGCGGATCCCGCCGTATCAGCCGGGGTGGTCGCTTCTGAGCCTTGACCCTGACACCGTGTGAGGCCATAGACCGGGAGCCGTCATGTTCAGTATCGGAGACTTCGCCAGACACGGACGGGTATCGGTGCGGATGCTGCGTCACTACGACGCGATCGGGCTACTGCGGCCCGACCGCGTCGACGCCGCCACCGGTTATCGCTACTACCAGGGCGGCCAGCTCGCTCGGCTCAATCGCATTGTCGCGCTGAAGGATCTGGGCTTCACCCTGGAACAGGTGGGCCGGATCCTCGACGACAGGGTCGGCACCGCGGAACTGCGCGGCATGCTCGCGCTGCGCCGCGCGGAGCTGGAGCAGCGGATCACCGGCGACCGCGCCCGGCTGGTCCAGGTCGAGACGAGGCTCCGCATTATCGAGAAGGAGGGCGCCATGCCCGCCAATGATGTGGTCATCAAGTCCATTCCGGCCGTGCGGGTCGCCGAATTGACCTGTGTCGCCAGCGATTTCGAGCCGCAGACGATCGGCCCGGTGGTCGGGCCATTGTTCGAGCAGCTGTGCGCCCGGCTGGCACAGGCGAGCATCGATATCGTCGGTCCCGGGATCGCCTACTACGAGGAGCAGCCGGACGGTTCGGTGAACGTGCACGCCGCCATGCCGGTCAATGTCGAACCCGCCGCCGGCCACGAATTCACGATCGTCGACCTGCCCGCGGTGTCGCAGGCAGCGACGGTGGTGCACCGCGGCAGCATGGACGAGGTCCTGGAACCGTGGCAGTCCCTCGGCAAATGGATCGACGCCAACGGATACCGCTCCGCCGGCCCCGCACGCGAGGTGACCCTCGAGTTCACCGAGGACCCGAGCGGCTGGGTCACCGAACTCCAGGAGCCCATCCACACCGCCTGACCAGCCCGCACTCGCGCACCCTATGCCAGCATGTGATCTCGACACAGGTGCGGGTGCCCACCCCGTGTGCGGATACGGCGCGATCCAGCGCAGCGCCGCGATCCGAGCCGCGCGTCGGTCCAACACAGCGCCGCAGTCCGACACGGCCTGGCAGGCCAACGCGGGGCACCGGCGCAACACGATTGCGACAGCCCAACGCCGCGCGATTCAACGAGAGGCTGGTCCAATACGGCCGCGGTCCAGCACAGCGCCGCGGCAGCGCGGCGAGGACGCTCGGGCGGTCAGATCTTGATGGTGACAGTGTGGAAGCCGGAGGGGCCGGCGGGGAAGGGTGAGCGTGCAGTGCCGTCCTGAACCTCGCCCGAGCGGCTGATGGCGCGGGCCTGCAAGGTGTGTTCGCCTGCGGGCAGGTCGACCGTGGTGCGCCAGCGACGCCATGCGGCGGGGGCGGTTTCGGTGCCGAGGTCGACCGGGCGCCAGTCGCCCTCGTCGATGCGCAGTTCCACGCCGTCGACGCCGTGCGGTGGCGCCCAGGCGACACCGGCGACGCTGGTGGTGCCCGCCGCCGCGCGGCCGGGTGCGGTCACGTCGATGCGCGCCTGTGGCGTCACCCACATCGGCTCCGATGGCCAGCCACGCTTCCACCAGTAGTCGATGTGGCTGTCATCGGTGAGTTCCAGTTCCGCAAGCCATTTCGCGCCGGTGTACTGGCCGTAGAGGCCGGGCACGGAGACGCGGGCCGGGAAGCCGTGCTCTGGGGCGAGCGGCGCACCGTTCACCCCGATCACCACATATCCGGGCCACTCGCCGGAGCGCAGCGGTTCGACCGGCAGCGAGATGGTGTAACCGTCGACGGCCCTGGTGACCAGTCGGGTCGCCCCGGTTTCCGGGATGGCATGTTCGAGCACCTTCGCCAGTGGCACCCCGTACCAGCGGCCATTGCCCGCGCGACGGTCGCCGGGACGGTTGTGCACGCACACCATGACGGCGTCGAATTCGACCGCGTCCGCGGCCAATTCGGACAGCGACAGCCGCAGTGGATGCGCGACCTTACCGGTGACCGCCAGCCGCCAGCGGGCCGGATCGATGCGCGGCGGACTCAGATTGACATCGGCGACATAGAAACTCCGGTTCGCGGTGATCAGCGACGACAGTCCGGGCTCATCCTCCAACCCGTCCTGCGGCACCACCGAGATGCCACCCATCGGGCCGACGCGATTGATTGCTTCGTGCTGCCTACGGTCGTAATCGCGATTCAGCGCCCGCGCCGCCGCCAATAGTCCGGCACCGGCCCCCGCCGACACCAGCGTCCCGAACAGCCCACGGGACCGCCCGCGCAGCCCGATGCCGAGCACACCGGCGGCCGCCGCCGCACCCGCGACCGTGGCGGGCGATCGGGTCGGTCGACGCAAACCCAGTGCGGCAGCAGTGGCACCGAAGGCGGCGACCGCGGGCGTACGCGCGCGATCCGACAGCGCCCCGAGCCCGACCGTCGCGGCAACCGCACCGGCCCCGACGCCGATCCGCGTCACGACCTTGTCGTGCTTACCCGATAGCGCGACCGTTGTCTCGACCACCGGCACGGGCGCGGTATCGGTCATGAGCCGGCCGATGGCATCGATCAGCGAATCGCCGCGAGTCGCGGCGATCAACTCGCCGACTCCCAGCGCCGCGATACCGATCGCCGCGGCCGCGAGCCCACCCCCGCGTTCCCGGTCTCCGTTGGTCCGCACCGTCCGAACACCCGCTTTCGTCGATCACCAGCCGCGCCATCAGCATTCCCTACGAACCTACCGATCCGGCGTGCGCATTCCTATGCCGACCGGCATTACTGCTGCAGTGCCTCGGTGAAGCGGGTCAACAACTTCCGCAACTGTTCGCGCTCCTTGGCGGTGAACGCATCCGCTACTCGGCGTTCGATGGCCGCGGCCTTCGCATCCGCCTTGGCGAAGGCCTTGCGGCCCGCCGGAGTCAGCCTGGTTTCCAGCACACCGCGGTGCCAGGGATGCGGCGTCCGCTCCACCAGTCCGCGCTCCTGCAAATTCTTGAGCACAACCGTCATCGCTTGCGGCGTAACCAGACACGCGCGCGCCAACGCGGCCGCGGAGACGCCCGGATTGTCCGATAATGCATAGAGTGCGGCGTACTGCGGGACCGTAAGCGGTTTGACCGCCTCATGTTTGACGGCCATCAGCTCCTGTTCGGCACGCTTGACGTCCAGACCGAGCCGCTCGTGCGCGGGCATTTCCATGAGTGTCAATGATAGGACATCTATCAAAGCTTTGATAATATTAAAGGTATGGACAATCCCGTGATTCCCGAGAGCCACGCCGATCTACTATCGCGGCCGCTGTTCGCCCACCTCGCCACGCTCAACCCCGACGGCACCCCACAGGTGACTCCGGTGTGGCAGGTCTGGGACGGCGGGCGGCTGCGCTTCACCACCACCATCGATCGGCGTAAGGCCGTCAATACCAAGCAGAATCCCGATGTCGCGGTGAGCATCAACGACCCGGACAAGCCCTATCGCTACCTCGAGGTCCGCGGTGTCATCGAGGCCATCGAGCCCGATCCGAACGGCGAATTCTTCGATGTGCTCGCCCGCCGCTACGACCTGCCCTATGAGCGCCCCGTCGCCGACCACCAGCGCCGTGTCGTGATGGTGATGCGACCGACGCACGCCACCTTCCAATAGCGCGGCGAAAGCCGCCGCGCCCTCAGGAGTTGACGGCTTGCTCCGCGAGCGCGGTCAACTCGTCGCGCACCGCGGTCACGAGCCGGTCACCATCACCGCCGCCGAGGACGCCGACGGTGAGTCGGCCTTCGAAGGTGTAGACGAGAAAGGTGACCGCCGCGGCAGCCCCCGCGGAAGGACGCGGATGCGCCGAGACGTAGACGATCTCGTAATCGGTCAGCGCGATGGTCGCCGGGGTCCGGAAGGTGGGGACGGCACCGGTATTGGTGACGGCGACGTGCCCGGCGAGGGAGTGGATCCTGGTGGAGCCGTAGTAATTGGGGAAGTGCAGGACCGACTGTTGGACGATGCCCTCGGCCAGGTCGCGTCGCAGCCGGTACGAAATGCGCTCGGCCAGTTCGAGAATGTCGGCGGAGCGGTCGACCTGGGCGGCGAAGGACGCCAGGCCCGCCATATTGGTGCCCTCGGCGCGCGGGACCGGTGGCTCGAGGCGGGTGCGCAGGTCGACCGGATACAGGCAGCCGAGCGGAACCGGATCCCCGGTGGCCCCGGCCTTTTCCGAGGCGAAGGCACGCAGCAGGGCCGCGGTGACCAATCCGTTGACCGTCACCCCCGGAACCCGCCCGCGGCCGATGATGCGCGCGGTCGCCTGTTCGTCCAGGATGATGCGCCGGGGTCGGACCATCGATGCCGGCGCGGGGATGGCGGGCGCGGGCGGTACGACCGCGACCTCCAGTGGCCGGGTCACATCCTCGAATCCGGAGACCGAACCGCGGGCGATGCCGCGCGCGGCCACATGCCATTCCAGCGATTGCGGGTAGTCGTGCGGCACGACCGTCGTCGTACCGAATTCGACGTAATCGGTGTAGAAGTCCCATAGCCGAGAGAGCAATTCGACGCAGTGGCCCGCATCGGCGATGCTGTGGTGGACGAATAACGTGACGCGCGACCGGCCCCGCTCGGAGAGCACGACATCCAGGTACGCGAGCTGTCCGGCCGGATCGATCGAATCCGGAATCCGGACCACATCCGGATCGCCCAGACTCGCCGTCATACCGACCACCGGCCGTTCGCCCGGCCGCAGCAGATAGCCCCGGCCCGTGCTGTCCTCCGAGATCCGGCAGGTCACCACCGGATAGGCGCGCTGTAGCGCGGTGAAGGCCGCCCCCAACACTGTCGTATCGAGATCACCGACAACCGTGACGGATCGTCCCGTGTAGGTCCCCGCGCGCACGAAACGTTGTTCCGAGGCACCCAACACCCGCACCAATTCCTCCTCATCCCGCGACACATCGCCCAGCGTGCGACAACAGCAGACCGGGGCGCAAACCAGAACTCACTCCGACTGAGAGAGACTGCCCACATGAGTCCCGCGGCACACATCAGTCTTACGGCACATCTGCAGGAGCTGGGCTTTCCGCTGGTGGAAAGTCAGCTGCAGCACCCGACAGTGGTGGGCATCGCCACCGGCCGGCTGCCCGAGCCGGTGTTCCGATCCTGGCTCGAACAGGACTATCTGTTCCTGCTGGACTACGTCCGGGTGTTCGCCCGCCTGGCCTGGCAAGCGCCCGCGCACCACCTCGGCGATCTGGTGGACCTCGCGCACGCCACCTACCACGAGGAGCTGTCGCTGCACCGCTCGCTGGCCGCCGAATTCGGCGCGGACCTCGACGGTGCGACGAAGGGTGCGCCGTGCGCGGCCTACACCGCGTTCCTGCTGGAGTCGGCCGCGTCCTATGCCGACGGACTCGCCGCGCTGTACCCGTGCATGTGGGGATACTCGACGCTCGGCGCCATTCTCGCCGAGAACCCGCCGTCGGAACCCCGGTACCGGCGCTGGGTCGACACCTACGCCGATCCGGGTTTCGCCGCGCTGACCCGCCGCTGCGGGCAGATGCTCGATGAGGCGGGCGGCGATCCAGCGCGCGCGGAGCAACTCTTCCTACAGGGGATGCGCCACGAATACGACTTCTGGGACGTACCGCTGTGACGTCAGGGGTGCAACACGATCTTGCCGCGGGTGTGCCGCTGCTCCAGCTCGCGATAGGCCTCTTGGACCTTGTCGAGCGGGTAGACGGCGGCAATGGGCACCTCGACCGTGCCCGCGGCCGCCAACTCGGCGAGTTCGGCCAGCACATCGATGGTGCCCGCCGCGGCATTGCCCTCGGTCTTCACCCCGTACTTCTCGGCGGCCGCAAAGTTGATGATGGTGTCGATGCGTTCGACCGGCACGCCGAGTTCGACTGCTAGCTCGACATAGTCGGCTCCGAAGGTGTCGATGAACGCGTCGACGCCATCGGGGGCGGCCGCGCGGATCCGGTCGATCAGCCCTGGGCCATAGGCCACGGGGATCGCCCCGACCTTGCGCAACCAGTCGTGGTTGGCCTCGCTCGCGATGCCGAGAGCCGTTGCGCCCCTGACCCGCAGGAGTTGCACCGCGATCGAGCCGACACCGCCCGCGGCGCCGGCGACCACGACCGTATCGCCCTGTCCCGCGGCCACCGCGCGCACCGCGGCGAAAGCCGTTGTGCCAGCGACATAGAGCGCGCCCGCGACATCCCAGTCCAGCCCCGCGGGTTTCGGCGTGACCTGCTCGGCGGGCACCACCACGTGGGTGGCGTGGCTGGCCCGCTCGTCGGTGAAACCGAGCACCTCGTCGCCGATCGTGACCCCGCCGACACCGGACCCGATATCTACGACGCGACCCGCGAAATCGGTACCCTCTCCGGACGGAAATGTCGCGGGCCAGCGCTCGTGCAGCGCGCCCGACCGGATAAGGGCCTCCCCTGGATTGATCCCCGCTGCGACGACCTCGACGACCACCCGTCCCGGGCCCGCCTTCGGCGTCGGTACCTCGACTACCTGGAGTTCTTCGATTCCGCCATAATGATCGAACTTCACAGCTCTAGCCATGTCCGGCTCCCGCCTAGTAGGTGACATACGGCACATCGACCGTCAACGGAGTAACCGCAGGAGAAAATTCCATGCCCTTCGCACCGGACCGATGATTTCCGCGCGGCCGCCCGGTCTACCTACGTGGAACGGTCTCACCGAAACTAGGAGATGATCATGAATCGTCCGGCCGTTGTTTCCCGCGAGGAATGGTTGACCGCCCGCAAGAGCCTGCTGGCCGAGGAGAAGGAGCTCACCCATCGCATGGACGCGCTGGCCGAGAAGCGCCGCGCGCTGCCGATGGTTGCGATCGAAAAGAAGTACGTCTTCGAGGGTCCGGCGGGCGAGGTCGAGTTGGCCGACCTGTTCGAGAAGCGCCGCCAGCTGATCGTCTACCACATGATGTGGCGCTGGGATCTGGACGCGGGCTGTCCGAGCTGCGCCATGTTCCTCGACAACGTAGGGCATCTGGCCCATCTGCACGCCCAGGACACCAGTTTCGCGGTGGTCTCCCGCGGGCCGTGGGAGACGCTGAACCGGTACCGGGAACGCATGGGGTGGACGTTCCCGACGTACTCCTCGTTCGGCGGCGACTTCAATTACGACTTCCACGTCACCCAGGACGAATCCGTCACACCCGTGGAATACAACTACCGCACCAAGGCCGAACTCGAGGCGGCGGGCCAGAGCTACTTCACCGACGGCGAACAGCCGGGCACCAGCGTGTTCTGGCGCGATGACGATGGTTCGGTATTCCACACCTATTCGTCCTATGCCCGGGGCGGCGACATCCATATCGGCACCCACAATTTCCTGGACCTCACCCCGCTGGGCAGGCAGAAGCATGTCGGCGAGGCGGTGCACCATGATCGCTACGACAGCCCCGAATCGCACTGCCACTGAAGGCATCAGGCCCTAAGCTGACACCCGTGGGTGAGGAAAGGCTGCGGGCATCGGACGCAGACCGCGAGAAAATCGCCGAACAATTGCGGATGGCGATGAACGACGGCCGGTTGTCGCTGCACGAATACGACGATCGACTGAAACAGGTCTACGCCGCGAAGACCTATGGCGAGCTGAGTCCGCTGCTATCGGATCTGCCCGTGCCACGGAAACCGGCGACGGTGACACAGCGGGTGCCGCAGTGGGTCATCATCATGTGGATTCCGTGGGCCGCGGTGAATGCGCTGTGCCTCACGATCTGGGTGGCGACCGGCGCGGGGTACTTCTGGCCGTTCTGGGTGGCGGTGCCGTGGGGATGCGCGCTGCTGATCCCGACCGCGATCGGGATGATCGTCCAGTCGAGTCAACGGAAGCCCGATAGTCGCTGAATTCACTTGCGGCGCAGGTAGTCCGGCGGGCCGATCACCGCATACGCCTCGGACGCCGTCAGCCGGTTGTGCTCGAAATCCACTGAATGATCATGGATTCGGCCCCCGGGGTCATTGACCTGCGAAAACGCCCGGCCGCAGCGCGACCGGGCGTTAATCGTTTACCTAACTCAGGCGCCGATGAGATGTTGCGCCAGGTAGCCCTCCACCTTGTCCAGCGCGATCCGCTCCTGCGCCATGGAATCGCGCTCGCGGACGGTGACCGCCTGATCCTCGAGGGTGTCGAAGTCGACGGTGATGCAGAACGGCGTGCCGATCTCGTCCTGACGGCGATAGCGACGGCCGATGGCGCCCGCATCATCGAATTCGACATTCCAGTTCTTACGCAACTGCGCGGCGAGATCCTTCGCCTTCGGCGTCAGATCCGCATTGCGCGACAGCGGCAGTACGGCCGCCTTCACCGGCGCGAGCCGGCGATCCAGCCGCAGGCTGATCCGCTCCTCCATCACACCCTTGGCATTGGGCGCCTGATCGACGGTGTACGCGTCGACCAGGAATGCCATCAGCGAGCGGGTCAGACCGGCCGCGGGTTCGATGACATATGGGGTGTAGCGCTCATTGGTGGTCTGGTCGAAGTAGGTCAGGTCGGTGCCGGAGTGCTCCGAATGCGTCTTCAGATCGAAGTCGGTGCGGTTGGCGATGCCCTCCAGCTCACCCCACTCATTGCCCTGGAAGCCGAAGCGGTACTCGATATCGGTGGTGCCCGCCGAGTAGTGCGACAGCTTGTCCTTCGGGTGCTCGAACAGCCGCAGGTTCTCCGGATCGATGCCGAGGTCGGTGTACCAGGACAGCCGAGTGTCGATCCAGTACTTGTACCACTCCGCATCCTCGCCCGGCTTGACGAAGTACTCCATCTCCATCTGCTCGAACTCGCGGGTGCGGAAGATGAAGTTGCCCGGGGTGATCTCGTTGCGGAAGCTCTTGCCGATCTGCGCGATACCGAACGGCGGCTTCTTGCGCGCGGTGGTCATCACATTGGCGAAGTTGACGAAGATGCCCTGCGCGGTCTCGGGACGCAGGTAGTGCAGACCTTCTTCGGCTTCGATCGGGCCGAGGTAGGTCTTGAGCATCATGTTGAAATCGCGCGGCTCGGTCCAGCGGCCGACGGTGCCGCAGTCGGGGCACGCCACCAGCTCCATCGAGACGGAGTCCGGGTCGTCGATCTTGTGCTTGAGCGCGTAGGCCTCCTGCAGGTGGTCCTGCCGGTGCCGATGGTGACAGTTCAGGCATTCGACCAGCGGGTCGTTGAATACGCCGACGTGGCCCGAGGCGACCCACACCTGACGTGGCAGGATCACCGACGAGTCGAGGCCGACGACATCCTCGCGGCTGGTGACCATCGACCGCCACCACTGCTTCTTGATGTTCTCCTTGAGTTCGACACCCAGCGGACCGTAGTCCCACGCCGATTTGGTGCCTCCGTAGATCTCACCACACGGGTACACCAGACCCCGGCGCTTGGCGAGGTTGGCAACGGTGTCCACCTTCGACTTGGGTGCCACTCGAGAATTCTCCATCCACTACGAATCGGGTTGGGTATAGCGCAGTCAATACACTGCACTAAAGATGCCCTCCAGCCTATCGGCACCCGCCAATCGGTTTTGCACCGCACACGCCTACCGGCCCCCGGTGTCCGACGCACCACTCGAATCGACACTCCATGGCGCGCGTTTGACATGCGCACCTGTGCATATCAAAATGGGAATGCTTTCCATTAAGGAGTTGGTTCGATGACCGCCGAGACCGCTACCGCCCATCCGCACAACCCGTACCGGTCCCCCGCACCGGCGCCGGTGCCCTCGCGGACCGTCCTGGAGGACGCGGGCGAGCTGTTACGCGCCCTCGCCGCCCCGGTGCGCATCGCCATTGTGCTGCAGTTGCGCGAATCGCCGCGCTGCGTGCACGAACTGGTCGATGTCCTCGGCGTCACCCAACCGCTGGTCAGCCAGCACTTGCGGATTCTGAAGTCCGCGGGCGTCGTGCACGGAGAACGTTCCGGCCGCGAGGTGCTGTACGAACTCGTCGACGACCACTTGGCGCATATAGTTGTCGACGCCGTGGCGCATGCCGAGGAAGGGTGAACGTGCCAGATAAAACGGTCTTGCCGGATAAGCCGGTCGGCATCCGCAGCACCCGACAGCGCAGTGCGATCGCCGCACTATTGCGCGATATCGAGGAGTTCCGCTCCGCGCAGGAGTTGCACGACGAATTGCGCCGCCGCGGCGAGGGCATCGGATTGACCACGGTCTACCGCACCCTGCAGTCGCTGGCCGATGCCGGACTCGTCGATGTGCTGCGCACCGACACCGGAGAGTCCGTCTATCGACAGTGCTCCACCGGACACCATCACCATCTGGTGTGCCGACACTGCGGACGCACGGTGGAAGTGGAGGGCCCCACGGTGGAGGCCTGGGCCGAAACCATTGCGGGCGAGTACGGATTCACCGAGGTCAGCCACACCATGGAGATCTTCGGCACCTGCTGCGAATGCGTGAAGGCGAACCGCACCAAGATGTGATGCCGATCACCTAGTTAACGCCACCGCCCGCGAGGAAGATTTCCCTGCGCAGACAGCGCCCGGAGGTTCCGGGCGTCGCGCACTGAGATGGCATATCTTCTGGGAGGCAGCGTGCGATCATCGGTTTCTCCGTCCGGTAAACGGCGGTATTTCACCACAATTGGGGCGGCCGTACTCATCGGCAGCTCCGCCGTGCTCATGACGGCGTGCAATGACAAGGACACCAAAGCGGGACCGGCCACGACGGCCGCCGCGGAAAGCACTGTCGGCCAAGGACAACCAGGGGCACAGAACGGCCGGTCGACCATTCGGACCGTCGGCAAGTCCGGCTGGTACGAGGGTTTCGACATCACGGTGGACAAGGCGACCGTGGTGCCCGACGAATTCGGCGGGGCCAAGGTGCTGATCGACATCACCTACAAGAACACCACCCCCGACAACAAGACGATCAGCAATAACACCTACCTGCAGGTCGACAAGGAGATCGACGCCGGAGCGAGCTTCGACTCCCCCACCGTGCCCGGAAAGGGTTCGGCCACCGGCAAAGTCACCACATCGGTCAAGACACTGCATGATGCCGAGCACCTGCTCGACACCATGACGGTGGTCTACGGGCAGGCTTCGGACAATCAGACCAAGATTCCGCTGAAGGCCTCCGCCCAGGTCGAGGGCGTCGCGCCGAAAACGCTGAATGTCACCGGCAAATTGGTGCAGGATCAGACGACGATCGAAATCACCGGTGGCACACTCGCACCGAGCTACACCAAGAACGAGCGCGGCAAAATGGATCTCTCGCTGCGCATCAAGATCATCGGTGGGCCGGAGATCTCCGCGGGCGGACTGAACGTCTTCTACGACTACTTCACTGTGAAAACCCCGGACGGCCAAAGCCTTCCGGCCGATATTCGCGGGCCGATCAACGAGTTGCTCAACACCAACGAAACCATCGACAACGCAAAGAATTACGTCGTCTTCGTGGTTCCGTCCCCGGCGACCGGCAGCTACGTGGTGAGCTACGACGCCAAGAAGGGCGAGGCCGCCGCCCCGACCTTCTCCTTCACTGTCAACTGAGAACACACAATCGATCACAGGCCACCGGCTGCCGGGTTATCCGGTAGCGGTGGCCTGCGGTCGTTTTCGAGGCGCTGGTTCGGATCAGACGGCGACCGGATCGCTGGACCGGACCGGCGCTGGACCCGCGGCCGGGCGGCGTCCGCGCAGTACCCCGATGCCGAGCAGGACGAGGGCTGCGATGGACCAAATAATCAGCACCACAAGGGGTTTGGTAGCAGCGGCACCGTCGAAGAAAGCAACCGAGCGCAGCAACGAGGCGACGGCGCCGGGCGGCAGCAGCTGACCGACCGTTCCCCACGGCTGCGGCAGCTCTTCCGGGGCCGAGGTGGCGGCCGAGAACGGGTTGCCGACCAGGAGCATGGTCAGCGCGGCGATGCCGATGCCCGCGCGGCCGACCGCGGTGGCGAGCCCGACAACAGCGCCGGAGACCGCGAACGACACCAGGCCGGCGACCGCGGCCAGGGTCAGGTAGGGACCGGGCACCACCGACATCCAGGTCTGGATGATCACTATGCTCAGCAGCCCGCCCGCGATACCAAAGGTGATCAGGCCGATCGTCCTACCGCCGACCGCCGGAATCAACAGGCTGAGTAGGACACCCGCCGCAATACCGGACATAACCAGCGGCAACACCATCGCACCGAAGGCGGTACCACGCGGATCGTCGGGATCGGCGGCGACCACATCCTCGACCGGCGCGGCCTGCTCCCCGGACAACATCTGGGCGATCCCGGTGAGTTGTTGGGCCACTACCGGACTCGCGCCGGAGGCGACCAATACCCGCGGGGTGCCACCGCCGGTGATGACGGCGCCGTAGACATCGCGGTTCTCGATCGCATCGCGGGCCGCCGCTTCGTCGGCCGGGTTGGTGATTTCGAAGGCTCCCGGACAATGCTGGGCCAACTTGTCGGCGACCATCGCGGCTTGTGGGCCGCTGATGGCGATGGGCAGATCGCGTGGCGCGATATGGGCCGCTGGCCAGGCGAAGGCGATCAGCATCAATGCCTGGAGCAGGGCCGCGCCGACGCCTACGGCGAGCGCCCGCTGGGTGGTGTTCATGACGTTCTCCCGAAAATCGAATGCTCGTTCTCTTTCGATGTGGATACCGTCGCACTCGCCTTCACGCTTGTCAAGAACGAGCATTCGTTTTATTTTGAGGATATGCCCCGAGTCAGCGATGAACACCTGGAACGCCGCAGACAGCAGATCCTCGACGCGGCACAGCTCTGCTATGCCCGCAAGGGGTTCTACGAGACCTCGATGCAGGACATCTTCGCCGAATCGGGCCTCTCGGCCGGGGCGGTCTACCGGTATTTCAAGAGCAAGGACGACATCACCGCCGCACTGGCCACCGAGGCAACCGTCGAGGTACGCGCCGCGCTGATCAGGGCGATTCGGTCCGATCCGCTGCCGGCCCCGGGTCAGGTCCTCCGAGTCATCGCCGAGCATGTGGTCGAGCACAGCGGTCCGGATGGTCGGATCCGGCTCGCACCACAGGCGTGGGCGCTGGCGCTGGTACACCCGGAGGCGGCCGAATACGTCAAGACCGCCGTGCTCGCGATGCGCGAAAGTTGGTACGAGTACACCGAGCGCATGGTGGAGGTCGGCTGGTTACCCCCGGATACCGACATCCGCGCGGTCGCGACGGCGATCATCGGCCTGGTGCCAGGATTCATGTTGCAGCACTTGATCATCGGCGACCTGGATCCGGAAACCCTCGCTCGTGGCGTAGCAACCCTCATGCCCTACGGCGAGCCCGCCGCCCAGCCGGTCGAAACCTAGGTGTCGCATATCCAGTGACTGCCTCGCATAAGCCACACCCCTTGTGCGAGGTAGTCACTGACTGCGCGGACTGACCGGCCTGCGCGAACGAGTGCGGGCTGCAGGGGGACGTTGACGTGGTCAGAGCCAGCCGAGGCGTTCGGCGGTGCGAGCGGCTTCGGCGCGGGTGCTGGTTCCGGTTTTGCCGATGGCGGACGAAAGGTGGTTGCGGACAGTGCCTTCCGAGAGGTGCAGCTGTTTGGCAATGGCGCCTGCGGTGGCGCCTTCGGCTGCGGCGGCGAGGACCTCGCGTTCGCGGATGGTCAGCGGCGAGGTGCCGACGGTCAGGGTTTCGGTGGCCAGGGCGGGATCGACAACGCGTAGGCCCAGGTGGACTCGGCGCACCGCATCCGCGAGTTCGCGGGCCGGGGTGTCCTTCACGACGAATCCGCTTGCGCCCGCATCGATTGCGCGCCGCAGATAGCCGGGGCGGCCGAAGGTCGTGACCATGAGGATGCGGATATCGGGATGGGCGGCGTGCAGCTGCGCGGCGACCGCGATGCCGTCCATACCCGGCATTTCCACATCCAGCAGCGCCACATCGGGTGTAGTGCGTGCGACCGCGTCCAGGACTTCGTCACCGCGACCGACCTCCGCGACCACCTCGAGGTCGGTCTCCAGGCCGAGGAGTGCGGCGAGCGCGCCGCGGACGAGCGCTTGGTCGTCGGCGAGCAAGAGTCGGATCATGCGGTGTGGCCCTTCGGCGACAGGAACGGGTTGGTGCGTGCGCTTTCGGCCGAATTGCCGCGAGGGCGCGAAAAGTGCACGCTCAGAATCATTTCCGGATCACTCGGGCACCGTGGCACGCACACGAACTCCACCTCCTTCGGGCGATGACAGCGTCAATGTTCCCCCGGCGGCCCGCACCCGTTCGCGCAGGCCCGAAAGCCCCGACCCGGACTCGGGGTCACCGAGCCCGCGACCGTCGTCGACCACTTCGATGCTGGTGCTGGTCACGGTGACCGTGCAATGCCGGGCAGCGCTGTGTCGGATCACATTTGTCACCGCCTCGCGCAGTACCCAGCCGAACAATTCACTATCGCGGATATCGGGCAGTTGCGCGGCATCCGGGAGCGCCGCGTCGATATCGGCGGCCGCCAACGCCGTTCGCGCATTGGCCAATTCACCGCGCAGCGATACTTCGCGCAGACCACCGACTGTGTCGCGCACCCCGGCCAGCGCCTCCCGCGCCAACCGCTCGACATCGGCCATCTCGGCCTTGGCCCGCATCAGATCCACATCGATGAGGCGTTGCGCCAGTTCGGTTTTCACGGTCAGCGAATGGCCGAGGATATCGTGTACGTCGCGCGCGACGCGGTTGCGTTCCTCGACAATCGCGAGTTCGGCCTGCTGCCGTCGGGTCAGCTCGGCCAACCGCTCACCACGCAACCCCAGCTGCCGGGCCGCCCAGATCACGACGGGCACGAACGACACGTAAAACGGCACACCGGACAGGCTCGGCAGCGCCACCGGCACGAGCAGCATCGCGAGCATGACCGCGAAAGCCACGTAGCCCGATTCGCGAGACGGCATGTGGAAAATGGCGATAACGCCGACAAAGATCAACGTCGGCAGTGCGACCGGACCGAGCAGCGCGATCAACGCCGCGGTGCACGTCGTCATGGCCGCGAGCACCGGCCACACCCGCAGGTCGACCGGACGCTCCACCAACGGGTCACTGCGACTGGGCCGCCGGAAAACAATGAAGGATCCGACGATCAACGCCGCATAGACGAGCAGTGCCGCCATCGCCAGACCCGCCGTCGGCTGGTCGCCGTCCACCCAACTCTGGATCACCGGTCCGACCATGTACGACAGCCACGCCACCGACATGAGCCCGCCGAACCACCCGCGCCGCTTCCCGTCCGCGCCCAATCCGCCGTCCCGAACAACCCGGTCCAGCAGCTCCGATGCCGAGCCACCCCGCAGCGAATCGAGCGCGGACTTCAGCCCCATCGTCGCCCCCGGCCCGCCGCCGCGCACCCGAAAACCCCAGTATCGGTCGCGCGCACGATGGCTGATCACGAGCACCGACGCTACCGAACCGGCACGGCTCGGTGTGGCCGAAACTCCTGGCCCCACCCGCACCACATGGCTCGCATGCGCTGCACAGCCGCCCGGCATCCTGCGACCCCCGGGCACGGCATCGTCGCCCCAGCCCACCCGCTCACATCGCATAGCCGACCCGCACCGAACCGCCACACCACAGGCACCCAACACCCCATGGGCCGCCAACACAGCATCTCCGCCCCAACCCACCTGCTCACATCGCATAGCCGACCCGCAGCGAACCGCCACACCACGGGCACCCAACGGCCTATGGTCCGCCGACACGGCATGGTTGAACCAGCCCGCTCGCGTGCATTGTGCGATCGATCCGCGCCAGCGTGCGCCGCACGGTCTCCAGGCACGGCATCGCCGCCCACCCTGGCGGGGCAGGCGGCCGGTGCCGGGTCGTTCAGCGGGCAGTGTCACGACGGAACAGGATGGCCGCGCCGCCGACGAAGATCGTGGCCCAGACGAGGACGTTGAGGATGGCCAGGACGATCGGCGCCGCGCTGGTGTCGCCGAAGGGCATGCGGGCCAGGGTGGCGACGCCATTGGTCGGGAAGATCTTGGAGACCGTCTCGAACCAGCCGTGCAGCGGCATGAACAGACCGCCCGCGAAGGACAGACCCGCGAGGACCGGACCGAGCAGCTGCATGACATTCTCCGAGGGCAGCAGGTAGCCGACGAACAGGCCGAAGGCGGCGAAGACCAGCGAGCAGATCCAGGCGAGCAGGAAGCAGCTCACCCAGGCGGCGGCCGTCAGATGCGCGCCGAAGATCGCGCCGACGACGAAGACCGCGGCGACCGCGGCCAGGCCGAGCGCCATCGCGACGGCGACCTTGGTGGCGATATACGCGACCGGACGCAGTGGGGTGAGTCGCAATTGGCGACTCCAGCCCTGCGCGCGTTCGATCGCGACCATGGCACCGCCGCTCGTGGTAGCCAGCATCGCGCCGTACACCGCCATCGACACCATGACGTAGCCGGTGACGTTGCCCGAGCCGAAAGACTGTGTCCGGTAGTCGGATTGCAGCCCGAAGATGACGAAGAACAGCGGCGGCATGATCAGCGTGAAGATCATGGTGCGCCGGTTGCGCAGCATGCGGCGCAATTCCAGCCGCAGGAAGCCGAGGCTGAAACCGCCGAGTGGGACGCGCGCCGAAACCGCTCGTGGGGCGAGGGTGGTCATATCAGTTGTCTCCCGTGGTGAGCGCCAGGAATGCGGATTCGAGATTGTGCGAGGTGATTTCGAGATCTACTGCGGCGGTCTCGGTCAGCAGATGGCGGGCGATCGCATCGGAGTCCTTGGTGTGCAGGATGATTCGGTCGCCGCGCAGCTCGATATCGTCGACGCCGGGGATCGCCGAGAGCCGGGCGGGATCCGCGCCGGGCAAGGTGGCGCTCACCGCACGACCCGCGGCCAGGTTCTTGATCTCGGCGGCGCTGCCGTCGGCGACCACCCGGCCGGCGCGCACCAGCACGATCCGGTCGGCGTAGGCATCGGCCTCGTCGAGGTAGTGGGTGGCGAACAGTACGGTTCGGCCGCGGTCGGAGTCCTCGCGCATGGCATTCCAGAACTCGCGCCGCCCCTCTACATCCATACCGGTGGTCGGCTCGTCGAGGACGATGAGATCCGGATTCGGCAGCAGGGCCAGCGCGAATCGCAGACGCTGCCGCTGCCCGCCCGAACACTTGCCGACCAGGCGAGCGCCGATATCGGCGATACCCGCGCGGGCCAACACCTCCTCGACCGAGCGCGGCTGCGCGTGCAGCGTGGCCACCAGTTGCACGGTCTCGGCGACGGTCAGATCGGGCAGTAGCCCACCGGATTGCAGGACCGCCGAAATCCGGCCTGCCGCAAGGGCTTCGGCCGGTGTGCCGCCGAAAACGCGCACACTGCCGGAGTCCGGTGCCGCCAGGCCGAGCAGCATATCGATGGTGGTGGTCTTACCCGCGCCATTGGGTCCGAGGAAGGCGACGATCTCCCCCGGCGCGACCACCAGGTCGAGTCCGTCGACGGCGCGCACCTCGCCGCCGCCCGGGAGCCGGAAGCTCTTGTGCAGATCGCGCAGTTCGATCGCGGACGACGCCCGATGCCTGCCCGAGCCCCCTGCCGCGGCGAAGATGGCCGTGGATGTCAGTGCCGATGTCATGACTCAACGGTCACGCAATCGGCCGCCCGGCACCTCGCACGAGTGTCACGAACCTCCCATGACATCTGTCATGGCGTCGACGCCGCGCGGCTCAGGGCAGCAGACCCTGCCTGGCCCTACCCGCGCCGGAGAGCACCAGCAGCAGCATGGTGGCCAGCGCCTGATCGTCCAGGCCCGCGGCCGGGAAGGTGTAGCGCAGGATGACATCGGCCTGGCTGCCCCGACTGATCAGCGTGATCGAGCCGAACTGGATCGCGCCATTGCGCTCGGCGACCCGCTTGTGCAGCTGCGGCTTCAGCGGGCGGTCCCAGGCCAGCACGCAGGTCAGCGTCAGCACATCCAGGCCGGGCGCCAGGGTCACCGCGCGCAGCGAGCACAGTGCGCCCTCGTATTCGAAACCGAGCGAACCCTCGGCGTCGACCCGCACGGCGACGTCGTAGAGCGACAGACAGGCACCCGCCCTGGCCTGTAGCTCCTGTTCGGGGGTCACTGCTGCGTCCATATCGGTGCCGCCGTTCATCTGCTGCCGCCGCTCACTTGGTCCCCCCGAAGCGACGGTCACGCGAAGCGTACTGGAGACAGGCCTCCCACAGGTTGCGCCTGTCGAAATCGGGAAACAGGGTGTCCTGGTAGACGTATTCGGCGTAGGCGGACTGCCAGATGAGGAAGTTCGAACTGCGGAATTCGCCGGAGGGGCGCAGGAACAGATCGACGTCCGGCATATCCGGCTCGTCCAGGAACTTGGCGACCGTCGCCTCGTTCACCTTCTCCGGATCGATCTCGCCCGCCGCCACCCGACGCGCGATTTCCCTTGCGGCATCGGCGATTTCGGCTCGACCGCCGTAGTTGACGCACATGGTGAGGGTCATCACCGTGTTGTCCTTGGTCAGCTCCTGCGCCGTCTCCAGTTCGTTGATGACGCTGCGCCACAGCCGCGGTCGCCGCCCCGCCCAGCGCACCCGCACACCCATCTCGTTCATTTCGTCGCGGCGGCGGCGGATGACATCCCGGTTGAATCCCATGAGGAAGCGCACCTCCTCCGGGCTGCGCCGCCAGTTCTCGGTGGAGAAGGCGTAGGCCGAGAGCCACTTCACCCCGATCTCGATGCACCCCTCGACGGTGTCCATCAAAACCGCCTCGCCGCGCTCGTGGCCCGCGGTGCGCGGCAGCCCGCGCTCCTGCGCCCAGCGCCCATTGCCGTCCATCACCAGCGCCACATGCTTGGGCACCAACTCCGGCGGCAGTTCCGGCGGCGTCGCCCCCGACGGGTGCGGCGACGGCGGACGGATGGCGCGTTCGGCACCCGACCGTGCGCTGGTCGATCTGGTCGGCGCGGCGGAGTCTCGACGGAGGATCACGGCACCTATCCTGCCTGATGGTTGTGGAGAACTTGTGTGCAGGTCAGCCTGCTTGTCCCGCCGTCGAGGACGCCAAAACGGTCGGGCCATCGGTCGGGTGCGACCGCTCGATCAGCGGCAGGGTGCGCAGCTGACGCTCGAGATGCCACTGCAGATGTGCCGCGACCAAGCCGCTGGCCTGTCTGCGGACCTGTTCGGGGACCTGCTCGACGTACTCCCATTCGCCTTTCAGCAGAGCGATCAGCAGATCGAGGACGCCGGGGGCCGGGGTGGCGGAGCCGGGCGGGCGGCAATGCACGCAAACAGCGCCACCGGCGGCGACGTGGAACGCGCGGTGCGGGCCGGGGGTGGCGCAGCGAGCGCATTCGTCCAGCGCGGGGGCCCAACCCGCAAAACCCATGGCGCGCAACAGGTACGCATCGAGGATCAACTCGTGCGGACGTTGTTTGGCGGCGATCGCCCGCAGTGCGCTCGCGGTCAGCGCGTGCAGCCTCGGTGCGGGTGCGCGCTCCTCACCGGCCAGCCGTTCCGCGGTCTCCAGCACCGCGCAGGCCGTGGTGTAGCGCCCGTAGTCGTCGACGATATCGGCGGCGAACGCCTCCATGGTGTGCACCTGGGTGACCGTGTCGAGATTGCGCCCGGGATGCAGCTGCACGTCCACATAGGCGAACGGCTCCAGCCGCGCCCCGAACCGCGACTTCGTCCGCCGCACCCCCTTGGCCACCGCCCGCACCAACCCGTGCTGGCGCGTCAGCAACGTGACAATGCGATCCGCCTCACCCAGCTTGTGCTGGCGAACCACGACCGCCTCATCCCGATACAAACGCACGCCCTCATCCTTTCACGAATGGCCGACGCCCACCGTCAGGCGCGAGCCTGGAATCAAGTCGCACTCGACGCGACGACTGGAGCCGATCCCCGCTGCCGTCCGAGCCCGCGGGGAAACGCGAGCCAGTACAGCACCCACTCAGATAGCGTTCGCGCTAATCAAGGTAAATCGGTTTACTCTAATCAGTAGTAGGTTGACTTACGGCGGAGGTGAGCCATGGACAAGCCGACAGCCATCGTCGGACGCGACCGGCAGTGGCGGGCCACCGAGCGATTCCTCTTCGATGGAGGCATCGAGGGTCCGTTGCGGATCGGTTTGGTTTCCGGTCGACGCCGAACCGGCAAGACGCAATTGCTCGCCGCGGCGTGCAACGAGGTCGGCGGCCTATACACGGTATGCGTCCAGGATGAGGGCGATCGTGCCGCTCGCGCGCGGTTCGCCAGCTCGATTGCCGAGCATGCCGGGCTGTCCGCCTCGGCGCTCGGGCAGCCCGAGCCGTGGGAGCGACTGCTGCGATCCGCGCTGGAAACAGCGGCGCGCACAGCACCTACTGGCCAGCCACCCCTCGTGGTCATCGATGAATTTCCCTACGCAACTGCCAACGCGCCTCAGCTGCCTTCGCTGATCCAGCACCTGTACGACGCATCGCAGAACGGCAAGGGCCCCGGCGGACGACTGATCCTGTGCGGTTCGGCGTTGAGTGTCATGCACGAATTACTTTCCGGCGCAAAGCCACTGCGCGGGCGCGTGATGATGGATTTGCGGCTACCCGCCTTGGACTACCGCGAAGCCGCGCGGCTGTGGGGAATCGCGGATCCGGCGATCGCCCTCCGCGTCCACGCTTGTGTTGGCGGCATCCCCGGCTACCGCTCGCTGATCACCAGCACGCCGGATTCGACCGGAGGATTCGATGAATGGGTCATCGACAACTTGCTGACCACGGATATCGGCGTCTTCACCCACACCGAGGTCGACTACCTGCTGCGCGAAGATCCGCGAATCAGTAGCCGCGCCTTGTATTTCGACATACTCAGCGCCGTCGCGTCGGGTAACACCACACCGAGCAAGATCGGCGCGGCGATCGGCCGCGACGCCAACTCCGTGCGCTACCCGATCGGCGTTCTCGAATCCGCGGGCTACCTCACCAAGAGCCAAGACATGCTGCGGGCACGCAAACCGACGATCACTGTTTCGGACCCGGTCATTCGCTTCGATCGATTGATCACAGCACCTCATCTCGGACAGCTCGAATTCGGTCGCGCCCAACAAGTCTGGCAGGCGGCGGCACCAACCTTCCGCTCCAACATCCTCGGTGCCCACTTCGAGGAACTCGCCCGGGACTGGACACTCCGCTTCGCGCCTGACGAACTCGGCAGCCCGGCTGGATTCGGAGACGTCGGATTCGCCACCGTCCAAGACAATCCGGGCCGCTGCAGGCACGAGATCGACGTGCTCGCGATGGTCGGCCAGCGCGTGACGGTCATCGGAGAGGCCAAGGCGACCCTCGATCGTCGCGGGTTACCCGATCTCGAACGCCTCGTCCGCATCAAGGAACTGCTGACCGACCTCGGCTACGACACCACTGACGTCATACTCGCCTTGTTCTGCACCACCGGCTTCACCGTCGACCTCGAACGCACGGCCACCCGCCGACCCGATGTCCAGCTGATCGATCTCGATCGCCTCTACCAACTATGAACGCATCCAGCAAGGAAGTCCGCGGGCGCGGACATCGAGTGCCGTTCGATGTGGCGGCGTATGTAGAGCGGGTGCGATCCGGGGCCTGCTTCATCTGCGATCTGGTCGCCGGTGCGCCCGGGTCAGAGCATGAGGTTGTGTTCGATGACGATGTGCACATCGCGTTCCTCGGGAGATATCCGACGATGTACGGACATGTTCTAGTGGCGCCGAAGACGCATGTCGAACACGTCGTTCGGGATTTCGAACAGGACGCGTACCTGCGATTGCAGGCGGTGGTTCATCGGGTCGCGCGCGCTGTCGAAGCCGTCGTGCCGTCCGAGCGCACCTATCTCCTCTCGCTCGGCAGCCAGCAGGGGAACGCGCATGTGCACTGGCATGTGCAGCCGCTCACTCCCGGCACGCCGTACGAGCGTCAGCAGTTTCATGCGTTGATGGCGGAGAACGGGGTGATTCCTTGGTCGGGTGCGGAGGCTGCGGAGCTGGGCGAGCGGTTGCGGGCAGAACTCGGTTCGGGGAGGTAGCTCCGCGGTTATGATCTGCGGATGCGCGGAATTCGATTCTGCTCAGTGGTTTTGGCCGTGGTCGCGGCTGCCGGAGTCGTGGGTTGCGGGGGCAAGCGGAGTTCGCCTGCGGCTGACGAGACAGCGTTCGTGTCGGTGACGGAGCTCGACCCGACCATCGTTGTCGATGCGCGGTATTTCGAGGAGCACAACTTCATCGGCAAGCGGATCGACGGGTATGAAGCGCCCAAGTGCCTGTTGACGAAGGAGGCAGCCGCGGCGCTCGCGGAAGTTCAGCGAGAATTGCGGCCGATGGGGCTCGGGCTCGAGACCTACGACTGCTACCGACCACAACGCGCGGTGGACCAATTCGTCAGTTGGGCAAAGGATCTCGGCGATACCAAGATGCGGGCGGAGTTCTATCCGACAGTGGAGAAGGCGAATCTGTTCCGCGACGGGTATATCGCGGAGAAGTCCGGGCACAGTCGCGGCAGCACCTTGGATCTCACGATCGTCGCGCTGCCGGCGGCCGATCAGGAGCAGTACCACAGCGGTGATCCGCTGCGCGCCTGCACGCTGCCCGCCGATCAGCGATTCCGGGATAACAGCCTCGACTTCGGTACCGGCTACGACTGTTTCGATCCACTCGCGCACACGGCCAACCCAGCGCCGAGCGGTACCCAGCGCGCCCTCCGCGAGCTACTGACGAACCTCATGGACGAGCACGGCTTCAAGAACCTCCCCGAGGAATGGTGGCACTTCACCCTGAGGAACGAGCCCTTCCCCAACACCTACTTCAACTTCCCCATCCAATGACATGCCCAACCTCGCACAACTAGTCGTCTCCTCACACAAGTCGCGGAGCCTGTTGCCGAATTGTCGCGGATTTCGGCCGTGATCTAGGTCATGCCGCTATGTCGACGACTGGCGCGTAATAATGCTCCCCCTGAGGCGACTTGATCCTCCGCGCGTGACGTTGATGTGACGGAACAACTGCCCGATGACGCATTCGGCAACAGCCTCCGCAACCGTGACGAGACCGCTAGTTATGCGACACCCTCGCAACCGCACACGTCAGGTTCGCAGAATTCCGCCGATGAGCAGCATCAGCGACTGCTGTGCCTGGGCTCTGGCCGCTTCCTTGTCGGTGGCGTGCGCGACGATCAGACCGGCCTCGGTGACCGCGCTGAAGATCAGCTGGGCCAGTACCGGGATCGGCGCGTCGGCGATCAGCCCCTCATCGCGGGCCCGTTCCAGTTCGGCGATGACCAGTCCCAGCCCGTGGCGCGCCTCGAATTCGCGAAAAGCCTGCCAGCCGAGCACGGCTGGACCGTCGTACAGGGTGATTCGAATCATCTCCGGACGCTGACAGATCTCCAGGAAGACGCCGAGGCCGATGGCCATCGAGGTGAGAATGTCATCGGGATTCACCGCGCCTATGGCATTTTCGATTTCCTTGGTGCTCTCGATCTCGATTTGTTCGAGCACCGCGAGGAACAGACCGCGCTTATCGCCGTAGTGGTGGTGCAGCGCGCCGCGGGTGACTCCCGCCTCGGTGACGAGTTCCTCGGCCGAGGTCGCCGCGAACCCGCGCTCGGCGAACAACCGGCGACCGGCCTGCTCGAGCGCGGCTCGGGTGGCGCGGGAGCGATCCTCCTGACTACGGCGTTGCATGCAGCCGAGTGAACTCCAGGATCGTTTCGGAGAGCAACTCGGGCTGGTCTTCGGAGATGAACGTGTAGGAGTCGTCGATGAATTTCAGGGTGGCATTCGGCAGTTCGGCGGCCAGGCGCTCGGCGAACTTCACCGCAAAGAGCTTGTCCTCGCGCGCCCAGGCGATCAGCACCGGAACCCGCACCGAGGGGAACCGGGTGGCGGCATCGAGCGTATAGCGACGATGCACGCTCTTCAGGAACCGGCGCAGATCCTTGCGGATCGCCGCCGACTTCCGGCTCGGCAGCAGGTAGGAGTCGGCGATCTCGGGCGGGACCGGACGCTTGGTCACCCAACCGAAGGCGATCGGCAGCCGATGCAGTGCACGGATGCGCATCAATTCGGTCAGCGGCCGCAGCGAGCCGGGAACCCGCGCCAGCACGGGCAGCGCCGCGAAAGCAGGCGGGAAGAATGCCTCGTAGGCGTCGCACGAACTGAGCACGACACGGCCGATTCGTTCCGGTCGACGGGTCAGCAACACCTGGGTGATCGCGCCACCGGTGTCATTAGCGACCACCGTGACGTCGGTGAGGTCCAGTCGCTCCAGGAAGTCGGCGATCAGATCGGCGACCCCGGTGGGTGTGAGATCCGCTGCGGGGACCGGGATTTCGTGTGAGCCGAGCGGCAAGTCCGGACTCAGGCAGCGATAGCCCGCCGCCGCGATGGTGGGGACGACCTTGCGCCAAAGGTCGGAGTTGACGAGCAGCCCGTGGACGAAGACGACCGGCGCGCCCTCGCCCGTGTCGTGATACCGGATGCGGCCGCCGGGTAGATCTACCTCGTGCGCGCGGCCGAGTGACGTACTGATTCCCATGGTTCCTCCATGTGTTGGCAGTGCGCATCCACTGTTACATACATACCGTATGTATGTCCATAGTTCGGCCTCCTACCTGGGGTGGAGATTTGCGAGCCGATGTGGACGGTTGACCAGCTCCGCGCTACCGTGCAACGAAAGAACAAAGGAAGACGGAGCTCACATGACGGTGTCCGACCCCTCCCTGCGCCCGGCCGCAACCACCGAACTCGGACTCGCCGACCTCGCCGCGGCACTCGCGCAGGGCACGATCAGCTCCGTGGCCGCGGTCGGCGCCGCGCTGGACCGGATCGAGGCCAGCCAGCCGACCCTGAACGCCTTCCGCGTCGTCCGGCGCGAGCAGGCTCTGGCCGAGGCGGCCGCAGCCGACGAGCGCTTGGCCGCTGGCGAACGACTCCCGCTGCTCGGCGTGCCGATCGCGATCAAGGACGATACCGATATCGCCGGTGCGCCAACGGCATTCGGCTGCGGCGGCGATCTGCCGCCGAAGACCGAAGACGCCGAATCGGTGCGGCGGCTGCGCGCGGCCGGTGCGGTGATCGTCGGCAAGACCAATACCTGTGAACTCGGCCAGCTGCCGTTCACCAGCGGCGCCGCCTTCGGACACACCCGCAATCCCTGGGGCGCCGCACATACTCCCGGCGGTTCGTCCGGCGGTTCCGCGGCCGCCGTCGCGGCCGGATTGGTGCCTGCCGCACTGGGTTCCGATGGCGCGGGCTCGGTGCGCATTCCGACCGCGTGGACCAATCTCGTCGGCATCAAACCGCAGCGCGGCCGCATTTCCACCTGGCCGGAGGCGGAGGCCTTCCAGGGCCTCACCGTGAACGGACCGCTGGCGCGCACCGTCGCCGATGCGGCACTGCTACTGGACACCGCGGCCGGACCGCACGCGGGCGATCTGCACACTCCCGAACCACTCACCGTCTCCGATGCCGTCGGGCGTGATCCTGGGCGACTGCGCATCGCATTGTCGCTGCGAATTCCGTTCACCGCCACCAAGACCGCGCTGCATCCGGAGGTCGAGGTCGCGGTCCAGCACATCGCCGCCACCCTGCGCCGCCTCGGCCATTCGGTAACCGTTGCCGATCTGCACTACGGCATCATGATCGGTGCATCCTTCCTGCCGCGTTCGATGGCTGGCATCCGGGCCAGCTACGACAAAATGCCGGGCGCGCAAGTAGATCCGCGCACGACCGCCAATGTCTGGTTCGGCCGAGCCCTCAGCGGACCGGCACTGTTCGCGGCGCGCCAGGCGGAACCGTTGCTGCACAAGCGAATCGGCGGGTTCTTCCGCGACTACGACCTGGTACTCGCGCCGACCACCGCGACGCCCCCGCCGCGCGCCGAGGAGATCGATGGCATCGGCGTCAACGCCACCAATGACCTCATCACGGCGGCCTGCCCCTACACCTGGCCCTGGAATGTGCTCGGCTGGCCCGCCGTCAATGTCCCCGCGGGCTTCACCGACGCCGGGCTACCGGTCGGCGCACAGCTGATGGGGACCGCGAACTCGGAACCACTACTGGTTTCCGTTGCGGCACAACTGGAATCGGAACTCCGCTGGGATCGTCATCGCCCCGAGCCCTGGTGGTGAGTTTCAGCGTTCGGCCGGGGCCGCAATAAGATATTCGCCGGTTCGACGTCGCGAGTGGCCACCGGCAGCCATCAAACGGGCCGACTTATGGCAGCGGCATGACTTCGAGGGTCAGAACCCCAGTTTGCCGAGCTGTTTCGGGTCGCGCTGCCAGTCCTTGGCAACCTTGACGTGCAGATGCAGGTAGATGCGGACACCGAGGATATGTTCGATTTGCTTGCGCGCGTTGGTGCCGACCTCCTTGAGGCGGGCACCGCCCTTGCCGATGACGATGGCCTTCTGCGACGGACGTTCGACATACAGCAGCGCGTGCACGTCGAGCATGTCTTCGTTCTCTTCGCGTGGCAGCACCTCTTCGATGACCACCGCGAGCGAGTGCGGAAGTTCATCGCGGACACCTTCCAGGGCGGCCTCGCGGATGAGCTCGGCCATGAGGGTTTCCTCGGGCTCGTCGGTGAGCTCGCCGTCGGGGTAGAAGGCCGGGCCCTCTGGCATTTTCGAGGCGATGACGTCGACGAGAACCTCGACCTGCTCCCCCTTGACGGCGGAGACCGGCACCACATCGTGGTCCGGACCGAGCAGCTGCGACAACGCCATCAGCTGTTCGGCGACCTGGTCGCGGCTCACCTTATCGATCTTGGTGACCACACCGAGCAGCGTCGTCTTCGGTGCCATCTGCTTGATCTGCTGCAGGATCCACTTATCGCCGGGACCGATCTTCTCGTCGGCCGGGATACACAGTGCGATCACGTCGACCTCGGAATAGGTATCGCGGACAAGGTCGTTCAGGCGCTGGCCGAGCAGGGTGCGCGGGCGATGCAGGCCGGGGGTATCGACCAGGATGAGCTGGGCGTGGTCGCGGTGCACGATGCCACGGATGGTGTGGCGGGTGGTCTGCGGTCGCGAGGAGGTGATCGCGATCTTCTGGCCGACCAGAGCATTGGTCAGCGTCGACTTGCCGGTATTCGGGCGGCCGACGAAACAGACGAAGCCGGAACGGAATTCGGTGGTGCCCTCAGCCACCCTGCACCTCCGCGCCCTCGGCATCGTCGACGATCTCGAAGACCGCGCCCGAGCGGTCGGTGAAGATGATGCGCGCCTCGGCCGCCACCTCGCGCACCGCGAAGACCCCGGCGTCCGACAACCTGCCCCCGACGACCACGGCCGCCTCGAATCCCTCCGCGCCGCTGGAGATCGCGGCCGCGACGGCGGCCTGCAGTGCGGTCAGCCGCAGCGACTGCAGGGAAACCTCACCGGCGGCGTACGTGCGGCCGTCGGTATCGCGGATGGCCGCGCCCGAACTGCCACCGGTGCGGCCGAGCGCGCCCTTGGCCAGCACCAGTAGCTTGTTGTCCTCGGCATCCAGTTCAGTCATCGCTGCCTCCGTTCTGATCACGATCGTTCGGGATATCCCGTTCTGACCCGTTACTTTTGCGCCTGCCATTGGATTTCTCGGCATGCGACTTCTCCGGCGCCTTGCGCACGACAACGGTGTGCACCCGCACCCGCCCGCGCGCGTCCGCGCCGCCTTCACCGCGCAGTACCAAGCCGTGCGCAACGGCTTTGGAGCCGGGCAGCGGCACCCGGCCCAGTGCGTGTGCGAGCAGTCCGCCGACGGTGTCGACGTCCTCCTCCTCGATCTCCAGGCCGTACAGCTCGGCCAGATCATCGACCGACAGCCGCGCCGAGACCCGGTAGCGGCCCTCGCCGAGATCCTCGATGGGCGGGGTCTCGTCGGTGTCGTACTCGTCGGCGATCTCACCGACGATCTCCTCGAGCACGTCCTCGATGGTCACCAGTCCGGCAATGCCGCCGTATTCGTCGACCAGCAGCGCCATATGGTTTCGTCTGCGTTGCATTTCGTCGAGCAGACTGTCCAGCGGTTTGGAGTCGGGCATGAACACGGCCGGACGCATCGCATCGCGCACCTGCACCTTGCGACCCTTATCCGTATACGGCACAAGGTCTTTCAGGTACACCACGCCGAGAATATCGTCGACGTTCTCCCCGACCACCGGGATGCGGGAGTGCCCACTGCGCACCGCGAGCGACATCGCCTGTGCCGCGGTCTTATCCGCTTCGATCCAGACCATCTCGGTGCGCGGCACCATGACCGCGCGGGCCGGGGTGTCGCCGAGTTCGAAGACGGACTGGATCATCCGGCGTTCGTCATCGGCCACCACACCGCGTTCGCTGGCCATCTCGAACACTTCGCGCAGTTCGATCTCGGAGGCGAAGGGGCCGTTGCGAAATCCCTTACCGGGGGTGATCGCATTGCCGATCAGGATCAGCAGCCTGCTGACCGGACCGAGCACCGTGCCGATGAACTGCAGCGGCAGCGCCGAGGCCAGTGCGATGGAGTAGGCGTGCTGGCGGCCGAGCGTGCGCGGCCCCACCCCGATCACCACATAGTCCACCAGCACCATGACGACGGCGGTGAACAGCAGCGCCCAATCGTCGTCCCAGAGCGGGATCAGCGCCGCCGCCAACAGTACCGTCGCACTGATCTCGCACAGAATACGAAGCAGCACAAGAAGATTCACATACCGCGGCCGGTCGGCCACGATTCTGGTCAGCCGCACCGCACCCGGCCGTTCGGCCCGGACCATATCGTCGAGCCGCGCCGGTGAGATGGTGTTCAGCGCCGAATCGACACCTGCGAATACCCCGCCCACCGGGACGAGCAGCACCGCCAGCAGGATGAGGGTCAGCGAATTCACGCGGGGCCCAGCGCCTCACCCGGTGTGGTGAAGCCCGCCTTCCCCAGCAGCCTGGCATCGCGTTCGGCCAATTCGGCCCGCAACTGCGCCTCGCGCAGGCTCTCGTACCACTCCTCGAGCAGCCGGGCCTGTAGTGCGAACATCTCCTTCTCCTCCTCGGGCTCGGCATGGTCGTAACCGAGGAGGTGCAGCACGCCGTGCACGGTGAGCAGCGCCAGTTCGTGATCGAGCGAATGGCCGGCCTTGCGGGCCTGGGCCGCGGCGAACTCCGGGCACAGCACGATATCGCCGAGCATGGACGGACCCGGTTCGGCGCTGTCGGGGCGACCGCCCGGCTCCAGTTCGTCCATCGGGAACGACATCACATCGGTCGGGCCGGGCAGGTCCATCCAGCGCATGTGCAGATCGGCCATGGTGTCGAGATCGACGAGCACCATCGACAGCTCGGCCGCGGGGTGTACGTCCATCCGGCCGATGACGAATCGCGCGACACTGACCAGGTCTTCTTCGGGTACGTCGATACCCGATTCGTTGGCGATCTCGATGCTCACCGCATCAGCCTATAAGCCGACGTCAGCGCCGATCTCCCCGGCTCGCGGCGCGGCGCTGGGCGCGATTGCCCGGATAGTGCGGCCCGACCTGGGGGACCCGCTCGGCTTCAGCTCGTTCGTAGGCGTCGACAATATCCGAGACCAACCGGTGCCGAACCACATCGCTGCTGGTCAGCAGGGAGAAATGGATATCATCGATGCCGTTGAGGATCTCGCTGGCCACGCGCAGACCCGAACGCGCGCCATTGGGTAGGTCGACCTGGGTGACGTCACCGGTCACCACGATCTTCGAACCGAATCCGAGCCGGGTGAGGAACATCTTCATCTGCTCGGCCGTGGTGTTCTGCGCCTCGTCGAGAATGATGAACGAATCGTTCAGCGTGCGACCGCGCATGTACGCCAGCGGCGCGACCTCGATGACACCGGCCGCCATCAGCTTCGGAATGGCCTCCGGATCCATCATGTCGTGCAGTGCGTCGTAGAGCGGGCGCAGGTACGGGTCGATCTTCTCGTTGAGCGTGCCGGGCAGGAAGCCGAGCCGCTCGCCCGCCTCGACCGCGGGACGGGTGAGGATGATCCGGTTGACCTGCTTGGTCTGCAGCGCCTGCACGGCCTTGGCCATCGCCAGATACGTCTTGCCGGTGCCAGCGGGGCCGATGCCGAACACGATGGTGTGGGCGTCGATCGCGTCGACATAGCGCTTCTGGTTGAGCGTCTTGGGCCGGATGGTCTTGCCGCGCCGGGACAGGATGTCCAGGCTCAGCACCTCGGCCGGGGATTCCGAGGAACCCTCGGTGAGCATCGATACGGTGTGGCGCACCGCCTCCGGAGTTACCACTCGATTGCGACCGGTCAGCGCGACGAGCTGTTCGATCACCCGCTCGGCCAAGGCGACATCGGGCGCCTTACCGGTGAGTGTGACGGAATTGCCGCGGACGTGGATATCCGCATCCAGCAGCTGCTCCAGCTCACGCAGGTTCTGGTCGGCCGAACCGAGGAACGGGAACACGGATTCGGGAGCGAGTTCGATGCTGGAACGCACGGTGCGTGCTGCGGGGCCCGAGCCGTTGTCTGCTCCACCGGGGGTGGAAGCCGAGGTGGGTGAACTCATGCCTGCCGCGGGTGTAGTTGGGTCGCCGATCTCGCCTTGTGTTCGCAAAAGTGGCTATAGCCTGCTTTCCGGTCTCGAATTGCTGCGTCGTTGATGAAAGTTTAACGCGCCCCACTGACAACACGCAGTGAATAAACGGCTACCCCGCCCGTCGCGACCGCGTGCGGATCGCTCGAAACGGCCAGCCGTCCGGCGCCGGCGATTGCCTGCGGATCGCTCGCTATCGCCTTGGCATCTGGATTCCCCCGCGCCGCCGGGCCCAATCCTCGGTGAAGTCACGAAATCGACGCACGGCGTCCGATGGCGGGACGGTCGCCGACCAGATCAGCCCGACATCGCGTACGGCTCCCGCATCGGCGAGCGGGACGGTCACCAGGCCCGACAGTGCGCCCGTGGCCGGAATCGGATCCTCCAGCGGCAGCACCGCGACGCCGAGCCCGGCCGCGACCAGACCCGCGACCGTAACCAGATCGGTCGACTCGAAGGCGATGCGCGGACGGATATTCGCGGCCGCGCACAATTCCTCGAGTATCCGGCGCATACCGAAACCCGTTGGCATCGTGATGAATTCCGCATCGGCGAGATCGGCGATCCGGATATGCCGGCGCGCGGCCAGCCGGTGTTCGGCGGGGACGGCGAGCACCAGCGGCTGGTCCAGCAGTTTGTGCCAGCCCAATCCGGCGGCCGACGGCCGGGGCGACACGATCGCCAAATCCGCTGTGCCATCGACTATCTGATCGATCACGGCGTCGAACGCACCCTGCCAGAGCGTGAACGAGATGCGGGCCGAACCGCGCCGGAAGCCACCGATCAGCTGCGGCACCAGCCAGCGGCCGAAGCTGTGCAGAAATGACAGGCGGACAACACCTTTCGCGGGATCGGTGCGGTCGGCAACGGCCTGGGCGGCGGCGTCGAGTTCGGACTGTGCGCGGCGGGCGTGCTCGTAGTAGATGCGGCCGAAGTCATTGAGTTCGATGCGCTTTCCATGGCGGTCGAACAGTTCGACGCCGAGGCGGCGTTCGAGCCGGGCCAGCATGCGCGAGAGCGTCGGCTGGGCAATGTGCAGCCGGTCGGCGGCCGCGCCGACGCGCTCCAGTTCGGCGAGTGTCGTGAACCACAGCAAGTCGTCACCCAGCACGATCGGACCACTCCTTATGCGTCTGAGGCATTAGATACCAGATTACTATTCATTTCCTTTCTTGAAACCGGCGGCCGATCCTGGACGCAGGAGGTGCCATGACCAGCACGGATACCCGCTCGACCAGCGTTTCGAGCACATCGCACGAACGTCGGATCACCACCGCGCTGTTCGCCGCGGGGTTGACCACCTTCGCCTCGATGTACAGCGCGCAGGCATTGCTGCCCAGCCTGTCGGCGGCCTTCGGCGCCGATCCGGCGCACGCGGCATTGGCGGTCTCCCTGACCACCGGATTTCTGGCCTTGGCGATCATCCCGGCGGGCGCACTGTCCTCGCGGTTCGGACGCACGCCCGTCATGACGGCATCCGCGGTGCTCGCGGCGGCGGTCGGTTTGTTGCTGCCGCTGAGCCCGTCGCTGGACGTGTTGCTCGCGGGCCGGGCCGTACAAGGAGTGGCGCTGGCCGGAGTACCCGCCGTCGCGATGGCCTACCTCGCCGAGGAGGTCGGCAGCGCCGGATTGGGTGCCGCGATGGGGGTATACGTCGCGGGCACCTCGATCGGCGGGCTGGCGGGACGGTTGATTCCGGCCGTCGCCCTCGACCTGACGTCCTGGCGTGTGGCCCAGGCCGCGATCGCGATCACGGCGGCCATCTGCACGATCTGGTTCGTGCGCGGATTGCCGCCCTCGCGCGGATTCGTCGCCCGCCCCGCCGGAATGCGTACCGTGCTCGGCGATCTCGGCACGTCGGTGCGCCACCGCGGACTGCTCGCGCTGTTCGCGCTGGCGTTCGTGCTGATGGGCGGCTTCGTCTCGATCTACAACTTCCTCGGCTACCGGCTGGCCCGGCCGCCCTTCGAATTGCCCGCCGCCGTCGTGGGTTCGGTGTTCCTGCTGTATCTGGCCGGCACGTTCGCCTCGGCCGCCGCCGGACGCACGGCCGATCGCATCGGCAAACACCGGGTACTCGCGACATCGGTCGCGCTGATGGGCGCCGGCGTTCTCGTCACCATCCCGGACCAGCTGATCGCTGTCATTGTGGGGATATCGCTGTGTACCGCAGGGTTTTTCGGCGCCCACGCGGTGGCCAGCGCCTGGGTCGGCTCGATGGCGCCCGGTAACCGTGGTGCCGCATCATCGCTGTACCTGTTCACCTATTACCTCGGTAGCGCGGTCATCGGCAGCGCCGCGGGCATCGCCTACACGCGGGGCGGTTGGGTCGGCCTGGCCGGGTGCGTCGGCGCGCTTGTCGCCGTGGCCGCGGTCCTGGTGTGGTATTTGACGACTCACGCTCGCCACGGAATCGAAGCCGCATCCCGAGTGTGTGCATCGCAGACGGCTTGATGTCCGGCGGTCACCTCCGAATCTCCAGCAATCGGATAGCAAGGCCAACGGATACCGAATCCCGGATTGAATCGCTGGATTCTAGCCATATGCGGCGACCACCAAAGGTGGCCATTTGTTAACTAGAGCAGCCACCTGACCGATCTACTATGTGACCGACATCAGGTTCTCGATCTTTGGGGGTTTCTCATGCTCATCTGGGGCTGGCAGAAGCGTATCTACACGCTCGCCATGATCACCTTGGTCTGCGGCCGCTGCGGCAATCCCGCCGCACATGCGGTGCGCAAACTCGTCACCAAGTTCACGCTCTTCTTCATCCCACTGTTCCCGATCAGCACCAAGCACACTCTGGAATGCACGTGGTGCGGTGCGTCGTCACCTGTCGCCGCACCACAGGTCCAAGATCTCCTCGCCCGTGCCAACGGCGAGCCCATGGGCACCGCCCAGAACCAGCAGCCCGCCCCGGGCGCACCCAACGCCAACCGGCAGCAGCCCGTTCCCGGTGCGCCCAACCCCCAGTGGCAGCAACCTGCCCCCGGCGCGCCCAACGCCCAGTGGCCCCAGCAGCCCGCCCCCGGCGGACCCAACCACTGGCAACAACCCGCTCCCGGCGCGCCCGATAACCAGCAGCAGTTCGCGCCTGGCACACCGAACAACCACTGGCAGCAGCCCGCCCCGGGCGGACCCAACGCCCAGTACCAGCAGCCCGCTCCCGGCACACCCAACAATCACTGGCAGCAGTAGCTACCCGAGCGGCGCACGGTCGCGCGACCGTAGACGAACAGCGTCTTGCAGTGCCGCCGACAGCCGCGTCAGCCCGCGGATCGGCCGTCCGGCTTCGGTTGCGCGATGATCGCGGCCCCCATCCAGCGTCGTAGATATCGACGCAGCTCATCGTCGCTGCGTGGCGGATTGCCCGGAGCGATGAAGAACGACTGCATCGTTCGCAGGATGTATTCGACGAGTTCCTGCAGAGATGCGTCGTCGTACCCGTACCGCTCCCAGTCGACGTCGAAGCGTTTGATCATCGTCATTCCGAAGGTTTGCGCCTCTTCGGAGGTAAGGCTTTCGGGGTGCACATTCGAATATGTGCTGGAGAGCAGAATGCCCAGGTGCGGCGTCCGACGCACCTCGGCAAGGGTGTAGACCACGCCCTCGGTCATGGCTTCGACGGGGTCCTCGATGCCGCTCACCTGCCGTGTCAGCCGGTCCAGAAAGCCGTCGACCGACGCGATCGCCGCTGCCCGCATCAGCGCGTCCGCACTGGGGAAGTATCGGTACACCGTCTGACGGATGACACCGAGCGACTCCGCGACGTCGGCAATGCTGATCTCCGAACCCGTTCGTCCGATCAGCTCGACCGCGGCGGTGACTATTCGACGGGACGCTTCCGCGTCGCTGGTCGGTGGACTCCCGCCCCACCCGCGCCTTCCTGCCACTGCTCGCTTCCTCGGCTCGAAACATGTCCGTCGCGTGCGAAACCGACTGCGGGCCATGCCCGCCGACTGTCCGGATCAGGGGCTCGACGCTACCACAGGGTCGTCCCGGCGCCATTGTCCCAGTTCGGGCCGGTAAATACGATTTAGATCATACACATCAATCGATCTGTGTATGATCAGCCGCATCGAGGCTTCGGCGCGTCCGAACACGGCTACCAGACCAATTCCGAAACACGAGGTATAGCCAAGTGACCGATCTGCAAGTCCGAAAGATGCGATTCGCATTCGCGGACTACGACGTACCGTTCCTGTGGAACGAAACGAATCCGGCCTTCTCGTCCATGGCCAACGCGGTGTCCTTCCTGGCGATCGGCTTCGAGAAGATGATCGTCAATATGATTCGCGAGGCCATGCCGCGGATCACCGATCCCGCGATCGCGGAGGAGGCGGACGCGTTCGTGCGTCAGGAGGGGCAGCACTCGACCGCCCACCGCCAGCACGCCAACGCTCTGATCAGGCGATACCCCGGACTCCAGGAGACACTCAACGAAGTGATCGCGGAATTCGACCGCCTCACCGTGCACACCTCCCTGGAATATCGGCTCGCCTACACCGCCGATCTGGAGGCAACCTTCACCCCGGTGTTCAAACTGATGCTCGATAACGACGCGGCGCTGTTCCAGCCGGGAGATGACCGTGTCGCATCGCTGTTCATCTGGCATTTCGTCGAGGAAGTCGAACATCGAAGTTCCGCGCTGATCATCTTCGATTCCATTGTCGGCAGCGACGTCTACCGGATGCGCATGGCACCGTCGATCTTCCGGCACGTCATGAAGGTCATCCGGGTGGCGTGCGCAGGCTTCAATAAGCATGTGCCGCAGGAGGATCGGCGCATCGATGCACTGGCGATGTTCGCGACGCACCGGGGTAAGCAGAAGCTGCGCAAGTGGTTGCGGCTGCCCGTCGAGGACAACGGTCCGATGTCGCGCGCATTCGATGATCTTCGGCTCGGCGAACAACTCATCGCGCTGGTAGGGATCGTCCGCAGTCAATTGCCCAAGCACAACCCGGATCACGAGAAACTGCCCGCACTCGCCGATGTGTGGTTCGAGCGCTATAACGCGGGTTACGACGTATCGCACTGGTACACCGCCGATACCGTCGCGGCGCCGCAGGGGGACTGATGGCCGATCATTGCGCACCCACCTTCGACCAACTCGCGAAGGCGCTCGGCTTTTCCTGTCAGGAGGCCGGTGGACTCGTCGAAGTGCGAAACCCTGCCGCATTGGAGAACTGGACGCTGCCGGTTCTCGAGTTCACCATCGTCCTCGGCGCGGTACTCGCGCTGATCTACGCGATTGTGCGCTTGCGCCGTCACGGCGATCCCACCAACCTTGTGGTCTGGTTCGGCGCGACGGCCTACCTGTTCATTATCGAACCGCCACTGTACTTTCCCGCGGCCTTCGGTATCGACGCCCACGTCGACACCATGTTCGCGCACAACGTTTTCACCGTGGATTTCCTCTGGGGCCGACTCCCCCTCTATATCGTCGCGATCTACCCACTGATGGCCACATTGGCCTTCGAAATCGTCAGAATGCTGGGCGTTTTCCGTCGATACGGTGTTCTCGTCGGTGCCGTCTGCGTGGGCTTCGTCCACCACGGCTGTTATGAGATCTTCGACCATCTCGGACCGCAGCTGCGCTGGTGGGAATGGTCGACCGAAAACCCGCTCAATCAACCGATGTTCGATTCGGTACCGCTGCCGAGCGTGGTGGTTTTCGCCGCGCTGTGGCCGATGTCGCTGGCGTTCTTCGTCCAGTTGATCGTCGGTCGCCACGTCGATGAGGGTCGCGCCTTCTCCGGGCCACAATTGGTCTGGCGCACTGCCGTTATCGGCATACTCGGGTCTTTGGGGACGGCCGTATTGCCCATCCCGGCAACGCTGTTCGGCGTCGGGAACACCCCGTTGCGAGGATTCCTCTACGCGGCCGAACTGGTCATCGTCACCATCGTCGCGATCCCGATTCTCATTCGCCAATGGCTCCGGCTGCGCCGAAACGACTCGGACACACCGCACTACACGAATGGCTTCGTGCGAATTTACAGCGTGGTGTATCTGTGCGTAATGGCGTTGCTCTGGGTGACCGCACTACCCGATTACTTCGACGCCGTGGACGGTTCGACGAGCAATGGCGATCCCATCGGGAATCTCTGGTACACGCTGGCGTGCTTCACGGTCGCAATCCTGTGCGTGGTCGCCGTTTTCACGGTGCCACACGAAGCATCCGACCCGCTACCAACGGAAGGTCGACGCACCCGAGACGCCGAGGGCGACGGCGGCGAAATTTCAGCCCGAGGCGGGCTCGTCGGATCGTGACCGACCGCCGTGTTCGGCGGCCAGTTGTTCGAAGGTCGTACCTTCGACGAGCCGGTCCAGCCCGCCCATCATCGTCGCGCATTCGCGGGCGGGATGGTCGGCCGGGCAGTGCAGCGCGTGGTTCAGGAACTCCTGCGCGCTGCGCGCCTGCTCGATGACCTGATCCAGTTCGGCGATCCGCGCACGGACGGTCTCGCGCCACTGCGTGCCCGGAGCGTCGAGGACGGCGGCAGCGGTGTCGAGCGGCAGACCCAGGCGGTGCACGATCTTGATGAACGCCAAGCGGCGCAGTTCATCGAGACCGTACATGCGACGGCCCGCCTGCCGCGTTCGCGGGTGCACCAAACCGCGCTCGTCGTAGTACCGCAGCGCCGACTGGCTCAGCCCGAGCCGAGCCGCGGCCGCGCCGATCGGAATCAGTTCCATGCCGCCATTTGACTTCAAGTCGACCTGAAGCGGCAAGGTCGGTGGTACCTACGAGCAGGTTTCACCGGAAGGAACGACCGATGGACATTTCGCCAGCCACCGCCGCCAACCACCATGCCGACCACCCCGGTTTCGCCGGGGCCACCGGACTGTTCTTCGGCCTCGTGATGACGGTCATGGGGCGCGCCAAGGCTCGGTTGGCAGTGGACCTGGCCGCGGTATCGGATGCGGATCAGGTCATCGACATCGGTTGCGGCCCCGGCACCGCGGCCAGGGCGGCCGCCCGCCGCGGCGCGCGCGTGACCGGCGTGGATCCGGCGCCGGTAATGCTGCGCCTCGCGCGGCACTTGACCCGCGACCCCCGCATTACCTGGGCCGAAGGCACTGCCGAGCACATCCCGGCCCAAGACGGTTCCGCGACGGTTGTCTGGTCGATGGCCTCGATACACCACTGGCGCGACGTCGCCGCGGGGGTTGGCGAAGTGCACCGAGTGCTGTTGTCCGGCGGGCGATTTCTCGCGATCGAGCGCCGGGTGCCTCGCGGCGCCACCGGCCTCGCCACCCATGGGTGGACCGAACAGCAAGCCGAATCGTTCGCCGCGTACTGCCGCGCGGGCGGCTTCGACGACATACGCACCGAAAGCCACGGGACCGGACGAGGTGCCGTCTGGGTGGTCAGCGCCGTCCGGCCCTGACCTCACCAACGGGAGGTCAATGCCCCCAGGGCGCCGAGGGCGACGGCGGCCGCGGTCGAGGTGCGCAAAACGGTTGGGCCGAGCGAGGTCACGTCCGCACCCGCGTCGGCGAAGGCGGCGAGTTCCGAATCGTCCAGTCCGCCTTCGGGGCCGACGATCAGCATGATCTCGGTGGCCTTGTCGAAGGGAAGTTCGACGAAGCGGGCGGCGCCGGATTCGTGCAGGGCCACCACGATTCCGCCCGCTGCGACGATCTCGCGGACGGTGTCGAGCAGGTCGCGGGTGTGATGTAGATCGGCCACCTCGGGGATATAGGCACGCCGCGATTGCCGGGCGGCGGAACGGGCGGCGGCACGCCATTTCTCGACGGCCTTGTGCGCCTTGCCTTCCCAGTTCGCGACGCAGCGGTGCGCCTGCCAGGGAACGATGGCGTCGGCACCCGCCTCGGTCATCAGCTCGACCGCCAACTCGGAACGGTCGGACTTCGGCAGTGCCTGCACGACCGTCACCCGCGGCCGCGGCGGGTCGGACAGCACCCGGTTCAGGACCGTCAACTCCAGCCGGTCCTTCTGTGCCGCAACGACTTCTGACTCGGCCAGCAAACCGTTCCCGTCGGACAGCGTGATCGCCTCACCGACCCGGATGCGGCGCACCGTCGCGGCGTGCCGCCCCTCCGGGCCATCGAGGATCGCGATGGCGCCGGGCTCCGGTATGTCGTCGAGGTAGAAGACCGTGGCGGCCAACGGCTATCGCCCGCTGAACGACGCCCGCAGCCGGGCGAACAGGCCGCTGTTGTGCTCGGACTGCGCCGACATCACCTCGGCGCGCTCACCGGTGCGCATGCCCTTGTACTTGCGCAGCAGGTCGCTCGACTTGGCGTCGAGCTTGGTCGGCACCACGATGTCCAGATGCGCGAGCAGATCACCGCGCGCACCCGAGCGCAGCCGCGGCATACCGTGGCCGCGCAGTACCGAGATCTCCCCCGGCTGGGTGCCCGGCGGGATGGTCAGCTCGGTCGGGCCGTCCAGGATGGTGTCGACGACGACGGTGGTGCCGAGTGCGGCATCGACCATCGGCACCCGAATGGTGCAGTGCAGATCGTCGCCGTCGCGGACGAAGACATCGTGCGGCTGCTCGACGATCTCCACGTACAGATCACCCGCATGCCCGCCGCCGGGACCGACCTCACCCTGCGCGGCCAACCGCACCCGCATGCCATTGGCGACACCCGCCGGAATCGGCGCGGCGATCTCGCGGCGCGCCCGCACCCGGCCATCACCGCCGCATTTGTGGCACGGGTCGGGGATGGTCTCGCCGGCACCACGACAGGTCGGACACGGACGCGAGGTCAGCACCTGACCGAGGAAGGAACGCTGCACGGACTGGACTTCACCGGCGCCCCCACAGGTTTCACAGCGCACCGGCTTGGACTTGCCATTGGTGCCGGCGCCGTGGCAGATATCACACAGGATGGCGGTGTCGACGGTCAGATGCTTGGTGACACCGACCGCGCATTCGGCCAGGCTGAGCCGGGTCCGCAGCAGCGAATCCGCACCGGGCTGCACCCGGCCGCGCGCCTTGCGCGTCCCACCGGATCCGCCCATACCGCCGAAGAACGCCTCGAAGACATCGCCGAGCCCGCCGAATCCGGCACCCGAGAAGCCCGCGCCGCCGCCACCGGACTCCAGCGGGTCACCGCCCATATCGACGATGCGCCGCTTCTCCGGGTCCGACAGCACCTCATAGGCGGTCGACACTTCCTTGAACTTGGCCTGCGCCGCCTCGTCGGGGTTGACGTCGGGGTGGAGTTCCCGCGCCAGCTTGCGGTAGGCGCGCTTGATCTCCTGGTCGGTCGCGTTCTTCGCGACGCCGAGCAGTCCGTAGTAGTCCCGTGCCACTTGAGTTCTCTAGTCCTTGGTTTGCAACAGCATTAGTCGGATGCACTCAACTTTATCCGCCGAAAGGTCGAGGGTAACAGCGACACCGGCTGACCGTTTCGAGCGACCTGCAAGCAATCGCTACGGCCGGGCGCCGCCCCTCAGCGCTCCGCGAGCACCTCACCGATATAACGGGCAACGGCGGCGACCGATGCGATGGTCCCCGGATAGTCCATCCGGGTCGGGCCGAGCACACCCATGCCGCCGAGAACCGCACCCGCCGCACCATAGCCGGTCGACACCACCGAGGTCCCGCGCATCTGCTCGACCTGGGTCTCCTCGCCGATGCGCACCGTGACGGTGCCGGGATGCTGGGCGGCCGCGAGCAGCTTCAGCACGATCACCTGCTCCTCCAGCGCCTCGAGCACATCCCGCAGCGAACCGGGGAAGACGAAGTCGGCGGCATTGCGAGTCAGGTTGGCGGTGCCGCCGAGGACCAGACGCTCTTCCGGATGCTCGACCAGGGTCTCGACGAGTACGGTCGAAACGCGCACCAGCACGTCCTTGAGTCGCACCGGAGCCCGCTCGGGTAGTTCGGAGACGGCCGCCGAGGCCTCGGATAGTCGCTTGCCGTCCATCGCACCGCCGAGCATGCCACGCAGCGCGGCGAGATCTTGGTCATCGACGAGCGCGCCGAGTTCGACGAGACGCTGGTCGACGCGACCGGTATCGGTGATCACCACCAGCAGCAGCCGCGCCGGATTCAGCGCGACCACCTCGATGTGGCGGACCGTCGAGGCCGAAACGGTCGGATACTGCACGACCGCGACCTGCCGGGTGAGCTGGGCCAGCAGGCGCACACCGCGGCGCAGCACATCGTCCAGATCGACACCGGACTCCAGGAATTCCATGATCGCCCGGCGTTCGGCGGGCGAGAGCGGCTTCACCTCGGAGATGCGGTCGACGAACTGCCGATAGCCCTTATCCGTGGGAATGCGGCCGGAGCTGGTGTGCGGCTGGGTGATATAGCCCTCTGCCTCCAACACCGCCATATCGTTGCGGACCGTCGCGCTGGACACCCCGAGGTTGTGCCGCTCTACCAGCGTCTTCGACCCGATCGGTTCCTTGGTCGCGACATAGTCCGCGACGATCGCCCGCAGGACCTCGAAGCGCCGATCCTCGGTACTCGACATGGCCCCACCTCCTCGCTCGTCCTCGGGTACGTCTGTTTATCCAGTCTAATTGCCAGCCCGACAATTGCCGTTCCCACGGCCGCAAACCACCGGGTCCCCTGTGATCCAGGTCCCACCCGCTACCGCGGCGCGCCGCGAACTCCGCAGGGCCAGTTCGAAACCTGCCGCAGCGCATCGAGACCTGTTGCCGGATCGACCGATCCCCGTCAAGGTCCGAGGCTCCGGAATCCGGCGACGCCTCGGCCCGCGTAGTCGCGTTCCTGGACCGACACTGCGGCCGCAGTACTGGACGAGCTTCGCCGCGGGTATTCACGCCCGCAGCGAAGCTCGTCCGATATCGCAGGCCGTCGACCGAGACCACACGAAACGTGCTGGTGCGTCCATTGGGAGCTGTCGACCGGACCACTCGAGAGGCCAGTGGTCACCGACCGGCGGCGGACTCCACCACGGCGGCTACCTCGGCGGGGTGGGAGACCAGGGAGGCGTGGGACGAGGCGATTTCGGAGGTGGTCGCGCCCATTCGGTTTGCCATGAAGCGTTGGGCGGCAGGAGGAATCACGTGGTCGTTGGCCGAGACGAGATAGCGACTCGGGATCGAAGACCATGCGGGTGCGCCGGAGGGTTCGATATTGGCGGCGACGGCGAGGGAGCGTTGGTGGGCGATCAGATCGGCCGCGACGTCGGGGCCTACGTCTTGGGCGAAGACTTCGTTGAAGTGGTCGGGTGCGATGTAGCTGTCGAGATTCCTGCCCGCCAAGCCGTTTGGATCGTCAACGACGCTGAACTGCAGTACCGGCGGCAGCAGCTGGCTGCCGGGGAAGCGGATCGGGTCGAGTTCGAGCAGCCCGATTTCACCCTGCACCGGGGCGAAGGCCGCGATATAGACCAGCGCTTGGACTTTCGGGTCGTGCACATTGCTGATGACGAAGCCGCCGTATGAATGCCCGACCAGCACAACGGGTCCCGAGATCGTGTCCAGGGCCCGCTGTACGGCTGCGGCATCGTTCGCGGGACCGCGCAGCGGATTGTCGGGAACAACCACCTGATAGCCGTGGTCGCGCAGCACCGCGGCGACGCCGTTCCAGCTCGTGGTGTCGGCGAAGGCGCCGTGCACCAGCACGATCGTCGGCAGGGGCGCGGCGCTCGCGGGAGCAGCCGCCAGGACGGGCGTAAAAGCGAGGATCAGCGCCGCGATAGCGGCGCGGAAGCTACGGGTGATCTTCATTCGGAGTCCTACCCTTTCGCTGATGAGTCGTTCTTCGCCGGGAAATCCAGGGCGGCATCGTGAACCGGCCGTATCAGCGGTCGGGACACGAGACCTCTGCGGGACAGGTGGAACCAACCTGCGTCGATGACTGTTTCGAAGCCTAGAAGCGACCGCGCCAACAGTCCCGACTTTGCACGATTCTCGACCGACGGTGCACGGCTGCTATCGGCGAGTGAAACCGCCGAACGCCGAATACCGCCGCGAGCACTGGATCATCAGCCGGTGACTGGACCGGGTGCGCGCCGAACTGGTCCGCCCGGACAGCAGACATCGCTTCCACGCAATGATCGCGCGCTGCTGGACCTGCGCGACCCATCGCATTTCGCCCGCCGATTCCGCGCGGCATACGGCATATCGCCGCACGAATGGCGGCCGGCTACCGCACTCGCGGGAGGTTAGAGCGGAGCCTGTGCTGTCTTGGCCATCTTGCCCGCCATCGCGTCCAGACCGAGCATGGCCAATAAGGCCACACAGTCTGCCGCATTCTCGGCGTGGCTGGCGACGGTCCGCGCGGCAATCGCACTCTGACGTGCGTTTTCCGCCTTTTCGGCGGCCCGCGACTCGGCGAATTCACCTTGTTCGGAGATCAGCGTGATGTGTCGTGCCGGTGGCATAAGACTCCTTGGGTTGCTGCGCAGCCTACGCGCCTTTACCGATCTGTGATAGTACAATCGACATCATTCGGTGGGCCTACCGCAGACATTCGGAGAACTCACAAAGCCCGGATGCCCCGCAAGCGGACGCACCACCGAAAACGGGACCTCGTCGACCGCACGCACTGTCGGATCGCCGCCATCCGCTGTCCTGTGCCCACCGCTGATGCGAGAAGAATCCGGCAACGGCTAGCAAGCGGTAGTGGCACACGGGAATGCGGTCAGGTCAGGAGGTCGCGGACGACGCCGTCGGCGAGTAGGCGGCCGCGGTCGGTGAGGATCAGTCGGTCCGACGAGCGAATTGCCAGGCCGTCGGCGATGATTCGGTCGACGGCGGCGGATTCGGCTGGGACCAGTTCGTTCAGCGGTAGACCGGTGCGCAGGCGGACGGTGAGCATGACGCGTTCGGTGTGCTGTTCGTCAGCGGTGAGGGTTTCCCAGCCTGCCGCGGGCAGTCCGCCGCGAGCGACCGTATCGGCATAGCGCGCTGGGTGTTTGACGTTCCACCAGCGGACACCACCGACGTGACTGTGTGCGCCGGGGCCAGCGCCGAGCCAGTCACCGCCGTCCCAGTAGCCGAGGTTGTGGCGGCAGCGGGCGGCATCGCTTGCGGCCCAATTGGAGACCTCGTACCAGGTCAGGCCCGCCGCGCCGAGCCGGGAGTCGATGCGCTCGTACCGGGCGGCGAGCACATCGTCATCGGGGGCGGGCAGTTCACCGCGGCGGACGCGGCGCGCCATGGCGGTGCCGTCCTCGACGATGAGCGAGTACGCCGAGACGTGGTCCACGCCAGCGCTCAGCACCGCGTCCAAACTCGCGTCGAGATCGCAGTCGCGCTCACCCGGGGTGCCGTAGATCAGGTCCAAGTTCACATGGTCGAATCCGGCGGCGCGCGCTTCCCGCGCCGCGGCGACCGCCCGCCCCGGTGTGTGCGTCCGATCCAGCACCTTCAGCACATGCTCGGCGGCGGACTGCATCCCCAGCGACACCCGGGTGAACCCGGCCGCACGGATCCGCTCGAAGAATTCCGGCGAAGTCGACTCCGGGTTGGATTCGGTGGTCACCTCGGCATCGGCGGCAAGGGTGAAGTTCGCGCGCACCGAGTCCAGCACGGCGGCCAAACCATCACCGCCGAGCAGCGACGGCGTGCCACCGCCGACGAAGATCGTCGCCACCTCGGGCGTCGCGGTCGGCAGCGCCGCGAATCGCTCGGCCGCCGTCGCCAATTCACCGCGCAGCGCGTCGAGCCAGGATTGCGGTGACGCCGACGTGCCCAACTCCCCGGCGGTGTAGGTGTTGAAATCGCAATATCCGCAGCGTGTCGCGCAGAACGGCACGTGGACATAGACCCCGAACGGCCCGCCCCCGAAATCGCGCAGCACGAGGGCTGAACTCTCGGCTTCGATCGGAACAGCGGCGGAACTCACCCCTCCAGTGTGACCGCCGCTGTCGCACACCCGGTCACCAGGCACCCGCTCCGCCACGAACCCGGGCGCTAACGCAGCGGGCACATGCGATATCCGTTGGTCAGTCGGCGACCACGGTGTTCTGGTTGGCCGTCAGCAGCCAGCGCCCGTCCTCCTTCGACATGACGTACATGGGCGACCCCTGCCCGGACAGCTGCCCGTCACCGTCGAAATAGCGCTGGACCACCTTGACCGCGGCGACATCCGGGCGGATGAACAGCACATGTTCGACCTCGTAGGTCGCGGTGCCGTCGCGCATCGCACCCGGCAGCACCTGCGCGGTGAATTCGGCGATGGCCGCCCGGCCGAACAGCCGCTTGCCGCCCCCGGTGGTCCAGATCGCGTCTTCGCGGAACAGGCCGACGAATTCGTCGACGAGTTCGTTCTGCTGTGAGTGCTGAATGGTGGCGACGACCTCGCGGATGGCGTCGAGGTCGGTGGCGGTAGCTGCGGTACTCATGGCACAGAGCTTGCAACCTCGAGATAGCTCGAGGTCAATGTGCCGTGAGACGGGTCACCGACGGTGATCATGGCGAATCATGCGACGCATTCAGCCCGCTAACTATGACTGCCATCACAATCGGCACCCATGGTCCAGGGAATTTCCCTCGATTTCGCGGGAAATACGGCCTCGCGGTCGGAACGCCCATCCTGACGTGGCACAATAGGCGCATGCGCGGATCTGGAGTACGACTTGTGGCACGTCGCCACGTCGACTACAAGCGCGTATGCAGCGCCTGCTGTCTGCCCGGTTCCTCCCGGTAGCTCAGCGGCGCCCATTCCCGGATTTCCCGGTCATCTCCCGATTTCGACGGACATCGGCCCGCTGACACCGCAGGCGTGAGCCAGCCCAGCGCCACGCCCTCAGCACGGATGTACCCCCACCCAGCAGGAGCGACCCCATGACGTCGAGCACCGACGCCGGTCACACGGATCAGCCCGGTTCCGGGCCGCACGCGCGCCCGCAGCGCCCGGCCTCCGAGCGGCGCGTCCGCCCGGACCGTCCCCGCAGCGAGGCGCCGGCCGGCCCGCGTGTCCGCACCGGGAAGCCGGTGCGCCGCAAGGCCGAGGGCCAGTGGGCGCTCGGCTACCGCGAGCCGCTGAACCCGAACGAGCAGTCCAAGAAGGACGACAACCCGCTCAATGTCCGGGCCCGGATCGAGAACATCTATTCCAAACAGGGTTTCGACAGCATCGACAAGGGCGATCTGCGCGGCCGGTTCCGCTGGTGGGGTCTCTACACCCAGCGCGAACAGGGCTACGACGGCACCTGGACCGGCGACGAGAACATCGACATTCTCGAGGCCAGGTACTTCATGATGCGCATCCGCTGCGATGCGGGCGCCTTGAATGTCGCGCAGTTGAAGACCCTCGGCCAGATATCCACCGAGTTCGCTCGCGATACCGCCGACCTGTCCGACCGCGAGAACGTCCAGTACCACTGGATCGAGGTCGAGAACGTCCCCGAGATCTGGAAGCGGATCGAAGGCGTCGGCCTGAAGACCACCGAGGCGTGCGGCGACTGCCCGCGTGTGGTGCTCGGCTCGCCGCTGGCCGGTGAATCGCTGAGCGAGATCATCGACCCGACGCCCGCGATCGATGAGATCGTGCGCCGCTACATCGGCAAGAAGGAGTACTCCAACCTGCCGCGCAAATTCAAGACCGCGATCTCGGGCCAGCAGGATGTGGTGCACGAGATCAATGACGTCGCGTTCGTCGGGGTGAATCACCCGGAGCACGGTCCCGGTCTGGATCTGTGGGTCGGCGGCGGTCTGTCGACGAATCCGATGCTGGCCCAACGCGTCGGCGTGTGGGTGCCGCTGGACGAGGTGCCGGATGTGTGGGAGGCCGTCGTCTCGCTGTTCCGCGATTACGGCTACCGTCGCCTGCGCACCAAGGCGCGGCTGAAGTTCCTGATCAAGGACTGGGGCATCGAGAAGTTCCGTCAGGTGCTCGAGGACGAGTTCCTGAAGCGCAAGCTGATCGACGGTCCGGCGCCGGAGCAGCCGAAGAAGCCGATCGATCACGTCGGCGTGCAGAAGCTGCGCAACGGGCTCAACGCGGTCGGCTTCTCCCCCATCGCGGGCCGCGTATCGGGCACCGTGCTGACCAAGGTCGCCGAGGCGGCGGAGAAGTACGGCTCGGACCGGATCCGGTTCACCCCATATCAGAAGCTGATCATTCTCGATATCGCCGACGACAAGGTCGACACGCTCATCGACGAGCTGGAACCCCTTGGCCTACAGGCACGTCCGTCGCTGTGGCGCCGGAACCTGATGGCCTGCTCGGGCATCGAATTCTGCAAGCTCTCCTTCGCCGAGACCCGCAAGCGGTCCCAGGCGCTGGTGCCGGAGCTGGAGGAGCGGCTCGCCGATCTCAATGCGCAGCTGGATGTTCCGGTGACCATCAATATCAATGGCTGCCCGAACTCCTGCGCCCGTGCGCAGATCGCCGATATCGGTTTCAAGGGCCAGCTGATCGATGACGGCGCCGGGAATCACGTCGAGGGTTTTCAGGTTCATCTCGGTGGCAGCCTCGGCTTCGACAGCGCCTTCGGTCGCAAACTGCGTCAGCACAAGGTGACCACCGACGAACTCGGTGACTACATCGAGCGGGTGGTGCGCAACTTCATCAAGCACCGCGAGGACGGCGAACGGTTCGCTCAATGGGCTGTTCGCGCCGACGAGGCCGACCTCAGGTGAACGGGAGACCAAGCGTGACAACAGATCAAGTAACGGCGGACCTGCCCGCGAAGCTGTCCGAAGACGAGTTGCGGGCGATCGCCGAAAAAGGCGCGGCCGAACTCGGGTCCGATGCTTCGGCAGCGGAGCTGCTGCGATGGACCGAGGACACCTTCGGCACCGGCTACATCGTCGCCTCGAATATGCAGGATGGCGTGCTGGTCCACCTTGCCGCCCAGGTGCATTCGGGTGTGGACGTGCTGTTCCTGGACACCGGCTACCACTTCGCCGAGACCATCGGCACCCGCGATGCGGTGGAGGCCGTATACGGCGTGAATGTGATCAATGTGCGGCCGGAAAACACAGTGGCCGAACAGGATCAGCTGCTCGGCAAGGATTTGTTCGCGCGTGATGCCGGTGAATGCTGCCGGTTGCGCAAGGTTGTGCCGCTGAAGCGCTCGCTCGTCGGTTACAACGCCTGGGTCACCGGCATCCGTCGCGTGGAGGCCCCGACCCGGGCCAACGCCCCGCTCATCTCGTTCGACGAGGCGTTCGGACTGGTGAAGATCAACCCGATCGCCGCCTGGTCCGACGACGAGATGCAGGCCTATATCGAACAGCACGGCATCCTCGTCAATCCCCTGGTGGAGGAGGGATATCCGTCCATCGGCTGCGCTCCGTGCACACGGAAGCCGGAGCCGGGATCCGATCCGCGAAGCGGCCGCTGGGCTGGCCTCGCCAAGACCGAATGCGGGTTACACCAGTCATGACCGAAACCATCAGTACACGTTCTCTCGGCATCACCGATTTCGACACCCTCGCGGCGCTGGAATCGGAGTCGATCCACATCTTCCGTGAGGTGGCGGGCGAATTCGAGCGGCCGGTGATCCTGTTCTCCGGCGGCAAGGATTCCACGGTGCTGCTGCATCTGGCGCTCAAGGCCTTCTGGCCCGCGCCGCTGCCGTTCGCGCTGTTGCACGTCGACACCGGGCACAATCTGCCCGAGGTGCTGGAGTTCCGCGACAAGGTGGTCGAGAAGTACGGCCTGCGACTGCATGTCGCCAAGGTCGAGGACTACCTCGCCGACGGTCGCCTGACCGAGCGCCCGGACGGTATCCGCAATCCGCTGCAGACCGTTCCGCTGCTGGACGCCATCGCCGAACACCGCTTCGACGCGGTCTTCGGCGGCGGCCGCCGCGATGAGGAGCGTTCGCGCGCCAAGGAACGAATCTTCTCGCTGCGCAACGCCTTCGGGCAGTGGGATCCGAAGCGGCAGCGGCCCGAACTGTGGAACCTGTACAACGGCAAGCACGCTCCGGGCGAGCATGTGCGGGTTTTCCCGCTGAGCAACTGGACCGAACTCGATATCTGGCGCTACATCGCCCGCGAGGATGTCGACCTGGCGAGCATCTACTACTCGCACGAGCGTCCGGTGTACCAGCGTGACGGCATGTGGATGACGCCCGGCGTCTGGGGCGGTCCGCGCGACGGTGAGGTGCTGGAGACCCGTTCGGTGCGCTATCGCACCGTCGGCGACGGATCCTCCACCGGCGCAATTCTTTCCGACGCGGCCGATAACGAGGCGATTCTCGCCGAGGTGGCCGCGTCCCGTTTGACCGAACGCGGCGCGACGCGCGGCGACGACCGAGTGTCGGAAGCCGCGATGGAAGACCGCAAACGAGAGGGTTATTTCTGATATGTCCGACCTATTGAGGCTGGCCACCGCCGGTTCTGTCGACGACGGTAAGTCCACCCTGGTCGGACGGCTGCTCTACGACACGAAATCCGTACTGGCCGACCAGATCGACGCCGTCACCCGCGCCTCGGTCGACAAGGGCCTTGCCACACCGGATCTTTCGCTGCTCGTCGACGGGCTGCGCGCGGAACGCGAACAGGGCATCACCATCGACGTCGCCTACCGCTACTTCGCAACGCCCAAGCGGTCCTTCGTGCTCGCGGACACCCCCGGGCATGTGCAGTACACCCGCAATACCGTCTCCGGTGCGTCCACGGCGCAGCTGGTGATCCTGCTCGTCGACGCGCGCAAGGGCGTCATCGAGCAGACCCGTCGCCATGCCGCGGTGCTCGCACTGCTCGGTGTGCCCAAGCTCGTGCTCGCGGTCAACAAGATCGACCTGGTGGACGATCCGGCGACCGTCTTCGCGCAGATCTCGGCCGAATTCAACACGCTCACCAGCACTCTCGGCTGGTCGAGCGAGGATGTGCTGGAGATTCCGGTCTCCGCGCTGCACGGCGACAATATCGCGTCGCGTTCGGAGAACACCCCGTACTACGACGGGCCGTCGCTGATCGAGCACCTGGAATCGGTGCCCGTCGATGCCGACACCTCGGGCGCGCACGCGATCGGCCTGCGCTTTCCGGTGCAGTATGTGATCCGGCCGCGCACCGCCGAATATCCGGACTACCGCGGCTACGCGGGCCAGATCGCGGCGGGCTCGGTTTCGCCCGGCGATGAGATCGTGGTGCTGCCCTCCGGAATTCGCTCCACCGTCGAGCGCGTCGATACCCCCGACGGTGAGCTCGCCGTCGCGCAGGTGGGCCGCAGCGTCACGCTGATCCTGGCCGACGATGTGGACATCTCGCGCGGTGACATCATCGCCTCGCCCACCGATGCCCCGGAGCCGATCGACTCGTTCGACGCGACCGTCTGCTGGCTCGGCGACAAGCCGCTGCGTCCCGGCGCGCGCCTGCTGCTCAAGCACGGCACGCGCACCACGCAGGCCATTGTCGGCGCGCTCGTCGAGCGGTTCGACGAGCAGAACCTGACCGCGGCACCGAATCCGGAGTCGTTGGAGCTCAACGATATCGGCCGGATCTCGGTGCGTGTCGCCGAACCCATCGCGGCCGATGACTACCGCGTCAACCGGCACACCGGCAGCTTCCTGCTCATCGACCCGGCGGGTGGCAATACGCTGGCCGCCGGTCTGGTCGGCGATGTGCTGACCGCCGTCGAGGTCGGAGCCTGAGGTGAATTCGCCCGGCGGAATCGCTTCGATTGCTCGGTTGCCGAGCGTTCGATCGATGTGGGCGGAGCTCGAACTGCTCCAGTCCGGGCCGGACCGCGGCGCCGAACGGCCCGTATTGATCGCCGTCGCGCACGGCAGTCGTGATCCGCGCTCGGCCGAGACGATGTCGGCCGTGGTCGCGGACATCGCAGCGGCCAGGCCCGCTCTCGACGTCCGCTCGGCCTTCCTCGACCTGAATGCGCCCTCAGTGGAACAGGTAGTGGATGCCGTTGCCGCACAGCGATATACACATGCGGTGGTGGCTCCGCTGCTGCTCGGCAATGCCTTCCACGCCCGGGTAGACCTGCCCGGAATGCTCGCTGCCGCCCGCGCCCGGCACCCGCAGCTGCGCCTGACGCAAGCCGATGTGCTCGGGCCGGATCCGCAGCTGATCGAGGCACTGCGGGATCGCGTGCTCGACGCGATAGTCGAGCGCGATGGCGATACCGATCGCATACCTGGTCGGCAAGCGTTCGGTCGCAATGACCGGATCGGGATCGCCGTCGCAGCGGTGGGGTCGTCGTCCGCGGCGGCAAACGCGCGCACGGCCGAGGTTGCCCGCCGACTCGCCGCTTTGACCGGATGGCGCACCGAGATCTGCTTTGCAACCACCGAACCGACTGTCACACAGGCGATTTGTCGACTGCACGCGCGCGGGGCCGATCGCGTGCTCGTCGCGCCCTGGTTCCTCGCACCCGGACTTCTGACCGACCGCCTCATCGCCGCCGCGGCCGAGCTCGTCCACGCGGACGTTATCGGGCCGCATCCGGCGCTCACCGACGTAGTGTGGGATCGCTACGATGCCGCGATCGCGAACGACCTGGCGCTGTCCGCCTGAGCACTCGCGGACGAATTCGAAACCGGTTCCGGATTCTATTGCGGGTCGCCGTTGGCCGACCGCGGGCGGCGTCGAACTGCTGACGCCGCCCGCGTTCCGGGGAGGGAGTCGGGTCACTCACCGATCACTTGGGTGATATCGCCGCAGCGGACCACCTCATCGCCCTTCGCACCGCCGTCGACGTAGAGCTCGATCTTGTCGTCGTTGCAGGGTGAGTTGCTTTGGCGGTAGATGGTGAGTTTGCGGGTTACTTCGCAGCGGTTGTGGTAGTAGACGGTGGTTGTGAAGGTTCCGGGCTCGTACGAGTAAGAGAAGCAACCGCTTTCGCCGCGTTCGGCGGAGGCGGTGGCGGCGGTCGCGACGGTGCCTCCGATCGAGGCGGCGGCAATGGCGATTCCAGCCAAGAGCCTGTTCGTTTTGCCCATGGTGGCCTTTCCAGAAATCAGTGGCTCACTGGCAGTGCACATTGAAGATCTGCCACTTGTCGTCGCCGATGATCCCGCCCCAGTCGATGCAGCGGCCCTTCGCCGAAACATAAACCGGCCCTGCGTATTCGGTGAATTGGCCCTCGTCGATAGTCACGTCCTTCTTGCCCTCGGACAATTCCAATCCGGCCGCCATGCGCACCGCGGCACCGGGCTGGTCCCGCACTGTGACCACACAGTTCTTCTCGCCGTTATAGGTGAGGAAGATCGTGCCGCCCCGCAGATCGTGGGTATCGATCACGCTGTATCCGGCACCGCATTGATTGCCATACGTCGCCGCCGCAGCGGTACCGGGAACGAAAAACGCTGCCCCGGTGGCAATTCCGGCTGCGGCCACACCGGACGCGACAATCTTCAGTGCGTTGCTCACGCAGAACTCCTCTATTGCTGTGATCGTGAGATCACGATGCTAGGGGCGGTCGGCGGGCGCCGATTGCTGGTGAGCGCAGCAAAGTTGCCGCCGAGCGCAACGTCGTCGGTGTCCTGCACCACGTTTAGCGCGTAGCGGGGCGAGCCAACTCTATGGAGGCGCCAGACCAACCGGTATGTGGCGCGCCGATGGATCGCGACGGGCGGGAGACGATGCCGATGAAAGATGGAATCGACCTCATCGAGACCGCAGCCACCAGCACCGTCGCGCCCCACGAGCGCACCGACTACTGGAGCGAACTGATCCAGTTGTGCCACCGCCGACGCGTGGGCTACGCATTCCCTCGTCGATGCGACTTCCACGGGCGGGTGGCGCTGCGCCGCACGGACAATTACCAAATCGTCGGCTGGCACGCCGATGCCGTCACCTACTACCGCACTGCCGGACATGTGCGCGAAGACGCCGACGGGGACTATCGCCTGATGCTGCCGACGACCGGACACGTCACCATCTGGCAGGACGACCAGCACGTGCCCATGCCGCCGGGTATCGGCGCCCTGGTGACCATCGATCAACCCTTCGCATTCACCCAGGTCGACGGCACCGAGGGCCTGACCATGACCATCCCGAGAGGTGCGGTCGACCACCGCCTCAGCCGGGACGCTCCACCCGCACCGCTGGTGGACCTCACCTCGGGGCTCGGCCGAGTCGTCGCCGACCTCGCCACCGGCCTGGTCGCCGAGCGCGACACCCTCACTCCGCATCAGTTCGACGCGGTATCCGAGCGGCTGGTCGAGCTGCTGTGCATGCATATCGTCGGCGACTACCCACCGAACACAGTCATCTCACCGATGTGGAATCCCGAGTCCGCCACTACATTCGCACCCATGCCCACGATCCCGAACTGACCCCGGCCGCCGTCGCCCGCGCCCTCGGCTGGTCGCTGCGCCAAGTCCAACTCGCGCTGCAACACGGCGGCACCACACCGCGCGAACTCATCAAGGAAGAACGGCTGCGAATCGCCTACGCCCGGCTGCGAAATCCGGTAGACCGCCACTGGTCCATCGCCACCCTCGCCGCTGGACTCGGATTCGGCTCCGCCAGCTCCTTCAGCACCGCCTTCCACCGCCACTTCGGCGCCACCCCGCGCGACATCCGTCGATCCTGACCCGGCCCCGATAAGGTGCCGTAATCGGTTGCACCGCAATGCTATTGCGCCTCAGGTGAGCAGGTCTTCGACGATGGCGCGTGCGGTGGTAACACCGCGGTCATCGCCCATTTGCTGAGCAGTATTCGCGGCACCGAGCAGGGCGTCCAGTTCGAAAGCAACCGCGTCGGGGGTGCGGCCGTTGAGATGCCCCTCGTCTTGGGCGTGGCGAATCTGTCCGGCCAGGAAGGTGAGCCAGTCGGCATGGTCTTCGGCAATGACGTCGCGGACGGGGCCCGGTTTGCTGTCGAACTCGGCAATGGTGGCGACGCGGAAGCAGCCGCCGGGGAAGGTCGGGTCGGTGATGTGGTCGAACCAGCGGTCCATGAGGGCGCGCAGGCGGACCAGGCCACCCGGTTCGGCCATGGCGGGAACGATGACGCGCTCGATGAAGGCCTCGCGGGCGGACTTCACCGCCGCCACCTGTAGCGCCTCCTTGGTGCCGAACAGGGTGGCGATGCCGCTCTTGCTGATGCCGAGATCGGTGGCCAGCCTGCCGATACTCAGGCCGGTCAGCCCCTCGACGGAGGCGAGATCGGCGGCGCGTCTGGCGATCGAAGCCCGCGATCGCGCACCCTTCGCCAAGCGTTGGTCCTGCTCAGGGGTGCTCGTCGACTCGGCCATGACCACATTCTTCCATTCAACTCTTGCAAATACGAACGTACGGTCGTACGTTAATTGCACGAACGATCGTACGCTTTGTTTTGCCGCTCCTGCCGAAGGATCTCCCCATGACCGAAGTGTCCACGCGGACCGATAGTCCGCCGACCGCGAAAGCCGCCGTGCGAACGCTCGTCATCGCCTGCGGTGCCGCGTTTATCGCCTTTCTCGACCTCTCCGTGGTCAATATCGCCTTTCCCTCCATCGCGCGCGACTTCCCCGATACCGCGACGACCACGCTCACCTGGGTCGTCAGCGGATATGCCATCGCCTTCGCGGCCCTGCTCACCCCGGCGGGCCGGTTCGCCGACACCCTCGGACGGCGCAGACTGTTCCTGATCGCACTGGCCGGCTTCGCGCTGACCTCCCTGCTGTGCGGGCTCGCCCCCACGGCGGGTTGGCTCATCGCCGGTCGTCTGCTGCAAGGTGCGACGGCGGCACTGATGGTGCCGTCCGCGCTGGGGCTGGTGCTCAGCGTCACGCCGCGCGAGAAGATCGGCGCGGCCATCGGAGCCTGGTCCGCCGCAGGCGGTTTCGCCGCCGTAGTGGGTCCGGCAATCGGTGGTGCGCTGGTCGAGGCGTTCGGCTGGCGGGCGGTATTCGTGATCAATATTCCGGTGGCGATCGTGCTGATCGCACCGGGGCTGGGCATTCCGGTGCCCGATACCCGACAGCCGGGCAGTGCGCTGCCCGACCCGCTCGGGACCGTCGCCATCGCCCTCGGCCTCGGCGGTCTCGTCGCCGGTGTGACCGAGGGCCAGCGGTGGGGCTGGACCGCGCCCGGCACGCTCGCCGCACTCGGCGTCGGTGCGCTGCTGATCCTGGCGGCGCTGCTGCGTTCGGCGCGCCACCACAATCCGGCCATCGCGGTCGAACTGTGGCAGAGCAGGCCCTATGCGCTGGCCAATGCCGCCTCATTCGTCTTCGGCGCGACCATGTTCGCCTGGCTGCTCGCCGGTCCGCTGTTCCTCGATGCGATCTGGCAGTATTCGGTGCTCGGTTCGGCGGCCGCGCTGACCGTGGGGGCGGTGTCCTCGATGGTGACCGCGACCGTCGCCGGACGCATCGCGGCACCGACCACCCGGCGCTGGTTCGGCGTGCTCGGCGCGCTGATGTTCACTGGCACGACCGTGTGGATGAGCACCGGTTCCTTCGGCGCGACACCGGCGCTGTGGTCGGCCTGGGTGCCCGCCGGACTGCTCGGCGGCGGTGGCGTCGGCATCGTCGTGACGGTCCTCGGTACGGCGGCCGCGAGTTCGCTTCCGCCGCAACGCTTCGCGGCGGGTATCGGAATGAATTTGACCGCGAGGCAGGTGGGCGGCGCGCTCGGTGTCGCGGTACTTGCCGCGGTATTCGCCGCCAATGCCGACGATGCGCTGACCGCCTTCCATACGCTGTTCGCCGTCTGTGCGGGCATCGGTGCCGTGGCCGCGGTGGTGATGGCCATTCCGGCGCGCATCCCGGCTCAGCCCCTCGCCGTTCCCGCTCAAACCTAGGAGTTATCTTGACGCACAACGATATTCGTACCGAAGCCAACGATCCGATGCTGCTGTCCACTGCGGCGGCACGCGACCTGCTGGCCGATGCCCCATGGCAGCGCTATGCGGTGCTGGGGGATTCGATCGCCCAGGGCGTCGGCGACCCGAGTCCCGGCTATGACACCGTCGCGTGGGCCGATCGCGTCGCCGCCGTTCTGACGGCGACGAATCCCGAACTGGCATATCTGAATACCGGCCGCATCGGCGCGACGTCCGGGCAGGTGCTCGCCGACCAACTGCCACTCGTCCTCGAATTCGCACCGGACCTGGTGCATCTGAGCTGCGGCGGAAACGATCTGTTCGTACCGGGCGGCAGCCTCGACGAGTTGCGTGCCAATCTCGACGCGCTGTTCGCCGCACTGGCCCGCAGCGGGGCCCAGATCAGCACCTTCACCCTCGCCGATGTGTGGGAAGTGGAACGGATGGCGCCGATGCGGCCGATGCGGGAACGGATGTCGGCGCTCAATGACATCGTGCGCGAACTGGCCGCGCGCTATGACGCGATCCTGGTGGAGTTCTGGGACCACCCGCTGCGACTGCGCCCCGAGGTCATGAGCAAGGACCTCGTTCACTTCGCCATGAGCGGACATGCTGTGGTGGCCACCGAGATGGTCCGTGCCTTGGCCGAACGTCTGCCTACGCGAGAACCGGCACGCTGACAGGCACCGGGCCGCGTCCGAGCAGATGTGCTCGGTGCGCGGCCCGGTAGCGTTCGTTCGCAATCGCCGAATTCCCTAATCGACCCCGATCAAGGCAGCATCTGCGGCACCGCACCCGGATCGAAGACACCGACTAGGAGGCCGATGACTGTGCCCAACAGCGCACCGGCGATCGCACTGGCGATACCGCACGGAAGCACCATGAACATTCCGGGCAGGCAAGCGGCAGCACCGAGAACTCCCGAACCGACGGCGCCCGCGAGCGCGCCCGCGGCGGCTCCGTTGGCCAGCGGATCGTTGTTCTCCGCATCCGGGTTGGTTGCGACGTCCTTCAGCGGGATCCCCGCCGCGATCGGCTCGAGGACCGGAGCCGACTCCGAGACCAGCCGCACTACCGCGGCCGGTGCCTGTTGCGCAGGGGCGGTTCCCGGGTCGGCCGAAGCCACCCCGGCGAGTGCGACCGCCATTGCCAGCGGCAGCATTCCGGCGATCATCTTGCGGCCTGCGTTCTCGAAGGTCCGACGGACCATATGTATACCCACTCCTCCCTGATCCCGAATCACTCGAACGGCCTATGAATCGACCGGCCGATTCATCGGGAACCAGCCGATCCCAGTTCATAGCGGACTGTTCATGTGTTAGCAAGGAGGCTCGCACGGTGATCATTCGCCGTGCACGAATCGATCTGCAAGGCTCCATCCGTCGCGCGTCACCCGCCATAGCGTTCGACCAGTTCCGCCCCGAGAACGGCGAGCTCCGCCTGGACCGATCGCGGCGCGAGCACCTCGATGTCGGCGCCCCAGCCCGCCAATTGCTGGGCGATCATGCGCGGCGTCGGAGCGGTCACGCGGACCTGCACGCGACCGTCGGCGACCGGACCGTCCACCTCGCAGTGTCGGCCCTGCTGCTTGCGCAGAATCGGCAGGAGTCGTGACGCGATGAGTGCGGTGGCGGAGGTCGCGGCGCGACGTTGCTCGACCTCGCCGACCACCTCCTCCCATGCGGTCGACAGATCGAAATCCGTTGGGCGGTGGGCGATTTCATCGATGATCGCGGCACCGACGATGCGGTCGACGCGGAAGGTGCGACGACCGCGATCGGTGCCGGCGACGAGGTACCAGACGCCATCCTTATCGACCAGACCCCACGGGTCGACGATGCGCTGGCTGCGCTCCCCCGCCCGCTCGTACTCCATACGCACCCTGCGCCGTTCGACGACCGCGCGCTGCAGCAGATCGACGAGTTTCGGCCGCTGCTGATCATGCTCACCCCAGCGCGCGGGATCGATGACCACCGCATCAGCCGCGGCCGCGGCATCGGTGCGGAAGGTGTGCGGCAAGGCCCGCACCAGCTTTCGCAATGCCGACTTCACCTCGGGCACCGCACTCGCGGACGGTCCGGCCAGCAGGAACAGCGCCCGGGCCTCCGGTTCGGTCAGCCCACTGAGATCGGTGCGCGCGCCACCGACCAGCGACCAGCCACCACCTCGCCCCGGCTGCGGATAGACCGGAACACCCGCGGCCGATAGCGCCTCCAGGTCGCGGCGCGCGGTCGCGACCGAGACCTCGAGTTCGGCGGCGATCTCGGCGGCCGTCACCCGTCCCCGCGTCTGCATCAATAACAGGGTCGCCACCAATCGGTCCGCTCGCATGCGAACAATTCTGCCGAAAAAAGTGCTCATTCGTTGAGCACTTTGGACGCAATGATGGATCGCACAAGGCAAACAAGACCCGATCAGAGGAGACCGAGATGTTGCGAGGAATGGCCACCGTTTCGTTCTATGCCGACGACCTCGAGGCCGCGAAGACCTGGTACACCGAGGTACTCGGCGTCGAGCCCTACTACGCCGTCCCCGGCGCCTACTACGAATTCCGCATCGGCGACTACCAACACGAACTCGGAATCATCAACCGCAAATTCGCCCCCGCAGGCGCCCAGAATCACCCCGGCGGCGCCATCCTGCACTGGCACGTCGACAACCTCGAAGCAAGCTTCGACCACCTCCTCGCCCTCGGAGCCAAGGAGTACACCCCGATCACCCCCCACGGCACCGGAGACTTCATCACCGCATCCGTAACAGACCCCTTCGGCAACATCCTCGGCATCATGCAAAACCCCCACTACCTCGACATCTTGACCAAAACCCACTCCGCCTAACCCCTCCACAACACCCACACTGCCGCGAAATGCACTGTCCAGGTTGGGGGGGTGGGGTCAGGGGGTGAACCAGCGTTCTAGGATTTTGGCTACGCCGTCGTCGGTTACGTCTTCGGCTACTTCGTCTGCCCAGTCGCGGACTTCGTGTGGGGCGTTTGCCATTGCTACGGAATGGCCTGCCCAGTGGAGCATTTCGCGGTCGTTGTAGCCGTCGCCGATGGCGAGGGTGGCGGCGCGGGGGATGCAGAGTGCGGTGCGTAGCCGCTCCAGTGCCCAACCCTTGGAGACACCGCGCCGCGAAACAGTGAGCCACGGGCCGAATTCGCCGTGGACCCAGCTCGCGTCCGGTACGTGCAGTTGGGCGAGCAGGCGCAGCATCTCCTCGAGGGAACCCTCGGGCCACCAGCCATTGAGTCGCGGGGTCGGCTCACTGCTCAGCGCGCCGTCATCGACGAGAACGTATTCACCGATGGAGAATTCGCCAGGACTGACCCCCGTGGCCCAGGTGCCGACACCGACCTTCTCCACCGCGAAGATCATCTCCGGAAACAGCGCACGCAAGGCGGCAACGGCAGGACCCGGATCGAAAGTCTGCACGGCCACCGGCTCCCCCTTCGCCACATCGATATGCACCGCACCGTTGGAGCACAACGCATGTCCGTCGACCAACCCCAACTCCCCCAGCACCGGACGCGTCGTCATCAACGTCCGCCCCGTAGTCACGACCACATGCGCCCCCGCCGCCACCGCGGCCCGCACAGCATCAACCACCCGCGCACTGACCGCCGCCCCAGGCACCAGCAACGTCCCATCAATATCCAACGCAATGAGCTGAGGACCCCCATCGACCACCAACCCATTGTGCATCCCCATGACACTCCGTGTCATACAAACCAAACCCCTCCGAACCCAGCCGAGAATGCACTGGTGCAGCTGCGCTCTCGACTTTTACCTGCATGAGCGCATGGTGATCGCATGTCCACGTTGGGGTGGAGGGCGATGGAGGTGCGGTGACCAGGTCGAGTGCGCGGGGCACGGGTGTCGCGGGGCGGGGGGTGCGGGCGGCGAATTACCTGCGGGCTCCGCCGCCGCCGATGTGGGCTCCGCCGCCTCCGCCACTGTGGGCTCCGCCGCCGCCGAAGCCGCCGGAGGGGGCACCGCCCGAGGAGCTGCCACCGGGGTTCCTGCCGCCGGATGAGCTGTTACCGGGAGACATACCCCCGTTTGAGCCGCCTGGCATGCCGCCGCCACTGGTCGAACTGCCTGGGGTACCTCCGCTGTTCAAACCGCCCGGGGTATGACCGCTGTTCGAAGTACCCGGGGCACCACCGCTATTCGAGCCGCCAAAAGGACTGCCGCTGTCCGAACCACCCGGGGAATGACCACTACTCGAAGCACCCGAGGCACCACCATGGTCCGAACCGCCCGGGGAATGACCACTACTCGAAGCACCCGAGGCACCACCACTATCCGAACCACCCGGGGAATGACCACCATTCGAGCCCGAGGTACTGCCCCCGACTCCACCACCGGTGCCGCTTGTGGAGCCATCGGATGTGCTTCCACTCGTCGAATCACCTGACGCATCGCTGCCGGTCGAACCGGGGGTACCACTGGTCGAACCGTTCGTGGACCCACCCGATGTCGAACCGCTCGTACCTCCTGAAGGCGTACCGCCCCAGGTACTTCCGGATGTATCGCCCGCGCCGGACCAGCTGCCCTCCGCGGAGGTTCCACCCGAAGTCCCTGTTCCTGAGGGGGTTTCGCCCGGCGGAAGGCCTATTGCGGGACTGCCGAAGATCGGGGTGTCGCCGACGTGCGTGCCTGGGATTCCGGTGCCGGGGGTCGCCGTACCGGATCCACCGGTGGGCGGTGATGCGGGGGCGGCGGGAATCGAACTGTTCGGGGCGGGAACAGATCCCGGGATGCTCACGCGGGGGATGGGCATGGGAGCCGCGGGCAGGCTCGGCGGCGCGGGGGCGGGCTGGACGAAGGGTATCGGGTTCAGGAACTGGGCCGGGTCGGCGTAGGTGCCGCCCCCGGCCCCACCTCGCGGATTCTGGTGACTGCCCCCGTGCGCCTCGGCCACCGACGGACCGATCGTTGTCACGTGGCCTATCGGCGCGATCCCGTAGGCGGGCCGACCCGAGTAGCCGAAGCCCGCGGCATTGCTCACCCAGTCGACGGCCCTGGACACCGCGGAACCGGCATCGGTCAGCGCCTCGATATGGGGCTCGTACAGCAGGTTGTCCATCGGGTGCCGACCATTCGGGGAGGCATCGATCAGGGACGGCATCTCCGTGACGGTCGGGCCGCCGAATACCGTGACGGCCGATACCGCCACCGCGGATGCCACTGCGGCGCTGGAGAATACGGCGACCTTCGGGGCTCGATGCCGACCGCCCGTCACCAGGGGGGCGAAGCTGCGGGCGGCATAGCCGGCGGCGCCGACGGCCACGGTCTGGCCCGGATCGGTCGACATCACCACGGGACGCCCGAGTTCGGCGATAGTGCGCGCGACCTCGACGGGACGGGTCGCGCCGCCGACCAGCAGGATGCAGTCGACATCGGACAGGCTGCGTCCCGTCGAATCCACACACTCGCGGACCACGTCGAAGGAATCCCGGATGTGCTGGGTGCGTAGGCCCCCGATATCGACCGTCGAGGTCATCTGCAGCATCGATCCGTTATCGCCGGGCGCGGCGACCCGCGCGCATCGCGCGATCATCGAACCGAGCGGGCGGCCGCCGAAATCGTAGGAGCGCACGGACTTTCCGACGATCGGATGGTCGTCCCAGTCCGGTCCGACCCGGACCATCGAGACGTCGAGGCTGGCCCCGCCGAGATCGTAGACCAGCACGAAACCCGACTCCAGCGGCCCACGCTCGTGTTCGAGCCACTCCGCGGCCGCGACGGGCTCGGGTACCAGCATCACATCCGCGGCCCCGGCCAGGTTCAGCGCCTGTCGCAGCAGCGACAGCTGCTTATCGGAATAGCATGCGGGATAGGTCGCTACCGCGCCCGCGGTCGGCGGGAACGATTCGACCAGGCCGTTCACCACCGCGGCGACCAGATTCGCGGGCGACCACAGCCGACCGCCCACGATCATCGACTCCGGATCACGCGCCAGATCGGCGAAATCCGTTACCGCCATGGTGAATTGGGGGATACCACCGATCCGGATGCCGTCCGCGCTGTCGAAGGTCACCGCCGTGCGGCGCGTCCGCACCGATGACCATGATCGCTCACCGGTCATCATGGCGGATACGGTGTTCACTGAACCGATGCTGAAACCCAGACCTGTCGTCATTCGCTATCCCGTCAACGCACCGAGACCACGTCCATCACATAGGAGATCCATGTGGCCGCGGTCGCTTCCCAAACAGCTCCCACAGGTTAGCTGTTATCGGATCGAATGGGATGCGTAATTGATATGAAACGTTCGACTTCCGTTGACGGCAATGAAAATTCCCAGCTAGATGACTCGAATAAACGCAATTCAGCCCCCTCGACGATCGGCGTTTCGCACCCGAATGTCCGATTCCACTGCGGCAAGCCAGGTTCCGCTACTACTCAGTAACCCGAATGAAAGCCGCACACAACGGGTGACCACCGAATCGTGCAGAAGCGACAACACACACCAACTGGTCGGTAACCGAATTGTTGCCAGCACTACGTATTTCAGTGCACGACCACCCCATTTCCCCAGTCATGACACGTCAAATGCCATGACTGTTTTCCGCCAGCGACGTGATCCGCCAACGACTTGACTGGGTCGAGCGATGAGGAAGCGCTCGGCCGAGCCGAGACCCCCGCCACTTCATCGAGCATGAAATCGCGAGGACGAGAAGGGAAAACGAAGACGATGTCTACACGTTTCGCGGAGAAGGTCGTGCTGATCACCGGGGCGAGTTCGGGTGTCGGTAAGGCGGTCGCACTGCGGGCGGCGGGCGAGGGCGCGGCGGTGGTGCTCGGCGCTCGCGGCAAGGACGCGGGTGAACAGCTCGCGGCCGAGATCCGCGCGACGGGAGGCCGGGCGGTCTTCGTGCCGACCGACGTCACCGTCGAGGACGATGTGGCCCGGCTGACGCAGGCGGCACTCACCGAATACGGGCGGTTGGATGCGGCCTTCAACAACGCGGGTGCCGTCAATGCCTTCGGCCCGATCGCACAGATCGACGAGGCGGGTTGGCGCGCCGATCTCGAACTCAACCTGACCAGTGTGTTCTACGGTCTGCGGCACCAGGTTCCGGCCATTGTCGCCTCGGGCGGCGGCGCGATTCTCAACAACGCCTCGAACCTGGGTGTGGTCGGCATGGGTTCGGTGGCGCCGTATGTGGCGGCCAAGCACGGTGTTGTCGGGCTGACCCGTGCGGTTGCGCTGGAGGCCGCCGACCAGGGCGTGCGGGTGAACGCGCTGGTCTCCGGCGCGGTCGACACCCCGGCATTCCGCAATTCGATGGGTGCGACACCCGAGGGCGAGGCCGCCATCGCCGCACTGCATCCACTCGGCCGGATCAGCAAGCCGGAGGAGATCGCATCCTTCTGCGCCTACCTGCTCAGCGATGAGGCCAGCTTCATCACCGGTGCGGCGCTCGCGATCGATGGCGGGTTCACCGCCAGATAGTTCGCCAACCGGCACCTCGGCGCGGCGCACGCCCTCATCGCATGGCCGAAAGCCGAGGTGCCGATCATCCCTCGGACCCTACCTCGCACATGTCATGTCGGCGGGGGGCAAGAACTGTTACGCATCACCAATGGGTCATCGGCGCGAATGCGCCGCGACCGCTCAGGCGCGGGTGAGCAGGCGGCGCATCTTACTGGTCCGCACCACGGCACCACTGGCCACCACCGCGGGCCGACGGCCGCGCACCAGGTGGTCGAAGTCCGTCGCGCCGCCGACAGGTTCACGCAACCGCCCGGCGTTGAAATCATCGGCCAACTGCCGAACCGTCTCCTGCGCACAGGACTTATTGGTACCGATGAACCCGGTGGGGCCGCGCTTGATCCAACCGGTGACATACGTACCCGGCAGCACCGCACCGCCGGACCGCTCGAGCACACGGCCGTTCAGGTTCGGGATAACGGCTGCCTGTTCGTCAAAGGGCAAGCCGGGCAACGCAATACCGCGATAGCCGACCGAGGTGAGCACCAACCCGGCAGCCAGCCGTTCGGTCTCCCCCGTCGCGATGGCACGGACGCGACCGTCCGGATCGGTGACGAGGGCATTGTGGCTCACCTCGATACCGGTCACCGCATCGGTGCCGAGAACCTGGGTGGGCGCGGCCAGATACCGGAAGACGATCCGCTTGCGCGCACCGAACGGCCGCTCGGAAACGCCGACCCTTTCGAGCGACCTGCGAGCAGTCGCTACGAAGCGCAGCAGCCGCAGCTTCTGCTCGACCTGGTACGGCAGCCCCTCCGTCGGCTCCGGCAGCTCACCGTCGATGGCGATATCGACATCGGCGCCGAGCAGACCGACGAATTCCGGGACGGTGAAGGCGGATTCGGCCGGACCACGGCGGCCGAGGATGACCACTTCCTCGATTTTGCTCTCCCGCAAGGCCTGCAGCGCATGGGGTGCGATATCGGTGCCCGCCAACGCTTCCGGATCACTGGCCAGGATGCGCGCCACATCGAGGGCCACATTGCCATTGCCGACAATGACCGCCCGGCGCTGCGACAGATCGAACGTGCGCCCCGCATGATCGGGATGCCCGTTGTACCAGGCGACGAAGTCGGTGGCGGATACATTGCCCGCCAACCCCTCGCCGGGAATGTCGAGCCTGCGATCCGAGGACGCACCGACCGCATAGATCACCGCATGGAAGTGCGCGAGCAGCTCCGCATGCGAAATATGCTTGCCCACTTCGACATTCAGGTACGACCCGAAACCGGGCTGCGCCGAGATGATGTCGAACAGCTTGTTGACCTGCCTGGTCTTGGCATGGTCCGGCGCGACGCCGTACCTGGCCAGCCCATGGGGCACGGGAAGTCGGTCGAAGACCGTCACAGTGACATCGGGCTGGGTCAGCAATTCATCGGCCGCGTACATGGCCGACGGCCCCGATCCGATGATCGCCACCCGCAGCGGGTGGCGCTCGGTGTGGATCTCGGCCGCGGGCACCGGCTTCGCGAGCAGCGGGCGCGGCCGCGCCTGGCGATAGAAATCGGCGTTGATCTCGATGAACGGCTGCTGCTCAGCGGTCAGCTTCTTCGATGACGTGATGGCGTCCACCGGGCACGCCGTGGCGCAGGCACCGCAGTCCACACACGCCTGCGGGTCCACGTACAGCATCTCCGCCGTCAGGAAGTCAGGTTCGTCCGGCGTGGGATGGATGCAGTTGACCGGGCAGGCGTAGACGCACGACGCATCACTACAACAGGACTGCGTGACGACGTAGGGCACGTCAGCCGGCCTTCGCCATGCGCAACGGCTCAGAGCGGTAGCGGGTGGTGTGGCCGTCGATCTTCAGCAGCTTCCACACCGCCTTGCCGATGGGGTTCATCAGGCCGATGTCGTTTGCCAGCGTGCGCACATCGCCGAAGAAATCGCTGAACTCCTGCTTGGCCTGCTTCGACCCGTAGAACAGCTCCTTGCGCACCGCATCCGGGATATCGAACTCCTGGAAGAACGACCGGGGCGGGGTGTAGATGGAGCGGCCGAGGATCCACATGACGATCGGCATGACGACCGAGAGCACCAGCTTGTTGAACGCATTCGCATCGGGCACGTGCTGCTTCAGGAATTCGTGCGCGAAGGAGATGTGGCGCGCCTCCTCGGCGACATGGATGGCCATTACGCCACGCATGATCGGATGCACGTCCTCACCCGAACGCAGAATAGCCTTCTGAATGTGGTCGATCGGCTCCTCGCCCGCGAGTACGGCCATGAAGAACAGATTCGGGAACAGCGCGGCCACCGGCGCGCCGATGTATTTGAACTTGCGCACCAGCGGGCCCATACCGGGGACATCGATCCCGATCCGGTTGACCATCTCCTGGAACATCAGGGTGTGGTTGTGCTCCTCGATCATCTCGTGGGAGCAGTAGCGGAATTCGGGCGAGCCATTGGGCAGGCCGAAGCTGTGCGTCACCATGCCGCTGATCAGGATGGATTCGAACTGCAGACCGACCTTGGCGACATTGGCCTGGCGGTACTTGCCGATGGCGATCTTGCGGTCGAGCGGCAGCGCCCGGTACCAGGGGTGGCGACCGAGCGCATCACCGGATACCGGCAGGACCCAGCGCTCTTCTCCGGCGTCGGCGGCAAAGTCGGGGTTGTCCCAGTCGATGTCCTCGAAGGGGTCGAAGTGCTTGTTCACCGAACCTTCGGAGAGCAGCAGCAGCTTGGCGGCATACTCCTGCGCCTTCGCCAGATCGGGATCGACTGCGGGCGTCACGGCTGTAGACATCGTCGTCACTGCCTCTCCTCGTGGGACCAATTTACTGTATCCCATAGTTACACTTACGAGGAGTCACGTCAACCTAGCAGATGATCGGCATCCCCGGCGTCGCTGCGGCTCGTCGCCGGGGATGCCGCTATCGCAGCCCGAGCTGCGACAACCCCGCGACCACCGTGTCGGCGGGCAGCGCCAGCGCGAGCGCCACCCCAGCGGCCGACATCCCCGCCGCGATCACCACCCGGGTCAAGCGGCGCCTGGTGCGCCGGGAAAGTAGGAGGGCCCGCGCCGTCGCTCTGCGGTGCGCGCGATGGTGGCGGCGCCGGCGGTGACGTCCGACCTCCTCCTCGGCCGCGGCGGCAGCGCGGCGGGCCATGATGGCGGCGCCGTCGGCGATGGTGCGCTCCGGATCGGGCGCCGTGATCACCGGACGCGCGAGCTCACACGCGAGCACCTGGGAGACCTCGACCGGGCGGGCCGCGCCGCCGACCACCAGGACACAGTCCACATCGGCCATGGTCACATCGGCCATCCGCAGGCACCGATACACCAACTTCAGCGAGGAGCGGATGTGGATGGTGCGCAACTCATCGGCGGTACTGCCGGTGACCGCACTGGAGACCGAGGCCACGGCGGCACCACTCCCGGCCCGCGCGGCGACCAGCGCACCGAAGGCGCGGCCACCGAATTCCGAGGAACGGATCGGCACCCCGACGATCGGATTGCGCGGACAACCCGGGCCGACGCGCACCAGGGTGATATCGAGGTTGGCGCCACCCAGGTCATAGACCAGGGCCAGGCCCGGCATCAGCGGACCGCGTTCGACCTCGAACCAGGTCGCCGCCGCGACGGGTTCGGCGACCAGCGCGACCTGTCGTAGGCCGATCGCGTCCAATGCCGCGCGCAACTCCCCCACCTGTCCCGCGGAGTAGCCCGCCGGATGCGTCAGGGTGACCTCGGCATCGACCGCCCGGCGATCGCGGCGCGCATCGGTGATCAGGCACTCCGCGACGACCGCGATCAGATCGGCGGCGGTCAGTGCCCGGTGCCCGACCCTGGCCCGCATGGTGTCGGGCTGACCGAGGTCGGCGAATTCGGCGATCGCGCGCCCGTGCCGCGGCATCATGCCGACCCGGGCCATGCCGGTGCTGTCGAAGGTGAGGGTGGTGCGACGGGTGATGGCGGGTGAGCGTTCGGCGGCGGAGCGACGCCCCGGCGGAGCCTTGGCCGAACCCTCCTCTGCCAGCGCGGAAACCGTGTTCACCGTGCCGATGCTCAAACCGAGACCAATCGCCATCGCAATCCTCTGATCGCCGAGCCGATTTGCTTCGAACCATATTCAGGCAACCACTCCGCGACCCGCCTGCCAACCACCGGACACCCGATTGTCCGCATGCCGCCGGTACTGACACAGGTTGCACAGCGAAGCGCCGAACCCGTCTCACCTGCAACGCTGCCGCGCGCGAAACGATCAAGGTCGGATCCCATTACGGCGCGCCGACATTCAACGATGCCCGCCTAGCGTTTGCCAGTCGACGCCAACCTGCCATCTCGACCATCGGTACACGTTTCTACATGCACGAACACTTCTCTGACGCACCTCTGACCGATGGTTGCCGAACAGCAGCCACAGACCGTTGGCGAGCCTTGTCGATACCGACCAGTCCGTGCAGACCGAGGGGCGGCGATCGGATCGCACACTCGCACGAGTTCCGACTTCCCGCACCGGAATTCGTGTCCGACTCCGGTGCGGGAAATCAAAACCATTGCGGCCATTGGCGACTGATCAGCAACACCGCAGCACAGCCTGAGCACTCGCCGCGGACGCCGCACGCCGCACCGGCCCCTGCTCCGGCCCGAGCAACCGCAGCACCATCTGCTCGGCCTGTTCCTGCCACCGCGCGTACGCCATCGGAAAGCCGGAACGCTGCGTGGCCTGCGCCGCCTGCCACAGCGGCATCGCCAGGTAGGCCGGCGCGTTGACCAGCAATGCGTCCAGGAATCGCGCGGTCGCGTAGCGCGCATCGGTGAGCTGTTCGGGCCCACCCCAACCCGCGGATGGACGCTGCTGGAACAATCCGAGCGAGTCGCTATCGACCGCCTCGGTCAGGTTGCGCAGCATCGATTCCTGTAGCGCGGTGGCCAGTGCGACGACCGCCGCATAGCCGGGCATGCCGCGGCGCTGGACCACCCCGACAATCGTTCGCGCGTTATCCCACTGCTCCGGATTCGGCGTGAAATGCAGTTGATCACCCACGATTCCGTATCGCAGCAACTGCCCGAGGGGGTGGCCGGTAGCGGAGTTCGGGATCGGCTTCCCCACCGATTCCTGGCTCTGCACGGACACTTCGGGCGAGTCCATGGGGATCTCGATGATTACCGGCCCATCCGGTGCGCGCACCGCGGGTGTTCCGGGTGGTGGTGCGGCCATGGCCCAACCGGATTGGATGATCACCGCGGCGCTGGCCGCGGCCAGCGCGGAAAACAACTGTCTTCGAATTGACATGGCGATCGATCAACTCCTCGCCGCCTGCACACGACCTGCGCCGCGGGCCCTGACCCACCGACAGCAGGTCGAGCAGGCTGCGATCGGGCGGCCGGATAGCGCTTATCCGGGCCGCGTTCGACGATCACTGCGAATGGCTCACTTCGGATTACGTTCCGATAACCCACCGGAACCCACTAGCGCGTGTTTCGCTTTCAGCACGATATGAGAAGTCGAAACCAGATTTCGGTTTCGACACGCCATAAATGGATACGGATTTCGCCCATATCGGAAATCCGGCCGATAAAGCGGAACCTAATTCGCCCTTATCCGGCAGGCAGTTCCGGAATGCGAGTGGCCCGCGCATAGACGGTTTCCCCGTCGCTCAGCTGCAATGCCTCGGCATCGCCGCGGGTCACCTGGGCGGCGAATAGATCGCCGGTGGCGGCATTGCGCAGTTCCACACGCACCTCGAAACCCAGGTGCACAACGCGTTCCACGGTGGCGCGGGTGACACCCGCCGATTCCGCCGTGCCCTCGTCCTTGGCCAGCGCCATGCTCGAATCGCGGCCCACGCGAATATCGTGCGGACGCACCAGATGTCCGTTGAGCCGCGCCACATCGCCCAGGAAGGACATGACGAATTCGTTGGCGGGACGGTCGTAGACATCCTCCGGGCTGCCGACCTGTTCGATGCGGCCCTTGTTCATCACCGCGATCCGGTCGGCGACGTCGAGCGCCTCCTCCTGGTCGTGGGTGACCAGCACGGTGGTCACGTGGACCTCCTCGTGCAGCCGGCGCAGCCAGGTGCGCAGATCGGCGCGCACCTTGGCGTCGAGGGCGCCGAAGGGTTCGTCGAGCAGCAGCACCTGCGGGTCGACGGCGAGGGCGCGCGCCAGTGCCATCCGCTGGCGCTGGCCACCGGAGAGTTGGGCCGGATAGCGGTGCTGGAAGCCGTCGAGGCCGACGATGCCGAGCAGTTCGTCGACGCGCTTGGCGATCTCGTTTTTGGGGCGCTTGCGGATCTTGAGTCCGAAGGCGACGTTATCGCGCACGGTCATGTGCTTGAACGCGGCGTAGTGCTGGAATACGAAGCCGATATCGCGCTTCTGCGGCGGCACATGCGTGACATCGTTGCCCGCGATGGCGACGATGCCGGAGTCCAGCGATTCCAGGCCCGCGATCGAGCGCAGCAGGGTCGATTTGCCCGAACCCGACGGGCCGAGCAGCGCGGTCAGCTCCCCGGACGGGATCTCGATGCTGACATCGTTGAGGGCGGCGAAGGAACCGTAGTTCTTCTTCGCATTGGTCACGGTGATCACTTGGTGCCCCGCTTACGTTCGAGGAGGGTCATCAACAGAAGGACTACGAGGGCCAGGCCCATCAGCAGGGTGGCGGCGGAGTAGGCGCCGAAGGTGTTGTGGTCGTTGATGTATCGACCGTGCACGAGCAGGGTCAGCGTCTGCGACTTGCCCGGCAGCGCCGAGGACACCATGATCACCGCGCCGAATTCGCCGAGCGCGCGGGCGACGGTCAGCACCACGCCGTAGGTCAGGCCCCAGCGGATGGCGGGCAGGGTGATCCGCCAGAACGTCTGCCAGCGGGAGGCCCCGAGGGTGGCCGCGGCCTGCTCCTGATCGTCGCCGATCTCGTGCAGCACCGGCTCGACCTCGCGCACCACGAACGGCAAGGTGACGAAGATGGTGGCGATCACCATGCCGGGCAGGTTGAAGATCACCTTGAAGCCGACGTCTTCCAGTCCGCCGAACCAGCCGTCCGCACCCCACAGCAGGATCAGCGCGACACCGACCACCACCGGCGAGACGGCGAAGGGCAGATCCACGATGCCCTGCACCAGCGTGCGGCCCGGGAACTTGCCGCGCACCAGGGCGATCGCGGTGACGATGCCGAATATGACGTTCACCGGGACCACGATCGCCACGATGAGGATCGACAGCTGGAATGCCGAGATCGCCGCCGGTGTGGAGATCGAGTCGATGAACGCACCGATCCCCTTTTCGAAGGTGCGCCACAGGATGATGATCAACGGCAGCACCAGCAGTACGAACAGGTAACCCAGCGCCACGGTGCGTAGCGAAATACGGGTCGGCCAGGACAGATTCATCGCGCCTCCTGCTCCTTGCGTGCGGTGCGCTCGGCCCACAGCCGCAGCACCAGCAGGGTCGCGAACGAGATGGCCAGCAGCGCGACCGAGACCGCCGCCGCGTTCACCGGCCGGTCGATCTCGATCTGCTTCTGGATGTACTGCGAGGCCATCTCCGTCTTGCGCGGGATGGCGCCGCCGATCAGCACCACCGAGCCGTATTCGCCGATGGCGCGGGCGAAGGCGAGACCGCCGCCGCTGATGATGGCGGGTGCGAGGGTCGGCAGGACGATGCGGCGAAAGGTGGTCCAGTTGTCCGCGCCGAGGGACAGCGCGGCCTGCTCCACCTCGCGGTCGGCCTCGATGAGCACCGGCTGCACCGAACGGACCACGAACGGCAGTGTGACGAACGCCAATGCCACGACGAGGCCGGGCTGGGTGGCATTGAGGTGGATATCGATCGGACTCTGCGGCCCGTACAGCGACAGCAGCACGATGCTGGCGACGATGGTCGGCAGCGCGAACGGCAGGTCGATGAGCGCGTTGACGATGCTCTTGCCCGGGAACTCGTCGCGCACCAGGACCCAGGCGATGAGCGTGCCCATCAGCACATTGATGACCGCGACCACCACCGAGACGACAACGGTGATGCGCAGCGAATCGATGGCGGCGGGCGCGGTGATGGCATCCCAGAACCCGGACCAGCCGTTGTCGAATGAGGTGACGGTGAGCGCGGCCAGCGGTAGCAGCACGATAATGCTGAGCCACAGCACCGCGGTGGCGATGCCGAGCGGACCCACCGAACCGGTCACCCGCAGCCACGACCAGGTTCGGCGCGTGGGTTTGGGCGCGGATTCCCCCGCGTCTTCGAAGCCACCGGGATCGGGCGCGTGCCCGATCCCGGTGCTGCTGCTTTCTGTCACAGTCGTCCAGTATCCCGTGTAGATGTGCGGCGCGCGCGAGGCCCTTTGTGGTTCACAAGCTGCCTCTTCCAGGCCGATCGCGCACGCCGCGGGGTATTTCAGCGCGCCGAATTACTTGGTGGCCTTGTCGTAGATGACCGCGACGGACCCGGTGTTCGCGGTGAACAGCTCCTTGTCGACGGTCTTCCAGCCACCGAGGTCGGCGATCGTCCACAGCTTCTGCGGAGTCGGGAAGTCCTTGGCGTAGTCGGCGGCCACCTTCGGGTCGACCGGGCGGAATCCGGCCGAGGCCCAGGCCTTCTGTCCCGCCGTGGTGAACAGGAAGTCGCGGAAGGCGCTGGCCAGCTCCAGATGCTTGCTGTTCTTCAGCACCGCGACCGGGTTCTCGATCTTGAAGGTGGTCGGCGGCACGATGTGCTCGATCTGATCGCCATTGCGCTCGGAGAAGATCGCCTCGTTCTCATAGCTCAGCAGCACGTCACCGGTGCCCTGCAGGAAGGTCTCGGTCGCTTCGCGGCCCGACTTCGGCTGCACCTGCACATGCTCCTTGGAGATGAGCTGGCTAAGGTAGTCCAGACCCGCCTGCGGGTTCTTGCCGCCATCGCTCTTGGCCGCGTACGGGGCGAGCAGGTTCCACTTGGCCGAGCCGGAGCTGAACGGGTTCGGGGTGACCACCTGGATGCCCGGCTCGAGCAGATCGTCCCAGTCCTTGATGCCCTTCGGGTTGCCCTTGCGCACGACGATCGCGACCACCGAGCCGAACGGAATTCCCTTGGTGGCGTCGGCATTCCAGCTCGGGTCGACCAGACCGGCGTCGACGAGGCGGGTGATATCGGGTTCGACCGAGAAGTTGACGATATCGGCCTCGGCACCGTCCTTGACCTTGCGGGACTGATCGCCCGACGCGCCGTAGGAGCCGTTGATCTGGACGCCCTTGCCCTTATCGGTCTTGTTGAATTCGGGGACGACCTTGTCGAAGCCCGGCTTGGGGACGGCGTAGGCGTAGAGGTTGAGAGTGCCACCGCTGCCGTCGGCACCACCACCGCCCACGGTGTCACTGGCTCCGCCACCGCACGCGGTGAGCACGACGGCGGCGACCGCGGTCAGCGCGGCGACCACCGGGCGACGGTGCGATCGGGACGATCCAAAGAACAAGGACCTGGGTGACATGGGTGGAACCTTTCCTATGTGCTCCGCCACGACGTGGACTAGGGGTCGCGACGGTCGAACTGCGGCACGACTACCGACCGAGGGGTCGTTGGGGTTCGAACACTGCTGCGAAAAGTTTGCGCGCCAGTTTAGAAAGAGAATGGGTGCACAGCAGTGCCCGGCGCCGATCAGCGACAGAGAATGTCCGCGACCGCGAGATTGCCGACAGCGATCAACGCCAATTCATGGCGGACCTGCGGGACGGCACTCGAAGACACGGGCAGACTGTAGCAGAGGAAACGTCACCAGTTCGAATCAACGCTAGCTCTCCGCTTGCAGGCCGCAAAAACCGACAAAGTTCCAGGAAGAGGGGGGTTTCATCCCATGACTACCAGCCCGGACCGGGTACGGACCAGGTTCCCGGATATCAGCACGCGCGCGTGGGAGCATCCCGCCGACCGCACCGCCCTGGTGACGCTGCGCTCACTCGCCGGGTTCGACACCATTCTGCGCACCCTGTCCGGTTTGCTTCAGGAACGCCAGCATCGGCTGCTCTACCTCGCCACCGCGGTGCGCGTGGACGAGCGCCAGTTCCGCTCGCTGCACCAGTTGCGTCAGGACTGTATGGAGATCCTGGACGCGCGCACCACACCCGAGATGTTCGTGCTGCAGAGCCCGCAGGTGAATGCCTTCACCATCGGCATGGACCAGCCGTTCATCGTGCTGACCACCGGACTGATCGATCTGATGGATACCGAGGAGCTGCGCTTCATCGTCGGCCACGAACTCGGGCACGCGCTGTCCGGACACGCGGTGTACCGCACCATGCTCATGCATCTGCTGCGCATCTCGGCCAATCTGGGCTGGATGCCGGTGGGCGGCTGGGCCCTGCGCGCGATCGTGGCCGCGCTGATGGAGTGGAGCCGCAAGTCCGAACTCTCCGGCGACCGCGCCGGGCTGCTGTGCGGCCAGGATGTGGAGGCGTCGGTGCGGGTGCATATGAAGACCGCGGGCGGCACCTGGATCAAGGAGATGAACCACGGCGCGTTCCTGCAGCAGGCCGACGACTACGAGCGCTCCGGCGATCTGCGCGACGGCGTGCTCAAGCTGCTCAATCTGGAACTGCAGAGCCATCCGTTCTCGGTGCTGCGGGCCGCGGAACTGCGCCGCTGGATCCAGTCCGGCGACTACAACCGCATGCTCGGCGGCGACTACCCGCGCCGCGAACACGATAAGACCACCAAGATCAGTGATGAGATCAAAGAGGCCGCGCGCACCTACCGACAGAACTTCGACCAGTCCGAAGACCCGCTGATCCGCACCGTGCGCAACTTGGGCCGCGATGTCGGGTCCGCGGTGAGCACGGTGGGACACGAGGTCGGCGAAACCGTCTCCAAGATCGGCAAGCGCTTCGGATTCGGCGGAGACAAGGACGCCTCCGCCTAGATCCTTGGGCTTTTCTCTAGTCCTCGCCGAGCGCCTGCGTCCGGGCGCTGAACGAGCGACCGAGCCTCGTTACCTCGGCGCGATCTCCGGCAGCACGGTCGGGGTGGTTTTGCCGCTCGGCGAGCGACGTTTGCCCTCGGCCAGCACAGCACGCCGGCCCAGGCGGGCACGTTGATCCGCCTGGGGCGCCGCTCGATTCCCCGCTCGAACCTGGCGTGGCGCACTCCTGTATCGAGGTCGTCTTACGAATCGGGCTCGGCAATGTCCGGATCATCTTGACCTGCAGTGTGGTTGAGGTTTCACGATGGTGCGGTGACTGATAACGGAATCACCCTGATCGACGCGTGGGAACTGCCCGAGGATCGGATGGACGAGTTCATCGCACGCTGGCGGGAACGCGTCGGGCTCATCCACGCCGCCCCCGGTTTCCGGGATGCGCGGCTGCACCGCAGACTGTCCCCGGAGTCCCGGGTCGGCCTGGTCAATGTGGCGCACTGGGACAGCATCGAAGCCCGGGACGAGGCGCTGGCGAATCCCGCGTTCACCGGGTCGGCAGCCACCGCGACCGGCTATGCCACCGTGCACGGCGGCTGGTACCAGGTGGCGGCCGAATTCCGCACGGCGGGAAACGGTTCAGGCGAGGAGCCCGGAATCACTTTCGTCAACACCTTCGAGCTGCCCGCCGAGCGGATCGATGAATTCCTGCCGCACTGGCTCGACCGCGCAGAGCTGATGAGCAAGGCGCCCGGCTTCCGGGACAACCGGCTGCACCGTGCGGTTGCCCCGGACGCTCGCTTCCAACTGGTCAACATCGCGCATTGGGACAGCCCCGAAGCATGGCACACCGCAGGCAGCGACCCCCGCTTCCAGCAGCGCCTGTCCGCCTCCCCCGACTTCGCCGTCGCCAACCCCGCACTCTTCCGTGTTGCCGCCGAGTTCTGAGTGTGGCTCGGAACACCCGGTCACGACCTACATCGCCGATCTGAACGAGCGCGGCGACTTCATCACCACCGGCGGCCGCGCACGAAACCGATGACACCGCCGACGAATACGACCGTGCCACCGATCCCGATCAACGCCGCGCCGCCGAGCAGGGTGCCGCCTACCAGGACCCAGATCCCGATGCCGATCGCCGCGACACCGCCGACGCCGAAGGCGAGCACCTGCCCGCGGATGAGGGCCGCTCCGAGTGGAATCATGGTGGCACCGAGCGCGACTGCGGCCAGACCGACGACCCAGTGTCCGGTGACGAGTGAACCGATCCCCACGAGAACTGGGGCGAGGACCAGGCTGGAGAGCGCGGGTACGAAGCCTTCGGTATCCGGAAAGTCAGCACGAGCCCACCCGATGACAGCCCCCGTTCCCGCGCCGCCGACGAGGATCGCGAAGAGGCTCGCGACGATGCCGGCCGTTGTATCTCCGCGGGAGAACGCGGCGATTCCGATGACCAGCCCGGTAAGGGCGCTCATCACGATCGGGATCCATTTGTCTGGGAACGGCCGAGATTCACTGACGAAAAGACGGTCGCCGAGCTTCGGTGCCCACTGTCGGTTCCCCCGCGACAGCTTCGATCGCGTGGCGAGAGGATTGATCATCCCTTTCGTGTCCCCGGCAGCGATCGCTCGCTCGAGTCGCGCACGCACGGCACCCGCGTCCTGTGGATCCATCCCTGGATCGTCGCGCCCCCGCCGTTCCCGGTCAACAGGGTGTCATGCCCGCGGACACCGTCGCGCCCCTATCGTCATCCACCGGAGAGCCTGCGCCACACTGAGATTCGTCAGCATGAACTTCGACGACCGACCTGGTATGCACGGAGATCTATTGAGGCTGTTCACACTTCGAACGAGTGCCCCCGTCAACCGTTCCACGGATACCAGACGGACCGAGCGGCGCTGGCGACGACATCCTTCAGCGCGCGAGGCCGCAGGTCGGTTGCGTGGAGTTGATGTATTGGTAGCCAGACGAATTCGAGATGTTCTTCCTGACTCTCGGGAGTGCCGTCCAGCTCTGTGTTGAAAATCAAGTTGATCTCGTGGTGGGCGGTCCCGTTGTCGGTATACCGATGCTCGACAACTCCGGCGAAGCCAACGATCCGACTGGTAGTGCCGAGTTCTTCGGCAAGTTCGCGAACGAGCGCGGCTTCGATCGGTTCGCCGGGCTCGACGTGCCCGCCCGGCAGGAACACCCAGCTGTTGCCGCGCTCGCGGGCGACAAGTAGACGATTGTCGTCACTAACGATTGCGCGAGTAAGGATTTCGGTCGCCACGCTCATCGAATCCTCCATGTCGGTGGGTGCTGCTACCGCATGAGCTGCTACCCAGCAGCATTCAGACGCTGCGGAACTCGATGTGGACTATTCGAGTATCCGCAGTACGTTCATCCACCACGACCTCGCGGATCATCGACTTTCCCTTCGGTGAGAGGAACGTGTCCTGGGCAGATTGAACATTCGGCGACGACGCCAGATCGGGCCCGGCAATCGTTGTCACAAGGGATGTCACGTACAGCTTGTCGAAAGCGGCTACGAATCGAGTCTGCTCCAACATCGAGCTGAAATCAGCGGGCGACATCTCCACAGCTATTTGGTACTTTCTGTTGCGTATGATCTCCCTCTTGACCAGAAGAATTTTCCCGTTCGCAGGGAGCACCCATCCGCCGTATTCGATTGCTTCCTTCACCAGCTCCGGACTGGTCGATGTCTCGACATCCGGCTCCATAGCGCTGTCGATAACACTGTCGCATCCGGTCCCGACAAGCGAAACCACAGCAAGTATGCCGACGATCAGGAGACGCACTGCCCACCGTGGAATTCTCATCAAACGGCCCTCATCGATCCGGATCGGTGACGGTGTCATCGTGGCTGCGTCTGCCCGGTCCCGGTCGGCAGGTCAAGTAAGGCATTAGCGGACAGAACCCCCTCATGGTGTTTGATCGTCGATGAACCGAGCATATTGAATTCCCACGCCAATCCAGCCGTATGCAAGGCGCCCAGTTGGCGATCCGTCCATTCTACACCAGCGATTTTGGTTTTCTTGTTGCCATCCCAGTTGTAGCGGTCGAACAGGTGGCTCTGATAATCGAGTGTGACACGCGGCTGCGCACCTTCAGCGTCCGGTGAGTGAACAGTGACCACCCCGCAGGCGCATGCTTCGACTGAGCCTATTGCCAGATACCAGTCGCGATTAGAAAATGTATAATCTTTCCATTCCGACTGGAACGAAATCGATTTGCTATAGTTGGCTGCGTCGCTGGCGACCTTCCGGACAACATCGGTCACAATGCCGTCGACGTGGTACTTCAGTCCAGGCTCATCATTCATTATCTTATCCGGATCGAGCTGCAGGTCTTTTCCGGTGTTCTCGAGATAGTGATTCAGATGACGGCCTGCGTTGGGCAGGCCCGCGGCATCTGCACCAGCTGCGGCACCGATCGCTACATCCAGGAATTTATAGTCGTCATAGCGGCTATACCACGGTTGCGAACCATGCGGCCCCTGCCCGGGGTCTGTCGGTGGCGGTGTCGGCATTCCCGGGATCTGAGGGGCCATCAGAGCCCTCCGAACATTAAGCTGGTACCCATTGCTTCGATCTCTTTTGTTATGCCGCGATGTAATCGAAGAGTGGCGTGACCAATCGGAATTGTTAGGCCACATGACGGAGCCAATGCTACCCTCCCACCATATGTTGTCGCCGAATCCATACTTTGTAACGCCCAAATCGACTACAATCTTGTCTGGAATTTCGAAATCGCTTACATTGCATGATGGCACCGCGCGACCGGGAACGTAATCCAGCGCTTGGGAAATCTTTTCGATAATCATCGTCATTGCATTCCGCCGAGACTCCGCCGACTTCGTCAGGGTATCGACTGCCGAGGCAATCTCGGACCTAATGGTTCCTCTGATCGGTTTATTTATATACGGTGCCCACACACCAAGCGGGAAGGTGCCTTCGAAATAGGATATCGGCTGCAGTATTCCGCCACTGATACCCATCGCCTGGTTGTAAACCAAACGCTCGAGACAGGCGCCTGCATTCTCAACGATCTTAGACACCACGTCCAGATCGACACTTCGCCCGGCAACCGATTGTGCGAGGGCATTTGCGCTTGCTCCGAATGTCTGTGACGCATCCCCGGACCAGCTACTTTGCAGCCATCTGGTGCCGCTGATGAGGTTCTCCGAAGTGACATAGTCGTTGATTCCGAGCAGGCCGATCCGCTTGCCGATGGCTTGCAACGCCTCCCAGTCCGCTACCAACGGAGAAAGGTAGTCTGCAGCAGGCTTGACACCGACCGCTTCGCTGAACCGTTCGTCGTAGGAGGAAATCAGGTTGATAGCCGCCGTGACCACCTGACGGACCGTGTACGAATTCTCCGGAATCTCCGGCAGGCCGGGCAGCTGCAGACCACTGAATCGACTGACGCCTTGATCACCGCCCGATGAAGCGAATGCGCCCGAGTTCCCGAAGGCATTCGTTGATGCGGCCGAAATCGCGTTCGAGGTTGCATCGTCGGTCGCTTGATACGTGGTCGCCGCAGTGGCTAGGTTCGTGCCAAGAGTGCCGATTGTGGTCAGGTCAATCCCTTGCGCTGCGAAGACCGCGCTCTGAAACTTCTCGAATGACGGTGCAAGAGTTGCGATGAGTCCCGTCGAGCCGACGGGAAGGGCCGCCGCGGACAGCAAGCGGGAAGCGTTCGACGAAAAGTTTGTTCCCATGTCTTGCAGATCCAACTTGAATCCGGCAAGACGGGTCGCATCAACTGTGAAGTTATCCACGCCGCCTCCGGAGTGCTCCAGCCAGAGTGTCGTGAGTTCGAACTACCACATCCCCTTCACCGGGGCCGTGCTGGAACTCGTTGGCACGCACAGACATTGGATCCCGCCCCCTTCATGATCTCCGAGGAAGAGTATACAGGTCAGCGAGCCGGGGCGTGTTGGGCTGCGGGTCGGACGAATAGATGGGGTGAGAGGTGTTGTACCAGCGTGGCTCGCACCGCGGCGATTGGTGTTCGCGCTGGTACGCACACAGAGAGAATCCAGAGATCCGGGTGCACACCGGGGCTGAGCGATCGCTGCGGATGCGCCCTTGACATGACGGCGGGGCTAGGGACGCCCGCCAGACACATAGAGAATGAAATGGTAACGGCCCCAGTCTATTACGTATCAGACCGAGGCCGTTGCCCGTAGTAGGCCGGGAAACCGTTACGCGGTGGGTCGGGTGAACTCACCGTCTTTCGCGCCTGCCGTGAAGGCATCCCACTCGCTGGGGGTGAACACCAGCGCTGGGCCGTTGGGATTCTTCGAGTCTCGGACGCCGACGTGCCCGGCTTCCAGCCAGGCTACTTCGACGCATTCCTGCTGACCGCCACTATGCGTCGATTTGAACCACTGTGCGCCGACTAGACCGATAATCACTGTTCGTATCTCCTTGCTATTTTCCTGATTCGATCCCGAGATGGCTGTTCTTCCAGCGAAGCTTGTTGGAGAGTTTCGTGGAGTGCGCGAAAGCGCTTCACATCTTCGGCGTCATCGAATGTCATTGTGCCAATGGCAGCTTCGGTGTGAACCACAGAGGGTTCGTTGTCGGGAAAGTCGAGCAAGATGTGTGGCGGCATCACGCTCCCGGTCGGGAGACCAGCTGTGAACGGAAGCACACGGATCGTCACGTTGTCGCGGGTACTCAGATCGGCAATGTGCCGCAGCTGGGTGCCCATGATCTGGCTGGATCCAACGAGCGTGTAGAGAATGTTCTCCTGCAACAAGAATTCCGCTCGAACCGGCAGGTGCTGTCGGGCGAGAATTCTCGTCCGCTGCATTCGGAGATCCACCCGGTTATTGATCTCGTCCAGCGAGTCGTCCGGCCGGTGCAGCCGTTCCAAAGTCCGGGCATAGTCCGCTGTTTGCAGCAGACCGGGTATGACGATCGGCTGATAGAACCAGAATTCCGACGCGAACGATTCCAGCTCTAGATACGTGTTGAATCGTGGCAAGATCAGGTGCCGATAGTCCTGGTACCACACCTTGGTACTGGCTTCGCTCGCAAGCGCTTTCAGGTAGTCGATCCGCGCTTCCGGTAGGCAGTAGTACCGGCTGAGGTAATCGACTTCCATATCCCGGACCCTCGCGTACTGCCCCAACTCGATTCGACTCAGCGTAGCGCGGCTGATCCTGGTCGCTGCCGCTACCTGATCAAGTGTCAAACCTCGCGCCTGGCGCGCATCTCGTAGTGCTCGCCCCAGCTGACGACGCGGAAGTGTCGTGCTGCTGAGGTCTGCCTTGCTCGGCATTATTGGCCCCCTGCTTTCTCAACCGATACACCAAATGTTTCTCAGTCGGAGAGCCAGGCTAGATGACTCTCAAGAATCATGCTGGGCGTTTGCGCCTCTTCTCTGGACCCGCACACAGAGACCCCGCGCCGCGACCGACGCGCGCCACCATATGGCCACAGCCGAGCAACGCAGAAGGCTGAACAGCCGGAACTCGGGTTCGGGCAGGAGGCGTCGGACTGCGAGGTTCCCTCACTATCGAAGGCATCAGGACCATGACGAACGAACAAGTGACAGAAGCAGTTACAGGATATGACGGTACTCGACCGAAGGCGGTCGGCTTGGTGCGCGGTGAGGTGTCGGGACTGGACGCACCCCGGCACGCTGTCGCGATCCAACGGCATGCCCGCGCCCTTGGCTATCAGTACATCTATACCGTGCGTCCCCCGCAGGATGCCCCCGATCCGATCGGCTACGCGCTCGGTATCGCGGCGGGGCTGGGTGCGGTGGCGATCGGGGTCTTCGATTTGGCCCACGTCGACAACCAACCCGCGCGGGTCTGCGAGGACTTCGACCTCGAAACCGTATGCCCCGCAACGACATGGGCGCGGACCGTGCGCACGGCCACCGTCGAGGCAGGGGCGGCGTGATGTCCGACGAGAACACGATCGTGATACCGCCCGGGGTGTGCGGGTACGCCGATATCGAGTTGGCGCACGAGCAGATGCGCGCCCAACGCGCCTGCCGCCTCGGGCGGTGTGTGTGGAAGGCGGCGGCGTATTACACGCTGGTCGACGCGGGCCGACTCGCGCCGCAATCGCTGACTCCGCGCGAACGAGCCGCCGCGCGGGGTATCCGGTTCCCGCCCCTGGGCAGCGAGCCACTCGTAGCTGGCGGGCCGACGTATCGAACCCTGTGCGAGGTGCTGGACCGGCTCTCGGAGCTGGGATTACCGGTCCCCAGTGCGGGTACGAACGTCGGCGGCCACGGGTAGCGCCGGAGCCCGGGATGAGCGAGCATCGCACGGAGGTAGACGGCTGGCAGGCGATCTGGCGGCTCGACCGCCAACACATTCGAATGATGCTGGTGCGCAACGCATCCGAATCGCAACCGCTGATGTCGGTAAGCACTGTGGCCGCCGCACCGGACCTGGCGCAGATGCGTGAGCAGTTCCCGCGGCTGTCCCGGTTGTGGGACGCGGTACGACACGAGTACTGGGCGGAATGCCTCGCACCCCAAGAGCATTCGCAAGGCACGATATGAACGAGGGGCATCTCAACGAAATCGAGCTCGCCCGCCTGGCCGATGGTCTGCGGAACCTACCGGAACGGACCCCGGAACCCGTCGAAGAACCCAGCGCGTGGCTGCAACACGACGACGGCACCTGGAGCCCCGTCTACCCGGACGGCCGGACCGGCACCCCGTTCTCCTATGCCCAGATGATCGCGTTCAAGGGCGAGGACATCGGGACACTACTCGAAGCGCTGGTCGAGGCCGGGTTGGTAACCGACATCCAACCGGGCACCATCGACGTATTCGAACCGAAAGCAACCGAACCTACCGAATGAACAGACACCTCACTCCGGAAGACGTCAATGATCTGCGGCGGGAAGTGCGCGACGAGTTCGCGGAAGTGAAGACAACGCTGGCCGAGCACGGCAGCCTGCTACGGGAAATCCTCGACAGGCTGCCCCGCGAACAGGCCGAATACCGATAGCGCCCTCGGGCAATGTGGTGACGGTCTCGTTCGGACAATCGTTGTCGGGATACCTCGCCCCGAGCACGATGTCAGCGCGTGAACAACCACGCGATGACGATGAGAACCAGCAGAGCGACGAGAGCGAGCTGAACCCGTGAGCGCGGCATCAAAGCGCTCCGCTCTGTGCGATCTCGCGCACCGGGACCGGCGGCCCGACGAGTTCGGGAATCAGGGTGGGTTCCGCGGTCACGACATCCTCAGGTGTCAGGGCTGTCACAGCAGATGTCACGGCCGTCACAGACTCGCTATTGCGGCCGAGCAGTTGCAGGGAGACCCGCAGTACGCGATCCAGGACATAGGCGATGGCGAAGCTGACCGGGACCATACCGACCAGCACCACGATGAATTGCGGGATGAACGGCAACCCCGCGATCCACAGCTCGAAGCCGTCCCACCATCCTGCGATACTGTGCACGCCCCCAGCCTAGCTCTGTCCCATGGCCGCGCCTTAAGCGCGGCGTGTTCGCTCGTAAGACTCGTTCCGTACTGGTCACGTAGGTCGTCATCGTCACGCCTCGGGCCATGGCGTCGACCGATCGTCGGGTCGAACTCGGCGCTGTCGGTGGACGAGATGCTTCAACGGACCGAAGATGAGGTATGGCGTCTACCGATGATCTGACCGTCGACGAGCCTGACGACCTGCCCGCGCTCAGTCAGCTGAAGGTGGGTCGCCACGCCACCTATCCGCCGATCGACGATTACGCATTCCTGTCCGACTGTGAAACGAGCTGCCTGATCGCCAGCAATGGCTCGGTCGAGTGGATGTGTGTGCCCCGGCCCGATTCGCCGAGCATCTTCGGCGCGATGCTCGACCGCAGCGCCGGACACTTCCGGATCGGCCCGTACGGGGTCAATGTGCCCGCCGCGCGCCGGTATCTGCCGGGCGGCATGATCCTGGAAACCACCTGGCAGAGCGAGACGGGCTGGCTGATCGTGCGCGACGCCCTTGTGCTCGGCCCATGGCACAACAATGAGCAGCGCAGCAAGACCCATCGCCGCACGCCGATGGACTGGGACGCCGAGCACGTCCTGCTGCGCACGGTGAAATGCGTGAACGGCACGGTCGAGCTGGAGATGAGCTGCGAACCCGCCTTCGACTACCACCGCGCCCCGGCCCACTGGGAGTACACCGGCAAGGTCTACGAGGAGGCGACCGCGGTGCGCACGCTCGACCCGACCGCGGGCCCGAACCTGGTGCTGACCACCGACCTGCGGCTGGGTCTGGAGGGCCGGGAGGCGCGCGCCAGGACCAGGATGAAGGAGGGCGACGAGGTGTTCGTCGCACTGACCTGGTCGGAGTTGCCCGCACCGCGCACCTTCGAGGACGCGGCGCAGAAGATGTGGCAGACCACCGAGTGCTGGCGGCAGTGGATCACCCTCGGCGATTTCCCGGATCATCCGTGGCGCAACTACTTGCAGCGCAGCGCGCTGACGCTCAAAGGACTCACCTACGCGCCGACCGGTGCGCTGATGGCCGCCGCCACCACCTCCCTACCGGAAACCCCTGGCGGTCAACGCAACTGGGACTACCGCTATACCTGGGTGCGCGATTCCAGTTTCGCGCTGTGGGGCCTGTACACCCTCGGCCTGGACCGCGAGGCCAACGACTTCTTCGCGTTCCTGCGAGACGCCACCACCGGCGATAACGGCGAACCCGTTCCGCTGCAGGTGCTCTACGGCATCGGCGGCGAACGTGAACTCGCCGAGAGCACACTCGACAATCTGACCGGCTACGACGGCGCAAAACCGGTGCGCATCGGCAATGGCGCCTACAACCAGGACCAGCACGATATCTGGGGCACCATGCTGGACGCGGTGTATTTGCACGTGAAGTCCCGCCAGCAGGTGCCGGAATCGCTGTGGCCACTGTTGGAGCGCCAGGTCGAGGCGACCATCAAGCGCTGGCGCGAGCCCGATCGCGGCATCTGGGAAGTCCGCGGCGAGCCACAGCATTTCACCTCCTCGAAGGTGATGTGCTGGGTGGCGCTGGACCGCGGCGCGAAACTGGCCGAATTGCACGGCGAATACGAACGCGCCACCGAGTGGTACGCCATTGCCGACCAGATCAAAGCCGATGTCCTCACCAATGGCGTGAACGACAACGGTGTCTTCACCCAGACCTACGGCGGCGACACGCTGGACGCGTCACTGCTGTTGGTGGTGCTGAACCGTTTCCTGCCGCCCACCGACCACCGGGTGCGCGCCACCGTGCTCTCGATCGCCGACCGGCTCACCGAAAACGGTCTGGTGCTGCGCTATCGGACCGAGACCACCGACGACGGCTTGTCCGGAGCCGAGGGCACCTTCACCATCTGTTCGTTCTGGCTGGTCTCCGCGCTGGTGGAAATCGGCGAAGTGCAACGGGCCCGGCACCTGTGCGAGCGCCTGCTCGGCTATGCCAGCCCGCTGCGGCTCTATGCCGAGGAAATCGATTCGCGCAGTGGACGCCACCTCGGCAATTTCCCGCAGGCCTTCACCCATCTGGCACTGATCAACGCGGTGACGCATGTGATCAGGGCCGAGCAGGCACACACCAGCGGCATGTTCCAACCGGCGCACACACCGGCGATTCACCCGTCCTGACAGATATCTACGCGGCCGCGCTGATGCCATCGGCATCGGCGCGCAGTCCGCGCAGCTTGCCGAGCTGGACATCGAGGTCGGCGATCCGCTCCTCGCGGTGATCGCCGTACTTCCCATAGGCCACCTCCGCCACGCGCAACCGCTCGTCGGCGGTGCGCAGCACATCGGTGGCGATATCGGTGAAGTGGTCGCGCAACGTGCGCTGCAGTGCGCGCAACCGATTTCGCGATTCCTTGCCGACTTGGAAGACCACGTCGTCCATCAGCCTGGCCACCGAGACCTTCGCCTCGGCCTGGCGGCGCTGCTTGCGCGCCTTGCGATCGTCCCAGAGCGCATTCCCGCCGAGCAGCAGCGCAGCGGCGGCCGAATACCAGTTCACCAGCGGCATTTTCAGCAGACTGGTCAGCACGCCCACCATCAGCAGACCACCGTAGGAGCCGCGCATAACGGTCAGGAATTGCGCGAGCACACCGGCTTTCGCACTGGTCAGGGAATCCAGCGGCGCGACGGGCCCGAGCACTTCACCGGGATTGTGCAGGCGTAGGTCCGGTAGTGGCGGGGTGCGGTGATCGGCCGGGAATTTGGCGGCCACCTGCTCGGACAGTTCCACCGCCCGGTAGTGCGCCATCACGAAATTCTCTTCGACGGCCTCGCAGATGCGCGCGTCCAGATCGGCGCCGAAATCCTTCCAGCGCCGAGCCGGATCGGTCTGGGCGATCTCGGCCTCGGCGTCGCGGACCAGACTGCGCAACCGGTGCCGCAGATCGTGTTCGATATCGGCCATCAACTCGGTGCTGCCATCGCCGAGGGTGACCTGCCAGTTGGCCGAGCGCTGCCGTAGCTGATCGGCCTGGTCGCGGGCGGCCACCAGTTGTTCGGTGATCTCCACCCGGCGGCGCGGATCGCGCAGCGCCTCGGCCTCGGTCCGCAGGGTCACCGCGAGATGGTCGGAGACCAGCCGGATGTCATTGGCCGCGGCCGTCAGGACCAGGGTGTCGGCCCTGGCCACCACGTAGTCGCGCAGATGGTCGACGAGCTGAGGTACGCCCGATTCGATATCGCGCTGGTAGTTGCCCGCCTGCTGGTGCAGCAGCGCCGAAACCGGGGCCACCGCGAAGCCGAGTCCGGCCGCGTCCAGCAGCTCGCGATTGCGCTGCTGGGTGTGCTGCCAGTGCGGGTGCAGGTCGATCTTGTTCAGCACGCAGACCACCATGGGGCAGATCTGCTGGATGCGGTCCAGATAAGCGATCTGCTCCGCGGTGAACTCGGTTCCGGCGTCACCGACGTAGAGCACGGCATCGGCGGCGGCGATCATCGACCAGGTGGTGTGGTCCTCGCCATTGCCGCCGGGTGCGTCCATCAGGACCACGCCATCGGCCAGCAGCGGACTCGGCTCGGTGAATTCGGCGCGGATCACCCCGTCGGCGGCCAATGCCGGACCGGGATCCAGCGGATCGACCGACTGACGTTCGATGCGGCCGGCGCCGAGCGATTTCACCAGCACCGCGGTCGGCTCCGGTCCGTACTCGGCGATCACCGGCACGCTCAGCGCGCTCTCGGTAGCGCTGACCCTGGCCCCGATCAAACCGTTGACCAGGGTGCTCATACCGTTCTTGGACGCACCGACGACCACCAAGCGCAGCCGCGGGTCACCGACCCTGGCCCGCACCATATTCAGTCGGCCGCTGAGGTCGTCCCGGCCGGCGGAGCGGGTCATCTCCTGCAGTTGATCGAGAATTCCGATCACCGGCGCCATGACCTGCGGGTGTTTCACCGTGGCGGCCTCCAGCCCGGCTGCGGCGGACAACCCTCCTCCTAACTGTCGTACGGATTTCGCATTCGACGATGACATGCGCCAGCGCGACGGGTGCGCGCGACCCCCATCCTGATTCCTAGATCAGGGCGATGTCCAAGCCCGATGCCAGGTGGTGGCCGTCGTCGACGGCCGCATCGGGCAGCAGCGGGGTGGACAGACCACCGGCGATCATGGTCAGCGCCGAGTGGTCGGGTTCGTATACCGGATGCGCGAAGTCGGCCGGGCCGCCGAGCTCCGCGGCGATCGGATGCGGTTTGACGTCGATCGGCGGCTGCATCGGGGTGACCGGTGCCGGCATCGTCGGGGCCGGCACGTGGGTCTGAGTCGGGATCGGCGCGGGGGAATTCGCGGTCGGGATGTCGATGTCCACGGTCGGCGCTCCGTGGGTGACCGTGGGCACCGAAACCGTCGGCTCGTTGGTCGGGATGTCCACCGTCGGCGGAGTGTGCGTGGTCGGCGCCGAGTTGCCGCCGGTCCCGCCGTTGACGGTGCTGGGGGGCGCCCCGCCGTGGCCGGTGCTCGGGGTGGTGGCGCCACCGTGGCCGGTGCTGGGCAGCGTCACATCGTCATCGTCCGGCACAGTCGGGGGTGCGGTGTGACTCGGCGCGTTGGTGCTGGGCACATTTGTGCTCGGCGCGTGCGTGGTCGGCGCCTGGGTGCCCGGGATCTTGGTCGTGCCGGTGATGTCGGTGCCGGGGAGGGTGGCACCGGGGGTCTTGGTGTTGCCAGAGTCGGGCACCTTGGTCGGATGCCCGGTGCTGTCGCCGGGGACGACCGGAACCGGCACCGTCTTGGTGATGGTGGTCGGGGTGTTGGTCAGCGGCGTGTGCGGCGCATGCGAATCGTCGACGAGGACGGGCTTGGCCGGTGCGGGCCTGGGCTCGAACAGCGCGGGCACCACTGCGGCGGGCGCGGTCAGCGGCGACGGACCCGTCGGCGCCACGAGCACATTGGCGACCGGGGTGCTCGCCACATCCGGCTGGATCGTGGTCTGCAGCGGGGTGGCCGCGACCGGCGCGGCGACCGCGGCGGGCGCGACCACCGGTGCCGGCGGCACGACGGCCGGTGCGATCGGGGCGACCGGTGCGACGAACGGCTGGGCGGGCTGCACCGCGACGGGCTGTGCGGCGGAAGAGTACTGGGAGACGGATCCGGCAGGCTGCGTGGTGGCCGCGCTGCTCGGGCTGTGTCCCGAGGTGCCGGTCTGGTCCAGCCCCGAACGTCCGGTCGTGCCGGGGGTCTGGCCGAGCCAGTCGGAGAACCGGTCGATATTGTCGCCGACCCGACCCGCACCGGTCTCGACCTTCAGCGCGCCGTTGACCTCGACCTTGGACTGCGTGTTCAGGTACATCCCGTTCGGGCCGACGCCGAAGTCCACTTCGAGTTCGGTGTGCACGCTGAAACTGGCGTCCGCGTTGAGGAATACGCCGACGGCATCCGGATTTCCGATGCCATGGAACATATCCGCGCCGTGGAACGCGTCCGCACCATGGAACGCGTCGGTGCCGTGGAACGCGTCGGTGCCGTGGAACAGATCACCGCTGCCCGCGGGCGCGCCGGTGTGAAACATATTGCCGCCGAAGTACGGAAGGCCACCGCCCGTGTCCGCGGTGCTGCTGCCGTCGGAGTCCTCGGCCTCGCTGACCGGTTCCGCGGTCGCGGTGTCGCCGGGCGTACCGGCCACCGGAACGCGGGGCAGGACAAAGGGGTTCGAGCCGGGTGCGACGAAGCCGTTCGGGCCGGGCAGCCCGAAGCCGTGTCCCTCCTGCCCCAGACCGTGGCCGGGCAGCCCGAAACCGCCCTGGCCGAAGTCGAGTCCGGGTGCGCCGCCGAAGCCACCGCCCGCGTGGTCGGTGCCGAAATCGAGTCCGGACTGCGGCGTCTCGCCGCGCAGATCGAGTCCGGACCGCTCGCTCTCGGCACCGAGGCCGAGTCCGGGCTGGTGACCGTTGCCATGGGCGGCGTCCTGCCACGGCTGCGGCGCGTGCTGCTGCGGCGGCGGCGAGCCGATGTGCAGACCGGGGTTCGGCGCGTTCGGGATGGTGAACGGAGCATTGACGGCGATATCACGAGGTGTCGGCGTCTGCGCGTGAATCGGCGCGGGCGGTACCCAATTCGGATCCGGATCCGGGAAGGTCACCACCGGGCTCGGCGCGTCCGCATCGGGATCACGAGAGTAGGCCGAGGTCCAGCTGTCGAGCCGTTGCCCACCGGGATGCACGGGCGCGGTACCGCCGTTGGCAGCGACCAGGGCGCCACCGGTGACGTACGCCCCCGCCCTCGCTACCCGCGCGACGCCGGTGGCGACGCGATAGGCGGTATCTCCCGCACGGTCGTCAGCATCGGTGTCATCGCTGTCGAAGGGCAGGTCACTCGTCATGCAAGCTCCACTCTCAGGTTTCCAGCATCCTCACCACGCCGGGCAGACCGAGTGAAGATCACTTAACGATATTCCGGAAAACCCAACTGTCACATTCTGCAGGTCCGCAAAGAATGCGACTGTGACAAGCAACACAACCTTGCCATTGGAGAAACCAGAACGGAAGCCCTGATTCTGCGGGCATCCCAAACCGGGTGCAGGCGTCGTCATTTGGACCCGATCGTGCACTCCGAACCGCGCGGTGCGGCTTGCCGACGACACTAACTCGTCGGATGGCGACCCGTACAGCCCTTTCGATGCGCCGCAAGAGATCTCTAACAATTGCTCAAGAGACGGTGAAGTTCGGCTCCCTAGCGTCTATCTCGCCGGGACGACCCGGCACCGACGCGAAGGAGATCGCATCATGACCGCACCCCTCGGCCGCGGCCGAGCCCGCACCGTCGCCATCGTCACCGGAACGGCATTCGCCGCCACCGCGGCCACGCTGGTCGCGGGCGCCGCCTCGGCCCAGCCACCGCAGCCGGGCGGCGGCCCGACCGTGACGTGTGTGCTGATCGCTCCCGGCGACCCGCACGTGGTGATCCAGGGCGGGCCGGGGCCGCAGGTCGTCGTTCCGGCCACACCGCTGCCACCGGGCGCCCCGCTGCCCGGCTGCCCGGATATCGATCCGTCCGGGCCGGGCGGCCCCGCACAGCCCGGTGGTTCGCACGTGATCATCGAACGCGGGCCCGGCGTCGTGCAGGTCCACCCCGCGCAACCGGCGCCGACCGGCAGCAGCGGCGGCTGAGCACGCAGCGGCTCTATCGTGGCCCCATGACGGCAGCGATTCGACGAGGGGGTTGGCCGGATGACGGGTGGACAGCGCATCTTGGTCGTCGACGATGAGGTTCGAGTTCTCGCGTCGCTGCGGCGCGGGCTCGAACTGTCCGACTTCGAGGTGGTCACCGCGGGTGACGGGGCCGAGGCGCTGGCCATGGTCCACCGGACCGAACCGGACGCCATGGTGCTCGATGTGAATATGCCGAATCTCGATGGGGCGGGTGTGGTTACGGCATTGCGCGCGATGGGCAACGACATTCCGATCTGCGTGCTCAGCGCCCGTACCGCGGTCAGCGATCGCATCGCCGCCCTGGAGCGCGGCGCCGACGACTACCTGACCAAACCCTTCGACCTCGGTGAGCTGGTCGCCCGGCTGCACGCACTGCTGCGCCGTCGGCCGGCGGCCGTCCAGCCGTCCGGCGACGGCCACCGCCAGATCGGACAGGTGCGGATCGATCGGGCCGGACATCGAGTCTTCGCCGGCGGACAGCAGGTGGAGCTGACCAAACGAGAATTCGAGGTGCTCGCACTGCTGGCCGACAACACCGGCATCGTGCTCAGCCGCGAGCAGATCCTGTCCGCGGTCTGGGGCTACGACTTCACCACCGACACCAATGTGGTGGATGTGTTCGTCTCCTATTTACGGCGGAAGTTGGAGGTACACGGTGCGCCACGGGTCATCCACACCGTGCGCGGAGTGGGTTTCGTCCTGCGGGAGGAAGCGTGAAGGCGCCGAAGGTGTCGCTATCGTTGCGCGCCCGGGTGGCGCTGGTGTCGGGTGTTGTCGCCGCGCTGGTGGCGGTCGTGCTCGGGGTCGCGTACTTCGCACTGCTCACCACCGCGAGTTCACGGCAGCTGGATCAGACGGTGTCGACGATGAACGTCCGGGTCGCGCGGCCCGCGGATATCGTGGCGTCTCCCGGTCAGCCGCTCGATGTATTACCCCCGCTGCCCTTACCAGAAGGCATTGCGCCCATACCACTTCCGACTGCTCCGCCGCATGTGGTCCAGTTCGCCGACAACGCTGTCGCCCCGGTCGCCGGAGCGCCCGGGCTCGCCGTGGTGTTGCGCCCGAACCGCGCCGCCGTCGACTCGGCGATCCGGCGCAGCCAGCTGATCGGCCTGTCCGTCGCGGTCGGCGGCGTGCTGCTGGCCGCCGCGCTCGGCTGGTTCCTGGCCGGTTACGCCGCCCGACCGCTGCGGAAACTGGCCACCGCCACGCACGGCATCGACACCCTGGAGAAACTGCCGCCATTGTCCGGCCGCGGCGCGCGTGAGGCCGAGGAACTCTCCGACGCCATCACCCGAATGCTGGCGCGGCTGGAGGCGGCGCACGGTGCCACCAATCGCGCGCTGGCCAGCGCCCGGGACTTCGCCGCGGTCTGCGCCCATGAGCTGCGTACACCGCTGACCGCGATGCGCACCGACCTGGAAGTCCTGGCCACCAAGGAATTACCCGCCGAGCAGCAGCGCGCGGTACTCGCCGACGTGCTGCTCGCCGAGCGCCACATCGAGAACACCCTGACCGATCTGGAACGACTCGCGGTCGGCGAACTCACCGAATCCGACGCCTTCGAGCCCTTCGAACTCTGCGAAACCCTCGACCGCGCGGTACAGGATGCCCGCCGCCGACACCCCGACACACATATCGACCTCACCGAATGCGCCCCGATCACGGTGACCGGTCTACCCGGCGGCCTCATGCTGATCGTCACGAACGCCGTCACCAACGCCGTACAACACGGTCACGCCCGCACCATCACCATCGCCGCCCGATGCTGCGATCCGAGCACCGCCGAGGCGAGCCCTACTGAGCCGAGCGCGGCTGGTCCAGGCCGTGCCGATCCGAGCACCGCCGCCACAAGCCCAGGTGACGCGACCTTTGCCGATCCGAATGGTGCGAATCCGAAGGCCCATGTGCACCCGGCCGATCCGAACACCTTCCCCCACAACGCCTCCGACGCCCCCGCCCAAGTCGAGATCATCATCGACGACGACGGCACCGGCATCCCCGAACCCCTCCGCCCCACCGCCTTCGACCGCTTCACCAAAGGCCCCGGCTCCCCCGGCTCCGGCTTAGGCCTCGCCCTCGTCCGCCAACAGGCCGAACTCCATTCCGGCACAGCTGAACTCATTCCTCGACCACACGGTGGCACCCGTCTGCTCGTCCGCATCGCCAACCGAACAGGCTGAACTCAGCTGATCCAATCCCGCAGCGGTGCCGTGTCGAGCGTGACCCCTACCGGGTGCGGTAGCGTCACCGCGAGCCCGATGGCATACCTGTGCACATCAAGGTATTCGCCGTTGTCCGGCTGGCTGTATCTCTCAGTTCTGCTCTCGACGCCGAGCGGCCGGCCCTACTTCTGGCCCTTGGGCTTGTCAGCGGCGGCGTCGGAGGACAGGGCGGCTACGAAGGCTTCCTGGGGGACGTCGACGCGGCCGATCGTCTTCATGCGCTTCTTGCCTTCCTTCTGCTTCTCGAGCAGTTTGCGCTTGCGGCTGATGTCACCGCCGTAGCACTTGGCGAGAACGTCCTTGCGGATGGCGCGGATGTTTTCGCGGGCAATGATTTTCGAGCCGATGGCGGCCTGGATGGGCACCTCGAACTGCTGGCGCGGGATGAGTTCACGCAGTTTGGTGGTCATCTTGTGGCCGTAGGCCTGGGCGGCATCGCGGTGCACGATCGCCGAGAACGCGTCCACCGCCTCGCCCTGCAGCAGGATGTCCACCTTCACCAGCGCCGACTCCTGCACACCCGCCTCCTCGTAATCGAGGCTGGCATAGCCGCGGGTGCGCGATTTCAGCGAGTCGAAGAAGTCGAAGATGATCTCGGCCATCGGCATGGTGTAGCGCAGTTCGACGCGGGTCTCGGACAGGTAGTCCATACCGCCGAGCTCACCGCGACGTGCCTGGCACAGTTCCATGATCGAACCGATGAATTCGCTCGGCGAGATGATGGTGCACTTGACCACCGGCTCGTACACATGGCGGACCTTGCCCTCGGGCCAGTACGAGGGATTGGTCACGACGTGTTCGGCGCCGTCCTCCATCTGCACCTTGTAGACCACGTTGGGCGCGGTGGAGATCAGATCCAGATCGAATTCGCGCTGCAGCCGCTCGCGGGTGATCTCCATATGCAGCAGACCGAGGAACCCGCACCGGAATCCGAAGCCGAGGGCCACCGAGGTCTCCGGCTCGTAGGTCAGTGCGGCGTCGTTGAGCTGGAGCTTGTCCAGTGCGTCGCGCAAGTCCGGGTAGTCCGAGCCGTCGACCGGGTAGAGACCGGAGTACACCATGGGGCGCGGCTCGCGGTAGCCGGTGAGCGGTTCGGTCGCACCTGCGCGCGCGGAGGTCACGGTATCGCCGACCTTCGACTGGCGCACATCCTTCACGCCGGTGATCAGATAGCCGACCTCGCCGACACCCAGACCCTGGGTGGGTTTGGGTTCCGGAGAGACGATGCCGACCTCGAGCAGTTCGTGCGTCGCGCCGGTGGACATCATCTTGATCTTCTCGCGCGGAATGATCTTGCCGTCCACCACCCGGACATAGGTGACCACGCCGCGGTAGGTGTCGTAGACCGAGTCGAAGATCATGGCGCGTGCCGGTGCGTCCGGATCGCCGACCGGCGCTGGCACCGCCTCGATGACCTTGTTCAGCAGTTCCGGCACACCGACACCGGTCTTACCGGAGACCCGCAGCACGTCCTCGGGTTCGCAGCCGATGATGTGCGCGATCTCGCCCGCGTAGCGATCCGGATCCGCGGCCGGGAGATCGATCTTGTTGAGCACCGGGATGATCGTCAGATCCTTGTCCAGCGCCAGGTACAGATTCGCCAGCGTCTGCGCCTCGATGCCCTGCGCCGCGTCGACCAGCAGCACCGCGCCCTCACACGCCTCGAGCGCGCGCGACACCTCGTAGGTGAAGTCGACGTGACCGGGCGTATCGATGAGGTGCAGGACGTAGTCGGTGCCGTCGACCTGCCAGGGCAGTCGGACGTTCTGGGCCTTGATGGTGATGCCGCGCTCGCGCTCGATATCCATTCGGTCCAGGTACTGGGCGCGCATCGCCCGCTCCTCGACCACTCCGGTCAGTTGCAGCATGCGGTCGGCCAGCGTCGACTTGCCATGGTCGATGTGCGCGATGATGCAGAAGTTCCGGATCCGGGCGGGATCGGTGAACGTCGTGTCGGCGAAGCTGGCGGGCACTCCACTCCTCATGGGTATCGGCAAACTGCCGTCCATCGTCCCATGCGCACGGTAAAGCCCCTGTCAGCGGTGCACCGTTCTGCGTTCCGAACCGCCTTTTTCAGCCGCGATAGCCGGTGCCGGGGATGCGTCGCTCGTAGTCTGCGCACAGATAGGTCTCGGGTACCTGCTCGGTGACCGGCACCTCGAAATAGTCGTCCTTGGAGCGGACCGCGAGGTACTTGTCCCTGGCCTCGCGATGACACCACATGCCGGTAAGGCCGTGACCGTATGGCGAGTAGTCGGAGAACAGGCACGTCATGCAGGAGATCAGGCGGACGTCATCGGGAAACTGCTGTCCGAGTCGGAACAGCGCGTCCTCGAAGTACCGGTCCGCGGCCTGATAGGTCTGCCCATCGATCTCGACGGCGAGCTGCAGTGACTCACCGGTCCCACCCGGCGGCAGTGTCAGCCGGAAATGGATCGGACCGGGTCGCCGCTCGGCGCCCACCTGCACCGTGCCGGGCAACTCGCCGGAGAAGGCGCAGCCGGAGATGGCATCCCATTCGTCGATGGGCAGCCCGACCCGAAGTGCGGCATCCCGGTCATAGGGGCCGAGTGCGTCGAAATCCGGACCCGCCACAGGGACGCCCCGGATCACGGTTCGGATATCGAAGCGGTTCGGACCCCAGTGCCGCGATGGCCCGATCCGCCACATGATGCGCTCGATACCGTGTCCGTCCTCGTAGGTTCCCGGAAAGACCTGCGGCTGCACAGCTGGATACCTTCCGCACGACGAATTTCGCAGACTCTAGCGGAGAATGCGCGCGCGGCGAACCAGGTTGCGCGACATCGCCGAATCCGTCCCGGCAATCGGACGAATCTCGCACACCCGCAGTTTCGCGGCCTTAGGTTCGGCGTGTGGAGAAATTGGTCTTCGTTCTGCGCCGGTCCGATTCCGACGCGACCGACTCGTGGTGCGAATCGCTGCGCACCACCGTGGCCGCGCGCCTGGTCGACATCGGCGCGGCGGGTGTCACGGTCTATGTCCGCGATGCGGCGGTCCAGGGCGCGCTGATGCGCATGGTCACGCTGGATCCGCCGATCGCCGCCGTCGTCACCATCTGGGTCGAGCAGAGCTACGGTCCCGCGGCCACCGCCGCGGCGGAGATACTCGGTGCCTGCGCCACGGCGGCACACGGCTACCTGGTGACCGAGTCCGTGCCGCTGCGGCTCGACGATGCGGTCCCGACACGCACCGACGGCTTCGGCAATCTGGCCTTTCTGCGCCGCCCCGCCGAACTCACCCCCGACGAATGGCTGCGACGCTGGCAGCACGAGCACACCGCAGTGGCCATCGAGACGCAGTCGACGTTCGGCTATACCCAGAACGTGGTGGTCCGGGCGATCACACCGGACGCGCCCGCCATCGATGCCATTGTCGAGGAACAGTTTCCGGCGGCGGCGCTCACCGACCCCATGGTCTGGTACGACACGCGCGACGCGGCCGAATTCCAGAATCGGGTGCGACGCATGCTGGACTCGGTCGCGCGGATCGGCGCCGATCGCGACCTCGATACCGTCTCCGTCAGCAGATATCCGGTGCTGCAACCGTTTTCACTACGGACACACCAGCACAGCTGAGCATGATGCGCGAATCGTCCACGCGCACGTCACCATGACCGCGACCGCGACCGCAAACCGGCAGTGCTACCGACCGGTAGGCGGTGCGGATGAGAAGACGAGACCGCGCCGTTACCATCCAAGGATGGCCCGAAGTTGGAACTCGATCGGCAAGCAGCTAGGCCTCATCGCGAAGGCGCAGAGTCCCAAGATCGTCAAGGAGCAGGGACCGAAGCTGGTCGACAAGCTGCAGCGTTCGTCATTGCTCGAACGTGCGGTCGGCTCGCTGGCGACCCGCAAGGCGCCCGCGGTGGCGATTCGTCCGGCCGCCTCGGCCCCGGTGCCGACGGGCGAGCGGGCCAGGCAGATCGTCTACTGCCCGCAATTGGACGGCCGCGCCGATCCCGGCGAGATCGTGTGGACCTGGGTGCCCTATGAGGAGGATCCGAATAACGGCAAGGACCGCCCGGTACTCGTCGTCGGGCGCGACCGCAGGACCCTGCTCGGCCTGATGCTGTCGTCGAATCCGGAGCGCGCGTACGACCGGAATTGGATCGGAATCGGCGGCGGCAGTTGGGATCACGAGGGCAGGCCGAGCTGGGTCCGCCTCGACCGGGTCCTCGACGTGCCGGAGGACGGCATCCGCCGCGAGGGCGCGATCCTGGCGCGCAAGACCTTCGACCTGGTCGCACATCGTCTGTGCGCCGAATACGCCTGGCACTAACGGGGAATCGGGTGCCATCATGAATCGGGTTCTCGGGCCGACGAAGATCGCCATGCTGATCACCGATGTCGGCTTCCTGCTCTACTGGGCGATCGCCTTCGCGCACGTCATCCCGCCCGAATGGGCATATAAGGACTACACCGATCCGATACTGACCGATTGGAACAACTCGTTCGTGCTGCTCGATCTGGCGGCCAGCGGCACCGGGCTCGCCAGCCTGTGTCGCGCACCCGGTTGGCGCACGCTGATGACCGTCTCGCTGACCTTGACCTGCGTGGCCGGACTGCAAGCCCTCGCATTCTGGACGTTGCGTGCGGATTTCAGCCCACTGTGGTGGGTGCCCAACCTGTTGCTACTGCTGTTCCCGCTGCCCGCACTGGTCGCCCTGACCTGCGACGCTGGGACCGAAAAGCACCAGGCGGCATAGCACGTCCCGGTCTGATCGACCTGGGCAGCCACGAGAATGTCCACGCAACAACTGATCTCGCAATTACATGGGTAGCTCGCCGGGGACGAACTCGCTCAACCAGCATCGACCACCTGGTCCACAACGCAACGCTCGCGGCACTCACCGGCCGGCCTGAGGCGCGGGGAGGCGGTCAGGACACCATCTCGCGGGAGCGGCCGAACAGCACGCCGTAGACCAGAGCGCCGAGTACACCACCGATCAGCGGGAAGACGACGAACGCCCAGACCTGGGGACCGGCGCCGTCCTGATAGAAGGCGACGGCGAGGCTGCGGGCCGGGTTCACCGAGGTGTTATCCACCGGGATCGAGATCAGGTGGATGACCGTGAGCGTGAGACCGATCGACAGTCCGGCCTGTGGGATATCGGAGATCTGGTCGGTCGAGGCCAGCACCACGAAGACCAGCAGCGCGGTCAGCATGACCTCGACAATGATCGTGGCCGACAGGCCGTACCCATTCTGGATCACCACCTGCCCCAGTGGACCGCGCACCGCGGACGGGCTGTGCTTACCCCAGCCGTTCGCACCGAGCCCATTGACCGCGCGGTCATAGGACGGCAGGTTCTTGGCGATCGCGAACAGCACCAGCCCGGCCAGGAATCCGCCGATCAGCTGTGCGATCACATAGCCGATCGCGGAGATCACCGAGAGCCTGCCCATCAGCAGCTGTCCGACGGTCACGGCCGGATTGACGTGGCAGCCCGAGATCGGCCCGATCGCATACATCAGGAACAGCAGGGACAGTCCGAATGCGAATGCCACCCCGAGTGCGCCGACGCGCTCACCGGCCAGCACGGCGGTGCCGACACCGCCGATAACCAGGACGAAGGTGCCCAACGCCTCGGCCGCCCACTTCTTGGGCTCCGGTGTCGGCTCCAGTTCGGTGACTTCCTCGACGACTTCCTGAGCAGTGGGAGACATACGCGCCACCTTCCGAGAGGATCATCCCCGTGGTCACGGGGATCTGCCTGGGACCTGCTACGAAAATCACGGCTGAAGTGAAATGGACGTTACGCGAGACCGGTGAGCACTACAACGCCCCGCGCGGGTGCCGACCTATTCGAGCGACCCGCAAGCGATAGCGACGCTAGGCGAGGCGGGTGATCTCCACGACGACCTCCAGATCGGTCGAGCCACCGCCGGAGAAGATGCCCTTCAGCGGCGGCACATCCGCGTAGTCGCGGCCGACGCCGACGGATATGTGCTGTTCATTGATGGCGATATTGTTCGTCGGGTCGTAGCCCCACCACGCGCCGGTCCACGCCTCGATCCAGGCGTGCGACTGCCCGGCGACCGTCGCATTGATCTCGGCGGCCGGATTGGGGTGCAGATATCCGGAGACGTAGCGGCTGGGAATCCCCATGCTGCGCAACAACACCAGCGTCAAATGCGCGTAATCCTGGCATACGCCTCGGCGATCGGCGAAGGCCTGTACGGCCGAGGTGTGCACCGAGGTGGTACCCGCGATGTAGTTCATTTCGGCGTGCACCCATTCGGCCGCGCGCACAACGGCCTTCGCGGGCGGCACTGCACGGGCGAGTTGCCGCGCGACCGCGGCCAGCTTCTTGTCCTGCGGCACATAGGCGGTGGGCGAGAGCATTTCGTCGAAGCGGTCACGGATGTACTCGGAGCCCAACTCCTCCCAGGACAGCTCCTCGGCCGGACCCGCGAACGGTTCGGTCTCCACCACCGATGACCCGGTGACCTCCAATTCGGTATGCGGCGCATGCAGATCGAAGGAGGTGACCGCGGTACCCCAGTAGTCGGTGTAGCGGTAGGAACGGGTGGACGGCACCGTCTCGACCCGGTTCAGGATGACGTTCTGCCTGCTGTCCGCACGCGGGGTCAGCCGAGCCTCATTGAACGACCTGGTAACCGGAGCGTCGTATACATAACCGGTGGTGTGCACCACCCTGATCCGCCAGCTCACAGCTCTCCCTCCACCTGCGCATGGTTATCGTGACTACTGCGCAGATCGGTCCAGGCCACCCACGGTGCGGCGTGGAAGTACTGCAATGCGATCGCCTCGCTGACCTCACGGCAGGTCTTCTGCAGTGAGAGCAGGCGGTTCTGCAGATCCTCCAGCAGCGCGCCGGGCGGGAGGAATTCGAGTTCGCTGCGGGCCCGGCCGAGCAGCCGCTGTGCCTCGTGACGCGCGCCGACCCGGCTGCTCGGGCGCTGGTCGAGTTCGGCTAGGCAGGCCTCGGCCACTCGCACCGAATGGAAGACCGAACGCGGGAAGAGCCGGTCGAGCAGGATGAATTCGGCGACCAGATTGGCGTCGAGTGCGCCGCGATGGGTGCGCAGATAGGTGTCGTGCGCGCCCGCCGAGCGCAGTACGGTCACCCAGGCCGGTGACGAGGTGCGGTCACCCGCGCGCGAAAGCAGCAGGCGCACGGTCATATCCACGCGTTCGATGGAGCGGCCGAGCAAGAGGAAGCGGTAGCCGTCGTCGCGACTGAGGGTGGAATCGGAGAGTCCGGCGAACATTGCCGCCCGGTCCTTGATGTAGTGGAAGAATTCGTGCGGGCCGAGGCTGCGGGCGGCCTTCTCGGTCGCGGTGAGTCCGATAAAAGTGGCGTTGAGGCACTCCCACATCTCGCTGGAGGTGACTTCGCGTGCGCCCCTGGCGTTTTCGCGGGCGTTGGCAATCGAATCGACGATGGAATTGCCGTGGGCATGGCTGAACGCGACGAGGTCGGTCACCGACCAGACATCGAGTTCGACATCGGGCGGTTCGATCCCCAATACCCGCAACAGGACTCGCGAAGTGCGGTCCGGATCCACCGTGGCGTCCTCGAGCAGCTGGTGCACCGCGACATCCAGGATGCGGGCGGTGTCGTCGGCGCGTTCGACGTATCGTCCGATCCAGTACAGGGATTCGGCATTGCGGGCCAGCATCAGCGCATCACCCCGCCCTGTTGCTGCTGCCCGGTCGATCCGCTTTGCCGCTGCCACATCGATCCCAGCCGCTGTTCCTGCTGTTGCTGCAGCTGTTGCTGATTCGCCTGCGCCGCGGTCAATTCCCGGCCCAGCTCGCGCTGGTCGGACTGCGGCGGATCGCTGACCAACTCCTCGCCAGCGAGCTCACGGTCGGCAGGTGAGGTACGTCCGCTCAGCACCCAGGTGTCCTTACTGCCGCCGCCCTGACTGGAATTGACCACCAGCGAACCCTCCGGCAATGCCACCCGGGTCAGACCGCCCGGCAGCACCCAGATGTCGTCACCGTCGTTGACCGCGAACGGCCGCAGGTCGACGTGGCGCGGGACCAGCGCGCTTCCGATCTTGGTCGGCACGGTGGACAGCTGCACCACCGGCTGCGCGATCCAGCCCCGCGGATCCGACTTGATCTTGCGCCGGGTCGCCTCCAGCTCCCGTGGCGTGGCCACCGGTCCGATGACGATGCCGTAGCCGCCGGAGCCCTCGACGGGCTTGATAACCAGTTCATCGAGGCGATCGAGCACCTCTTCGCGCTCTTCGTCGAGCCAGCACCGATAGGTGTCGACGTTGGGCAGCACCGGCTTCTCGCCGAGGTAGTACTCGATGATCGTCGGCACATACGCGTACGTCAGCTTGTCATCGCCGACGCCATTGCCGATCGCGCTGGAGATGACCACATTGCCCGCGCGCGCGGCATTCATCAGTCCGGCGACGCCGAGCACCGAATCGGGCCGGAAGTGCATCGGGTCCAGGAAGGTGTCGTCGATGCGCCGGTAGATCACGTCGACCTGGCGCTCCCCCGCCGTGGTCCGCATATAGACGACATTGTCGCGGCAGAACAGGTCGCGCCCCTCGACCAATTCCACCCCCATCTGCCTGGCCAGCAGCGAATGTTCGAAGTAGGCCGAGTTGTAGACGCCCGGCGTCAGCACCACGACCGTCGGATCGGCCTCGTTCGGCGCGGCCGAAGCGCGCAGCGCGGCCAGCAGATGGGCCGGATAGTCCCCTACCGCGCGGACCCGGTGCGAGGAGAACAGATCAGGGAAGACCCGGGCCATGGTGCGCCGGTTCTCCATGACATAGGAGACCCCGGACGGCGAGCGCAGATTGTCCTCCAGCACCCGGAAATCGCCGCGTTCGTCGCGGATCAGGTCGATGCCCGCCACATGGATGCGCACCCCGTTGGGCGGCACCAGTCCGGCGGCCTCGCGATGGAAGTGCTGGCACGAGGTCACCAGCCGCTTCGGGATGACCTCGTCGCGCAGGATGTTCTGCTCGCCGTAGACGTCGGCGAGGAACAGTTCCAGCGCGGTCACCCGCTGCTTGATCCCGCGCTCCAGCTTGGCCCATTCGGCGGCCGCGATCACCCGCGGCACCAGATCGAGCGGGAAGGGCCGCTCCTGTCCGGACAGCGAGAAGGTGATGCCCTGATCGATGAAGGCGCGGTCCAGCGCATCGGAGCGGGCCGCGAGATCGGCCACATCGATGGGCGCCAGTGCCGAGAAGATGCCCCGGTAGGGCTGGCGCACCCGACCCTGGCCGTCGAACATCTCGTCGAACGCATCTGCGTACCGACCGGGGCCGTATCCCTCGAACAGTCCCGAAGTGGTTGCTCGACCGTTGCCATTCGCATGCCCGTTCGACCGGGCACGCGCCGGCGCGAGAGATCGAGCCGAACGTGGCGGCGAGGCGGGAGTCATGCAAAAATCGTGCTACACGCAGCACCGATGCGTGTGAGACGCAGGTAAATTTCTCGCATCACTCCTGGTTTCCGCTCAATTACTGCGGTCGGTGACGTTGCCGATCGAACCGTTCGCGCGGTGGCGATTACGCATGTCGAGTGGTCGTGATTTCGTGTGCGACGCGGCGGCTGGTACCCTCGATCTTCGGCGTCGCGTTACCTGATCACTCCGGTTACCAACGCGCGCTCGCGAACTTTTCAGCACAGTCCATTCAGCGACAGGAACACGAGGAAACAGGCGTGGCCAACATCAAGTCCCAGATGAAGCGGATCCGCACCAACGAGGCGGCGCGCAAGCGCAACCAGTCGGTCAAGTCCGGGCTGCGCACCGCGATCCGCAGCTTCCGGGAGGCCGCTGCCGCCGGCGATAAGGAAAAGGCCACCGAGCAGCTGGTCTTCGCCAGCCGCAAGCTGGACAAGGCCGCCTCGAAGGGCGTCATCCACGCCAACCAGGCCGCCAACAAGAAGTCGGCCCTCGCGCTGGCGCTGAACAAGCTCTGATCGCCTCGGTACCGCCGCGGTACCACCTCATACGTTGACGCAGCCGTCGTGGCCTCGATGACCACGGCGGCTTTTGTCGTCCCCGATCGACTATTGCGAGGATCACTTTCTCGCACTGCCGGTGCGGCAGGTCCGGCGCGAAACCTACCGATTCGTACGGTAATCGCAACCGTTCAGCAAACTTCCACTGTGGCGGCAATGCCACTCCCTGGGCGTTGAGCGGAACGACCCCGATAGGTGCCATGTCATCGAGACTGCCCTGGCAAATCGGTAGAGAAACGCCGGGCGGCGACCGCACCGAGCCATTGCCGCATCCCACTCCTCGAGCCGGATTCGGATCGGGCAGCCACATGTCGGAGGTTCCCGCTACGATTCGGCGCATGGTTACCGTGTACGCCAATCAGACGCCGGTTCGCTCCGAAGATCTCCCGGATGTCATTCGCGCCGCCGAGGTCCTAGGCATCGGACTGAAGATCGAGAACGTCATGGTCCCCGATGAGGACGGCGGCTACTCGCTGGAGTGGATCGTCACCCGGGACGAGGAGATTCCGGTCTACGAGGAATGGGAGGGCCGCTATGAGGAGCCGGAAGAGGATATCGAGTTAGTTCTCAGCTCGGTCGAATAATCCCCCCGGGCATCCGCACCCGCACCGAGCGGGTGCGGATGATTGTTGGGTGCGTGCTCACTCCAGGTCGGCACGCAGGCGATCCAGCGCGTCCTGGGAGTCCGCATCGGCCGCGCGATAGATGACGATGCGCTGGTCCGGATCCTGCAGCGGCATGAGCACCTCATAATTGACGACCAGCGGGCCGACCCGAGGATGCCGCAGTGGCTTCTGCCCGCGGCCATGGACCTTGACGTCGTGCCTGGCCCAAGCCTGCGCGAACTCCCCGCTGCGGGCGGTGAACTCGGCGACCAGATCGGCCAGTTCCGGATCGTCGGGATGGGCCGCCCACGCGGCGCGCAAGTCGGCGACGCCCTCGCGAATGACGCGATCGCGCTCACCGTAGAAGTCGCGCAGCGCGGGATCCATCAGGCATAGCCACATGGTGTTGCGCTGCCGCGGTGGCAGGGCGCCGAAGTCGACGATCAGGCCGGCCATCTCCGGATTCCACGCCAGGATGTCGTAGCGGTGGTTGACCAGCATCGCCGGCAGCGGCGACAGATCGCGCACCAGCATCGCCAGTGCGGGCGCGGGGACGGTGTTCGGTTTCCCGGCATTCGGCTGCCGCTGCTGGGCCAGATCGAAGAGATAGGCGCGCTCGTCGGTGTCGAGGCGCAGGGCGCGGGTGAGCGCCTCCAGGACGTCCGCGGACGGGCGCAGGCCGCGACCCTGTTCCAACCGGACGATGTAGTCGGTGCTCACGCCGGCCAGTTCGGCGACCTCCTCGCGACGCAAACCCGGGGTGCGCCGCGCGTGTTTGCGTGCGGGCAGACCGAGATCGCCCGGATTCAATCGCTCGCGTCGGGCGCGCAGAAAGTCCGCGAGTGCCTGTGCCCAATTGTCGGTGCTCCCCGACCCGGCATGATCACGCGAGCCACCGCCGTCAGGCCTGTGCTCGCCCCGCTGTGTCGCCTTCACGGTGCTGGTCATCGCCCTCGATCTTACGGCTGGGTAGGACTGACCTTCCCAGGATGAACCTTCCCTTACCCATGGTCCCGAATCGCTCCAGACTTGATCACAACGGAAACGAAGTACGAATGACGGGAGCACGACATGTCCGGAGCACGCACCCTCGATACCTACCGGCTGCTCGGCCGTTCGGGTCTTCGGGTGTCTCCGCTGTCCCTGGGGACCATGACATTCGGCGCCGATTGGGGTTGGGGCGCCGATAAGGACGAGGCCCGCAAGATCTTCGACACCTACGTCGAGCGCGGCGGCAACTTCATCGATACCGCGAGCCAGTACACCAACGGCACCTCGGAGCAGCTGCTCGGTGAGTTCAGCGCCGACAATCGCGAAAGTCTGGTGCTGGCAACGAAATACACGATGCTGCGGCGGCCCGGCGATCCCAACTCCGGCGGCAACCACCGCAAGAGCATGGTCGGCTCGGTGGAGGCCAGCCTGCGCCGGCTGAACACCGACTACATCGATCTGCTGTATCTGCACGCCTGGGACTTCCTGACCCCGGTCGAGGAGATCCTGCGCGCCATGGACGATCTGGTCCGCGCGGGAAAGGTGCTCTACGTTGGCATCTCCGACGCACCGGCCTGGCAGATCGCGCGCATGCAGACCATTGCCGATCTGCGCGGCTGGTCGCCGCTGATCGCACTGCAGATCGAATACAGCCTGATCGAGCGGACCGTTGAACGCGAGCTCATTCCGATGGCACGCGAACTCGGACTCGGCGTGGTGCCGTGGTCGCCGCTGGCCAGCGGCGTGCTCACCGGCAAGTACAGCCGCGCCGATCTCGATCATGACGCCGCGGGCTCGCCCGAGGGCACCCGCAAGAATGTGGCCGCCGCAAACGGCTCGCTCACCGAACGCGGGCTCGCCATTGCCGATGTGGTGAAAGATGTTGCGGCACAACTAGGTAAGACGCCGTCGCAGGTGGCACTCGCCTGGACCCTGCAGAACCCGGGCGTCACGGCGCCGATCATCGGCGCGCGCACCGCGGCACAGTTGGAGGACAACCTCGGTGCGCTCGAGGTCGAATTCGATGCGGCGCAGTTGGATCAACTGCAAGCGGCCAGCGCGATCGAGCTGGGCTTCCCGCACGACATGCTGGCCCGTCCGATGACCCGCGGAGTGACCTTCGGCGACCTGAAAGTCGAAGGCCGCGACTGAGTTTCACATCATGCGGTGGGTGCGAGCCCGACTCACACCCACCGCATCAGCGTGTCGGCCACCGATGAGCACTCTCCCGATCTGCACTATTTCGTTCCGGGTGGAATGGTCGCCAGACGACGAGGAGTTCGTCGGCCGATGACTCGAATTCCCCTCGCTGTCCTGGCTGGCGGAGTCGATGGCAGAGGCATTCGAGGGGATCGTGCACCTGGTCGTCGACGTGGTGGCCGATCTTCGGGAGTCGCAGGAGCCGGTTCCCGATCCGCTGGCGGATCGGAAGTTCAGCGGGCACTTCGCGTTGCGAATATCTCCAGCTCTGCATCGGCGCCTGGCTACGGAGGCGGCCGAGCACGGGTGAGCATCAATAAGTGGGTCAACGAGAAGTTGGCGTCGACTGAGCGGTAGTCCCGGATGTCGGCTACCCCGGCGCCTATCGCTGTCAGCCTGGTCTCGGTGGCAATCCGCTGGGCAATTTGTTGTCGGGGAATCGCATCAACTTGCGGAGTGCAGGTCCAGGATCTGGGTGAGTGCGTGTTCCAAGGCGTAACTGGCGTCGGCGGCACCGCCTTTGACATCGGCATTCAGCGTGGCGACGACCTGTAGGGCCGTGCCGATGCTGGCCTGGTTCCAACCCCGCGCTTGGGCCTGCGCCTTCTTCACCTTCCAGGGCGGCATACCCAATTGCTGGGCCAGCTTGAACGGGTCGCCGCGGCCCGCGGAACCGACGCGGGCAATGGTGTGCACGGAATCGGCGAGTGCGTCGGCGAGTAGTACATGTGGCACGCCGCGATCGTTGGCCCAGCGTAATGCCTCCATGGCGCCGGGCCGATCGCCCGCCACCGCGAGTTCCGCGACATCGAAGCCGGAGATCTCGGCCTTGCCGGAGTAGTAGCGGCGCACCGCGGCGATATCGACCTTGCCACCGGTATCGGAGGCCAATTGCGAACAGGCCGCGGACAATTCCCGCAGATCCGAGCCGACCGCCTCCAACATCGCCTGCACTACCTCGCTGGAGACCCGCACCCCGGCATTCCGGAATTCGCCGCGCACGAACTCCACCCGTTCGGACGCCTTGGTCAACTTGGCGCAATCGTGCACCTGCGCACCCGATTTCTGCAGCGCTGGCGCCAATGCCTTGGCCCGACCGCCCCCGGAGTGCAGCACCACCAGCACCACGCCCTCGGGCGGATCCCCGGCGGCGGCGGTGATCACCGCGACCGCATCCTTGCCCGCATCCGCCGCCGACTCGAGCACGATCACCCGATCCTCGGCGAACAGCGAAGGACTCAATAGCTCGGCCAGTTCCGCGGTACTGGCATCACCCGCCCGCAGCCGATCGACGGGCACCGCATCGGGATCGGGCGCACCCGCCCGGACCTGCGCGGTAATCCCCGCGATGGCCCGCTCGACCAGCAACTCTTCATCACCGAGCACCAGGTGCACTGCCGCAGTCCGTTCGCTCACGGGAGCATCCTACGTACCCGGACCGACACAACCACCGGGCCGCATAGCGTGCCCCGCCGCACCAGCCGACTCGTACCCGCACTCCAACCACAAGCGCCCCCCACCGCACCAGCCAACTCATACCCGCACTCCAACCACAAGCGCCCCCCGCCGTACCAACCAACCCCAGACCACATCGGCGATATGCCCGGTAGGCGACGGCGTGGTGCGCGGCAGTTGTTTCGCATGGTGGTCGTGCCCCAAGGCCCGAGCCATTGTTCAGGTCGTGATCCGCGGTGTTGTCGGCGTCCAACCGCTCCTCCTGATACGCGATGGCGCATTCCAGGGGAGTCCGGTCCCGATCGCGGGCCGAGGGGATCCGTGGGTGCCTGCTGTCAAGATTTGGTCGATCGTGAGGTCAAGGTGCGAAGGTTCGGACCGGAGCCGCTGATCACCGTGTCGCCGGATCGGTCGGTGCGGATCACTCGGGTGCCGATGTCGGCGAGGTCGGCCAGTACGCCGGGATTCGGATGGCCGAAGGTGTTGTGGGCGCCGACGCTCACCAGCGCGAGACGAGGCCGGACGGCAGCTAGGAATTCCCTCGTGGTGGTTCGGGATCCGTGGTGCGGGACCTTCAGGATATCGGCCTGGACGGCGGCACCGGAGCGCAGCAGTCGCTCTTGTGCCGGGGCCTCGATATCGCCGGTGAGCAGGATTCGGCCCGCGGGGGTGGCGGCGGCGATGACGATCGAGCGGTCGTTGGCATCGTCGGCGCTGGGAGTGCCGGTCGGGCGGCGCTCGCGTGGGGCGGGTGCGAGTACGTCCAATTCGACAGCGCCGAAACGCAATACGTGTCCGGAGGTCAGCTCGAGTACCGGGATGTGTGCCTGTGCCACGATGCTGGCGACTTGATCCGGCCCGCTGACCTCCGTGTGCCGCTCCCGTGCGGCAGGTGGCTCGCCGGTCGCCTTGCTCGAATCCAGCTCGGATCCGGGCGTATTCGATATCGGAGGGTTTTCGGCGTCCGCGAGTTCGGATCCGGTACGTCCGGAAATCGTCGCTTCCGGTAGTTCGCCCGGACCGACCGCCAGGGCATCGACCGTACGTCCCTGTACGGCACCGGCGAGACCGCCGATGTGGTCGGCGTGTGGATGGGTCAGGACGAGCAGTGCTATCCGGTTGACGCGCAGGCGATCCAGACAGCCGCGGATGGTTCGCGGATCCGGGCCGACATCGATGACCACCGCGGTGTGGTCACCAACGGACAATGCGAGCCCGTCGCCCTGTCCGACATCGCAGACGGCCAGCACCCAGCCCCCAGGTGGCCAGCCCGGATGCCAGAACCGGATCGGGATCAGCACCGCCGCGACACCGAGCAGTACGGCGGCGGCCAAGCGCCGAAGCAGCGCGGACCGCAATGCCAGCAGCACGAGGACGACCGCCGCGCAGGCCATCAGCCCGCCGGTCGAGCCATCGGGTACCGAAATCTCCGCGCCCGGCACACGCGCCGCATGGTCGGCGACGAACAGCAACCACCACAGCGGCGGTTCCGCGCAGCGCAATACCAGTTCGGCCAGCGATGGCCAGACCGCGGCGAGCGCGGTGCCGATCGCGCCGAGCACCGTGACGGGTGCGATCACCGGTTCGACAAGGATATTCGCGAGAATCGCGACCAGGCTCAGCCGTCCGGTGAGCGCGATCACGAGCGGTGTCGTCACCACGAAGGCGGCGGCCGATACCGCGACGATCTCGGCCGGGACCCGCCACCAGCCGCGAGCGCGCAACCAGTCCGCCCAACTCGGCGCCAACAGGATCAGTCCGGCCGTCGCGAGTACCGACAGTCCGAATCCCGCTCGCACCGCCAATTCCGGCCACACCGCGAGCAAACCGATGACGGCCGCGCAGAGTGCGGGCAATGCTTGTTTGCGGCGTCCGGTTATCAACGCGAGCAAGGTGATCGCACCCATCGCGCCTGCCCGCAGCACGCTGGGATCCGGGCGCGCGATGACAATGAACATCACCAGTGCCGCCGCCGCGACCACGGCACCGATGCGCGGGCCGAGGGTGAGCAGCCGCATCGCACCGAGCACCGCCGCGAGCAGAATCGTGAAATTGGCACCGCTGACCACGCACAGGTGTTCCAGCCCAGCGGTTTCGAAATCCTCGCGGACCTCGTCGGACAGTGCGGAGGTGTCCCCGACGACCAGCGCGGGCAGCAGTCCGGCCTGATGCTCGGGCAATACCCGCGCCGCCGACGCAAGGTCGGTGCGTACGGCTCCGGCCAGCCGCTGCCACCAGGGCAGCGCGCCGACCGGGACCGGCTGTCCCTGGGCTCGCAGGGTGGCGACGGTGAGATCGCGGTGCCACGGCCGTTCCGGTCCGGCGCGGAACTCCACTGCCCGGCCGGGCAGCAGCTCGCCCCACTCCGCGCCGGAGGCGAGGATCATTACGGCACCACCGGCCCGCACCGTCGCCCCGCCCTGCTGATACTCGGTCAGTCGCGCCCGCACCGTCCACTGCCGCTCACCACCGAAGGCACTGGACCGCACCGGTTTCGGATCACCGGTCGGTACCGCAACCACCCGCACCGAGGCCGCGGTGTGCCGCAATGGATGCGTTGCCACCCGGTGCGCACGGCATGCGCCCGCCGCCGCGAACCCGGCACCGAGCAGCATCGCGGCCAGCGTGGCAATGGCGACGACCCGCCACCGCTCACGGGGATGCGCCAGCGCACGCAAGAGCACCACCCAGAGGGCGATCGCCAGCAATATCAGCGCCGACGCGAGTACGAGACCAGCGACCCACCCCGCGGTGAGCGCGACAATCGTTGCTCCCCAACAACACAGCGCCGCGGGCAGTAACCGCGCATCGAGCGCCGGTGCCACCTCGTCTGCCGTGGAACCGACCTCCGCACCCGACCGCCGATCAACCTGCGCCAGCGCCCGCCGGCCGCCATGTCGTCCAGCCGGTCGGTCGATGCGACTGCGTTGATTCGATACACCTCTGGGTGCGGTCATATCGTCACCAGATCGCGGAGGCGGGCCAGCCGGGCCGGGCCGATACCGTCGACCTCACCGAGTTGGGCGATATCGGTGAATCGTCCATTTGCGGTGCGCCAGGCGATGATTGCGTGAGCGGTGACGGGGCCGATACCGGGCAGGGCATCGAGTTCGGCTTCGGTCGCGGTATTGAGGTCGACTTTGGCCGATGAGCGTGGTGCGGCGGAATTCGATGCCGAACCACTCGGTGCTCGTCCGCCCGCGCCGATCGTCGCGCTGCCGAGCGGCGGCGGGGCCGCGTTCGGTCCACTCGGACCGACGAGCACCTGGTCACCGTCCTGGAGGCGCTGGGCCAGGTTGAGACCGTTCAGGTCGGCGCCGTCCTTCGCACCGCCCGCGGCGGTGAGTGCGTCGGCGACTCGCGAACCCGCCGGTAAGCGCACGAGACCGCCCCGGTGTACGAGGCCGACCACACTGACAACCAATTCCGCTGCGGGAGTGGCTGTTACCGATGCGGCGGGCGAAATTGCGCCAGGCGCGGCGGCCATGCTGGGGCCCGACAGTCCTGCCGATACCGCGGCGGTGCTGGTTCGCGCCGCGGACAGTGGCGGCACCGCCTGCGCCACCGGTCGCTCACGCAATACGACAACCGACGCGACCACCACCGCCGCCAGCCCGACCATGGCCAGCGTCACCAATCCCCGCCAGCCCGGGTCCAGCCGCGTCCCTCGAAATCGTTCCGGCACAAGATGATCGCGCCACGCGGAGCGTCCCTTCGGCTCGTCCAGCCAGCCCGGGGTGCGCACCTCGCCGCCCCCGTCTACCCAGTCGTCCTCATCCACCACATCCCCGTCGTCCCCGGTCCGGGCATCTTCGGGGTCATGCGAGGGCAACTTCTCGTCATCCCACCGCCCCGCATTCGCCGAGCGCCGCGAACCCAATGCCGGTTTCGCACACCGATTTTCGGCTCCCAACCGCTGTCCCGATCCAGGCGGCTGCGCACACTCGACGCCCCCGGAATCGACCGCACCCCCGGCCCCGATCGTTCGGCTGGCACCGACTCGCTCGGTCAACGCGCCCAGTCGCCGCCGAATCCGCTCGCGCTCATGTTGTCGTGACATGGCGGCGACGCTAGTCCCGGGGCAACGCCGGGAATCAGCGCTGAAAAGGCGAAATAGAAAGTCTGTTGATAACTCCCGACCTGTGGACAACTCGGTCGCCGAGGCGCCGATTTTCGGTCGGCAACTGACGTGGCGGCATCACTTCGAACCAGTGACGTATCCCCCAGGACGGAGGTGATCTTCGAGGTGACGGTCATGGCCTTCCCTGAGGACCGCGGTGACCACCGTCGTGGTGAACCGCACCGGGAAAGAGCCGCCCGCGGCATCGATGGCGGCCCCGACTCCCACAAGTACCGCATCCTGCGTGGCCGCAGAGAACTGGGCGTGGCCACCGGTGGTGGGCAAGTGGTCCAGCCACTCGTCTCGGGTGTAGGACCGCTCCCAGTCGAATCGCCATTCCTCGGGATCACCGAAACCGCCCGCGGCTCGTATCCCGTCGACCACCTTCTGATGCGGCATCGAGTACGCATCCTGTGCGGCCGCCGTCGCCCAGCGAGCGGCGAGCGAATCGGGCGCTACCCGGCGATAGACCTCGGCGAAGGCCTGTGCCAGTTCGGTCGGCGGTTGGCCAGCGTTCCAGAATGCGGCAAGCCGCCCACCCGGCCGTAGCGCCTCGGCCGCCTTCGCGGCTCCCCCGACCGGTTCCACCCAGTGCCAGGTCTGCCCGGAGATGACGGCGTCGAATATCCGACCAGCGGGGTCCCAGGCTTCGAAAGCCGCCACCTCGACCTCGAACCCCTGCTGACGCGCCCACTGCGCCATCCGCGCGTCGACCTCGACGCCGAGCACACGGCAGCCGGCCGCCCGGAACTGCCGGGCGGCAATGCCGGTGCCGATGCCGACATCGACGACATCGAGCCCGGGGCTGGCGGCGACAATCGCATCCACCATGGCCTCGGGATAGCGTGGTCGGGCCCGGTCATACCGGTCGGGATCCGAACCGAACGATTCGGCCAGTTCCCGGGCTTGATGGGATTCGCGTGCGGAGTCGGGCGAGTGTTCCGGAGGTAGAGTGGGCATGCGCCCACCATAGTGGGCGCATGCCCACTTGCCAAATAGTCGATGAAAGAGGGAGGCACCGTGCCCACAGGCGTGGCCATACGCGATCCGCGCGAGCAGCTGTTCGACGCGGCCGAGCGAATCCTGCTGCGCGATGGACCGAATGCGCTGACCAGCCGCGCGGTCACGACCGAGGCAGGCTGCGCCAAGGGTGTGCTGCACCGGCACTTCGACGACTTCGACGCCTTCCTCACCGGACTCGTGCTCGATCGGATCGGCCGGATCGAGCAGCAGTCCGCCGCCCTGCGCGCATCGGCCGGCACCGGCACGGTCACCGCCAACCTCACCGACGCATTGAGCGCCGTCTTCGAATCGGTCGCGGTAGCCATCGTCAGCCTGGTGACCTTCCGAGATGAGCTGCGCACCCGCCTGCGCCAGGTCCGACCACCCGGCGTCCCCGTACTCACCGAAGCGACAGCCATGCTCGCGACCTACCTCACCGCCGAACGCGACCTGGGCCGCATCACCCCCGACGCGGATGTCGAAACCCTCGCCCTCACCCTGATCGGCAGCGGCCACCTACTCTTCGCCGACCGCAAAGACACCCCACCCGCCCCCGCCGCCACCCACAGGGTCGTAACCACAGTCATAGGTAGCGTCCTCCGAGAGCCAGCGGACCAATAGCACCACACACCCCGAATAACGAACGCGCACAACATAATCGGCGCTCCTCACATGAGATGACGAACATCCCCCAGACCGACGACCTCACGGTTGCGGAAATAGTCGTCCTCCCGGAGTTCCGTATGCTCCCAGTGCCGCGTGAACCACTTAATCGAATGGCGCTTTGACTTCGTTCGGTGATTTGTCGGGGCGCAGCCCGCGCCAGGAGGGGTGGCGGAGGCGGCCGTCGCCGGTCCATTCGGTGAAGGTTACTTCGCCGACGAGTTCGGGGGTGACCCAGATGGCGTCCTTGATGTCGGTTGCGACTGTGGGGGTATTGCGTTGTAGCGGTTGGAGTTTCGACTGTAGGTCGGTGAGGGTTGCTTGGGTGAAGCCGGTGCCGACATTGCCGATGTAGACGAGATTTCCGGTGTTGTCGTTGACCGCCATCAGGAGTGAGCCGATACTGCCTGCGCGCCTTCCGGTTCCGGGGCGCCAGCCGACGATGACGACTTCCTGGTCGCGGACATTCTTGACCTTGGTCCAGAGTGGGCTGCGTCGACCGGGGAGGTAGGGGCTGTCGCGGCGCTTGCACAGAATGCCTTCGAGCCCGAGGCGTTTCGATTCGGCGAGGATATCGGCGCCGGCGCCGTCCAAGCGCGGCGGGACCTGCCAGTGCGGGCCGCGCAGGCCGAGTTGTTCGAGTAGCTGGCGGCGCTGCTGATAGGGCAGGTCGATCAGCGAGCGGTCGCCGATGTGGAGCAGGTCGAAGATCAGATACGTCGCGGGGATCGTGCGCCGCAGTGCGCGGATCGCGGCGGGATTGCGCTGATGCATCCGTGGCTGCAGCGCCTCGAAGGAGGTCCGGCCGTCGGCGGTGAAGGCGACGATCTCGCCGTCGACGACGAATCTCGGACTTCCCGGTGCGAGGTCCACGAGTTCGGGCCAGGCCGCGGTGATGTCCTTATCGTTGCGCGAGACCAGCCTCAGGTTGTCGTCGATATAGCCGATGGCGCGAATGCCGTCGAACTTGACCTCATAGGCCCATCGGTCATCGTCGCCGGGGAGGGCGCCTGCCATCGCCAGCATCGCCGCGTAATGCGGCAGCCGTGTCACACCCGCCTCGTCGCCATCGCCGATCCCCTCGCGAACTGGAACGCTGCTGACAGTTAGCTGAATAATACCGACTGGTCTGGCAGGATCGGCGGCGCGGGATCGGCTACGCAGCGGGGATTCCGCTCCGGATGAGGTGGTCCGGCCGATGTCCGGGCCGTCTCAACCGGAGCGGAATCCTGAGCACCCCGAGTTCTGGTGCGGTGTCGCGGAACTCGGGGTGCGATAGTGCGCGGGTTGTCAAGTGTCGGCGCATGGCATCTACCTCCGTTTCTCGATGCGTCCGGATGCGAACGGACTAGCTGAAGAGCCTGGTGACGAAGGCGGTCATATTGTCGCGGACCCGCTCGATCTTCGTCTCCTCGGTAATGAGATCTTCCCGGTACCGGTTGCCGAGTGCGGGCGTTCGCTTACCGCGCGCGTAGAGCGAGCAGGCGAGATCGGTGCACATATAGGTACCGATCGAATTGCCTCGACGCCCGGATTCGCCCGCCTTGTGCGCGGTCATCAGCGAGACGCCGTGGCCGGTGTGCGTGGTCAGGCAGATCGCGCACATCTGGGTCCGGCCGGATCCGCCCGTCTCGTAACGCAGCGCGACCCCGACAAGGCGATCATCCTGCGGCACAACGAGATAGCCACGGCCGGGCAGCGACGGATCGCTCCAGCCGAGGAAGTCCAGGTCATCCCATGGCTGTGTATCCAGCTCCCGGGGCATGGGCAACTTCTTGGCGGTCGTCTTGGAACAGTTGATGAACGACGACCTGATGTCGCGTTCGGTGACGGCTTTCATATGGCATCGACTCCTTCGGTTGATCGGGAACAAACCGAAGCGACGCTACAGCTGGTCGTTAGCGCGGACAACGGATTTTCGAGCCACCGCACACCGCGTCACCGAGCTCACACCCGGCGCATCACCGAGACCACCTTCCCCAGCACCACGGCCTCGTCACCATCGATGACGTCGTAGGCCGGATTGCGCGGCTCCAGGTACACGTGCCCGTTGCGACGGCGGTAGACCTTGACCGTCGCCTCACCATCGATCATCGCGGCGACGATGTCACCCGAATGCGCCTCGTGCTGTTTGCGGATCACCACCAGATCGCCGTCACAGATCGCGGCGTCGATCATCGAATCGCCGCGCACGCGCAGGCCGAAAACCGTTCCGCGCCCGACGAGTTCGCGCGGCAGCGTCATCATATCGTCGGTGTGCTCCTCGGCGAGGATGGGTGTGCCCGCCGCGATATCGCCGACGACCGGCACCGTGACCGAATCCTCGCGCTGCTCCCGCGGCGCGGACGGCCGCAGGAACATGCGCACGTCGATCGGCCGCGACATGGTCTCGCTGCGCCGCAGAAATCCCCTGTCCTCCAGGGACTTCAGATGTTTGGAGACCGACGACGAGGAGCGCAGCCCGACGGCGTCGCCGATTTCCCGGGTATTCGGCGCGTACCCGTAGCGCACCACCCAGTCCCGAATCGTGGCGAGAATCCGCTGCTGGCGCGGCGGCAGCGTCGAAGTGTCGAGGTGCTCGAAGGCATCGAGGTCGTCGTATCCGGTCACCCGGGGAATCGTAGAGGTAAGCGCGGACAATTCGTTCACGCACACCAGCTGGTACCTGCGTGTTCTCCGGTCTTGTCACACCATGCCCCTGGACGTCGTCATACCTACGAAGACCTACTGACGGGGCCGCACACCGGCCCACCGAGCTTGGAGGAACCATGACGACCATCCTGTTGACCGGCGGTACCGGCACACTGGGCCGCCACGTCACCCCACTGCTGGTCGATGCCGGTTTCAAGATTCGGTTGCTCAGCCGCACTGCCCACGAATCGACCGACGGCATCGAATACGTGACCGGTGACCTGCTGCAGGGCACGGGCGTCGAGGCGGCGGTCGACGGCGTGGAGGTCATCCTGCACCTGGCGGGCGGCCCCAAGGACGATGATGTGGCGACCCGGCACCTGGTCGACGCCGCGGCAAAGACGGGGGTGCGACACATTGTCTACATCGGCGTGATCGGCGCCGACAAGCTGCCGATCGGCTATTTCAAGGCCAAACTCGCCGCCGAACAGGCCATTGTCGAATCGGGCGTACCGTTCACCATTCTGCGTGCGGCCCAGTTCCACGACCTCGCGCTGAAGACCGCGCGGGCCATGGCGAAGAGCCCGATCGTCCCGGCCCCCGGCGGAATCGACTGGCAGCCGGTCGATTCGCGGGAGGTCGCGGCCCGGCTGGTGGAACTGACGCGTGGCGCACCGGCCGGGCGGGTGCCCGATCTGGTCGGGCCGACGGTGTACTCGATGGCCGAGCTGATCCGCGGCTATCTGCAGGCCGCGGGCAAGCGCCGGATATTCCTGCCGGTTCGGGTGCCGGGCAAGGTCGGACGCGCGTACCGGGCCAAGGAGAATCTGACCATCGGCGGCGCGACGGTCGGCAAGCTCACCTGGGAGAACTTCCTCGCGGAGCAGGTCGGCTAGCCGACTTCGGCCACGCCAGCGCCATCGCGCACAAGAGACTCGGACGCCACCGCGGATCTGCTACGGTGGCGACCATGAAGCGCGCTGCTGTGACGACGACGCCGGAGATTGTCCCGGTGCGCTGATTGCTGTCTGATCGAAGCCCTGGGGCGAGTGCCCCGGGGCTTCGTCTTGTGTGGTCACTCGCCCGCTGTCCGCGAGGAGACCCCATGTACGACCATCGCAAACTCGGCCGCGAGCTCGGCCTGTTCGATACCGACCCACTGATCGGATCCGGGCTGCCGTATTGGCTGCCCGACGGCGCCACCGTGTGCCACACCCTGGAGGAATACATCCGCGGCGCGGAACGGCGGGCCGGATACCGGCACGTGTACTCACCGCTGCTCGGGAAGCGGGAGCTCTACGAAATATCCGGGCACTGGTCGCATTACCGCGATGACATGTTCCCGCCGATGGAGCTGAGCGGCGAGCAGGTGGTACTGCGGCCGAGCCTGTGCCCGCACCATGCGGTGATGTTCCGCGCCCGCTCGCACAGCTACCGCGAATTGCCCTTGCGCATGGCCGAATTGGGTGGCATGTATCGCTCCGAGCTCTCCGGTGTACTCGGCGGACTCACCAGGGTCCGCGCGATCCAGCTCAATGACGCGCATATCTTCTGCACCGTGGACCAGGTCGCCGACGAGGTCGCGGGCGCACTGGAGCTGATCCGGCGGGCCCATGCGGCGCTGGGCATCATGCCGACCCGCTATCGGCTCTCATTGCCCGGGCCGGGTGGGAAATATGTTGCCGTCCCTGAGCTTTGGCGGCGTTCGTGCGCCATGCTGACCGAGGTACTGGAGCGCTCCGGCCTGTCCTACGAACCCGCCGAAGATGAAGCCGCGTTCTACGGTCCCAAGATAGATATCCAGTTCACCGACAGTGCCGGTCGCGAATTCACCCTGTCCACCGTGCAGGTCGACTTTCACCAACCGGAGCAGTTCGACCTGCACTACATCGGCGCCGACGGTGCCGAACATCGCCCGGTCATGGTGCACCGCAGCATCATCGGCAGCGTCGAGCGGGCCGTCGCGCATCTGATCGAGGAGTACGGCGGTGCGTTCCCGGCCTGGCTGGCCCCGACCCAGCTGGTGCTGCTGCCGGTCTCGGCGGCCGAGGTTGCGCACGCCGAGGCACTGGTCCGACGCTGTCTCGAGCTGGGGCTGCGCGCCGAGATCGCCGATCCCGAACTCGGCAGTCTCGGCGCGCGCATCCGCCGGGCCAGATTGGTCCCGTACCAGGTCGTCATCGGTCCGAAGGAGGTCGCCAATGACCGTGTCGCGGTGCGCCTTCGGGACGGACGTCGCCTCGAACCGCTATCGGTCGACGAATTCCTCTCCCCCGTAACCGAACTCATCGACGCACACAGCACCGACCTGTGGTCGACTCCGGAGTGAGGCCAGCCGGATCGCATCCCGCCCGTCCGAGTTCCGGACCGCGCCCGGTCGATCCGTGTCGTCAATGCTCGGTGACGAAGTGGATCGCCAGCCGATCACAGAGCTCGCCGAGCGCGCTGGCATCGATGTGTGGTGCGTCCGGCCACGCATCGGCATGGGTCCACGGCACCGACTCCGGGGTGCCGGGCGGGCGCGCGAAGACGTGCTGATGGAAGTGCGCGACGCTGAGCCCGGTAATCGCGGAGAATACGAATTCCGGTGCCAGCTCGACATGCAACGCGTGCGCGGCGCGGCGGGCCGCCCAGCCCACCGCCCGCGCCTCGGCATCGGTCAGGGTCGACAATGTCGGTGCGTGTCGCCGCGTCTCCACGAAGAGATAGCCGGGCACCGGCGTACCTTCGGTGAGCGGTCGGTGTGTCACCAGTATCAGGTCGTCCGCGTAGATCACCGGGCCGACCAGCGCACCGATCCCCCGGTGCTTATCGCAGATCGGGCATTCGCTCCCCACGTCGTCACCATAGTCGCGCACCGCCTCGATATCGAAGGTCGACCAGCTGACTCGACATCGCCGAGAGCCCTTGCGGCACTTCGTGATATCCCGCTGACGCGGTCGGGTCGCGCGCGGCCGTCGCGCGGCCCCGCCGCACATCGTGGTTCGTGGCATCGGCGATCGGTTCAGCGCCGCACCGCGTCCGGATGCTCCCATTCGAGCGATGCGACGGTCAGCGGCGGATTGATCGGAGTTGCGGAACGGGTCATGCCGCGACGTTAGTCACCTCGGCTGCCGACCAAAGGGGTTGCGATCAGCCAGAAATTATTACGCCTACCAGGCCACTCGACCGGAAGATGCGACACCCCCGCGCATGCTGGACCGTAGCCACACCTACTCGAAGGGCAAAATCAGGCGCAGCCGCCGGGGACGACCAGCACGCCGACGGCACCAACACCCAAGTGCACGCCAAGGGCGGGGCCGAATTCGGCGACGATCATTTCACCGATGCCGGGAACCAGCTCGCGCAGCTGAGCGGCGACCGTATTCGCGGCGTCCTCGGCACCGAGATGCTGGACGGCGACGGCGGCACCGTCACTACCCGCCGCATCCACCGCCGCCGCGACGAGTTTGGCGTAGGCCTTGGACCGGGTGCGGACCTTCTCGCGCAGTTCCAGTCGGCCCTCGACGATCTGCAGCAGCGGTTTACTCACCAGTTCGCTGCCGAAAAAGGCGGCGGCGCTGCTCAATCGGCCGCCGCGACGCAATTGTTCGGTGCGATTCACCAGGATGAATGTGCGCGACCGGCTCGCCGCGCCGACAGCGGTCTCGTACACGTCATCCAGTGCCGCGCCGCTGTGCGCCCGGCGGGCGGCCGCGAGCACCGGTAGCCCGGTGGCCAGGCCCGCGCCGAGCGAATCGACCAGTCGGACCCGATCGGCGGCATCCATATCGCGCACCGCCTGGCGACCGGCCTCCCACGTGCCAGAGAGCTGGCGCGAAAGATGTACCGCGACAACACCATCCCCGTTGCTGCGGGCGAGTGCCTGCTCGTAGACCGCGCGCAGCTCACCCGGCGAGGCCGCCGAGGTCGTCACGGTATCGGAGCCGTAGTCGATATCAATGGCGTCGATGCCTTCGCGAATGGTGCGGTCGCCGACCAGAACATGCAGCGGGACAACGGCAATGCCCAACTCATCGACGAGTTCGGCGGGAAGGCTGGCGGACGAATCGGTGACGACCACTACGGCCACGGGACTACCGAACCTCCTGCAGGGTCTTCACCATCGAATTCGCGACCGCGGTATGCCCGTCCCAGCCCCAGTGGATGCCATCCGGATTCGCCTCGCCGGAGAAGATATTGTCGCGCACCGCTTCCGCGAGATCGACCAGCGGCACCGAGGTCCGCGCCGACCAGGCGCGCAGTGCCTGCACCGCAGGCTCGCGGCCGCTGTGCACGCGTCCATAGGCGGCGCAGTCGTGCACCGACGGCAGCACCGCGACCACGGGCAGATCGGGACGCAGCTGTGCCAGCGCCTCCCGCGACTGCTCCAGGTAGTCCACGCTCACCTTCGGCGGCAGGGCCACGGGGCGACCGAGTTTCGACAGTTTCGGCTGCAGCCAGTTGTAGGTGGCGCGGACTCCGCGGCGCAGCACGGGCGGGCGCACATACCGGATCAGTTCGCGCAGCGCGGTCGGCAGCGGCGAGGGCAACGTATCCATCCCGCCGACCGCGAAAACCACCGCGCCAGCGCGCGGCACCGCGGCCCACACCCGGGGATCGCCGATCAGGGCCCAGTACGCGTCGCGGCAGGTCCAGCCGATCCGGCCGATCAGCTCGACATCCCAATCGAGTTCGGCGCCAACCAGATTGGGCCAGATCCTTGGATGGTCCGCGGGTAGGCCGCCCTTCGGACCGAAGTAGGATAGTGAATCCGCGATCACCAGCAGCACCGGCCGATCCGTCGGCTGCGGCTCATCGGTCGAGGCCAGCGCGGCGGCCGAAACCTCGTCATCGACAACCGATTCCTCGGAATCGACCGGACCGAGCGCGGATCCGACGCCGACAGCTTCGGCAGCCGTGGCATCCGCTGCGGCGGATACAGGCTCGTCCGCCGGGGTTGTTGTCACAGCATCGGCCACGGACTCGACTGTCGATGCGGCAGCACCGACAGTCGCGGACTCGGTCGCGTTGGACACTGCCGCAACACCTTCGGGCGGTTCGCCCGCTGGTTCAGCTGGCTCGGCTCCGCTACCGGACTCGGCCGCAGGGGCGGCTGGCTCGTCGTTGCCCTCGCCGGACTCGGCGGCAACCGGCTCATCACCTTCGGATTCGGACGTCGCCGACTCGGCCGATACCTCCGGCTCGACCTGCTTCACCGGAGGCGGTCCGAATAGCGCATCCGGAATCGCCCGTTCGGGCTTCGCCGAAACCCGACGGAACAATTCGTCCGGTACCTGCCGGATCGGTTCTTCAGAGGACATCCGGGGCCACCTTCGCCGCTGCGTTCCACACATCCAGGCGCCAACCGGGCTGATCAATGCTCGGGCCGTGACTGCTCAGCTGCACCCAACTGGTGTTGGCCAGCCCCCCAAGGGCAGGCCAATTCCGCGGCGGCAGGTCGAGCAGCGCGGCCGTGAGGGCGGCGATCAGCCCGCCGTGCGCCACCAGGATGATAGTCCGGCCGGGCCAATCCTGCCGATCGGCGAACAATTCCCGGACGACGGGCAGCGAACGCGCGCCGACCTCGAGCTTGCTCTCCCCGTTCGGCGGGGTGTAGGCCGCGTCCAACCGCCAGGCCACCCGCGCACCCGGATAGTCGGCGTCGACCTCCAGATGGGTCAGCCCCTCCCAATCGCCGAGATTGGTTTCGCGCAGCCGCGCATCCGGGACCACGGGGAGATCGGTGTGATCGGCCAGCGCCGATGCGGTATCGAAGGCGCGCCGCAGATCGGAGGAGATGATGGCGATCGCATTGCGCGAAACCAGTTCGCGCGCGGCCTCTTTCGCCTGGCGACGGCCGAGTTCGGTGAGATCGGTGTCGATCTGCCCCTGCATTCGATCGGCGGCATTCCATTCGGTCTGCCCGTGCCGCAACAGGACCAGCGTGCGGACCCCGGCATACTTACTCACTCGCGGACGTCCCCGTTTCGCTGTACCGCCGCGGCGTCATCCGCGTCCGCGTGCTTGAAAACCTCACTCCCGGCTGCGATCCCCGGCACCGGCACCGCCGGGCAGTCCTTCCAGAGCCGTTCCAGCGCATAGAAATTGCGCTCGTCATTGTGCTGGATGTGCACCACGACGTCGACGTAGTCCAGCAGCGCCCAGCGGCCCTCGCGGGTGCCCTCGCGCCGGACCGGCTTATGCCCCGCCTCGCGCAATTTCTCCTCGACATTGTCGACGATGGCATTGACCTGACGCTCATTCGGCGCGGAGGCGATCACGAAGCAGTCGGTGATCACCAACTGCTCGGACACGTCGAGCACCACGACGTCGGAGGCCAGCTTCTCGTCCGCCGCGCGCGCGGCGACCTGCGCCATCTCCACCGACTCGACAGATGCGCTCAAATTAACTACCTTCCACTCCCACCGGCACATACAGATGCCGCTTCGATATGTACTGCACGACGCCGTCGGGCACGAGGTACCACACCGGCCGGTTCTCGGCGGCGCGGCGACGGCATTCACTCGATGAGATCGCCAACGCCGGGATCTCGATCATGGTCACCGCGTCGACCGGCAGGTCACGCAGATGCGCCTCGAGATGATCGGTGTTCAGCTCATACCCCGGTCGGCTCACCCCGACGAATTTCGCCAGTTCGAACAACTCCGCCCAATCCTGCCACGTCAGGATGTTGGCGAGTGCGTCAGCTCCTGTGATGAAGTACAGCTCGGCATCGGGATGCTTGGCACGCATCTCGCGCAGGGTATCGACGGTGTAGGTGACCTTGCCCCGGTCGATATCGGCTCGGCTGACCGAGAATCGGGGGTTCGACGCGGTCGCGATCACCGTCATCAGGTAGCGATCCTCGGCCGGGCTGACCTGTTTATCGGCCTTCTGCCACGGCTGTCCGGTTGGGACGAAGATCACTTCGTCCAGTTCGAACCGATTCGCGACCTCGCTGGCGGCGACGAGATGACCGTGGTGGATGGGGTCGAAAGTGCCACCCATCACCCCCAGCTTGCGTCGGCGCCGACCGTTCTCCTGCATGAGTGCCGAGCTTAACCGGTCGGTTCGCCCCGCCCCGGCGTCGGACCGTCAACTGCTGACAACCGCCCGCAGACCTGGCTTCAGCGTCCCGTCGAGTTCGGACCACGGGATCGTGATGTCGATATAGCCGAGCGCGTGCGATGCGATCTCCCCGAGGTAGACGCGCAGACCGTCGGGCATGGCCAGCCAATCCTTGAAGTTCTCCACCGTCGGCTCGATGCGCTCCTTGTCGTAGGAGTTCGGGCCGACCCGCGTCTTCGGAATCTGCACCGCCGCCTGCGCCGACAGCACGTCGAGACCCTTTTGCAGATCGGTGAACAGCTCGGGCAGGGTCAGCGCCTTACCGGTGTCGATATTCGTCACGTGGGTCCGCTTGAAGGTGATCGGATGCAGATAGCCGTCGCTGACCTCTATGCCGAGCACACCGCTGAGCACATGGCCGCCGATATGGGCGACCTCGCTGTTGAACCCCTTCACCTGCTGCTTCTGCGCCGCGTTCCGCAGGAACGGATCGACCTCGGCGCGCATGCCCTCATTGAAATCGGTACGCGCATCGTCGCTGCCACCCGCCACCTGCGGCAGGTCGACGGAGTACCACGGGCCCTCGAGCCGAACCGAGGTCGCGGTGAAGGCCGGTGCCGCCGACGAGTCGGCCCGATCGCCGGACCCGCAGGCCGTGAGCACCGCGAACAGGACGCTGATCAGGACAGCGGCAGCGGTCTTCTTCATTTCGCCTCCCCGAATGGCTCGCGTGCGTGCCCGAGAAGCTACCACCGCGAGCTGTGCCGAGAGCGTCAGCTGCCGACCACCGCGCGCATCCCCGGCTTCAGCACGCCGTCGAGTGCGGACCACGGCACGGTGATATCGATATTGCCCGCGGCGTGCGAGGCGATTTCACCGAGATAGATCTTCATGCCCTCGGGCGTGGCGACCCAGGTCCGGAAGTGCTCGGCCACGGGAGTGAGCTGGCTCTTGCTGTAGCCCGCCGCCCTCGGGTTCTGCTCGACCAGGGTTTGCGCCTGTGTCGAGAGCACATCCAGGCCCTGCTGGAGATCGGTGAACAGATCGGACAGGGTGATCGCCGTGCCGGTGTCGACATTGGTGACGTGCGCGGAGTCGAAGCTGTTCGGATGCGCGGCGCCCGCGCTGTACATGATGGTGACCAGATGTCCGCTGAGCACATGCGCGCCGATGTGCACGACCTGGCTGTCACTACCACCGGTGACCGAATCGCCCGGACCGGAGATGCGGTCGATCCACTCCTGCGCCCCGGCCCGCATCCCCTGGTTGAATTCGGCTCTCGCGTCGGCCTTCCCACCGCTCACCTGGGGTACGTCGAGTTTGTACCCATCGCCCTCGAGGTGCAGGGTGGTCGCGGTGAAGGTGGCCGTTTCATCGGTGCGCGGCGATCCGGCGACCGACGTCGCCGTTGCGGTCGACGCTGCTCCCGCCGCGGACGAGGTCGCGGTAATCGACGACGATCCACCCCCGGTCGTCATCGAATCGTCCGGCCCGCAGGCCGTGAGTACTGCGGCGCTCGCCAGCGCGCCGATAACAGCGGCGGTCTTGTTCATCCGGAACTCCGAATCCACATCGCACCGAGGCGATCTCGGTGTCCCTCCAACAATGCCGATGCCGCCTAACAGTTTTCTTATCGTCGGCAAACGCCCGACGGGCCGAGCCAGCAGGCGGCACCGCCAGCGTCATTCCAGTGCATGCCGGGTAGGTCGGAGGCAATCGCAGATCAACGTCGTTACCCGCTGTGGGCCGCGAATCGGACGCACTGAACGCCACCTCGGCATCACCGTCGTGCAGCCCATTCGATCAGCAGACAGACAAACGGGGCATGCGCGGCGCACGAGCGCCATTTCGGCGGGCGGATACGGCTGGGATTCGGCCCACCTCGTCGCGCCGCAGTTATCCGGCCGATTCGATGGCCGGCGCGCTGCTCCTGTCGTCGCGGCTTATGATCGACCTGTCGGGACCAGCTGGTTTTCGCCTCGAGAGGTGAGTACATGAGTCGCTCGTGGTGCGGTCGGGGCGGCAGCCAGCCGCGAACGCGCGAATATCCGGGAAGTCTGCGCCGATGATCGGTTGAGCGGTCGGTGTCCGAGGGTAATGCCCAGGGGACGCAACGCGACCTGACTTTCGGCATCGCAGCGGAACTGGCTGCGGCCGGGTTGGCCGACGCTCGCGAGATCGGCCGCGGCGCATTCGGCATCGTGTACCGGTGCACCGACTCCGCACTCGATCGGGACGTGGCGGTCAAGGTTCTCGGCTCCACGGTCGATGATGAGGACCGGACCCGCTTCCTGCGCGAACAACGTGCGCTGGGGAAGTTCTCGACCCACCCGAACATCGTCCAAGTGCTGACGACCGACGTCACCCCGACCGGACGACCGTTCATCGTGATGCCCTTCCACCCCAGGGGCTCGCTCGACGCACGGATTCGCGCGGACGGGCCGTTGTCGTGGCAGGAGGTACTGGCCGTTGGCGTGAAGCTGGCGGGCGCGCTGGCGACCGCGCACGCCTGCGGCGTCGTCCATCGCGACGTCAATCCCGCGAACGTGCTGATCAGCGACTACGGTGAACCGCAGCTGGCGGACTTCGGTATCGCGCGTATCGGCGGCGCGTTCGAGACGGCGGCCGGCGTCGTCGCGGGGACCCCGGCCTACATGGCTCCGGAGGTAATACGCGGCGCACCTCCGACGGTTCGCTCCGATATCTACGGGCTCGGCGCGACGCTGTTCGCGGCGCTCACCGGCCACGCCGCGTTCGAGCGCCAGGCAGGCGAGTCGCTGGTGGCGCAGTTCGTGCGCATCACCTCCGAACCCCTCCCCGACCTGCGATCCGCCGGTGTACCGGCAATGGTGTGCACTGTCCTGGAGGCCGCGATGGCCACCGAACCCGCCGACCGGCCGGCCACCGCCCGGGAATTCGGCGAGCGGTTGCGCACCGTGCAGTTCTCCTGCGGACTGCCGGTGGACACGATGCCTGCCCCGGAGTGCGACGAATCCGTCGAAACCGTCTCTGTCGTGGGCATGCAGCCGATCTCGCTGACAAGGTCGACCGCCGCAACCGCGTTGCGGCCGCAATCGGCCCCGACAACCCGGTTCCGTCCACCGACGACACTGCGCCGCCTGGTCGGTCGCCCGCGGTTGCTGGAGATCTTGCGCGAGGGACAATCCAGGCGACTGGTCCTCATTCATGGTCCGGCCGGTTTCGGCAAGAGCAGCCTGGCCGCACAGTGGGCGCACGCCCTCGAAGCGGACGGCGTCCGGGTTGCCTGGTTGGCGATCGCGGAGGACGACAACAATGCCGTGTGGTTCCTGAGCCACTTGGTCGAGGCGATTCGGCAAGTTCGCCCGACGCTGGCGATCGAACTGACGCAGATTCTCGAGGAGCGTTCCGCCGGCGCGGCGCAGCAAGTGATGACGGCCTTGATCAACGAGATCCACGACAATGCGGAGCCCATCGCGGTCGTGATCGACGATTGGCATGAGGTGACCAGTCCCGCGACCCTCGCCGCGATGGAGTTCTTGCTCGACAACGGGTCCCACCACCTGCGATGGATTATCACCAGTCGCACTCGCACCGGTCTTCCGTTGGGGCGCATGAGCGTTCAGGACGAACTGGTGGAAATCGATGAGAGCGCACTGCGTTTCGATTCCGGGGAGGCGACGGATTTCTTGGTCGGTGCGAAGAGATTGCACCTGTCGAACGCCGACGTCGACCGGCTGCGCGCGTCGACGGAGGGCTGGGTGGCCGCGCTGCAGCTCGCCTCACTGTCACTGCGCGGTAAGGAGGATCCCGGGAGCTACCTGGACCAGATCACGGGGCAGCACTACGCCATCGGCGAATACCTGATGGAGAACGTCGTCGGCGCGCTCGAACCGACGATGCTCGACTTCGTCATGCGGACTGCGATCACCGACACCGTCTGTGGAGATCTCGCGGAGGCATTGACCGGAGTTCGGTCCGGGCAGGAACAGCTCGAGGAGGTGCGGCGCCGAGACCTGTTCCTGCGCAGCGTCGATGACGAGCTGCGGTGGTTTCGCTATCACGCGCTCTTCGCGGACTTCTTGCGCCGCAGACTGATCCGGCAGCATCCCGGCTTGCTCGAACAGCTCCATCTGACCGCGTCGACCTGGTTCGCCGAGCACGAAATGGTCACCGAAGCCGTGGATCACGCACTCGCGGCCGACGCCGCCGAGCAGGCGAAACAACTCGTGCAAGAACACGCCGACACGCTGATCGAAGATTCCCGCATGGCCACCTTCCTGGGGCTGATGAAGAAGCTGCCCGCCGAGATCACGGTTGCCGATCCACGGCTGCAACTGTCGGTGGCCTGGGCCAACATCTCCCTCCAGCGCCCCGCCGCCACCCGAGCCGCGCTGGATCGCGTGGACGCGGCACTGGCAACCGCACCGAACGATCGCGAGACCACGGAGCTGCGCATCCAGGCTGATGTGACGCGAGCCGCGGAATACCTGGTGACGGACCGTTTCAAGGATTTCCCCGATACCGCCGTGGCATGGCTGCAGCAGCGGGTACGACCGTTCTTCGCCAGCGTCGCGGCCACCACCGCGGAAGCGGCCGCCTACTATCGTTTCGACTTTGTCGGTGCCCGCCGCTGGCATGCGTGGGCCGAGCCCTACCGGACCCGCATCAACGGCCCGGCCGGCGTGGTATACGGCGCCTGTATCGCCGGCCAAGCCGCCGCCGAAGAACTCGACATCGCCGGCGCCGAGGAACTCTTCCGCTCCGCGCTCGCCCTCGCCAAGAATACCGGCAGCCAATCCCACGCGACCCGGCTGGCCAGCGGCCTGCTCGGCGAATTGCTCTACCAGAAAGGGCAATACACCGAAGCCGCCGAGCTGCTGGCATCCGGTCCCGGCGTGGCGAGCGGCGCCGTGGAATTCCTGATCGCCAACTACGGGACCGGTGCCAGGTTTGCGGCAGTACGCGGCGACCTCGAGGCCGCACGACAACGGTTGGACGAGGGGCAAACGGTCGCGGAGCACATCGTCCTGCCACGGCTGACCGCCCGCGTTTTGAACGAGCGGGTCCGACTGGGTCTGCCGATCACCGACGAAGACCGGCACATGCTCGAGCACCTGCCCGCGTACGAGCGGCAACCGAACCACCCACTCGCGGTCACCGCCGAACTCACCCACGACTCGGCCATTCGTCTCCTGCTCGCCCAACAGTCATCGGCCGCCGCCGAGCGTGCCGCCGCCGACGCCGAACAGATCGTCGCCGAAATCCGTACCCAACCCCGCCCCCGCGCGCTCTTGCAGGCTCAATTGCTGTACGGCGGTTGCCTTTCCGTCGCCGGACAAGCCGATCAGGCGATCGCCTGCCTGGCTCCGGCCCTTTCTCGGTGCGCCGAACTCGGTCTCGTCCGGATGGCCGTGGACAGCGCCCCCGCGCTCGCGCCGGTCGTGGAAGCCCTGCTCGCCGCCCCGGAGGCATCCGACCAGCCACCCCGGCCCTTCCTGCGACAGATCCTGAAAGAGGTCGATGGAATCAGCGAGCGGACATCTCACGAATAAGCCGCCCCGACCTTGTCAGCGACAAGACCATCCACCGCGTCCCGTAGCGCAGTACACACCGAAACCTGTAAAGCCTTGCCCGGGAAAGAGATTCCGCAAATCGATCGGAAGTCCGGACCGCGAGTGCAGGGAACGGCTCGAGACCCGCACCCCGCAGGCCACCGACGGCGGCGACGAGGCGGATCGGTGTCTGTCATCGGCAAAGCGTCCCGCACACCCAATGACTATCGCGCAGAACATATACCGTCTGCGCGATAGTCACTGTGTATGCGGCAGCAGTCTCCAGACTGGTGACGAGGCCCCTTGGGGTGGTCTCGGCAACAATGACCGCGCGATTTTGGGTCCGTCGGCGTTTATGAGGCATGCGGAGTTGAATCCGATTCCGGCTGCGGCGGCGGGCCATGACCGCCGATGCGTGAGTCGACGCGCTGGGCTGCGGGCGATTCGTCGCTACGGTGATTCGGTATCTACGGGCGGGGTCTGTGTCGAGGTGATCAGTCGGAGCAGCGTGTTCAGGTCGTGACGCTGGCGTGGGCTGAGTACGTCGAGTGGGGGCACGGTGCTGAAGGCGAGGTCTTCCAGGGTTTGCCGTATGCGCTTGCCGGTGGCGGTCAAGGTGAGCATGCGTGCTCGCCGATCGGTTTGGTGCGGCTGCTTGCGAAGTAGGCCCTGCGACTCCAGACGGTCGACGGTCCCCGAGGTGTTGGACAGGTCGGCGCCCAATCGTGCCGACAGATCCTTGAGGGTGAGGGGGTCGGAGAGTTCACGCAGCACCTTCGCTTGCACCGGCGTCACGCCCGCTTGGGCTGTGGCTGCGGCGAAGTGGGCACGCACAAGCCCTACCGCCTGCTGAAGCGCTTGGACCAGCTCGGCGTTGCTGGGGTTCGCGTCGGCGCCGGTTGGTTGCTGACTCATGTTTCTCACCGTAGCGGTGTCCGAGAATTGGTGGTGGTTGACCACCATATTTCGCTGTGATAGACATACTTTCATAAAGTGGTGGTAGACCACCACTATCACGTTCCGGCGTCCCGGAACGCATCCAAACTCGAGAGGAGCGCGCATGGACAAGCATTGCGTCGTTGTCACCGGAAGTACCCGCGGTCTTGGATTCGCTTTGGCTGATGCGTTTCTCGAGGCGGGCTGCGCGGTTGTGGTGTCGGGGCGAACCGAGAGCGCGGTCGGCGAATGCATCGAGAAGTTGCGCTCGACGCACCCGAACGCAATGGTCACCGGGGTTGCGGCCGACGTCGGCTGTATCGAGGACGTGAAGGACCTATTCGCGGCCGCCACAGCCGCGTTCGGCCGGGTCGACCTGTGGATCAACAATGCCGGAATCGGCACAAACCCCGTACCTTTGGTCGAACTGACGGCGACGGAGATAGCCGACGTCGTTGCGGCGAATCTCACCGGCACCATGAATGGCTGCGTCGTCGCGCTTGCCGGAATGCGGAAGCAGCAGACAACCGGTCAGATCTTCAACACCGAGGGTTTCGGAAGTAACGGCATGAAGCGCAATGGCATGGCGATCTACGGTGCCACCAAGCAGGCGATTCGCTATTTCACCCGGTCCGTGATCAAAGAGGTCGCGGGCGGCCCGGTCCGCGTCGGCACCATCATCCCCGGGATCGTCGTCAGCGACATGCTGGCCGAGCAGTACCGGGCGGCCTCGCCCCGCAGACGCGGGCTCTACTCGGCTTTTGCCGATCTACCCGAAACCATCGCGGCGGACCTCGTTCCGCGGCTGCTCACGAACCAGGAACACGGCGCCGTCATCTCCTGGTTGTCACCGGCCGACATGGTCGGACGGGCGCTTCGACCCAAGTACAAGAAGCGCGGGCTGTTGGCGGCACTTGATGCTCCATCGGAAGACAGCGAGCGCGTCGGCAGCGGCAACCCGGGCTGAAACGGTAACGACCTCAGTCCATTACGGGTCGGACCGAGGTCGTTGACTGTGATCGTTTCGGGGAGGCTGTTACGTGATGGGACGGGTGAACTCACGGTCTTGCATGCCTGCCGCGAAGGCATCCCACTCGCCGGGAGTGAACACCAGTGCTCGCAAGAACTGGACCTACTGAATCACGATGCCACCTTCACACCCTGGCTGAAACGATAACGGCCCCAACCCGTTACGTGTCGGATCGAGGCCGTCATTTGTGGTTGATCAGGGTGGTTGTCAGGCGGTGGGACGGGTGAACTCACCGTCTTGCATGCCTGCCGCGAAGGCATCCCACTCGCTGGGAGTGAATACCAGTGCTGGGCCGGTTGGGTTCTTCGAGTCCCGAACGCCGACCTTGCCGCTGTCGAGCCATGCCACCTCGACGCACTGCCCGCTGCCTTCGCTGTAGCTGCTCTTGAACCAGTTCATCCCGGATAGGTCAACGTTCACCACGTTCGTGCTCCTTCGCCACCTGCCGGAGCAGGTTTCTGCTTTCCACCTCGCCCAGACATGTATCCCGGATGGCCGAAGCAAGCTCGGCATAGAATCGCACGTCCTCGGGCTTCTCAAGATATACGTCCTGGGCCGCTCCGCCGTCGATGAATACCACTGGAGGCTCGAGGAGTTCACCTTTGGCAACACGCTCGAACTCCAGGATGATGAACGAGCTGTAGGGCGTCCCCCAGGTCAAACCTGCGCTGAATGGATGCATCCGCACCGTGATGTTGGGTCGCTTGGACATCTCGGCGAGATGTTTCAGTTGCGCGGCCATGATGCTCCGGCTGCCGATCACGCGGTATAGCACCGACTCGTGCAATATCACGTCCAGCTGGATTGGGTTCGTCTTGCGTGTGACGAGGGCTTGCCGTTTCAGTCGGTGCTCAACGCGCCGATCGACGTCGTCGGGGCTGGTGAACATGGGGACCGCGGCGATGATTGCCCGTGCGTAGTCGACCGTCTGGAGCAGGCCAGGAACGTGTTGCTCGTGGTAGGTGGTGAGTCGGCGTGCAGACGCTTCGAGGCCGACGTACATGTTGAATGCGGTGCTGTACAGGCCGCCGTAGACGTGGTGCCAGCTCTTGGCTCTGCCTTGCTGGGCGAGGTCGACGGCGGCCTTGGTGTCGGCGGCGCCGACGTCGTAGACCTCGCATAGCGCCTGCACATCCTGTCGGCGGACCTTCTGAATCTGTCCGGTCTCGATGCGCTGAAGCACGGCTCTCGAAAGGTCGACCAATTTGGCGGCTTCGGCGATGGTGAATCCGGTTGCTTCGCGGCGTTCACGAAGGAACCGTCCGAGCTGGCGGCGCGGCAGGGTTGATGACGGGCCGTCCTCTTCGGTGCTGGTCACGGGGTCTCCTGGAATCGAGTCACGTCGGATCGGAAACTGAGCCTGTTCTTACTGCAGAACCGAGCCCCGTTCTGGCGTTATGGAGCAATCGCAATCGAGTTCTCGTTTCTGCTGCTGTCTATCGGTTGCTGATGCTGTGCTGTGGGCGGCGCTCGAGATGGGAATCGTTGAGGTACAAGGCCTATTCGACCGCCACCCCCGCAACTCCATCGACCGAAGGCCTGGAGCGATGACGAACAATCAAGTGGCAGAATCACATACAGAAAGATTCGACGCGCCGAAGGCGGTTGGATTTGTCCGCGGTGACGTGACGTGTCCGGACTCGCAACACCCCGACACGCGAACGCCGTAACGCAGCACGCCCGGCTACTGGGCTACCAGTACGTTTACACGGTACGGCCCCCGCAAGACACTTCCGATCCGATCGGGTACGCCCTCGGGATCGCCGCCGGGCTGGGTGTGGCCGCGATCGTGGTCTACGACCTGGCTCAGGTCGACGATCAACCAGCGCGGGTGTGTGAGGATTTCGATCTCGAAACCGTTTGTCCCGCAACCACATGGGCGAAGGTCGCATGCCCGGCCATCGCCGAGACGGGGGCGGCGTGATGCGCGAGGACACGATCGTCACGCCGCCGAGAGTTTGCCGGTTTGCCGATATCGCGTTGGCCCATGAGCAGATGCCCGAGCATCGCGCCTGTCGGATCGGGCGGTGCGTGTGGAAAGCGGCGGCGTATTACACCCTGATAGAGGCGGGTCGCCTTGCGCCACAGTCGTTGACGCCGCGTGAGCGCGCTGCCGCACGTGGGCTCGAGTTTCCACCGCTCGACAGTCAGGTGCTCGCGGGCGGAGGGCCGACGTTGCAGACCCTGTGTGAGGTGCTGGACAAACTCTCTCTCGCGCGACCAAGCGCGGGCGGGGACGGGTAGACAGTCCGGCATGAGCGAGCATCGCACCGAAGTGGACGGGTGGCAGGCGCTCTGGTGTCTCGACTACCACTGCATCCGAATGATGCTGGTACGCAACCTCTTCGACTCGGAGCCGCTGATGTCGGCCGCGAGTTGGGCCACCGCGCCCGACTTGGTGCAGATGCGCGAGCGGTTCCCGGAACTGTCGCGGTTGTGGGACGCGGTACGCCACGAGTATTGGACGCAATCCCTATCCCCCCAAGAGCATTCATAGGGCAAGATCTGACCGCACTGGGTTTGCGCTATCAACCGAAGAAGATGAATCGGTGACCGGCGTCGACGTGATCGGGCGGTCGGAACTCGCCGACTCCGCTATGTCGATGATCCGGTACCTCAATCCGTCGTAGCCGATTCGATCGCTGTGGATCCGGGGGACGCGTTGGGGCAGTGTCGGTGGTCAGTGCGTCCGCGGCTGCGTATGCGGCGTCCACTGCTGCCCGTCGAACCAGCGCACGACGCCGGGGTTCGCCGGATCCGGATACCACCCCGGTGTCATCGATGGTCCGGGATGGTTCGGTCTGCGAGATCCGGACTGCACGATGAGCAGGACCAGCCCGACGACCACGCCGACGACCACCAGTGCCACGATCAAGAGCAGCAGGAGTCCCATGCGGCAAGTATGGACGAGCCGCCGGTTCGCGCCGTGGCTGGAACCGCTTTCGCACCGGTCAGTAGGCTGTCACCTATGACGGTAGGGACGACGACCGGCCAGGATATCCGCGAAGCGGTGCACGACGCGGCGCGGAAGGCTCGGGTGGCTTCGCGGGTGCTGGCACAGCTGACCACGGCGCAGAAGAACGAGGCGCTGCACGCGGCCGCCGATGCGTTGCTCGCGGCGGCCGATACCGTGCTCGCGGCCAATGCCGAGGACATCGCGACGGCGCAGGCGGCGGGCACCGAGGAGTCGCTGCTGGATCGACTGCGGCTGACCAAGGCCCGCATCGACGGGATCGCTTCCGGCTTGCGCCAGGTCGCCGGGCTGCCCGATCCGGTCGGGGTGGTCGTGCGCGGGTCGACGCTGCCGAACGGGCTGGAGATCCGTCAGGTCCGGGTGCCGCTCGGCGTGGTCGGCATGGTCTACGAGGCCCGGCCGAATGTCACCGTCGATGCGTTCGGGCTGGCGCTCAAATCCGGTAATGCCGCACTGCTGCGCGGTTCCTCCTCGGCCGCGCAGTCCAATGCCGCGCTGGTCGAGGTGCTGCGGGAAGCGCTTGTCGCACAGGGCATCCCGGCCGATGCGGTGCAGCTGCTGCCCAGCCACGACCGCTCCAGCGTGACCCACCTGATCCAGGCCCGGGGCCTGGTCGATGTGGTGATTCCGCGCGGCGGCGCCGGGCTGATCAACGCCGTGGTCCGCGACGCGCAGGTGCCGACCATCGAGACCGGCACCGGCAATTGCCACGTCTACGTGCACGCCGCCGCCGATCTGGAGATGGCCGAGCAGATCCTCATCAATGCCAAGACCCGCCGTCCCAGCGTGTGCAATGCGGCCGAGACGGTGCTCATCGACGACGCGATCGCGGCCACGGCGGTGCCCCGGATGATCGAGGCACTCGAACGGCACGGCGTCACCGTGCACGGTGACCTGCCCGGCCTGGTACCCGCCAACGATCAGGACTGGGGCGAGGAATACCTCACCCTCGACATCGCACTCAAGGTGGTCGAGAACCTGGACGCGGCCGTCGAGCACATCAATACCTGGGGCACCGGCCACACCGAGGCCATTGTCACCGGCGAGCTGGCCGCGGCCCGCGAATTCACCAGCCGCGTCGACGCCGCCGCCATCATGGTCAACGCCTCCACCGCCTTCACCGACGGTGAGCAATTCGGCTTCGGCGCCGAGATCGGCATCTCCACCCAGAAACTGCACGCCCGCGGCCCGATGGCACTGCCGGAACTGACCTCGACCAAGTGGATCGTCTGGGGCGACGGCCAGATCCGTCCGGTCTAGATTTCGTGCGGTGTAAGAACCGCTGAGCGCCTGCTCCGGAGCCTGCCGTAGCGTGAAGGGTGGTTTCGAGGGAAGGACGCAAGGGTGGCTACCGAAAGCGCAGTGCAGGAGCCGATCTTCACATCGGTCGACGATGTGATCGAACGGCTTGCCACGACCGGATACCTGGCCGATAAGGCGACGGCTACGTCGGTATTCCTTGCCGACCGGCTCGGCAAGCCGCTGCTCATCGAGGGTCCGGCCGGTGTCGGCAAGACCGAACTGGCCAGGGCGGTGGCGCAGACCGCTGGCGCGGAACTGGTGCGCCTGCAGTGCTACGAGGGCGTCGACGAGGCCCGCGCGCTGTACGAGTGGAACCACGCCAAGCAGATCCTGCGCATCCAGGCATCCAGTGAAAACGACTGGGAAGAGACCAAGGCCGACGTCTTCACCGAGGAATTCCTGCTCTCCCGACCGCTGCTGACCGCGATCCGGCGCGCCGATCCGACCGTGCTGCTCATCGACGAAACCGATAAGGCCGATGTCGAGATCGAGGGGCTGCTGCTCGAGGTGCTCAGCGATTTCGCGGTCACCGTGCCCGAGCTCGGCACCATTACCGCCAGCCGCAAGCCGTTCGTGGTGCTGACCTCCAATGCCACCCGCGAACTGTCCGAGGCGCTCAAGCGCCGCTGCCTCTACCTGCACCTGGACTTCCCGGACGAAGAACTCGAGCGCCGCATCCTGGCCAGTCGGGTTCCGGAACTGTCCGCCGCGGTCGCCGCCCAGCTGGTGCGGATCGTGCACGTACTGCGCGGTATGCAGCTCAAGAAGCTGCCGAGTGTCGCCGAGTCGATCGACTGGGGACGCACCCTGCTCGCGCTCGGCATGCAGGATCTCGACGACACCACCGTGCGCGCCACGCTGGGTGTCGTGCTCAAACATCAGGCCGACCACCAGCGCGCGCTGGCCGAGCTGAAGCTGGCCTGATCATGGCGGCCGGATCGGTGCCCGCGACACCCACAATCAATGCGCCGCACGGGCTTTCGGGGCATCTCGTCGGTTTCGTCGAGGCATTGCGGGCGCGCGGCATCGCGGTGGGCCCCTCGGAGACGGTGGACGCGGGCCGGGTGGTGTCGGTGCTGGATCTGATGGACCGCGAGGTGTTGCGCGAGGGTCTGGCCTGCGCACTGCTGCGCCGCACCACACATCGCAGCACGTTCGACGGTCTGTTCGACCTGTGGTTCCCCGCCGCGCTCGGCGAGCGCGGCGGCACACCGGATGACCTCGAGATTCCGCGCACGCCCACCGGCGAGATCGACATGCCCGCACTGCGCGGATTGCTCGCGGCGTTGCTGAGCCGCGAGGATTCGGCGCAGCAGCTGGAAATGATCGCCGCGCAGTTGGTCGAGCAGCTCGGGCAGTACGAGTCCTCGCGCGGTCCCTCCTTCTCGGCGTACCGCACCCTGCGCGAGGTGCAGCCGGAAACCCTGCTGGCCCGGATTCTGGCGGGCCTGGGCGCCGGACCGGATACCAGCGAATTCGACACCGAGGTCGCCCGCCGGATCGGCCGGGCGCGCATCGCCGGATTCCGCGCCATCGTGGAGGCGGAAACCCATCGGCGGGTGGCCGAGAATATCGGCCGCGAGCGCGTCGCCAGCTATGCCGTCGCGCGGCAGGCGGAGGATGTCGATTTCCTGCGTGCCTCGGAAACCGAGCTCGCGGAGCTGCGGCGCAGCACCCAGCGCCTGGCCCGGATACTGGCGTCCCGACTGGCCGTGCGACGCAGACATGCGCGCCGCGGCGAGATCGATCTGCGCAAAACGCTGCGCAAATCCATGTCCACCGGCGGTGTGCCCATCGACCTGGTGAACCGCAAACCACGCCCGGGGCGCCCCGAGTTGGTCCTGCTCTGCGATGTGTCCGGATCGGTGGCCGGATTCAGCAACTTCACGCTGCTACTCGTCAGCGCGCTGCGCGAACAGTTCTCCCGGGTGCGCATTTTCGCGTTCGTGGACCGCACCGATGAGGTGACCCGGTTCTTCGATCCGAACACCCAGCTGGACCAGGCCATGGCACGCATCTTCACCGAGGGCAAAGTGGTCGGCCTGGACGGACACTCCGACTACGGCCATGCGCTCACCGGCTTCGCCACCAACTGGCCCGATGCCGTCACCGCCCGCAGCTCACTGCTGATCCTCGGCGATGCCCGCACCAATTACCGCGACCCGCGACTGGATACGCTGCGCCAACTGGTGCAGACCGCCAAACACGCGCACTGGCTCAATCCGGAGAAGGAAAGCAATTGGGGCTCAGGCGATTCCGCCGCGGATAAGTACCGCGAGGTGATCGAGATGCACGAATGCCGCTCGGCCAAACAGCTGACCGCGGTCGTGTCCCGCCTGCTGCCGGTGTAGGAGCGACAGCGAATGACGCGCGGCTGCTGAAGTACTGCTTGGCGAAACCCGGTGCCTGGCAGGACGAGCCGTGGGAGGGCGATATCGTCGCCAAGGTCGGCGACAAGATTTTCGCCTTCCTCGGATCGATGTCGATCGGGCTCGAGTGCGGGCGCAATCGGGAGGAGGCCGACGAGCTGGTCCGGATCTACCCGGACGACGTCTCGGCATCGGCCTACATCGGCCGCTACGGCTGGAATGTCATACAATTCGGCGGTGCAGTGTCCGACGACGAACTGCGTGAACTCGTCGATCAGTCCTACGACGCGATTGTAAGCAAACTCCCAAAGTCGAAGCGTCCGGGCTGTTAACACCATCAGCGTTCGTTAAGAGAACTGTTGGCGGCGCGCACCAGGATTCGGTCCATGGTGAACAGCGCACCGGGTGGTGCATGGTCGGGGTCGGACCGCATTGGTGATGGGAATTACTCGTTCCAGGTCGATCTGCGCGGAATCGTCGATCTCTTATCACATCACTTGTATTCCAGTCCTCGGGTGTACATCCGTGAGCTTTTGCAGAACGCGGTCGATGCCGTCACCGCGCGCACCCAGCGCGATGCCTCGGCGCCCACCGCGATTCGCCTGGTCATCGACGAATCGGGGCTGCGGATAACCGATCCGGGCATCGGTCTGACCGAGGCGGATGTGCATCGATTCCTCGCCACCATCGGGCATTCGTCCAAGCGCGACGATATCGAGGGCGCGCGCCGAGAGTTCCTCGGGCAGTTCGGCATCGGGCTACTGGCCTGCTTCACCGTCGCCGAGACCATCCGGGTGGTCACCCGCTCGGCCGTTGATTCGACCGCCGCGCCCGTCGAATGGCTGGCCGCCGCCGACGGCACCTATTCGCTGCGTCGGCTCGATCCGGCGGAGCGTCAAGAGCCCGGCACCACGGTGCATCTCACGCCACGAGCCGGTGCGCAGGGATGGTTCACACCCGGGCGGGTGCTCGACCTGGTCCGTGAATACGGTTCGCTGCTGCCCTACGAGGTGACGGTCGAGGCGAACGGCACCGGACTGCGCGCGACCGATGGGCCGCCGGTGTGGCGGCGCGGCTATGCGTCCCCGGCGCAGCGACGGGCTGCGCTGTTCGAATACGGCGAGCGCACGCTCGGCTTCACCCCGTTGGATGTGATCGAACTCGATGCCGAACTGGCCGGAGTCAGCGGCGTCGCCTTCGTGCTGTCGCAGCCGGGCAATCCGGCCGATCCCAGCGCCCACCGGGTCTATCTCAAGGGCATGCTGCTCGGTGACGCGGTGCGCGGACTGCTGCCGGACTGGGCCTTCTTCGTGCGCTGTGTGATCGATACCGACAGCCTGCGCCCAACCGCCTCACGCGAGGGACTCTACGAAGACGAACGCCTCGCGATCATTCGCGACACCCTCGGGAATCGAATTCGGGACTGGCTCACCGAAATCGCCGCCGAACAGCCCGAGCGGCTGGCCGCGTTCCTGTCCGTGCACGCGCTCGGCGTCAAGGCGATGGCCAGGCACTCCCCTGACATGCTGCGGATCATGGTGCCGCACTTGCTGTTCGAGACGACCGATGGCCGGGTCCCGCTGACCGAATTCGCACGCAACCATCCCGCGGTGCGGGTGACGGCAACGGTCGAGGAATTCCGCCAGGTGGCCGCCATCGCGGCCGCACAGGGCATCGGGGTCGTCAACGGCGGCTACACCTACGATGCCGAACTCGTCGCTCTGCTGCCCGCGATCCTGCCCGACGTCACGGTCACCGAACTGGACGCGGCCGCGGTCACCAACGCCCTCGACCCGGTGGATCCGCCCGACGAACTGGCGCTGGCCCCGGTGCTCGCCGCCGCCCGCACGGCCCTGGATCCGCTGTCCTGCGATGTGATTCTGCGTGCGTTCCACCCGGTTTCGGTGCCCGCGCTGCATCTGGACAGTCGCGGCGCGCGCAATGAGCGAACCCGGGTCGAGACCACGGTCGGCGCCGACGAACTCTGGACCGAGATCCTCGGTGCACTGGAAGCGAGCGCGCCCCGGGCACAGTTGGTGTTGAACCACCACAGTCCGGTGGTGCGCAGGCTGAGCCGCATCGACGATCCCGCCTTCCTGAAGACGGCCATCGAATCCCTCTATGGCCAGGCGTTGCTGATGACGCACCGGCCGCTGCGACCGGCCGATACCGCGCTGCTCAATCGCGCGTTCGGCGAATTCCTCACCTGGGCGACCAGGCACGCGGCGGGCGAGACCGCGGAGGAGGCCTGAGATGGAGACCTCCGAGATCCAGGCGGCGCTGGCGCAGAGCCGTTCGCTGCCGCACGGTCGCGGCCGCGCCGAACGCCTGGAAACCCTGGCCGCCGCCGCGAAGTCGGGTCCGGACCGGGCACTGGAGGGCAGTGTCCTTTTGGAGCTGGCCAAGGCGTATGCCTATGCGGGTGAACGAGATCTCGCTCCGGTGGCCTATGGCAGGCTACTGCGGATCTACGATGACTTCCCCGCCGAACTCGGCGGGATGACGCATTCGGTGCACTGGTATCTGAAATGGCTGACCTGGGGTCTGATCGACAATCCCGCCGTACCGCTGCACACCACCTACCGCTGGCTCGACGAACTCGAAAGTCGCTATCGGCAGCGGGGATACAGCGCTCGTCCGGTGCTCGCGCTGCGCTCGGACCTGGCCCGCGAACTCGGTGACCACGACGCGGCCGCGGAGCTGCTCGACGCGGCCCGCGCGGCAGCGCGCGACAGCATGTCCGATTGCGATGCCTGTGAACGCAACCAGTGGGGCACCAATTATGCCCAGGCCGGCGACCACGAGGCCGCACTCGAGTGCTGGCGCCCGGTCATCGATGGAACGCGCAGCTGCGCCGAGGAACCGCACCGGGTGCTCGGGCACGCATTGCTGCCGATGGTGCGCGCCGGTCGCATCGCCGAGGCGCGCGGTGCGCATTTGACGGGTTATCCCCTGGTGCGCCATGTTCCGGATCTGCGGCGCTCGGTGGGTGAGCACATCGAATTCTGCGCGTTGACCGGGAACGAGGCGCGCGGTCTGGAGATCCTGTCCGAACACACGGCGTGGCTGACCGATCCTGGCGCGGACGCCGCCATCCGGCTGGCCTTCATATCGGGTGTCGGTGTGCTGTTGCGGCGGCTGACGGAGTTGGATCTCGGCGCGCTCGAAATCGGGCGGGGCACAGTGGATTCGGTGTATGCCGAGCTCACCGTCGAAATCGGCGAGCTCACCGCACGTTACGATGCTCGCAATGGCAATACCGTGGTCGGCGATCGGGTCGCGGCCCGCCTCGCGCAACAGCCGCTGGTCGAGCGTCTTCCACTCGGTGTGCGCAATACCTTGCCGCGCAAGGTCGCCGCCGTGGTACCGGCTGTCACCGCGACATCCGAGGAACAAGCCGAGGACGCGCTGCAACTGGCCGAACTGGCCGCGGTACGACTGGTCGACTATCCACAGGACGCCGAACAGTATCTGCGCCAGGCACTCTCGATCGGCGCCACCGCACTGCCCGCCGAACATCTCGCGCGCCTGAGCTCCCAACTCGTCATGGCGTTGTCCGGGCAGCGGGGCCGCGAATACGAGTTGGCCGACGCGGCGCTCACCGCCGCGGCCCGCTGGGAACCGATTTCGCCCGCGGACGCGATACACCTCATCTTCGTCGCCGCGCGTGCACTGCACCGGGCCGGACGGCACGGTGAGGCGGCCGCACTGTTCGAACAGCCACTCGCGGCCGGGGAGATGCCCTATCCACCCGCCGAAATGGCGCTCGTGCGTCGCCAATACGGCGAATCGCTGCGCAAACTCAACCGATACCGTGATGCCGCACAGCAATTCGTCGAGGCGGCCAGGCTGGTCCACAACGATCCCGACCGCGTCGAACTCGAGGCCGATCTGGCCTGGTCGGCGGCCTCGGTGCTGGACTACTGCGGCGAGGACGAACAGGCGGTCGCCGCCTTCCTGCGCGCCGCGCACCTGTGGGGCGGCCTCGGTCGCATCGGCCCCCGAGCCAAATGCCTGCGCTCGGCGGCCTGGCTACAGCTCTACGGCAGCGGTTCGGCATCCGATCGGCCATGGCTGGCGACGATGCGCGGACTACTCGCGGAACTGGAAGAACTGGCCGAAACGGCCCCGTCCAGCGAGGTAGCCACCGAACTCCTCAACACCCGCAGCCAGCTGGCCGATATGGAGCGCGACGAGGTCGAGGAACCGGACGAGTGACCATCAATGACCTCCCGGGATCTTGTCGGCGCTATCACGCCATCTGCGGGCGCGAGCGGATTATCTTGGGACTATGCCCACCATGCCGGATCGGATACCGGCCGAAGGTGCCCACGATGCGCTGATCGGACACCTCGAGGCCCATATGGTCGTGCTTTCCTTCGTCGACAATGCCGGAATAACCAGGGTGAAGACGGTCCCGAAGGGGCGGCTGGCGCAGGCCGCCAAATATGGGATCGGCGTCTCCCCCTGTTTCGAGACCTTCACCTTCGACGATCTGATGTCGGTCGGCCGATATCTCGGCGGACCCGACGGCGATCTGCGCCTGATCCCGGACCTGTCCCGGCTGACCGAACTGGCCTGTCAGCCGGGCTGGGCCTGGGCGCCCGCCGATAAGTACACCCAGGACGGCACCCGCTTCGTCGCCTGCCAGCGCGCGTTCGCGACCCGGCAGACCCAGGCGGCGCAGGAGTCGGGCCTGCGGCTATCGATGTCCTTCGAGACGGAATGGGCGCTCGGGCGCGCGGATGCCGAAAACGATTTCGTCCCAGCGGTATACGGACCCGCCTACGGCATGATCCGCTTGAGCCAGGTGGCCGAGTACGCCAGCGATCTGGTCGCGGCATTGGAACGCCAGGAGATCGCGGTCGATCAGTTCCATCCGGAATACGCGCTCGCGCAAATGGAGCTGTCGGTCGCACCCAACGATCCGGTGGCCGCGGCCGATGACGTGGTCCTGCTCCGGCACACCATCCGGCAGGTGAGCGCGCAATACGGCTGGCGCGCGCTGCTGGCGCCGTGTATCGAGCCCGGCGGTGCGGGTTCCGGTGCGCACCTGCATTTTTCGCTCCAGGACGAGCAGGGGCCGCTGTTCGCCGGTGGCGACGGGCCGTACGGCATGCGGGGCGTCGGCGAGGCATTCCTGGCCGGTGTGCTACGCGAACTGCCCGCACTGGTGGCGATCGGGGCGGGCAATCCGGCGAGCTTCCTGCGGCTGCAGCCCTCGCGCTGGGCCGGGATCTGGCAATGCTGGGGCCGGGAGACCAGGGAGTCCGCCCTGCGCTTCATCACCGGCGTGCAGGGCACCGAGGAATGGGCGGCCAATGCCGAGATCAAATGTTTCGACGCGACCGGTAATCCGTATCTGATCGTCGGCACGGTCATTGCCGCCGGGCTCGCCGGCGTCGCCGAAGAACTGCGGCTGCCCGCCGAGATCACTGGCGATCCGGTGGGATTCGATGCGGAACAACTCATGCTCTCCGGTGTGCGGCGGCTGCCGACCAGCTCCATGGAAGCCGCCGACGCACTCGCGGATTCCAAGGTGCTCGCCGAGGCGCTCGGCGTCGAATTGCACGATGCCCTGCTCACCGTGCGCCGCGCAGAGGCCGAACGCTATCGGGATATCAGCCCGGCCAAGGTGGTCGAGCTGACCCGGTGGCGGTTCTAGCGTGCTCACCGATGGCATCGCGCTCACCGATCACCACTGTCACGGCGTTGTGGCCGCCGATCTGGACCGGCCCGGTTTCGAGCGGCTGCTCGGCGAAGGGCAACGCGGCAGTTTCGATTCGGCGCTCGGTCTCGCGGTAAGGCGTTGGTGCGCGCCGGTTCTCGATCTGGAACCGCATGCGGATCCGGAGCGGTATCTGGGCCGCCGCGCCGAACTCGGCTGGCGTGAAACCACCACCCGGCTACTGCGCGCCACCGGCGTCACCCGCTGGTTCCTCGACACCGGATTCGGCGGCGGACGAGCGGAATTCGCGGCGGTTGCCGACGGTGAGGTGCGCGAGATCGTCCGACTCGAACACCTCGCCGAACAGGTGATCGCCGAAGTCGGGGTGGAGACGACGCCGTTCGAGGATATCGAGACCGCCCTGCGTGGGCGGGTCCGAAATGCCGTCGGCCTCAAGACAATCGCGGCCTACCGCTGCGGACTCGACTTCCCGCGCACCGATACCCCGCCCGATGAAGTCACCCTCGAACGCCGCCTCACCGATCCGGCGACCCTGGGCTGGCTGGTCGGACTCGGTGCCCGCATCAGCGGGGAATTCGGCCTGCCCCTGCAGTTCCACACCGGTTTCGGGGATGCCGATCTGCGACTGCGGCACGCGGATCCATTGCTGCTGACCGACTTCCTGCGGGCCACGGCGGGCTCGGGAACATCGGTCGTACTGCTGCACTGCTGGCCCTTCCACCGCAACGCGGCCTATCTCGCGCACGCCTTCGACCACGTGCATCTCGACCTCGGTCTGACGATTCCCTATGTGGGGCAGCGGGCCGCGGCAGTGCTCGCGGAAACACTCGAGCTCGCCCCGTTCCGTTCGATGCTCTACTCCTCGGACGGCTACGGACTTCCGGAACTGCACTACCTCGGCGCGGTGCTGTGGCGCCGCGGTCTCGGCCGTCTGCTCGACGAGTGGATCGCCGAAGACGTCATTACGTCCGGCGACGCCGAGCGGCTCGTCATCGCGATCGCGAACGGAAACGCCGCGCGTACCTACCCGAACTGAAAAGCCGTCGGACGCTCATCAGTATCCAGATCTCGAAAAGCGAACGGTTTCGCACAATCGTCTCCCGACTGTGCCGCGTGATCAGCGACAATTGCGGGCCTATCAGGCGCGGTCGTGGAGAGTGACCTGGTAGCCGTCGGGGTCGGCGAAGGTGAATGTCCGACCGAAGGGGCCGTCGATCGGTGCGGAGACGATGGTGTGCCCGTCGGCGACGAGAGCATCGTGAATGGCCTGGACGTCTGTGGCGTGGAGCCAGATCGCGGCACCGATGCCGGGCCGAGCAACGGATGCGAGATCGGTGCCGGGAACGACGTCGCGGAGTGCGAACGCGATCGGCTTCGTTTCGAAGACGACGGCGTGCGGAGGTCCGGCCTGCGAGCGGACGAGGCCGAGGTACCGCTCATAGAACGCCTGCGAAGCGTCGAGGTCGCGTGCCTGGAGTGAGATGAAGTCGGGGCCGGTGACGGGCATGATGATGCTCCTTAGTCTGTGTCAGTTTTCTGACATGCGCAATGTATGTCAGAATACTGACATGAGTCAAGACGGTGTCGACCTGGAGACGTCACTGGGCTACCTGCTGAAAGAGGCGTCGAGCGCCCTCCGCATAGCCATGGAGGAGGTGCTGCGGCCACTCGGGATGAGCGTGACGCACTACTCCTGCCTCGAGCTGCTGGCTCAACGACCGGGCTTGTCGAACTCCGAGCTCGCACGGGGCGCGTTCGTGACACGGCAGACGATGAACGTGCTGCTCCAAGCCCTGGAGCGAGACGGCTACGTGACCAGGCCCGCGGAGGCACCCGTCGGGAAGGTTCTTCCCACACGCCTCACGCCTCGCGGCCGACGGAGCCTCGAGAAGGCGACCGTAGCGGTCCGGTCCGTCGAGGTCAGAATGCTGGCCGGCATGACCGAGACCGAGCAGTCAGACGCGTTCCGGATCCTGCGGAGCATGATCCATTCCCTGCGCGATGGCAACGACGGTGCATAGCTCGTCCCCGGCGCACGTCTCGCCGCCCGGATAGGAGTGCAGCCGAGCATGCAATCCGTGCAGGCAACCTCGAAACCGACAGACCGGACTACACCCTCTTCCGCGATAAGCCACGAATCCTTCACCGATGTGCCCGCGAAATATCGGCAGTACTTCAAGGACATCGACTACACCGGGACAGTGGCATCCGCGGCGGGGCATGGAAACTGTGCAGCCTGGCCGCCGATTTCGTAGAGCCGTAACCGGCGAAAAATGATGTGCGGATGGCTGTGCGGAGAAACTAGCGTTGAAGGGGAACACACCGAACGAGAAAGGAAGTTCCCCATGTTTCCCGTCGAGCTGCGCGGTGCGAGGGCGCAGACGCTCATGTGGGCCAACGAGCACGACATCGAGCAGTCCGCGCTGCGGCAACTGCGAAATATCGCGCAACTACCATGGGTCCACGGCGTCCGCGTCATGCCGGATGTGCACCTCGGCAAGGGAGCGACGGTCGGTTCGGTGATCGCGATGCGCGATGCCGTCGCGCCAGCGGCCGTCGGCGTGGATATCGGCTGCGGCATGGAAAGCGTCAAGACCGACCTCACCGCCGCCGACCTGCCGGACAATCTGCATTCGTTGCGCTCGCGCATCGAAGCGGCGGTACCGGTGGGTTTCCAGGCGCATAAGAATGCGGTCGATGTCGCCGAGCTGGGGGCGCAGTTCGCCACCTCACACGGCGAGCTGGCGCGGCACAACACCGGCTGGAACCGTTTCTGGTCCGAATTCGGCTCATTGCATTCGGGCGTGCAGGCATTGGAGTCCAAGGCGCACAAGCAGATCGGCTCGCTCGGCGGCGGAAATCACTTCATCGAGATCTGCCTGGACGAGCACGATTCGGTCTGGATTCTGCTGCACTCCGGTAGCCGCAATATCGGCAAGGAACTCGCCGAACGGCATATGACCATCGCGCGCGCACTGCCGCACAACCAGGATATCCCCGATCGCGATCTGGCCGTATTCCTTTCCGGCACACCGGAAATGGAAGCCTACCGGCGCGATCTCACGTGGGCACAGGAATACGCCGCCCGCAACCGCGCGGTCATGCTGTCGCTGGTCTGCGGTGCGGTGCGTGCGGAATTCGCCGGACGCGAGGTGCGTTTCGACGATCCGATTTCATGCCATCACAACTATGTGGCGGAGGAAGAGATCGACGGTGTGCCGATGCTGGTGACCCGTAAAGGTGCGGTGCGGGCGGGTGCCGGCGATCTGGCGTTGATTCCGGGTTCGATGGGCACGCGCTCATATGTGGTGCGCGGCAAGGGCAATCCGGCCTCGTTCCAGTCGGCATCGCACGGCGCGGGTCGGCGGATGAGCCGGAATGCGGCGAAGCGGCAGTTCACCGTCGCCGATCTGATCGCACAGACCGAAGGGGTGGAGTCGCGTAAGGACGCGGGTGTGGTCGATGAGATCCCGGCCGCATACAAGGACATCGACGAGGTGATCGCGGCACAGAGCGATCTGGTGGATATCGTCGCGACGTTGCATCAGGTCCTGTGCGTGAAGGGGTGAAATAGCCCGGATCCGATGACACAGGGCCGAATGACGGTACGCACAACCGCAATTCGGCCCTGAATTCTTCAGCGTCGCCGCAATGTGCCAGCTACCCCAGCGCCGATCAGCAGTACGCCGAGGATGAATGCGTAGCCGCTCGTCACCCAGGTGATCAGCGCTAACCGCATTTCATCGGACAGCACCGGCAGATCGTCGTGGATGATCCGCCAGGTGTCGTCCGGAAAAAGGAAGTACACGAATCCCGGCACCACACCCCAGACCAGTCCGGCCAGCACCGGCCCGGCAGGTGAGTACGCGGCCAGCGCCGCGACCAGCAGCAAGAGCAGCGCCCCACCGACGATCTGGAAGGTCGATCCGGCCCGATTGGCCGCGGATCCGAGAATGACCCACTGCCGGGTGTCCAGCGCCGCGTGCGCGGCCAGCCCGATCCCGACCGGTGTCACCACCAGACCGACCAGAATGCCGACCAGCGTCCGCCCGAACCCACCGGTGCTGCGGAACTGGGAGCCGGGCGGAGACCAACCCGGCGGCGGCTCGTAGTTGGTCATGGCTACCTCCTGCGCGGTCCCACGGTGCCGAGCTATCGTCTCACCCTATTGTCCGTTCCCCGGGGGTATTTCACCGTTCTGTGCGGAACGAACTCGTGACGATCGGGTAGCGCGAGGCAGTCGATATGCCGTGCCTTTCCCAGATCAACAATCCGCCGGACCAAAGGTGGTCGGCAGCGCTGTCGGTGGCATCGGGCACGATGGAGCGCATGACCACGGCGGCCGGTACGTCAGCGATCGACCTCACAGCTCCCGACCTGCGCGAGCGGGCCGAGGAGCTGCTGCGCGATCTGGCGGGACCGGAAGCGAGGCTGCGCGAGGATCAGTGGACGGCAATCGAGGCGCTGATCGTTCGGCGACGGCGGGCGCTGGTGGTGCAGCGCACCGGCTGGGGCAAGTCGGCGGTGTATTTCATCGCCGCGAAGCTGTTGCGGCGGGCGGGTCGCGGTCCGACAGTGATCGTGTCGCCGCTGCTGGCGCTGATGCGCAACCAGGTCGCGGCCGCCGAACGCGCGGGTGTCGTCGCGGCGACCATCAATTCCGGCAATGTCACCGAATGGGACGAGATCCACGATCGGGTGGCCGCTGGCGAGGTGGACGTGCTGCTGGTCAGCCCGGAACGGCTGAACAATCCGGATTTCCGCGACCAGGTGCTGCCCAAGCTGGCCGCCGACGCCGGACTGGTCGTGATCGACGAAGCGCACTGCGTCTCCGACTGGGGTCACGATTTCCGGCCCGACTACCGCCGCATCCGCACGCTGATCGCCGATCTCGGCTCCGATGTGCCGGTGCTGGCCACCACCGCGACAGCCAACGACCGGGTGGTCACCGATGTCGCGACGCAGATCGGCACGGACGCCGCGTCCACCCACCCCACCGACTCCATCGGCCTGCCACCCCCGTTGGTACTGCGCGGCACCCTGGATCGTGAATCGCTGCATCTGTCGGTGGTCCACTTCGACGACGCGGTCGAGCGCACCGCCTGGCTGAGCGGGCACCTCGGCGAGCTGGCCGGCTCCGGCATCGTCTACACCCTCACCGTCGCCGCCGCCCACGATCTCGCCGATGTGCTGACTGCGCACGGACACAATGTCGCCGCCTACACCGGGCAGACCGATACCGCCGAACGCGAGGCGCTGGAGGCGGCGCTGCTCAACAACGAGGTCAAGGCGCTCATCGCCACCTCGGCACTCGGCATGGGCTTCGACAAACCCGATCTGGGATTCGTGGTGCACGTCGGCGCGCCGTCCTCCCCCATCGCCTACTACCAGCAGGTGGGGCGCGCGGGCCGCGGCACCGATCGCGCCGAGGTGGTGCTGTTGCCCGGACCCGAGGACACCAGGATCTGGAGTTACTTTGCCTCCGTGGCCTTTCCGCGCGAACACATAGTGCGCTCAGTACTCGACGCATTGGATTTCGACCGGGCCATGTCGACGGCCGCACTGGAACCGCTGGTCGAGCTGAACCGCTCGCGGCTGGAGATGGTGCTCAAGGTGCTGGATGTGGACGGCGCGGTGCGGCGGGTCCGCGGCGGCTGGATCGCCACCGGACAGCCGTGGACCTACGACACCGAACGCTACGAACGCCTGGCCGCGGCCCGCGAGGTCGAACAGCAGGCGATGATCGACTATCAGCGCACCACCGGCTGCCGGATGCGTTTCCTGCGCCGCCAGCTCGACGACCCGGCACTGTCCGCGCTCGACGGCGATGCGCCCGGCTGCGGTCGCTGCGACAACTGCACCGGCACCCGGCTCGATACCACCATCGATTCCTCGGCCATCGCCGCGACCCGGGCCCGACTCGACCGTCCCGGTCTCGACCTGGCCCCGCGCAAACAGTGGCCGACCGGGATGGCGAAGCTCGGCATCCCATTGTCCGGCAAGATCACCAAGGGCGCCGAGACCGGACGAGCACTCGGCAGGCTCACCGACCTGGGGTGGGGCCAGCGCCTGCGCGCCCTCCTCGACGCCCCGGACGATCCGGTTCCGGATGCGGTCTTCGATGCCTGCATCGCCGTATTGCGCGAGTGGAATTGGGCAACTCGCCCGACCGCGGTCATGGCCCTCGAATCGCACCGTCATCCGGTGCTCACCGCCACCCTCGCGGCCCGCCTCGCCGAGGTCGGTCGCCTCCGCGACCTCGGCACCCTGCGGTTGCGTCCGGACCGGCCGCCGGTGTCGGCGGCGAACTCCGCGCACCGGGTGGCCGGGCTGTTCGACTCCTGGCTGATCCCGGACCCGATTTCGGTCGACGGGCCGATTCTGCTGGTCGACGCCCGCTCCGATACCGGCTGGACGCTCACGGTCGCCGCCCATGCGCTCCGGAACGCCGGTGCACCGGCGGTTCTGCCATTCGCGCTGGCGACCCAGACGTAGTCGGCCCAGCTCAGGGCAGGCCGATGCATCCGCGAACCCGTCGTTGACCGCTCAATAACTGACAACCTAGCGAATATTTAGCGAACGCGCGTTTCAGACCGGGTTCGGTAGGTCACGATATCCACATGAACTCGAACATGCCCGCAGAAAGGCTGCTCAGAGAGGTCACCGCGCGGTATGGCTCGGCCGAGGCGTTCTTCGAAGTCTTGGAAAAATTGCGCATCGACCCGCTCGCCGACACCATCGAGCTACCGCCCATGCCGGAACTGCACGGACACAACTGAGCCGCCGCGGTCGGCTACCGGTCACGCCTCACTGGCGCGCGTCCGGTAGCCGAAGCGTCGGTGGATCCGGTTCCATTCGCTTGGTATCGCTGAGTCGGTCGTCGGGCAAGATCGGCCTGCGCGGCTCGCGGACGCCCGCGGCCCCGCCACCGGCTTCGCCGGGACCCCGGCCGCCACCGGCGGGCACCCCGCGTCCGAACAGTCGACGAATCGCTCGCATCAGCTTGGTCATCATCTCGCCAGTGTGCGCCCCTTCGACCCCGGTTGACACCGATGTTCACGACCGGCGAAGCCGCGGGTCAGCGGGTTGCGGCGACCAGTTCGACGATCTCGGCGGTGGTGCCGGTTTCGCCGAGGCGCGGGAAGATCTTGGTGATGCTGTGCTGGTGGGCCTCGGCATCGGAGTCGGTCATGGCATCGACAGCCAGGGTGACGTGGTAGCCGTGTTCGTGCGCGGCGCGGGCGGTCGATTCGACGCCGATGCTGGTCGCGATCCCGGCCAGCACGATCTGGGTGATGCCGCGGCGGCGCAGTTGCAGATCGAGGTCGGTGCCGTAGAACGCGCCCCAGTTGCGTTTGGTGACGTGGATATCCTCGGGATGGCCGGTGAGATCGTCCACGATCCGGTCCCAGCCCTCCGGCGGATTACCGGCCGGGAACGGAAATTCATTGCGCCCCTTCACCTGATCGGCGCGATCGGCCGAGAACGAGACACGCACCAGCACCACCGGCAGGCCGTGCGCGCGGAAGGCGTGGGCGAGCGCGGCGGAGTTCTCGATGACGGCCGCGGCCGAATGCGGTTGGCGCGGTGCGGCGACGATGCCGTGCTGCAGGTCGATGACGACCAGTGCGGTGCGCTCGTCGAGTGTGGTAACCGGCATATTGCGACCTTTCCGAGGTGAATTGTCTTGGGATATAGGAAGCTCAGGTTGCCGCGCGCCCCACGCGCGCGAGTGAGCGATCCGCGAGCGTGGCGATCACCAGCAGCACCGACACGACGAGCAGCATCGCCGCCAACTCGTGTACCCCGGCGCTATCGGCGGCATGCGGGAATACGGCCGCATCGGCCGCCGCCGCGATCAACGCACCGAGATACATTCCGGTGCGCAACAAGCCGGCCGACGACGCCATTCGCGCCGGATCGGCCTGGTCGTACAGCGCGTTCTGATTGGCCAGCCCATTGAGCCCCTGCGGCAGCCCGATCAGCACACCGAGCGCCACCAATAGCCAAATCCCGGTGTGCGGACCGAGCAGCAGCAGGCACGCGCACGCGGCGACCTGCAACAGCCCACCCGCGATGAGCTTGCCGCGGACCTGGCGACGCCGTCCGGTAATGGCGGTGATCACTATGGCGCTCAACGACATCGGCAGCAGCACCAGTCCCGCCACGGACGCACTCAGCGACCGCCCCTCCTCCAACCATTGGGTAAAGCCATAGAGGAAGGCATAGGCGGTGACAAAGGCGAGCACCTGACGGCCGTAGGTGGCCAACAGCGGCGCATTACCGCCGAGCACCCGCAGATCGATGAACGGCGCCTCGGCACGCAACTCCCGCAGCACGAATACCAGCCCGACCACACCGGCGATCACCAGCAGATACCAGTGCGCGAGGGCCGGTTCCATCAGAAACAGCATCGATGAGACCAGCGCGCCCGCGAACAACACCATGCCGGCGATATCCACACCGCCGTCCTGCCGCGCCCGCACCGCCGCGGGCAATTCGGCCACCTTGGGCAGGCGCATCCGCCCGAGCACCAGGCACGCCAGCGATAACGGCACATTGATGGTGAAGATCAGATGCCAACCGCCCGCGCCGATCAGCACCCCGCCCAGCGTGGGCCCGACCACCGCCATCACCTGGTTGGCCATCGACAATACGGCGAGGACCCCGGCCGGGCTCTGCGCTCCGGTCCGCTCGGATTCGCTGCGCAATAGGAACATCGAGGCCGGATAGGCCGCCGAGGTGCCGAATCCGAGCAGCACCCTGGACAGGATCAGCACACCGAGCCCGGGTGCGAGCGCACCGAGCGCACCCGCGATACCGACCAGAGCGGTGCCGATCAGATAGAGCGTGCGTGGCCCATACCGGTCGACGAGCCGCCCGAGCACCGGCTGCCCGACCGCGGTCGCCAGGTAGAGGGCCGAGACCAGCCAGATGGTCCGCGACGGCGGTGCGCCGAATGCCTTCCCGATCGGCACCAGCGCCACCGCGAGCATCGAGGAGTTGATCGGGTTCAGAATCGAGCCGAGGATCATCGGTGCGATCAGCCCGCGATCGAATCCCGCTGCGCCAGTGGATGGTCCAGCGTGTCGCTGCTCGACGGCCGTCATGATTGCGCCACATCGTCCAGTAATGCGAGTGCCTCGAGGATGGTGCGCCGCTGTGCCTCGGTACACCGCTGCTGCAGGGTCCGAGCCAACCACTCCTGGCGTACCTGCCGGTCACCCCGCAGCCGCTCGCGCCCCGCCGCCGTCAACGACAGCAATTGCCTGCGCCCGTCCGCGGGATCCGGGCGGCGCTCGACGAATCCGTACCGATCCAGCGCCGCGACCGTCATCGCCATCGACTGCGGCCGCACGCGTTCGGCCGCGGCCAGGTCGCTGGTCGATGCCGCGCCGTCCTTGTCCAAGCGGCTGAGCACCGCGGCCTGCGACGGGGTCAGGTCGTCATCGGCGGCCAGTTCGCGCATGCGCCGGCGCAGCCTGCCGAAGACGACCCGAACCTCGGCAGCGGCCCGGACGGCGGATTCGGAGATCTTCTCGGCCATGCCGACGACTCTAATTTATTCAGTCTGAACTGTACAGTTCTGACTGCTCAGTTCGAGCTGAATATCACGCGGTTGCGCGCGATCGGACCGGGCAGCCGTTATCGTCGGACGGGTGGCCAGTAAGTCCGCGTCGCCCGCTGTCGAACTCGATATCGACGACCGCACCGTCCGCATCTCCAACCCGGACCGGATCTACTTCCCGGAGTCCGGCGCGACCAAGCTCGACCTGGTGCAGTACTACCTGAGCGTCGGCGACGGCATCGTCCGGGCGCTGCGGGACCGGCCCTGCATGCTGCACCGGTTTCCCAAGGGACTCGCGGGCGACAAGGTGCACCAGAAGCGGCTGCCCGCGGGCGCGCCCGACTGGATTCCGACGGTGCGGGTCTTCTTCCCGCGCTACAGCAGGCATGCGGACGAACTCTGCGTGGACAAGCTGGCCGATGTCATCTGGGCGGTGCAGATGTCGACCGTCGAATTCCATCCCTGGAACTCCCGCCGCGCCGACACCGAACGACCCGACGAATGGCGGATCGATCTGGATCCGATGCCGGATTGTCCGTGGTCGCGGGTGCAGCGGGTGGCGGGGGTCGCCCATGAGGTGCTCGATGAGTTGGGTGCGGTCGGCTGGCCGAAGACCTCCGGCGGCAAGGGCCTGCACATCTACGTCCGCATCGCACCGGAGTGGGGTTTCACCGAGGTGCGTCGCGCGGCACTGGCCTTCGCGCGCGAGGTCGAGCGGCGCGCGCCCGAGGATGTGACCACCACTTGGTGGCGCAAGGACCGCGATCCGAACCTGCTGTTCGTCGACTACAACCAGAACGCCCGCGACCACACCATCGCGGCCGCCTATTCGGTGCGCGGCGTACCGGAGGCGACGGTATCCACCCCCGTCCGCTGGGACGAGATACCCGATATCGAACCGCAGGATTTCACCATGAAGACCGTCCCCGCTCGCTTCGCCGAATTCGGCGATCTGCACGCGGGCATCGACGACGCGGTATTCCGCATCGACCGACTGCTGGAATGGGCCGATCGCGACAACGTGGAGGTCGACCTCGACGAGCAGGACTGACAACGAGCGGCTATCGCGGCTACCGGTGCTACCGTTCGCTTCGGAGTCAGCCGCGGCTCCCTGGTCTCGCCCGCGATAGGAGGTCGTCCATGAGCCCCGCCGAGGTTCCGGTTCCGATCGCGATCGGCCCGGCCATGCCCGCTCCGACATTGCTGCGCAAGGCGGTGGTCGAGACCGGTGCGAACGTGGTGGATCTGGCGGAGGCCAGGGCACTGATCTGGGCCGGTGGTCCCGGCGAATTCCCGGACGAACTGCCGGACACCATCGAATGGGTGCAGCTCCCGGCGGCCGGTGTCGAGGACTGGTTCACCGCGGGCATCTTCGCCCGCCATCCCGACATTCGATTCACCTCCGCCGCAGGCGCCTTCGCCGCCAGCGTGGCCGAACACGCACTGATGCTGTTGCTCGCCGGGGTGCGCTATCTGCCCGAACATCTACACGCCGGGAGCTGGCGGCAGCAGGAGTACTTTCCCCATGTCGACACGCTGCACGGTAAGACCGTCGCGATCGTCGGCGCGGGCGGAATCGGGCGCGCCCTGATCCCCATGCTCATTCCACTCGGTGTGCACGTCATCGCGGTCAACCGCTCGGGAACACCGGTGACCGGCCCCGGCATCCCCGACACCGTCGAGACGATTTCGGCCGATCAGCTCGCCCGGGTCTGGCCCCGCACCGACCACGTCGTCATCGCCGCTCCGGCCACTGCCGCCACCCGCCATCTGGTCGGCGCCGAGGAGCTCGCCCGACTCAAGCCGACATCCTGGATCGTCAATGTCGCCCGCGGCAGCCTGATCGATACCGACGCGCTGGTGGCCGCGCTGGCCTCGGGCGCGATCGCCGGTGCGGGCCTCGACGTCACCGACCCGGAACCCCTACCCGACGGTCACCCGCTCTGGGTGCTGCCGAATGCCATTGTCACCCCGCATGATTCGAATCCCCCGCAACTACGACTCGCCGCCTTCGCCGACCACGTGAGCGAGAACGTGCTCCGCTTCATCGATGGCCGCGATCTCCTCGCGCCGATCGACCCGCACCGCGGGTACTGAGGCCACGACCGGCTCGAGGCCTGGCCATGACGCGAACGTGATCAGCCTGTTTTAAATGTGCCATTGACAACTGGCACATTTATCGATGACGCTAGGGACATGACAAGGTCAACGAGGACCTCGGTCCCCGGCGTTCCGACGGTGCCGTCGGCGCGGTCCAGGCTCGCTGCCACGGCATGCGAGATCGGGCTGCGGCCGCTGAATAATGCGGTCCCCATGAACGCACCGGGAGTGTGGTTCGCACGCAAGCTGATCGCGACGATCATGGCCACGGCGGGCCCAGCACCGCGGGGCACGGCCGTCACCCAGGTCAGAGCCGGCAATATCCGCGGCGAATGGGTCCGTGGCCCCGGTGTGGATTTCGGATCGCGCGCCATCTACTACATCCACGGCAGCGGCTATGTGCTCTGCTCGGCCCGCACCCATCGCGGACTCGCCGCGCAACTGTCGCGCAGGACCGGGCTGCCGGTCTTCCTCATCGACTACCGGCTCGCGCCGGAGCATCGGTTTCCGGCCGCCGCCGATGATGTCGAGGCCGGGTACCGCTGGCTGCTCGACCGCGGTTTCGCCGCACGCGATCTGGCGATCGCCTGCGATTCGGCGGGCGGACATCTGGCATTGGATCTGCTGCTCGAGAACCAACGCCACAACCGGCCGCAACCCGCCGCCGTCGCGATGTTCTCCCCGCTGCTCGATCTGACCCTGGGGCTGGCCGCCGAACAGGAACGGCGGCAACGGGATCCGGTCATCTCGGCCCGCGCGGCCAGCCGACTCCCGTACGCCTACACCCGCGGTCTGCCCGCCGACGCACCGCGCCTGCGACTGCGCGTACCACCGGGTATGGCCCTGCCGCGGATGCTGGTCCAGGCGGGCGGCGCGGAAATGCTCAGTGCCGACGCACGACACCTGCACGAGATGGTGCGGGATGCGGGCGGCACGTGCGAACTCGAGATCTGGCCGGGCCAGGTGCACGTCTTCCAGGCGCTGCCGCTGCTGGTGCCGGAGGCGGAGAGGGCATTGCGTCGCGCCGCCGAATTCCTTTGTACCGCACTGAATTCCCACACCGTCACGGAGAAGGTGAGCTGATATGTTCGGACTGGAAAGGCTCATTCCGGTCGGGATCCGTCCGCGCCGCAGCCACGGCGCACGCGCGGTGGTGACCGGCGCCGGCAGCGGCATCGGCCGGGCCTTCGCACTCGAAATCGCCGCCCGCGGCGGGCAGGTGATCTGCGCCGATATCGATGAATCCCGCGCCGACGCTACCGTCGCGCTCATCGAACGCAACCACCCCGGCGCGGCGCACGCGTTCCGCTGCGATGTCTCCCGGCGCGAGGACGTGGAAGTGCTCGCGCGCTTCGCCGAAACGCTGTTCGAACGCCCGGTCACGCTGGTGGTCAACAATGCCGGCGTCGGCATCGGCGGAAAGCATGTCGGCGAGATCGGTTTCGACAACTGGGAATGGGCGCTCGGCATCAACCTGTGGGGTGTGGTGCACGGCTGCGAGATCTTCGCACCGCAACTGCGTGCCGCCCGTCGCGGCGGGATCATCAATGTCGCGTCGGCGGCGGCCTTCGCCGCCGCGCCATCGATGGCGGTCTACAACGCGTCCAAGGCGGCGGTGCTGTCGCTGTCGGAGACCATGGCCGCCGAAATGAGCGGCACCGGGGTCGCGGTCACCGTGCTGTGCCCGACCTTCGTCAAGACCAATGTGGCACGCGACGGCCGCATTACCGAGCAGTCGGCCCGGCTGGCCGACACCCTCATGCGCCTGACCGGCTTCTCCCCCGACCGGGTCGCGCGCAGCACCCTCGACGCCCATGACCGCGGCCAGCTGTATGTGCTGCCGCAGCTGGACGCCCACCTCATCTGGCGGCTCAAGCGCTACTTCCCCGCCCAGTACACCTATGCCCTCGGCCTCCTGGATCGGCTACTGCCACAGGAGAACTCGACCACCACGGACCGCTCCGCGGTCTCCGACAAAACGGGAGTCTGATCATGGCCAACGGTATGGACTTCGACGACATGCTCCGCAAGATCAAGGACCGGCAGTGGGCGCTGGCCGATATCGACTGGGACGCCCCCGGCGCGGAGACGATTTCGCCCGACCTGCACGCCAAACTGAAGCCGTTCATGGCCGATCTGATGTGGATCGAGAATGTCGGCGCGCGCGGCTTCGCCGCCATGGCGAAGAAGGCGCCCACTGAGACGCTGCGCGAGATCTACCGCTACTTCCACGCCGAGGAGCAGAAGCACGCCAATGCCGAACTCGCGCTGATGCGGCGCTGGGGCATGCTCGACGGCGATGAGATTCCGCAGCCGAATGTGAACGTCAAACTGGTCATCGACTTCCTGGACCAGTACTCCGACGATATGTCGCTGTCGTTCCTCGGCACGGTGATCCCGATGCTCGAGGTCGCCCTGGACGGCGCGCTGATCAAGTTCATCATGGACGAGATCGAGGATCCGATCTGCCAGCAGGCCTTCAAGAAGATCAATGCCGACGAATCCCGGCATCTGGCCGTGGATTTCGCGGTGATGGATCTGCTCGGACACGCACAGATGCGCAAACTGCTCATTGATCTGGTCGGTGGCTGGGCCAAGCCCTCCTTCATCATCGGCGTGCTGAGCTATGTGCCGCTGCTGAACAAGATGCGCGACAACATCGTCGAGATGGGCGTCGACGAGGAGAAGCTCTACGCCGCGCTCAAGCGCTACGCCAATGTCGGCGAGCGCAGCGAATTCGCGCGCAGGCTGCCGATGTACCAGATCGTGAAGATGCACGGCGGCTGGGTGATCAACCGGGGCCACCCCTATCACCTGCTGGCCGACACACTGGTGAAGATCACCGCCCGCGTGCCGAAAGCGCTCTTGCGCAAGGACCCCACCTGGTCCAAGGAACTCACCTACGAGCCCGCGGCATGAGGAGCGAACAGATGGATACCGCATCGCGCAGCGATTCGATGAGGGGTGGCGGCCGGGCGACGAGGGCATTGGACGTCGCGATTATCGGCGGCGGGTTTGCCGGTATCGGTGCCGCGATTCGACTGAAGCAAAAGGGAATCGGCGACTTCGCCATCTTCGAACGCGGGACCGCGATCGGCGGGACCTGGCGCGACAACACCTATCCGGGTGCGGCGTGCGATATTCCGTCGCGGCTGTACTCCTACAGTTTCGCGCCGAACCCGAACTGGTCGCACACCTATTCCGGCAGCAGTGAAATCCTCGGCTATATCGAATCGATGGCCGCCCAGTTCGGCCTGCACCAGCATTTTCGCTTCGGCCACAATGTCACCGGACTCGCCTTCGACGAGGATGCCGGGGTCTGGGATATCACGATCGAAGGCCGAGCCGAGACCGTTCGCGCGCGGACCGTGGTGCTGGCCTCGGGACCGCTGGCCAATGCCAGTCTGCCGAATATTCCGGGTATCGAGGACTACCGGGGACACAAGATCCACAGTGCCCGTTGGGATCACGACTACGACTTCACCGGCAAGAAGGTCGCGGTCATCGGCACCGGAGCCAGTGCGGTGCAGATCATTCCGGAACTGGTCGAGCGGGCGGCCTCGGTCAAGGTGTTCCAGCGGACGCCGGGATGGGTACTGCCCCGGATCAATCGGCGCACCACACCGCTGACCAAACAGCTCTACCGCCGGGTGCCCGCCGCCGCATCGCTCTCGCGCCTGGCCTGGTTCTACGGGCACGAATCGGTGGCGCTCGGCGTCGTCTGGAATACCCCGCTGACCCGGGTGGTCGAACTCGTCGGGCGGGCCCAATTGCGCAGGCAGGTCAGCGATCCATGGCTGCGCCGCCAGCTCACCCCCGACTTCCGCGCCGGATGTAAACGGCTGCTGATGACCGACGACTACTATCCGGCGCTGCAACGCGATAACTGCAAGCTGATCACCTGGCCGATCGCCCGTATCGCCGAACACGGCATCCGCACCGCGGAAGGTGTCGAGCACCGGGCCGATTGCATCGTCTTCGCCACCGGATTCGATGTCTCCAAGACCGGCTCGCCCATTCCGGTCGTCGGCCGGGACGGGCGGGTGCTCGCCGAGGAGTGGCGGCGCGGCGCCTTTGCCTATAAGAGCATCGCGGTATCCGGGTACCCGAATCTGTTCCTCACCTTCGGCCCGAACTCGGGGCCGGGACACAATTCGGCGCTGGTGTACATGGAGGCCCAGATCGACTATCTGGTCCACGCGATCGGCATCATCCTCGACCGGAGTCTGCGCATGCTCGATGTGCGCCGGGACCGGCAGGACCGCTACAACGCCGCGATCCAGCGGCGGCTGGGCAGCACCACCTGGAACTCCGGCTGCCGCAGCTGGTATCTCACCGAGGACGGGTTCAACGCGACCATGTATCCGGGTTTCGCCACCCAGTACATCGGTCAACTGCGGACGGTTAACCTCGATGACTACCACGTCGTGCCGGTGAGCGCGCGCACGAAGCCACGGATCGCGGCGGTTTCCTAGGCGCCGAGCACCGGCGACCATAACGTTAGACTCGGTCGGTTCGAAGACCGTGTCCAGGCCGCCGGTGCAGCGCGGCACAGTCGCTATGGGAGGTGATATCGGTGCCGGAGTACCGGATCGATGATCTCGCCCGCGCCGCGGGCACCACGACCCGAAATGTGCGCGCCTACCAGGAACGCGGGCTGCTGCCACCGCCGGTCGGCAAGGATGGGCGCGCGAGCATCTACGACGATTCGCATCTGGAGCGGCTGCGGCTCATCGACGCGCTGTTGCAGCGTGGCTTCACCACCGCGCACATCGCCGATTTCATCACCAGCTGGGAGACCGGCAAAGACCTCACCGAGGTGCTCGGCCTCCAGCACGCGGTGACGGCCCCCTGGGGCAAGGATGAAACCTTCGAGGTCCCCCGCGAACTCATCGGCACCATCCTCGGCACCGATACCGATGAACTCGTCGACCGGCTCGCGGAGATGAAACTGGTGCGGATCGACGGCGATACCGTCGCCTTCACCGATACCGCACTGCTCACCTCCTTCGCCGAATTGCACGAATACGGCTTGGAACTGCGCACGCTCATCGAGATCTACGCCAAGGTGGCCGACCACATCGATGACATCACCCACATCATGATCACGGCCGCCAAACAGCACATCGTCGACGAACACGGACCCGGCTGGCTTCCGGAGACCAACAGCGAGATCGCCGACACCACAACGATGCTCAACAAAATGCGCGAACTGGCCGTGGCCTCGGTGCATGCCACCCTGGCCCGGTCCCTCGATGTCACGCTGCGGCGCGAGTTGGGCGATTACCTCGCCACCGCCGCGGAGCGCGAGCGTGGGCGCACCGGCTCATTGCCCGACGCGCCCTGACCGCCAGCGACATTCGCTGGGCGGCATGGGACGGTTGCCGACCGAATCGGCGCGGCGGGTGTGCGCTTGCCGCGATCGCGGGCGGTAGGTTTCGAGTGCTCACGCCGCCGATTGCCGCAAGTCGGTGCGGCCGAGCGTTTCGGCCCGACAGGCCCGGTGCTCCGCGCACAGATAGGCGAATTCGGGCCGGATGAATGCCGGGTCCAGTCGCTGTGCGAACGTCAAGTTTTCGCGTCGCCAGCAATCGCCGCATACCACGTTGTTCATGTGGCACCTCATTCCGCTCACGGGACGTGTGAGCAGGAGTTCCCAATTCCGGCGGAATCAACGCCAGGTGAGCCCATGGCAACACAACCGTTACTTCGGCACGGGGCCCGACGCGTGTCCGCGGCTCATCGGACATCCTGGGTAACTACGGTGGTGCGCATGCACGGTGTCATCGCCCTCGGGACCTGATCCCCTCATGCGGCAACCAGATCCGAACGTGCCGACCGCCCCGGGCCGGATACCGCTGCTCGGCCACAGTGTGGTCGCGCTGCGCCATGGACTGGACTTCGTCATGTCGCTGGCCGAGATCGGCCCCATCGTGCGGATCTATCTCGGGCCGCGACCGGCCTACGTGCTCACCAGCGTCGATCTGATCCGCGAGGTGAGCCTCGGCGAGGCGGGTGAATTCCACCGCGAGGACCTGCGCGAGGCGATTCAGGACGCTATTCGGGACGCGTCCAATGTGCTCAGCGGTAAGCCGCACGAACTGCGGCGCCGGATGATCGCCCCCGCGCTGCGCCAACCTCGCATCAACGCATACGCCGTCGTCGCGGCCGATCTCGCGAATTCGTGGACTGCGGCATTGCCGGCTCGGCAGCGGCTGGATCTGATGGACGAGGCGCATCGCCTGGTACTGGACATCATCTGCACCACCTTGTTCACCGCCGAATTCGGTGCGGACGCGAAACGTGAAGTCCAGCAGAATATTCCGTGGCTGCTGGGTCAGGTGGTGCAGCGCGCCGCCCTCCCGCGGCCGATCCGCCGCCTGCGCCTGTTCGCCAACCGTCGATTCGCCCGCAAATCCGCTCGCCTGCGCGCCGATATCGGTCGCGTTGTCGCCGAATACCGCCGCACCGACCGCGATTTCCACGATGTGCTCTCGGCCCTGGTCCGCCATACCGATCCGGAGACGGGGACGCGGCTCTCCGATGCCGAGATCGTCGACGAGCTGATCCTCATGCTCGCCGCCGGTGTCGGATCCACCGCCTCGATCCTCGGCTGGGTCTGGCACGAGATCATGCGGAATCCGGAGATCGCCGCCGAACTCCGTCGCGAACTCGACGATTTCGTCGGGGCCGGCCCGGTCCAGCCCGAACACGTTACCGCGCTGCCGTATCTACACCAGGTGATCCTCGAAACGCTGCGCTTCTGGGGCCCGTGGGTCAGCGCCCAGACCGCCGACGGCGAGGTCACCATCGGCGGCACCACCCTCCCCGACGGCTCGCTGATCGTATTCAGCCCCTACCTGATCCACCACGACCAGCACTACTATCCGGCCCCGGAGAAGTTCGATCCGGACCGCTGGTTTCCGAGCCGCGTCGCGGAGATCGACCAGAAGGCGATCCTGCCCTTCGGCATCGGTGCCCGCCACTGCCCCGGCAGTAGCTTCGCCCTGATGACCATCACCCTCGCCACCGCGGCCCTCTGCTCCCGCTGGGAGCCCACCCCGGACCCGGCCTACCGGGTGAAACCCGCCAACCGCGATTTCGTCGCGGCCCCATCGCGGCTCCCGGTGGTCCTGAGCCCCCGCTGACCGGTCAATGCTCGCGGTTCTTGCTCACCCAGGCCGCGATCTGGCTGCGGTTGCTGAATCCCAGCTTGGTCAGGATGTGTTGGACGTGATTCTGCGCGGTGCGTTCGGAAAGCACCAGGGCGGTAGCGATTTCGCGGTTGCTCTTACCAGCGGCGATGAGGGCGGCGACCTCGCGTTCCCGTGGTGAGAGTGCCGGACGGTCCAGCGGTGTCGCGGCGAGGGCGCGCAGGCGGTCCACCCACGGCCGCATACCGTAGGACGCCGCCAGTGCCAGTGCGGATTTGGCCATGGTTACGCCGTCCTCGGTGGCACCGCACCGGATCAAGAGGTCGGCCAGTTCGCAATCGGCCTCCACCGCGAAGCAGCGGGCACCGACCTCGCGACAGACCTTTCGCGCGTCTCCGAGATCGGCTTCGGCGGTCGCTAAGTCGCCGAGGGCGGCGGCGAATTTACCGAGCCACAGGGTAACCGGGCCGAAGTAGTGTCCGTTACCGCTGCCGCCGACCACATGGCCGTCGCGATAAGCGCCGAGGCGCTGGGCGAAGTAGCGGATATCGTCGTCCAAGCCCAGGGCCAGCGCGACGGCCCCGCCGACCACCAGCGCATTGAGCAGGAAGTACGGCGGGATCACCCATTCCGCCGGCGGACCGAGGCTGCGGTACAGCGGTTCGGCCTCGGCGGCACGACCGCTTTCGACGAGTGGAAACGCGGTGCCGAGTCGAGCGAAGATCTCGTTGCGGACTTCACTGCGGGTGGATAAGGGCGGCAATTCGAAGCTGAGGTCGAGGTGGCCGCGATGGTGACCGATATTGGCCACCAGTGCCCGATGCGCGCCATAGCCCGCCGGATGGTTGAGCGATTCCGCCACTTCGCGTGCCTGCCCACCGAGCCGCAGCGCATCGTCCAAATCGCCGTGTCCCTGTGCGAGTGCCGCTTCGGCCACCAGCAGATGCCAGCGCGCCATCGGGCCACCGGTATGCCGCACGCACCAGCGCAAACGGGACAGCTCGCTGCCGATCGCCGCGAGGTCACCGCGCTCCCACTGGGAATCTATCGTCCACAGCCTGCCCCACAGCTCGATCGATGGGCTGCGCATGCCGATTCCAGCGGCGGTCATGCGGGCGGCGAGTTCCTTTCGCTCGTCGCGGTATTCCGGTGCGGCACAGGCGAGTTGCCGGGCGCGCAAGGCGGCGACAACGACATCTTGATCGCCGCACATGTCGGCGAGTTCCAGTGCCGCCCGGCTCGTCTCGTCGACATGGTCGAGTAGACCGAGATAGACCGAGGCCTCCGTCGCGCGCGCCAGCAGTCGAACCCGCAGCAGATCCGAGAGATCGTCGAATTCCAGTGCGTCCGTGCACCATTCTCGGATGTCGCGGTCCCAGGCACGATCGCCGATCGGCTCGAGCACCAGCGCACACTCGGCGATCAGGACGGCATCGCCGATCCGGCGGCCAATGGTCAGCGCGGCAACACAATCCGCGCGGGCCGCCCCCAGGGCGCCCGCGCGCAAACTCGCCGTCGCCCGCGCCAGCAGCAATCTGCCGCGATCGGCGGCCGCCGATCCCCCGGCATGATCGAGTGCCAGCCCGTAGAGCCGGACGGCCTCCTCGAAGGCCAACTCCCGCAATGCCGCATCGCCCGCGCGACGGGCCCAGTGCACGGCGGGACCGTGTTCGCCGGTCACGGCCGCACTCGCCCAATGCCGGGCCAGCGCCGCCGAATAGTGTTCCAGCGCATCGGGATACAGTTCCTCGATGGCCTGCGCCGCCCTGGCGTGCAGCAGTACCCGCTGCTGCAGCGACAGGCTTTCCTGCAAAGCGGTCCGCACCAGGGCGTGCCCGAATCGCACCGCGCCCGGTTCCGCGCCGACCACCAGTAGTCCGGCCTCGGCGGCCTCATCCACCGAGGCCAAACAGTCCAATGCGGGTCTGCCGATCAATCTCGACGCCACCGCGATCGGAAACTCCTCGCCGAGAATCGAGGACGCTCGCAGCAACTCCTGTGTCCGTGCCGCGAGCGGCACCAGCCGACCGCGCACCACCTCCCGGAGGGTGTCCGGTAACCGCAGCGCACCGGTCTCCTGCAGGGATCGTCCGAGTTCACGCAGGTAGAAGGGGTTGCCGCCGGTCATGGTGTAGGCGTCGAAGGCGATCTGGTCCGGGACCATCCGGCCGGCCTCGGCCCGCAGACACAGTGCCGAACTCCGCTCCGACAGACCGGTCAGGCCGAGCGTCCTGGTCACCGGCTCGCGCAGCAGATCCGGTTTGATCGCCCGCCAGCCCGTCGCGGCATCGGACACCGCATCACGTTCGGTGGCGCACACCAGGATTCGCTTACCCCGCAGGTTTCGGATCAGATGCAGCAGCGCCTGCAGCGACGGTTCGTCGGCCCAGTGGATGTCATCGATGACGAACAGAGCCGCCGTGCCGTCGAGCCGATCAGCGAAGCTTTCGAACAGCGCGGCGCGTTCGACCGGTACGGCATCGACGGCCGGTAGATCGTCGAGCGCCTGCCGCCACAGCCAGAACGGGGGTGCGTCGGGGAGTTCCAGCGCCCGGGTCCAGAGCGTGCGCACACCCCTCGCCTGCGCGCGCTGGGCCAATTCGGACATCAATCGGGTCTTGCCGATACCCGCCTCGCCGGAACACACGACCAACTGCGGTTGCCCGTTGATCGCCGCGTCGAGCCAGCGCAGCAGATCGGCAAGTTCGTCTCCCCGCCCGATCAGCTCGGTCGACACGCGCCACCTCCGAGAGGTTGACATTACTCGCGCGGTGGCGCGGAGGAGGTCGCCTGATCAGACCTCCCCCTCGGAGATCACATCGCCTTCGAAGGCGTGGACGCTGGAATCCGGACCGGGGCGAACTCCGGCGCGTTCGAATGCCGGAAACAGTCGCTCCGCCGCGTACCGGTCGGCGGCGGCCGCCGACTCCCAGACATCGACGATGTGCAATGCGCCGTCGGAGACCCCGACGATATGCAGCAATTGCCCCGCGATCGGCTGATCCCCCAGTTCGGCGACGACCGCTCGATACTCCGGCAAGCCCACACCGGGCGTGCGCGTGATGTTGATGTACGGCATGGTGCCTCCTACCAAGAACCCACCACCGACTGTGGTGGTGGCTGCGAGACTACGAATGGACCAGTAGGTCCGACGTCCGCCGAACTACTCATTCCAGCTACTCATCCGTTCCGGGCGGCCGCACTACAAGGGCGACCGCAGCGGCTCGCCGAAGTCTCGACGCACCCGGACTGTATCGACACTGGACCGGTCGATCGGCTTCGCGAGCGCAGGAGGCCCAGGTGGCCGTCGCAAAGCTTGGTGCGGCTGTTCGTCGTATCTCGGTGCGACGGTGAACAAGCCCCGACGACCGGAGTCGTGCTCATCGCCCAATTCGATTGGAAAGCCCGCGACGACCGGCGATCATGTGGTGCTCGCGAAGTACGTCGGCGGCAAATTACACGCCTGAGTCGGAGGGTTCGGTCCCGGTCGGCGTCGGCATCTGGTCTCGGGTCGGCGGGGCCGATCGGCTGACGGATGCGGCCGAAATCAGCTGCGGGGATCGAACTTACGTCAGTGTGAACGCCTGAACTATGAGCACGATGTACGACGTCAGGATGAACAGGACCGCCGGGAGCACCGGATAGTCCGCCCGCGTGCCGCGCAGGAACTTCAGTGCGCCCCAAATCGGAAGCAGTAAGAGCGCCAAGGGAAGCCCGGCGACAACCGCCTGAGCCAATGGATACGTCCACGGTTGGACGAGGACGATATCGGTGAGCACGGCGACGGCGGCGCACAGCAGTCCGAAGGCGGTGCTGCCGATCGGGCCGAGGGCGTTGGAGTAGTAGTGCTCGTCGGGACGTGGCGTTCGGGAAGTCTTGCGGGCGAATTCGAATTGCAGGAACGCGCCCGCGAAGATCAGCGCGACGGCGGCGGTCTTCCAGGTGGCGCGGACTGCACCGGCATCGGCGGCGGAGAGGATGACGTAGGCGGTGACCAGGAGTTGGACCGGGTAGGTGACGGCCAGGTTCACCAGGATGTCGGTTCGGATGGTGACCGACAGCCGCTCGAGACCCCACAGGACCAGACCATAGGCGAGCACGGCGGCGATCATGAGCGCCGAGATCGCCGACAGGGTAAGGCTGGCGGCTATCGCGCCGATGGCGATGACGGTCATGGCGGCACGGAGTTCGGTGGCGGTGATCGCGCCGGTGACGAGGGGACGATCCGGGTTGTGGACGCGGTCGTAGTCGAGGTCCTTCTGTTCGTCGACCATGCGCAGGTACAGCAGGACGACGGCGACCACGACGATCCGCAATACCGTGGACCCGGTCGGCCGCCACGGCGAATCCGGTTGCGACACCACGGCCGCGGTGCCCTCCAGTGCCAGCACCCAGAGCACGCCGTAGAGCACGTAGTGCGGCTTGTACATCACCGCCGTGAAGCGACCGATGCGAACGACCGAGTCCAGGAGACCGGGCGAGGACGCGACGCGATCGCTCATCCGGCACTCCACCGGTCCCACATGGTCACCTCCACGGCCGGCGTGCGCCGCAGGCCGGGGCCCCGAGTACCGGGCAGCAGATGCGCGACCGGCAGCATCGCGACCTGGGTGACCTGGTCGAACGGAATCCCGAGCAGATCGGCGATCTCGCGCTCGTAGGCCAGATGCGCGGTCGTCATGGTGGTCCCGAGTCCACGTTCGTGCAGGGCGAGCATGAAATTCCACACCGCCGGGTAGATGGAGCCGTAAAAGCTGGCGAGCAGCAGCGCAGACGCGTTCGCCGGCGGACGCCCCAGTGAGCAGACGATGACCAGCGCGGGCACCTCGTGCAGGTGCGCGGCGAGGTGCTGGCCGGAGGCCAGATCGCCGAGCTGGTCGGGGCGGGGCGTGCGTGCGGAAAGATAAGCGGCGAAACCCTTTCGGTAGTAGTCGCCGATCTGCTGCTTGAGCGCCGGATCCTCGACCACGAGAAAACGCCACGGCTGACGGTTGGTGCCGCTGGGGGCGTGCACCGCGATATCGAGGCAGTCCAGCAGATCCTGGCGCGCGACCGGTCGGGTCGGATCGAGGCGGCGGCGGAAGGCGCGGGTGGTGGTCAGCAGGTCGGTGCCCTTGAAGTCCTCGCCCATCAGAGTCCTTCGGTATCGGCCTCGGAAACCAGTGTGTCCTCGGCGAATTCGAGATCGATCTCGGCGGCGACGGCATCGGCCTGGTGGATCTCGCAGTGGATCACGATAGTGCCCGCACCTTGATCGGTGATCTCGGCGGTGCATTCCGCCGGGAGGTCCAATTCGACGAATCGGTCGAAAGCGCTTGCCACACATTCGAGTTGGGGCAGATCGCGCACGATCATCGACAGCGCGGTCTGCCGGCAGGCCTCGATGAGCAGGCTGCCGGGCACATGGTCGAGCTGGTGGTCGAAGAGGAACGGGTGGCCGAGGTCGGGCACCAGCGTCGCCCGCGCGACCGCGCCGGTGCGCACCGGCGCACTGATCACCACATTGCGCCAGTTCTCCCGGCCCACCGCGGCCGGTGCGGCCCGTTCGGTGAGGGCCGAGGCACCGCGAAACGCTCCGAGCCCCAGGCTTTCCCGGAATCCACTGCGCAGTGCCGACCACTGCCGTGGGGTCACCCAGGAGAAGGATCCGTCGACCGTCAGCATCGGCTCGCCATCGGCTTCGATTTCGAGCACCATATCCAGACCTTGCAGCACGCCACCGCGCTGGTGACGCTGCGGAACTCGCACCCGCATGACCAGATCCGCCGGCGCGGTGCGGACCTCCCAGGCCGCGGTGTCGGAGCCGGTGCCGTTGAAAGTGCGCACCACGAACCCCATTTCGGACGGCACCCCATAGAACTTGTGCGTCAATGCGATCGCGGCCTGTCGCGCCGCCTCCATGACCACCAGTGGATCGTGGCGCACCGCGAGCGATCCGACGTGGTCGCCGTAATAGGCATGCATTCTGGGTAGTTGGGCACCGACGACGAAGGTGTGTTCGCCTACGGTGTCCAGCGAGGTGACGAACACCTCCGAGACCGCGCACCGGTGCGCGAGTTCCCGGGAGATCGTGCGGATATGGCTTGCCGTCTGTACGGCGGCCGCTTCAGTGGTCACGGTCGACCCTCCAACCATTCCTCGGCCGACACCGGCCGTAACATCTGCGGCTCGGTGCCGGTCCGCATGGGAAGTACATAGGATCCGAGCACGATCGCCGACCATGCATCCAGATCGCGGCCGTCGGCCCAGGCCTGATACAGCAGCTGTGCGCAATCCGCGTCCGAGGTCGGATCGAAGTCGGGCGGGACCGTCCGGCCGTCCCGTTCGAGATCGCGCAGCACCCGGTCGAGCGCGTCCGCCCGCTCGAAGCTGCGCGCCGGTGTGCCCGCGTAGAGGTCCTGCGCGATCGTGGTCGCGTCCGCCGCGCGGTCCTCGCCCGCACACGCCTGCGCGATCGTCCCGGCTCGGCTCCACTCGTCCAGGTAGATGGCGAGTTCCCGCAGGACATCGGCGGGATCGTCGGGGGAATGCACCAGATTCAGCAGATAGTTGTGGCGGCCGAGCAGATACCGCAACTCGCCCGGACGGCGCTTGCGGGGATCGGTGGCACCCTTCGCCTCGGTGAGCCGCACCGGAACCGGCAAGGCGCCGTCGGCTCCGTGCACCACGAGTACCAGCACATCCGAAATGCCGACCAGCAGATCGGCGAGGCGGCGGCGTTCGGGTGAGGCGATATTCCAGGCGAAGTACCACAGCGCACGGGCCAGATGCCGGTCCACCGGTATGCGGCACGCCCCGACGACGCGAAATCCGTTGTCGGCCAGCCAGTTCAGTGTCGGCTCGACGGAACGGGCGACGATCGCGTCCGGCTTGAGCAGCAGCAGCGAATGTTCCCTGGCGAATTTGGCCGCGTCCACGCCGAGCCGGTCGAGCTGGTCGACCGATTCCTGGACGTAGGTGTCGGCGATGTAGGCCTCGACCTTCTCCGGCGACGGCGTCAGCGTGCTCAGCAGCTGCCGCAGCGGCTCGGGCGTAATGGCACTCATTGCGCGGCTCCGTCGAAGTCGTTGCTGGCCAAGATATCCTCGATCGAAGGCAGCGGTATTCCCAGATATCCGGATTCCAGGCAATAGTCCAACAGCAGCCGCAGATACTCCTTACCCGTCGCTGGGGACAACTGGCCGAGCAGCACGTCGGCGTGGGTGGTGTCGAAGACCAACCGCCGCCGGAAGTAGCTGGTGTACAGCGAGCCGATGCGGCGGTAGTACTCCCGCTCGATCGGCTCGAGGTCGTCCTCGGAGAAGGTCGCCTCCGGTACGAAGGTGGCGACCTCGAACGACGGGTATTCGGCGAGCACATCGGACACCTCGCGCAGGGACAAGGTGTCGCGGCCGACGGCGTGCAGTGTGCGGTTGCACGCGGAGTCGAAATCCAGCACGGCAGCGGCGATCACATCGGCGACATGATCGACCGGCGCCAGCGACAGCGTCGCGTCGTAGCGGCCGGGTAGCGCCCGGAGCTTGCCCTCGACCATGAGTTTCACCACGGTGTAGAGGTTCTTGTACTCCCGGATCGCGCCGGTATCGCTGGCTCCGGTCACAATGCCCGGGCGCACGATCACCCACTGCAGGCCCTCCGCGCCCGCCGCCCGAACCAGCTGCTCGGCCCGAAACTTGCTGTCCTCGTAGCCGTTTCCGAAGCTCTGGCCCGCATCGAGTTCATCCTCGGAAATGGTGCCGCCGCGCATACCGCAGACGTAGGCGGTGCTCACGTGCACCAGCGGCACATCCCATTGGCGGGCGAGCGCGATGGCATTCGCGGTGCCGCGCACATTGAGGTCCTCGTAGTCCGCCGCCGACGCGTCGAATGCCGTTGTCGCCGCGCAGTGCACGATGATGCCGACCCGCTCGGCCAGATCCGCGGCGACACCTGCGGCCAGGCCGAATCCGGGCACCCGCACATCACCCGCGACCGCCGTCCCGGCCTCGATGAGCGTGCCGTCATTGCGCACAATGGTCGAATTACTGTGCAGCACAGCGGCAACGGGCCGACTCGCGGCCGCCAGCCGTGCCACCACCTCCGCGCCGACCAGACCCGCCGCGCCGGTGACCAGAACGGTATCGCCGAGGCTCACCCGTTCACCTCGCCAACCTTCTCGGCCGCCGCCAAGGTGCCGGAGACCAGGGCGATCACCGCATCGACCCGGCGGACTCCGACCAGTTCCTCCGGCCGGTAGCGCGGTAGCGCGAATGCTCGCTCCAGCACGACCGTGAGCTCCATCAGACGCAGCGAATCGAAACCGAGGTCCTCTATGAGGCGGTGGTCGTCGGCCAGCTCGGCCGGTGGTTCGGGGGCCATGGCCAGGACGAGTCTGCGCACCTTATCGGCCGGTCCGTCCGGCACCCGGGTATCACCGCCGATCGAATCGCCGCGCGATGCTGCCGTCATGCGGACTCTCCTTCCCGGAGATGGGGTTGTTGGCCACCGGAGGTCAGCAGATCGCGGGCCTCGTCGAGGGGCAGGTCGGTGTTCAGGTAGCCGGCGATGCGCAGCCAGTCGTAACCGATCGCCAGGGTGCGCCGCCATTGCTCACGCGAATCGAAGGAGGCCGGGAATCGCGTTGTCGCATCGGAACCCGCGGCCACCGATCGAACCAGGGTGACGAAATCATCGAGCATCGCCAGTCCGGCAATGGTATCGCCGCCGGTACCGATGATCTCCGAGAAACGCACCCGCCGCGCCGATTCCAGCTGGGCCAGCAGCTCATCGCGGCGCCCCGCGTGCACCGGCAACAGCCGCCGCACCGTCGACACGGGCGCGACATCGGCGGGCAGCGGGTGAATCCCGAATGCGGACAACAGGACACGCACCGCCATCGCGATCAGCCGATGGGCGGCGATATCGGCGACCGCCCCCTGAGAATTCTTGACCGCACCCGCCAGATCCTCCCTGGCGTTCTCCAGGACGATATTGGACCACACCAGATTCAGCGCACATTCGGTGAATCTGATCGCGGGCAGCGGCGATAGCGTCGCGATCACATCGTCGCGAGCCGCGCCGGTCAGGCCGAGCGCCGGCGCGGCCGAACTCGGCACCGGCGTATACGGCTTGACCGACTTGCACATGGCCAGCGCGGGTTGGACGAGTTCGCCACCGCGCCACTGCAATCCGACCAGACCGAGCCTGAGGAATTCGATAAGGTCCGCGGCGATCTCGTGCTCGGCACGGGCCAGGACATCGCGCAGTGAGTGCCGGAACACCACCGAGCGCCAGGCGCGGGCGGCGGAGTCGGAGAGCGCGAACACGTCCCGGTCGTCACGGATCACATGCACCCGACCGCCGATCGTCCAGGTTGTCACCCGGGGTGTTCGCGCGAACAGGAGCTGATGCGGATCGTCGGCGAGCTCGGATACGCCGAGCGCGGCGGCCAGCTCCCAAACCTCTTCCCACACAATATGTTCAGCAGGGGTGCTGAGCTCGCGGTAGCGATCGATCAGCTCGTGGTCGCCGATGCGGTCGAGTTGGTGCGGCAGCCACTTGGTCTCCAGATAGCTTTCGCCCCTGCGGGCCGCCCAGCCCTTCATGGCCTGCAGCAGTCCGTCACGCGCCCACTCCCCGGCCTCGTCCTCCGCTCGCAATGCCCGCAATGCGACCGCGTAGCGCAGTGCCTGCGTTGCGCGCCGGGTCCACCAGTCCGCGATCACCGTGGTGAAGTTCGAATGCGGTAGCAGCGCACGCAGTTCCGCGATATCGGGCGTGCCGGACTCGACCAGGGTCGCGCGCAGGAAGCGCTGACACCGGTTGAGCAGATCCTCGTCGAGCCGGTCCGGATCACCCGCCTGCGTCAATTGATCGCGCAGCTGCGCCTCGGACCTGGTCCGCACTTCTACACGGCGACCGTCGATGAACAACACCGTCGGCAGTGTCGGCAGGTCTTCATCACCCGGTGCGACGACCAGGAAGTCGATATCGGATCCGGCATTGCCGAACCCCTCCGCCAGCGACCCTTCGAACAGAACAGCCGAATCACGCGGCACTGCAACACTTTCCAGCGCACGATCGAGCAGCTGGCGCACCCGCTCGGCGGGCAGGGCGGGCTCGGGCCCGGCCTCATCGGTATCGGCCCGCTCCGCGCGCGCCTTCGATTCCGCGGCACCGTCGGCCGCGTGCACCACCGCGTCCGCCAACGCGCCGTCGACGAACAGCTGCCACATGTGCCGACGGCGTGGCTTGCCACTGGACGTGCGGCGAATGACCCCACGCGGTCCGGTCACGATGGTCACTGTCTGCGCGGGACCGAGTTCACCGCGAATGATCCTGCGCGCCTCGATGATCCAGTCACCGGGTGCCGATTCGGCGAACAATGCGATGCCCTGGGCACCGGCCTCGGTGATCGCGACGGCCGCGAGTTTGCCCTTGGTGATCCCGGTTTCCTGAGCCACCCGGGATTCGATGTCCTCCATGAACACCGACCGGCCGCGCACCTTCAGGCTCGACCCCATCCGGCCGAGTACGAAGACCTCACCGTTGTGCAGGAATCCGGCATCACCGGTGAACAGCACGCTTTCGACGATCCGCGTGGACGAACCACCGGTCGGTTCACCGGAGTAGCCCAGTGCGACCGAATCGCCGACCACGATCATCTCGCCGAGGGTGCCGTCCGGTAGCTCGCGGCCGTCTTCGTCCACCACCCGCACCGTCGATTCGGGCGTCGAGTACCCGAGTCCGGTGATCCAGCCGGACCCCTCGACGCGGTGGGTATCGTCCAGCAACTCTTCGGCCAGAAGCGTAATCGGTTCGCCGAAGCGCAGATTCGGATTGTCCAGCCGCAGCGCGGTGATGGGCCGGTTGCGCGCGGAGGAGGTCACCATCAGCGTCGCCTCGGCCAAACCGTAGGCGAGAGTGTAGGCGTTGGTCGAAAACCCCTGGCTGCTGGTGAGATTCGCGAACGACTGGAGATCGGCCACCTCGACCGGTTCGGACCCGACGGCCAGCGTGCGCCATCCGGACAGATCCAGGTCCGCGATTTCCTCCGGCGCGACCCGATGCGCCACATAGCCGAGCGCGAAGGACGGCGACGGGGTGTGCTGGGCCTGCGTCATGGCGCGCAGCCAGCGCGCGGGGTCACGGACGAACTGGTCAGGGCGCATCAGATACAGATCGCCCTGATTGGTCACGGTGGTGAGGAATGCGCCGACCAGACCCATATCGTGATAGAGCGGCAGCCAGGAGACCATGGTCTCGCCGGGCCGCCAGTCGATCAGCGCGGAGATCATCGCGATGTTATTGGCCAGGTTGTGCCAGCTGACCCGCACCCCGCGCGGCGTACCAGTGGATCCGGAGGTGAATTGCAGCAGGGCGCATTCGTCCGGCTCCCCGAATTCACGGACCTCGGGCGCCGGACCCAGCTTGGCGGCATCGATCACCAGCGGCTCATCGGTGCGGCCCGCCGCGATCGCGGCCCTGCGTACCAACTCCTCGAATTCGGTCGAGGTCACCACCAGTCTCGGCCGGGCCTGCTCCAGAATGGCCGCGATATGGGCGATGATCTGATCGAGGTCGCCGAACATCGGCGGCGCGACCGGCGTGAACACCCCGCCGCACGCCCACACGGCGTAGAACGCCGCGGCACAGGGGAATCCGGTCGGCATGATCACGCACGCGCCGTCACCGCTGCCCATACCGTGCGCGCGCATGCTTGCCGCGATCGACCAGGTCAGCTCGGCGAGATCGGCGTAGCTGCGGTAGTCCCAGCCGTCGGACTCATCGGCCAGATAGATGCCGGTTTCCTGCGCCGGGTGTGCGAGCCAATTGCGAACTGCGGCAACGTTTTCGTCAGGTTTCATTCCGCAGATCTCCTTCGGACAGCACAGTCACTGTTCCGTTTGTACCATCGACCCGAATTCGCATACCGGCTCGTATCTTTTTGGTCAGATCCTTGACCTGAACCACCGTCGGCACGCCCAGTTCCCGTGCCACGATCGCGACATGGGTCAGGGGGCTGCCGCGCTCGATGACCAGCGCCGATGCCGATGGCAGGGCGGCCACCCAGCCGGGATCGGTGCGGTATGCCACCAGAATGCCGCCCGCGACATCGCGCGGCTCGTCGACGACGACCGCATTGCCCTCGACGAGCCCGGATGCCGATGGCGTACCGGGCAGCACGGTGCCGACGGTCGCTGCCGGCGTATCCGCGACCGGCACCCAGCCCTGAGTCGCGAGTTCGGCGCGCCCGAAGGTCGCGCCGGTGGTGACGAAGCGTGCCGGAGCTACCAACTCGGCGTCCCTGGCACGCTGGGCTTTCCGTGCGGCGACCAGCTCACGCAGACCGGCGGTATCGGCGCCCTCGTAGCAGCCGCGCAACTCCTGGACGGTCAGCGAGAAGACGTCGCCGAATTCATCGATGACGTCGCGGGCGACCAGATCTCGGCCCATCACTCGGATCATCCGCTTGACCATGCCGAAGGCCCTGGTGCGACAGAACCGCAGCCGCTCGCGATGGGCGGCGCAGCGATTCACCTTGCCGCGCATGCGTTCATAGATCCGGCGCCGCAAGCCGCGCAGATTGGCATCGAGGTATTCATCGGCCTCGGCACCGCGGCTGTGCTGCGCGGCCTCGCCGACGCGCCCGATCGCACTGCGCAACATGATGAACAGGCTCGCGGGATCCTCACGCAGATCCGGTGTCTCGAGTTTGAGCTCGTCCAGGCTGCGATAGCCGTAGCGGTCGATGTAGTCCTCGACCCGGCCACGCAGTTCGGCGTGATCACCCAGCGCATCGTAAATCTGTTCCGGCGGTGTCGAATTGATCAACGACACCAGCTCGGGATCGGTGCGGACGAACTGTGCCAGCTCGGTCATGGCGCGGGCCGGTTCGGCGGATTCGACATCCGCGCCGGGGCCGACCACGGCGTAGAGGAACCATTCCGGCGCCTTCGGCAGCAGCAGCTTGGTCAGCAGATACATCAGACCGGTGCAGGTCAGCAGGATGGCGTCGAGGACCATCAGCGGGCCCCAGCGGTCGACCAGGTCGCGGTCGACCTTGCGATAGGCCGCATAGGCCTGCTCACCGGTCAGCGTCGAATAATCGAGGGCGTCGTATTCGTCGTAGACGCGGTAGAACCCGGCCATGAAGCGCTCGACCATATCGTCGATGCCGAACAGCCGCCGTACATAGGTGACCGTGGTGACCGCGCGCGAGCGGAGTCGAGCCGGCGGGGTGCGGAAGGTGAACGGGCGCAGGGTCTTCGCGATCTCGTCGGGCAGCGGTTCATCGACGCCGAGCGCCGCCTCGAGCACCTTTCGGTTCAGCGGATATCCCGGCGCGATGCCGACCATCCGGTACCAGTGCAGCAGGTTGTAGTAGACCCGGCCGTGAAAGTAGCCGAGCAGCACCGGAGTCCAGCGATCGGTCTGGCGCAGTTGTTCAGCGGGCACCCGCAGCGATTTCGCGTAGCCGTGATACACGCGGCCGTAGATATCTGCCGCCGTCGTATACGTCAGCGGCGAGGTTATGCCGCTGAAGCTCTCGATGATGTTGGAGTTGTCCCAGATTCGCTGTTCATCGTCGGCGACGACCTCACCTGCGCCGCGCAGCACCGCGTCGCGCACCGCACCCTCGCCGACCGCGGTGGTGATCGGCCGCGACTGCAGCAACCAGAGCCCGTCGGCATCGATGGCCCACTCGATGTCCTGTGGCGCACCGATATCGGCCTCCAGCTTGCGTCCCCACTCCACCAGCTCGGCCAGTTCGGCATCGGTGAGCACGGTGCTCTCGCGCTGCTGCTGCTCGACCTCCAGCACCGCGTAGCCCTGCTCCCCGATCGGTGCGTAGGTCCGATCCTTGTCCCCCACAGTCGTTTCCAGCACCGTGCCCGAGGATTTGTCGACCACCACCGAGTCGGCGTCCACCGCGCCGGACACCAGCCCCTCACCGAGGCCGTACACCGCGCTGACCACCAATTCGTCGGTGGCACCGGTGATCGGGTTCGCGGTGAACATCACGCCACTGGCGCGTGCGGCGATAAGGCGTTGCAGGACAACGGCTATGGTCGCGGCACGCGGCTGTCCGTGCGCGAAGGCGTAGCGGATCGATCTGTCCGAGAACGCCGAAGCCCAGCAGTCGCGCACGCGGTCCGCGACCGCGTCGACACCGTTGACGTTGAGGAACGAATCGAACTGGCCCGCATAGGAGTGACCGGGTCCGTCCTCGACGAGTGCCGAGGATCGCACCGCGATCGCGCTCGCGCCGAGACGGTCGTACGCGTCGCCGATCAACTCGAGGACCGTCGGCGGCAGCGGTGCGGCGACGATCGCGGCGCGCAATTCCGCACCGGCGGCCAGCGCCGGCACCAAGTCATCCGATGATGTGACTTTTACCACCAGGGCTGCCAAATCGGCGTCCGTGTCGGTTTCGACAAGGAACCGGTTGAAGACGTCGGTGCCGAGCACCGCCCAGTCCGGGACGCGAAAGCCACCATTGTGCAAGGTGTACAACCCACGCGCTTTACCCCCGGCCAGCGCGGCAAATGTCGCTGGGTCGGTCCACGGTCCAAGAACCTGCAAGTCATCACTCCCATCACCCCCGTTCACCGCACCAGAGCAGGCGCTCCGGCACAACAAGGCAGAGCGAACCGAAGGGGCTGTTTGGATATATCCGAGATTTCAATCTCACGTTAGCCCGCAATCCTGTGGTACTGCTTCCCAAAAGACGGTGGTTCGAACGCCTCGAGCCACCGCTAAGCTGATCCCTCGAGCGACCTGCACGCGGTCGCGGGCGGGCGGCATGACGTTCGTGGGTTGTGAGGAGTGATTCGGCGTGAGTTGGACCTTCACCCCGGACGAGTTCGCCCATATCTGGCGCGAAACCGAATTGGATCGTCACCCGTATCCGCTGCGGATCCTGGAGACGCCGCGCACCGAGACCGAGGCCGAGAAGTTGCGCGCCCAGCTGAACGAGCGGCTGCCACCGCGCAGCGATCCCGACCTATCGGCATGTCTGCGGATCATGGCGAACCCACAGACCCGGATCGTGGCGATCGGCGGCGGACATGGTCCCGGCACCGAGATCCGGCTGCTGGCCTGCGCGATCTACGACCGCGCCGTACTCGCCGTCCAGGAGCCTGGCCCCGGCGCGGATTTCGGTGGGCGCGTACGTCTTTCGATCGGACTCAGTGCCAAGCTCGGCGCTCGGATCGCGGCGCTGCTGCCCGCGGTCCCGGCCGGTCACGAACCACCGCGGGCCGCCGCGGCCGAGGCGATCCGCGACGAGGAAGTCGTCGTCGTCGCGCAGCGTTCGGTGCCATCTATTCGGCGGCTGCTGCTGAAGCCGCATACCGCCGAGGGGCATATCCGGATCGAGGGTCGACTGGACCATCCGACGCCACCGCCGCCGGTCCACTACACCTGGATCGACGTCAAGGGCGACGGGCGCTATCTGATCAAGGCGGGCGATACCGTGCACGTCGTGCCCGCCTCGGCCGAACAGCTCGCGACCCAGCTGCAGAAACGCATTCCCGCACCGGCCCGATAAACCGTCACCGACCTGAACAATTTCAACCGGACGCATAGCCAACGGTTAGTCTGAGGCGGACCGACCGATCCCCGGGGGTGTGCATGACGATCGAGAGCAGCCGAGCCGATATTGCCCGCTTCAAACAGGAGGCACAGGCGGGCACCGTCAAATTCGATCCGGACGCGGCGCGGCGTTGCGCCGAAATGTACGACCACCAAGCCGATCGGCTCATCTATCTGCGACAGCGCCTCGAATCGGCCGGTGAGCTGGCCGGATTCGGCGGATTCATCTCCGCACAGCAGTTGCAGGCCGGATTCGCACACAAGGCCCGCGACGCCGCCACCCTGCTCGACCATTACATCGAGGCCGCCTACCGGATGAAGGAGGCGTTCCTGATCAGCGGCGGACTGTTCGAGGAGGCCGACGCCGCGAACGCCGCGGCGCTGCGGGCGATCGCATCGCGGGTGCCGCGATGAACGTCGCATCGCCCAGCGGTTCCGTGCGAGTCGGACGTCCGGAAATACCGCATCACGTCGCGTGTCCGTGGCAGGTGGGGCAGATGACGGGGAATACCCCACCACCTAGCGATTCCACCGACGGTGGCGGTCGGGCGACGGGGAATACCGCTCCGCGCAACGATTCCGTCGACGGTGCCCGCCGGACGACGGGGAATACCGCACCGCGCAACGATTCCGTCGACGGTGCCCGCCGGACGACGGGGAATACCGCACCGCGCAACGATTCCGTCGACGGTGCCCGCCGGACGACGGGGAATACCGCACCGCGCAACGATTCCGTCGACGGTGCCCGCCGGACGACGGGGAATACCGCACCGCGCAACGATTCCGTCGACGGTGCCCGCCGGACGACGGGGAATACCGCACCGCGCAACGATTCCGTCGACGGTGCCAGTCGAGCGACGGGGAATAGCGCGTCGCGCAACGATTCCGTCGACGGTGCCAGTCGGACGACTGGAATACCCCACCACCCAGCGACACCATCGGAGGTGGGGTCAGATGACGGGGAATAGCGCGTCGCGTAACGATTCCGTCGGCGGTGGCGGTCGGACGACGGGTGGGCATGATCCCGATTACATCAGCTCGATGGAGCACTTCGAGTCGATGAAGCACGAGGAGATCTATGCCAAGACCCAGCAGATCGATGCGGCCCAGATCCTCAATGCCTCGGTAACCTGGCTGGAAGTCGCTGGGACACTTGCCAGTTCGTTCCCGCTGACCCGGGCGAGCTCGGATCGGGTGATGAATTCGATGGCCTGGGAGGGCGCCGCGGCCGAGGCCGCCTATGCCAGCGCCCGCAGCTACGCCGATTCGGTCGATGAACTCGCCGCCATCATGGGCCAGGTCGGTGCCCGCCTCGGTGCCGTCGCCGCGGCCGCCGAAGCCGTGAAGATAGCCGTTGTGCCACCGGGCAATTCGGGTCCGATCGGCACCATCGCGCGCCTGCTCGAGGCCGCCAATGTGATCAATGCGCAGATGGCGGACGAGGCACTGCGCCAAGAGGCCGTCCTCGCCATGAACATGATCTACAAACCGGCCTACCAAATGGCAGGCACCGCAATCCCCGCCCTCCCCGCACCCCCCGCACTGCCCGGCACACCGAACTCGGCACCATCGGCACCCCAGCAGCCGTACACCGATCCCAGCGATCAAGCACCAACACCGCAGCCAACCCAGCCCGGCGTGCAGGTCCCCGAACCGACACCGTCGACACCAGAATCCCAACCGCCACAACCCACCCCATCCACGCCGGAATCGGAAGCGCCACAGCCGACTCCGGCGCCAACCGCACCCACACCGGAATCCCGAGCACCACAACCCACTCCAGCACCAACCACTCCTCACTCCACCCCGGACCCACAGCCGACACCGCCCACCCCGGAATCCCCAGCACCACAACCCACCCCAGCACCAACCACTCCGCACCCCACCCCCGACCCACAGCCGACACCGACCCCGGCACCAACGACCCCCCAGCCAGCTCCGTCCCCCGAGCCGACACCACCCCACGCACCGCAAACCTCAACGCCGGAACCAACACCCCAGCAGGCCCCTCCACCCCCTCCGCAGCCGAGCCCGGAACCAACACCACCACCGACAACCCAGCACACGCCCGCACCACCACCCCAGCAGGCACCCCCGCCCACACCGGCACCCCAAGCACCAGTACCCCCGGTTCCCGGCCCAACCCCACCGCTCCCCGACCCAGGCGGCCAACCCGGCATCACCGGCCCGATCCCCGAAGACTCCGGCCAGTCCCAACCCCCATCCACCACCAACCAACCCGGCGTCATCCCAACCCCCGACGGCACCCGCTAACCCGTGCCGGGCGGCCGTCGAACCCGGCGTACGCGCTGGCACCCCGCCCGATACAGCGGTCGTCGACGACTACTCGGAGTTCAGTACGAACGCGGCCGAGCCGGTCGCGACGGCCAGGGCATGCTCGGCCTGCCCTCCACCCTCCAACAGTGCGGTGCCATCCAAGCCCCGACCGCAACCGCTGATCAGCGCGCACCGATCCCGAGGCCGACCAGGCACGAATCGATATGCGCGGCCACCCCGCCCGACGCCGCCGCGGGGCCGAGCAGGAACCCGACCAAGGCCGATCGCCGTGGGCAGGGCGTGTTCGCAGTGAACTCCAGCCCCTGCAACAGGACGGCGTCATACCACCCCCCAACGGCACCCCACTGCCGCTAGCCGACACCGATCCCGAGGCGGACCGCTCCGCCGTCGAATTGGTATGAGCGGGAGGCCCACTCGATGCTGCGGGCGACGCCTGCTCGGGGCGGCGAGCAGGGAACCGACCAAGGCCGATCGCGATGGCCAGGGCTTGTTCGGCCCTACATCAACGCGGCGTCATCCCGACCCCGACGACCCCGCTGACCCAGTCCTGGACGGCATCCGCTCACCCCGGCCGCCGAACGGCATCCGCTCACCCCGGCCTAATCGGTATCCGCGGGAACCCCACCCGATGCTTCGAGCGGCGACGCCTGCTACGGGGCGCCGAGCAGAACCCGACTAGGCTGCCACGATGGCCGGGGTGTATTCGACCTGCTCCTCTCAGCCCTCCAGCAGCGCAGCATCCTCGGCGGTCACGCCAGCGAAGACATCGGGCACGGTGGTCGATGCCGGACCGGCCGCATCCGTACAGGTCTGCGGATTGTCCTGTACCCCTGCATAGTTGGCGGCCGGAAACCGGCTACAGCATCCGGTCGCACAACTGCCGTCCCAGCGAGTGCTTCAGACGCCGAGCAGGCACTGCCCGGGCGGCCCGGCAGGCCGGTCAGACTTTGACCAGGTCGTCGGCGTGAATTACCGGGCGCTGCATGGTATCCGGGAGTTCGGTGGTCGAGCGGCCGAGCATGCCGGACAGTTCGGCGCTGTCGTATTCGACGACGCCGCGGGCGACGATGCGGTTGTCGGGGGCGATGAGGTCGACCACATCGCCGCCATGGAAGCGGCCGCGGACGCCGGTGATGCCAGCGGCCAGCAGGGATCGGCGGCGGTGGGCTACGGCTTGGACGGCGCCCTCGTCGATGAGAATGGCGCCGCGGCTGTCGGCGGCGTGGCGGACCCAGAACTTGCGGGCGGACAGGCGAACCGGGCGGGCGGCGAAGGCGGTGCCGACGGTGCCCGCGCTGAGCGCGATATCGGCCTCGGTCGCGGCCGCGAGCAGGACGGGGACACCCGCGTCGGCGGCCAAGCGGGCCGCGGAGAGTTTCGAGGCCATGCCGCCGGTGCCGAGTGCGCCGCCGCTACCCGCGATGACGCCGTCGAGGTCGGCGCTGCTGCGGACTTCGGGGATGAACTTCGCGGCGCCCTTGCGCGGGTCGCCGTCGTAGAGGCCCTCGACATCGGAGAGCAGCACCAGCGCATCGGCACCGACCAGGTGCGCGACCAGCGCGGCGAGCCGGTCATTGTCCCCGAAGCGGATCTCTTCCGTTGCGACAGTGTCGTTTTCGTTCACCACGGCGACCGCGCCGAGCGAGCGCAGCCGATCCAGGGTGCGCTGCGCATTGCGATGGTGTTCGCGCCGGGAGAAGTCGTCGGCGCTCAACAGCACCTGTCCGACCGTGCGCCCGTACCGCGCGAACGAGGTGCCCCAGGCATGCGCCAACGCCAACTGGCCGACACTCGCCGCGGCCTGTTTGGTCGCCAGATCCCTTGGGCGGCTTGTCAATCCGAGCGGAGCGATACCGGCACCGATGGCACCGGAGGAAACCACGACCACATCGGATCCGGCCCGCATCCGCGCCTCCACCGCATCGGCGAGCCGATCCAGCCGCGCCGTATCCAGCCCACCCTTCAAACTGGTGAGCGCCGACGACCCGATCTTCACCACCACACTGCGCGCCGCCGCGATCGCCGTCCTGGCCTCACTCAGACCGGACTGCGACATCGCCTCCGCGATCCCCGAACTCACCTGCATCGCAACAGAACTCCCTGTACCGCAACAGAACCCACCGTATTGATCGATTCAACCGTGCCGGTCGTACCGCTCGACTCAACCGACCCCGCCGCACCGAACGCCTCAGCCATACCAGCTGATTCAACCGAACTGGTCATGTCCGCCGATACAGCCGAACTCGACGCCGCGCTGAACTTCCGGAGCAACACCGCACCGTGGGGGCCACCATTGAATTCCGATACCCGCCGCAAGCCCGGACCGAGCACCGCCGTGTCAGACTTCGGCGCACACCACAAGCCCACGGCGTCCACGCTATTCCTCGTCGTCCTTGACCAGACCACGCCGCACCCGCGAGGCGTGCTTGCGTTCGGCGGCACTGATCCGGTCGTTCTGCTCCAGGCGGATATCGGTGCCGCGGCCAGTGGGCACCATATCGACGCCCGCGGAGATCTGCGGCTCCCATTCGAAGGTGACGTCACCGATGGTGACCGGGGCTCCCGGCTCGGCACCCTGCTTCACCAGTTCCTCTTCCACACCGAGACGGGCCAAGCGGTCGGCGAGGTAGCCGACGGCCTCGTCGTTGTCGAACTGGGTCTGGCGCACCCAGCGCTCAGGTTGCGGGCCGCGCACGATGAAACCGCCCGGCTCTTCGGGATCGGCGATCACGCTGAAACCGGTCTCGTTCACCGCGATCGGGCGGATCACCGGACGCTTCGGCGCGGCCTTCGGATGCGCCGCGCGATACTGCTCGACCATATCCGCGAGTGCGAATGTCAAGGGGCGCAGACCGGCTCGGCTCACCGCCGAGATCTCGAAGACCGGCCAGCCACGGGCGGTGAACTCGGCCGTGACCATCTCCGCCAACTCGGCGGCATCGGGCACGTCGACCTTGTTGAGGATCACCACGCGCGGCCGATCGGCCAGATCACCCAACCCGGTATCGGCATCCAATGCCGGTTTGTAGGCCGCCAGTTCGGCCTCGAGCGCATCGACATCGGAGACCGGATCGCGTCCCGGCTCCAATGTCGCACAGTCGACGACGTGCGCGAGTACCGCACAGCGCTCGAGATGCCGCAGGAAATCCAGACCGAGCCCACGCCCCTCACTCGCACCGGGAATCAGACCCGGCACATCGGCGATGGTGAAGGTGGTCTCACCGCTGGACACCACACCGAGATTGGGCACCAGCGTGGTGAACGGGTAGTCCGCGATCTTCGGTTTGGCCGCCGAGAGCACCGACACCAGCGAGGACTTACCCGCCGACGGGTATCCGACCAGGCCGACATCGGCCACGGACTTCAACTCGAGGACGAGATCGCCCTCGTCACCGTCCTCACCCAGCAGCGCGAAACCGGGAGCCTTACGCGCCCTGGAGGCCAGCGCGGCATTACCGAGCCCGCCGCGTCCGCCGCGCGCGACGATGAACTTATTGCCCGCGCCGACCAGGTCGACGAGCACCTTGCCGTCGTCATCGAGCACCACGGTGCCGTCGGGCACCTTCAGCACCAGATCGGTGCCCTGCTTACCGTCGCGGTTGCTGCCCTCACCGGGTTTCCCGTTGCTCGCCTTGGCGTGCGGATGGAAGTGGAAGTCCAACAGGGTGTGCACATTCGGGTCGACCTCGAGGACCACATCCCCGCCGCGTCCGCCATTGCCGCCGTCCGGACCGCCGAGCGGCATGAACTTCTCCCGGCGCACGGAGGCACAGCCGTGACCACCCTTGCCCGCACGCACGTGCAATACAACACGGTCGATGAATTTGGACATGTCCGAATCATCCTCCTCGGTGGTCAGTACTGAAGGAACGCGATCTTTCGAGAACGCGAAAAGCGGGCCAGGGAATGCACCCTGACCCGCTCAGCTGTTTCCGGAGTGGCTTAAGGCGCTCAGGCCTCGACCGGCTCCTGGACAACGATGTTCACGGTCTTGCGGCCACGCTTGGTGCCGAATTCGACCTTGCCCGCGGCCAAGGCGAACAGGGTGTCGTCGCCGCCACGGCCGACGAGCACGCCGGGGTGGAAGTGCGTGCCGCGCTGGCGAACCAGGATCTCGCCCGCCGAAACGGTCTGGCCACCGAAACGCTTGACGCCGAGTCGCTGGGCATTCGAGTCGCGACCATTGCGCGAGCTGGATGCACCCTTCTTATGTGCCATTTCTGAACTCCTGTGAAGTAATTCGAGAAAGCGCGGAGGCTTACTTGATGCCGGTGACCTTGAGGACCGTCAGCGGCTGACGGTGACCCTGACGCTTGTGGTAGCCGGTCTTGTTCTTGAACTTGTGGATGCGGATCTTCGGGCCCTTGGTGTGCTCGACGACCTCAGCGGCCACGGAGACCTTGGCCAGCTTGTCCGCATCGGTGGTCAGCTCGGCGCCGTTCACCACGAGAACCGGGGCCAGCGCCACGGACGAACCCGGCGCACCCTCGATCTTCTCGACCTTCACCAGGTCACCGACCGCGACCTTGTACTGCTTTCCGCCGGTCTTGACGATCGCGTACGTTGCCATCGGTCGGCTGCCCTTCTTCCTGTCATGCGCGCGGCTCGTGCTCGCGCGGCTGCGTGTTCCCGCCCGGATGACTCCGCTTGGAAACCACAGCACTCTGGTCTGGTAGTCACCGCCGCCTCAGCAACCTGATGGCTCTCGGCTTCGAGCCGAGTCACGAACACAGCGCAGATGAGCGCTGTCGCCGGGCAGCGACTGTCCAAGATTACAGGACGGATACCACGCCGACCAAACCGGTGCCCCACACCAGGTCACGGTCCCGCCGCCGGTCGGACTCGGCCGACGGACGACGAGACCCCCGTCGCGAAGTGCGGCGGGGGTCCCGAGCTCGGATCCGATCGTGCGATCAGTTCGCGTCGTCCACCGGCGGTCCGGCGGGACGACCGACGGCCCGGCGACGCGGCTTGCGCGTCGGCACCACGACCGGCACATCCGCCGTGTAATCCACCACGGGCGTTGCGGATGCCTGATCAGCCGTCGGCAGCACGAACACCGCGCCCGCACTATCCGCGGCCGGTGCGGCAGCCGAACGCGCCACGCGGCGCCTGCGGCCGGCCGAACGGGGCGCAGCCGGTTCCGGCGCACCGTTGGCCGAGACGGCGGATGCCGCTGCAGTCACAGCCTGCTCGGCCGCGGGCTCGGTGACCGCGACGGGCGCCGCTGCCTCGGTGGTAGCGACGGGCTCGACAACCGGCTCAGCGGCCACGACTTCCTCGGGCGCTGCCTTGGCGCCTTCCTCCGCCAACGCTTCGGCAACCTCCTCGGCTACCGCTTCCGCGACTTCCTCGGCCAGCGCCGCAACGGCTTCGTCGACCACGACTTCCTCGACCACGCCAGCAGCCGAGACAGCGTCGGCAGCGGCTTCGGTCACAACCGCCTCAGTCGCGACAGCCTCGGCCGCAACGGTTTCGGCCGCGGCGACCTCACCCGGTGCCTCGGACTCCTCGCCGTGCGCGGCCTCCTCGGACTGATGTGCCGCCATTGCCAGCGCGACCGGATGCGCCCGCTTGACCGCGATCTCCGCCTCGTCCGCCTCCGCGACAGGTCCGGTGCCATTGCTGGCAGCGGCAGGCGCAGTGGCCGCCGCACTCTTGTCCCGGCCACGACGCCGCCGCGATCCGGTCTCCCGGCCACCACGCGCGGCATCCTCGGTCGCGGTGAGCTCCACCGGATAGGTGTGCACGACGATGCCCCGGCCATGGCAATGCTCACAGGTCGACGAGAACGCTTCGACCAGACCGGTGCCCAGCTTCTTGCGGGTCATCTGCACCAGGCCCAGCGAGGTCACCTCGGAGACCTGATGGCGGGTGCGGTCGCGGCCCAATGCCTCGGTCAGCCGCCGCAGCACCAGATCCCGGTTCGACTCCAGCACCATGTCGATGAAGTCGACGACGATCATGCCGCCGATATCGCGCAGCCGCATCTGGCGCACGATCTCCTCGGCCGCCTCCAGATTGTTGCGGGTGACCGTCTCTTCCAGGTTGCTGCCGCCCGCACCGGTGAACTTGCCGGTGTTGACGTCGATGACCGTCATCGCCTCGGTCCGGTCGATCACCAGGGTGCCGCCCGAGGGCAGCCACACCTTGCGATCGAGCGCCTTGGCGAGTTGTTCATCGATCCGGTAGGTCTCGAATACGTCGACACCGTTGTTCTCGTGCCGGGAGACCCTGGCCAGCATGTCGGGTGCGACCGTGCGGATGTAGCTCTCGACGGTGCTCCAGGACCGCTCACCCTCGATGACCAGCTTGGAGAAGTCCTCGTTGAACAGGTCGCGGATGACCTTGACCAGCAGGTCCGGCTCTTCGTACAGCGTCTTGGGCGAGCCGCTGTCCTTGGCCTCGGAGGCCTTCTCGATGGTGCGCCACGTCGCTTGTAGCCGCTCCACGTCGCGGGCCAGCTCGGCCTCGCTGACACCCTCCGATGCGGTGCGGATGATCACCCCGGCGTCGGCGGGCACGATATCGCGCAGGATCTCCTTGAGCCGCTTGCGCTCGGTATCGGGCAGCTTGCGGCTGATGCCGGTGGACGAACCACCCGGCACGTACACCAGGAAGCGTCCGGCCAGGCTGATCTGGGTGGTCAGCCGCGCACCCTTGTGCCCGACCGGATCCTTGCTCACCTGGACCAGCACCTGATCGCCCGGCTTGAGCGCCTGCTCGATCTTGCGCTCCTTACCGCCGAGACCGGCGGCCTCCCAGTTCACCTCACCGGCGTAGAGCACGCCGTTGCGGCCACGGCCGATATCGACGAACGCGGCCTCCATCGAGGGCAGTACGTTCTGCACCTTGCCGAGGTAGACATTGCCGACCATCGACGCGGAGCCGGTATTGGTGACGAAGTGCTCGACCAGGATGCTGTCCTCGAGCACCGCGACCTGGGTGGCGGTCGGGTGATCGGAGAAGGTCTTCTCGCGCACCACCATCACCCGGTCCACCGCCTCGCGGCGAGCCAGGAACTCCGACTCGGTCAGGATCGGCGGGCGGCGGCGACCGGCCTCGCGACCGTCGCGCCGACGCTGCCGCTTGGCCTCGAGCCGGGTGGAGCCGGTGATGCCCTGCACCTCGTCGACCGTGGCGCGGCTGCGGCTCTTATTGCGCGGCTCGCGCTCGTGCACCACGGTGTTGGGCGGATCGTCCTCGGAACCGACCTCGGCCTCGGCGCCCTCGCCGGCCACCTTGCGGCGCCGACGGCGACGGCGACGGCGGCTCGAACCCTCCGGCAGACCGGCTTCCTCGTCCTCGCCCTCGGTGTCCTCGGCGGTTTCGGTGGGCTCGGCCTCGGTCTTGCGCGCGGCGGGCTGCTCGTCCTCGGTGCTCTCCTCGGTGACGTCGCTCTCGTCACCTTCGGTATCGGATTCGCTGTGCTGTTCACCGCGACCACGACCGCGGCCGCGACGGCCGCGACGCCGACGCCGCGGCTGGTCCGCATCGCCCTGCTGTTCGGTCGATTCCTGTTCGTCCTCGATGGTCTCGACCTCGTCCTCGACCACCGGCTCCTCGGCCCGGCGGGTCTCCCGCTCGGCCCGACGCTGTCTACGCGCCTCTTCGGCCGCCTGGGCGTCCGGCGGCAGGAACAGCGGCGCGGAGACCGCGGCGGCGGCCTCGAAGACGACCGGCGTCGCGACGTGCGGCTGCTGCGGAACCGAATGGGTGAACAACTGCACCGACGGCTGGTGCGCCGCGGGCTGCTCCCCCGATGGCAGCGATCCGGACTGGTCTACCGCCTGGTCCGAGGCGGAAAAGATGAGGCCGGGCTCCTCGGGAGCCGGCTGTTGGTCCGGCGCGACCTCGGCATCCGGCGGCGACGCCTCGGCGTCCGGCGACGCCTCGGCGTCCGGCTCGACGGTGACGAGCGCCTCGCGGACCGATTCCGCTACCGCTCGATCGACGTTCGACTGCGCACTACGCGCATCGGCACCCAACTCGGCGAGCTTGGCCAGGATACGTTTGCTGGTTACCCCCAGCCGCTTGGCAAGCGCGTGAACTCGGATTCGCTCCGGCAATTGTTCGGCATCCTGTGATGTTGTTTCCAGCGGCTCTTGATCGGCCACGAAGTCTCCTCGGGTCCCCGGGCGCGTCCCTCCTGGCAGGAGTGACGCGGCCGACGCGGGGGCACTGTCCGTTCACCTCACGCGGTTGGCGCAAGGTCAAGTGGTCTCGCCCCGCATGCCCGGTTAACACCATGTTTTGTTCGTCGGTCGGGCTAACTGGTCACGCGGCGCCTGGCTATTGGCTGAACTCCACGGTGCGAGCGCTCATCCAGCGTGCCGACGCGAACCTCCGGTCCCAGCAACGGGCCAGTTGTTCGTGGCAGCGATGATCGGCATCGAACCGCAGTGTCATCCGGTTACCATCCGGCACCGATCGTTCGCGTACCTGCGCGAACAGTCGGCATCGTCGGTAACCAATGCCAGTATCCCACACAGTGCGGCGACGCCTTGCCATCGCCGCACGACTACACCTCGCTGCGCTCGGCTCTGTCGCGCGGCGACGCCGGCTGTGCCCTCAGTTCGCGCAGCTCACGCGTAGCTCTGGATCAGGCCGGGAACTCCGGGAACCAGAGCGCGATTTCCCGCTTGGCCGATTCCGGCGAATCCGAGCCGTGCACCAGGTTCTCCTGGGTCTCCAGCGCGAAGTCACCGCGAATGCTGCCCGGGACGGCCTTCTCGACCGGATCGGTGCCGCCGGCGATCTGACGGAACGCGGCAATGGCGCGCGGGCCCTCCAGGATGGCCGCGACGACCGGGCCGGAGGTGATGAACTCGATCAAGGAGCCGAAGAACGGCTTCTCGGCGTGCTCGGCGTAGTGGCCACGCGCCACCGCTTCGGATACCTGCTTCAGCTCCAGGGCGGCGATCTTCAGCCCCTTGCGCTCGATCCGGGCCAGCACCTCACCGACGAGGCCACGGGCCACACCGTCCGGTTTGATGAGTACCAACGTCTGCTCAGTCACGGCGCACAGCCTAATGGGCACTACCCCCGGTCACCGAACCGGAGCTACGAAGAGCCTTCGATGCGCTGGCTGGGGAGCAGACCGAGTTCCATTCGGCGCTTGACGTCGGCACGCAGGACCAGGATGAAGCCCCACACCACGGCGAAGAAGACGCCCATGACGCCGATCGACAGATGGACGAAGACGCCGAGGATCAGCAGCACCTGCAGGGCCAGGTTGAACGGGATGGCCCACGGGCGGCGTTGGAGTCCGGCGCCGACGATCATCACCAGGGCGAGGATCACGAGGTAGCTGCCCGAGAACCAGCCGACTCCCCCGCCGACGGACGCCACGACGGGCAGTGCGAGCAGCACCGTGATCGCCTCGAGGATCAAGGTGCCCGCCATGACACCGCGCAGCCCCTTCCACGGATCGGTGGCGGGCGGTGGGACCTGCGGTGCGCCGTCGGTCCCCTCGGGCTCGGCGGCGTCGCCGGTTGTCTCGCTCACGCTGTCTCCTTCTCGGCATTCACGGGCCCCACGTTCTCACCCATGCTGCCCCATCCGGACCCCGGCCCGACGCCCACGCTGTGCTCATCGCGGCATTCGCGGGGCCCTGCGTGGTTACGCGCGCTGCCTCCTCCGGGCCTGATGCTCATGCTGTGTTCATCGCGGCATTCGCGGGGCCCTGCGTGGTTACGCGCGCTGCCTCCTCCGGGCCTGATGCTCATGCCGGGCTCTTCCCGAACAGGGCGCGCGCCGCGCCCGCCGTGACCACCGATCCGGTCACCACCACACCCGCGCCCGAGACCATTTCGCCCGCATCGCCGACCTCCTCGGCAATGGCGATGGCCGTTTCCAGCGCGTCGGGCAGGGTTTCGGCGGTAACCACCCGCTCATCGCCGAAGCGCTGTACGGCGAGGTCGGCGAGGCGCTCGATATCCATGGCGCGCGGCGAGCCATTGCTGGTGACCACGATCTCGTCCAGCACCGGCTCCAGCGCCTCCAGAATGCCCGCCGCATCCTTGTCGCCGAGCACGGCGACGACGCCGACCAGCTTGCGGAAATCGAATTCCGCGGTCAGCGTCGCGGCCAGCGCCTGCGCACCCGCCGGATTGTGCGCGGCGTCGATGAAGATGGTCGGGGCGTTGCGCATGCGCTCCATCCGGCCCGGACTGGTGACGCTGGCGAAACCCGCACGGACGGCGGTGATATCGAGCTGCCGCTCGGCACCCGCACCGAAGAACGCCTCCACCGCCGCCAGTGCGAGCACCGCATTGCGCGCTTGGTGCTCACCGTGCAGCGGCAGGAAGATCTCGTCGTAGACACCACCGAGGCCCTGCAATTCCAGCTGCTGGCCGCCGACCGCGATCTGGCGGGCCAGCACCCGGAACTCCGAGCCCTCACGCGCCACCGCGGCGTCGACCTCGACGGCCCGGCGCAGCAGCACCTCCATGGCCTCCGGCGCCTGCTCGGCGATGATGACGACGGTATCGCGCGGAACCAGGCTCTCGGGCGCGCGTTTGATGATTCCGGCCTTCTCCGCCGCGATCGAGGCGAGATCGTCGCCGAGGTAGTCGGTGTGGTCCAGGCCGATCGGGGTGATCACCGCGACCTGTCCGTCGATGACATTGGTCGCGTCCCAGCGGCCGCCCATCCCCGTCTCGACGACCGCCACATCCACCGGCGCCTCCGCGAAGGCGGCATAGGCCATACCGGTGAGCACCTCGAATTTGCTCATGGCCGGACCGTCGGCGGCGGCGGACTGCTTGTCGATCATCTCGACATACGGCAGCAGTTCGCGGTAGGTCTCGACGTACTTGGCCGGGGTGATCGGCACGTTATCGATGCTGATCCGCTCGGTGGCCAACTGCAGATGCGGGCTGGTGATCCGGCCGGTGCGCCGGTGCAGCGCGGTGAGCAGCGCATCGATCATGCGGGTCACCGAGGTCTTGCCGTTGGTGCCCGCGATGTGGATGGCCGGATAGCTCTGCTGCGGTGAGCCGAGCAGATCCATCAGCGTGGCGATGCGGGTCAGCGACGGCTCGATCTTGGTCTCCGGCCAGCGCTGGTCCAATTCCGCCTCGACCAATGCCATTTCGGCCAGATCCACCGGCGACGGCCCGGAGCCGAGGCGAGCCTTGGGGTGCTCGTCGTCCGCGTACTGCCGCTCCGGTTCGTCGTTCACTTGCCACCCAGTTCCGCGAGCCGGGCACCGATGCGGGCCACCTCGGTCTCGGCGACATCGCGACGTCCCTTGATCTTGTCGACCACCTGATCCGGCGCCTTGGCCAGGAAGGCCTCGTTACCGAGTTTGGCCGCGGTGGTCGCCAGTTCCTTCTCGGCCGCGGCGAGATCCTTCTCCAGACGACGGCGTTCGGCATCCAGGTCGACCGCGCCGGAGGTGTCGAGTTCCACCGTCACGGTGGCCCCGCTCAGCCGGACCTCGACCGAGGCCGTCGCGGCGAAATCGGCGCCGGGCTCGGTGAGCCGGGCCAGGTTGGCCACCGAATCGTGCAGTTCGGTGAGGCCAGCGGCGTCCAGACCGATCAGCTTGGCCGCCACCTTCTGCTTATCGGCCAGCCCCTGGTCACTGCGGAAGCGGCGGATCTCGGTGATCAACCGCTGTCCGTCCGAAACCCGTTGCGCGGCGGCCGCATCCGCGGCCACACCGGTGGCGGCCGGCCACGTGGCGATGACAACCGATTCGCCGCCGGTCAGTGCCCGCCACAGCGCTTCGGTGACGAACGGGATGACCGGGTGCAACAGCCGCAACACCGAGTCGAGCACATTGCCGAGCACGATGCTGGTCGACTCGGCCCGCGCACCGTCGCCCGCGAACTGCACCTTGGACAGCTCGAGGTACCAGTCGCACAGTTCATCCCAGGCGAAGTGGTACAGCGCCTCGCAGGCCTTACCGAACTCGTAGGCGTCGAAGGCCGAATCCACCTCGGCGCGAACCTGTTCGAGCCGGTCGACGATCCAGCGATCGGCGTCGGTGAGTTCGGTGCGGTCGGGCAGCACGCCCGGCTTCGCACCGTTCATGAGCGCGAACTTGGTGGCGTTGAACAGCTTTGTCACGAAGCTGCGCGAGGCGAGTGCGTGCGATTCGCCGACCGAGAGGTCACCGCCGGGCTGCGCGCCGCGCGCCAGGGTGAAGCGCAGCGCGTCCGCGCCGTAGGCGTTGATCCAGTCCAGCGGGTCGATACCGTTGCCGCGCGACTTCGACATCTTCTTGCCGTACTGGTCGCGAATCAGGCCGTGCAGGAACACATCCTTGAACGGCACCTGCTTCGCGCCGCCCTTGCCCGCGGTGAGCACGTGATCGTCGGAGACGAAGGTGCCGAACATCATCATCCGGGCCACCCAGAAGAACAGGATGTCGTAGCCGGTGACGAGAACGCTTGTGGGATAGAACTTCTGGAGTTCCTCGGTGGAGTCCGGCCAGCCCATGGTGGAGAACGGCCACAGGCCGGAGGAGAACCAGGTGTCGAGCACGTCCGGATCCTGCACCCAGCCCTCGGGCGCGGTCTCATCCGGACCGACGCAGACGACCTCGCCCTCGGGGCCGTACCAGATCGGGATGCGGTGGCCCCACCACAGCTGCCGGGAGATGCACCAGTCGTGCATATTGTCGACCCATTCGAACCAGCGCGGCTCCTGGCTGGTCGGGTGGATCACGGTGTCGCCGTTGCGAACCGCGTCACCGGCCGCCTTGGCCAGCGATTCCACCTTGACCCACCACTGCATCGAAAGCCGCGGCTCGATCGCCTCGCCGCTGCGCTCGGAATGTCCGACGCTGTGCAGGTAGGGCCGCTTCTCGGCGGCGATCCGGCCTTCGCTGGCGAGCCGCTCGCGCACCTTGACCCGCGCCTCGAACCGGTCCAAACCATCGAATTCGGTTCCGGTGCCGGTGATCCGGCCGCGCTCGTCCATGATGTTCGGCATGGGCAGGTTGTGCCGCAGGCCCATCTCGAAGTCGTTGGGGTCGTGTGCGGGAGTGATCTTCACCGCACCGGTGCCGAATTCGGGATCGACGTAATCGTCGGCGATGATCGGGATCTGACGTCCGGTGATCGGATGCTCGAGGGTGGTGCCGATCAGATCCTTATAGCGCGGATCCTCCGGATGCACCGCGACCGCGGTATCGCCGAGCATCGTCTCCACCCGGGTGGTGGCCACGATCACATGGGGCTCATCATCGTCGAGCGAGCCATAGCGCAGTGAAACCAGTTCGCCTTCGACATCCTCGAATTTGACCTCGATATCGGAGATGGCGGTGCGCAGTTCCGGCGACCAGTTGACCAGGCGCTCGGCGCGGTAGATCAGGCCAGCGTCATACAGCCGCTTGAAGATGGTCTGCACGGCGCGCGAGAGCCCATCGTCCATGGTGAACCGGTCACGGCTCCAGTCGACGCCGTCGCCGAGCGCGCGCATCTGCCACTGGATCGAGCCGCCGGATTCGCGCTTCCAGTCCCAGACCTTATCGATGAACAGTTCGCGGCCGAAGTCTTCCTTGGTCTTGCCGTCCACCGCGAGCTGCTTTTCCACAATGGTCTGGGTGGCGATGCCCGCGTGGTCCATACCGGGCAGCCACAGCACCTCATAGCCCTGCATGCGCTTGCGGCGCGAGAGGGTGTCCATCAGGGTGTGGTCGAGCGCATGGCCCATGTGCAGGCTGCCGGTGACGTTCGGCGGCGGCAGCACTATGGAGTAGCCGGGCTTGGCGCTGGCGGTGTCGGCGCCGAAGTAGCCAGCCGCTACCCAGCGCTCGTACATCTCGGCCTCCACCTCGCTGGGGTTCCAGCTCTTGGGGAGGGCATCGGCACGATTACGCGGGTTGTCAGAGGCTGCGCTGGTCACCCCGGCATTCTAGTGGTGGTGCCCGCTGAGCTCCTAAAAGGGCCAGCGCACAGAAAAAGGCGGAGTCTTCGGTGGATGAGGGACACCGAACACTCCGCCTACACCTGGAGAGCTTACCGCCCAAAACGGCCCGAGCTCCGAATCCACAAGTAATTCTCAGCTTCATCACGCTTGCCATGCGCGGGCGACGCGACTGGCGCCTCCGCCGATTCGAGGTCGCCATTGAACGCGCAGGCAGCGGCCTTATGGCAAGGCGGACACCGCGCGGCGGAACCGAGCCTCGCCCGCCCACTCCGCTCAGGAAATACACAGCGAGAAAATCAGGGTTTTCCCGGTTGTGGCGTCGGCGTCGGCTGAGGAGCCTGGAACAGGTGGACCCTAAGTTCGATTCGCCCCATCCGGGTTCACAACCGCGACCACCCGAGATGCGGGTCTTCGCACCGAACTCCGTACACGATCTGCGCGGACGCACCATCGAGGAGTTGCGGTATCCCGCGACGGCGGCATTGGTAGTGGCCGGAGTGCCGGGGGCAGGTAAGAGTACGGCGTTGCGGCTGTTCTTCGGCGCCGCGGCCGATGCAGAGCGACCGCCGCGCGGGCCAGCGGATTCGGTGGTACTCGACTCGAACCATTCGCGAAATCGCTGGCGGCGCAGGCTCGGTCGGCTGCCGTACCCGTTGTGGCGGCCGGTGGTGCACATCGCGCATTACCGCGGGATCAGAGCCGCGCTGCGGGACGGCGCCGGACCGGTCGTCATCCACGATTGCGCCACTTTCGGGTGGGCCAGACGTTTGATCGGCCGGTGGGCGGCGCGATACGGCAGGGAAGTGCACTTCATCCTGCTCGACGTGCCCGCCGGTACGGCGCGCGCCGGTCAGCACGCACGCGGGCGGCGGATCAATCCGTTCTTCTTCACACTGCATTGCCGCCGGTGGGACCGCCTCATGCACGCGATCGGCACGGGACATCTCCCGCGGCCAGCGCCCGCGTCGATGGTGATCGCCGATCGGACCACCGTCGACCGGCTGGGTCGGGTCAGCTTCGCGGCGTGACGAGCGCGGGCGTCGTTCTCGTGATCATGGGACCAGCACGGTCAGTGCGCTGGGCACCGCGCGCAATGTGATCGGGAGCGCGCCGGCGGGCTCACCGTCGGCGGTCGCCGGGGCGCCGGAGGCGGTGAGCGTGACCTGCGCGACCCGGTACTGCTTGGATTTCGGATGATCGATCCGCTTACCGGCCGATAGCGCGGGCAGCAGGCGGAGCATATCCAGTCGCGAAACCGCGCCGACCACCGTGAGGTCCAAGAAACCGTCGTCCATCACCGCATCGGGACAGACCAGCATGCCACCCCCATAGGTGCGGGTATTGCCGATCGCCACCATGACCGCGTCGGTCTCGATCACGGTGTCGGAATCCGGATTGTCGAGCGCGCCGGGCACAACGCCGGACAGCTCGATCCGGTAGGGCACGGTAAAGCGGCCCGAGATTTCGGCCAGCGCGGCGACGGTGTAGCGCAGCGGACCCCTCGGCCAGCGCATATCGTTGGCGCGCAAGGTGACCCGGGCGTCGAATCCGGTACCGGTGACGGTGGCGAACCATTTGGGCGTGAATCCGGGCGTCGGCGATTCGATCAAGCCCAGGTCGATGATGCGGGTGCGACCGCCGAGCACCAGATCCGCGGCCGCGATGGGATCGTCGGTGGGCACACCGATTTCCCGCGCGAGGTCATTGCCGGTGCCCGCGGGGATCAGGCCGAGCGGTACGCCTGTCTGCACGAGCGCCTCCAGCATCACGTTCATCAACCCGTCACCGCCGATACACACCACCGCGTCCGGCCTGTTGCTGCCCGCGATCGAATCCCGCACCAGGCGTACCGATTCGGCGGCCGAGGGCGCACGCACCTCGGTGATCTCGACACCGCGTGCGGCGAAGCGGGCCAGCGCGGCCGCCGCCACATCGCCGCCCTTTCCGACGCCGGACTGCGGATTGGTCACCAGGGTGACCGCACGCACCGGGCGGGACGAATCCTGTATCACGGGACCAGCTTTCCAGGGTTGAGGATGCCGACCGGGTCCAATTCCCGCTTCACCGCGCGCAGGATGCGCACGCCGAGATCGCCGATCTCTTCGGGAATCCACGGGCGATGGTCGGTGCCGACCGCGTGGTGATGGGTGATGGTGCCGCCGGCGGCCACGATCGCGGCGCCGACGGCCCGTTTCGCGATGTACCACTGGGTGATCGGGTCGCCGAGCTGCTTGGCGATGACGGTGAAATACAGCGAGGCACCGGTCGGATAGGTGTGCGAGATGTGACACATCACCAGCGGCGGGGTGCCCTGACCGCCGAGCGAAGCCGTCAGTGCCGCGGTGACCTTCGCCTTCAGCTCGGCCAGATTCGACCAGGTTGTCGCGGTCTCCAGGGTTTCGCAGAGCACGCCGACATCGAGCAGCGCATCGCGCATATAGGGTGCGGCGAAACGGCCGTGTTCCCATTCCCGAGCCGGGGTCTGTCCCAGCGCGGTCCCACCCGCCGCCGCGAGCAGTGCGCCCGCCTCGGCACTGCGGGCCGCGACATGCGCCTCGGTGCCCTCGAACGTGGTGATGGCCAGACAACCCGGAACCGACTCGCCACCGATATCGGCGGAGCGAGCCAGGTTGATGCCGGTCTCGACCTCATCGGACAGCCGAAGCACGGTCGGTGCGGCACCCGCCTGCACCACCGAACGCAGTGCGGCGGCGCCGGTTTCGAAGTCCGGGAACGACCAGGCCTGGTAGCCAATGGTTTCCGGTACGGGATGCACCCGCAGGGTCACCTCGGTGATCACGCCGAGCGCACCCTCCGAACCGACGAAAAGCTCACGCAGGTCCGGGCCCGCGGCGGATGCGGGTGCGCGGCCGAGTTCGATGGTGCCACTGGGCGTGGCGATCTTGAGCCGCTGCACCATGTCATCGAAGCGGCCGTAACCGGCCGAGGCCTGACCGGAGGACCGGGTGGCGGCGAAACCGCCGATGCTGGCGAATTCGAAGCTCTGCGGGAAGTGGCCGAGCGAAAGACCATGGGCGGCAAGGAGTTCCTCGGCCAGCGGGCCGGTGAGGCCGGCGCCGAGCGTGGCGGTGCCGCTGATCGGGTCGATATCCGAAATACCGTCGAGGCGGCGCAGATCCAGTGCGATGACGGTATCGAAGCGACCGCGAACCGGGTCGACGCCGCCGACCACACTGGTACCGCCGCCGAAGGGCACTACCGCGATGGCATTGTCGGCGCAGTAGGCCAGCACGCCGAGCACCTGCTCATGGTCGGCGGGGAAGATGATCGCATCGGGTGCGTCCTGTGGGCCGTCGGCGCGGCGGCGCAGCAGATCGGGGGTGCTCTTACCGCCCGCATGCCGCAAACGATCGTGGTGGTCGACCGAAATGCTGCCCACGCCGACCACCTCGACCAACCCGTCCCGTTGAGTCGGCGTCAACGTCGACTCGCGTAGCGGCACATCGCCCTCATCGCGGCGCGCCACCGGGTCACCGGAGACTTCGAATACCTCCGTCAGCAGGGTTCGAATCAAAGCCGAGAGCGGCTTGTGTCCGGCGGGGATGCCCCAGGCGTCCCAAACCATACTCGCCGCGTGCTCCGGCGCGCCCGGGATTGCGGCGGCCGCCTCGCTGGAGGATGTGTGCTGATGCGTCTCGACCATACGTTACAGTTTGACATAGACTGTCAAGCAGTAACGAACAGACGCCCGCTTCCGGCACCGCTGTGACGGTGCCGCCGACACCCGGTGGTGACACCCGATGACTGCCTCCGCAGACTCCGCCCCCGACGACGCGCTCGCGGCAACCGATCTCGCGATCCTCGACGCCGCCCGGGCCTGCGTGGAGGAGTTCGGGGTGCGCCGCACCACCCTCACCGAGGTGGCCCGCCGCGCTGGGGTCAGCAGGCCGACCGTCTATCGGCGCTGGCCCGATACCGGATCGCTGGTGGCCGAACTGCTGGTGCGCGAACTGCGCGCGATCGTCGCCGCCGCCATGCCGAGCACGGGTGACGCGCGCGCCCGAATGGTCGAGGGCATCGTCGGGGGCGCGGCGACCATTCGCTCGAATCCATTGTTCGGCAAGATCTTCCGTACCGATACCGACCTGATGCTCACCTACGTCTTCGGCCGCCTCGGCCGCAATCAACGCGCACTGATCGAACTGTTCACCGCGGGCATCCGCGAGGGCCACCTGGACGGCTCCATCCGCGCGGGCGAGCCCGAACAGATGGCGACAATGCTGCTGCTGATCGCGCAGTCGGCGGTGCAGTCCGCGGGTACGGTCGAGCCGCTGCTGGCGGGAGCGGCATTGGATGCGGAATTGACCCGCGCGGTCGACGGCTACCTCGCTCCCGACGGCGGACCCGCGACGACCGATAAGCCGCTCCAATGACCGAACACCTGCGCACCGGCGGTCCGTCCGCCACCGGAAAGGGATTGTGATGACTGCGAATTCGGCCGATGGGAATTCCGCGCTGAACGCCGGACGTCGCGCACGTGAGCTACAGGTGCTCGGCGACGGTATCGATATCGATGTGCTGGTGATCGGCGGCGGCGTGACCGGTGTCGGCGCGGCCGTCGACGCCGCGGCCCGCGGACTGCGAACCGTGCTGGTGGAGCGGCACGACCTGGCGTTCGGCACGAGTCGCTGGAGTTCGAAGCTGGTGCACGGCGGGCTGCGGTATCTGGCCAGCGGGCGGGTCGGCATCGCGCACGAAAGTGCCGTCGAGCGTGGCATTCTGCTCAGCACCACGGCGCCGCATCTGGTGCGGCCACTGCCGCAATTGGTGCCACTGCTGCCGGAAATCGGTGTGGCGCAACGCGCGTTGATCCGTGCCGGATTCGTCGCTGGCGATGTGCTGCGGCGCAGTGCGGGCACCGCGCCCGCGACACTGCCCCGTTCCCGTCGAGTCGCCGCCGCCGAAGCGCTGCGCTTGGCGCCGACCGTGCGCCGCGACGGATTGCGCGGCGGCCTGCAGGCCTGGGACGGACAGTTGGTGGACGATGCGCGACTGGTGGTGGCATTGGCCCGCACCGCTGCCGCACAAGGCGCGACCATCCTCACCCGCGTCGAAGCCCTTGACGTCACCGGGGATTCGGCCACCCTCCGCGATACCTCGACCGGCGAGACCATGGCCATCCGGTCGCGCACCGTCGTCAATGCCACCGGCGTGTGGGCCGATCAGGTCGACCCGAGCATCGAACTGCGACCGAGCCGCGGCACCCACCTGGTCTTCGACGCCGAATCATTCGGCGGGCTCACCGCATCACTGACCGTCCCGGTGCCGGGGAGTACGAGTCGCTTCGTCTTCGCGTTCCCGGCGGCGCACGGACGGGTCTACCTCGGCCTGACCGACGAGGACGCCCCGGGACCGGTCCCCGACGAACCCCAGCCCACCGAAGGCGAAATCGACTTCCTCCTCGACACCATCAATACCGCACTCCGAGAGCCGTTGACCCGCAGCGATATTCGCGGCAGCTACGCCGGGCTGCGCCCGCTGCTGAAGACGGCCGATAACAGCACCGCCGATATCTCCCGCCAGCACGCGGTTCTGCACTCCCCCACCGGCGTCATCACCATCGTCGGCGGCAAACTCACCACTTACCGCCAGATGGCCGAGGACGCGGTCGACGCAGCCGTGGCCGCGGGCCACCTCGCCGCGGGCCCGTGCCGCACCAAGCGACTTCCCCTGGTGGGCGCGGTCTCCGGCGCCGCCCGCGACCGCATCGCCGCCCCGCCGCTGCTGATCGAACGCTTCGGCAGCGAGGCGGTGACGGTGCTGGCTACGGCCGCCGGGAACCCTGCCCTCGCCGAATACGTGGCCCCCGGAATCGATGTCACGGCAGCCGAATTCGCCTTCGCCATCACCCATGAGGGCGCACTCGACACCGACGATCTGCTCGACCGCCGCACCCGCATCGGCCTGGTCCCCGCCGACCGCGCGGCGGCCCTGCCCGCCGCGGAAGCCGCCTTCGCGCACCAGCACTAGCTTGGCAACGCTCGACGTCGGATTCGACCGAGCGGTCGGGCGGCGCGGATCAGTCCATCCGCCAGGTCGCGAGATCGGCGCGCATGGCGGCGCGCGGCCAGAGGTCGAGACCGTGCGCCGCCTCGGCGGCGCGGATTTCCCGTAGCTCGGCGGTCTCTTCGGCAGCAGTCAGAAAGCGGAAGCCGAGGCGCTCATAGTAGGGACCGTTCCAGGCCACGTCGATGAAGGTCGTCAGCGTGATCGCCGGCAGGCCTCGGGCTTTCGACCATCGCACCGCATGGTCGATGAGCTGCTTGCCGATCCGCTTACCCGCATGGTCCGGATCCACCGAGACCTGGTCGATATGGGCATTGCCATCGACGATCCCGAGAATCAGATAGCCGATGGGGCGGCCGGTGTCGTCGGGATAGACCCAGGCTCGGCCCGCCTGCTGGAACTCACGCAGCGTTTGCAGTGACGGCGGATCGTCATCCGCGACAGCCATCATGCCGATGTCGGCGAATGGTTTGCCCGCCACACGCTCGATATCTTGCAGTATCGGCAGGTCGTCCTCGACCGCCGGTCGAATCGTCCGCATGGACGATTCTCCCACGGACCTCACTCGGCCGGCGTCGCCAGGATGCCGTTGACGAGCGCGCGCAGCGCCCACCGGGCCCGCTCGTCGCCATCGCCCGAGAACATCTGGTCACCCATCGCCATGAGCGTCGGATACCGATCGGCAGGTAGCGCCGCGAAGCGCCGCTTCACCTCGGCGACGTAATCCTGCTCGTTGGTGTCCTTGGTGTTGTACGCGCTCTGCTCCGCGGCCTGCGCGGATATGTGCAGGTAGATCAGGTCGACGGCCCAGGAATTGGTCTGTGCGTCCACCCCGCCCTCGGCGAGCAGGGCGAGCAGCCGCTCGACGATCTGCAATGCGTTCGGGCTGGTGGGAATCGCGCCGAGCGCGACGAGCGCGAGCCCCTCATGTTTGGCCATCGCGTCGACGGTCGTCTCGACCAGCGCCGCGAGCCGGTCACGCCAGGTGGCGCCCCTCGGCTCGGGCACGGTGCCGAGCACGTGATCGAGCATGGCGGCCATCAGATCGTCGCGGTTGGCGACGTAGACGTAGAGCGAGGCGGCACCGGTATCCAGATCCTGCGCGACGCGGCGCATGGTGAGGGCGGCCAGACCGTCGCGGTCGAGGATGCGCAGGCCGGTTTCGATGATGACCTCACGGCTGAGGGGTGCCTTCGCGGGTCGGGCCCGGCGGCTGACGGGTGCGGCGCTCATGGGGTGAGTATACGCGCTAACGAACATTGTTTGACACGAACGATGTTCGTGACCTACTGTTCATCAACCGAACAACGTTCGTCACGATCCTTGTTCGCTCCGATTTCCTCCGTCAGGAGAAGGACATGAACACCCTCACGCAGCAACCAGAGACCAAGGTCAGCCCCCGGATGTGGGCGATATTGGCCGTAATACTCGCGGCCGACGTTCTCGACCTGCTCGACTCGACCATCACCAATATCGCCGCGCCGACCATCGCGCGGGATCTCCACGGCGGGCCGTCGCTGATCCAGTGGCTCGGCGCGAGCTATGCCCTATCCCTCGGCGTCCTGCTGGTAGTCGGCGGCCGACTCGGCGATCGCTTCGGAAAACGCCGACTGTTCCTGATCGGCCTTGCCGGATTCACCCTCGCCTCGGTCGCGTGCGGCCTCGCCATCGATCCGGCCACGCTCATCACCACACGCCTGATCCAGGGCGCCTTCGGCGCGATGCTGATACCGCAGGGTTTCGGCATTCTCACCAGCGTCTTTCCTCGCGCACAGTTGGGTAGGGCATTCAGCGTCTTCGGACCGGGACTCGGCCTGTCCGGCGTCTGCGGCCCGATCCTGGCCGGATTCCTTGTCGACGCCGATCTTTTCGGCCTCGGCTGGCGCGCCATGTTCCTGATCAATATCGTGCTCGGCGGCCTCGCATTCGCCGCCGCCCAACGCCTGCTGCCCGCCGAGGAGGGCGACCGCAGCGTCAGCATCGACGCGCTCGGCACCCTCCTGCTCGCGGCGGCCATGCTCGGCACGCTATTCGGCCTGATCGACGGTTCCACCAATGGCTGGACCGGCGCGCCCTGCGCGGCCGTGGCGGCCGGAGCCATATCCTTCGCGCTGTTCGCCCGTCGGCAGATCACCGCGGCCAACCCGCTGATCAAGCCGACGCTCTTCCAGAACCGGGGTTTCACCTCGGGTCTGATCCTCGGTCTCGTCTTCTTCGCCGCGGTGTCGGGACTGCTGTATGTGCTGTCGCTGTTCATGCAGAACGGTCTCGGCTACACCCCCACCGACGCCGCACTCGGTCTCGCCCCGCTCGCCGTCGGCATCATCATCGCCTCGATCGCCGCGCACCAATTGCTGGCCAAGCTCGGGCGCAACCTCATTCTGATCGGCCTGCTGATCACTCTGGCGGGTAGCGGCCTGCTGCTCATTCTGGCGCTGACGGTCGGAATCGGTATCGCCCCGTGGGCTCTCGCGGCGGCGATCCTGGTGCTCGGCATCGGTATGGGCACCTGCTTCGGCAGCATCTTCGTCGTCACCATCGGCGATATCGACCCGTCCGAGACCGGTAGCGGCAGCGGATCCCTTTCCGCCGTACAGCAACTCGCCAATGCGATCGGCGCGGCCGCGGTCACCACGGTGTACTTCCACACGTTCGGCTCCGGTCAGGCGCATGCGCTGACCGTCAGCCTGGTGTTCGTCGCCGCCATCACGCTGGTCAGCGTCGGGCTGGTGCGACTGCTGCCGCGCCACGCCCAGACCGAACAGCACCACTGAATCACCCTCAACCCAAGGACTTCTCATGATTCTCGTCACCGGAGGCCGCGGCGCGGTCGCCACCAACCTCGTGTCCCTGCTGCGTGCCGACGGCCATGCCGTCCGTGTCGGCTCCGGCCGCCCAGAACAGCTCCCCGCGGACGTGCCCGGCGTCGCCTGCAATCTGCGGGATCCCGCCACCTTCGCCACCGCACTCGACGGCGTCACCTCGGTGTTCCTATACGCCGAGGCCGAGTGCATCGCCGAATTCGCCTCCGCCGCAACCGCAGCCGGAGTCGACCACATCGTGCTGCTGTCCTCGTCCGCGGTGCTCGATCCCGAGGCCGCCACCAACCCGGTCGCGAAATCGCATCTAGACGCCGAACTCGGACTCGCCGACATACCGATGACCGTCTCGGTACTGCGCCCCGGCGCCTTCGCGGGCAATGCCCGCGGCTGGTCATTCGCGATCAAGGCCGACCGCCCGATCAGCCTCCCCTACCCCCATGCCTACACCGATCCGATCCACGAACTCGATATCGCCGAGTGCGCGCACGCCCTACTCACCAAGCCCGACCACCGCGGTGCGGCCCACACCCTCACCGGTCCGCAGACCCTGACCTTCACCGAGCAGATCGACCTGATCAACAAGATCACCGGCCGCACCGCGACCATCGCCCACGTCACCCCCGACGCCTGGCGCCAGGAGATGGCCGAATACATCCCCACCCGCTACGCCGACGGTCTTCTGGACTACTGGCGTAGATGTGACGGCGTCCCGACCCCGATCACCGACTCCGTCGCCCTCCTCACCAACCACCCGGCCCGGCCGTTCACCACCTGGCTCGAAGACCACCTGTCCGAGTTCACCGCCTGAGGCATGGAGTCCACCTGCCTGGTGGTGCACGGCGGTCTTGCCGCACAGACTCACCCGCCGTGGGCAGGCAGATCGCCGTACACAGGACTGACCCCCCGGGCGGCACGGATCATTCCGTGTCGCCCAGGTGTGTCGGCGATCGCGGAGAGTTACGACGACAAACTGCGGGTGACGGGCACTGACCGGATTCCGACGGCCGCGCACCGAGCCGAATTCCCCAGCTGGCCCGTAACTCGCGCACAACAGGTTCGCTAGCACGCAGACAATCTGCGCGTGGTCACACACGGCTTATCCGAGCTCGCAGACAACCTGCGCCTGCCCACACAGGACCAATCCGAACTCGCGGAGGACCTGTGCCTGGGAGCGTCCGAAGGCGACGTCGAGTGATGCACGTCTCTTCGTCGATCAGGGCGGATACGGATCACCAACGTGCCGGCGCTCGCTGTTCGTCGCAGACAGGTTTCGGGTGCTTCGCACACTCTATGCTGGACGCCGGTAGTGGTCCGGGAAGGAGGCGCGGGTGAGCAACCCGTCGACCGTGGGGATTGCGCCGGGCGATGGTCTGATCGCACGCTTCGGTGCGGTTGTCGTGTATCTCGCGGACGAAACCCCCTCCACCGACCGGATACTCGGCGCTATCGAGGCCGTCGCCGATGCGCGGCATCCGGGTGCGGCGATCGCGCAGCGCCTGGCCGCGGTGGTTTTCGGCGGCAATTCCGAACCACCGCCGTTCGGCGTGGTCGCGCCGACTGCCGACGGCACCGTGATTCTGCTGCGCGGCCAGGTGACCGCGGAGATCCAAGGCGCGGAAGGAACTCGACGCCTTTCCGGGGCCCGCGCGTTCACCTGGGTAGACGAAATCATCCGAGAACCGGTGCGCCGGATCACCGTCGGCGCGGACGACGCATTTCCGGTACACGAACTGCCACGCACCGACCTGCGCGCCGGTATCGTCCCCGGCGGCGGTTTCGCCCTGCATATCGCGGCCCGGCGCGCGGGCAGATCCGCGGCGACCCGAGGCCGCGCCACCGGACCGTCCCCGTCCCCCGGCACGACACCCGAACCACCACAAACCGCACCGGCCGGGTTCGAAGCCCTCCTCGACCCCACCGCGAAATCCCAGCTGACCTCCAAGAACAACCGCACAGACGCGGCGCCGACCCCCACCACCCATCAACCGACCGGCTTCGCCCGGCCCGCCGAGTCCTCTGTCCGGTCCGCCGCGCCGCACGCGCCCACGGCGCAGGCCGGACGCGCGGCGCAGCCAACCGGATCGCCACGATCTACCGGTATCTCGCAGCCGCCCGCCGCGCCCGACGGGCCTACTGAGAAGGCCGGGCCCGCGGACTCGGCAAAGCCAACCGGATCTGGGGCCCCGCGGCAGTCCTCCGTCCGGCCCGCCGCGCCGGACGAATCCACAGCGAAGGCCGGACCCACGGACTCAGCCCAACCCACTGGATCAGCGCGCTCTACAGGTGCCCCCCGGCAAACCTCCGCGCCGCACGGACCCACAGCGAAAGCCGGACCCGCGGACTCAGCCCAACCCACTGGATCGGCACGCTCTACAGGTGCCCCCCGGCAAACCTCCGCGCCGGACGGGCCGACCGAGAAGGCCGAGTCCGCGGACTCGGCGCAACCAGCTGGGTCTGCTGGGATTTCGCGGCGATCCTCCGCGCAGTCCGGAGCGCCCACTGGAAAGACGGGTCCGGGGGCATCGGCAGAGTCGCCCGTCGCCGAGCGGGCCGTGGCATCCGCGAAGGGGCGGACGGCGGAGTCCGACGGGTCCGGGGAGGTAGCGGCACCGCAGGACGTCAGTACCCAGGCCATGTCCGCGGCAGAGCGCGCGGACTCCGGTGGGTCGCGGGCAGGTACTCCGCTGCGACCCGAACCCATTGCGCTGCACAAGATCCCGCCTCTGCAAGGGCAACGACCGCGACCGCTGCGACCGGTTGGCGGTGCGGGCAATCCGGAGAGTCCGGTGCCGGTCGCCGGTGCGCTGATTCTCGAGAACGGTGCGGCATATCCGCTGGACCGGGCGTATGTCGTCGGTCGAAGTCCGACGATCGACGAGGCGGTACGTGCCGCGACGGCCACGCCGATCACTGTCCCCCGTGACCGCCATGTCTCCCGCGTGCACGCCTACGTCTCGGTCGACCGCGGCAAGGTCTACGTCCGCGATGCCGCCACTCCCGCAGGCACTTTCATCGCCGCTCCCGGCGACGATGACTGGACCCGAGTCGGCACCGCCCCGATCGAACTGCCGCCCGGCTGGAGCCTGCGCATAGGCCAGCGAATCATCACCTACCGCACCGAGAACCACCCGAAGCATCCGACGGAAGCCACTAGTAAGGGCCGCCGTTCCTGAGCGAATCGCTTGCCCCGCGAAGACCCGACGCGCTCGCTGAACTTTCTCACCACATCTGGCGTTCCCAGCCCCATCCGCGCGAATTCACCGAATCGGTGGTGGTGTGGTCCGGCATCGAAGAGCACCGCGGAACTGTGCGCCAGCACGAAATCCTTCCCGCCGGTCTCACCGACACCGACACCGCACAGCCCCGTTCTGCCGCTACCGCACTCAGCCATCTTCCCGCCGTGCGCGGCGAAGGAGCCTGCGCCGCCTGCCGATACGCCGCGCGCCGAATGCGATACCGACGCCCGCCCCAGCGCCGAGTACCGCACTGACCGCCAAGGTGGCGATGGTCGGCGGGGTCCCCCGGAGAATCCAGGCACCACCGGCGACCGCCCCGGCCAGCATGGCCGAACTCGCGGACAGGCCGATGACATTGGCGATGCCACCGCGACCACGACGCAAAGTGCGGGTGTTGGACTCCACGTAGGCGGCGGCGAACAGGGCGAGGATCACGATCGCGGCCGAAGCGGCGGTCAGCGTCGGACGCTGCGTCGTACGCAGTGCGAATCGCTGTGTCGCGATTTCGGTACCGTTGCGCAACAGAGTCAACTCGCCGTCGAGATGGCCCGCCAACACATGCTGGTTGACCGGATCGGGCAATACGGCCGCGCCACCGGGCTGCAGCGGCACCGGATCTCCACCCAACCGCACACCGACCACCCGCACTGCCAGCGCAGCCGAATCGACGTCGATCCCCTTGACCTGCAATGGAATCGGCTCGGACAGATCGATGTCGATCGGATCCGACCTCGTCGGATCAACACCGGCAATGGTGACCGTGCCCGGTACCAGATCTCCTCCAGCCGTGGGTGCACCGAGCCCGAGCACCGCGACCGCACAGGCACCGGCCGCACCCAACACTCCCGCGAGAAGCGGCAGCCGAGGCGAAGCGAATGTGACGACCTCCCGAATGGACACCAGATCGCGCCGATCGACATCGGCCAGCCGAACCCCCTTGTCCTGCAACCCGTATCGCGGCCGCACCCGGCCCATCGGAGGCCCATACGGTCCGGCAGGAATCTCGCCGGTTACCGGCGAAACAGGTCCAGTTGGAACCGGATCCGATTCGCGCGGGTGTGGCGTCGGCGCGGCCCCGATCGGCTGCGACGCGGCGCTGCGCGGAGACCGGAACTGCCCCGAATCCGTCTCGCCGCGAGCTGGCAGGACCGGCGAAATCGCCCCGCCTGGGCCGGAATCCGAGTTGCGCGCCGGCGTCGGCGCGTCCCCAGTGGGCTGCGATCGCGGCGAAAGCTGAGCGACTGGTGGAATCGGACCGCCGCCAGTCGAATCCGGCGCATTTGGGCCGGGTGTGATTTCGGTCGGCGCCGATGCCGCGCTTGATGGCGGGTGCAGAGGCGACGACGGGACTCCGGTAGCAGGAATGGTCATTCCGGAGGGCTGGCCGACCGTCACGCGAGGTCCGAAGCTCGTGAGCGGTACGGAGCTCGCATTCGTCCGAGACGAACCAGGTCGTGTCCCACTGCCTTGCGCACCTCCCGGTCGTGGCGTCACCGCACTCGGCCGCCGCGCGGCACGACTGCTCCCGGTCGCGGCGGCCACGATGGTGTCGGCGCCGATTACCGGGATGCCCACCGGAGCCAGCCAATCGCCGCCCCAGCAGGAGGCGGCGAGTTCGGCGAGCGCGATGCCGAAGAGTTCGGCGGTGTCGAAGCGGTCGGCGGGATCGGTCGCGAGACCGCGCATCACCACATCGGCGATCGGCCCGGGAACACCGGGCGCGACCTCGGTGAGAGGTATGGGATCACCGAAGGCATGGGCGAAAAGCGTTGCGAGGTGGTCGTCGCTCGGCGGGAACGGCAACACTCCGGACAGCAGCTGGTAGAGCATGGTGGCCAGCGCGTAGACGTCGGTCGCGGGGGAAAGCGGTTGTCCGCGTGCCTGTTCCGGCGCGATATAGGCCGGGGTGCCGACGATCTCGCCGGTCCTGGTGACCAGTGTCCGGTCACCACCGACGATCTTGGCTATGCCGAAATCGGTCAGTTTGATCGCACCGCCGATGCCGAACATGAGATTCGACGGTTTGACGTCACGGTGCAGAATCCGGTGGCGGTGCGCCGCCTCCAGTCCCGCCGCACAGGCCAGCCCGACAGCCACCGCGGTCGCCGCGTCGAACCCCTCGGTGGCGAACCGGCTGCCGACGGTGCCGCCCGGCAGGTATTCCATGACCAGCAGACACAGCTCGTCATCTTCTATGTAGTCGAAAACCCGCACCACATGGGGATGATCGATGGCCGCGAGCAACCGCGCCTCGGCGACGAACCGCCGGCGCACCTGCTCATCGTGCGCGAACTGTGGCGGAATCTGTTTGATAGCGACCGGTCGGCCCAACCGCCGGTGCGTGCCCGCCAGCACCACACCACATCCACCCCTGCCGACCTGGGCGCCGATATCGTAGGCGGGCAGCGCGGCCCGCAACCTGCCGGTGTCACTGGTCAAGTCGTTGCCCATCCGCTCGGAACCGCACGGTATTCATGCCGTCGACTTCGTCGAGTTCCCCAGTCGACGCGAAATACTCCTCCGGCGCGACTTCCGGTGTCGGCGCACAGTATCCGAGCAGAAACCCGACGGCCGCCGCCACTCCGGCGACCGCGAGCCAGAGCCCGGTATCCGGAACCCACCACCGTGCCACCGCCGCGGTGAATCCGAAGACCAAGCCGATGCCGACTCCGGGCGCCAGCAACCGCAGCCCGCGCTGCCACCGGTTGGTGGACAGCCGGTGCCGGGCAATGGCCAGCGCGGCATCGGCGATGGCGAGCACGGTCAGCACCGCGAGCGCGATCCCGAACAGCCCGAATACCGACCACAACGAGCCACGCACATCGGTATCGAGCGGTATCGAGGCGATCCGCGCGCCGTCCGCACCGATGACCGCCAGATCCGCGACGATCAGTCCGGTCGCCTGACCATCCAGTCCGGTGAGATCGAGCCGATACTTCAGCGCATCGGATTTTCCTGGTGCGATGGATAACTCGACCGCGGTGGAATAGGAGAAGAAGCTCAATCCGAGCACATGCCCGGCCAGATCCACCCGCCGGATGCGCACCGCCGCGGAGGTATTGTTGGTCAACGCGATCGCCACCCGGATGGTGCTGTTCGGTTGCAGCCGAAGCGGTTCAGCTGCCGTAGTGTCCGCAATATCCTGATCATCGATGGTCGCCGACATATCGACGCCCTGCGGCCTGCCGACGACCGGTGCCGCGAACCAGCCGGCGAGCACCACGAATATCAGCGCGAAAACGCTGGGCAACAGGATAATTCGCACTGCCGCCGAGACGCGTGACCGCATTACGACCCCCTCCGCACGGGCAGATGCGAGACGAGCCGATGCCCGTAGAACCACCCACCGATCAACAGGAAAAACAGAATCACCGTCAATGTCGATGTGGCCGCACTGATCCGGCTGACCAGCACCACATCCAGCGGCGCACTGAGCGTGCGTCCGCACTGCGCGGTCACCTGGTAGCGCCCGACCTCGATCGAGGTCAGTACCAGCGGTGCGCGGAATCTCCCGTCGGCCCCCGCGACGGTGTTGCCCACCGGAGTCTCCCCGACCAGCAGGCTGACCTGCGCCTGCGGATCACAGCCCGATCCGTCCGCGATGACATCGCTACCGGGCCCGATCGCCGAGGGCGTGAGCTCGAGCCCGGCGGGTTGTGCGGCGACTGGCGGCAGCGGAGCCGGCAATGGAGTCGAAGGCACGATCGGGTCCGGAGGCCGAACGGTCGGAACGACCACGTCGGGCGGCTTGTTCGACGGCTGCTGGCTATCCGGCGGTTGCTGGTTGTCCGGCGTCGGATTGTCCAGCGTCGGATTCTGCGGCGGCGCGGTGGTCGGATCGTCACGCGGTCGCTCCGGCGTGGTCGGCTGCGGAAGCGGCGGCAAGGTCGTCATGGTGATCGGCGGCAGCACAATATCCGGAGGTCGCGTACTGCTGGACGGCGATCCGGAGCATCCGTCGGACGACCGCCCGGCGCAGGGATCGGCTGGCATCCGACTACTCGTGGTCTGCGTCCCGGTCCCGTCGCGCGTCCCGGTCCCGTCATGCGTCCCGCTGCCGTCCGAATTCCCATCCGGCGTCCCGGTGCTGGTCTGCGATCCGGACCCGTCCCGCGTTCCGGACCCGTCCTGCGGGCCAGGCGACTGCTCCACCGTGCGCGGCCGCGGCCGAACCACCGACGACGTCGGGTCCTCCGATGCCGGAACACCGAATGCCGATACCCCGCTGACCAACGGGACCACCCCGGCGAGCACAACCGCACAACTCAGAATTCCGAAGATCACCCCACGATTCGCACGCCGACACCGCACCTGCCGACGCACCCCGCCAGCACGCGCGGGAAATGCTGCCTGCGTCCCCATCGGCTGTGCCTCAGATCAGCGATTTGATCAGTAGCTATGGTAAGCCAGCACCGACCGACGCGGAGCCTTCTCGCCCAGCCCGCACGCCGCGAAAATCGCTGCCTACCAGGCAGCGTCGCCGACGCACGCGGTCGGCCAACAGCCCTACAGAGTGTATACAATTTGAATCGAGCAGTCTCGGGCATGCCGCAGCCACCCAGCCGGGGGCACATGCACGAGCGCGGCGACCCAGGATCGAGCAAGGGCGCCGCGACAAAATTCGTGCGAAGAGGACAATATCCAGCATGCACCGTAAAGGGCCGACACAGGACATCGACGAGTCCGCGCTGACCGTGACCCAGCCGAAAGAGCAGGCCGCGGGCGTGACCGCCGTGGCCGTTGCGCTGAAACGCGCGGTGGAGGAGATGGGGGTCGTCCGGACCACCCGCACGCTGGCCCGGGTCAATCAGGTGCACGGTTTCGACTGCCCCGGCTGCGCCTGGCCGGAGCCGACGGGGCACCGTCGCCCGGCCGAGTTCTGTGAGAACGGCGCCAAGGCTGTCGCCGAGGAGGCGACGCTGCGCACCGTCACCCCCGAATTCTTCGCCGCGCACTCGATCGAGGAACTGGCGGGCAAATCCGGCTACTGGCTGGGCCAGCAGGGCCGACTCACCCACCCGATGGTGCTGCGCCCCGGCGACACGCACTATTCGCCGATCGAATGGGATGCCGCCTACCGACTCATCGTCGAGCACCTGAATGCCCTGTCCTCCCCGGACGAGGCCCTGTTCTACACTTCCGGCCGCACCGCCAATGAGACGGCGTTCCTGTATCAACTGCTGGTCCGCAGTTTCGGCACCAACAATCTGCCGGACTGTTCGAATATGTGCCACGAATCCTCCGGCGCCGCGCTGACCACCTCGATCGGCATCGGCAAGGGTTCGGTCTCGATCGATGACTTCACCAAGGCCGATCTGATCATCGTCGCAGGCCAGAACCCGGGCACCAATCATCCGCGCATGCTCAGCGCACTGGCGAGCGCGAAGGCCAATGGTGCCCAGGTCATCGCGGTCAACCCGCTGCCGGAGACCGGACTGCTCGGTTTCCGCGACCCGCAGACCGTCAAGGGTTTCACCAGCGGCGTCGCGATCGCCGACGACTTCCTCCAGATCCGCCTCGGCGGCGATATGGCCCTGTTCCAGGGCCTCGGCAAACTGCTGTTCGAGGCCGAGGACCGCGCGCCCGGCACGGTGGTCGACCGCGAGTTCGTCGACGCGCACTGCGCCGGCTTCGCCGAATACGAAAAGAACGTTCGTGCTGTCGATCTCGACACCGTCCGCACCGCGACCGGCCTGTCCGATGACGACTTGCACCGCACCGCAACACTTCTGGCCGAATCGAAGAACGTCATCATCTGCTGGGCGATGGGGCTGACCCAGCAGCGCCACGCGGTCGCCACCATCGAGGAAGCCACCAATCTGCTACTGCTGCGTGGCATGATCGGCAAGCCCGGCGCCGGTGTGTGCCCGGTGCGCGGCCACTCCAACGTCCAAGGCGACCGCACCATGGGCATCTGGGAGAAGATGCCCGACGCCTTCCTCGACGCACTCGACCGCGAATTCGGCATCACCAGCCCACGTCACCACGGCTACGACACCGTCGAGGCCATCCGAGCCATGCGCGCCGGCACCGCGAAGGTGTTCCTCGGCATGGGCGGCAATTTCGTCTCCGCCACCCCCGATACCGAGGTGACCGAGGCCGCCCTGCGCAGCTGCGCGCTCACCGTGCACGTCTCGACCAAACTCAATCGCAGCCATATCGTGCACGGCCGCACAGCACTGATCCTACCCACCCTCGGACGCACCGACCTCGACCTCCAGAACGGCACGAAACAACAAGTGTCGGTAGAGGATTCGATGTCGATGGTGCATCTGTCCACCGGCCGACTGCAGCCGGTCAGCGATCACCTGCGCAGCGAAGTCGCCATCGTCTGCGAACTCGCCCGAACCCTCTTCGGCGCCGATCACCCGGTGCCGTGGGCGCAGTATCAGCACGACTACGACAAGATCCGCGACGCGATCGCCCGCGTGGTACCCGGCTGCGCCGACTACAACAAGCGGGTCCGCGACCGCAACGGGTTCGTCCTACCGCACCCGCCGCGCGACTCCCGCGAATTCCGCACCGCCACCGGCAAAGCCAATTTCGCGGTCAACGAACTGAGCTGGGTCCCGGTCCCCGAGGGCCGACTGATCCTGCAGACCCTGCGCAGCCACGACCAGTACAACACCACCATCTACGGCCTCGACGACCGATACCGCGGCGTCCACGGCGGCCGCAAGGTGATCCTGATGCACATCGACGACATCACCGAATTCGGTTTCGTGGATGGCGATCTGGTCGATCTGATCTCCGAATGGACCGACGGCACCGAGCGCAAGGTGACCGGCTTCCGCATCGTCGAATACTCCACTCCCCGGGGTAACGCCGCCGCGTACTACCCGGAAACGAATCCGCTGGTTCCGCTGGATCACGTTGCGGCACGGTCGAATACGCCGGTTTCCAAAGCGGTGACCATCCGAGTCGAACCACACGTCCACACCGGACAGCCCACATGAGCAACCCCAGCGAACGAATCAGGTCGCACCGTACACCGTGCACGACCGAGCCGAACGCGGAGAGGCGCAGTCGTGAGTAGAGTCACCGCCCGCAAACGGATGCGCCGCATCTCGCCCAACGGCATTGTCGAGCGCCCGGATTCACTCGCCGTCGAGGAGCCGCTGGAAATCCGCCTCGACGGCCGGTCGCTCACCGTCACCATGCGCACCCCCGGCAGCGATATCGAACTCGTGCACGGATTCCTGTTGGGCGAGGGCATCATTCACACCGCCGAGGATGTCGTCAGCGCCCGCTACTGCGCGGGCACCGACGAGGACGGCCGCAACACCTACAACGTCCTCGACATCCACCTGCGCAACCCCACCGCCGTCCACAGCCGCAACTTCCTCACCACCAGCGCCTGCGGCCTCTGCGGCAAAACCGCACTCGACGAGGTCCGCACCCGCACCCGATACCCGCTCCCGACCAGCTCGATCACCCTCGACAGCAATACCCTCGCCGTCCTGCCCGACCGATTGCGTACCCGCCAAACAGTTTTCGACGCCACCGGCGGCCTGCACGCCGCAGGACTGTTCACCACCGATGGCACCGCACTCGCCGTGCGCGAAGATATCGGCCGCCATAACGCTGTCGACAAAGTCCTCGGCTGGGCCCTGCTCCAAAACCGCATCCCCGCACACGACCTCATCCTCATCGTCAGCGGCCGCGCCTCCTTCGAACTCGTTCAAAAGGCCGTCATGGCGGGCATCCCTATACTCGGCGCCGTCTCCGCCCCCAGCTCACTGGCCGTCGACCTCGCCACCGAATCCGGCCTCACCCTGGTCGGTTTCCTGCGCGGCGACACCATGAACATCTATACCCGCCCGGACCGGCTGACCATTACCGACGAGGTCGCCGCCTATTGATCACGGCCGGTGTCCGTTTTACGGTGACAACACCAGATCCATCGTTCGGCGATGAACGGAGACACCGATGCGGATCACGGTCGATGGCAAATCCGGCGGATTACGCGTGCGTATGCGGTTCGAACAGCAGCGCAACCGCTGGCTGGCCGTTCGAATCATATTGGGGGTATTGGCATTCCAGGGCGCGGTCGTCGGCCTGTGGGCGGTTTTCGCGCCGCATTCGTGGTACACCAGCTTTCCGGGCTTCGGCATGCAGTGGATCTCGGCCGACGGTCCGTACAACCACCATCTGGCCTCCGACGTCGGTTCGTTCTTCCTGGCGCTGACCGCGGTGACCCTGGCCGCGCTCTTCCTCGGCGGCAGCGCCCTGGCCCAGGTCGCGGGCCTGGGCTGGCTGGTCTTCGGTGTGCCGCACCTGATCTATCACGTCTCGCACAAGCCGGCCGAGATGGCCGCGGGCAGTTTCACCCTCAGCATCGTCGGCGCGGTGCTGATCGCCGTCCTCGGTCTGGCGCTGATCCTGGTCACCCCGCGCGGGCCGCAGTTGCGCGATCCCGACCCGATCACCTTCCGGCTCCCCCGCCGCCGCACACCTCGCTGATTCCCCGGAACAGTCAACGCCCCACAGCGCATGCCGTGGGGCGTTTGGTCTGCCAGAAGCGAATGCGTCCGACATTCAGGACGCGTCCCACCCGCCGATCTCGGTCAAATGGTCGAGGGCCCGCACCACCGCCGGTGCGCACCGATGACCATCGCCCGGTCCGAGCCACGCCATCTCGGCGATCTCCGCGGCCGGAGCCGGTGTGCCGTGACCGGGTGCGCGGAAGCAGTGCATCTGCACGAGCGTTCCGGGACGCCCGTGGGCGGGGGCCGTAATGGTCACCACGGGCGTGATCCGGTGCTCCTCCAACTCGACGCCTACTTCCTCGCGAACCTCACGAACGAGCGCTCCGGTCAGGGTTTCCCCGGGCTCGGGCTTGCCGCCCGGTAGATAGAAGGCGTCGCGTCCCTCGGTCCGGACCGCGAGCAAGCGGCCGTTCTCGACGCACAGCCACGCCACCGACGTGAGCGTTGGTTCCCCGATCATGGTGCGACTGTAGTTGTCAGTCCTTCAACGCTTCGAGCAACGCCGCACGCTGGCGTGCGCCGAGTCCGCCGATGCGGCGGTCCTCGGGGATCTCCGCCTGGTCCATCAGCTTGGCGGCCTTTACCGGTCCGACGCCGGGCAGCGCCTTGATCACCGCAGCGACCTTGGTCTTCTTGACCAAGTCATCACTGTCGGCCTTCTTCAACAGTTCGGCGACCGATACCTTTCCGGCCTTCACCTTGCCGATCAGTTCCGAGCGTGCCTTGCGGACCGCAGCCGCTTTGGCCAACGCCTCAGTGCGCTGTTCGGCGGTCATGGTAGGCAGTGGCATGTCTCCTCCGCTTTCACTCGTCACTCGAACATCTGGTTGACCGGACCGAGTAAACAGCACTACAAGCACCACACTAGCTCGACACACCGGGGTCGAACGGCGGGAAATAGCGACGAGTTTTCTGGAACCAGTGCGCACACCCTGGTAAAGAGGCAGCCGCAGGCAGTAACACGCGAAGCCGCAATGCCGAAACCACTAGCAGACGCACCAGTGCGGGACAGAAGGTTCAACGGCGAACCAGGGAATCAACGGCGATTCCGGCACCGGGCGCGATCGGGCGACACAGGGATGTGACAAGCGATCGTCACCGTATCCAAAAGCACTGGCGCGCCAATTAAGAATGCCGAGTGGGCATGATCGGCGGCCCGTTCGGTGCGCAAGAGGCTAGGACCAGTGCTGGCGCGGGGGGCCATCTGCGCCAGCACGTCATCCACCCTCCCGGCTATCGGGATTCCCCTCAACGCTGCCACGGGACACTGCTAGGCTCCGAATTAGAACACGTTTCAATTCGTCGCCGCGGGCGACTGCTCGCGGTCGCTCGAAACAAGAGGGGTTCTCATGGCACAGCAGATCCGCGATGTGGTCGAGCAGTACGTCAAACTGGTCGGCTCGGGTCCCACCGAAGAGATCGTCGAGCTCTACGCGCCCGATGCGGTGGTGGAGGACCCCATGGGTACCGAGCCCAAGCGTGGCCACGACGCCATTCGCGAGTTCTACGATGTGCTCGCCAACCTCGACCGGGAGACCCAACTGCGGCCGGAGACGATCCGCATCGCGGGCAACCACGCCGCCTTCATGTTCACCCTGGTCACCAAGTTCGGCGAGCAGCGGTTCACGCTCTCGCCCATCGATGTGATGGAGTTCGACGACGAGGGCCGGATCGTCAGCATGCGCGCCTATTGGAGCCAGGACGATATGCGCAGCGAAGCAGTCTGAATCGGCGCCAGCAATCCGCGGGTGCGGCAGTCGAATTCGACTGCCGCACCCGTGTTTTCGCTATCAGGCGCTCACGCGCGCCACCTCGGACACGGTCGCCCGCGCAACCGCGGCGAGGCTCGGCACGATATCGAACACCGCGGCATGACCCGCAACCTCGAGTAGCCGGTCCACGCAGCGCGGGCCGGTGATCAACTGAAGTCGCCGGCCGCTGCGGGCGCACCAGGATCGGGCATCCATCAGAACCCGCAGCCCGGCGACGCCGAAGAACGTCACCTGCGACAGGTCGATGACCAGCACCGTAGCCGCCGTGGGCAGTGCTCCGAGCAGGGACCGGCGCAGAGCATCGGCCGTCAGGTAATCCACTTCACCACCCACCGCGCACAACGTGATCGAATCCATCGGCGGTAAGACCACGATGGACAGACGATCGGTGGTTTGTCCGGATTCGCGCACAGCAGCCGCGCTGTCATCCGAGGAAACTGAAACTATCGGCATGAGGGACCTCGGTCCGTCGCACCCGCCGACCAAAAACCTTGCAGGCGGGATCTTTTCGCCCGATCCGCGGATGGACCAAGACTGGGCTGGTTACTCAACCGTGAGCTAGGAGTACCCCAACCGAGAGCTCGGTACACAAAAAACTAGTTCGAGCGTGACCGCCGTAACACCGCTTGGTGGCGGCGGCATGAGCAGCACGCCCGGGCCAGCCGGAAGCAACGCATGTGCGGTTGCATTTCGTCTGACCCGGTCCGCGTAGCGATTACGCCGACTTCTCCCTGCGCTCCGCACGCTGCGCCTTGCGCGGCACGATGGTCGGCAGCACGTTGTCGTTGACGGTATCGGCGTTGACGACCACCTTGGCGACGTCGTCGCGACTGGGGATGTCGAACATCGCCAGCTGCAGGACTTCCTCCATGATGGCGCGCAGGCCACGGGCGCCGGTGCCGCGCAGGATCGCCTGATCGGCGATCGCCTCGAGCGCGTCATCGGTGAACTCGAGGTCGACGCCGTCCATCTCGAAGAGCCGCACGTACTGCTTCACCAGCGCGTTCTTCGGCTCGGAGAGAATCTTGACCAGCGAATCCTTGTCCAGGTTCGTCACCGAGGCGACGACGGGCAGACGGCCGATGAATTCCGGGATCAGACCGAACTTGATCAGATCCTCGGGCATGACCTCGGCGAAGTGGTCATCGGTGTCGATCTCGGCCTTGGAACGCACCTCGGCACCGAAGCCGATACCGCGGTGACCGGTGCGATCGGAGATGATCTTCTCCAGCCCGGCGAACGCGCCAGCAACGATGAAAAGCACATTGGTGGTGTCGATCTGGATGAATTCCTGGTGCGGATGCTTGCGCCCACCCTGCGGCGGCACGCTGGCCTGCGTACCCTCCAGGATCTTCAGCAGCGCCTGCTGCACACCCTCACCGGAGACATCGCGGGTGATCGAGGGGTTCTCACTCTTGCGCGCGATCTTGTCGACCTCATCGATGTAGATGATGCCGGTCTCGGCCCGCTTCACGTCGTAGTCCGCCGCCTGGATCAGCTTCAGCAGGATGTTCTCGACATCCTCACCGACGTATCCGGCCTCGGTCAGCGCCGTGGCGTCGGCGATGGCGAACGGGACATTGAGCATCTTGGCCAGCGTCTGCGCCAGATAGGTCTTACCGCAGCCGGTGGGGCCGAGCATCAGAATGTTCGACTTGGCCAGCTCGACGGTCTCGCCCCGGCTGTCGCGCCCCTTGTCGCCCGCCTGGATGCGCTTGTAGTGGTTGTACACGGCGACGGCGAGCGTGCGCTTGGCGGTGTCCTGCCCGATGACGTAGTTCTCGAGGAAATCCCGGATCTCGGCAGGCTTGGGCAGCTCATCGAGTTTGACCTCGCTGGACTCGGCCAGCTCTTCCTCGATGATCTCGTTGCATAGATCGATGCACTCGTCGCAGATGTACACCCCTGGTCCCGCAATGAGCTTCTTGACCTGCTTCTGACTCTTTCCGCAGAACGAGCACTTCAGCAGATCGCCGCCATCTCCGATGCGCGCCATCTCGTGGGTCCCTACTTCCTTGTCCGCCTGCAACCGTCTATCCAGGTTGCCAGCAATCCGCCACCCTCGGGTGTAATCACGAACACCTCGAGCGAATCCGACGTTCGAGCACTGCCGTCAACCGGGAGCAAAGGTCCCTAGGTCGACCGTACCCGGTGTGCGCGACGGAGGTCGACAACTCGAGCATGTTTCTCGCCGGGGTTCTACGAGTTCTTACCACTATGGAACACGTTCACCCCGATCGACGGCCATTCGACACGCCTGGCCGCCCGCCCCGGAATGCCTTCTGCCGGACACCGTTCCGGCCGATCGACTTTCCTGAAGCAGTCCGGCCGGGCCACATGCCGAGTGGCACCTGTCCCGGCCGGAATATCCTGACATTGAGCAACTTACGAGCGATCAGCGCACCGCGCCAGCCGGCGCGGCTTCCTACTTCTGGGCGCTGAGCTTGCGGTAGTCGAACACCGTATCGATGATCCCGTACTCCTTGGCCTCCTCGGCCGTCAGGATCTTGTCACGGTCGGTGTCCTTGCGGATGGTGTCCGCATCCTTACCGGTGTGGCGCGCCAGCGTGGTCTCCATCAGACGGCGCATGCGCTCGATCTCGGCGGCCTGGATCTCCAGGTCCGAAACCTGCCCCTGAATACCACCCTCCAGCGAAGGCTGGTGGATCAGCACACGGGCATTGGGCAGGCATGCGCGCTTGCCGGGGGTACCGGCGGCGAGCAGCACGGCAGCGGCCGATGCGGCCTGACCCAGGCAGACGGTGGCGACATCGGCACGCACGTACTGCATGGTGTCGTAGATCGCCATCAGCGAGGTGAACGAGCCACCGGGCGAGTTGATGTACATGGTGATGTCGCGATCGGGATCCAGCGACTCCAGCACCAGCAGCTGCGCCATGATGTCGTTCGCCGAGGCATCGTCGACCTGCACGCCGAGGAAGATGATGCGCTCCTCGAACAGCTTGTTGTACGGGTTGGACTCCTTGACACCGAAGCTGGAGTGCTCGATGAACGAGGGCAGGATGTAGCGCGACTGCGGGCTCGCCGGAGCGGTGCCGCCGAGACCGGCGCGCGGGTCGAACTGATTGACCATCTTCGTCTCCAAAGTCGTTGAGGGGGAACGGATCTGCGTGTTCAGTTAGCTACCCGCGCCGTTCGCCTGCGCCCCGTGGGCGATCACGCGGTCGATGAAGCCGTATTCCAGCGCCTGCGCCGCGGTGAACCAGCGGTCGCGGTCGGCATCGGCGGTGACCTGCTCGATCGGCTTGCCGGTGTGCAGCGCCTGCAGCTCGTTGAGCTCGCGCTTGGTGTGCGCGAACTGCTCGGCCATGATCGCGATATCGGCCGCGGAACCGCCGATGCCCGCCGAGGGCTGGTGCATCATGATCCGCGCGTGCGGCAGTGCGCTGCGCTTGCCCTTGGTGCCGGCGGTGAGCAGGAACTGCCCCATCGACGCGGCCAGCCCCATGCCGAAGGTGGCGATATCGCATTCAACGAACTGCATGGTGTCGTAGATGGCCATACCCGCGGTCACCGAGCCGCCGGGCGAGTTGATGTAGAGCAAGATGTCGCGGGTGGGGTCCTCCGCCTCGAGCAGCAGCATCTGCGCGCACAGCTTGTTCGCGATGTCGTCGTCGACCTGAGTGCCGAGGAAGATGATGCGCTCACGCAGCAGGCGCTCGTACACCGAATCACTGAGGTTCAGACCAGCAGTCGCGGATGTCATGACGACCCCTGCCTTGTTCATTGTCACGGATACCTGCCTTCTCTCACCGGCTCGTTGCTGATGCCGAACAGCCATCTCTGGTTCGCTTGTCACAAACATTAACGAAGCAGGGCGGCACCGAACTCCCGGTACCGCCCATCTTCGCTCACAGCGCAATAACGCATCCATCCGGGACACGACCACGCTGGCACTTCATGAACTTATTCGGCGCTCGCCGCGGCGGACCCGGTGGACTCGGTGGACTCCGCCGCGTCGGCGGAACCCTCAGGGGCGCCGAACATTTCGGCGGTGTCCACGGTGTTGCCGTCGGAGTCGGTGACCTTCACCTTGCCGACCACACCGGCCAGCGCCTTGCCGCGGCGGACGTCGGCGAAGACCGCGCCGAGCTGCCCCGCCTGCTGCACCTGCTGGATGAACTGCTCGGGCGACAGACCGTAGCGCTGCGCCTGGAACAGGATCCGCTCGGTGAGCTCCTCCTGGCCGACCTGGGTGTTGTCCGCCTCGGCGATGGCGTCCAGCAGCAGCTGGGTCTTCACCGACTTCTCGGCGGACTCCTTGGTGTCCTTGTCGAACTCCTCGCGGCTGGAGCCCTGGGCCTCGAGCGCCTCGGCGAGCTTGTCCTCGTCGTGGTCGAAGCCGTGCACCGCATCGTGCAGCACGGCGTCGATCTCGGCCTGCACGACCGCCTCGGGCAGCGGCACCTCGACCTGCTCGAGCAGGGTCTCGAGCACCTTGTCGCGGATCTGACCGGCCTGCTCGACCTTCTTGACCCGCTCGACCCGGTTGCGCAGGTCTTCCTTCAGCTCGTCGAGGGTGTCGAATTCGCTGGCCAGCTGGGCGAAGTCGTCGTCGGCCTCGGGCAGCTCGCGCTCCTTGACCGAGCGCACGGTGACGGTGATGACCGCCTCCTTGCCCGCGTGCTCACCGGCGACCAGGGTCGAGGTGAACTCCTTGGACTCGTCGACCGAAAGGCCGATCAGCGCCTCGTCCAGGCCCTCGATCAGCTGGCCGGAGCCGACCTCGTGGGACAGGCCGGTGGTGGCCGCCTCGGGCACGTCCTCGCCGTCGACGGTGGCCGAGAGATCGATGGAGACGAAGTCGCCGTCCTGGACCGGACGCTCGACACCGGTCAGGGTGCCGAAGCGCTGGCGCAGCGACTGCAGCTGCTCCTCGATGTCCTCGTCACCGATGGTGAACGAGTCGACGGTCACCTCGATGTCGTCGTAGGCGGGCAGGGCGATCTCGGGGCGCACGTCGACTTCGGCCGTGAACGCCAGCTCCTGGCCGTCCTCGATCTTGGTGATCTCGATTTCGGGCTGGCCGATGACCTTCACCTCGGAGGTGGTGACGGCCTCGCTGTAGCGGCCGGGCAGTACGTCGTTGACGACCTGCTCCAGGATCGCGCCGCGGCCCAGGCGGGCCTCGATGAGCTTGGCCGGGGCCTTGCCCGGACGGAAGCCGGGGATGCGGACCTGGTTGGCCAGCGCCTTGTAGGCCTTGTCGAAGTCCGGCTTCAGCTCCTCGAAAGGCACCTCGACGTTGATCCGGACCCGGGTCGGGCTCAGCTGCTCGACGGTGCTCTTCACGGACATGCTCCTTGTTCGTTGGTTCCGGTCGACTTGCTTGTGGCCGACTTGCTAGGGGTAATCACGAGCGAAATCGCCGCACGAGTTGACGTGCGCATCTCGACCAGGTTAGTTGACCGGTCGCGGCGGGCTGCAGGCAGCACCACCGCCGAGGACCGCGCGTCGCCGTCACTTGCCGACGGTGACGGCGTCGGTGACGAAGACCAGCGTCTCGTTGGGCTTGATGCCATTGCCACCTGCGCCGTAGCCGAGGTTCGGCGGGATGATCAGCAGCCGCCGCGCGCCCGCCTGCACACCGACCAGGCCCTGCTCCCAGCCCGGGATGACCTGTCCGGCGCCCAGCGTGAGCTGGAACGGCTTGCCGCGGTCGAACGAGCTGTCCAGCTTCTTCTTATCCGACCAGGTGATCAGCGTGTAGTTCATGGTGAGGGGCTGACCGGCGACCGCACCCGGACCGCTGCCCGCGACCAGATCCTTGACGACGAGCTGGGTCGGCGCGGTGCAGGTGTCGGGGATGGTGATCTTCGGAGCGGCGCCGAAACCGCCGACCACCACGATGTCATCGGCGGTGCATTCGGCTCCGGTGGGCTGCGCGGGCAGCTGGCCGAAGGTGGGCTGCGCCGATGCCTTGGCGGCCGAGGAGCTCGTCGCCGACGAGGTCGCCGACGAGCCCTTGTCACCGTCCGAGCCACAGGCGGCCAGCGCGAATGTCGCCGCGGCGATGGTGCCGATACCGATGATCCTGCGCAGTGTTTGCATGTGGCGGACCATAATCCACCGCGAATCGTCCCGACCGAGCCGCCCTTCGATAGGGCGAGGACCGATGGCACCGGATCGGATGACCTCCGGCACGAGACGGGCCGACCCCCGACGCGGGACGGTGAGAACCGATCGGCGCGGGGCCGCGCGTGGGTAGGCTGGCGGTGAATTCTCCATCCGGCGTTATCAATCGACGTCGGCAACCGTGCAGGACCCGGTGACAGGCGGTCCGTCCAGGTGCCGCTTGGCGATGCCCGAATGTGAGGAGAGTCGGCGAATGACGCAGATGGCCAGTGTCGGGGGCGATACCTCGGCCGACAATGTCGACACCAGTGGCGGCGCCACCATCGCACCGCGGCCGTATCAGCTCGGGGAGGTCTCCGGCCCCCTTGGACGCACGGAACTGGAATCGATCGACGCGTGGTGGCGTGCCGCGAACTATCTCGCGGTCGGCCAGATCTATCTCATGCGCAATCCGCTGCTGCGCGAACCGCTGCGGGCCGAACACATCAAGCCCCGGCTGCTCGGCCATTTCGGCACCGTACCCGGCTTGAACCTGGTCTGGGTGCATGCGAATCGGGCGATCCGGCAGCGCGATCTGAACGCCGTCTTCGTGGCCGGCCCCGGGCACGGCGGGCCCGGGCCGAATGCCTGTGCATGGCTGGAGGGCACGTATTCGGAGCTGTACAGCCATGTACCGCAGGACGAAACCGGGATGGGCGCGCTGTTCGGACAGTTCTCCTTCCCCGGTGGCGTGCCCAGTCACTGCGCGCCGGAGACGCCGGGTTCCTTCCACGAGGGCGGTGAGCTCGGCTATTCGCTGCTGCACGCGTTCGGGGCGGCATTCGATAATCCGGATCTGACGGTGTTCTGCGTGATCGGTGACGGTGAGGCGGAGACCGGGCCGCTCGCCACCAGCTGGCACGCCAACAAATTCCTCAATCCGGGGCGCGACGGGGCGGTGCTGCCGATTCTCGCGTTGAATCAGTACAAGATCGCCAATCCGACCATCCTGGCGCGCATTCCGGAGTCGGAATTGCTGACGCTGCTGCGCGGATACGGCTACGAGCCGATCGTCGTCGCGGGCAGCGACCCGGCGCGGGTCCACCAGGAGATGGCGATCGCCGTTGACGCCTGTCTGGATCGCATCGCGGAGATTCAGCGCATCGCCCGCGCGGGGACCGATGGGGTGCGCCCGGTCTGGCCGATGATCGTGCTGCGCACGCCGAAGGGGTGGACCTGTCCGCCGGTGGTCGACGGCGATCAGGTCGAGGGCACATTCCGCGCGCATCAGGTGCCATTGGCGGCCGCGCGCACCGATGACCGGCATCGCGCGGTACTCGAGCAGTGGTTGCGGGCCTATCGGCCGGAGCAGCTGTTCGATGAGTCCGGCAGGCCCGTTCCGGCCCTGCTCGAACTCGTTCCCGATGGCGACCGGCGGCTGAGCGCGAATCCAATTGCCAACGGGGGCAGGCTCGTTCGAGACCTGCGGCTGCCGGATTGGCGTTCCTACGGCGTCGAGGTAGACAAGCCGGGCGCGACGCAGCACGAGGCGACCCGAGTGCTCGGCGGATGGCTGCGCGATGTCACCGCTCGCAATCCCGACAACTTTCTGACCTTCGCGCCGGATGAGCTGGCCAGCAATCGGCTGCAGGACATTCTGCAGGTCACCGGGCGCGCCTGGCAGGCCGAAATCGGCGAATTCGATGTGGGCCTGGACCGGGGCGGGCGGGTCATCGAGGTGCTCTCCGAGCATATGTGCCAGGGACTGCTCGAGGGCTACCTGCTGACCGGCAGGCACGGGGTGTTCACCTGCTACGAGGCATTCATCCACATTGTCGACGCGATGTTCAACCAGCACGCCAAATGGCTGGACGCGAGTGCGGCGGTGCCGTGGCGGCAACCCATCGCGAGCCTGAATTACCTACTGTCGTCACATGTTTGGCGACAGGACCACAATGGCTTCACCCATCAGGATCCCGGATTCCTCGATGTGGTGCTGAACAAGAAGTCCTCGATCGTGCGGGTGTATCTGCCGCCGGACGCGAATACGCTGCTGTCGACCTACGACCACTGTCTGCGCTCGCGGCACTACGTCAATGTGGTGGTAGCCGGAAAGCAGCCGCAGGCGGACTGGCTTTCGGTTTCCGACGCCACGGTGCACTGCGCGCGCGGCGCGGGAATCTGGGAGTGGGCCGGACAGCACGACGATCCCGGCAGCACACCCGATGTCGTACTCGCCTGCGCCGGCGATGTGCCGACGCTGGAAACGCTTGCGGCGGCAGCGATTCTGCGGTCGCGGCTGCCGCAGCTGCGGATCAGGGTGGTGAATGTGGTCGATCTGATGCGGCTGCAACCCGCGGACGAGCATCCACATGGACTGTCCGACAGCGAGTTCGACGCGCTGTTCACGCGGGAGTGTCCGGTGATCTTCGCGTTCCACGGGTATCCGTGGCTGATCCACCGCCTGACCTACCGCAGAGCCAACCACAATGGGCTGCATGTGCGTGGCTACCGCGAAAAGGGCACCACTACAACGCCTTTCGATATGGTGATGCTCAATGACCTGGACCGGTATCACTTGGTGATGGACGTCATCGACCGGGTGCCGACACTGCGGGAGCAGGCGGCCGGACTGCGCCAGGAAATGGTCGATGCCCGCTGGCACGCCCGCGCGTGGACGCGCGAACACGGCGAGGACATCCCGGCCGTCGCCAACTGGACCTGGCCGGACGTCAGCCTCTGAGCAACGCCGCGAAACCTCCTTGCGTGCGGTGTGCGGCTCGGCGACGATCGCAAGATGCTGTTGACGATCACCTGCACACCGCCGGAGGACGCGGCCTGGCCCGCGACCGATCTGGGCTTCTTGCTGCACAAGAATCCCGACCGGGTGCAGGCGTTCGAGCAGTCCTACGGCACCGCGCATGTCGTGTATCCGGAGGCGACCGCCACGCGATGCACGGCAGCGCTGCTGTTGGAGATCGATCCGATTCGGTTGGTGCGCGGGCGTTCCCGCAGCACACCGGATTTCAGCCTCGGCCAGTACGTCAACGACCGGCCGTACGCGGCGTCGTCACTGCTGTCGGTCGCACTCGGCGCGGTATTCCGCACCGCGCTGCACGGACGCTGCGATCAGCGACCCGAATTGGCGCGTACCGCACTGCCGCTGCGGATCGCCTTGCCCGCGGTGCCGTGCAAGGGCGGACCGGAAGCGGCCGAGCGGGTCTTCGCGCCGCTGGGCTGGACCGTGATCGCCGAACCACTCCCCCTCGATCCGGCCTTCCCGGAATGGGGCGATTCCCATTACGTGCGAATGGAACTCACCGGCACGATCCGCCTGGCCGACGCACTCGCGCACCTGTACGTCCTGCTGCCGGTGCTCGACGGCGCCAAGCACTACTGGCTGGCCGCCGACGAGGTCGACAAGCTCATCCGCGCGGGTGCCGGCTGGCTCGCCGAACATCCGGAACGCGCCTGGATCACCCGGCGCTACTTGGCTCGACGCCAGTCGCTGGTGCGCACCGCGCTGGCGCGGCTCGCCGAGGTCGACGATGTGGAGCCGGAGGAGCTCGACGCGGTCGAGGAGGGATTCGACGAGGCGGACGACGCGATCCTGTCCGACGATGTGGGCAATGGCGAAGCATCGGCGGACCGGTCAGGTGAATCCATTGAAACCGTCACTGCACCTGAGGTTTTCGCGGTAGCCGTCGAGAGGGCGAGCGCCGAGTCGGGGAACGTGGTCGAAAATGCCGGGCGCGGCACGTTCCCGGCGACCGGGGATACGGTGGCACGGTCCACGTCGACCGAGGCCGCGGTGGCACAGTCCACGTCAACCGAGACGGCGGTGGCACAGTCCACGTCAACCGAGACGGCGGTGGCACAGTCCACGTCAACCGAGACGACGGCGACACAGTCCACGTCGCCGGAGGCTGTGGAGGTAGCGGACAACGCGACCGAGGGCGATGAGCGTACGCCGTCGCTGGCGGTTGTGCGGCAGGCCGCGGTTTTGGCCGCGCTCCGCGAGGTCGGGGCGCACCGGGTGCTCGATCTCGGCTGCGGGGAGGGGGCTTTGTTGCGAGAATTGCTGGCGGACAAGACTTTTACCGAGATCGTCGGTGTCGACGTATCGATGCGGGCACTGAATATCACCAAGCGGCGGTTGCGACTGGATCGGATGCCGGAGCGGGTGGCGCGGCGGTTGACATTGCTGCAAGGGGCGTTGACCTATACCGATGCGCGGCTGCGCGGGTATGACGCGGCGGTGCTGATGGAGGTCGTCGAACATATCGACGAGCCGCGGTTGGCCGCTCTCGAATACGCCGTATTCGGTTCGGCCGCACCGGGTTCGGTAATCGTGACGACGCCGAACGTCGAGCACAACGTGGTGTACGAGACACTTCCGGCGGGCAAGTTCCGGCACTCCGATCACCGGTTCGAATGGACCCGTGCGGAATTCTCGGACTGGGCGACCCGCGTGGCGCAACGGTACGGGTACGCGGTGCGCTTCGGACCCGTCGGTGTCGAACATCCCGAATTCGGCCCGCCCACGCAGCTGGCCCTGTTCACCAAGACCGCGACGGCCGACGGCACTACGAGAGGAGCGGCGTGATGACCGAACTAGCAATCCCGGAGCTCTCCCTCGTCGTGCTGATCGGCAGCACCGGTTCCGGGAAATCGACATTCGCGCACAAGCACTTTCGGCACACCGCGATCGTGTCGTCGGACGCCTGTCGCGGCGTCGTCAGCGATGACGAGAACGATCAGTCGGCGACGCCGGATGCCTTCGCACTGCTGCACCATATCGCCGGTATCCGGCTGCGGCGCGGACTGCGCACCGTTATCGATGCCACCAATGTGCAGCCCAAGGCGCGTCAGGAACTGATCGCGGTGGCGCGGGCGCACGATGTGCTGCCGGTGGCGATCGTGCTCGACGTCGCGGATGCCGTGTGCTTCGAACGCAATGCGCTACGCCCCGACCGGTCACACCTGGCCAGACACGTCGTCACCCGGCAACAGCGCGAACTGCGCCGAGGGCTGCGCGGGCTGGAACGCGAGGGCTTCCGGAAGGTGTACATACTGCGCGGGGTCGAGGAGATCGAGTCCGCGACCATTGTCGACGAAAAGGCGTGGAACGACCGGCGCGACCTCACCGGACCGTTCGACGTGATCGGCGATGTGCACGGCTGCCGCGCCGAATTGGAAACGCTGCTCGGCGAACTCGGCTACCAGCTGGCGCGCGACGATGCGGGCCGTGCGGTCGGCGCGAGTCACCCGGCGGGGCGTACCGCGGTGTTCGTCGGCGATCTGGTCGACCGTGGGCCGGATACCCCCGGGGTGCTGCGACTCGTCATGGGCATGGTGTGCGCGGGAACGGCTCTGTGCGTCACCGGAAATCATGAGAACAAGCTGGTGCGCGCGCTCGATGGCAAGCAGGTGCGCATTGCGCACGGGCTCGCGGAGTCGCTGGCCCAGCTGGCGGCCGAGGACGAGGATTTCCGCAAGGCGGCGCTGGACTTCTGCCGCGGTCTGATCAGCCACTACGTACTCGACGGCGGCCGGTTGGTGGTCGCGCATGCCGGGCTGAAGGAGGAGTACCACGGGCGCGCGTCCGGGCGGGTCCGCTCCTTCGCCATGTACGGCGAATCCACCGGGGAGACCGACGAATACGGCCTTCCGGTGCGCTATCCGTGGGCCGAGGACTATCGCGGGCGCGCCACGGTGCTGTACGGCCACACGCCGGTGACCGACCTGCGCTGGGTGAACAACACCCTGTGCCTGGATACGGGCGTTGTCTTCGGCGGCAAGCTCTCGGCCTTGCGTTATCCCGAGCGCGTGCCGGTTTCGGTTCCGGCCGAGCGGGTTTGGTACGAGCCGGTGCGGTCACTCGAGGCCACCACCATCGCGACGCCCGCCGGCGTCGTGCACCGCGATCCGGGCGTGCTCGACCTGGACGATGTCATGGGCCGCCGGGTGGTGGAAACTCGCCAGCACGGCCGCGTCGGTGTGCAGGAGGAGAATGCCGGGGCCGCCTTGGAGGTGATGAGCCGGTTCGCGATCGATCCGCGGTGGCTGGTGTACCTGCCGCCGACCATGGCACCGTGTGCGACCACCCAGCTGGACGGCTACCTCGAACATCCTGCCGAGGCCTTCGACTACTACCGGTCCGAGAATGTGCGGCGCGTGGTGTGCGAGGAGAAGCACATGGGTTCGCGCGCAATCGTGCTGGTGACGCGTTCGGCGCGGACCGCGGCCGACCGGTTCGGCGTCGACGACGGCAGCACCGGTGCGCTCTACACCCGCACCGGCCGCCCGTTCTTCGATGACAGGGCGCAGACCGAGGAACTGCTCGCGCGGGTGCGTACCGCCGCCGAATCGGCGGGCCTGTTCACGGAACTGAACACCGATTGGCTGCTGCTGGATACCGAGCTGATGCCGTGGTCGGCCAAAGCCGTTGGCCTGCTGCGCAATCAGTACGCGGCGGTCGGCGCGGCGGCGCGCGCCGCACTCGATACGGCGACCGAGCTGCTGGCCGCCGTCACAGCACGCGGCCTGGATGTCACCGAGCTCGCGGACCGCACCGGCGCACGCAAAACCGATGCGGCGGCCTTCACCGCGGCCTATGGCCGCTACTGCTGGCCGGTCGACGGCCTGGCCGGGATCCGGATCGCACCGTTCCAGATCCTGGCCGGTTCCGGCATCAATTACGCAGTGCGCGACCATGATTGGCACCTGTCGCACATCGACCGCTTGGTCGCTGCCGACGCCGAGCTGTTCACCCCGACCGGCCGGATGGTCGTCGATCTGACCGATCCGGACAGCCAGGCCGCCGCCACTTCCTGGTGGACCGAACTGACCACGGCGGGCGGCGAGGGCATGGTGGTGAAACCGTATGACGCGATGGTCCGCGGCGATGGCGACCGGCTCGTTCAGCCGGGCGTGAAATGCCGCGGCCCCGAATATCTTCGGATCATCTACGGACCGGAGTACCTGCGCGACGACAACTTGCGCCGACTGCGCACTCGAGGGCTGGGCCGCAAGCGCTCGATGGCACTGCGGGAGTATGCATTGGGGCTGGAGGCACTCGACCGTTTCGTCGCTGGTGAACCACTATGGCGCGTGCACGAGGCCGTATTCGCGGTCCTAGCGCTGGAGTCCGAGCCGGTCGATCCACGACTCTAACGAGAGGCGATTGCACGAGGGGGCGGCCTCCCAACCTCACTCGTCCACGGGCTGATCCAGGTTCACGATCGCCGCAAGCCCACCGGGTTCTGGATCGGCCACAGTCGTCCGCTGACCAGAACAGACGGTTGTCCGTCGCGTATGACGCGGTTACAGTCATGTTTGCAAGCTGCTTGCAACTGTTATGCACCGGCTTGCCTGCGTTATTCGACAGACAAGGGAGTCTGACCATGCCCGCTGCGAGCACCGAGGGCGCTGCCGTGCCCGGTCATATGCTGATCGATGACCGGTTCACCGCGGTCGCGGCCAAATTCTTTTCGATGTTCCGCCGCAAGAGTCAGGGCGGCGGCGCGCTCGCGGTGTATCTGCACGGGGAGCCGGTGCTCGATATCTGGGCCGGGTGGGCGGACGGCGACCGGCGCTGGCGTGCCGATTCCATGGCGCTGTCCTATTCGACCGGTAAAGGCGTGGCCGCGACCGTCGCACACCGGCTGATCGAACGCGGTGTCCTCGAATTGGATGCACCGGTGGCGAACTATTGGCCGGAGTTCGCTGTGCATGGCAAGGGCGATATCACAATTCGCGATGTGCTCGATCATCGCGCCGGATTGCAGCGCATCCGCGATCTGGTCGCGAATCCGGACGATCTGCTCGACCACGATGCCGTGGCCGCCGCCATGGCCGCATCCGCACCGGATCCGATGCGGCTGCGGGCCTCCGGATATCACGGCCTGACCTTCGGCACGCTGGTCGCGGAGATCGCACAGCGCGCCACCGGTCAAGAGTTCCTCGAGCTCGTCCGCAGCGAACTACGTGAGCCGCTGGGCGACAACGATTTCTGGTTCGGGGTGCCCGAACATCAGCGACACCGGCTGGCCCGGCTCTCGCCCCGCCTCGGCGTCGCCAAGGTCCCGTTCGACACACTCGTCGCACCATTCGCCGCGCTGCGCGCGGTCAACTCCGCTCGCAGCGCGGTCTATGACGGCTGGGCCGATATGACCCTCGGCATGCGACCCTACGATGCGATGATGCCCGGCTGGAACGGTGTGTTCACCGCCCGCGCACTGGCCGCGATGTACGGCGCCATCGCCAATGACGGCCTGATCGGCCACCGCCGTCTGCTGCGTCCGGAAACCACCCACCGCATCGCCGAAATGGCGCCGAACAGCCGCTACGACTACGTGCTCGGCGCCCCACCGCATTTCGCCCTCGGCTACCACCGCGCCATCGTCGGCACCCGCCTCACCCGCCAGGCCCTCGGCCACTTCGGCATCGGCGGCTCCGGCGGCATCGCCAACCCCCGCCTCGGCCTCGGCATCGCCTTCATAACCAACCACCTCGGCAACCACGCCATGTCCCTGGGCGACGCCCGCCTCCCCACCCTCGCCGCCCTAACCGAGCGCGCCGCCCACACCCCCCTCAGCGAGTCCCCCACCGACACACTGAACAACACCCGCGCCGCAAGCTGAAACCCATGTGGGCTCGGCCAGAGAAACCTCCCCGATCGCCCACCCATCCGCACCCAGCCCCCACGGGTCTTCCATCGACAAACCCGAACTTGATGCCGACCGCCACGCCCCCCTCCCAGCACCTCACCTCCTACCCGATACATCGCCCCTAACTCTGCCCCTCACCATCCGCCGAGAGTGCGCTCATGCAGGTGCACTCTCGACGTCTACCTGCACGAGCGCATGGTGATCGCTCGTCCGAGCGAGCCCGGGCCGGGGTCAGGGGGTGGGTGGGTCCAGGCCCAGGGAGCGGATGAGGTGGCGGATTTCGTTGCGGTAGAGCTTGGCGGGAACGATGGTTTGAGAGCTCAGGTGGCCGAAGATTTCTAGGGAGACCAGGCCGTGGAGGTGGCCCCAGATGCGTAGGGCGATGGCTACTGCGGCCGGTGGGAGGCCGGGGAACTCCGTTTTTACCTCGCTGACGAGTTTTGGGTCGAAGTCCGACCACTCGAAACCGTTATCGACGTAGAGCTTTTCGGCGTGGGGCCAGGCGCCGGCGGCCAGACCGGTGAGGCCAGCGCATACGCGGTGCTCCGCGTCGGGGGCCGCGCCGCCTTCCGGGGGCTGGTAGTTGGGGACCGGATCGCCGTAGATGAGGCGGAAACCGGGCGAGTTCGACAGGGACCAATCGCGAAATGCGCAGGCCCACGCGAGGATTCGGCCGGCGGCATCGGTCGCGGGGCACGCGTCGCGGGCGGCTTCGACCGCGTCGGCGAGGTCGGAGTAGACATCGTTGATCAGCGCGGTGATCAGGTCGTCGCGGGTCGGGAAGTAGCTGTAGACCGCATTGGCGGTCATACCCATTTCGCGGGCGATCGCCCGCAGCGTGATCGCGCCCGGCCCGCCCTCGGCCATCAACCGGAGCGCGACCTGCTTGATCTCCGCAGTCGTCTCGGAGCGTCGTAACTCCCGCCTACTCGGCGTCGCAGTGCCCACGGACGCAACTCTACAACGGCGTGAGAAAACTTAACGTTGTTCAAAGACTTCACGCCGTATAGTTTCTACACGCCGTATCAATCACATCGAGGAGAACCATGTTCATCGGAATCGTCGGCGCGACCGGCAATATCGGCCAGCGGGTACGCACCGAGGCCGTCGCCCGCGGCCACCACGTGACCGCGTTCACCAGGAACGCGAGTCGAATCGCAGACAAGCAGCCGAATATCACCTGGCAGAGCCTCGACATCTTCGACAGCGCGGCCATCGCCGCGGCACTGCCCGGCATGGACGTCCTCATCAGCTGCTACCAGCCGGGAAATGCCGCAACGGATTTCAATGCCACCGTCGCCCGGTCCATCGCCGACCCGACGGTCTACGCGAGCGCCGCCCGCTCACTCCTGAGCGCTCTCGACACCCATCCGCGAACCCGGCTGATCGTGGTCGGCGGCGCGGGCAGCCTGGAGTACGAGCCGGGCCGCGTCACCGCCGATGACGACCAGCGCCTCACCGACACCCTCTACGACCTCGGCCTACCCCGCGAATATGCCGCGGCGGTGCGCGGCCATCGCGCCGCCCTCGATGTCCTGCGCACCTCGAACCGGCTCTGGACCTACCTCAGCCCGGCCGAACTGATCGCCCCCGGCGAACGCACCGGCCGCTACCGGATCGGCGGCGACCAGCCGGTCCGTGATACCGATGGCCGCAGCCGCATCTCGATCGAGGACGCCGCCGTCGCCCTGCTCGACGAGATCGAGCTGCCGCGATTCATACAGCGCCGCTTCACCATCGGCTACTAGCCGCACACCGCCGCACCGGCCGTCCGAACGGCGGCCGGTGCCCGGCTTCAGCTTTCGCGCTTCAGATATTCGCGGAAACGGTGATCATCTCGGCCTTGCGGGAATGCCGCATACCTGCCACCATCGGTGACCATGACTAGCGGAAAGGCCGACGTCGCCACCATCGGGTGAGCGCCGTGGCTACTTCTCGAGCGGCTCGTCGCCGCACTTCCCTGCTCGGTCGCAAAATCTTTGCCCCAGAACGCGTTGCGTCGGCATGTCTGCTGCGCGACGAATGGTTGGAGCACGGTGTGCGCGCCGAACCTTCCGATCGCCCCACCGCCGAAGCGGCCGTATCCGAGCTGTATCGACTCGTCGGCGAGCCACCGCCCGAATTCGTTTGGGTTCCGTCGCCTGCCGCGGCGCCCGCGGTCGCGACGGCCATGGGTCTCGATCCCGGGGCATGGCAGCCGCGGCTGAACAATCAACTGCCGCCATCGGGTCGGATCGCGACGCTGTTGTCCGCGTCCCGGCATCGCATGGACCAGCGGTTGCGACGCGGTCAACCACCATGGATGAATGCGGCACAGCGGGAAGCGATGTGGACCTTATCGCCGGAGGAAGCGGTCCGCGCCGGGGTGCCCGTCGAGCCGATTCTCGCTCTGGCCGTTCAGGATTCGCTGCGCACCTCATTGTCCGACGGTGTGGCGGCGGCCATTCGCACGCTATTGCCGGACAATGCGCGCGATGTGCTCGGCATCGCCTGGTACGGCCAGCAGGACGCCTACCGTGTCGGCTATTACGATGCGATCCGGCAGGCCGGGCTGGTCGCACTCCGCGGCGATGACCTGAGATTGCTCGATATCCAGGTCGCGCTCACCCGTTCCACCGGCTGGTGGTGGTCACTGGGTCCGGTGTGCGTCATGGCCGAACGTCCGACCGTTGTCCACACCGAGCCGACGCCCAATGCTCGCCACAATGAGCGCCGGCTGCACCACCCGGACCTGCCCGCGATCGGCTTCGCCGACGGCAGCCACGTCTATATCCAGCACGGCGCGGTCGTCCCGGACTGGGTGGTGCTCGATCCGACGCCGGAACGCATTCGCGGCGAACGCAATATCGAGGTGCGCCGCTGCGCGATCGAACGGCTCGGCTGGGATGTCTATGTCGACCGCGCCGAGCTGGAACTCATTGCCGAACAAAATGATCCGGGCAATCCGGGTGCCACGCTGCGCCTCTACGACGCCCCCTCCGAATGGGGCAGGCCACTGCGGGTGCTGCTCGCGGTCAACGGCTCGCTCGAACGCGATGGCCACCGCCGCCGCTACGGACTCAATGTGCCGGAGTGGATCGATGACCCACTGTCCGCCGCCGGATGGACCTACGGACTGAGCGGCGACCACTACGCCCAGCTCGTCCGCCGAACCTAACTCTCCCCAAGGTGATTCCCATGAAGCTGACCCTCGCCGACCTCACCGCCCGCACCGGTTTCGAGGTCCTCGACCATCTCGAACTCGAAATGACCATCCCTATCACCGACGGCATCCAAGCCCAAGGTGATCTGATCGTCATTCCACACGCGCTCGTCCGAAATGCCGTCACCGAAGGGCCTTTCGCGCGTTGGCGGGAAGTACCCACCGCTGGACTGGAACTGCTGCGCAGCGGCGCTGGCGGCAATCCGCACAGCCTGGTCGCCGACCCCGGCAGGTGCCGCTGGACCGACAATGTCCGCGACACCACCGAGCTGGCCCTCGGCATGCTCGACACCCACGTCGTGGCCTATCTCATCCACCCCGAACACGGCGCCAGCGCAATCGCCCCCGGCCGCTACATCATCCGCCGCCAACGCGAACGCGGCACCGCCCCGGCCACCGGGCGCTCCCTCAACCACCTCATCGCCGACTAATTCGGAACTGGCGCATACCGCGTGACGTCTTCGCACAGGTTGCGGCCGCTGCGAGGCGCTCACGCGGTATGCGTCAGCTCGGAATCCGGCGACGCGACGAGGGATAGGCGTGCTCAGGTCAGGCGAGTTGCCAATCTGGCGGCGTTCATGTGGGCGATGGCCTCGATGGTCAGCATCGGGTTCACGCCGGAGGCGGTGGGGAAGCAGGAGCCGTCGGCGACGACGAGGTTCGGCACGTCCCAGACCACGCCGTCCGGGTCGGTGGCCGAATCCGCGCGTGAGCCGCCCATGCGGGCCGAGCCCATGATGTGCAGCGCACCCATCGCGCAGCGGCCGGGACCGTAACCGGCGCGCAGACATTCGGCGACGAAGGTGTCGTGGGAGCCTGCGATACCGGGTTCGTAAACCGGGCCGGATTGATGTCCGGAGAAGATCCGGCGCGCCCCGGCGGCCTCCAGAATCGTTGCCGCGCCTTCGATTCCGGCGTGCATATGGGCCTGGTCGTAGCCGGACAGGCGATAGCGGACCACCGCATCGCCCGCGCGGTCGATCGATACCGTGCCATGATCGCGATCTCGGGTGATGACACCGACGGCGACGGTATGCGCGAGATTGTGCATGATCGCGCGATGCTGGGCCGCACCGGTCCAGTTGAGGAAGCCGACCGTCATGCCCGGAGTGAGCGGCCCGGTCTCATAGATCACGCCGTAACCGTGGCCGTTGAGGTCCCGGTGCTGGGTGGAATAGCGCGTCTGCAGGCCGCCCTCCCAGGGACGGATCTCCTCGTCGAAGGTGCCGAAGACCGCGGTGGCGGGATGCAGTCGCAGGTAACGGCCGATATTCTGGCCGGATATCCCGGAACGGCGCAGTAGCGCCGGAGTGTGGATCGCGCCCGCCGCGACGACCACCGCGCGGGCCCGGATGGTGACCGCGTCACCTTCCGGCGTCACGGCCGCAACGCCGCTTGCCCTGCCATCGCGCAGCATGATGGTGCGGACCTCGGTATCGATCAGCAGCCGTGCGCCGTGCTCGGCGGCATCGGCGAGCCAGGTCTTGGTCACCGACTGCTTCGCGCCGATTCGGCAGCCGAAACCACAACGGCCGCATTCGATTCCGGCATCACAGCCGCGCACATTGCGCGGCATCGCGTCGACATGCCAATCCAGTTCGCGCAGACCGCGTTCCAGGACGGTATCGCGGCCGGAGGCGTCGGAGTGCTCGCCGTTGACCCCGAGTCGCGCCGCCACCGCATCCAGCGCCTCGGTGAATTCATCGGCCGCGAATTGCTTGGCGCCCAGGTTCGCCCATTCCTCACGCACATCGTCGGGCGTACGGAAGGAGGTGGTCCAGTTGACCACCGTGCCGCCGCCGAGACACGATCCCGCGACGAGACCGAGCTGTCCCTCCTGTGTGGTCGCCGGGCCCGGGGAGTACAGATTCAGCAGTCCGGTGAGCTCGCCGGTCCCGAAATCAGCGTCATCGTAGTATCCGCCGCGTTCGACGACCACGACGTCCAGTCCGGCCGCCGCGAGCACCGCCGCCGCGGTGCCACCGCCCGCACCGGACCCGACGACCACCACATCGCAGTCGAGCGACGTCTCGCCGGTCGGCCGCAGCGGAGTCAAGGCGGGCCGGGGCGCATCGGGCAGCGCGCCGGACGGACCCGGAAATCCCATCTGCTGCCACGCCGGATTGGTACCCGTCGCCCCGGGCGTCGCGTAGTACGCCGTCAATGCAGCACCCTTGAGCGCCTGGAAGACCGCGCGCTTGCGGGCCAACCGAGAATTCCCGAGCCGTCGCAATGCCTGCTCGCGGTCGGCCTGCGGGAGATCACCGAATCTGCGCGGCCCGGCCCCGATCAACACCCCGAACGTCCGGGAATTCCACACGCGCAGCAGGGTTTCGAAGGCGCGGCGCTGCGCCGCACTCGGATTGCGGGCCAGCAACTGTTCGACCGCCTCGACGGCGCCGAGCCGCGACGCGGACGGCAGCTCCGCCCCGTCCCCCGGCGCGAAGGTATCGCAGATCAGGCTGAGCGTCGCGCGCTGGGCGAGGGTCAAGGACATGAGTCTCCTCCGGGACACAGCTCCAGAACAGTCATTAACTTAACCTACCCGCGCCGCTCCGCCTATGGGCCTCATCTGCGCAGAATGATCAGCAACAGCACCTTCTGCAGCATGTCCAACGCCCGGCCGACGGCGAGCACGGTTTCGACGAAATCTGCGCTGCTCATGGCAGCCCTCTTTTCCTCGGGCGATCGAGCCCCGATCCCCCACTGTCGCAGGGAACGGATGGGCATGTCCACGACGATTCAGATGGCACCGAAGAGGATTCGGAACGTGGTGCCCGCGCCGGGCGTGCGCAGCAGCTGGATCCGGGCACCGTGCGCACCGAGGATCGCGTCGGCGATGGCGAGTCCGAGCCCCGAACCCCCCGTGCGCGAACGCGATTCGGCCGCCCGATAGAAGCGGTCGAAGATGCGCGGCGCGTTCTCCGGCGCAATGCCGGGTCCGTCGTCATGGACATCGAGCACGGCGAATTCGGATGCCTCTGGCAGTGCCGCGCCCGCCTCGGCGGCCACCGGATCGACCAGCGCATTCGCGGCTCGGATCCCGACCGTGACGGTGACCGAGGCCTCGGCTGGCGTGTGTACCAACGCATTATTGACCAGATTCGTCACGACCTGCCGCAATCGGTGCTCGTCACCGACCACCCGAACCGGCGCGTCCGGACTCTCGAGTCCGATATCCCGGTCCGGCGCCCGGGTTGCCGCGTCGCGCACCACATCCGCCGCGAGCGCCGCCAAGTCGACCTCCGCCAGGTCCAGCGCGCGTTCCTGGTCGAACTTGGCGAGTAGCAGCAGATCGTCGACGAGCAGGCCCATCCGGATCGCCTCGCGCTCGATCCGGCGCATCATCTCCCGCACCCCCACCTCATCCTGCGCGCCGCCGCGCCGATACAGCTCGGCGTACCCGCGCACCGAAGTGAGTGGGGTACGCAGTTCATGGGAGGCATCGGCGATGAAGGCCCGCATCCGCCGCTCGGAATCGGCGAGTTGGCGCAGCGCCGAGGACAATCGGGTGACCATCACATTGAATGCGGCGCCGAGTCGGCCCACCTCGGTATGCGGATCGGTCTGTGCGACACGGCGATCCAGATCGCCGGCGGCGATCGCCTCGGCCGTGTGCTCGATCCGGGTCAGCGGTCGCAGGCCGAGCCGGACCAGCACCGCCGCGATAACCGAGATGGCGATCAGCAGCGTCGCGCCCGCCACCAGCTCGATGGTGCGGAGTTTGCCGGTGGTCGCCTCGGTGGTCGCCAGCGACATCGCGATCGCGACGGTGCCGCCACGGGGCTGCCATTCGGTCGCCGGCTGCACGACCGTGCGCACCCGCCACCGGATATCACTCTTCTGGTCGCCGACCGTGAAAGCGGTATTCGCCCTGGTGCGCACCGAGGCCGCGTCCATCGACGGCAATGCCGGTACGGTGCTCAACTCGACCGGCGCACCGAGCCTGCCGATCGGCTGCCCCGCGACATCGAAGAACATGAGCCGAAAGTCCGAGGGCAACTGCTCGTACTCCGGCGCACCCGACGGTGGCGGCGGCGGTGGTCGCTTGGTCGAGGTCATATCGCTGGCAACATGATTCAGCTGCTCGTCCACCCGATCGAGCAGCGCACGATCCAACATCGCGATGCTGAGCAGCCCGAATGCCGCCATCCCGATCCCGGCGATGGCGACCAGGACCAGCAGCAGCCGGGTGCGCAATGTCAGCCGGCGCGGCCGATCCCAGATCCGACCGGCCGTCACGAGCGCGTGCCGCCCAGCCGCACGGTGTAGCCGACACCGCGAATCGTGTGGATCAGTGGCGGATTCCGGGCATCGACCTTGCGCCGGAGCTGGCTGATGAAGGTCTCGACGACCCGGCTGTCGCGCCCGGTCTCCGCACTCCACACCCGATCGATGATCTGCTGCTTGCTGACCACCTTCTCCGCGTTGACGACCAGATACTGCAGCAGGCTGAATTCGGTGGCCGACAACCAGATCTCTTCACCCGCACGGTGTGCCGTATGCGCGTCGACATCCAGCTCCAGATCCGCGTACCTGAGCACCCGGTCGTCGGACTCCTCGCCCTGGGTGCGACGCAGAATCGCACGCAACCGCAGCACGACCTCCTCGAGACTGAACGGCTTGCTCACATAGTCGTCGCCACCGGCGGCCAGTCCGGCGATCCGGTCCTCGACCGCATCCCGCGACGTCAAGAACAGCACCGGCACCTGATTGCCCGACTCTCGCAGCCGCCGTGCCACCGCATAACCGTCCAGATCCGGCAGCATCACATCCAGCACCACGATGTCCGGTGGCCGCTGCGCCGCCGCGGCCAGCGCCTCGAGCCCGCTGGCCGCGGTGTGCACGTCGAATCCGCTCATCCGCAGCGCGGCGGAAAGCAGGTCGAGAATATTCGGCTCATCGTCGACGACCAGCACGCTCGCGGCCGGTGACGCGTCACGGTCGGGCACGGCTACACAATATGCCGCACCGCATGCTCCGATGCCGCACAGATTCGGCCAGGGCCGGCGACTCACAGCAAGCCGACAGATTCACCACAGCTGGGCAACGATCTCAACCGTCCGACCCGATCCCGCGGACCTCAGTTACCGCGCCGCATCGCCACAGCAGGCTATCCGGCAACACTTCGGTGGCCACCGACCGACGCTTCGATGCTGCCGGACATGGTCGTGCGGACGTGCTCGGTTACGCACCATCCCGATCGACGCCCAGGGCCGCCAGGATGCGATCCAACTTCCCACCGACGTCAGAGAACCGGTCATCCATTCCGGAGAGCCGAACATCCATCGCAGAGAGCCGATCACCGACAGCAGACAGCCGATCATCGATTGCCGAGAGCCGGTCGTCAACGGCAGAGAGCCGGTCGTCAACAGCGGAGAACCGGTCGCCAACAGCGGAGAACCGATCATCGACGGCAGAGAACCGGTCATTGATTTCAGCCCTGAGACTGCCGATCTCCTCGATAAACGCGTCATGGTTGCGCGCCACCTTCGCACCCAACGCGGCGAGGTCGGTCGGCGAACCAGCCTTCGCCTTCGCTTCCGCCTGCTGGATCGTCAACGCAGCCACGAGCGTCTCGAGGTTGGTAACCCGATCCTCCAACGGCGCTGGCATGAGCTCCCCTGTCGAACAACTTCGGACCGGCGACGATGCTCGAAGCAAGAGAACCGGGTGAATTCAGGCCCACCCTATCCCGCCCCGACCCCTCCCTGCTGTTTCAGTCGGGGTGACAGGATTTGAACCTGCGACCCTCCGCTCCCAAAGCGGATGCGCTACCAAGCTGCGCTACACCCCGTGGCCTCGCGGCGTCAGAGGGCGCCGACGAGGATGAATCCTGTGTGGAGCGGGTGACGGGAATCGAACCCGCACCATCAGCTTGGAAGGCTGAGGTTCTACCATTGAACTACACCCGCAGGCATACGACATCGATGGGATCGCCACGATGTCGTGTGCGCACCGACTGTACCGAATACGGCGCCGGAAACGCTAATCCGCCCCCGCCGAACCGCTGTGAACAGTTGCCGGGCAAGGGACGATGACCCGGACATCGACAATAGCTCATCGCTATTGCTCAGCGCTTCGGGCCCCCGAGACGTTCTCGCCGAGCCACGAACGGGCCGGTAGCCACCGACTTCACCCCGTTCCGGCGCGCCGTCGGCGTGTCGGTCCGCGACTTTCCGGCGAACAGAATTCCTGTGTAACACCGGAGGCGCGGCAACGATCACATACCCGATCGCCATTCGCGAGGGACCGAGAACTCGTTGTAAAACAGCATTTTTCGGTGCCGAGTGGCTTGCTAGGATCCTTTTTGCCGGACGGGGGTATCTGGAAAGGGGGCGGTGAGCGTGCACCGAGCGAGGTGGACACAACCGCGTAGCAGTGGGAACGATCGGGGTGAAACCGGCACCTGCGTGGGAACAGGGCACCCGGCAGGTACCGACATCACCCGTGGCGGGTGAGTGCGATGTCCGCGGATATCGAACCACCCGTAGCGCAGATGGCCGGCGCGTGGGCACGTGCGGTCTGCGCGGAACCGGGATCACACGCGTCACCAGAACAGTTGCAACCGGTACTAGCCGAGATCATCGAGCGGCTACTGAACCTGGCCAGGTCCGAGCCCTTTCCGGTGCCCGCGGCGCGGATGTTGGGAGCGCGGCTGGTCGAGGCGCCGTTCGAGCGGACCAGAATGCTGGCCCAGGCCACCCGCTGGCTGCTCGGCTTCCCGGCGGGGGCGCCCGGGTCGCTGGTCGCCACGCGCTGGCCGCTGGTCGCCAGCCAGGCCATCGACAGCTACGCCCAGGCGCTGCAGGAACGGGCGCTGGCCCAACAGGAGCAGCACATTTCGGCGGCGGTGTCACTACGGGTGCAGGAGATCGCCGCATTGCAGCATCGGCTGCGGCACGAGGCCACCCACGACGCGCTCACCGACCTCGCCAACCGCACGCTGCTACAGGACAAGGTGCGGCTGATGGCGGCCGACCCGAACCGCGGCGTCGGCCTGCTGCTGATCGATCTGGACCGGTTCAAGCAGATCAACGACAACTACGGCCATGCCGTCGGCGACGAGGTGCTCGTCGAACTGGCCCGCAGGCTGCGCGAGATCTGTCCGCCGGAGACCGTCATCTGCCGTTATGGCGGTGACGAATTCGTGCTCGCCACCAACCCACACCACAACACCCTCGGCGATATCGCGCACCGCATCGTGGCCGCGCTGCGTGATCCGGTGTGGTCGACAGCCGGCCCGGTACCGGTCTCGGCCAGTGTCGGCACCGCCTACTCGCCGCCGGGCGAATCCTGCGATTTCACCGATCTGCTACGGCAGGCCGATCGGGCGATGTACTCGGCGAAGACCGCTGGCGGCCGCCGCTTCGCCCTTGCCGAGACCGATAAACCCGAAATCAAAGCAGTGGCAGGCTGATCCGCTATTAGATGGTTCGACCACAGGGGCCCGCTGGTCACCGATGAGGTGACCAGCGGGCCTTGTAGTCGATCAGCCGGCTTGACAGCTGGGGCACCAGAACAGGTTTCGGCCCTCCAGCACGTTGTGGGCGATGGAGGTGCCGCAGATGCGGCATGGGGCGCCAGCGCGGCGGTAGACGTAGGTGCGTGGGCGATCGGCCGCATAGGACGGTTCACCGTGGTCGTGTTCGGGGCGGACGACGACCATCTTGCCGACCCGCACCCCCACCCGCATCAGCGCGACCAGATCGGTCCACATCGCGGCCCACTCCTCGGCACTCAGCGAGGTGCCAGGACGCTGCGGCGAAATGCCGTGCCGGAATAGCAGTTCCGCGCGGTACACATTGCCGACACCGGCGAGCACCTGCTGGTCCATCAGCAGTGCGCCGATCGGCCGACGCGAGCGGTGAATGCGCCGCCACGCCCGTTCGGGATCGGCGCCGCGCCGCAGCGGATCCGGGCCGAGCCGATCGGTCAGCGCCGTCAGTTCCGCGCGGGTGTACACCTCACAGGCGGTCGGCCCGCGTAGATCGGTGCCGTACAGGCGATCATCGGCCGACGCGTCGCCGACGATCCGCATCCGCACCTGCCCGACAGGTTCCCCCATCGGCAACGGCACCTCGGTGAACACCCCGTAGAGGCCGAGGTGCACATGCACGATCAGACCCGACTCGTAGTGGTGCAGTAGATGTTTGCCGTACGCCTCGGCTCGCATGAGCACCTGCCCGTCGACCCGGGCGGCACCGGCGGCGAACTTGCCCTGCGGACTGGACACGCGCACCACTCCCCCGGCGAAGCGCCGTTGATGCAGTCGCGCCAGTCGGTGCAGCGTATGACCCTCAGGCATCCGAGCCCGGCATCCTCTCTGTTCCGCCGCCGGGGCGACCCGGGACACCGGGCCGCCTTGTGGGACGGCGGATTACGCGCTCAGTAGGCCGGAACGGCCGGCGGCACACCGGTCTTCTCGTAGTCGGCCAGGATGTCGATGCGGCGCTGGTGGCGCGGTTCCTCGGACCACTTGGTCGAGATGAACGCGTCCACGATCGCCAGCGCCTCCTCGGTGGAGTGCATGCGACCGCCGATGCCGATCAGCTGGGCGTTGTTGTGCTCACGGGCCAGCTGGGCGGTCTCCACGCTCCAGGCCAGGGCGCAGCGGGCGCCGGGCACCTTGTTCGCGGCGATCTGCTCGCCATTGCCGCTGCCGCCGAAGACCAGGCCGAGGCTGCCCGGATCGGCGACGGTGCGACGGGCCGCCTCGATGCAGAAGGCGGGGTAGTCGTCGAGCGCGTCGTACTCGAGGGCGCCGCAGTCGACGACCTCGTGGCCCGCCTGCTCCAGATGGGCCTTGACGTGATTCTTCAGTTCGAAACCGGCATGGTCGGCACCCAGGTATACGCGCATGGCTGCGATTGTGTCAGGCGTGTTCGGCCGCGCCGCGAGGGGGACACGCGTCGCCGCGCCAGCGGGATTAACACCGATAGCGGCCGCGGCGAATCGACAGGTATGCCACCCGTGTTCGCGGCCATCGGTACCGACCGCGCGACAACGGCTTCGACCGTCGTCTCCGGCAAATGAATAGAGTTCTCCGTATGCAGCCGCCCGAATCCAAGCCGCCCCAGCAGGCGGGCCGACCCGCCGACCCCTATCCCGCCTTGGGCGGCTGGGCGCGGACTCAGGACGCGACCGCCACATCGATCGGGCATGTTTCCGCCCAGCAGGATTCGCCCCAGTACCCATCGATGCCTCAATACCCGTCAATGCCCCAATACCCCTCGACACCCCAGCCCTACCCCGGGTTGCCATACCCGACGCCCCACTACGGTCCGGCGCCGTACACCCAGGCTCCCCACGGAGTGGTCCCGGTACCGCCCGGGACACCGCCGCAGCGTCAGCCGCGCGGTCTGTCGCCGTACGGGATGCCTGCCCGGCATCCGTGGGAGATTCCGCTGCTCGTGGTCGTATGCGTGATCACCACGATCGCGTTGCTGCTGGCAGTGCTGGTGTTCGTCGACCTCATCCTGGATGGGAAGCTGCCGAGTCCGTACGTGGCGATCCTGGTCTTCGCGCCGATCGTGGTCTGGTTCCTGCGCGGTATGGGTTATGCGGCCCAGCGGGTCAACGGCGTCAAGATGTCACCGACGCAGTTCCCGGAGGGCTATCAACTGGTGGTCGAGGCGGCGGCGCGCTTCGGGTTGGCCAAGGTCCCCGACGCCTACGTGGTGCTCGGCAATGGCCAGATCAATGCCTTCGCCTCCGGGCACGGGTTCCGGCGCTATGTCGCGGTCTACAGCGATCTGTTCGAAATCGGCGGCGCCGCACGCGAACCCGATGCGCTCGCCTTCATCATCGGTCACGAGGTCGGGCATATCGCGGCCGGACACACCTCGTATTGGCGCCAGCTCGGCATGTTCGTCGCGCCGTCGCTGCCGATCATCGGCAGCTCGCTGATCCGGTCCCAGGAGTACACCGCCGACAACCACGGCTACTGCAACCGGCACGTGGGTGCACCGGCCGCCATGGGCACCCTGGCCGCCGGCAAGTATCTGAACAAACTGGTCGGCTTCGACGAGATGGCCGACCGGGCCGCGGGCGAAAAGGGTTTCTTCGTCTGGGTCATCAATGCCATGGCCTCGCATCCGGTGCTGACCTGGCGGATGTGGGCGCTGCGCGACCGCAGCAGGCACGGCCGTCTGTTCTGGCGGCCGAACCGACCGGCCGGTGCGCCCCCGGCCGGTCCGTATCCGAGCAGCTACGGCGAGGTTCCGGCGCTGCCGCCGAAACCCGTGCCGTAACGCAGCGCGCTCAGTCGAAGGCGGGATCCTCGGTCCTGGTCCGCTTCAGCTCGAAGAAATGCGGGTAGTCGGCCAGGGTGACCGCGGCATCCCACAGCTTCCCGGCCTCCTCGCCGCGCGGGATCCGCGACAGCACCGGACCGAAGAACGCCGTGCCGTTGATGTGAATGGTCGGCGTGCCGACATCGGGTCCGACCTTGTCCATTCCCTCGTGATGGCTCTTGCGCAGCGCCTCGTCGTATTCGGTGCTCTCGGCGGCCGCGGCGAGTTCGGCGGGCAGGCCGACCTCGGCGAGCGAATCCGCGATCACCGCGGCGAGGGTCTCCTTGCGGGAATCGCGCGTGTACTCCTCGCGCCGGTTGTGGATGCGGGTGCCCATGGCCGTGTACAGCGGCGACAGCACCTTGTCACCGTGCGCCTGCGCGGCGGCAATGGCGACCCGGACCGGACCCCAGCCGGTGGCGAGCAGCTCCTCGTATTGCGGTGGCAGCCCCTCCTTGCCCTCGTTGAGCACCGACAGGCTCATCACGTGGAAGCGGGCCTCGATATCACGGACCTGCTCGACCTCCAGGATCCAGCGGGAGGTGATCCAACACCACGGGCACAGCGGGTCGAACCAGAAATCGGCGACATTCTTGGTGGTCGTCTCGCTCATGACCTGTTCCTCTCCATCGCATGCAGTTAGCGCGGTGGCTCGGCACACCGCTACCCGTGGCCAACCACGAAGCCGCGCGATTCGTTCCCGTGCCGGTCACCGATTTCCTAAAAGGCGGCGTCGGGTCCCAGTAGGGTTGAGACGCAGGCATCCGGTGCCCTCCCGACAAGGAGTCCGCAATGACCTCTGATCAGCGTTTCGTCATCGTCGGTGGCGGTCTGGCCGCGGCCAAACTGGCGGAGGCACTGCGCGACAACGATTTCGCCGGAGCCGTGACGCTGATCAGCGCCGAGGACTATCTGCCCTACGAGCGTCCACCGCTGTCCAAGGAACATCTGGCGGGCAAGAAATCGCTCGAGGAATTCACCGTGGATCCGGGCCAGTGGTACCGCGATCACCATATCGACGTGCGGTTGGGCACGGAGGTCGGCGCGATCGATCGGACCGCGAAAACCGTGACGCTGCCGGACGGTTCGACGCTCGGCTACGACAAGCTCGCGCTCGCGACCGGTTCGACACCGCGTCGGCTGCCGATTCCCGGTATGGACGCCCGCGGCGTCTACACCCTGCGCACCATCGGCGATTCCGACACCCTGATCGAGCTGTTCGGCACCGCGCGCCGCCTCGTCATCATCGGGGCGGGCTGGATCGGGCTGGAGGTCGCTTCGGCCGCGCGCGCCGCCCAGGTCGAGGTCACCATTGTCGAGTCCGCCGAATTGCCGCTGCTGGCGGCGCTCGGGCCGGAAATGGCCCGGGTCTTCGCGCAGTTGCATCGCGACCACGGCGTCGACTTCCGATTCGGCGCGCAGGTCAGCGAGATCACCACTCATGATGTGGAGACGGATCTGGCGACCGGTGTACGGCTCGCCGATGGCACCGTCATCGAGGGGGATGCGGTGCTGGTCGCGATCGGCGCGCGTCCGAATATCGAGCTGGCCGCGGACGCCGGGCTCGCGACCAACGGCGGCGTGCTCGTCGATGCCGGCCTGGCCACCAGCGACCCGGATATCGTCGCGGTCGGCGATATCGCCGAGGAGCAGCATCCGGTGCTCGGCCGCCCGATTCGGGTGGAGCACTGGGCCAATGCGCTGAACCAGCCCGCCGTCGCGGCTCGGACCATGCTCGGAAAGTCCGCGTCATACGAGCGGCTGCCCTACTTCTTCACCGACCAATACGACCTGGGCATGGAGTACACCGGCTACGCCGCGCCCGGCGAGTACGCGCGGGTAGTGGTGCGCGGTGATGAGGCCAAGCGCGAGTTCGTCGCGTTCTGGCTCGACGCCGACAACCGGGTACTGGCGGGAATGAACGTGAACATCTGGGATGTCACCGACCGGATCAAGGACATGATCGGCCAGCAGGTCGATCCGGACCGGCTCGCCGATCCCGCGACACCCTTGTGATGTGGATCACGGCGAGCTATTCGAGGATGTGTCGAATCGACGCGGCGGGCTCCGACCTCATCGCGAACGCGCCGGAAGGGCGCACCGAAGGCCAGGGAGACCGGATATGAAGTACATGCTGCTCAAGACCTACGGAGCCGCCGCCAACTGCGACACCCCGATCACCGAGTGGACGCCGGAAGAGATCCAGGCGCATCTGGATTTCCAGCGGGCGCTGGGTGCGGAGCTGGCCAAGAACGGTGAGCTGGTCGACGCCCAGGGACTGGCCGGACCGGAAGACGCGCGGGTGGTCAGTTCGGACGGGCGCTCGGCGCCGGTGATCACCGACGGGCCGTTTCCGGAGACCAAGGAATTCCTCGCCGGATATTGGATCGTCGATGTGGACAGTCCGGAGCGCGCGCTGCAGATCGCCGCGCAGGCGTCGGCGGCGCCCGGGCCGGGCGGGCAGCCGATCGGTGAGCGCATCGAGGTGCGCGCGGTGATGGGTGTTCCGGCCACCGACCAATAGTCGCCGATGAGCACGACATTGCCCGCGGGCATCGAGGACCTGTTGCGCGAACTCGCGCCGCAGGTCCTCGGCACCTTGGTGCGCCGGTTCGGTGATTTCGACACCGCCGAGGATGCGCTGCAGGAGGCCATGCTCGCGGCGGCGACCCAGTGGCCCGCCGACGGTCTGCCGGACAATCCGCGCGGGTGGCTGATCCAGGTCGCGCAACGGCGGATGGCCGATACGGTGCGCGCCGAAGTGGCTCGGCGGCGCAGAGAGACAACGGTTTTCGAACGCGATGTGCCCGACGCAGAGGCCGTCGATCGGGATGACACGCTCGCCATGTTCTTCCTCTGCTGCCATCCGGCACTGTCGCCCGCGAGTGCCATCGCACTGACATTGCGCGCGGTCGGCGGGCTCGGCACGGCGGAGATCGCCAACGCCTTCCTGCTGCCGGAAGCGACCATGGCGCAGCGGATCACGCGTGCCAAGAAGAAGCTGGCCACCCTCGACCGGCCGTTCGCCCGGCCCGGTGACACGCAATGGCACGAGCGGCTGGGGTCGGTGCTGCACGTGCTGTATCTGATCTTCAACGAGGGGCACACCAGCACCTCGGGGCCCGACCTGCAACGGACGGATCTGTCCGGCGAGGCGATCCGTCTGACCAGATCAGTGCACCGGCTGCTGCCCGACGACACCGAGGTGACCGGGCTGCTCGCGCTCATGCTGCTCACCGACTCCCGCCGGGCCGCACGCACCGGGCCGCACGGTGAGTTGATTCCGCTCGCCGAGCAGAACCGCGCGCTGTGGGATCGCGCGCTGATCACCGAGGGCACCACGCTGACGACCGGCACCCTCACATCGGGCCTCACCGGGCCCTACCAAATCCAGGCCGCGATCGCGGTGCTGCACGCACAGGCCCGGCGTGCCGAGGACACCGACTGGACGCGAATCCTGGCGCTGTACAACATGATCGAGCGCATCTCGAAGAACCCGATGGTGACCCTCAACCGCGCCGTCGCCACCGCCATGGTCCACGGCCCCGCCGCAGGCCTCGCACTCACCGACACCCTCGACGATCAACTGGCGGGCAGCCACCGCCTCGACGCGGTCCGCGGCCACCTACACGAAATGGCAGGCGATTTCGACGCCGCCATCACCCACTACACCGCCGCCGCCCACCACACCACGAGCTCCCCCGAACGCGACTACCTGACCCTGCGCGCCGCCCACCTCCACCATCGCCCCTGACCCACCGCACCCGCCCTCCCCGTCGCATCGATCAGGGACGAGTGGCGGTTGCGACGTGCGACAGGCTGCCCGAGTCGCACGTCGGGCCAGCCCGGCGCGCACGGAGGCCCCGCCAGATCTGGTAGCGGCACCGACGGGTGGGGCCGTGTCGCGTGCGCGTCTAGTTGCGGCAGGCGGCAGACTGCTGGGTGTGGCAGGGAAATTCAGTGCCGGGATTCTGTTGTTCCGCCGGAGCTCCGGTGATGTCGAGGTCCTGATCGGACATATGGGTGGACCGTTCTGGGCGCGTAAGGATGCGGGGGCCTGGTCGATTCCGAAGGGCGAATACGAGCCGGAGCGCGAGAGCCCCGAGGACGCCGCGGTCCGCGAGTTCACCGAGGAACTGGGCCTACCGGTGCCCGAAGGCGAGCGGGTGCCGCTCGGCGAGGTTCGTTACGGCAGTGGCAAATCCACCAAGAACCTCTCCGTCTGGGCCGTCGAGGCCGACCTGGATCCGGCCGAGGTGGTGCCCGGCACCTTCGATCTGGAGTGGCCGCCCAAATCCGGCCGCATCGCCACCTTCCCGGAAATCGACCGCGCCGCCTGGTTCGACCTGCCCACCGCCCACGAAAAGCTCGGCAACGGCCAACGCCCCTACCTCGACCGCCTCACCCAACACCTCAGCTGACCGCTTCCGCACCCGCCAGGACGCTGGATGCCGCCCCGGGTCTGCTCAGCGGTCAGCGATGTTGGCCGCACCAAATCTTCCCAGCGGCCAGCGCAGTGCACCCGCGCCAGATCTCCCCAGCGGCCACCGAAATGCGCCGCGCCAAAGCTGCCCCAACGATCAGCGAAGCGCGCCGCCTCGGACCTGTCCGGCGTCAGCGAGTACAGCCACTCCGGATCTCCCAGTAGCCGCTGTATGCCGCCCCGGACCTGCGCATCGGTCAGCGGGTTGCGCCCCAGACCTGCCCGGTGATGAGTTCGTAGGCTTCCATGTACTTCTGGCGGGTGGCTTCGACGATGTCCGCGGGGATCTCCGGGCCCGGATATTCCTTGTTCCAGCCGGTGGAGGTGGACCAGTCGCGGACGAACTGCTTGTCGAAGGAGCGCTGGGGGCGGCCGGGCTCCCATTCGGCGGCGGGCCAGAAGCGCGAGGAGTCCGAGGTCAGCACCTCGTCGCCCAGGGTGAGAGTGTCACCGTCCCAACCGAATTCGACCTTGGTGTCGGCGACGATGACACCGCGCTCGGCGGCGTGCGCGGCACCTCGGGTGTAGATCCGCAAGGTCAGCTCACGCAATTGCTCGGCGACCTCGCGCCCCTCCTGGTTCACCACATCCGCGAAGGTGATGGGCTCATCGTGCCCCTCGGATGCCTTGCTGGACGGCGTGAAAATCGGTTCGGGCAGTTTGTCGCCATCGCGCAGCCCCGGCGGCAATGCGATACCGGAGACGGTGCCGGTTTGCTCGTACTCCTTGAGCCCCGATCCGGTCAGGTAGCCGCGCGCGATGCATTCGACCTGCAGCATCTTCAGCGGCTTGACCCGAATGCCGCGACCGGCGAATTCCGCGGGCACATCGGTCGCCGAGACCACATGGTTGGGCACGTCGGTGAAGTACTCGAACCACCAGTTCGACAGCTGGGTCAGCAGCGCGCCCTTATCCGGGATCGGTGTCGGCAGCACCACGTCATAGACCGACACTCGGTCCGACGCCACGAGCAGCAGCGTGTCGCCGTCCTCGTAGAGGTCGCGCACCTTTCCGGCGTGGATGTGCTTCACGTCGCGCTCCGATCCTGGTCGATAGGGTTTATGGGAAAAACTTCCGCGCGGGCAACCTTACCGAGGTGGCATTGTGGTGAGTGCTGTGCCCGCCGGGCGGCCCGCCCGCGCATGTTCTTCGACCAACGAAGGAGTCCCATGTCCGCACCGAACCTGACTCGCGACCAGGCGATCGAACGCGCCTCGACAGTGCAGGTCGAGAACTATCGCATCGACCTCGACCTGACCGACGGGGCCGGGAAGCCGGGCGAGCAGACCTTCTTCTCCCGCAGCACGGTCACCTTCACCGCGACCGCGGGCGCGAGCACCTTCATCGATATCGTCGCCCGCGGGGTCCGCTCGGCCGTGCTCAACGGCACCGCGATCGATATCGCCGACTACGACGAGTCCAAGGGCATCACACTCACCGGTCTGGCCGAGCGCAACGAACTGGTCGTCGAGGCCGACTGTGAATACTCCAATACCGGTGAGGGCCTGCACCGCTTCGTCGATCCCACCGATGACGCGGTCTACCTGTACTCGCAGTTCGAAACCGCCGACGCCAAGCGCATGTTCGCCTGCTTCGACCAGCCGGACCTCAAGGCCACCTTCGATATCAGCGTGACCGCCGCGCCGAACTGGAAGGTCATCTCCAACGGAGCCGCGGTCGATACGCTGCTCGCCGATCCCGGCAAGCACCTGTTCCGCACCACCCCGAAGATGAGCACCTACCTGGTCGCGCTCATCGCGGGCCCGTACGCGGAATGGACCGACGCCTACACCGACGACCATGGCACCATCCCGCTCGGCATCTACTGCCGCTCCTCGCTCGCCGAGCACATGGATGCCGATCGGCTGTTCACCGAGACCAAACAGGGCTTCGGCTTCTATCACAAGAACTTCGGTGTGCCCTACGCGTTCGGCAAGTACGACCAGCTGTTCGTCCCGGAATTCAATGCGGGCGCGATGGAGAACGCCGGTGCCGTCACCTTCCTCGAGGACTACGTCTTCCGGTCCAAGGTGACCCGCGCGTCCTATGAGCGGCGGGCCGAGACGGTGCTGCACGAGATGGCGCACATGTGGTTCGGCGATCTGGTCACCATGAAGTGGTGGGACGACCTGTGGTTGAACGAGTCGTTCGCGACCTTCGCCTCGGTGCTGTGCCAATCCGAGGCGACCGAATACACCAGCGCCTGGACCACTTTCGCGAATGTGGAGAAGTCCTGGGCGTACCGCCAGGACCAGCTGCCGTCCACGCATCCGATCGCCGCCGATATTCCGGATCTGCACGCGGTCGAGGTCAACTTCGACGGAATCACCTACGCCAAGGGCGCTTCCGTGCTCAAGCAGCTGGTGGCCTACGTCGGGCTGGAAGCGTTCCTCGCCGGTCTGCGCGACTACTTCACCGAACACGCCTACGGCAATGCCACTTTCGACGATCTGCTCTCGGCGCTGGAGAAGTCCTCCGGCCGCGATCTGTCCGACTGGGGCGCGCAGTGGCTCAAGACCACCGGACTGAATATCCTGCGTCCGGACTTCGAGGTCGATCCCGGCGGCCGTTTCACCAGGTTCGCGGTCGTTCAGGAGGGTGCGGAACCGGGCGCTGGTGAGCGTCGCGTGCATCGCCTCGCGATCGGCGTGTACGGCGAACGGGATGGAAAGCTGGTCCGCACCAACCGCATCGAACTCGACCTCGACGCGGCCGAGCGCACCGAGGTGCCCGAACTCGTCGGCGTGGAACGCGGCCAGCTGGTGTTGATCAACGACGACGATCTCACCTACTGCTCGGTGCGTCTCGATCCCGATTCGCTCGATGTGGTGCTGCACCGCATCCACGAAGTCGTCGAACCGCTGCCGCGCACGCTGTGCTGGTCGGCGGCATGGGAGATGACCAGGCAGGCCGAGATGCGCGCACGCGACTTCGTCGCCCTGGTGCAGCGCGGAATCGGCACCGAGACCGAAATCGGTGTGGTGCAGCGACTTCTGATGCAGGCCAATACCGCGATCGGCAGCTACGCCGATCCGGAGTGGGCCAACACCACCGGCTGGACCGAATACGCCAACCGGCTGCTGGAACTGGCCCGCGAGGCCACGGAGGGCTCGGATCATCAGCTCGCCTTCGTCAATGCGCTCACCGGCGCGCGGCTGCAGGCCTGGCACACCGAGGTGCTTCGCGAACTGCTCGACGGCGATCCGGCCAACGTCGGTCTGTCCGGTCTGGCGGTGGACACCGATCTGCGCTGGCGGCTGGTCACCGCGCTGGCGGCGGCGGGCGAGATCGATGCCGAGGGCCTCGACACCCCGTTCATCGACCAGGAATTGGCCAACGACCCCACCGCGGCCGGTAAGCGCCAGGCCGCGGCGGCGGCGACGGCGCGGCCGATTGCCGAGGTGAAGGCGCAGGCCTGGAATACGGTGATGTCCGACGATACGGTGCCGAATATCACCGCTCGCTCGATCGTCGGCGGCTTCGCACCGGCAGGCCAGGGTGAGCTGCTCGCGCCCTATGTCGACCGCTATTTCGCCGATGTGCCCGGTGTCTGGGAGCGCCGCTCCAGCGAGGTGGCGCAAACCGTCGTCGTCGGCCTCTACCCTGCCTGGGCGATCAGCGAGGATGCCGTGGCGACGGCGGACAAGTTCCTCGCCGGTGATCATCCGCCCGCCCTGCGCCGCCTGGTGACCGAGGGCAAGGCGGGCATCGAACGCTCACTGCGCGCCCGCGCCTTCGACGCCCAGGGCTGAACGGGCTCGCGACACTGAGGGCTACACGAAACGGGGCGTGCCCATCGTCATGATGGGCACGCCCCGTTTCGCATCTCTCCCAAGCCTGCAGGCCGATGTTCCGTGCGGCACAACGCAAACGGCGCGTCCACCTTCGCAGGTGAACGCGCCGCGGTGAAACCGGTGGATCAGCGACCGATGGCGGCGGCCATGACGCGGACCGCGGAGATCAGACCGTCGATGAGCTGGCCCTGACGGAAGGAGCTCAGGGCGGCGGTGACGCCGAGTTGGCAGACGCGGTCGTTGGCCCGGTCGGCGATCTCGCTGCCGGAACGGACCTCTACGGCCTTGTCGTTGGGCGAGACGGCGATGAGCACCGAACGCGCCGCCTCGGGGGTTGCGGGGAAGACCGCGTCCGCACCGGCTGCGGGATCCGCTCCCAGATCGCCGATGTAGACGTTGAAGCGCACCTTGGTCGCGCGGGTCGCCTCGGTGAGCACGTTGTCCATGGCCAGCCGCTCGTCATCGCTGAACGGGGCTTCCTTGAACACCGCACCGGCCTCGTGCACACCGGAGACGCGGCCGCTGCTGGTGACCACCGAACCGTGCGGCAGTTCGGATTCGACTACCGCGGGCCAATTAGAACTTGCCACTTGCCCGGCCTCCGATCAGCTCGACCTCGGTGGATTCGATTGCCGCATGGTGCTCATGCGACGACTCTGCAGTGTGGTGACCCGATCCGGTCACCTCGTCGGTAGCACTCCACAGCACGGCAGGCTGGGTCCACTTCTGACCGAGGTCGAAGTGGACCGGCTTCTCGCCGGGCAGTGGCTTGCCGAGAAACGACAATCCGGCGATCGCGCCGTAGATCACCAGCGGGATGCCGAGGAAGATCAGCACTGTCTCGAGAATGCTCACGGACTTACGGTAGACGATGCCGTGTAGTAGTTCGCGTTCTGGTCGAGCTCGTGTTGTGTGATCACACCAGCCAGGCGGCGGCATTCGCGGCCAGCTGACCGTTCTCCGACGGGGCGCTGGCGAGCAGTACCTCACCGGGCGGCAAGGAGATCGGCACGGGCGAGGCGTTCAGCACACAGACCAGTCCACCGGGCCGCCGGAAGGCGAGGCAACCGGCCGGGCTGCCGTACCACTCGATCCGCGGACCCGCGAATTCCGGTCGGACACCACGCAATTCGATTGCCATCCGATACAGCGACAGGGTGGAGCCCAACGCCTCCAACTGCGCCTCGACCGTCGATGCCGCCCATTCCGGCGGCATCGGCAACCAGGACTCGCCCGTGGTGAATCCGAACGGCGGTGCCGCGCCCTCCCACGGAATCGGCACCCGGCAGCCGTCGCGGCCGCGCTCGGTATGTCCGGAGCGCTCCCAGACCGGATCTCGCAGCGCGGCCTCGGGCAGATCGTCGACATTGGGCAGCCCGAGTTCGGCGCCGTTGTAGATGAAGACCGCGCCGGGCAGTGCCAGCTCCACCATCATCATCGCGCGGGCCCGCGCCACTCCGACGGGACCGCCGCCGTACCGGGTGACCTCACGTGCGATGTCGTGATTGGACAGGGTCCAGGTGGGAACCGCGCCCACCGGGGCGACGGCCGCGAGCGAGTTGTCGATGGCCGCACGCACCGCGTCGGCATCGAACGGGGTCTCGGCGAGGCGGAAGTTGAAGGCCAGGTGCAGTTCGTCCGGCCGGACGTACTCGCCGAAGCGGGTGTTGTCGTCCACCCAGACCTCGCCGATCGAGACCGCGTTCGGATATTCGTCGAGGACCTTGCGGATACGGCGGTGGATCTCGTGCACGGCGGGATTGTTGAAACGCGGATCGTCATCGTCGTGCACCAGCATCTTGGTCTCGACGCGCTCCATATCGGGCAGACCGTCCGGTTTGGCCATACCGTGCGCGACATCGAGGCGGAACCCGTCGACGCCCCTATCCAGCCAGAAGCGCAGCGTCTGCTCGAAATCGGCGGCGATCTCTGGATTTGCCCAGTTCAGATCCGGTTGCTCGGACGCGAATATGTGCAGGTACCACTGGCCGGGCCGGCCGTCGGGCTCGATGACGCGGGTCCAGGCGGGCCCGCCGAAAATGCTCGGCCAGTTGTTCGGCGGTGTCGAGCCGTCGGGTCCGCGACCGTCGCGGAAGATATAGCGCTCGCGTTCCCGACTACCCGGTGCCGCGGCCAGTGCCGCCGCGAACCACGGATGCCGATCGCTGGTGTGGTTCGGCACCAGATCCATGGTCACCTTGAGATGGCGCTCGTGTGCCTCGGCGATCAGCTCGTCCATTGCCGCCATACCGCCGAAGAGCGGGTCGATATCGCGCGGATCGGCGACGTCGTAACCGCCGTCGGCCATGGGCGAGCGCATCACCGGGCAGATCCAGAGCGCGTCGACCCCGAGCAGTTCCAGGTAGCCGAGCTTGTCGCGAATCCCGCGGAGATCGCCGATCCCGTCGCCGTCGGAGTCCGCGAAGGATCTCGGATAGACCTGGTAGAACATGGCCGACCGCCACCAAGGTTGGGCGGTGCGATCCACCGGCGCCGGGACGGCAGGTGTATCAGTCACATCCGTAATAGTGCCAAAGATTTTCGGCAAATTCGCACAGGCTCAGCCGGATGCGAAGATATCTGGCAAATATTCAGCATCCGATACGTGCGTCGAAAACCTCGGGACTACGCGGGAACTCAACAGAGACGATCTCACCAAGCGGCATTCACCAGCGAATTCGCCGCCATCTCGAGGTAATCGAGTAATGCCTTGCGATGCTCATCGTCGAGAATCTCCGGTTCGATCTCCGCAACGCCGATCCGCATACAGCGCAGCCACGCATCGCGCTCCACCGGACCGATCTTGAACGGCATATGCCGCATTCGCAGCCGCGGATGCCCACGCTCATCGGAGTACGTGCGCGGTCCACCCCAGTACTGCTCCAGGAACATGCGCAGCCGCCGCTCCGCCGGTCCGAGGTCCTGTTCCGGGTACAGCGGGCGCAATACCTCGTCGGCCGCCACCTCTCGATAGAACGCCGCGATGATCCGGTGGAACGTCGCCGCCCCGCCGATCGCGTCGTAGAACGACGTCGCTGTCTGCTCGCCGGAAGTCATCAGGTCCTCTCGCTCGGTCCGTATGGGCCGCACTCCATTGTGCCCGCGTCACGAACGGGCGGCCCTTCAACCACAGTTCATCCGACATTGTGCGAAATCACCGTGCAATAGTGCGCATTCCATGGTCAACTGGGTGGCAGTCTCTGCCGAGATACCACATGATCTTGATAACTATGAAACCGGGGTCCCCATGAAGCAGCGGCACGGCCGATCACACGAGGCCAGGACGCACCGACAACTCCAGCCCGCCGACGTCCACAATCGTGGGTCGGGGGCTACTCCGCTGCACATCTTGTCCGATCACTATCCGGGTGCCCATCGCACCGGTGAGCCTGCTCACCACAATCCGCACCTCACGCCGGTCCAGAACGAGACCGCCAACTGGTTGAAGCGCCGGGTGTTGCTTCTCAATGCCACCTACGAGCCGCTCACCGCGCTGTCCGCACGCCGCGCCGTGGTGCTCCTGATCTGCGATAAAGCCGATACCGTCCACCACGACCCGCAGGGCTCGGTGGTGCATTCCGCCGAATCCGCCGTCACCATTCCGTCGGTCATCCGGCTGCGCAGCTACGTTCATGTGCCCTATCGCGCACGCGTCCCGATGACCCGCGCCGCCCTCATGCATCGCGACCGCTATCGCTGCGGGTATTGCGGTGGCAAGGCAGAGACCATCGATCACGTCATCCCGCGCAGCCGCGGCGGCGAGCATTCCTGGGAGAACTGCGTCGCGAGTTGTGCCCCGTGCAATCACCGCAAGGCGGACAAACTGCTCACCGAGTTGGGCTGGACGTTGCGTTCGCCACTGGTCTCACCGAAGGGACCGCACTGGCGGCTGTTGTCGACCACCGCGGAGCTGGATCCGGTGTGGTTGCAGTATCTCGGCGAGGGTGCCGCCTGACTCCTGACCGGATCGGTTCCGTCGGGCTGGGACTCGCGTTCATTCGCCGCACGCGTTCTTGGTCACCACGTTCGGATCCACGGGGTCGATCGATGCACGCCACACCGGCCAGTCCGCGGCCGACGATTTCCGACTAGGTGTACTCGATGACGAAAGCCGCCGAGGTGTTGGGAGCTAGGGCTTCGAAGACGTGGGGAGCGTCGCCCGGATAGGAGATGTAGTCGCCGGGTCCGAGTTCGACGGGTGCGTCGATCGGGCCGGTGCGGGCGCGGCCGCTGGCCAGCAGTACATGCTCGATCACACCTGGAATGTGCGGGTCGGATCTGCGGGCGTGGCCGGGTTCCGCGGTGATCCGGAAGAAGTCACGTCGGGTATTGGCCGGTCCAGCCGCCAGCAGCGTGGCGCGGTAGTCGGATTCCGCGGCGACCAATACCGGGCCCTCCCCCGCGCGAATCACCTGAACGGTCGGGCGTGGCGGGTCGAGCAGCCGCGATAAGGGCATATCCAGGGCAACGCACAGTGCCCACATGGTCTCCAGGCTCGGATTTCCGGTGCCCGATTCCAGTTGGGACAGTGTGGATTTCGCGATGCCCGCACGGTTGGCAACCTCGGTGAGCGACAGCCCGGCGCGCGTGCGCTCCCGGCGCAGCGCAGCGGCGATCACTGCCTGCGGCGTCGTCGGATCCTGGTCCATGCGCGCTCCCGTCGACTAGGGGGATGGCAGCCCGGCGAAGCCGGCCGGGGTGGGTCAATACAGTTGACCGCCCAACAGAGAACCATATTGACGAATCGTCCCGCCATGTTCACTATAAACTACATGCGTTCGATATGGCGAACACTCGATCGGGACACACTCGCCGGGATCGCGGCGGTACTGCTCGCGGTCGGGCTGATCGGTGTTTCCTACGGCGCCACCGCCGTCACCTCCGGTTTTCCGCTGTGGGTTCCGATTGTGCTCGGGGTCGTCGTGCTCGCGGGCGGTGCGGAGTTCCTGTTCATCGGGATCATGGCGGCGGGCGGCAGCCCGATCGCGGCCGTACTGGCCGGGCTGCTGGTCAATGCCCGGCATCTGCCGTACGGGCTTTCGGTGCCCGATGTGGTCGGCACCGGATGGCGGCGCCGGATAGGCGTCCATGTGATGAACGACGAATCCGTCGCACTGGCCCTGGCCCAGCCGGATATCGCGCGTCGGCGGGCCGCGTATTGGGTGAGCGGGTTGGGTGTGCTCATCGCCTGGCCCGGCGGTGCGGCGATCGGCGCGCTGATCGGCACGATGGTGCCCGATACCGGTGCGATCGGGTTGGACGCGGTGTTCCCCGCGGTGCTGTTATCGCTGATCATGCCCGCGCTGCGGGCGCGAGGCACCTTGCGGGCGGCGCTGATCGGAGCGATCGCGGCCGTGGCGAGTGCGCCGTTCCTGCCCGCGGGAATGCCTGTGCTGGTTGCGCTTTCGGGATTGTTCTTCGCAATCTCGCGGGACGGCGACAGCAAGGCCGAGCCCGGAGAGGCGCAGGCGGCGTGAGCAGGCGATTCATCTGCGCAGACCCAAGGACCGAGGCGGCGCAGGCATGAGCACCCCGATCTTGCTGGTGGCCATGTCCGCACTCTCCGCCGGAACCTACGCCTTCCGCTCATCGGGCCCCGCGCTGCGCAACCGTATCCGCTTCCCGGAGCGAGCAACGAAGCTGCTGGAGATCGGCGCGGTCGTCCTGTTGGCGGCGATGGTCGCCATCACCACTGTGCCCACCGGCTCCGGCCATCTGGGATGCGCCTTGCCCGCTGGGGTTCTGGTCGGTGGCGTGCTGGCCTGGCGCAACCAGCCGATGCTGGTGGTCATCCTCGCCGCGGCGGGCACGACCGCCCTGCTGCGTTCGGTCGGCGTCACCTAACCCTTTGTGGCGGTTGGCTTCCGCGCGACAGGCGTTGGGGTGGCCGCGCAGGAATCAGCTGGGGGTGAGCGGGATGGCGCCGCCTCGACGGCGCGCGACAGAGCCGTAGCGGGCATCGAGGCGGAGCCAGGTTTTGGTGGCACGGACCCGGACGATTTCGGTGGGCGGGATGCGGCGGGGGTCGGCCTTGTCACCGGAGTGCGGGATGAAATCCATTGCGGTGAGGGCGAATACGACGCGCATCGGGACCTGGACCTGGGCGAGCGCCCCCGAGACGGTGAGCACCGTCTGGTCGAGCAGGGACGCGGGCGGGCCATGGCTGCTGCCGTGTTCCTTGGCCAATGCCGCGCCCCGTTCGGCGAGTTCGACGAGGGTGCGCGCGGGCACATCGTCGACATGTTCGAAGCCGACATCCGGCGGCAGCGCACCACGCCAGGCCGAATCCATCGAATAGCCGAGATCGATCGGACTGCCGGACGGCAAACCGGCCAGCACCAGATCGGCACCGACGGTGACATCGTCGACGCCGAGCTCGGCGACCACGGTACGCACCGCGAGCGCCTCGAAACCCGTTGCCACCCAAGCGGATACACACCGTTCACCGCGACGGCGCATACGCACCACCGCCGCGGGATCCAACCGAACGGCCCGGCTCAGAAACGTCGCCAGATTCTCCCGCTCGGCCGGATCGGAAACCTCCAGGACGCGCTGTCCCGACATCAGTACTCCCACATCACCACATCGCGGCCGCCACCGCACGACGACCGCAGTCCGCCACCACCGCTGCGCAACCGGATTCAGCCATCACCATACGGCCGCCGATGCCGACGACCGCTGCAGCGCGGCAGAGCCAGCCATTACTGCCCAGCGACCCGAATCCGCCGCCCGAACGCCCCGGGCAAATCGTTCACTCTTTCCACTCGGCGAGGTAGTCACGTTCGGTATCGGTGAGCCGACGCAGGCGCTGCGACCGCATATCGAAGGCCGCGATCTGGGTGGAAGCGAGCACCGCGGGCGGTGAGTCCGGGGCCGCGCCATTGGCGCGCACCTCGTAACCGATGGTGAAATCAACCGTCCGCAGCTGCTCGATCCACATTGCGATATCCAGCGGGGTGTCCTCGTGCCGCAGCTGACCGCGGTAGCGGACCCGAAGGTCCGCCAGCACACAGCCGGTACGCAGCGACGCGGTCGGACGCCCGTCCTCGAACAGCCACGGAATCCGCGCCTCCTCCAGCAGCGTCACCATGCGGGCGTGATTGACGTGCTGGAACACGTCCATATCCGACCACCTGACGTCCACCTTGGCGTGGAAACGCTTGGGCAGTAGTCGGCTGCCGCCCTGCGACTTTCCGCTACCGCTCAACGAACTCGTCAACGAGGTACCTCCGATTGGGCGCCCACCCCGCTCACCATGCTTCGCACTTGCCGCGCTGCAACCGACAGCGTGGCGAGATCGTGGGTTCCGGACTCGAACAACTCCGACAGCGCTGCCCGAGCGCGTCCGAGCCGGGACTGGTTTTTCGACTCCCAGTATGCAATCTTCTCGTCCGCTGTCTCCTCCGGGTCACCGCCGGAGAGCACGTCGAGGGTCAGCGAGCGCAGCGAACCGTACATATCGTCGCGCAGCGCGAGCCGGGCCAGCGCATGCCAGCGATCGCCGCGTTCCAGGTGGCTGACCGCCTGCAACAGCCAATCGATCTTGAGGTGATCGTTGAGCGCGTAGTACAGCGAGCCGACCTCCTCACCGCTGCGGTCGGTGATATCTGCGATATCCAACACATCGAGCAGCGGGAACAGATTCAGCAGCGCGAAGACCTCGGTGGCGAGGTCGGTGGGCGCGCCACGGGCGATCACTTCGGCGGACTGATCGGTCAGCGTCGAGACGTGATGTCCGCGCAGCCAGCCGGGCACCTTCGGGGCCAGCTCCCGCACACCCCGGCTGTACCGGTTGATCTCCGCACCGACCGCGATCGGCTGCGGGCGGTTGCTCAACAGCCAGCGTGAGGCGCGGTCCAGCGTCCGCTTGGTCTCCAGCTCGAGTTCGTCGCGCACCGACACCGCGGCGTCGGTGGCCCGGATCCGGGCCCACATATCGTGCAGGTCGAAGATCTCGCTGGCCGCCGCGAATGCACGCACCGCATCGGTCGTGCTGGCGCCGATTTCCTCGTTCAGCCGATGGGCGTAGGTAATGCCGCCGTAGTCGACCATCTCGTTGACCACCATCGTGGTGGTGATCTCCCGACGCAGCCGGTGCCGCTTGATGGCGGTGCCGAACCGAGTTCGCAACGGTGTCGGGAAGTACTGCGACAGCCTGCTGGCGAAGTACGAGATATCCGGAAGATCGGTCTCGAGCAGATCGGCTTTGAGCGAAAGCTTCACGTGCGCCATGAGATTGGACAGCTCGGGCGAGGCCAGACCGGTGCCCTCCTCGAGCCTGCGCTTGATCTCCACCTGCGACGGCAGCGCCTCCAGCTCGCGGTCCACCCCGCGACGCGCCTCCAGATCCTCGATGAGCCGCTGGTGCACATTCAGCATCCGGGGCGCTTCGGCCCGCGAGATGCCCATCAGGAAGTTCTGGGAGACGTTGTCCTGCAACACCAACCGAGCGACCTCATCGGTCATCGAGGCGAGCAGCGGATTGCGTTCGGCCTCGGGCAGTCCGCCCGCGCTGACCACACCGTCGAGCAGCACCTTGATATTGACCTCGTGGTCGGAGCAGTCCACACCGGCCGAGTTGTCCAGCGCGTCGGTGTTCATCTTGCCGCCGTTGCGGCAGAACTCGATGCGGCCGAGCGCGGTCGCGCCCAGATTGCCGCCCTCACCGATCACCTTGACCCGCAACTGATTTCCATTGACCCGCACCGCGTCATTGGACTTGTCGCCGACCTCGGCATTGGTCTCGGCGCTCGCCTTGATGTAGGTGCCGATACCACCGTTCCACAGCAGTTGCACCGGCGAGAGCAGGATCGCCCGCACCAGTTCCGGCGGTGACAGCGCGACCACATCATCGGCCAGCCCCAACGCCTTTCGCGCCTGCGGGCTGATCGGCACCGACTTCACGGTGCGATCCCAGACACCACCGCCGGCACTGATCAGCGACGTGTCGTAGTCCGCCCAGGACGAGCGCGGCAGCGCGAACATTCGCTGTCGCTCCCGGAACGAGGTGGCCGCATCGGGATCGGGATCCAGGAAGATGTGCCGATGGTCGAATGCCGCGACCAACCGGATGTGCTCGGAGAGCAGCATGCCGTTGCCGAAGACGTCACCGCTCATATCGCCGACCCCGACCACGGTGAAATCCTCAGTCTGGGTGTCGATATCCATCTCCTGGAAGTGGCGCTTCACGCTCTCCCAGGCACCCTTGGCGGTAATGCCCATCGCCTTGTGGTCGTAACCCGCCGAACCACCGGAGGCGAATGCGTCACCGAGCCAGAATCCATAGCGCTGCGCCACATCGTTGGCGATATCGGAGAACGTCGCGGTGCCCTTATCGGCGGCAACGACCAGGTAGGTGTCATCGCCGTCGCGCCGGATCACCCGCGCGGGCGGCAGGACGGCACCGGTCGCCCGGTCCACATTGTCGGTGACATCCAGCAAACCGGAGATGAATGTCCGGTAGCATTCGACGCCCTCCGCACCCAGCGCCTGCCGATCCGCGGTCGGATCACCGGTGGCCGCCGGCGGCTGCTTGACCACGAATCCGCCCTTGGCGCCGACCGGGACGATGACCGCGTTCTTCACCGCCTGCGCCTTCACCAGACCCAGGATCTCGGTCCGGAAATCCTCCAGCCGGTCCGACCAGCGCAACCCGCCGCGCGCTACCGGACCGAAGCGCAGATGCACACCCTCGACCCGCGGCGAGTACACGAAGATCTCGAATTGTGGCCTCGGCTTGGGCAATTCGGCGATCTCGCGCGGCTCGACCTTCACCGAGACGTACCCGCGCGAATTGCCCGCGGCGTCGGTCACGTAGTAATTGGTCCGCAATGTCGCCTTGACCAGCGACAGGATCGCGCGCAGGATGCGGTCGGCGTCCAGGCTGACGACCTCGTCGACGCGGCCGCGCACCCGGGTCTCCAACTCGGCGGCGTGCTCGGCCGATTCGGTATCCGGATCGAACCGCGCCGCGAACAGGTCGACGAACAGCTTCGCGATATCCGGATACGCGAGCAGGACCCTGGCGATATTCGCCTGGCTGTATGGAAAATCAGCCTGCTGCAGGTACTTCGCGTACATCCGCAGGATCGACACCGCGCGCCACGGCAGCCGGGCGCGCAGCACGAGTTCATTGAGCGCATCCGCCTCGGCTCGGTCGTACCAGACCGCCTCGAAGGCCGCGGTGAACCGATCGTGCAGCCCCAGTTCCGCCGTCGCCAGCGCGTCGGCCCGGGCCGAGGACTCCAGCAGTTCGGCGTCCAGATCCTTATCCAGCGAACTGCGCAGCAATTCCGGCCGGGCCAGCAGGCCGAAGTCGTAGATCCAGCGTTCCCCGCCCTCATCGCCGAGCACCGGATCCAACAGGATCTGGTACGGCCGCTCATCGACAACTTCGACGCCGAGGCTCTGCAGCACCGGCAGCACCTGGCTCAGCGAGATGCCGGTGCCGCCGATGTAGAGGGTGAACCGCCACGAGCCCGGTACCGAATCCGCATGGCGGTACAGGTATTGGTCGATCGAGCCCTCGGTCAGCCGCTCCAGCCGCACGACATCGGCCAGTGCGCGGTCGGAGGCGAAATCCTGTTTGTACGCTTCCGGAAACGCCTCGGCGTAGCGCTGCACGACGCCGGGATCCAGCACGGTGGAGGTGCTCACCGCATCGTTGAGGCGGTCATCCCAGGTGTGCGTCGCCTCGGCGAGCAGATTCTGGATGCGCAGCCGATTGGCCTCGGAGGTGTCGGCGACGGTGACCCCCTCACGCAGCACCCCGACCTCCGTCTCCGGCATGCGCACCGTGAAATACACACTGGCCAGTTCGCTTTCGCTGACCCGCGCCGAGTAGTCGATGGAGACGCCACCCAGTTCGCGGACCAGGATTTCCTGCATCTCCAGCCGCACCCGAGTGGTGTAGCGGTCGCGAGGCAGATAAACCAGGCATGCGACGAATCGGCCGAAACCGTCCGAACGCAGGAACAGCCGAACCTGCCTGCGCAGACCGACATTCAGGACCGCGGTGGCAGTGCGGCGCATGGTCTCGGCGTCGGAGGAGAACAGTTCGGTGCGCGGGAACGACTGGATGACCTCGAGCATGGCCTGGCCGGAGAACGAATCCATATCGAAACCGCTCTGCTCGATCACCGAGCGCACCCGGCGCTCGATGACCGGAATGTCGAGGACGTTCTCATGCACCGCCGTCACGGTGAACACACCGATGAACAGGTGCTCGCCGACGATCGTGCCGGATTCGTCGAAGTCCGCGACACCGATGAAGTAGGGGTACACCGAGCGGTGCACGGTTGCTGGCACCAGGCCTTGGGTGAGCATCAGCAGCGGCCGGTCGCCCGCAGTGACCGGCACCCGGAAGTCGGTGCCGACATCCGGGCGCAGCACGCCGAGGCAGGTGCCGGGCAACGGATTCGAGGTCGTCTGCCCCTCGTCGCCACCGAGCCGGTAGCGGGCATAGCCGAGCACGGTGAAATTGCCACTGTCCAACCAGCGCAACAGATTCGCGGTATCGACCAGATCGGCATCGGAGAACGGCGCGTGGCCGGATTTGGCGGCCAGCTCGAGTTCGTCGGCCAGATTGCTCTGCACTTGTTTGATGGCCTCGGTATCGCCGATGACCTGGCGCACGTCGGCGACCACATCCGGCATCGACTGTTCGATCCGGTCCAGTAGGGCGCGACTGGTCGAGGGATGCAATTGCAGGTGCATCCAGGATTCGCGCAGACCGGTGCTGCCGTTGCTGTCGACCTCGTGCGGGGCGGCGCTGGTCAGCCGTCCGTCCGCATCGCGCGTCACCTCGAAGATCGGGTGGATCACCTCGCTCACGCTGACGCCCATCCGACTCAGCGACGAGGTGATCGATTCGACTAGCAGCGCCATATCGTCGGTGACCAGCTGCACCGCGGCACCCAGCCCGGAGCCGTCGTCCGGGTGGTACACCCGCACTAGGGCCCGCCCGGCGGTGCGGGTCATCGCGAGCTCCATATGCCGCCGGAAGATCTGGGTGATCCCGGTGATCGCGCAGTCCACATCGCCCGCGTCGACGTGGCGGAAATACGCCTCCTCGAGTGTCGCGAGTTCGCCGCGCAGCGACTGCGGCAACCCGGCGGCCCACGCCGCGCTGGACAATTCGGACGAGACAGTCATTTTTTTCGCCAACTCCTCGGATTCGGTTCCGCAACAAAGTGACGCCGGTCCGAGAGTAGCTGTGCCTTGCAGACGCGGGGGTGAATTCCCTTCTAAATGCAGGGTGTTCACCGATACCGTAGCGTTCGCTGCTTGATTGCCGAGGTCGATGATCCCGGCATAGCACCCGATCGGACCGGCAACGTCAGGTAGACGCGATCGCGGTGGTAGCGACCCAATGCCCGGACTGCGCCTGCGCATGCACGTTTCCAACCATAGTCAGATCTGTGGCCGGATGTGTGTCGACCGTATTTCCTTCGATGCGGACACCGCCCGGTGCGTGTTCTCCGCAATTCCTTCGGCGGAACGACCGTTCGATGTCGTCATGCGCGGATGCTACCGGGTCGACGGCGGGCGGCCAGCCGACGAGGCGGATCGGTTCCGAATGCCGTTCGGTGGTGCGGATGGTGGATTGCTCGGACTGCGCCCGCCGGTGCACGCCGTAGCCCGATCGAATTCGGGTTCCACTGTGATTCACGCGCACGTCACGTCGTGACGCGAGACCTCACACCTTGTTCGTGACGGGATCCACCGACATATCGAGAGGCAGTGAACGCGATGCCACGCATCAGCAAACAAGAGGCCCCGGTCCAGCTCGCCACACCCGAGATCGAGGCCGCTACGTCGAGCTCGACGGGTACACCCTCGCATTCGAGACCTTGCGCGCCGACGTCGACGCGACACCGTTGTTCCAGGGCCTGCCGGAGGATCGGTGCCAGTGCGCGCATTGGGGTTATGTGGTGTCGGTACTGCTGACACTGCGCCATCCGGACCGCGACCAGCAGTATCGCACCGGCGACGCTTGCTACGCGCCGCCCGCGCACACACCGATCGTCACCTCGGGCACCGACATCGTCGAGTTCAGCCCAACGGCGCAGTTGCGGCAGGTGATGGTGCACAGCCTCACCGCACAACTCGCCCATCAGACCGCGACCACACCACGTCTGCACAGGAGGCGGCCGCGTTCTAGGAATTCGGGCTGACCGAGGCAGTGCCGTCCGTCATCGCGCATGTCGGCACCGCGAAACTCCTTCCGGCCGAACGCCGCGATATCCCGCACCACCAACTCGATGTCCTCGACGTGACACTCGAGGCGCCTGGCTATCTCGACGAGCGCGCCGCCGACGTACACGGTGCTGTACTGGTGCGGCCCAGGAGAATTCGATCGAGCCGCAGCACTGGCAGCCCGGGTGATCGGCGCTGGCATCGATTCGACATCACGTGATGTCGACTTCTTGCTGAGGGCCATGTCGCTACTGCACGTCGCGACCGACCGACGCGACCTCCTGCGCGACGGAATCGAGCTGCTGGCACCGCATTCCGGCCGCGGCATCGTCAATGCGGGCGCCGTGACCTTCCACGGCATGGTCGCCGATGTACTGCACCGGGCGCGGATCGGCTCGGAGACGAAGCTACCCGGAGCTGCCGGTTCGCGACACCAGGAATCTCATCCGCCACCCCGGTCGGCATCGGTCCGATGCGGTAGGGACATGCGTCCAGCCGCCGCAGCGGCGAAAGGCCACCCGGCGAGGCGGTACACCGACCGCCCCGCCGAGTGCCGAACTCAGTCGCGGGTGAGCTTGCGGTGCGTCACCCGGTGCGGCCGGGCGGCTTCGATGCCGAGACGCTCGATCTTATTGGCCTCGTACGCCTCGAAGTTGCCCTCGAACCAGAACCACTTGGCGTCGTTATCGCTATCGCCCTCCCACGCCAGGATGTGGGTGCAGGTCCGGTCGAGGAACCAGCGGTCGTGGGAGATGACAACGGCGCAGCCCGGGAACTGTTCGAGCGCGTTCTCCAGCGAACTCAGCGTTTCCACGTCGAGGTCGTTGGTCGGCTCGTCGAGCAGGATCAGGTTGCCGCCCTGCTTGAGAGTGAGCGCGAGGTTCAACCGGTTGCGCTCACCACCGGAGAGCACCCCGGCGGGCTTCTGCTGGTCCGGCCCCTTGAAGCCGAAGGCGCTGACATAGGCGCGCGAGGGCATCTCCTGGTTGCCGACCTCGATGAAGTCCAGACCGTCGGAGACGACCTGCCAGACATTCTTCTTCGGATCGATACCCGCGCGGTTCTGGTCGACGTAGCTCAGCTTGACCGTCTCACCGACCTTCACCTCACCGCTATCGGGCGACTCCAGCCCGACGATCGTCTTGAACAGCGTGGTCTTACCGACACCGTTCGGGCCGATGACGCCGACAATGCCGTTGCGCGGCAAGGTGAACGACAGATCCTTGATGAGCTGGCGGTCGCCGAAACCCTTGTCCAGATGTTCGACCTCGACGACCACACTGCCCAGACGGGGACCCGCCGGGATCTGGATCTCCTCGAAGTCCAACTTACGGTGCCGCTCGGCCTCGGCCGCCATCTCCTCGTACCGCCCCAGGCGAGCCTTGTTCTTGGCCTGACGGGCCTTGGCGCCGGACCGCACCCAGGCCAGCTCCTCCTTGAGGCGCTTCTGCAGCTTCTGGTCCTTCTTGCCCTGGACCTCGAGGCGCTGGGCCTTCTTCTCCAGATAGGTGGAGTAGTTGCCCTCGTAGGGGTAGGCGCGACCACGGTCGAGTTCGAGGATCCACTCGGCGACATTGTCGAGGAAGTACCGGTCGTGGGTGACGGCCAGCACGGCACCGGCGTAAGAGGCCAGATGCTGCTCCAGCCAGAGCACACTCTCGGCATCGAGATGGTTGGTCGGCTCGTCGAGCAGCAGCAGATCGGGCTTGCTCAGCAGCAGCTTGCACAGTGCGACGCGGCGGCGCTCACCACCGGAGAGGTTGGTGACCGACTCGTCCGGCGGCGGGCAGCGCAGCGCGTCCATGGCCTGCTCGAGCTGGGAATCGATATCCCAGGCATCGGCGTGGTCCAGGTACTCCTGCAGTTTGCCCATTTCGTCCATGAGCTCGTCGGAGTAGTCGGTGGCCATGAGTTCGGCGATCTCGTTGAAGCGATCCAGCTTCACCTTGACCTCGCCGAGGCCCTCCTCGACATTGCCGCGAACGGTCTTCTCCTCGTTCAGCGGCGGCTCCTGCTGCAGGATGCCGACCGTGGCACCCGGGGCCAGGAAGGCCTCGCCATTATTCGGCTGGTCCAGTGCGGCCATGATCTTCAGCACGCTGGATTTACCCGCGCCGTTGGGGCCGACGACGCCGATCTTCGCGCCGGGAAGGAAGTTCAAGGTGACATCGTCGAGCACGACCTTATCGCCGTGCGCCTTGCGAACCTTCTTCATTTGGTAGATGAACTCAGCCATACGGGAAAGCCTATCGGTGTGGGTATCGATGGAATGCAACAGAGCCACCACTGTCGCCGGGAGTATCCGGCCGTGCGGTCAAGCGTCTACGGGCTCGGGATCAGCGAGCTGGGGCGGTGCGGAAGACAGGGACGTCGCGCCCTCCCCCGGCTCCTGGCCGTCGACGCGTGCACGATCATCAGCGCTGGATCGGTCACAACTATTCCGTGCCAGGGTACTGGGTCCGGACGCCACGCCCGAAACCGCGCGCCGGACCACCTGCGCGGTGCAGCGGGACAGGTCAGGGCCGATCGCGGTGGCGCGCATCTCGACATCGCGGCGTTCCGCGCCGTCCCGGCCCCGGTACTCGTGTGAGCGCAGCTGGCCGTGCGCGATGATCGGATCGCCGCGGCGCAGGGAGGCGTCGACGCCGAGCACCAGCCGACGCCAGCAGCTGACGGTGAGATAGAGCGTTCCGTTGTCCACCCACTCCCCGGTCTCGGGATTGAACCGCCGGGAATTGCTCGCCATCCGAAAGGTCACCACCTGCTCCCCATTGGTCAGATCGCGCTTGATCGGATGGGTCACGACCGTGCCGATCACGGTCACCATCGCTTCGTACATCGTTGCGCCCCTTTACGTTTCGATCCGTGTCGCTTCAGGTGTCCGTCCTCGCATATGAGGACCTCTTCAGCCTGACGTCTCCGGACCCCATCCGGCCGCCCCGATTCCCGAATGTGGACAACTTCGAAACATGTGGACAGTGGCCACTTCATACAGTGCGATCGACGGAGGGGGAGCGGACTCGACCGGGTCCCGATCACTCCATGGTGAGATCGACGAGCGATGGCGCCGTGTTCGTTGCCGAAACCAGCGCGAGTTACAAGACCGACAGGTCGGTATTGGCACCACACAGCACGATCACGGGCCGCTCCCCCTCGGCAGGCACATACGCACCGCTCTGCACGGCGGCCAGCGCGGTCGCCCCTGTCAGTTCCACGACGATCCGAAACTCCCGCCACAGATATTCACGAGCCGTCGCAATCGCGTCATCGGTCACCAATAGCGACCGCACGTCATAGCGCCGCGCGATATCCAACGCGATATCCCCGATCCGATTGGCCCCAAAGGACTCCGCCGCAATGCTGGCGACATTCACATCCACCGGCCGCTGCGCGTGCAATGCGGCGTTCAGCGTCGCGATACCCTCCGGTTCGACCCCGACCACCTGCTGCCGCCGCCCGAGCGCCGCCGCGATCCCGGCGACCAGCCCGCCGCCACCGACCGCGACCAGCACCGGCGGCCGCCCACGCACCTGCTCCTCCAGCTCCAGCCCCACCACACCCGCACCGGCGACCACCGCGGGCAGGTCGTAGGCGTGCAATTGCATGGCGCCCCGCTCGTTCGCGAGCTCGGTCGCGTAGCGGTAGGCCTCGGCGTAAGTCGTTCCGTGCCAGAGCACTTCGGCACCGTAGGACCACATCGCGGCCACCTTGGTATGCGGTGCCGACTCCGGGACCACCACGGTGCACAGCTTGCTGAGGCGAGCGGAGGCCAGCGCGGCCGCGATCCCGGCGTTCCCGCCCGAGGCGATGACCACCTGATCGACCTGTTCGGCCGACTCCAATAGCGCGTTGAAGCTGCCGCGCACCTTGAATGTCCCGCCGTGCTGCAGGTACTCGAGCTTGAGCGTGACCGGGACGGGCCCGTTCGGTCCCACGACCGAGGTATGGAATACCGGCGTCTTGCGCACCTGTCCGGCCAGCCGTCTGCGCGCCGCGCGCACATCGGATCTATACACCCGTCGGGCGTGCCTGTTCTCCACCACCGCGGTACCCCGCTCACTCACGCTTGCACCTCGATGGAACTCAATGACGTATTCCTCGATCACGCTTGGCCAATTCGGCGAACATGGCATTGTGGGCGGCCAACTCCGCGTCATGGTCGCGGTCGGCGGCCCGATCGGTTCGCTTCGCGAGTTTGGCGTCGCTGCGCGACCACTGGATGAGCAGTGCCAGCATCACCACCACCAACGGCACCTCACCGCTCGCCCATGCGAGGCTACCGCCGGTGCGCTGGTCACCGAGCAGGTCGTTGTTCCAGCCGAGGGCGAGGCTGCGGAAGAACCACCCGCCCATCACCGTGGTCATGCTCATCAGCGCGATGCCGAAGAAAGCGTGGAAGGGCAGCGAGCCGAATACCATGCCGAGTTTGGTCAGCGGCTGCACCTGACGCGGCTTCGGGTCGATGCCGATCACCACCCAATAGAACAGATAGCCGCTGAGCAGGAAGTGCAGGTTCATCATCAGATGCGCGGCATGGGAATCGACGAACGTGTCGTAGATACCGCCCATGTACAGCGCGTAGAACCCGCCGACGAAGATCACCGACGCGACGATCGGATGGGTCAGAAAGCGCGAGACCGGGTTGTGCACCGCCGCCAGAATCCATTCCCGAGGACCGGGTATGCCGTTGCGGCCGGCCGCCGGCAGGGCCCGCAGCGCCAAGGTGACCGCACCACCGAGCGCGAACAGGATCGGCGCCAGCATCGATAACGCCATGTGCTGTCCCATGTGCACGCTGAAGACCGCTGGCGCATACCGCCCGACCCCTGACGAGGTGGCGAAGAGCAGGATCGCGCAGGCCGACAACCAGGCAATGGTCCGCCCGATCGGCCAGGCGTCCCCGCGCGCACGCAACCGCCGCACCCCCATCAGGTACAGCACCGCAAGCACGATGGCCAGCGTGCCGAAGATCAAGTCGAAGCGCCAGTCGAACAGCAGTCGCGACACCGATGGCGGACCGTCCAGGTTGTAGCCGAGCTCGACCTCGGTGGGTGTCGGCACGCTGGTCGGCGGTGGCGGCGGCGTTCGCCCCAACCCCACGGCCAGCCCCATGGTGGCCGCGAAGATCAGCGCTTCCACACCACCGAATCGGATGAGCGCGGCGCGGTCGCGCGGGTTCGCGGCGAGTGCGGGCAGACTGGCGCGACGCTGCAGATATCCGACCCCGCCGAGCACCGCGAGCGCGCACGCCTTGGCGATCACCAGTCGGCCGTAGGTGGTGGTGAACAGATCGCTCCATGGCACCCGCACCCAGGAGTTGATCACGCCGCTGACGCCGATTACGACGAAGGCAATTGTGGCGGTCAGCGAGAATCGCCGGGCGGCGATATCGGTGTGCCCGCCGCCGCGCATCGCGTACGCGAGCACCGCGAACAATCCACCGACCCAGACCGCGGCGGAAACCAGGTGCAGGATGAGACTGTTGGTCGCCAGGTCGTGCGCACCGCCCGCGGACGAATGCCCGGTCAGCGCCAGCGGCATCATCGTGACGACCGCACCGCCGAACAGCACCGGAGTCCACCCCCAGCGCAGCGCGAGTCGGCAACCGACCGCGACGATGAGCGCGAAGACCACCGTCGTGCGCCACGCCTGGGCCAGATCCACTTGACCGATCGCGCGCCACAACTGCTCCGGCCGCCAGATCTGACTCACCGGCTGCCCGGTGGTATCCGACACCGTCAGCGGTATCAGCAGCGCCGCACAGCAGGCCCAGCTCACGGCGAAGTTCGAGGCGCGCCGAACCGCGCGATACCCGCCGACATCGAGTAGGCCGTTCGCCTGCGGCGGCACCAGGAACGCGGCGAACAGCAGCGAGCCGACGGTCAATGCGGCGGACAGATCGGCGAGCGCCCGCAGCGCGGGCAGACCATAGGTGGTCAGCGGTCCGGGATCCGGAATGCCGAGCAGGGTCAACGCCTGTGCCGCCGACAGTCCGACGATCATCGCGGCGACCACCGCCGCGATCGCACCGGCCAGCACCATCATGGTCGCGAAGGTCGCCGCGGAGCCCGATTTACCCGTTTCGAGATCAGGTGCGACGGACGGGTCCTGCGGTGACGACATGGGACTGAGCGTAGTCGGCCGTTAATGCGTGGCCCGGTGGGGTTTGGGCCGATATGGTGGCTAACGGATCGGAGGTGCGATGTCGATCATCCCGCGACTCGCTCGGCCCATGCGCCGCAGGTGGCTGAAATGTTGCTAATGCTAAGAACCTAGCCATCTGGACGGTCGCTATACTTGCCCTGCTGGACAGCACGGCCAATGTCGGCCATCGTGGAACCCACTGCCTCCGTAGCTCAGTTGGATAGAGCAAGGGCCTTCTAATCCCTAGGTCGCAGGTTCGATTCCTGCCGGGGGCACCACACAGTACTGCGACCCGCTGACCAGCGGGAGCGCAGTTCCGTGGTGTGAGTATCCACGCGGTTGGCTCCGTAAACGCCGGATTCGAGATCTGATTCGGCCCTCGGACCTGAGGGGTGATCGTGAGAAGTTGCCCAGAATGTTGCGGTGCCGCTCAGAGTCCTCTCTGCTCGCCGAGGGACGCGATCGGTTCCTCGCGTGGAGATCACGCCCGCTACGGGTCGGTCGACGCGTTCTGCGTTGCTGCACCGGCTGCCCGACGACCCATCGACCAGATCCCGGCGCGGAGTGCATGACTCGCGCTGCCGGGTGGTCGACACCGGCTATGGCAACTCTGACACCCACACTCTGTCCCGCGTCGGCGCAGATCAGGGGTACGAAGGACGGCTGAGCCCTGTGGCCCGATCGTTCGGTACGCGGCAAGGAAATACGTTCTGCGCGTGAGGGTCTGGACGAAGAACGCATAAGCGGTTTCGCGTCGTGGCTGGAGATCACACGCGGGTCGCCAGCCACACGGTCACGGCTGCTGCGAGAAGAAGTGTGATGTTGAGGCCGATTTGTCGGTCTTTACCGGTCAGGTGGACCGGGATCGCGCCGAGTTGTAGGAGTGCGAAACCGATGGCCGCGGCGACCGCGAGCCGCGGCGCGAGGCTGGTCAGTGGTGGGAGGATCAGCCCGAGCGCGCCGAGTACTTCGAGCACGCCGAGGGCCCGGACGGCGGGTAGCGGTATGCGGTCCACCCAGGCCATCATGGGCCGGAGTTGATCCCGGCTTCGGGTGATCTTCAGCGCACCTGCACAGAGGTAGAACAGGGCGAGCAGGCCGGCAACGATCCAATACGCGATATTCACGATTCCATCCAGCGGTGAGGGATGCGGGCCGCGGCGCAGCGCGTCTCCGGCCCGCTCGGGTTCAGGCGAGGTCGGTGGCGGGCTCGGTGGCGTAGTGGCTCATCGCGTCGATGTTCACCTGCGGTGTCAGTTCCCGGCCGCCGGCGACCACGTCCTGGAGGTCGCGGAAGTACTGCACATATAGGTCGGGTGTGAAGGTGCTGAGCATGACGGCCGGCTCGCCGGTGATGTTGGCGAAGGTGTGCGGGGCCCCAGGTGGGACCATCACCAGCGTGCCCGCTGTCGCGTCGTAGTCGGTGTCGCCGACAGTGAACCGCACCGCGCCGGAGATGATGTAGAAGCCTTCGTCGTGCTGGGCATGCCGGTGCTGCGGCGGTCCCGGAGTGTACGGGGCCAAGACGGATTCGGCGATCCCGAGACGGTGCCCGGTATTGCTACCGTCCTCGAGAACACGCATTCGGGTGGCACCCAACATGATCGTCTCACCCTCGCCGGGACGCACTACCGAAACTGTTGCACCGGAGTTCTTTTCGTCGCTGTTCGCTTCGTCGGTCATGTTTCGATTGCACCGCCCGGATGTCAGGGCTGTCCAAGACCTGTTCTGTGATGCCGATACCGAACGGGTATCGTGCCAGCGTGGAGCTACGCACGCTGCGTTACTTCGTAGCCGTCGCCGAGGAACGCCATTTCGGTCGCGCCGCGGCCCGACTGCACATGAGCCAACCGCCGCTCAGCCGCGCCATCCAGCAACTGGAGTCGGAGGTCGGCGCCGCTCTTTTCGACCGATCGCCCACCGGAGTCGGTCTCACCCGGGTCGGGGCGGTGCTGCTCGACGAGGCACGCGCTCTGCTCGATCACGTCGACCGCGTCAGCACACGGGTGGCCGCCGCCGCCGGAAACACGAACCTCACCATCGGCATTCTGGGCGACGCCACCGACCCCGGCATCACCAGGCTGGCCGCCGCCTACCGCCGCAAGCACCCCGAGATCGACATCCGCATTCGCGATACCGACCTCACCGACCCCACCTGCGGGGTGAAGGCCGGACTGGTCGACGTCGCCGTGACCCGTGCACCGTTCAACGACACCGCCCTGATCGTGCGTGAACTGCGCACCGACCCGGTCGGGGCGGTACTGCGCGCCGACGATCCGCTGGCCCATCGCGACCACCTGAAGCTGGCCGACCTGGCCAGCCGTCGCTGGTTCCAGTTCCCCGACGGCACCGACCCCATCTGGCAGACCTATTGGAACGGCGGCGAACCGCGCGAAGGCCCGGTGGTGCGGGTCGTCCAGGAATGTATGCAGGCGGTGCTCTGGAACGGCACCGTCGGCATCACTCCGCTCGGGCACACCGCGCCCGAGGGATTGGCCGTGGTCCCGCTCATCGATATGGCGCCGAGCAGGGTGGTGGTGGTCTGGAACGAGGGCGACACCAACCCGTTGATCCGATCCTTCGTGCAAACAGCAACGGCCGCATACAGCGATCCCCTACCACCGGTAGCGAATCCGACGCCAACCCTCGGCGGCGATGGACGCAGCAGGTGAACCCCGGCCCCGGCCGTGAATACGACCCGGCCGGCCACGAGCCCCACCCGAGACGAGGCGAACCCATCAGGGCATTCGAAGCGTCAGCGAGACGCCCGTCCCGGGCCGTGGTGACTCTGGCTGGTGGTGGTCTCGTCCACGAACGCGTGCATCTAGGGCAACCCTCGGCCTTCCTCTGCGCTTGGCGTCCGGCGCGCTATTTCGTCGGAGCAAGCGTAGGACCCATGCCGAAGGTGTTTATGCATCGTTCAGAGCCTCGTCCCGCGTGTCGAGAATTTATCGATTTGTGGACACTTACGCGCTGAGGAATTCCCTCCGGTTGGATGAACTACTGGGTGGTGAAGGGCGGTTTCTAGCAGAATCGAGCGATGTCCGGGAGGGTGAGCGCCCTTGGCGCACAGGCACGTACGACAACGACTGCGCTGCACGCGATTGAGCAGGGACTCACACACTGCGGCTCGCTCGCATTGCGTCTACGCGACGCTGCGGCAGCACCCGGTGGAGTGACGGTATTCGAGATCTGCGGTATTCGAGGGGCACTGGCCCAGCCCGAGGGCCTTGGCCGACGAGTGCGACGGAGGGACTCCTAGCCTCGACTGAGGCTAGGACAGCGTCTGTGGACATCGACATTCGCCTGTAGAACGCCCTGTAATCAGCGTAAGGCGTTTTGTGTCAAGCGATTCGGTCGGTGCCCAGGTCTGTCGTGTCCCTGCATAGCGGTAATGGGTTGGTTGCCCTGCAGCGTGTAATCGGGATGTGGTGACGACAGGTCGGGGCTGCCCAGGATTACAGGCGAGATCACGAGTGTCTCGATGCCGAGTAGGGCTCCGCCCCCGACCGACCGCTCAATGCGCCGCCCTCAGGCGGCGGTTGAGGTCATCGGAGGTTTGAATCGGCCGTGAGTGGCGATCTCCGCATCACGTTCGCAGATCATTGAGGTCTTCCGCGCGGCGCGACCGGGCGGTCATCGCCGGTTGCACACACGAACGACATGCCTCGGTCCGCAGCCAACTGCCCGAGCACCCGCCAACGATGACCAGTCGGTTCACACGCCACGCTCACTCCAGCAAACCCCGCTAGAGCGGCATGATCTGCAGCCCAGTCCAGCGCGGCACCCAGGTCCCAGGCGCGACATCGGAATGTTCTGCGCGCCAGCACCTTCGAATCATGATCGGTGACAACGACCATCTGTTTGCGTTCGGCCAGGTCGATCCCGACGATCGCGTTGCTCGCCGGAATCAACTCTCGCAACCGAGCCAGACGCACGTTTCGGTTGCGATCACCCCGGGACACGCCCACTACCGTTACCCATAGAACGTCCTCCTACCGCGACGGGACACCAAGCCCAACAAGCGCATCAGGAGGACGTTCCCCACGTCCAGACACCCGAGGCACAGAACGTCTTTCTCGAATACAGGGCGCAGCGACCCGACCTCCAGGCAAGCAGATCGCAAAGGCCATCATCGGATGCTGATCCGCCGGCGTATCGAGGTCGTGTCCGACATTCAGCAAGACCGCCGTCGTCGTCATCACCGCGAAGTCCGCCGGGCGCAAGGTCTTCGGCCTCGCCACCACAGACGTCCGTCTCGCTTGACCTCTTGCGCGTCAGTCCGGCAGCCAGTGCAGCTCGTGCGCCAGGGTTTTGGCGACGGTACGGATGCGGCGGTGTAGTGGTGACTGCACGCGCGGGAGGACCAGGTGGATCGTCAAGGTGGGTGCGCCCCGCAGCGGTCGCCATGTGAGACCGGCCGGTGATGCCGTGACCGCGGCTTCACCGGCCGGGGCGAGGGTGAGCCCGTCGCGTAAGTCGCGCTGAGATATGTCGAAAGAGACTGCGGGCGTGTGGAATCGGGGGTTCGGCCGGATGTCGCGGAACAGTGCGGACAGCTGATCGTGGATCACGGGGTTGGCCGTACGGTCGGGGAGTCGCAGCGGATACGCGGCCGCATCGGCGATCTCGATCTCCGGGTGTTCGGCCAGCGGATGATGCTGTGCCATTTGGACCCCGACGCGCATACGCCGCAGCAGGAACCGGCGCACGCCACGACCCGGCTGTTCACCGCGGGTGATCCCGGCATCGATGCGGCCGTCGGCGACCGCGGGGGAGATCTCCGGTGTCGCCATCGGGACCGCGCCGACCTCGAGTCCAGGGCTGCTGCGAATGAGCCTGTCCACCAGGGCCGGTGCCGTCTCGGCCCCGGCGCTGAGGCTGTATCCGATGCGCAGCGTGCCCAGTTCACCGGCCCCCGCATTCCGGGCGGTGTCCCATGCCCGGTCCAGCGCCGCCAGCGCGGGCGGCGCGGACTCCGCCAAAGCCGCACCGGCCGTGGTCAATACGACGCTACGCGTGTTGCGGACCAGCAGGCTCGTGCCGAGTTCCGCCTCCAATCGGCGCATCCGGGCGCTGAGTGCGGGCTGTGCGATACCGATCCGTGCGGCCGCGCGGGTGAAGTTCAACTCCTGCGCCAGCACCAGAAAGTACCGCAGGCTCACCGTATCCGGCGCCACATGCCCTCCCTGTCGATTGATAACGATCCGTTCTGAGCCTATCCCGTTCCGGTCTTTCCCTCGACCACACATCAAGCCCTAACCTGCGCATATGACGATTCAACCGACCGCGGTACTGGATATCGCACTCACACACACCGACCCTGATCTGGACGGAGGTCGTCATGCATAAGTTGTTGGTTCTGTATCCCAAGCCCGCCGACCCTGACCACTTCCGCGACTACTACGTGACCAAACACCTTCCGCTGGTGATGGAGATGCCCGGCCTGCTTGCGTGGCGCTACAGCTTCGACGTGGCGGCGACCAACGGGGAAGCACCGTATTTCGTGGTCTTCGAAGGCGACTTCGCTGACGCCGCCGCCCTGGCCGCGGCTCGGGCGTCGGCGCAAGGCCAGCGGGCGGCCGCCGATGTCGTCAACTACGCCACCGGCGGCGTGGTCGTCATCGACTATCCGGTGCAGGAAGGCACCGTCTGAGGCAGGACGGTACGCTCCGGGACGCGTTCGGTCGGCCGTGGCGGCCAGGTCCGGCTCTCGGCGGAACCCCGTTCCCGGTTGCCGGTTCGTTGAGCGTCAAAGGTGGGCCGATGTCCTGGCCGGATGTCACGGTGGTCGATGCGTGCGTGCGGCGCGACGGCCGGGGCGGCAGCCCCACGGCCGCCACCGACGACGACCCGGCGGCGACGGACGCGGACCGGCGTGCGGTCGCTGCTGCGGCCGGCACCTCGCACGCGGCGTTCCTCGGCCCGGGGCGGACGCCGGACGGCGGCTGGCCGGTCCGGTTCTTCACCGCCACCGCCGAACTGTCCGGCTGCGGCCACGGCACCGTTGCCGCGCAGGCCGTCCGGTTGACCCGCACCGCGCTGGGCGAGCTGAACGACCGCCAACACACCGGCGGGCGCACGTTCGACACCGTCGCGATCCGCCGCCCCGCCGGCATCGAGGTGTGGTTCGACCAGGGCCTCGTCGCGCTGCGTCACCCGGCACCGGACGAGCGCTCCGAATCAGCACGCGCTGTCGGGCGCACTCATTGCGGGCCGGCGGAATGCGATGACGACGGCTCGGTGTGGCCGAGTCTTGCGGCGAGCCGGGTGAGCCGTATTCGCGCGACCGAGCGGTAGGCCGGCGCGAGCACCGCGGCGAGCGGACCTTCGTGACCGAATGCGTGCTCGACTTCTGTTGCGGCACCGTGGGGTTGGATGTGCCAGCTGCCGAGTTCGGTGAATCCCGGCACGCTCCAGCGGGTGTCGATTCGGCCGGGTTCGATGCGGACGTAGTCGAAGGTTCCGGAGAGTCCTGGGCGCACGGTCAACCGATAGGGTTCGCCGGTCACCGCCTCCGGTCGGCCGTCAATTCGAAGAAAGGCCGAGTTCCATTCGGGTAGCGACAGCGGGTCGAGGAGCACGGCTCGCACTTGGTCCGGAGTCGCTGCGACACGCATCCGTGCGGCTTGTTCGCTGCTCATGATGTCGCCTGCGTCCGGATGGCGACCGGCGGGTTCGACAAAGCACGCGCCAGTCGCGCGCTCACGCCCGGATCGTGAGCGGGCAGGATGACGAGTCCGGGCAGTGCCGTGCGGAGTTCGTTCACCAGGTCTGCCGAGGTTCGCATCTGCCGCTTGTCGCCGACTCCCGGCAGATGGCCTTCGGCGAGTAGGCGGTCGTCGTAGGTGAGGTCACCGACCATCAGCAGTGGATGCTGCCCGGGGCGACGCACCAGCATCGACAGCGATCCCGGGGTGTGGCCGGGTGTGCGCAGCAGCACCAGACTGCCGTCACCGAACAGATCGTGTCCGCGCTCGAAGGGGCGGATGGCGGGATCGGCCAAACCTTCCGGTTCCACCTGCTTCCAGCGCAGGCCGGGCAGGTCGATGTGGGTCGGCATCAGTCCTCGGGCCTCGGGGAGAGGTTTGCGTAGGGAGTCCCACTCGATCCGGTCGATCACGATGTCCGAGCGACCGAGTTCGGGAAGCCCGCCGATGTGGTCCTGATGCAGATGCGACAGCACAGCGGTATGGACGTCGCCGAGCGTGTGCCCGAGGCGGCGGACTCCGGCCGAAAGCGTCTGCGCCGGTTCGATATCGAACTTGGCGAGCCGGGAGTAGACCAGACCGTTCAGCCCACCCGGGAAGTAATCGGGGTCGGTGACCGAAGCTCGGTCCTGGCCGGTGTCGAACAGGACCAGGCCGTCTCGGTGCTCGATGACGAAGACATTGATCGGCCTCGGGTCGGTCCATCGGCGTGCGGTGAACAGCCAAACATAGGTGTTCTTCCGCGTCGGTCCGACATGTTCGGGGCGGATGGCAACCGTGCCGGTGCTGATGACCGACACGCGTGAGATGGGGTCCGAGACGGTGTTCATGGCGTTGCTCCTCATAGTAGATGTCGTGTAACTAGATTACACGACATCTACTGTCGAGCAATAGGTGCCGTGTAATGTTTCAGGTGGCGGTCGTACGTGGGAGCAGGAGCAGTGGTGGGGACGAGGCGAGTGCGGTGAGGACCGCGGAAGAGTTGCGGTATCTGATTCTGGCGATCCAGCGAGAAGGCAACCGGCAGCTGGCAGCACAGTTGCGACCGCTGGGGGTGACTCCATCTCAGGCAGAAGTGCTGCGCGTTCTCGACGACTTCGGACCGCTGACACTGGTCGGCCTCGGGGAGCTACTCGTGTGTGAAACCACGACGAGCCCGAGCAGGCTCGTCGACCGGCTGACGGCTCAGGGACTGGTGGAGCGCGAGGTGAGCCCCGGCGACCGGAGATTCGTCTCGCTCACCCTCACCCCGGACGGACGCCGGGTCGCACGCCAGATCGCCGCCGTCGAGAGTGCGCTGTACGAGCAGCTGGATCAGCTGACCGCCGGGCAGCCCATAGAACCGACCCTGCGCGTATTGCGCGGGCTCGCCGACGGGTCATCCGCAGGCGAGGCATTAGCCCGACGCCGCGAGGCAGCCATACCGAAATGAGTCTCGGGCTCCGGCCCCGAGGAAGACTGGTCGAGCCGCTCGAACGGCCTCCACCACAGGCGCAGTGCCGGGCCGCCAGGACGGCTCGGATTCCGGCGGATTTCGATTTGAATGCCGGATCGCGACACTTCCGCACCGGTCCGCGGTGGCCAATTCCCGCGTGGACAGACACGCGCCGGAAACCGTTGCGCCAACAGCGCATCGAATGCCCGAGCGCACTCGGCGGAATCCAGCACATGCCACCGAGCGCACGACCGGACCGCCACACGAGTCGACAGAATTTCTCGACCATTGCGAAATGCATGTGCAGCCATAGTAGGCTGGCTTTAATAGGATTCGGCGGCATAGACTATCCGAATTAGCATTCGAAGAAAATATCCGCATCTACGTTAAGGATGGCTCATGGCCAAGAAAGTAACCGTCACGGTGGTCGACGACTACGACGGCACATCGAAGGCGGACGAGACCATTCGCTTTTCCCTCGACAACGTGATCTACGAGATCGATCTGTCGACCAAGAACGCGGGCAAGTTGCGTGCCACCCTGGAGCCGTGGACGGAAAACGCTCGTCGCACCGGTCGGGTGACCAAGTCACGTGCCGTGGGCAAGGGCCTGGGTTCGACGGTCGACCGGGACCAATCGCTGGCGATCCGTGAATGGGCCCGCAAGAACGGCCACAAGGTATCGGCCCGCGGCCGAATCTCCGCCGACGTGGTAGCCGCCTACAACAGCGCACAGAAGTAGCAAATCCCCACATCACTGGTGTTGTCGATACCGAGGAAGCCGATCGCAGGCGCCGACAAAAGGTGCTGACGCCCGCCCTCGTATATCGATGGCTTCCTCGAGCGGCGAATGAATGCCGCCCGAAGAAGCCGACGCGCACCACGCGCACCGGCACAGTATTGCCGGTAGCTCCCATTCGACCAGTCCGTCGATCTTGATCTACTGATATAGATGCGATGCACATATTGCACCGAATCCATCGCGTTCGGCGTTTCCGATTCGCTATGCGGCAATCCCCATTTCCCCTGGCGAACGAATGGACCCCCGGCGGAAAGTTGCCTCACCGGCACGCCCGAGAACAGCCGCTCGTGCCGATTACCGAACGCTCCGGTTGGGCAGGCACGGAGAGCTGTACGAACTGCGGTGGCTGTTCTCCTGGCAGTGCTCGATGGGCCGATCAGGCGGGGGTGATCGGCGCAGTCGCTTCCAAGGGTGCTCCGAACCAGCTGGAGAGTGCTTCTCGCAGCGCGAGCGCGGCGGTGTCGGCAGGTTCGTCGATCGATGCGGCCCAGGCGATATGGGCGTCCGGGCGGATCAGTAGGGCATCGGCCGGTCGGTCATCGGTTTTTGCGGTGCGAATGTCTATCCGATGCAGCCAGTCTCGGGCGATCTCGCGGAGTTCCGGGCGATCGGCGAGGTCGAGAAGGATCGGCCGGGCGGTGTGCATGAGTTCCGCGACGGTGGTTGTGCCCTGGTCGGTGTGCAGGGTGAGGTCGGGTGCGAAGGCACCGGTCAAGGCGTGGTGGTTGGAGCCCGGCATCGGATAGCGGATGTCGGCGTGGCCGACAAGGGCTCCCATGCGACGCAATGCCGACTCGTCGACGAGCAGTTCCTGGAAGACTTCCCGCAGTGCATCGGCGGCTGGGTCGTGGCTGCGCCGCAGCGCCACCTGGGCTCGGGTCTGTAACCGTGCGCGTGCACCCGCGAAGTGGCGTTCGTCGTGATATGTGTCCAGCAGCCCGATCGGCGCCCAGCCCTGGATGTCGGCGGCGAGCTTCCAGGCAAGGTTGACCGTGTCGAGCATGCCGACATTGAGCGCCGTACCGGTGGCGGGGAACAGATGGGCCGCATCGCCGGCCAGCAGGATCCGCCCATCGCGATATTGTTCGGCCTGCCGATCCTTGAAGGTGTACCGCGACAGCCGAATCGGCTCTCCCAAGGGGAGATCCGCGCCGAGCACACGGCGAGCGCTGTCCGCGAGCTCGGTCAGGGTCAGCGGCTCATCGTCGTCGTATTCGGTGGACTCGTCTTCGGTGGTCTGCAGGGACAGAACCCCGGAGATGATCGCGAACGCGAACACACCGCGATCCGTTCGTGTGAAACCCGAACGGATCCTGCCCAGCCCGGGGACGTCGATATCGCCGTTGTCGAGCACGGTCACCGAATCGGGTACGGTGACCTGGCCCAGCCTGTTGACCTCTGGATATGTGGTGCCAGGGAAGGCGAAGCCTGCCATGTCGCGGACCCGGCTGCGTCCGCCGTCGCAGCCGACAAGGTATCGGGCGGTCACCCGGTAAGACCCATCCGGTCCGCGCACATCCGCGGTCACCGTGGCATCGTCCTGGCGCACCCCGACCACCTCGCGTCCACGACGGATGTCGGCGCCGAGTTCACCAGCGCGTTCGTCGAGCAGCCGCTCGATTTCCCGCTGTGCGAGCGGCAGCGCCCGCATCGGCGGATCTGCCAGTTGTGTGAGATCCAAGTACACATTGCCGAATGGGAATCGGGGAGCCACGTTGGGGTCGCTGCTCGCTGCCTCGAATCGGTCCAGAATGCCTCGGTAGCGCAGCAAGTCCAGGATCCGCCCGCCGATACCGCTGGCCTTCGGGGTGTCTCGTGGCTGCGGCTGCCGCTCCAGTATCAGCGCTCGCACTCCGGCCAGGCGCAGCTCAGCGGCCAGCATCAGCCCGGTCGGGCCAGCGCCCACGATGATCACGTCGGTGTCCACCACTTGCCGTTCCCCTCCGAACGTTTCGTCGTGCCCTCGCTCGTCCCGGTAGTCGACACCAACACTCATTCGGTACTCCCATCTCCACTTCTGGCTTCGGCCAGCGATTCTGCGGCATGACCCGGGTCTTGCCGCAAGACCCCCGGTGCGCTATATGTTGAGAACGGAAGGGAGCACTTCCCTTTGACCGGATCAGGCTCTCCCCGGAATCGACATCGCGATCAGCACTGCACCGATCCTTCGGGGATATGGGATTCGATCGAACCCAGCCACTGCGTGAATTGCGGTGGCGAGTTGCGCTCGCGACAGTTTCCTTCGGCGTTCACGATCGAGTAGACCGACGTCACCAGGTTGTAGTACGTCGAAACCGCGGCGCCGTGTTCGGCGACGTACTGAATCTGTCGGGGCCGCCACCGACGGCTCGATACCGCGCCGATCCGCCGAAACCCATTGGCTGCAGCGATATTTGCTTCGACCGCTGTCCGAGAGCTTTGGATCACCTCTGCCATCGCCGCGAGTGCGGTGTAGCCGGTTGGTTACGCGTTGACCGCTTCGGCCAGGCGGGGAAGTTGGTGCAGCGGGTTGTGGTGTTCGACCTCCATGCGCTGGTCGGCGTCGAAGATATCGCTGAGGCCGGGGGCCGGGTCGTGGGAGCCGGATTGGGGCAGGGTGAGGGCGCTGAAGGGCCAGTCTGAGCCGAAGACGATGTGATTGCGTTCGGTGACGGCGAGGGTGGCGGCCATTGCCGCGGCCGATCCGCTCAGTGCGGTGTCGTAGTAGAAGTTCCCGATCTGTCGCTTGGTATCGAGGATTGATGGTTTGGGCAGATCCTGCGGCCACAGGTCGCCGAGTACCGTCTGCGAGGCGACGCTGACCCGGTGCGACAGGAACGGCAGGGTGCCACCGGCGTGGGCGAGTTGGAAGCGGATATTGGGGTAGCGCTGGGTCATGCCGGTCACCATCATCATGGTGGCCGCACGGGTGGTGTCGAAGGTGAACTCCTCCAAGAAGTCCGGCAGCGGCAGCTTCGGCTTGGCATTGTCGGGGATGGCGGCGGGGTGCACGAAGACGTAGGCATTGCGCTGGTTGAGCGCGACCATCAGTGGTTCGAATCGCGGGTCACCGAGATAGACGCCGTTATAGGCCGACAGCAGAATGACCCCGTCGAGGTGCAGTTCGTCCAGAGCGTAGGTCGCCTCGGCGATCGAGGCGACGAGGTCGGGCATCGGCAGCACCGCGAATGCGCCGAAGCGCGTCGGATGGGTCCGGAACAGTTGCGCCGCATAGGTATTGCAATAGCGGGCCATATCGGTGGCTTCCTTGCCGCTCAGGAACGACACGCCGGGATCGGAGACCGACAGTGCCTGTGCCTGGATTCCGTAGTAGTCCATGAACGCCAGTGCCTGCTCGGGTGACCAGTCGGGCGTCGGATAGCCGCCAATGGTGAGGTGACCGTGTTCGAGCAGTGCCGCACGATAGTCCGGCGGCAGGAAGTGCGCGTGCAGGTCGATGCGGTAGGTGCCCGACGGCGCGGACTGCTGGGCACGCGCCGGGGCGGCCACCGCGCGCGGCAGCGACGTTGCCACGGCGGCACCCGTCCCTGCCACCGCACCGCCGATCGCACGGCGACGGCTCATCTTCGGGCTGGATTGCGGGCGGAAATCGGGCACGGAATTCTCACTTTCCGAGTCGGGAATCGGCAACTGGTGCACGCAGCGGGTCGCCGAACTCCCGGGCGGTGCGAGCCAGCCAGGCGGGCGCATTGCTCATCGCGCGGCTCCGCCCGTGAGTTCGGGAACCGTGATCTCCGGCGTGTTGATCGTGCGCAGGGCTTGGCGGAACTGAGCGAACTTGTCCAGCACCGTCTCCCCGACCGTTGAGTGACCCCAGATACTGATGCCCTGATAAGTCGTCGGCTCCCAGGTGGATTCGAGTTCCGGGCCGATCACGATCGGGTTCCAGCCGACCTCGAGTTCGAATCCGGACGGAGTCACGCAGTAGTACGACAGTTCGCGGTCGTTGGTGTGCTGCCCGACCGACCACGCCATGCGGAAGCCCAGATCCTTGACGCGCTGGAAGGACGCGATCATGTCATCCAAGGTCGCGGACTGAATATTGATGTGCTGCACCCGAGTTCGAATCGGATCGATTTTCACCCCGCGCAGGTTGGCGATCGCGATCGAGTGGTGGCGCTCGTTGACCCGCAGGAATCGGATCTTCATCGTCAATCCGGAGACGTTCTCGTCGATGTAGTCGCTCAGTCGGGAGTCGAAAACGGTGTAGTAGTAGCCGCGCATCGCCTCCGGTTCGCGGGAAATGATCGCGACATGTCCCATTCCGGCCTCCCCGGTCACCCATCCCGAGCTGAGCATCCGCAGCGGTTCCGGTGTGGTCACCGCAACCGTGAAGATCTCCTGCGCTAGACCTTTCGGGCCGGCGAAGCGCCACAACCGCTCCACCCCGCGCAGGGCGGCCTGCTCCGATGTGCCCTCGGCGATGGGGACGCCACGATCGGCCACCCGCGCGACAATGCGGTCGAAGGTCTCATGATCGTCGACCTGCCAGCCCAACGCCATGACATCCTCGGCGGGGCCGCGCTGGATCAGGAAACGGCAGGCGCGGTCGTCCAGACGGAAACGCACTGCGTCCACGCCGGCCTCGTCCACGTGCATCCCGATCGCGTCGGCGCCGAACCGCCGCCAGTCGCCGAGCCGATTCGATTGCACGACTACGTACCCCAGATGGACGGCACCGAACACCGAACCGTCGATATTCGGGCGCAGAAAGCCGTTCATGACCGCGCCTTCCAATTCGGTACCGCCGGACCGGATCCGGCTGCATCGCAGATTTCGTATCCGCCGAAGCGCACCGTCCGTGCGATGCCGACACCTTTGTCGATTCTCGTCACAGCTACCTCCACAACCTCTATTGATCAAATCATCAGTTACGATCCAAAGCTCTGTCAAGCGAATCTGATGATTTTGTCAGAAAATGCGGAAACAGGGTCAGACCACAGCCTCGCGACGAGCGACGATGTCGAGCGCGATATCGACGATCATGTCCCCCTGCCCGTCGACCATGCCGTGGCGGCCGACCCCCAAGAACAGGTCAGCCATTGACCCTCTCCGCACTTCTGATGATTCATTGACGTTCTGATGAAATCATCATACTGTAATAGCCGCTACGGGAACAATCCCTGGAGGTGGTCCTTTGGCTCGAAAGCCCCCAATGACGAGAGGTCTCGACGTGACCGTCCAGCACTCCTACGATGTCGCGATCGTCGGCTACGGCCCGTCCGGTGTGACTGCCGCGAACTTCCTCGGCCGACTCGGCCTCGAGGTCGTCGTCATCGAACGAGACGAGCCCATCTACAGCCGGGCCAGGGCGATCGCGACCGACGAGGAGGTCATCCGCATCTGGCAGCGGCTCGACCTGGCCGAACGCCTCGAACAGGACATGCTGGCGGATAAGCCGCTCGAATTCGTCGACGACGCCGCCCGGCCCGAGTGGACGGCCGCCATGATGCGGCTCCGACCAGCGGGGACGGCGATATCGCAAGGAGCCGCCGTCGATATCGACAACACCCTCGTCGACTGGATGCGCCAGCAACACGCGACAGTCCTGGCGCTGCGGCCCGATGGGTTCGTCTACGCCGCCGCCGCTGCGAACGACACCTTGCCTTCACCGCCGACGGGACTCCCGGTAGCAGCCGAAATATCCAGCCCAACACCACGAAGCACCGATAAGGGACAGCGAAAATGAGCACACCGACGATGATCGAAAAGACCGTCGACGTACGCGGCAAGAAGATCTTCTATGCCGAGACCGGCGTAGGCCCGGCCGTATTGCTACTGCACGGGGGCGGACCCGGTGCCTCCGGGGTCTCCAACTACTGGCGCAATATCGCCGAATTGGCGAAGAGCTTCCGGGTGATCGTGCCGGATCTGCCCGGCTACGGACGGTCCAGCAAGGGTGTCGACCAGAACGACCCGTTCGGCTATTTGGCCAACTCCATTCGCGGCCTGCTCGACCGACTCGACATCCGCAGGGCGCATCTGGTCGGCAACTCCTACGGCGGCGCCTGCGCACTGCGACTGGCGCTGGACACTCCCGATCGTGTCGACCGCATGGTCCTGATGGGCCCCGGCGGAATCGGCACCACCCGCGCGCTGCCGACCACTGGGCTGCAACATCTCCTCGCGTACTACGGCGGCTCCGGCCCCTCCCGCGACAAGCTGGAAACCTTCATCCGCGAAGACCTCGTCTTCGACGGCAGTGCGGTGCCCGCCGAGGTCATCGACACCCGCTACCAGTCGAGTATCGACCCCGAGGTCGTCGCGAATCCGCCGCTGCGCCGCCCGTCCGGACCGACCGCGCTGCGCACGCTGTGGCGGATGGATTTCACCCGCGACAGCCGGTTGGCCGAGTTGGCCACTCCGACCCTGGTGATCTGGGGCAGCGCCGACAAGGTCAACCGCCCCAGCGGCGGAAAGATGTTGGCGGACATCATGCCCAACTGCGATCTACTGCTCGCCGCCAACGCCGGGCACTGGGTGCAGTGGGAACGCGCCGACTACTTCAACCAGGTAACCCACACCTTCCTGACAGTCTGAGTCCGGACAGCTCATTGGCTGCCCTGGCCGGTCGGGTGGCTGATCTGGCGCCACTCGCGATCCCAGTGGATGTGGCGCTGACGGTCGAGGGCCCAGGCGGTCGCGCAGAGGAGGGCTGCCGCGCCGAGCCAGATTTCGATCAGTACGGCCGCGCCGACGCTGATGCCGTGGACGGCGGCGGTGCTGGAGCGCAGCGGGGCGGAGGTCGGGAGTCCGTCCGGGCCGAGCCAGACGGCGGTTGGCTGACCCGATGTTGCGTTATCGGGTACGCCGACTATCGCGGTCGCGGACTTTCCGTCGCGGGTCCAGGACACCTGTGCCTGGAAATGCTCGACCATGGCGCCGTTCCGGTCCGCGACCGGTGCCGCGACCCGCACCGGATTGCCGGTGATGGTGGCGGTCACAGCGACTTTCGATGCGTTCTCGGTGCGGATCCGCGCCGAGGCCGTGCCATAAGCGGCGGTGCCTGCCGCCGCCGCGATCGGCACCGCGACCAGCACGATCAGGACGGCCACAATCCGCATGATCCCCTGCACGCGATCCGATACCCTCATCAGTGGACTGGGATTCCAGGGCTGCACACGCCAGAGGCGCACCGGCAGCGTTGGCGACTCCGACACCATCATCACCTCCTACAACGGAGCCACGGCCCGCACGCAACCGCGACCCCTACTACGAGCATTCCCCTACATCGCCAGATGATGCACCCCCGAAAGCCGATAAACCGAGACGAAACAAGATGCACCCCGGTCGATGCGGGGCTCATCAGCGGTCGGGCGGTTTTCGGACAGCGAGGCCGAAGTCCAGCCAGTTTGTCGGGCGGTGTTCACCGGAATGAAGTTCGCATCACTGCCTCGGTCGGTGACCAGGGCAGTCACCCGCGCGCTCGGTGAACAAACCGGCGGCATGAGATAAACCACAGGTCCGACTCGGTCTACCGAAGCTATCGACAGCCGAAACACCATGCCTCGCCGGCGCTGGGCAACAGTTGAACGCGCAGTAGGGTCGACACTCCTGGGGCTGCTATTTCGGGAGGTACCAGTTGTCGATACGGGTAGCGCTGATCATCGTGCTGCTGGCCGGAGTCGCCGCGTGCAGCAGCGCCCCGACCTCGGATCTGCCGCTGCCCTACCACGGCGACGCCACGCAACTGCTCACCGTCGTCGCCGAAGACGCCACCGCGACAACGGCGACACTGACTGCGTGGCAGCGTTTTCCGGGTGGGTGGCGGGCCGAGATCGGGCCACTGCCTGCCTACGTCGGGCGCGACGGCATCGGCCGCGCGAGCGAGGACTCGGCACATACGCCCGCCGGTGTATGGACACTGAGCGAGGCATTCGGGATCGCGCCGAACGACGGGACCAGACTCCCCTATCAGCAGGTCGGCGATTCGGATTGGTGGGTCTCCGACACCGCCGCGCCGAACTACAACCGCTACGCGCATTGCGCCACGGGCACGTGCGCTTTCGACGAACACGCCAGCGAGAACCTCGGCGCGGCGGGTGCGGCCTACGACCACGCCGTGGTGATCGACTACAACCGCCAGCCGGTCGTCGCGGGGGCGGGATCGGCGTTCTTCCTACATATCGAGACCGGACGCCCGACCGCGGGGTGCGTCGCGATCGCCGCCGCCGATCTGCGCGCCGTCATGCGATGGCTGGATCCGAGCGCCCATCCGGTGATCGACATCGGACTGGCGCGCCGGTGACCATCCGCAGATGACCTCGACCGCACCGGCGAGCAGTGCCAGCCCACGGTTCAGCTCGTCCTCGGTAATGGTCAACGGCGGCAACAGCTTTACCACTTCGTCGGCCGAGCCCGAGGTCTCGACCAGCAGCCCGCGTTCGAAGGCGAGTTGACATACCTTGCCCGCACGCGAGGCATCCTCGAAGACGAGCCCGTGCACCAGCCCACGCCCACGGGTCGACACACCGGGGAACGCCGCCGCGATTTCGGTGAGTGCGCGCGCCACGAGCTCGCCCTTGGCCAACGTCGCGAACTCCAGCGCGCTATCGGACCAGTAGTGCTCGAGCGCCACCCGCGCGGTGACGAATGCCGCATTGTTGCCGCGGAAGGTGCCATTGTGCTCACCGGGCGCCCACTGATCGAGTTCGGGCTTGAACAGCACCAGCGCCATGGGCAATCCGTAGCCGCCGATCGATTTGGACAGTGTCACGATATCGGGCGTGATACCGGCCAGTTCGAACGAGAAGAACCCACCGGTCCGTCCGCAACCCATCTGCACATCGTCGACGATCAGCAAAATGCCACGTGCCGCGCACAATTCGGCCAGCTGCCGCAGCCATTGCGCGCGTGCGACATTCACCCCGCCCTCACCCTGCACCGTCTCGACTATCACCGCGGCGGGCTTGTCCAGGCCGGAGGACGAATCGTCCAGCGCGCGCCGCAGCCACCGCAGATCGTCGTGCTCGTCGAGGAATCCGTCATAGGGCATGGGCGTCATATGCGCCAGCGGCACACCGGCACCGGCGCGTTTGGCGGCATTGCCGGTCACCGACAGCGCGCCCAGCGACATGCCGTGGAAGGCGTTGGTGAAGCTGACAACGGTCTGGCGACCGGTGACCTTCCGGGCCAGCTTCAGCGCGGCCTCAACGGCATTCGCGCCGGTCGGACCGGGAAACTGCACCTTGTAGTCCAGCTCGCGCGGCGCGAAGATCCGGTCGCGCAAGGCCTCCAGCAGTCCCCGCTTGGCGACGGTCGACATATCGAGGCTGTGGGTGATCCCGTCACCGACGATGTAGTCGATCAGCGCCCGCTTGAGGATCGGGTTGTTGTGGCCGTAGTTGAGTGCGCCGGCGCCCGCGAAGAAGTCCAGGTAGTCCTTGCCGTTCTCATCGCGCAACCAGGCGCCGCTGCCGGTATCGAAGACCGCGGGCCATGCTCGGCAGTACCCGCGCACGTTCGACTCGAGTGCCTCGAAAACGGACATCGGGACGACAGTCATCGACGATCCTTCCTGTCGTGCGCGAGCGACTCCGCCCACTCGATGCGACGGCAAATCTGAAGTGACTGTGTTTCTAACATCGAAGCACCAGGTTTGTAGCACTTTTCCAAAAATCGCGCGCACACCTACCGCGCGTCCGCCCGGTCGCCGTAGAGTTAACCGTTTGTGCGCGGCAGAGTGGAGGGCGACCGATTGCTGCCCGCGGCAGTGCCCGCGTTACGAACCGCACGGTTGTATCTCTATCTCGCCCGGGCCGGATTCCGGCGCCAATCCCAGTACAAACTCGCGATGTTCGCCGGACTCTTCACCAACTGCGTCTTCGGGTTCGTCCGCGCCGCGGTCATGATGGCCGCGGTGCGCGCCTCCAACGGGTTCGGTGGTTACGACGCGGGATCGATCGGCGCCTACGTCTGGCTGTCACAGGGCCTGCTCGGCGCGACCCAATTCATGGGTCCACCACTGGAATTGGTGGACCGGGTGAAGAACGGCGATATCGCTATCGACTTCCTGCGTCCGGTCGATGTCCAATTCAGTTATCTCGCTACCGATCTCGGCCGTGCCGCCTGCACGATCCTGCCGCGCGGCGTGCCGAGTGTGCTGGTAGGCGTGTTCACCTTCGGACTCGCCATGCCCGGCACACCGGGCCCCTACCTGCTCGGACTGGTCAGTGTGATTCTGGCCGTAGCGTTGTCGTTTCTATGCCTTTTCGCCGTCGGATTGATCGGATTCTGGGTGGTGGAAACACGCGGCATTCGGGTGCTATACCAGATTTGCGGCACGTTCCTGGCCGGGCTGTTCGTGCCGGTGCACATGTTCCCGGCATGGCTGCGCACCGTCGCGCAGGCCACCCCGTTCCCGTCGATCCTGCAGTCGCCGATCGACATCCTGTCGGGTCGGGTCATCGGGATGACTGCCGTGACGGTCGTTGCCACACAGGTGTTCTGGGTGCTCGTGGTCGGCGCGATCGGCCGCGTGCTGTTGGCGGCCGGACGGCGCAGGCTGGAGGTGCAAGGTGGCTGAGCCTCCGTATACGCCCGTACCGGCCGGAACCTGGTTCACCCCGTACGCGGCCGTGTTGCGATCCCGGATACGGGCCCAACGCACCTACCGATTGTCCTTCGCCAGCGAGGTATTCAGCGCCTTCCTGATCGGCGTTGTCGAATTCGCCGAGGTGTGGGTCATCTACCACAACGTCCGTGTGCTCGGCGGACTCGACCTGAACGGCGCACTCCTGCTGTTCGGCCTCAGCAATACCGGATTCGCACTGGCCCAAGTCCTGTTCGGCCACCTCGATTCGCTGCCGACGCTCATCCGGCTCGGTATGCTCGACGCTTACCACCTACGCCCCCAACCACTACTGCTGCAGCTGATCACCAGCGATATCTCACTGCGCCGGTTGGCGCGCGCCTCGGTGGCGATCATCGTGCTCGGATTGGGACTGATTCGCAACGATATCGATTGGGGGCCCGAGACTTTCGTACTGTTGACGACTACCCTGCTAGGTGGTGTCGCCCTGTTCGGCGGCCTGTTCGTCTGCGCCGCGGGCGCACAGTTCTACCTGATCGACGGCTCGGAACTGACCAACAGCTTCACCTATGGGGGCTCGTTCGCCGCTATGCAACCCGCTTCGGTGTTCCCGACATCGCTGAAGCTGGTATTCGGCTTCGCGATTCCGGTCGCGTTCACGGCGTACCTACCGACCATCGCACTCCTGCACCTATCCGGCCCGCCGCTGATGCCGTCCTGGCTGGCCTGGTTCGCACCGGTGGCGGCGCTGTGGGTGTGGCTGCTCGCGTTGGGTTTGTGGCGACTAGGTACTCGGCACTATCAAGGAGGGGGCGGATAAGCGTGGCGGAGAGCGCGCTACCGGACTCGATCATCGACATCGAGAATCTGACAAGAGAATTCATTCTGCACCGTAAGTACGGGCACCGCTGGCGACGCCGCCGCGAGACGCTCACCGCGGTCGACCGGATGACGTTCCGGATCGAACGGGGCTCGGCGGTGGGCTATATCGGGGCGAACGGGGCGGGCAAATCCACCACGATCAAAATGCTGACCGGCATCCTGGTCCCGACCGCGGGCACCGTACGCACCTGCGGTCTGGACCCGGTGCGCCAGCGGCGCGAACTCGCCGCCCGCATCGGAGTGGTCTTCGGCCAGCGCTCCCAGCTGTGGTGGGATCTGCCACTGCGCGAATCGTTTTCGATCCTGGCCGCCATCCATCGGCTGGAATCCGATGTCGCGCATAAACGCACCTACGAGCTGGTCGAACAGTTGGAGATGGCCGAGACGCTGGACACCCCGGTGCGCCAGCTCTCGCTGGGCCAGCGCATGCGGGCCGAGGTCGCCGCCGCACTGCTGCACTCCCCCGAATTGGTCATACTCGATGAGCCGACCATCGGTCTGGATGTGCTGTCGAAACAGCGACTACGCGAATTCCTGCGCGCCGAACGCACCGAACGCGGCACCACGCTGCTGCTCACCACCCACGATATGGGCGATATCGAACGGCTCTGCGAGCGGGTGCTCGTCGTCGATCGCGGCAGCCTGGTGTACGACGGTTCACTGACCGGACTCGGGGTGCGGGTGGGCGCCCGGCGGGTGCTGGTCGTCGATCTGGTCGAACCCACCCGCAATCTCGACGATCTGCCGAGAACCGAACTGCTGACCAGCGAGGGCAACGGAATGCGGCAGCGTTTGGCCTTCGATGCCGAAGCGACCACGGCCGCACAGGTTCTCGCCGCCGTATCCGATCGCGCCGAGGTGCGCGATCTGTCCATAGAAGAGCCGGACATCGAGGATGTGGTCCGGCGGATCTATGAATCCGCGTGGTGACCGCGCCTCGCTGTCCGGCTCTCGATCCTGGTGCTATTCAGTCACTTCGGGTTCGCGCGCGCCCTGGTCGAGCCGGAACGGCGGGTATTCGTCGCGCATCAGCGAGGCATAGGCACCGACCCGGATGGACCAGCGGTGCACGCCGAGCAGGAAGTCGAACAGGCCCTTGGGATACACCGCGGTGAAAAGCAGTGCCACCACAGCGACCAGCAGCAGCACATTGGCGAGGGTGAATCCGCCCCAACCGTTGTCGCCGCCACCCACACCGGCGCTGAAGATCGCGCCGAGGATCAGATAGTGCGGAATGGCCAGCAGCCACCACTTCACCAGCACCAGACCACGACTCAGCTGCTCCGGGTAGTCGATCTCCAGATCCGCCGGATAGTCGGGATCGGACTGCAGACTGAACGGCGGGTACTTATCGGTGCCGAGCACCGAGTAGGCGTAGAAGCCGACCCGCCATCCCCAACGCATGACTCCGACATTGAAGTCGAATAGCCCGCGCGGATACTGCCCGGTGATCAGGATCGCGAAGAATGCGATGACCGAAACGATCACGTACGCGATATACAGGAAAATCAGAATGATGGCGTGCGGGATGGCCAGGATCCACTTGACCAGCCACATCCACCGCGATATCGCGGGGTCGAGATCTCCTCGGACACGTACCGGATTGACCGGACTCGCGGCTTTGGCGGTGTTCTCGGGCTCCATGATCGATGCTCCTTCCAGGTGCTTCGATGCCTCGACAACGAGTGAGGAATGTCCTGATTGTCCCGTATCGACCATCCGCTCACGCCACGTTCCGATACCGACACGCCAACGAAAAGGTGCCCTGTGGGTGCGGTGAATCGCGTTCCCCACAGCGCGGGCCCGAATCCCGTGGACACAAAGCAGCCCCAGCTTTGATGCTGAGGGCCGCGTGGGTCTTCGAGGCGAAACCCCTACGGACGCTTGAACTCTCCATCGGCTACACCAGCCGTGAAGGCATCCCATTCACCGGGTGTGAAGACCAGGGCGGGGCCGGTCGGGTTCTTCGAGTCCCGCACGCCGACCCGCCCGTCATCGAGGAAGGCGACTTCTACGCAGTCTTGGCTGCCTCCGCTGCGGGTGCTCTTGAACCACCGAGCGCCCGATAGGTCATCGCTCACGCTCAAACTCCCTTGCTGCCCTGCGAAGCAGGTCCCTACTTGGCTGCGCATCCAACGCTACGCGACCAATAGCCTCCTGGGCTGTCCGGTATCGACCGACACTGTCGGGGCGCTCAAGGTACATCGCGCCCGTGAAGTTCTCAACGTAGACCACTGACGGTTCGTGCTTGCCTTTCGCGTCCAGAGCGAAATCAACGTTGGTGAACGGGCCGGTTAGATCCCCGAGAGGAACACCGGCGAGGTAGGGCAAGACTCGGACCGTGATGTTTGGCTTGGTGCTCAGGTCAGCCAGATGGCGCAGCTGCTCGGCCATGATTCGCGGATTTCCGACCATCCGGCGCAGGACCGATTCATCCAAGATGACATCGACAGCAGCGGGGCGACCTTTGCGCGTGACGAGTCTCTGGCGGTGCATCTTCATCTCTACCCTGCGAGTGATCTCAGACGATGGCTCCTCCGGGTACACCGCTCGGATCAGGGTCTCGGCGTAACCAGGGATTTGAAACAGTCCCGGCACAAGTTCTTGGAACGACGTGAGCACGCTCGCGCCCGCAATCTACACCGGCGCTTCCGCCGAGGTAGTCGAACAGTTCGCCGACGCCGTCCGCGAATGGGCAAACCATCCCGCGCCCGCAGAACCGTCCCGGTGCCGTGGTGCCGAGTCCCCCGACGTCGGGCGCACCAACGGGAAAATGTCGTAATGCGCCGAGATGCATTGCGCACCACACGAACCCCGGACGGCCGCAAAAACCGCCGTCTGGCAACTGGTCCGCAGTTCCGCACGGATCCGCGTGCAGTTCCCGCACGAAGCGTTCACCGCCCATCGACTCCCGTCGCGCACGCTACTCCCCGACGCACAACCTGGAACGATCATGTTCGACACCTACCCCGACCTGGTCGACGCACGCCGATTGCTCCCCGAGCACGACGACCTCTGGAACGCACTCCGCAACGACTACTGGACCGCCCTGCTGCGCGCCACAGACCTTCCAAATCTGTTGGGACATAACGCGGATGACTGAGAACCGGTTGCAGCGAAACAACATCGCCCCATCCGTCCGGGCACTGCTCGCCACCTTCCACGAAGCCACCCGGCTCAAACTCGAACTGGCCCCCAGCGATAGCAACCCGCTGTGCGAAGGGGCAGACGGCTCACTATGCGAGATCGGTGCAGACGGCTGGCCCACGGAGTACGACGACCTGGACGAAGCCTGACTTCGTGTCAAGTCCTGACCTCCTCGCACACCTTTCACACATCTCGCATACCGACACACCGCACGAACCGCCGTGCCACCGACGCGGAGGTATGCGTGAAGTCCAGAAGGTATGCGAGGACCGCGATTCGCAGCACTGGTGTTGATCTCGACCGTGAATGCAGCCGCCGCGAGCGCAAGCGCGCGAAACGGGGGGTCGAAAGTTGTTTCTAGTGAAGGCTACCCGCCGAAGGGTGCTGAGGTCAGGCGCCTTGCTGGTTCGCTCTGATGGAACACTGATCATTAACCGATAGTGGGGTGGGCGGAGTTGCCTTTTCCGCACAAGAGGGTCAGCCGGGCGCCTGGCCCTGGGCCGAGTACAGACTGATCTCGCCCTCTTCGCCGAGGAAGGCGTTCACCAGCATGATCTGGCCTGCCTCTAGCTCGTCCGGATCGGGGGCGCTGGTGGTGATCGAAATCTGTGGTATCACTGCCCAGTTCACGACATAGCGTTCGGGTGGGCCGTCATCGTCGGACAGGCGGGCGAGTCGAAAGACCGACACCGTCTTGCGGAGGATGAGCGTGCGCACGACCTCGGCGATTCGCTCGGGGTCTTCCAGCGCGAACATGAACCCGAATGTCAACTCGGGCGAAGACACATATGCGGGCACAAACGTCGAGGTTAGTCTATCGAACGACATCGTGGGTACGCCTCGCCAGAAGTGATTGCTGCCCATGCGCTCAGCGATTCCGGTAGGGCGTGAATGTTGGCGCGTATGTGACCGATCCGTAACGGATCATAACGATTTCCCGGCAGCTCATCTGTTTTTACACCATACTATTGCGCCGATTCGACTATCGCGCTTTCCTGAAAAGGTCCCGATTATCTCGGGCCGTCTTCCTCATCGCATCGTCGCGGATTTCCCGGTTTCTTTGCCGTGCTGGTGGACTGTGTGGGGGGGCGTCCGGGCTGCGGGGCTGCGCCGGAGCCGAGGGGTGCCCCTCCCCGAAATCCTCCTCGGCCCTGGCGCATCCAGACACATCAATCGTTACCGCAGGGGCGTGCACCATGCCTACCGAATACGTCGCAGGCCGTATCGGAGCCGACGAGCTGCCATCGCCAGAAGCACTACTGCGCGCATTTCGCGAACCCGACGATCCGCATCGACACCGGCACCATGTGCTCGCCATGGCACGCGCACTGGTCGAATGCCATGAACGCAGGCACAACGCCCTGCTGACGGCGCATGCACCGGACGCGTCGAGCGGCTGCGTCGCGAGGTGCCTGCAACTCATCGACGACATCCACGCGCACCGAACGGAACTAGTGGGCCGCATCGACGATTGGGTCGACACCCATGTGCAGCACCGCGCGGGCGCCTCGCTGCACACCGAGACCCTGGGCGCCGTCATCGATCGGATGGCGGCGAAATGGGTTGCGGCACAATACGCATTGAGTATGTCGGCACCCGCCGACCCGCACCCACTGCAGTTGGATGACGACACCCACCTGCAGTGGAGCCGGTTGGCCGAACTGGCCGACGGATACAAGGATCTGATCACCGACGTGACCGAACACCGGCGCCGGCTGCCGGTGTGGTGATCACAGGGGCCTTCGAGCCCCTATCGATCGTTGTCGGGCTCAACCACCTCGGCCTCGACGAACGAGGTGGTCGGCTCGACCTCCGCGTCATAGGACACATCGGCCCGGTCCTGGACCGGGGCACCAGCGAAATCGTCGTCGTCGACGAATTCGTCGCCCTGCTGCGCCGCCGCGTCTTTGCGGGCAGCGGCCGCGGCCTCGTTCATCTCGATGGCATCGGTGATCCACTCACCGATCTCCCTGGTGACCTCCGCGACGGTGCCGGTGATGATGTTGGCGATATTTCCGACATGTCGCGCGCCAGAGGAAGTCAATTCCTGAATTAGATCCTTGTTACTTTCGAATTTCCCGATCATTCACACGCCCACTTCGGTTGTGTTCCGCTGTCGCATCACAATAACACCGGGCGTGGACTCCTTCCCGACCAAGAACGGCGGCAGGGCCAGCTTGAAAATCTTCAGCCAGACCGATCCGACTTGCTTTCCGAGCGAACCGGTGTTGTACGGCAATCCATACTTCGCGCACAGTTCCCGAACCTCGGGCGCCATCTCCGGATAGCGGTTCGCGGGCAGATCCGGGAACAGATGGTGTTCGATCTGATGCGACAAATTACCGGACATGATGTGGAACAGCTTGCTGCCGGTGATGTTGGCCGAGCCGAGCATCTGCCGGACGTACCACTCACCGCGGGTCTCCTCGGCGGTCTCCGCTTCGGTGAACGTCTGTACGCCCGTGGGGAAGTGGCCGCAGAAGATGATGGAGAAGGCCCACAGGTTGCGCACCAGATTCGCGGCGCCGTTCCCGGCGAGCGTGCTGAGGAACAGCGGACCGGTCAGCGCCGGGAAGACGACATAGTCCTTGAGCACCTGCCGACCGGCCTTGCGCCACTGGCCCTTCAGCAATCGCTTGACCTCTGCCCAGCTCTTCTTGCCGCGCAGGATGTTCTCCACCTCGAGGTCGTGGCCCATCACGCCCCACTCGAACGCCACCATCAGCGCGAAGGCGTACAGCGGCTGACCGAGCCGCAGGATATTCCACTGCTGCGCCTCATCCATGCGCAGGATGCCGTAGCCGATATCGCGGTCCATGCCGTGGATATTGGTGTAGGTGTGGTGCATGTAGTTGTGCGAATGCTTCCACTGATCCGCCGGGCAGACGGTATCCCATTCGAACTCACGGGAATTCAGGCCGCGCTCACGCATCCAGTCGTACTGACCGTGCATGACATTGTGGCCGATCTCCATATTGTCCAGGATCTTCGACACACTCAGCGCGGCAACCGCGGCCAGCCAGAACGGTGGCAGGAAGCCCAGATACATCAGGCCGCGACCGGCGATCTCGAAACCGCGCTGTGCCTTGATGATCGAGTAGATATATTCGCGGTCACGGTCGCCGAGATCGGCGACGATGCGGGCGCGCAGGTCGTCCAGGGCCTGGCCGAGTTCCTCGACCTGCTCCGGGCTCAGTACCAGCGGGCCGTCTTTCGTTTCGGTCAAAATTGTCATTGGTATCGGTCCCCTTGTTGTTTCAGATATCGATCTCGACGTCGCCGACGGGCGCGTTGATGCAGAGCTGGATGGGCTGATCCGGATCGCTGTCGGTTTCGCCGGTGCGGACATTGCGGGTGCAGCCGGTGCGCCGAACCGCGGTGCAGGAAAAGCAGATACCCATCCGGCAGCCGTACTCCGGATTCATGCCGGCGGCCTCGGCCTGCTCGAGCAGGACCGCGCCGTTGTTCTCGGCGGTCTTGCCACTGGCCGTGAAGCTGACCGTGCCGAAGGCCTCGTCCGCGTCGACGGGGGTGGTGGACAGGGTGAACTCCTCGGCGTGCAGCCGGTGGTCCAACCGTTCGGCCTCGAAGATCTTGCGCACCGCGTCCATCAGGCCCTGCGGGCCGCAGACATAGGTCTCGCCATCGGCGAACCACGGCGCGACGCGTTCGAGCTGGTCGTAGTCGAAATAGCCGGAGCCGTCACCGGGATGGCGCACCTCGATGCGGAAATTCCCGTTCGCCTGCGCGATCGCGTCCAGCTCCGCGCGATGCGGCACCGCTTCCGGCGACTTCGCATAGTGCAGGAAGGCGAGTTCGCCCGGGTAGCCCTCATCCGCCAGGGTGCGCAGCATGGACAGCACCGGGGTAATGCCGCTGCCGCCGCTGATCAGCAGCACCCGTTCGGGGCGCGGTTCGGGTAGCCGGAAGACGCCGTCGGCGGGTTCGAGGCTGACGACCATGCCCGGCACGGCGTTGCGGTACAGGTATTGCGAAACCAGACCGCCCGGATGCGCCTTGACGGTCAGTTCGATGTGCCGATCGCGCCTTGCCTCCGAATTCACCGGCGAGTAGCACCGGGTGTGCCGGATGCCGTCGATCACGACGCCGATCTGCACGTATTGCCCGGCGGCGTGGCCGCGCCACTGCCGGGTGGGACGCAGGGTCAGCGTCACTGAACCCGGCGCCGAGCGCCGGACGTGGGTGATCTGCGCCCGGAGCTCCCGCGCTGTCAGCGTCGGATGGACGAGCTCCAGGTAGCGGTCGAGTGGGTGCGGCGTGGTCAGGGTTTGTACCAGGTCGAGAAGTCCGACCATGCGGTTCTCCGTTCAATGTGCGGCGGGCGGGGTCCTCGGTGGTCGCGCAAGCTGCCGCCTGGCGGACCCTCGGCTCATGCCGCGGGGTGCCTCTACTTGTCGGGCTGCGGCGTGCTCTCGAACTTCTTCTTCGGCGAAGATTTCAGTGCACGCCTGTACACTCAACAAGTGTGACTGATGGACCGGGTCCGGTGTCAACCAGCAATTGATGTGACCCGAACTACATCCCTGGAATGGATGAATGGTGAACGGATGTATGCTCACTATGATGAGCGAGCCCGCAGCTAGCCGGATAGAACGCAAGGAGCGCACCAGACAGGCCCTGCTCGACGGCACGCTCGCGCTCGCCGCCGAGCGCGGCTTCGGTGCGCTGAGCCTGCGCGAGATCGCCCGTTCCGCGGGCATTGTGCCGACCGCGTTCTACCGCCATTTCGCCTCACTCGACGATCTCGGCGCGGCCCTGGTCGACGAGGGCATCCGCGCGCTGCGCCTGGCCCTGCGCCAACTGCGCCGCACACCCGATGCCCGACTTTCGGAGACCGTGCGGTTCGTCTTCGAACAGGTCGCCACCAAGCGCGAACTCTTCGGCTTCATCACCCGGGAACGCCGTGGCGGTTCGGCCGCCCTGCAGCAGGCCATCGCGCTCGAACTGCAATTGATCGTCCGCGAACTGGTCGTCGACCTGTCCCGCATTCCGGACCTGGACTCCTGGTCCTCGGAAGACCTCGAGCTGGCCGCCGACCTGATCGTCTCGACGGTCGCCGACTGCATCGCCGACTACGTGGCCGCCGCGCCCCGCGACCAACCCGCCATCATCGACCGCACCGTCCGCCAGGTCCGCCTCATCGCCCTCGGCATGGCCGCCTGGTGGCCCGCGAAGGACCGTTAGGCCGCGTTGCGCTCCGGCCCGCGCACCGGCAGCAGCGCCGCCAAACCGAGGGCGAGGACTGCCAGGATGCCGACAATGCCCGCACGATCGGCATCGAAGGCCCAGACGAAGAAACCGAAAAGGGCTGGGGCGAGGAACGATACGGCGCGGCCGGTGGTGGTGTAGAGGCCGAACATCTGACCTTCGCGCCCGGGCGGGGCCAGCCGGGTGAGGAACGAGCGGGCGGCGGACTGGGCGGGGCCGACAAAGATCGTGAGCAGTAGGCCGAAGACCCAGAACATGGTCGGCCCGGACACGATCAACAGTGCGATGCCGCAGATCACCATGGCGACCAGCGCGACGACGATCACGATCTTCGGGCCGACCCGGTCGTCGAAACGGCCCGCGGTGATCGCACCGAGCGCCGCGACGACATTCGCGGCGATGCCGAACAGCAGCACATCGGAATCGGCGATGCCATAGACCCGCACGGCCAGGATCGCACCGAAGGTGAACACCCCGGCCAGACCGTCCCGGAAGATCGCACTGGCGACCAGGAAGCCGACGGTGCGCCGATCGACGGCCCAGAGTTCGCGCAGATCCCGCCACAGCACCCGGTAGGAGCCGAAGAATCCGGCCTTCGCCGCGCCCGGATCGGCATTGGTGCGCGGCAATTCGGGCACGACAAGCAATACCGGCAGCGCGAAGGCCGCGAACCAGACGGCCGCCAGCATCGCGACCAATCGGATATTCGTCCCGTCGTCCACGGGCACGCCGAGCAGCCCACGGTTGTCACCGTGACCGGATATGAAGCCGAAATAGCTGATCAGCAGGATGAAGATGCCGCCGAAATAGCCCATGGCCCAGCCGAATCCGGAAACCCGTCCGACATCCTCGGGAGTGGAGACCTGGCGCAGCATCGCGTTGTAGGGCACACCCGCCAATTCGAAGAATGCCGAGCCGAAGCCGAGCAGGACCAGACCGAACCAGAAGTACCGATAGTCGTCGTGGACGAAGAACATCAGCGCCATCGACAGGATGGTCAGCGTGGTCAACGCCCCAAGAGAGCCTTTGCGTTTCGCGCTCGCGTCGAAGCGCTGCCCGCTGATCGGGGCGGTGAGCGCGACCACGAAACCCGCGAGGCCCAGCGCCCAACCGAGCCAGGCGCTCGGTGACACCCCGCCCGGCAGATCGTCGCCGACCTTATCGGTCAGATACACCGAGAAGACGAAGGTCAGGATCACCGCGTTGAATGCCGAGGACCCCCAATCCCACAATCCCCACGCCACTACGTGCCCGCGCCCGGCGGCCTGCCCGACTATCGACCGCGGGTCCACCTCGGGCCCGCCCGTCACGCGACCACCAGCTCATTCGAATCGCCGCGCGATGCCGCCCTCATGGGCGCAGCCTAATGCGGATTCCCTCGACAGGCAGGCCAACACTCGATACCGGGATGCTATGCACCCAGTTGCATAGTACTGCGTGTAACGATAACCTTGCGCTATGGCCCTCGAACACGCGTTGCTGGTATCGCTGACCGAGCGCGCCGGTTCGGGTTATGAACTGGCGCGCCGCTTCGACAAGTCCATCGGCTTCTTCTGGAGCGCGACCCATCAGCAGATCTATCGGGTGCTCAAGCGCATGGAGGAATCCGGGTGGCTGAGCAGCGAGGCAGTGGCCCAGGAGGGTCGTCCCGATAAGAAGGTCTATTCGGTGAACGAGGCGGGCCGCGCCGAATTGGCGCGCTGGATCGCCGCGCCGACCGATACCTCCATACCGCGCAACGAACTCGGTGTGAAGATCCGCGCCGCGGAACACGGCGATATCGACGCGCTCTGCGCTGAGGTCGCCCGGCATCGCGATCAGCACCACCAGCGGCTGGAACTGTTCCGGCTCATCGAAAAGCGTGACTTCCCGGCGCCGGATCAGCTCTCCGGTACCCCACTGCACCAGTACCTCGTGTTGCGCGCGGGCATTCGTGTGGAGTCCGGATTCGTCGAATGGTGCGACGAAGTACTGCAAGCCCTGCAACCTCGTGCAACAGCCCCGCACGCGGACCCGAAGAAAGGTGAGACTCAGCGATGAGTTCGTTCCCCCATCTTTTCGAGCCCCTCGATCTCGGCTTCACCACACTGCGCAATCGCGTGATCATGGGATCGATGCATACCGGCCTGGAGGATCGCGCCTGGGACACCAACCGGCTCGCCGCCTATTTCGCCGAACGCGCACGCGGCGGTGTCGGTCTCATCATTACCGGCGGTTACGCCCCGAACCGCACCGGCTGGCTGCTGCCGTTCGGCGCCAAACTCACCAATAAGACCGAGGCGTATCGGCACCGGGTGATCACCAAGGCCGTGCACAACGAGGGTGGCAAGATCGCCATCCAGATCCTGCACGCGGGCCGGTATTCCTATATGCCGGGCAGTGTTTCGGCGTCCTCGATCAAGGCCCCCATCAACCCGTTCCGCCCGCGCAAGCTCTCCGCGCGCGGCATCGAGCAGACCATCGGTGACTACGCCCGCTGTGCGAAGCTGGCCCAGTTCGCCGGCTATGACGGCTGCGAAATCATGGGCGGTGAAGGCTATTTCATCAACCAGTTCCTCGCGCCGCGCACCAATAAGCGCACCGACAAGTGGGGCGGATCGGCGGAGAACCGGCGCCGGATCGCGGTGGAGATCGTGCGCCGCACCCGTGCCGCGGTGGGACCCGACTTCATCATCGTATTCCGGCTGTCCATGGCCGAGTTGGTCGAGAAGGGCCAGACCTTCGACGAAATTGTCGCGCTGGCAAAGGAACTCGAAGCCGCGGGCGCGAACATTCTGAATACCGATATCGGGTGGCACGAGGCGCGCGTCCCGACCATTGTCACCTCGGTGCCGCGCGCGGCCTTCGTCGAATTCACCGCGAAGATCACCGAGCAGGTGAATATTCCGGTATGCGCCTCCAATCGGATCAATATGCCCGAGATCGCCGAGGAAATCCTCACTCGCGGTGACGCACAACTGGTTTCGCTGGCGCGTCCGTTCCTCACCGATCCGGAATGGGTCAATAAGGCCGCCGCCGACCGGGTCGACGAGATCAACACCTGTATCGCTTGCAACCAGGCATGCCTGGACCACGCCTTCCAGCACAAAACCGTGTCCTGCCTGCTGAACCCGCGCGCGGGTCACGAAACCGAGTTGAAATTGCTGCCGACCCGGCGCAGCAAGCGCGTCGCGGTCGTCGGCGCCGGCCCGGCCGGACTTTCGGCCGCGGTCAATCTCGCCGAACGCGGGCACCGGGTCGACCTTTTCGAGGCCGACGACAAGATCGGCGGGCAATTCGATATCGCCCGCCGCATTCCGGGCAAGGAAGAGTTCGACGAATCGATCCGCTACTACACCAGGATGCTCGAAGTCACCGGTGTGAACGTGCACCTGAACAAGCGGATCACCGCGGCCGAGCTGATCGAGGCGCGCTACGACGAAATCGTGCTGGCCACCGGTGTGCGCCCGCGCATTCCGAATATCCCGGGCATCGACCACCCTATGGTGCTGTCCTACGCCGAACTGGTGCGCGAGGAACGGCCCGTCGGCAAGCGCGTCGCGGTCATCGGCGCGGGCGGTATCGGCTACGACGTGAGTGAATTCCTCACTGTCGAAGGACATCCCGCGCTCAAGCTGGACGAGTGGAAGGAAGAGTGGGGCGTCGACTCCGCGGACGAGCAGGTCCCCGGCCAGCTCACCGAGCCCAAACCCGCCCCCGCCGCCCGCGAAGTCGTACTGCTGCAACGCAAATCGACCCCCTTCGGCAAGGACCTCGGCAAAACCTCCGGCTGGGTGCACCGCGCCGCACTCAAAGCCAAGGGCGTCGAACACGTCGGCGGCGTCAACTACGAGCGCATCGATGACAACGGCCTGCACATCAGCTTCGGCGAAAAACGCCAGCGCCCACAACTGATCCCGGTCGACAACGTCATCATCTGCGCTGGCCAGGAATCCGTACGCGAACTCGAAGAACCCCTCCGCGCCGCCGGTGCCACTATCCACCTCATCGGCGGCGCCGACCTAGCGGCCGAACTCGACGCCAAGCGCGCAATCGATCAGGGCACCCGCCTGGCAGCTCGGATCTAGCAGCTCGGCGATCACCTTTGAGTTCGGATGTGGGGGACTGCTCGTTCTTGTCCGGATCGTGCGAGACCTTGCCGAGCCGGGGTAGGGATGGGCGCTGGGATCGGCTTCTGGTCCCATCCCCTAGGCTCCACTCGTGAGCTTGCCCTCCCCTACCTCTGAGAATCGCGCGGTCGTAACTGGTGCCTCGTCTGGTATCGGTACTGCGTTGGCTGCTGAGCTTGCTGCTCGTGGGTATTCGTTGATCCTGGTTGCGCGGCGTGGGGAGGTATTGAACGAGCTTGCGCAGCGGCTGACGTTGGCGCATGGCATTACCGCTGAGGTGCGGGCGGTGGATTTGGCCGACCGGAGCGCACGGGCGCCGCTGGTCGAGGAGTTGGCCGCGCGCAATATCTCGATCCTCTGCAATAACGCCGGTATTGCCACGTTCGGCGCGGTTGCCGAACTCGATCCGGCCGATGAGCGCGACCAGATGGAGCTCAACGCCGTTGCGGTGCACGATCTCACGTTGGCCGTGCTGCCCGGGATGATCGCCAGGGGTGGTGGCGGGATCCTGATCAGCGGCTCGGCGGCGGGCAATATGCCGATTCCGAACAATGCGACCTATGCGGCGAGCAAGGCATTCGCCAATACCTTCTCCGAATCGCTGCGCGGCGAATTGAAGGGTTCCGGCGTGCACGTCACGCTGCTCGCCCCGGGCCCGGTCCGCACCGAAATCCCGGATCCGGCCGAAGCCTCCATCGTCGACAAAATGGTGCCCGACTTCATGTGGGTCACCTCCGAATACACCGCCAAGATTTCCATCGACGCCCTGGCCCGCAACAAGATGCGCGTGGTCCCGGGCCTGATCAGCAAGGGCATGAGCGTCGCGGGCCAATACGGCCCCCGCGCCCTCACCGCCCCGATCGCCGGAGCGTTCTACAAGAAGCTCGGCGGCTGAAGCTCCCGAGGGCTGAGACCCCTCGACGGTCACCACCCGACGAGTCCACAGGCACGACCTGGCACACCGCCCACGGCTCGAAGATCCGGACGACGGAGGCGTGGCGCACCCACTGTTCTGCGCCGCTCGAGTGCTCTGCGCCGCTCGAGACCGGTGCGTCTTTTTGCTGTCTCGGCTCGCCGACCGCATGCATCAACCGTCATCGAAACAACTCTCGTCCGGAGCGCGATCTGGGGTCATAGTTCGAGCGTCGTTGCGACCTGGCCCGCCGATCGCACGCATCAACCGATATCGGAATCACTCTCGGCCGGACCGCACAACCCTGGGGTCCGAGTTCCAGTGTCGTTGCGACGAGGTGCCAGATCTGATCGGTGGGCTCATCGTTCAGCGCGAGCGCGAGCCAGATCACAGCGCATGCCCTATCGGTCAGCAACCCGTCAGGAACCGCTTCGGCAGCGTCAAGGATCCGTCAGCGTTTCCCATGCTCAATAGGAAGCGGCGTAGTCCTGAAATCGGCCCCGCATGTAGAGAAAGCGGGGGCGCACCGAGGAGAGAACCCACGTGACGCTGCTCGAAATCTTCCCGTCGCTACGGTCGGGAATGCCTTCGCGCCTCGACTCCGCGGTCTGGCCGCCGGATACCCACTACGACGGCGACGGCAGAATCACCCTCGGCGGGGTGGCACTCGCCGATATCGCCGACCAGTACGGCACCGCCACCTACGTACTCGACGAGCAGGAGGTGCGCGCCCGCTGCCGCGCCTACAAGAAGGGCTTCCCGGAGGCCGAGATCATCTATGCGGGCAAGGCGCTGATGATTCGCGCGGTCGCGGAATGGGTTACCCAAGAAGGACTTTCGGTGGACGTATGCTCGGCGGGCGAGCTCGCCATCGCACTCGCGGCCGGTGCTGATCCCAAGCGAATAGTCCTGCACGGCAATGGAAAAACCTATGACGAGCTCGATGCCGCCGTTCGCAGCGGTGTCGGGCGGATCGTGGTCGACTCGCTCACCGAGATCACCCTGCTCTCCGCACTGGCCACCCGGCCGCAGCGGGTACTGCTCCGACTGTCCCCCGGCATCGATGTGCACGGACATCCGGCGGTGAAAACCGGTGTGCTGGACCAGAAATTCGGTTTCCCGATCGGCAGCGAGATGGCCACCGAAGCGATCGAACGCGTTATGCGCCAGCCGAACCTCGAGTTGATCGGCTTCCACTGCCACCTCGGCTCCCAGATCTACGATCCGGATCACTACGGCGAGGCGGTGCGGCGGATGATCGGCGAAATGGCAAGGATCCGTCAGGATTACGGCCGCATTCTCACCGACCTCGACCTGGGCGGCGGACATGCGGTCGCCTACCGCAGCGGCGACGCCGAGATGAATCTGACCGAACTCGCCGACATCATCGACGACGCCCTCGACGCAGGCTGCGCGCGACACCACTTCCCGCGCCCGAATATCGCCATGGAACCGGGCCGCGCCATCGTGGCGCGCGCCGGGGTCACGCTGTATCGGGTCCTGTCGGTCAAGCACATCGACGGCGGACGGACCTATGTCACCGTCGACGGCGGCATGGGCGATAACGCCCGCGTTGCGCTCTACGGCGCGAATTACGAAGTGGTCGTTGCCAATCGGCATCCATGTGGCCCACAGATGGTCGCGACGGTGGCCGGTCGCTACTGCGAGGCGGGCGATGTGCTGGCCACCGATATCCGCCTGCCCGCCGACCTACGTCCCGGCGAGGTGCTGGCAGTGCCGTGTACCGGCGCATACCACCACGGCCTCGCCTCGTCCTACAACAGCGTCGGCCGTCCACCGATCATCGCGGTGCACAATGGGCGCGCCCGCCAACTGGTCCGCCGCGAAACCATCGCCGATCTACTCGCCCGCGATATCGGCAACTGACCGCACGTGACCTGACGCTCAGTTCGGCCCACGCAGCTTCTTCGCGGTCTTCACCGCAGTAAGCGCATTGAGACGGCCGAAACCGTACTTGGCGCTGTGCCCGTCCGCGCCGTACCCGCCGTTCTGCGCATCGATCATGTCGCATGACTGCTTCAACAGGTCCTTGACCTCGTTCGACTCGAGATCCGGATGCACCGACAGCACCAATGCCACGACACCGGCCGCCCCGGGGCATGCACTGGAGGTACCACCGAAGCTATTGGTGAAGTTTCCGTCGGCATCGCCGTCATCGGTGGTGCCGACGTTGTACCCGGCGGCACCGCGTCGGTCGACGGTCCAGATGCCGGGCGTCAGGGCGTCGGGATGATGGAACGGCGGATGCCCGAAGTCGCTGCTCGGGAACGCACACCAGACCGCCTTGCCGAAGTCGCTGTAGACACTGCGTTTTCCGGTGTCGTTGCAGGCCGCGACGGCGATCACCTTCGGGAAACTCGCGTAGCCGTCATTGTCGACGGACTCGTTGCCATTGCCCGCGGCGAACAGCACGACGCAGCCCTTGCCATTGCGACCGCTGGTCACCGCATGCTCGATCGCCAAGCGTGTGCTGGCCGGTAGCGGCACCACCTGATTGTGCGCCGGGTCGTTCGGTCGGAACCAGACGCCGTCGGCGGGGCCCCAACTGCAGGAGATGACGTCGGCGCCGTGGTCGGCCGCCCACACGAAGGCGCGCGCCTCCGCCTGGGAGCCGAGTTGGGAGGCGAGCCGAATCGGCATCAGCCGGGCATCGGGGGCCACACCGGAGGCGCCGAGCGTGCCGTTGGCGCAGGCGACACCCGCGCATGCGGTGCCGTGATTATCGCCGTCTCGGGGTCCGGTCCCGTTCGAATCGCGCGGGCGCGGATTGCTGGTCTGCAAGGTCGCGTCGCGCGGAGCGACCACCTTGCCCGCACCGGCGAATTCCGGGTGGTCGATATCGACACCGTCGTCGATGAGCGCGACGGTCACGCCATTGCCCCGCGTAATCGCATGGGCCGCTTCCACATTCGCGTGCGCGTTCACCGCCACGCCGCCGATGGTGGTCGGCTTCAGATGCCACTGCTGCGGGAAGATCGCCTTGCGGGAGCGCCGCCGGATCAGCTCGGGGTGGCAATAGACGACATCATCACGGCTCAGCAGCCCGTTCGCGATATCGAACACCTGCTGCCCGGTCCCCTCGGCCGCGCTAGTGAAATACGCGTTGGTCGCGTAGGTCACGGTTTCCTTGATCCGCAGACCCGCCTCGTCGAGCACCCTGCGACACTGCTCGGGCTTCGCGTCGTCGGTGAACTTCACGAAGATGTTCTCGGTGTACAGCACCGGCTCTTCGCTCACCGGATCCACGAGCACATGACCGGCGAAACGCACCTCCGGCGCGGCGGCCAGCACCGACTTGCGCGCGGCGACCGACCGCGAATCGGGCGGCACCCGATAGACCTGCACGCCGGCCTCGGGATAGGACACCACCAGTGCCGCGTCATCGAGTTCACCGCTCAGCGGTGTGCGGACCGACCCGATGGAGCGGGGAATCGGGCGCTTGTTCTGGGTTCGAACCGCGATCAGATCCGGACTTTGTTGCAATTCGAAACCGGGATCGTTTTTGGTCCCGAAGTTTGCGGTAGGCATGACGACTCCTTACTGTGACCACCCGAACACCACCGTGAAAATAGCGCTGACCAGCGATGATGTATCGAGTACCGACTACTCGAAAATGACTGGACCCGACTACGGCATATCAGCGGGTCCGGATTTGCACTCGGGTGATGCCCTCAGCGTTTACGGGTGCCGAAGATGCTGCGGCTGATCTCGCGCCCCGCGGCGGTGGCGGCCGAACGCAGGAAGCTCTTCACCGCCGGATTCCGCATGATGCGCTCGGCCGCCGACTCCTCCTCTTCCGGGGCGCGGCCGGGCGCCGGAGCCGGCTCGGTCTCCTGCTGTGCCGCAGCGACTTTCGCGGCCAGGATCTCGTAGGCCGATTCGCGGTCGATGGTCTGGCCGTATTTCGCGGACAGCGCGCTGGACAGCGCTCGCGATTTGATCTGGTCATCGCCGATGGTGTTCATCAGTGAGCGCGGCGGCGCAATCCTGGTCCAGGCCACGGGAGTCGGGGCGCCGCGCTCCGAGAGCACCGTCACGATCGCCTCACCGGTGCCCAGCGAGGTGAGCGCCTTCTCCAGGTCGTAGACCCCGGTCTTCGGGTAGGTGCGCACCGTCTTGGACAGCGCCTTCTGATCGTCCGGGGTGAAGGCGCGCAGTGCGTGCTGAATGCGCGCGCCCAATTGGGAGAGCACCGGATTCGGGATATCGGTGGGCAGTTGGGAGCAGAAGAATACGCCCACGCCCTTGGACCGGATCAGCTTGACCGTCTGCTCCACCTGCTCCAGGAATGCCTTCGAGGCATCCGCGAACAATAGGTGCGCCTCATCGAAAATGAAAACCAGCTTGGGCTTCTCGATGTCGCCGACCTCGGGCAGGGTCTGGAACAGATCGGCGAGCACCCACATCAGGAAGGTGGAGAACATCACCGGCCGGGCCGCCTGGGCGCCGAGTTCGAACAGTGTGATCACACCCTGGCCGCCCGCGGTACGCAGCAGATCCGCCGGATCCAGTTCCGGCTCGCCGAAGAACGTATCGCCGCCGTCGGCTTCCAGATTCACCAGCGCGCGAAGGATGACACCCGCGGTCGCCGCCGAAACCCCGCCGATGCCCTCGAGATCTTCCTTGCCCTCCGGACTCGTGAGATGGGTGATGACCGCACGCAGATCCTTCAGATCCAGCAGGCCGAGCCCCGCCTTATCGGCCCAGTGGAAGATCAGCCCGAGCGTGGATTCCTGAGTCTCGTTGAGGCCGAGCACCTTACTGAGCAATACCGGCCCGAATGCGGTGATGGTCGCACGAATCGGCACCCCGACTCCACCGGTGCCCAGCGAGACGAATTCGGTCGGAAATCCGGCCGGCGTCCAGTCCGCCGCACCGGTTTCGGCCGCCCTGGCGCTGAGCTCGTCGTTCGACTGACCCGGCTGCGCGAGCCCCGACAGATCGCCCTTGATATCGGCGAGCACCACCGGCACACCGGTCCGCGAGAGCTGTTCGGCGATGCCCTGCAACGTCTTCGTCTTACCGGTACCGGTCGCACCGGCGACCAGGCCGTGCCGGTTCATGGTGCGCATCGGAATCCGCACGCGCGCAGTCGAATCGACGGCACCGTCGACGACAATGGTGCCCAGCTCCAGCGCGACTCCGTCGAACGCGTACCCGGCGGCGATCTGCTGGGCCACGGATTGCTCTGCGGCCCTGGTGGTTTCGTCCGCGGCCGCCTTCGCGGTTTCGGCCGCCGCGGCACTGGCGGCCGCGGTCTCGGCCGTCGCGGCGGCCCTCGACTGTGCGGCACCGGCCTGCGCCACCGCATGGGCCGCATTCGGCTCGGCGGTCGCGGCCGCCGCCTCCTGTTCCGCCAACTCGAGCTCGGCGGCTTCGGCAGCCGCAGCCGCCTCCGCCGCGACGCGCGCGGCGTCCTCGGCTGCCTTCCTGGCCGCGGCCGCCCTCTCCCGAGGGGTCGGCGCACCCGTCTCCCGACCACCGCCCCCGATCGAATCGCTCCGCGACCCTGTATTCATCGCGCGTCCTCCGTCTCGTCTGACTCCGCACCGCTTCCGCAGTGTTAGCTGTCGTGCCGAAAACGCCTACGCCGATCTCCCGCAAACTCTATCGCCGCCCCTGTGGTCGAGCAGGACCAACCCGCTGGTGACGGGCACTTCTTACGCAGACAGCACCGGCACAACTGCCGGTTTCGGGCGAAGCGAGAGCGAGCATTCGCCGATGCCGAAGGCAGCACCGATAAACACAGCTAAGGTTGCTCGGGTGTCCGATAAATACGTGGTGTGGATGGATTGCGAGATGACCGGCCTGCGCTTGGACAGCGACAAGCTGATCGAGGTGGCCGCGCTCGTGACCGACAGCGACCTCAATATTCTCGGTGAGGGCGTGGATATCGTCATCCACGCCGATGACGAGGCATTGGCCGCCATGCCGCAGGTGGTCGCCGATATGCATGCGCGCTCCGGCCTCACCGATGAGGTGCGCCGCTCCACCGTCACCCTCGCCGACGCCGAGAAGCAGGTACTCGAATACATCCGCGAATATGCCCCGACCGCGGGCACGGTCCCGCTGGCGGGCAATTCGATCGCAACCGACCGTGGCTTCATCGCCCGCGATATGCCCGCGCTCGATTCGCATCTGCACTACCGGATGATCGATGTGAGTTCGATCAAGGAGCTGTGCCGCCGCTGGTACCCGCGCATCTACTTCGGCCAGCCGGAGAAGGGGCTCACCCACCGCGCCCTCACCGATATCAAGGAATCCATCCGCGAGCTGGAGTATTACCGACGCACCGCCTTCGTCCCCACCCCCGGTCCGTCGACGGCCGAGATCGCCGCCATCGCGAACGAACTGAGCGGTACCGCGAAGGGCGCCGACGCGGCCGCACAAAACGGCACGTCAGAAACCGATTAGGGACTCGAGGGGTTGACACGCTAATATCGACCGCGCTGGTGATTCACCGGCGATGGTGAGTGTAGTTCAGTTGGTAGAGCACCAGGTTGTGATCCTGGCTGTCGCGGGTTCGAGTCCCGTCACTCACCCCTCTATGAAGGTGCGAACCGAATCCCGAGGGAGTCGGTTCGCACCTTCTTCATTTCCGCAGGTAGAACGGCAGTACCGCCCGGTTCGTAGAGCGGGACGTGAGCTTCCCCGAACGAGGCGTGCGGACCCGTCGGAACAAACCGCAGCCCGCTTCCCATCCCATCGGACTCCGCAGCCGAAGTAGATTTGCGCTGGAACACAGCTCGGCGTGACAGCAGAGGTGGCAATGAAGAAAGGGCACGCCAGCAGGGTGATTTGCCGGACGCGCTGAACCGCTTGTGGTGCGCCCGATTCGTCGCGGCGTGGTCTATGCGCCTTCGTCCAAGAGGGCGCGCAGTGCTCGCACCTGCCCGCGCTCGCAGCGCTCGAGGAGTTCGACTGACCGCGGTCGCGACCACCAACCAGGCCAGCGCGGACCGGGCAGCCATCGCCCACGGCGCCCGGCACGCCTTCGCCGACGCGGGCGAACTCATCGCGCACCCTGAGGTCGACTTGGTCGTCGTGTCGGTGAAGGCATCCGGGCATGCCGCCGTGATCAGGGCAGCGCTCGACGCCGGCAAGCACGTCGTGTCCGAGTGGCCGCTGGGCGTCGACGCCGACGAAGCGGGTGAGCTGACCGAGACCGCCACCGCCGCCGGCGTCGTGCACGCGGTCGTCCTCCGGGGCCACCACTCCCCGAGCGCCCGCTTCGTCGCGGACCTCCTGGCCGACGGTCGGATCGGCACGCTCGAATCGGTCGCGTTGGTGGCGGAGGGCGCCCCCTGGGGAGGCAGTCGAATATGGCCGAACCTGGTATTCGGCCTCGATCCTTCGGAGGGAACCACCATCCTGACCATCATGGCCGGTCACTTCCTGGCCGCACTCGAACGTGTCGCGGGCCCACTGACCGACGTCTCCGCACGGCTGCCCCGCACGCACGACCGCGTACTCGTCGCCGGGACGGAGCAGACGGTGCCCAACGCCACGCCCAGCCACGTGCTGCTGCACGGACTGCTGGCCGGCGGCGCCACTGCCTCCGTCACCGTGCACGGCGGCAACGGTCCCGCCCGGGACGGGTTCGTCCTCGAGCTCGTCGGCAGCAACGCGACGTTGACTGCCACCCCGGCCCAGCCTGGGACATTCATCCACTGGGGCGACTGGGACATCCGGATCGGCGATGAAGCCCTGGCTGTGCCCGACACTTATCGCACCGTTCCCGCCGGCGTCCGATCCGGCCCACCGGCCAATATCGCAGCCCTCTACCAGGAGGTCGCCCAGGCCATCGCCCAAGCCCGGCAACCGCATCCCAGCTTCGAGACCGCCTTGCGTCACCACCGGCTCCTCGCCGCCATCGAACAGTCCGCGGCCGATGGAATTGTCCGGAGCATCTGACGTCATGGCCGGGCTTGACACCCGAAACACCGGGCAGAATCCAAGACAGGACGATTACCTTCGCGCCCAACGTTCCCCCGGAACCCCTGGCATTCCGCGGTCAGCTCGCCGCGTCTGCGCGCCAGCGGCCGACCACTCCTTCGCCGCCCCAAACCAAAACCCTTGGCACCGAACCCAATCGATGAACATGTGCCCACGAGCCGACGCGGAAGTGTTGTTCACCAGCCGATTCGGGGTGCGGACGGCACTTGTCGGTGCCGTCACTTATCTTGGGCGCATCGTGATCGACCGGGAGGGAGAACGATGGCCTCGAATCCGAGTGCCACGCCGGATGAACCGGCATGGGAGAAGGCTTCTGTCGTGCGGGTTTTGCCCGCTGTCGCACCGCGCAAACTGAACAAGGTGCCGTTCGTGGAGCTGGCCGACGGACGCCTCCAGGGCGTGGTGTCGAGTGGGTCCGATATTTCACGCGTGTACGTGGCGTCGGTGACCGCGGGGACGCATGGGCTGAGTTGTAGCACCAATAACAACCGGCCGTGCGGCGGGTTGAACCAGGGGTGGGTCTGCAAGCATCTGGACGCACTCATCGAAGAAGCGGTGCTCCAGTACGGGCAGGACCGGGTGGCGCGGTTCCTGCGTGTCGAGGTCTCCGAGGGCACCCGACTCGCGAACTGCCTCAATGGAACTCGCGACCCGGCTCCGGCCGCCGCGGTGTTCAGCCGGTTCCTGCGGCATCTGACCTACCTCGAACTGCCGGGTAGCGCGACGCCGATCCCGGAACTGCACTGGTTCCCGGCGGGGGTGGGTCGCTGATGCAGGCTGTACAACTGGCCGCGCTGGCGGATGCGCCCGACGGCGTCGCGGCGGCCCTGGACGCGGTGAGCGGCTTCGATACCGCGCTGGTCAACGGCTTCGCCCGAGTCTCCGAACCGCAGAGCGCGGCACTGGCGGCGCTGGCCGGAGCCGTGGCGGGTTCGCCACTGGCCGAGGCGGTTACGGCGGCGGTGTCGAGGGTGAGCACCGGGGCGATCGGCACGGGCGAGCTGTCAGCGCTGGCCGCCGCCCGTGCCGCCCTGCTGGGCGCGGTGCACGACGCACTGGTCGACCAAGCCGATACGGCCATGGGCCGCAATCGATCCGAGTGGACCACCACACCGGATACCGCCACCCCGAGCCCACTCGCAGCGGGTTCCCGCGCCTGGCTGGGCGAACTGGCCATCGCCGGATGGCGCGGCGTGGACCACGACCTGGTGGCGGCCGCGGATCACACCGTAGAGTCGCTACTGGCCGAACCCACGCTGCGACGGCTGGCGATGCTGCTGGACGGCTTCACCGCCGAACTGAGCGCATCCGCGCCGATCGCCACCATGGACCGGGTGCCCGCGCGACGCTGGGCCGATCTCTGGACGCGCGCCCTGCTGCTGTCCTGGCGCGGCGCGGAATCCGCTACGAGCGAGCCGGTTTCGGGTCGCCTGCTGCCGCTGGGCGTGGACCTGTACGAACACGGGACCGCGGTGCAGGCACAGGTGCACGGCGTGCTGGAGGTCGCGGGCACACCGGCCCGCCGGGTGTTGGTGTCGGTGGCGGCGGCCAAGGTGGACACCATTGTGGGACCCGCGGTTTGGCAGTTGCTGGGCGCGCATCGGCAATTGCTCACCGCGCTGGCGGAGCAGCGCGCGCTGGAGCTCACCGAGATGCCGCTGACGGCGACCGGTGACCTGCTGTGGAATGACGATCAGGCCAAGGCCGGGGATGCCGCCGATCCGTTCGTCACCGCCACCGTGCAGCTGCCGCAGGCTCAGGCCCCGGCCGTCGCGCCGCTGAATCGCGATCCGGTGCACATCGCCGAACCGGTTCTGCTCGAGGGGTATCGGTTCCGCGACGGTGCGCTGGAGTTGGGTGAGCAGCGGATTCGGGTGGAACTGGACGCGCTGCCGTCCGCCGGTCCGCTCACTCCGGCCGGGGTGACCGGCTCCAGCACCATGATCGGATTGCTGCGCTGGGATGCCAGTGGCTGGTCGGTGCGACCGCTGGCCGTGCGGCGCAAGGTCAAGAGCGCACTCACCGCCTTCCACAACGGTGATTGGGCGCTCGGCCCGACCGATCCGAAAGTCGCCAAGGCACAGGCCAAGTCGGGCGATGCCGTGGCGGTGTTGCGTGAACGCGCGGGACGGTTGCTGCGCAATTGACTACAACATCGCGAAGCGATTCCATGGGAGGTGGCGGTCGGGTGACGGGTGGGCCGAATCATGAGACGCGACGTCAGATCCTGTACTGGCGTCTACTTGCCGGCGTCTTCAATGCGGATCAGCAACCGACGCTGGACCAGGCGAGCGCGGGAATCGTCGACGATCTGGGGTTACCGCTGGCCATGCTCGATCCGGGCATGTCCATCGACAATGTGGTGCAACGCTATCCGGAGATGACGGCGGAGTTCGAAAGCCTCGACTTCTCCGAAACAGTTGACTCCACAGCCCAGACCGTGGACTCCGCAGCCGAGGACGCCGGGCACGAGGCGGAAGCCGCTTCCCCCCGGCCCGTCGGTGCGGCCGATGTCCGCACCGCCGCACTGGTTTCCAAGCTGCTGCTGAACGTCTTCGCCACCGGCTCCGGTCAGGTCAGCGCCACCCAGCTGGCGGGCTGGCAGTCCGATGCCACTTGGCTGCGCCGCTGCCTGGGTGAGGAGCAGGCCGGCGCCGTGCAAGGAGTGCTCACCGGTCTGGAAGGCGAACTGGTGTCCCGCATGCGGCTGCGCGAAGTGCTGGCCGATCCGCACCTGGCCGCCCAGCTCACCCCGAGCATGTCGCTCATCGAACAACTGTTGCGCGACAAACACAATCTGTCCGGCGTGGCCCTGGCCAATGCCAAACGCCTCATCCGCCGCTACATCGACGAGGTCGCCGAGGTCCTGCGCACCCAGGTGCAGCAGACCAGCGTCGGCACCGTCGACCGCTCGGTCCCGCCCAAGCGCATCCTCCGCAACCTGGACGTGGACCGGACCATCTGGAAGAACCTGCCCAACTGGAACCCTCAGGACGAGCGCCTCTACGTCGACCGGCTCTACTACCGCCAGACCGCCAAGCGCACCGTTCCCGCCCGCATGATCGTGGTGGTGGACCAGTCCGGTTCCATGGTCGACTCCATGGTGAACTGCACCATTCTGGCGTCGATCTTCGCGGGCCTGCCCAAGGTCGATGTTCATCTCATCGCCTACGACACCCGCGCCCTGGATCTCACCCCGTGGGTGCACGACCCGTTCGAGGTGCTGTTGCGCACCAATCTCGGCGGCGGCAACGACGGCCCGGTCGCCATGGCCATGGCCCAGCCCAAGATAGCCGACCCGAAAAACACTGTGCTGGTGTGGATTTCAGACTTCTACGAGTTCGACCGCTCCCAGCCGCTGTTCGAGGCCATGGAGGCGGTGCACCGCAGCGGCGTGAAGCTCATCCCGGTCGGCTCGGTGAACAGCTCCGGCCACCAGAGCGTCAACCCGTGGTTCCGTGAACGGTTCAAAAACCTTGGCACCCCGGTGATTTCCGGACGCATCCAGAAGCTCGTGCACGAACTCAAGAACTTTCTCGACTAGGAGACCAGCCATCATGAACGACGTTTTGCGCGCCCCCGCCGAGGTCAAGTACGCCGAGGAACTGAATTGGCTGGAATCCATCGACGACGGCCCCAAGCCGTTCGCGTGGCGGCTGAGCCCGAAGATGGTGCGGCTGTTCATTCTCGGCTCCGAACGCGCCGACGGACTGGACCGCGAGGTGGAGCAGAAGTGGTTCGGCGACCGCAGCTTCGTCGAGCGCAGCATTGTCACCCTGGCCTCGGACCGGGGTCTGCTGCTCATCGGTGATCCGGGTACCGGCAAGAGCTGGCTGGCCGAGCTGCTGGCCGCGGCCATCAGCCGCAATTCCACACTGGTGGTGCAGGGCACCGCCGGCACCACCGAGGACCACATCAAGTACTCGTGGAACATCTCGATGGTCATCGCCAAGGGGCAGTCGAGGGAGTCGATGATCCCGTCCCCGATCATGACCGCCATGGAGCAGGGCGTGATCGGCCGCTTCGAGGAGCTCACCCGCTCCACCAGCGACGTGCAGGACGCGCTGATCTCCATCCTGTCGGAGAAGTACGTCTCCATCCCGGAGCTCGATGACGACAATGTGGTATTCGCGCAGCCGGGCTTCTCCATCATCGCCACCGCCAACAGCCGCGACCGGGGTGTGAACGACCTCTCCTCGGCGCTCAAGCGGCGCTTCAACTTCGTGCGCATTCCGGTGGTGTCCAACAAGAAGAGCGAGGCGGAGATCGTGCGTTTCCGCACCGCGGAACTGCTGCGCCGCCATTCCCTCGAACTGGAACTGCCACCCACGTTGCTGGACATCCTGCTGGAGAGCTTCGCCGATCTGCGCGCCGCCGCGGCCGCCGCCACCAGCGACGACGACAAGCTGGAGTCGGCGCTGTCCACCGCCGAGCAGATCGGTGTGCTCGAGGACGCCATCCTGCACAGCCAGTTCTTCGGTGCGAAGGAATTGCGCGCCGAGACCCTCGCCGGTTCGCTGGTCGGGTCCCTGGCCCGGCGCACGCCCGAGGACCTGGCCATTCTCAACAAGTACCTGCACGGCGTGGTCGAGCCGCGCACCAAGGACAAGAACGGCAATGCCGCCTGGGGTGAATTCCTGGAAGGCGGCCGGGCGGCGATCGCGAGGCTGTCGTGATCGTCTCCGATACCCGGTCCACGCCGAATACCTTTGCCGCGCTGCGGGATCAGTTGGCGGACGCCGCCGTCGCGTTCGCCGGAATGCCGGGGGCGGCGGGCGACATCCTGACAGGCATGGTCGACGATGTCGACCGGGCGCTGTCGGAGCGGCTGGAGATCTTCCCGGTCTGTCACCACTCACCCGCCTCCGGTCTGGCCATGGTGCGGCGGCTGCGCGAAAAGCAGCCGAGCGTCATCTACCTGGAACTGTGCGAAGACATGCGGCCGCTGCTGGACGAACTGCGCAACTGCCGGTTGCCGGTCGCCTTGCAGGCCTTCGCCACCGATATCGAGGGTTTCCCGGCGGAATGGGCACCGCTGTCGGTGGTCGCGCCGATCACCGAATCGTCGGCCGAGTACCAGGCCATCGCCTATGCGCTCGATACGCCGGGTGTCGAACTCGTGCTGGTGGATCGGTCCACCGATCACGTCTTCCAGTGGGCTCCCAAAGAGGCGGAATCGGAAACCTCCGCTGACGGCGAGCAGCCCGAGGACGAGGGCCTGCACGGAGCTGCGGTCGGCATCGAAATCGGTGATCTGCGACCGCGTTTCGCCGAACTGGAAGAACACCTGCTGCACCACGGCAAGGTCCGGCACTGGTCGGAATGGTGGGACCAGTACGTGGAGCAACCCCTCGTGGACGCCGATTACGATACCTACCGCCAGGTCATGGTGATGATCGGCAGCCTGTTCCGGCGGCTGCGGCGCGGCAGCACCGTCGAGGACGAGGACCGCGAGCGGTACATGTGGACCCGCATGCGGGAACATTTGGCCGCCAACGACATCGATCCGGCACAGGTGTTGTATGTGTGCGGCGCGGCCCATGCCGCCAGCCCGGTCGAACAGTTCGGGCTGGAGTCGGACGCGGCGTTCGAGATCTCGTCGCGCTCGGCCACCAAGTGGCACTACGGGCTGATCCCGTCCAGCCATTCCGCCATCGAGGCGCAGTTCGGGCTGGCCGGCGGCGCGGTGTCGATCGCGGCGGCCACCTGGGCGAAGGGATTGCGGCGCGGCAGATTGCAGTCCTTCCAGCTGGAGGGCCAGCAGGGAACGAAGAAACGCGCCAAGAAACCGCCGCTGCTGGCGGCGCGAGCAGAAGCCGAGGTGACGGACCAGCTTTCGGGATTTCTGTCCCGGCCACCGGTGCTGGACCCACTCGATGAGGCCGAACTTCTGGAATGGTCGGTGGATATCGTCCGGCTGGCCCGGCGCAACGGCTACCTGGCCAGCACGGCCGACGCTATCGCCATCTTCGAGACCTCGATCCTGCTGGCGGGCTTGCGCAATCGCGCCCGTCCGACGCCGTACGACTTCCAGGACGCGGCCGTCACCTGCCTCGAGAAGGACCGGGTGCCGGGGCGGCGCGATGTGCGGCGGCTGTGCGAAATCCTGCTCGGCGGCGACCGCATCGGCCAGGTCGGATACGCGGCGCTGCCACCGCTGGCCCGCGATGTGCTCGACCGGCTGGAACCACTGGGGCTGGATCTGTCCAAGCGGACACTGCAACGCGCACTGCTGGACCTGAAGGCGAATCCGGACCTGCGACCATGCTCGGATCTGCTGTGGCTGCTGCGCAGGTTGCTGCCACAGGACGCGCTGCGGCCCATCATGGGCTCACGCGGACTGGGTGAGACCTCGATCCAGGAGAGCTGGGATATCGGGCTCGGCAAATACCAGCGCTCGCTGGTGGAACTCGGCTACGAGGGCGTGTCGGTGGAGCAGGTGCTGGAGCAGCGCCTGCGGCGGGCGGTCGCCGCACCGGACGTGACAGCGGCGGTGGCGCTGGGCGCGGTCGAGGACGCGCTGGTGTATCTGGGATCGGTCCGGCTCGCCGACGAGCTGGGCAATCGGGCGGTCGAACTCCTCGCCGCCGAGCGAACAGTCGACGACGCGCCCGTCGTGCTTCGGCGTATCCGGGTGCTGCTCAACTACTTCCGCTCCACCGAGGCCGGCCTGCCGGCGTGGTGCGAACGGTTCGTGACGGCCGGGTACGCGCACTACTGCACCCTGCTGCCCACCGCCTTCGCCGCCGAGGAGACCGGACCGGCGCAGGTGGCGGCCATGCTGGGCTTCCTGTTCGGGATGGAGAACCTGGCGCTGTCGCTGGGGTGCGATCACACCCAGCTGGAACTGGCGGTGCTGCAATCGCACCCGGAGGCGCCAGCCAAGGTGGCCCTGCTGTGGGCGGCGCGGTTCCAGCTCGGCCTGCTGACCATGGTCGAGCTACGCGAGCGGTGCGACGGGATGCTGGCCAATCCCCTGGTACTGCCGACGGTTCCGCAGTACGTGAGCGGTTTCGTGCAGGCCATCGACCCGGCTCCGGCATTGAAACCCTTTGTAGTGGAACTATTGTCGAAGGCCTTCGGTACGCTGCCGGACACGGTGCTGCTGCCGTGGCTGCCGAAGCTCATCACCACCCTGAAGGATCAGGCGGGTGACCTGATCCCGGGACTGGTCCGCGAAGCGGGCCGCACTTTCCCCAGCGCACTGCCCGCCGTGGACGCCTTCGTACCGCCCTGGTCGATCGAACTCACCACGGCCGCAACGCCGGTGGCGGCGACACCGCGCGGGCCGGTCACCGAACTATTGGCCGCCCACCCCGCCGCCTGCGACGCGCTCGCCGGACTGCTCGGCGTCGAGGGCGGCTGGCAGGAGGCCGGACCGGCCGGAAACCGCGAGGTAACCGGTTTGCTCGACCGGTTCCCCGCAACCGCCGCCGCACTGGCGGTGCAGCTCGGAATGTCAGCCGCACGGAGCTGACGCGGGCCCGGCTGGTTCGTCCGAATGGGCGGCCGGGTGACCGCCGAACTGGCCCGGCCAAATCACATGCCCCAGCCCCGTTTCAGCGAAAACGTGGGGTCGGTTCGAACAGAACAGGTCAGGCCCGGTGCTCCACCGGGGCCTGACCTGCATATCTACGTGGGCCTAATGCGGTGTTACTCGAACCAGGGCCCCCTTACTGCCACGCCAGCAACCGTCCGGCAGAGAGTAGTGGCTGACCTCGGCAAATCCGGAGGGACGGGCAAGGGCAGTGCGTGCCCGGTCGGCCGGGGCGGACGTCGTGCGAGCGTCAGCGATTACGTCATCCGACTCTCGCGGCGCGTGCTCGGCGGCTCCTAGCCTCGCGACCATGACGACCACCTTCAAGCTCGGCGAGCTCACCGTTGGACGAATCGGATACGGCACAATGCGCTTGGGCACACAAGAACCCGGCTTCGACGCGTCGGTGATCCACGTCTGGCGAGCGCCCGCCGACCGGCAGGCATCGCTCGCGATCCTGCGCCGTGCGATCGAGTCGGGGGTGAACCTCATCGACACCGCCGATGCCTACGCGCTCGGCGAGACCGAGGAACTGATTGCCGAGGCCCTGGCCCCGTACCGCGACGATATCGTCATTGCGACCAAAGTCGGTGCCGTGCACCCGACTCCGACGGAATGGACACCGCTGGGGCACCCGGCTTATCTGCGCCAGCAGGCCGAACTGTGTTTGCGCCGGTTGAAGCTGGACCACATCGACCTGCTGCAACTGCACCGCATCGACCCGGCCTTTCCGCTCGCGGACCAGATCGGCGCGCTCAGCCGGCTCGTCTCCGAGGGCAAGGCCCGCCATATCGGCCTGTCGGAGGTCAGCGTCGACCAGATTCGCGCGGCCGCGGAGATCACTCCGATCGCCAGCGTGCAAAACCTCTACAACCTCACCCACCGTGACGCCGAGAACGTCGTGGAATATACAGCCGCGCAAGGTATTGCATTCCTCCCGTGGTTTCCCGTCGCGGCGGGCGCGCATGCCGGGGCCACCGGCGCGCTGGCAGACATCGCCGCCGAACTCGCCGTGACCCCGGTCCAGGCATCGCTGGCGTGGCTGCTGCACCGGTCACCGACGATTCTGCCCATCCCGGGCACCACCTCCCCGGCCCATCTCGACCAGAACATCGCCGCGGCGTGCATCCAGCTGTCCGACAACCAGTTCGAGCGACTCTCGGCCATCGCGCCGCCCACGAAGTACGCAGCGGCACCACAGTCGACGGCATCGGCCGACTGACCCTCACGGCGAGGTGATGGGCGGGGCAACCCCTTGCACACGGTGACTACGTCATGGTCGGCGTCAGTTGACAGATGTGGCGTCAGGGCCGCGCATCCCACAGTGGAATCCGCACAAGCTGCTTCACCGTTCCTGGAAAGGACAACGACATGGTCGACATTCGACGCCCCCGTACGCGGCGCGCTGCCCGGGCGATCACGGCGACCACGGCCGCAGTGGCCGCCGGTAGCCTCGCCGTCGCGTGCACCGCGAGCACCACCCACGCCGGGCCGAGCGAGGACGCGCCGAAGCCGACCATTGTCCTGGTACACGGCGCGTTCGCCGACGGATCGAGCTGGAACGACGTCATCGACAAGCTCGGCAAGGATCGGTATCCCGTTGTCGCGGCGGCGAACCCGCTGCGCGGCCCCGCCGCCGACGCCACCACCGTCCGGGGGTTGATCAGCCATATCAACGGTCCCGTCATCCTGGTCGGGCACTCCTACGGCGGATCGGTCATCAGCACCGCCGCGGCGGGGAGTGATCAGGTGAAGGCGCTGGTGTACGTGGCGGCGTTCCTGCCCGCCCCCGGCGAAACCGCGCTCGAGCTGACCGGCAAGTTCCCGGGATCCACCCTGCCCGCCACGCTGGACCCGGTCGCGTACACCAATACCGACGGCAGCCCCGGCACCGATCTGTACATCCAGCAGGGCAAGTTCCACGACCAGTTCGCCGCCGACGTCCCCGCCGACCGTGCCGCCTTGGCGGCCGCCGCCCAACGCCCGATCGCCCAGGCCGCACTCGAGGAGAAGGCCACCGTCGCCGCCTGGACCGATAAACCCAGCTGGGATGTGGTCACCACCCAGGACTTCAATATCCCGGTCGCGGCGCAGCGGTTCATGGCCGAGCGGGCACACGCACAGGTCACCGAAGTCGCCGCATCGCACTCGGTCGCCGTCTCGCACCCGGATCTGGTCGCCGATGTGATCGAGCAGGCCGCCCGGAACACCGCCGCCCACTGACCATCGCGAAAGACACTCGAGGAGAACACGAATCATGGATCTGAAACTGGAAGTCATCGTCGTGCCCGTCGCCGATGTCGATCGCGCCAAAGCCTTCTACACCGAGCGCCTCGGATTCCGTCTCGACGCCGATTTCCCGGTGGACAACGGCTATCGCGTCGTGCAGGTGACGCCGCCCGGCTCGGAATGCTCGATCATCTTCGGCGCCGGAGTCACCCCGGCAGCGCCCGGAACACTGCACGGGCTGCACCTGATCGTCACCGATATCGAGAAAACCGTCGCGGAATTGACCGAGCGCGGGATCGCTGTCGACGGACCGTTCCGCGACGCCACCGGCGTCTTCCACCACGCTGGAACCGAAAGCCGTGTGCCGGGCGCGGATCCGCAGCATCGCAGCTACGGTTCGTTCGCCGCTTTCACCGATCCCGACGGCAACGGCTGGTTCCTGCAGGAAGTCACCCAGCGCGCGCCCGGCCGCTGACCGCCCATCGAAGGTGAACTCATGTCCGACAAGGAAATTCGCACCTACGATGTCGTGGTCATCGGAGCCGGGCCGGTCGGTGAGAATGTCGCCGACCGTACCCGCGCCGCTGGGTTGAGCACGGTGATCGTCGAATCCGAACTGGTCGGCGGCGAATGCTCGTACTGGGCTTGCGAGCCCAGCAAGGCCCTGCTGCGCCCGGCCCTGCTCTACCGCGAGGCCACCCGCTTCCCCGGCGTCGCCGCCGCGGTCACCGGACGACTCGACGCGGCCGCGGTGCTGAAACACCGCGACCGTATGGCGGCCGACTGGAACGACCGGGACCAGGTCGACTGGCTCGCCTCCATCGAGGTCGACCTCATCCGCGGTCACGGCCGCCTCGACGGACCCAGGCAGGTGAAGGTCCACACGCCCGAGGGTGACACTGTGCGGCTCACCGCCCGGCACGCGGTGGCCGTGTGCACCGGTACCTCCGCGGCCCTGCCGCCGCTACCGGGCCTGGATGCCGTGCGGCCGTGGACAAGTCGCGAAGCCACCAGCGCCCGGGAAGTACCCGGCCGGCTCGCGATTCTCGGGGCCGGGGTGGTCGCCACCGAAATGGCCGCCGCCTGGCAGGCGCTGGGCGCGCGCGTCACGCTCATCGCCCGCGAGCCTCGGCTGTTGGGCCGCGTGGAAGCCTTCGCCGCGGACCTGGTCGCCGAACGCCTCCGGGAAGCCGGTGTCCAGCTGCGCTTCGGTACCACCATCACCGCCGCCGAACGCGCGGGCGGACCCGACGACAGCATCCACCTCACCCTTGCCGACGGCACCCGGCTGGTCGCCGACGAGCTGTTGCTCGCGACCGGACGCACACCTCGTACCGAGGGCATCGGCCTCGACACGATCGGCCTGACATCCGGCCAATGGCTCAGCACCGACGATTCGTTCACCGTGACCGGGGTCGAAGGTGAATGGCTGTACGCGGTCGGGGACGTGAATCACCGTGCGCTGCTTACCCATCAGGGCAAATATCAGGCCCGTATCGCCGGGTCCGTCATCGCCGCCCGGGCACGCGGACTGGCACTGGACACCGGCCGTTGGGGCCGCCACGCCGGGACCGCCGACCTCGAGGCGGTGCCGCAGGTCGTGGTCACCGATCCGGAGATCGCAGCGGTCGGCCTCACCACCGAGGACGCCGCCCACGCCGGGCGGGACGTGGATGTAGTCGACTACGACATCGGCCGCGTCGCCGGCGCGATCCAACACGATCCCGGCTATCGAGGACGGGCCCGCGTCCTGATCGACCCGCAGCGCCAGGTGATCATCGGCGCCACCTTCGCCGGACCAGGCGTCGCCGAACTACTGCACTCGGCCACTATCGCCATCACCGCAGAAGTCCCACTCGACCGGCTCTGGCACGCGGTCCCGTCGTTCCCCACCATCAGCGAAATCTGGCTGCGCCTGCTGGAAACCTATCGCGACCAACAGAATTCGCATATCTCCGAGGACAATAGATGATTACCTACGACCGGCTCTACATCGGCGGTTCGTGGATCGAACCCAGCGAACCGGCACTGCTGGAGATTCTCTCTCCGCACGACCGATCGCTCATCGGCCGAGCGGCGCAGGCGCAACCCGCCGATGTGGACCGCGCGGTGGCGGCGGCGCACGCCGCATTTGAAAGCCGGGTGTGGCGCGACACCCCAACCACCGAGCGAATCGCATCGCTGCGACGGTTCAACACGCTGCGCGAGGCAGAGTCCGACCGGATCGCCGAGCTCATCACCGCCGAAAACGGTTCCGCCGCATGGTTCACCAAGGCCGGCCAGGCCGGTCTCACCCGGCAGGCGAATGCCTACCTCGCGGCGGCGGAGCGATTCGACTGGGAGCGCACGCTCACCCCGTCGGACCCGGATGCGCGGCTGCGCACCGTGGTGCGGCGCGAACCGGTCGGCGTGGTGGCCGCGGTGATCCCGTGGAATTCCCCCTTCTCGTCCGCGACATCGAAGATCCTGCCCGCCCTGCTCGCCGGAAATTCGGTGGTGCTCAAGGTATCTCCGGAGAACTCACTGAGCATGGGCCTGCTCGCCGAGCTGGTGAGCCGGATCGGCCTACCGGAAGGGGTGATCAGCGTGCTGCCGGCCGAACGGGAAACGAGTGAGTACCTGATCTCGCATCCCCAGGTGGACAAGATCGCGTTCACCGGTTCGACCGGGGCCGGTCGCCGGATCGCCTCCATCGCGGGCGCGCAGCTCAAACGGGCGAGCCTCGAACTGGGCGGCAAATCGGCGGCGGTGATCCTGCCCGACGCCGACCTGACCGCGGTGATGAATGGACTGAAGTTCGGCTCGCTGTTGAACAATGGCGAATCCTGTATTACCCAGACGCGGATTCTCGCCCCACGCTCGCGCTACGAGGAGGTGGTCGCAGCGCTGGCGGCACTGGTCGAGTCCTTGCCGGTCGGTGATCCGCGCGATCCGGAAACCTTCATCGGACCAATGGTCCGTGGTGATCAGCAACAGCGAGTCCGCGACTACATCGAGGTCGGTATCGGTGAAGGCGCACGCCTGGTCTGCGGCGGCCCGCAGGTTCCGGCCGGCTTGCGGGACGGCTTCTATGTCACACCAACGGTTTTCGCCGACGTGACGCCGACGATGCGCATCGCGCGCGAGGAAATCTTCGGCCCGGTCCTGGTCGTCATCGCCTACGAGGACGCCGACGACGCGGTCCGCATCGCCAACGACTCCGACTACGGGCTCTCCGGCGGCGTGTGGTCGGCAGATGAAGCCGCGGCGCTGGCCGTCGCCCGCCGAATCCGGACCGGCACGGTCACCATCAACGGTGCGCCGGTCGGATTCGACGGCCCCTTCGGCGGATTCAAAGCCAGCGGGATCGGCCGAGAATACGGCACCGTGGGCCTGGGCCAGTACACCGAATACCAGACCATCACTGTCTGACACCGCTGGAGGTGTTCACGCGCTGATCGAGGAAGTCGACAGAATCTAGCCGCCCGGTCGAAGGGCGGCGCTTCCACTGCGACCTCGAGCGCGAAAGTCCGTGCGGCCCAGGAGACGCTGGACGCCGCAGCGGCTCGCGTCCGGCAAGTCGAGCACATTCACCTCGACCTGCCCGACCCCGATGTGCCGAGCAGTCGCCGCATCGCGGAACTCGGCGATGCTGATCGGAGCGTCGTCATCCAGGGCCCGGAACATGTCGCCCTGATCGGCCCCAACGGTGCGGGCAAGTCGACGCTGATCGAGAATCTGCTCCCCGGTCGCCATCCGACGCGGCACCTGCTCACCGGCCGGGTGGGATATCTTCCACACCAATCGCGCCTCGCGCTGGGCGGCGGTATGGGTTTTCTCGTCGCTCACAGGTGATCGGCGTCGATTATCGCCTGTGCGAACGGGTGCGGCGCTTCCTGCGGGACGTTGTGCCCGATGCCGTCCAAGATGCGGTGTTCGTACTTCCCGGTGAACTTGTCGCGGTAGCCTTTTCCGGCCTTGGCAGCGCCGTCGAAGTCGCTGCTGATCGTGATGGCGGGCACGGAGATGGCCGGTCCGGTCGCGAGTTGCTGTTCGTAGCCGTCGTATTGCGGTTCGCCCGGCGCTAGGCTCAGCCGCCAGCGGTAGTTGGAGATGACGATGTCGACGTGGTCGGGGTTGTCGAAGGCGGTGGCGCTGCGGTCGTAGGTGGCGTCGTCGAAATTCCACGCCGGGGAGGCGCGACGCCAGATGAGCTCGTTGAAATCGTGTCGGTTGCGGGTGTATCCGAGGCGGCCGCGGTCGGTGGCGAAGTAGTACTGGTACCACCAGCCGAGTTCGGCTTCGGGCGACAATGGCTGCTGCTGTGCCGCCTGCTGGGTGATGATGTATCCGCTCACGGCGACCATCGCCTTGACGCGTTGCGGCCACAGCGCGGCGATGATGTCGACCGTGCGTGCGCCCCAGTCGAATCCGCCCAGCACGGCCTTGTCGATGCCCAGGGCATCCATGAAATCGACGATGTCGCGTGCGATCGCCGACTGCTGCCCGTTGCGGACGGTCTCCGGAGACCGGAAGGTGGTCGAACCGTAGCCGCGCAGGAACGGGACGAGGACCCGGTATCCGGCGGCGGCCAGCAGCGGACCGACATCGGCATAACTGTAGGCGTCGTAGGGCCAGCCGTGCAGCAGGATCACCGGTTGACCTGTGCTGGGCCCGAATTCGGCGTAGCCGACGTTGAGGACACCGGCGTTGATCTGCTTGATCGGGCCGAGCGTGGTGTTGGCTCCGGATCCAGAGCGCAGGTCCGCATCGGCCGCTGTGGTGGCGGGTGCGGTGGTGTGGTCCGAGGTGCACGCGGTCAGTGACGCCGCAGCCAGGCCCGCCGCGAGCACCCCACCGAAAAATCTTCTACTGATGTCCATGCTGTTGACGCTAGAAAGGGCGCTGGTGCCGCCGCGAGCGTCGGATGACGTAATCGGTGTCGATCGGTCGCGTTGGGGGCCGGTCGATCAACCGGCCGTCTCGTTCGCGGCGGGCAGCAGCGCCGCAAGGTCGCCGCGTGAACTGATCCCCAGTTTGGGGAAGATGCGGTGCAAATGGGTGCTCACGGTCCGGTGTGACAGGTACAGCCGTTGCCCGATCTCCCGGTTGGTCAGTCCCTGTGCCGCCAGCTGCGCGATGCTCAATTCGTGCGGGGTGAGCTGTTCGCGGGCGTCCGGGTCGCGATTCGGGCTCGATTCGCCGGCGCTGCGCAGTTCCAGGCGGGCCCGTTCACTCCACGCAGCGAAGCCGAGGGCGTCGAAAATCTCTCGGGCCGTGCGCAAATGGGTGCGGGATTCGACGACCCGGCGCTGTCGCCGCAGCCACTCGCCATAGGCCAGGTGCAGGCGGCCGCGTTCGGCGGGCCAGCCGGTGAGATCCGCCTTCAGCGCGGTGGCGAACAGGTCCGCGGCTGCATCACCGGCGAGAACCGCTCGGGCGTACCGCATTCCGATGTGCAGGGCCGGTGATGGCGTGGACGCCGCCACCGGTTCCAGTCCGCGCAGCAGTTCCGCCACGGCGTCGGTCTGCCCGGCGCGGACCGCGGCCTCGGCGAGTTCGGTGAGGAAACACGCGCGCAACGCCGGCGAATGCGACGGGTCGCGCGGATCGTGGATGCGGGCCAGATCGGTGAAAGCGTCATCGAATCGGCCCTCACCGAGCGCGATGAGCCCACGGGTGAGCTGCACGGTGGCCAGCACGGGGCGCGCGCCGGCGGCCAGTCCGGTCCGTTCAGCGTCGGCCGTGAGTGCCGCAGCCTGTGTGTAATCGCCACGCAGAGCCGCGATTTCGGCCTGTACCGCGGTGACGGACGCATGCATGAAGGGCTGCCCGGTCTCCAGGGCGAAGGCCGCGGCCTCGGCCGCGATAGGCGCGGCGGCGGCGAGGTCACCGAGCCGGGCCAGGCTCCAGGCCTGGATCGCGAGTGCCCGGGTCAACAGCCCCAGCTGCCCGGCGGAACGGAATCCGGGTGCGGCCGCACCAGCGAAGTGTGCCGCGAGGTCGAAAGCGCCGACCTGATATGCCGCGCTGCTGAGAAAGTGATCGACCTCCGTATCGCGGCCCGTGGTCGCGGCCAGTGCACGCAGGTGGCCGAGGACCTGTTCTCCGCGCTCGAACGGGGCCACGATCGAGTCGATCGCGAGCTTGCGCGGATCACCGTCGGGAATGCCGAAGGTGTCGGCGACCGCGAGCACCGCGCGCCGGGTATCGGGTCCGGGTTCGGACCAGAAGCACCGCGCAGCCGCGCCCCACAGGATCCGCAGCGCGGCATCCGGAAACCCGTCGGTGGCGACGGAGGCCGCGAGCAGGGCCAGTTCGCCGATGCGCGAGGGGCTTTCGCGCATTCCGTCCTCGAACCCGCTGAGCAGCCAGGTCGCGGTGGCCTCCTGCTCGGTCGTGAGGGGGAGCGTGCGCGCGGCGTCGACCAGCCGTTCGGTCGTGTCGCGGCGACCGGACTCGACGGCCAGTTCGGCCGCGCGCAGCAGGCGATCCGCGCGTCGGCCGGGTGTGGCGCTGAGCGCCGCGGCACGTTCCAGCGCTGCGATGGCTCCGCCGTGGTGCCGGGACCGTTCGGCGGCATCTTCGAGGGCACCGGCCACCTCCTCGTCGGCACCGGCCGTTCCCGCCGCACGATGCCACACCTGGCGATCCGGAGCCTCGGAGAGCAGGTCGGCGAGCGCCAAGTGAGCGCGGCGGCGCTCCTCGGCCGTCGCCGCCGCCGCGATGGCCGAGCGAACCAGCGGATGTCGGAAAGTCACAGTGCCGGAACCGATATCGATCAACCGGGCTGCCACGGCCGGCGCGAGAATCTCGGTCCCCGCCTCTGATCCCAGGAGAATCCCTGCGGCAGTCAGTGTTTCGGTGATCGAATCGCTGTCGTCGAGTGCCGCGACGAGCAAGGCCCACCGGGTGCGCTCGGGCAGCGCGGCGCCGCGCGCCGAGAAGGCTCGTTCGAGGCGTTCGGTCAACGGCAGCGTCGGCGGCGGTTCGGCGAGATCCGCTACGGCCGTTGGCAGTTCGGTCAGTGCCAGCGGGTTGCCGTGCGCCTCGGCGAGTACCCGGAGGCGGACCGGGGCGGGTAGTTCCGGTGCGGTGCTGTCGAGCAGCGCGCTCGCGTCGTCGTCCGGCAGCGGACTCAGCCGCATGGCGGTCAGTCCGGCATCGCGCAGCGATGAATTCGTGCCGCCGCGCACCGTGGCGAGCACGGCAACGGGTTCGGAGTCGATACGGCGCGCGACAAAGGCGAGTACCTCGGCGCTGGCGGGATCGAACCAGTGCACGTCCTCGGCGACAATCAGCAGCGGCCGCTCGGCCGCCGTGTCGGCCACCAGGGTCAGGGCGGCGAGCCCCACCAGATGCGGGCTCGGCTCGGCGGTGGTATCCGACATGCCCAGGGCGTTTGACAGTGCCTCGAATTGGCGCGCCGGTAGGGCGTCGAACTCGCGGCGCAGCGGGTACAGCAGCCGCTGCAGTCCGGCGTAGGCGAACCCGTGTTCGGCGTCGATGCCGGCGGTCCGCAGCACCCGCACCCCCGCGACAGCCGCAGCGGCGACGGTCTCCTCGACCAGCGCAGACTTGCCGATGCCTGGTTCGCCCTCGATCAGGATGCCGCTGAGGTCGCCGGGGCCGTCCACGAGGGCGGACAGGTCTTTGAGCTCGTTGTCGCGTCCGAACAGCGGCATGGTGCGGTATCTCTCCTCCGACCCCGAGAGCGTACGCGGGCCTGTCGCGACGATACCGAACAGCGAATACGTCAACTCAGCGTCATCTGACAGATTCGGCGCCCTGCCCGCGGCGGCGAAGGTGTTTCCATGGCTACTGTTCGTTTCTACTTTTTGTCCACGCTGTCGCCTGCCGAGGTGGTGCGGGTGCTCACCGACTTCGGACCCGCCCGCGCCGAGCTGTGGCCGTCCATCGACGCCGAATACTTCGTCGTCCACGACCGCGGCGAGAACTGGGCCGAGGTCACCGAGGGCACCGCCGCCGCCTGGGAACGTGCCCGCTACGACTGGGATCCGGCCGGCGACACCGTCACCATCACCACACTCGACTCCAAACTCTTCGGCGCGGGCGGCGGCTGGGTCTTCCGCGCCACACCCGAAGCGAACGGCACGCGCGTCGATGTCGAACTGACCAGGACGCCGCAGGCGCTCAAGGGCAAGCTCCTGGCAGCGCTGCTGCCCCTGGTCGGCCCGTCCTCGCTGCGCAAGTCCTTCGCTGGCCCGCTGCGAGCGGCCGCGTGATGTCCACACCGCACTCGACCGCGGACACCGCACGACTCGCACCTGGCGTGCACACCTTCGATTCCGACGGAATCACCCAGCGCTACCACGTCCACGGCCGCGGGCCTGTCTGCCTCGCCCACCCCGGCGGCCCCGGGATCTTCTGGGAGTACCTGCGCATGCCCGCCCTGGAGGAACACCTCACTATGGTGTACGTCGAGGCGCTCGGCACCGGCGAGTCAGGCCGCCTGCCAACGCATCCGCACGGCTACACCCGGGAGCGCTACAGCCGTGCGCTGCAGCGGCTGATCGACCATCTCGGCGTACCCGAGGTGTTCCTGCTCGGCCACTCGCACGGCGCGTTCGTCGCCGCCTATCACGCGGTGCACCGCTCGGCCGGGCTCGCGGGTGTCATCCTTTACGAGGGCGCACCGGTGACCGGTCCCGAACACGGCGCCGAGGCCACACGCCGGATCCAGGAGTTCGAGGCCGCACACGCCGACCGGCCCGAACTGGCCGACGTGCTCGCGGCATTCGCTGCGATGCAGGACATTTCGAGCGACGAACAGACCCTCGCGGTCGCGCGCGGCATCCTGCCGTCCTATTTCGCCGACTACTGGGGCGATGAACAGCGGTGGGCCCCTTTCCGGGAGGGGCTGCGGGCGACCCATATCTCGGGACTGGACGCGGACCTGTCTCCCGATCTCATCGACGACCGCGCCGACCTGCCGAACTCGACCGTGCCGACGCTGGTCATCGTGGGCCGCCTCGATGTCATCTGCGGACCGCGCTGGGCACGGGAACTGCACGAACTGATCCCCGATTCGCGACTGCACGTCCTGGAACACAGCGGGCATATGGGACATCTGGAGGAACCCCAGCGCTTCGCCGACGCGGTCCGGGAATTCGTCTTCGCACGGGAAGGGTGATCGGCATGCCCTCATTACGTGCGTTCCGGTGGAGCGACCGGGCAAGTGTGGCAGCGGTTTTCGCAGGCCCGGTGTCGCTGTGGCTCTGGGCGCAGACCGCGATAGTGCACGGGCTGGGGCCCGCCGTCTGGGATCTCTTCGGCTAGCGATCCGATGAAAATGCCCACCGGTCACGGAAATCCCTTGGCAGGTGGGGACCGATCGAATGGAAGGTTTTCCATGAACACCACTGCGGCACTGCCCGTTTCGACGGCCGAGCGTTCGTCACTGATCCGCCTGTATCTGGGCCGCGGCATCCTGGCGATAGGGTGGGCCCTAGCTTTCGCTGCGGCCCACGACCACCTGAACGCCGTCGCGCTCATTCTCCTGATCGCCTACCCGCTCATCGATGCGGTGTCGTCCTTCATCGACTTTCTCGCGGTGCCGGACGGCTCCGAACGCCGCGTGACCGCCTTCAACGGCGTCCTGAGCACACTGGCCGCCATCGCCATAGGTATCGCCGGGACCGCCAGCGGTGTAGCCGCAGTGCTAGGCGTATTCGGTGTCTGGGCAACAATATCCGGAGCAGCCCAACTGGCCATCGGCCTCTACCGGCGCGGTCCCGCCCTGGGCAAGCAATGGCCGACCCTGATCTCCGGCGGCCTGTCGTTCCTCGTCGGCGCCTTCTACGTCGCCCAGGCCACCGGCCGATCCCCATCCCTGGATGTCCTGTCCGTCTACGCCACCGGCGGCGGCGTCTTCTTCATCGCGCAGGCCGCACTGCTGGTCTGGAAGTCACGGTCACAGCGATCGACCGCGCAACTGTAGAAGTCGGCCGTGACGCGCCGCTGTTCGCCGATCGAACCTGCAATGGGTTCGAGTAAGGACATAGAGCACCAGAAGCGGATGTTTGATGAGCAGGAAACCGGGCTTTCGCGGTTTGCGTCAGGCCGGTTCTGTCTGCGAGGCGATGGCGGGCAGCGCCTCGAGGCTGAAGCGGACGGCCTCGGCGCCGTATTCGAACATCTGGCGTTCGTAGTCGCCGACCGCGCTGAGGAGGTCGCGGCCTCCGGTGAGGCAGCGGCGGAGCAGGTCGGCGTCGCGCAGGGCGGTGTTGGCGCCGTTGCCGCGGGTCGGTGAGGTGGCGTGGATGGCGTCGCCGAGCAGCGTGACCGGACCGGGTGCCCAGCGTTCGCCGGGCTCGACCACCCGGATGGAGAGCAGGGTGCTGTTGTCCGGATCGGCCTGTTCGATCAGCGCCCGCAGGTCCGGGTGCCAGCCCGGCATCCTGGACAGGACGGCCTCCTGTGGGGTCGCGGTGCCGAGCGAGCCGTTCGGCGGCAGGATCATGGCCCAGCGCACGTAGTCGCGGATATCGGGCAGAGTCACCTCGGGTGCCAGCGCCTCGGCCGCCTCCTTCGGCGGGGTACGGAACCGCATAGCGCCGAGCAGCAGGCTCACCCCGTCGCCGGCGATCTTCGAACCGAACGCCCGAGACAGTCCGGCAAACCGATCGGTCAGCGGTGTGCGGCCGATGACGAACCGGACCCCGGTGTCGGTCGGGGTGGTCTGCGGGGACAGCACCGATCGGACGGCGGAGCCGACGCCGTCGGCGCCGACGAGCAGGTCTGCCGTTACCGGGTCGCGGTCGGCGAACCGCGCTTCGACCTGGCCGTCCGCCAGCAGGTCGTAGCCGGTCAGCGCGGCCCCGGTGTGCACCGGCAGGCCGGTGAGCAGCAGGTGGCGGAGCACATGCCGGTCGACCACGATCCCGGTCCGGCCGGGGCCGAGCGCACCGACCTGGTTGAGCTGTGGGTCCAGGATCAGCCGCTCGCCGTAGGCGTCGCCGACAATGGCGTCCAGCAGCGGGTGCCAGCGCTGCGGCAGGCAGCCGCGCAGCGCCTCGAAGCCTCCCGGGTTCAGTACCAGCCGGTAGCCCTGGAACCGGGCGGTGATCGCCGGGTCCCGCTCGTACACCTCGGCCTCGATCCCGGCCCCGCGCAGGCCCTGCGCCAGGCACAGGCCACCCAGACCGGCTCCGACAATGGAAACTCGCACCACGCACCTCCATGCGAACTTAGTTCTACCGTAACGAACTATGTTCTACTTGACGAACTAAGTTCGCGTCAAGCTATAGTGGCCGGCATGCCCGCCGATCCCCGACAACGCCGAGCGGCTCGTCACGCCCAATTCACCGAGGACGCCGCGGCGTCCTCACCCCGCAAGGAGCCCATCACGGTCGCCCGGATCACCGATGCCGCGTTGGAGGTCGTCGCCACCGAGGGTTACGACGCGCTGACCATCCGCCGGGTCGCCGCGGTGCTCGGCACCGGGCCCTCGTCGCTGTACGCACACATCGTCAACAAGGACGACATCGACGATCTGCTGGTCGGCAGGCTCAGCGCCGAGATCTCGCTGCCCGAACCGGACCCGGCCACGTGGCGCAGCCAGCTCCTCGACGTGTTCACGCAGATCCGCGACCAGTACCTGAAATACCCCGGGGTCTCGCGCGCTGCACTGGCCATGGTCCCCACCAACCTCGAGGCGCTGCGGGTCAGGGAGGGGATGTTCGCGATCCTGCTCGCGGGCGGAATCGAACCGCGGACCGCCGCCTGGGCGCTGGACGCGCTATCCCTCTACGTCAGCGCCTACGCCCTGGAGCAGTCGCTGGTCCAGAATCGGCGGAAACACCCGGATCAGGAGTGGGTCGTCAGCCGCGCGGAGCTGGTGCGCCGGTTCACCGCGCTGCCCGCCGACACGTTTCCGCAGACCCGGCGCTATGCCGCCGAGCTGACCTCCGGCACCGGACCCGACCGGTTCGCGTTCACTCTCGACCTGATCATGGACAACCTCAGCCCGCCAGCCTGACAGGTGAACCACCGCAATGTGTTCGCGCAATGCCACACAATAGGCAAGCCGCAGGTCGATGACCTGCGGCTTCCCTATTCAGTGAAGCTAAGGGGACTCGAACCCGCTGACCTCCACGACACTGCGCGATACCCGAGCAGCGGGCTGATCAGGGGAAAGGCTATGCGACCGGGGATGCGGATCGCCGATCTTTCGGCCTCAGGCGGCCGCGTGCGGAACGCGTGTCTGCACTGTTTGGATCACATGGACGCACAGCTCGCCGGATTCGTCGGTGATTTGCACACCCACCACCACCGCATTGCGGCTGATACGCATCGGCTCGGCGACCGCATGCGCCGCTGTGCGGACCGGACGCAGGAAATGCGTCGTCGAATCGGCCGTCGCGGGCAGCGCCCCCGGGGCCGAATTGAGGGCCGCGCAGACCGCGGCCGCCGCATCGGCCAACCCCATCAGGGCACCGCCGTGCAGGCCACCCCCTGTTGTCGACAGCTCGACGGTGTGGGTCAGGCGGGCAGTGACTGCGGCGGGTGTGAGTTCGGTGAACTCGACTCCTAGGGTGCGGACGAACGGAGCAAGTCGGTAGACGTCTTCGGTGGTGATGGTCATGATCGGTCCTCTCATCGCTGTAGAGACTTCACTCTACAACGAGGTCTGGAGAGTAATCTCTACAGTGTGGTGAGATTCGTACACGACACCGCGGCGATCCTCGACGCTGCTGCGCGGCTGCTGGCCGAGCAGGGTCCCGCTGGCGTCACGATGTCCGGTGTGATCCGAGAATCTGGTGCACCGAGCGGGTCGGTCTACCATCGCTTCGCCGACCGGCCCTCATTGCTGGCTGCCCTGTGGAACAGGGCCGTCGGGCACCTGCATCGAGACGCCTACGTCCTGTTCGACGAGAACGATCCGGTCGAGGCCGCCGCCGCGATCACAGGCCACATCGTGCGGTGGTGTCGGAGCAGCCCGCTCGATGCGCAGGTCCTGCTCGCGGGTGTCCACCACTTCGCTCCCGAAAGCTGGCCCGCCACCGCGCGTGAGGAGCGCGCCAGCGAAGCGGCCCGGTGGGACGCGGCCATCCGTCAACTCGTCCACTCGTTACGCACCGAAACCGGATTGTCCACGGCAACGATCGTTCTCACCGTTGTCGACCTGCCCTACGCCGCGGTGCGGCGATATCTCACAGCCGACCGGCCGATACCCACAGAACTCGACGTCCAGGTACCAACCATGGTGCGCACCCTGCTGAACAACTTGCCAGCCGAAACGGACAAGGCCGCCGTTTGATCGAGCACCGAGACAACCGCGACCAACGGCCGCGGCGGCGAACCGATGCTAACGCGAACCATTTCTCATGCTTGCGGTTTTGCCCAGCGGCCTCTGGCCTGGCTGATGTGGTCGCGCATGAAGCGTTCGATGGCGTCCTGATCTCTGGATTCGATGATGTCGACGATGGTGAAGTGTTCGCGGGCCACGTCGACGAGTTCACCCTTCTCGGCCAGCGAGGCGAGGCCGAACAGACGGGTGTGGTCGCGCAGGTCGGAGACGAGGCTGGTCAGGCGCGGGTTGTCCGCATAGCCGAGCAGGGTCAGGTGGAAGACCTGGTCGGCGGCGGTGTATTCGACCAGATCACCCTTTTCGGCACCCTGGACGATCTCGGCGGCAAGTTCGCGCAGCCGTGGAAGGTCCGCGACCGGAATCAGCGGGGTGACATCGCGGACGATCGGCGGTTCGAGAAGCAGCCTGATCTCGGTGATGTTGTCGAGATCTTTTTCGGCGACCTCGGTGACTCGGAATCCCTTGTTCGGCACGATCGAGATGAGGTTTTCGCGCGCCAGATCTTGCATCGCTTCGCGAACGGGCGTGGCGGATACCCCGAACCGGGCGCCGAGGGTCGGCGCCGAATACACCACCCCCGGCTCCATTTCGCCGGCGATGATGGCCGCGCGCAGCGCCCGCGAAACCTTATCGCGGAGGCTGACCTTCTCCATCTGGGTGAAGTGGTCGATATTCACGGGATCGTTCCCCTGCCCAAGGTCCGCTGATTCGATCGGTCGAAGGCATTCTATGCCATGTCACGTTGCATACGGCACCTCACCGCTCAACCGCCGCCGCGTCGACATCCCGCAGCGACTTGCCCGAGGTCTCTTTCGCCAGGCCGACCGCGATGACCGAGATCGTCGCCGCCGCAACCAGATACAGGGAGATCGGGACCGAGCTGCGGAATCGGCTGAGCAGGCTGATGGCGATCAGCGGTGCCAGTGAGCCTGCCAGAATCGGCGCGACCTGACAGCAGAAAGACAGCGCCGTATACCGGATGCGGGTCGGGAACATTTCGGTCATGAGCGCGGAATACGGTGCGTAGGTGAGTGATTCGATCGCCAGCCCCAGCGTGATCGCGGCGATGATCACCGCGTAGTTGCCGGTGTCCATCATCGGGAAGGCGACGAATCCCCATCCGGCGGTGAGTACGGCGCCGGTGAGATAGACCGGCCTGCGGCCGATCAGATCCGACAGCAGTCCGGCGGCCGGGATCAGGAAGAAGTGCAGTAGGTGCGCGGCGAGCATCAACGCCAGGATCGGCGCGGTGTCCACTTTACGATGAGCTCGAGATAGGTGATCGAGAAGGTCACCACGATGTAGTAGAGGATGTTCTCGGCGAACCGCGCGCCGATGCCGATCAGCACTTCGCGTCGATGGAAGCGCAGCACCTCGACGATGCCGAGTGAGCGACGCTGATCCGCCTCCACCCGAGCCTGTGCCTCGAGGAAGATCGGTGCGTCATCGACGCTGGACCGCACCCAATAACCGACGATCACAACGATGGCCGACAGCCAGAAGCCGACGCGCCAGCCCCAGGACAGGAACTGCTCGTCGGACAGACTCCCCGACAGCACGAGCAGCACGACGGTCGCGAGCACATTTCCCAGCGGCACGCCCGCTTGCGGCCAACTGGCCCAGAATCCGCGGCGATGATCCGGACTGTGCTCGCTGACCAGTAGCACCGCCCCGCCCCATTCACCGCCGAAGGCGAAACCTTGGATCAACCGCAGCGTCACCAGCAGGATCGGCGCCAGGTATCCGATGGCGTCGAAGGTCGGCAGACAACCCATGAGGAACGTGGTTATGCCGACGACGACCAGGCTGAGTTGCAGCAACGCTTTACGTCCCACGCGGTCGCCGAAGTGCCCGAACAGCAGGCCGCCGAAGGGGCGGGCGAGAAATCCGACCGCGTACAGGGCGAACGCGGCGATGATCCCGTCGACGGCGTTGCCGCTGGAACGGAAGAAGACCTCGCCGAACACGAGTGCCGACGCGGTGCCGTACAGGAAGAACTCATACCACTCGGCAACCGCGCCCGCCATGGCCGCGGCCACGACCCGGCGCAGTCCGGCACGGGCCTTGACGTGTTGTTGCGTCGTCGCGGTGTCGTCGACAGCGGTCATCATGTTCACCTTCGTCGGAGATCGAATGGCATGTCGGGCGAACCGAGCACGCCGAGGTCAGCGCCTCCGAACTAGGGATCCCGGAGCGCGAAAACCTACGCACTGTGATGTGTGACATTGCACCATAGGGAAGTGACGACGCTCACGCAAGTGGTTGCGTGAGCGTCACCACATCCGCTAGCTTCAGTGCAATGTCACACGGCACTGCGTGGCAGAGGCGGCCGGGCGCTCTCCCCGGACTCGAGCAGATGGAGGTTCTCATGACCGAAACGACTACGTTGGCAGCTGACAAGCCCTGGCACGGGGTGTTGGTCGCGACGACCTTGCCGTTCACCGAGGACCTCGCGGTCGACTACGACGCCTACGCCGAACACGTGGCATGGCTGGCGGCCAACGGATGCCACGGCGTGAGCCCGAACGGCTCGCTCGGCGAATATCAGACCCTCGGTGACGAGGAACGGGCCAAGGTGGTGACCACGGCCATCGCCGCCGCCCCTGCGGGATTCACGGTGATGCCGGGTATCGCCGCCTACGGGGCGCTGCAAGCGCGCAGGTGGGCCGAGCAGGCCGCCGAGGCCGGAGCGCATGCGGTGATGCTGTTGCCGCCCAACACCTATCGCGGCGGCTGGGATTCGATCCTCGATCACTACCGCACGGTCGCGCAGGTGGGACTGCCGATCGTGGCGTACAACAACCCGATCGATACGCGCATCGACCTGACCCCGGACATCCTGGCCGAATTGCATGCCGAGGGCCTGATCGTCGGCGTCAAGGAGTTCACCGGCGATGTGCGCCGCTTCTACGAAATCAAGGAGCTCGCACCGGAACTCGATGTGCTCATCGGCTCCGACGATGTCGTCCTCGAACTCGGCATCGCGGGTGCGGTCGGCTGGGTGGCGGGATATCCGAACGCGATCCCGCAGGCGACGCTGGAGCTGTACAACGCGTCGGTGAACCGGGACCTGGACAAAGCGCTTCCGCTGTATCGCGAGCTGCACAAGCTGCTGCGCTGGGATTCGAAGACCGAATTCGTGCACGCGATCAAGCTGTCGATGGACCTGGCCGGACGGCCCGGCGGTGCGTGCCGCCCGCCGCGAGTTCCACTCGCGCCCGAACTCGTCGCGAAGATCACCGCCGACACCCGCGAGGTGCTGGCCAAGGGCCATCGGTAGCCGAAATCCCCACGTGCACACGGGAAGTGAGAACGCGATGACCTTCATGGTCGAATCCGACGCCGATACCACGGTGGACGAGGTCGATGCCATCGTCGAAGCCGCCGCGGCGGCAGCGGGACCGTGGGCGGCGAGTGAACCGGTCGACCGCGCCCGGATGCTCGACGGCATCGCCGACCGGCTCGACGCACATGCCGCAGAGCTGATCCCCCTGGCCATGCGTGAGACGCATCTGGCCGAACCGCGGCTGGCCGGCGAGCTGAAGCGCACGAGTTTCCAGTTGCGGCTGTTCGCGCAGCAGGTGCTCGATGGTGGTTTCCTCGATGTGCGCATCGACGGCGCGGATGCGGACTGGCCGATGGGTGCGCCGCGGCCGGACCTGCGCCGGATGAACATCCCGCTCGGCCCGGTCCTCAACTTCGCTGCCAGCAACTTCCCGTTCGCATTCTCCGTCCCGGGCGGTGATACCGCATCCGCGCTGGCCGCGGGGTGTCCGGTGATAGTAAAGGGCAATCCCGGGCATCCGGCGCTGTCGCGTGCGGTCGGCAGGCTTATCGACGAGGCGATCGCCGAATGCGGTGCGCCCGGTGGGACGTTCGGTCTGATCTTCGGTCGCGCGGCGGGGGTGCAGGCACTGACCCATCCCGCCGTCGCCGCCGTGGCTTTCACCGGCTCTACCGCTGGTGGGCGGGCGCTGTATGACCTGGCGTGCCGGCGGCCGGTGCCGATTCCCTTTTACGGGGAGTTGGGGTCTATTAATCCGGTCTTCGTGACAGCCGATGCGGCACAGTCGCGGGCTACCGAGATTGCCGAGGGGCTGCTGACCGCGGTGAGCTCGAGCGCCGGGCAACTGTGTACCAAGCCCGGGTTGGTAGCGGTGCCCGAGGGGTCACCGGTGCCGGCCGAGCTGGCCCGGACCGCGCCGGTGCCCACGGGAGAGATGCTCAACGATGCCATCGCGGCCGGGTTCGCCCGCGCCGTCGAACAGGTGCGTTCGCATCCTGAGGTGCGGGTGCTGGCCGGTGGTGGTCCAGGGGAGGCATTGCTGCTGGCCACCACCGCGCGGACCGTGCTCGCCGATCGTGACGCGCTGATGCACGAGATGTTCGGCCCGGCAACGCTGTTGGTGAGCTATCGCGATACCGCTGAGCTGCTGGCGCTGGCCCGCTCGGTGCACGGTGAGCTGACGGTGTCCGTCTTCGGCGATCACGCCGACGACACCACTCGCGCGCTGCTCGCCGCCGCGGCGGGGACAGCCGGTCGGGTGCTCTGGAACGCATGGCCCACCGGGCTTTCGGTGACCTACGCACAACAGCACGGCGGCCCTTACCCGGCCAGCACCGCACCGTCGGCGACATCGGTAGGGACCGCGGCCATCATGCGCTTCCTGCGTCCGGTGGCGTTCCAGTCGGTGCCCGAGGAGCTGCTGCCGCCGCAGTTGCGCACCGAGAACCCGCTCGGCGTGCCGCGTTCGGTGAACGGGGCACGTGCGCAATGACTCTCGACTCGTCCGGCGCTTCGTCCCTGGTGGGTACCGACGTGCTGATCATCGGCGGCGGCATGATCGGATGCGCGCTCGCGGACCGGCTCACCCTCGAAGGCGCTTCGGTGCGGGTCTGTGAGGCGGGCGGGTTGGCCTCGGGCACCACCGCACACGGCGAGGGCAACATACTGGTCTCCGATAAGGGACCGGGGCCCGAACTGGAGCTCGCGCAGTTCTCGCGCAGGCTGTGGCCCGACATCCTGGAACGCATCGCCGAGCGACTGCCCGAGGATGTCGCGGCCGTCGAATGGGAACCCAAGGGCGGCATCGTCGTTGCCACCACCGAAGCCGGGGCCACCGCGCTGGACGAGTTCGCCCGCGGACAGCGGGTCGCCGGGGTGCATTGCGAAGACCTCGACGCGGACCGGCTGGCCGAGGCCGAGCCCGCGTTGACCCGGGATGTGACCGCAGGCGTCTATTACCCCGACGACGCCCAGGTCCAACCCGTCGGCGCGGCGGCAGCCCTGATCGGGTTCGCCGCCGCGTCCGGCGCCGTCGTCGAGACACGGTGCGCCGTCACCGGCCCCCTCGTGCGCGCCGGTCGCCTGATCGGTGTGCAGACCACCAAGGGACCGCGCAATGCCGACATCGTGATCAATGCCGCGGGCCCCTGGTCGGGGCCGGTGTCCAAGCTGCTCGGCGCACCGATCGCGGTCAGACCGCGACGTGGCGACGTCCTGATCACGGCGCCCATGCCGCCCACCGTTTTTCATAAGGTCTACGACGCGGATTATGTCGGCGCCGTCGGCAGCTCGGACGCGGCACTGCAATCCTCCGCCGTCGTCGAATCGACCCGCGGCGGACCACTCCTACTCGGCTCCTCACGCCGCCAATACGGCTTCGACAACCGACTGCGCCCGGACAGCTTGGCCGCCATCGCCCGCAAGACACTGCGCTTGTTCCCGGTCCTCGCCGACGTGGCAATCATGCGCGCCTACGGCGGCTTCCGCCCCTACGTCGACGACCACCTCCCGGTCATCGGCCCCGACCCACGCCTGCGCGGCCTCTGGCACGCGACCGGCCACGAGGGTGCCGGAATCGGCCTATCGGTCGGCACCGCGCACTTGCTCGCCTCCGCCCTCGCAGGCCGCGCGGACGAGGTGGACATGGGGGCATTCACCGTCGATCGACCAGCCGTCATCGACTCGCGCCCTATCGAATCGACCGCAGAGAAGGTGTCCCCTTGAACCCCAACCCGATTCGGCGCAATGCCGTGCCATCAGGCCACGCCGACCGATCGCCGGCTTCCGTTCGACGCTGCATCGGGATCCGTGGCAACGATCGCAGGTGCGTAGTCGGCACCACACCGCGGTGGGAGCGGGTATCTCGATGAGTCCCAGAATGATTCCCCCGACGACTGATCCGGTCGGTCGTGTGGACCGGCCGTTGACGATCGTCGTCGACGGCACGAAGATGCGCGGCGTATATGGCCAGACACTCGCCTCTGTATTGCTCGCCGGCGGCCATTCGCACTGGCGGACCGCGCCGAACGGTGGGCCGCGCGGGGTGTTCTGCGGGATCGGCATCTGCTTCGACTGCGTCGCCACCGTCAACGGGGTGCCCGACATTCGACTGTGCCGTCGCCCGGCGCGGGACGGCGACAACGTTGCCACCCAGACCCGCGTGACCGGTGTGGTGGAGGCGACCGATGACTAGGCATTTGGTGGTGTTCACGCGCGGCGCGGCAGTAACCGCCGCAGTCGAATCCGTACGTTGCGGCGATTCGGTCACCGTGCCGACCTGTGTGACCGGGCCGGTCGGGGGGAAGCGATGAGCAGGCACGTGGTGGTGATCGGGGGCGGCCCGGCGGGTACCGCTGCGGCGGAATCGGCACTGCGGTATGGCGCGACGGTGACGTTGATCGATGCGAACGAGGCGCTCGGCGGCCAGTACAACCGGCGTATTCCGGCTGCGTATGGGGTTCGGCGGCCACTCGGCATCGGACACGGTTACATAGCGTCCGAGCGACGGGCGCGTTGGTTGAAGGAGCATCCGCGCTGCGCGTATCTGCCGTGGGCCTCGGTCTATCAGATCGAGCGCCACACCGACGGCAGCTGCCCCGCAGTGCGGTTGTTGATGGGCGTCGAAGGTGATCAGCGAACGCACCGGGTAGTGCAGGGCGATGCGCTGGTGCTTGCGACCGGCGCTTACGACCGGGTGTGTCCGTTCCCTGGCTGGGATTTGCCCGGCGTGTATACCGCCGGCGCCGCGCAGACTCTCGCGAAGACACAGCGGGTGCTGGTCGGGCAGTCGGTGCTGTTATCGGGAACCGGACCGTTCCTACTTCCCGTCGCGCAATCGCTGGCCGAGGGTGGAGCCGATGTTCGGGCGGTGCTGGAGGCCAATCCGGGCCGTCGGATCGTTCGGCATTGGGCTGCCAGGCCATGGGAGCTGCGGCACAGCTTCGGCAAAGCCGCTGAACTGATGCAGTACATCAGTTCCGGTGTGCGGCATCGGATTCCGCTGCGCACCTCGACCGCGGTTGTCGCGGTGGCAGGCGATGGCAGAGCGGAGGAGGCCACAGTCGCCCGCCTGGACGAGAACTGGGTGCCGATACCCGGCAGTCACACCATCGTGCCGGTGGATGCGGTCGCGGTGTCGCACGGGTTCACCCCGCAGCACGAACTCGCGGTTGCCGCCGGAGCGCAGCTGACCGAGCACGGGTTCGTGCGCGTGGACCGAACTCAGCGGACAACTGTCGAATCCGTCTGGGCGGCAGGGGAAATAACCGGGATCGGCGGAGCCCAGGTCGCCGCCGTCGAAGGGGCTGTTGCGGGGCTGGCGGCGGCAGGAGCCTATCCCGATTCGGATCGGGCGCTACGTGCCCGGCACCGGACGGCGGAGCAATTCGTGGCTCGGCTCGCGGCCGCGCATCCGATCCGCCCCGGCGTACTGACCTGGTCGGAACCCGACACCGTGATCTGCCGATGCGAGGGCACGACCCGCGGCGAGTTGACCGCAGCGTGGGACCGCGTCACCGGTGCCGGCTACCGCCCCACCAAACTCGCCACCCGCGCCGGACTCGGACCGTGCCAGGGCCGGATCTGCGCGACGAATATCGAGGCGCTGCGAGTCCGGGAATGCCCCTCCCCCGATGCCCACTGCGAGTCGCTCCGAGCGGACGGCGACGCCTGCGCACCGGACGCTCGAGAATGCTCCGACTCCTCCGGCGAGCGGCACGGCGTCCCGGGCTTGGCGGCAGCCACTCCCGCCTGGCGCCCGTTGGCCGCCCCGATCCGTTTGCGCGAACTCGCCGATCTCGACACCGAAGGACCGTCCTGATGCACAGCAGCATGATCATCTCCGCGATCGACACCCACACCGAGGGCATGCCTACCCGAGTGATCACAGGCGGCATCGGCACGATTCCGGGCGACACTATGGCGCTGCGGCGTACGCACTTCATCGAGCATCTCGACGGACTGCGCAAGCTGCTGGTCAACGAGCCACGCGGACATGCGTCCATGAGTGGGGCGATTCTGCAACCGGCGACCACGGAGGATGGGCACTACGGCGTGCTGTTCATCGAAGTCAGTGGGCTGCTGCCGATGTGCGGGCACGGCACCATCGGCGTCGCGACCGCGCTGGTGGAGGCGGGCATGGTTCCGGTCACCGAGCCGGTGACCGAGATTCGGCTGGACACCCCGGCCGGACGCGTGGTTGCCACGGTCGCTGTCAGTGCGGGGCACGCGGATTCGGTCACGCTCCGCAATGTGAACTCGTACTGCGACAGTCTGGACAACGATGTCGATGTGCCGGGTCTCGGCACGGTGCGCTACGACATGGCCTACGGCGGGAACTTCTACGCCATCGTCGACCTCGCAAAGCTCGGCCTGCCGTTCGACCGTGCGCACAAAGACCGGATCCTCGACGCCGGACTACGAATCATGCTTGCCATCAACGAATTCCGTCGACCCGTACATCTCGAGGACGAGCAGATCTCCGGGTGCAAGCATGTGCTGTTCCTCGACCCGTCCTCCGAGCCCGCGCACACGCGTAACGCGATGGCCATCCACCCGGGCTGGTTCGATCGTTCCCCCTGCGGCACTGGCACCTCCGCACTGCTGGCTCGCCAGCACGCCCGCGGCCTGCTCTCCGGTGACCAAATGCTCCAGAACGATTCGTTCATCGGTACCACGTTCTATGCGCGTGCGATCGAAACCACCACGGTCGGCGGCTGTCCGGCGATCGTGCCCGCAGTCACCGGCCGCGCCTGGCTGACCGGTACCGCGAACTACCTACTCGACCCTTCGGACCCGTTCCCCGAGGGATTCGTTTTCTAGCGCAAGCAATTTCGCGCAGACCCCATCGACAACCACCCCTGTTTCACTGATCACCACCTGAAAGGCCACGACAATGTCTGTCGTAACTCGGCGCCCGCGTCCTCCCATGACCAGAAGCGGAGTCATGCGGCGAATGCCCGTGACCGTCGCCGACACCGGCGACTTCAAGAAGAGCATGGGGCTATGGCAGCTAGTGGCACTGAGCCTGGGCGGGTTGGTCGGTGCCGGCGTCTTCTCGCTCGCGGGCGTCGTGGCCCACGAGGTGTCGGGTCCCGCGGTCCTGATCTCGTTCGCGATCGCCATCATCGCCTCCGGTGCGGCGGGGCTGTGCTATGCCGAATTCGCGGGCATGGTCCCGAAAGCGGGCTCGGCCTACACCTATTCCTATGTCGCGCTCGGCGAGATCATCGGCTTCATGATCGGCTGGGACCTGTTGCTCGAGTACACCGCCATCGTCTCCGTCGTCGCCATCGCGGTATCCGGATACCTCAACTACATCACCCATGACATCGGATTCGACCTGCCCACTTGGGCTCTCGGTGCACCAGGTTCGGGAGACGGGCATAAGGTCGACCTGTTCGCGGTGGCGCTCTGCCTGCTGCTGGCGTTCCTGCTCTCGCGTGGCACCCGCGAATCCGCCCGCGTGCAAACCGGACTCGTCGTGCTGAAGATGGTGATCGTTGCGGTGGTCGTCATCGCGGGCGCTTTCCACATCAAGGCGGGTAACTACACGCCGTTTTTCCCATTCGGTGTCGGCAGCGCGGTTTCCGGTGCGGCACTGGCCTTCTTCGCGGTCTACGGCTACGACGCGATGAGCGCGGCCGCAGAGGAATCCAAGGACGGTAAGAAGTTGATGCCGAAGGCGATACTGATCAGCCTCGGCATTGCGTCGGTGGTCTACCTGCTGGTCTGCCTCGTCATTGTCGGCATGGTCAACTACACCGATATCAACGTCGCCTCGCCGTTCTCCAGCGCTTTCGACACGGTGGGCATAGGCATCCTCGGCCTCGTCATCGCGGTCGGCGCGGTCGTCGGCGTCACCACCTCCGCCTTCGCGAATATGCTCGCCGTCACCCGTGTCGGCTTCGCGATGAGCCGCGACGGACTGCTGCCGTCCTACTTCGGCAAGAGCAGCGAGAAGCGCAAGGTGCCCAGCAGGGTGATCTGGCCGGTCGGCATCGTTTCGGCGCTCATCGCCGGCTTCCTGCCGATCCGCGAGGCCGCCGAACTCACCAATGTCGGAATCCTGATGGCATTCATCGTCGTCGCGCTCGGCGTCATCCAACTGCGCCGGACCCGCCCGAACGCCGACCGTGCCTTCCGGACCCCCTGGGTGCCGGTGGTGCCGCTGATCGGAATCGGTTTCTCCATCTGGCTGATCAGCCACCTCGATGCGATCACCTGGTTGCGCTTCATCGTCTGGCTGCTGCTGGGTCTCGCGCTGTACTGGGGCTTCGGCTACCGGAACTCGAAACTGAACGAGAGCGAAAGCTGAGCCGATGAATCGGGCGACGCCCGGGGCTGCCTCCACTCACCCCCGACGATATGAACACCGACACGAAATTCAACCGTCGGGAGTTGACGTTGCGTCGGGGTGCGGTCGTGGCTACTGCGCGCGTCAGGCGGGGAAGTCGGTGGCGGGTGCGCTGAGCGCAGTGGCGTCCCGCAGGGCCAGCCAGGAAAACCCGGCATCGGCGACAGTGGTTTGTGTGGCTGAGACCAACCGTGAACTGGCTGATTTCCTGAGACGAGCCCGCAGCCAGGGCGATCCGTCGCGGGCGGGCCTGCCCCCGGACGGTCGTGTGCGCCGGGTGCCGGGCCTGCGCCGCGAGGAAGTCGCCCTTTTGGCCGGAGTGTCGACCGATTACTACGCCCGCCTCGAACAGGGCCGACGCATCACCCCCTCACCTGCCGTGGTCGAGGCGATCGGCCGTGCCCTGGGGCTGGATGCCGCAGCACACGCACACCTGCAGGACCTCATCGGAATCAGGGCGACGCCCCGACGAGGCCCCTGCCGTGTTCAGCGTCTCCGCCCCGGCCTCTACCAGCTCATCGACGCCCTCGACTGCGAACCCGTCCTTGTCCTGGGACGGCGCACCGATGTCCTCGCCGCCAACTGGATGGCCAGGGCGCTGTTCACCGACTTCGAGCAGCTGGCCCCCCGGCACCGCAACTACGCACGCTGGATGTTCCTCGACGACGACGCCCGTGCCCTGTTCGTCGACTGGGAGGACCAGGCACGAGCCGCGGTCGAGAGTCTGCGGCTCGAGGTCGGCCGCGACCCCCACGACCAGCACACGACAGCCCTCATCGCCGATCTGCGTGAACACAGCCCCGAATTCGACCATTGGTGGGAGCAGCACCGCGTCCACCAGCGCACCCACGGATCCGAACGCCTGTGCCACCCGCTGGTCGGCGAACTGACCGTCGAATACGAAACCCTCTCCCCACCCGGAGACCCCGACACGACCCTGTTCGCCTACACCGCCGAAGCGGGATCACCGTCGAAACGGGCTCTGGACCTCCTCGCGAGCTGGCCCCTCACCGGCTCCAGCACTCGCGCAGCATGCGCATGACCTGGACCACCTGCATTCGCAGCTCGCCGCTGCCGCCACAGGCCCGGGCTCTGCTCCGCCCCGGTTGGCAGCGGAAAAAGGCGGCAACGGAAGTTGAGACGGTCGAGGCGCGGCGTCTCAAGGGCCGCTGGCCCAGTTCGCCGAGCCACCAGCCGCGAATGATCATTTGCGTCGACACCCGGTCGCGACGTGGCTGCGTCGGACAGATCACGAGGGGCGAGCGGCGCGGGCGTCGGCGGTACGCCACGTGCTCGGCGGCTTTCCTGTGCCGCGCTGGAAGAAGGTGGTGAAGTTCGCGGCGTCTCGGAAGCCGAGACGCTGTGCGCACCTGCTCACCGGCAAGTCGGTGTGGGCGAGCAGCCGTTTGGCCTCCAGCACGATTCGCTGGTCCAGGAATTCCTTGGCGCCAACGCCTGTGGCGGCGCAGGTAGCCCGGGTCAGCGTTCGCCGGTCGTAGCCCGTCACCCGGGTGTAGTCGGCGACCTGGTGCCACTCCATGAAGTGCTCCTCGACCGCAGCCTGGTAGCGGCCGAAGACTTCCCGATGTCGTCTCCCACTGACGGCGGGGGTGGCGGCCTCGCCGGGCAGCACGCGCAGGACCAGCGCCGCCAGAAGATGGGAGAGCAGCGCGGGGGAGGCCAAGTGCGGCACCCGCACTGCCAAGTCGTGTTCGCCTCGCAGATGATCAGCTGCCAGCAGGGCGAGCGGTTGCACCTGCGGTGCCAGGTGCCAGGTGGCGGACGCGGAGAGATCCCACGCCGGAGTCGGGCCCAGGTCGGGCAGGAAGCCGGGCCGGAAGAGAACCAGGGGACCATCAACGCCGTCGACGTCGCTCCAACGGTGCACCATGCCCGGCCGGATCCACACCACGTCCCCTTCTCCCAGGAGATACGTCTCGAAGTCCGCTATGTGACTGCCCCTGCCGGAGGCGACCAGAGCGAGCACATGAAAATCCGGTCGCTGCGGCCGGGTGCGGGCGCCTTTGCCGTCCATCTTCCGAAGCTGCGCGAAACTGAGGACCTCCACACCGTATGCCGCCCCGAAGGCGGGCAAGTAGCTCAGTTGCCGAACAGAAGAGTGTCCGATTTTCACAAGATTTGCGTCTCTATCCACCAGGAAGCAGTTACATGACAACTGTAGCTTCGAAGGCGTCACCTGCTGATCAGGTCAGGAATAGATGGCACGGCGGCGGAAGCGGCAGCGTTCCGCGCCCCGTCGACGTTGTGGGAAGGGCGCGGAAATGACGGAAAACACAAGCACTGTACGTGTGGCAGGCGGCACTATCGAGGTGCGCTCAAAGGGGCACGTCGGGCCGGCGCTGGTGTTCGTCCACTACTGGGGCGGCTCCGCCGCCACCTGGAACGGGGTCATCGAACGGCTTCCGGCCGAACAGGTCACCGTCCGCTTCGATCAGCGCGGCTGGGGCACATCACAGGCACTGCCCGGCCCCTACACCCTGGACCAACTCGCCGACGACCTCTCGTACGTGGTCGAAACCTTGGCCCTCGGGCCGTTCGTGATCGTCGGCCATTCGATGGGAGGAAAGGTGGGCCAGCTCGTCGCAGCACGCCGGCCTGCGGGACTGGCGGGCCTGATTCTGGTTGCGCCCGCGCCGCCGGAGCCGCCCGCCGCGGTGACCCCGGACTATCGGGAGGGGCTCTCCCACGCGTACGACTCGCCGGAGTCCGTCGAGCAGGCGCTCGTCCATGTCCTAACTGCCGTCCCGTTGCCGGAGTCGCTGCGGGCTGCTGTCTTACGCGACAGCCTCGCCGTCCACCCCGAGGCCCGGCGGGAGTGGCCGTTGCGGGGTATAGCAACAGACATCACGGACGCCGCCCGGGCGATCGACGTCCCTGTGACGGTCCTGACTGGGGAGAACGACGCGGTGGAACCGCCACACGTGCTCCGAAACCACCTGCTGCCGCACATCCCGCACGCTCAGCTGAGCACAGTCCCCGACGTCGGCCACCTCCTGCCCCTGGAAGCACCCGACGCGCTCGCAGCGGAGCTACGCAGCCTCACTGTCCGTCTCGGCAGCTAACTGCTCGAAGCTACGCCCCCGAGCTCGGGCGGACATCGCTGTCCGGCCCGGTCGATGTCCTGGTCGAGGTCAGTTCACCTGGCGCGCATCCTCGCCCCAATACTTCTTGCGCAACTCGCGCTTGAGGATCTTGCCCGCACCCGAGATCGGCAGCTCGGTGACGAGCTCGAGGCTGCGCGGCGCTTTGTAGCCTGCGATGAGAGCCTTTGTGTGGTCACGGATCTCGTCGACGGTGACCTCGGCACCCGGCTGGCAGATCACCACCGCGTGCACCCGCTCGCCCCATTCGGTGTCGGGCACGCCGACCACCGCGCAGGAGGCGACGGCGGGATGTGTCGCGATCGCGTTCTCCACTTCGGCGGAATAGACGTTCTCGCCGCCGCTGACGATCATGTCCTTGATCCGGTCGACCACGAATACGTAGCCGTCCTCGTCCATATATCCGCCGTCACCGGTATGCATCCAACCGTCGCGAACCGCCGCGGCGGTGTCCTCGGGACGGTTCCAGTAGCCGAGCATGACATTCGCGCCGCGCACGACGATCTCACCGACCGTGCCGCGCGGTACCTCATTGCCGAGATCATCGACAATGCGGACCTCGACATGCGGTGCGGCTCGACCGGCGGCACGGAGCAGGCCCTTCTCGTGATCCTCCGGACCCAGCAGAGTCGCCACCGGAGCCAGCTCGGTCATGCCGTAACACTGGGTGAAGCCAGCGCTCGGGAATGCCTTCATCGCGCGGTCCAGCACCGCCTCGGAGATCGGTGAGGCGCCGTAGAGGATGTGTTCCATGCTGGTCAGGTCGTAGTCGGCGCGCGCGGGGTGGTCGACGACGAGCTGGATCATTACCGGAACCAGCAGGGTGTCGGTCGCCCGGTGGTCGGAGATGGCCTTCAATACGGCCTGCGGTTCGAACATCGGAATGATGATGTGCGAGCCGCCGAGCATCACCTGCGCCGTCCAGCCCGCCAGGTCCGCGAGATGGAACATCGGGGCGGCGTGCAGGAACCGCGCGCCCGGATGCGGCAGATATCCGGTCGCGAGAGCACCGAGTGTCGAATTGATCAGATTCGCGTGACTGAGCATGACGCCCTTGGGGAACCCGGTGGTCCCGCCGGTATAGAACAGCCCAGCCAGTTCGTCACCGCCGCGGCGAGCGTCCTCGATAGGGTCGGTGGCCGCCACGAGTTCCTCGTAGGACAGCGCACCCTCGGGTGTCGGACCGTCGCCATAGTGGATCACCGTCTTCAGCTCCGGGTAGCCCGCTTTCAGGGCTGGCAGCATCGGCGCGAACGCATCGTCGATGAACAGCACGGCGGTCTGCGAGTCCGCCAGCGAGTAGATGATCTCGGCGGGGCTCCACCGGATGTTGACCGGGTTCACAACGGCATTCGCCCAGGGAACCGCGAGCAGATATTCGCCGTAGCGGTCGGAGTTCAGCCCCAGCATTGCCACTCGATCCCCGTCTGCCACACCGAGTCCGCGCAGCGCACCAGCCAATCGCGCCACCCGATCGTGTACCTGCTGAAACGTCGTGGTCCGCTCGCCACAGATGAGCATGACATCGTCCGGGTGCTGCCGAACGGCTCGATGCAGGCCTTGGGTGAGATACATTTCGCTTCCTTACTTCCTGGCTTCGCGCATGACCGGGCCGTCCCCGACACGTCGCCCGATGCCACGCGCGATACCCGAGGTGACGAGGCGATTGGCCGGATCGAGCAGCCACAGCAACGGCTGGAGAACCGGCTCGCCTTCCAAGGCGAATGTCCACGTCAATCTCGTACCGCCAGTGGTCTTTTCGAGGGCGATATCTTCGGCGAAGCGGCGCAACCCTGGTATGGAGGCCGCGTCGACGGTAAATGTCATGCGCTCGTCGACATTCCAGCGATAGAACCGCTCCTCGAGCCGCACCGCGCCCGCCAGTGTCACCACCCGCGTGGCGTCCACGCCGAAGGGGCGCGGGGAGGTCCACTCCACTCGGGTGATCATCGGCGACCACGACACCAGGGCGTCATCGTCGCACAGCGCTTTCCACACCTGTCCCGGTGAGGCCGAGAGATCGACGTTATGGACGTATCGGCGGCTGGCCGTGGCGAGAAATGTGTCATCGGATTCATCGAGGGCGTACTTGCGTGCCATAGCTGTCGTCCTTTTCGGCGGGCTCAGACCGCGATGGTGTCGGCGGGGTCGAGATTGGTGGTAATGAACTGGGCGGCGGCGCGGTATGCCGAGCGCGACTCGGGAACCAGGGCCGCCAGCGCATGGAATACGTGCATCTGATCCGGCCACACCTGCAACTCGCAGTGGGCGCCCGCGCTGTCGAGCCGGTCGGCGAGGTCGATCGAGTCCGCGGTCAGGAACTCGGCGTCGCCGACCTGAATCAGCGTCGGCGGCAACGCCATTCCCCGCACGGGACGTAATTCCAGGCGTGGGTCGGCGGAACCGTCGGTGTACAACTCGACCAGCGCCCGCGCCCGCATAACCGATATGAAGGCATCTCGCCTGGTCCGCTCGCGTTCTTCCGCGATCGCGAGACTCAGATCGTTCATCGGCGAAATCAACACAACCGCCGCCGGTTGCGGCGCATCGTTACGCGCGTTCTCGATGACCAGATCCATGGCCAGGAATCCGCCCGCCGAATCACCCGCGATGACAATCCGATTCGGCGAGTATCCCTGCTCGATCAACCACCGGTACCCGTTCGCCACATCGTCCGGAGCGGCCGGGAACCGGTGTTCCGGTGCCAGCCGATAACTGACGCTGAACACCGGCAGTCGAGTGGCGGTGGACAGTCGTGAGGTCACTCCGCGGTGGGTTCGGGGCGAGCCCGCGAAGAACCCGCCGCCGTGGATGTAGAAGATCACCGCGTCGGTGCGGGTGGCCTTGGGCCCGCGCACCCACTCGCCCCGCACCGCTGCCTTCCGCACCTGCTCGACGAGCGTTCCGCGCAATGGCGGACACAGCACCTGCAGCGCGTAGGAAAGCAGTTGCCGTGCAACCCGAACTCCGTACCGATCGACCGGAGCGATACCGGTGGCGGGACGAACGGTTATACCCGCCAACTGACGAGATATCCGGGAGCGAACCGATCCTCGAGCGGCGGTCATGAAGCCCGACCGTTGCGCTCTTCGACCGCCCGGACCAGCGCCTGCACCCCGGCATCGCGGGCAAGTCGGTTGTCCAGCACCACGTTCACCGCGCCGCGCAGCAGGGCGTACGGCTCCCAGCCGCTGGGGGCGATGGTCCGCGCGGCCCGCCGACCGATGCCGTCGGCGATGGTCTCGGCGGCCTCGGCAGCGGTAATACGCACATTGAGCGGCCAGGGCAGCATGTCCCCGAGTGCGCGCCCCAACTCGTCCGCGTCGAGGGTGCCATGCGTCATGGCCGTCTCCACAACGCCGAAGTAGGCCACACCCGCCGTGGCACCGACCGCGGCCAATTCGACCCGCAGCGCACGCCCGAGTTGCTCGACGCCCGCCTTACTGATCATGTACGGCGCACCGCCCATACCCGGCGCGAAGGCGGCCGCCGACGAGACCACCACCACATGACCTTTCGCAGCGATGACATGGTCCAGCGCCGGATGCACCGTATTGAACACACCGGTGAGATTGATGCCGATGACACGGTCGAAATCGCCGCCGTCGATGGTCCGCAATGTCGCCGGACGCGGGACCACACCCGCATTCGCGACCACCACGTCGAGGCGGCCGAACCTGGCCACCGCCGCCGCGGTGGCCTTGTCCATCGACTCACGATCCGCGACATCGGCCGCGATCGCATACGCCCGAGCACCCAGTGCTTGCGCCGCGGCGCGGGCGGTCTCCGCATCGATGTCCACCAACGCGACCGAGGCCCCACGGGCGTACAGGATCTTCGCCAGTTCCAGGCCGATGCCCTGCCCGGCACCCGTGATCAGCACCGCCTTGCCGCGCACGTCATATGCCGGGCCGCCGGTCCAGCGCAGCGGGTTGAGCTGTCCGATGTCCATCAGGCACTCACCTCATAGGAATCAGCGTCGAATCTGCTTGTGCGGCTTCGGTATTCGAAACTCCAGTTCGGGTAGAGGCCCGCATTGTGGCCGTCCGGTGTCTGGTAGTAGCTGTGACATCCGCCGGTGAGCCACACCGTCGAGCGGCTGCGTTCGGCCATCTCGTCGAGGAACGCGGCCTGCGCCTGCGGCAGTACCTCGACGCGGCGTGCGCCTTCGGCCCGCATCGTTTTCAATGCGTCCACGATGTAGGCGATCTGCGACTCGATCATGTAGATCGCCGATTGGTTTCCGGCCGCTCCGAAGGGCCCGAGGGTGAAGAAGAAGTTCGGGAAACCCGACAGAGCACTGCCGAGATAGCTTTGCGGACGCTTCTCGTACAGCTCGGCAATGGTCAGGCCGTCGCGCCCGGTGAATCGGCCGAATGCCGCTGAGACAGGCTGGAATCCGGTGCCGTAGATAATGGTGTCGACCGGAATCTCGACACCACCCCGGGTCACGATCGAGTGCGCGCGCACTTCGGCGATGCCATCGGTGACGACCTCGACATTGTCGCGATCGAGCGCGGGCAGGTAGGCGTCGGAGAAGATCGCGCGTTTGCAACCGATCATGTAGTCCGGAGTCAGCACCTTGCGCAGCCGCGGATCGCGGACCTGACGGCGCAGCTGCCACTTGCCGAGCAGTTCGTACGGGTGGCGGAATCGATTGTCCACGAACCCGATCAGCCCGAATCCTTCGATCAGCGTATAAATGCCACCTCGAATTGCCTTACCTGCCAACGGCAATCGGCGCAGCAGCTGCCGCTCCAGGCCGAGCGTCCTGCGGTCCATGCGCGGCACGATCCACGGCGCCGAGCGCTGGAACAGGGTGAGCGCGCCGACCTTGGGCTGGATCTCCGGCACGAACTGCACGGCCGATGCGCCCGTGCCGATCACCGCGACCCGCTCGCCCGTCAGATCGTGCGCATGATCCCAGTGCAACGAATGAAATGCCTTGCCCTGAAATGTCTCCGATCCCGGCAGCGACGGGTATTTCGCCTCGCTGAAAACCCCGGTCGCGGAGATCACGAAGTCCGCGGTGAAGTCTCCGCTCACGGTGCTGACGCGCCACAGCGATTCGGCATCGTCCCACCGGGCATCGAGCATCTCCGCGTTGTAGCGGATATGGCGCACCACATCGTGTCGTTGCGCCACCGATCGGAGGTAGGCCAGGATCTCTTCCTGTCGACCGTAGGTGCGCGACCAGTTCGGATTCGGGGCGAAGGAGTAGCTGTACAAGTGCGATGGCACGTCGCACGCACAGCCCGGATAGGTGTTCGCGCGCCAGGTGCCGCCGAGGTCATCGGCACGTTCCAGAATTACGAGATCGTCGAATCCGGCTTCGCGCAGCTTTATCGCCAGACCGATTCCGGCGAAACCGGCCCCGACGATCACGATGTGGCGGTGTTCGGTCACGGTGGCCATGGTCAGCGGGTCCTTCCGTGCAGCACCGCAACGAGCCGGTCGACAACGGTGTCGATGGCCGCGCTGCGAGCGAAGGTGGTGAGCGCGAGCGGCGACGCGAATCGTTGGCGCGTTGTCGCTTTCGCGTAGGTGAATTCCTTGAGACCGTCGGGGCCGTGTACGCGGCCGAATCCGGAGCTGCCGACTCCGCCGAGCGGAAGTGTCGGGATGGTCGCGTGTGCGACAAAGGCGTTGATCGATGTGCCACCGGCTCGGATGCGGTCGGCGATCCGCCTGCCGTTACGTCGGGCGAACACCGTGGCGCCGAGTGCGTATTCGCTGGCATTGACGCGCTCGATCGCCTCGTCCATATCGCGCACCTTCGCGACGGTCAGGGTGGGACCGAACGTCTCCTCGGTCACCGCGGCGGAATCCTCCGGAACATCGACCAGGATCGTCGGTTGGACGAACTGCCGGTCGACCGTTTGTGGGCCGCCGAGCAATGCGGTAGCGCCACGAGATATCGCGTCGTCGATATGTCTGCGGATCACCTCGATCTGCTCGAGCATGGTGATCGGGCCGATCTTCGAATCACCACCGCCCGCGCTGATTCCGCGTGCGGCCGCGACCAACGTCGCGACGAACCGGTCGTAGACGTCGGCGTGGACATAGACGCGTTCCACGGCCAGACAGGTCTGCCCGGCATTCGACAGCCCACCCCACACTGCCGCATCGGCCGCGGCATCCAGATCGGCGTCGACGTCGACGATCAACGCATCCTTGCCGCCGCATTCCATCAGCACCGGCGTGAGGTTCTCCGCACACGCCGCCATGACCCGTTTACCGGTGGCCGTCGATCCGGTGAAACCGATCTTGCCAACGGCGCTGCGGCACAACGCCGCGCCGGTCTCGGCGAGACCGGTGACCACAGACAACACCGGATGTTCCGGCACAACAGCAGCAAAGGCATCAGCGAGCCATACGCCGGTGCCGGTGGCGTACTCGCTCGGCTTGAACACCACGGCATTTCCGGCCGCTAGCGCGAACGACAACGATCCCATCGGCGTGAACACCGGATAGTTCCACGGACCGATCACACCGACGACACCGAACGGCCGGTACTCGACGGTTGCCTCCTGGTTGATCGCCAGCAGCCCCGGTGATACCGAGCGGCGGCCGAGCACGCTCTCGGCATTGCCGGCGGCCCACTTCAGGTGTTCGAGCGCCATCGCGATCTCGAGCTTCGCGTCCGAAATGGGCTTACCCATCTCGGTGTGGATGATCTCGGCCAGTTCCGCGCGTCCGCGGGCGATCTCGCCCCGCCACGCGTCCAAGCGTCGACGGCGCTCGGCGAAACCGAGCGCGCCCCACCACGCGCTGGCATCGTGTGCTGCCGCCACGGTCGCGTCGACGTCGGCGGCGGACTGTGCCGGGTAGCTACCGACCGCACGCCCGGTGGCGGGATCGTAGACCTCGAAGGTGGAAAACTCGCGGCCCGCAGTCATTTTGATGGTTGTCGTCATGGGACTTTGCTGTCCTTCCGCGCCACGATCAGAGGTCGAGGACGAGTCGATCGCCCGCCGCGCGTGATACGCAGCTGAGCATGTGGGTGTCGCGCTCACCCTCGGTCAGCGTTCGGTCGCGGTGGTCCACCGCGCCGGCGAGCACCGCGACCTTGCAGGTGCCGCAGAAACCTTGCTGGCAGGAGTAGACGGCGCCGGGAAGCTCGCGCCGGATCGCGGCGAGTGCCGTCTCCTCGGCTCCCACCCGAACGGTCGCGCCGGTTCGTGCCAGCTCGACATCGAATTCCTTGCCGTCCACGACCGGGAGCGCCGAAAAACGTTCCGTGTGCAGCGAACCCGTCGGGTTGACGGTGAACATCGTCCGCTGCGCGGCGGCCAGCACCGGCGGCGGACCGCACACGTACACCGCCGCACCGGCCTGCGCCCGAGTGATCAGTTCGGCGACATCCGGGATGCCGAATTCGCTGTCGGGCCGAATGTCGAGCTCGCCGCCCCGCAGCCGCGCCAACTCGTCGAGGAATGGCATCGTCGCCCGCGATCGACCGAGGTACACCATCTTCCAGCGGGCTCCGGCGGCGTCGGCCGCCTTGACCATCGGCAGGATCGGTGTAATCCCGATACCGCCCGCCACAAAGAAATACGACGGCGCGTCGATGAACGTGAACGCATTGCGCGGTCCGCGCACCCGGACCGCGTCGCCGGGGCGCAACGCATCATGGACCTCGCGGGACCCGCCGCCACCGTCGGCAATGCGCCGAACAGCGATTCGGTAGCGGAAACGATCGCTCGGGTTGCCGCAGAGCGAGTACTGCCGCTGACGGCCCGAGGGCAGCAACACATCGAGGTGCGATCCAGGCTTCCAAGCAGGCAGCGGCCCGCCATCAGATGCTTCGAACGTCAGACTCACGACGTCCTCGGCCTCGATGCGTACCTGCTCGACGACGAGATCCAGTTCGAATCCCGTGCGGCGCACCGGATTCGAACGCGATAGCACGGATGCGGCGGAACCGGCGACGAACACGCGCAGATAGGCATCCATCATCGCGCCGAGGACACGCAGGCTGGCGGGCGGCGTGAATTCCGGTGCCACCGTATCGGTTCCCATCAGTGGCCCGCGGCGCGCGCCGCGGGAGATTGCGCGAGGTAGCGCAGCGCGGTGTCCATCGGGCCGAGCTGCGACGGATGGAAGCCCGGACGCAGATAGCGCGGCAGTTCGGTGAAGAACACCGTGAAACTCGGGATGACACCGCGGACCGTGGCATTCACGAACTGCAGCGGCCACAGCCGTCCCTTGTTCGGCTCGGGGTCCTTCCGGTACAGATACGCCGTCGAAATGATGAACAGCGGCAACAGAGTCGCACTGGCGAGGACCGCGGTGCGCACCTTCCGGGCATAGCCACCGTCCAGATACATGTACGCGTCATAGACGACGCTGCGGTGCTCGACCTCTTCGGCGCCATGCCAGCGGACCAGATCCAACATCGTCGGATGCATGCCCTTCTTCTCGAGGACCTCCGCCGCGAGCAGCCATTCACCGAGGACAGCGGTGTAGTGCTCCATGCCGGCGAACAGGCCGAGACGCTCCTCGAGCCACTCCTGCTTCGCGCGACCGGTCAGTCCGTGGTCGCCCAGGATCCGGTCGACCAGCCACGCGATCTTTCGCACATACGACTCGACGTCGAGTCCGATCGATTGCAGGTGCTGACGGGCACGTTCGTGACTGCTGGCGTGCATCGACTCTTGGCCGATGAACCCCGCAACCTCTTCACGCAGCCGCTCGTCCTGGATCAGCGGCAATGCCTCGGCCAGACAGTTGGCCATCGCCCGCTCCCCCTCGGGCAGGACGAGGTGCATGACATTGACGATGTGCGTGGCCAGCACCTCGCCCGGGATGTAGTGCATCGGAACGGATTCGAAGTCGAAATGGACGTCCCGAGCATTGATCGCGTGCGCTTCATCGCTGTAGTGGTGCTTCGCTGCACCGGCAGTCTCAGCCATGCACCGACAGTACATTGCAACATTTTCTATGGCAATGTGGCAGCAACAAATAGTTCGAGAATGTTGCACGGCGTCCATTTCTTGCTATCCTCATCGACGTGAGCCCCACGACTGCGACCTCGACGAACAAGCCCGAGATCGACGATTCGGTGGAGGCTCGCATCCTCGATGCGGCCCTCATCCAGTTCGAAAAGGTGGGCGTCAAGAAGACGACGATCGAGGACATCGCACGACAAGCCGATGTCGATCGAGTCACCGTCTATCGGCGGATCGGCTCCCGCGACGATGTGGTGCGGGCGGTCATGACCCGCGAAGTGGAGTCGTTGCTCGCCGAACTCGGCGCGATATCCGCGCGCAACGACAGTGTCGATACCCTCGTGGCCGACATCTTCGTCACGGTGATCACACGGTGGCGCACACACCCGCTCGTCAACCGGATGCTGGCACTGGAACCGGACCGCGTCCTGCCCCAACTCACCACCGATGGCGGACCCATCTTCACGATGTCGGTGGCGGCAACGGCCACCACACTTCGCAGCGCTGTCGAAAACGGGCTGCTACCCGATGCCGCCGACCTGGATACCCGCGCCGAAATCGTCTGCCGCATCGTGCACTCGTTCATCCTGCAGCCGCACGGAACGATCACACTCGAATCCGAGGATGACCTCGCGACCTTCGCGCGAAAATATCTGGTGCCGATCATCACCGGATAACAGGGGCGCACGCCTTGCGCCCCTCCATATTTGGTGTAGCGCCATCGGGCGTGACGTGTCCGTCTGCACCGCAACCGAATTGGCCGTGGCGCTACGATCGCTCAGGTGACTGCACCGAAACTTCGAGCAATCGATGCGAGCGGACGGGCGCTGGACGATCCAACCGACACCGAGGTGCACGATCTATTCGCGAGCCTGAACGCACGCTGGATGTTCGCGATCGTCGAAAGGCTCGATCGCGAGCCGGCGAACCAGTTCTACTTCCAGATCCACCTCGACTACGTCGGTGACCAGAATCCCGACGCCGACGAGGAAGTCGACGTCGACTACGACGTCGAGTTCCGCGACGGCGGCCCGGACGAGCACTACCGCGCCAGGATCACCGGAATGTACGGCTTCACCGGAATGGATCTCGTACACAAGGTATTTCGCGCCTGGCGAGCCGAAGACCCCGAGCTGAGAGAGCTGCTGCAGTGGGAACCGCTGAACCTCGACAGCTGATACCCCGGGTCTCTGCCATCTCCGGTCTTCCGTGCCGTGGAGTTCCGGCTCCACGGACCCGGATGCATTCGGTGGCGAGCCGGTCTCCGAGGTCGTCGATGAGCGTGTCGAGTGCTCGACGAATTGCATTCATGCTGATTTCCATATCGTGAAATCCGTATTGTGCCAAGCGGTTCGGCCACCACATTATTGACACACCATCGGCACGACGCCTTTGCACACGGCGAAGGCATACGGAGATGTCAACCATGAAGCTCTTCACTCGGCGGCGCGCGGTCGACCTGATGCGCCTACCGCACGGAATCTGTCACCGCTGACCGGGCTCCGGCGCAGTTCGAAGCGCCATCGGGCCAGCCAACTGCCTGTTCGCGGCCGGCATCTCACACACCCACCGCACTACCCCGAGCCCGAATCCGTTCCGGTTCGAATGTCTTCGTTCGCCGTGCCCGAAATATGTCGGCGAATAACCGAAAAGAAAGGTCGGATCATGACCAACGTCATCAGCAATTCCGTTCAGGAGAATGTGGCCGACGCAGAGTCGAGCACGCCGGAAATCTCCGTACGCCCCGTCGCCGGGCATATCGGCGCGGAAATCAAGGGTGTCGACCTGTCCCAACCTCTCGATGACGCCGTCGTCGCCAAGATCCGCCGAAAGCTGCTGAAGTACAAGGTCGTGTTCTTCCGCGACCAGCAGATCGGCCACGCCGAGCAGATCGCCTTCGCGCGGCGGTTCGGCGAGCTGACCCACGCGCACCCGCACGAGGACGCGCCGCCAGCGGAATTTCCGGAGATCCTCACGATCGATCCGAAACGCTACGAGCAGAAGTACGGCAAGAAGTTCCGCGACCAGTACGCGAAGCGCCAGTACACCTACTACTCGGGCTGGCACACCGATGTCACCGCCGCGGTGAACCCGCCCGCCGCCTCGCTGCTGCGCGCGGAAACGGTGCCGGACTTCGGGGGCGATACGACTTGGACCAACCAGGCCGCCGCGTACGCGGGACTTTCCGAACCGCTGCGGAATCTGGTCGACGGGCTCCGCGCGGAGCACCGGTTCCTGGCCGGTCAGGAGCGCGGCGACGAGAACGACGAACTGTCGCGCCGGATCAAGGCGAATCTGCTCGTCTCCCACCACCCGGTCGTCCGGGTCCACCCCGAAACGGGCGAGAAGGCGCTGTTCGTCAATCCCGGTTTCACGACCCGGATCCTCGACCTGTCCGCGGTCGAGAGCCGCAAGCTGCTGGAACTGCTGTACGAGCACCTTACTCGCCCGGAATACACCGTCCGATTCAAGTGGGAGCCGGGCAGTGTGGCGTTCTGGGACAACCGTGCCACCGCACACCTGGGTCCGCAGGACCTCGACCACCTCGATGTCGAGCGAGTACTGCACCGGGTGACGCTGATCGGCGACCGGCCGGTCGGTCCCACCGGATACACCTCGGAGATCGTCGAGGGCGAGGAATTCCGCGCGACCGCCAACGTCAAGGTCGCCTGACCGGAAACGAGTGCGACGCAGCCGATTTCACAGATGTCAAGCCCCTGCATCCCGGGCTCCGACCAACTCGGCCGATTATGTGACAGATCTCCTTTTCACTCCGTAGACTGCGGGCACGAGGGAGGTGTCGCAAGGACGCCACTCCGGTTGATCAGAAAGACACCAAGTTCGTGATGCGTTCCGCGGTAATCGCAGCTTTCGTCGGCGCAACCCTGCTCGCAGGCACCACCGGTACCGCAACCGCGGATATCGCGGTCGAGCCGGGCACCGGATCCAGTTCTGGTTCGGGCACGCTCACCACCGGATCGGCGGGCGGAGCCACAACCACCGGCTCCTCCGGGACCGGATCGGCCGGGGCCGCCATGAAAGGCTTCGAGAGTCTGCTCTTCGGCGGGCCGCTGTTGTGCGCCGCGCTCGGCAGCGCGGTCGGCGGAACGCTCAGTTGCGCGGGCACGGCAGGCCCGGTCATTCCTTGATCCGATATGCGAAAGGCCCCCGGCGGTTTCTTTCCGCCGGGGGCCTTTTCGCTATCCGAGCAGGTCAGCGATTGTCGGCGTTACCCGCCTTCCATTCCGGCCACGGAATGTTCCAGTCACCGAGACCGTCCACGCCCGACAAAGTGCCACCCACCGTGTTCTTGACGATGGTGATATCGCCGCGCTTGGCGTTCTGCAGCACCCACAGCGCGTTCGCCGGACTGAGGTTCAGGCAGCCATGGCTGGTGTTCGAATAGCCCTGCGCACCAACCGACCACGGCGCGGAGTGGAAGAAGATGCCCGAGTAGGACAGTCGGGTCGCATAGTCGACCGGCGTCTTGTAGCCGTTCGGCGAACTGACCGCCACGCCGTAGGTCGAGGAATCCATGATGATGCGATCGAAACGGTCGCCGACGATGTAGATGCCGTTGTCGGTGGGCGTGCTGTCCTTGCCCATCGAGGTCGGCATGGTCCGCACCACCTGACCGTTCATCTCCACCGTCACCTGCTTGGTGTTGTCGTCCGCGGTGAAGATGGTCGGTTCGCCGATGGTGAAGAAGGAGTGGATGTTGTCCTGGCCGAACAGTCCTTTGCCGAGATCGCGGCCATAGACGTTCACATCGATGGTGACCTTGGTGCCCGGCGCCCAGAAATGCTCCGGCCGCCACCGGACCTCACGGTTGTTCACCCAGTAGAAGGCACCCTCTACCGGCGGCTCAGTGGTGACCTTGATCGCATTCTGCGCGGCCTTGCGGTCCGGGATGTTCTCGTCGAACTGCACGGCGATCGGCTGGCCGATGCCGACCACCTCCCCCTCGCCGGGCAGCAGAAACGGCTTGGTCTGACTGTCCGGCGAGCTGGTGGTGAAGCTGAGCACGGTGGAGTTCGCGCCGCCGAGACCGATCGCGTCGGCCTTGACCTTGTAGGTCTTGCCGTAGCCGAGCACCTCGGTGGTCTCCCAGCTCCGCCCGTCGGCGGCCAGCTTGCCGCCGACCGGGGCGCCCTGCGGGTTGGTCAATGTCACCGCGGTGAACTTGCCGTCATCGACCTTGAACGTCATCGGCATGCCAGGAGAAACGCCTACGTCACCGTCCTTGACCGGCGATAACAGCTTGGGCTTCATCAGTTCGGTGATCGGATTGCGGTCGATGGCGACCGATGTGGCGTCGGCGGCGTTGGATGACGAGCATGCCGTCAGGGCCAGCGCGAACACCGCGAAAACGACTGCAGGTCCGGTGATCTTTCTCATCAACCGATGTCGACCCTGACCAACGCTCATATTCAACCCCGTTTCAAGTCTCGGTGCCGCCAGCGCACCGATGCTTCGGATCCAACCGACACACACGTTCCTCCCGCAACGCCGATGGTGTTCGGTCAAGATCACGCCCCGCCATTCTGCCAGGTCGGAAGGCATGATCCAACGTGAAACCATTCCGACGCTGGCGAGTTCACCGGTTAGATCACTTCCATCCAGCGCCGTGTTAACACCGGCCGCGAACTCCCCATCCGCCCCGGTCAGAAACCGATTTCACTTATGGGCACTCCGCCTGTTAATCTTTGTCCCGCACCGGAACACGGAGCACAGCGAGATACGCGCCATTAGCTCAATTGGCAGAGCAGCTGACTCTTAATCAGCGGGTTCGGGGTTCGAGTCCCTGATGGCGCACAGATTTGCGCTGGGCAGTGAGATTTGTTATCACTAGCCCGGCGCTGACGCGTTTCTGCATGCGGCTGGTCATCCCCGCATCGTAGCCACTCAAAGCCGCATTCGCGGATCTCTTCATGCCCCCTTGTCGGTCACGACACAGGGACTTTGTCACGAGTGCGCACGCCACGCCCCCCGAACTGCTGGATGCGGTCTACGTCCACGGCGATCACGCTCGGTAACGATCCGGCCCACCCGGACGTGTCGTAGCTCACATCTACGCCGACGACGCCCCGGTCGCGCTGCCGGTCGACGTGGCCGTGGCGAAGCTGCGCGAGCTGGCCGTTGCCCGCCGTTTCGACACCCGCCCACCGATCCCCACCGCATTCCCAGGAAGCGACACCGTGTCGATCACGACGGTGGATCGCCGGCGGAAATAGTTCCGCCCCGACGCTGGTTAGTTTCCATGGAAACCAAATTGCGGGTCGGCGATCAGGCCGGCACCGATCTTGGAGGAGGGCACCTCATGAGCACCATCGACTTGACTCCCACCGTCGACATCCGCCGTGCCGAGGACCGGTTCAAGTCCGACTTCGGTTGGCTGGATTCCAAGCACTCGTTCTCCTTCGGCCACCATTTCGACCAGGCCAACACTCATCATGGGCTGCTGCTGGTCAACAACGACGACATCGTCGATCCCGGTACGGGGTTCGACACCCATCCACACCGCGACGTGGAGATCGTCACGTGGGTGCTGGAGGGCTCGCTGGTCCACCAGGACTCCACCGGCCATAACGGCGTGATCTACCCCGGCCTGGCCCAGCGCATGAGCGCCGGCACCGGCATCCTGCACTCGGAGAAGAACGACTCGTGGCGGCTCAGCGGCAACGTCCACCAGGACCCGGTGCACTTCGTGCAGATGTGGGTGGTGCCCGACGAGGCCGGCATCACCCCCGGTTACGAGCAGCTCGAGATCGAGCCGGAACTGCTGTCCGGCAGTCTGCTGCCGGTCGCCTCGGGTATGCGCAAACATGATGGCCAGGCCGCGATCCGGATCCGGAACTCGCACGCGGCCCTGTACGCCGCGCGGCTCGCCCCAGGACAGTCGGCGCACCTGCCCGACGCGCCGTTCCTGCACCTGTTCGTGGCCCGCGGCGCGGTGACACTGGAGGGCGGAGGCCCGCTGCATACCGGCGACGCGGTGCGCTTCACCGCTACCGGCGGCCAACAGGTCACCGCGAGCGAGCCCGCCGAGATCCTGGTCTGGGAAATGCACGCCGGCGTCCAGTTCTGACCCCCGGTACCCATCCACCGTCAGGGGGATCGCTCCACTTGATCGAGAACCCTGACTACGCCGGCTCGTCGACGTAGGCCAACGTGCTCGACGAAGCGGTGTCGGTATCGCCGATCGACTGGAAGCCGTTGCGAGCCGCTGGGCTGGTGTTGCACCGAGGCGTGTCGCCAACCCGGAGCCTGGGATCCGATCACCAACCGTTGCGCAACGAAAGGTTGCGCGTATGGGGCGTGCCGGATACGCTGACATGCAACCATTGGTTGCGTTGAAGGCTAGGAGGGTCACATGGAATACGGAAGCATCGAGCGGGAGCTCCACATCGACGCCACCCCCGACGTGGTGTACCAGGTGATCAGCTCTCCAGAACACCTGCGCGAGTGGTGGCCCGACAACGCCGAGCTCGACCCGATCTCCGGCGCCACCGGCACGATCACCTTCGGCGATCCGGCCTCGGCGGACGCGAAGGTCGAGAGGCTCACCGTCGTGGAGGCCGACCCGCCCCGCCTGTTCGTGTTCCGCTGGGTGTACGACGAGGGCGAGTCGGCGGCGCCGGACAACTCCCTTCTCGTCACCTTCGCCCTCGTTCCGTCCGGTGACGGCACGCTGCTGCGTTTCAAGGAAACCGGCTTCCGTGAGCGCGGTTGGGAGGCAGCCGTGCTGGAGGAGACCTACCTCGACCACGCCCGCGGCTGGGACCTCTTCCTCCCGCGCCTCGTCACGTACGCCAACAAGTTGGTTGCGCGGCCGTGAGCACTGCGATCGATGACAACCTCTGGTCCGCGGTCGGCGACCCGACCCGGCGACGGATGCTCGACCTGCTCCTTGCCGAGGGAGGCGGTACGGCGACCACGCTCAGCGACCGCCTGCCGGTCACCCGGCAGGCGGTCGCCAAGCACCTCGGTGTGCTGGACCGTGTCGGCCTGGTGCACATGATGCCGGCGGGGCGCGAGCGCCGCTACGAGGTAGACGAGGCACAGCTCGCCCGTGCGGTCGCCCAGTTGTCCGCCGTCGGCGCGACCTGGGACGCCCGGCTGCGGCGGATCAAGCGCATTGCCGAGCAAATCCAACGCAGCAAGCAGGGCTGACCGTCCTGCACACCCACGTTGCGCCGTCACGGACGTGCGCGCGCCGGACAACCGTGCCTGCACGAGATCCCGCAACCACCCGATCAATGGACACGAAAGAGACAAGGACCCGATCACTCATGACAATGCAATCAACCGGCAGCCACGAAATGAACACAGCAAGCGCAGCCCACACCGAGCGCGGCTACTCGACGTCGTACACGGTCGAGCAGTCACCGGAGGAGGTCTTCGCCGCCATACTGGACGTCGGCGCCTGGTGGACGGGCCAAGTCGAGGGGCGTGCGGACGGGCTGGGTAGCGAGTTCACCTACCGGCACCCTCCCCAGCACTACAGCCTCCAGCGCGTGATCGAGCTCGATCCGGGCCGCCGCGTGGTCTGGCGGGTCACCGATAGTCACCTGGCGTTCATCTCGGAGCCGGGTGAGTGGACCGGCAGTGACATCGTGTTCGACATCGTCCCCACGGCCGGCGGCGCCGAGCTGCGGTTCACCCACGTCGGCCTGGTACCGGACGTCGAGTGCTTCGGCGCGTGCTCCACGGCTTGGCTGCACTACATCAACGGCAGCCTCCGCAGCCTGATCACCACAGGAGCGGGCCTGCCCGATCCGTGGTGACCGCCCGGTCGAGCGGGCGGCTTTCTGAAGCCACCGGCGGTCAAGGAGCCGACAGCGATTCCGGCTCTGCGTTGGCTCAGCCACGACATCCACCCAATCGATAAGGAGAAAAGTGAATGGTGATCGCAGGCGCAACAATTCTCGTCACCGGGGCCAATCGCGGTATCGGGCAGGCGCTGGTTGGCGAAGCCTCGAGGAAGGGCGCCGCGGGAGCCTCGCCGTCAATCTCTTTGGGGTCAATCTCTTTGGGCCACATAGCGTGACACACGCTTTTCTGCCGCAGCTGACCCGGTCTCGGGGAGCTGTTGTCAATGCTCTGTCGCTGGGTGCATTGGCCCCATTGCCGCCGGTTCCGGCCTATTCGATCTCCAAGACTGCCGCGTTGTCGCTGACCCTCTCGCTGCGTGCTCATCTGGCCGGCCACGGCGTGAGCGTCCACGCCGTTCTGACAGGCCCAGTGGACACGGACATGTCCCGAGGATTCGACATACCGAAGACGAGTCCGGAATCCGTCGCGCACGCCATCTTGGACGGGGTGGAGAAGGGCGAGGAGGACATCTTTCCCGATCAGACCTCGGCGCCCGTGGCGGCCGGCTGGCGCAACGGTGTGGTCAAGGCACTCGAGCGCGAGTTCGCCGCGTTCGTCGAAAATCCGGCAACGCGCTAGCACGCGAAGGCGCACGGCTCCAACACCGACGGTTGGATGATGGAACCGGACGAATTGGTCGCCTTTCGATTCTGCATGACGAGGTCAATGATATTTCCTCAACAACCGCGGCGACGAGGCGTTGGGGACTACGTGGAGTTATCTCGATGTGACGCCGCTGGGGCGCCAGGAGCAGTTTGAGGATTCGCCCGAAGGCTATCCCCACACGGCGCCCTACGAGTGGTGGAACTGGCACGACAGCTATGAAGGGCAGGCCGAACCCGAACAGCAGTGGTTGGACAAGATCACCGGCGGCGCCAAGGCCGGGGTCATCGAGCACAAAAAGGTACCGTCCGCCTGCTGTGCGCACCCAGCGGATCCGGGGAGTTAACAGCAGTTTCTGAGCACCGCCAGCAAATTGACCGGACTCTCGATCAGCGGGTTCGGAGTTCGAGTCCCTAATGGCGCACCAGCAAAATCCCCCCATCGGCGGCATGCCGATGGGGGGATTTTTGTTCGTTCAATGCGGTAACGCACCGCCATCGCAGCGATAGCGCGGGGTGTGTCGTTGGACACTTGCCTGATCGGCGCCGATCAGCTGGCCCATGGCGGGTTGATGACAGTTCCGTCGAGCAGTTCACCTTGGAAGCCGACCGGAACGGTCACCACGAGGGTGGCGGTTTCGGTTCCGTTGTTCTCCAGGTTGATGGTCGAGCCCGCCGGGGCGAGGGCCGCATCGCCCGCCCGCAATTCCTCCGGCTGACCGTCGATGGTCAGCGTCACCACGCCCGCGATGATCACGAACGCCTCCTCTCGTAAAACCTTGTGCGGCATACCCTTCAAACCCGCGGGCACCTGGGTCTGCCAGACGCACAGTTCGGTACTGCCCATGCCGGGGCGGATGTAGGAGGTGAATCGGGTGCCGTGCATTTCGTGGGTTTCGGCCTCGGCGGCACGGGTCACAGGCATGTCTTACTCCTTCATTTGGTCAAGCAGCTTGACTATATAGTCAAGCTGCTTGCCCATCCGTGTCAAGATGTCAGTCATGTCCGATCTGAAACCCGCCTCGACCCTGCGGCCCGGACAGGATCTCGCCCTGCTCCTGCTGGCCGCGGGAGCGGCCGCGACCGACGCCATCCACGCGGGAGTGGTCGCCGCCGGATTCGCCGACGTGCGGCCGACGCACGGGTTCGCCTTCGTTCGATTGGCACCGAGCGGCGCGACGGTCGGCGAGTTGGCCGAGCATCTGGGGGTAACCAAACAGGCCGCCAGCCAGTTGGTGGACGAACTCGTGCGCAAGGGCTACGCCGAACGCAACGCACATCCAGACGACGCCCGCGCACGACTGATCACCCTCACCGATAAGGGATGGGCCTGCACACGCGCGGCGGATGCCGCGGCGGCGAACTTCGCCGACCAGTGGGCGGCCATTTTGGGCCATTCCGCGGTCGCCGAATTGCGTAACAATTTGACCCGCGTGGTGCCCCCAGGAAGGGTCCGCCCGGCCTCTTGGTGACCAAATTGAGACAAAGTGGCCTGCGTTACAGGTAAAAATTTGTGACCTGCGCCACATAGCGTTTAGCAGCAAACTCCCAGCATGGAGGGGGTATCCAGGAGCCCGACCAGGGCTTTCCAAGATCGGCAACCCTGTTCGTTCACTATTCGTTTACCCTGCATTAACCCATCGTGACCAAGCTGAGATCAGGTCACGAACAGACCAACAGTTCGGTTACACCGTGGAGCAATCCACACACAGTCGGAAAACGACCGCAAACGGCAGATGGGTTTCACCCGCCGCGGTCGCTGGAGATAGCAGCGGCACCACAGCCCGCGACCGCATTCTCCCCCCGCACGACAGCGGCACCCGCCGGGAACCGACCCCGGGTGGCTCTTAACCGCTTCGGGCGCCAGGGCTCGCCTGGCCTTCAAATCAAAATCCGAAAACAGCATATGAACCGATTCAGACGGGCTTCACACCGGGTGCCCCGTCGGAGATCCGCGCTGCCTCCACCGGGCCGGATCGCCTCTCTGGACACGATCAAGGAACTGATTTCGAAATGCTCGACAAACGCCTCTCCGCTTTCCGCCGCCTGTCGCTCCGTGACAGTGTCACCCTCGCTGTCGCCGCAGCCGGCATCATCGCCGTCGGCACCTCCTCCGTAGTCGCGCTGGCCGACGACAGCGTTCCGTCGCGCATCGCCATGGTCGCCGAGGAGCAGCCCGCCGCCCCCGCGGTCACCCCCGCGGCCGCGCCGGTCGACGCCCCGATTCCCGGCCTGCCCGAACTGCCCGCGCTGCCCGCACTGCCCGAACTGCCGCCGGTCCCCGGCCTGACCCCGCCGCCGCCCCCGGCCCCGGTCTACGAGGACAACCTCGACGGCTGGATCCACCACGCCCTCGACATCATGGCCGCACAGGGCATCCCGGGCAGCTACAACGGCATCTACCGCAACATCATGCGCGAATCCGGCGGTAACCCCCAGGCCATCAACCTCTGGGACTCCAACGCCGCCGCCGGCATCCCGTCCAAGGGCCTGCTCCAGGTGATCGACCCCACCTTCAACGCCTACCACGTCGAGGGCACCGCCTGGGACATCTGGGACCCGGTGGCCAACATCACCGCCGCCTGCAACTACGCGGCGCACCGCTACGGCTCGATGGACAACGTCAACTCGGCGTACTGATCCAAGACCGCCTCGACAACGCCTCCCCGCCCGACCGCGGGGAGGCGTTGTCGTAGGGTCGACGCAGAACACCCACCATCGATGTGGACTGCGCCATGACCGATTACGCCCATTCCGACCACGCGTCGAAGAGCCGCGCCGAGAAGGCGCGCCGCCTCGCGGCCTATATCTGGGATCGCGGCATCACCGGGGCCGAACTGCTGGATATGCCCGCGGCGATCCTGCGGAAGCTGGCGCGCGCCGCCGAGACGAACCCGCCGAGCACCGGCGAAACCTGGACGACTGTGGCCAACCTGCTCGACGAGAAGGACACCTGGGCCGCGCGTCATCCGAACCATCCTGCGGCACAACGCAATCACACCGAGGAGAAGCTGCTGTGGGTGAAGCCGCCGATCACACCGTGGTGATTCAGTAACCGAGTTCGGTACCGCTCTGCGCCTCGGCGACCACCTTATCGGCCAGCGACCGCAATGCCCGCGCCTCCGCGGGCGTCATGGGATCGACAAATATCCGCCGCACCAGTTCAACATGGTTCGGCGCCGCCTTTTCGAGCACCTTGCGCCCTTCCGGCGTGAGTTCGACCAGAATCCCCCTGGCATCGTCGGCGGCCGGGCGACGGTCGACGAGTCCGCGAGAATCCATGCGCGCCAAGTGTTTCGAGAGTCTGCTCTTCTCCCAGCAGACCTCGGCGGCCAACTCCTTGGCGCGCATGCAGCCGCCGGGGGCGGCCGATAGCGGCACCAGCAGTTCATAGTCGGCGGTGGACAGGCCGTCCTCGGCCAGCCCGGCCGCGAGTGCCGCGTCCAGCCGCTGGCGCAGCCGGATAAAGGCCTGCCAGGTCTCCTGCTCGTCATCGTTCAGCCATCGGACCACGGGAATGATCCTAGCCAGCCTTTGGTTGACATGGACACCAAGCATTCAGGAGGTGCCCATGCCAGCCATTACCGTCCCCGACATCATGGTGCTGCCGCGACTGCCCCGCCCGACCGACGCCACCCGCGAGCGCAAGGTCGGCAGTATCACCACCGCTCATAAGCAGCGCGAAGGTGCGGGCTTCGAAGTGCGTCGCCCGTTCCCGAGCATGGATCTGCGCTCGGCCGATCCGTTCATCCTGCTCGACCAGATGGGCCCGGTCGCCTACGAGCCATACGAGGCCAAGGGCGCACCGTGGCATCCGCATCGCGGATTCGAGACCGTCACCTATGTCATGGACGGCACCATGGTGCACCACGACTCGAACGGCGGCGGTGGCGTCATCAGCGAGGGTGACACCCAGTGGATGACGGCCGGATCCGGCATCCTGCACGACGAACTGCCCGCAGAGGATCTGGTCATCGCGGGCGGCTGGTTCCACGGCATCCAGCTGTGGGTCAATCTGCCGCGCGCGCAGAAGATGGCCAGCCCGCGCTACCAGGATCTGCGCGGCTCCGAACTGACGCTGGTCAGCTCGCACGACGGTGGCGCGCTGGTGCGCATCATCGCGGGCGAGATCGGCGGCTTCGAGGGCCCCGGCTCGACCTATACCCCGATCGCCTACGCGCACGCCTCCATCACACCGGGCGGACAACTGGAAACCCCTTGGCCGCAACGGTTCACCGCGATGGCATATGTGTTGTCCGGCAGCGGAACGGTGGGCGCCGAACGCCGACCGGTCAGCGAAGGCCAACTAGCCGCCTTCGGCCCGGGCGACTCGCTAACCCTTACCGCGGATCCGGTGCAGCACAACCGAACCGGCGAGCTGGAGGTGCTACTGCTCGGCGGCCAGCCGATCAAAGAGCCTGTCGTGCAATACGGTCCGTTCGTCATGAACACCCGCGCCGAAATCATCCAGGCAATGGCGGACTACCAGGCCGGACGAATGGGAAATATTCCAGCCGAACACTCGGCGGGCAAGCGCCTGGGCGAGTGATGGCGGTAGCGGTGATCTTCCCCTAATCCCCCTATTGTCCAGCTGCGCGGTTGACAACGGAGCGGCCCGTCACAACAGTGGATGCGGCGTCTCCCCCTGGACGCACATCCACCGCAGCAAACAAACAGAGGAATATATGAACGTTCGCCGGCTCACCGTCAGCGTTGCCGCCGCGGGACTGACCTTTCTAGCGGCGCCCGCAGCCCTGGCCGACGTCCCCTCCGGTTCCGCAGGAACGGGTTCATCCGCAATCGATACCGGCTCGGCCGCGACCGGCTCGGCGGGCATGTCCCAGACCGGCTCGGCCGGTGGCGCATTCGCCAACTGCGATGAGGCCCGCGCGGCCGGTCGGGCACCGCTGTTCCGCGGGGAACCGGGCTACGGCCCGCATTTGGATCCGGACGGCGACGGCTTCGCCTGCCCGACGGTCTGATAGCCCATAAACGCAGAACACCCGGTGTGGCAGGCCACACCGGGTGTTGTCGTTTTCGGCTCAGCGGAAAATCTTGACCAGCACCAGCCCGACGACCACCGCGGCAGCACCGATCAGGCTGTACTTCACCTTCGGCTCGTTCAGCTTCGCCAGCACCATGTGCTTGGTGTCATCGGCGATGCGCTGCGGATCGGCCCGCACGGCGATTTCGTCGAGCGTGCTCGCGAGCCGTGTCCGCGCGGCCTCGATATCCCGCTCGATCCGCTCGGTATCCCTAGCCACGTGTGTCCTCCTGTGTCAGATGTGCCGCGAACGCGCTCGCCGACGAGTCTAGCCAGCCGCACCGAGTCGGTGCGGGCTCCATTGTCGGGACGTTCGATTACCGTGCAAGGCGTGACCGACAACCAACGACTCTCCCCCGGCGATCCCGCCCCCGACTTCACCCTGCCCGACGCCGACGGCAAGAACGTGTCGCTGTCCGATTACCGCGGCCGCAAAGTGATCGTCTACTTCTACCCGGCCGCGAGCACCCCCGGCTGCACCAAGCAGGCCTGCGATTTCCGCGACAACCTCGCCGACCTCGAGGGCGCGGGCATCGAGGTCATCGGTATCTCCCCGGATAAGCCGGCCAAGCTGGTCAAATTCCGCGACGCCGAGAAACTCACCTTCCCACTGCTGTCGGATCCGGATAAGTCCGTACTCACCGCGTGGGGCGCATTCGGCGAAAAGACCATGTACGGCAAAACCGTCACCGGCGTCATCCGATCCACCTTCCTGGTCGACGAAACGGGCCGGATCGAGGTCGCCCAATACAACGTGCGCGCCACCGGCCACGTCGCCAAACTCCGCCGCGACCTGTCGGTGTAGATCTACGTCTCGAATGAGCGCACGAACTGCTCGCAGGCATCGAGCAGCCGATCCAGACCGAACCGCAGCTCGCCCTCGCCCAGTTCATTTCGTCCAGGTCGAAGGCCTGCTCGAGATGACAAAGGCCAACGCCGGGTAACGCTGCGGGTCGATCACGCTGCCGAGTACCCGCCGTACTCGGCACTGGCGCCATCTCCCTGGCCATCCGCGTCCGCCCGATCACATACCGCGAAACATTCAGCACCAGTTGTAGTTTCACCGGTTCGGGCACCGCGGTTCCGGCGAAGACGGACAGTCCGACGTCCTGCCAGGTCATGTTCCGCGGTGCCAACGGCAGGTCGACCCACCACGGGTGCTGTCCGATCATGCGAACTCCGCCCATGCCCAGGCCTCGAGGCGGACCCGCCAGGTCGGATCGTCGGGCAGCTCGGGGGCGGGCCGACCAACCGATCCGATACCAGCTCGATCCGAGCGCCCTTCTGTCGACATACCGGTACAGCGACATCGTGGTGAAATCCGAGCCGCTCGGCGACCCGGCTCATGGAGAGCGTGCCGACCCCACCGGCATCGGCCACCTCGATCGCGGCGTCGATCACCTGATCCAGACTCAGCCCGCATTTCGGCCCACGACCGCCGCCCTCGTCCAGACCCCACATCAATGCGAAGGCCTTGGGTTGCGGGGATCGCGGCGCTCGGAGCGGCGGGGGCACTGTTCCGGCGTCGAAGGACGAATTGAGCCCCGAATAGCGAAAGGTCCGATGCCGCTGGGGCACCGGACCTTTCGCGCGTTATCGCTAGGTGGGCACTATCTGCTGGGCCGCCCATTGCAGAACCAAGCGGAGGTGGTTGTCCCACCAGCGATAGGACTCGGGGGTGAAATCCGGCGGAGGCGGAGATTCACCGGGGAACAGCATGGCACCGTTGGGGGCACCGACCTTGACGGTCGGTCCGGGTATGCCCGCCCCGGGGACCTGCTGCGGCGATACCGCCGCCTCGTTTTCGTGCTCGTGCACATCGAAGGGGGACAGGGCCAGCGGCGGGCCGCCCCAGTGCTGCCCGGCGTACAGCGGGGATCCGCCCAGGTCGAATTGGGCCGCCGTCGCATCGGAGGTGGGTCCGGCCGCGATGGGTTGCCGGGCATCCGGTCGGTCGAAGGGGTAGGGATTCGGCTGAACCGAAGAGCCCGCAGTGGAGCCGCTGGCCGATCCGGTGCCGTCGACCGCGCGCGCGTCCGCGGCGACCCGCGCTTCCGCGGTGGCCGATGCGGTGCCGTGCGACGAGGTGTTCGCCACGTACAGCCCGCCCGCGACCAGACCGCCCGCCAGCACACCGGCCGCGGCGACCAGCACCCCGGTGCCTCGCGTACTCCTGACCGGCTCGACCGGCTCGACCGGGCCTTCCACATCGGACATCGCGAACAGCGCCGCACCGACCGCGGTGGCGGATGTCGCGATCTTGCACGGAATAACCGGCGCACCGAATCCGTCCATCGCCGTTGCCACCATCGCCCCACCCGCACCCGAGCCGATCAGCACGACCGCGGACGGACGAACAGCGGCCGCCTCGAACTCATCCCACGCCGCCGCCACCGCGGCGTCGAGCGCCGTGGCGGTGGCGCGACCCGACTGGCTCGTCGCGGCCAGCACCCGGCTACGCCGACGGTCGACCAGCGTGAAGGCCTGATACCCCGGGACGACTTCGCAGATGAGTAGGTCGTCGAATTCAACGAGCCAGGTCATGACTCCGGCCACGCTCAGATGTGCGGCCTTCGCCGAAACCAGCGAGGCGGCATGCCACGGCCCGGACGCCAACCTGGTGACGATCGCGCGGCGCTCGGCGGCATCGCGGTAGGCGACCGCCGTGCCGCAGATCTCCTGATCCGGCCCGAACTCGGCGGCGAGGGAGTCCATCGCCGTCTCGACCGCGACCGCTAGGTCCGCCTTGGATTCGCCCCGAGTCTTCACCACCCGCTGATGCAGCACACGCTCGGATAGCTGCTCGCCGCCGTCGGCGAGGGCTACCGCGTGAACGGCGCCGCGTTCGGTGGAAACGCCAAGTGTTACCACAGATCGAGCTCCCACTGATCACGCCTTCCCAGTGTATTTTCCGAGCTCACGAGCTTGCCGAAACCCCTGAGCCCCTTGGATTCCCCGGCCTGAACGCGCTTTGTGATGCACGCACGCTCGGTTATGTGTTCGGGGCCATATCCGACTTGGATGGGTGATGAAATGTGACAGTCCTTAACACGCAGATACCGTGCGCGTGTCGCACGCGTGTCGATACCGCTAGCCTTGATACGTGGATGTACGCACGGAGGCCAGGTCGAAGCAGCGACGTCTGGACCCTGCGTTGGACCTGCAGGACGACCCCCAGGAGCTCATGCCCCGGCGCAGGCCCACTCAGGAACGCAGCAAACGCAAGTTCGATGCCCTCTTGCAGGCATCCCGGGAATTGCTCGTCGAGGTCGGTTTCGAATCGTTCACCTGTGAAGAGGTCGCGGCGCGGGCCGAGGTGCCGATCGGCACGCTGTATCAGTTCTTCGCCAACAAGTACGTCATTGTCTGTGAGCTGAATCGTCAAGACCTCGTTGCCGTTTCCCAGGAACTCGCCGACTTCCACGGCGAGATCCCATCATTGGACTGGTTGCGGCATATGAATCAGTTCGTCGACCATCTGGCGAATCTGTGGATGACCGACCCGTCCCGGCGCGAGGTCTGGCTGGCGATGCAGTCGACCCCGTCCACCCGGGCCACCGGCGCGATCCACGAAAAGGAATTCGCCGAGGTCGTCTCGCAGATGCTGCGCCCGCTGACCCCGCGTACCCCCCGCGCGCGCCGCACCATGATGGCCGAGGTCCTGGTCCACGTCGTCTATTCGATGCTGAACTTCTCCGTCCAGGACGATCAGACCAGTACCGAGGCCGTCTCCGAACTCAAGCGCCTCATGGTCGCCTACCTCATGGTCGCGGAGAAGGAATCCCGCACGGCCAGCCAGCGCTGAAACGGGCACTCCGAGTACGGAGTGCCCGGCGTGCAGGCGCGGTCAGGTCGCCTCGCGGCCCTCGATGAGGTCGGCCAGCTCGCCCGGATCTTCCAGGACAACCATGGCGGCGGCGGTATCCCCGTCATGGGTCAGCGAGAGATGAACCCTTGCGCGCGGCAGGAATTCGGCGGCGAGGCCGTGCAGTTTGATGCTCGGCCGACCCCAGGCGTCATTGACGACCTCGATGAGGGGGTACGGGTTGTCGCCGATCTGCGGGCGACGCGCGAAACGCGATGACGCCCAAGCCTTCAGCACCGCTTCCTTCGCCGCCCAGCGTGCGGCATAACTGCGTGCCGGATCGGTGCCCTTGCTCTGACAGTAGCGCCGCTCACCGGCGGTGAAACTCTCCCGGAGCATGGTGGTTCCGGATCTTTGCAACTGTTCGGCGAACTCGGAGATGGTCACCAAGTCCAAGCCGATCCCCAGGATGGTCAATGCGTCGCCGCTCCTCAGCCCGCTAGCTCAATGAAAGTCAGAGTGCGGCCGCCGAAGCGACCGCACTCTGCACGGTAGTGGCCGCAGCCGCTAAGCCATAGACCCACCGGCGTCGAGTTGCCCCAAAATCACTGCCCCGGTACCGCAACCGGCGCCATCGGCCCGGTAGATGCCGGTACCGGACAGCCGTGCGTCGGGCGAGAGCAGCACGTCGGCCTCCAGCTGTCGCTTCTGCGCGGACGGTGCGCCATCTCCACCGAGGCGGCGGTCGGCCGGCCGCTCGTACAGCGGAGCGCCGCCGCACATGGCCTCGGTGAACCGCTGCCGTCCGGCGAGCTGACGCTCCTGCGCCCGACGCTGGTACTCCTCGCGCCGCCCCGGCTCGATCGCCTGGATGAACGCCTCCGGATGCACCACCGCGAGCAGACCCGAGACGTGCCCGAAGCCGAGCGAGGTCAGCAGACCGGCCTTGAGCGGGAACCGCTCACCGAAGCGCAGCGGTTCTCGCGCCCACACCAGATGCGGGTAGGCACGCATCTTGTCATCGACGCAGTCCAGGCTCCGATTCGGTGGCACCACACCGTTTTCCAGCACCTGGCACAGGCCGATCAGCTGGAACGCGGCCGCACCGCCCTTGGCGTGTCCGGTCAGGCTCTTCTGCGAAATCACGAACAGCGGTGCGCCTTCCGAACGTCCGACGGCCGTGGCCAACCGCTCGTGCAGTTCGGATTCGTTCGGATCGTTGGCCGCGGTCGAGGTGTCGTGCTTGGAGATGACCGCGATATCGTCCGGCGCCACACCGAGTTTGCGCAGTTCGGCGGCGAACTTGGATTCGCGGCCGCCCCGGCCCGCACCGAGCGCGCCGAGTCCGGGCGCCGGGATGGAGGTGTGCACGCCGTCGGCGAAGGACTGCGCGAAGGCGACCACGCCGAGTACCGGCAGGCCCATCTCCACCGCCACATCGCCACGGGCGAGCAGCACGGTGCCACCACCCTGCGATTCCACGAATCCACCGCGGCGGCGGTCGTTGGCGCGGGAGAAGTAGCGGTCACTGATGCCCTTGGCGCTCATGGCCGCCGAATCCGCGGTGGCGGACATGTCACCGAAGCCGACGATGCCCTCGATACCGAGATCGTCGAAGCCACCGGCGACCACCAAATCGGCCTTGCCCAAACGGATCTTGTCGACGCCCTCTTCCACCGACACCGCGGCCGTCGCACAGGCCGCCACCGGATGCACCATCGCGCCGTAGCTGCCGACGTAGGACTGCACCACATGCGCGAGCGCGACGTTGGGCAGCGCCTCCTGCAGGATGTCGTTCGGGCGCGACTCACCGAGCAGGTTGTCGATGTAGAGCGAGCGCATCGAGGACATGCCGCCCATACCGGTGCCCTGGGTGTTGGCGACCAGGCTCGGGTGCACCCAGCTCATCAGCTCGGCCGGGCTGAAACCGGAGCTGATGAACGCGTCCACGGTGCAGACGATGTTCCACAGCGCCACCCGGTCCACCGAGGCGGCCATATCGGCGGAGATGCCCCAGATGGTGGGATCCCAGCCGGTCGGGATCTGGCCGCCGACGGTGCGCGACAGCTTGGCCTTGCGCGGTACCCGAATCTCGGTGCCCGCCTTGCGGATCACCTGCCAGTCACTCGCATCCGCGACCGGCGTGATCACCGTGTGTTCCGGGTCCGAGGCGTAGAAGGCGCGCGCCTCGGCCTCGCCGCCGACCGTGAAGGTCAGATCCTGGTCGAGGAAGACCGAGGTCATCAGCGGCGCGGCATTGTCGATCATGGCGCCGTCGTCCCCATAGCGGCGCACACCGCAGCGGGCGACGACCGCGTCGTGGTACCTCTCGGCCAGCTCGTGTTCGGGGACGAAGTCGCCGGATTCGGTGTCGTACCAACCGGGCTTGGGATCGTTCTCCCAGGTCACCATGCCGGTGCTCCAAGCGAGTTCCAGTACGCCCGCGGCCGAGAGCCGGTCTTCGACCTCCATCTCGAACCGGGTGCGCGCCGATCCGTACGGGCCGAGCTCACCGGCGCCGACGATCACGACCATATCGGCGAGATCGGCGGTCACCGTGCCCCATTCGGGCACCGGCAGCACCGAGCTCATGGTCGGCGGTGCGGGCAGCGCCGAAATCGTCGCCGCCGCTGCGGCTTCCTCGGTTTCGGCCGCGGCCGCCTCCTGGGCCTGCTTGGCCAGCGCGGGCAGGTCCAGCTTGACCCGGGCCAGTCCGCCGGTGAGGTCGATCTGCTGCGGTCCGGCGACGGTCACCTGACGGGCCCGCGAGGTGCACCACTTGAGCAGCTCATCGGCCATCTCGGCGGTGGACCAGGTGTGCACACCGGCCTTTTCGACCGCGGCCACCATCGGATCGTTGTGGCCCATCAGCCCGGTGCCGCGCACCCAGCCGATCAGGGCGTGTACCAGGGTGACGCGGCTGGACCACGACTTCTCGGCCCGCCACTTGCCGACCACGGCATCGAGCGCGGCCTTGGACTCACCGTAGGCGCCGTCGCCGCCGAACATGCCGCGGTTGGGCGAACCCGGAAGCACCACATGCAGTTTGGCGTCGACGTCATGGTCGGCGCCGATCTTGGACAGCCCACCGATGAGCCGCTCGACCGACCAGAGCAGAACCCGCATCTCCATTTCGGCGCGGGCCCCCGCATCGGCGAGATCACCGGCGACCCGCGGCGCCGCGAACGGCAGCAGCAGGGTCGGCATCATCGCGTCCTTGGTCTTGACCTTCGCGCCGCCCGCATTGTCGACCTGTTCGGTGCCGACCCAGTCGATCAGCGCGTCGACATCCTGGTAGGACGCCATATTCGCCGGGACGACCCAGAGCGCCGCACCGTGGCGCGCGTTCTCGCGGTAGAGCTTGCGGTAGAAGCCGAGCCGCTCGTCATTGAGGCTCGAGGTGGTGACCACGACCGTGGCGCCGCCACCGAGCAGTCGACCGGCCGACGCCGCCGCGATGGAACCCTTACTGGCACCGGTGATCACGGCGATATCCGAGGACCACAAGCCGGGTTCTTCGGTGCTGAGGGCGGCCTCGGCGATGCGCTCATACAGGCCGGCGAGCACCGAGCGGGCCTCGTGCTTGGCCTTCTCGCGCCACCAGTTGGCCTGCGCCGCAACGGCTTCACCCGCACCGAGGAAACCGTCCACCGAACCTTCGCCGGAACCGATGTCGTCGAGCAGCCACAGCTTGGCCAGATCTTCGCGCGCGGTCGCCCAGCGGTCGTCGATCAGCACCGCCTTGCGGGCGTCGAAGGCGGGCGCAACCAAACGCGGCCAGTCCGAACCCAATTCGGCCGCGATCAGATCGACCAGGGAGTCCTCGGTGGCCTCCGGCGCCGATGCCTGCTCGGCCAGGCCGAGCTGTTCGAGCACGACGCGGGCCGCCGTGGCGAGCACACCGTTGCGACCGGTGATCTGCTCGGTGAACTCGCCGAGTGCCGCGGCGTCCACGGTGGCACCGCCACCGCCGCCCGCGCTCGGCATCGACACTGCGATACCGCGCCGAGCCGCGACCGCCTGTACCGCGGCGTCGATGGCCGCGTCGACCGAGGCGGCGTCGCTGACACCCGAGACCAGTCCGCCGAGATCACCGCCGCGCACGCTGACACCCTCGCGGGTGCCGAGGGACACCTCGGCGGTGACGTGGTCGGCCCAGCCGTCGCCGAGTTCCCAGACCTTCTTGACGCGCTCGGCGATCGCGGCGGGCCGCTTGCCGGACGGGCCGAAGATCTTGCGCAGGTGGTCACCGATGGCATCGGAGAGCACCGAACCGAAGGGCTTGTAGGTACGGGCGAGTCGCTCGACCGTGGCGGAGAGCGCGCCCATATCGGCGTCGGCCGCACCGTCGATGGCACCGAGCGAGAGCTCCGAGCCGAGGTCGACGAGCAGCTGGTTGCGCCGGGACGAGACGCCGTCGCAGAGTCCTTCGATGGTGTCGACCGGGCCGATCTGATCCAGCCGCAGCTTGGTCCACAGTGCGATGAGCACGCGGGTGGCGTCGGCGGCGGTGAACGCGATGTCGTCCGGGCGCGGACCACCCGAGCTCGCCACCGGGGCGGCAACCGGCGCCGCGGCGACCGGCGCCGCGGCCGAAGCGGTCTCGGCCGGCTCGTCGGCGGGTTCGTCGACCGGCGCGGGATCGGTATCGGTCGAGTAGACGACCGCAGCCTCGCGCTCGATATTCAGCACCTCGACGGTGACCGTGCCGAAGGCGGGCAGCTTCAGCGTCTGGCTGGCCAGGTTCGCCACGGTCGGGGTTGCGCCCAAACCGATTTCGACGAACCGCTGCACCCCGAGTCCGCCGTGCGCGGCATCGGTGAACAGCAGGTCCTGGGTCTCGATCCAGCGGACCGGGCTGGCGAACTGCCAGGCGAGCAGTTCGATCAGCACCACCCGGCACAGGTCGGTCGGCCGCGCGGCCCAGCTGTCGAAGTCGGCGAGCACGGCGGCCAGCGGCTCCGAGGGCACCAGATCGGCGATCTCCTGGATGAAGGCGCGCTCCAGCGAGAAGGGCTTGGGCACCAGATTCGGGATGTAGTGTCCGATCAGGATTTCCGGGTGCAGATCCGCGGGCAGCAGCTGTTCGAGCTTCTGCCGGAACTCCGGAACACCCTCGCGCAGCACGGTGGAGTGGAACGGCACATCGATACCGGGGACCAGGATGAATGCCCGCTTGCCGCCGAATTCGGCACGGCGGCAGTCGATTTCGGCCTCCAGCGCGTCGAGCCCCTTGACCGTGCCCGCGATCGCGTACTGCGAACCGCGCAGGTTCAGGTTCACGACCTCGAGGAATTCCCCGACGCTCTCGCCGATACCGGAGACGAAGCCGACGACCTCGTCATCGGGCAGCCCGATCTGCGACGGCCGGATGGCGGCCATCCGATAGTCGCTGCGGCCCTGCGCATCCCGGGGCACCAGCTCGTGCATGGCCGAACCGCGCTGGAACACGACCTCCAGCACCGCCTCCAGCGGCAGCACACCGGCGACGGCGGCGAGCGCGTTGTACTCACCGACCGAATGTCCGGCCAGCAGGGCGCCCTCGACGAAGGCACCGGCCTCACGCAGTTCGGCGACCTGGGCGACACCGAGCACCGCCATGGCGACCTGGGTGAACTGGGTCAGGTGCAGCACGCCGTCCGGGTGCCGGTGCTCGACACCGCGTGCCTTGAGGTAGGTCGGGTTGTCCCGGACCACGGCCAGGATGGAGAAGCCGAGTGCGGCGCGGGTGTGCTTGTCGGCGCGCTCCCAGATCTCCTTGGCGGCCTTCGAGCGGGCGCGCGCGTCCAGGCCCATGCCCTTGCGCTGAATGCCCTGCCCCGGGAAGGCGTAGACCGTCTTCGGAGCGGCGGTGCGACCGGTCGCGGTCATCACCAGCTCGCCGTCGGTCCGGCAGGAGACCTCGACGATTTCGCTGCCGGCGTCGACCGCGATCCGCTCGACGCGCACATCGATCTCGGCGCCGGGGCGAACCATGCCCAGGAATCGGGTGGTCCACGCGGTCAGCGTCCGTGCCGGCGTGGAGCTTTCGGGATCCACGGCGCAGACCGCGTGCTGCGCCGCGGCCGAAAGCCACATGCCGTGCACGATCGGGCTGCCAAGCCCGGCCAGTTTGGCGGCGGAATCGCTGGTGTGGATCGGGTTGTGGTCACCGGAGACCTCGGCGAAGGCGTTCATGGCGCGCGGCGCGACCATGGTGACGTCGCGGCGACGACGCCGCGGGGTATCGGTGGCCGCATCGGACACCGCACCGGCCGCACGCGGCGGATCGGTCAGCTCGCCCGCACCATTGCGACCGCGGATGGCGAAGCGTTCGGTGAGACGGGCCAGCGGCACCACGTCCAGACCCTGATCGCGCATCTCGCCAACGGTGACCTCGACCTCGACCACGCGGCCCAGATCGGTGTCGAGCACCGACTTCGACTCCGCGCGGACAACGAGAATGCTTGTGGTGCTCGGCAATTCGCGCAGCAGCTCGATCTGATGATCGAGATGCACCAGATCCAGCATGCCCTCGATCACCGAATCCGCACGCTCCGTGCGCGAGGCGCCGAGCACCGCGAAAACAGTGGGCCAGCAGGCGCCGACCAGGACGTCGGGCACGGTACGACCGAGCGTGCTCAACGATGCGGGCAGACCCGAGCTGGTGACGCCCGCGTGATCGGCGATGAGATCCGGGGTCCACGCCAGATTGATGTGCGCGACCCTGCCCTTCACCTCCGGCAGCGCCTGGCCCGCGGCGACCGCGAGCAACGCGGACATGGCGGTGTCGGCATCGGTTTCGGTGATGACCGGAGCGCCGCCGTTGTAGAGCGAGGACGGAACGGTGATGCGAATCCGGATGCGCACGGCGTCGCGTCCGGACAGCGGAACGGTGAACTCGACATAGGAGTGATCGACGTCCGGCCCGGTGGTCTCGGTGATCGTCGCACCGGTCGGCGGATGGATCGCGCCCTCGCCGTCGACCTTCCACTCGGCCAGATCGCCGAGGCGGTGGATCGGGTTGATGGTGGTGCGGCCGGACCATTCGACATCCGGCGCGGCCAGCACCGCGTCGATCGGACCGGTGATCACGCCCGCGCTGCGCCGCGCGTTGACGGCGACCGGCGCCACGCCCGCACGGACCAGTGAGAACGCCGTGTCCTGCTCGAAGCGGTCCAGCAGTTCACCGACCGGCTCGTCCACGCGGGTGATGCCGGCCACCGACACCGTGCCGGGGATGATGCACACCTGATCGGACGTGTAGCGCGGATCATGGGCCTGCCACAGCGAATCCGAGCGCCACCAGCGGCGCACATCGCCGTCGACGACAGGGACGAAATTGACCGGCTTACCCGGGATCTTGCAGAGGCTGACGAAGAACGGCACATCCGCCGGATGCAGCAGGGTCTGCTCCGCGGCCGGGTACTGCTGCTTCAGCGTGCACAGCGCGTTGACCGGATTCTCGAAGGCATCGTCGGATTCGAACAGCGTGGGGATCTCACCGCGGTCGGCCGGATGCAGCCGGGATTCGGTGCGGCGCATCATTTCCGCGAACCGGTCGCGCCAGGTGATGTCGAGCCACACCGAGCGGGTGGCGTCGAGGAAGGCGTCACCGAGATCGCTGCCGCAGTCGAAGTCCTTGCGGCGATCCAGGCCGACGGCCAGCTCGACGTAGCGCTCCAGCCATTCGAGGTAGGTCATGCTGGCCAGATCGCCGAAATACGGCTTGGCCGTGACGTTCAGCGCGGCGATGATCTCCTCGCGCCGCTCGGCGACCGCGTCGGCGTCACCGGCGACCTCGTCGAGCAGGCGGCCGGTGCGTGAGGCGGCATTGTCGATCTCGTGGATATCGGCACCCAATTGGCTACGGCCGGAAGCCATTCCGCCGGTCGCGGTGCCCGCGCCGACCCAGTCCTGGGTGCCGGGAGTGTCGACGAGCAGTTGCTTGACCTCGGGTGCGGTGGTGGCCTCCAGCGTGGCCATGGCGGCGGTGCCGACCAGCACACCGTCCAGCGGCATCACCGGATAGCCGTGCGGCACAGCCCATTCACCGGTCAGGTATTCGGTGGCGCGTTCCGGGGTGCCGATGCCGCCGCCGACGCAGACCACCACATTGGCGCGGTTGCGCAGTTCGGCGTAGGTCTCGAGCAGCAGGTCGTCGAGGTCCTCCCAGGAGTGGTGGCCACCGGCCCGGCCGCCCTCGATGTGCATGATCACCGGGTATTCCGGCATCTCGTCGGCGATGCGCAGCACCGCGCGGATCTGGGCCACAGTGCCCGGCTTGAACGCCACGTGGGTAATGCCGACCTCGGTCAGCTCCTCGATCAGCGCTACGGCCTCTTCCAGTTCCGGAATGCCCGCGGTGACGATGACTCCGTCGAACGGCGCACCCGCCGCGCGGGCCTTCTGCACCAGGCGCTTACCGCCCAGCTGCAGCTTCCACAGATAGGGGTCGAGGAACAGCGAGTTGAACTGCACCGCGCGACCCGGGTGCAACAGCGTCTTCAGCTCCGCCACCCGGTCGGCAAAGATCTGCTCGGTCACCTGGCCGCCACCGGCCAGCTCCGCCCAGTGGCCCGCATTCGCCGCCGCCGCAACGATTTTCGCGTCGACGGTGGTCGGGGTCATGCCCGCGAGCAGGATCGGCGAGCGACCCGTCAGCTTGGTGAACGCGGTCTCCACCACGACGCGTCCGTTGGGCAGGCGCACCGGACGCGGCGCGAAGGCCGTCCACGGCTGGGCCACCTCGGGCGCGGCGCCCGGGGTCAGCAGGCTGCGCTGGCCCGCGCGGGTCGCGGCCGCGACGATGCCGACGCCGGTGCCCTTCAGTGAGCCGCTGGTGAGCCTGCTGAGCAGATCACCGGGCCCCATATCGAGAATCCACTGCGCGCCCGCGGCGACGACGCCGTCGACCTCCTCGACCCAGTCGACCGGGTCGACCAGGATCTCCCGGGCCAGTGTGCCCGCCAGCGCGGCGTCCACACCGCACTTGGCCGCCCAGCCGCTCACGATCTCGACGGTGTCGGCGAGCGCGGGGTGATGGAATGCCACATCGACGGCCAGATCCTCGAAGACCGGGGCGAACACCGCGCCACCACGGGTCTTCGCGTCCCGCTCACGGGTCTGCTCGTCATGGATCTGAGCGCACCGCTGACGTACGCGCTCCAGCTGGGTCGGCGTACCGGACAGCACAACGCGCCGACGACCGTTGCGAATCGAAACCACCGCGGCCGCGGCCGGATCCACACCCGCTGATACCTCGGCCACCACCGTGCTCAGGTGTTCGGGATCGACATTCGATACCGCGACCATCGACGAGCGCTCACCCACCGGCATCAGACCGCGCCGACGCGCCACCAAACTCGCTGCCGCACCGATCATTTGGGCGATGGCGAGAAGTTCGGCATCGCGCTGCCCGCCGGCCTCCACCGAGGTCGCGGCCAGCCGCCCCTGGGAATGTCCGACGATGGCGACCGGCGCATGCTCGCTCGCATCCAGACCCTGCAGTCGCAGTGCGCGCACGGCGGCCACCTGCGTCAGGAATACACCCGGCATCGACACCGCGGCCGACCGCAGCACCTGCTCCGACGGCGCGCCCGAAACCTCGGCCTCATCACCCTCGGCGAGCTCGTTCTCGAGCATCCAGCCGATCGGGTCGAAGCCCACCGGACGCACCACGAGCAGTTGTGCCGCAACGGGTTCCAGCAGCGCGGCGGCCTCATTGACCAACGCGGTCAGCTCGGGCTCCAGCGCGGCGTCACGCCCGATTTCCTCCAACTCACCGAGCCAGCGGGCACCCTGCCCACCGAAGGCAAGCGCATAGGGCGTCGCGCCCAGCAGTCGATCCAGCAGCGGGGCCCTAGATCCCCCCTGCTGTGGCGCCCCAACCACTTTCGGGCTCTGTCCGGTTCCGGCCGCAGTGCTCTCATTGATCGTCAAGACGCTTCGACTTCCTTCTCCTGGCGACATGCCGTCGAGACACGCCGCTCCCTCCGGTGCGCAGGTGTTCCTCACCAATGAGCCCTGATGATTGCCAGGATTCCAGAAAATCATGAGGAAATCCTCACGTTTGCCCCCACATGCCCGCCTTACCGTCGAGTATTCCAGTACTTCCGTACCAGAATGCCCAGAAACATGACTCTCCCTCATGTTCAAAGCCGCTGGTCTACTGGGTTACTAACGCGTACGAAACATGAGTACTCCTCATGTTGGACGTTACTAAATCGTTATAATCCCAGGTGGGGTTACTGGCGAGTACGACACGCCCGGGGCGAGCTTCGCGATGGCGGTCAAGCCCGGTAGAGTTTGGACGGTCGTACCATCAAGCGCGAGTGGCGAAATTGGCAGACGCGCCAGATTTAGGTTCTGGTGTCCACGGACGTAGGGGTTCAAGTCCCCTCTCGCGCACGGATCTGCAACATTTTTGTTGGATATCGGTGCCGTGTGTGCGAGTGCACTCGCACACACGGAGGTTGACCAGTGATTCCATGCTCTGACCTGCGCCGATATGTGGCGCATCTGCCGGAAATCGGCTCTGCGGCACCCTCGGGAATGTTTGCTGGCGGGGGTGATCGACGATGATCCCGCCCCAGTCACCGCTGCAGGAACTCATTCACGGCTCCCTGACCACGTAGGGCTCGCCGGAGGCCATGGCCTTGTCCTTCGCCTCCGTTCCGCAGCAGGCGCCCTCAGTGGCGACGCAGGCTGTAGCCCGAATTTTCCACTGCTCCGACAACCCCTCTACCGCGACCCGTGACGATGGATGGCGCCGACATGGCTGCCTATGCATGTGGTTTCAGTGGTTTCTCAAAGGGATCAACGGGCTGACCGACGATCAAGCCGTCGTCGGAGGAGTTCCGATGGTGGCGAGGTCCCGGACTCACCGGGCGGATTCATATCGCAGTTCAGAGCACCTTTCGCCATTTCAGAGCCACTGCTGGCTCATCTGGCGTGAATGGCCGAGGTCAGCGCCCTCGAGTGCCGATCGGCTCCGTTCGGCGACCCAGGCGGCGATCTGGGCGCGTCTGGTGAATCCGAGTTTGGCAAGGATGTGTTCGACGTGTCCGTCGGCGGTGCGCTGGGAGATGTGCAGGCGGGCGGCGATGGCTTTGTTGGTCAGGCCGTCTGCGACGAGGTCGGCCACCTCCCGCTCCCGAGTCGTCAGATCGGACGGAGCCGGACCGCGAGCCGCAGCCTGCGGTTGCTCGCCCAGGGCATAGCCGATCGCGGCGTCGAGATCCATTGCGGCGCCTTCGTGATAGGCGGCTTCGAAGGATCGCCGTCCGAGCGTGCGACGGGCCGCTCGTTCGCAGTCTTCGGCATGGACCACCAAGCTCGGGAAGAATACCGCGGAAGTGCCTGCCAGCTGCCTCATTGCGTTCGTGGCGCCCAGCAACACGGCGGCGAGCCGCGCGCTGCCGGCCTGGGCTCCCACAATCCACGCCAATGTTTCCAGGGCGTTCGTGGCCATGAGTAGGTCTTTCTGCTGCCTGATCAGTGGCAGCCACTGCCGCAGCAGGCGCAGCGCACCGTCGCGATCACCGTGGTGCCACGCGGCAACCGTCGTGCCCCACAAGGCATATGACCGATATGCGGAATCGCCATATGATTCGGTGATCGCGAGGGCCTTCTCGTGGTACGAGAGAGCTGCTGCGCTGTCTCCCCGCGATTCGTGTGTCCATCCAAGCCCGAGCAGGGCAAAGACCTGAACCGCCCCGAGTTTCTTGCCGGCTTCATGGTTGAGTCATCACCGGCTGGGATGGCTGTTGTTGAGCGTAGTAGAGGGCTTCGTATTCGGCGGGTGGGAGATACCCGATCAGGCTGTGCAACCTCCGATTGTTGTACCAGTCGACCCATTCCATCGTCGCGAACTCGACGTCGTCGAGCGAACGTAGCGGCCCGGTGAGGAACGGGCTGTCCTTGGCGAGGGCTTCGGTCTTGTAGAGCCCGATCGTCGATTCGGACAGTGCGTTGTCGTAGGCATCGCCGATACTGCCTATCGACGCTGAAATCCCTTCGGCCGCAAGGGTGTCAGCGAACGAGATAGCCGTGTATTGGGATCCGGCGTCGCTGTGGTGGATCAGACCGTCAGCGACAGCGTGGCCGTCGTGATCGCGTCGCCACAACGCCATCCGCAGCGCGCTGGTGACCATCGCGGTGTCCTTGACCGTGGCCGCGTGCCAGCCCAAGATCGCGCGGGAGAAACAGTCGATCACGAACGCCACGTAGACGAACCCCAGCCAGGTAGGCACGTAGGTAAAGTCGGTGACCCACTTGCGATTTGGCTCGACGGCAGTGAAGTCGCGGTCGAGTAGGTCCGGTGCACGGCGATGATCGTGGCCCTTCCCAGCGATCGTGGTCCGGACTCTGCCGCCGCGGACCACACCGGACATGCCTTCATCGCGCATGAGCCGCCCGATGGTGTCCACCGATACCTCATGGCCCTGGCGACGCAGATGCCGGGCCATCTTGCGGCTGCCGTACATGCCCTCCGGCGTGCCCGAGGTAGCCCGTAACGCATCGGTGAGATGCGCGTCGGTGACCGTCCGCGCCGACGGTCCGGTGGTTTTCCAGTTCCGGTACGTGCGCCCGGCGATCTGCATGCCCTGCTCTCGCAGTACACCCAGAATCGACTCGACCCGGTGCCCCTTTGCACGTTCGGTATCGATGAACTGGCAGATCAACGGCGTCGCGGGTCGAGCTCCCGCGCGAAGAAAATCGAGGCCGCTTTCAGAATCTCGTTGGCCTCCTTCAGATCTCGGTTCTCCCGTTCGAGTTCCTTGATCCGCGCCTGCTCAGCGGTCGTCACTCCGGGCGCCTTCCCGGTATCGACCTGTGCCTGCTTCACCCACACCCGCAGCGTTTCAGCATGGACTCCAAGTTTCACGGCGAGCGCTTGGCAGGCGGCATACACCGACGGATAACCGTCGAGTCGGTCCAGCACCATCTTCACCGCACGCTCACGCTGCTCGATCGGATACTGCTTGGGCATGGCCAACATCCTCCTCAAGGAAGGAAGCGGCAAGAAGATCGGGGCGGTTCAACCTGCCCGTAGACGTCGTCCTGCGCAGTGAACGACTCGAACGCGGCTTCGAGGGGTGCGCGTGCTTGCGGCGGGTCGCCGCTGCGGAGCGCATGGAGGCCAAGACCAAGATTTGCGTATGCGTGCACGATCGGGCGGTCGGTTCGTTCGGCCAGCGCCTGCGTCTGTGCGACCAGTGCGGACGCCGCGGTGCGGTCGTCCTGGGCTTCGGCCACCAGGACGGCACGCCACAACCCCTTGGCGTGGACGGCGGTAGCGGGCCGCCTGGCGAGGGCGAGGTCGAGCCAGTGCCGCGCCTCGCCGACCTGGCCTCGGGAGAACCAGAACGGTTGCAACGCTGACGCCATCGACAACGCGGCGTCGGATTCCGCTTCGGTGTCGGTCAGGCAGAAGTCCAGTGCTTGGCGCAGGTTGGGTTGTTCGCGGTCGAGGCGGGCGATCCAGTCGAGTTGGCGGGGGCTGATCCAGTCGGCGTCGGCGTCCAAGGCGAGCTGCCGATACCAGTCCAAATGTCGGCGCCGCAGGTCCGTGTACTGGCCCGCCTCATCGAGTTTGTCGCGGCCGTAGTCACGCACCGTCTCGAGCAGCCGGAACCGCACCACCGGGCCCGACTGCTCGCGGATCAGGATGGACTTGTCGACCAGGGCGGTGAGTACATCGAGCAGGTCCTCCGCTGCGAGATCGTTGCGGCACACCTGTTCGGCGGCGTCGAGTTCGAAGCTGCCGGCGAACACCGACAACTGTGCCCACACCTGTTGTTCGGCCGGGGTGCACAGCGAGTAACTCCAGTCGATGCACAACCGCAGGGTTTGCTGGCGACTCGGCGCGCTGCGGCTGCCGCGGGTCAGCAGTGCGTATCGGTCGGCGAGCCGCGCCAGGATCTGTTCTGGTGACAGTGCCCGCAGCCGGGCCGCCGCCAGCTCGATCGCCAACGGCAGCCCGTCGAGGTGGCGGCAGATCTCGGTCACCGCGGCGACATTGTCCTCGGTGAGCGCAAAGCCCGGCACCGCGGCGGCGGCCCGTTCGACGAACAAGGTGACCGCGTCATAGCGGGCCGCACTTCGCAGCGAGGGCTGCCGATCCGGGTCAGGAACGGTCAGCGGCCGCACCCGCAGCACAGATTCCCCGCCGACAACGAGAGGTTCGCGGCTTGTGGCCAGGATCCGCAACTTCGGGCACGCCCGCAGCAGGGACTCGGCCACCTTCGCTGCCGTATCCACGATTTGTTCGCAATTGTCGAGCACCAGCAGCAGCTCCCGCGACGCCAGGTATTCGACCAGGACGTCGAGCACCGGCTGCCCTTGTGGGCGCAACCCTAGAGAGGCGGCGATCACGCCGGGTAGCAGCGCGCCGTCGTGCAGCTGCCCGAGTTCGACCAAGCAAACCCCGTCGGCGAATTCTCGTTGCGGGCCGGTCGCCACTCGCAACGCCAGTCGGGTCTTGCCCACCCCGCCGATCCCGGTCAACGTCACCAGCCGGGAGTTCGCCAGCAGGTTCTTGGCCTCGGCCAATTCGATACGGCGGCCGATAAAACTTGTCAGCTCGAGGGGAAACGGTCCGCTTGCGCTAACCGACGAACCGCACGGCAAGGGCTCGCGCACCGGCGGGGGGCCAGTCGCCCGCGGAATCAAAGGAACCGGGGTGCTTTCTTGCCGCTCGGCACCCGCTGCGGCCCGTACCGCCATCTCGTCAACCGGCCACCCGCGCCCAGCCTGCAGATGCCGCAGCTGCTCACCCAACGCCGCCGCGGAGGGCCGCTGCTCGCTAGGGCGGGCCATGGCATGTTCGATCACCGTCGAAAGGTCCTCGTCGATGCCTTGCTCGCGCAGATGAGGGACCGGCTGTGTGGTGATCCGCAGAAACTGGGCTACGACTTGTTCGCCGCTTCGCCGCTCGAACGCCGCGTGCCCGGTCAACGCGGCGAACAACGTCGCGCCGAGCCCGTAGACGTCGGCTGCGGGGGTGGGTGCCTCCCCCGCCAGTACCTCCGGCGCGGTGAATGCCGGTGAACCTGTAACCGTGCCGGTGGCGGTGTGGAATCCTTCGGGGATACGGGCGATCCCGAAGTCGGTCAGTGCGGGTTCACCGTAGTCGCTGATCAGGATGTTAGTGGGTTTGACGTCGCGGTGCAGGATGCCGAGCCGGTGCGCGGCCTCGAGGGCCCCCGCGAGCTTCACACCCAGCCGCGCCGTCTCCTGGACCGACAGTGGACCGTGCCGGCGGATCCGGGCGTCGAGGGAGTCCTGCGGATAGTAGGGCATCACCAGATATGGCAGTCCGGACGCGGAGGTGCCGACCTGCAACACCCCCACGATGTTCGGGTGTCCCGTCAGCCGGCCCATCGCCCGCTGCTCCCGAACGAACCGCTGCCGGTTTCCCTCCTCCAGGGCTGCGGTGAGCACCTTGATCGCCACCGTCCGGTCCAGCGCCGCTTGGGTGCACCGATACACCACCCCGAACCCGCCGCGCCCGATCTCCTCGGCGTCGGTGAATCCTGCTTCTGCCAGTTCCGCCGTGACCGCCGGGATCACGGCGCGCTGGGTCTTGAATGGCTCGATGTCGCCCATACGCCGGTCCTGCTCCGTGATGTTCTTCAGGATACCGCCGGTCGGCTGCGGCGGTTTTCCCCTGTGGTGATGGCTTCCTACATGACAGCCACGCCTGCGAAGGGCGCCGCTTTCGCCACGATTGACGGCTGAAAACACTCGTGGTGACGCTGCTGGGCTTCCGTAGTACCCCCCCCAGACCAGTGGCAGGTCCCTATCGCTGTCGGTGCCCCGCCAGCTGCGATTTCACTACACCGGAGCGAACCGATGATCACAATTTGTACACCGCCGCCCGGGCACCTACGACGACATTGCCAAGCAGCGGGCCAGGGTGCCTGAGGGTGCCGGGCATCCGGCGCCCTCAGGCCAAATCACCACGGGCACAACCCGAGACGGCCGATAGCTGGCATCGCCGCCAGCATGCGTCAACCGATCATGCGTGACCGAAGTGCGCTCGGCGAACGGCAGTCTGTGCGAATCACGGCGTGGCAGACCGCAGTTCAGCGATGGCTCGAGGCGACGTCGACGAGGCTGCGCCGCATCGAGCTCCAGGCGCTAGCCCGCCGTGATGCTCCACGAACCGGACAAGTACGCACTTATAGTTACATACTTCGCAATGGAGACTGGCTCACTGATAGTTGGTCCCATGGGGTTTCCAGCGACCGGTTCGAGCGCCATGCGCACGGAGGCGTTACTCGACCTGACTGGTCAGAACTCGCGAGCCACTGAATCCGACCCTCGCAGCGACCGATCCTATCGGAATATTCGATTCACGCAAAAACATAGTGACATGTTCCATCCGTACCCGGTCTCGAATTTCTCCAAATTCATAACCCGAGTTCGCAATTCGCCAGTGCAAGGCTCGCTCACCTGCGTCCGTGGCATCTGCCGGAAACACATGACACTGCCCGTCGGTGTTCGCGATCTGGCTCGCAAGCAGTGCAAGTCGGTCTGCGCGCCGCGCCGTCGCCGCAATCAAAGCACCTCTGCCAGCGAGTCTTATGGCAACCGCTCTGCCGATACCCGATGAAGCGCCTACTACCAAGACCACCTTTACCCTGATCTCAATGCAACTCTCTCCGTTTGATAACTTGGCCGCCACCCCGTCACGGTCCGAGGAACAGTCGCTCACAGGGGAGACGTGGAATCAACCTACAGTCTTCAAGGAAATCCCATATTAATTCTATCGTCCACCGCGGGTTTCGTCGCCAATCGCGTATCAAATTACCCACCGCCGTGGTAGTGGCAACGTAGTCCAATACCACATCGGCCAGCCAGATCCGCAGGTGCACGTCACCCTCACCCGGGGATCGCCCTTCGGCAGTCAAAGCAAATCGCCTCCTCGAGCATACAAGAGGTCTTGAACGCTTCCGAACTATGCACTGCTGCTACCCGATTTCTTCATCGGCATAGTGACGGAATGCAATTCCCCACGGCAGAGCGTGATTTGTTGGTCAACAGCTATTTTGTGCATTCAGTAGATTAGAGAGTATCTCTGGCGCAGATGTCAGTCATCCTCGAACAGGATCTCGTCCGAGTTGCCCCCGGCCTTGGCTGTGTCGCCCCCCTCGGTACACGATGCCTCGCTGCGAATTGTCGGCAAGGTCGAGCCATGCAACCGGGCCCCTTTCTCCAAGCGTAGCGGCGAAAAGGCGAATAAAACACGTCCTGAAACCTGCCTTCCAACGAGACACCAAATACCCATTGTCTGCGCCACCGCGCTGACTCCGTGACGACCTCGCCGAAGTACTCACCCAAAGCGTCGCCAGCCAACATCAATCTCCACCTCCGCGTTGGCCACAACCATCCGGCGGGAGGTCCTACTGCAGTTCGCCGATCAAGTTGAGCAGAACAAGGCTCGGCGCGACGCCAACTTGGACGTGGTCTTCCTGTGTCGGCACTTCGTCGGTGAGCGTCGCCCGGCACTGTCGAAACCATCTCCGTCGTTTTGCCGGTATGTGGATGACATCGTCCATAACCCGAGCGTTGTCAGATCGTGGGACCTTTCGTGCTACGCCTATAGCGGCAGAGCTGGTACGACTGGTTCAACGGCACCCATGCGTCAGGCTAAATATCGTGCGCTGCGGTCTTTTTCGGCGGAAGCCTCGGTGGTCATCACGGCTGCACGCTGTCGAGTTGCACCGCCGTAGCCGCGACCTCGGCGAGTTGCTCCGGCCTCACGAAACCGGGACCGTCACAGCAACTGCTTGATGCAAGAGAACAAGGTCGCCGGTCGCAGCCAACGGCCCACTCGTCGTCTATTTCCAGGCTACGGCGGTACTCCTCGGAGTCGCATACACACCTCCGATCAATGTCTATTCACGGGTGCTGCTGTATCCATATCGTTTTCTCCCGCGACCATTGGTCGAACGCGCGCAACGATTTCTCGGCACCGCCGTATCCAGACTGTTTCCATCCCCCGAACGGCACGGTGAGGTCCCCCTCACTATAAGAACCAACGGAGACGAGTCCAGCTTCGATGCCACGCGCGAGGACAAGCGCATCGTCGAGGCGGCGGGTCCATACCGACGCGGCGAGCCCGTAGTCAACGTCGTTGGCCAGCGTGATCGCTTCCTCGTGGGTACGAAATCGTTGCACGGTAACGACGGGTCCGAATACTTCGGTGCGGGTGATCGCGGCACCGGCGCGCACATCGGTCAGCACCGTGGGTGCGATGTACCGACCACCTGCGACGACGGGGATTTCCCGACCACCGGCGGCGATGGTGGCACCGTCGGCGGTGGCCTGGGTGATCGTCGCGAGAATCCGGTCGGCCGCGATGTCATTGATCACTGGACCGATCTTCGTCTTGGGGTCGGCGGGGTGCCCGACCTGCAGCGCTTCGGCAGCGGCGGTGAAGGAGGCGACGACCTGATCGTGAATTCGCTCGTGCACCAGGATACGAGAACCAGCAGTGCAATTCTGGCCTGCGGTCAGGAATGCAGCCTCGATCATGCCGTCCAGGAGGGTGTCGCCGAAGTCGAGTGCGTCGTCGAGCAGAATCTGCGGGCTTTTGCCGCCGAGTTCGAGACTGACCCGTTTCAGGTTGGATTGGGCAGCGGCGGTGAGGATATTGCGGCCGGTGGCCGTGGATCCTGTGAACGAAAGTGCTCCCACATGCAAGTCCGCAGCCAACGCTGCGCCGGTCACAGGGCCGGTACCAGGAAGGACGCGAAGGATACCGTCAGGGATTCCTGCTTCTGTGGCCAGAGCGGAGACGTGCTGAGCGGAGCGGGGGCTGGCATCGGCGGGTTTCAAGATCAGTGCGTTGCCCACTGCGAGGGCTGGCCCGATCTTCCATGCGGCCATCGCGAGAGGATAGTTCCAGGGCAGGATCGCCGCAGTCACTCCGTAAGGTTCGCGTTCGGTGAAGGCGAGCACGTCTCTACCGGTGGTAGAGGTTCGTCCATAGCGTTTATCGAGTGCTTCGGCGAACCAACGGATGGACTCGATGGCGCTGGGGACATCCCCGGTGATGCATTCGGTGATCGGTTTCCCGGCGTCTTCACTGTCGAGTGTCGCGAGCAACTGCGCGTCTCGCTCCATCAACGTAGCAAGTCGAAGCAGGGCTGCGGCCCGTTCTCGCGGCGGCAGTCCCGACCAGACACCACTGCGGTATGTGTCGCGTGCTGCAGTCGTGTGCTCGAAAACCTCGGCGGGCGATGTCTCTTCGACTACGCCGAGAACGGAGCCATCTGCAGGGTTGGTCAACGTCATGGTCGTCACGGGCTCACCGGTCCCTCGACCAGTTCCAGCCGCCCGTCGCGGCGCATGACCAGCCCATCGTGTTCGAGTCGAGCGAGGTAGCGGGCCATGCCTTTCTCCCCGCGGCGACGGAATAGTGTCATCAACCGCGGCAGCAGGTTGGGGACCAGCATTGCCACCCGGACGAGCAGCGATTCGGAGACGCGGGGATAGATCTCGAGGCGGGGACGGTCCAGCAGCCGCATCATGGCATGCGCGACCGCTTCCGGCGGCTGGGGCGAGTCCTGGAATTGCAGCGAGTTGCCGCCGTCGATCGCCTCTTGGCGCAGCATGCGGGTGTCGGTAGCCGAGGGCAGCACCGACCCGACAGTGATGCCCTTCGCCGCCAGATCCAGGCCGATCGCGAGCATCGCGCCGCGCAAACCGAACTTCGACGCCGTGTAGAGCGGGGTCTCGCCGAGCGGGAAGATCCCGCCGAGCGATACCGTTGTCACCACGCGCGGATCAGCGGAGTTGCGTAGCAGGGGAAGCGCCAAACGGGTGAGTATCAGTGGAGAGAGCAGATTGACATTCAGTTCGAGGCGGATGCTGTCGACGCTGCGCTCGTCGAACCGTTCGGCGCTGGTCATTCCCACGTTGTTGATCAGCACGTCGATCCGCCCGTAATCGACCTCGATGCGGTCCAGCAGCGCAGCGACTTGGGCTTCGTCGGTGAGGTCGCAGGCGTATCCACGATGCCCGGACCCGGGCAGCGCGGCAGCGACGGCGTCTGCGCGGTCACCGCGGATGTCGATGACGGCGATCGACGCCCCCAGCCGCGCGGCGGGCCGGATGAACGCAGCGGCGATGCCACCGGCTCCGCCGGTGATGGCGATGACCTTGCCGCGGTAGTCGAAACTCATGCCGACACCTGCACCGGGGTCTGGGTCGGCGCCGGGGAGGTCAGCGACCATCCGTAGGTGCGGGCGAGTTTGCGGATGAAGCGGACGTAGGCGTCGGCGTCGACGTAGCCGGTGTGGCGCGGGGAGGCATCGAAACGCAGCCCGTTGGAGAGGTCGGGACGGTCGGTGCTGATGCGCTGCGCGAACGCCTCGGCACGCGCCGGGTTGTGACCCCTGTCGTCGAGGAATCCGGCGATCATGTGCGCCTGCTGGTCGAACAGTTGGTAGGCGCCGGAGTTGGTTTCGATGAACCCCACCCCGAACAGGCCGGGGTGTTCCCTGGAGAAACAGTTCAGATACAGGTCGGGGTGCTGCTCGTTACCGAAGTACTGCTGCGCCACCGGAATCCGGTGCCGGTAGCCGGTAGCGAAAAGCACCAGGTCGAACTCGTCGCTGCTGCCGTCGGTGAACCGCACTGTCCGACCATCGGTGCTCTCGATGCCGGGACGGGCGACGAGGTCGCCATGCTGCAGGTGGTGCAGCAGCATCGAGTTGATCACCGGGTGGGTTTCGAACAGTTTGTGGTCGGGCTTCTGCAGCCCGATGCGGGTGGGGTCGCCGTTGAACAGGCGCAGTATCGGCTGCAGGATCGCCCGCTCGAGCCGTTTGGGCAGGAACGAGCCTTTCCCGCCGAACACGTCCGACGGCACACCGAAGACGTGCTTGGGTATGAACCAGTAGCCGCGGCGCAGGCTGATCGCGGTGTAGTCGGCGTTGCGGGCGGCGTCGCAGGCGATATCGCAACCGGAGTTGCCGCCACCGACGACCAGGACCCGTTTGCCCACGAACTCACTCGGGCTGCGGTAATTGCTGCTGTGGCGCACCTCCCCGGTGAACGAACCCGGCAACTCCGGGATGTTGGGGAACCATTGCGACCCGGTGCACACGATCACCGCGTCATGACGGGTGCTGCTGCCGTCGGCGCGGACCACGACCCAACCGTCGCCGTCGCGGTGCACATCGGCGACCTCGACCCCGAACTCGATGCGCTCGCTCAGTCCGTAGGCGTCGGCGAAGGACTGCAGATACGCCAGGATCTGCCGGTGGCCCGGGTAGTCGGGGTAAGCGTCGGGCATCGGGTATCCGCTGAATCCCGACACGGTCTTGCTCGAGATGAAATGGGCGGTTTCGTACATGGGGCCGCCCGGATTCTCGATGTCCCACAACCCGCCGACATCGGTGTGGCGTTCGAGGTGGGTGTAGTCGATGTTGCGCTCGCGTAGTGCGCGAGCGACGGCCAAACCTGCTGGTCCGGCACCGATGAGGCAGACAGAAACAGTCATGGGAGAACTCCTTGAAAGACGAGTTCACCGATGTTAGGCAACCCAGCGGGTATGTCGGCGGACATGAACAGCCATCTGTCCGGACCTCAACGGCCAACCCAACTGGCCGATCTGGGGTCGGTGTTTACTCGCCTATGGCGCGTTGGCGCAGATCCCCGGGAGCGATCCCGAACCAGCGCTTCACCGCCCGCCGCAGCGACCGGTCGTCGGTGTATCCGATCTCTGCCGCGATATCGGCGAACGACAGATCCGCGCGGGTGATAAGCCGCGCGGTCAACCGGCGGCGCACCTCGTCGAGCACATCGGAATAGGAGGCATCGACATCGGCCAGCCGCCGCCGAAGTGTCCGCTCACTCATCGCGAGCATCCGCGCATGCGCACCCAGCGGCCGCACGTCCGGCAGCGCGGCCTCGACCTGCGCCGACAACGCGGCCACGAGTTCTTGCCGGTCGACGGTCTGTTCCGCCGCCACGGCGAGGAGCGTCGTAGCATCGGCCAGAGTCCACGGATCCCAGGTGTCCAGCGCTCGCCGCCACTGCTGCGAGCGCAGCAACCACGCATTGCGGGGGCCGCCGAACACGACTGGTGCGTCGAAGAACGCTTGGAACCGTGCCGGGTCCGCTGGCTCGGGCCGGGCGAACTCGACCCGCACCGGACGGATCGTGGCGTCGGCAGACTCGCGAACCATCCGTGTGATGTTGGCGAACCCCTCCTCGACCAGGAACCGGTCGACCGGTGCCGCGTCGTCGAGCACGATGGTGACCACCACAAGCAGATCCCCTTCTCTCACCGTCGACCAGCGCATCATCGACCCGGCCAGGTTCTGGTAGCGCACTCCGATGTCGACCGCGTCGGCGATCGTCGGGCTCGACATCATCGCCAGCCCCAGGACCCCGGACGCGGTGATCGGCTGGCGGGCACCCACTTCCAACCCCAACGCCGGCCCAGGGAGTCTGTCCAGCGCCGCTTCGATGATCACCCGGCCCTGCCGATACGACACCCGAAGCCCCGGCGCGTCGAGGGTCTCCCGCGACAACCCGGCGTCGTGGATCGCGCGATCCAACGACACCCCGTGCTCGTCGGCGACCCGCAGCAGATACCGGATGATGTTCGGCGCGATCGTCGCCGACGACACCAGCCGTACCGAAGATCCCTGCACGGCTCCACTGTAAGCTCGCCCGACCCGTACTTTCACGAGCTGCTGTCGCGGGTATCGGTGCACACCCGCCGCCCCCGATTGTTCGCGACGGTGAGTGAGTGACCTGCGCCCGCGTTCGCGCGGTCACCGCACCGGCACCACCTCTGGACAGACTGTGCCGCGCACGGCAATTCGCGTTGCTTCGCACGCGTTACAGCAACGCTCCAGCAGGTCCCGCCGTCGTTGAAATCGTCTCGCGAAAGCCCAGGACAACCGATTACACCGCGCCGGGTCGCACGCGGCCCAACCATTGACTCCCGCATCTGATGTTTTTCTAAATAGGTTGCCGTACAAGCACATTCATGACACCTGAGCGTCCGGTCCTATGTGATGAGTTGGCAATCATCGCACTACCTTCCCCGGCCGACCCGAGACGGGACATTCAGCATTCGACGACGTTGACCGCAAGTCCGGCGAGGCTGGTCTCCTTGTATTTGTGCGACATGTCCAGGCCGGTCTGGCGCATCGTCTCGATCGCGGTGTCGAGGGAGACACGATGTGCTCCGGTGCCGCGAAGGGCCAGACGCGCCGCGGTGACCGCGGTGGACGACGCGACCGCGTTGCGTTCGATGCAGGGAATCTGCACCAGCCCGCCGACCGGGTCACAGGTCAGCCCGAGATGGTGCTCGATCGCGATCTCCGCAGCGTTTTCGACCTGCGGCGGTGACCCGCCCAGCACCGCACACAGCCCGGCCGCGGCCATCGCGCACGCGGCACCGACCTCGGCCTGACAGCCGCCCTCCGCACCGGAGATCGAGGCATTGGCTTTGACCAGCGCGCCGATAGCGGTGGCCGTCAGCAGGTAGTCCTCGACGCCGTCGAAGCCGGCGCCAGGAACGAATCGCAGGTAGTAGTGGGCGACGGCAGGCACGATGCCCGCCGCTCCATTGGTCGGTGCGGTGACCACACGTCCGCCCGCCGCGTTCTCCTCGTTCACCGCCAACGCGAACGCCAGCAGCCAGTCTCCGCGGCAGTCGTCGTGATCGTCCGACGCGCTGTCGAGCGCTCGTTTCAGCTCGCCCGCCCGCCGGACAGTACCCAGGCCGCCCGGCAACGTCCCCTCGGCCGACAGCCCTGCCGACACGCACGCCACCATCGCGGCCCAGATGCGTTGCAACGACTCACGCATCCCGGCCGCACCGTGGATGGCCGCCTCGTTGCGGCGGGCCACCTCGCTGATGGAGCAGCCTTCGGTGGCGCAGATGTCGAGCAACTGCTCGGCGGTGTCGAACGGCAAAGGCTGATCCACGCCGCCGGTCGACACCGGCTCGCCTTCCCGGCGGATGAATCCGCCACCGATCGAATAGTAGGTTTCCGCAGCGAGCGGACGGCCCCCGTCGCCGGCCCACGCGGTGAGGGCGACGGCGTTGGGATGTGCGGGCAGGCGGGTACGGGGCTGGAACACGATGTCGCCAGGTGTGAAGGTGATCTCGTGCACCCCCGCGAGCATGCAGCGCGAGTCCACATGCAGCGACGACCACGCCCCTCGCACTCGGTCGGGATCACAGTCTTCGGGGGTGAGACCGCTGAGCCCCGCGACGACCGCGTCCGGTGTGCCGTGACCGACGCCGGTGGCCGCCAGCGACCCGTACAACGTGCATACCACCTTCGTGACCTGACTCAGCACACCACGGTCGAGCAAGTCTTGGGTGAACGCGCGCGCGGCGCGCATCGGGCCAACGGTGTGCGAGCTGGAGGGACCGATTCCGATCGTGAACAGTTCAGACACAGAAATGTATACCGACATTCCCTTCCTCTGTCAGAGATACTCGCGGTGCCCCTTTGCAGGCACAGAATCTGTTGCGCGGCAGCGTGTTTCACCTCACCCGCGCGACCGCCATGACCGAAATGCCGCCGAGCACTGTCACTGCGGCGGCCCCGATCCACAGCAGCGGGAAACCGCCTACTGCGATCAATCCGGCTCCCACCAGCGGCCCCAGGGCCTGCGGGATGGCCATCGCGATGTTCATGATTCCCAGTTCTTGCCCGTTGTGTTCGGCGTCGGGGAGCACGTCGGCGGCCAGCGCCTGATCGATGGCCATGAATGAGCCGTATCCCGCGCCGAGGACAGCGGCGGCGATCGTGGCGCCCCACAGATTGCCCAGGCACAAAATCACCGCAGCCGAGATCGCTTGCATGATCGCGGCGACCAGGACGAACGGCTTGCGTCGTTGCAGACGGTCCGAGCACCAGCCACTGAATATCGACGCGGCGATCGCGGCCCCCATGTAACCGACCGACAGCACAACCATCGACTCTTCGGCATCGGCGACCTTCAATCCGAATTGCAGGTAGTAGAACGTCAGTGCGGTGCCCAGGGCATTGCCGAGGTTGACCAGCACCCGCCCGATCAGCGTCCAGCGGAAGTCGTGATCGCCGAGCAGATGCATCGCCGACCAGCGGGCCCGCGCCACAGCCGATACCGCAGGGTCGGGGGTCGTCAACACGAACGGCACCACCAGCGCCAGCAGCAGGCACACGATCAGCCAGTAGGACTGCGCCACATTCAGCGCGAAGAACGCCACGAGCGACACCCCCAGGACCGGAGCCAGCCCCTGGGGAGTCGAGATCCAGCTCGACACCACCCCCCGTTGGCTGCGCGGCACCTGGTCCCCGATCAGCGCCGTCAGCGCGGAAGACGCCGCACTGAACCCGATCATCGCCAGCGACCAGCAGACGGTGACACCGGCGATGCTCGTCTGCGTGCTCAACCCGGCCAGCGACCCCGCCAACAGCAGACACCCGCCCACGATCCACGGCCGTCGACGACCGAATCTGCTGGTGGTGCGGTCACTGAGCGCACCGGCCGCGGGAAAGGCAACGGCCGAACAGACTGCCGATATCCCGGATATCACACCGAAATCGGTGACACTGGATCGCCAGTTGTCCCCCCGCAGCGCATCACCGATCCCGATGCTGTCGTTCACCTGCTGCGGCAACACCAGCTGAAATACCGTCAGCTGAGCCAACCACATTCCCAGCCATGCCAGACCGAACAGGCCGATCCAGCGAACAGGCACCGGTCGCGTCGAATCCCCTTTCACCGATTCTGTGCCGGCAGCCACCTCAAGAACGCCATCAGCAAGTGGCGACGGATGGGTATCGAAATTCTTCATCAACGGGTTCTCTCAGCCTGAAATGGTCACCGAATCAACGCAACAGGCTCATGCCCGACACATTCTGATGTCGCCCTGACTCGCAACGCCTGCCCGTCGATCCAGGCCGTACCGACAACACACTGATCATGTCGAACATAACGCCATTCCTCTTCATAACCCTGACCGCGAACAGGAAAGACCCGTTACTGGACGACATCTGGATAATTCGATGCAGATCGATCACGCGACCGATTACGCTTTTCGCCGCAGAGCTAATCAGATGTCCGACCGCCCCACACAGGGGGCATACAGACAATTAGGGGGGCAAAGACGACATTCAATTCACGTTCCCGGATGACCATCCCACATAAAGTGTCCTGCGACCGTCGACGATCGTGTCTTTCATCGAAATGCCCGGCCCCGCCGTCGCATACTGGGGATGGTGAAACGGTGCCCATCGCTCGCCGCTTCTCACAGGTCACCACACCAGGGTCGCCTCGGTCGTATTCAGCTCCGGCCCCGGCAGCGCCCCGCGGCCACCGGCAAGGCGGTGGTGCTCGTCACCGAGCCGACGGTGACCGGTGTCTCCGCTATGCCGGTGTCGCCGCGGCGGCTCGCTGGGCGCTCGGCGTCGTCCCGGTCCAGCGCAGGTACGCGCGGCGGAACTCGCGGCTGTCACTGAACCCGACCTCACCAGCAATCGATCCGATCGGCAGAGTCGTGTCGCGCAGTAGTGTGGTGGCCCGTTGCAGGCGCACCCGGTCGCGGATATCGCCGAACCGCACACCGGCCTGCGCCAGTCTCCGGTGCAGCGTTCTCTCGCTGATTGCCAGCCGGTCGGCGACCAGCCCCATCGTGACCGGTCGGCGAAGGTGCTCGCGCAGGACGCCCTCGACCGCGGCGACGATGTCGGGACGGTGCTCCAGGGGCTGGGCAAGATGCTTCACGGCCTCGACGGCCAACTCCAACTGCGCGGGGTTGGGCGATGGTAGCGGCCGTTCGAGCAACCCGGCATCGAGGTACACCCGGCTCACCTCGGCGTTGAAATACACCGGGCATCGAAAGAACCGGTAGTAGGCATCGGCGTAAGCCGGACGCTCGTAGGCGAATTCCAACCGCACGGGCACCACATCGGCACCGAACGCCGACCGCAGCAAGGTGACGATGGCACTGCATCCCTCTTCGCACAAAAATGCCCGCAGCTCCAGGTCCGGGCTGCGCTCACCTAGCCGAATCGCGAACTCGTCTCGCCCGTACTCGATCTCGTAATCCATGATGCTGCCCGAGGCTTGATGCCAGCTCATTGCCACCAGCACGGCGTCTGCGACGGTCGCGCTGGCCAGCATCGCGAATCCCAGCAGCCCCCAGTTCGTGAGCACGTCACGGCTGCCGACATGGATCCCGACCGGCCCCGGAGGCAAGGACCGCAGCGCACGCTTGAGGATCGTCGCGATCTGCCGGTAGGACAGCCGGGTCTCCGGCAGCTGCAGGTGCCCCGGCGACACCGCCGTACCCGCGAACCACGAATCGGTGTTCAGACGCCATTTCTCGGCGACCTCGAGCAGACCTACGATCGCGACCGGCGGTATCTTCGCATCCTGCAGATCGCAGTCGTATGTGATCAGATTGTTCACATCATTCATGAGATAAATCGGCTTCCCAACGGCGAAAACCACGCCTACTGGTCGAATGACCAGTTCAGTGTATACCCGCAGACGCACCCGTGTTCAGCAGTTGCCATGTTTTTGCGGTCGCCGCCTTCACCCGACCGCCCCAGCCCCGTACACCTCCCACGCCCCAGCGGCGGCAAAGTGGAGGTGCCAGTCAATCAAATGTGCCGATCGGGAGAGCTCGATGCGTACTGGTGCACCGACACGAGCAGCAGTCACCGCCGTCCCCCGCCTCTGCGGCGTCGGCGGTGTGGCGCTGCTCTCGATCACGAACGACAGCCACACCCAGGAACATCATCGCCGGCAGCGACCGTTGGTGCGGCCGGCATCGATTATCCGACGGGGCAGGCCACCGAGGCGCGCCGTTGCCAGCGCCCCGGTGGCGACCATGGATGGGCCGCACGCATTCCCGCCGCACGAGTCCAGCCCGTACTTCCGCACAGGCATGACACTCGCGAGTCGACTGGCCGTGTGGAATCGGGGTGGGATCACGCCGGTGCTGGAACGCCGACCTCGCCGTTTGTCTGGGGATGGGTGGCCGACGCTGGTTCCGGATTCGCCTGCGCACGCAGATGTTCCGCGAACACCACGGCGGCGACCGCGCCGATGATGGCGAGCACCAGCAGTGTCACCGAGACCCAGAACATCTGGTCGTAGAGGGTGATGTCGCAGCGGATGATGGCTCGTCGCGCGAAGGTCATCGGGGAGATGTCCTTGAAGGGACGAAACACTGGTGGGGTGGTCCCCAACGGGAAGATGCCGCCGAAAGCGAAGATCTGGAACATGAAGAAGCTGAACGCGGTGATGGAGCCGGCGATCCTGCCGAACGCCACCACGAACAGCTGCGTGGTGGTGGCCGCGGCGACCCCGACCACCGCGACCACCGCGACCATCGCCGGCCAGTTCTGCGGCTGCCACCCGACCCATGCGCCGTAACCAGCCGCGGACACCGCGACGACGATTCCGACCAGCGCGCCGAGGAGCGTCTTACGCAGCACCGCGCGCCGAGCGGTGCGCCATGAGGGTCGATCGGCCGGGTCGCGGTCGACCGGGTCGACCAGCATCCACAGCACGATCGCGGCCAGGAACGCGCCGAGCACGACGATCACCGGGCCGCTGCCCCCGGCCACGACCTTGTGGCTCAGGTCACTGTCGACGACCAGCTCGCTGGGTTCCTGGTTGTGCACGTCCAGCTCGACGGGCTGACTGAACACCTCAGCCGAGCCGTTGGCGTCGGGGATGTGAGGCGCTTGCCCGGCACCGTCGCGCAGGCCGTCGTCGAGTTGCTGCGCGCCGTCGTCGAGTTGCTGCGCACCGTCGCGCAGCTGCACACCACCGGCGTCGAGCTGGGCCAGTCCCGCCGAGAGCTGCGTTGCTCCCGAATCGAGTTGCCCGGCACCATCACGCAGCTGATTGCTCCCGTTGACCAATCCCAGCAGACCTGCGCGGTAGTCGGCGTGGGGATCGGTGAGCTGGCGGGCGAGCTCTTTGGTCCCGTCACGCAGCTGCCCGAGCTGCCCAGCGATTCCATTCGGATCGGCTTGGCGGATCTGCCCGATCAATGATTTCAGTTGACCGACCGCGTCGGCCAGGGCGGGGTCGGAACTGGCGGCCAGACTCGCCAGCAGCGGGTCGAGGTCGGTCGCGAGCTGATCTGCCAGGGCGGTGACAGCCAGGACGGGGGAGACAATCTGGTCGACGCCGTCGCGGACCTGGGTGGCGCCAGTCCCGAGCTGGTTGGTGCCATCGAGGAGTTGCCCCGCACCAGTGGCCAGGTCCACAGCGCCTTCGTGCAACTGCCCGGTGCCGCTCGCCAGCGTCACAGCTCCGGCCGCGGCTTCATGGATCCCGGCGGACAGTTGCACAGAGCCGTCGGCGAGCTGGCCGCTGCCCTGCGTCAGCTGGGCCGCGCCCCTCGACGCGTCGCCCAGTCCGTCGCCGAGTTGGTTGAGTCCGAGCAGCACCTGGCTGGCGTACTCACGTCCGATCGAGGCCGTGATCTGACGCTGCGCCTCGAGCAGAACTGGGGTGCCGACCGCCGTGGTCAGCGTGCCGTTGAAGTCGTTGTACCACACCGCGATCGTGGCGCGGGCCGGGTGAGGATCGGTGACGGACCTGATCCTACGGGTGAAGTCGGCAGGAATGACCACAGAGAACGCGTATCGGTTCTGCCGCAACCCGGTTACCGCTTCCTCGGAGGACACGCGGTGGAACTCGAGATCACCACCGGAGGTCAGGTTGTCCAGGATCGTGGCACCGAGGTTGTCGGGCTTGCCGTCAGTGGTGGCTCCGGTGTCATCGCTGGCGACCGCCACGGGAACGGACTCGAGATACCGCTGCGGATCCCACATCGTCCACATGTAGACCGCAGAGACGAGCGTAGGCAGCACCACGACCACCACCAGCAGGATCCTGCCGATCTGGTGCACTGGGGCGGCGTGCAGCCACCGGCGGGTTCTGATCGTGGTCGATGACACGCGGTATCCCATATCCGTCCTTCCGGTGCCCCACATGGACACAGCACCGTGCGGTATCGCTCCAGCAACAAGGGACGGATCTAGCGGATACCACAGATAACGTCATGGGCCGGGTGGGTTGCGAGAAAACATAGTGTCGACCATCACCGAATGCAGCGGGAATTCTTCACTTGACCGTGCTTGCCCCTTTGCTGTCCGGAGTGCCACCCCAAGGGGTGGTGTAGACGATCAAGAGTGGTACCGGCAGCTCATTCCTGGACGTTCTCTTCTGGGGTCGTTTCACAACAATGCTGCGCGTAGTCAGAATTTCGACTCGGTATTGTCGAAGTGCTTGGCCATCACATCGATCATCTCGAAAATGGTGTGTTCGTCAAGGGAAATTCGACGGTACTCGACCATGCAGTCCGATATCGCGAGGATCAGCACCGCAGTGCGGGTCGAGTCATCACCGAGCGCGCCGGAATCGGTGCCGTAGTCGAGGACCTCGGCGAGGAGTTCGACCTGTTCGTCGGTGCACTTGCGCGCCAGATTCGGGTCGAGCCGCGAGACACGGTTCACCAGCTCGTCGTAGACATCCCAGGGCAACGGATCGAGGCGATACGCGTGAACGATCCGTTTCAGCACCTGCCCGGCCTTGGGTGCGGATTCGGAGAAATCGTAGTCGAGCAACGCGTTTCGTATACGTTCCCGAGCCGCGTGCTCGAAGATCGAAATCAGGAGCTTCTCCATCGAGGCGAAGAAGTGGTGCACCATGCCCAGCGAGGTGCCCGCCTCTTGTGCGATCTTCCGGGCCGTGGTCGAGTCGATTCCTTCGCGCGCAACCACTCGCATACCGGCGGCGATGAACTTCGCTCGACCAACCTCCGGGAACGCTCTTCTCATGAATCCCCTCCAGCGCGCCAAGCGGAAAAGAACGGGCGACGGCACCGGGAATCACCGCCGCCACGGGACACCTGTCAGTGCATCAGTTCACGGAATTGCAGCACAGGGCCTCCCCGGACAAAACGGGGGAATTCACGACAATCTCCCTCCGCCGACCAGTGTCGGCGAAGGGAGATCGTGGGTTCGCGATTGTATGTCCGGAACTACTTCGTCGGCGCTCCCGCAGTTCCGCGGGACGTGTACGAGTAACTGATGCACGCCGTCCGGCCGAGCATCGCTGTCACTGATGCTCGGCCGGGATATCAGGCTGGTCGCGGGAGGCGGACGGTCAGGAGACCGCCGGGGCGATAGGGGTCGGTGCGCTGATTTCTCCGGCAGCGTGCAGGGTGTTGTAAGCCTGTATCAACCCGGCGATCCCGGCCGGAACGCCGACGACGACACCGCCGATGATCGGTCCGAGAGCGGCGCCCAGTCCAAGACCGGGAATGCAGCCACCGATCAGAAGAACGACCGCACCGACGACGCAGCCACCGATCAGGCCGACGACGCCACCGATCACGCTGCCCGCGGTGACCCCCAGCATGAACTCGTTACCGGCCTGGTTGAGGGCGTTCTGAATATCGGCGTCAGCGTCGATGCTGCGCGCCGCGACCGGCGACGCGTCGGGGATGACGGCCTCGGGCAACGCCGCCGCCGAGACGTCGAATGTCTCGGGTGCCTGGTTCGGGACCAACGCCGCCACGGGGGCGGCCGGTGCCGCGGACGCAGCGGGGTCGAGGACCTGTGTCACAGACCCCGGGGCCGGTGCCGCGCTCGCTGTTGCGCTTTCGGCCGCCAAGGTGGTGATTACCGCTGCTGCCACGAGAACAGCGATCCGGGCCCGGCTTGTGTGTCGCATTGAATTTCTCCCTCACATGGATTTCCGGTGATATTGATGGCGGGTCATCGAATGACAGGTTCAGAGGCGATTCCGGTGCCGTTCCTCACCGGTGCGGCCTTTCTCCGAAAGTGCGGTCCAATTCCGGCGCCGGTCATCGTTCTTTTCTGTTCCGCGCATCAAAGCAGCCCTCACGCGCACGGGAGAAGGGGATTCTCCGCCAACATGGTGGGCAGATCAGACGCCGCAGGCACACCCCGCCGTGCTCGCGCGCCGTGCTCGACTGTGGTAGCTCCAGCGCCGAGGCGGTGAGCGTGACCAGCGCAGGTCGAGCCGGTGGTGATCGGTTCGAGCCCAGCGTGCCGGCACGGGGCATGTGCGAAGTCATCTGTGCAGCAAGATGTTTCGCTGTGAATTAGTGCGCAACGGACACGGCTGGGTGATTCTGCCTGGCGTCGGCATCGGCGACGATGTCGCCTGCGCCGCGCTGAGCGCAGCACCGCTCCACGAATCTGAGATCCAACGCCAGGTCTCCCTCGCGATCTCACGTCCTCGCCTCCGTTCCGCGGCAGCCGAATTCGTCGCCCAGGAGCTGATCGGACAAGTGCGCTCTGCCGTGGAGGACTGCAGATGGCCTTCCGCCCAGTTGGCCGGGTCATTGGTCAGCGGTCAGAGTTGGACCACCCTTCAACGAGCAATTTCGCCCACCCCACAACACGTTTGAAGCAGATAACCCCCGCCGCCGAACCAACGACAGAAACCGACGCCAACCTCTCCCACTCAGCTACTTTCACCGAACCGCTGAAAACTATTGCAAATCAATAGAATTGAGACTATGCAACATGATCAACCCACCTGCGCTACACTCTAGCGACGCACAATAGAAGTACTCGTGCACACATTTGCACCAATATTGTTGCGGCTCCGTGTTCAAGTCCCCTCTCGCGCACTACTTGAGCACCGATTTGCGTCAAGTTTGTCGCAAATACGTGCTCGATCACTTCCTCGCACACGTTCCCCCTCGCGCGGGCCGTCGGACCTGACCCAAATGTGACAGCGAAGCCGCCCGCGGCACACAGCTCCGTCACCGGTGACACCTCCGCGTGCGCGAGTAGAAGGTCGCTCACCCTCTGCCCCACGGAAACGGCACAACTGAGACGGACGGGTGCGCGAGCGCACCCCACGCACACCTGTTGACACTCGGCATTGCACCGTTGAGCGACACGGAATGTTTGCTGGGCAGCGTCGAGGACCACGTGCCTTCTGATCGAGACTCGCCGATCAGGCGACGGGAGGGCTATGGGGCACTTCGATCAGCGGCGGGCATGTGATTGAGATCGCTGCCGCCGAAGGGTTGCCGCGATCGGGTCGCAGGTTCCGTTCGCCGGGATCGAGTTCGGCCGCCATGAGAACCACCGCCCGCACCGACATCACCGTCCGCCATGGACACGATCACACCCGAATGCTCAACCAGCAAAGCGACCGCCAACCCCCTGGGCAACGGCCGGTGTCAGCCGTCAAATAATTCCCCCAGGTGACGGGTAGTTGTGCCGGTGGAACGCGTGCAGCAGCACATCACCGATGGAGATGCCCACCCATGCGGAACCTCTCAACTCCCTCGCGAGGAGGATCTACATCCCGAAGTGTGTGTGACGGACGATCGCAACAGCGTGCGCCGGTCCGTGCAGTTCCACCTGTGCCGCCGCCTGGCGCCCGAAGAGGTACAGCAGGACCTCACCCGGCGCGCCACCGAGCCGAACAGTGGGCTCGGCGTTCCGGACCATCACCCGTTCGCCAGTTCCCGCCCATACGATCTCGAGCCCGACCTCGCGCAACCGTCGGCTCAAATAGCGGCCACCTCGACGAACGTTCCGCCACAGCGCCTCATCGAACGCTGGCGTCAGGGCGTCGCGAGGGCCTAGTCCGTTGGCCCTGCGCACGTCTTCATGGTGGACGAAGAACTCGTTCAAGCTCGGGAAGGAGCGGACCCACCTCATGCGGAAGAACCCGGGAGGCGGGCCCGACCGAAGCCGCGCAACGAGCCACCCGAACTCTGCGCGCCCGGCGAGCCGCACTCTGCGCCGCTCAGCGAACCGTTCGAACGGCCCGGGAAGAACCAGGCAGAGACCCGCAACGGGATCCCTCTCACGCAACACGAGATGGGCGGCCAGATCTCGCGTGGTCCATCCGGCGAGCAGCGTAGGCGCTTGCGCTCCGAGTTCACCAAGAAGATCGCACAGCGCAATACGCTCCCGTGCGTCGAACGGCAGGTCCCGCATGACATCAATGATGGCAACGCGATTCGGCTGCACAACCCTGCGGGGCCACGTCAGCCGCAGCAATTCGGGTCTGGTCTGCGAGTTCGGCACACTGTCGACCGAGCGAGCGCGAGGCTTTCTCGACACGCCGGGGTCGTCGTCGCCCGATCGAAACCTGATGCGGTGCAACCGGTACCGAGTTGCTGACGCACTCTCGACGGCAGGGCGGAGACGCGACGAGCTCGAGCGGTTCGGTCACGCATTGTGAAGCGGGTGATCTCGAATGCACGGCACACCGATGCCCTGGCTGGGGGCACAAGCTATCCGGTGACCAGCCGAACCATCGGAAGGGTATTCACCGGTGCACCCGTGGCCGCTTCGATGGTGCCGCGCAACCTGGTCCACGCCTTGGGGTGGTGGTCGATGTAGCGTTCGAGCGACAGCGCGGATTCATCGGCTGTCAGCGGTGTCGCGATCGCGGCCACCTCACGGCGGAATCCGGTGGAGATCCGCACATGCGGGTTCGCGGTGATATTGCGGTACCACTGGGCGCCGACGCCGAATCCGGAGACCACGACGTACGTAGCGGATTCGGGATGATCGACCACCTCCAGGGTGACGTATCGGCGAACGCCGGTCCGTCGTCCTGTGTGCTCCAACATCAGCAGCCGCGATCCGAACAGGAATCCGAGGCCGACCCGGTAGAGGATTATCGGTGCTCGGACCACCCATCGGGTTCGCAGCGCGCGAGCGCCGAATCTTTCGGTTCGGCTGGGAGAGACCATCGCTCATGCTCCTTCGTCGATCATGTCGGTCGGGTGTCATTGGGCTCGTTCGCGCACGACGTGGGCGATGTCGATGCGTTCGACCAGGCGCGCCGCCGGCAGCTGTGACAGTCCGGCGGCGGCCAGCACCGCCACGACGGCGAGCACGGGCGCGGCGCCGCCGAAGGCGAGTCCGAAGGTGAACATGTCGCTGGTGAACGAACGCAGCAATGCCCAGGCCGCGAAATATCCGGCGGCCAGCCCGAGCGGGACGGCCAGCAGAGTCGCGGTGAGGTTTTCCGCGGCCAGCGACGCGGTGAGCCTGCGCACGGGCACGCCCGCCGCGCGCAGGGTGGCCAGTTCGGTGGTGCGTTCGGCGAGGTTCACCGTCATGGTCACGTAGATCACCGTGAAGGCGAGCACCGTGCCGAAGATCAGCATCGCTGCGATGAACGCCCAGAACAGCCCGAGGAACCGGTCGAGCTGGTCCTGCATGGCGTGGGAGTCGCTATAGGCGATGACGCCGGGCAACTCGGTTACCGTGGCGCGCAAGGCGTCTCGATCGGCGTCCGCGGTGAAACGCAGCAGGTAGCCGCGCAGTCCGGCGCCGCCGATGTCGGTGACGGTCGCGTCGGTGGCGTAGGCGTAGGTTCCCAGCGGCTCATCGAGCAGGCCCGTCAACTGCTCGGCTTTCGGCCTACCGGCCGCAGGCGTGACGATGAGAGTATCGCCGACCGAGACGCCGAGCTGCTTGGCCACCGCGGCCCCGGCGAGGATGCCCGTGTCGGGTAACGGCACGGCGCCGCCACCGGGTGCGCGGAAACCGTGCATCGTGGTGTCGGGCACCAATCCGGTCAGCGTCGTCGAATACGAGCGCCTACCGGCGGACAATGTCACCGGTGTGAGACCGGTGGGCTCGACGGCGGTGACGCCCGATATCGAGCGCAGTTGGGCGGCAAGCTCGTTCGACGGACTCGAGGTGATCACCGTGGCGTCCTCGCGTTCGATCTCGTCGAATTGGATGTGCAGTGCCGAGCGCATGCTGGTGAGCATGCCGACCGAGGCCAGGATCAGGACCAGCGCGAGTACGGTTCCGGTCATCGTCGCCACCGTGCGGCGGCGGCCGCGCGCCAAGGAGCGCACCGTCATTCGCGCGACCACGGGTACCCGGTGCCAGCGTGCGCTCGACCGGGACCATCGCCCCGCCCTCGCCGGGCGCAGACTATCGCCGCGCATTGCGGCGGCGGGCGCGATGCGCGCCGCGGCCACCGCCGGGGCCAGGCCCGCCGCCACCCCGGTGAGCAGGCCGAGTAGCACGGCGACGATCGCGGTCGACGGTCGGTGATCGACGACGGTGTCGGGAATCCCGACCGCCTCGGTGTAGGCGGCGGTCACCGCCGAGGTTGCGAGGAACCCCCCGAGCACACCGAATACCGTGCCCGCGAGCACCATTCCCAACCCGTAGCCGACGTAATGGCTGATGACCGTGCGCCGACGTGCGCCCATTGCCAGCAGCGTCCCGATGATCGGTCGCTCGGCGAGCACGAGCCTGGTGATCAGCACGTATTCCGCGACAGCCGCGGCGACGAGGAACAGCGCGGGGAAGGCGATCGCGAGTTCGGAGAAGCCGCTGAGGTCCTCGTGTAGGGCCGCGTTGGAGGGCTGATCGGCCCTGGTCTGCACGTCGAGGGCCCCGGTGTCGCGCAGCAGCCGGGTGACCTGGTCACGCTCGGATGCCGTTGCCCCGGAATTCATTTCGGCGATGGTCTGATCGGGGCCGGGACGTCCGGACAAGCGCGTCACCTCGTGCTGGGGCGCGAACACGACCGCGAAGCCATGCGGGTCGCCGAGCACTTCTTGGCGGCTGCGGGCCGGCCACAGGTACTCCGATGACCAGGCGATGCCCGACACCGTGACGGTATGCCAGCTCGTGCCGTCGAAGGTGCGCACCTGGCTGCCCGCGTGCAGGCCGAATGTCTGTGCCGCGTGATACTCGACCACCACCTCGTCCGGATGGGCCGGATCGGGCACTCTCCCTGCGGCCAGGCTGATCTCGTTCACGCCCGCGGGCCCGGTCAGGCCCACGATCCTGCCCAGCAGTTTCGTGCCGTCGATCGACATCGCCGTATCGGCTTGGGTGCGCACGGCGACGCGCGCCACACCGGGTGCCCCGCGCAGAGCGTCGGCGATCCGCGCCGGATTTCCACCAGTGGCGGTGAAGTCGGCGAAGTGCAGGCGAGCGTAGGTCTGCTGGTAGGAGGTTTCGAGATTACGGAAGGAGTCGTAGCTGGCCACGAACAGCAGCACGCCGAGCAGCACGGTGACCGCGACCGCCGCGACCTGCGCGGCACGGCGGCGCAGATCGCGCAGGATTTTCGTCGCGAGCACCCGGTTCGACACCATGAACATCGCACTCACCACCGAATGGTCGCGGCGGCAACGGGATTCGCGTTCACCTCGTCGGCGACGACACGACCGTCGCGCATGTGGATCACCCGATCGGCGATGTTCGCTGCCACCTCGTTGTGGGTGACCATGACAACACCGCGGCCGGCCCGGCTGGTCTGCTGCAGCAGTTCGAGCACGCCCCGCCCGGTGGCCACGTCCAGCGCGCCGGTCGGCTCATCGGCCAGCAGCAGGTCCGGATCAGTTGCCAGCGCCCGCGCGATCGAGACACGTTGCTGCTGACCACCCGACAGCTGCGACGGGAAGTGATCGGCGCGGTCGGCGAGTCCGACCGCGCCCAGCAGCGTCCGCACGCGGCGGCGATCGCCACGGCCGGTCAACTCGACAATGACCTCGACGTTCTCGCGCGCGGTCAGGGTCGGGATCAGGTTGAAGAACTGGAATACGAATCCCACGTGATCGCGCCGGAATTCCCCCAGGCTGGCCGGGTTCCGGCCCGAGATGTCTTGTCCCGCGACAACGATCGATCCGGAGTCGGCCGCTTCGATGCCGCCGATGACATTGAGCAGTGTGGTCTTCCCCGAACCGCTCGCCCCCAGGACCGCGACCAGCTCGCCCGGTCGGATGTCGAGGTCGACAGTCGTCAACGCGTGTACCGCGGCCTCGCCCGTGCCGTAGGTCTTGTTCACTGCCCGCAGTGTTATGCCGCCGCGGCGGCGAGCATCACTGCTCGTGTCCATCCGAATTCCCCTCGCTCGCTTGGTTTTCGGTCAATCCCGCCGCGCGAAGCAGCGGGCCGGTCACATCCACCGCGCCAAGGCTCGGATCGATCAGGCGGTGCAGGATGAGTCCGTCCAGCACCGCCGCGACCACCGCGGCGGTGGCTTCGGGATCGGTCACCGCGCCGTTGGTGCGGAACCAATCCGCCATCGCCGCCCGCGCCTCGGCCACCAATCGGCCGAGTTCGATCCGCAGCCGCTCGTGCCGCGTGGCCGCCAGCATCATCTCCGTCATCGCCACCGTGACCGGATCGGCCGCTGTGTAGGAGGCGATGGCGGCGAGCATCCCCCGCATCGCCTCCGGCCCGGGAAGCGCCAGCACACCGGCCATCACCGACTCGTACTCCCGCCGCGCGGTGGACACCGCGGCATCGATCAACAGGTCGGTCACCGAATGGAAGTGATAGTGCACCACCCCGGGACGCACCCCGGCGCGCTCGGCCACCATGCGCGTGCTCACCGCACCCCAGCCGTATTCGGCGACGAGTTCGATCGCCGCCGCCATCAGGCGGGCGCGGGTTTCTCGACCTTGTTCGGCTGCGGTTACCACCGGACCTCCGATTGGACGATCACCTTGGGCGTATGCCCAAGCTATCACCATCAATTGCACTATGCAATAGTTGCTGACTGCTCACATTTGATGGCAGAGCACCACCAGCACAACGAGTGCATGATTTGACAATGCGAAGGCACGCTCGCCGGCAAGTCACGAAGGCGGCCGATCACGATATCGGCCACGGTATTGGTAACCGGCGCGTCATCGGGTATCGGACAGGCGATAGCGCGAAGGTTCGCCGAACGTGCTTCCGCGCGGCCGGAACCAGCAGACACCTACGGCTGGACCCGACCGTCATGATGGTCCGACTGAATTGCCGATCCGAAGTATCGGTGCGTCACTGCGTCACCGAGGTGACTGATCGTCTCAAACCGGTCGACATGCGTATCCGTCCGCGCGATTCTCGGACGATCGGTGTCTCGGGGCCGCCACCCGCGTCTGGTCGCGGACCTGACCGTCCGAATCGAATATTCGGATACGCCGTGCTAGCGCTACCGCGTCGGAGTCGAGCCGCACGCTGCCGTCAGTCCTCCCGTTGCCGCCGAGATGGCTGTCCGAAACCGCGCCCTGCCGAATCCACCGACGCCGCAGGACCGTACGAGAGTGTCAGCGGCTGAACCGCACGAAAGCGTCACTAGGAGATGACGCTCTGACGCCGCCGGGTAGCGTCGATGATGGGTAGATGACCACCAGATCGCGGGCCCAGTCTTTCAATATGGCCGCCGCCGAGTATGCGGCCAGCCGACCTTCTTATCCGCCTGAGCTTTTCGACGCGATCGAAGAACTCGCAGGCCACAGTTTGACGGGTGCGCGCGTCGCCGATGTCGGCGCGGGCACCGGGATCGCCACCGCACTGCTGGTTGGGCGGGGAGCCGAGGTCACCGCGGTCGAGCCTGGTGCGGAGATGGCCGCTGAGTGTCGCAGCCGGGTCCCGGGCGTGCTGGTCGTACGCGGAGACGGCAACGCCCTCCCACTCGCCAGCACTTCACACGACTTCGTCACCTACGCACAATCTTGGCAGTGGACCGACCCGACGGTTTCCGTGCCCGAGGCGCTGCGTGTATTGCGTAGCGACGGTGCACTGGCGATCTGGTGGAACACCACGGCGTTCGACGTGCCGTGGATCCACGCGCAGCACCTGCGCATCGCCCACCGCTGTGGGACGGAACCCAGGCCCGCCGCGCGCCCGGACGACACCGAAGCCATCCGACTCGCGGGCCTGACAGGCGTGCGCGTCGCGCGACGCCAGATGCGCTGGTCCCGCACGGTCTCACTGGACACGCATCTGGCCAACATCGGTAGCCGCTCGGCGTGCCTCGTTCTCGACGAAAACCGACGGCATGCCCTTCTTGCAGACGAACACAGGCTGCTGAGCACCGCTTTCCCGGATGGCACCATCGAGGAGACCTACCTGGTCGACCTGTTGGTGGGCACCCGCCCGTGAGCATGGGCCGAGCCTCTGGACACACGAAACGAGATCTTGTCGCAGACCTCCCCATCCCCCGCTGTCCGATGAGCCGCATGCCGCCCCCACTGTGGCCGCCGTCGCGGCAAGCTGCTGTCCGACCGCGTGGCTCGACTGTCGGAGCAGGTGGCCTGTGCAGTGACCGTGTTCGGCTGGCGGCGAAAACCCTGCGTGTCGCCGAGCGCACGCGTGGCAGTGGCTGTCGCCATGGAAGTCAGGGCACCAGCCGCGGCAAAAGGTGGCGTATCGCAACTATTGCAGTAGGAGTCCATCCGGTAGCCTCCAAATCCGTGACGCACGACGCTCCGGCACGACGTTCCCTGCGCTCGATGCCTCGTTCCGATCGCAGAATCGCCGTGACGCAACGGGATACGATGGCGGATGAAGGCCGTCCCACCTCGGTTCGATGAGCCTGACCAGCGATTGGCTTTTCTATACCGTGATCGCCGCAGCTCTCGCCGCGGTTATGGTCACTTTGTCGGCCTGGAATTGGGTGCGCGGCCCGCGCCCGGTGCGCTGGCTGACACGACTGCTGATGATCGGCATGTGCCAGGCGACCGCGGTCGCGGTACTGGGCCTGTGGGTCAACGACAACTTTGCTCTCTACAGCTCCTGGAACGACCTGCTCGGCGAACCGGCCACCGACGACAACGCACCGAGCGGGGCAACCGGCACCGCCGTCTTCCACGACCTCGGCGACAGGGTCAGCACCGCTGAATACCGCGGCCCGCGGTCGCGTCTCCGGGGGCGAGTGCTGGTCTGGACGCCACCGCAATACGACCAACCCGAGTACCGCGGCGAGCGTTTCCCGGTGATCATGCTGTTGCACGGAGTTCCCGGAACGCCGCAAGCATGGATCAAGGGCGGCCGCATCACCACCGAACTGGCGGAGATGATGCGCAAAGGTCAACTGGCGCCAGCGATTCTGGTCATGCCGCGAGTCGATCCCGGCGGAAATACCGACTGTGCCGACATCCCCCGCGGCGCGCAGACCGCGACATGGCTGTCCCAGGACGTGCGCAATCTGATCATCAGCCATTTCCGGGCGATCGGGGACGCCTCCGGGTGGGCGATGGCCGGGGACTCGACCGGCGGCTTGTGCGCGATCACGTTGCCACTGCGGTATCCGGCACAGTTCGCCACGGGACTCGCTTTCAGCCCCGACGACTTTCACGGCGATCCGGATGTGGTGCCCAGCCGGACGCTGCGTCGGCTCAACGACCCGATTCGCCTGGCCGGCACCGGAGCGCCGGTTGCGCTGCTGGTCGCGACGAGCCGCCGCGACCCGTCCAGCACGCCCGCCAATGCCCGAGCGCTGGTCGACGCCGCGAAAGCGCCGACGCAGGTCGCGCCGCCGCTGATCGTCGATGACGGCGGCCACAATTGGGGGACCTGGCGGGCGATGTATCCGAAAGCGTTCGGCTGGCTCAACACTCATCTGAGTCCACCACGAAAGCCGGCCGCGCCGGGCGCCCTGTCCATCCCCCGGCCCGGAACCACCGAGCCGCCGCAACGGCGCCAGCCCTGTCCGTCGGTTTGTTCTCCGCATTGAAGTCGGCTCTGCCGCAGTCGATCCGGATGTGCGTTACCGTTCCGGTTCTGTGTGCAGGACCGAGAGCAGGTCTTCGTGGTTCACCCAGCCGATCACGGCGGTGTGGTCGGCATCGACCACGGGAAGTCCGGTGCTGCCATGACCCGCGAGGGCGATGACGATGTCGTGGAAACAGGTGTCGGCGGCGATCGGCGACAACTCCTGCACCAGCGGGGCCAGGGTGGGAGGGGGTTCGGGCGCGTCGAGGGATTCGGCGACCTCGCGCGCGGACACACATCCGCGATAGCGCCCGGTCTCGTCGAGAACCGGAAGAATCCCGCCGGGGTTGCGCTCGAGCGCCGTCGCGGCCGTTGCGAGATCGCTTGTCTGCCACAGGGGTTGCGGGACAGGTCGGGCGAGGTCGGCCGCCGTCACCGTCGCGAACGGATGCCGAGGGCGATCGATATCGACGCCGCGACGCCGCAGTTTTCGTGTGTAGATGGTGTCTTTCGACAATAGCCGCGACACCGCTGCGGCCATTGCGACGGCGGCCATCAGGGGCAGGATGATGCGGTACTCGCCGGTGAGCTCGAACAGGATGATGACCGCCGTGATGGGAGCGCGGGTCGCGCCGCCGAGCGCAGCGGCCATCCCGACCAAACCGTACGCACCGGGGGATTCCGTTGCGCCGGGCAGGATTTGGTGCGCGATATCACCGAATGCGGTACCGGCCATCGCGCCGATGAACAATGTGGGCGCGAAGACTCCGATCGGCCCGTAGATCGCACCGGCCGCGACCGGGGCCAGCAGCAGGAACCAGCAGCCGAGTACGGGCCAATGGGCCGAAGCGATCCGGCCGAGCCCGGAGTAGTCGTCGTAACCGGTGAACAGGCGGGTGGCCGCGGTGATCAGGAACCGGAACCCCACCGCCGCGACGCCTGTCACCGCGCCGACGCCGACCGCCATGACGAGCACGCCCGACGAACTCTCCCGCAGCCAGCCGAGAAACGCCCGGCGCGAACCGAGAGAGGTTCGGAGCGTGTTCTGCTTGGCCCCGTCCAGCAAGCATGCATGCAGTATGCAATAGTTGTCATGTACATGAAACCTGGGTCGCGGCCTCCGTGACCGGAGACACCCCGCCCGAGGTCGGTTGATCAGACGAGTACCGGGGTCGTCGAGCGCTCGGCCTCCGGACCGAGCTTGTCCACGGGCGTGTCGGCGTCGATGCGGCCGCCCCGACGGTGTGACCACTGCAGCAGGCCCAGACCCAACAGTCCGGCCAGTGCGGTGGCGATGCCGATCTTCCAGCCCGGCGGCCGCCAGGCCACGATCAGGTCGCCATCACGAGTGCCCGGCGGGATATCCACGGCGACAAAGGTATTCGCGACGGCGCCGAAGCCGATGTCGTGCCCGTCGAGCGTGACGCGATAGCCGGGCCAGGCCAGGCGGGCGAACACCAGCCGCCCACCTTCGGCCGAGTCGACCCGCAAGTGGCTGCTGACACTGTCGCGGCCGACCTGGGTGAAGGTGACACCCTGCGCGTCGGCGGGACCCGCACTGGTGGAGATCGGGCCGTTCTCGCGTTCGAGCACCCATATGTCGCGTTCGTGCCCCGGGTAGTCGACCCATTTCCACCCAGGTGGGGCGGGATGGTTGCCGATGTCGGGGTACTGGGCGCGTTGCAGCACCACACGATCCACCTTCATCAGGTCGATATAGGTTCGCCCGGTGGACGGTTCGAGCGAGAAGGCCGCACCGAACGCGGCCGGGCAGGTGCTGCCGTCCCAGCCCATGCACAACAGCTTGCTGAACTTCCGGTAGCCGATCGGAGTGTAGGCGTTGACGTATTGCAGCCCCATGTTCTTGGCGTAGTTGCCGAACGCCAGCGAACCCCAGGCCCGGTCGAGGCTCTGCTCGGCGGGCGGCACCAGGGCGCGGTCGCCGAGTTGCAATGTGACGCCGTCGAAATGCGGGAACGCGGCGCGCATGTCAGAACGCCGCTCCGGGAAGTGATACGACAGCGGCGTGGGCGCTTGCGCGGTGACCTGGTAGTAGGCGATAGGGAACATGGCCGCTATGGCCAGCACGCAGGCCGCCGCCACGCCGCGGGTGCGCGCCAGCCATACCAGGGCCGCGGTGAGCACAGCCACCACCGCCACCGCACCCACATGCCGTAGCACCAGATGCGGTGCCGCGCTGAAGGATCGGACGAACAGCAACCCGATCAGCACCGCAGCCGCGATGCCCCGGCGTCGCCAGTCGGCGAAACTGCCGTACCGCGACAGCAATACACACACCAGCACCAGCAGACCGACCGCCAGCATGGGCAGCACTCGGGCGGGCCAGCGCAATGGCCCGATACGGCCCGGCCCGGCGGTCCACATCAGGAACATGAGCGCGAACAGGGCCGCACCGGCGAACTCGCGCCACGACCGCCGCACGGCGGCCCAATCGATGAAAGCCAGCAAGGGAATCAGGAACCAGGCGATGTAGACCATGGGGATCGGCTGCACATATCCCCACCAGCCGGTGAAGGCCGGAACGGTGCTGGGCAGGCTGGCGTTCAGCGATTCCGACCAGCCCACGTTCAAGAAATCGTCGTTGAGGACGCGCTCGTTGCCGCGCCATGTCACCGACGAGGAAAGCATCCCCGGCAGATAGGTTTCCAACCCCGCCAGGCCCGCACAGGCCGCCACCGCCAGCAGCCGCAGCGAAGGCCCCCATGCACGCCGGTACACCACCTCTCCGAAAACCACCGCCACGATCATCAGCGCGGCCTCGACCGCAGGAAATACGTATTGGACCGAGATCGCCAGGTACAGGAACACGAAGACCGGAATCGGCCCGTTCCACCAGCGCCTGGCGTCCGGCTCGACACGCACGTACCGCACGGCCGAGGCCCACGCGTGCAACATCCACGCGGTACCGGTGAGCGAAGTGGCCCAACTGGATTCGTCGAAGAACAGGAACCATCCCGACAGCGGGAAAGCCACGCCCGCCACCGCGGCCCACGGCGTGCGCGCCCCATAGGCCAGGCACACCCGGAATACGCCCAACGCGGCGATGATCGAGAAGATCAGCTTCACGACCGTCACATACAGCGCCAGGTTGTCCACTTCCGGTGCGAACCAGTCCACCAGCAACTGCGGCGGGTTGTAGAGCCCCGCCTCCTCCATGGAGTAGTTGCCCGACATCCACTCCCACGGCACCAATGCAGGGAACCGCCCCTGATGCAGGTGCCGTCCCAGCATGACCCACATGGGCCCATACTGCGATTCGGTGTCGTCGGTATAGAAGTGGCGCGGATTGGCCAACAGTACCGACGCATACCCCGCGACCACGCCGACGACGGTGACGAATCCCCACCGGCACACGTCCATTCGAGCCCCGGGCGATGTGCGAACTACCACGAGTCGTGGACCCTACCCGATAAAGGCAGTATGCAACAGTTGCGATTTGCCTGAGTTCTATTCCGGCGCGACGGCGACGCGGATACCCCGTGAACAGGGCGCACGCGGCACGATAGAAAGATAGATGCACACAGAGTCGGCGGAGGCGGTCGCGATGGCGAAAGACACAGTGGTCGGAGAGTCGGCCGACGAGATCACCGATGCGCTGCTGGCCGCGTCCCGATTGCTCGTCGCCCTGTCCGCGCGCTCGATCGCACTCGTCGACGAATCCATCACCATCCCGCAGTTCCGGACACTGGTGATCCTGTCGACCCGAGGACCGTCGAAAGTCGTCACGCTCGCTCAATCGCTCAACGTTCAGCCGTCCACGGCGGCCCGCATGGTCGACCGACTGGTCACCGCGGGGCTGGTGAACCGCAAACCGAATCCCGATTCGCGCCGCGAGCTGATCATCGAACCGACCACGCTCGGGCATCGCGTCGTCGACCGGGTCACCGCCCATCGACGGAGCGAGATCGCCACCGTCGTGGAACGGATGTCCGAGCGGGACCGATCCGGGCTGGTGCGGGCGCTCACCGCGTTCACCAATGCGGGCGGCGAACCCCAGGTCGGGTTCGACATCGACAGTTATCAACTCTGATCGAGAACATCCGATCCGACGACGAGCGGCGAGCGCGGATCCGGCGACGCTGGCCCCGGAAACCAGAATGCGCGACGGTACACCTCGGGTCATCGACTCGTCAGACCCCGCAGTGGCAGCCCGGATTCAATCCTGCACCTCCTCAACCCGTCTCAGACCGAATCGAGCGCTACCCTCCGCGCCCACGGTTTGCCCAACTGGCGTTTTTACGGCATCTTTACGGGTGGTGCGCCGGGAAGTCTGGTCGGCAACCCGGCCCGGTCGGCGGGTCGGGCGGTCCGGCGAAGGGGTGATTCGTGAGGCTCGCTCGGGTGTGCTGTGCAGTGACGGTTGATCGTGCCGATTTCGACGGCGGATATGTATCGGTGGGAGCTCGGCCAGTCGTATCGTGCTGGTGTGCACGCAAGTCAAATGGCCGAGGACTACCCATCGGTGACCAAGGATTCCGACGCGTTGGCCGCGGCGAAGCTGCTGGCCGAGCATCGGCTGCCGGGCATCGTGGTCACCGACCGCGACCAAGTGCCCCAGGCCGTACTGCCAGCGTCGCAGGTGGTGCGGTTCCTGGTACCGGGATATGTCCAGGACGATCCGTCGCTGGCCGGGGTGTTGTCGGAATCGGTGGCCGATCGGGTCGCGGAAGCATTGCGCGGCAAGACCGTTGGGCAACTGCTCCCGGAATCGAAAACCAAACCAGTCCTGCCGGTGGCCCACGCCGACGACACCGTGATCGAAGTCGCCGCGCTGATGGCCCGCTGCCGATGCCCGCTGATCGCGGTCGTCGACGGGACACGAATGATCGGCGTGATCACCGCATCACGGCTCCTTCAGGTGGCGCTCGCCGCCACGTGAACGGCCGCCCGCGCGGGAGTAGCCGACGATGACCGCCATCGCGGTCACCGCATTCGCAGTGGCGTATCTGCTCATCGCCACCGAGCGCATCCACAAAACCAAAGCCGCCCTCGGTGGCGCGGCGGTAATTCTCGCTCTCGGGGTGCTCGATTCCGGGGAGGCGTTCTTCTCCCACGACACCGGAGTCGACTGGGATGTCATCCTGCTGCTGTTCGGGATGATGATCATCGTCGGGGTACTGCGCCAAACCGGCGTCTTCGAATACACCGCGATCTGGGCGGCCAAGCGCGCCAAAGGATCCCCGGTGCGCGTGCTGATCCTGCTGACTCTGATCACCGCTGTCGCTTCGGCGTTTCTGGACAATGTCACCACCGTGCTGTTGATCGCCCCGGTCACCCTGCTCGTGTGCGACAGACTCGGAATCCGCGCCGCACCGTTCCTGATCGCCGAAGTATTCGCCTCCAACATCGGTGGCGCGGCCACCTTGATCGGCGACCCGCCCAACATCATCATCGCCAGCCGAAGCGGGTTGTCGTTCAACGCTTTCCTGGTGCATATGACACCGATCGTGGTGCTGGAACTGGTGGTGTTCACCCTGGTACTTCCGAGACTGTTCCGCGGTTCCTTCGACGCCGACCCAGAACGGATCACCGATGTGATGGCACTGGACGAACGCGAAGCCATCCGCGACCACCGACTCCTGATCGAATGCGGCCTCGTACTGCTCGCTGTGTTCACCGGATTCGTGGGTCACTCGGTGCTACATGTTGATCCCTCGGTCGTCGCGTTGCTCGGCGCCGGAGTGCTAGTGCTGATCTCCGGCACCGAGCCCACCGACTATCTGTCCGGGGTCGAATGGGAGACGTTGCTGTTCTTCGCCGGACTGTTCGTGATGGTCGGCGCATTGGTCAAGACCGGTGTGGTGGAGACGATGGCAGGCTGGGCCACCGACGTCACCGGTGGTGACGCGCTGGTGGCGGTGATGGTGATCCTCGTAGTGTCGGCGCTGCTGTCCGGGATCATCGACAACATCCCGTACGTTGCCACGATGAGCCCGCTGGTCGCCGACCTCGCCGCCGGAATCGACAACCCAGGACACACCGACGCCCTGTGGTGGTCGCTGACCCTGGGCTCGGACTTCGGGGGCAACCTGACCGCGGTCGGCGCCAGCGCGAACGTCGTGATGCTCGGCATCGCCGCCCGCGCGGGGGCACCGATCTCGTTCTGGGAATTCACCCGCAAGGGCGCGGTCGTGACCGCCCTCACCATCGCGGTCGCCGCGCCGTATCTGTGGTTGCGCTACTTCGTATTCGCCTGACAACAAGGGAGAAACCATTGTTCGTAACGCTGCGCGACCAAAGCGGAGCGGAACTCAACCACGTCACCATGGCGCTGGGCTGGGACCCCGTCCGCACCAGCCGCTGGTTGCGCTCACGGTCGGTCGACATCGACTTGAACGCGGCGGCGCTGTTGTTCGCCGCCGACCAGATCGTCGATGTCGTCTACCACGAACAACTCAGCTCCCGCGACGGATCGGTACGGCACCTCGGCGACAGCACAACCGGAGAAGGCAAGGGCGACAACGAAATAATCACCGTCGACCTGACCCGACTACCACCGGAGGCCACCACCATCGTCTTCATCGTCACCTCCTACTCGGGCCAGACCTTCGACCAGATCGAAAACGCGTTCTGCCGCCTGGTCGACGGCGTGTCCGACACCGAAATCGCCCGCTACGACCTGACCGGCGGCGGGCCGCACACTGGGCTGGTCATGGGCAAACTGTTCCGCACGAACGAGGTGTGGCAGTTCGACCCGATCGGCGAAGCCATCCGCGCACAACATCCCGTCGAAGCCATCCCCCAACTGCGGGCGTTCTTGACCTAGTCGCGACGGTCCAGCGCGCGACCGACATGGCCGGCAAGAACAGTCCGACACCCCGAAGATTCAGGGAGCGTCAGCGTTGCGCCGCTGGGACGGTTGCTCACGGCGCCGGACGGTGAGTCCTGAGATCAGGAGGAGACCCGGAAAACCGGCCTCGACATATTCCCCGCGAGGCAAGTGTCGCGAGTGGGTACTCTCCCGTCGGGCGCGGCCGGATCGCGAATAAAAATATCGCGCCGCTCCCATGGAGGAGCACTCATCATGGCCGAGATCGCCGCACTGGTGCTGATTGGAACATTCGTTGGTCTCGCACTGCTGATGCGAACCAAAAACCGCTCCCGAGATCAACCGATACAACCGCTGTTCGAGTTCGTCGGCGCTTATCGGAACCAGCATCGGCTATCCGGGCGCGCAGAACCTCGCCACGACGAAGATGGATTCGCATCGTCGAGGTAGGCTGCCTCGCCGTGGGCGCCACGCCTGCCTCGGAGGCAGACACACGCCAAACTGTGCAGCGTGCTCGCGCGCGACCATGATCGAATACCCCCGAATCGTTCACGCACCCGACGGTGTGGCTGACCGCGACCTGGGCCGCGCGGTCGAGTGCCTCGACCATGGAGGTAATGACTTGGCCCACACTGGAATTGAGCACACACACAACCGGAACATCCCGGTGCCGCCGGAAGGTGGTGGCTGTCGTGCTGATCGCACCGGTCATCCCACCACAAACACCCGTCCACGAACTCATCCACGCCATACGCACCGCACCACGACAGGTCGCCACACCCAGCGACCCCGGCATCGTCTACAGCATGTGCACCATCGGCACCGCCGGACGCATCCACGACCGAGCAGTACTCGACGCCCTCGACTGGACCAGCGGCACCCGCCTCGGAATCCGCTGCTACTACGACTGCATCCTGCTCGTCCACCACACCGATCTCGGCACCGCACACGTCACCAGCGCCTACTTCCGCATCCCCTTCCGGCAACGACGCCAAGCAGACCTGGACATCGGTGACAAAGTCCTGCTCGTCGCTCACCCGGATCAACAGCAACTCGCGATCTACCCACCACAAGTGCTACACGCGTTCTTCGGCAACTACCTGCGTTCACTGGAGTCATAGCCGATGACAACAGACGTCCGCACAGTCGCCGAGCCGAACCCGCATCGTGAGCGCGGGGTCTACTGTGTGCATGTATGGCGACCAAGGAGGTCACCGTAACGGTGACCGTGGACGACACCGAGTGGGCAGAGTTGTGTGACGCGGCCATGTGCGCGGGCATGAGCGTGCCCGACTACCTCGCCCGCATCGCACGATTGGTCGCCCTTCAGCCTCGCGCGTCGCGGCCGCTGCTAGTACCCGGTGACGTCCCACCTCGGGGCTCGTCGCACGACGACGACAGCGAAACGGCGGCGTGGACCGAGAGCTTCTCTCAGCGTCTGCACCACCGGGCCGACCTATTCCGCAACGACTAGGCCGCCAAGAGCCCGGCGCCCTGCGCAATCTGTCACGAATCCGGTGCTGCCCGATGAGCTCGGCTTGTCGATCGAACGGGAGGCCAGCACCGGCCGTGCCGCGCTGTCCGGGCTGGCGCAGCAGTACCCACACCCGTTCCTGACGCACCTATTGCACTGGCGCGACGCCATCCGAGACCGGGACACTGTCGCCGCTGCCTTCCCGTGGCAACTCCGGCGTTGACCAGTGCGGGCTCCTGGTAGGTGCACCAGGCCCGGCCCGGGCTCCCGATCCCCATGATCGCCGGACTCATGCCGTGAACTCGTCACCGGCGTGCCCCTGCGGCGGTGCGGCCTCGATGTTGTCGGACCCGACCGCCGAGAAGCTTGTGCAGCCGATCGGAAATATATTGAACCACAACCTGATTCAGGAGCTTGTTCGGACCGGAACCTCGGTCTCGCGCGACCTCGAAGGGATGTGTTCTGATGCCGCAGAATTAGTCGGGCTCGAATGTGTGTACAGCGCCGGCCGCAGGGCGTACGCCCCGGATGGCTCTTGGGGAGTGCGAAGCGTGCAGGCGTTAAGGAAGAACAGCGAGGGTTCGGCGATCGGCGCGGACCGCCGGGTCGGGGAATGCCATTGCGCGCCGAGAGATCTATGAATTTTCCCTCCGACCATGGCCCGCAGACGTCGTGATCAGCTGTTGCACAGACTGTCCGGCTGCTAGAAGTGGCTGCCGGGATACCAGCGGCTCGGATACGAGCGGGAGGTCACGAACACGCTGCTCAGCCAAGGTCACCTCCGAGTACGGCAGCCGGGGTTGTTCCGAAGCGGTTCGGAGTGAACTCGCCGGCATCCGGGTACCGGCTCGCGCGGGCACGGTCGCAATACCCGCGCCGATGCCGCTCGCAGGCCAGCAACTCCAGCCAGGAGAGGTTGCAGGTCGAATCTGTCAGCGGGGCAACACGCGATCTGCGACTATTACCGGGGACGTTCGATCCACGAAATGCCTCCAGACATCTCTACCTCGAATCATGCGGACGCTGGAGGGGAATCTCGATGACGACCTGACCCATCCAAGAAGGTGCTTCACGACAGCGGAAGGAACCAGACGGATGTTGCTGCTTACCCCCACTGCGATCGAGGCCGTTCGCACTATTACCTCCGGCGAGGACGCGCCGATCGATGCCGGGCTGCGAATCTCTACGACCGACGGCGCCGAGACGCTGCAGATGGCAGTCACCGCAGGACCGGACGAGCAAGACCAGGTCGTGACCGCCCAGGGAGCACGGGTCTTCCTGGACGAGCAGGCCGCCGCTTTCCTGGACGACAAGATCCTCGACACCGGGCGAGACCCACACGGCCAAGGCGGCTTCGTCCTTGCCCAGCAGGATGAGAACACCAGCCAATGAACCGACTCCGATGACATAGTGCCCCGGCAGCGCCAGCGTCCGAAACGATGGCGCCGCTCGAAACCTTCATGATGTTGGTGGTACAGGCGCTGGCAGCAACCACGCGCGGTGCGGCCCGCAGTGCCCAGCGAGCCGCGCAGGGACTACTTCGACGCAACCGCACGAAAACTCCACAGTTTCAATTCCGGTGGGGCAGCGGCGCGGACATGACTCGGTTGGCGATGGCTTTCACCGAATCCGGCAGGATGTGGCCGACCGTCACCGTCGCCTTGGTACGCAGGGAAGCTGCGGCTACCTTCTTTTTGTCGCCCAGCAGGGCGTCGATACCTTGGCGGGCCACATCGGCAGGGTCATCCTTGGGTCCGCGCCCGAACGCGGTGCCGAGCATTTTGGCTCGGCGGAAGAAGTCGGTGTCCGTCGGTCCCGGCATCAGGGCCGTCACGGTGACTCCCGTGTCGCGAACTTCCTCGCGTAACGCCTCGGCGAAGGACTGCACGAAGGATGTCGACGCGTTGTATACCGCCTGCCGAGCGCCTGGCATCAACGATGTGACCGCGGACGTGAACAACAGGCGACCGGTATCGCGGCGGACCATGTCGCCGAGGACGAGTTTTGCCAAATGCACCGTCGAACGCACGTTGAGGTCGATGATGTCGAACTCGGCATCGAGATCGGTATCGGCGAAGGAACCACCACGCCCGATTCCGGCATTGAGGGCGACCGCATCGAGTGGCCGTTCGTCCTCGGTCGCCGCCGAGTACAGCTGCCGCACGCCGTCGAATGTCCGTAGGTCCACCTGGACCGCACGCACCTGCACCCCCGGGCGGCGCAGGAGGTCGGCAGCGATCTCTATGGCAGTGTCCTCGGCGGCGATCACAACGTCGTAGTCGTGCTCAACGAACTGCTTGGCCAGTTCCAGCCCGATTCCGCTGGATGCTCCGGTAACCAGGGCAAGGGGGCGCGTATCAGTCATACCGTTCGCATACCCACCATCGGTGACTCAATCAGCACGCCTGCGCCACGCAAGTCCAGCACCACGGTAGGCATTGGCGCGCAAAGAATTCGGTGTCGACACCATCGTCTGCACAGCCCTGGAACAGCACCGAGGAACCGCAAACCCGACACGTGGAGTCTGCGGCCGCTGGTGCGCGCAAGCGGGCACTTCGTGGAATTGCCCGCGACGGGAGCGACCCACAACCGAAGCAGACCGTGCACTGTCGAGGGCGTTAAGTAGCCAGATACTCGTCCTCGTCGAATGTCACTGCGGTCGGGATTCGCGGGGCCGGTCCTCGGCTCTGCTTACGCCGCTCTGATGGCCCCAGTACCCGATTCCGGGGCCTGCGACGCGGGTTGCTCGTCGGCCGGGGAGATGGTGGCCCCTCCGGGAGTGTCATCGGGGGCAGGTGCTTTGAACTTCGCGTCGCTCACCCGGTTGTACAGCGCCTGCGGTATTGGCGCCGGTGCCCCCCGCCCGCACTGCTGGCGGAAATTCAATTGGCGCTTGTTCGGCGGCCTTCGTAGGGCGGTACGGCCGGCTCCGCGTCTCCCGGAGGGACGGTCCCGGTCGTGCCGGTGTTTTCTTCCGTCGGGTTGTGGTCGCGTGTTGAAGTGACTTCTTCTTGGTCGAATGTGCCGGCCGGGCGATCCGCCGATCCACCGCCCGGCGTATCCGACCCGCTATCTCGCGAGCCTTTGGCTCCCCGCTCCGATTGGGGCTCTTCAGATAGATTTTTGCTGGACATAGCTCCATCGTCTCCTTGAATAGTGCGCTGCATTCAACTCAATGGCCCAGCCGCACAGCGGCTGCGATCCGCTACTCGCCGCGTTGATGGGCGCGCTGCCGCGCTTCGTGCGTGGCTGCTTCGCCGCGCTCCTTTTCGGCCTCCGCCTCCTTGCGTGCGGCGTCGCGCTGGGATTCGGCCTTGTCCTGCTGCGCGCGGCCTTCATCCCGCAGCTCATCGCGGCCGGTGACGGCTCCGGTGGCTTCCTTGATCTTTCCTTTGACGTCCTCCACGACGCCTTCGGCGCCTTCGCGGGGACCGCTCTTGTGCTCGGCCATGGGTCTACCTCTCATATTCGACTGATCGGCTGACACCGCCCGCTTACCCCGCTCCCGCCAGTTGAACCACCGCCGAAACACTTGCGACGAAAATTCGGTACGCCGCAGATGCGAGCTGTTTGCCAGGGTTCTTCCTGGGTACCGCGGGCAAGCAGGGGTTGGTGCAGACGAAGGTAGATCCGATGTGGCAGCGGCGCACAGTGGGATTCTCTTCCGATGGCCCTGGTTGGATGGGCGCAGTGACCGGTGCTGGCGTTGCGCACATGATCGATACCAGCACCGGAGGGTTTGTTGGCGGCCCTCGAATTACCGCCGCGAAACCAGGTAGCTAGCCATGATCATTCTCGGAATCATCCTTCTCGTCGTTGGATTCATATTCAGCATCCCGATCCTCTGGACCCTCGGGATCATCGTCCTCGTCATCGGGCTCGTATTGCTGGCATTGGGGTCCATGGGCCGCGCCGTCGGGGGCCGACGCCACTACTACTGAGCCTCTTCCGATCCACCGCAACCCGCCGTGTCCCGCCGGGGGTCTTCACGTGAGCTACGGCTTCCTTCCCGCCGCACTGCTGGGCAGGGCAGGGACGCGTTCAGCGGAGGTTCAGCGGGTTTGCGGCCGCTGAACGCACCTCACTATTGAGAGCCTCGGCGGCGTCGACGAGACCAGCAGCCGTATACGTCGCATGGCCGCACACCGAAGACCTTGGAATCCCCTTCCAACCGGCCGAACCGTCAGGCCGGCCTCGCATGCCACAACGGGACAGCGCGAATTATCGGATGGGTACAGCTAGCGCCCGTCACGCTGTCATCGAATCGAGCGCCTTCTTCAAGGCCGCAGGCCGCGCGGGTGATCGCGGTGCCTTCTTCCGCAACTCGATCATCTGGGCACCGATCTCCTGAAGCTGCTTACGCCCCAACTGCTCGCGCACCTTCGGGAACCAGGCGCCCTCTTCCTCGTCGATATGATGATCGACGCTTTCGATCAGCACGGTGGCTTTGGCGGTGAAACGTTCATCTTCGGGCTTCATCGCCGCCAACTCGATCACGAGGACGTCGGCGACATGATGCTCTTCATAGGATTCGAGGATGTCGTCTTCCAGATCGGGCACCAGTTTGCGCACCGCGGGATACATGCACTCGTTTTCCAGATAGGTGTGCACGGTCAACGCTTCGATGATCTTGTCGACCAGCCGTCCTTTCAGAGCGTGCGCGCTATCGCCCGCCTTCTCGAAATCACGGAACAGTTTCCGGATCCCCTTGTGGTCTTCGCGCAACAAGACGATTGCATCAGTAGACACCGCAACTCCTCAGGCTCGAACACTCGTGGGATGGACCTGTGCCAGGCGTGCCCGCAAAAACAGAATCGAAACCGCCGCAGCGGCCTCGCTGCAAAAGTCGATTACCCGGGCAATGACCTCGCCGGTGCATCCACACGTGATGCACATATGCGGCTGGATCATTCGAGGTCACCCGCGTGCAATGCCGACGCGTTATCCGACCTCAATTGGCTCTGCTCTGAGCGTTTACCGCATCTGGCTGTCAACGTCGGTCGAATCGTGACCCGTTCTGTCCGGGCGAAGGCTGACCCACCTTTGGTTGGTTAGTCGTTGGTTTTGGCCGCGGGGACGCGGCCGAGGTCTCGGTCCTTGAGTCGGTAGCTGTCTCCCTTCATCGAGATGACTTCGGCGTGGTGGACGAGGCGGTCGATCATGGCGGCGCTTATCTCGGCCCCGACTGCTAAATTATGTTGTTGACCAGCGCATTTGCGTCGTGGACAGGTGTCTTCGATTACTGGGCTTCGGTAGTTGGGGATGGTGGTTGGTCGAATTGGCCGAGTAGATAGGCGAATCGGATCAGGTTCTCGCGCAGGCGCTGCGAGGTGCAGGGGGCGCCGATGAAGGTGTCCAGGCTGACGCGGGCTGCTTGGTCAGCAGCGAGCCAGTCGTGCAACAGCTGCAGCAGTTCGCCGAGTTCGGCCAACTGCTGGCCGTCGGTGCCGAGGCGCGCAACGCGGAGCTGGCCGTGGGTGTGCGCGAGCGCGTCACGGAGCTGCTGGTTCTCAGCATGCAGCTCGCGTGTTCGTTCGTGGGCCAGGGCGAGCCGCTGGCGGATCGAATCGTCACTGGCCCGGGTGACGGTGTCGCGGACAAGGTCCGAGCTGGCCTGGCGGTTGCGCAGCTGATTGATCCGCTCCTGTAATGCGGGTTGGGTGTAGATCCACGACCGCGACACCCCGGCTCGGTCGGCCAGCCGTGCGACGGTCACCGGTTGGCCGGCGTCGGCCAGTTCGGTGAGGGTCTGCTCGGCGCGTTGCAGAGTTTCGCGATGCCGTCGGCGGGCGTGCTCGGCGAGTCGGTTGGGGTCAGCAGGCATGCGAGTCGCCGTTTCCGGTGCAGGTGCAGGATTTCCCGGTGCTGCAGCAGCTGCCGGGTGTGGTGAGGCCATCGATGATGGCGAGCAGGTTCTTCTCGACGGTGCGGTTCATCTCGGCCAGACGCTGGTGACCGTTGTGGTCGGCTTGGTTGATCAGCGCTCGGGTTTGTTCGAGCTGGTGGCGGTGCTGCGGCAGGAACTCCGGGGTCGTAACGAAAACCGGACATGTCAAACAAGCGTTGGCGAATTCGCACTTCTGCTGCACGGGCAGCGCGCAATAGCCGTTGGGCAGAGCCATTTTCGCGCGGGCGAGATTGTTCTTCATCCAGACGGCCTCGGCGAGCGGCCCGGTGTCGGGAGCCAGCTGCTCGCCGGCGATGTTGACCTTGCGGGCGCGTTCCCACTGTTGCCGGATGGTCTTGTCCGAGAGCCGGGCGTAGTGAGAGGTCATCGCGTGGGAATCGTGATCGAGAAGACGACGGACGGTCTCCTGCGGGACCTCGTTGTTGATCAGTCGGGTTCCGAAAGTGTGGCGCCAGCAGTGCGGAGAAACATGGACCAGGCGGCCGAGTTCGTCGCGGATATCGCAGGTGCGTAACCATTCCAGGAGTTCGCCTCGGAAAGTGGCGGTGCTGAACGGCAGCTTGCCGTCGGGGTTCCGGGTCGGGCGTGGAAGGAGATATTCTGGGTCGTCGAACTCGGCGAGGACGGCCTGCTGTTGAGGGTGATCGCCTCGGCCAGTTCGGTGTCGATGGGGACGAACGCGTCGCGGCGCATCTTGTGGTTGGTGTAACGCAGGTATGGCGCGTTCTGGTTGTCCCGGACGATGCAGTCCAGGCGCAGTCGGCTGCCGTCGCCGACGCGCAGTCCGGTGCTCATCAGGATCCGCGCCAGCAGCCGGCCGCGCGGGTCAGCGAAGCGGTCCAGGTTGGTCGGGTTTTCCAGCTGTGCCATCACCGCCTCCGACAATGCTCTGGGTGCGCCGGCGATCAGGCGGGGATAGTCCTCGGCGAACAGATCGACCTGCGGTGCCAGGCGGGGTTCCCAGCCGTGCTGGCGGGCCGCGCGCAGCAGACCAGCGAGGCTGCTGATCTGGCTGGTGCGGCTTTTCGGGTTGGGAAACCGGTCGGCCAGGTGCGCCAGGTGGACCTCGACCAGTTCACGGGTGAGCGCTTCGGGGCCGCGGTGCAGGACCGGGAACGATTGGGCGAACAGGGTGAGCGCGCGGATATCGGCAGCGACGGTGCCGACCACGATGCCCGTCGACAACCGCCAGCGGGCCCAGCGTTTGGTCAACTGTCGCAACCAGATCGGCTCGATGCCGGTGAATCGGAACTGCGCGTCCCGGCCGGGGAAGCCGAGTCTGCGCAGCAGCCAGACATCGCGCGGGAACTCCGTGTCCCAGCCGGTGCCGTCGATGACATCGTGCAGGTAGCCGATCGCATCCAGCAGGAACCGGCGTTCGATGTAGCCGCGCTCGCTGGAGAATCCGAGATAGCTCATCCAGGAATCAGGTGCGCGATCCAGCAGCGAAGCGACGCCGCCGCCCGGCAGTGCGCGCAGCAGCCGCCGGATCTGATGCGGGCGGGTCTGGGTGCGGCGTTCGTCGACGCGGCATTGGATCGCGTAGGCGATCTCGTGCCGCATCGGGACCGGTAACGGACGCAGATCGAATCGGTCCTGCCCGAAAGTAGAGCAGCTGATCAGCCAGGATGACAGCGGTGGCCGGTCCGCACGAATCCACCGGCTGCGGTGGTGATCACACAATCCCGCCTCACCCTCGGCGTCCAGGCCGCAGTCGGGGAACCGGCATCCGGTCGCGGCCGGCAACTCTGGGCCTCCGCCGCCGTCGGTGATCCATTCGGCCAGCTCGGGGCGGCCCCGGTTGTCCCAGCGACTGAAGTGGGAATGGCACAGTCCCTTCTCGCGGCCACTGCGGCGGCAGGTCGTGATGGCGCACTTGCGCGGCTGCTGCAACCAGCGGCGATTCGCCGGCGTCGCGGCGGCCCAGGCGCCGACGTCGGCCGGGCGGCCGTCGTCGTTCCAGCGCCGGTGGTGCGCCGAGCACTTGCCCAGCACCACGGCCTGCCGTTCGCAGACCGGAACCATGCATGCGGGTCCACCGATCACCGGGTCGTCAGGGTGGACCAGGATCACCGGCTGCGCGAACCGGGGACGCAGTCGATCAGCCACGTTCGTTCCGGAAACGTTGCCGCTGTCCGGGATTGGCTGCAACGTGGTCATTCGCTCGTCTCCATGGCGGGGGTGTCGAGGAACCCGGCGGCAGCCAATGCCCGGCGGGCGTCTTCGATCTTCAGATGGGAGTAGGTATCGACGGTGACGCTGATGCTCGAGTGACCCAACAGCTTCTGCACCACTTCGGCGGCGACGCCGCGACGAAGTAAACCGGTAGCGTAAGAATGACGAAATAGATGGGGCGAGAACATGATTCCCGTTCGGGTTCGCAGCCGACGCACCAGCCGGTCGACGCTGGCGTAGCTCATCGGCGCTCCGACCGGAGCGCCCCAGAGATTGACGAACACGTAGTCGCAATCGAGCAGCCCATATTCCTCATGCAGGTAATCGCTATAGAGACGGAACAAGGCCGCCTCGGCGGGGACCTCTCTCGACCAGGTCTTCGCTCGTGCTCGGTTCACATTCACCCGGGGCCGGACCGCGATCAGCCGACGACGGGCATCAATGTCTTCGTGCCGCAGACCCAGCGCTTCACCGATCCTCAGACCGGTGCTTCGCAGCAGGCTCAGCAAGAACCGGTCGCGCAGCCGGTCGCATGCGCTGATCAAGGCGGTCATCTCGGCTTGGGTCAGCTCTCGCGGCGGCCGTCGCTCCGCCCGCAGCGAGATCGCGCGATGCCGTTCCGGCCGCGCACCCAGATGCGCCAAGAACGGCTGCCACGATCCACCGCGCCGTCCGGGCCGCCACCGGGTCAGCAACTCGCCCAGGCCCACACCGTGGCGCTGATGGAACTCATAAAACGACGCCAACGCCGAAAGTTTCCGATTGACTGTCGCCGCAGCAAGATTCGCCTCAGCCCAGGGCAACATAGCCACTCGCCCGTCGCGAGCACTCTCCGGTAGCCGCAACCAGGCCACGAACCGGCCCAGATCCTCCAATACCACCCGATCCCATTGCAGCCCACGGCATTCCAGAAACTCGAAGTAGTCACGCAGATCGTGAGCGTAGGCGCGGATCGTGTTCGGTGACCGATCGATCGTGGTCAGATGCGCCAGAAACCGGTCCACCGACTCCACCACCAACCCGCCGGCCAAAACAGTCGCCGACTCCTCGCCCGAGGGCATCACCACCCGCTGAACCCGCACCCCGTCTCCCGTCCTGGGCATGGTGAACCCTGCTGTCCACCACAGCAGATTCGGCGCCGTCACCCGCAAGGATTGGACGTCATAGACACAGGGAACCGATGGTCAGATAACGGCGGCGACAACGTCGTCGCCGAAAACCTCGCCCCATCGGCCGAAGGGTTTGTTGCTGGTGACGATCAGACTCGCCCGTTCATAGCGGGACGAGACGAGCTGGAAGAACAGGTTGGCGGCCTCGGATTCGAACGGGATGTAGCCGACTTCATCCACGATGATCAGCGGAATCCGGCCGAGCTTTATCAGCTCTGCCTGCAGTTTTCCGGCGTGGTGAGACTCAGCTAGGCGGGAGACCCATTCCGCGGCGGTGGCGAACGCGACACGATGTCCGGCCTGGCAGGCGCGGATCCCGAGTCCGATCGACAGATGGGTTTTGCCGGTTCCGGGTGGGCCGAGGAACACGACGTTCTCCTTGGCGGTGATGAAATCGAGGGTTCCCAGATGGGTGATGGTGTCGCGTTTGAGGGAACGCTGGTGGTCGAAGTCGAACTCCTCTAACGATTTCCGGGACGGGAACCGCGCGGAGCGGATGCGCCCTTCGCCGCCATGGGATTCGCGGGCGGAGACCTCGCGTTGCAGGCAGGCGGCCAGGAACTCTTCGTGGCTCCAGCTCTCCGCGCGGGCGCGCTCGGCGAGGCGCTCGACGGCGTTGCCGAGCGTCGGAGCCTTGAGAGCCCTTGCAAGATAGGCGATTTCGGAGGCAACGTTGCGTGAACCGTTCGTTGCGGTCTTGGTGGCCATCAGGCGATTCCCTCGCTGCTGCTCGCCTCGTCGAGGTCGAACATGCGGTCGTAGTCGGAGAGGTTTCGGTGCTCGACATCGGTGTCGATCGCGGGGACCGCGACTAGGCGCCGGGCGTTGCGCAGGTCAGCGGCCGCAGCCGCGTGGTCGGGATCGGTGAGGGTTTGGTGATCGGCCCAACAGCGTTGATGCCGAGCGAGTTCGGCACCGGCCAAGCTGATCACCACCTCATGGAGATCGGCGCGGACCTCGACGCGTCGACCGATCGCGGCCGGATGCACCGAGTAGTCGTTGGAGTCCAGGCGGACGTAATGATCACGGGGAAGCCGGGTGGTGAACCGCCAGCCGACCACCGGATCCACCGGCGGCAGCTCGAGCATCGACCGCCGGTCGGCCTCCCAGCGATCGATCGGACGACATTCCAACCGGCGATGGTGACGCTGGTTGGCCTTGATCAGCCAGTCAGCGAGCTGGGTGTTGAAATCGGTTGGGCCAGTGGATATTCGGCCCGGCAGGAACGATGTCTCCAAATAGCCGTTCGCCCGCTCCACGAGCCCTTTGGCCTCCGGGTCGCGGGGCCGGCACTGGATCACCCTGATGCCCAGCGATCCGCGGAAGGCGTTCATCGTCTCGGTCAGCTGCGGCTTGCCACCGCGCCATTGACCGACTGCGGATTCGTTGTCCCACACGAGTATTCGAGGAACCCGGCCCCACCCGGAAATCAACGCCCAATGCCCGGCCAACAGGTCCGGGCTCTGGCGCGTCGGGATCATCGTCGCGGCGATGATCCGCGAATAACCCGATACCATCACCAAAACCGGTGGCCGACCGACATGTCCGAACCCCAACGGGACATCCACCGGCGGAAACCACAAGTCGCACTGCGCGAGCTCGCCGGGCTGATATTCAGTGCGCGACGCCGGATCCACCGGCTGGAACAACGGCCGCAACTGCTGCACCCGTTCGAAGAACACCGTCCGGCCACGCTGCCAGCCGACACGTTCCATGATCACCGTCGTCGGCATACTCGGAAACTCCGTCAGCAACGCACGGATCTGCGGCTCGAACTCATCCACCGCGGACCCGCCCGGCTTGCGCTGATACTGCGGCGGCGCATGCGGAGCCAACGCCTTCTTGACCGTGTTCTTCGAGACCTTCATCTGCCGAGCGATAGCCCGGATCGCCATCCCCTCGGCGCGATGCAACCGGCGAATCTCCGCCCAGTCCTCCACGTTCAACACCTCATGATCGTTCACAGGTGGGTCAGAATTCACCCGGAATCAGAGGGTCAGTATTCAGCCGGACGCGACACTGGCGTCGACGTTGCCTGCTCAATTGCTGGATAACGTAAACTACTGTGTCACAATGTTATTCGCGCCCAGACGCGGATGGGGAGCGCAGCGCGTCAGATTGGTGCGATCCGTTGGTGCACAGTGAGTAGCAGATGGTCGAGTTGGGTGCGCCGGTGTGGCGGGGCCGCGCCCACGCTGGGTAGTTCGACGATCAGTTGCGCGGCCAGCTCGCGCAGTTTGGTGTTGGTTTCCTGTGATCGCCAGATCAGTACGCGGAATGCTTGTTCGGCGGTGATGGCATAGGCGAGCATCAGCACGCCTTTGGCCTGTTCGATGACCGCGCGCGCTTCGAGCAGATCGGGCAGGGTCTCATCGAGGGCGGCCTGTCGCTGTTGGGCGAGAGTTGCGGTGAGGTCGATGTAGTAGCCGTCGGTGCCGACCACGGTTCCGAACTCGTCGAGCAGGCGATCGCCGACGACTATCACCTCGTGGACTCTGCCCGCGGTGTCGATGATGCGGTGTCTGCTCGAGAATGGCTCGCCGGTCTGCGCGGCCAAGGTGATGGACTCGGCCACGTGGTCGCGGTCGTCGGGGTGTTTGTGCGCCAGCAGCATTTGCGTGGTCGGCTGTACGGTGCCTGGGGCATAGCCGTGCATCGCGGCGACTTCGTCTGACCATTCCCAGCGTTGATCGGCGAACCAGAATCGGAAACTGCCGACGGTTTGCGGAGCACCGCCGATGGCCTGGTCGACCGCATCAGCCGCGGCCGGTTGGCTGACTGCTATCTCGTTCACCTCCTAAGTATCCGCTCGGCGCTGCCGCCCGGACAGCAACACCGACGGTGGGTTCGGTCGCGCCGATCATGCCGCGGGCGACTTCGGACCTGTCTCGGGCGCTGAGCCATCCGTCTCCCGTGCGGAGTTCGACCGGGTTCCGCGCACTACACCGGAGGTGAATTCGTGCACTCGCTTCGGTCCCCCGGCGCGGGCGTGCACCAACGGGCCGGTGCCGCTGGTTCGCTCGCCCGGCTTCGGGTATCCGTTCCGCGAGAGCGTCCGAGACCAGGAAGGGAGGAATCCTGATGGATGACTCCCACGCATTGGATCCTGAGCTGGCACGCATCGGCTCTCGGTCAGTGGCATGTGACCGCCGCCGTCGCAGCTCGTAGCCCTGTTCACCGTCTTCGCGAGCGAATGGGTGATCAGCATCGGCGGGCGGTCGGCCCCCTACGTTCCACAGAAAGGATGACCGACCATGGGATTTCCAGAACAGCAGCAGACACCGCCGGGGCGTCAGGATCAGATGTCGCCGGTGCCCGATTGTGGTGAGCGCAGCTATCGCGGGTCCGGCCGGTTGACCGGTAAGGTGGCGGTGATCACCGGCGGTGACAGCGGTATCGGGCGCGCCGTCGCGATCGCCTACGCCCGCGAGGGCGCCGACGTGCTGATTTCCTATCTGGATGAACACGACGACGCCAAACGGGTCGCCGAACTGGTCGAACAGGCCGGTCAGCGGTGTGTCCTCGTCAGTGGCGATCTGGCCGAGCCGATGCACTGCCGGTCCGTTATCGATCGTGCGGTGGCCGAATTCGGCAAGATCGACGTCCTGGTGAGCAATGCCGCCTATCAGATGACCCACCACACGCTCGCCGAAATCACTGACGAGGAATGGGACTACACATTCCGGCTCAATGTCGGGGCGTATTTCCACCTCGTGCGCGCCGCGCTGCCGCATATGCCGCCGGGATCATCGATCATCGGCAGTTCGTCGGTCAATTCCGATATGCCCTCCCCGACGCTGGCGCCTTACGCAGCAACCAAAGCGGCCATCGCGAACTTCTCCGCGAGCCTGGCACAACTGTTGGGAGAGAAGGGGATTCGGGTCAACAGCGTCGCGCCCGGGCCGATCTGGACGCCCTTGATTCCTTCGACGATGCCGGTGGACAAGGTCGCCCACTTCGGTGAGAACACCCCACTCGGCCGGGCTGGGCAACCGGCCGAACTCGCTGGAGCCTATGTGCTACTCGCCTCCGATGAGGGCAGCTACATCTCGGGCGCACGCGTGGCCGTCACCGGGGGCAGACCGATTCTGTGAATGGGCTTGTTGTCGCCGGCTTCGACTCAGTCCGGCGCTTCGATTGCCGCCAATAACAATTCGACGGCGTGCTGCACTGTCTGGTCGACCACCTGCTGCGGTCCGCCGTCGAACCGGCGGTGACTGGCCACCGTGCCGCGCCGCGTGGCGAGGGCGAACCAGACCGAACCGGGCGGTTCGCCCTCCTGGGGGCCTGGCCCACCCACACCGGTGACGCCCACTGCCAGATCCGCTTCCATCAGGGAACGCACGCCCTTGGCCATCGCGACGGCCGCGGCTTCGGACACCACGGGTACATCGGGAACGCCGAGTACCCGCTGTTTGACCTCCGTCGTGTACGCGACGATCCCGCCACGAAACCACACTGCCGAATGTTCTTCCGCGCCAAGAGATGCCGCGATGTTTCCGGCGGTCAACGACTCGGCGACGGCCACTGTCAGCTCGTACCGCTCAGCCCGCTCAGCGAGCTCACCCGCTGCCGACACACCATCCCTCCAACATGTCGCCCGGCGCCGATCACGACTCAGTTGCGGCCCAGCGCCTTTGCCAGCTCGTCCTTGTTCATCTTCGAACGGCCGTCTATGTTGCGCTTTTTGGCTTCGTTGTACAGCTGGTCACGCGTGGCCCCCTTAGGCCGATGGGTGCCCGACCGCTGCCCACCACGCTGCTGCGGCGATTTGTCTTGCACCGAGGATCGGCTCGCGGTCTTGGACTCCCCGGACTGCGCCCGGTTCTTGTTCACCGTGCGCGCCGCAATCTCCTCAGCCCGCCGGTTCGACGCGCCCTGATCCTTCTCCGAATCCTTGATGTGCCGGTACTGCCGTTCCTGTTTGTCCGACCATGCCTTCGGCATGCCGATCACCTCCTGCGGCCCGGATACCCCGCCCTACCCCGATAAACCTGGCCGACGACCGATGGCTGTGTCGAGATATGGCTATCCGGCAGCAGCCTCGTCGGTGCCGAGCGCCTGCTCACTCAGGGAGTCGAGAACTCGGGCGAGAATACGCGAGACCTGCATTTGGGACACCCAGGGTGGTCAGCGCCGGACTCCTCGGCACACAAAGACTCAACGATCGACAACGGAGTGGAATCGCCGTTGTCAGTCCGCACCGAATCGATCGACTCGGCCTGATGGGCGTTGCCCGCCATCAGGGCCTTGGTGACCTCGGTCAGCGCCATGGCCGGTTCGGTGGCCAGCTCACGGGCGCGAAGCTCTTGTTTGAGAACCCGAAACGTGGCTATCCGACCTCGGCCCGGCGAGTGATCATCTCGTCGGCTCGAAGAAGGGACGGCTAATGCAGACCAAGGCGGCACATTCCGAAAGCGGCACCAAGACAATGCCTTCCGAGGTGCGCGGCCCACTGACGATCTTCGACCGATTCGCCACCGCTACCGCCACCCTCACCTCGAAGGCGGGCTTCTTCGTGTTCTGCGTGTTGCTGGTACTGCTGTGGGCGCCGACCTTCCTGGTGCTGCCGAGCATCGACACCTGGCAACTGGTGATCAACACCGCCACCACCATCGTCACCTTCCTGCTGGTGGCACTGCTGCAAAACACTCAGTCCCGCTCCGACGAAGCCATCCAGCAGAAACTCAACGCCATCGCCGACGCCCTCGCCGACTGCATGGGGGAGCTCAGCACCGAATACCCCGAACTCGATCGCCACCGCCAAGAACTCGCCGACGCCGTCGGCCTGGAAACGCGGGAATCGAGCTGATCGAACTCGCGTTGTCCAGCACACCGCGGCCACGATATGCCTGCGCCAGTTGTCCTTTGCCGGTTGGCCCGACGTTTTGACATCGTTCTGGCACAGGTGCGGGGATTCTGTCTGCCACAACCCGTTTAGCCAATCGACACAACGCGACCACGATCCCCCATTTATCACGTGTGACAGCATCCATGCGCCGATACCATTGGCGACTTCCCGCCGGGCGAGGTGACGTTCGCCCGGATCGAAGTAGCGCCTTTCAGCCCGAGGAGTTCGGTACTACCTTCGGGACGGAGACCTGCCCAGCTTTCCGGCTCGGCTCCGTCCTCTATCGCGCGGTGAACCGGCCGATGCCTGCCGGAGGCGATCGAATTGCGGGGTCGGCGTGTGCCTGCGGTACTCGGAAATGGAAGTGGAAATGGTGACACCGGGCCGATATCCTGTGCATATTGTGGGGAGGCTGACCATGGATAATGCTCTGCAAATACCGCATCTGAGAGCCACCGCAGACTTGGAACTCCGCCCGTGGTCGTTGTCTGCGGCAGATCTCGAGCTTGTTAGGGAAGCCTCTGCCGACGACCTGATTCCGATAACCACGGTGCCGGCGACCTGCTCGCGCGAGGCCGCAACGCGGTTTGTCGAACGCCAGCGGCAACGAGCGACCGATCGAACCGGATACCCGATGGTGATCGCCCGGCGACAGGACAACACACCACTGGGAAGTATCGACCTGTGGTTGAAGGACATCGACGAAGGCCGCGCATCGCTCGGCTACTGGGTGGTCCGCTCTGCCCGCGGCCATGGCGTCGCCGCGCATGCTCTGGCGGCAATGGCTACCTGGGCGCTGGAAGAGCTGCATATCCCACGGCTCCAGCTCTATGTGGAACCTTGGAACCGCGCTTCGATCCGCACTGCGGAGAGAGCCGGTTTCGAATGCGAAGGGCTCCTCAGATCGTGGCAGAAGGTCGGCAATCGACGCCGCGACATGTTCATGTACGCGCGCCTGGCAACGGGAACCCTTGCTGAGGCGGATCGGGTTTGCACCGGTTAGACCTCAATGACCGGTCGCGGGTGATCGTGAACCGATATCACTGCTGGCACCGTGTTCGATAGGCCCCGGGCGGTGCCGGGAAACTCGCCTCGTGGTCGACCTCCACGGCCTCGCTTGTATTAGTTAAAATTAGTCGCGACTGTGCTTGATCTGCGTTTGTACGCACAGCCAGTGGATAAATCCGCTCGAAAACATCTGATGAATCGCTCACCCTCTCTATGAGAGGACCGTCCGATGGGTTTTGCAGAAATGCGCCGGTTCCGGCGTGATCCGTTGGGTTTCCTCGAGAATCTGCGCCGGACCAGCCCGGTAGAGGTGTTCGGGCTGCCGTGGGGCGGGTGGTGTGTCGGCGATACGGGTCTGGCGCTGACGGTGTTGAGTGACCGCGCTTTCAATGCGGGGAAGTCCGGGTTCTTCGGTTCTATGCTGCCTTCGCGGTCTGCTCAGGTCGATTTCGGCCGCGCGGTGCGCGCGTTTCTGCGGACGCATACGCCCGAGTATCGCGAGTCCCTGGCGGCGGCGGTGATCGAAATGCCCTCCGTCACCCGCTGGCCCGCAGCGGGGGTCGAGCTGGTGTATCGATGCACCGCGGACGTGTTGCTGCACCCCGATGGTTCTCCCGAGTTGCGGCAGTTACTGGAGCGAAATGCGCGCGTGGGCGCGCTTCGGCCGGCCCGAATGGCGCAGCGGGCGCGGGCGCAGCTGCTGCGCGCCAAGCTGTCCACCGCGCTGAACGAGCAGATCCGGGACCGGCGCAGCGTCACCGGCCGCACTGCGGAAGCCGAACCACGGGATCTGCTCGATACCGTGATCGGTGCCTGTCCCGACGGCGTCGCCGATACAACGGTGGCGCAGCTGTATGTGCTGATGTTCCGGTCCATTGTGGGACCGCTGGGCTACTCGCTCGCGTGGTCGGTGCTGCTGGGCAGTCTCCACTCTCCCGGCTCACCATGGCCTTGGCCCGTCGACTGGGTGGTACGTGAGGCCCTGCGGCACCGGCCGGTCTCCTGGATGGTCAGCCGTTCCGTCCCCTATCCCGCCGAGTTCGGGGGGATCGCCTTCCAGACCGGCGACCTGCTGTCCGTCAGCCCCTATCTGCTCCATCACGACAACGAACACTGGACCAGACCAGGGGCATTCCAACCCGACCGCTGGATTCGGCCGAGCGAACACGGCCCATTTGTGCCCTTCAGTTCCGGCCCCTTCACCTGCGCCGGCGCCGCGGTCGCCCACGATCTGGTCACCGATGCAGCCACCACCCTCATCGAGAACACCTCTCTGCGCGTCATCGGCGGCGGTGATACCCGCCCGATCGTGACCAATGCCGCGACCCCCAGGCCGTTCGCCCTGCGGCGTACCCCCACAAGCCCTGTCCACGCCCGACCGAGCCCCAGGAAGGAGGTGACATCATGATCAAGGCATTGCGGTTCATCATCACCAACAAGCCGACCCGTACCTGGGACCCCGCTCAATACGGATGATTCTGCTACCGGCTGGATGGCTCGACCAACGCCAACCAGCTCTCGGTCGTCGGTGGCGCCCCCGAGGACATCACATTTCCACCGGGGTCTTTGGAGTGGATGAAACGTCCCGAGATCCCCAACCTGTATGGCGGGGATTCGGGGACACCATCGTGGTAGGACAAGATCGTCGACTACGTCGAGGGCGAATGCGCGGCCCTGGCCCACGCGTTCGCAGCAAACCAGTACCGTGGCGAGGCGAGCGCAGCCCATCCCAGGGAAGGCAGGCATGTCGAGAACGATTCTGTACCCGTCCGACGAGTTGATCAGAACCGTAACCGTCACCTTGTTAGGAGCCAACGAGCAGTGGGACTTCACTCCCCTCTTTCTTGGTCTCACCCTGGCGGGGCCGGATCAGATCGGCGTTCTCACGCAGCCGACATCGACTGATCCACCGTTCCAAGACTTGGCGACGATGGTGTTCTCGCGGGCGCCCCGTCAGACGCTGTGGGGGTTCGGATTCCACGCGGAAGCGGCCGTGATGCGGACCGCCGACGCGCGGGGCAATCTGTGGACGGCATCCCGGGACCACCTCGGTGCCGATGTCGTGGAAACGTTCCGGTCGGCCGATCGCGGTGTACCGGACGATCCGATCGATCGAGAGCTGTGGGCCGCCGCAGTAGCTCTCGCAGCGCTCTGATATCGGTTGTCCCAACCCCGAACACGCTGAGGCACCCTGCAGTGTCCAAACGCGCTCCCCGCGGGGAGTGTCATGAGGCGAGCCGCTGCCTCGACGACGGCATCCGCGAAATCGGCCATTTTGTAGTAGATCTCGTTATCTCCGACTGACCATGCGTTAGGCGAATCCCCGGCAACGCACTCGGCGACCGGCTGGCCTGCGAGGCATTGCACTCGAAACGTGCGGAAGGGCCCTGCCGAGTAATTGCGACTGCCCACCGCCGGATGGACTCTAATTCTGCGGCAAGCCCCAGCAGGGATAATCGCGGCCGGCATCAACGAGGCCGACGCTCTGCGGTGTTCGACAGCTGACATGCGGTTTGTGACGATAATCCACAACCAAGTGCCGAGTCGCGGCCTTGTCACCGGTGAACGTCTGATGGCATTGGGAACAATGGCAGACATTGTGCGCACTCAGTGGCCACCAGCTCCGACATCCTCGGCACTTCACCGTTTCGGGCGATTTCGTCTTCATATTCATCATCACTCACCCACTCGCGCAACGCGGATCCGGTCCGCCGTCACCACCTCGGTCGTACCCGCACCGAACGGCGTCACACCTCATCCTCGATCACCGAAAGCACCAATCCTGCCATGACATCGCCGCGCCGACTCGTTCCAGCTGAGCGATCCCCAATGGATAGGGTACGCGCCGAACGCAGGAGCTGGTTCATAGCCTGGCGCCCACAGAAGCCCGAATTCGCCTCGGCCCCGCCCGATCAGCCGCCCGGCAGCACAAAATCAGCTTGAACAACTGCACTCGATACGCGATTCCGCCCACGCCGCAACTCCTTTGACGCAGAGACCGGACCGAAGCCAACCAATCGAATCCTACGACGGCCACCGGCCAGATATTGTCGCGGCGGTGGAGGGCGTACTTCGTCAGAATCTGCGTCAACCAATGCCAATGGCACTTGTTGCGGAACGGCCGCAACGTATTTGAGCATGTTCCTGTCCAGTTGTGACATCAAACTGACCCGGATACAACTGATTCCGCCATCCGCTCGGCAGTTGGCCCCCGACCGCCCACTCGCCGTTCTCAATCCGATACTGATACCGACCCGGCAGCAGCCGCGCGGGAGGTGGCACGCGCGCCTCGGCTCAGCTGGCGTGCACGGCCGAGGTCAGCGCTCTCGAGTGTGTGCTCATCGGCTCCGTTCGGCGACCCAGGCGGCGATCTGGGCGCGCCGGGTGAATCCGAGTTTGGTCAGGATGTGTTCGACGTGTCCCTCCGCGGTGCGCTGGGAGATCTGCAGGCGGGCGGCGATGGCTTTGTTGGTCAGGCCGTCGGCGACGAGGTCGGCCACCTCCCGCTCCCGGGTCGTCAGATCCGCCGACGGACCCGGACCGCGAGTCGCGGCCGGGGGTTGCTCGCCCAGGGCGTAGCCGATCGCGGCGTCGAGATCCAGTGCGGCGCCTTCGTGATAGGCGGCATCGAAGGAGCGCCGCCCGAGCGCGCGACAGGCCGCTCGTTCGCAATCCTCGCGATGGACCAGCAAGTTCGGGAAGAACACCGCGGAGGTGCCCGTCAACTGCTGCAGTCCGTTCGTGGCGCCCAGCAACACGGCGGAAAGCCGCGCGCTGCTGCCCTCGACTCCCACAATCCACGCCAATGTCTCCAGGGCTGTCGCGGCCATGAGCGGGTCCTTCTGCTGCCTGATCAGTTGCAGCCACTGCCGCAGCTGCCGCAGCGCGCCCTCACGATCACCGTGGCGCCACGCGGCAACCGCCGTGCCCCACAAGGCATATGACCGATATATGGAATCGCCATATGATTCGGTGATTGCGAGGGCCTTCCCGTGGTACGAGAGAGCTGCTGCGTTGTCTCCCTGCAACTCGTGCGTCCATCCGAGCCCGACCAGGGCAAACACCTGCCCGTAGATGTCGCCCTGCGCAGCGAACGACTCGAGGGCAGCTTCCAGAGGTGCGCGTGCGCGCTGCGGGTCGCTGCTGCGGAGCGAATAGAGGCCGAGAGCAAGATCCGCGAATGCGCGCACGACCGGGTGCTCGGTCCGTTCGGCCAGCGTCTGCGTCTGTACGACCACTGCGGACGCCGAGGTGCGGTCGTCCTGGGCCTCGGCCACCAGGACGGCGCGCCACAACGCCTTGGCGCGGACGGCGGTAGCGGGCGTGGGCCGCCTGGCGAGGGCGAGGTCGAGCCAGTGCCGCGCCTCACCGACTTGGCCTCGAGTGAACCAGAACGGTTGCAACGCCGACGCTATCGACAACGCGGCATCGGATTCCGCATCGGTGTCGGTCAGGCAGAAGTCCAATGCCTGGCGCAGGTTGGGTTGTTCGCGGTCGAGGCGGGCGATCCAGTCGAGTTGGCGGGGGCTGATCCAGTCGGCGTCGGCGTCCTCGGCGAGCTGCCGATACCAGTCCAAATGTCGGCGCCGCAGGTCCGTGTACTGGCCCGCCTCATCGAGTTTGTCGCGGCCGTAGTCGCGCACCGTCTCGAGCAGCCGGAACCGCACCACCGAGTCCGACTCCTCCCGGATCAGGATGGACTTGTCGACCAGGGCGGTGAGTACGTCGAGCAGGTCCTGCGCTGCGAAGTCATTCCGGCACACCTGTTCGGCGGCGTCGAGTTCGACGCTGCCGGCGAACACCGACAGCTGGGCCCAGAGCGCTTGTTCGGCCGCGGTGCACAGCGAGTAACTCCAGTCGATGCACAACCGCAGGGTCTGCTGGCGGCTGGGCGCGCTGCGGCTGCCGTGGGTCAGCAGCGAGTATCGGTCGCTGAGCCGCGCCAGGATCTGTTCTGGTGACAGTGCCCGCAGCCGGGCCGCCGCCAGCTCGATCGCCAGCGGCAGCCCGTCGAGGTGACGGCAGATCTCGGTCACCGCGGCGAGATTGTCCTCGGTGAGCGCAAAGCCCGGCACCGCGGCGGCGGCCCGTTCGACGAACAAGGTGACCGCGTCATAGCGGGCCGCACTTCGCAGCGATGGCTGCCGATCCGGGTCAGGAACGGTCAGCGGCCGCACCCGCAGCACAGATTCCCCGCCGACAACGAGAGGTTCGCGGCTTGTGGCCAGGATCCGTAGGCGCGGGCAGGCGCGCAGCAAGGTCTCGGCGACCTTCGCTGCCGTATCCACGATTTGTTCGCAATTGTCGAGCACCAGCAGCAGCTGCCGTGGCGCGATGTAGTCGATCAGCACGTGGAGCACCGGCTGCCCTTGTGCGCGCACCCCTAGAGAGGCGGCGATCACGCCGGGTAGCAGCGCACCGTCGTGCAGCTGCCCGAGTTCGACCAAGCGCACTCCGTCGGCGAATTCTCGTTGCGCGCCGGTCGCCGCTCGTAACGCCAGTCGGGTCTTGCCCACCCCGCCGATCCCGGTGAACGTCACCAGCCGGGAACGCCCCAGCAGATTCTTCGCTTCGGTCAATTCGGTACGGCGGCCGATGAAGCTTGTCAGCTCGAGGGGAAACGGCCCGTTTGCGCTGACCGACGAACCGAACGGCGGGGGGCCGGTGACCCGCGGAATCAAAGGAACCGGGGCGCTTTCTTCCCGTCCGGCACCCGCTGCCGGCCGTACCGCCATCTCGTCGACCGGCCACCCGCGCCCGGCCTGCAGATGCCGCAGCTGCTCACCCAACGCCGCCGCGGAGGGCCGCTGCTCGCGAGGGCGAGCCATGGCATGTTCGATCACCGTCGAAAGGTCCTCGTCGATGCCTTGCTCGCGCAGATGAGGGACCGGCTGTGTGGTGATCCGCAGAAACTGGGCTACGACTTGTTCGCCGCTTCGCCGCTCGAACGCCGCGTGCCCGGTCAACGCGGCGAACAACGTCGCGCCGAGCCCGTAGACATCGGCTGCGGGAGTGGGTACCTCCCCGGCCAGTACCTCCGGCGCGGTGAACGCCGGCGAACCAGTAACCGTGCCGGTGGCGGTGTGGAATCCGCCGAGGATACGTGCGATCCCGAAGTCGGTCAGTGCCGGTTCACCGTAGTCGCTGATCAGGATGTTAGTGGGTTTGACGTCGCGGTGCAGAATGCCAGCCCGGTGCGCGGTCTCGAGGGCCCCCGCAAGCTTCACCCCCAGCCGCACCGTCTCCTGCATCGACAGTGGACCGTGCTGGCGGATCCGGGCGTCGAGGGAGTCCTGCGGATAGTAGGGCATCACCAGATACGGCAGTCCGGACGCGGTGGTGCCGACCTGCAACACCCCCACGATGTTCGGGTGCCCCGTCAGCCGGCCCATCGCCCGCTGCTCCCGAACGAACCGCTGCCGGTTCCCCTCCTCCAGGGCTGCGGTGAGCACCTTGATCGCCACCGTCCGCTCCAGCGCCGCTTGGGTGCACCGATACACCACCCCGAACCCGCCGCGCCCGATCTCCTCTGCGTCGGTGAATCCTGCTTCTGCCAGTTCCGCCGTGACCGCCGGGATCACGGCGTGCTGAGTCTTCAACGGGTCGATATCGCCCATGCGCCGGTCCTGCTCCCTAGTTTTTCACGATACCGCGCGGTCGGCTGCGGCGGTTTTGCCCTGTGGTGACGGCTTCCAGCCCGGGGCAGGCTATGACAGCAGGTTCCCGCCCCAGTTCTGACATCGACGCCGAGCGGCGGTGGCTACCGCTTACGCCGGTATGGGTCGGCAGGCACAGTCCCTGGTGCGGTTCCATCTGTGGCCCTGCCGACGGACTGCGCACCGTCGGCGCGGTGGTCGGTGCGATCGGAGGGGTGCCTGCCCAGGCTGGCGCTGGGCGCCGCTCTGGGCCCGATCATCGGAGGGGCTGTCGTCGGCATCCCGGCCGGGATCGCGGGACTGATCCAGGCATACAACACTCTTCACGAGGCCGGGGAGATCAGCGCGCCGATCCCGGCCGCGTGTGACCCGGAATCCCGCCTTCAATTGCTCGGGTGGCTTCGCCGCGCTGTGTGCCGCGGTCGCGTTCCCGCGGCGGGGGCGCTCAGTGACCGCGCCACTAGTCGTTTCGGTCGCCGTCGGCCGTGGATCATGAGAGGAACCCTCGCCTTCGCGGTCGCATTCGCGACCTCGAGAGTTCAACACACCACAGCCGGGGTCGCCGTGTTCGGTTTCTCGGTGATGAAAGTCAAGAGCGTTCGCTGATCAATCGTGCTGATCCGTGTGCGATGCGATCGAATATGTTGCACGGCAACTCTATTCCCAACCACCGACGGAGGAGATGCGATCCCGTTGCTCGGCCGAGGGTGAGCGAGTTTGCAGTCGACTACAACCTATCGGCGGCGATCTCATACAACGGCAATAGGGGTTGCGTGTCAGGATGCCGATTCGATCAGCAGATGCTCCAAACGGGCCGTATCGTCGGAGTCCCTATCGACACCGACGACTGCGACGAACTCGCGATCGCCGGCACGTCGCTGCAAGGGACTCCAGGAGTTGGCGAGATACCAGCTTGCCGCGGTGGTACCACGCGGGCCTAAGCCCGCGCAGAATATCCAGAATCGGTCGGGATGCAGATCCGGGCTCGGTCGCACCCGCGCGATCACGCCGATACTGTGCTCTCCGCTCGAGCCGTACCGGCTACCGTCCGTCAACTCCAACTGCTCGACACGGGAACCACCTTCAGCGCCAGTGCCATTGAGAGTGAAAAGCGGACGATCGGCACTTTCGAGGTACATGCGTGTGCAGTCGTTGCAAGTCAGTCCAAAGCTGATATAGGGGCGGTCGCTGTGCGCGACGACGTCCCGGTCGCTCCGGATATCAGTCAAAAGACCAGTGTGGCGCTGCAGCACAGAAAACACGTACAGCAGTCCGCGAACTTCCTTCTCTGGTAAGGCAGCCAGCACATCCGAGCGATGATCGGCCGCAAATGCGCGGACCTTCCCGAATGCGCACCGAGAGGGGGCCTCGGCCGCACCGAGTGCTTGCACAGGCCGTAGTGGAAGCTCGAAGGTCGGATACACGAGAGTGATCCCGCCGGTGATCATCTCAGCCCCGAGAAATGCCCCGAGCTCGATATCCGTTCCGGGAGGATCCGACTCGTGCGCGCGAGCGGCATCGGCCATCTGAAACAATCTCTCGATCGTCCAGCCAGGGAACATCCTGACCAGCACCCGGCAATGGTAGTCGCGGGGAAGCCCGACCATCTTGCCCGAAAGCCACTGGTAGAACTGCGTCTTCGCGGGCCCGTAACCAGGAGGGATGGGAGGATCGAGTTGCGCGGCGCACCTATCGTACGCGGCCAGGAAATCCGAATAGCTCTTGAGATGCTGCTCGGCCAGCAACATCTTCAGAACGGTAGCCAATGAAACCCCCTTACCCCTGAAAACCGCCGCCAAGTGGCGGCGACTCGATTTACAACCGCAGCTCGCACGGGCCATCAAGGCTGTCCGGTGACCGCCCGGACGCAGTACCGCTCGGACATAGGCTTAGGAGACTCTGTTACCGATCCCACCCACCGTGGCACGGTGAGCTGTACCGTCCCCTCCCGGCCGGGGCGAGCGCAAAAGCTGCATGTCCGGGTCGATGGTCAACGAGGTAGTCGCAATGCTGCCAACGAAAGCGACCGCAGTGGTGGTCGACAGGCCGGTCCCGGTGAGGCTGGGCCGTTGCTCCGCCTGCGGCAGCCCCTTGGATGGGACTGCTGCTGTTCAAGGCAGGTATCGCAACGTAACAGACCCTGTTGCTGGGTCCCTCCGAGGGGTGGCAGTGACCTGCCGGCGCGAACGCCGTGACCTGTGTGTCCGAATGGTGAAGGTGGTCGCGGCAGTACTGAATCGCACGATCAAAGGACCGGCGAAGCCGGTACCCACGACAGCGCGTTCGCGTCTCCCGATGTGGGCCACGAGGTCGGGGAGCGGGAGGTGATGGTAGGCACGACACTGCCTCCTTTGCCGCGATCGTGATTCCTCGACTGCACCGGGTGGTTGCTTCCAGTAAGCCCCCTACCCTGTTGCAGAGCAATGCATCTCCGATCCGTTTTCGTCCGTTTTCCCGCTTGGACCTTGCCGACGAACCAGCCCGATCGTGGTCACTCATCGCCCACGCACTCGACACCGCCGTCCAGCCTTCGATCGCTGGCATCAGCACCGTGCCACCCGCGAATGTCGACAGCGAGTAGAGCCACCGTGGTCGGGGATGATTATTTCTCCGCGCCGGGTGCACCCAACTCCTACCTCAGGCCCGGCTGAGCGTCAGAAGCCTTAGGCGGAGCGGGTATTCGGAAACGGACCGAAACGAACCCGGTGGCGGTGGGATGCCAGCCGTCTGGACGGCCCGGCTACCAGCTGCGATGGCGTCGGCGTCGACGGTGCGCGCGGAATCCTGCGGATCGGCGATCTCACCGGCACGGTGATCGCGTCAGAGCGCCGCCGCCGAGTGGTCGCACCAGTGACGAAACCCGTTGCGGCGCAGGTCTCGAGGTTACGGCGGCGTTGTATCCAACGGCTGCGATGGTGCTCGTGATCAGGGCGATCGGACGCAGGGCCGGTAGGGGTTTGCCGACCCGACCGGAGTCTCCAGATCTTCGACAGGTGGCGGAAATCCGATAACGGACGAAACCGAACCCCTCGGGCCGGCCGGTGGCGTGTTTCAGGGACGTTAATGGAAGTTGCGGGCCGCCACAGCAACTCGGGCAACCGCCCGGGTGCACCAGAGGAAATTCACAGCAGCAAGGAGGCAAGCATCGTGCCTACCATCACGTCTCTCTCCCCGACCTCGGGACCCACCACGGGGGGAACCAGCGTCACGATCACCGGTACGGGGTTCACTGGTCCGATTACCGTGCGATTCGGCACTACCGCAACGACTTTCACCCTGGATTCACCGACGCAGATCACGGCGGTCGCCCCCGCCGGCTCAGTCGGTACGGTACAGGTCACCGTTACCACCTCGGCGGGGACCAGCAATGGGGTGCCCTACACCTATGTCGCGGTTCCCGCGCTGAGCAGCATCAGTCCCAGCCAGGGGTCGACCGCGGGTGGAACGACGGTCACACTCACCGGGTCGGGCCTGACGGGAGTCACCGCGGTGAATTTCGGTGGCACACCGGCGACCTCGTTCACGGTCAACTCCGACACGCAGATCACCGCCGTCGCCCCCGCGGGCACCGGGATCGTGTCGGTCACCGTCACCGGACCGGGTGGCACCAGCAACCCGGTCACCTACACCTATGTCGTCGTTCCGACCATCACCTCCATCTCCCCGACCGCCGGACCCACTGCGGGCGGGAACAACGTGACGATCACCGGCACCGGATTCACCGGCCCGTTGACCGTCCGGTTCGGCACGACCACAACGACATTCACCGTGAACTCCGCCACCCAGATCACCGCCGTCGCCCCGGCCCATGCGGCCGGGACGGTGCAGGTCACTGTCACCGGCTCGGGGGGAACCAGCAATGGCGTCGCCTACACCTATGCCGCGGTGCCGACGCTGACCAGCATCACCCCCGCGTCAGGATCGGTGACGGGCGGAACCACGGTCGTTCTCACCGGGACGAACCTGACGGGTGCGACCGCGGTGAGTTTCGGTGGCACACCGGCAACCTCGTTCACCGTCAACTCCGCCACCCAGATCACCGCGGTCACACCGGCCCATTCGGCCGGGACGGTGCAGGTGACCGTCACGACAGCCGGTGGAACCAGCAACGGCGTCGGCTACACCTACGTCGCGGTGCCCACCCTCACCACGATCGTCCCCAACACGGGACCGATCGCCGGCGGAACCACCGTTGTACTGACCGGGACGAACCTGACGGGTGCGACCGCGGTGAGTTTCGGTGGCACACCGGCAACCTCGTTCACCGTCAACTCCGCCACCCAGATCACCGCGGTCGCTCCTGCAGGGTCGGCCGGAACCGTGCTGGTCACCGTCACCACCGCGGGCGGAACCAGCAACGGCGTCGCCTACACCTACGTCGCCGTGCCCACCCTCACCACGATCGTCCCCAACACGGGACCGATCGCCGGCGGAACCACCGTCGTTCTCACCGGGACGAACCTGACGGGTGCGACCGCGGTGAGTTTCGGTGGCACACCGGCAACCTCGTTCACCGTCAACTCCGCCACCCAGATCACCGCGGTCGCACCGGCCCATGCGGCCGGGACGGTGCTGGTCACCGTCACGACAACGGGTGGAACGAGCAACGGCGTCGCCTACATCTACGCCGCCGTACCCACTTTGACCACGATCGTGCCCAATGTCGGATCGGTCACCGGCGGCACCACCGTCGTACTGACCGGGACGAACCTGACGGGTGCGACCGCGGTGAGTTTCGGTGGCACACCGGCAACCTCGTTCACCGTCGACTCCGCGACGCAGATCACCGCCGTCGCCCCCGCCGGAACGGCCGGGACCGTGCTGGTCACTGTCACGACAGCGGGCGGAACCAGCAACGGTGTCGCATTCACCTACGTCGCGGTGCCCACATTGGCCACGATCGTGCCGAATGCGGGTCCGGTGACCGGCGGGACCACCGTCGTTCTCACCGGAACGAACTTGACGGGCGCGACGGCGGTGAGTTTCGGTGGCACACCAGCGGCCTCGTTCACCGTCGACTCCGCCACCCAGATCACCGCAGTCGCCCCGGCCGGGTCGGCCGGGACAGTGCTGGTCACTGTCACGACAGCGGGTGGAACCAGCAACGGTGTCGCATTCACCTATGTCGCGGTGCCCACATTGGCCACGATCGTGCCGAGCGCGGGCCCGGTGACCGGCGGCACCACCGTCATATTGACCGGCACGGCCCTGACCGGTGCGACGGCGGTGAGTTTCGGTGGGACACCAGCAACCTCGTTCACCGTCGACTCCGCCACCCAGATCACGGCGGTCACTCCGGCCGGAACGGCCGGGACCGTACTGGTCACCGTCACGACAGCGGGCGGAACCAGCAACGGCGTCGCCTACACCTACGTCGCGGTGCCCACTTTGACCACGATCGTGCCCAATGTCGGATCGGTCACCGGCGGCACCACCGTCGTTCTCACCGGAACGAACTTGACGGGCGCGACCGCGGTGAGTTTCGGTGGCACACCAGCAACCTCGTTCACCGTCGACTCCGCCACCCAGATCACGGCGGTCACTCCGGCCGGAACGGCCGGGACCGTACTGGTCACCGTCACGACAGCGGGCGGAACCAGCAACGGCGTCGCCTACACCTACGTCGCCGTGCCCACTTTGACCACGATCGTGCCCAATCTCGGATCGGTCACCGGCGGCACCACCGTCGTTCTCACCGGCACGGCCCTGACCGGCGCGACCGCGGTGAGTTTCGGTGGCACACCAGCAACCTCGTTCACCGTCGACTCCGCCACCCAGATCACGGCGGTCACTCCGGCCGGAACGGCCGGGACCGTACTGGTCACCGTCACGACAGCGGGCGGAACCAGCAACGGCGTCGCCTACACCTACGTCGCCGTGCCCACTTTGACCACGATCGTGCCCAATCTCGGATCGGTCACCGGCGGCACCACCGTCGTACTGACCGGCACGGCCCTGACCGGCGCGACCGCGGTGAGTTTCGGTGGCACACCAGCAACCTCGTTCACCGTCGACTCCGCCACCCAGATCACCGCCGTCGCCCCCGCCGGGTCCGCCGGGACCGTCCAGGTCACCGTCACCACCGCGGGCGGAACCAGCAACGGCGTCGCCTACACCTACATCGCGATACCTGTCCTGACTGCCATCGTTCCCAGTTCAGGACCGGTCGCCGGTGGGACGATAGTTGTACTGACCGGCATGGCCCTGACCGGCGCGACGACGGTGAGTTTCGGTGGGACACCATCGACTTCGTTCACCGTCGACTCCGCCACCCAGATCACGGCCGTGGCTCCGGCCGGTACGCCCGGGACCGTACTGGTCACCGTCACGACAGCAGGCGGAACCAGCAACGGCGTCGCCTACACCTACATCGCGATACCGGCCCTGACTGCCATCGTTCCCAGTTCAGGACCGGTCACCGGTGGGACGGTAGTTGTACTGACCGGCACGGCCCTGACCGGCGCGACCGCGGTGAGTTTCGGTGGCACACCAGCAACCTCGTTCACCGTCGACTCCGCCACCCAGATCACGGCGGTGACCCCGGCCGGTACGGCGGGGACGGTCCTGGTCACCGTCACCACCGCTGGTGGTACCGGTGATGGTGTCTCCTTCACCTATGCCGCGGTTCCCACGCTGACCACCGTCGTTCCCAACTCAGGGCCGGTGACCGGCGGGACCACCGTCACCCTGACAGGGACGGCCCTGACCGGAGCCACCGGGGTGAGTTTCGGTGGTACACCGGCCTCGTTCGCCGTCGACTCCGCGACCCAGATCACGGCGGTTGTCCCCGCCGGGACGCCGGGGACCGTGCTGGTCACCGTCACGACAACGGGTGGAACCAGCAACGGTGTCGCCTACACCTACGTCGCGGTGCCCACTTTGATCACGCTGGCGCCCAACGCGGGGCCGGTGACCGGCGGGACCACGGTCGTGCTGACCGGGACAAACCTGACCGGCGCGACCGCGGTGAGTTTCGGTGGCACACCAGCAACCTCGTTCACGGTTGACTCCGCCACCCAGATCACGGCGGTGACCCCTGCTGGGTCGGCCGGGACCGTGCTGGTCACCGTCACCACCGCGGGTGGAACAGTCGATGGTGTCTCCTTCACCTATGCCGCGGTTCCTACCCTGACCGTGGCGGTGCCGAACACCGGCCCGGCCGCCGGTGGGACCACCGTCGTTCTCGCCGGGACGGACCTGACGGGTGCGACCGCGGTGAGTTTCGGTGGCACACCAGCTACCTCGTTCAGCGTCGATTCCGCCATCCAGATCACCGCCGTCGCCCCGGCGGGGGCGGTCGGGACGGTGCTGGTCACTGCCACGACAGCGGGCGGCACCAGTAACGGAATCGCTTACATCTACGTCTGACAGCGAATGCGGCTGGGCCGTCGGTGGGCCGTTGCCTGCCGGCGGCCCAGCCGCGTCGCGATCGAACCGCAGCCCGCCGCCGTCATGGATGACGTTGCGGGATGCGCTCAACGCATCCTCTCGAGTTCAGAAACTCGATGCCAACCATGACGCACCGATTGCGCATCGTTCTTGCGCTGATGGGCATCGCTGCCTGGACGCAATACAGCCGTCAAGCGGGTCGAGTGGCGATCCGGTCAGTGGCTTCGGCGAGTCCGGTTATTCGGGTGGCGGCGATCGGCAGGATGACCGCGTCCCAGCCGGGACCGCCGACGAATACCCGTGCGTCGGCGGCTTCGCAGGCGCGGATCGCGGAAGTCAGTGCTGTGGATTCCTGTTGGGACCACAGCACTACGTCGGTGCGGAGATCGGTGCGAGCGAGCGTGTCGGCGATGGCGTCGGCGGGCACGTTGGCGCCGAGCATCCAAGCGGTGACTCCACGTTCGGCGAGGGCCGCGCGCAGGGCTTCGAGAGGAAGTGCGTGGGTCTCGCCGCTCGTACACGCCAGGACAACGGCGCGCGCGTTCGTGGGAGCGGCGGGCGTGGTGTGCCTGTGCAGCACCGCCGTGATCGACCAGGACAGCAGATGTTCGACGTCGACACAACTCTCACCGCCGAGTTGGCGTGCGACGATCGCGGCGAAGGCCGGGCGGCACAACAGTTCCCAGGTGTCGATGACCCCGTAGGTGTCCAGATGCGCGGTGAGCATCGCCGACAGCGTCGGTGTATCCAGCGTGAACGCGGCGTCGACCAGTGGTTCCCAGTCGCCGCGCGCGGGTGCGTGCTGCCGCCCGGTCACCGCGGCGGCCGCGCCGGCCGGGCTCAGGCCGGTGCGGATGAGGGCGAGCATCTGTTCGAGTACGGCGATATCGGATTCGCGGTAGAGGCGATGCCTACCGGGCTGATGCCGGATCGGGCCGATCTCGTAGCGGCGGTTCCAGCTGCGCAGCGTGGCAGTCGGAATCCCGAGACGGTCGGCCACCGTGCGGACCGTATATCCGGCCGCATCGGGCATGGGAACGGGACCGGCGGACATGGGCCTAATTGTGCCTGTCGGTGACCCCGGAACCCGGAACATCCTCCGCCAATGCTCGCGAACGCGCCGGAAGGACGGTGCGCATCACCGCATCGTGCGCGTGTAGCGCGTCGCTCGGTGTCACGTGTCCCTCCGACTGCGAGAAAGGTGTATTGCATCGATTATGCATCGAATGATGGTACAGTGACATTCGGGGGCCGAGATGCGAGGAGTTCGCCATGACCTCACGCACCGCCCGGACAATAGGGCCCCGGCGCACCGCCTTCATGGTGGCCGGGTTGATCGCCGCAGCGGCGGCGGTGTCGCCGTCGGGTGTCGCCACGGCGAGTCCCGCCCCGGCTCCTGTAGCGCAGCTGGATCTCGGGCGCTACCTGGGCATCTGGTATCAATTGGCCGCCGTCCCGCAGGTGTTCAACCTCTCCTGTGCCCGCGACACCGTGGCCGAGTATCGCTTGGACGAACGCGGGGACATCGCCGTGCACAACTCGTGCGTGACCTGGACCGGTGGGTTGAACGAAATCCATGGCACGGCAACGGTCAACGACGGGCAAACCGGCGCGCAGCTCCATGTCGGCTTCCCCGGCGTACCCGGTCAGGACCAGCGGAACGGTCCGACCAATTACATCGTCACCGCACTGGGTCCCGACTATTCGTGGGCCCTGGTGACCGACCCGACCCGAACGTCCGGCTTCGTGCTGTCCCGCGAAGTGGCGTTCGATCCCGAGACGTGGAATCACGTGCGCGCCGCAATCACAGCGATGGGACAAAGTCCGTGTCTGTACCTGACCTCGCCTACGACGGGCGGGCTCAGCGATATCGCGCCACTGTGTACCCGATGACCCAGCGCCGGGACACCTTCCACGCGACCTCGTCCACCCGAGTGGGGACGGCCATCGCGCTGTTCACCCGTGACCTGCGGGTCGACGACAATCCGGTCCTGATCGCCGCCCAGCGCGCCGGTGCCGCGGTGGTCCCGTTGTTCGTTGTCGACGAGCACATCCTGGCGCGCTTCGGCGCCCCGAACCGCGCGTGCTTCCTCGCCGCGGCGCTATCCGAGCTGGATACCGAATTACGCTCTCTCGGTAGCCATCTGGTGATCAGGCGGGGCGATACGGTGACCGAAGCCGATCGGGTCGCCGACGAGATAGGCGCGGACAGCGTCCATGTGGCCGCGGACGTCAGCGCCTACAGTGTCCGCCGCGCCGAGCGGTTGCGGACCCGGCTCGCGCGCCGCGACTGCGCTCTGCATACCTACGACACCTCGATCACCGCCGCTGCTCCGGGGGCCCTGCGCCCTGCCGGTGGACGTGACCACTTCGCTGTCTTCACACCGTATTTCCGGCGCTGGGTCGACGAATATCGCCGCGATGCGCTGGCCCGACCCCGGCTGCTCAGGACACCGCCGGTGGCCGGCGATCGGCTGCCCGTGGCCGATGACATATGCTCCGGGCCCACGTCCCCACTGCTTTCGGTCGGTGGTGCGACGACGGGACGGAAACTGTTGCGCGAGTGGGTTTCCACGTCGATCAGCGACTACGACTTCCGCGGTGACGCGCTCGACGCCGATGCCACATCCCACCTGTCGCCATATCTGCATTTCGGTTGCCTGTCGCCGGTGCAGATTCTGGAGGCAACAGACCTGTCGACAGTCGGCGGGCTCGCGTTCGCCAGGCAATTGGCGTGGCGGGACTTTCATCACCAGTTACTGGCGGCCAGGCCGCGCGCCGCCTGGCAGGACTATCGATCGAGGGCTGTGGTCTGGCGCGCGGATCCGGATGCGGTCACGGCATGGCAGCAGGGTCGCACCGGAATCCCGGTAGTCGACGCCGGAATGCGCCAACTGCTCGCCCAGGGGTGGATGCCCGGCCGTGCCCGGTTGATCGCCGCGAGCTTCCTGACCAAGTCGCTGGGCATCGACTGGCGGGTGGGTGCCCGTCACTTCCTCCGCTGGCTGGTCGACGCCGACCTCGCCAACAATCAGCTCAACTGGCAGTGGGTCGCGGGGACCGGCACCGATACCCGACCCAACCGCACCCTCAATCCCCTGCGACAGGCCATCCGATTCGATCCCGAGGGCGAGTACGTGCGTCGTTGGGTGCCCGAGCTCGCCACCTTGCCCGGCGCGTCGATTCACCGGCCGTGGCGCCAGCACATCGACAACGCAACATATCCCGCGCCGATCTGCGAATTCGCGGGCATGTGAGGCAAAGGAATCGGCCGCACCCGACGAGGCCCCGGGTTGAGCGAGGGGGCCTAGAGCTGGCTCGGCGGCGCGACCCACTTCTCCTCGATCCGACCGAAGCGCCAGACCAGCAGTGCGACCGCCCAGGTCAGGGCAAAAAGCGCAACGATCGCGAAGCCGACGATATTGAGGTCCACGCCACCCACGACATCCCAGATGCCGCCGCTCCAGTCCATCTGTTCGGCCAGCAGGCCGAGCAGTTCGATGGTGCCGACGATCACCGCCACCGCTACCGACAACGCGGTGACCGTGAGGTTGTAGTAGACCTTGCGAACCGGTTTCGCGAAGGCCCACCCATAGGCGAAATTCATGAACGATCCGTCGAGAGTGTCGAGCAGGCTCATTCCGGCGGCGAACAGGATCGGCAGGCAGAGAATCGCGTACCACGGCAACCCTGCGGCCGCACCGGTGCCCGCGAGCACGAGGAGGGCGACCTCGGTGGCGGTATCGAATCCCAGGCCGAACAGGACACCGATCGGATATATCTGCCACGGCTTGGTGATGGACTTCATCGCACCACCGAAGAAGCGGTTCAGGAAACCCCGATTGGCGAGTTGGTACTCGAGAGCGGCCTCATCGTACTCACCGGTCCGCATACTCCGGAATACGCGAAGAATGCCCACGAGAACGACGATGTTGATCAACGCGATGAGATAGAGAAACGTACCGGAGACCGATGTTCCGATCAGTCCGGTGTAATGGTGTAAGGCTGAGGAATTGTCTTCGATCGGACCCACGATGGCCTTGACGCCGATCGATAGCAACAACGCGAGTCCGAAGACAACGGTGGAGTGGCCGAGAGAGAAGAAGAAACCCACCGACAGCGGCCGCTGCCCGTCACTCATCAATTTGCGGGTGGTGTTGTCGATGGCGGAAATATGATCGGCGTCGAAGGCGTGGCGCAGTCCGAGGGTATATGCGGTCAATCCGACTCCGACACCCAGTGTCTGCTCGCCGACGCCGAAATGCTGTGGGGCGACGAAGACGACCAAGGTGATCCAGCCGACAAGATGCAGGGCAACGATCACGCCGACCATCGCCGCGGCGCGAAACCACTCTTGCGGGGTCAACGCATCCCGCACGAGACGATAACGCGAAGCTACTCGATCGGAGGGAGTGATCGCCATGAATACTGTCCTCTCCCATACGAACCCAGCGAATTCGACGATAGCCCGGTGGCCGATACATACGACGCGATAGGCAAGAAAGTTATCGAGTTCGTAGCCATCGAGTGCGCCGATACCAGGTGTCGGCCCGGCCGGTGCGAGCGTGTTCGTGGTCGCGTCTCAGCGTCGGCTCAGTCGTTCATTTGTGACACGCAACTGGCGGATCGTGGTCGCGGCCAGGTGACGGACCTGTTGCGGGCGCAGGCGGCCGCACAGCTGATCCCAATGCAGCGCAACGATGTCGCCGACGGCCACGTCCGGCATCGCCGAATAGCCGTTGTGCCACACGGCGACCCGTCGCGGCGCCGGAGCGGACAGCGCGAGCCGGTTGCCGTCCCAGCTGAGATGGCGGCAGCGGACCACGACTTCGGAATCCGCTGCGGCGAGCACCCTTCCCCACATGATGCGACAGCTGTCGAGGACACACACGGGGTGTTCGTCGTTACCCTTACCGAGCAATCGGCTCCACGGGTATACCCCGAAGACGTGGAAGCAGTGATTGGCCGCGGCCTCTCCAGCCAGGTCGGGAGTCAGATGCGCCCAATAGTGTCCGGCGACCGGGCCGATGACGGCCAAGAGTTCGGCAGCGAACTCCGCGGCGTCCAAGTCGGCGCCGACACCGCCGCCCAGCCAATACGATTCGACGAGACGACCGTCCAATGGATCGTCGATTCCGGTCAGTTTGGACATCACCTGCAGATACGGCCACGCGCCGGAGAACTTCTGCGCCGCCGCGCGCACAGCCTGCCGCGCCCCGCCGCGCAGCTCCGCATCCGCTGGACCACAGAACCCGAGCGCATTGGGCGCGTTGGCGTAGCGGGCGAACATATCGGTGCCGTCGACACGTGTCGACTCGATATCAACGATGCCAGTACCTCCGCTTTTACGGGGATTGCCTGTCTTTCAGCAGATTCGCGGTAGCTGTTCACCCGCGGGCAGATCGACCACGCGCGTGCCGCCCAGTGCCGTCCTGGCGACGACCATGCCGGGATGCTCTTCGACGCAGACCCCGATCGCGACGCTGCGGGCGCCGAGTGGATGGTCGCGCATCGCGGCGAGCACCCGATCGGCATCCGGTGGCGGCACGAACGCGATCAACTTGCCCTCGTTGGCGACATACATCGGGTCGAGGCCGAGCAGTGCGCAGGCGTCGCGGACCTCGGCGGGTACCGGGATCGTCCGCTCATCGAGTGCGATACCGACTTTCGCGACTCGCGCGATCTCGTTCAGAGTGGCCGCCACGCCGCCGCGCGTGGGGTCGCGCAGCACGTGCACATCCGCTCCGGTGGCGATCATCGCGGCGACCAGCCCGTTGAGGGGAGCGGTGTCGCTGAACACCGTGGTCGCGAATTCGAGACCTTCGCGGCAGCTCAACACGGCGACACCGTGCAGTCCGATCTCTCCGCTGACGATCACCACATCACCGGGCCGAGCCCGCTCCGGACGAATATCCACGCCGTCGTCGACCACGCCGATTCCGGCCGTATTGATATAGACACCGTCACCGTGGCCCGCATCGACCACCTTGGTGTCACCGGTCACCAGTTTCACATCGGCGCCCAATGCGGCGGTGCCCATCGCCGCCGCGATGCCGGCGATATCGACCAGAGCGGTGCCCTCTTCCAGAATGAATGCTGTCGACAGCGCTGCCGGGCGCGCGCCCACCATGGCCAGATCGTTGACCGTGCCGTTGACGGCGAGCTCACCGATCGAGCCGCCCGGAAATACCATTGGTTTCACCACGAACGAATCGGTGGTGAAGGCCAACTTCGTTCCGCCGACGGTGATCACGGCGGAATCCGCGAGCCCGGTCTCGGACGCCGCACCGAAGGCGGGCAGGAACAGGTGCTCGATGAGTTCGCCCGACATCGCCCCACCGCCGCCGTGGCCCATCACGATATTCGGTGAATCCCGTAGCGGCATCGGGCAGACCCAGCCGTCCATGTCGATGACCGGCGGTGTCGCCGACACTTCGGTCTTCTCATGCATGAGCGACCTCCGCGGGCAGGTCCAGCCGCCGGTAGAGGTAGTAGGCCGCACAGGCGCCCTCCGAGGACACCATGGTGGCGCCCAGCGGGTTTCGCGGCGTGCACTCCTTGCCGAATGCGGCGCATTCGTGCGGTTTGATGAGGCCCTGCAACACCTCGCCGGATCGGCAGATCGAGGATTCCGCGGTACTCATGTGGCCGACCGCGAACCGTTGCTCCGCGTCGTAGTCGCGGTAACGCTCCGAGAGCCGCCAGCCGCTGCGCGGGATGACGCCGATCCCCCGCCAGCCCCGGTCGGTGACCTCGAAGACGTCCTCCAGCATCGCCTTGGCCACCGGGTTACCGGCGGCGGCGACGGCACGGGGATAGGCGTTCTCCACCTCGTGACGCCCGGCCTCCAGCTGGATCACGGTGCGCCGGATGCCCTCGAGAATATCGAGCGGCTCGAATCCGGTGACCACCACCGGAACCCGGTACTTCTCGGCCAACGGTGGGTACTCGCCGGTCCCCATCACGGTGCACACGTGCCCCGCGGCGAGGAACGCCTGCACCCGGCAGGTCGGCGATTCCATGATCGCGGCGATGGCGGGCGGTACCAGCACATGGGAGACCAGCAGCGAAAAATTCTGCACGCCCAGTCGTTTCGCCTGGTACACGGTCATCGCATTGGCGGGTGCGGTGGTCTCGAAACCGATCCCGAAGAACACCACCTGACGGTCGGGATTCGCCCGCGCCAACTCCAGCGCGTCCAGGGGTGAATAGACCACCCGGACGTCGCCGCCCTCGCTCTTGACGCGGAACAGATCCTTCGTGCTGCCGGGCACGCGCAGCATATCGCCGAAGGAACAGAAGATCACCCCGGGCTGGGCGGCGATCTCGAGCGCCTTATCGATCACGTCGAGCGGTGTGACGCACACCGGGCAGCCGGGACCGTGGATCATCTCGATCTGATCGGGCAGAAGCTGGTCGATACCGTGGCGAATGATCGAATGTGTTTGTCCGCCACACACTTCCATGATCGCCCAGCGCCTGGTCGTCACCGCCCGGATGCGGTCGAGCAGGACCTTCGCGAGTTCTGGATTGCTGAATTCATCAAGGTATTTCACTACGTCACCTCCGGGTCGATTTGCTGTTCGGTGGCTTCCGGATTCTCGAGACCGGCCTGCGCCGCGGCGATGGCGAATCCATCGCCGAACTCCTCCTTCAGCACCCCGAGCCGTTCGAATTCGGACAGGGTCTGCAGCGCCGACTGCTCATCGAGCCGCTGGATCGCGAATCCGACGTGGACGACGACATAGTCACCCACCGCCGCGTCGGGGATGTATTGCAGGCACACATCCTTGTGGACACCGCCGAAGTCGACCACCGACATCAACGTGCCATCACGCTCGTGCAGGCTGAGCACCTTTCCCGGAACCGCCAAGCACATGATCGCCTCTCCTTCCGCTCAACCCGCGCCGATGGCGAGTAGCTGACCGAACGCGAGACCGCCGTCGTTGGGTGGCAGTCTGCGATGGCTTATGACATGAAATCCGTTCTCCCGCAGCAGTATTCGAGTACGAGAGAGCAAATCGGCGTTCTGGAACACGCCACCGGACAGCGCGACCGGCACCGAGGACGCGGCGAATGCGGTGGCCAGTTCCAGCACCAGATGGGCGACGGCGGCATGGAAGCGCGCTGCGATCACACCCGCCGGAACACCCTGTCGCACATCGGTGATCACCGCGGCGATCACCGATGCCGCATCGATCGCGGCGATATCGGAGGTCGAATCCGCGGCACCGGGTGACGGGATCGCGAACCGGTACCCGACCGTACCGGGATCCACGCCACGCGCGATCGCCTCCAGTTCGATCGCGGCCTGCGCCTCGTAGTCCACCTCGTGGCGCACGCCGACCAGCGAGGACACCGCGTCGAACAATCGCCCCATGCTCGAAGTCGGCACACAGCCGAATCCGGTGTCGAACTGATGCGCGAGCACCCCCCGTTCGGCAACTGGGCACGCTCGCACCGCCGGGATGTCCTCGGACCACTCGATACCCGCGGCCCGCAGATGCGAAAGTGCCATGCGATACGGTCGGCGCACACTGACATCCCCACCCGCCAGCGGCACATATCGCAGATGTGCGAGTCGGCGATAGCCCTTGTAGCCCGCGGCGAGGACTTCACCTCCCCAGATCGCGCCGTCCGGCCCGAATCCCGTACCGTCGAAGGCTATTCCGAGGACGGCGGCGGCCGGATCCAGCCCATGCTCGCCCATCACCGCCGCGATATGGGCGTGATGATGCTGTACCGTCCGCACCGGACGCCCGGCGGCGTGCTGTTCGGCCCAGGCGGTCGACCGGTAGCGCGGGTGCGCGTCCGCCGCCAATTGGCCGGGACGCACTCCGGTCAGCTCCTCGAGATGGCGCTCGGCATCGGTGAACGCCCGCAGGGTGGCCAGGTCGTCCATATCGCCGATGTGCTGGCTCAACCAGGCATAACGTCCGTCCGCGACCGCACAGGTGTTCTTCAGATCGGCACCGACCGCGAGTGTCGGCGGCACCGGCATGGGCAATGCCAGCGGCAGCGGCGCGTAGCCGCGGGATCGCCGGACGGGCAGCTCACCGTCATCGACCAGCCGCACCACCGAATCGTCGCAGGGCACCAGGATGCGACGGTTGTGCGAGAGCCACCCATCGGCCAGACCCGCGAGCCGCGTCAGCGCGTCGCCGTCGTCGTAGCAGATCGGTTCACCACCCAGATTTCCCGAGGTCATCACCAGCACCTGGGGGCCGGGCACGTCGCCGGGCAATCCGAACAGCAGCAGATGCAGTGGCGTGTAGGCGATCATGACACCGAGGTCCGGGTTGCGTGGCGCCACCGATTCGGCGACAGTCACAAATTCATCAGGCGCACAAGGCATCTCGTCCCGCGAAACACGGTGGCGTGGCAACAGCACAATCGGCCGGGCCGGACCGGTCAACAGCGCGGCGGCCGTCTCGCGCACGTCCACGATCGTCCGCGCCGTCGCCAGATCGGGCACCATGACGGCGAAAGGCTTGTCGCCGCGCCGCTTCCGGCGACGCAACTCGGCAACGGCGGCCTCGTTCCCCGCGTCGCACGCGAGGTGGTAGCCGCCGATCCCTTTCACCGCGAGAATTCCGCCGGAGCGCAACAGAACACGCGCCGCTGCCAGCGGATCATCGGCACCAGGACCGGTATAGGACAGGGTCGGACCGCAATCCGGACAGGCGATCGGCTGCGCATGGAAGCGCCGGTCACGGGGATCGCGGTATTCGCGGGCGCAGCGCTCGCACATGGCGAACTCGGCCATCGAGGTTCGCTCGCGGTCGTAGGGCAGGCTGGCGATGATGGTGAACCGCGGACCGCAGTTGGTGCAATTGACGAACGGATGGCGGTACCGCCGATTGCCCGGATCGCGCAGCTCGGCCGCGCAGTCCGCGCAGATCGCGACGTCGGGCGAGGCCAATGTCCGGCTGCCGCCGCGAATTGTGGTGTCGGCGATATGGAAACCGGTCCCGCCGCGCACCGGGATCTCGGTGTGCTCGACGGATTCGATCACCGCGAGCGGCGGCGGCCGGAGACGAACTCGGCTCACGAATTCGTCCAGATCCGCCGGTCTGCCTTCGATTTCGATGATCACCCCGCGGCTGTCGTTGGACACCCGGCCGGTCAAGGACAATTCGGCGGCGGTGGTGTACACGAAGGGCCGGAATCCGACGCCCTGGACCACACCGCGGACTTCCACCTGCCACCGAATGCGTCGGTTCATGCCAGGTCCCCGCGCCCGAGTAGCCGCAGCCCGTCCAGCGCCGCGGCCGCTCCCGCTTCGTCGGTCTTCTCCACCGCGAAGCCCATATGGATGATCACCCAGTCGCCGGGGCGCGCCGGATCGTCCTGCAGTATCCCGACATTCACCTGTCTGTGCGCACCCGACACATCCACGAGCGCGATCTGATCGTGGTAGCCGTCGACGATCTCGACAACCCGACCGGGGATCCCGAGGCACATGGCTCACACCTCCTGTCGATCGAGCAGATCCGCCAGCACGGAGTCGATCGCGGTGATCGCGTGGGGTACGGCCGCCGCGACCGCGGCGGTCAATCCGATCCCCTCGGCGACGGATTCGACCTGACAGCCCACCACGACGGTGGGCGGCATGGTGCCGCCCAGCGCCAGGACCGTCTCGAAGACGGCTTCGGGATTCATCGCGTGCCCGTCGAAGCGCGTGCTCGCGCCCTCGTCCGGCTCGATGCGGAACACCTCGATCCGGCCGGGCGCACCCCGATCCGGAATCGCGTCCACGAGCACCAACGCGTCCCATCCGTTGAGCAGGTCATAGGCCAGATGCACACCGCGGATGCCGTAGTCGATGACATGAACGCCGTTCCCACCGCCGGACGACAGCTGTCGAACCACGGCGGGCCCGAACCCGTCGTCGCCGAGAAAGATATTGCCTACACCCGCGACCAGTACTCGTGTCGTGCCCATCACCCCTGTCCGTCGGCCGGCGACAGCGCGTCACCGGCATTTCCCATCGGTCGACACCCTCCTCACATATGGCGAATCCGGAGATACCGCCGCAGGTCCGGTATGGACCGCAGCCCGACGACCGCGCATCCAGCCACGACCACAGCGACTACGACGGTCGCGATCACCCCTACCGTTTCCATATCGACCCTTCCTTTCATCTCTATGAGCCTCATCTCTATGAGCCCTCGAGCGGCTCGATCTCGTCGGGAGCGAAGTACAGGTAGCGGCCGTACCACTCGTGCAGCTCGGCCGCGGGATCGTCTTCGACGACAACCCCGATGTGCACGCCGCCGTCCACGTCCTCGTGTACCAACGTCACTCGCGCGACCATGCTGTCGTAGAACACGTCGTGAGCGTCGGCGCGGCGCGACGGACGCAGCACCACCCGGCTGCCCTTGCTCACCAGCACTCCTGCCACGACGACGGCATCGGATTCGGGGCTTACGGCGTTGTCCGCCAAGGGATCCCACCAGTCGACACCGTCGGGGATCGCGGGCAGCACTCGTGGCTGTCGCAAGTCGCGAACCACGCCGTGCAGCTCTTGCAGTTGGTCCGGTGTCATGCTGTCGCAGCGGTCGATGATCTCCGCGGCCCGCGGATCGGTGGCGCGGGCCTGTTCCTTCTCTTCATCGGTCAGGGTCATCACCCGCAGGGCCAGGATCTCGTCGATCTCGGTGGAGTCGAACAGCGGACCCGGACTCTGTTCGGCGACCTGCGGGTGGTCGTAGAGGATGATCGGTGAGATCAGCAGCAGGCTCCGATCTCCGGGCGGCCCGGCAAGCACCGGGAAGCACCGGTAGTGCGAGCAGCGCTGCACCGCGTCCGCCGCCTCCGCAGGCGGGTCCAGCAGCGATACGAAATCGCCGCCTTCGATGTCGGCGAGGACATGCGCGCCGATGAACGAACGGGCGATGGCGTCGTCCTTATCGGAGGCGGGCGAACCCAGATTGCGAACCGCGATCGTCAGCCCGTGGTACCCGCCCGCACGGTGCACCGTCACCGTCAGTTCCCCGACGAGCGGACACCGGGTGCGAACCAATCGGCCGACCATATTTCCGGCTCCGTCGTCGATCTCCTCGAACTCGGTGCCACCCTCGACCGCGAGCCGGAAAGTGCGGTCGGCCAAGGGAAACGGCCCGAAATCGAGCTCCTGTTCAACGGCCTCGTCCCAGCTGAGCCACGACCGCGAGCCGACCCGCAGTTCGGGCACCGACACGCCGAGTTCATCCTCGACGGTGCGCCGCTGCAACTGCAGGAACCGGACGGTGAGGTCGATCGTGGCACCCTCGGCGGCGTCGACCGGACACTGTGCCGACAGCCGCGCTTCCTCACCCAACCCCGATTCCGCCGCATCCACCGGTCCGAGCACGCCGAATTGCCAGCGGGACTGGTTCTTTCGGGCGTTCGCCCGATAGGGGTAGAGCAGATACCCCTCGTAGAGCACCGAGTCGGCCACCGCGCGCGCTCGGGCACGGGCGGACCCGCCCGGCTCATCCGGCTTCATCGCACCTCCCGGGCGTCGGCGGCCAGCAGTTCACGGACCGCGTCGTCGTAGCCGAGCAGGCCACGGCCGGATTTATAGGCCGACAGGTCGTCGAGGGTCTCCCGTGACAGCCGCAGCCACCCCGAATTCGGGAAGTACGCGCCCATCAGGTCTTGCCACACCGATACCGGCATATCGAATCTGTCGTCGCGATCCCATGGCACCTGCTGGATCGCGAAACCATTGGGGCCCTTGATGAATACCGTGCCGCTGAACAGAAAGATCAGCGGCACCGTGCCCGCCCGCAGGGCATGCAGATACTTCGATCCGGCGACCTCGAAGTCGTAGGTAACCGGCAGCGGCAGATCCACCTCGGCGCCGCCGCTGAATCCGCGAACCATGGTGGCGCAGTGCATCCACAGAAACGAGCGCTGGGTGTCGTGCCACCGTTCGCGGGGACCGAACAGATCCACCAGACCCGCGGATTCCTCGTCGGTGTAGGAGCGGCGATTCGGTTCGATACGCACCTGCGCCCGTAGCGCGATGGCGTGGACCGGCTCGTCGGCCAGCGCCGCGATACCGACCCTGGCGGACAGCGCTGGCGCCGCCGCGTACAACTCCGGCCGGATATCCAGTACGGCGAAGGTGATCGAGTACGCCGGGCTCATCGCGGTCCCCCGGCAACTCGCGCGCGTCCCGCCATTTCCGAGAAGAACTCGTCGATGTACCGGTGCACATCCCGTCCGCCGTCGAACCCGCGCCACAGCATTCGCACCCGTCCGACGAATTCGTAGCAGGCGTCGATGGGCAGCAACAGGCAGCCCGACATGGCGCCGCGATCCGGCATCCGAATCAGCAGCGCCTCGGTATCGTCGGCCAGAATATCGATCTCCGGATGCCGTTCCAGGATGGCGCTCCACAGGTCGAGCGGCAGTTCGGATTCGGTGGCACCGGCCGGTCCCGGATAGAACGCGACGGTGCGGCCGAGGGTGGAGTTGCGGAAGAAGAATGCCAAGCCGACCGGAATCTCCAGCGCATCCCATTCCCCTTGACCGACCGTGACATTCGGGAATGCCAGATACCGGTCGGGCACCGCCCGGTAGCGCAGCGACGCCGAACTGTCGGTGAACAGCAGATAGCAGCCGCGGCATACGCACATCAGCTGTCTGCCTTCGACATTCACCACGTGCTGGTGAGTTTCTTCGATCGGGTCCGCGCACATTTCGCACCGCTCCCCGACCGGCGTGGTCGCCGGTCGCGCCGCCGCGAGACGCCGCAGCACGGGGAACGATGGATTCACCCGACCACCTCCGCCGGCAGCGCAACCGCCGGCTCACCGTCGCGGACCAGTACCGGAAGCGGCTCGAGATGACCGTCGCCGTCGATTCGGGCACCGGCGTGCACGACATCGTAGTGTGCCCGGCACATCGGGCAGCGCAGCACGGCTTCATCCGATCCGAACCCCATCCGGCGGTGCAGTACCGCCCCGGCCAGCGAATTCCCGCAGGCCGCACAGCAATCGCGATAGACGAACAGCCCGTCACCGACCCGGCAGGCGAGCACCGCCAGTCCGGCGAGGGTGAACCCGCCGACCTCACCGGGACCCAACGCGGCGAGTTCGGGCACGCCGATCCAGCTACCGCCCTGCTCCCCGCGCGGATGTATATGCGTCATCAGCGATTCGGCCGGGAACACGCCGGGGGTCGAATCCGACTGAGCCGCGACCACTTCGATGGAGTCGATCTCCGGCGCCGCCGCTCGCACCGCATCCTCGACCGCCAACTCGAGCGTCACCGACGAGGATGGGCAGGTGCGGCAGCTCCCGGTGAGCTCCAGTTGGACCACGCCGTCCGCGACGCCGAGCAGGGTGACATCGCCACCATGCGATCCCAGGTAGGGCCGCACACTGTCCAGTGCGGCCTGCACCCGAGTGACGACATCGTGCGGATGAAGTCCGTGCACGAGCAGCAGACTCGCGATCAGCTCGTCGCCGACCAGTCGTTCGATCGCATCGTCGTCGAGCAGCCGCAGGACGCGTTGCAGCCCGGCACCGTACAGGTCGACAACCTCTCGGACCAGTTGCTCGGCGCGTTCCCGGGCCGCGGCGCCACCGGCCGAGGTGGCGTCGAGCAACGTGTCGATCCGATCGCCGGCGGCGCGCCAGCGATCCTCGGCGACGGCCGGGTCGTCCCGGACTTCGGAGCGGTCGTTCACAGTGCGTGCCTCCGATTCGATTCGGTTACTCCGGCGTGAATACCTGGGTCGGGGAATGCAGCTTTTCCAGTGTCTTTCCATTGCCCAGATACATGTGCACGCCGCATGGCAGACACGGATCGAAACTGCGTACGGTGCGCATGATGTCGATGCCCTTGAAGTTCTCCCGATCGTTCTCTTCGAAGATCGGCTGACCCTGCACCGCATCCTCGTACGGGCCCGGCGTGCCGAAACTATCGCGTGGGCTGGCATTCCACGGTGTCGGCGGATAGGGGTGGTAATTGGCGATCTTGCCGTCCTTGATCACCATGTGGTGGGAGAGCACACCGCGCACGGCCTCGGTGAACCCGCAGCCGATCCCCTCGTCCGGAACCTCGAACGTTTCCCAGGTCTTGGTGCGACCCGCCCTGATCTCCGTGAGGGCCTGCTCCGCGAAATGCACCGCGCACGCCGCGGCATAGGCCTGGAAGTAGGTGCGCGCCCGGTTGCGTTCGATCGTATTGCTGCCGAATTCCGGAATCTTCCACTCCAATTCGACCGGACCCTTGAGTGCCGTTTTCGGCAGGTTGATCTGCACACTGTGGCCGGTGGATTTCACGTAGCCGATATCGACCAACCCGGCCAGCGCGGTGGTCCACAGCCTGGCCAGCGGTCCGCCACCGGTATCGAGTGCCAGATGGTCCTTGCCGTCGAACCAGCGCGGCGACATCACCCAGCTGTACTTGTCCTCCAGATCGCGCTTCTGCGGCCTCGGGTTGGTGTGCTGATTCCACGGATGCCGCCGGTCCACCGGATTACCCAGTGGGTCGTTCTTGACGAACATGTCCTGATCGGTCCAGTCCTCGTAATACGAACTGCCCAACAGGATTCGCAGACCCAGATTGATATCGATCAGGGAGGTGGTGAGCAGCTTTCCGTCGACCACGACACCCGGGCTCACGAACATTTTCCGGCCCCACTGCTCCATATCCTTATAGGAGAAGTTGCAGAACTCCGGATCCTGGAACGAGCCCCAGCAACCGAGCAGGGTGCGGCGCAGCCCCACCTGGTCGTACCCGGGTAGCGCCTCGTAGAAGAAGTCGAACAGATCGTCGTGCATCGGCACGACCTTCTTCATGAACTCGACATAGCGCATCAGCCGGGACATGTAGTCGGTCATCAACTGGATCGTCGCCGTCGTCCCGACACCGCCGGGGTACAGCGTGGACGGATGCACATGTCTGCCCTCCATCAGGCAGAACATCTCCCGGGTATAGCGGCTGACCTGCAGGGCCTCCCGATAGAACTCACCGGTGAACGGATTGAGCGCCCGCATGATGTCGGCGATGGTGCGATATCCGTGGTCCTGCGCGTGCGGCGCCTCCGTCCGCTCCGCCTTCGTCAACACCCCGGGATTGGTCTCGGAAACCATCTTCTCGCAGAAGTCCACACCGACCAGGTTCTCCTGGAAGATATTGTGGTCGAACATATATTCGGCGGCCTCACCGAGGTTGACGATCCACTCGCCGAGGTTCGGCGGCTTGACGCCGTAGGCCATGTTCTGCGTATAGCACGAACACGTGGCGTGATTGTCACCGCAGATTCCGCAGATTCGGCTGGTGATGAAGTGGGCGTCGCGAGGGTCCTTGCCGCGCATGAAGATCGAATAGCCGCGGAAGATCGAGGACGTGCTGTGGCACTCGACCACCTCGCGATTCTCGAAGTCGATCTTGGTGTAGATACCCAGACTGCCCACGATTCGGGTGATCGGATCCCACGCCATCTCGACGAGGGCGTTCGGATCGGTCTTGCGATGTGAGGGCTGCGGGATGATCTCGGTCATCGTAAGGTCCTCCTACCAGGTCCGAGTCGCGCCGGATACCAGCTTGTCGCCCTTGTGCCGCCAGCCCGGCTCCTTGTCGACCGTGCGAGCGGTCATGTGGCGCAGGCTGCGTATGACGGAGCCGTACAGCCCCGATGCGGCGGACGACAATTTGCCACCGGGCGGTTCGTCCATGAACGGCATGAATTTGTCCGGGAATCCGGGCATTGTGCAGCCGATGCAGATACCGCCCACATTCGGGCAGCCGCCCACACCGTTCAGCCAACCGCGCTTGGGCACATTGCATTTCACGACCGGGCCCCAGCAACCCAATTTCACGATGCACTTCGGCGATCCGTATTCGGTGGCGAAATCGCCCTGCTCGTAATAGCCCGCGCGATCGCAACCCTCGTGGACGGTCGCGCCGAACAACCACTTGGGCCGCAGTGCCTCGTCCAGCGGGATCATCGGCGCCTGACCGGTCGCCATATAGAGCAGATAGGTCAACGTCTCCGACAAGTTGTCCGGCTGAATCGGGCAGCCCGGCACGCAGACGATCGGGATCCCGGCCTTGCTCTTCCACTCCCAGCCGAGATAGTCCGGCACACCCATCGCGCCGGTCGGGTTGCCCGCCATCGCGTGGATGCCCCCGTAGGTGGCGCAGGTCCCCGCGGCTACGACAGCGGTGGCCTTCGGGGCCAGGCGGTCGATCCATTCGCTGGTCGTCATCGGCTGGTTCGTATCGGGGTTATTACCGAACCCGCACCAGTACCCCTCGGTGTGGAGTCGCTCATTCGGGATCGACCCCTCGACGACCAGGACGAACGGTTCGATTTCGCCGCGATCGGCCTTGAAGAACCATTCGAGGAAGTCATCGGCGCCCCCGTTCGGGCCGCATTCGTAATCGATCAGTGGCCAATGGACCGCAACTTTCGGCAGTCCCGGAAGCGCTCCGAGTGCGATCTCCTCGACGCTGGGTTGGGTGGCGGCAGTCAGCGCCACCGAATCACCGTCACAACTTAGGCCGGCGTTGATCCAGAGAACATGGATCAACGTATCTTCGGCTTTGACTGCTTCCTGAGTCGGCATTGTCAGCCACCCTTCTGAAGCGAATAACACGTGGTCGCGTCCTTTGGCTCTACAAAGAACCGACCTCCAATGTGATTCTGATCACGTCAGTCTAGGCTTGACGCACAGTGCCCTCAATAGGGCTTGACACGGTCCGGCGGCGTTCGGAAAGCCATTCGTACCATCGCGAAACGCCTTCGCCCGTGGCTGCCGAGAGCGTTATGAACTCGAGCCCTGGATTGACTCGATGCGCATATGCACGACACTGGTCGAGATCGAAATCGACGAACGGCAGCAGGTCGATCTTGTTGACGATCACCAGGTTCGCGGCGGCGAACATGTGCGGATACTTCAGCGGCTTGTCGGAACCCTCGGTCACCGAGATCACCACCACCTTGCCGTGCTCACCGAGGTCGAACAATGCCGGACAGACCAGGTTTCCGACATTCTCGACGAACAACACGCTCCCCGGATCCGGGTCGAGGACATCGAGCGCGTGCCGCACCATCTCCGCGTCCAGATGACAACCGGCGCCGGTGTTGATCTGCACGGCGCGGCATCCTGCCGCGGCGATCCGTTCGGCATCCAGCAATGTCTCCTGATCGCCCTCGATCACCGCCATCGGCATCTCGCGCAGTTCGGTGACCGTGCGCACCAGCAGCGTGGTCTTTCCAGCCCCTGGCGAGCTGGTCATGTTGAGCGCCAAGATGTCGCGCTCCTGGATGCGTATTCGATTCTGCTGTGCGAGTTGGTCGTTCTTGGCAAGCACCTTCTGTTCGAGGGTCACCGTGTCGGTGACCGGGAGATGTACATGATCACCGCCGTGTCGAACGTCGTGTTCGTGCTCATGTTCGTGCACGTGTTCGTCACTGTGGGAGTGCTGATGCGGATGCTCGTGCGGGATGGTGATCACGCCGGCCGTGTGTTCGCCGCATCCACAGGTTGCGCACATGCGTCACTCACCTCCATGGATCGTATTCGTAACTCCATTCCGGACTTGATCTCGACATCGGCACTGCCGCATTCGCATAACAAGATGAGATCGGGCAGCGTGAAATCGGCACCGCAGGCCCGGCAACGCGCACTGCCCGGGACGGTGCGGATATCGAGGCGCGCCCCCTCGGCGGGGGTGCCCTCGGCTGCCAGCTCGAAACAAAACTGCATCGCGTCGGGCACGACGGCGCACAATGCACCGACCTCGACGGTGACACTGTGCACCATTCGGCCCGCCGCATGCTCGCTCACCACATCGATGACACTTTGGGTTATCGCCATTTCATGCATCGCGGCTCATCTCTCGTCGAGAAGAACTCTTCCGAGGCTACTCCGAAGCAAATCGATATTGCGGGGAAAATCGACGAAACCGCCGACAACCGGGCCGACATTGCCGGTTCCATGGCAACCCGACAGCATCCCTGGTGGTCCCGGGCATCAGACCCCGCGGGGCACCCGGACCGGGGCGGGTTGCGGGATCTTGCGGAGGAAGGCATGGCGGCGCGCGGCGAATCCGTATCGGTCGCCGAAAAGATCGGCCGACATCTGCGCTAGTTCCTCGGTCAGGATCGCCTCGATTCGGCCGGGAGGCAGATCGACATTCAGCCTGGCCCATTTGGCCCGCAGGGCGGCAGCCCGCACGGTCGGACGGCAATACTCCCGGGCGAGGTCGTCGAGCCAGCAATCGAATTCGTGGTCCGGACCGACACGATCGATGAGATTCGAACGGTGCGCCTCGACGGTATCGAGGCTCGGACAATCGGTGAGCAGCTCACGGGCCCGATCGGGCCCCACCCGATGGGACAGGGTAAAAGTATGCAGCTCGGAACCCGTCAGCCCGAGCGTCGCGTAGTGCGGATTCAGCAAGACGCGCTGCCGGGCCACGACGACGTCGGCGGCTAAGGCGAGCATCACCCCACCGGCACCCGCCGAGCCGGTGAGTGCGGCAATGGTGACCTGCGAGGTGCACTCCAGCAACGCACGGCACACGGCATTGATCGCGGTGATATTCGCCCAGCCTTCGTGGGCCGGGTCGACCGCATGTTCGATGGCTCCGAGGTGGATCCCGTTGCACCAGTGCGGGTTGTCGGTTCCACGCACTATGAGCACGTCGGTGCCCTCCCTGCCCGCGTGCTGGATCGCGTCGGCGAGACGCAGGCAGAAACCGGTGTCGAATGCGCCGTTGTAGGCGTCGATGGTGATGGTCGCAATCGGGCTGCAACCTTCGCGGCGGTAGCGGATGTCACCGACCGTGGCCGCGGTGTTCCGCGGAACCGTCAGGATCGGGTAGCCGATCCGGTGCAGCACAGTGGTCGCGGGGCCTTTGCAGCCCTCCGACGCGGTTTTCGCGCGCAGGTGGCCGATCCAGAGTGTGTCCGTGCCGCAAGCTATTTCGATGCGGTGGTGCGCACGACCGACGATGGTTCCGGGTTCGCCGATGTGGCCGACACGTTTCCCGGGATGGGCGTCGTACACGTAAACGGGATGAGTGTGCAGCGTCGTGCGAACACCTGGGAAGCCGTCCGCGGCGTTGATCCGGCGCGCGATCGTATGGGGGTCGTCGGCCCAGTCGATGACCCGGTCGGATTGCCGCATCGCCGGTCTGGGACATGCGTCGCGAATTTCGCGCGGCGCGTCCGCTTGATCAACCGGCGTGTATCGGGGATCGGATGCCTTATCGGCGGCTTCGAGAATGCATTCCACCGCAGCGTCGGCGACGACAGTGTTATATATGGCGCTCTTGGTACAGCCGCCGGGCAGCGGGAACGTGCGAAATGCCCAGACCGGGCCCGCGTCCATCTCGGGAACGGCGGTGAGCGCCGTAACACCCCACCTCGGTTCGGCATTCGTTATCGCCCAATCCAGCGAGTGCGGACCACGGTCGCCGACCGGACCGGGATGGATGGTCAGAGTTGTCCAGCGGCTGGTGATGTGCTCGGGGACGGCCGCTTTGAGATAGGGGCAGATGATGAGATCGAAATCCGCGGTTGCGACCGCGGCATCCATCTCACCGGCACCGGCGACAACTTCGGTTCGCACCACCCGTCCCGCCCTGCGCAGCGCGGCGGCCGCGCGGCGGGTAAGCCCGTTCTCGGCGCTGCTGAGCAGCAAAATCCGCTGAGACATTGCGTGAGCCCTCCTGCACAGCCTCCGGTACACGACGATCCATAGTGGTGACGAGACGGCTTGCAAAACCCATGCGGATCGGGACTGTACTCGCTATCGATAACTCCCTCGCACCGACACGCACACACCCGTCCGCCCGACAGCCGCCGCAACGAAATGAAGACAGCTCCTGCATTCGTGGACACGGACACCGGAACGCGCAGCGAGAAAGGACCGCCGAGCTGGCGGTCCTCTTCTCTCGGTCTGATCAGCGGGGAAGCTGCTCCGAATCGCTACGCCGACCGTTGGGTCACCGATCGAGCGGGTGCTCCGTATTCGGCGAGTCCCGTCAAAGCCTGCGGTAGTGGACCCTGGTGCAGGACGCCGAGGCGTTGGGTGGCGCGGGTGAGGGCGACATAGAGTTCGGCGGCGCCGCGTGGGCCGTCGGCGAGGATTCGTTCCGGTTCGACGACGAGGACGGCGTCGAACTCGAGGCCCTTGGTCTCCGACGCCGTCACCGTGCCCGGCACACCCGGTGGACCGATCACGACACTGGTGCCTTCGCGACCGGCTTCGTCTCGTACGAATTCCGCTATGGCAGTAGATAGTTCGGCATCGGTGACGCGCCGCGACCACGGCTGGACGCCGCAGGCGCGGACCGATTCCGGTGGCTGGACCCCGGGTGCGAACTCGGCGAGCAGCGCGGCGGCGACGGTCATGATCTCCGCCGGGGTGCGGTAGTTCACCGACAGCGACCGGTAGACCCAGCGGCCGGGTACGTACGGCTCGAGCATGGTGTCCCACGAGGTCGCGCCGGCCGCCGACCGGCGCTGGGCGAGATCGCCGACCACCGTGCAGGATCGGCTCGGGCAGCGCCGCATCAGCACCCGCCAATCCATTTCGGACAGTTCCTGGGCCTCGTCGACCACGACGTGCCGGTAGGTCCAATCCCGGTCCGCGGCGGCGCGTTCGACGAGTTCACGGGTGTCGCGTTCGAGGAAGCGATCGGCCAGATCCTCGGCGTAGAGCAGGTCCTGGGCGAACAGGTGGTCCTCGTCGTCCATGTGGTCCTCGCGGCTGATCATGAGGTCCAGCACCCCGGCCGCGTACTCGGCCTGGGCCTGCTGTTCCCGCTCGGCGGTCCGGTCGGCCGGTTTGTCGGGGCCGAGCAGATCGAACAGTTCGTCGAGCAGCGGCACGTCCGACACCGTCCATGCCTCGCCGTCGGCACGCAACAGCGCCCCGTCCGCGCCCGCCGCTCGCAGCCGCTCGGGCGACGAAAACAGCTGTGCCAATAGGGTTTCCGGCGTCAGTATCGGCCAGAGTTGGTCGAGCGCGGCGGTGAACTCGTCGTTGTCGGCGAGTTCCTCGACAAGGTCGGCTCGCAGTTGCTCCCATGCTTCGCGATCCGAGCGGGTCAACCAGCCCTTGCCAATGCGGGCTATCGCCCGTTCGGTGAGCACGTAGGTGATGATCTCGCGGAACACGGTGCGGGCCTCATTGTGCGGCAGGCCGCTCGCACGCGCCTCCTGTCTGGCCCACTGCGCGGTTTCGGCGTCGATCCGCATCGCGACATCCGCCATCTCGATCGGCAGCGGATGTTCCGGCAGGCGCTGCCGATCGGCGATCGCCGCCGCCAGCACGTCCAGGATCTTCAGCGAGCCTTTGAGCCGCGCGGCCTCCGGTGTGTCCTCGGCGGTGACGCGCAGGCCGGGCACAAGGTCGCCGGTGGTCATGAACACCACATTGGACTCGCCCAGCGACGGCAGCACGCGGCCGATGTGGGTCAGGAGCGCGGGGTTGGGTCCGACCACGAGCACACCGTGGCGTTCCATCCGCTCGCGCTGGGTGTAGAGCAGGTACGCGACGCGGTGCAGCGCCACCACGGTCTTCCCGGTGCCCGGGCCACCCTCGATCACCAGCACCCCGGGGTGATCGAGCCGGATGATCCGGTCCTGTTCGGCCTGGATCGTCGCCACAATGTCGCGCATCCCCGCACCGCGCGGCGCGTTGACCGCCGCGAGCAGGGCCGCGTCCCCGCGCTCGTCGGCACCGGGGCGGCCGAGCACCTCGTCGGTGAAATCGACCAGGCGCCGCCCGCGGGTGTGGAACTGGCGGCGCCGACGCATGTTCTCCGGGCTCGCGGCGGTGGCGACGTAGAACGCGCGCGACGCTGGCGCCCGCCAATCGAGCAGCAGCGGTTCGTACTCGTTCTCCTCGTCGTAGAGACCGATCCGGCCGATGTAGGAGGATTCGCCCGACACGCTGTCCAGCCGCCCGAAACACAGGCCGTTGTCCGCCACGTCCAGCCGCTTCACCTCCTTGGCCAGCGCGCGCACCTCGGCATCGCGTTCCACCAGTGCCCCGCCGTTGCCCCGCAATGCCGCGGCGTACCGGCCCTTCGCCCTCGCGCGCTCGGCGTCGAGCCGCGTGTAGAGCTCGGCCATATAGCTACGCTCGGACCGCAGTTCATCTTCATATCCCTGAGTTGACACGTGCCCTCCCTTTCCCTGGCCCGACAATTCGTGTGGTTCATGCGGACACCGGCGGTCTTTCACGGTCGATCGCGTCGATCAGCAGTTTCGCGGCCACCGTCGCGCCGTCGGTGCGGATCGTGCCGGCCACGGTGGCCGCTCGTGCGCGGGTCTCGGTGTCGAGCGCCGTCGCGAGCGCGGCCGACAAAGACTCGGTGGTCGGAGTTGGACCGTCATGTGCCACCCCGATGCCCAGGTCGGCCACCCGGGCAGCCCAGTACGGCTGGTCCACCAGCTGAGGCACCACCACCTGAGGCGCGCCCGCCCGGGTGGCCGTTGTCGTGGTGCCCGCGCCGCCGTGGTGCACGACAGCGGCCACCCGGCCGAACAGCGCCTGCTGGTTGACCTCGCCGACGACGAAGCAGTCGTCCTGGTCGTCGATCCGGGCCAGGTCGGCCCAGCCTTGGGAGATGAGTACGCGGCGACCCTGCGCGCGGACCGCCTCGATGGCCACCCGGGCGATGTCATTCGCGGCTTGCATGGGCATGCTGCCGAAGCCCACATAGACCGGCGGTGTGCCCGCGTCAAGGAACTCCACCAATTCGGCCGGGAGCGGGCGTTCGTCGGGCATGATCCACGCACCGGTCTGCACCACGTCGAGGTCGGCGGTCTGCTGCCACGGGCCGAGGGCCGGGTCGGTTGCCAGCCACGGGTCGTCGGTGAAGACATGGTCGCGGACATTGTCCACCGGTGGCAGGCCGATCGACGCCCGGTGGGCATTGACCACCGAGCCGAACAGCTCGTTCATGTGCTCGGCGTTCAGATCCCACAGCACCCGGTTGTCGGTGGCATCCGGCGGCAATGGCCGACCCGGCCATGGGTGCGGTGGGTGGTGCGGCGAGGGCAGCATGGTCGCGAAGAAGCTCACGTACCGGAAGTGGATGTCCAGCTTCTCGGACACGGCCCGCGCGGCGGCCACAGCCGGGAACAGGCCGGTCGCCACCACCGCATCACAGTCCGCTGCCGCGGCAACGAGCGCGTCGAACTGCGCGGCGACCAGCTCGGCCGCCCGCTGCGGCAGATCCGCGGGTTTCCATTTCTTCGGCCCGCTCGCTACCTCGCGCATCGACGGGCCGCTCGGCACCATCGGGACGCCGACTTCGGCCAGCCGCTCGGCGAAGTCCGGCGGCGCGCACACCCGCACCTGCGCACCGAGTGCCCGCAACCGCACCGCGAGTGCCGCCATCGGTTCGACGTCCCCGCGCGACCCATACGTCGACAACAACACGCGCATTCGGTACTCCCATATCCGCCGGTTCTGGACTCGGCCAGCGATTCTGCGGCATGACCCGGGTCTTGCCGCAAGCCCCCGGGTGCGCTATATGTTGGAAATGGAAAGGAGGCAGCACACTCCTTTCGCTTGATCGTCCGCAGCGCACGGGCAACCTCCTCGCAAAGCCGCATGGGCATTGGCCGCACACCGCCACCGACCGGGTGACGGCGAGCAGGCAACGTCGCGACACGCCGGGATTTCGAACACGCCGATGCGCTGATGGTGAAACCCAGCACACGCCATACGATTTCGCTATGACCACTGGGGTTGGGAAAGTGCTGGTTACCAGGAAGATTCAGCGCCGCGGCCGATCGGTGCTCGTTACCGTCGGTGTGCCACAGCCATTTTCATCGACCGATTCCAGCTACGTGTGCCGACTACGCATCGAGGGGTTGCAGCCCGGACCGATGATGATCAGAGCCACCGGCGACCAACCGGTGCAAGCGTTGCTGTCCGGATTGGGCGAAGTCAGCTCGAGGCTGTCGGTCACCCTCCCCGATTTCCTCTCCGATGCCCATATCGGCGGTGATCTCACGCCACTTCACGCCTAGTAGGAGTAGCCCTCGGGGCCCCGCCGCGGAGCCGGGGCCCCGACGCTACGGCGGCGGTAGTCCGATGAGGCCCGCCGACTCAACCGTCTCGACCGTGGGCAGGCCCACGGCCGACAGGAATTCGCGGGTCGACACCGACAGCCGTGGGCTGACCAGTTCTGATGGAACCGGTTGAAGTTGATCTCCCCAGACGCGACAGACCTCCTCCGCGGTGACATTGCCGACACGGCCCCGGTCGTTGTCGCCTGTCATCCTCGCCGATTCCTCCACATGAACTTCCAAGTCCCCCATCCCCGAGCACGACTCTACTTCGACCGACAACTACAAAACCCGAATCGCAGACCATGCCGAGAGCCGAACATGCCTCCAGCAGGAGTCATTGGGAGACATGACCCAGCGCGTTCGGGTGACGGGCGGGTCGCTATCGCGGATGGCGCACCTTCGGACATGATTTGCCGGCGAGGTGACATTTCTCCTCGAAGCCCTCGGGCAGCCAGGCACCGGACAGCAATGTCGGGTGGTGTGGGAAATGTCCATGTGCCGCAATGGTGAATATCAATGCGGCCCACGGGCATTGCACCTGCACCATGGCCTGGGTGCCGTCGTCGAGGACGTACTTGACGCCGACGCGGTCGGGTCCGAGCAGATCCAGCTGATCCAAGCCCGACCAGTACATCGACCAGGATTGTCGCGGGTTGATGAAATACATCCGCTGATCGGAAATGACCGCTGTGGCGGGCGGATCCGCGACCCACCGCGGTTGCATGGCCTGCTCGGCTCGGCGGCGCCGTGCGTGATTGAGCGCGGCATTGCCGAGATGTGCCGCGGCCACGAAGCCCAGTGACCCGGTGGCGGCGATCCGATTGTGGTCCCAGCTGCCGTCGCCGATGGCGCGCCATTCCCACCACACCGCGGGTCCCTCGGCGAGCGGCAGCTCACCTCGCTCCAACCTGACCCTGGTCGGCCGCGGCGGCAACTCCTTCAACCGTCCGGTTCTCAGCAGCTCCACCACCCCGCACGTGTACAGCAGGTGGTCGTCGAACCACGACCAGCCCACCTGCTGGGCGAGAAACCGATTGATGTCCTCATCGGGGTCGTACATGCGGTTGGCTCCCGGAGCTGTGCACCCTGTCACGGGGATTCGGGGTCTGCCAGAATCTCGGCGACCGCCTCGACCACCCGATCGCGTTCGGCCGACGGCTCACCGATTTCCACCCGAATCCGCTGCACCAGGATCTCACGGGACGGTGGGAGCTTGCGCCGGTCGTTGGAGATCTCCGGGTGACTCAGCGGTCGCGGCGATCATTCCAGGCCGCTTCGAACACGCGGAATGCGTTGTAGGACATGGTTCGACGGCAAGTGTTCTGTGAGTTCGACGGGCCTGGAGCGTACGTCCTGTCGCTCGAGAGCAGATCACTCGGCGGCGAGCGCCCCACTGTTCACCGTGGATGTCGCGTCGGCGGGCTCCAGCGGCAGTCCCGGTGCGCGCGGCAAGAGGCGCGGTGGGCAGGGCATCGACGCGGTTATGCCGAAAGATCGGTGGTCTCGGCTCCCGCCATCTTCACCAGTATGTCGTGCAATTCCTTCGCCAACTTCCCCGCACGATCGCCGTGCAACGCGACCTCGGTGAACGCATCGACCAATGCCGGTCCCGGATCCAGTGGGCTGTAGGTGAGATCATTACTGCCACGCAAGGATTCGGTCACCAATCTGCGCTGCGCTTCCTGGCGCGCACGGAAGTCGCCGGCGACTTCGAGGGCACAACCGAATTCGCGAACGACCGCCGCGTACACCGGCCGGTCGGCGGCACGCCGTTTGCGCAGCCACCTTCGCGGCGGCGCATTGCCGGTCGGCGGGACCAGCGTCGCCACCGTGGGTCCATGCAGAACCATCCAGATCGCCCGCGACTCCGATCGCGGCGTCTCCAACGAGCCCCCGCGCACCGCACCAACACCATCGTCCGGATCGGTGATCGCAATGCCCCGCAACGCAATCGGATACTTCCCGAGCATGTCATCGATCGCCGCGGCGATCTCCCGCACCACATAGATATCGACCCGCGCCGCATGAAATCCACTGATCTCCAACTCATGCCGAGCCGCCATCTCCACCGCAATCTGGTGCACCGGACGCTCGGTCACGGCATAATTCCGCGGACGCACCACCATGTCGGCCGCCGACTCCTGCTCCTGCACCACCGCCGATTCCCGACCATCGACCTGCGGACGCGGTACACCCGCAGCCGAGTCGAGAGACCGCGACCGACGCACCTCCGGCCGCACGCTGACAGGATCCTGACCTGCCGGCCCAGCAACGTCGCCCGCAGCCCCGATCACACTGGATTCCGCAGCGGGGGTGCGGGATTGCGATCGCAGGGCCTCGACCCGCGCACGACCAGAGCCCGGACCGACCCCCGCAAATCCCGGTACATCAGCCGGTGGACGAACCAACCCTGGTCTCGCGATATCGCCCAGCGCACGACTCACATCCGGTCCAGTGGTGTCGCCGCCCGTTCGGACCGCATTGGGCTCCGAGTCAAGTGACCGCGCCATTCGTCGTACGCTGTCGGGGCCCGGAACGACAGCCCCTGGTCCTTGTGCATCGGTCTGTGGGCGAAGCGATCCCGGCTCGGTGGCATCACCCCGTGGAGGAGCCATAGCTGGTCCCGTTGCATCGTCACCCGCGCTGATCACAGTGGATTCCGTGGCGGGAGCGCGGGACTCCTGCCGCAGCGTCTTCTGCCCTGCACCGTCGGGGTGCCGGTCGATCGCCGCTGGTTTCGGTACATCAACCAGCGGTCGCGCCGCCTCTGGTTCCGCGACATCGCCTACCGGACGAACCGCTGCCGGTCCGGCAACGTTGCCATCCAGGGTGGGTTCTGGTGTGGGGGTGAGGGATTGCGCGCCTCGCCGCGCGCTGTCAGAGTCCGGATGGACCGCGTTCGGTCTCGGTCCATCGGCCTGCGGACGAACCGACTCCGGGCCTGCGGCACCGCCCAGCGGATGAACCATTTCCGGTCCAGCGGCATCGTCACCCGCACCGATCACGGTGGGTTCCGCAGCGGGGGCTGGGGACTGGACCGCCTCTCGCCGTGCACTCTCGGGGTCACGGCAGACAGCGGTGGATCCGGGTACATCGAACTGCGGACGAGCCGAACCTGGCACTGCCACTTCGCCCGGCGGACGACCCGCCTCTGAGTCCGTGACATCACCTGGCGAACGAGCAACTGATGGTTCAGTGACATCGGCACCCATGGGGACGGCATGGGGTTCCGTATTCGTGGGGACGGCATTGCGTTCCGCAGCGGAAGTGGCGGACTGCGGGCGGAAGGCCTCTCTCGGTTCGCTGTCGGGGGGCTGAGGGATAGCCTCGGGTTCCGATATATCAGCCTGTGGGCGAAGCGATCCCGTTTCGGTGTCGTCGCTCGGCGGGCGAGTCGCTGCCGGTCCCGGGGTATCGCCGAGCGGAACCACCGCTGGTTCGGGAAGGTCGCTACCCGCGCCGATCACAAGGGGCTCGGTGGTGGGGGACGGTGACCGCAGCATCTGTCGCCGTGTGCTGTCGGGGTTCGGACCGAGAGACTTGGGCACCTCGACCTGTGGATGAATCAACTCTGGTCCCGCGGTATCGCCCGGCAGACGAGCCGCTGGTGAGTGCGCGGCCGGTGGATGAGCCACTGGCGATTCCGTCACGTCACCCAGCGGGGGAACTACTGCTGGGCCATCTAGTTCGCCCAACGGGCGGCCCGCCGCAGGTCCAATAGGCTCGCCACCCGTGGGGACCGCAGTGGGTTCGGCGGCGGAGCTCGGAGACTGTGATCGCAGCTCCTCACGCGGTGTGGTGTCGGGATTCGGACCGAACGACTTGGGACCCGATACGTCGATCTGCGGACGAACCAATCCCGGTTCCGCAACATCGTCTATCCGATCACCCACCAAGGGGCCCTGAGCATCAGCAAGCGGAGGAGCTGCTGCCCGTCCCAAGTTCAGCGGAGGAGCTGCTGCTGATCCCACGCTCGGCGGAGGAGCTGCCGCAGATCCCGAACCGGACGGAAGAACCGCCGCCGACGGAAGTGTCGCTGCTGACCCCGAACCCGGCGGGCGAGCCGCCGCAGATCCCGAACCCGGCTGAAGTGTCGCTGCAGATCTCGAACCCGGCGGGCGAGCCGCCGCAGATCCCGAACCCGGCGCAAGTGTCGCTGCAGATCCCGAACCCGAGGGAAGAACCGCCGCAGATCCCGAACCCGACGGGCGAGCTGGTGCGGATCCCGCGACGTCGATCTGCGGGCGATCCGCTGATCCGCTGACATCTCCCACCGAAGCCGCCGTTGGGCCAATGGATTCGCGCCCCACGGGGGTCACGGTGGGGCGCGGTGATGGGGGCTGGTGGATTGCCGATGATCGTGCTGCCACGAGTGGATTCGCTTCGGCCGCAACGGGTGTGGGCGCTTGGGTGGAGGCGGTGGCGGGTTGTGGGCGCAGGCGGACGGTGCGTTGGGTCCATGGTGTCTCTGTTTTTCGACGAGACCATGGGGTTGGCTGCGGTTTGCGAGCGTAGGCAGAGGGCTGAGGTTGCGCGACTTGCACCGGTTGCGGGACTTCCACCGGTTGCTCGACCTGCACCGGTCGCTCGACCTGCACGGGTTGCACGACCTGCACCGGTCGCTCGACCTGCACGGGTTGCGCGGGGCTGCTATGGGATGCGACCGTGACCGGATCGGCGGGGGCGGGGGTCGGGGAGGTGGCGGAATCGGCTTCCGCTGACGCGATGGCGGCTTTCAGGTCGGTGACGGCGCGGGTGGCCTGGATGATGAGGTGTTCCAGGCTTGTGACCATCGCGCGGAGTTCGCTGAGGTCGATCCGCGATCGCTGGCTCACCGCGCTCTCCTGCTCGTCATAGCGCGGTCAGGTGATGGCGGGTGTGCTGACCTGTAACCACGTTTCGCTGTCACCGGACCGCAGACGGACGGTGGCATACTTAATTTTCACTCAGGTCGCAAAACTCCCGAGATTGGGAAGGGCGCATAGTTTGCCGCCGACTTCCCGACTCAGGTCCGCGCAGTTTCAACCAGGACGACGCGAGGGTCGCCATGGGCGATCAGTTGGCCGTTGGACGATATCGCTGGCCAGCGGACCGAACCCGCCATTGGCGCGGCGCTACATCCACGCGACCTCCGCGTGCGCCGCCGATCTAATTCAACCGGCCGCCGACCCCGGCCATAGCCGACTGCCAGTCCGGACGTACCGGGTTATTTCCGGGCGGGGCAAGCGAATTCGACGGTGTGCGTTTGGCTCCGGCCGCCCACTGGTCGGTATCGGTGGCGGCGGAGATGACCCGCCTGGCATCGCGGAGCTGCTGGGGATCGGCGGGGTTGGCAAGCACATGATTGACGGCGTTCAGGGTGCGTCGCGCATGCGCGTTGCCGATCCACTGCATCATGCGCGCGGCGTCAACCTGGTCGATTCCGCTGAGTGTGCCGGTAGCGGCGCTGAGGTCGCCGTTCGTCAACTGTTGCAGCTGTTTGATCTTCGCCTCGGTCGGCATGGCCATGTAGTCGGTGACGAAATCGCGCTGTGGTCCGGTGTCGGCCCCACCGTCGAGGGTGACACCACCGGGGTTGGTGCGCTGATACCGGAATGCGGCCGCCTGCAATGTGGCCAGATCCGCGGCCACCTCCTCGGCATCGCTGTCACCGCTGATGAGACGCAATGACGAGTCCTGCGCGCGCTGTACCGCGGCGACCACGTGGCCCAGATGCTTATCGGCCAAAGTCCAGCCGGAGGCGTTCGCCTCGACAATGCCCCACGAGCGAATGGCATTGAACATGACTGCCTCGTTGGTGAATCCGGCCCCGGTGAGGGCGGCCCACGCGTCGGGCACCTTGCCGCCGACGTCGTGCAGGCCCTGCAGCGCCGCGGCCGCACCCCGCACGGTGTCGACACCACCGGCCGCATTGGCGGCACGGGTAGCGGCCATCGCGAACATCCGACGGTTCATATAGGACTGCGCGTAGAACCCCTCGGCGCCACCGACCCCCGGCGCGCCCCAGAATCCCCACTGCCCCAACTGGGCCGCACGCTCCGTGCGGGAGAACGGCCGCAGCGGTGACCGGGTCCGACCCCACAGCCATTCGGTCATCGGCGAATTGCTGACCGTACTGACCGCAGCGAGCGCGGGCAGCAGACTCTTCTTCGGCATGGAATGACCCACCCCGGCCGATCCCATCCCGAGCGCGGTCGCGCCGCCCGAACCGCGTGCGGTGTTGCCCTGAGCAGCCAGCGCGAACCGGTTCGCGATCCACTCATTGCCACGGTCCAGTCCGGCGCTGAGCCGTTTGAGCTGGAAGATCGCCACGATCTCCACCAGCGCACCGATGACGAACACCACCATGACCTGATCGCGAGCGAGCGTGAACAGATCGCGCAGAATCAGCACGTACACCCCGAGAAAGATGGTGTAGGCGGTCATTCGCGCGGCGGCCACGAAGCCGTCGACGATATTGCGGATCAGAAAGGTCTGCGTCGGTCCGTACACGAATCCGCCGGCGGCGAAGCCGAAGATCGACATCAATCCGTGGTAGATCGTGTCGAGTGCGGCCCGCATCACCTTGATGGCGAGCACGGCACCGAAGATGAGCAAGATCGAACCGGCCAGCAGCAGCAATAGACCGGTCCCGACCTGCTCGAAATTCGGACTGTCCATCGACTCCTTGGCCGCGCTGTCTCCGCAACCGCCGACGCCCCGTTTCACCCGGTCCTCGCTGCGGGCGGCGACGCCCGATGACCACGCGGCACGGCACGCCGACTGATCGTCGATCACATGCCCGAAGTTCCACACCTGCAGTGGGCGGCGGGCGAAATTGTCCGTCAGAGTGCCCTGCATGCTCGCCACGGTCTTGGCCGGATCGACGCCGTTGTCGCCGTTCAGCCCGGCCGCGACCGAAATGCCGAGATCGCGGCCCTGCGCCAGCAAACCGTTCGACGACAACACATCGGCCAGCGGCTCGGCCAGGAATACCGGCCCGAGCAGCGCGACCATCAGCATGGTCACCGCTTGCATGGTGGCCTTGGCGTGGAACCCGCGGATGACGAACCAGGCGACACAGAGCGCGCCGATCGTCGCCGCGGTCACCAGCATTATCGGCGTCGCGATCTGCCCGGTCAGGCTGTGTGCCACGCCGAGCAGCGCCTTGGCGAAGATATTCAGCCACTCGAAGCTCAAGGCGTAGCCGATGAGCCAGATCGCCGTGATCACAATGATTTTCCAGCCCGCGAACTCCAGGCCGAGCACCAGCGAGATCGCGGTATCACCCGGATTCAGTACGCCGCCGTGATCGGTGGCGAATACGTAACTGGCGGCCTCGACCCCCGACGAATCCGTGACATGGGTCCAGCCGAGCGCACTGCCCACCGACGAACCGGCGCTGTGGGTGCCGGATTCGGCAGCGGCTGCGGCCGCCGTGCCGAGCAGACCCGGGCAGATGAAGAGGACGAAGACGCCGACCAGCACCGTTGCTGTCCAGCGCCGTCGCCGTGTCGCGCGGACCCAGGCATGACAGCGCCGCAACACCGCAGGCAACTGCCAGCGCACCGGATCCAAGTGATCCGAACTCCAGATGTTCACCACCACAACCTGATTCGTTTCCGCGCACCCGAAGTGCGGGCGCGGCAAAGGGAGGATGAGCGTCGAAGCGGACAATCATCAGGGCTGCTCAACAGTCCCCGGAAGCGACCTATGAACGCTAACGTCGCGGTGTAAACGACCACCCTCGGGTCAGTGAACAACGCGCTGCGAAATACGAAGAGAGCGTTGACTTTTCGTCTCTATCGCGCCCACGGGAGTTCACCGTTTGTTCGCGTGTCCCTGCATCTGCGGCGGGTGTGGCGAATTCGGCCGCACGGAAATGGCCGTTTCGAGTTCGCGCTGGTGTCAGGAATTCCCAGCGTCCGGGTACCGAGTCGTCGGCTGCTCGACGATCACGATCGGTTCGGTGGGTGGGCCCGGGTGCGGACGTTCGGCAACCACCGGGAACTGGGCGCTGTGAAATTGGCGAATCTCAGCTATTCGCAAGACTTTTCGGCGAGCCAGGAACCAGCCGCCGACCAGGGCCGGACCCAGTCCGACCAGCATGGCGAGCACCGCCGCGCGTTGGACCATATCGCCGGTACAGGCCATCAGGATGACCACGGTTGCCAGGAACAGCAGCGTCGCCACCGTCGTATAGGGCGTGCCGGGCAGCCGGGAGTGCGGACGCCATGCCAGTCCGAGGCGCCACTGCTGCCACAGCCGCAGATGACAGAGCAGCACCGCGGTCCACGACACAATCGTGCCCAGCGCCGATACGTTCAGGACGATCTCGAATGCCTTCTCCGGCACCACCGCGTCGAGACCGACCCCGACCAATGCGATGGCACCGGTGGCCAGGATGCCGACATACGGCACACCCGTCGGCGACATTCGCGCGGCCGCGGCGGGTGCGCTGCCGTTCATCGACATCGACCGCAGAATCCGGCCGGTCGAGTACAGCCCGGCATTGAGACTGGAGAAGGCGGCGGTGAGCACGATCAGGTTCATCACCGAACCGGCCACCGGCACACCGATTCTCGCGAAGAACGTGACGAACGGACTCTCACCGGGTCGAAAGAGTGTGTACGGCAAGAGCAGTCCGAGCAGTATCAGCGAGCCGACATAGAACACGGCGATGCGCGAGATGACGGAGTTGATCGCCCGCGGCATGATGGTCTCCGGACGCTCCGCCTCACCCGCCGCGATGCCGACCAGTTCGACTGCGGCATAGGCGAATACGACGCCGATGGTGACGGTGACCAGCGGCAGCAGGCCGGTCGGGAACAATCCACCGTGCTGCGCGATCACGCCGACACCGGTCGGCGCGCCCCGAATCGTGAAGCGACCGGCGAGGAAGATCGTGCCGACGATCAGAAATCCGACCAGCGCAACGACTTTGATCAATGCGACCCAGAACTCGAGTTCACCGAACCAGCGCACCGAGATCAGGTTGGTACAGACGACCACGATCAGGGCGACGAGCGCGATCACCCACTGCGGGACGACTTCGAACGCTCCCCAGTAGCGAACATAGGTGGCGATGGCGGTGATATCGACGATCCCGGTCATGCACCAGTGGAAGAAGTAGGTCCACCCGACGGCGAATGCCAGCTTCTCCCCGTAGAACTCGCGGGCGTAGGAGACGAACGATCCGGCGGAGGGCCGATGCAGCACCAGTTCGCCGAGCGCGCGCAAGATGAAGAATACGAATACCCCGCATACCGCGTACACCAGGAACAATCCGGGACCGGCACTGGCCAGGCGCCCGCCTGCCCCGAGAAATAACCCGGTACCGATAACCCCACCGATCGCGATCATCTGCACTTGGCGCGCGCGCAACGCTCTGCGATAACCGACATCTTCGGCATGCAGCGCATCGGCGAACGTCGAGAGTTCTACTGGTCCTCGACCTGCGATCATGACCCAGCCTTCCAGTGCGGGATGTCATGTCGCGAAGCAATGTACCGTTATTTAACGGCGCATTCAACAACGTTTCATATCTGGTTTCAATGGGTACTCTAGACTGCGACCTCTGCGAAACCGATTGCAATCCAACGAATCTCAGCGGATCGGTCGATAGCGCCCGAGTAGCTGCACGTGCCGCGGTTCGAGTTCGTCGATGCTCCGGACGCCGAGCAGCTTCATGGTTCGAACGATCTGGGCGCGCAGGATGTCGATGGCCCGATCCACACCGGGTTCGCCACCCGCCATCAGGCCGTAGAGGTAGGCGCGGCCGATGAGCGTGAAACGCGCGCCGATAGCCAGCGCGGCGACTATGTCGGCGCCGTGCATGATGCCGGTGTCCAGGTGGATTTCGATATCCGCGCCGACTTCGCGCACGACCGAGGGCAATAGCTGCAGTGGCACCGGGGCTCGATCCAGTTGGCGCCCACCATGATTCGACAGCACGATGCCATCGGTGCCCAGTGCGGCCAGCCGTCGCGCATCCTCGACGGTCTGGACACCCTTCACCAGCATTCGACCGGGCCAGTGCTGGCGGATCAGGGCCAGATCGTCGAATCCGACGGTGGGGTCGAACATGGCGTCGAGCAGTTCGGCCACCGTGCCGGGCCAGCGGTCGAGGGAGGCGAAGGCCAGCGGTTCGGTGGTCAGGAAGTCCCACCACCACGCGGGTTTGCGTAGGGCGTCGATGGCTCCGCCGAGGGTGATCGAGGGCGGTACGGTCATGCCATTGCGGGCATCACGCAGCCGGGCGCCGGAGACAGGGACGTCGACGGTGACCACGAGGGTGTCGAATCCGGCTGCCGCGGCGCGGTCCACCAGGGCGAGGGATCGGTCGCGATCGGTCATCATGTAAAGCTGAAACCAATTGCGCGCAGTGGGACCGGTGGCGGCCGCGACCTCCTCGATGGCCGTGGTGCCCATGGTCGAGAGCGTGAACGGTATACCCGCCCGTTCGGCGGCGCGAGCTCCGGCCGACTCCCCCGCGGTGTGCATCATCCTGGTGAATCCGGTGGGCGCGATGCCGAACGGCAGTTGGACGGACTTGCCGAGCACGATCGCGGTGGTGTCGGTCGCGGCCACATCGCGCAGGATCTCGGGGCGGAACTCGATATCGGAGAACGCTTCTCGGGCTCGGTTCAGGCTGATTTCGGCATCGGCAGCTCCGTCGGTGTAGTCGAAGGCGACCTTGGGCGTGCGCTTACGGGCCATCGCGCGCAGATCCCAGATCGTCTGGGCACGTTCGAGTCTGCGCGCTCGACCGCCGAACGGTCGCTCGAACTTCACCAGCGGCGCGAGCTCGCGCGGGCGTGGCAGCCTGCGCGCGGTCATCGCGGGCCGGAATGGACGCCGTGCGACGCCCACAGTTTGTCGGCGTCACCGGCGTCGAGTCGGCCGCGGTAGACATCGATCTTGTGGTCGATGAGTTCCAAATTGTCCTGTAGCTCAGCGATTTTGGCAGCCACATCGGCGCGGTGGGCCACCATGAGGGCAAGTCGTTCCTGCTCGTTGCCGTGCCCGGCGGAGACCAGTTGGGCATAGTGCCGGATGGTTTTGATGGGCATGCCGGTGGCCCGCAGTCTGGTGCAGACGGTAATCCAGGTCAGGTCCACCGGCCGATAGCGCCTGCGCCCGCCATGGGTGCGCTCGATGGAGGTGATGACCAAGCCCGCGCGTTCGTAATAGCGCAGGGTGTGTGCGGTGACCCCGGTGCGGCGAGCGGCTTCGGCGATGGTCACGCCCGCCCCGGCTTCGGCGCGCGCGGACTCGGATACCGGCTGCGGTTCGACTTCGAGCACGCTCTAAATCGTAGCGTCGAAATGCCGCTGCGCGGCGCTACCACCGCGCCCCGGACCACTGCTGCTGTGCATGTGCACAAAGTCCGAGGTCCAGGCTCTGCATCCTGCCGATGGTCCAGGACCGCCGATTGCGGTGAGCTGAATCCAGTAAGCGGAACCGCATGATCGACTGGCGGATCAACGGAGATTCGGAGGATGTGATGAGGCGATCTCGGCGGCGACTCACGGTGCTGGCGGTGTCGGCGTGGATGGCATTGAGTACCGGTATCGCGGCGGCCGATCCGGCGTTCCCGCCGAATTTCCCGCCGGACCAGAATCAGCTGCCGCAGCTGCCCACCGAGCCGCAGATCTACGACCTGTTGCCGATCCCGGCACCGGATCAGGACCCGTGGTACGACGATCCCGCGGATCTCGCGTCCTATCAGCCCGGACAGATCGTGCGCAGCCGGGAAGTGCAGACACGCGTGCTCGGCATACCCTTCCCGGTGCACACCGAGCAGTTGCTGTTCCGTTCGAACGATGTGCACGACAACCCGATCGTGACCGCGACAACCGTTGTCGTGCCGGGCATTCCGTGGCAGGGCAGCGCGCGGCCGGTGCTCTCGTTCCAGGAGGCGATCGACTCCACCGATTCGGCGTGCAACCCCTCGCACACCTTGCAGACCGGCACCATGAAGGAGTCGGCGCTGGTGATCTATTGGCTGGCACAGGGTTTCGCGATCAACGTGCCGGATTTCGATGGAAAGTTCAATACCTTCAACACCTACGCCGAGGGCAAGATGGTCCTCGACAGTCTGCGTGCGATGAAGAACGATCCGACCCTGGGACTCACCGATTCCGGTGTCGCGCTATACGGATATTCCGGCGGCGGTTCGGGTTCCATACGCGCGGCCGAGCTGCGCGCCTCCTACGCACCCGATGTGCGCCTGCTCGGCACCACCATCGGCGGCACACCCGGGGACCTGGCGGCGGTGGCCCGATATGCGATCCAGCCGGAGCCCGGACTGACCGGCATCAGCAACTTCACCATGTGGCTCGGCTTCGCGAGCCTCGCCCGCGAATATCCGGATATCTTCGATCCCGCCGATCTGCTGACCGCGGCGGGTCAGCAGATCGTCGAGGACATCCAAAGTCGTTGCTACGCAACCATTGCGCTCACCGGTGCCTACCGCCCCATCAGCGCCTACTTCCAACCCGGCAAATCACTGGAGTCCGCCCCGGGCGTACTGCAGGTCCTGCAGGACAACAGCCTCGGCAAATACATTCCGGACACACCGATCCTGTGGTGGCACGGCCTGTGGGACGAACTCATCCCGCCCTCGGTGGTGTTGCCGACCGTCCAAACCTATTGGGAGCGTGGCGCGGATCTGCGCTTCTACACCGTTCCCATACCGGAACACATCGTCAACGCGGTCACCGGCTGGCCGCCGGCGGTCGCCTGGACCAGCGCCGTGCTGCGCGGCCTGGCACCAGGACCGAAGTTCAAGGCCGATTTCCAGCCGCTACCGCCGGGATTTCCTGGGAGCTGAAATGGTTTGTGCCCGTGACCGAATGGGTGATCGAGAAATGCTGTCGGTAGCGATCGGGCGTGGTGGCCAGCTGCCGGGAGAAGACCCGGTGCAGTGTTTCACCGTGTTTGTAGCCGACCGCCTTGGCGATGGCGGATACGGTCAGATCGGTCGTCTCCAGTAGGCCGCGGGCCGCCTCCACGCGCAGGTTCTCCACGAAAGCGGCTGGGGTGCTGCCGGTTTCGGTGCGGAAAGCTCGGGCGAAGGCGCGCTCGCTCAGCCCCGCCCTCGATGCCAGCGCGGCCACGCTCAGGTCCTCGTCCAAATGGTCCGGCAGCCACTGCTGTACGGCTCGGATGGCCGGAGTGCGCGCCGGCTGTGCACGCAACTGGGCGCTGAATTGCGCTTGGCCGCCCGGCCGCCGGGCGAAGACGACGAACCACCGGGCGATCAACTGCGCCACCTCGGTGCCGTGATCCGCCTCGACCAGGGCCAGCGCGAGATCGATACTGGCGGTGACCCCCGCCGAGGTCCACCGATTGCCGTCGTTGACATAGATGCGGTCCGGCTCGACGGTCACCCGAGGATAGCGCTCGGCCATCATGGCGCAGGCACCCCAATGTGTTGTGGCGTGATAGCCGTCGAGCAGTCCGCCCGCAGCCAGCAGCAGCGAACCGGCGCACACCGCTGCGACCCGTCGCGACCGCCGGGCAATGGCCGGAAGGTCGCGCACCACCTCGGCCGATACCGCCGGTGCGAAGGCGCCGTTACCCCCGATGACGATCATCGTGTCGATTTCGTCGTCACGCGCGGCGATCTCCGCCAGGGAATGTTCGACATTCATCGTCACACCGCCCTCCACCGCGATGGTGCCGGCGCGCGGCGCCGCCGTCACCAACCGGTAGACCGGCGAGCCGGTAACGGCGTTCGCGGCACCGAAAATGTCCATGGGACCGGCCAATTCGATCAGCTGGATCCCGTCGTAGACCACGAGGACAACCGTTCGGGACGTCGACACTTCCCTATCATCACCGCATGCACCCATGGCTGTCACGGCAATGTGCCAGCCGATCACCCCGCGTGCCAGGCCGGCTCGAGCAGACCGGCGGCGTGCTGGCGCAGGAACGGAATGATCAGTTCAGCGACTCGGTCGCCGAACTGGGCGTGCGGATAGTGCCCGCCGCCGTCGACGACGGCGACCTTCCCGATACCCATGGGCATCGCCGACACGATCGCCATCCCCTCGGCCTTCGGATCCGGGTAATCCGGATCCGCGGCGCCCATGATGACCAGCGCAGGACGGTGGACGCCGGACAGCGCGGCCTCGGCGTCGGCCGGAGTGGTCCTGCCGGTCTTCATGAATTCGGCCCACCGGCCGGGTTTCCGCAGGGTCCGCATCAGGTCGTCGAGATAATCGGTGAAATCGTCCGGCTTGGTCGGATAGGCGAAGTCGAGGTATCTGCGCCACAGTCTCGGCGAACCGAGCAGCAGCGTGCCCATCAATCGCATCAGCCCACGGCGATACCGCGGCACGGTGAACAGGGCACCCATGTCCAGGTGCTGGGTCTTGGTGAACGGGTTGATCTCGATAATGGCCGCGACCAGTTCCGGCGCCTCGGCCGCGGCGATGGTCGCCGCGCCGCCGGACAGCGAGTGCCCGACGATCGCCGCGGGTCCGCCGAAGTATCGGATCACGCTGAGCAGGTCACCGGCGACATCGGTCCGGCTGATGGCCGCCTTCCTGGTGACCGAGGGCCAGCCGAGGCTGGATTCGCCGTGTCCGCGCAGGTCGGCGTTCACCACCCGGTATCCCGCGGCGACCAGTGGCGGTACCAGATGGCGATAGTCGTGCCGCGAGGTACCGATGCCGTGTGAGAGCACCACCAGCGGCCCGTCTCCGATGACATCGCAGGCCAGGCGCCCTTCCTCGAAAGTCACGAACTCGGTCATTTGCTTACCTTCCAGGCGATTTCGATCGTCGCGACGTGCGCGACATGGGTCGAATTGAACGCCGGAAAACAGCGGCTGTCGGTAGGCCAGGCGGGATCGGTCATAGACACAGCGGATTTCGTCAGTGACTGACCCGATCGGCCCCTGGCCCAGGAGACCTGCGGGTAAGGCGACCTGCACCGATGTCAGCGCGGTCGTCGGATCCTGTCGCCCGCCATGCGATGGCAGGATCACGAACGCGTCCGGTCGCTCCAGGCCATGGCCGAGTGCCCGAAAACGATGGCCCCGCGCCGAGCGGGAGCCACCTTGCAGCTGGGCGACCCCCTGAATAGACTGTGATGCGCGTCACAATCAATGGGCGTGGGTCTCCGACAGCACCGCGGGTGGGGTGGACGTCGCAGCGAGAGTGGGGGCGCGGATCGCAGGACCGAGGAGAACGATCATGTCCGGACTGGCGCACAACCGCTGTGTCATGCTCGACCGGCAGGGCGTCGCCGACTGCGCCGAGGCGTGAAACGCCATGTCGGACAACGCACGAACGCGGGCAGCCAATGGCCGCGCTCCTGAGGCGGATCCGGAATTCGGCACGCGCGCCGAGGCCTTCGGCACCCGGATGCTGGACATCGTCAATGACGGATTCCTGGCACTGATGATCAGCATCGGCCACCAGACCGGCCTCTTCGACACCATGAGCACGATGCCGCCCGCGACGAGCGCGCAGATCGCCGAGGCCGCGAAGCTGAACGAGCGATATGTGCGCGAATGGCTCGCCGCACTCACCGTCGGACGGATCGTCGATTACCACCCCGCCGATCGCACATACGCGTTGCCTCCGGCGCACGCCACCGCGCTGACCAGGGCGGCCGGCCCGGACAATATCGCCTCCTTCACACAGTTCGTGCCGCTGGCCGCGAGCGTCGAGCCCGAGATCATCGACTGCTTCCGCCACGGCGGCGGCGTCGAGTACGCGAAGTTCGGGCGATTTCAGCAACTCGCCGCGGAGGAGAGCGCCGCGGTTCATGACGTCGCGCTGATCGACGTCACCATCACGCTGGCGCCGGGATTGCCCGAGCGGCTACACCAGGGCATCGTGGTCGCCGATATCGGCTGCGGCAGCGGGCACGCCATCAACCTGTTGGGCAGGGAATTTCCCAATAGCCACTTCGTCGGCTACGACTTCTCGGAGGAAGGGATCGCGGCGGGCCGCGCGCAGGCGCGGGCGATGGGCCTGGCCAATACCAGTTTCGAACTGCGCGATGTCACATATCTGGCCGAATCCAAGAGATTCGACCTGATCACCGCCTTCGATACGATCCATGACCAGGCCCATCCGGAACGGGTGCTGCGCGGCATCGCCGAGGCATTGAAAGACGACGGCACCTTCCTGATGGTGGACGTGCGGGCCTCCAGCAACCTGGAGGAGAACATGGACCATCCGATGGGGCCCAGCCTGTACGGCATCTCCACGATGCACTGCATGACGGTGTCGCTGGCACTCGACGGCGACGGCCTCGGCACGATGTGGGGCGAACAGCTCGCGACCGGCATGCTCCGCGCAGCGGGCTTCGCGTCCATCGATATCGAGCACGTCGAAGCCGACATCCTCAACAGCTACTACGTGGCAAGGAAGAGTTGAGTGCCGGATCAGTCCCAGGTCTGCGCGGCGTCGTACCGACGGCGCATCTGACGTCGCCGGTAGAACACCTCGTCGACCGACAGCGTCGTCGCGGCAGCGATCGGTGCCAGCTGGATATTCAGCCCGAGGGCTCTGATGCGGTGTTCCAGATCGATGCGGCGCTCCGGAGGCAATGCGGACCACATCGCTTCGAATCGGGCGCGCACATCGACGTCGGTGGCCGCGATCAGGCGCAGCAACAAGGGCCAGAAGTGGGCGTCGGTGGCGATACCGGGCAATGCGGCGACCATCGCGTCGCTCAACTGCGCGAGCAGGGCCACCGTGCGGTGCTGGATCCCGGCGTCGGCATTGACCATCAGGTTGAACAGTCCACGCCACAGCTCGGATTCGATCCGGCCCTCGAGGCCGCCGATGAGTCCGGCCAGCGCCGCATCGTTCGCCAGGATCGGATTCACGGCCACGGTACCCAGCCCCCACGGGCTCAGGTGTCCGACGAACGTCAGCAACTCCGGCACCGCACCAGCCCGCAGATAGGTGGCGATGAGATTGCCGATCAATTCGACCGATCCGACGCCGAACAGCACATCGCCGATCGCCGCGATCAGATCCGGGTCGCAGCGCGCGAATACCGACAGCGCGGCCAGTTGCAAACCCGTCGACCCAGTGAGCACGGTATGCAACATCCGCGGCATCCGTTGCCGCGGCCCGGCCAGCAGTTGGCGCAGGATGGCGCTCACACCATCGACGGAATAGGCATAGGCGGCGGAGAAGATCAGGCCCTCGTCATCGAGCACACCCTGTTCGATGGCCAGCACCAATTCCGGTGTGGCAAAGGCATCGAGGAATGGTCCGGCGGTGATGTAGTCCTTGCGCGCCAGCATTTCGTTGAGGATGCGCACGATCGGTTCCGGTGGCGCCACATCGGCGAGTTGGCCGACGGTACGCGGATCCATATACGGCGCACAGTCGGCCACGTACGCGGGCGCGAGCATGGCAACCGTCTCGGCCGCCTTCTTCGGGTGGTCGACGCCGACCGCGCCCGCGGCCCGGCCCGTCATCATCGGTGGCACCAGGCGCTGCACCAGCGGCATCGAGATGCGCAGCGGAATGATCGGCACCAGTTTGCTGATCCGCTCGAAGGTCTCGTTGTGCTGATCGAAGATCAGACCGGCCAGCCGTTCCTGGAGTTGGTGCAGATTCTCGCTGCCCAACCGCTCCAGATGCGCCAATCGCTCCACCGGGGCGTGCAAAGTTCGTGACAGCAGCACGATCTGGGCACCGGTTACCAGATCACCCATCAGCCGAGCCGACTCCCGAACATGATCTTCTTCGTCACCGCGCGAAACGGTCGGGGCAGGGCACCGACCATCTCGTCGATGGCCTCGATCAGTGCGGCCGTCTCCAACTGCTTGGCCGCGCGGAACATCGCCAGCAGCTCGGCGGCCTCTTGTTCGGTGAGGAACCCGGCTGCCGCCAATGGCCCGCGTAGTTCGTGTTCGAGGTCGGACCTGGCGGTCATACGGCTACTCGTTTCTTCATGTATCCCAGCGTTACTCACTCGTGAAGGCTTCGAGCATAGGTGCGCCGACCGCCCGGCGTGGCCGTGCGTAAAGAATTCGTTATCCAAAGAAGTTCATAACTTTTTGAGAGGTGTGACTTCCTTTTTATTTGCGCCGCAACGCAACTCGGATTTTTGTCCCCAGTGATGGGAAGTTGCGCGATCGGCCCATCGCGGACATCTGTTTGTATCGGAGCATGATGGATTCGTGTCGGCTCACCCGGGTTCATTCCTGCGCCGGGAACCACCCGTGCCCACATCGGGCCTGACGCGCCGATCGTTCCTCGGCGCGACCGGCCTCGGCGCGGTCGCGCTCACCGCCGCGTGCACCGGCTTCGCCACCACCGGCAGCGGCGGCATGCTCTTCCTGTCCACCCAATTCCGGCCCGCCGACGAGGCCGAACGTTTCCGCGGCCTGCTCGGCAAGACCGCACCCGGCGTCAGCTATGTGACCATCGAGGAAAGCCCGTTCGCCAGCCAGGTGCGCAGCCAGGTCGGCGCGGGTTCGACACAGGTCGGTCTGCTCGGCGGTCTGCACGGTGATATCGCACCGCTGGCCGACGGCTATCTCCAGGACCTCACCGGTTTGCTGACCGACCTCGGCAACCGCGGCTGGCCCGCCGCCTACCTCCAGCTCGCGAAGGCAGGTACCGATCGGACCTGGTATATCCCGTGGGCCACCGCGAGTTACGTGCTCGCCGCGCACGCCGACGCGCTCGAACACCTGCCCTCCGGCGCGGACGCCGCGGCGCTCACCTACGACCAGTTCCTCGACTGGGCCATCGCCGCACGTCGCGCCAATGGCAACCGGCCGATGCTCGGCCTGCCCGCCGGTCCGAAGGGTCTGCTGCACCGGTTCACCCAGGGTTATCTGCTGCCCTCGTTCACCGGCGGCCAGATCACCACCTTCCGTTCGGATGCGGCCGTCACGGCGTGGCGGTACTTCCGCGAACTGTGGGCCAACTGCGCCCAGGCGAGCACGAACTACGACTTCATGCAGGAACCGCTGGCCAGCGCCGAGGTGCGGATGGCATGGGATCACGTCGTACGCCTGGTCCACGCGCCCGAGCGCGACCCGCGCAACTGGCGCATGCTGCCCGCGCCGCGCGGTGCGCACGGCCTCGGCTATATGGCCGTGGTCGCCGGACTCGCGATTCCCAAGGGCAGCACCGATGCCGAACTCGCCCAGCGCACGATCAGCGCGCTCACCAAGCCGGAAACCCAGATCGAGCTCTTGCGATCCAATGGCTTCTTTCCGTCCGTCGATACCGCCATCCCGGACGATCTGCCGCCGGCGGCGAAACTCGAGGCCGATGCCGTGCACCGACAGCAGCAGGCGCAGGGCGCGATCCTGTCGCTGCCGCCGGTCGGCCTCGGCCAGCGCGAGGGTGAGGTGAGCAAGGTGTTCAAGGACAGCTTCCGCTCTATTGTGTTGGACGGAGCCGATATTCGAGCCACGCTCGACCAGCAGGCGCGGGTGTTGCAGGGCATACTCGACGAGCTGAAGGTGCCCTGCTGGGCACCCGACCCGGCCGCCGAGAGCTGCGGGGTGGAGTAGGTATGCGCGCCCGACTCGGCTCCCCCTGGATCCTGCTGCTGCCCTCTATCGTGCTGCTGGCCGCGCTATTCGGCTGGCCGCTGGTACGGGCCGTGGTCGACGCCTTCAGCGATGGCAGGGGATTCACCTTCGAGCATTGGCGGCGCTTGTTCGATGACCCGTATTTCCTGACGGCACTGCGCAATACGCTGCTGCTGATCGCTATCGTGGTGCCGATCCAGCTGGTGCTCGCGGTCGGTATGGCCCTGCTGATGCAGGCGCGGCCACGATTCGCTGGCGGCCACTTCTACCTGTGGTGCGTGCCGCTGGCGATCTCCGAATTGGCCGCCGGTCTGGTGTGGCTAACGATCTTCGGCAATCGCGGCTATCTGAACTCCCTGCTGGTCTGGCTCGCCCTGTCGCAGGACGGCGTGCAGTGGCTCAACTATCAGCACACCGGCACGATGCTGCTCGCGGTGGTCGTCGCCGAGATCTGGCGGGCGACGTCGCTGGTATTCGTCATCGTGGTGGCCGGGGTGCAGCTGATCCCGCGCGACTACGACGAGGCCGCGCAGGTATTCGGCGCCAATTTCTGGCAGCGGCTGCGGCATGTGACGCTGCCGCAGCTCGGGCCGAGTCTGCAGGTGGCGCTGATCCTGCGCACCATCCTGGCGCTACAGGCGTTCGCGGTGGCGCAGGCGCTCACCGGACGCGACTTTCCGCTGCTGGTCGGTGAGACCTACGAGTGGTACTCGAATCTGCAGAACCCGGCCGTCGCGAGCGCCGTTTCCCTTGTGGTGCTGGCGATCTCGCTCGCTACCGCGGTGTTCTACCTGCGGACCGTGCGGACACCGGAGGGATCGCGATGACCGAGCCGACCGCGACACCGACCGCGCTGCCGCCGATCGACCGCGCGCCGCTGCGCCGGCGGCGGTGGCGCGCCATCGGCGTGCAGGTCGCGTGCATCGCGGTGACGCTGTTCATGGCGCTGCCGATCGTGCTCATCGGACTCGCCGCGGTGTCCTCGCGCGACGCGCTGAACGAGTTCCCGAAACCATTGCTGCCCAGCGAATTCTCCACCGAGACACTGCATTCGTTCTTCCGGGCCACCGGAACCTTGCCAGCGCTGGACAACTCACTGCTGGTCGGTCTCTACACGGTGTTCTGGTCGCTGGTCATCGGCGCACCCGCCGGATACGCGCTGGCCCGCAATGCCTTCCGCGGTAAGGACACCTACCAGGTATTCATCCTGTTCGTGCGCGCACTGCCGATCGTGGTGCTGTCGGTGCCGCTGGCCACGATGTTCTTGCGGTTGGACGTCTACGACACCGTCTTCGCGGTGACGCTGGTGCACACCACCCTCGCCCTGCCGACCACCGTGCTCATAACGGCCAGCATCTTCGTCGCGGTACCCGCCGACCTCGAGGAGGCCGCACGGGTATTCGGCTGTACGCGCTGGCAGGCCGCGCGCACAGTCGTTGTGCCGCTGGCGCTTCCCGGACTCGCGGCGGCGTCGATCTTCACCTTCGTGCTGTCGTGGAACGAGATCCTCGGTGCGACCATCGTGACGCTCGGCCATCGCACGCTGCCCGCGCAGGTGCTCACCACGCTCGGCGAGGCGTCGACCCCGTACCGGTTCGCCGGCGGCTTCGCACTGATCATTCCGGCGTTGGCGTTCATCTTCGTCATGCGGCGCTACCTGGTGAATATGTGGGGGACCACGCTGAGATGACAGAGGTTTCCGGGATGACACGGCTTCGCGGATGACAGAGGTGTGCTCATGGCTGAAGTGATTCTGCGGGATCTGGTGAAGACCTATCCCGGCGGCTCGACGCGCGCCACCGACCAGGTCTCGCTCGAGGCGTCCGACGGCGAATTCATGGTGCTGCTCGGGCCGTCCGGCTGCGGTAAGACAACCCTGTTGCGCATGATCGCCGGGTTGGACCTGCCGGATTCGGGGCAGATCGTGATCGGCGGCAAGGACGTCACCTACCTGGAACCCCGCCGGCGCAACCTGTCGATGGTGTTCCAGTCCTATGCCGTATTCCCCAATAAGAAGGTCGCCGACAATATCGGCTTCGGCCTGCGCGTACACGGCGTACCCGCCGATGAGATCCGTCGCAAGGTCGCGTGGGCGGCGGATCTGCTCCAGCTGACGCCCTACCTCGACCGGTATCCGGCGAAGTTGTCCGGCGGCCAGCGCCAGCGCGTCGCGGTGGCGCGGGCGATCGTGATGGATGCCGATGTGCTGCTCATGGACGAGCCGCTGTCCAATCTCGATGCGCTGCTGCGGCTTTCGTTCCGCGCCGAGTTGAAGAAGCTGGTCGGCCAGCTGGGTACCACCACGATCTACGTCACCCATGACCAAGTGGAGGCGCTGTCACTGGGCGACCGTGTCGCGGTGATGCGCGATGGGACGATCGTCCAATGCGGCCCGCCGACAGCGGTATACGACGGTCCCGCCACCGAATTCGTCGGCGGCTTCCTCGGCAGCCCGCCGATGAACTTCCTCACCGGGACCGTCGAGGTGGACGATGCCGGACCGCGCATCGACCTGGGCGGGCAGTCGCTGCCCGTACCCGCGGGGCTCGCATCGTTGCGCGGCCGCAAGCTCGATCTCGGCATCCGGCCCGAGGCGATTGTCGTGGGCGCGGAGAACCCCGACGACAATGCACTCGTCGGCGAACTCCAGGTGCTGGAGCCGCTCGGCTCGTCGACCCTGTTGACCACCGACGTCAGCGGTCAGGTGGTCAAGGTCCAGGCGCGGCCGAGTTTCCGAGCCGACCAGGGCAGTGAACTGAAGCTGTACCTGCCACCGCTGGCCTGCCGCTGGTACGACCCGGAAACCGGATTATTGCTGGAACAATCAGCTTAGATATCCGGTGCTGACCTCACCGTATCCGATCAATTCAATGGACGGATATTTGCCGATATGTCCGATTCGATCCGATGACACTGCTCCGATCGATGGCCCACCTCGATCTGCGATGCCGAGGGCGCGCTCGGCCTGCTGAAGAATGAGACAACTCGGGGAGCACAATCGATGAACGGCGAGTGCGCGCTGCGCCTGCCCGGGCATCAGTTCACCCGGATCCGAAAAACAATCGCCCAAGTTGGATATGATCGATCGCATTTCGCTAACCAACTCTCGCCGGTACGAGGGCGGATTCGGCAATTCGGCCGCGGCCGACGGTAAGCGTCACCAGACCAATATTTCCGATGGTGGTGATCAATGGACCAGCAACCGTGGCGAATTGATATCCACTCGACAGCAACACCCCGAACACCCCGAGTGCCCCAGCGAAGGCATTCGCCGCGAACATTTGCCAGGTTTCTTCCTGGGGTTTCGACCAGGCATGTCGCAGCGTGGGGACGGTGGCGATGAGATTGGCGCCGATGGCCAGCAGCGCACCGAAGGTCTTCTCCGAAATCTCCACGGTGACCAGCACACATGCAATGGACGAGAGCAGACACGCCCAATCTATGTTGTCCCCTGGCCGCAGACTCACCCCACGCCGCAGACCGAGGGCGATGACTGCGGCGTTCATAGTTGCCGACGCGGCATTGATACCGGCCGCGAGATAAGCCCCCGCGAGATACGCGACCACCGCGAATACGGTATTTGCCGTACACCACGCCACCCACGACGCCATGCGCGGGCGCGTACCACCGTCCAGAATTCCGGCCAGATATGCGATGACCCCATACAATGAGATACCGACGCTGACACAGGCCGCCGACGAGCTCAGACTCCAAAACCCACTCACGTACACCATTCCTCAGATATTTTTCGCGCGCGGATATGCGCAAGACGGCCAGAAGTGGCGATTCGACCCGCATCCGAACACACCGAAGGAGACCGCATCCGGCGCGACGGTGGAAACCGGATCCTGCCCTTGGTAAACGCTTCGGGATGTTTTGTTCGTGCGCTATCGAAAAATATCCTCACACGCCGATTCCGGCGTCACAAATCCAGAACCCACGCCGTAACGAACCTTAACGAAGGCTTCACCACGATAGCCATCACGGGTAACTGACGCTTAACAGAGCCAGGGCACCCGAAATGTAATCCACATCATGCGTGTCGGTCTCGAAGGCGCCATGAACACACGAAGACCCCAGCCGGAGCTGGGGTCTCCCGTGGTCGCGCCGACCGTTGTGCGAGTCGAATCCTCTGCACCCCGGCCTCGATAAGTGAGCCTGCCACATCCGCCGGGAATCAGCGCGCCGAGTGCGGCAGGTACGGCCGCGGGGCACGCGCGTGCATCTGTACGACCGCGCTCACGACGCTCGTTCAGGCGTGTTCGTCGCCCAAGGCCGTCTTCAGATAACGAAATGGCAACATCGAGACGTGTCCGTGACCAAACTGTTCGACTCGGAATGTCCGACTCACTTCGGAAGCCACGGCGCGATCGTCAAGAGCCCGTGGGATTTTCGAGTTCGATGCCGGTTTCCGGCAGCGTCCGGACTACGGTGGCAGCAGTGATCGCGACCGTGCACCCGGCTGGAGGCTTCTTGCGCACCATCGCTCGCATACTGCTCGTCCTGCTGGCGCTCGTCGGCATTGCCTTGCCGACGCTGCCCGCGGCGGTCGGTACGCCGAGCGCAGCCATCGATGACGTCACCGCGCGGAAGATCGATGAGTTGCTCGCATTGCGGGCGGCCACGCCGGGCGCGCGCGGCAAGGGCGAATTGATCGACCTGCTGTCGAGTCGGTTCCTCGACACGCCGTACGGCGCGGACATGCTCATCGGCTCGGCGAGTCAGCCCGAACAGCTGGTCATCGATATGCGGCGGGTGGATTGCTTCACCTACCTGGACTACGTCGAAGCGCTCAGCAGATCCACCGATCGGGATCAGTTCGTGGCGCACCTGATCGAGACCCGCTACACCGACGGACGCGTCGAATTCCAGCAGCGCAAACACTTCTTCAGCGATTGGTCGCATACCGCGCGCATCGCCGCCACCGATATCACCGCGGCGCTCGGCACCGCCGCCGTGACCGTCACCAAGCGCCTCAATGCGAAAGCCGATGGCGGGCAGTACCTTCCCGGCCTACCGGTGGTCGATCGCGATATCACGTATATCCCGAGCGGCGCCGTCGGCGAGACCGTCATCGCCCAGCTCCGCACGGGCGACTACATCGGCGCCTACGCCGACCAGCCCGGCCTGGACGTCACCCATGTGGGTATCTTCGTCATGACACCCAACGGCCCGGTCTTCCGCAACGCTTCCTCCTTGGCCGCCAACAACAAGGTCGTCGACTCGCCCTTCACCGACTACGTCCGCTCTACGCCCGGCATCGTCGTCCTGCGCCCGCAATAGTCACCGGGCCGCCGGATCGGCAGCGCCGTCGACAGCTGCGGGTCCCAGCAGGCTCAGGCGACCTGTTCGATGAGGCGGATGCCGGAGACGATGGACGGTTCGATCTCGATGACGGCGTCCATGACCTGGTCGACCCAGGAGTGCAATAGGCGCTCGTAGCGGGCGATGCGGACGGGATCGGTGACGGGGCGGGCGAGCCCGGTCACCACTACCGACCACCCGGTGCGCAGCTGCGGGTCGATATCGTCGGCCTGGTAGGCGACCACTACATCGGAGTTGGCGCGCACGGCCGAGGTGAGTCTGGACGCGACGCGGGTGCGCACAATGATCCGGCCGTCCGGCTCGACCAGGTGGTTGACCGGGCGGATCGCGGGTAATGCGTTGCGGCTGAACACCACTCGACCGAGCTGGACCGTCGCGAGCAGGCTCAATGCCGTGCTGCGATCGAGTTCCACAACGGCATGCCCCGGGTGGTCGCTCGCGGTGAACTCGGTCATCATCGCGCAGCCTCCTCGGGCAGGACCAGCCCGAGCGCACCGTCGTAGCGGCGATACAGCAATCGTCCCCGTCCGCTGCCCGGATCCGTGAAGAAAAGGAACGGCAGGCCGTACCGGCACAGCCGTGCCGCGGCCTCGGCTCGGGTCAGCCGCGGCGTCGGGTGCGGATTCATGGTCAGCGACAGCCCCGAGGTCGACTCGGGCGGCTGCCTTCGATGCTGACGCGCCAAGCGCACGCCGAGCGGTCCCGCCCAGTAGACGGCGGCGTCCTCGCCGGTCTCCGCATCGGTGTACAGATAGGCGTCGTAGTCCATCGCCTCCATCACCCGCACCGCATCGGTCGGTGCCCCGGTCAGCATGGCGCAGGACTTCTCGCGCACGATCGGGCGTTCCTCGGTGCTCGCCGCCAACGGTGGACGTGCCGGATCGGGCCAGTACCGCGGGATATCACCGGAGATCAGCCGCGCGAGCTGCCGGTCGAGACGGTCGGCGATCACGGTCGCGATGAATCCGGTCGGCCCAGGAACCTGAGCGCGCACGATGAGATCCCGGAACACCACATTCGCCTGCGCCAACATCGGACCATCCGTACACGGCGAGCCGATGAGCCGCATCCGTGCCGGTGCATCGACTCGGTGGCCGCGCAGTACCCGGTCGATCGCGCGCATCGTGCGGGAGATCTGCACGGGGTCCACCGCACCCTGTGTGGTGCAGACCCCGTTAGAAACCGTTCCGGTCGAACACAGTTCGGATGTACTCACTCGGTACCCCTTCTTCGGACACAGTGCACCCAACGCTGGCAGTGTCGCCAGGGCGCGCGCATGTCGAACAGGGCCGAAGGGCACGCGAATCGAGGACCTTGGTTTCGTCGCGGCGCCGCTCGGTCGCACACCGGCCGGGGTGACCATGGGCCTTCGAGAACGGGCGCAAAGCCCATATCGAATGCCACAGCGCCGGACGACACTCGACGGTATGACCGATAGCGGCTCCTCCCCTGTAGGTTCCGTGCCGAACGGCGCGACGGTACTGGCGGTCATGGGCCAAGCCAGCCGGGCGCCGTCGGTACACAACACTCAGCCGTGGCACTGGGTATTCGACGGCACCCGGATGCACCTGTACCGCGACAATGACCGGCTGTTGACCTCGGCCGACCCCATGGGCAGGCAGTTGGTGATCAGCTGTGGCACGATGCTGCACCACGTCCGCACGGCCTTCGCCGCAGTGGGGTGGCACACCGATACGACGCGGCTGCCCGATTCCGGACGCTCCGACTATCTGGCGGTGATCGAATTCCGCCCCTGGCCGGATCCCCCGATCGGCATATTGGCCCGCGCCCGCGCCATCGATCACCGGCACACCGATCGGCTGCCGTTCTACCCGCCGACCAACTGGTCCCAGCTCGTGCACACCGCACGGATGCTGGTCACCCCACACGACCTCGAACTCGACGTCCTCGACGAGAACGCGACGGCCGAAATCGCGGCGACCTCGGCGCAGGCCACCGCAACCCGCCGCTACGATATGCCCTATCAGGCCGAATTGCATTGGTGGAGTGGACATTCCGGCGATCCCGAGGGCGTTCCGCGCGAGGCGCTCGTCTCTGACGCCGAATTCGCCCGCGTCAGCGTCGGGCGGTCCTTCCCGTCCGCACCGCATTCCGCGCGCCGCGCCACCCTGCTCGAGGACCACGCGCGCCTGCTGGTGCTCAGCTCGTCCAGTGAATCCATCACAACCTGGCTGCACACCGGCGAAGCCCTCTCGGCTGTGCTGTTGGAATGCGCGGCGACCGGTTCGGCCACTTGCGCATTGACCCACATCACCGAGATATCCGCGACCCGAACGGCCATCACGCGCATGCTCGCCCACCCGGGTGTCCCCCAGGTCGTGATCCGCGTCGGCACCGCGCCCGACGAGGAACCGCACCCCCAGCCGACACCGCGCCGCCCGCTGGCCGACATCCTCACGATGAGCGACGAAAAGCCCGAGCGGTAGTCGCGCCACGCTCCTGGTCCAAAGCCGACCAAGTCCGGCCGGAACTAAGGGACTTTCGTCACCGATCCGGGGACCATCTCCGACACGCCATATCGGCCCGGTCAGTACGCTGAAGTGGTACTGGAGGAAGGTGCTCCGTGATGACCAGTGTGTTCTTGGTCGACGACCACCAGATCGTGCGCCGCGGTGTGAGGGATCTGATCGATGCCGAACCGGATCTCGATGTGGTGGGCGAGGCGGGCACCGTCGCGCAGGCCTTGGCACGCATTCCCGCACTGCGTCCGGAGGTCGTGGTCCTCGACGTTCGGCTCCCCGATGGCAATGGCATCGAACTGTGCCGCGAACTCCTGGACCACCACCCCACGCTGCGCTGTCTGATCCTCACCTCGTTCACCGACGAGCAGGCCATGCTCGATGCCATCCTCGCCGGGGCCAGCGGATATGTGGTCAAGGACATCGGCACCCTGGAACTGGTCGAGGCCATTCGCGAGGTCGGCGCGGGCAAGTCACTGCTGGACAACCGTGCGGCCGCCGCCCTGATGGCGAAGTTGCGCGAGGAGGCCAGGACCAAGAACGGACCGCTGGCGAACCTCACCGACCAGGAGCGGACGCTGCTCGATCTGCTGGGTGAGGGGCTGACGAACCGGCAGATCGCCACTCGGATGTTCCTGGCCGAGAAGACCGTGAAGAACTACGTCTCCCGACTGCTGACCAAACTGGGGGTCGAGCGACGCACCCAGGCCGCGGTGCTCGCCTCGAAGCTCAACACGCCGACGAAACCGGACTGAGCAGCGCTCAGCGAATCGATATCGCATCGCCGCGCACCACACGTGCGAAAATGCAGGATATGGAAGACGAGTCGGAGCTGTCCGACCGGATACCGGTGACCGAAACCTTGTCGCAGCTGCGATTGCGTGAGCTGCTCGGCGAGGTTCAGGATCGGATCGCGCAGATCGTCGGCGTCCGCGATCAGATGGACCGGTTGCTAGAGGCGATGCTGGTGGTGACGGCCGGGCTCGACCTCGATAACACCCTGCGCTCGATCGTGCACACCGCCATCGAACTGGTGGACGCCCGATACGGGGCGCTCGGTGTGCGCGAAACCGATAAGACCAGCAATCAGCTCGCCGAATTCGTCTACGAGGGCATCGACGACCGGACCCGGGTCATGATCGGCGATCTGCCGCGCGGTCACGGTGTGCTCGGCCTGCTCTTCGAACAACCCAAACCCATTCGGCTGACCGACCTTTCCAAGCACCCCTCGTCGGTCGGCTTCCCCGCCCACCATCCACCGATGCGCACCTTCCTCGGCGTTCCGGTGAAGGTCCGTGACGAAGTGTTCGGCAATCTGTACCTCACCGAGAAGTCCGGCGGCCAGGAGTTCACCGAGGACGACGAGGTCGTGGTGCAGGCGCTGGCCGCCGCCGCGGGTATCGCCATCGCCAACGCCCGGCTCTACGAACAGTCCCGGATCCGTCAGCAATGGCTGGAAGCCAATCGCGATGTGGCCACCGAACTGCTCGCGGGCGGCGAACCCGGCGCCGCCCTCGAACTGGTCGCCGATCGGGCGCTGAACCTCACCCAGTCGGCCTGCACGTTCCTGGCGCTCCCCGAAGATTCCGACGTGCCCGCCGAAGATGTCACCGAGCTGGTGGTGGTCGCCGCCGCGGGAGTCGGCGCGGATGAACTACTCGGACACCGAATTCCGATGGGCGAATCGCATTCCGCGGAGGTGTTCCGCAACGGACGGGTGGTCGCGCTCGACGAATTGACGTTCAGCCCGATCTTCGATGTGCCGGAAAAATACGGCCCGGCACTGATCCTGCCGCTACGAGCCGAAGACGCGGTCATCGGTGTGCTCGCCACCGTGCGGCCCAACGGCGCCCAGCCGCTGGACGCGGCCGGGCGGTCGATGATGGCCGCCTTTTCCGACCAGGCCGCACTGGCATTGCGGCAGGCGAACACGCAGCGGCGGATGCGGGAGCTCGATGTGCTCGCCGACCGCGACCGAATCGCCCGCGACCTGCACGATCACGTCATCCAGCGACTGTTCGCGGTCGGCCTGTCGCTGCAGGGCACCGCGCAGCGGGCCCGCGTCCCCGAGGTCAAATCCCGGCTCGCCGACACCATTCAGGACATCCAGTCGATCGTGCAGGACATCCGGCACTCGATCTTCGATCTGCACAGCACCACCACCGCGGGTGCACCGACGCTGCGCAAGCGTCTGCACGGCGTCATCGCGGATATGGTCGGCGAAAGCGGGCTGCGCACCACGATCCGGCTCGCGGGGCCGGTGTCGGTGTTGGAGTCACCGCTCTCGGACGATGTCGAGGCGGTGCTGCGCGAGGCGGTGAGTAATGCGGTGCGGCACGCGCATGCGCATGCGGTCTCGGTCCAGCTCCGGGTGCGCGACGATGTCACCATCGAGGTGACCGACGACGGTACCGGCATGCCCGACGACGTGCAGCGGATGAGCGGGCTGGCGAATCTGGCGGCGCGCGCCGAGCAGGCGGGCGGCAGCTTCAGCGTGACCAAAGGCGAGGAGGGGGGCACGGTGCTGCGGTGGTCGGCACCGTTGCCCGGGTAGTGCGAGTAGGCAATATCGGTCCCGCAGAAGGGCGAAATCATATGTCCGCCAACACCATCAATCCCCCCGTGCTCGTCGGTATCGACGGCTCCGGGGTCGCGGCCGAGGCCGTGCGCTGGGCCGCCGTCGACGCCGTCCACCACCGCGCACCCCTGCACATCGCCCGCCCCTGAATCCGACACCGCACCAAGGGATTCGGCCATTCCGGTCGTGACCGGCAAGCACGCCGTTGGACGACGGGCGCGGCGGCACAGTCTCGGTCGGTGCGATTGCCATGAGTGAGTTCAGCTCCGAGTAGGGATCCGGGTGCGAACGACCGCGCCCGACCGGAACTCACAGGCTCCGTTAATCGGCGCGCACAGCGGTGTTCACGTCGTGTTTACGATGTCGGAATGCTGATTTACGACGCGCAAGACAGTTCCAGTCCACCTGACGAGAGAGTGGGCGTTGCGCGTCGGTTTCGATCTTGGGTGATCTGGGGCAGCTTCGCGGGCGCGGTTCTGATGCTCGTCGCGGGGCAGCTCATGGCCGTGCATATCGACGCATTGGGACCGCTGACCAGCCTTTCCTGGGATTACATCGGACGGCCCAAGTCCGCGACCACACCATGGGCCGGATTTCTGCTGGCGCTGATCGGGGTTTCGGGGCCGGTTCGGTTGCGCGCCTTGGGGGCCGCGATCGGTATCGACGTGATCTTTGTGATCATTCGGGCGATCGAGGGGCGGTCGTTCACCGTCGGCAATGGTCCGACCATTGTGTTGACCGCGCTGGCCGTGATCGCCGCGGTGCGCTGGACGGGGGCACGGCGGGAAACGGCGCTGCGGACCATCGCGCTCGGTGCGCTGCTGATCCTGGCGACGAAGGTCGGCGAGATCTGGTTGGACATCACCGCATGGGCCTGCCCGATGGTGCTGGATCCCTATGCGGAGCTGGCCGATCACGCGCTCGGGAATCCGTCGTGGCTGGTCGGGCAGGCACTCGACGCGGCGGGACCGGTACCGCTCGGTGTGGTGCGGTGGGTGTATTTCGAATTGCCGGTCGCGGCGATCGTGGTCGCCGCCTGGCAGCTGCGCAATGTGACGACCGGGATCTGGCCGCGGCACTACCTGGTGCGAACATTCCTCACCCTCGGGGTGGTCGGTCCGCTGTTCTATGTGGTCTTCCCGGTGGTGGGACCGGTGCTCGCCTTCGGACCGGAGGGACATGGTTTCGAACTCGCCGATGTCTGGCCGACTATCGTTCCGGCACTGCCGTCCTCGGTCGAATCGATGCCGTTCGACGGGATCACCCCGCGAAATTGCATGCCGTCACTGCATACCGCGTGGGCGCTGTCGCTGTTCATTCATTCCCGGCGCGGGCCGCTCTGGTTGCGCTGGGGTGGCGGGTTCTGGCTGGTCTGCACACTGATCGCGACACTCGGCCTCGGCGCGCACTACGGCGTCGATCTGGTGGCGGGCGCGACACTGTGCCTGACCGTGGAATCGGTTCTGCGCGATCCCGACCGGGGTTGGGACGGCGGACGCGCCCGAGTGGTGGCCTTCGGTATCGCGACATTCACGGGCGTACTCCTGTGCGTCCGCTACTTCGCACTGCCCATGGCGAACTCCCCGTTCCCGTTCGGCGTCGCGCTGCTCGGTGTCTTCGCGGCGCTGGCGTACACCTTCTACCGAACCTGGTTCGCCGAAGCGGATATCCGCGAAAAGGTATCGAGCAGCTAGCTCTTCCGCAGTGTGCCGGTAATGGCACCGCCTTGACCCGCGCGGTAGGTGACGGTGCCATCCGGTCGCAGCTCGACCGTCGATATGCCGAGTTCGCAGCCGATACCGCCGGTCAGTCGCGCGGCGAAGACGAGTTCGGTCTCGGTGCCGCTGACCATGCGTCCGATGCGATCGCAGCGGTTACCGGAACCCTGATCGGTATCCGAGGAGGTGGCGACCTCCTCGGCATTCTTACCGGACTTGATGGTCAACACGATGTCGTGTGCGGCGTGACCGTCGCTGGCGACGCCCTTCCATTCGCCCAGAAACACTTTCGGCACCGCCCACACCGCGGCCACCGGGGTCGTATCGTTCGGGCGGTCGACCGGAGCGGCCACGCTGGCGCTGTCGTCGGAGCCGACCACGAACGCCACGATCACAACCAGCACGGTCGCCATCGCAACGCCACCGATTACCGCAAGGCGCACCAGCTTCGACCGCGCCGCATCATCTTTCGTCGACGAGTCCTGCCCCACCGAACCGATTTTAGTTCGCCAGCCGGCATCGGACTGCGCTTTCGGCGATCGCCGCTGGCCCGAAACCCATTGCGCGCCAGCGGCGGCCGAAGCAACCCGATTGCACCGCGCGCAAGTGCACGCAGGCGGGACATCGCGGTACTTCTGAACTGTGAGCTACGCGGTGTATTTGTAGAAGCCCTCGCCGGTGGCGATGCCGAGCTTGCCCTTGTCGATGTAATTGGTCTTGAGCCAGGCCGCGAGCCGCTGCTCATCCTCGCCGCCATGGACGAGGATGTTGTAGGGGGTGGTGAGGCCGATGACATCGAGAATCTGGAACGGCCCGTATGGTGCCCCGGTGCCGATCCGCCAGGTATCGTCGACCGCTTCCGGTTCGGCGAAGCCGCCCGCGCTCAGGGACATTGCGGCGTTGAGCAGCGGCACGAGCAGCGAATTGAGGACGTAGCCCGCCTTTTCCCTGTGCAACTCGATGGGCACCATGCCGATTGCCGTGGCGAATTCGACCACCGCCTGGTACACCTTCGGATCGGTCTCGGGTGTGCCCATCACCTCGGCGGTGTTGTACTTCCACACCTGGTTCGCGAAATGCAATGCGAGGAACCGGTCCGGCCGACCGGTGAAGTCCTTCATATCGCTGGGCAGCAGGGTGGAGGAGTTGGTGGCGAAGATCGTGTGCTCCGGCGCGAGTTCGCCCAACTGCCGATAGGTCTGCTCCTTGACGGTGAGGACCTCCGGCACCGCCTCGATCACCAGATCGGCATCCCGCACCGCCGCGGCGAGATCGGTGGTCAGTGCGATGCCCGCCGCGGTTTCTTCGGCCTTGCCGCCGCCCGCCCCGGACACCTCATCGCGATAGGTCGCCACCAGCTTCGCAATGCGCTCGCGGGCACCGGCGAGCGCGTCGTCGCTGATGTCGTAGGCGGTGACACTGAATCCGTGGAACGCGGTCTGGAACGCGATCTGCGAACCGAGCACCCCGGTCCCGAGAACGGTCACCTTCCGGATGGTCATTGCCTTCTCCTTCCTCCACGAGGCGAAGTTCGCCCCCTGACATCATCGGGGTCGCCGAACGCCGCGCAGAATCCGGCGACGATCTGGGTGAGCTGATCGGGCATGCCGCCGATGGTTGAGCGTACTCCTGGCTATCCAGCGCCGATACATCGCGCGGGTTGTGTTCACGCGCAACATGATCGAGAAGTCGTCGCGCAACGCATGGGGGCGTCGGGCACTGCAGAGGAGCCGTCGCGCGGCGCAGAAGCGGCCGGGTATTTCATACAGCTAACTCACAGCCACGGCCTAGGAGGCGCAAATACCGAGCCCAGAGGATTGTCCTGTCGGTCCGGTTCGAACGGGTCGACCGCCTCGGATCGAGGCCCGACAACAGGAGGAACCTGGATGAAGATCAAGTCGAAGCTGGCCACGGGAGCGATCGCGGGCGGTGTGCTAGTCGGTCTGCTCGGTGTCGGCGCCGGTGTGGCGAGTGCCGATCCGGGGGCCGATCAGCGTCCGACCGCCGAGCAGCAGCAGGGGCACGATCGACAAGAGGGACGCGACCAGCAGCGGCCGGATCAGCATCAGGAACAGCGGCCGGATCAGCAGCCGGCCGGACACGGATTCTGGCTGTTCGGCCAGTGGATTCCGCTGCCCTGATCCCGTCTGACGCGAAAGGCCCTGTGTCCGTTGGGGGCATGGGGCCTTCGCGGTTTGTACGCCCAGAGCGTAATGATCGACCGCATCGGTGGTCGCGGTCGTACGCTCTGGATATGACCGAGCATCCGAGACTGCACTCGATCCCGGGCGGACGCGAAGACCAGCCGAGGCAGCCCGAGCCACTGTGGCGTGAGGTGCTCGGCGAACGGTTGCGTACGCTGCGGCGCGAGCAGCGCGAGACGCTCGTCGAAACCGCTGGGCGAGCGGGTATTTCGCCGCAATACCTCTCCGAGGTGGAGCGTGGACGCAAGGAGCCGTCGAGCGAGATGATCGCGGCCTTGGCGGGTGCGCTCGGCACCACCCTCTTCGGTCTGACCGAACAGGTGGCCGACGAATTGCGCGCACTCCGTCGGCCCCCCTTCGCCCGGCAGTCCGCACCGCGCGCCAGCGCAACGCCTACCCTTATGGCGCTGGCGGCATAGCAAGCCTCTGGGTGCGGCGTGCCGCCGGCGCCACCGCGACTCGGGCGGCCCGGCGGGTCCGGCCGAGCATCAGCCGGATCTAGGATCCGAGCACGTTGTCGACGAGACCGTAGTCGACCGCCGACTGGGCGGTGAACACGCGATCGCGGTCGGTATCGTGACGCAGCCGCTGTACCGACTGCCCGGTGTGCCGAGCCAGGATCGACTCGATCTCGCCGCGCATCCGCACCAGTTCATCGGCCTGCAGGATCAGATCCGGAATCGCGCCCTGGCCACGGGCGGCCGGCTGATGCAGCACCACGCGCGCATGGGGCAGCAGCGATCGGCGACCGGGCGCGCCACCGGCCAGCAGGACCGCGCCGACCGCGATGGCCTGGCCGACGCAGGTGGTGAGCACCGGAGCCTTGATGAACTGCATGGTGTCGTAAATCGCGAGCATCGCGGACAGATCGCCGCCCTCGCAGTTGATGTAAAGGTTGACGTCCTGTTCCGGACTCTCCGACTCCAGATGCAGCAGTTGCGCGATGAGCGCATTGGCCACACCGGCGTCGATCGGGGTGCCGAGGTAGACGATGCGCTCGGCCAGCAGGTGCGAGTAGATATCGGTGATGCGCTCGCCGCCGCGCGGATGCTGGGCGATCACATTGGGAATGGTGTAGGTCATGCCGTGATTCCGATCCGCTGACGCTGGGGCACGATCTGCCCGAACGAGTCGACAATGTGGTCGATAAAGCCGTACTCCTTGGCCTGCGCCGCGCTGAACCAGCGGTCGTGCAGCGAATCCTCGTAGATCCGGTCATAGGGCTGTCCGGTATCGCCGGAGATGATGCCGAGGACGGTCTCCACGGTGTAGCGCAGATCATCGGCCTGCACCTCGACATCGACGGCGCTGCCGCCGATTCCGGCCGACCCCTGATGCATCAGCACCCGCGCGTGCGGCAACGCGAAACGCCGCCCCGGCGTACCCGCGGACAAGAGGAATTGACCTGCGCTGCAAGCCAATCCGAGCGCCAGGGTGGATACCTCGCACGGCACGAGGCGCATCACATCGCGAATGGCGAGCATCGCGGGAACCGAACCACCCGGGGAGTGGATCCACAATGAGATCCCCGACTCGGCATCCTCGGCGGCCAACGTGAGCAGCTGAGTCATCAGCAGCGTCCCGTTATCGTCGTCGAGCGGGCCGTCCAGTACCAATATTCGCCTGCTGAGCAGCTGCTCCCTGGCGCGCCAACTGAACATCGGTGTCTTGTCATCGTGAGCCATGACTCCACCGTGCCCCGGACGCACCGCGAAAATCTCGCCGCGCTGCCCTCAGCAGATCTGCTCAGAGCAGCCGGGACTCAGTCGTGCGCGTGGGCGTGGATGCGGGCCTGCACTTCGGGGCGGCGCAGCGGCGGCACGGTCTTCGGAGGCACCTTGCGCTCCGGCAATTGCTCGAGCAGCCGCATCGTGGCGGCCGCGATATCGGCGACCGCGGCATCGACCGCCGGACGGGTAGCTGCGGAAATGCTGGACAGCCCGCCCACCTTGCGGACGTACTGCAGGGCAGCCGCATGCACTTCTTCCGGTGTCGCCGCGGGCTCGAGCCCGCGTAGCGAGGTGATATTTCGGCACATGACCCGAGGCTAGCTCGGGGCGACAAATCGAGGCGACGATCGCGGGATCCGCCGTGCTCACACCGCGCCATTGCGGTCCTCGTCCTCGTTGACGGTGCCGGCAGCCGCGACCATCGCCTTGACATCTGCGCTATTTCCGAAGATCGATCTGCTCATCGAATACCCGCGTGAGTGGCCCACCAATCTGAGGGGACGCGCGCTTACGCCAACCGTTTTCGGCGCTGTTTGCATCCGACGACGCCGGGTAGTTGCCGAATATGGGCAGATCGGCAGGTGGGGTGCTGTCGCCGTGGTGGATCGAGGAACCGACCGCGGCGCTGACCGGTACGGTACGCACCGGTCTATCGGCGGCCATTGGTTTGGGCGTGCACATCGCGGAGGCGCCGCTGCGGGCGGTGACGGCCGCGGCCGGTGCCGCGACGACGGCATTCGATACCGCCTCCGCCGCGACCGATGTCGCCTCGGCCGCGACCGATGTCTTGCAACCAGGCCCGGACAACCAGCTCGGTGACGATCTTCGAGACCTGGTCGACCCACGGACGCGACGGGCCAACCGACGGGTGGCGCTGCACGAGGACATGGCCACCATCGAGGTGCGCGGTCTGCGCACCGGACGTGGCGCGGCCCTCGCGCGGACATTGGAGAAACGGCTCGGCCGCCTCCGCGGTGTGCGCTGGTCGCAGGTCAACGCGGTGACCGGCCGGGTGGTCGCCACCATGGCCGAGGGCGCGGCCGGACTGCCGGAACTACTCGAAGTCATCGAAGCGGTCGAGCAGTCCAATGACGTCACCGAACTGGACTGGAGTCGGACCGAGGAGTATCCCGAGGATCGGGAAACGGTGCTGGCGGCCGGAATTCAGGTGGCGAGCGAGGTGTGCGCGATCGCGATGAGCACGGTCACCGCGACGCTGCCGCTGCGCAGGCCGATGCGCGCGGTACGGGCGATCGCCGCGCTGACCGACACCCAGCCACGGCTCCGCGGGATGCTCGAATCGCGGCTCGGACGCACCCGTACCGATATGGTGCTGACGGTCGTCACCGCGGCCGGAACCGCATTGGGCGAGGACGCGGCCGACGGGATTGCGACGCTGGTCGCCGATGCCGCGCAGCGCACCTTCCTGCTCGCCGAGGCGATCGCCCAGCGCTGGCAATGGCGCAGCTGGGAGGACGATCTGGTGCGACGCGAACATACCGACGTCGCCGATCCGCTGCCGCCCTATACCCGCCCCACCGATCTGCCGCGCGGCCCCATCGAGCGGGTCGCGGACGAGACGGCCGCCGGATCGCTGGTCGGCACCGGGGCACTCCTGGGCCTCGGCCGGTTGAGCGATGCCGCCGATGCGCTCGGGCTCGGTGCGCCGAAGGCGGCACGGGCCAGCCGCGAGGCCTATGCCGCCACCGCGTCCACCGTCCTCGCGCGGGCGGGGGTGCTCACCCTGCATCGGGGCGTGTGGCGCAGATTGGACCGGTTGTCCGCCCTGGTCGTCGACTCCGAGGCGCTGCTCACGCCACATCGGCTGGTGCTCGATGCGGAATCGGCCGATGACGAATGGCCGGCCGCGCAGGTCTGGAGTGCCGCGCAGCGGGTGCTGTGGGCGGCAGAGTCCGACGACGACGCTGCCGAGGAGGGGCCACGGTTGGTACATCCGAACACGGGCGCCCCTGATCGCGGCGCAACGCTGCGTCCGGTCTGGCGTGAGCTGCGCGACGGTGACCATCCGGTCGGGCGGGTGCTGCTCGGGCGGGAGCTCGACCCGAGCGCGCACGATGTGCTGACATCGGCGCGGCGGGCGGGGTTGCGGGTGATTCTCAGCGCCCATGAGGATGCGGGCGAATTGCGTCCGCTCGCTGACGAATTCGTCTCGGCGAGCGCGTCGACCAGCAAACTCGTGCAGCGCCTGCAAGCGGATGGGCATGTGGTCGCGGTGCTGAGCCCGCGCACACACAAGGCATTGGCGCGAGCCGATGTGGCGATCGGACTGTTCGGTGCCGACCACGGCGAACCGTCGTGGGCCGCCGACGCGCTCTGCCGCGACCTGGATCAGGTCCAGCGGATCCTTGCCACGGTCGGTCCCGCCCGTCAGGTCAGCGAACGCGGCCGCACCCTGGCCCTATCGGCGTGCACACTCGGCGGGCTGCTGCTCGCCGTCGCGCCGAACCGCCACCTCCGAACCACTCCGATGCTCGCGGCACAGTGGACCGGCCTGATGACCGGCGCGTTCACCGGCATTCGAGCGGCCAGGACCGCACCGCCCGCCACCCTGGCACCCCTGCTGCCCTGGCACGCACTGGAATCCGGCGAGGTGCTCGATCGTCTGCCGCAACCTCCCTCGATCGATGAGCGGAGGACACCGCCGGGGGCCGAACGAGGCGTGGTAGCAACAACTTTCGCGCCGATGATGTCATTCGCCCGCCACCTGCGCCATGAGCTGAATGATCCGCTGGCGCCGATTCTCGGCGTCGGCGCCGCCGCCACCGCGATCCTCGGTGCGCCTTCCGATGCCGCACTCCTCGCCTCCGTGCTCACGGTCAATGCGGTGATCTCAGCACTCCAGCGCCAGCGCGCCGAAAGCGAACTGCGCGACCTGCTCGCGGGCGAACGGCTCACCGGGCGACTGGTCGACCGCGCGAACGTACACGAGGACGAACCGGCCGAAATCGCGGTGCCCGCGGACCATCTCGCCATCGGAGACGTGCTGGCCGTCCAGGCGGGCGATGTGGTGCCCGCCGATGCGCGACTGCTGCGCGCCGACGAATTGGAAATGGACGAGTCGGGTCTGACGGGCGAATCGGTGACGGTAGCGAAGGACGTCACGGGTACACCCGGTGCGGCGCTCGGCGAGCGCACCTGCATGATCTTCGAGGGCAGCACCGTCGTCAACGGCACCGGCCGGGCCGTCGTGGTCGCCGTCGGCGCCGGAACCCAGGCCGGTCGAGCCGCCGCGGGCGCGGTCCCGCCGGACAAGGGCGGTGTGCAGGCCCAATTGCGGCAACTCACCGATCACGCGCTGCCACTCACCCTGTCGGGTGGTGCCGTGGTTACCGCACTCGGAGCGCTGCGCGGCCGGGTGCTGCGCGCCGCGATCGCCGATGGCGTCGCGGTCGCGGTCGCGGCGGTGCCGGAAGGACTGCCCTTGGTCGCCACCGTGGCGCAGCTGGCGGCCGCGCGGCGCTTATCGCGCTATGGCGTGCTGGTCCGGGCCAGCCGCACCGTGGAGGCACTCGGCCGGGTCGACACCCTGTGTTTCGACAAGACCGGCACCCTCACCGAGGGGCGGCTGCGGCTGACCATGTTGGCCGATCTGGACCACCGCTGGCAACCCGACGACGGCTCCGACGACGCGCGCCGACTGCTGCGCGCCGCCGCCCGCGCCTGCCCGGATCCGAACGAGGGACCGGTACTGCACGCCACCGACCGCGCAGTGCTGGACGCCGCCGAGATCCTCGGCGACGACGCGCATCGGTGGGATCCGATCGACGAGGTCCCGTTCGAATCCAACCGTGGCTATGCCGCGACGCTGGGCCACACATCCCGCGAACTGCGCCTCCTCGTGAAGGGCGCACCCGAGGTGGTACTCCCGCGCTGCACCAGAACGCCTACCGCGCAACCGTTCTCGCAAAAGGTGCGCAAGCACGCACAAGCGGTCATCGATGATCTCGCCGAACAGGGCCTGCGCGTACTCGTCGTGGCCCGCCGTGACCTGTCCGGCGAGCCCGATGATGTCGAACACGCGGTCGACAAGCTGACCCTGCTCGGCTTCCTCGGCCTCGCCGATACCCCGCGGCCGCAGACGCTGCCGCTGGTGACGGCATTGCAGGACAACGATATCGGCGTGCGCATCATCACCGGAGACCATCCGGTCACCGCGGCGGCGGTGGCCCGGCAACTCGGCATCGCCGTGGATACCGTCACCACCGGCGGCGACCTGGACAGCCTCGACGACACCGCGCAGGCCGAACTCATCGAGCGCAGCACCGTCTTCGCCAGGGTCGCCCCGGAACAGAAGGTGCGTATCGTCGCCGCCCTGCGCCGCAACGGACATGTGGTCGGCATGACCGGCGACGGCAGCAATGACGCCGCCGCCATTCGCAGCGCGGATATCGGAATCGGTTTGGCCGCACGCGGATCCGCGGCCGCCCGCAATGCGGCCGATCTGGTGCTCACCGAACCGGATCCGCTCGCGCTACTGCACGCGCTGGTGGAGGGGCGCGGCATGTGGCGGCGCGTCACCGAAGCCGTCGGCGTGCTGGTCGGCGGCAATGCCGGGGAAATCGCGTTCACCATTTACGGCACCGTGGTCGGCGGGCAGGCGCCGCTCGGCACCAGGCAGTTCCTGCTCGTCAACATGCTCACCGACATGTTTCCCGCACTGGCCCTCGCCCTTTCGCCGGATCGCGACAGCCCCGCCCCGCAGGACACTGAGCACGGCGCGCAGCAGCGCGCGCGACAGCTGGCCGAAATACCCACTGCCCGACTGGGTCCCGATCTGACCCGCACCATCGCAGTGCGCGGCATCGCAACGGCGGCGGGCGCGTGCACCGCATGGACGATCGGCCGCTACACCGGAACGAGGCGACGCGCGGCCACCATCGGCCTGGTCGCGCTCATCGGGACGCAACTCGGGCAGACACTGATCTCGGGCCACCGCAGTCCCCTGGTCTGGCTCACCACCGCCGCCAGCGGCGCCGTACTGGGCGCGGTGGTCATGGTTCCAGGACTGTCCGCCTATTTCGGCTGCACGCCACTGGGTCCGGTCGGTTGGACCATCGCCACGACGTCGGCCGCGGCGGCCACCGCCGGGTCGACCGTGCTGCCCCGCCTGCTGCCCGGCGCTGTCGCTGGCTGACCGCGTCGGTAACGTGACCGGTCCGCTCCCAGGGACTCGCTCCCGAGGCACCTACACCCGCGCTGCCCGGTATCAGCGCCATCAGCGCGTCAGTGCAGCCAACCGCTCGCGACCAGTCCGGCGACAGCGGCCGCACCGAAGACCAGCCAAGCGGCATAGTCACCGACATGCCCGCTGTGTAGCCGGTGCAATGCGTGCACCGCCGAGGTGATCGGGAGCATCGACGGCCGCGCGCGTGCGCGCGACGGGCCGAACGACAGCGCGGCAAGTGCCGTGAGTACGGCCAGACCGGTCGACACCAGACCGAGCGTCAGCCCAGCGCCCGTCCACTCGATATGCGGAGCCGCGCCCGGGTGGCCACTCGCGCCGATCAAGGCCGCCGCGCGGTATCCCTGCGGGTCGACGAATGTCACGGCAGCGGGACCGATGGCCCTGGTGAATCCGGTTGGCAGACCCAGTAATAGCGCGACCAGCAACAGTGCCAGCACCGCACCCATCATGGTGATCGGTGTCCGGTTCGGCGGTGCGGCGATATCGGGTTCCTCATGTGCCCCGGTGGTCTCGTCGTCGTCGAGTTTGTGCTCCGGTACCGCGCCGACGCCGAAACAGACACGCAGTCCAGCACGCAATGCCGCGCCGCCGGTCAGCGCCGATACCACGATCACAATGGTGACCAGGAAAATGGACGCGCCGGATTCCTCCAGCAATGCCTTGCCGAGACCGGCACCGAATGGCGGCAGCCCGGCAAGGACCAAGGCGGAAAGTATGAACAGCACACCGACGGTCCGCTGACCGCGCGCACGGCCGTGCAGGCTGAACTCGTCGACGCTGCGATACCGGGACAGCAGCATGCCGGTCAGCAGAAACAGTGCGCCCTTCACCGCGGCGTGGCCGCCGAGATACAGCGCCGACGCGGCGACACCGAGCGGCGACAGTGCGGCCAGACCGAGCAGGAACAGCCCGATATGCGCGATTGTGGAATACGCGAGCAGCCGTTTGATATGTCGTTGCAGTACACACATCACCGCGCCGAGCACGGCCGTAACAATCCCGAGCACCAGCAGCATTCGGCGCACTCCCGCGGCGGGTAGCACCGCGTCGAATACGGTCCAGTACACCCGCGCCAGTCCATAGACACCCAGTGGCGCCATCACTCCGGAGAACAGCACACAGACCGGTGCGGGTGCGACGGCGTGTGCGTCGGCCAGCCAGAAATGGAATGGCACCGCCGCCGCCTTGACCAGCCATCCGGTGGCGATCAATACGAATGCGGCGATGACCAGGGCATCACCGGCCCGTTCTTCGATCGCGACCCCCAACTGAGCCAGTCCGAGCTGCCCGGTCCGCGCATACAGCAGTCCGATCCCGAAGAGACAGAGATAGGCGCCGAGTGAGTTGATGACCCCGAAATTCAGTCCGGCCTGGACGGATTCGGGCTCCTCGATTTTGAACCCGGTCAGCGCGTACGCGGCGACGCCCATCAGCTCGAAGAAGACGAACATGTCGAAAAGGTCACCGGTGAGGGCGAACCCGGTCATCCCCGTGGCGAAGAGCAACACCAGCGCCGGGTAATGCGCGTGCAGGCTGTCGAAGTAGTGCCAGCCGTATAGCAATGCGGTCGTGGTGAGCAGCGCGATCAGCAAAGCCATTGCGGCACTGAGCCGATCGGCCACCAGCACGATCCCGACGGTCAATCCCGGTCTCGGCCGCCACCCGCCGGACCACGACACCACGGTGCCCGCACCGGTGCGATACAACAGCCATCCGGCCAGGACGGTTCCGGCCAGCGCCGTCCCGGTACCGATCACATCGATCAGCAACCTGGGCAGCACACGTCCGAAGGCGACCAGCACACACGAACCGGCGACCGGCAGCGCGATCAGGAGTGCCGGAAGGGCCTGGTCGAGGGCGGCCATCAGCCGCGTAGCGCATGCAGTTCGTCGGGCACGACGGTGCCGTGCCGCTTGGCGATCTGCACGACCAGTGCCAGCAGTAACGCGGTCACCGTCGCGGCGACGACGATATCGGTCAGCGCCATGGCCTGCACCACCGGATCCATCACGGGCGAGCCGGGCGGGTTGGCGGAGCCGAAAATCGGTGCGGACGCGCCCTTTTGATAGCCGATCGCCAACAGCAGGACATAGGTCCCGGACTGTGCGATCGATACGCACACCACGGTGTGCACCAGATGCGGGCTGCGCACCACGCCGTAGATGCCGATCAGCAACAGCCAACCGGCGATCACATAGGGAAATATGGTCATCGTGACGGCCGCCTCTCGATTGTCAGATACTCGTCGAGGAACTGCGCCAGCAGTACGACGATGCCGCTGCCGACCGCGAGCCCGACCGCCACGCTGAACAGCGGCAGCGTGCCCGCCGACACCAGACGGCCGAATTGCCCGAGCGGCAGCACATTCGCCAGATACCCTGCGCCGCTGACTATTCCGGCAAGGCCGAGCACGACCACCGTCCCCATACCGGCCGCCTCGCCGAATTCGTACCAGGCCAGCGGACGCACCCGCCGCAGCGCGGGATAGCTGCCCGCGACGTACATCAGATGCAGTCCGGTCGCCAGCACCACCCCACCCTGGAAGCCCCCACCCGGCGTCAGATGTCCGTGCACGACCACATCCGCGCCGATGAGCAAGGTCACCGGCAAGAGTGCGTAGCCGAGAAATCGGGTCGCCGACGGAATGCGCCCGACATCATCCAACCGTCGTTGCCGCCGTCGCCCTTCCGTGCGCAACAGCGTCGCCGCGCCGAGCACGGCCGCCACCAGAATGGCCTCCTCGCCGAAGGTATCGAGTCCGCGCTGGTCGAAGTTGACCGAGGAGACCACATTCGGGCTGAGCCGCCGCAGCGCCGCCTCCACCGCGGCGTCACGGTAGGGATGGTCCACGCCACCGAACGCGGGCAATCGCATCATCGCGAGTCCGAGCAGTAGCACCAGCCCGGCCCCGCCGACGAGGAAGACCACCAACCGCGCAGTGCGATTCATGATCGTCGCCTCCGCTCGACCGCGCGCACGGTCAGCAGCACCATCAGCGGCACCACTGCGGTACCCACCGCGACCTGGGACAACGCCACGTCAGGTGCACCGAGCACAAGGAACGCCGGTACCAGCACGGCGCCGAATACCGCGAGCGAGACCGCTTGCCGCTGCGGTCGGGTGGTCAGCACGACTACGGTCGCGGTCACCGCGACCAGCCCCAGTGTGATCACTATCAAGGCATTCATTGTGGACTCTCGATTCTGCCGTCGATGCGGGCATTGAGCCTGCCGATGGCCGCACTGAGCACCGGGCCGGTGAGCGCCAGGAGCACGAGGGTGACCGCGACAATGGCCGCGGTCAGTCCGGGTCCCTGCGCGAACAGGACGGCCAGCGCGACGCATGGCCCGGTGAACGAACTGATGATCGACGAATAGTGCAGTCGCGCATAGACCGAACGCGGCCGCAGCGCCGCCAGCGAAGCGGCGACCGCGGCGAGGGTGCCGACCGCGAGCAGAGCGTCGACAATGAGGCTAGTCATCGCGCACCCCCAGCAGGCGCGTGAAGACCAGGGTGCCAGCGAACGACAGCAGAACGAGGACCAGCGGCACGATCAGATAGTCCGGTCTCCCCAGGCCGAGGCTCAGGGTCACCAGGACGACGACCGACAGCGATCCGACCAGTTGCAGCCCGACGAGCCGATGTGCCGACGTACCGCGGCTGGACAACAGCACGGCCGGACCGATACCACCGGCCAGCAGCACACCCGATGCGAGCAGCCAAGGCGCGGTGGACATTTCGATCAGCCCCCGAACATCCGGCGCAGTCGGGTCGCTGGCGTCGCGAGCGCATGCAGCAGCAGGCCTTCGTGATCGGCATCGATGACCAGCGAACCGGGTGTCGCGGAGAGCACGCCGGTGATCAGCGCCGCGCGCCCTGCGCGCCGGTCGGCGCTTGTCCGCGGGCCGATGTCGAGTCGCTCGAACCGCCCGACCGGCCTGCCGCGCGCCGCGATCAGCAGCGCGGCCGCTCCCTCGCGCACGATCGCGCCCGGCAACGCTGCCAACAACCGCGCCACTCCGGCCGGTAGTCGCCAATTCCCCCGCGCCGCAATACGTCCCACCCGTGCCGCCAAGGCCACCGGTAGGGCGATCACGCACGCCGCGATCAACTCATCGGTGGCGAACGCGCTGGTTGTCACCAACCAGACCAGCACCAGAACCACCCACCACCCGGCGACCTCCGCGGCAGCTCCGGTACCGGTCCGTCCCGTCATGGCGACGGCCTCCCCGCTCGGTGGGGAACGAATTCCTGCGCTTTGGTTTTCGCGCCTTGCACCATCAGATGCCAGCCCTCGGGATCACCGCGCATGATGGCCTCCGCGGTGTCCTTCATCTCCTCGTAGGTCGCATGCGGCGGAATCGGCGGGACCTCCGGATCACAGCGAATATCGAGCAGGACAGGGCGATCCGCCGCCAGCGCCTGCGTCCACGCGTCGCCGATCTGCTCCGGATCGTCGATCGCGAGCGCGGGCAAGCCCATGCAGCGTGCGAGATCGGCGTATGAGGTGTCCGGAAGTGCCTGCGACTCTTCGAATTTCGGCGCGCCGCCCATGGCGCGCAGCTCCCAGGTGACCTGGTTGAGATCGTTGTTGTGGAAGACGCAGACGATCAATCTGGGATCGGCCCACTGTGGGTAATAGCGCACGGCGGTGAGCAGTTCGGCCAGGCCGTTCATCTGCATGGAGCCATCGCCGACCAAGGCGATCGCCGGTCGGTCCGGATGCGCGAATTTGGCGCCGATGGCATAGGGCACACCGGGGCCCATGGTCGCCAGGGTGCCGGAGAGCGAACCGCGCATACCGGCACGGAACCGCAGGCAGCGGGCATACCAGTTGGTGGACGAACCGGAGTCGGCGGTGACGATCGCGTTATCCGGAAGCTGTTGCGAGAGTTCCCATACCACGCGCATCGGATTGACCGGCTGCGCCCGCAGCATCGCCTGCCGCTCGATCGTCTCCCACCAGCGGGCCACATTCCGCTCGATCCGTTCCCGCCACGACCGATCCTGCTTGCGGCGCAGGAGCGGAATGAGCTCGGCCAGTGTGGCTTTCGCATCACCGACCAGATTCACCTCGGTCGGATAGCGCATTCCGATCATGGTGCCGTCGATATCGATCTGCACGGCGCGCGCCTGGCCGAACTCCGGCATGAACTGGGTGTACGGGAAGTTCGATCCGACAATGAGCAGCGTGTCGCAATCGCGCATCAGCTCATAGCTCGGCCTGCTGCCGAGCAATCCGATCGGGCCGGTGACAAAGGGCAGATCGTCGGGCAGCACATCCTTGCCGAGCAGTGCCTTCGCCACCCCGGCACCGGTGAGTTCGGCGATTTGCACCACCTCGCGCGCCGCCGAGCGCGCGCCCTGTCCGACGAGGATCGCGACCTTCGATCCGGCGTCGATGATCTCGGCGGCGCGTTCGATCTCGCCGTACGGCGCGATCACCGTCGCGGTCATCGAATGCGGCGGGCTGGACGGCACCTGCTTGAAGGCGTGTTCGGGCGGCTCGTAGGGCTCTTCCTGCAGATCGGCGGGGATGATCACCGCGGTCGGCGCGCGCCGGGTCATCGCGGTGCGGAACGCCCGGTCCAGCGCGTTGGGCAGCTGACTGGAGACATTGACCTCGACCAGATAATCGCTGGCTACATCCTTGAACAGGCTCTGCAGATCGACTTCCTGCTGATAGCTGCCGCCCATCGCGCTGCGCGCGGTCTGACCGACGATGGCGACGACCGGGACGTGGTCGAGTTTGGCGTCGTAGAGGCCGTTGAGCAGATGTATCGCCCCCGGACCGGAGGTGGCCGTGCACACCCCCACCTGACCACTGAATTTTGCGAATCCGGTGGCCTGGAAGGCCGCCATCTCCTCATGTCTGGCCTGGATGAACCGGGGTTTGTTGTCCGCGCGGCCGAAGGCGGCGACCAGGCCGTTGATGCCGTCGCCCGGGTATCCGAAAACGTGTTTCACGCCCCATTCGCGCAGCCGCTGCAGGACATGATCACCAACCTGTTGTGTCATGGGAAACTCCTGGTGGTATCCGGGTTGGTCAGAGCGGTGATACCCAGCGAATGGCCGGACAATCAGCGGGTATGCGGTGTCCGGGGACACCGATGAGTCATCACGGCTCCTTCTCGTGGTCGTCACCGAATCGGGGCAGGCGTACCGAGGATTCGAACAGCAACGCGTGTACGAAGGCCTGGGGCATATTGCCGCGCAGCTGGCGCTGGGTGACGTCGAACTCCTCGGCGAACAGCCCCGGCGTGCCGCACGCGGCCCGATTGCGTTCGAAGTAGTGCGCGGCCGAAACCGGGTATCCGAGTTGGGCCGCCGCGATCGCCATGATGAATCCGCACAGCAGGAACGCGCCCTCGGTGGTCTCCAAGGGCTGCTCGTCGTGGCGGTAGCGATAAACGTAGAAGTCCGTGCACAATTCGCGCTCGATGGCCCGGTAGGTCGCGAGGCTGCGCGGATCGTCGACGGACATGCCACCACGAACAGCGGGCAGGAGCAGGGCAACGTCGACGCCCGCAGCATCGGGCGCCTGCTGCCAGGCGCCGCTGGGATGCACACTGGTGCGGGCGGTTTCGGCGATGATCGTGTCGGCCAGTGCCGCACAGAACACCGGGTCGGCGCCGCTGGCCGCGACCCCGGCGACCGCGCGCAGACCGCCGACACAGGCCAGCCTGGAATGGGTCCAGAGTCGGTTCTCGATCTCCCAGATGCCCGCATCCGGTCGATGCCAGTTGTCGGCGATCGCGGCGACCGCTATCGAAACCGCCCGGCGATCGTCCTCGGTCAGCCGGTCGTGCTGCGCGGCCGCGGCGAATAGCAGCAGTGCCTCGCCGAAGGTATCGAGCTGGAACTGGTGGCTCACCCGGTTACCGACGACCGTCCGAGCGCCCGGGTAACCGGGCAGGTCCAACTCGCTCGGCTCCGGGATCGTGTGGCCGGTGACGGTGTATGCGGGCCGCAGCCGGGGACCATCGGCGAGCAGCCGTTCGGCAACGAACCGTATTGCGTTGTCCAACAAGGGATGTGGTCCGTCGGAAGCGACCGCCAGCCCGGCATAGCACTGGTCACGGATCCACACGTAGCGGTAGTCGTAGTTTTCGCCGCGGTCCGCGCGCTCCGGCAGGCACGTGGTGGCGGCGGCGACCATACCGTTTGTGCCACTGGTCATTCCACGCATGACCGCATAAGCCTGCGCGGTATCGCGGGTCGCGACACTTGGCCCCAGCTCCGGCACTTCGCGCTGCCATGCCGCTTCGGTTCCGGCCCATGCCGTGTGCGGATCCGGCGCATCGGCAGGTAAGGCCGCGTCGGACAATTCGAGGATCAGATCGTGGATCTCGCCTTGCCGCAGTCTTATTCGTTCCGCCCAGCCGGTCGCGTCGCGCACCGAGGCCGATGAGCCGCCACTCCAGCGCAGCGCGAGATCACCGACCCGCGCGTACCACACCCCCTGGTCTGTACGGTGCAGGTCGCGGGCCGGTGCCCGGCCGAATCGGCACCCGGGGCGCAGCACCACATCGACCTCGGCGTCGCCGTGCACCGCGATGACGCGCCGCAGCACGACGACGCGGTGCGGATCGCCGGGAAATGCCAGAGCCTCCCGGCATTCGACCACCGACGATCCGACCACCCAGTGCGAATTCCATATCAACGTGCCCGGCTCGTAGTACCCGCCCCACACATATCGCCCGGTCGGGGTCACCGAATACACCCCACCGCCGCCGACCAATGCGGCGAAGACCGCGTCACTGTGCCAACGCGGCGCGCACAGCCAGTCGAAATCTCCGTGCGGACCGACCAATGCGCCGCGTTCCCCATCGGCGAGCAATGCGTAATCGCGCAGCACATGCGGTTGGGTGATCTTTTCGGCCGTCACAACGGTCGGATACCACGGTAAGCGGCGGGCAATCCTCCGGATTCCCGGCCCGGATCAGGCCTTGCCCAGCGCCCTCGCGAGCTGTCCCTTGGTCATCTTCGAACGGCCCTTGATATTTCGCTGTCTGGCCTCGTTGTACAGCTGGTCGCGGGTCGGGCCCTTCGGGCCACGGCGGCCCGAGCGCTGCCCGCCGCGCTGCTGGGGCGATTTGTCCTGGATCGAGCTGCGGCTCGCGGTCCTGGTCTGCCCGGCTTGTGCGCGATTCTTGTTGACCGTGCGCGCGGCCATTTCCTTCGCCCGCTTCTCGGTCGCACCCTGTTCCCGCGCCGAATCCCTGATGTGTTCGTACTGGCGTTCCTGCTTGTTGCTCCATTCCTTGGGCATGTCGAACACCTCCTGCCTGCCGGGTACCCGCGCTTCGGCCGCGAAACCACAATCCGGCCGGCGTTCGCGCGCCGGTTGCGCGCAGCCGCCGAATCGTCCCCGAGCATCGGGAATCGATATGGTCACGCGCGTGACCAGCCGAGTGATCGGCGTCGATATGCTGGCCGCGTGAAGGTACTTCCTGCCACGTTGGTGACCGTCGCCGATGATCTGGACGCGGTGACGACGGTTGGGCATGAGGACGATCCGGCGGATGCCGGACTGACCAGCGACGCGGTGGAGTCGCTGTGGGCGTCGGTGCAGGCGTGGTACCGGTTGGGGACGACGCCCGCGATCCAGACGTGTGTGCGGCGCAACGGCAAGATCGTGTTGAACCGGACCATCGGGCACGGCTGGGGTAATGCGCCGCGGGACAGCGCTGATGCGGAGAAGGTGCTCGCGACACCGGAGACACCGTTCCTCGGCTTCTCCACCGCCAAAGGGGTGTCCGCCGCGCTGATGTTCATGCTCGTCGAGCAAGGTGCCTTCGAACTGAATGATCCTGTGTGCAAGTACATTCCGGAGTTCGCGGCCCATGGCAAGGACGCGATCACGATCGGCGATGTGCTGTCGCATTCGGCCGGGGTGCCCTTTGTCACGCCGCCGTACAAGGGGGTCGAATTGGTGCTCGACGAGGAGTTGGCCGTGCGCGGGCTGGCCGATCTGGTGCCGAGTTGGCGACCGGGCCGGTTCCGGGTCTACCACGCATTGACCAGCGGCCTGATCCAACGCCTGCTGGTGCAGCGGGCCACCGGCAAGCGGATGCGCGAGCACCTCACCGAGCAGGTACTCGAGCCATTCGGCTTCCGCTGGACCAACTTCGGCGTCCGCCCGGAGGACGTCGACAAGGTGGTGCCCAGCGTGAAGACCGGCCCCGCGCCGTCGCGAATGTCGACCTTCCTGGCGCGCAAGGCACTCGGCGGCCGCGTGGACGGCGCGACCGCCAAATCCGCGAACCACGCCTTCCTGACCGCCGAACTGCCCTCGGGCAACCTCGTCACCACGGCCTGCGAACTGTCCCGCTTCTACGAAATCCTCACCCGTGGTGGCGAACTCGACGGAATCCGGATCATGAAGCCGGAAACCCTCCGCGCCGCGATCCAACCCGCGCCGCGGCTACCCGGCCTGGCCGGACGGGTAAGCCGCGCGGGTTACGAACTGGGTGCCCGCCGATCCAAATTCGGCCGAAACACCCAGTACCACTTCGGCCGCAGCGGCCTGACCACCCAATACGGCTGGGCCGACCCGGCACGCGGCCTGTCCGGCGCGATCCTCACCAACGGCAAGGCCACCACCGACACCCAACGCCCCTGGGCCCTGGTCGCCCAAATCTCCAATACCGTCGGCCGCCTCGCCGCCGCCGACCATTGGTTCGACGCCACCTGACCGGCGACGGGCCGCGTGGCCTCGGCCCCCACTTCGCCGCTGCGTCCGAATGCGGCTGCCGCGTCACGCGGTGGCGAAGCGGGTCACCACGTCGGCGGGTGCGGCGAGGTGGCGGCGGCGGCTCGGCATCAGCATGGTCGGCTGGGTAACGCTCCAAGCCGCGCCCGCGCAGACCAATTCCTTGATGCGGGCTCCGATCCGGCCCGTGATGACGGCGTCCGTGGGCTCGTCCGCGGCGGTCACGCGCTGGAAGATGCCATCGCGGCGGCCGAGGCTGATGCACTGGGACGCATAGCCGATCGGGGCCTCGGGGACCTTGCGACCGGTCAAGCGGGCGGCGAGGGCGTCGGCGGCCTGCCACGCCATCGGGGACGCCGTGGCGCAGCCCATCCGCAGTGGCTTACCGCCCACCCCTACCGCGTTCGCGGCATCGCCGATCGCGTACACATCCGGATGCGAGACCGAGCGCATCGTGCCGTCGACGACGATCCGCCCGGTATCGGTCACCTCCAGGGTGGTGGCCGCCGCGATCGGGTGCACGGTGAAACCCGCTGTCCACACGGTCATCTGGGCCGGGATCTGCCCGCCCGAACCGGTGACCACGCCGTCGCCTTCGACGCGCGTGATGTCGGCATGTTCGCGGACCGTGATGCCGAGCCGGTCGAAGGCCCCGCGCAGGTGGCGCTGTGCCTTATCGCTGAGCCAGTCGCCGACCCCGCCGCGGGCGGCGATCGTGACCGCGAGGTCCGGGCGGGCATCGGCGATTTCGGCGGCCGCTTCGATACCGGTCAAGCCACCGCCAACGACCAGCACGGTCGCGCCCGCAGCCAGCTCGTTCATGCGCGCCCGCAGCCGCAGCGCGGCCTGTTTCCCGGCAACGTGGTAGGCGTACTCGGCGACACCGGGAACGCCGTAGTCGGCGACGGTGCTCCCGAGGGCGTACACGAGGGTGTCGTAACCGAGGGTCTCGGCGCCGTGCTCACCGGTGAGCTCGACGGTCTTGCGGTCCACATCGACCGCGCCGACCCACGCCGTCCGGACCTGCACGCCGGTGCCCGCGAAGACCTCGCGCAGCGGGCGACGCGGCAGCTCCTGCCCGGTCGCGAGCTGGTGCATGCGTACCCGTTCGACGAAGTCCGGATCGGCATTGACCACGGTGATCTCGACGTCGTCGCGGTGCAGCCGCTTGGCGAGGCGACCGGCGGCGATGGCTCCGGCGTACCCGGCTCCGAGGACGACAATGCGATGCTTCATGGCTTGCTCCTGTCTGGTTGCACTCACCTCCTGAACCGGACAGCCACCCAATCCCTGACAGGAAAAGATTGTGATGTGGGTCACCACTCGGCCGCGAGCGGGCGATGAGGTCCGGTGGCCGCCCACTGGCGCGTGATGCGTTCCAGCTTGTCGGGGTTGACCTGGAGATGAATCGCCGCGACGCCGTCCGGGGCCGGGTCGAGACACAAGACGCCGATGACCCGCCCGTCGACCTCGACCAGCACCGCGGGACCGCCATTGACGACGACGGCATAGAAGACGGGACGACCAGCGACAAAGGCGCGCTTGGCAGCGGACGGCCGGAACAGACCACGCAGGTACCGCGCGATACCGAGGGCACCGATGACCGGTGCCTTGCGGGCCGGAATCCGGCCACCGCCGTCGGCGACGCTGACCGCGTCGACGGTCAGCAGCCGGATCAGTGGCTCGGTGTCACCGCTGAGGCCAGCGGCGAGAAATTCCTCGACGATCTTCCGCGCGGCGGCCGCATCGACCTCGGTGCGGGCCCGGCCGGTGCTGACATGCTGCTTGGCGCGCCGGTAGATCTGCTGGCAGTTCGACTCGGTGACGTCGAGGATCTCGGCGATCTCGCGGTGGGCGTACCCGAACGCCTCACGCAGCACATACACCACGCGCTCATTGGGCGAGAGCCGCTCCATGAGGGTGAGCATCGCGATGGAGACCGACTCGCGCTGCTCGACGGTATCGGCCGGCCCGAGCATCCGGTCCCCGGCCAGGACGGGTTCCGGAAGCCATTGCCCCACATAGGTTTCCCGCCTGGCCCGCGCGGAGGTGAGCTGATTGAGGCAGAGATTGGTTAGTACCTTCGTCAGCCACGCCTCGGGCGTCTCGATCAGTTCCCGCTGCGCCGCATGCCACCGCAGAAACACATCCTGCACCGCGTCCTCGGCATCACTGGCCGATCCGAGCAGCCGATAGGCGATCGCCTCCAAGCGGCCTCGGAACCCCTCGAACAGATCGGCTTCGTGCGTACTGAGCAACATCGCCCCATGGTCGGCCATGCGCGCAGGCCTCGTCCACCCACCCGGGCCGAGCCGAGGCCGCAACGGCTCCGACCTGGCCCGGCTCACCGACGCCAGCGCGCTCGTCGACGCACGGGCCCAGTCGTACCTGTGGCGGCGCCAGCCGAGCACCGACCGGGCCCGACCGCCCGCCTCCGGCTCACGCCCGATAGCCGGGCACCACTTAGGCCAGCAAACTATCGGTTCATTGAGCCGACCGAATTCGTATCGAATCGGGAATTGGTCCGCACGGCATCCGCTTGCGTGACTACGCTTTTCGATGCACGCAACGCAATCCGATATCGCGCGGAGGGGTGGATATGACAAGTTCCCGGTCGACGGTCGAGATCGACCAGACCAAGCCGAGCATTTCCCGCGTCTACGATGCGCTGCTCGGCGGGAAGGACAACTACCCCGTCGACGAAAGAGTCTGCGAGCACCTGCGTGCGACCACGCCGCATATCGATGACCTGGCGAAACTGAACCGCGAGATCCTGGGCCGCGGCGTGCGCTACCTCGCCAGCGAGGCCGGACTGAAGCAGTACCTCGACCTCGGTGCTGGCCTGCCGACCGTGGAGAACACCCACCAGATCGCCCAATCGCTGCAGCCGGGGGCACACGTCGTCTACGTCGACAACGATCCGATCGTGCTGGCGCACGGACGCGCGCTGCTGGAAGAGAACGACCAAACCGTCGTCGTCACCGCCGACCTCCGCAATCCCGATAACGTGCTCGAGCACCCGGATGTGCAACGGATGATCGACTTCGACCAACCGGTGGCGGTCATGCTCGTCGGCTTGCTGCACTATCTGCACGATGACGAAGATCCGGCGGCCGTCGTCGACGGATATATGAACGCAGTGCCCGCGGGCAGCCACCTGTTCATCACGCACTTCTGCGACTCGGGCCCGGAAGCCGAGCGAACCGAGAAATCCTTCTTGGAATTCCTCGGCAGCGGCCGCTTCCGCACGCAGGACGAGATACTCGACCTGTTCCTCGGCTACGACCTGGCCGAGCCCGGCCTGGTCTACCTGCCCCGGTGGCGTCCGAACCGCATCGTGCGCGACAAGTTGACCGTTATCGAGCGCCTGATGGTCGGCGCCATAGCGCGCAAACCCTGATGGCGCACCCCGGACGGCGCCCCCGCGTCGGCGATTAGCAGGGCGAACCGCGGGTATGGCGCATATATGGTTCCGACCAACGATGAGCTACTGCACGCGCTGACCCGCGCTGTGAACACGCTGGCGGATACCGATATCCGCTTCGCGGTCGCGGGCGGTTGCGCGGTGTACGCGCGTGGCGGGCCCGCTTCGGAACACGATGTGGACATCCTCATCAAACCCGCCGATCTCGCCCGCGCCCGCAGCGCACTGGCCCGTGGCGGACTGCGGGTCGCGGATCCGCCCGAAGACTGGCTGGCCAAGGTCTATGACGGCGGCGTCCTCATCGACCTGATCTACCGGCCGAACAACCGCGAAGTCACCGACGAACTGCTCGATCGCGCCACCGTGATGCGCGTCGGTCCCGCGATAGCGCCGGTGATCAGTGCGACCGATCTGATGGTCGACAAATTGCTGGTCTTCGATGCGCACCGACTGGATCTGAGCCCGCTGCTGCACGTCGCGCGCGATCTGCGCGAGCAGGTGGATTGGGACCGAGTGCGCGAGGAAACCGCTGGCTCGCCCTACGCCCGAGCCTTTCTCGGACTGGTGGACGACCTCGGCTTGATCGAGCCGAAGGAGGGGCAGTAGATGGATCGGCCGCAATATCTGGTCGCGCACCTGCGCCGGGCACTGGCCGAGGATCCGCGCACCGCCGAACTCGGCGTCCAGGTGACGATCCGCGGCGATGTCGTCGTTCTCGTGGGCGAGGTGAGCAGCGTCGAACGCAAGCAGCAGATGGAAAACGTAGTGCGCGAACAGCTTCCGCAGGCACGCATCCACAACGACGTGCACGTCACGCCGCCCGCCGCGCCCGGGGACACCGAGGCGTTGGCGGACTGAGACCGGAAAGGAGGGTGGCGCATGCGGATCGCGGCAATCGGCGACGTACATCTCGGCGTCGAATCACGCGGCGAATTCCGCCCCGCGCTGACGCAACTGCCCGACCGCGCCGATGTGCTGCTGCTGGCCGGTGATCTCACCCGGCACGGCACCGTTGCCGAAGGCCGGGTCGTCGCCGCGGAATTCGCCGATCTCGGTATCCCGGTGGTCGCGGTCCTCGGCAATCACGACCACCACAGCGACGCACAGGACGAGATCACCGCGACGCTCACCGATCACGGCATCACCGTATTGGAAGGAACCGCCGCCGAATTCACGGTCGACGGACACACCCTCGGCATCGCCGGGACGAAGGGCTTCGGCGGTGGCTTCGCCGGGAAGTGCGCCAGCGTCTTCGGCGAGCGGGTCATGCGCGAATTCGCCGCGCACACTGTCGATCTCGCGCAGATACTGGGCGAGGCACTGGCCGGCCTGCACACCGACATCACCGTGGCCTTGACCCACTACTCCCCCGTCAGCGACACCCTGCACGGCGAGCCGCGCGAAATCTACCCGTTCCTCGGCTCCTACCTACTCGGCGAGTCCATCGACGACCAGGGCGCCGACCTCGCGATCCACGGGCACGCACATGCGGGCATCGAACGCGGCACCACCCCCGGCGGCATTCGCGTGCGCAATGTGGCGCTGCCGGTGGTGCGCACCGCCTACGTCGTCTACGAGCTGACGCCCGAGGCGAAATAGTCCCAAAAGAATAAGGAGTACCGATGCCCTCGCTCGGATCCACGGCCACGCTGGCCGCGGCGATACTGACCACGGTCCTGCTCGTCGGCTGCGACGGCGACGGCGATATCAATCCGCTGCCCGGCACCCCCACCTCACATCCGAACATCACCATGACGTTCTCGTCTCCGGGCAGCTCGGCGCAGGTGCCGAATACGGACGAGATCACGCCGACGGCGGCAAGACAGCTGTGCGAGATGATCGGACCCGAGGTCGATAAGTGGCGCACCCAGGGCACACAGCTCGGCAAGATCAGCTTCAATGGCACCGTGCACGATTGGGCCGCCCGCAACGGCGGCCTCAACGACACCGTCATCAAGGATCGCGCCGTCGTCGATCGCATCACCGTCACCGAATGCCCGGACGTCCGGCAACAGGTTCTCGACGCCTTGCAGATCTCGACTCTGGCCGACGGTCTGCTGGGATTCGGTCGCTGAACTACCGAGGTCAGGAAGTTTCGGAAACGGTTCGGGTGGCCAGGATTCCGGCCAGGATTACGCGTAGCCCGTGGTCGAATTCGGCATCGGAATCGGCCTCGAAGAAATCGGCGACCATGCGGGCGGTTCGGGGGTAGCGGTCGGCATCGACGGCGTGCGCCAGCCGGGCGAGATCGTAGGGATTGCCGCCGGTGTATTCCGCACCGGAGTGGGCCTGCTCCTCTATAACGAACCCGACCGTGTAGTGCAGCAGGATCGGGAAGACCCGCTCGGCGTCGACCACCGCGAACCCCACATCCTCGAGTGTGCGCAGTGTCAATTCCACGGTGCGCCACATGGCTTCATCGCTGACGTAGGTACCGGCCAGCACCTTCGCCCCGTCCCGATAGCGCAGCATCGACCGGCGCAACCGTCCGGCCAACGCCACCACCCAGTCCTGCCAGTCCTCTCCCCGCCGCGGCGCCTCGACGCCGTCGACCGCGGATACGAAGACCCGCTGTGCCATCGCGTCGAGCAGTTCGCGCTTGTTCTTGACATGCCAGTACAGCGCGGGCGCCTGCACATCCAGTGCCGCGGCCACCTTGCGCATGGTCAGCCCCTCGAGACCGACCTCGTCGAGCAGCCCGAGCGCGGCCTCGGCGATCGCCTTGGCATCGATCTTCACTGTCACCTCCGCTGTTCGAATCCTTGACAGCTTAACAATGTTCTGGTCTCCTTAACAACATTAAATCGCTTAACGTTGTTAAGGAGACCGACATGGAAACCACCGAGGTAGTGATCGCCGGCGCCGGACCGACCGGCCTGATGCTGGCCTATGAACTGCGCCTGGCCGGAGTGGATGTGGCGCTGGTCGACGGACTCCCGGCGCGGACCGGCGAATCCAGGGCGGGCGGCATCCACGCCCGCACCATGGAGATCCTCGATCAGCGCGGCCTGCTCGATGATGTGCTCCCGCTCGGCCGCACCATACAGGCCGGGCACTTCGGCGGCCTGTCCCTGGATTTCAGCGACTTCAACACCCGCTACCCTTTCACACTCGCGGTACTGCAGTCGGTGATCGAACGCGAACTCGACCGGCACGCAACCGAACTCGGTGCGGTCGTGCAGTGGGCCTCGCCGGTCATCGACTTCCGGCAGGACGCGACGGGTGTCGAGGTGGAGATCGGCGGCCCGAATCCGCGCCGGATCCGCGCCGCCTATCTGGTCGGCTGCGATGGCGGCCGCAGCGCGGTGCGCAAACTCGCCGGCATCGACTATGTCGGCACCGACGCGACCGTGACCGGCATGCTCGCCGATGTCGAACTGGCCGAGCCGCCCGCACAGCCCTTCTTCGGACATCGACGCGGTGCCGGCGACTTCTCCGTGGTGCAATTCGAGCCCGGTTGGTACCGACTCGTCGTACAGCGTCACGACCGCATTCTCGAGCGCGGCACCGAACTGAGCTTCGAGGACTTCCGCACCAGCTTCGCCGAGGTCGCGGGCACCGACTTCGGCATGCACAGCCCGCGCTGGGTCTCGCACTACGGCGACGCCGCCCGTCAGGCCGACCGCTACCGCGTCGGCCGCGTCTTCCTGGCCGGGGATGCCGCGCACATCCACTACCCGGCGGGCGGGCAGGGACAGAACCTCGGCATCCAGGACGCGGTGAATCTCGGCTGGAAGCTCGCCGCCACCTTGCGCGGCAACGCATCCGACGAACTGCTCGACACTTACGAGACCGAGCGCCACCCCATCGCGGCCCGAGTCCTGCACAACACCCGGGCCCAAACCGCGCTGGGCCGTCCCGGCCCGCACACCGACGCGCTGCGCGACATCATGAGCGATCTGATCGATATGGAGCAGGTGCGCCATCGCCTCGGCCTCATGATCACCGCACTCGATATCCGCTATGACATCAAGGGCGAGCACCCGCTCATCGGCCGCCGGATCCCCGATGCCGATCTCACGACCGCGGCGGGTGCGACCCGGGTGCACGAACTCCTGCGCGCGGGCCGCCCAGTGCTGCTCGTACTCGACGGCAACGACGTTCCCGCGGTACCGCAATGGCACGACCGGATCGACATCGTCCGCGCCGCGAGCCGCGACGCGCAGTGGGCCGTCCCCGGCGTCGGCGAGATCCCGGCCCCGGCCGCGGTCCTGCTGCGACCCGACGGCTACGTCGCCTGGGCGAGCGAGGAACCCGTCGCCGCGGGATTGCCCGAGACCCTCACCGTCTGGGTCGGTGCGCCGGCCTGACACACCCATCCTGCCCGCTTCCGCCCTTGCACCCACCTGGCGAAATATGCTGCGAATTAGCGGATGGCAGAAATACCGAGCGGACGGTCTTGTTGATCTTGTTACGAAGGAGGCAATTAGTTGATCTTGATGGCTCGGGGGTGACACTGTCACCGAACGGACACGGTTCGAAAATCCTCCAGAGAAAGATCAAAAACGTTGCCTCGCAAAGGCGTTGTTGATGTGTATGCTATCGATCAATCACGGCCCCACTACGAGGTGGGATGATGACCGAGGACGGTGTCGAAGTGGATGTGAATGCACTCCGAATGCGCCGTGCGACTGTCTTCGCAATAGGCGTCGGCGTACTGACTCTGGCGGCCGCCGGGCCGCTCGATCGGTTGCTGCTCGGTCTGTTCATCTGTCTCGGACTCGGACTCGGTTGGTTGAATGCCCAACTCACCCGGTTGACCGTCAACCGGGTGGCCGATGCCGAAAAACCGAGGAAACAGGGGTTGTACCTCTCATCGGCGGTTCGACTGGCCGGAATAACCGGCGGTTCGCTCGTCGTGGGTTTCCTGGCAAGACCCCATGGCATCGGAATCTTCTTCGGCCTGGCCGCCTTTCAAGTGATTCTGGTGTTGGTGACCGTCTTGCCTGAAGTGAAGGAGCTTCGCCAGCAATCATGACGAATCAACTCGCCTTCATCGCCCGGTCGGCCGTTCCGGTGCTCGCGCAGGAGCAGCCCGCCGAAGAGCCGAAGATCAAGGTCGGCGAACACGCGGTCGCACATCTGTGGGGCATGGACTTCAATGTCGACACGATCATCTCGACGGCCCTTGCCGCGGCGATCGTGCTCGGTTTGGCGTTCTACCTGCGGGCCAAGCTGACCTCGGGCGTGCCCAACGGCGTGCAGTTGTTCTTCGAGACCGTGACGGTCGGGATGCGCAACCAGGTGGAGAGCGCCATCGGCATGAAGGTCGCGCCATTCGCGCTGCCATTGGCCGTCACCCTGTTCATCTACATCCTGCTGTCGAACTGGCTGTCGGTGCTGCCGGTGCAGTACGGACACGGCGAATTGATCGCGCCGCCCGCATCGGATGTCAATTTCGTCTACGCGCTGGCCCTGTTCGTATTCATCATGTATCAGGGCGCGGGTGTGTACCGGCGCGGTCCCGGTGGTCATGCCAAGCAGTTGCTGAAGGGGCACACCGGCTGGGGCCCGATGGTTTTCATCAATGTCATCGAGGAAGTCGCCAAACCGCTCTCGCTGTCGCTGCGATTGTTCGGCAACATGTTCGCGGGCGGCGTTATGGTCTCGGTGATCGCATTGTTCCCGTTCTGGATCAGCTGGGGTCCGAATGCCATCTGGAAACTCTTCGACCTGTTCGTCGGAGCCATCCAGGCATTCATCTTCTCCCTGCTGACCGTCCTGTACTTCAGTCAGTCGATGTCGCTGGAGCACGAACACTAACAACCAGCGACTGCTTTGCTCGGTCGCTCGAAACAACAACTGGTCGGCGCCGCCGATCGAGCTCAGGTAACAGAACAGGAAGTGAAAAATGGCAGACGCAACAACGGCGGCCATCGTCCAGGGCGCCCTCATCGGCGGCGGCATCATTATGGGCGGCGGCGCCATCGGCGCGGGTATCGGTGACGGCCTCGCCGGTGCCGCGTTGATCAACGGCGTTGCCCGTCAGCCGGAAGCGGAGGGCCGCCTCCGCGGTAACTTCTTCCTGACCGTCGGTCTGGTCGAGGCGGCGTACTTCATCAATCTAGCGTTCATGGCGCTCTTCGTATTCGCTACTCCCGGTAAGTAATCAAACATGACTCCGCGAACGGATGTAGTTGCCGAGGGGAATTTCCTCATTCCCAACGGCACATTCTTCGTCGAGCTGTTGATCTTCCTGATCGTGCTCGGGGTCATGTGGCTGTTCGTCGTTCCGCCGATACGCAAGGTATTGGCGGAACGCGAGGAGAGAGTCGCGGAGACCGCGGTCGACAACAAGCAAGCCAAAGCCTTGTTCGCCGACGCCGAAGCGAAGTATCAGGCGGCCGTTGCGCAGGCGCGCAGTGAAGCGGTCGAGATCAGGAATCAGGCACGGGCCGAGGGCCGAGTTATCCTCGAGCAGTTGCGAAGTGAGGCGCAGGACGAGGCCGACAGGATCGTCGCGGAGTCCGCGACGGAACTGCGGGCCCAGGCGGACCAGGTGGCCGCGGAGCTGCGTGAGACTGTCGAACCGCTCGCCGAGACATTGGCCGATCGTGTGCTCGGCATCAAGGATCGGCACGCCCGTTCCAGCGCGGGCCATCAGTCAGAGCGAGCGTAGACAATGAACCTCACCACCGGCATCCTCGCCGCGGCATCCGAAGACTCCGGCATTTTCCACATCACCTTCGACTGGCCGATCTTCTTCAGCCAGCTGTTCGGTTTCGCCGTCATTGTCTTCATCATCGTCAAATACATCGCGCCGCCGGTCGGGCGGCTGATGGCCAAGGCGCAGAACAATATTCAAAAACAAATAGACGACAATGAGGCCGCCGCGACGCGCCTGGTCGAGGCCAAGCGGGCCTATGACAACGCCGTCTCGGACGCCCAGGCCGAACTGGAGCACATCCGCGAGGACGCGCGCATCGATGCCGAGCGCATCGTCGCCAAGATGCGCGAATTCGCCGACGCCGAGGTCGCCCGGGTCCGCAGCCAGGGCCGCGACCAGATCGCCCAGATGCGCACCCAGCTCATCCGCGATCTGAAGGCCGACCTCATCGACACGGTGCTGGACAGCACCGAGGAGAAGGTCCGCTACGAAATCGGCGCCACCCACGTGGCGGCCGACAGCATCGATAAATTCCTCGAAGACCTCGAGGCCATGGCCAACGCGGAACCGCCGGTCCGCCGACGCGCCCAACCCTGGGCATTGTGAAACCAGGTGGTCGCCGGACCGCCTGCCCTGGCATGCTGACCGCGTGACCACTGCCGAGATCACGGTCGATTTCGCGCCCGAACTGCGGCTGTTCGTCGCCGCGGCACAGCGCGCGGGTCGCTCGGCCGTGCGGATCGACGACAGCTCGACGCTGGGGCACATCGTGGAGTCGCTCGGTGTGCCGCTCACCGAGGTGGGCGCGCTGCTGGTCGACGGTCGGCCGGTTGATCCAGCCCATCTGCCCGCCGACGGCGAGGCGGTCTCGGTGCGCGCCGTGGTCCGCCCCCAGCGCATCGCCGAACCGGTGCGATTCCTCCTCGATATCCACCTCGGGACCCTCGCACGGCGATTGCGCCTGCTCGGTATCGACGCAGCTTACGAGAAACCGGATATCGGAGACGCGGCACTGGCCACGCGCTCGGCGCTCGAACACCGCATACTGCTGTCCCGCGATCGCGGACTACTGCGGCGCCGCGAAATCTTCGCGGGCGCATACATTTACAGCCACCGCCCCGCCGAGCAACTCGACGATGTGCTGTCGCGTTTCGCACCACCACTCGCGCCATGGACTCGCTGCACGGCCTGCAACGGCCTGCTCCGGGTGACCGATAAGCAGACCCTGCGCGGGCAAGTCCCCGACGACACCGAACGCACCTACGAAGCCTTCGCGCAGTGCGTCGACTGCGGCCGAACCTATTGGAAGGGTGCACATCACGCGGGCCTCGACGCGATCGTGACGCATGCCGTACGGAACTTCGGCACCTGAGCCCATCCTCGGCCCGGAGGCGTTCGCACCCAGCGGATCAGGCTCCGAACGCGCCCTCGAGACGGCTGCGCGAGCCGGGATGCACCAGCCGTGCGACGCTTACCAGCGCATGGGCGGACCAAGTGCGCCGCCGGATCTGTAGACAGGGTTCGGTGCGTCGGATCCGCAGCAGTTCACAGTCTTCGCGACTGCCCTGCACCGCTTCGACCACATGTTCGCCACGGACCAGCGGCGCGACCTCGCTGAGGTAGCGGTTCGGGGTGATATCGGCGAAATTCTGGTCGAGGTAGCCCGGGGCGGCGGCCGGATTGACGTAGCGGTCCTCCAACTGGATCGGGACGTCATCGTCGAAATGCACCAGCAGCGAATGGAATACCGTATCCGCTGGCCAGTCGTCGAGCAGCGGATTATCGGCATCGACGGATTCGCTGCGCAGGAAGATCACCTCGGTGCGATGCCGGTGGCCGCGCTGCTGGATCTCGTCGGCGATATTGCGCACCTCGAACAGCGGTGAGGCCACCTTCGCGGGCGCGACGAAGGTGCCCACGCCCATCATCCGAACGACCACACCCGCCGCGGCCAGTTCGCGCAGCGCGCGGTTGACCGTCATGCGGGAGATTCCGAGCGCGTCGACCAATTGATGCTCCGAGGGCAGCAGATCGCCCGCGCCCCAACGCCCGGCGGCGATCTGCGAGCGGATGAGATTCTTGATCCGCTCATACGCCGGTGCCGAATCCGGTCCGGACGTCGCGAACAAGACCGCCAGGTCTGCATCGCGCACGGGGCGGTTCATCGCCACCACCTCTCGGTCTCTGATCGACGGCCGCATGAGCCCGCCGTGGTCACGTAAACCGCCGCCGGGCCCGTCGCGGAACCGCGGCCTCTGCGCGCCACCCTATCCGTTCCGGTTGACAGCCACTTGTATATACAGGACTATGCATCTGGGCAGCCTCTATGGCCCAGAGCACAGACCGAGCGCGCACAACGGGTCCACCCCGCACCGCACTTGTCGCAGCTGCTCCCCTTCTCTTGACGGAAGGCGGATTCATGCCGCACAACGACGAATTCGACACCGGACTCCAGATCGAGCACCGCACTATCGAAGTGATTCCGGATGCCGAGCGCCACGGCACCCCGCGCAATCAATTCACCCTATGGTTCGGGGCGAATATGCAGATCACCGCGATCGTCGACGGCGCACTCGCGGTGGTCTTCGGGGCCGACGCGCTCTGGGCGATCATCGGCCTGCTGCTGGGCAATATCCTCGGCGGCATCGTCATGGCCCTGCATTCCGCACAGGGCCCGCGACTCGGTCTGCCGCAAATGATCTCCAGCCGAGCCCAATTCGGCGTCCTCGGTGCCGTGCTGCCGCTGCTGCTGGTGATCGTGATGTATCTCGGCTTCGCCGCGACCGGCACAGTACTGGCCGGTCAAGCGGTGAACAAGATTCTGCACGTGGACAATTCGACGGTCGGCATCCTCGTCTTCGGTGCGCTCACCGCGGTGGTCGCGGTGACCGGCTACCGGCTGATCCACGTCATCGGCCGGATCGCCACCGTGGTCGGCATTATCGGCTTCACCTACCTGACCATTCGCCTGTTCGCCGAATACGACGTCAGCGCCTATGTCGGGACCAAATCCTTCGACATCGTGACCTTCGTGCTCGCGATCTCCCTCGGCGCGGGTTGGCAGCTCACCTTCGGACCCTACGTCGCCGACTATTCGCGATATCTGCCCCGCTCGACGAGTGCGCGGACCACCTTCTGGTCCACCTTCGCGGGCAGCGTGCTCGGCTCGCAGTGGGCGATGACGCTCGGCGCGCTGGTGGCCGCGGTGGCCGGAAAGGCCTTCCTCGGCAATCAAGTCGGGTTCATCGGCGATCTCGCGGGCCCGTCCGCGATCGCGCTGCTGATCTACCTGGTGATCGTGGTCGGCAAGCTGACGGTGAACTGTCTCAATGCCTATGGCGGGTTCATGTCCATCCTGACCTCGGTGACCGCGTTCAACGGTCGCTCGCACACCACGCAGGCCACCCGAACGGCCTATATTGTCGGCTTCACCGCGGTGTCGATGCTGATCGCGGTCGGGGCCAGCGCCGATTTCCTGAACAACTTCAAGAATTTCGTGCTGGTGCTGCTCATGGTGTTCACCCCGTGGAGCGCGATCAATCTGATCGACTACTACCTGATCTCACGCGAACGCATCGACATCCCCGCGCTCTACGATCCCGACGGCCGCTACGGGCGCTGGAACGTCACCGCACTGACCTGCTACACCCTGGGCATTCTGGCCCAGATCCCCTTCCTCGCCCAGAAGCTCTACACCGGTCCGATCACCGAAATACTCGGCGGCGCCGACATTTCCTGGATCGTCGGCATTGCCTTCACCGCCGCCATCTACTACCCCCTCGCCCGACGCACCAGCAATCCACCCGACCGCATGATCTATCCCGCCGACACCACGACAACCCACGTGTCCTGACGCCGCCCAGCCGATCATCCCGCACAGAATATCGGTATCGGCGGTCGATTTGGATCGCTGAGGTCGGTTCGATTGCTCAGCGGGTCGAAAGTGCTGAGCCACGTACAGAGGACGGATGTTTGCGGCAGAGAATGAACCACCTGCCGCAAAGTCAATGCTCACCCAGCGGGGTTTGTGGGGCTGCTCGTATGCGGTGAATGCGGGCTGTGTGCCGAACGCGACGATGTGCTGGTTGTGGTGATCGGGGGAAATGCTCTGCACGGCGGCTGGAATCGCGGGCTGGCGCGTGGGAACGACCAGCGATCTGCGTACCGGTCAGGTCGTGCTGTCGATCGGGGTGACCGTTTGAGACAGGGGTATGCAGCCGATCACGGCTTGCTCAATCATAGCTAGTTACCGGCGAGTCGGGTGTAGACCTTGGTAGGAGCGATCCGCACGCACCTACCGGGAGGGGTTTTGCGCAACGAGTTGGGCCGGGGTCTCCGTGAACTCGCCAACAAAAATGATGACATTTCTGAGTGGCGGCCAATGCGTTTCGATCTGACCCTGGAAAGGGACAGGTCGGCACTGTCCGCGCTGTTGGCCGCCGCGAGCGTGCAACGGGTACATGACACGGTTCGCGATCAGTTACGTCAGCTCATCTCCGCGCGCGACCCCGCCTGTTCGCGTGCCGAGGTGGACCGGCGCGCGCATCGGCATCTGAACGGCAAGCAACCCAGCGAGTACGGCGTATGGGTGTGGTATCCGTGGTCGGCCGATCTCGTACATGTGCTGCCCGAGGCGGAGTTTCGGGAGGTGCGCACGGATCGCAACCGCTACTGCATCACCCCGGCCGAACAGCAGCGGCTCGCACGGATGCGGATCGGTGTGGTCGGGCTTTCGGTCGGCAATGCCGCCGTGCTCACCCTCGCACAGGAGGGGATCGGCGGTTCGTTCAAGATCGCGGACTTCGACCGCCTCGGCCTGGCGAATCTGAACCGCATCCGCGCCCGCGTCGCCGACCTCGGCATCGAGAAGACCGTCCTCGCCGCCCGGCAGTTGTTCGAGATCGATCCGTATCTGCGAATAGAGCGGTGTCCGAGGGGAATTCGGCCAGAGGCCATCGATGACTTCCTGCTCGGCGGCGGTGGTCTCGATCTGCTGGTCGAGGAATGCGACGACCTGCCGACCAAGGTGCTGCTCCGGGAGCGGGCGCGCCTCCACGGCATTCCGGTGATCATGCAGACCAGCGATCGCGGGCTGCTCGATATCGAACGCTTCGATCTCGAGGCGGATCGGCCCATCTTCCACGGTCTGCTCGGTTCGGTACGGGCCGAAGAGCTTCGCGATCTCAGCGCGGCGGACAAGATCCCGTTCGTGCTCGAAATCCTCGACGCGGACCGCATCAGCGCCCGTGCGGCGGCCTCGCTGCCCGAGGTCGGACAGACGATCGGCAGTTGGCCGCAGCTCGCCTCGGGGGTGGCGCTCGGCGGCGCGATCGTCGCGGATGCGGCGCGGCGACTGCTGCTCGGCGAGCCGGTCGGATCGGGACGCTACTACGTTGATCCGGCCGAACTGATCGATGCGAGACACCGAACCCATCACGAACCAGTTTCCGCCACACCACTATTCGCGATCGCCGCCGGGGCGCAGGCGGCCCCGTCGCTGCCACCGGAACCGGCCGAGCGCGGCATCGTTTCCGACGAGGCGGCGCGGTGGATCGCGGCCATGGGCACCCTGGCGCCCTCCGCACACAACACCCAGCCGTGGGCGCTGACCTGGCATCGCGACGACGCCGTCCTCGCATGTCGCCACGACCCGACACGCGACCTGCCGAGCCTCGACTTCGCACACGGCGCGACCTGGGTCGCCTTCGGCGCCTTATTCGAGAATATCGACTTGGCGGCCGGACATCTCGGCCTGCGCGCACGGATCCGGACCTGGCCGCGGCCCAATGACACCCACCTCGTCGGGACGGTCGAACTGTCCGCCGCACCGGAATTCGAGCCGTCGCCGCTCGTCGCGCAGATCGCGGCACGGATCACCAATCGGCGTCGCGATACCCGTCGCCCGCTCGGTGCGGGCGTGGCGCAATCGCTGGCCGCGGTCTGCGCCGAATCCGGCGGTCATTTGCAACTGCGCTGCGAGCGAACGGAATTGGCCGAAATCGGCGCGCTGATCGGCGCGGGCGACCGGATCGGCCTGCTGAACCGGGCCATGCATCGCGACGCGATGCGCGGCTACCGCTGGACGCCCGAGGAGGTACGGGCCGAACCCTATGGGCTCGATCTCGCCACCGCGGAACTGACCGCGGCCGAACGCGCGGCACTGCGGCTGCTGAGTCAGTGGCGCGTGGCCCAGTGCCTCGCCGATATCGGTGGCGGACGGGCACTGGAAGACCTCTCCCGCGGCGCGGTGGCCAGCGCCGCCGCGGTGGGGCTGCTGACGGTGCCCGGCGTGTCACGCGAAAGCTATCTGCGTGGCGGACAGGCCATGCAGCGGATGTGGCTCACCGCGACGGCGGAAGGCATTGCGCTGCAACCGATGACGGCGCTGCCCTACCTTTTCGCCCGACTCGAGCGCGGCGGGGGCAACGGTCTGTCCAGGCGTGAACAGGCCGAACTCCAGCAGTTGCGCGAGCGCTATCGACGGCTGTTCGAGGCCGAGCCGGACCATGCCGAGGTACTGCTGTTCCGGCTCGCCTACGCGGGACCGCCGACGGCACGCTCAGTGCGTCGTCCGCTGTGTCAGGTACTCGAATTCGTCTAGGCGTGGTACGTCGGGTGGTAGTGCTCCCATGCCGCGGCGAGCGCTTTGCGCACATCCGCCGGAAGGTGTTCGCGGATTTCGGGGCACAGATGAACGCTGGCACCGCAGTCATCGCACCAGACCCGGACCGTCCGCGCATCCTTGGCGACTGCCGCGACAATCCAGTCGACGCGCATATTCTCGTGGTCCAGCGTGGCGACCCATCTGTCACCGTACCCATCGACATCCTGGTGAATGGCGTTGACCACTGTCACCTTGAACATGGGCGCGGGCTGCGTCCGTTTCCTCGTCATTGCGATATCCCTCCGGCCCGGCCGAGCAATATGTTCGTGCGACATCGAAGTAACCTCCCGTCGAGCGGGTGTAGCAATCTTCGGGTGACCGGATTGCTTCGCGGCGCAGGAGCTAAAGGTAACTCCGCTCGACGAGCCCGGCAAGGACCGATTTCGGGCTGAAAGCGAAGGGAATCCCCTGGTAAAGAGAACGCAAAGCCTTTGCCCTATTGGCGGTATGGTGCGTCGTCCGCGCCCGCCGCTACACCGAACGCCTGCCTGATCTGTGGCCACAGCAACCGACCAATGCACGAATACTCCGGGAGGAATCCGGTGCAGTCCGCCGCGGTTAGGGCGCCGGTTACGGAGAAGGAGTTGGGCAAGAAGGGGATTCGGGGTCACGGCGTCGCAGCAGCGGCAACCGGATCGAGCGCTCGGCCGAGCGCTCGCTGAGCGCCGACCAGCCGTCGCGGCGCAGGTCGATCCAGGCGCCGATCAGCACCGCGAGGAAGGCGATGACGTAACCATTGATCATCACCTTGGTGATCGGCCACCACGGGGGCAGCAGGAACACCCCGATCGACACCCAGGTTCTGCTCCAGTGATAGGTCCATGCGGCGGTCGCGGTGAACAGCACCGCCGCCGCGACCCACCAGCGCCAATTGTCGCGCGCCTTGTGCACCAGATAGACCAGCAGCGGCACGAACCACACCCAATGGTGTCCCCAGGAGAACGGCGATACCGCACAGGCGGTCAGACCGGCCAGTGTGATCGACAGCAGCCGCTCACCGCGCTGATACAGCGCCGTGGTGACGACCAGGCTCGCGATCGCGATCGAACCCGCGATGAGCAGCCACAGCCACACCGGTGCCGGCCGATCCAGCACATGCGCGATGACACCGCGAATGGACTGGTTGGCCGGGTGGGTGTCCACCGCGATCCGATTGGACTGGAAGAACGTCGAGGTCCAGTACTCCCGGGAATCGGCGGGCAGGACGACCCAGGCGAAGGCGATGGAGGCGAGGAAGGTGGCGCATGCGGTGACCGCCGAACGCCATTGGCGCAGTGCCACGAAATAGGCGACGAAGTAGATCGGGGTGAGTTTGATCCCCGCCGCGAGTCCGACGCCGACGCCGCGCACCTTGCCGTAGTCGTCGCGCAGCGCGTCCAACAGGATCAGCAGCATCAGCACCAGGTTGATCTGCCCGAAGTAGAGCGTTTGGCGGACGGGCTCGATGAATACGCAGGTGGCCGCCAGCAGGACACTGATCACCACCAGCCGAGCCGTGATCCGATAGCCGAGCAGCCGCCAGCTGAGCAGCACACAGCCGATGAGCACGCCCAGGTTGAACACCAGCCAGGTGTTCGTCACGTACCCCCACGGGACCAGATAGATCGGCACGAACGCGATGGTGGAGAACGGCGTGTAGGTGTACAGCAGCCCACGCATGGTCGGCTCGGTGTACAGCGGGATATCGTGCACGATCCGGAACGCACCGTCCCGATAGATGTGCACGTCGAGCCCGCCGACCAGGAACCCGCCCTTGTCCAGGAAGGGGTCGATGGTGGTGAACAGCAGGATCACCGACAGCAGGGCGCTCCCGGCGAGGATGTAGATCGCTGGACCCGTGCGCGGAAACTCCAGCTTCCGGGTGTCTCGCACCGCTTCGCTATGAACGCGGCAGCGGCGACGCGGAACTGGTGGTTCTGGATCCTGCTGAGTGGTAAGACCTCATCACTGGACCGATCCATCCCTTCGTTCCCACACCTGATGCACGCAGCGGTCGCCAGTTATTAACGTATCTAATGACCCGAGCCTGCATCATGCCCCGAAGTCTCCGGGCAGGCAAGCGCCGGCATCACCGTTGTCTGCTCGCCCTGGCCCGCCTGCGCTCCGCCTGTAGTTCGGCAAGTTCTTGTTCGAGCATCTCGGCGATGCGGAACTGTCCGGTGTCGTGGATATCGGGTGTGCGAACGACCTGAAGGTGCGGATCCGGATCGGCGGACGCGTTGCCCTTGCCCCGGGTGTTCTCGGTCGACCTGCTGTCCTTGCGGCCCTCAAGCGAGCTGGCCTTGCGCGATACCGCCGCGGACGAACTGTTCCTGCGCAGCGCCGACACCACCGATGGCTTGGTCTCCGGGGCGGGAGCGGGCTCGGCGGGGGCCGGTGCCGCCTTGCGGGCGGTCGCTGCCTTGGCGGGTTGCGGGCTCGCCGGTCGGCTCTCGACCTTGGGCACGGGCGTGGTCTCGACCGCGGCGACCGGTTCGTCGGATGGCGGAGCGAAGGGGTTGTTCTTCGCGACCACCGGCGCGACCGGTTCCTTGGCGACCGCTGGGCGGCTCTCGGACTTGGCGGGCGTCGCCCGCTGCTCGGGTGCCGTTGGCGCCGAATTGCCCGGCGCGCTGCCGTTTCCGGCCCCGCCGCGGCCATTGCCGTTGCTCGCCGCCCGGCGCGGATCGGGATCCACCTCGGCCACGGTGGCCGAACCACCCTGCGCGGCAGCGCCTTCCCCTTCGGCCGTCGTGGCCGTCTCCTCGACCTCGGCCTCTTCGGCCTCCACGATCGCTTCGACTTCCAGCTCCGCGTCCTGGCTCTCGGCGGCCACTCGGGACACCTGGGCCGACTCCGCCGACTCCCTACCCGATTCCGGCGCCACCAGGGCCGCGAGTGCATTCGCGCGGTAGGTGCTGATCGACGGGAGCTTCTCCCGGATCTGCTCGGCCGGATCGGGCAACTCGCGAACCTGCTCGGTGGCCCGGTAGATGGCCAGGCCGTAGCGTGCGCTCGCGGCATCGTGGATGAGCAGGGCGACGCCGATCATGACCGGCGCGACCGCGTGCACACCGGTCTCGTACCACTCCCCGTCGCGCAGGTACGGGTAGGTGTTGAGGGTGACCGTCAGTGTCAGCAGGGCGATTTCGGCCGCGGCGACCTGTCGGCGGTTATCGATGACACCCCATTCGGCGACCTTATTGGTGCCGACCATGATGATGATCAGGCAGACGCTGATCATCGCCTCGATGAGGTAGCTGAACCAGTACAGCGGATCGCCCGGCCCGCCCGGCGCGATGTTGTGCTGCACATTCACCGCGGACCACAGCATGCCCGCCGCCACCACGCCCGCCAGCGCGCGCAGTGACCATCCTCGGTGCCGGTACAGCGACGCCAGCTTGGCGTGCGGGCTGGACTCCCGCCGCTGTGCCGCAATTGCCTTGCGGGCTACCAGTAGATCTCTGATGTCGGCCTTCTCGATCGCTTCGGTGGTATGCCTTGCGCGGTCGGCCGCAGAGGCCGCGGCCTGAACCTGTTTCCATCGCTGCGCGCGATCCTCGCCGCGAATCTTCTCGGCGAGCTCACGTTCGGCGATCAGCTCGTCCTCGGACAGCGCCTCGGTGAGCGCGGGATCGAACTGATAGGCCAGTCGTCCTCGGGCCCGCTCGACCCTCCTCGCGAGCTGTCCGACCTCGTCCTCGATGGGATGATGCTCGATGGTCAAATCGACTCCCCGCGGGAGAGATTCGACGGCAGACAGGTGATCACGCGTGGGAACGGCACCAGACATTCATAGTCGATGCACCGTTGCCTGCGAAACTGTCAATTTGCCGCCGATGGGTTGTGTCGCGGCGCGCCGCGCGCGACACACGCATCACCGGTTTCGATTTAACGACGATTTAGTACTCGCGGACGCCGCTCCGCGACGCGATGACCACGCGGTTGAGCGGCTTCGGTGCGCGGCGAACCGAATGTTTGCCGCCAGCAAGCAGCCCGACCAGTCGGTTCATTCAAGGGGTGTCGACATGGTCGGGCGTGTCGCCGCCAACCGGTCCGTAGGTCAGGCGAATTCGGATCCACTGGGCCCTCCAGGCGCACCTGCAATTCGGCCTTGGGCAGGCCACGAACGAATGCGGCGAGATCCGTTGACATGCGGCCATCGCCCTCCCGAGTGACCGCGAAAGTTTGCGATCAGGCCGCGTCCGACACCGCCTCGCGCCACTGCCAGGTGTCGGTGTACTGGTGCAGGGCGAGCAGCTTGCCGTCCGCGATATGCCAGATGTGGGCGAATTCGGCGGTGACATGCTTACCGGTGGCGCGCGCCGTGCCGCGATAGTGGCCGGTGACGGTGACGGTGTCGTACCGGCCGTCGAACCACTCCTCGGCGAACGGGGCGATCTCGAAGTCACGGAATACCGGCTGCCAGATACCCGCGAGCGCCGCTTCCGGGCCGTGCGCCTGGGTGACTTCGACGCTGGGCATCCCCGGGGCAACCCAGCCTTCGAAGCGCGGATGCAGCGCCGCGAGGATCGCGGCGGCATCACCGGATTGCGTTGCTTTGTAGAACTTGTCGACTACGTCTCGATTGCTCATGCCCTCATATTAGAAGGATCATTCTAAATCGACCAGATGAGAAGGCCGGTGATCCGCGGCACAGCGCGCGGAGCGCCCGACTCAGCGTGGTACTGCCGAATCGGCCGGCGCGGTACGGATTCGGGATCGAAGGGCCAGGACGCCGACGGCGGAGCCGACCATGGCGAGGCCGACGACCCACAGTCCGGCCCGCTGGGTTCCGGTCAGATCCTTCAACGCGCCGGTGACGTACGGCGCGACGAACCCGCTGACATTGCCGATCGAATTGATCAGGGCGATACCGCCGGCCGCGGCCGCACCGGAGAGGAATGTGCTCGGCAGCGCCCAGAAGGTGGGCAGCGCGGCAAGGACACCGACCGCACATACGGTGACCGCGATCATCGCGGCGAAGGGATTGCCCAGATAGAGCGCCACCGGTATCGCGAGCCCGCCGACCAGCGCGGGCAGCGCCACATGCCAGACCCGCTCGCCCGACCGGTCACCGTGCCTGCTCCACACCACCATGACAACGGCGCCGATCACATAGGGCACCGCGTTGATGAGCCCGCGCTGCACCACCGAATAGTGGGTGCCGTACTGCTGTTGGAATCCATTGATGATGGTGGGCAGGAAGAATCCGAGCGCGTACAGGCCGTAGACGATGCCGCCATAGATGAGGGCCAAGCCGAGCACCCGCGGATGGGTGAGCGCCTTGCGCACGGTCCAGTGTTCGACGCGTGCCGCCTGCTCGGCGTCGAGTTCGGCGGTCAACCAGTCCCTTTCGGCCGGTGTCAGCCACTTCGCCTGTGCGGGACGGTCGGTGAGGTAGAACCAGGTGACGACCGCGAGCACGATCGCGGGCAGTCCCTCGACCAGGAACATGAATCGCCAACCGCTGAGTCCGAAGACACCGTCGCCGTACTGGATGATCAGACTCGACACCGTCGAACCCAACGCGGTCGAAATCGGCACCGCCGTCATGAACAAGGCGACGATCTTCGCGCGCTGGGTCTGCGGAAACCAATACGTGAGATACAGCAGGATGCCGGGAAAGAATCCGGCCTCGACCACTCCCAGTGCGAATCGCAGGATATAGAGCCAGGTCTCATCGGGCACGAACGCCATGGCGGTGGCGACCGCACCCCAGCTCACCATGATCCTGGCGATCCAGCGCCGCGCCCCGAACCGGTGCAGTGCCAGATTGCTCGGCACTTCCAGTACGAGATAGCCGATGAAGAAGATGCCGGAGGCGAATCCGAACGCCGTTTCGGTCAGTCCCAGATCCGCTTTCATCCCGCTGGGTCCGGCGAATCCGATATTGACCCGATCCAGGTAGTTGATGAAGTACAACAGCCCGAGATACGGCACCAAACGAATCGTGACCTTGCGCAGCGTCGCGCGGGACAAATCGGTCGTTCCACCCATCCGCGCACTCTCGACCCGCATCCGCTTCGGAGTCAAATCCCCACGCCCGGCGATACCGCTCGAATGTTCGATACCGGAAGCCGACCTGTCATGTGCGCGGACCCGAGCGTTCAACCGGCAACCGTACCGTCGGTGGCAGAGGCGAACGGAGATCACCATGCTCGATCCGCGACTTCGAACCCTGTGGCTGGCGAATGTGGCAGCGGGCGCGGCGGCGGTCACCGTGCGAACCCCGCTCTACGCTCACCCGAGAGTCGCCGATTCCGTTCGGGTGCGTCGGGATTCGATGGTGGCCACTGATCTCGAGGTGGTCACGGTGACCGATCGCTCGGCGATCCTGACCTGGACCACGCGCGCCCGCGACCGCTCTGGGCGACCCCGGCCGGTGTCCGCCGATACCGAGGTCAGGATCGCACCCGTCGACGGTCGCTTCTCGGCACAGCCGCACTACCTGGACTCCCGGCCGACCGCCTACCACTACGCGGAGCTCGACGGACTCGAGCCCGGCCGCACCTACCGGTTCGAGGCCTATTCGAACGGACGCCGCGTCGTCCCCGCCCGCACCCTGGTGACCCGCCGCGCCGGAACACCGGAATCCACTGGAACATTCACCACCGCTACCCCGCCGCCGGGACGGCTGCTGCACACCATCGCACTCGCCAACGATGTGCACTACGGGGAAGCCAGCAGCGGCCTGGTCGTGGCCGGGCTGCCCACGGGTCTGCGCCACGATACCGAGCACTATCCGGACTTCATGCTGAGGGCTTTGCTCGATGATCTGCGCCGACCCGACCGCGCGGCCGATCGGCTGATCGTCGCGGGCGATCTCACCGATACCGGCACCCTCGAACAGTGCCTCGGCGTGCGCGAGCGGCTCGACGAGTGGGGTGTCCTCGGCCGCGACTACTTCGTCTGCCGGGGTAACCACGACAAGCCGGATGAACACCGAACCGACCACTGGGGCAAGGTATTTCACGCCCGCCAGCGGCTGGTCGAGCATCGCGTCGGCGAACTGCGCATGATCGGCCTCGACACCACCCGCCTGCGCGGATCCGGCGGCACCATCGTGGCACCGCAATTGACGCATCTACGCGAACTGCTCGCGGCCGACCCCGACCGGCCCACCCTGGTCTTCGGCCACCATCCGGTGACTTCCCATGCGGCGGTGAGCAATCCCGGTGGCCCCGGATTCGTCCTGGACCGCACGAATGCCGCCGCCCTGCACAAGCTCTATCGCGACACCCCGGGCGTATTCCTGCACCACTGCGGGCACACCCACCGCAATCGCCGCAACCGTCCCGACTCCGGTGTCGACGTCGAATTCCTGGAAGTCGCGGCCACCAAGGAATATCCGGGCGGCTACAGCCTGCTGCGCCTCTACGAGGGCGGGTACACGGTCAACTTCTACAAGACCCGCACCGAATCCGCTCGCCGCTGGAGCACCCGGACCCGCCGCCAGTACCTCGGCCTGCACCCCGATCACGCGCTCGGCAGCTGCGCCGACCGTAATCACGTCGTACTCCGCGATTTCTCGGGTCTGCGGGCCGGCCGGTAGTTACAGTCGCCGACCGGCATAGCCACCTGGTTCCACTGCCCCCTGTGCGTATAACGGTGGTGGGTACCGTGTGTGCTGTATACGGGAACGCGCGTGAGGTTCAGTAAGGCCGATTCGGGAGAGGTTGTGAGCCGATGGGTGTTGGCGGTCTTCGACTGGCCTCGGTTATCGCCGCCGCGGTCGTGCTCGGGAGTGGATCCGTTGCGGCCGGAGTTCGTTCGAACGCGGCACCGGACCCGATCATTGCCCACGGTTCGGTGTTGGAGTCGGTGACGACCGAGGATGGGTCGACGATTACCGCGATCAATGTTCGTGATGCTCGGAGTCTCACGTTGACGGTCTATTCGGGGGCGATGGGCCGGGAGTTTTCGGTGGAGGTGCAGCGGCCCGCGGATACCGGTGCGGCACGGCCGACGGTGTATCTGCTGGCCGGGGTCGATGGTGGGACCGATGGTTCGACGTGGGCCACGAAGACCGATGTCATGCGGTTTTTCAGCGATAAGAACGTCAATGTGGTGCAGCCGATCGGCGGGGCGTTCAGCTACTACGCCGATTGGCGCGCGGTTGATCCGGTGTTGGGGGTCAACAAGTGGCAGACGTATCTGACTCGGGAATTGCCGCCGTTGATCGATGCGGCGCTGGGGACCAATGGGCGCAATGCCATTGCGGGGATCTCGACATCCGGCACATCGGTACTGTCGCTGGCCATTTCGAGTCCGGGGCGGTACCGGTCCGTCGGCGCGTTCAGCGGGTGCGCGCAGATCAGTGATCCGATCGGACAGGCGTTCGTCGAAATGTCGGTGCGGAAGGGTCACGGGGATCCGGTGAATATGTATGGGCCGCCGCAGGATCCGATGTGGGCGGCCAATGATCCGTATGTGCATGCCGAGGGGCTGCGCGGGCTGAATTTGTACCTGTCGGCGGGGAGTGGATTACCGGGGCCGTACGACAATCCCACCGATCCGCACACCCAGAGCCCGGCGGAGGGCGGACTGCCACTCCAGGTGACCATGGGCGGCGCTATCGAAGGATCAACGGCCTGGTGCACGCGCAATCTGCGAGACCGGTTGGATCAGCTCGGCATTCCCGCCACCTATGACCTCGAACCCACCGGCACCCATTCCTGGGGCTATTGGGAACGCGCGCTGAAGGATTCGTGGCCGGTGCTCAGCAATGGGCTCGGCGATATCTCCTGACTCACTCGTGCCCGCCGCAGCAGTGCGAATCCGCGTGACCGATCGCGGACAATCGGCAGAAGCACGAGGCATCGATCGGCACATCCGCCACGGCCGCGGCCAATTTCAGCTGCTGGGCGATGATCCGGGCCTCGCCGGTCTTGCCGAGGCGCACCAGGCATTCGTGATAACCGTGCAGGCTCCAGACATTGCCCGGATGTTGGCAGGCGCGCGGCAGGGTGTCATCGAGTCCGAGATCGGCTCGGTAGACGGCCTCGGCCTCGGCAATGCGGCCCTGTTCGAGCAGTAGCGCACCGTAGGCGTGCCGAGTCGGCTGCATCCAGCCCCACGGTTCGTCGTAGGGCAGATTGTCGTCGAGGTCGATGGCGCGGCGCAGGGCTTCGAAAGCGCTGTCGTAGTTGCCCTTTCGGTAGCGGAGTTCACCGTCGAGCATGGCGGCGGCGAGCGCGAGGATATCGCGGCAGGTGTTGTTGAAAAGGGTCCGGGATTCCGGGACTCGGTCGACGGCGGCGAGGAAATGCTGCTGCTGCTCCTCGGCGTCGGCGATGTGGTCGGTCGCGGAATAGGCGAGGCCCTTGGCGTAATGCAGCATCGCGACGGTGACGCAGTACAGCTCTTGGTCTTTCGGCAACGGCAGATCGATGATCTCGGCCCACTTCCCGAACCGGATGAAGGCGTGGACCCGCATCGACAGGAAGCCCTCCAGCCAATCCGCCATCGGCGGCGACTGCACCCGCAGCAGCTCCTCCGGAATGGAATTCTCCAGCTGCGCAATGGTGTCCAGCGCCACCTCGGACTGGCCGAGGAACATCGCGCCGTAGATTTTGAAGTGATAGTTGTGTGCGCGGTAGAGGGTGTAGAAGTTGATCTCCCCCGCCACGCGGACGTACTTCTCGTCCGCGGCGATCGCGGCCGAATTGGCGGCCACAACAGCACGATAGTCACCGCACAGCACATCGAGATGCGACGGCATGTGCTCGAGGTGACCCGCATCGGGTGCCAGACCGCGCAGCCGATCCGCCACCGTCAGCGCGGCTTCCGGCGTCGGCGACATCTCCATCAAATGGATGTACAGATGCAGCGCGCCCGGATGCCCCCGCCCCTCGGCGGTCCCCAACGCCCGCTCCAGCACGGCCTTGGCCTCCAGCGTGCAGGCACCGTCGGCAGGCGCACCGCTGCGCTGATCCCACAGCGCCCACGGCGTCAGATTCATCAGCGCGTCGGCGAACAGCGTCGCGACATCGAGATCATCCGGAAACCGCTCGTAGACTCCGCGCATGGCCGCGGCGTACTCGGCATTCCAGACCGACCTGTCACCCTCGGGCACCTTCGCCGGATACCGTGCGGCCAATGCCCCGATCAGCGCACGCTCGACCGCCGAACCGCCGAGTTCGGCGGCCTTGCGGGTCGCGTCATGCGTCCGCGCGACCGTAGCGGCCAACTCCGTCTCGTCGAAGAACTCCCACGGCTTGTTGTAGTTCGGCCCCAGCGCATACGCCACGCCCCAAGCGGCCATCGCGCACCCCGGATCCAGCTGCGCAGCCCGCTCGAAACAGCGCACCGCCTCCTCATGGTTGAAGGCATATGCCCAGATCAGCCCGCGATCGAACCACAGCTGCGCGGCGGCCGACGAGGTCGTTACCGGCCGGGCGTATGTTCCAAGATCGTAGTAGTCCACGGTCGTTCTCCCGGGCTCGGATATGAGGGATCTCGGCATTCCCGACGATTGCGCACCACGCGTGCACCGATCGCACCGCCCGCCTTCCGCATATATGAAACCGTACCCATATGACACTCGAACGTACGGTGATCTAGGCCGAAGGCCGCGATCCGGCTGCTATCAAGGATGCGGCGGCACAGAGCACCGTGAGCAAGGCCGAGATCAGCCGCAAGGCAACTGCGGCGCCAATCGCTATCTAGGAGGATTCGTGTCCGAAACCGTGCGTGGCGTGATCGCCCGTAGCAAGGGCGCACCGGTCGAGATCGTCGATATCGTGATTCCGGATCCCGGGCCGCACGATGTGGTCGTGCGCATCCAGTCCTGCGGGGTGTGCCACACCGATCTGCACTATCGCGAGGGCGGCATCAACGACGAATTTCCCTTCCTGCTCGGACACGAGGCCGCGGGCATCGTGGAGACCGTCGGTGCCGCGGTAACCCACGTCGTCGCGGGTGATTTCGTCATCCTGAACTGGCGCGCGGTCTGCGGCGAATGTCGCGCGTGTAAGCGCGGCCGCCCGTGGTACTGCTTCGCCAGCCACAATGCCAGCAAGAAGATGACCCTCACCGACGGCACCGAACTCAGCCCCGCCCTCGGCATCGGCGCGTTCGCGGATAAGACGCTGGTGCACGAAGGTCAGTGCACCAAGGTCGATCCGGCCGCCGACCCGGCCGTCGCCGGACTGCTCGGCTGCGGCGTGATGGCCGGTATCGGCGCCGCGATGAACACCGGAAATGTCTCGCGCGGCGATACGATCGCGGTCATCGGCTGCGGCGGTGTCGGCGATGCCGCCATCGCGGGTGCCCGTCTGGCCGGTGCGCGGACCATTATCGCCGTCGACCGCGACCCGCAAAAGCTCGAGTGGGCGACCGAATTCGGCGCGACCCACACGATCGATGCGACCAGTGCCGATGTCGTCGAGCAGATCCAGGAATTCACCGACGGTTTCGGCGCGGATGTGGTCATCGACGCGGTCGGCCGCCCCGAAACCTGGAAGCAGGCCTTCTACGGCCGCGACCTGGCGGGGACCGTGGTGCTGGTCGGCGTCCCGACCCCGGATATGACCATCGATATGCCGCTGATCGACCTGTTCTCCCACGGCGGCGCGCTGAAATCCTCCTGGTACGGCGACTGCCTGCCCGAACGCGACTTCCCGATGCTGGTCGACCTGTACCTGCAGGGCCGCCTGCCATTGGAGCGCTTCGTCACCGAGCGCATCGCCCTGGACCAGGTCGAAAAGGCCTTCTCCGCAATGCATGCCGGTGAGGTGCTGCGCTCGGTGGTGGTCTGGTGAGCCTGCGCATCGACCGGGTCGTCACTTCCGGCACCTTCTCGCTGGACGGCGGCACCTGGGCGGTGGACAACAATGTCTGGCTGATCGGCGATGACACCGAGGTCGTCATCGTGGACGCGGCGCACGACGCCGACGCGATCATCGATGCGGTCGGAAGCCGCCATGTGCGCGCTATCGTCTGCACGCACGGTCACAACGACCACATCACCGCCGCGCCGGAACTCGCCGAACGGCTCGACGCCCCGATCCTGTTGCACCCCGCCGACGATCCGCTGTGGCGCATGACCCACCCCGATATCGGATACGAGTCATTGGCCGACACCCAGCGAATCACCGTGGCGGGCACCGATATCGAAGTCCTGCACACCCCGGGCCACTCACCCGGCTCGGTCTCACTGCACCTGCCCGGGGCCACCGCTCTCTTCACAGGTGACACCCTGTTCAACGGCGGCCCCGGAGCCACCGGTCGCTCGTTCTCGGACTTCGGCACCATCATCGACTCCATCCGGGACCGGCTGTTGACCCTTCCCGAGGACACCAAGGTCTACACCGGCCATGGCGACGGCACCACCATCGGCACCGAAAAGCCCGCGCTCGCCGATTGGATCGCCCGCGGCCACTGAACCCGCCGCGGGGCAGAATCAAGATCAGGTGGAGCTGGCCGCCACCTGATCTCGGTCAGCCCTCGACGTATGCCTTGATGCGCTCGAGGGTTTCGCGCATGCCGTTGCGGTTGGTTTTGCCGCGGGCACGTCCGGCGATCAGCCAGTAGAGGCGCAGCGGGAGGTTCTTATTGTTGAGCTGGAACGATTCGGTCACATCGGTGCCGCCCTCAACGGGCTCGAAACGGTAGCGCCAGGTATTGACCGACATACCGCGCGGGCCGAGCACGGTGAACGCGAACTCGCGGCCCGGCTCGCATGCGACGATGCGGCAGACGGTCCAATACTTCATGCCCCAGCCATTGCGGTTGACGTGCCCGCGGAACTTGACGCCGACAGCGGGAGCCGTTGCCCCGCCGAGCCATTCGGTCTCGAAGGTCTCCGGTGAGAACTTCCCGGTATTCGTGATATCGCTGACCAGCTCCCAGATCTTCTCGGCGGGTGCTGCCATTCGAACCGTCACGCTATCCTGCATGCCTGCACGCTAGCAGGCGCCTTCTCAGACAGCTAGCGCCCAGGTGATGTGGTGGTCGCAGATCTCGCGCATACGCTTGCCGCCGCCCAGGATTCTGAAGATCACCGGCATGATCAGGCCCATGGCCGCCCGGCCAACGCCGCATTCGGTCCGGTCGAGTTCGAACGTCACCGGGAATCGTTCCAGAACGCGACCAGATCTGCGCAGACGCGGGACGGGCGTTCCTCATTGGGGAGGTGGCCGACACCATCGTAAACCGCTGTGCGAGCGTCCAATTCCTCCGCGTAGCGCTCGTGCACGCTCGGGGGCCACACGTCACCGGAGTTGCCGTACGCGATGAGGATCGGGAGGGCGGTAGCGCGCAGGGCCGCCGTGTCATCGGTCGAGCCTTCCATGACGCGCATGATGCCGATCATGTTCGCCTTCTTGGTCGCGAACATCCGATCGTGCAGGAATTCGAGTTTGGCGGGCGGGATCAGGTTGGCCAGACTCTGGTTCGTCTGTTCCCAAAGCGCTTGCTGGCCACCGCTTTCGATGAGCCGAGCGACCAATTGCGGCGGGGTGAAGTTGATGTCGGAGGTCAAGGAAGGACCGGATGCCAACAGCGTGAGGCTGCGGAAGCGGTTCGGCTGGGTGACCAGGGCGGCGCGCGCGACATAGCCGCCGAATGAGTGGCCTACCAGGTGGATCGTATCGTCCGAGATCTGGTCGACGACCAGGATCAGGTCAGCGGCGAAGTCGGCCATGCCGTATCCGGATACCTCGTCGGGACCGTCCGACTGCCATTGACCGCGCTGATCGTAAGCGACGCACCGAAATCCGGCCGCGGCCAGCATCGGCAGCATGGCCTCGAAATCTTCCTTGGAGCCGGTGAAGCCGGGAACCAATAGCACCGTGCCGCGCGTTTCGACGTCATGCGGTGGGATGGATTCCCAGGCGGCAAGTGTGCCCGCCCCGCCGCGCAGGGTGACTGGAGTGGTCTGCGCGGTGGCTTGGCTCATCGGTTCCTCCATCGGCGCGCTCGGCACTAGGGCGGCAACACACCTCCATTCTAACCGAGCTAGCAGTCGGCATTGTTATTTATTCGAGATATTCAGAACAAGGTCATCGGCTCGGTCGGGATGGGTTCGGGCAGCGGCTCGAGTTCGGGCAGGCGCATGCCGACCTCATCGTGGAAGCGACGGGCGAGGTGCAGGGATGAGGCATTGTCCGGGGTGTGGATGAAGACCGTCGGTGAACGACCCTCACACAACCATGCGGTGACGGTATCGAGCCACGGCTGCCAGCCCGCGACCGTCCGCTCGGTCGAATCGCGGCCGTGATAGCGCACGATCGGGAATTCGGTGAGTGCTCGGATGCGGCGCGGCACCCGCGGCTTCTTCGCCCGCGCCTCGGCCTCCGCGGCACTTTCGGCTGGACCGTCGAAAAGCGTTACGGTGTCGAAGGGCACCCATTCGGCGCCGACGCGCGCCAGCACATGTTCCAATTGCTTTGCGGCGCTCTCATTTTCGAAAAATGCCGGATGCCGGACCTCGACCGCCGACCGATACGAATCGGGCAGTGTGCGCAGGAATCCGGCCAGCGTCCCGAGGTCGGTCGGGCCGAATGAGCCGGGCAGTTGCACCCACAGCGCATGGATGCGCGGGCCGAGCGGCTCCATCGCGTCCAGGAAGGTCCGCAGTTCGGCGTCCGCACCGTGCAGCCTGCGCTCGTGCGTGATCGGCTTGGGCAGTTTGATGACGAATCGGAAGTCGGAGCCGGTCTGCTTCGCCCAGGACTGCACCGTATTGCGCGTCGGCGTCGCATAGAACGTCGTATTGCCTTCCACCGCAGTGCACCACGAGGCGTAGTGCCGCAATCGCTCCCCCGGCGCCGGCTGCTGTTCCTGCCATGCCGCGTGCGTCCACATCGCACATCCCACGTGAAGCCGCATGCCAGCGACGCTAACGCACTCGATGCCCGGCCGTCCGGGCGGTCGACCCGGGTCACGTACGCTGACGGCTCCACCTCCACCACCTCGGGAAAGAGATCATGGCGCAGTTCGAGAACGTCAGCGTGGCCAAGAAGGCCAATGTGTACTTCGACGGCAAATGCGTGAGCTACAGCATCGGTCTCGCCGATGGCACCTCGAAGTCGGTCGGCGTGATCCAGCCGTCGACCCTGACGTTCAACACCGTCGCGCCCGAGATCATGGAACTGATCGACGGCGAGTGCAAGGTCACCCTCGCCGGAGAAACCGAAGCCACCAGCTACCGCGGCGGCGAATCCTTCAACGTCCCCGGCAACAGCTCATTCGAGATAGAGGTTCTCTCGACCCTGCACTACGTCTGCCACTTCGGCTGATCCGACCGGATTCCGCCCCGCACCGAGCACTTGGCGCACCGCTACACGGAGGCCGACTGCGGTTCCAGCCCAGGCTTATGCCTTTGTCGAGGTGCGGTAGCAGCCAAGACCTCGCCCCTCGGCAGCCCTCAGGTGAACAGGGTTGTTGTTTCCAGGGTGTCGGCCAGGGTTGTCAGCGCGCTCGCGCATCCGGCATCCACGGTGAGCGTGGCGAGATCGTCGCCTCGGGTCCGGCCGCGGTTGACGATGGCGATGGGCTTGCCCTGTTTCGCCGCGTGGCGAACGAAACGCAACCCGGACATCACTGTCAGCGAGGAGCCCGCCACCAAGAGGGCGTCCGCCGCGTCGACCACCTCGAACGACGCGGCAACGCGTTCCCTGGGCACGTTCTCACCGAAATACACGATGTCCGGCTTGAGCATGCCGCCGCAGCGCGCACAGTCCACCATCCGGAAATTCTCGGTATCGGCGACCACCGCATCCGCATCGGGCGCGACCTCCACCCCGGTGGCCGTCGCCGATGCCGCGAAACCGGGATTCGCCCCCTCCAACCGCTCGGCCAGTGTCATCCGCGAGATGAGCGCCGCACAACCGAGACACCGAACCCGCGCATAGGTTCCGTGCAGATCGATGACGCGACGATGCCCCGCCTTCGTATGCAGCAGATCGACATTCTGCGTGATCAAACCGCTGACAACACCCGAACGCTCCAGCCGCGCCAACGCCCGATGCGCCGCATTCGGCCGCGCCCCATCCATGGCCCGCCACCCGATATGGTTACGCGCCCAATACCGCCGCCGGAACCCCGCATCCCCCACGAACTGCTGATACGTCATAGGAGTCCGAACCGGCGACGAAGCCCCCCGATAATCCGGAATCCCACTATCAGTCGAAACCCCCGCCCCCGTCAAAACAGCCACCCGCCGCCCCGCCAACACCCCACAAAGCCCCTCAACACCCCCACCCGAAGAGGAACCCACAGCGACCACGCACCCAGGGTAGGCCCATCCATCGAGAATGCGCTGGTGCAGGTAGGTACTCGACGTCTACCTGCACCAGCGCACGGTGATCACTCGACCGAGTGGGGTCAGGATTGGAGGGCTACTTCGATTTCGAGGGTGAGGGTGATTTTGTCGCCGATTACGGCGCCGCCGTCGGGGAGGGGCATGTCGATGGTGATGCCGAAGTCGCGGCGGTTGATGACGGTTTTGGCCTCGAAGCCGGCGACGGGGCCCTGGCCCATGCCGGGGTTGACGCCGAGGAATTCGACATCGAGGGAGACCGGGCGGGTGGTGCCGCGGATGGTGAAGTCGCCGTCGACGACGAAATCGTCGCCGTTGACGCGGAATCCGGTCGACTTGAAGGTGGCTACCGGGAAGTCGGCGGCGTGGAAGAAGTCCGCGGTGCGCAGGTGGGCGTCGCGCTGCTCGTTATCGGTGGTCACCGAGTCGACCCGGATCTCGGCCTCCGCGGAGGCGGTGCCGTCCTCATTGATGACCAGCTTGCCGGAGAAGTCGGCGAAGCGGCCGCGGACCTTGCTCACCATCAGGTGACGCACGGTGAAGCCCAGGTTGGAGTGGGCGGGATCGATAACCCAGGTGCCCGCGGTCAGTGCCTTGGCGGTGGTGGTCGACATGGAGTCTCCTCAGGTAGTTGAGAATTCAATTACATGATGTCAGATCGCTATTCGGTTGTGGTCCTTACCGATTGGCGCGTCGCCGCACCAGGAGGTCGGCGCGTAACGCCTCCGCCGCGGCAAGTCTGCCATCAATTTGGTGGATGTGGCAACCAATGGAACCGAGTCGGTCCGCGATCTATTCCACCCACTACACCGTGCCCAATGCCGGCCCGCCATCGCGTGGCGCGATGCCGACCGTGCTGCACTCGCATCGGACCGGGTAATGCCGACGGCCGGAAGGTCGGTCAGCACGCCATCTCCCGGATTCCGACCTGCGGCACGCCCCTGCGTGACCAGGGTTACACCCCCGGTCAGCTCGGCAGGTGGCATCTCAGCGATCACGCCTAGCGAGATCACTTGTGCGGCTGGCGCAGTCGCGATTCCAGTCCGTCCATGACACAGATCAGCCCGAAGTCGAATGCCATCGCGCGCGCGGTCTGCTGATCGGTGGGCATGGTGGCCCGATAGTCCGCGAGCATCTCCGGATAGTCGGAGGCCACCGTGTCCATGACGTCGAGCACCACTTCGGGGTCGAAACCCTCCTCGCCGAATGCCTTCGCGGCGGTGATCTCCGGAATGACCTGGCCGAGTACATAACTGGTCACGGTGCCGCTCGCGAGGTAGATGTCCAGACCGGCGAAACCGGCCCCCACAAAGGTGCGGCGCAGCCGATCGCTGAGTTCGAAGGCATTCGGTCCGACGCTCGGCAAGGAGCCGATCAAGGTGGCCACCCACGGATGGTCGAGCATGGTCCGCCGCAAGTTGTAGGCGAAGGTGGTCACCACCTCCCGCCACGAGGTGTGCTCGGGATCCGGGGGGCGCACCATACCCCAGATCTCGTCCATGGCGAGCTCGAGTAATTCGTCCTTGTTCGCGACATGCCAGTAGAGACTGGTCGCGCCCGCGTCGAGCTTGGCACCGAGCTTGCGCATGCTGAGAGCGCCCAGGCCCTCGGCGTCCAAGAGCTCGATCGCGGCGGCGACGATCTGGTCGCGGCGCAGTCCCGCCGCCTTCGGCTGGCGCGGCGCGCGGGTCCACACCGAGGAGAACTCCTGCTTGGTCACGGGCTCAGCATAATTCTCTCGCACATTGTGCGATTCCATCGTACAGTGTTCGAGTGGAACCGAACGTTGTACGAGATCCTCGCCGCTGGTGGATTCTGGGGGTCCTCTGTCTGTCCTTGCTGGTGCTGATGATCGACGGCACCGTGCTCAATATCGCCATCCCGTCCCTGATCCGCGAACTCGATGCGACCCCATCGGATGTCCAGTGGATCCTCGACGCCTATGTGCTCGTCTTCGCCGGACTGCTGCTCACCGCGGGCAGCCTGTCGGACCGGTTCGGACGGCGCCGCATGCTGATCGTCGGTCTGGCTCTGTTCGGCGTGGCCTCGCTGGCGGCCGTGCTGGCCACCGAGCCATGGCAGGTGGTCGCGGCCCGCGCCCTGATGGGTGTCGGCGGTTCGCTGCTGATGCCATCGACGCTGTCCATCCTGATGACCACCTTCGCCGAGGACGAGCGGCGCAAGGCAATGGCGGGTTGGTCCACCGTCTCGATGGTCGGCATCGTGCTCGGACCCACGCTGGGCGGCTTTCTGCTGCAGCACTATTGGTGGGGTTCGGTATTTCTGCTCAATATCCCGGTCGCGGTGCTCGCGATCGTCGCCGCACTGGTGTTGATGCCGGAAACGACAGGTGAGCAGCGACCGGTCGACCTGGTCGGCGTGCTGCTGTCCATCATCGCGCTGTGCTCGACGGTCTATGTGATCATCGAGCGTGAGTGGAACATTCCGATGATCGGCCTCGCCGTCGTCACCGGACTGGCCTTCGTGGTGTGGGAGAGCAGGTCCGCACATCCCATGCTGCCGCTGGCGGTCTTCCGCAATCGCGATTTCACCGGCACCTGCTGCACACTGCTGCTGATGGTGTTCGGGATGGGCGCGCTCATGCTGATGCTGACCCAGTACCTGCAGTTCGTGCTCGGCTATGGCCCGATGAAGGCGGGCTTGGCGCTGTTGCCGTACGCGGTGGCGGCGGCGGTGTGCAACGGCCTCGGCGCGACACTGGGCAAGAAACTGAGCAATAAGACGCTCATCGTCGCGGGCCTGTTGGTCATGGGTGTGGCCTTCGGCATTCTGGCCCTCGGTTCCGGGTACCTCGCGGTCCTGGCCAGCATGCTGGTCATGGGGGTCGGCGGTGGTCTGGCGGGTCCGGCCGCCTATGCCGCGATCATGAGCGCCATTCCGCTCGAGCACGCGGGCGTGGGTTCGGCGATGAACGACACCCTGCAGCAGGTCGGCATGGCGATCAGTATCGCGATTCTCGGCAGTGTGCTGGCCGGTGTGTTCACCTCGCACATGCCCGCGGACGCACCCGATGCCGCGCGTGAATCCATCGGCGCCGCTTTCCAACTCGGCTACACCGAACCGGCCAAGGAGGCGTTCACCGCGGCCATGTCGACCGGTGCGTGGATCAGTGCGGGTTTCAGCATTGCCGCCGCGTTGCTGGGGCTGGCTCTGCTGCGCACCCGCCCCGCGCCACAGGTCGACGCGCCGGAGGAAGTAACCGTGGCGTAGCCCGAAGTCGGGTTCGTTTCCAATCTGCTCGCCTCACGCCGCAGGCTCGGCTAGGCTCCCCTCGACCTCCTTGCCGCGCATATGAGTACATTGCGCGGAGACCACCTCGAACGTGGGGAGAGTCGAGCCTGCGCGCGGGAGGCGCGGAGGCGAAAATCCTGATGGCGGAATGGAATACCGAATGAAGCTTTGCGATAGCACTGCGGCGGCGATCCTTGTCATCGGTGCCGTGACCCTGGGCGCCGGAGTCTCGTATGCCGAGCCGGACACCGCGCCCGCGCGGCAGGACATCACCTACTCGGTCAAACTGGTCGAGAAAACCGTCGTCGCCAGCGTGCGCGGCGGCACCTTCACCCTGTCCAAGACCACGAGCAGTGAGCTCGCGGCGGGCGGCGACGGGCGGCTGGCCGATAAGAACGGCACGCTGGTCGATAAGGACGGTAAGGCCGCCGATATCGCCGACGTGGTCGATGTGGTCGATCTCGCGGATACCAACGGCCACGTCGTGGTGACACTGCCGCTGCAGTTCCGGATCGCCGAAACCGAAATCCCGGTCGAGCCGGTGCTGAAGAAGGACGGCACGGTACTCGAGCTGGCGCCGCAGAAGCCCGCGGGGCTCGACATCACCCAACCGCTGGCCGTCAAACCGGTGGCGTCGACGGTCGAGAACCAGCGCGCCCGCAATGAATTCGCCAGTCAGTTCGGTCTGGCCACGGCGATCGGCAGCTTCGTCGGCACCGCCATCGGCGCGGTCATCGGCTGCGTCGTCACCATCGCCGCGGGCTGCATCGGCGGACTCACTACCGGTGCGACGGTCGGCGGGATCATCGGAACGATTGTCGTGGGTGGACCAACGCTGGTGGCCGCTGGCGTGGATTTCGTCAACACGATGTTGGCCCCGGACGGCACCACCCGGTTCGCGGATAAGCCGACGACCACCCAACCCGCGCCGACGGCCGCGGAACAGCCGAAGTAGACCGAGATCGGTTCGGCCACACCCGGTCGCTGGCCGAATGCGAGGCCAGGGTTCGGCCCGCCGTGCCCAGCGGTGTACACGGCTGGCCCGATCCACGTTGCGCGATAGGGCAATTCGGCGGGGACTGCTGAAGGGTGCGCGGACGACCGGGCACCGCAACCGTCCGCAGCTACCTGCAGATGGCGTCGTCCACCAACTGATCCATGGCCAGCTGGTGCGCCAAGCCGAACAACGGTGGGAGTTGGTTGAGGCTGACGGTGATCGAGCGGGCGGGGGTGTAGCCGCCGAAAACGAAGAAGCCGTCCATGGCACCGCCGTGGCCCCACACATCGACGCCACACCGATTGGTGCGGTGGAACAAACCGAGGCCGACATCATCGCCGAACAGTGGATTCCGGCTCGGCACCGTGCGCATCATCTCGGCGAGCTCCGCTGGGGCAAGCAGTCCGCCGGTGATCAGTGTCTCGAAGAAGCGGTTCAGATCGGCGCCCGTGGAGACCATCGCGCCATCGGCGAGACCCCAGCCGGGGTCGATATCGGTGATGTCGACCCGGGCGCCGTTGAAGACCTGATAGCTGCGCGGGTGCGGGCCGCGGATCACGGTCTCCTGCGGGAATGCGGGCCAGTAGGTGTCGTGCAATTCCAGCGGCACCAGAATGCGCCTGGTCACCTCGGCGCCTACCGGCTGCCCGGTGACCTGCTCGATCAACTTCCCGGCCACCAGGTAGTCGGTATTGGAGTAGCTGACGCCCGAGCCGGGAGGGAACTGCGCGGGCGCGTCCATGGCGAGCCGGATCAGCTGGTCCGCGGTCTGGTACTGCTGCAACGCCTCGGGGGAGTTCAGATCCAATCGGGACAGATAGTCCGGAAGGCCGCTGGTGTGCTGCAGCAGATTTCGAACGGTGATCAGGTTCCCGTCGCCGCCGGGAGCGTGCACGACACCGGGCAGGTACCGCTCGATCGGAGCGTCGAGCTCGACACGCCCCTCCCCCACCAATTGCAGCACCACTGTCGCCACGAATGTCTTGGTATTGCTGGCGATCCGAACCTGCGCGGCATCCGGGAATGCCGCGCCCGTCGCGAGATCGCCCACGCCGCTGTTGACCTGGTACTGCTCGCCATCGGCGGTCAAGACCAGCTGCGCACCCGGAACGGCGGCCGAGCGGATCAGATCATCGAGCCCGGCCTGCAGCAATGCGGTAGGCACCGGAACCGGTTGGGCGGAGGACGCCGCGAGACTCGGCAGCACCGAGATCACGAGTGCAACTACCAACCCCGCCGTTACCGCGAACTGCCGCATACATCGTCCTCCCTCGCCACGGCCCGCTCGGCCGATGATCACCGGTGCGAACGGGAATACCGGAATAGAGACCGTTCGGTTCGAAGCAGCATTCCGAGCGGGTGAGTCGCAGGTCGGCGCGTCACATCACCTCAGCCCTCGTAGGCGACGTGCGGCGTCCAGTCTTCGGGGGCGCGGATGGCGGCCGCGTGCAACGCCTGGGCCACCCGATCCCTGGTGAACGCGCCCTCGCCGAGTACGCCATTGATCTGCACCGCGACCGCGCGATGGCCCTCGGGGGCCAAGGTGGTGTCCAGGCTGGTGACCAGATTGCGCACCGCTGCCTTCTGCACGCCGAGCGATGCGGCCTGATTCCAGGGCCTGTCCGCCGCCGCACTGCCGGTGACCAGCACGCGCGCGCCATCGGCGAAGAACGGCCGCGCGGCCTGTACCGCGGGCAGCAGCGCCGCGGCACCGATGGTGAAATCCTCGATCAACTCCGCGACGGTCAGCGTCAACGGATCCGCCTCCCGGAAAATGCTCGGGTTGAAGTGCAGTACATCGATCCGACCATGCCGCTCACCCACCTGGGTCACGATGCGGGTGATATCGGCGGGATCGGCCAGATCCACTCCGACCCCCTCGGCGGCAAACCCCTCCGCCCGCAGTTCCCGCGCCAATGGCTCGGCCTCCTCGGCCGAGCGGCAGGCCAGTACGACTGTATATCCGTCACGCGCGAAAAGGCGGCCAACGGATAGTCCGACGCCGGGACCGGCACCTAGGACGAGAAGTGAGCGACCAGTCATGACTATGACCCTAGACACGAATCTGCGCAGGTCACAATGTCCGATTCTTGCCTGCGCCGGGTGCAACCGGTATCACTGGGAACGTTGAGCGTGACAACTGGTCGGTAGCGGGTAATCCCGGACGTGCGCTGTGTCGAATGAGTCGAGACGAGAGTTGAGGCGGCGAAAATGATCCGGGACCGAGTCGGGCGCCATGGATGACGACACCGTCGAACTGCCCAAGATCGGGCCGAGCGCGCGCCGTGCCCGGCGTCGGCACGCGGCCCCCAAGCGACACCGCGGCCGCCGCGCGGCGAAGATGGCGATGCGCGTCCTGGTCTCGCTGGCCGCCCTCGCCGTGCTCTCCGGCACCGGATTCGCCTGGTCGGCCAAGACCGAATTCGACAATGGCTTCACCCATACCGATGCGATCGGCAAGGACGCGCCGCGTTCCCTCGGCGGCGACCTCAATATCCTGCTGATCGGCCTGGACACCCGCAAGGACCTCGACGGCAAGGATCTGCCGAAGGATATCCTGGACCAGCTGCACGCGGGCGACGGCGAAAACGGGGGATACAACGCGAATTCGCTGATTCTGCTGCATATTCCCGCGGATATGCACAAGATCGTCGCCTTCTCCATTCCGCGCGACGACTATGTCGCGGTCTCCGGCATCCCCGGCTACGACCACGCCAAGATCAAGGAGGCCTACGGGCTGAAAAAGGCCGCCACCGAGACCAAACTGGAGAATTCGGGCCAAAAGGACAAGGTCGCCCTCGAGCGCGCGGGCCGTGAGGCGGGCCGCGCATCGATCGTGCAGACCGTGCGCAACCTGGTCGGCGTCCCCATCGACCGCTTCGCCGAGATCTCGCTCGTCGGCTTCTACGACCTGGCGGACAAGCTCGGCGGCGTCGACGTCTGCCTCGATCACGCGGTCGACGACAGCTACTACTCCGGCGCGGTCTTCCCCGCGGGCCCGCAGCACCTGGACGCCGCGAACGCGCTGTCGTTCGTGCGCCAGCGGCACGGGCTGGAGAACGGCGACCTCGACCGAACCCACCGCCAGCAGGCCTTCCTGACCTCGGTCGCCAAATCGTTGAAGGAAACCGGCACCCTGACCAATTTCGGCAAGCTCTCCGGCCTGATGGATGTGGCGCACCGCGATATCGTGCTGTCCGACGGCTGGAATCTGCTCGATTTCGCCCGCGACCTCGGCGCGGCGGGCTCGATCTCGGTCGAATTCCGGACCCTGCCGGTGCTGCGCTACGACAATATCGACGGTCAGGACGTCAATATCGTCGATCCGGCGGCCATCAAGAAGGAAGTGCGGGCCGCCTTCGGCATCGAGGCCGCGCCGACGACACCGGTGCACACCCCGACCAGCACCGTCGATGTCCAGAATGCGAGCGGTTACCCCGGCCGGGCCGCCCAGCTCTCCAGCGCACTCACCAAGCGCGGCTATCCGCAGGGCATCGTGGGCAATGGCACGCGAACCGACGGTGCGACCACCACGATCACCTATGGTCTCGGCGCGGAGGCCGATGCCACCCAACTCGCCGATACTCTCGGCCTCACCGCCACGGCATCGCCGAATGTCGAAGCGGGTCATATCACCGTCGTCATCGCCAGCGACTTCACCATGCCCGCCGAACTCACGCCGACCTCCAGCGCGACCCCGACCACCTCCGCCAAAGCCACCTCCTCCGCCCAGCCGACGCCCGATGCCGGTAAGCCGGTCGCGACCACGATCGGCAGCTCTGTGCCGTGCGTCAACTGATCCGCGTATCGGCGCAGGTCACATCTTTAGCGGAGAAGTCACCTCGAAATGGCCGGTAAACTACGGCAGGGGCCAGTACGTCGTTAGGTGCGCCGCAGGGAACGCACGGCGAAACACAGGAGAGTCATGTCGAGTCGCCGTTTCCGGTGGAGAGCAACTGCGGGTTTTGCGTTGGTGACGGCGCTGATAGCAGCCGGATGTTCGGCCGAACCGGAAGCGGCGACCACCCAGGCCGGGCCGCCGCCGCCCCCGATCGCCATCACCCCGAACGGTGGCAACGGTGTCGATCCGCTCGCGCCGGTCGTGGTGACCGCGAACGACGGCATGCTGACCTCGGTAACCCTGACCAATGAGGCGGGCCGGTCGGTCGAGGGCATCTACACCCCGGACAAGACGGCCTGGAAACCCGCCGAACCGCTCGGCTACGGACACACCTACACGATCTCCGCCGAAAGCCTCACCATCACCGGCCGCGTCGGCCCGACCACCTCGACCTTCAGCACGCTCGCGCCGAACAACCAGACCAAGGTGTATCTGACCACCACCGGCGGCACCCCGCTGGCCGACGGCGGCACCTTCGGCGTCGGCACCGTCGTCGTCGCGCATTTCGACGAGGACGTTCCCGATAAGGCTGTTGCCGAGAAGCGGCTCTCGGTGACCACCGACCCGCCGGTCGAGGGTTCCTGGTACTGGCTCGACAAGCGCAATGCGCACTGGCGGCCGCAGCAGTACTACGCACCGGGTACCAAGGTGACCGTCGCGGCCAAGATCTACGGCGCGGACCTCGGCGGCGGCCTGTACGGCCAGGAGGACAGCAAGACCACCTTCACCATCGGCCCGTCGCACGTCTCCATCGCCGACGACAACACCAAACAGGTTCAGGTCTTCGAGAACGGGAATCTGATCCGCACCATGCCGACCTCGATGGGCAGGGGCGGCAGTGAGGTCATCGCGGGCAAGACGCTCAGCTTCTGGACCCAACCGGGCATCTACACCGTGATGGACAAGGGCAACCCGGTGATCATGGACTCCTCCACCTATGGCCTGCCGGTCAATTCCCGGCTCGGCTACAAGGAGGCCATCGGCTGGGCCACCCGCATCAGCACCGACGGAATCTATTTGCACCAGCTCGATTCCACCGTCTGGGCGCAGGGCAGCCAGAACCTCTCACACGGCTGCCTCAACCTCAGCCTGACGAATGCCCAGTGGTTCTTCAACTTTGCGATTCCCGGCGATGTCGTCGAGGTCCGCAATACCGGCGGCGCACCGCTCGAGGTCTGGCAGAACGGCGATTGGGGCCTGCCGTGGGATCAGTGGCTCGAGGGCAGCGCGCTGCGCTGAGCCGGTCTCTCGCGCCTGGCCGGAACATCTGGGTGAAAGTGTCTGGTGTGGCACAATCGTCGACATTATGACCGTGTTGACCAGCGCTTCTCCGGAACGCCTGCCCCGGGGGCCGCATCGATTGACCCGGGACGAGGTCGCGACGTCACAGCGCGAGCGGCTCTATATCGCCGCATTGGAGGCGGTCGCGGAGTTGGGTTACGGCCCGACCACCATTACCGATATCGTCGGCCGGGCGCGGGTGGCCCGGCGGACGTTCTACGGGCTGTTCGAGAGCAAAGAGGAATGCTTCACCGCCGCATTCGATTTCGCGGTGGACGTGATCACCCGCGAGCTCGACCGCGTGGTCGCCGAATCGGGCGCGGATACCTTCGTCGAACTGGTGCGCACGACGCTGCGGACGTATCTCGAGTTCCTGGCCGCCGAACCGGCCGCGGCGCGGGCGCTGCATATCGAAACCCTCGCTGCCGGACCGGGACTCATCGCCCGCCGGGCCCGCACGCACCGCATGTTCGGCTACCGCATGGTCGCGGCGGCGCGAATCGGTGTGCGCGCGGGCGAAGTTCGCGCCGAACCCGATCCCGGACTGATCGATGTGCTGCTCGGCGGCATCGACGATCGGGTCAGGGCCACCCTCATCGAATCCGGGCCGCAAGAGCTACCCGCGTTGGCGCCCACACTCACGCGCGCCGCGCTGGTATTGCTCGGCTCCGGCCCGGTCTGAATCACCAGCCCGGCTCGCCCCCGACCGGAATGTTCACCCAGCTCGGCTGATTCGGATCCAGTTCGATGTGCTGCGGTCGCAGCCCGCTCTCGTTCAGCAAGGGGCGCAACGGAAGACTGCTCGGGAAATTCCCGGCGAAGACGTCGACACGCAGCCGGTGTCCCGGTTGCAGTACGCCGTCGGTGGCGAACATGCCGATATCGATGACCGTCGGCTGGCCGGGCACGATCGGCTCGCGGGTATCCAGCGTCAGGTACGGATAGGGATCGGTGTAGTCGCCGTTCGCCGAGCGGCTGGCCTTGCTCTCGTCGACCGCGCGCAGCGAGGCGGTCCGCTGGCCGTGTGTCCACTGTGTCGAACGTCCATCCGGCGCAACATCGTTCAGCGTCACCGTCCAGTAACCGTCGGTGGCGTCCAAGACCGTATTCAGGTGCACCGCGATCGGGCCGGAGATGGGGGTCGCCACATCCACCGGCGCGCTGGTGAATGTCAGGCCATTGGTTTCCGCGATCCGCGAATCCTTGGTGCAGATATCCGGCAGCGGCACGATGCCCGCGGTGCCCTGGGCACCGTCGCGCGAGCAGAGCGTGGTCAGGCCGGGTGCGATCGATACCCGCGCGGGCCCGCCCGGCCCGGTGCTGAGGCTGCCGTCGTAGGCACTGCCCGGCGCGGTACCCGAGGTCTCGGCGTTCAAATACATACGGCGGTAATCCATATCGGGACGCGGGAAGCTCGAGGTGTGCGTCCAGCCGCCGCCCTGCTGCCACAGGGTCACCTGGTCGTAGTCATCGATGCCGTTGTCGATGCCCTTGAGCCACTTGTCGAACCACGCGCGCTGCAGCACGTCGAGGGCGGCCGGTCCGTCGGCATCACCCATGCCCGAGCCGGTGGTGATGTGATAGTTGTTGTCCATCACCAGCTTCTTCTGGCTGTCCGGGATACTGATCGCGTTGTAGACCCGCGGCGCGGAGTAGGCGAAAATGTCCTGCCAGCCGCCATAGACGAAGGTCGGCACATCGATCCGCTCGGGATGCCCGATCCAGGCCGTGCGCAATGGACTCTGGTCGTCGAGCACCGAATACATCTCGGCCGGAATGTCATCCATGCTCTGCGTGCCGAGGGCCATGATGATCATATTGAAGAAGGTGAACGGGTCACGGACGCGGTCGGCCAGCCAGGTCCAGTCGAACTTCCCGGCCAGCATCGACACCACATCCGGAATCAGCTTCGAACCGTCGACGGCGAGCAGCCACTCCGGAATGAACCCGATGCCGAGTGCGCCGCCGGGCGCGGCCACATCGCGGATCAGATCGCTGCCCGGCACGATCGGGAAGATCGCCTGCAGCGCGGCGGGTCTGCGCTCGGCGGTCTGCAGCTGGTTGATCGCCGAGTAGGAGATGCCGCTCATACCGATCTTGCCGTTGGACCACGGCTGCGCCGCCGCCCAGTCGACCACCTCGACGCCGTCCTGCTGCTCGCGCTCGCCGAATACCTGCCAGGTGCCCTGCGAGAAGCCGGTGCCGCGGACATCGACGACCACCTGGGTGTAGCCGCTCTGCACCAGTTTGCGATCCACGGCGAAGGTACGTGCGGTGCCGCCCGCCAAAGCCTGTGCCAGATCACTGATTCCGCTCAGACCATAGGCCGAGAGATCGAAACCGTGCAGCGCCTGCATCAGCGGCTCGGCCAGGCCGGGGATGGCCAGCACGGAGTCGGCGATATTGGCCACCAATTTGGTGTAGGGCGTCAGGTTCACAATGGTCGGCGTCGGTTCGACGATCGGCCGGCCGGACGCGTCCGCCGGGTGGTAGACATTCGCCTTCAATACCGTGCCGTCACTCATGGTGATCGGGACGTCCCAGTCGATATAGACGTTCGGATACTGCTGCGGCCCGGCATGAGTCGCGGTGAACTGGGCATCGAGCCCCAGCGTCGCCTGGGTCGGCGCGGCCGCGACAACGGCTCCGGCAAACACGGTGATCGTGGCTAGCGCAGCAGCCACTGCCCTAATCGGACGTCGACGTCGGATCATGCTTGCCAAACCCTCCCGGCAATGAGGAACTACTTCGTTCCCATCAACGAGTTGGTACAGTAACGTGCATCACGGTTGGTGTGCAACCACGACACACGATAACGCTCTGTGCAGCGAACCAAGGTCCGCGAACCCAGAATAAGTTGCCAAGCATTCTCCCTGAACCGACTGCGCGGCAAGGGCCTCGAAATCAGACCAGGGCAATCTCCAGTCGCCGGTAGAGCGGAACGAACACATTCGTGCGGTAGCGCCGTTTGGTAATCCGCCACGGGCGACCGGGCGCGGTCATGGCTTCCAGTACCGCCGCGAGTTCGACATGGGTCAGGCTCGCGCCGAGACAGATATGTCTGCCGCCGCCGAACCAGAGCTGCCGCAGTTCGTGCACCTTGCCCAGATGCAGGTCATAGCCACCGGCCGCATTGTTGATCGACCAGGTCATGATCTTCACCCGGTCGCCCGCGCGTAAGCGCCTCCCGGCCAACTCGATATCCTCGACGACACCCCGCCCGACGATCGGCATAGAACTGGTGACCCGCAGCGCCTCGCGCACCGCGTCCGGAATCAGGCGCCGATCCTCGATCAGGTCGTGCTGCGCCCCGCTATCGTGCAGCAGTGCCACCATCCGACCGAGGGTGCTCGCCAGCGTCGCGGTTCCGGCAACGACCAGGAAGGCCGCCATGCGGCGGGTGACCTCGGGTCCGAGGCCGAGTTCACGACTGCGCCCGATGGTGGTGCTCGGGTCGGCGGTTTCGTACACGGCGGGCACCGATGCGGCGATGCGATCGGCCACCGCACGTCCCTTGCGCATGTTGCGCTCGGACACCACGGTGGTGTCGTAATTGCCCTTGCCGAGGTTGGCCATCGCCTCGACCAGGCCGAACAGTTCTTCGTATGCGGCTGGTGAATCGTCGACCGGCAGGCCGACCAGCTCGGCCATGCTGCGGCCGGTGAACTCGCGCGAGAACTGCGCCATATCAACGGTTTTCCCGGCCGAGAGGTCGTCGGTGAGTTTGCGCAGCATCGGCCCCACGGACCGTTCGGTAATCACCCTCGACCGTTCCGGGGTGAACAGGTCGCGGACCTTCGCGCGGAATTCGACATGCGGCTGGCCCTCGAACAGCTCGAAGACCCATTCGCCGAGCATCTGGCCCCACCAGTGCCCCGAGGCGCCGTCGCCGACAATGCTGAAGTGTTCGGTATCGCCGTGGATCTGGCGTGCCAGCTCCGGATCGGCGACCAGCCAGCCGAGTTTGGGCACGCGCCGGATCGGTTTGATCAGCGATCCGGCCGCGAGCACCAAAGGCAGTGCGGGCTGGGCGAATCCGTGCAATGCGTATTCGTGCGCCGCGGCGGACTTCATCACGCCACCCCCATCCGCGCTTCGGGCGTACTCGCGCCGACCGACCGGAATTGGTCGAGCACGAGGTGCGTGGACATGACGGCCAGACAGCCCCATTCCGCGGCCGTGGCGGCCCAGGTTCCGGGTCGGTCGACCGCGGTGCGCCACATTCGTTCGGTGGCGACCGGATCGAAGATCCCGTAGCGGCGCACCGAATCCCGGGACAGATGATCGTGCGCGAGATCCGCACCGGAACCGGTGAGATACCACGGACCGACCGGCGTCATGAACGGCTTCTTGCGCCTGCGCACGATCTGCTTCGGCAGCACATCGGCGGTCGCCCGCTTGAGCGCGTATTTCTCGGTTCCCCAGTGCACCAGCATCTCCGGTGACAGATCGGCGCACACATCGATGACATCGCGGTCGAGATAGGGCACCCGGACCTCGATGCTGTTGGCCATCCCCAGGCGGTCCGAGATCGGCAGTACCCAGTGCGGCAGCCGGGTGTAGAACTCGAAATGCAGTTGGCGGCGCAACCTGTCGTGCCGCGGTGGCGGGGCCAGTGCCGAGGGCACCGGAAGGCCCGCGGGCGCAATGGGGCCGGTCGTGTCGCCGAGCGCGCTCCATAGGTAGATCCAGGGCGGCACCTCGCCGTAGCGCGCGGTGTATTCGGGACGACGTCCCGCGACGGACACGATGTGGTCGTCCAGACCCGATGGCGCACCGACCCATTTGGTGGCATTGCGCCAGATCGCGGTCTGGGCCCGGCCCAGCTTCAGCTGTTCGAACCGGGCGCTCAGCTTCATCAGCCGGTAGAAGTCGTAGCCCGCCAACAGCTCATCGGACCCGTCACCGCTCATGGCGACCTTGAGGCCCTTGTGCCGAGCGAATTCGGTCAACTCGAGGAACGGTGTGGCGACCGCGCCGTACCAGAACGGTGACTCGAAGTGCCACAGGCTCTTCGGCAGCAGTTCGCAGGCGCGCGCGCCGGTCATCTCGACCTCGTCATTGGGGACTCCGAGCGACTGTGCGACCAGCCGCGACATCGGGGTCTCATCGAGTACTTCGCCGGTGAGCCGGATACTCGCGGTGGTCAGCGGTGCGTCGCAGCGGCGGGCCGCGACCGCGGCGATGGCGGAGCTGTCCAGGCCGCCGCTCAATGCGACGCCTGCCCGCACCTCGTCGGGCAGCCGCTTGCGCACGGCGGCGGTGAAGGCCGCGTCGAACCGCTCGATCGCGGCCCGGCCGGTGAGCAGCGGCGCATCCGGATCGCGGCGCAGGAACGGCGTGAAATAGCGCTGCTGGGAGGTGCCGCGACGATCGATGGTCACGATGGTCGCCGGCGGCAGATCGTCGATGCCCTGCCAGAAGGTGCGCGGTGCGATGGTGTGTCCGTAGAACAGGCAGTCGCTGAGCCCCTGCGGGTCCATGGTCGCCTCGACCAGCCCGGAAGCGAAGATGCCCTTGATCTCCGAGGCGAAGACGACCCGGCTGCCGGACTGGTGGTAGAACAGCGGTTTCACGCCGACCCGGTCGCGGGTGAGCAGCAGCCGTTCCCGGCGGGCATCCCACAGCGCGATGGCGAAATCGCCGTCCAGGCGCTCGACGAAGCCCGTGCCGTACTCCTCGTAGAGGTGCGGGATCACCTCGGCGTCGGAGTGGCTGCGGAACTGGTGCCCGCGCGCGGCCAGGCCGCTGCGCAGTTCCCGATGGTTGTAGATCTCACCGTTGAAGACGACATGGATGGTGTCGTCCTCATTGCGGGCGGGCTGGGCGCCGTGCGCGACGTCGACGATGGCCAGGCGCTGGAAGCCGAAGGCGACATTGTGGGTGTGCCAGGTGCTGAAACCGTCGGGGCCGCGGTGGCGTTGGATTTCGTTCATCGCCCCGATGGGGGTCGGGTCGACCGGGGCGGCGAAGTCGACTATTCCGTTGATGCCGCACATATCACGGCCTTTCGGTCGATGGGTGGTAGAGCAGGCAGGCGGCCGAGCTGCCGTCGGCCGTCAGGAACAGCACTGTTCGCAGGGTGTCGAGGCTGCCTTGGGCGCTGACGTAGCCGAAAATCGGTGCGGCGGTGTGCGGATCGCCCACCTCGGGTGGGAGCGCGAGCACCGATTCACTCGGCAGATCCAGGGCGGCGGCGAGCAGTTTCGCGAAGCCGGGTGCCGGCTCCGGGGCCAGCAGCACCGCCGAACCCGCTGAAAACTCTGCGGTGGTGAGGCTTTCGCCGGTCATACAGGCGCGTACCGCACTGGTGGCCCAATGCAGTGGATCGCCGGCATCGGCACGCACGACCATCGTCGAGCGTCCCTGGGTGCCGACCTCGCTCAACGGCACCAATCCGAGCGGTTCGACGGGGTCGTCCGGCTCTGCGGTGTACAGGCCGCCGAAACCGCCCGCATCACCGTCTCGTTCGAGCAGCAGTGCCGCACCGGTGCTGGTGTATGGGAAGTCGGGCACCTGGAACCGTGTCGATGGATGGGTATCACCGGCGATGACCAGCGCGTGGTCGATCGCGTCGGACGCGAAGAACGAATCGACCACGGCCAGTGCGTGTACCACGCCACCCGCACCGTTCATCAGATCGAACGAGAACGAGGGCACCTTGCCCGAGGCATAGCGCAGGCCCATACCGATGCGCTGCTGCACCAGCGCGGCAACGGCGGGTTCGACGATATTGCTGTCCCGGTAGACGCCCGCGTTGATGAGCATGCCCACCCGTTCGGGTGCGATATCCGCCCGCTCCAGGCACTCTCGTGCGGCCCGTGCGGCATGTTCGAAGTAGCTGCCGGTATCGGTGTCGGTATTGGTCGCCGCGGCGATGATGGTTGTCGGCATGGCTCACGCCGCCAATCGCGAGATCGTGGCCGCCAGATATCCGGAGACCGTGCCGGAGGCCGAGGGGATCATCAGCACCTTGGAACCCTGGGGAATGTGGTTGCGCCCGAGATGTTCGTGCAGCACCAGGAAGTGCGAGGTCGACGCCGTATTGCCGTACTCCTGTAGGACATTGAGCGCCTCGGGCATCGGTGTGGCGAAGTGTTCCTCGGCCAGTTTCGCGATGTACTCGATCGCGGGCGCGCTGAACTGGTGATGGATCCAGAAGTCGTATTCCTCACTGCGCCAGTCGCTTCCGTTGCCGCGCAGATAGTCCTCCAGTCGCGCGATGCCCTGGCGGTAGCGGTCCTCGGTCTGCATCGCGCGGTTGTCGGTGTACATCGCCATGCCGTTGGAGCGGTCGCTCGGCATACCGAGGCAGTGTTCTGCGCCCTCGGCCGAGGTCATGAGCTCGACGTAGTGGATTTCATCGGCGTCGTCACCGTGACCGTCCAGCAGCACCGCCACCGCGGCGTCACCGACGGTCAGCGCCGCGAACTGCGGATCATAGGGTTCACTGATCTCGCGAACCGCGGTCTCGGCGATCGGGGTGATCTGCTCACCGCTGACCACCAGACCATTGCGGACCACACCGGCCTTGATCATCCGGTCCAGCACCATGATTCCGGTGACCATGCCCGCACAGGCGTTGGAAACATCGAAGTAGCGGGCCGCCCTCGCGCCGATGGCATTGCGCAGCATCAGCGCGAAGGACGGCGCGAAGCAGAACTGCCCGGCCCCTTTGGTTCGGGTGATCGACGCGGAGATCACGATATCGAGTTCGGCCGCGGCGTAGCCGGAGCGCGCCAGACAGTCGTCGATCGCATTGCGCGCCAGATCGAAGGAGGATTCGTAGGCATCCGGATCGGAGTTGTAGACGCGCCGGTTGCGAATACCGGTGAGCGCCTCCAACTTCAGTGACCTCGGCACCGCCAGACTATTGAGCAGCTCGTCGGTGGACACTATCGATGTCGGCGTATACGAGCCGATCGATTCGAATCGTGTACGGCGCACAAGGCCTCCCCTATGGAATTGGATTCTGTTATGCGGAACGGCGGAAAGCTCCGGTGTCCCAGTCCTGCGGTCGAATTCGACGCCGGTCGCGTCGGACGCTCCAGGTCCCACCCGGCCAGGTCAGCGTGTTGGTGCCGTCCTCGTCGATGAAGTAGCTGGTGCAGCCGCCGGTCGACCACACCCGGGTGCTGAGCAGTTCGCGCGCGCGGGTGACCCATGCGCGCTCGGCCTGTTCGGACGGGCTGTAGCGGCGAATTCCCTTGGCCCGCATGTATTCGATGGTCCGTGCGACCAGCTTCGTGGTCGGTTCGATGGCGAGGAACTGTGAGGTGTGCGGCAGCGCGGTATTCGGTCCGGTGACCGCGAACAGATTCGGCAGACCCGCGAACGCGATGCCGCGATAGGCGCGGAATCCGTCGCGCTGGAACTTCCTGCGGGTCGAGGTCTGTGCGGTCCGGAAATCCGGGAAATGCGCGATCGAATCCTGCACGTGGAATCCGGTGGCCCACACGATCGCGTCGACCTCGTGCAGCTCACCGTCGGCGGTGCGGATGCCGGTGGCGGTGATCTCGGTGATCTTCTCGGTGCTCAGCCGCACATTCGGGCGGGCGAACGACCGGTAGTACTCATCGGAGACCATCGGCCGCTTACAGCCGAACGCGTAGTCGGGCGTGAGTTTGCGCCGCACGTCGGGATCGGGCACCTGCCGCGCCAATACCTGACGGACCAGCCGCTCATAGACCGACACCAGCCGAGGATGGAATTCGGCGAAGTGCATCGTCTCCAGGAATAGGAAGACGAATCCGCGTGCAGCCAGTCGGATCGGCGGCGCATACCGCAAAATCTTGCGTACCGTCGGCGGAATCGGCCGGTCCAGGCGCGGAATCACCCATGCCGGGGTGCGCTGGAACGAGATGAGCTCGGCCGCGCTCTCGGCGAGCGCGGGCACGATCTGCACCGCACTCGCCCCGGCGCCGACCACCGCGATCCGCTTGCCCGCCGGCTCGAACGAGGGATCCCATTTGCTCGAATGCATCTGCGGCCCGGCGAAGTCGGCCCGGCCCGGAATATCCGGAATGGCCTCGGCATGCAGCGAGAAATAGCCCATGACGACGGCGCGAGCCCGGATCAGCCTGCCGTCGGTCAACCGCAGTACCCATTGCTCGGCGGCCTCGTCGAAATCGGCCTCGGCGACATCGCTGTTCAGCTGCACATGCCGCCGCAGATCGAAGGTGTCGACAATATTCTCGGTATAGGCGCGCAATTCGGGCTGGGTCGCGTAGACGCGCGTCCAATCCGTGTTCGGCGCATAGGAATACGAGTAGAGCACCGAGGGCACGTCCACCGCGCAGCCGGGGTAGACGTTATCGCGCCAGGTGCCACCGATGGCCGCGGCACGTTCGAGGATGACGAAATTGTCATTGCCGAGGCGGCGCAGGTTCACCGCGACGCCGAGCCCGCTGAATCCCGAGCCGATAATCGCCACATCGTAGTTCGGCACGGATATCACCCCGCGGCGCGGACACTGTCCGGCAGGAGCAGGTCGGTGAGTTCATCGAGTGCGGTATCCATGGCCGCGGTGAGATATGCCATCGGTGGCAGCTTGTCCTGGACCCCGAGCACACCGAAATGCAACCCGCCCGAATAGCCGATGCAGGTGAAGTTCAGCGGATTGCCGTGCATCAGCAGCGAAATCGGATAGATCGTCTCCAGCCGAGCGCCGTTCCAGTAGAGCGGGTTTCGCGGTCCCGGCACATTGGAGATGCCCATCGGGTGCGAGGCGGCGGTATTGGTGAAGCCGAAGCTGAGGCCGAGAATCCACGGCAGGGTGACCGCGAGACCGTAGCCGATGACCTCGTTCGGTGCCATCGCGCCCATATGCTGTTTCGCGGCGCGGATGTAGTACTTGATCGCGCTGAGCCGATCGCGCGGATCGGCGATATCGGTACCGAGCGCGGTGAACATCATGCCCGCGCGGGTGCCGACGCGGTCGTCGTCCTCCTCGCGCAGATCGGTGGGCACGCCCGCGGTCAATGAGGTCTCGGGCAGGATGGCGTGGTTGGACAGATAGTCGCGCAGCGCCGTACTCACCAGGTACAGCACGATGTCGTTGATCGTGCAGTCACCCGCCTTCGCCAGCCGCTTGAACAGCGCGAGGTCATAGCGCCGCCTGGACAGGTCGCGCGCTCCGGTGATGGTGCCGTTCAGGATGGTGTCGGGATGCTGATAGGCCTTCTGCGCCATGGTCTTATCGCCGCGTGCCCGCCGGAAGGCGTCACGGGCGGCGGATCCGACGCCGCGCACCAAGGCCAGCAGGCCGGTCAGCGCATCGAGCAGGGCGCTGAACGGATTCGCCTTGGGCACAGCTGTTTCCGCCGACTCGGCGGCGGGGCGGACGGTGAAGAGATCCGGCACATCGCGTGCCGACTCGTCCTCGGTGAAGGTATCGGTGAACAGCCGCATGGCCGATGCGCCGTCGAGCAGGCTGTGATGCACCTTGAGCAGCAACGCGAAGCGATCCTGCGCCAGCCCCTCGATGACGTGCAATTCCCATGGCGGACGGCTCATATCGAGCTGCTTCCGATGAATCGTCGACACGAGCTCGGTCAACTGGTCCTGGCTGCCCGGCTCCGGCAGTGTCCATTCCCGGATGTGCGCACTGAGGTCGATATCGTCGACCTCGCGCACCAGCGCCGCGACACCGGGCGGCGGGAACTTCAACGGCACGAAGTTCCACGGTTGCGGCAGGCTCGCCGGTGCGTCCAGTCCGGCCCGCCACTGCCGCAGGAATTGCGCCGCACCGCCCTCGGGCGCACTGAACTCCAGCAGGAAGGCGATATGCATCGGCATATCGGGCGATTCGAGCGACAGCCAGACACCGTCGGTCGCGGTCAGTCGATGCAACGACATCTAGTTCCTCAGCAGTCAGGACGCGGCGGCGGCGCGCCGGGTCAGGTCGAGATCGAGATCGATGGGGATGACGGCGAAGTGGAAGCGATCCTTCGGCGGCCGCGCACCCGCCGGCAGGCGCACATCGAAGTGGCGGCAGACCATGGCGGTGACGCTCTTGATCTCCAACATCGCCAACCCACGCCCGGGGCAGAAGCGCGGACCCGAGCCGAATGGCGTGGAGACCTCGGGCCGATGCGTGCCGTGGCCGGTGTTCAGCCAGCGATCCGGATCGAAGCGCAGCGGCTGCGCGAAGTTCGTCTCCTGCACACTCGCATGTTGCACATTGACGATCACCCAGGTGCCCGCGGGAATGCGCACGCCGTCGATGGTGGTGTCCTCGATGGCCTCCAGCCCGACAATGGGTGTAGTCGGGCGCAGCCGCATCGATTCGGCGACAACGGCTTCCAGATACGGCTGCCGGTCCAGCGCGGAGGGTATCTCCGCGACTTCCTCCCGAATGCGTTCCTGCACGGCGGGATTACCCGCCAGGTGGTACAGCAGCCAGGCCATCGCGTTGCTGGTGGTGTCCTGACCGGCGATGAGGATGGTGAGCGCCTCGGCGAACAGCTGGTCATCGGTGAAGGCGGTGCTGCCGTCCTGCGCCAGCAGGAATGCCTCGATGAAATTGGTCGGCTTATCCGGCAGATTCGCGCGCGCCCGGCTGATGACGCCGGTCAGGTCGGTGCGCAGCGCGGCGAGTGCGCGCTCCAGCGCCCGGTCGTCGGGGAGTTTGACGTAGCGCCAGTACGGGATGGGGCTGTTGATCCGCCGGTTGATGAGCGGGAAGATCAGCTCCAGATGCCGCTGGATGATATCGCCCGACTGTTCGATGGTGTTGATGTCGTAGTCGAAGGTCAGTTTGGCGGTGACATCCACCGTGTACCGGGTCAGGTCGCCACGAATGTCCTTGGGCGAGCCCTGTTCCCAGCGCCGCTGCAGACGTCCGGTGATCGTCTCCAGGGTGGGGTGGAAGCTGCGCAGGTGGGCGGCGTTGAACGCGGGCATCGCCAGCTTGCGGCGCAGTCGCCACGCCTCACCCTCCAGCGAGAACAGTCCGTTCGACCCCATCTCGTCCATGACCGATTCGATCGCCGACTGCCGCCGGAACCCGCCGGGGCGGTCCCGGAAGATCTCGCGATTCAGGTCGGGATCGCTGACGACGACAATGCGTCGCCCGGGCATCTGAAGCTGGTAGAGCGGGCCGAACTCATCGCACCACTGGTCGAACTGACGGTGCAGCAGCGAGGGCCGCATCTGCGGGAGATTCCCCAGCAACGGCCACCGGGAGGGGCCGGGGAGATCGTCCACGGACTTGGCGGATGAGATCGAGACGGACAACCTGGCGCCTAACGTCGATATGAACTGGTGGAATCTTGGCGCTCGAGAAAAAGGCGCGACAGTTTATTACCGGGACGCGAACAAAGGCGCCGAGTTTCTCCGTGAATGCGACGAATTTGCGGCAATAACGACAGCCTCCCCGCAGTCGGAACACATATGGCGCGGCCACATGGACGGCCGTCCAACCATGAATGCCGAGGCGGGCGATGACTCAGCGCGAACAATGGCGACGGTAGCCAGTTCGAGCAGGCGCTGTCAACCCGATCGATCGGCGTCATCAGACTTTCCGCAGGTAGCGGGCGATTAGTGAGGAACGCAACAGTGCCTCATCCGATCGCATGAATCCGGAACGGTACCCGCCCACCTCCGGCGTGCCGAAATGTCCTATCCCCCAACATTCCTCGAAGCCCGCGGTTGGACGTCACGCCGCCGAGACGGCCGCACGAGAAAACCCGACGACGGGAAACATGAAAGTTATTCGCAATTACCGGATCGTGACTAGACTCTGCCCGCATAGGTCGGACGTATCGACAGGTTCGAACCCCGTAGCGAGTTACGTGCCCGAATTCGTCCGGTCATTGGTTCACGAGGAGACACAATGCAGGTTTTTGGCAGCTGGAAGCACCTGATGGGAAAGGCGAGACCGGCGGTCATCGCATCGGCAATGGCGCTCGGGGCGAGCGCAGCAATCACCGGGCAAGCCATTGCCGAACCGACAACGGACATCCACTATGTCGCGTTGGGAGATTCCTTCGCCGCGGGCGCGGGAGTGTTTCCGCAGGCCGAACTCACCACATGTTCGCGTTCCGCGGTCAACTATCCGGCACTGGTCGCCGAGCAGCTCGGCGTCGAGACCTTCAAGGACGTCACCTGCGGCGGAGCCACCCTGGACGACCTCACGAGTGGACAGCGCGGCGTTGTCTCCGGAACCGCGGCGCCGCAGTTCGATGTGCTGACCCCCGACACCACATTGGTCACCATGACCATGGGCGGCAATGACATCGGCCTGGCGAAGCAGGCGCTGCGGTGCGGCAATCTGCTGCCCGAGCCCAACGGCACGTCATGTGAGGATGCCTTCACCGCGGGCGGCGTCGACATCTTCGCCGAACGTACCGCGGCGCTGGCACCGGTGTACGGGAACGCGATCGACGAAATCCGCTCGCGCGCACCGAAAGCCACCATCGCGATCGTTGGATACCCAACCGCCTCACGCCCTGGCGCATGCCCCGAGACACAGCCCGCTTGGCCGCGCGACGCCGACTACCTCCTAGGCGTGCTGGTCAACCTCAACGCACTACTGCGCGATGTCTCCGCCGCGCACGGCGCGATCTTCGTCGATACCGCCACCTCCAGCGTCGGACACGATATGTGCGCCGCACCCGACCAGCAGTGGATCAACGGGCTGATCCCCTCACTGTCGACCCCCTCCTTTGTCCCCTTGCACCCCAACACCTTCGGTGAGCAGAACATCGCACGACAGGTGGTCGCCGCGCTGCGGTGACGCAACGGGGTCGAGCGGGTTTACCGTGCCCCTCAGCTTCATTCGGCTGAGGGGCTTCCTGTTGCCCGGGGCGTAGCAGCTCGAGTGCGCCCCGTAGGTCAGTCTGCGGTCTAGGGCCGATCGAACTCGCCGTCGTTCACGCCAGCGGTGAACGCGTCCCACTCCGCCGGAGTGAACACCAGCGCCGGACCGGTCGGATTCTTCGAGTCGCGAACTCCGACCACGCCCCCATCCAGGAATGCGACCTCCACGCAATCCTGATTCGCTCCGCTGCGGCTGCTCTTGAACCACTGCGCCCCGGACAGGTCAATGCTCACGTCCAAACTCCTCTGCTAGATCCCGGAGCTTCCTGCGGCTCCGTTGGACATCCATGGCAGCGCCCTGGATAGTCCTGTACGCCCTACCATACTGCTCCACTGAGCTGGGCTTATCCACGTACAGAGCGCCCGTGAAGCCTTCCATGTAGACCACAGAAGGCTCGACAGGGTGGCCTTTGCTATCAGCGCCGAACTCCAGGATGGTGAACGGACCGATTTGGGCACCAGTTGGATAACCCGCCTCGTATGGCAGCACCTGAAGCGTCACATTGGGCAGTCGACTGGCATCAATAAGCGCCCGCATCTGCTCAACCATCGCTTGTCTAGAGCCGATGACCTGCCGCAGGACCGATTCGTGGACAATAACAACGACCTCAACGGGATTCGTGTGCCGTGTCACCAAAGTTTGCCGCTTGATTCGGAGCTGGACGCGCCGCTCGATCTCGGCGGCCCTGTCGTCGGGTCGGCCGACTGTGACGAGGGTCTGGGTGTAGCGCGGCGTCTGAAATAGCCCCGGTACCAACTCGGATTGGTAGATCGTCAGCTTCTTCGCTGCGTTCTCGAGCCCAACGTACACATCGAAGTTCTCGGGGATCAGATCGCCGTACGCGTGCCACCACTCCGGCGCGTTCGCTTGTCGCGCCAGCCCGACCAGCGCCTTCGCCTGCTCGGGCTCTGCTCCGTAGATTCTGCAAAGTTCTCGGATGTCGACATCACGAATCTTGTCAACCTGTCCTTTTTCTACGCGCTGCAACATGTTGAAGCTCCACTGCATCAGCTCAGCGGCTGTCGTCAGCGTGAGCCCTGCCGCGCTGCGAAGTTCCCGCAAGTGTCGCCCCAGCTGTCGACGCGGAACTGTCGACCCTGCCACCCCGTCCCCCTCTGACCTCGATGTTCGGCACCTTAGATAATTCGATTATTCATGGTAGATCGCATTCTGCGGATTCGAGATATCTGCTCTAGATATTCACCATCTCTATGGTCCTGGGCGTTTGCCGGTGATGGACTCGTACATGCGCCCGACTGGGAGAACGGCTAGCTAGCCCTGATGCAGTCCGCTCCCGCTCCAAGGACATTCAGGGGTTGTCGGAGCCGGGCGCACCCAAGCCGCCGTACCGAGGGGTCACGATGTTGAACCCAGAACTACCGCACCGCACGCCGCTCGTCGGCCCTCCCGCCGCGCTCGCGATCGCTCTCCCCGCCGATGTTCTCGAGCGGTATCTGAACGCCCTACACGAGTGGCAACCCGACCAAACCCTCGCCGAGCAACCCGACCAAGAGGTCTGAAACCGATGGAACACATACCTTTTGGGGACACACCCCGGTCCCGCTGCCACTTCTACAGGCGAGTATGCGACCTGCCCGCGACCGTCGACCCGCCGCACCTGGGCCGGATCATTATGAAGGCCGAGTACGTGTGGGCGCTCATCCTCCCTGCCGACCTCGGCAACGCCGTGAAAACCTATATGCAACATCATGGTTCGGACATCGGGCCGATTCTGTCGCATCCACGCTCGAACCGGTGGACCCTGCTCGTTCGGCCGGACATCCCCGACGATGTGCGCCTGTTCGCCGAGTTGTTCCGGCTGAACGTGTCGGTGGTGCGAACCGGTGGCACCATCGCATTGCCATCGCCCGTCGACAACGGCGCCCAGTTCCGGCGCTGGATCGAACCGCCCCGATGCACGTTCCGGCCTTCCGGGCTTGTGGTGGTCGATGCGATCCGCGCCCGCTCGGGACCGTATCAGCCGGTGCGGCGATGGGCCGCACCGCATGCACCAGCAGCACAGGGCCGACCATGAACGTAAACACGATGGCAGCCAAAGCAATTGGTGTCATCTCGCTCGATGTGAGTGGCCCGCACCGGTCATCTGCGGAACTCCGGCCATGAGTGAGCAGGTTTCCCCGAGACCGGGTGACCCCGATGTGCATCTGTCGGTGTTCCTGCACGGCGCGCGGTTCGACTTCACCGCCTGCCTCACCGCGGCACTGATTTTCGCGCAGGAACACCAGCGCGAGCACTACCACGATGCCGTGTCGATCGTTTTGGACGATACGTCGAGGTGGCCACGTTTACCGTGTGAACGGCTATACCTCGAACCATGAGATGCGGCGCCGGGGGTGGCTGACCACCAAGACTCATCTGGCGTGCGAGCAGGGCCGCAAGCTGCTGTCACTGGCGCTCACCGCTCGACGGCGTGCCGACTGCCCGCAGTTCACCGCGGCGCTAGAGGCGATCCAGACGCGATACGATCCACTTCTATTGCAATGCAAGGGTTTTGGAGCTTGTAACGGGCGCAGCCCGGTGCTCGATTCAGTCACCGAGGTCATATCCGTGACCGAAACTTTATTATAGAAGAATGGGTTTGAGATGATTCGAGTCAATCGCCACATCGTCGCGGGTGCCCTGCTGGCCGGTGCGGTGCTGATGTCCGTCGCTCCCGCACAGGCTCAGGCCCCGCTCGAGCTCGAGCCGGCTCAGGCCCCGCTCCAGCTCGAGCCGGCTCAGGCCCCGGTCGAGCCCCAGGCGATCGGCAACAGCGGGATTGCCAGCGGTTCAGCCGATCCCAACTGGTTCTGCGGCACGATCTGGCGTACCTGCTGGACGCCTACCGCGAGGTCGTGACCTGGTTGGACGACAACACCCCAACGACGGGGGCTTGGCAGCGGCTGGTCTACCCGGACAGCTTGACACGTCCATCTTGGGCTCGGGGTTGCGATCTACATGCCGGGCGGGTGTCATCGCGACACAGCGTCACGGGCGGGCAAGTGGCGGTCGAGCCAGTCGGACAGCGGGGTGGGCGCGATGCCGAGCTCCGTCCAGACACCCGCGGGGTCGACCGTCTGCGGTCGGGAATCCAGTAAGGCCCCCAGCCGCATTCGACGAGCCTGCACCTCATTGAACGGCCGGACCGCGGCAGCGGACATCCGCAACATACGGACCGACAGCGCGGTCTCCTTGCTTATCGCGATGCCGAGCCGTTCCGCGATCACCGTGTTCAACTCGCGCAGCGTCCAGTCGTCGGGCCCGCCGAGTTCCACGGTTCGCCGATTCGCGGGCCGCGACGCGAATTGCACTGCGGCGGAGGCGATATCGGTGCCGGCGACAAAGGGCACCGGGTTGTCCCCGGAACCGAAGATGAGTGCGCGCGATGATTTCACCAGCGAATCGGCCAGCATCGGCACCCAGGTCTCCATCAGATGGGTCGGCCGCAGAATCGTGTACGGCATCCGACCGCGACTCAGCCGAGCCTCCACCTGCGCCTTGCCCCGGAAAAGATCTACGGGATTGTCCACTTCGGCACTCGTCGCCGATACATACACGAAATTCGCAACACCCGCCGTCTCCGCGGCATCAATCAGTCCCGGCAGTGCCGAGCCCTCCATACCGCGAGGACCGTTGCGCCCCTTGCCTTCTCCACCATGGACGGTGCACACCACGCAGGTGACCCCCGTCAGCGCCGTCGCCACCGAATCGGAATCGTGCAGGTCACCCACCGCGACCTCGGCTCCCGGCGGCGCATGGCCCTCCGCGCGCGTCAGCACGCGCACGCGCGCACCCGACTCGACCGCTCGCTCGACCACTTGCCGCCCAACAACGCCGGTTCCGCCTACCACCAAGAACATCACACGCTCATTTCTATCATTGCTCTGATATCTATCGATGCTAGATCTAGCGCTGATAGATAGTAGACGCGCTGAACCCGCAGCTGTCAATGGCGGTTCGTTACGCTCCGAACAATGGACGCAGCAGAAGAGCACACCGCATGAGGCGGGCCGAGGGACGACCACCGGGCCGGGCCGGTCACGAGGATCGACGCCGAGCGATCCTGGAGGCGGCCCTCGAGGTGTTCGCCGAACGTGGCTACCAGGGCGCGACCATCGCGATCGTCGCGGAACGGGTCGGCCTCAGCCAGCAGGGCGTGCTGCACTACTTCCCCAATAAGCAGACCCTGCTGGCGAATGTGCTCGCACTGCGCGATCAGAACGACCTCGATGTCCTGCCGGCCACCGCCCAGGGCAGTGCCACCACCCTCGACTTCCTTGCCGAGCTGGTCGAACGCAATGCCGAGCGACCCGGCATCGTGCAGTCGTTCACCGTGCTCGCGGCCGAGAGCGTCACCCAGGATCATCCCGCGCGCGACTACTTCGTCGATCGGTACGCACAGGCCCGGACGATGCTGACCGCCATGCTCGAGCGCGACCTCGGCGGCGAGCCACCGCGCGGCGTCTCCCATCAAGACGCCGCGACGCTGCTGATAGCGGTCCTCGATGGATTGCAGCAGCAGTGGTTGCTATCGCCGGATGAGGTCGATATGCCCGCCCTGCTGCGCAAGTTTCTGCGATTGATCCGACCGGTCTCCGATCCCGCAGATTAATAACGTATAGATAACATTACCTACTGGCTATTAGGTAAATCGATCATACTTCGAGGTGGTGGCCTGCGCGTCGGACGAACAAAGGAGCCGCAACCATGGCGAATCACGAGGCCGAACGCGAGGCAGCGGTCGAAAAGGCGTTGGCCGCACTGGATCTGGATGCCCGTTGCCGCCTGCTCGCCGGACAGGACATGTGGACCCTGTCCGCGATTCCCGAAATCGGGCTCGACTCGCTGGTGATGTCCGACGGTCCGATCGGCGTGCGCGGCGTGCACTGGAGTCCGGAGGATCCCTCGATCGCCCTGCCGAGCCCGACGGCGCTGGCCGCCACCTGGGATCCCGCCCTGGCACGGCGGGCCGGACAGTTGCTCGCGCAAGAGGCACGGCGCAAGGGCGTGCACATGCTGCTCGCGCCGACGCTCAATCTGCACCGAAGCCCGTTGGGCGGCAGGCACTTCGAGTGCTATTCCGAGGATCCGCTACTGACCGGGACGGTCGGCGCGGCCTATGTCACCGGAGTGCAGGAGGGCGGCGTCGCGGCGACGCCGAAGCATTTCGTGGCCAATGACTCCGAGACCGACCGATTCACCGTCGACGTGCGGGTATCGCAGCGGGCATTGCACGAGCTGTATCTCGCGCCGTTCCAGGCCGTGGTCGAACAGGCCGGGCCGTGGGCGTTGATGGCGGCATACAACAGCGTCAATGGCACCACGATGACCGAGCACGGCGCACTACAGAACGACATCCTGCGTGCGCGTTGGGGATTCGACGGGGCCATCGTCTCGGATTGGACGGCGGCACGCGATACCGTCGGCGCGGCCAGCGGTGGGCTCGATATCGCGATGCCCGGGCCGCGGAGCGTCTTCGGCTCGACACTGGCGGAAGCTGTTCGCGCAGGTCGGGTTCCGGCGGAGACGGTCGAGCGGATGACCCGGCATATGCTTCGACTGGCCGCCCGGGTCGGGGTGCTGGCCGACGCGCCGCCGGTGGTCGCAGCAGACGCGCTCCCCGCACCGATCGATGGCGAAGCGCTGGCGCACGCGATCGCCCAACGCTCGATCGTGCTGCTGCGCAACGAGAACGATGTACTGCCGCTCGGACGGGTCCGGCGTATCGCCGTGATCGGCCAGGCCGCCGACCAGGCCAGGGCGCTCGGCGGAGGCAGTGCCCAGGTCTTCCCGCCTCACACGGTTTCCCCGCTCGAGGGGTTGCGGGCGTTGCTCGATGAGCAGACCGAGGTGGTCTATGCCGTCGGCGCGGATCCCCGAATCAAGATTCCGCCCGCCAAGGCGGGTTTCGACCTGCGGGTCAACCTGTTCGGCGCGGATGGAAACCCACTCGGCGAGCATCCGCTGCCGGAGGGCAGCATCGAATGGATCGGCGAATTCCCGGACGGGATCGCGGTCGGTGAACTCCACCGTGTCGTCGTCACCGGCACATTCACACCGCGGGTGACCGGAACACATACTTTGGCCATCGCTGGCGTCGGGCCGTTCCAGCTCACGGTCGGCGATAAGACCTATTTCGATGAGGCCATCGTCCCCGACGGTGATCCGGTGGCCGCCTTCCTCGCGCCGCCCGAAGTGCGGATCGAGGTGGAACTCGATGCGGCACAGCCGGTTTCGGTGATTCTGCGGCACACGGTGACGATGCTGCCCGATATGCCCATTGCCTTCGAGAAGTTCGCGCTCGGCCATCAGGAACCGAATATCGATCCGGATGCGCTCATCGAGGAGGCGGTCGCCGCGGCGGCGGCGGCCGATATCGCCGTGGTGGTCGTCGCCACCACTGCGGAGGTCGAGAGCGAAAGCTTCGACCGCACATCGCTTTCGTTGCCCGGCCGACAGGATGAGCTCGTCACACGCGTCATCACGGCCAACCCGCGCACCGTCGTGGTGGTGAATACCGGCTCCCCCGTACAGATGCCGTGGGCCCAGGACGCCGCGGCGATTCTGCTCACCTGGTTTCCGGGGCAGGAGGGCGGTGCGGCACTGGCCGACGTGCTGGTGGGCCGGGCCGAACCCAGCGGGCGACTGCCCACCACTTGGCCCGCGCAGCAGGATGATTCGCCGGTTCTGAATGTCACGCCCACCAAAGGTGTTCTCGCCTATGAGGAGGGCATCTACATCGGATACCGTGCCTGGCAACGGCATTCGACCGCACCTCCGTTCTGGTTCGGACATGGGCTCGGCTACACCACCTGGGAGTACGAGGCCGCCACCTTCACCCCCGCGACCGGCAGCATTCTCGGCACGCTGACCGTTCGGGTGCGCAATACCGGTGATCGTCCTGGCCGCGAGACGATCCAGACCTATATCGCCCACGCCCGCCAGCCGGACCGGCGATTGGCCGCCTTCGCGGCCGTCGAAGCCGAGTCCGGCGCGACGGTCGAGGCGGCGATCCCCATTCCCCGCCGCGCCGCCGAATCCTGGGACGAGACAACCGAAAACTGGGTGCTGCCCACCACCTCCTATGACCTGCTGACCGGTCGATCGGTCGCCGATATCCGCCTGACCACCACCATTCAGCTCGAAGGACCACACGCATGAGATTGCGCCGAAGTCCTCGGAACGCCGCGAGCGTGCGCGACGAACTCCCGGTACCCCCCGCGGTGAAGGATCTACTGGCCGGTTCGGCCTTCCTGAAGGAGCTGAACTCGGGACCGATCACCGTGCCCGATGTCGCCTATACGACGATCAGCAGCCGGTTCGACCCGATCGCAGCCTTCGGTCAGAACCTGGCCACGATTCCGGAGCCCGGTGTCGACAACTACGAGCTCCAAAACATCTGTCCCAGTAGCAAAGCGGGACACAACGGCACCGTCTTCTCCCCCACCACCGCCGCACTCATCCTGAACGCGCTCGACCCCTCCACCGCACGACCGATCCCGTGCCAGACCGATTCCGTCGGCTAGCACCCCCTCCAGCCAAATTGCTGCGCCACCCCCTCCGACTACTCGCCGAGCGTAGTCGAATGGTGGTCGCCCAGGCCCGGACGACCACCATTCGACTGCGCTCGACCGATCCCCGGGGGTGGGGGCGACGGCAGGAGATATGTGTATGCGGCCTCGCGGGCTGCTGGCGACACTGACCCGTCATATAGCCGGGGAAGTGGAGGGCAAGAGAACGCGTCGCTGGGCTTTCACCGGATGGCTTGTGCATCAACGACATCGAAACCGGTGTCAACCAGATCCGCGGCGGCGAAGGCTGTCGGCGTGGGGAACAGATAGGCCAGGCCGAACTCCCCGAGACCGGTAAGCGGCGTGCCGTAGGTGGTGACAAGATCTTGCAGGAGCTCGGCTCGGTCCGCCATGAGGCCACGCACAGCGGCCTCGAATGGATCCCACGGATCGCCCGCGAGCAGCCGCTGCACCTGGGCCACCAGGTGGATCAGCCCTTCGATACGCGGTAGGTGCACGACGAGCCGGGCGGCATCCGATGTGTTCGTGCTGATTTCGATCACGCCCGGATCACCGTCCAGCGTGACCGTTCGCCGATAGTGGGCGGACGTGGCGCTCTCGATGCCGCCGATCGCATTGCGAGCCAACTGCGCCAACCGCCGATCGATATCGGTGCCCTCGATCAACGGGACTCGAAGGGCGAGACCGCCGTCCGCGATGAGACGATCCGCGCGCCGCCGCCGTTTGCGCAACTCGACGGGGGTTGCCCGGAACGTCGTGACCATCACGCGGTTGAACTGGCGCAGACTCCCGAATCCGGCGGCGAAGGCGATATCGGTGACCGACAGATCGGTATCGTCGAGTAGCCGTCGGGCGAAATGCGCACGCCGCGAACGGGCCAGCTGATCCGGTGTCGCACCGACCTGCTCATGGAACATTCGGCGCAGATGACGGTGCGAAACCGCCAGCCGCGCGGCGAGTTCGGCCTCACTGCCGTCGTCCAGCGCTCCCGCGGCAATGAGATCGACAGCGCGGCAGACCAACTCGGCTCCATTGGCGATCCGTCGATCACCCCGATACGGGCGACAGCGATGGCAGGCCCGGAAGCCCGCCGCCTCGGCTGCCGCCGCCGAGGTGAACGTGACGACATTTTGCGATCGCGGACGTCCTGGGCAGGGCGGCAAGCAATAGATGCCGGTCGTGATGACGCCCTCGAACGATCCCATTACCCGAGTCTGCGCGCGGCGATCGACAGTGACCAGACATATCCGGACACAGGTCGGTCCGAATATGGCGGGATCGGCGACCGCGACCCACCCAGGATTGGCCGAATGGACGCATCGACGAGCAAAGATCTGATCATCCGAGCCTGGCGCACCTTCGCGACACAGGATCCGGCCCGCATTGCCGAGGTATTCACCCCGGACGCCGAATGGCTCGCACCACCGCGCAATGCCACCTCCCGCGCCCTCGACGGCACCCACCATCTCGTCGGCAGGGATCGCATCGTGCGCTTCCTCGCGACCGAGTTTCCGACCGTATTCGTGGCCGACCGAAGCGTCGAATTCACCGCCATCACCGCCGAGGGCACGACCGTCGTCGTCGAAGAGCGGATGCGGGCGACACTGATGAACGGCAATCACTACGACAATGACTACTGCTTCATCTTCGAACTCCGCGACGGCCTGATCCACCGCGTGCGCGAGTACATGGACACCCGGCGCGCCGAAGAAATGTTCACCGTTACCGATCGCTGATGCGGGTCGAAATCTGTTGTGCGCCGTGGATCGGACTGGCGACTCCCCTCCGATAAGACGTACTTCAGCGTCGAACGCCCGCGCGAACACAATGGAATAGCGGCGCGATGACCTCCGGTCCGGATCGGCCGATCCGGACCGGAGGCAGCTCACTTGACGCCGATCGGCTTACCGAAGAACGAGGCGAAGGTCTCGCCGAAGGCGGACTTCAACAACTCCAGGCCATCCGGGTCCAGGGCCAACCAGCCGACATCGGTAGTGCTGCAACCCTGTTGCGCCGGAACACCATTGAGCCGGTCGCGCAGCCAGAGCAGGGCGGGTGCGGTACCCGAGACCTCGGTGACCGCGTGCTCGGCGAAGTGTTCCCGGATGTATTGCACACTCGCGGACGGGTTTTGGCAGTAGGTATCGACCAGGGTATTGACCTGGCCGACCGGAATGATCTCATCCGGATTGCCCTGCCAGATGTACATCGGCATATCGGGTACCGATTTGCCCATGCGGGTCTTGTCGAGCACATCCACAACCGCCGGGTGCTGGATCGGATCGCCCGGCACCCGAATCATGCCCTCGAGGTTCAGGAATGGCAGTAGCGGCGTCACATACTGCACGCACAGCCCGCCCTGGATGGTCGACAGCGTCCGGCCGAGCAGATCGATATTGGCATCAATGAATCGGGCGAAATCCGGATACTCGCGGGTGAGTCCGTTGACGGCGGCCAGCACCAGCCCGGAGGTGAGCTGGTTGTTGGCGACATTCAGCGTCACGCCCAGATCGGCGGGCACACCACCCTCGGCCGCGCCGACGATATTGAGTTCTGGTGCGTAGCTCTGCTTCAGCTCGGCCGCGTGACCGGTGGCAATGGCGCCTCCGGAGTACCCGTAGATACCGATGCGGGTATCCGGCGCGAGCCGCATCTGCTCGAGGTTGCGCGCCGCGCGGATGCCGTCGAGGGTGATCCGCCCGGCCAGCGGTCCGGCCGCGTAGGCGTTGTTCGGTCCCTGATGATCGGGAATGACGATCGCCCAGCCCTGCTGCACCGCGCCCTGGGCGATGATCCACTCCGCGGGCGCGACGACCTGTCCGACGAACGGACTGACCGAAAACTGTTGCAGCGCATAGGAGGGCGCGCAGTATCCGGCCAGCGAGTCCTCGGCGATCTGCATGGAGACGAGCTTGTCCGGGGCGGAGCCGCGCGGCTTCGCCACCGTCGCGACGGCCGCGATCGGCTCGTCCCGACTGTTATTCGAGCGATAGGAGACCTGCCAGGCATCGACATTCACCGGAATCAGCCCGAAATTGGCGAGATTCACCTGCCGCGCCGCGATGATCTCGCCCGGCGCCTTGCTCGCCACCAACTCCGCGGGCGGCTGGTAGAAACCCGGATCCAATTCGGGCGGCAGCGGAACCGGTGCCGCGGGTTGCACCGCGACCGGATCTTCCGATGGTTCGGCAACCGTGACCGCGGTCGTCGCGAGCAGTGCGATGGCCGTGATCCCGGCCGAGAACATGATTCGCCGGGCGCGACCCGCCAACGGATTGATCAACTTTCAGCCCCTTCGCTACTGTGAGACCACCCCGTCTCACATAGGTGGGACTATCGCACAAACGTGATACGGGTCGCAACAAGCCCGTGCTGCGGCCCCGATCACGGGCCGGAAATCCGGCGATTTCACGACTCGCCGTGCCGTGCGGCGTCCTATGCCGTAGCTTTTTCGATCAACACCGAACCGGCCAGTTGGTGCCGGACAGCTTGCAGGGAAGCGCCGAGGAATATGCAAGATCGGAACGAACCGGTCTCGACGGTTTTGTATTACATCTTCTTGTTCTTCTACAGCGCCCAGGATGCGCTGGGCGGAGCCATCACCATGGGCTGACCGAACCGCCGCCGAATCCGCCATGGCGGCGGCGCATCGGGCCGGGCAGGCCGGGTACCCGCTCGGCTACCGTGGTGCGGTGACCATCGTGGATAGGCAGTACGGCGGCCGCGCAGTCAGCGAGCGGAAGGCCGAGCGCCGGCAGCGGTTCCTGGACGCCGCCATCCGGACCTTCGCCGAGCGCGGCTATGCGAACTGCTCGCTGGCCGATGTGTGCACCGTGGCCGGACTGTCCAAACGACAGTTCTACGAGGAGTTCCAGACCAGGGAGGACGTCCTCATCGCGTCCTACGACTACATTCAGGACCAGTCCGCGGCCGTCGTCGGACAGGCCGTCGCGGCACTGCGGCCGGGCACCGATATCGCGGACGGGCTCACCGCGGTGTTGACCGCGTTCATCGGTTCCATCAACTCCGACCCGTACCGGGCCAAGGTCGCCTTCGTCGAGGTGGTCGGTGTCAGCGAACGCATGGAACACCATCGTCGCGAGCGTCGACATGCCTGGGCGGCGGCCATCGAGGCCCTGCTCATCACGATCGCGGGTCCGGATATCCGCGTCCGCGGCGGAATCACCTGGGCGGCAAGCGCACTCATCGGCGCGATCAACGGTGTCGCGCACGAGTGGATTCTCGCGGACCCGCGCCCGCCGATCACCCAGTTGGTCGAGGTGCTGGCCCCCATCGCGACTTCGCTGATCATCACTGAGACATAGCTCATAGCACGGCATCATCGAGACTCGAGTCATAGCGCGGCACCCCAGAGCAGCCGTAGGTTCGGCCTATGCAGCTCGGTCAACCCAGTCGCACCGCACTCGCCACCGCCTACGCTCGCGCCTACCACCAGATCGCGAGCGAGCCGCGAATCTTCACCGATCCACTGGCCCTCCGCATCGCGGATGTCACCCCCGACCAACTGGCCGACCTCGATGCCGCGACCATGGCGGAGGACAACACCGATGGCGCGATGCGCCGCCGACGCAGGATGTTCCTGGCCGCCCGCGCCCGCTTCGCCGAGGAGACCATTGCCGACGCCGTGGCGGCGGGCACCCGGCAGGTGGTGATCCTCGGGGCCGGGCTGGATACCTTCGCCTATCGCAATCCGCACCCGCACGTGCGGGTATTCGAGGTCGACCATCCCGATACCCAGGCATGGAAGCGAGAGCGGCTGGCGACGGCGGGCATCGAGATCCCGGCATCGCTGACCTTCGCCCCTGTCGACTTCGAAAGCCAAACGCTCGCAGCGGGATTGGCTGCCGCCGACTTCGACCGCAATCGACCGGCCGTGTTCATCTGGCTCGGCGTCGTCATGTATCTGACCCGGGAGACGATCCTGGACACTCTGCGTTTCGTCGCGGGCCAGGCGACGCCGGTGCAGGTGGTATTCGACTATCTCTACCCCGCTTCGGCCTCCACGTCCGAGGATGCGGTACTGCGCGCGGCACGGGCCGAGCGGGTGGCCGCCGTCGGCGAGCCGTGGCTCAGCTTCTTCACCGCCGAGGAGATCGAAGATCTTCTGCGGGAGACGGGATTCGACCAGGTCGACGACAACGAAGCGCCGAAACTTATCGCTGGGTACCTGGGCATTCCCCCACAACCGTCTTCCACCGTTCCGCCACACGTGCTGCGTGCCACCCGAACCGCGTAGGCGGGTCAGCAGCCGAGCTGGTCGGCGAGATCGAGGAAGTCGCTGGCGTTGATGTCGAAGTCGTCGTCGTAGGAGACGTCCACATCGCCATCGGCGCCGAATTCGAGCGGTCGGGCGACGAAGGCGGTCCGGAAGCCAAGTGCGCCCGCGGCCCGAATGTCGTACTTGTGGCTGGCGACCATCATGATCTCGGCTGGTGCCAGCCCCAGAAACCGCGCGGCCATGCGATATACCTTGGGGTCGGGCTTGAACGCGCCCGCCATCTCCGCGGTGAATACCGCATCCCACGGCAGCGCGGCCCGCTTCGAAATATTCACCACGGCGGCGACATCCGCATTCGACAATGTCGCGATCGTGAATTTGCTTGCGAGCCTGGCCAATCCGGTGACAACATCGGGCCACGGTTCGAGGCGCTGCCAAGCGAGGGTGAGATCGGCGCGTTCCTCGGGTGACAGGTCGATGTCGTAATCACCCAGGAGGCCGTCCAGTGCCGTGGCATAGACCGAATGCACAGTGACCCAGTTGTCCCGGTCGGGCTCCGCCTTGTGGAGCGCGGCGAAGTACTCGGCACGCCAATGATCGACGAAACCGGCCCAATCGATATCCCGGTATCGCTCGCCGCCGATCCGGCGCGCTTCCGCACGGACCGTCGAATGGAAATCCGTCGCCGTCCCCTGTACATCGAAGAGCAATGCCCGCAGCACGATCCGCACCTTTCCGCCTGAATGCGATTCGACCTTAGCGTCAATTCCGCTGGACGAGCAGGTAGCTGCGCTGACTCGGATGTTCGGTGTCCGGATGCGGCGCCCGGTCCAGGCGCGCTGCGGGAACCAGACCGACCGCGACCAGCGCCTCGGATTCCGCGGACGGGTCGAGGTAGCGGAAGGTGAGATCGACCTCATGGCCCCACCAGTCGGCGAGCGTCTTGGCGCCGCCGACCGGCACATCCGCATCGCTGGTATGAAATGCGATGAGCGCGTGGCCACCCGGGCGCAGCACCCGAGCGAACTCCGCGTAGGCCGCGGCGCGCTGGGACTCGTCCAGGTGGATGACCGCATACAGGCAGACCAACCCCGCCAGCGATTGCGACCGCACCGGCAGCGCGGTCATATCTGCCGCACAGACCGGTACCGAGGTGGTTCGCCGCGCCGCCGCGCACATCGCGGGCGAGAGATCCATCCCGATCGCCCGCACACCCCGCGCCGCGAGGGCCGCGGCGATATGCGCTGGACCGCAACCGATATCGGCGACAACCCCTACGCCTGCGAGTTCGGCGAAGACATCCAACAGCCCCCGGTCCAACGGCTTGTGCCGCAACTCGTCCCCGAGTTCGTCGGCATAGCGGTCGGCCACTTTGTCATAGCTGTATCGGGTGCCGATCATCGAGCCAGCGTAGTTCGGCACCGAACCCCGCGCCGGCCATCGGCTCACCGCACCCGGAAGACGGTCAGCCGCCAGCCGGTCGATCGGGTGTGCGCGACGCGGGCGGCAATGGCGAAGTGTCGGCGGCCGCGGTCGTAGGCAGCGAAGACCTCGGCGGTCGAGGCGTCGACCATCATCAGGCTCGCCCGGAACAGCACCGCGGCGCCGAGCGTGCGGCCGGGCGCCAGGTCGGCTCGGACCAGGGTCCGCACGGCGGCGACCACCGCGGGGGTGGCCATGCCGGTGAGCTGGGCGACCGGCCGTCGGTGGTCCAGGATCTCGAGCGCCAGCCGCAGCGCTCGTTCAGCGAATTGCCGTGCCGTCGAATCGATTTCGACCGCCGCCGGTAACGCACAATGTCCGCCGCTGAGCGCGCGGCGCAGTCCCGGCGGGCCGGACCGGCCGGTCTGATCATGCCGCGGGATCGGCGTGCGGCACGGTGCGGCACGCGGCGGATGGTCGGGTTCCGCAGGCGTACCCGGCCGGTACGGCAACAGCGGCGGCTCCGTCCTCGGCGCATACGAAAGCCCCGACGGATGTCTCTCCACGCAGCACCCCCAATGAGTTCGAACCACAACCCCCGAGCTCGGACCGCGACAGCATGCCACGGATATCTCCGCAGGTAAACCACCCAAGCGACCGTTCTGGCACCGACAAGCGACGCTCGAACAAGATCAGATGGCGACGGCTCTGCCCGACCTGATCCCGATACCCGGTGCGAGGCGAGTTCAGACCAAGTTGATCGAGTCGAGGAAACGTCCGGCGAGTTCCGCGTCACCGGTGATGGCCACACCGTGGGATCGCCAAGGCGTCCTGGTTGTCGCCCAGGACGGGAAATCCGTTGCAGCACTGACTATTTCCGCCGCCGTCCGGTCATCGGAACCGGCCAGCACGCGCAGCCGTCCGCGTCCGATCGGTTCGAGTCGCCAGGTGCCGCCGCCGGTTCCGGTCAGCGTCAACCCGATCGGGCGGTCGAGCCAGATCCGGTCGCTCGCACCGAAGTTGGCCAATAGCGCCAACATCCACTCCAGTATCGAACGCATGCGGTCCCCGTCGGTGGCGGGGATCTCCTTATCGAGTGCGGGCGCGATGTCGTGGCGCAGGTGCGTGTGGAAGTCGAAGGTCAGAATCGACGGCAGCAAACGCAGCGGGTAGGAACCGAGTTCGCCGATCGGGATGCGGATCGATCCGAGCGGCCACGGCTGGGTCGCGCGGGCCGCGAGGGCCATCCGCGAACTCCAGGTCGCGAATTCCCCGACCACCCGATCGATCTCCCAGTCGGCGCGTCGGGCAACGAAATCGTCGTTGAGCCGCTCGATATTCCGGGAGCGCATCACCTTGACCACGTCCGGGCCGAAGTTCTGGTGGCACTCCGACCCGAGATGCGCGATCACATCGCGCACCCGCCAGCCCGCGGCTCGGCTCGGCGCCGGCCATTCCGCTGGCGTGAGCTGGGCACAGAAGTCCAGAACGGCGTCGCGCTCGCGACGGAACGCGGCGATGTGGTCGGTCATCCCCCGATACTGCCAAGTGACCCGAACCACTGTCAGCAATAGACCGAATCGGCGCGTTGCTCGGTCAGCCGCCGGTGATGCGGGCCAGGGTCTGCAAGGGATCGGTCAGGACATCCGCGAAGGCCAATTCGGCGGCCCCGACCAGTGGAGCGTCGTCGGCGAGAGCCGAGGTGCGCAGGCGCACCCGCTCGCGGACGGCGAGCAACCCGTTCACCGCCAGCCTGCTGCGGACCTGGGCCGCGGAAGCGAGGTAGATCTCGCGCAGCACACCGCCGAAGACGACCATGGTCGGGTTGAAGATATTGACCAGATTGGCGACGCCATAGCCGAGCCAATCGCCGATCCGGTGCAACGCGTCGCGGGCCGTGGCATCTCCGCGGGCCGCGGCCTCCACGATCGCCTCGACGGCCGCACGGCCGGTCAGATCGGTCCGCCCGGCGGCGGCGATCAACGCGAGTTCACCCGCCTCGGCCTCCAGACAGCCGTACGACCCACAGGTGCAGGCCCGCCCGCCCGGATTGACGATCATATGCCCGACCTCGCCGCCGTAGCCGCCCTCACCGCCGAGCAGCTTGCCGCCCATAATGATTCCGCCGCCGATGCCGACCTCGCCGTGCAGGTAGATCATGTCCGCGACACCGACGCCGACGCCACGTTCACGTTCGGCGAGCGCGCCGAGATTGGCATTGTTGCCGACGGCGACGCGCAGACCGAGGCGTTCGGACAGTCGCGCCCCGACCGGCACATCGACCCAGCCGATATTCGGACCGTATCGGACGACGCCGTCCTCCTCGCGCACCATGCCGCAGAACGCGACTCCCACACCGACGCACACGGTCTCGGGTCCAGCCTCGCGAATCATGTTTTCCGCAATGGTGGCCAAGGCGGTGATCACGTCATGGGGATCGAATGTGCCACTGGGACGTGGCGTCTCCCGCCGCGCGAGAATCACTCCCCCCAGCCCGACCCGCGCGACCGCCAGCCGGTCCGCGCCGACGTCCAGCGCCAACCCATAGACCCGGTCCGATTCGGGGCGCACCACCAACGATGGCCGCCCCGCCTTGCCCGTCTGCCCCGGCAGTTCCTCGCTCACCAGACCGGCCGCGGCGAGGTCGGCGGTCAACGCCAGAATGGTGCTGCGATTGAGCCCCATTCGCTCGGCGAGCACCGCCCGCGACACCGGACCGCTCAGGTGGACATGGCGCAGCAGCACGGCGAGGTTCTGCCGCCGGATCTCGTCCGGGGAAGGCGCAGCTCTCATTCGGGCGAACCTCCTCCCGGTCGCTAGCGACTGCTTGCAGGTCGCTCGAAATAGTCAGTCGGTCAACTTCCTGGCAACGCACGTTTGCGCGACAGCGCGTCCACTCCGGCTGCCAACAGCAGCACGAATCCTGTCACAACGAATTTGGTGCCCGCGCTATAGCCCATCAGGCCCATCCCGTTATTGATCACCGCGACCACCGCCGCACCCAGCACCGCGTCCAGCATCCGACCGCGCCCGCCGAACAGGCTGGTGCCGCCGATCACCGCGGCTCCGACAGCGGTCAGCAACACATCGCTGCCGCCGGTATTCGGGTCGACGGAGTTGGCGCGCGAGGCCGCGATCAACCCGCCCACCGCGGCCATTGTCGAACACAGCACGAAGGCGCTGATCTTGATCCGATCGACCGGAATGCCTGCGCGCCGAGCCGCTTCGGTACTGCCGCCGACCGCGTAGATATGTCTGCCGAACGAGGTCCGGTTGAGCACGAACGTCCACACCAGCAGCAGCGCCACGATCAACGGCACCACGATCGGCATACCTTTGAGCGAGTTGATCGCCGGATTGCGGCTGCGCTCGTCATTGAGGATCAGCACTGCCGCGCCCGCGACAATGGCGACCGCCGCGATCCGCAGCGCGATGACGGCGGCCGTCTCGCCGGTGAGCCCGAGTTTGGTGCGCGCCCGCAGTTTTCGGTATTGGATGGCCGCGAATCCCGCCAGCAGTACCGCGTACATGACCCAGCCGAGCAATGGCGGCACATTCTTGTTCGCGATCGCGACGATCGTCTCATCGCGAATCGAGATATTGCGCCCATTGTCCATGATCTTGAGTGCGATGCCCTGCAATGCCAGGAACGCCGCCAATGTCACCACGAACGATGGGATTCCGATCTTCACCACGATCGTCCCGATGGTCAGCCCGATCACGACGCCGGTGAGCAACGCGACGAGAACCGCCGCGTACCAGGGCCATCCCTTATCGGTGAGCAATACCGCGAGCACCGCCGCACACACACCACTGGTGAATCCGGCCGACAGATCGATCTCACCGAGCAGCAGCACGAAGATCAGCCCCATGGCGATCACCGCGATGGCCGCGCCCTGGGTGAGCAGATTCGCGAAATTGCCCTGCGTCATGAAGACCGGCCGCGCGATCCAGAAGACCACCGTCAGCAGCGCCAGCGCGATAATCGAGGGCAGCGCACCCATATTGCCGCTGCGCACCCGCCCGACATAGGAGTTGACCAGCTCGGTCACCGGCGAGGATGTGGCCTCGAACTTATCCGTAACCACCGCGGCTGTGCCCATTGTTCGCTCGCTCATGACTTCACTCCACTTCCGAGACCGAGACTTCCACTGCGGCCAGCGGTGATCAGTTCGACGACCTGCGCGTGCGTCACGTCGGAAGTTCGCACCTGGGCGGCCATCCGGCCGAGATAGAGCGCGGCGACCCGATCGGACACCGCGAAGACGTCGTTCATATTGTGCGAGATCAACACCACCGCAAGGCCTTTGTCGGCCAGCGTGCGCACCAGCTCGAGCACCTGCTGGGTCTGCGCGACACCGAGTGCGGCCGTGGGCTCGTCGAGGATCACCACCTTGCTGTTCCACAGCACGGCTTTCGCGATCGCGACCGTCTGCCGCTGTCCGCCCGACAGGCTCGATACCTGCTGACGCACCGACTTCACGGTGCGAACCGACAGACCCGCCAGGGTCTTTCCGGCCAGCTCCTCCATGCCGTATTCGTCGAGCACGATGCCGTGCTTCTTCTCGCGGCCGAGGAACATGTTCTGCACGATGTCGAGGTTGTCGCAGAGCGCGAGGTCCTGATAGACGATCTCGATGCCGAGATCGGCCGCGTCCCTCGGGCTGTGCACGTGCACCGGCGTGCCCTCGAATAGGAACTCCCCCGCATCGATGGGATGGGTGCCGCCGATGCATTTGACGAGGGTCGACTTGCCGGCGCCGTTATCGCCGACCAGTGCCGTCACCTCACCCGAGTACGCGGAGAACGCGACATCGTGCAGGACGTGCACCGGGCCGAAACTCTTTTCTATCCCCCGTAATTCGATGACCGGTGTATCGGGCATAGGTACCGCTCCTGACGTGTGGGGCGGCCCTTCCGCGATCCCCTCATACCAACCGCGGAAGGGCACCCGCCCCGTTGACCATGAAAATGTCGGTCGTTCCCGCGCACCGTCGCGTCCGCGGGAACGACCGGGCTATCAGCGAACCCCGTTATCCGCGCACAGCTTGGCGAACTCGCCGGTGCACAGCTCGGCCTTCGTGACATAGCCGTCGGCCACCACGTCGTTGACGTTCTCCTTGTAGATCGCCTTCGGTTCCAGCAGCACCGCGGGCACTTTCGCCTTCGCCTCCGGATCGTCGACGGTGCTGTTCGCCTCGCCCTTCTCCCCCTTGGCCAGCGCGATCGCCAGCTTCGCGCCCGCATCGGCCTCCAACTTGATGGCCTTGTAGACGGTCATGCACTGATCACCCGCGAGCACGTTCTGCAGGCCCTGGACGGTGGCGTCCTGGCCGGTCACCGGCACCTGGCCGTTCAGCTTCTGCTTCTTCAGCACCGCGATCGCGGCATTGCCGAGACCGTCGTTGGCCGCGACCACGCCACCGAGATTCGGTGTGCCGGTGAGCATCTGCTCGAAGATGGTGCCCGCCGTGGTGTTATCCCACTCCGGCACCGCCTGGTCCGGGCCCTTCACGTATTCACCCGAATCGAACTTCGGCTTCAGGGCACTGTCGTAACCGTTCTTGAACAGCGTCGCGTTGTTATCGGTCGGTCCGCCGTTGAGGTAGGCGACGACCGGGTTGACCGCCTTCTTATCGGTGAGGCACTTGGCCAGCCCGTCCCCCATCAGCTTGCCGACCTTCACATTGTCGAACGACACATAGAACGGCGCCCCGCCGCCGAGAGTCAGTCTGTCGTAATCGATTACGCTCACGCCCTGCGACTTCGCCTTCTGGATCACGGCTTTGCCGGTCCCACTGTCGAGGTTGGTGATCATCAGCACCGTGGCCCCGCTGGTGATCATCTGGTCCGCGATGGTCTGAAAGGCGTTCTTATCCCCCTGCGCGTTCTGGATATCCGCCTTGATCCCCGCCGCGTCGAACGCTGCCTGCAGATACTTGCGATCCGCCGCCTCCCACCGCGCGGAGCTTTTGCTGTCCGGCAGGATCACGCCGATCTTGGCGCCCCCGCCACCACCAGCGTCCTTGTTGTTGTCCCCGCAGGCAGTGAGCGAGGTGAGAAGCGCAACCGATACGGCCGCGATGCCGAGGATCCCCTTACGCATGAGGGCGAGCCTTTCGTCGAACCACCACCCGAACGATCCGGGCAGCGAATGTTGTTTGATGCAACATATTCCACTGTGACCTGGCGCACAACGGTTTCGCAAAGATATTTGTTGTTTGCCATAACAATCCGGCCACGACGCGATCGGCGGCCTCACTCGAGCCCAGATCCACGCCAGGACCGCGGGCCCGGACAGCTACTCCAGAGCAGGACCCGACACCCCTGCCGAGCAGCGCCCTCCGTCCTAGCCAGGGCTATAGTCGGCTCGCGCACACCGTTGACGCCGTCGCATATCGACTCTCCGCGCAACCCGCCGCTCCGAAAACCCGAAGTTCTGCGCGAGCATGGAATTGATCGATGCGGCTCCGACGGGACCCCGAGCGCGTACGAAGTCGCGCGACTGGACAGGGATTCGTAGTCCCGTCGAGTTCTCGCGATGCCGCGGGGGATCATGCAAGGATGTGCGCGTGACGGCAATGGCGTACGCACCGGGCGATACCGCGAATCGGCTGGTCAGCATCGGATACGAGGGTCGGTGCGCGGACGAGTTGATCACGATGCTGCTAGCTGAGCGGGTACGTACGGTGGTGGATGTTCGGCTGACGCCGATCTCCCGCAAGCCCGGTCTGTCGAAGTCGAAACTGGCGGCAGCGCTTGCCGATGCGGGTATCGGCTACGTGCATCTGAAAGAGCTGGGCAATCCGCGGGACAACCGGGCTCCGTTCCGGGCCGGGACCGCAGCCGGTCGAAATCGCTTCGCCGAGGTTCTCGGCAGCGCTGATGCGGAGCGAGCGTTGGACACCGTCCGTCAACTGATCCACGACGGAACCGTTGCTCTTCTCTGTTTCGAACGGGACCACAGCACTTGTCATCGCGACATGATCGTCGACGCGTTGCGTGCATCCCAGAATCGGATATCCGTCCACCACATCTAGATCGTGGTCACATCAGTGTGAGCTGGTCAGGGTTCGAGGTCGGCGCCAGGCGCGGATACCACGCTCCAATACCGTACCGCCGCAGCCATTCCCGCCCTGCCTGCCCGAACTCCCAGTCCAGACACTGTTGTTGATGTCCGCGGCAACCGCCGTCGGTGCAGTGGTAGTGGTAAGTCAGCCGGAATGGCATCGGTTCGAGGATGGCCATTTCATCGCCGAAGAGAGTCGGTGCGCTCGCAAACTCCGCCTTCGCCGTCTGATTCGGCGTCCACGGCGTCCCCGGCGCAATGGTGACCGCGTCGACGTAGGGTTTGATGAGGCCCAGCGACGGCGCAGGCCGATTCATCGCACCTGCGGGGTTGGCACGCAGCAGCGCACAGGTTGAGTGGCCCCGTCTGTGGGGTGAGTTGAAACGAATAGTTGGGTGGGGTCGACAGACAAGTCGGTTCGGTTCTGCACTATCGACATCATCGAGGAGATTGCATGCGGCACATCATGAAACGAGTTGTTGGCGTGTTGGCGGTGGCGGGGTTGGTGCCGGTGCTATTTGCGGGGGCGGCGCAGGCGGATGATGGGGATGCGGTGTTCTTCTCGTCCGGGTCCACGAACTGCTCGATCGCTGGGGATGGCACTGTGGGGTGTGATTTCGCGAGTCAGGTGCTGGTTCAGTACAGCTTTCTGCCATTCACCTTGCCCGCGCGGGACATTGTGATCGATCAGGCGTGGCTGCCTGCGCATCCGACGTTCACTGTCGGACGGCATACCTTGGCGGGTGGCAATCCAGATCTTGCGGACGTCAAGACCGGAGCGGGTACGTGGGGGTCGTATATCGAGTATGCCGGGGCGCGGTGTGAGCAGGGATTTCACGGCAGTTTCAGCTGCAAGTCCAAGGGGCGGAGCTGGTCGATCTATGGCGGGATCATTTCCGCCTCGTGAGTTGAAGCCGAAGCTGGACGCCCCGAGTCACGGTGGGTCTATACCGACCCAGCCGGGACCGGGGCGTCGGGCGGGGAGCAGTGGACCACTTCGATTTTGCCGACTATGTGAGTGTTGAACTCGGCGAGATTCTCAGCGGGGATCCAGTATTCGAGAATGTCGCGACCACCCGCCGGGTGGACGTCGTGGCGGTCGAGGTAGGCGGTTTCGACGGCGAATCGGGCGACGTAGCCGGAGCCCGAGGTAGGTCGAACACGGCCACGTCATCCGGCGCAATATCCTCGATGCGGGCGGCAGTGAGGAGCGCTGGTGGATAGGTGTCCGATCGGGACGGCGGGGCGATCGCGGTGGCGTGAACATGCGGGGTGGCGCGGGTCGGTACGCAGCGCCGAAATGCCTGGTGGGCAACAGGTTTGGGTGGTCAGCGGGTATGACGAGGTGTCCGCGCTGCTGGCCGATGCGCGGCTGAGTGTGGACAAACGGCATTCCGGGGGTGGGTATTCGGGGTTCTCGTTGCCGCCCGCATTGGATCGAAACCTGCTGAATATGGATGGGGCCGAGCACTCGAGGATACGGCGGCTTGCAGCGCCTGCGTTCTCGCGCAGGTCAGCCGAGTCGCTTCGGAACGCGGTCACCGGAATCAGCGCGGCTACGTTTCGGACGCTGGACGAAAATGCCAGCGACACAGTCGATCTGCTCGAAGCGATCTGTGTCCCCGTGCCCGCACTCGCGATCGGCGAACTGCTCGGCATACCCGCTGATCGACATGGCGAGTTGCGCGATGCCGCCACGGCGATGGTGACATTCGACGCCTCGTTGAATGGGTCGGCAATGCGGCTGGTGGAAGCCGTCACGTGGCTGGCGGAGACATTCACAAACGTGGTGCGGTCCAAGCGCGACGAACCGGGCGATGATCTGATCAGCGGGTGGGTACGTGCCCGCGATGACGCCGACCCGCTGTCCGAGGATGAGCTGGTCGCACTGGCCTTTCTGATGATGCTGGCGGGGTTGGAGAATGCGGTTCACCTGTGCGGCAACATATTTGCAGCACTGCTCACGTCGAAGGATCCGCTCGGTGACTGGTCGGGCCGCCGTCGCGAGATAATCGAAGCCGCCAATCCCCTACCGTTCGCGATCCGGCGATTCGCGGTCGAAAGCTTGACGATCGGCGACCGCACGATCCCCACGGGTGACACCGTTCTGCTCTCACTGTTCGGCGCGGATTCGGACCCGGCGCGCGACGGCCGACCGAGCCTGATGTTCGGCCGCGGACCGCACTACTGCCTCGGCGCTCAGGTCACCGATCTGATTGTCGACGCGGTGATTCCGGAACTGTTCGTTCGATACCCCCACGTTCGACTGGCCATTCCGGAGTCCGAACTCGAGTACCGATCCTCCTGGCGGGCACACGGATTGGTCACCCTGCCGGTCACGCTCGCGCGCTGATCCCGCGCCCATCTCCATCGGATCGGCGGACTCGGTGTTCGGCGACATGCACCCGGTTCGAACAACGCGTCGAGCAGAAGCGACGTCGGCCATTGCGCGAGGTATCGACGAAGACCAGATCGCAGCCGGCTCGCGCACAGCGTCCGATGCGGCCGGGATCCTCGCAGAAAAGCTCCGCGAGCCCGGCGGCGGTGTACGCCTTGACGCGCTCATCGATGGGCGCATCCTCGCGGGCGTAGTGCAGGTGCGGCGCGCGGCCGTCGTGCGTCGATATATAGGGCTGGCTGGTCGTCTCGGCCAGCAGAGCATTGAGCCGCTCGACGCTCGGTTCGGTGAAGGCCTCGGCGAGCCTGGCGATCCAGCGGCGCAGCGCGGCGGTCTGCCGGGCATCAAGGGTCCCGAGCGGCTTGTATCCGGATTCGGCGAGCAACCGCAGCAGGTCTTGCCGCGGGTCCGCGTTCACCAGGCGTGCGGCGAGTTCGGCCGCCGCACCTCCGTAAGGGTTGAAATGCACTAGGTCATTACATCAGGCTGGACGCATGAGCGCCACCTGCCCGTCTTGTTCCTGGTCCGACCCGACTCTCGTGTCCTCGCACGGCGCCACCAGCTACCTGCGCTGCATATGCGGACAGTGGCTGGTCAGCGAGCACGGGACGGTGGTGGCGCAGGCCGGGACCAGCACCCTGGCGAACCGCATTTCCTAGACGGACCCCTTGGCCGCCCGGTATCGGCCGCCGCCTTCTCCCCGCAGGTAGCTACGGCTCGACTCGAGGTCCGTCACCGCGTCCGGAACTTTGATGTATCGCCCGATGGACTCCCGCTCTCGGTCCATATGGTCCAAGAGCTCCGCGGCGTGCCGCGGCTCGAGCGGGCGCAGTTCGGCCCCATCCGCGCCGAGCGATAGCGAGAACATCGTGACCTTCCGTTGGCGGCTAGCGCGATTCGTGCCGCAGGCGACGTCCTCCCGCGGCTTTGTTGCGGTACATCGCGGTGTCGACGGCATGCATCATCTCGTCGATATCGGTGGGTCGTTCTTCAGCGAAAACCGTTCCGATGCTGGCACCTACGAGCACCGGCCGCCCGGCCACCTGTATCGGGGTAGCGAGCGCACCGAGCAGCAGCCGGGAAATGGTGGCCAATTGTTCTGCGCCCGTGCATTTTTCGACGAGGACGATGAACTCGTCGCCGCCGATTCGCGCGACCAACCCACCGACGGGTTCGACGGATCCACGCAGTCGCTGGGCGACGTCGCGGAGCACCCGGTCGCCCACCGTATGCCCCCACACATCGTTGACCTCCTTGAAACCGTCGAGGTCCAGGTAGCAAACACCCACTGGCGGAACGGCACTCGCCAGTCGGTCGAAGAACAGCACACGATTGGGCAGGCCGGTCAGGCTGTCGTGATTGGCGTCGTGCCACAGCCGATCGGCGAGCTGTTTGCGTTCGGTGACATCGACGGCGACGCCGATCAGGAACCGGACCCGCCCATAGTTGTCACGGACCGCGGACATGGACAGGTCGATACTGGTGATGGTGCCGTCGCGGCGGAGATGGTCGGTTTCGACGCGGAAGCGGTCGGTCCGACCGCTGAGTAGATGCTCCAAATTGGCATATGCGTCACCGATATTCGCGGGGCCGAGCAGTTCGGCGACCGTTCGGCCCGGCATCATCGCCGCGGGTAGGCCGAGCATATCGGCCATGGCCGCGTTCACCTCCAGTACTCGGCCGGTGACGTCCACCGTCCCGATACCAACCGACGCTCCCGCAAAGACCGCTTCGAACCTGGCCTCCGACAACTGCCTTCGCACCTCGGCCTCCTGCGCGGCCGAAAGTGCCGCTGCGAGTGTGGTTTCCTGCTCCCCTAATGCCGCGTTCCGCAGCGCGGAGGTGAAACCCGCGGCGAACTCGGCAGCGACAACTATCGCACGCTCGCGCACTGCCCCGTACTCGGATTCGGTTCCGGCGGGGCAGATTTCCCGCACCATCTCCCGGCAGATGACCAGCACCGACCGGCTGACGGCCATCGAGTCACGATAGTTCGCCGCGACGAGGACGGCCGCGGCGTCATGGGCGACCTCGACCGCCCGCGTCCCGCGCACCGCCGCGACCAGCACATCGGCCAGATCCGCTAGCAGACTTTCGATTTGGGTGCGGGTGAGAGTCGGAGCCACGGCGCCATCGAGCGCATCCGCCCATCGCACCGCCAGTTCACGCGTCCCCACTCGAACCCCCTGCCACCGCTCCGGTCAGACCTTCAGGCCGACACCGGCGAGGCCGAGCGAGCGGCCCGGCGTCTCATGGTGGTCACGCTCGGATTCCGGCCGCCAAGCGGGTAGCTCGACGACGCCGGGTTCGATCAGCTCCCATCCCTGGAACATCGCGGCAATGGCGTCCTTCGAGCGGAAGTGGATGCCGACGCGGGTCACATTGGCCGCATTGTGGCCGAGCTTGTCCGCGTCCTCGGGACGCATTTCCGAGGTCAGATGCGAGATCGCGAGATAGCTTCCGGCGGGAACGGCCGCACGCAGGGCGGAAACCTTCTCGACCGGACGGTCCTCATCGGAGAGCAGATGCAGTACCGCGACCAAGAGGACCCCGACCGGTTGCTCGAAGTCGATGAGGCCGGTCTCGCGAACGCGGGCGAGCAGTTCCTCGGGCTCACGCAGATCCGCCTCGACGGCGGCGGCCTTGTCGTTGTCCTGCAGGATCGCTCGGGCGTGCGCGACGGCGATCGGATCGATATCGGCATACAGCACACGGATATCCGGATCCAGGGCCTGCGCGACCTCGTGCACATTGCCAGCGGTCGGAATGCCCGAGCCGATATCGAGGAATTGGCGTACTCCCTGATCGACCAGGAATCGAACGGTGCGGCGCAGGAAGGCTCGGTTGCTCAGCGCGAGGCGCGGCAGGTCGGGGACCAGTCGCTTGCCCGCCTCGGCGGCTTTGCGATCGATCTCGAAGTTGTGCGAGCCGCCCAGCAGGGCGTCATACATCCGTGCCGGGCTCGCCTGCTGCATATCCACGCCCTCGGGTGCCCACCCTGGCCTGTCCATCGAAACCCCTCTGCGCTAACTCCGTCTCGCTGCGCTCGGCTCCGCGGCGCGCAGCGGCGGCTCTGTCCATGGTTCGCTCGCTGGCGCACACTCACCGATCGGACCGACCCGACAATCCGGGCCGGCCCGCACCGCCCGGATACCGTGGTTGTTGATCACGCCAGAGGTGCAGTCCGCATAGTAGTCGGGCCGGTCGGTTCGCATGATCACGAATTCGACACTGTTGCTCGCGGTGTTCGCGGGTGATCCATATTCATACATGCGCATGAGTGCAAGGTAGGCTAGTCTGTCGGGACGGTAGCGATCCGAAGCGGAAGGGGCGTTCGACTATGGGCGAACAGTGCGTGTCGCCGAAGCGGTCAGCAGCGGTGGTCAGCGAGGCTGAGCGCATGGATCATGACCACCCGCATGACTCCGACCATGCACACTCCGGCCATGCCGACAAACACGGACACAGCCACGACCACGGCGTCTCGGCCGATTCGGATCCGCGCTGGCTGGCCATCGCGCTCGGCCTGATCGTCACGTTCATGGCGGCCGAGGTGATCGTCGGCCTGCTGGCGCAGTCACTCGCGCTGATCTCCGATGCCGCGCACATGCTCACCGATGCCGCATCGATCGTGCTCGCGATGATCGCGATCCGGTTGGCTCGGCGCCCGGCACAAGGGCGGTACACCTATGGGTTCAAGCGGGTCGAGATCCTTTCGGCGCAGGCCAATGGGATCACCCTGCTGCTGCTCGCGGCGTGGTTCGTGTACGAGGGCATCAGTCGGCTGATCCATCCGCCGAATGTCGCAGGACCATTGGTGCTGATCACGGCGTTGGTCGGGATCGTCGTCAATATCGCCGCGGCGTGGAGCATCAGCCGCGCCAACCGGACCAGCCTGAATGTCGAGGGCGCGTTCCAGCACATCCTCAATGACCTCTATGCCTTCATCGGGACCGCCATCGCGGGCGCGGTGGTGTGGCTGGCCGGATTCGCCCGTGCCGATGCGATCGCGGCACTGGTCGTCGCGGCGTTGATGATCAAGGCGGGCTGGTCATTGGTTCGGGAATCGGGGCGGATCTTCCTCGAGGCCGCGCCCGCGCATCTGAATCCGGACGCCATCGGTGCGCGGATCGTCGCGATTGCGCAGGTGACGGAGGTGCACGACCTGCACGTCTGGCAGATCACCTCCGGACAGCCGTCGCTGTCGGCGCACGTCCTCGTCGACGATAAGGCCGACTGCCATGCGGTTCGCTCGACGATCGAGACGGTGCTGCACGACGAATTCGCATTGGAACACACGACTTTGCAGGTGGACCATTCCTCGGATCTCGAGCTCTCCGCCGATGACGCGCACTGCGCCGAGGCGCACGGACCCGTACACCGGTCCTGATCGCAGCCCACCGTTTGACCTTCGGGTTACCTGAGACTCCATGATGGGCCGGTGGCGGACGACGGGTTGATCACGATCGGCGCGCTGGCGCGGGCCTGTGGGCTTACGGCCAGTGCGCTGCGGTTCTATGACGATTGCGGGCTGCTGGTTCCGGTTCGGGTGGATGGGGCGACCGGATATCGGTATTACAGCGAGGCGCAGGTCGATCGCGGGGTGATGATTCGGCGGCTGCGGGGAATTGGGGTGCCGTTGGAGGCCGTTGCGGAGATTGTGGATGGCGACGGTGCGCGGGCGGAGCGGTTGCTCGATGCGCATGTGGCCGAGCTCGCCGAGCGTGCGCGGGCGGCCGCGGTCGTTACCCGGATGATCAAGGAGGAGATCCGGGCCGGTGCGGTATTGTCCGCGGCGGCGCTGGCCGCGGCCATTGAACAGGTCCGGTCGGCAGCGGCTCTCGATCGCGAAATGCCGATACTGGCAGGCGTTTTGGTGGAGTCGAGTGCTGATTCGGTCACGGTGACGGCTACCGATCGGTATCGGCTGTCGACTCGGGCGATGGTGCCGGTGCGGCCGAGTGGTGCGGCCTGGTCGGTGGTCGTCGATGCCGGCGAGCTCGGCGGAATCGGTTCCTGGCTGCGGGGATTGGATGAGGTGTCCGTGTGGTCTGCGGACGATGCCCTGATTCTGGCCGGTGGTGGCACCGAGCGCCGGTGCGGAGTCATCGATGAGGCGTATCCGGACTATCGGGCGATGTTGGCGGGGTTGGCTCCGGTTCGGACACGGGTCGTCGTGGCGCGTGATGCATTGCTCGCCGCGCTCGAGGATCGCGGTGCCGCGCCGATTGTCTTTCTCGCCGACGAGTCGGGGCTTTTGCTGAGCCGTGACGGGTCTGCGTGCATTGCGGCAACCATTACTGGACCTCGCACCGAACTTGCCTTCTCCCCCACGACATTACGGCCCGCGTTGGTGAGCGCGATCGGTCCGGAAATCATGCTCGATATCGCCTCGGCCGACGCACCTGTTGTCGTTCGGTCAGCGACCGACGGTGATCTCACGACGCTCGTAATGCCCACTGCCATTATGAATTCGAAGGAGAACGACGCATGAATGCCACTGGTACAACACAATCGGCGCAGGAAGTGATGGCTGCCATCACGGACGCAATCGAGCTCGGGCGGGCAGGTTCGCCGGAGGCCGCGCGGAATGCACTGCTCGAGATATGGGCGACAATCGGCCCGCAGGGCGATCCGCTGCATCGATGCACACTGGCGCATTACCTCGCTGATCTGTATGACGACGCGGCACAATCACTGTGCTGGGATGTCCGTGCGCTGGACGCGGCGGACAGCCTGACCGATGAGCGGCTGCGTCGGCACGACGAAAATCTCGACGTGCGCGGTTTCTATCCGTCGCTGCATTTGAATCTGGCCGACAATTATCGGCGGCTCGGTTCGTTCGACGCGGCACAGCAGGAGATCGACGCGGCACGAGAATGTCTGGATGCACTCGGCAACGACGGTTACGGGGTCATGATCCGCACTGCGGTTGACGAAGTGGCCGAGGCGATTCGGACTCGAACGACCACTCGACGTGCGTCGGCTCCGAACGGGCGGTGACCATGACGCGTCTGCCCACCCTCGTCGTAGTGAGCGGATCGCCGGGAGCTGGGAAGACAACGCTCGCACACGCCTTGGCCACGAGAGTGGGGTGTCCGGCGATCTGCCGTTGAGTCTGCGAACGCTGCCGACCTTCTTCGCCACAGTGGAACTCCTGCTCCGAGCGGGAGTCACCGTTGTGGCGGAGGCCGCATTTCAGGATCAGCTGTGGCGGCCCGGACTCGAGCCACTGCGCGATCTCGCCGCAATTCGAATCGTGCACTGCGCGGTCGACCCCGCGATCGCGATGACCCGAATTCACCAGCGAACCAGTGAAAATCCCTTGCGGCGAGCACATTCCGTACCGCACACCGATACCGTCCAAGTACCGTGCGAATTCGATCGAGTTTCGCTGGAGGTACCCGCGATCGAGGTCGACACGACAGACGGGTATCAACCCGGGCTGGATGAGATCGTGGCATTTGTCAACGGCCATCGCTGACGCCTGTGCTGAGGCGACCCCGGTTCAGCAAGACACCGGGGCCTTCTCGCTATATCTCAGCGGCAAATCCTCAGAAGCAGTAGGGGAATTTGCACGTAGATGGATCATTCGGACCGAAGATCGCGGCAATCAGCCCATTGATGACGGCGTCCGCCACTCCCGATCCGGTGCTGACCGCCACCTCCTGCGCGGTAGCGGGCTGGTCGGCGATGAATTCAGGAACCGCGACATCGGCCGAAGCTGTAGCAGGTGTGCTGATCAGGATGCCAGCCGTGACTGTCAGAAGAACCTTACGGATCATATTGCTACCTCTCGCTTTTCGGTTGATTGCACTTCGCAGGGTATCCAGACATCGAGGGGCGCAATCCCCGCCAACGGTGAGCGCCGCGCGGCACAACGGCCCGCAGGACTGCGACGGGCCAGGCGATTCCGTTCGCCGATACCCCCTGACGTAAGCGGTGCCGGGGCCGCACTCCCATGGCGCGGACCGGTCCCAGCAATCCATGCGGCCCGCGCTTGGGTCATCGACCAGTCGAAGGCCGCGGCGAGTAGCGCGGCACGGACGCGGTGGCCCGACGGCTGCCACTGAAACAGCACCGTATAGCGCTGAGCGAAAGCTGTTCCGCCGCTAGGCTTCGGGCCTCGGCAGCTGCGTCATGTCGGGGACGGCGAGCGAGATGGTGGCGAGGCGTTGGGGGTCGGCGATGATGTCGATGGTGGTGATGCGGTGGTCGGTGATGGTGAAGGCGAGGAGGCAGTCCAGGATTCCGTTGGGTGCGACGACCAGTCCGACATGGCCGTCGATGAGGGCGGGGCGGGTGTGGCGGGCGCGGGCGGAGAACATGAGGGCGCTGGCGGTGACGCGGCGTGCGCCGTGCATACGGACCGGTTGTCCGCTGGGTACGGCGACGCCATCGGCATGCAGTTCGACATTCGGGTCGAGCACGGCGATGAGCGCGTCGAAATCACCGGCGTGGGCCGCCATGAGGAAGGCGTCGACAACGGCGCGTTCATCGGCGATGCTGCGGTCGGTATCGACAATGGATGTGCCGCGGACGCGGCGGCGGGCACGGACGGCCAGTTGCGCGGCCGCGGCCGGGGTGCGGCCGAGGATGGGGGCGAGTTCTGCGTAAGGAAGATCGAATAGGTCGTGCAATACGAAAGTCAGCCGCTCGGCGGGGGTGAGGGTATCGAGCACGACCAGTAGTGCGAGCCCGACCGAGTCGGCCATTACCGCCTCTTGTTCGGGATCCACGGTGTCCGCGGGCACGATGGGCAGATCGGCCGGTAGCGCGCCGACCAACTCTTCGCGGCGTGCCTTGCGGGCGCGCAATATGTCCAGGCAGATGTGGGCAACGACGGCGGTCAGCCAATTGCGCAGGTTGCGCACGCCCGCGGTGTCGGCGCGGTCCAGCCGCAGCCATGCCTGCTGGACCGCGTCATCGGCCTCGCTCGCCGACCCGAGCATCCGGTAGGCGACGGCGGTGAGGTGGGCGCGGTGGTCTTCGAAACGCTGCCCGAGCCACTGGGTCTCATCGGTCATCGGCGATATCTCCTTCCCGTTCCGATCCGTCTGTCATGTCGACGGGTCGTGATCCGTCATATCTATGACGGCCGAAACCGGGGTGACATGACACGCCAGCGGATCCACCTCCGCATGGCCGAACAGGAGGGCGAGCCGATGCGCAAGATATCCGACATCCAGCCCGAGCTCCCGACACAGGTATCGATCGAACCGACGCCGGATCGGCGGCGCTGGCTCGCATTGGTGGTGCTGCTGGTGGCCGGGTTCATGGATCTGCTCGATGTGACGATCGTGAACGTCGCGCTCCCGACGATACAGCGGGATCTGGACGCGCCGTACGCGGATCTGGAGTGGGTGGTGTCGGGTTATCTGCTCGGGTTCGCGGCGCTGCTGATCACCGGCGGCCGACTCGGCGATCTATTCGGCCGCAAAACCATCCTGCTGGTCGGACTGACCCTTTTCACGGTCGCCTCGCTGGCGTGCGGGATCGCCACGGGCCCGGCCTGGCTGATCACCGCGCGGGTGGTCCAGGGCGCGACGGCCGGGCTGATGGTCCCGCAGATTCTGGCCATCATGCAGGTGTCGTTCCCCATCGCCGAGCGCGGCAAGGTGCTCGGCATCTGGGGTGGCGTGCTGGGCTCGGCGTCGGTGGCCGGGTTGATCCTGGGCGGAATCCTGGTGCAGGCCGATCTGTTCGGCTGGGCGTGGCGGCCGATCTTCCTGGTCAATGTGCCCGTCGGAGTGCTCGCCGTGCCGGCGGCGATGGTTCTGGTGCGGCAGTCCCGCTCGGCCACCGCGGACCGACTGGATCCGATCGGAACCGTGCTCGCGATCGGTGCGGTGCTGCTGCTGGTGTATCCGCTGACCGAGGGACGCGCCCTGGGCTGGCCGGTATGGGCATTCGGGCTGATGGCCGCATCCGCGCTTGTCCTGGCGGTATTCGTGGTCTTCGAGCGGCATCGGATCGCGGCGGTCGGATCACCGCTGGTCGTGCTGGATCTGTTCCGGGCCCGCACATTCACCGCGGGCATGATCGTGTGGCTGTTGTTCTGGATCGCGCTCGGTGGCTACTTCCTGGTATGGACGCTGTATCTGCAAGCCGGGCTGGGCTGGACGCCGCTGCGGGCCGGGCTGAGCGCGTCGCCGTTCGCGGTCGCCGCTGCCGCCGGAGCCGCGACCAGCGTGCAGGTGTTCGTGCCGCGCTACGGGCGGCTGGTCATGTTCGCGGGCGCGCTGATCAATGCCGCCGGATTCGGCATGTACCTGTATCTGGCCGCGCGCTACGGTGCCGGCATCACCTCTGGGCAGACGTTCGCGCCACTCGCGGTCAGCGGATTCGGATTCGGACTCTTCGTCGCCCCCGCCGTAGACCTGATCCTGTCGGGGGTCTCCGCACACGATGCCGGGTCCGCGTCCGGGCAGCTGTCGACGATCCAGCAGGTCGGCATGGCCCTCGGTGTCGCGCTGGCCGGTGTCTTCTTCTTCACTCAACTCGACCAGACCTCAGCACATGGCACCGCCGCCGCAAGCCCCGCGCTACGACAACAACTCACCGACCTCGACATCCCGGCCTCCGCCCAAGAGCAGATCCTGACCCAGTTCCGTGCCTGCGTCCACGATCGCTCCGCCGCGACCGACCCCACCGCCGTACCCGCCAGCTGCCAGCCCCCAGCCGGACAACCGTTCGCCGAACCGCTCCAACAGGCGCTCACCCGATCCGGACTACAAGCCAACGCGCACAACATGTCTCACACCTTCGCGCAGACCCTGTGGTGGGCCATCGGCATCCTCATCGCCATTGCCGCAGGAGTGTTCGCGCTCCCGAAACGCCTGTCCGCGGAATAGACGGCCGAACACAGGTGACCGGCTGCCCGGCTCGCTGAGCGATGTTTCGTCGGCGTGGGTGCCGCATGGTCGCCGTTGACCTGTCCCGCACATCGTTGTCCGGAATGCGGCACCCGGTCGGCTTCTTCACCACTGCACGAACAGCCTCTCGCACGGCAATCGGGGCAGACCCTCGATGCTGTCGCACAGCACATCGATTGCCTCCCAATGCATTCGCCGCCAATCCTTGATGAAGTTACGTGCGGCCGATGCCGCGGCCCGGTAATCGAAGACGTGATCACCTAGATGCACCCCCAGGTGCACCTCACTTTCCGGGACGGCCGGGGATACGTCGGTCATCTGGAGTCACCCACTAGCCGGCGAATGCACCTGGTCCGGCGGCCGCGCGGTGTGCGCTTGCCGCCGCGCCGTGTCCGCGGCGATGACCTCGGCGGCTTCGCGGCGATGACGGCAATATTGGGCGGCGCACGATTTATGAAGCCACCGTACAACTTTGGCTTGCACGACCGTCATCGGCCCAGGGTCGTACCGGCACTCGATGGAAAGCATGATGTGTCACTGCCGTCGAGAATCGGACCGGTCAGCACTGCATGACGCGTGCGGCGCGGACAGCGCCGGGACCAGCATGGTCAGATCTTTTGCGAGGCACGGAGACTTCTTCTCAGAAGGACGGTCTCGCCCTTGCCGGAGCGCCTTTCGTCTTTTGTTCGATCGCCGTTCATCTCGCCCTATATGTCGAGGCATGTCCTGCCGACAGCGGCCCTGCACTGCGCCTATTCGCTGAATAATTGCTTAGACATGACACGGACGTTACGTCGCAGGTTGCTGGAGTGCCAACAAGGATGCCAGCCCCTGTCAGGGCAGCCCCCTCTAATGGCCGAAATGCCCTCGGGACCATCGCCGACACGGGGTACTCGCCGCAGTCCGCCTTCCGCGCAACTCGGCCGGAGGCGGCTCCCGGATGCCGACACGGCCGGAAGTCGGCCGAGGGTGCGGCTCACCACCGCATCGCGGCGGCGCCGCCGGATGACCGGATCACCGAATTGACCAGGATGCTAGATCGCGGGCACCATGACGGTTGTCATCCGGACCGCGTACTAATTTCCTGGATTGTCGACCGCTTCCTTGAGTTTCTCTGTATCTCGCGCTTGCTGTTCTTGTTGCTGCCCGAAGCTGGTGCGGGCTGTATGCAGCGCATTGCCAATCTGTTCAGCCACGGGCTTGGCCTCGTTGAGGCGGTTTTGAATGAAATCAGCCGCTTGGGAATATTCAAACCACATACCGGCGAAGAGGGGCCCGAACTGCACGACAGTGTATTTCAACGCGTCGATGTCTGCAGCTGTCTTCCCCAATTCTGGCGCCACATCGTTCAGCCAAACCTTGGAAACCTTCTCGAGAAGATCGAGGTCAACATTCAAATCTCTAGCCATAGACAATCACTCCGCAGCTATTCGTTTTCTGGAAGATATTTACGGACGCCCCCATCATTTTGGATCCACAATCTTCCAGATCGCCATCTCGGCCTCCTTGGATGGCACGCCGTTCCACGGGTGTTCTTGGAAGTCTTCGTCGGTTAGAAGCGTTCGGTACTTCGGCTTCGCGGTGCCCCAGTTGTTGATATCTACGACCGAGGTATGCTGCCCGATTTCAGTTTTCTTGAGAACGTGTGCGATATCAGTAGCAACCGGACGTAGATCGTCCGGACTCGTCGAGGCCGCCACGTCGAGGTGAACAGTAATGTGTCTTGTGTCCGGTTTGTCGAGCGCATAGCCCGTGTTCACCATGAACAAGCAGGTTCCCGCAGGAAACTGCATTTTCGAAAGTTCCGCTGTCAAATATTTATCGTCGGAGTTCCGCGAGTAGAATTCTGTCTCAGTGCATGCCACGGTGCTTGCCGTCGGCACTGCTGGAGAACTCGACTCCGCAGTCGGCGTAACAACCTCCCCTGCACCACACGCTGCCAAAACGAACACACCCGCCACCGCAGCTATGATCTTCTGAGCCGAATAGAGATGACCACGGCCTTCCGTTGATCGCGCATACGCCACAGAAATATCCTCGCCGGCCGACGAATGTCCACACATTACGCTGCTCCGTCCTGTTTCCAATCGTCGTCTTTGTTATCGAACAGATCACTTGCACTGCTCGGCCAAGTCACTTTGCCCGATTTAGCAACATCGAACCCGCTCGGGGCCCTGACAAGGTTCTTGAGATCCTGACTGGCGACGTACACCTTGCTCTCGGTCTTTACGAAGTCGGTAAGTGCCTGGACGATGAGTTCAACGGCCGCCACAATAGCCGAATTCAAATTGTTGATGGTCCAGATCGAAGCAACGCCAAGTGTGCCCGCCGTCTCCTCGGCGAACGTCGCAACCTGAGCAATTATCGTCGACAGTTTGTTGACGATGTTCAGATAGAGATTCTGCCCCTCTTCCGCCACCGTAATAAGTTTGTCGTGAATAGTGGTGCACATATTGTCGATGGTGGTCATGGCCGCCTGCTGACTTTCCTTTGTCGTCTTGAAAGATTTGTAAGCACTCCCATCCCATCGCCCCTCCATGTTCAAATCACGGTTACCTTGCATGCCATTACACGCGCGGACCTGGGAACCTATGACTTGCCACTTGGCCGCGTAATCCAGGAATAACCAGGGGGCGAACATCCCCTCAACGGCCTCTTTGAGCTTCTCGAACAGGTCAGAGAGGGTCTCTTGTATGTCATCCCTGACTTCGCTCACCTTCATGTACACCAGGGGTGCGACGTACTTCAAATCGTCGACTGCGTTATTGATTTTGTCCGGCGTCTTCTTGACTTCATCCACCTTTTGCGAGAAGGTGTCCCTGAGCTGCGCCAGGCTCGCTTCCGTCAATTCGGCCACAAGAATCCAACGTCCATTCTGATCGTAACTTTGATATGCTTACTCACTAAATGGCGCCCATCCCCAGGCGCATTAGGTCACGCTGTCCAAGTGCTCAAAATTAGCGATGCGACGGAAGGCCGCCTCGCCTCTCGATCAACTCTGCACTTCTATTGGATACACTTCATCGCCCGATGCGTGAGACTTCGGCCATACCCATCGCGATACATCGCCACCCCTATCCATGTTGCAATAGATACTGCTCATGCTGCACGACTCGCGAGGCCAACTCGCTATCCGATTCCTGATCCAGGTATACGTCCTGCACAGGCTGGGCTTTCTTCGCTCGAATTTGCTGACAGCATTCGAGAATGTCCTGGGCGATGAAATTCGCATCGGTCCCCTCCGCCCATCCAGGATCGATATCGATCGAGATCAGCTTGGACTCCGTTGCGGTGACTGTCAGCGCTGGCTGACCGTACGCGTTACGCCCCGGCCCATGAACCGTAATTGGATTTTCGAGAAATAGATGATCGTACAGCTCCCGAAACTCGTCGATAGTACGGGTCCTCAACAGCAACGGAGCGGCATCACGCAGCGACGGCACTGTGGATGGAGGCAGCGCTCCGGACTCGACCATGCGAGCAGCCATCACATAGAGCCCATAGCGATAGGCGTCCATAATCGACCGGCCGTATTGCGACGGATCGAACGAATTCTTCCAGCTACGACCCAGCGCGATACCTATGGGCAGACGATCGGAACCCACCTCCACGGAAACCAAGGACGATTTCTCAGGTGGGGTGATGCCGAGCCTGATCATCGGACCGGCCGACGAGCTCGGCGTGGGTGCCGTATTGCGAGGGGGAGGAGAAGGCTGACTGAACGAGAGAGGGTGTGCGACAGGAGGAGGGGAAGTTACCGGAGGGGGCGGACTGTACGAAGAAGACCGACCTGCGGGATGAGGATGCGCAGACGCCGACGGCGCAGGAGAAGCCTCAGGGCTCGGCTCGAGAGGTTCCTCATCCCAGAATTCATCGGGGTCATCATAGTGGTTGTAGAACCCGCCAGCCATCACTCCACCTCGCGGCAAAGCGTGGTCATCTCTGAAATCGACATCAACCCCCCACTTGCGTAACACGCCCCGATGGGGCGGACGCGACCACTCTCTCTGGCGTCGTTCGGTTTGTCAACCGCTCCGCTCGCCGCCACTCCCTGTGCGGCGGGAGATCGCCAATCGACTACGAGACCCACATGGCGACCGTCCGAGCGGAGGCCGCAGTAGCCCTGTCACGAGACGAGGCCGCATAAAGGAACCCTCCACACTTCGAGGGGATTGACACACAGGGCAGGACGTTCCAGGTTGTGCCTTCCCTGGCCTGGGAAGCTACCGATGTATCGATCCCCAGCCATGGGCTTCACACTGATCGCGCCGTAATCGACTACCGAACGAAGGCCGGGTGTACGTGATGTATGAAGTGCGACCTTTCGATGGTGTGGCCGAAGCGCGGTTCGGGGAGGAGAGAGCGACTCTGCACGCCCGGCTCGGCCAGCATGAAACGTTCCGGAAGGGCAGCACGCAAATCGGCCTGACCGACCACTACGTGGAGCTCGGGCTGATCCTGCATCACGACCATCTCGAGCGCCTGCACTACCTGGAGTTGACCGACCCCGATACCGTTTACGAGGACGTCCCACTGCTCGAATTGCCCTATGAGCAGGTCCGAGATGAACTTGCCGCGCACGGCGCGCGGTGTATTGAGATGGAACACGGCGGCTGTGATTTCCCTGACCTCGGATTCCATCTGTGGAGGAAAGGCAACGACCACGAGACGGCAGAAGTGGTGGGGATGTACCCGCGCGGATACCGCGCCGCAATAGGGGGTTTCGTAGGTGAGTGGGCAACAACACCGATCAAGCGTCACGTCTTGATACCTCATGTGGGCATCGAGCTGGCCCAGTTGGGTGACGGTCGCGACGAGCTTCGCGAACGTCTCGGGGGATGTTTTGAAAGTGTGTCTCCTTACGGTCCCGCAGCCGTGGACAGCTACATCGCCCATGGCCTGGAACTCGGTTTCGACGAGAACGATCACATGATCTCGATCGCAATTTCCTCGCCGGCCGAGTCGGTCGCCTACGAGGGGGTCGAGCTCTACCATCGGCCCTATCCGGACGTCGTCGCGGATCTCGCCGCCCGAGGCACCGATGTCGAGCACGGCGAATTGATTATGCGAGCACCAGGGTTCGATCTCCTTCTCAGCAACCCCGCTCCTGACGCTCTGGTCGCTGCAATACGGATCGCGACTGTAGTGGCCGACACCACGCGATAGTGACCTTCGATGACACAGGATGAACTGCACTGGCAGAAAACATTCCGCCGATCTCGAGTCCAGCTCGCCCACCGCATCCAACGCTAAATTGTCAACGGCACGCTAATCCGGGATCTGGCACAAATTTGGTTTGCGCCGTGAGGCGCTGTGTTTCGAATGGAGGTGAGAGACCTTCATCGTCGGCCTGTCGTAGCAGGTCGATGGAGCTGAGGGCAGCCTGATCCGGGTGGTGCCGGGGAGGGTGGGAGCGGCCCTGACAAAGCCGGGACGTGGCCAGTACTGCCAGATGGTGCGGGTCCGGCGAGCGGGATGAAGAGGAGTACGCGAGGAACCAGCGTTGTTACGTCCCTTTATGTGCCGCCTGCTCGAACCTGGCGGATCTGGGCAGGAAGCGGTGCGCACCCGCCACTTTCGTGGTGGTTGGGGAACTCCTGGATCGGTTTACGAAAGCCGGTCCGGAGGCCACGGGGAAGGTCTACGGCGTACTCGTGGCGATGCCGCAGGGACACAGTTGGGCTCCTACTTCGTCGAGCGAAACATAGCGAACACGGGAACCATTCGGTCAGGTTCCCCGAGCGGCGAGCAATCCGGTTGCGCAGCTTGGGGATAGACGCATCGACCGTCGAACGGGCCGGGTGGGGCGGAGCCGCCGTAGTAGTCCGAGGCCGGGAAAGCCGGTCACATGGCGAAGGGCGGCAGCGGTTTTCGAGAAAGGACGGATGCTGCAATGCCGAAAGACGCGCCACCGAATGGTGACGCCACGCCGATCGAGCCCGTGGGGCCGCGCCGGCGGGTATCGGAGATGCAGGCCAAGCTTCACCGTTGGGCGGTGGCCGATCCTGGCCGCCGGTTCGATGACCTGTTCAACTTCGTGCACGACCCGGCGACGCTGATCGTGGCGTTCGACCGAGTCGCGGGCAACCACGGGGCTCGCACTCCTGGCGTCGACGGCATGACCGTCAGCGACGTCGAGGAGTTGATCGGGGTTCCGGGGTTCCTGAATGACCTGCGGGACTCGTTGAAAGACGGGTCGTTTCGGCCTGTTCCGGTGCGGGAGCGCAAGATCCCGAAACCGGGCGGGGCGGGAAAAGTCCGCCGTTTGGGGATTCCGACGGTGACCGACCGGGTCGTTCAGGCCGCGCTCAAGCTGGTGCTGGAACCGATTTTCGAGGCCGATTTCGAGCCGGTCTCCTACGGTTTCCGGCCCAACCGGCGGGCGCAGGACGCGATCGCCGAGATCCACTATTACGGCACCCGCGGCTACCGCTGGGTGCTGGATGCGGATATCGAGGCGTGTTTCGACCGGATCGACCACACGGCCCTGATGGACCGGGTTCGGTTGCGGGTCACCGACAAACGCGTCCTGATGCTGGTCAAAGCGTTCCTGAAGGCCGGGATCCTCACCGAGCTCAGCGAGTATCAGGACACGATGACCGGCACCCCGCAGGGCGGCATCCTCTCGCCACTGCTGGCCAACATCGCGCTGAGCGTGCTCGATGAGCAGGTGATGGCGCCATGGAAGCCGGGCGCGACGATGGCCAGTGAGGCCAAGCGGGCCTACCGTCGCCGCAAGGGGTTGCCGACGTGGCGGATCGTCCGCTACGCCGACGACTTCGTCGTGCTGGTCCACGGGACCGAGCACGACACCGAGGCGATACGCGAACAGATCGCGAAAGTGCTTGCACCGCTAGGGCTTCGGCTATCACCGGAGAAAACTACGGTGCGGCACCTATCGGACGGGGTCGATTTCTTGGGATTCCACATCCAGTGGCGTCGCAAGCGTGGCTCGGATAAGTGGTTCGTCTACACCTTCATCGGTGACCGGCCCCTCCGGTCGCTGAAGGTGAAAGTCCGTGCCCTGACCCATCGGTTGTCCCAGCAGAGTCTGAGCTTTGTGATCACCCGGCTCAACCAGATTCTGCGTGGTTGGTCCAACTGCTTCAAGCATGCCGTGGCGAAGCAGCGGTTCGCCGTTGTCCAGAAGTTCGTTTGGAAACGGATGATTGTGATGTTGCAGACCCGGCACCGCTGGAATTGGACCGACATTCGCCGTCGCTACACCACCCCCGCTGGGCGGTGGCTGCCCATCACGGCGGCGGACGGGACCGTGTTGTTCGACCTGAACAGCGTGACGGTCACCCGTTATCGCTGGCGCGGGCATACGATCCCGAATCGATGGGCGACTCTTCAACCAGCCTGACGGCAGAAACCGTGGAGAGCCCGTTGCGTTGAGAGGCGCACGGCGGGTTCGGCGAGAGGTCCGGGGAAACGGAGCAGGAGCAATCCCGCCACCGCGCCCCGGGCCTACTCAGCGATCGCGGATCCCGGGTTGTTCACTCACTCAACAGGATTCGCTTTCGGAGGAGGTCAGTCTTCGCTCGGCCGAACATTTGCCGTTTGAGAATGATGCGGTTGACGTGCCCTTCGACCGTTCCGCTGCTCCATGCCATGGTTAGGCCCGCGGTGACTGCGTCCCGGTCGCGGCGCCTCAAGATGTTCACGAATGCCGACGGCAGGGTAGGTCACGGGTTCAGCAGAGCATCCACCGCTCGATTGGAACGCTCGGTAATGCCGAGTTGAGAATGTTCAAAGGGCTGCAAGCATGGGCGGCGAGCGCTGCGACCCGAACGACCTGCCTTCGCTGTGCCGCCCGTGACATGGGGCGAACACCATTGGCGAGGCTATTGGCCAGCGCTGGGCGTATCTGAATTGCCGCCGATCCTGCTGTACTCGCGATGTCCTCTGAACAGGTTGGGGCTCCGCGACTTCGGAATCCCTACCGGACCTGCACGATTTCTCCACATTTGGTCACCTGATCGGACATAACTGGTCGATAGAGTGACCGCGTGTTTGCTCGTGATACATCGCGGAATCGCTTGAACCGTCTCGCGTACATATTGCAGGTCATTGCCGTCGGCGCGCTGGCTGCGGCGTGGCTGGCGATCGGGCTCGGACTGTTCTCGGGGCCGGCAGAAGATCTCGAAGCGGGTGGACGCTTCGCCGCCAACTTCGCGGTCTATTGGCCGTTCCTGTTTGTGATCAGCCCGGTGCTGTTCGTCACTGGCCTTTTCGGGCTGTTGCCATACTCGTTCGCGCCTGGCGGCACCATCGCGGGTGGAATAGTTGCCAGTTTCTTCGCTCAGTGGGTGGGAACCGAGCTGTACTTGTCCGACTACAGGCCGGAGCTACCCGGACGCCTCGACACGAGCGTCGTCGCGGCGTGCTTCGCAGTTGCCGCAGCGTTCACGGCAGCCTTCGTGCACCTGTACAGCAACCGATCCGGTCGGACGCGTGCCGCCTCGATGCGCGGCGGAGCAGTGCTGGTAGTTGCCATTCTCGTCAGTGCGGTGGTCACGATTCCGCCGCTGATCACGGGCATCGGCACCCCGTCCGGTGTCCTGGCCGGGCTCGTCACCGACGCCCATTGCGGCAGGAACGTGTCGGACTGGATCGACGAGGGACAGACGGCCGTCTATACGGGCGACGTGACACAGTGGTATCCGCCGAAGGATGCGCCGGACAACATGTTCGGGGTCCTGGTCACCTTGCGTAACGGCACGGCCAGCGTCGAAACCACCCCGCCGACCGCGATTTCGTTCCGAGACGAGATGCCATTTCGGGCGGGTCCGCCGGCAACCGAATTGCTGCTGTATCAGCCTGGTACCGGCAACGGGTTCGCGTTTACTCGCCTGCGCGATCCGAAGTGTGAGGCCGGCAGTAGCCGGGTGGTTTCGGCGACCTACATGTATGCGGACTACGGCGGAACAAGCGACTCTCAGATTCAGGGCAAGGTATCTCGTAGCGAGTAACACGCTGACAGGTGTGTTTACAGCCGTCGCTGATCCGGATGTCCGCACATCTGCCTCTTGATCATTTTGATGTGATCGACCCGGCCCTCGACCGGACCGGAGTTCCAGCGCATGGTCAGACCGGCAACGTGCGCCGGTGTCGGAGCGAGGCGGGCGCAACCGGCCAACGCGCGCTATTCGACCCAGTGGGACCGTGATCCGGCTGGATGTCGTCCTGCTGGCGGCCCGCTGCTGCAACCGCTCGGGCCGGCTACTTCAGTAGTTCGATGACCGGTGCGAATCTCTCCATAGCCGGTTCCTGCACAGTGAAATACGTGATTCCGTGGCGCTCGCGGAATTCGCGCACATTTTCGGCGATCTGCCGAGGAGTGCCGACCATGACCGTGGGGGTGGCATCGATCTGGTCGTCGGTGAATCCGGGCAGAAACGCGCGCACCTGTTGGCCAAGGGTGTCGCGTTCGGACGGGGAGGCCACGCCCCAGATGGCGACGTTGATTTCCACCTGATCGCGACGCTCACCGAGCAAGGCGCGCACGTACTCGGCGCGTTCGGCGAGCGTGTCCGGGTCGGCGGCGGTCGGCAGCCCGGATTTCGCGGGCACGGCACCGGACAGACTCACCACATCGGCGTGCTGAGCGGCCATGCGCAGCAACCGTTTTCCCCATGCGGCGATCAGCACCGCCGGGCCTTCCGGACGCGCGGGCGCCGGGCGGTAGCCGGGGTCGGCGTAGAGCTTGCGCATGGTGAGCACAGTCTGCTCGACATGGTCGATGCGGGCGCCCGCGCCCGCGAACGGTATTGCGGCGGCGTCGGGTCAAGCGGTGGTGTGGTCGGGAGGTGACCATCGGTAGGCGATAGGTCCGACGAGCAGGGGCTGGTCCAGCATGTCTGCCGTGAACGACACCCCAGTGACCTTCGCCGCCAGGGCGAAGGCTCTCGGCACGATGGCGCTGTAGCTGATGTCCCAGGCGTCCGAGTCGCTCTCGTCTTCATCGGCGTCATAAACATAGTCATCGTCGGTCATGTCCAGCTCCATGCCCAGCTCGCGCATGTAGTCGTTGAGCCGGTCGGGGTCGCAACCCCAACGGATATGCGGGTACTCCAGTCGGTGGCCGGTCACGATCGTCCCGTCGATCGCGTACTCGAGGCTGTGCTCGGCGTAGCCGTGGATGGTGATCGCCAGGACCTCACAGTCTCGCGATAGTTCCGCCAGCGTCTTGCGGTCAGTCATCCACCACCCGACCGGTTCGATGGCCACGCTCCATGCACCGGCCCGAAAGACGCCCACGTGACCGCCTCCGTGCCCGCCGCCAGTCTTGCCGAGGAACTCGACCATCCTGTCGTTGAGCTCTTCGAAGTCCGACTCCTGGCCGGAGTCGTCGCCTTTGCTGAAGCGGCGCACCACCTCCGACGGGTCGAGGTTTCGGAAGAAGCCGACGCTGAAGATCTCGCCCAGCGGGTCCACCTGCATCGACTCACTGTCGCGCAGTCTCACGACCAGCAGATTCGGTAGTGATATAAATCACACGACCTGCCGCACAGGTAGTGACTCTCGAGCTGGCGGTCACCAGTGAGTGGCGTAGGGTGCGCCCCCTCGCGAGACACCGTCGCCACAGCAAACCGATCGCAACAGTCTTCAGGCTGGCGTGTTCACAGATTAAAGCGTCGAATAAGCGTCGAGTCACGTGAAAAATGGCCCAGGCCAGAGGGATTGAAATCTCTCTGGCCTGCGCTTTTGTAGCGGGGACAGGATTTGAACCTGCGACCTCTGGGTTATGAGCCCAGCGAGCTACCGAGCTGCTCCACCCCGCGTCGGCAGAGGCAACGGTACCGCATGGTGGTGGTTGTTACCTAAACGCCTGGTGGGAAGGGATAACCGGCGGGTAGGTGAGGATGGGTGCGAGCATGGGGGCATGCCTATTGCGACGAGTGCCATTGCCCATGTCCGGCTGACCGTTTGCGATATCGATCGGTCGCGGGCCTTCTACGAGAAGGTGTTCGGGTGGCCGGTTGCGCTCGAGGTGCCCGCCGATGCCGATGCGGCTACGCGGGAGCAGCTCGGGTTTCTGTTCGGCGGGGTGATCTATCGGATGGAGCATGGGATGATCGGGTTGCGGCCGGTCGGCACCGATAGCTTCGACGAAAACCGGGTCGGGCTAGATCATCTCGCGTTTCCGCTCGACTCCTTGGCCGAATTGGAAGCTGCCGCAGCGCATCTCGATGCGTGTGGGGTCGCGCGCGAGGACATCAAGGATATCGGGTTCAGCTATATCCTCGAGTTCCGCGACCCGGACAATATCGCGCTGGAGCTGATCGCCCGCAAGTAGCGGTTGTCAGTGCCGACCATGGGCAATCCTCAACACCCACTTGCGCACGGCAATTCAGCGTTCGCGTAGATCCGCGATCCGGGTGCGGTGACGGTCTTGCAGTTCGCGTGACCGACGCAAAAAGTCCAGGACAGTGCGCAATTCGGCGGCACTGTAGCGCGCCACCTCCCCCGCACCCTCCTGTGCGATCGGGCCGTAGATCCGCATGGCTTCGGCCATTGCCCTATCGGTGATCCGAATGATGACCTTGCGCCGGTCACCGGGTTCGGGATGGCGCGCGACGTAGTCGAGTTTCGCGAGCCGGTCCAGCATGGTGGTGACGCTGCCGCTGGTCAGACTCAATTCGGCGGCGAGGGCACCGGGGGTGGATTCGCCGTCCACGAGGATTTCCAGGCAGCGCAGGTCGGTGCGGTTGACGCCGAGATGGGTCGCGGCGGCCTGGTCGACGGCGTCGACCGCGGCCTGCAGCGCCTGCGCCTCGCGGCCGACCTCGGCACGCAGTTCGGCCAGCTCATCCCGTGCCTCGGATTTTTCTCTTGACATTCAAGCCTCTTGATCGTCAAACTACTAATGTCTTGATAGCCAAGATACCGCAGGATCAAGAGAGATTCGGGAGACACACCATGAAGACGGCACTGATCATCGGCGGCGGGATCGCCGGGCCGGTCACCGCGATGGCATTGCAGCAGGCGGGCCTGGAGCCCATCGTGTACGAGGCCTACGAGGAGGCGGCGGCCGGGCAGATCGGCGCATATCTGACGGTCGCGGTGAACGGGCTGTCGGCACTGGCATTGCTGGACGCGCATCATGTGGTGACCGAGATCGGGCATCCGACCGCCACGCTGTCCTTCTCGACCAGCGCGGGTAAGCACATCACGGATATGCCGATCGGCGGCACACTGCCGGACGGAACCGTCACCCACAGCATCAAGCGCCGCGATATGTATCGAGCGCTCAATGCCGAGGCGACGCGTCGCGGGGTGCGGTTCGAATACGGCAAGCGGCTGGTGGATGCGACCTCGACCGCCGATGGCGTCCGCGCGACCTTCGCGGACGGCACCACGATCGAGGCCGACGTACTCATCGGTGCCGATGGAATCCGCTCCCGCACCAGGGAAATCATCGATCCGACCGCGCCGAAGGCACATTTCCTCGGCATCTACGGACTCGGCGGGTTCGTCACCGATCCTGCCCTGCACCGGGAACTCGGATTGCGCCCTGGCGTGTACAACATGATCTTCGGGAAGAAGGCGTTCTTCGGATACTTCGTCGCACCGGACGGCGAGATCTGGTGGTTCGCCAATATGCCTCGGACGCAGGAGCTTTCAGCGCAGGATTCGGCCAGCGCGGCGCAGTGGCGGGCCCAGCTGGTCGAATTGCTCTCGGCGGATCGCGGTCCCGCGGCCCGGATCGTCGCCGCCACCACCGATGACACCTTCGTCTCCGCCTTCAACCAGTACGACATGCCGACGGTCGCCACATGGCACAACGACAAGATGGTCATTGTCGGCGATGCCGCGCATGCGGTGGCCTCATCGTCCGGCCAGGGTGTGTCGATGGCGGTGGAAGACGCGGTGACGCTGGCGATCTGCCTGCGCGATATTCCGGACACCACGGCGGCCTTGGCCGCCTTCGAGGACCGCCGCCGCGAACGTGTCGAGCGGGTGGTCGCGCACGGCGCGGAAACCAGTAGCGACAAGGCATCCAGCGGGCTGGGCCGCCTGCTGGTCCGCCTGCTCACACCCTATTTCCTGAAGAAGGCCGCCAAGGCCGGTGTCGCCCCGCTGAGCTGGATGTTCGACCACCGGATCGACTGGACCGCACCGGCTCTCACCCGGTGACGGACAGATCGCGTTGGCGCACAGCCGAATACGGCATCGGCTCCAAGGTCTTGTGCAGGCTGGTGCGCAGCGTGGTGGCCGAGTCGAGCAGATAGTTCTGCCGCACCTTCCAGGGATGCCGATCACCCTGCCGGGGAAAGTCACCGATCGAGCGTTGGATATAGCCGGAGGCCAGATCCAGCAGCGGGCGCTCGTCGAGTTGGCCATCCGGCTTCGGCACCACGGCCGCATAGCCGTTGCGGTCCAGGTGATTGACGACCTTGCAGACCAGTCGCGAGGTGAGGTCGGCGCGCAGCGTCCAGGAGGCATTGGTGTAGCCGATGCAGACCGCGAAATTGGGTACGCCGGTGAGCATCGCACCCTGCCAGACGAATTGCTCGGAGAGCGGCACCGGCCGCCCGTCGACCTGCGGGGCGATACCGCCGAAGGCCAGCAGCTGCAGGCCGGTCGCGGTGACCACGATATCCGCCTCCAGGATTCGGCCGGACTTCAGTCGGATCCCTTCGGGCACAAAGGTTTCGATGTGATCGGTGACGACCTCGGCCATGCCCTTCTTCATCGCCTTGAAGAAGTCGGCATCGGGCACAGCGCACAGCCGCTGATCCCAAGGGTCGTAGTCCGGGGTGAAATGTTCGGCTACGGCGTTGCGGTCCTTCAGGATCCGGGTCGTCAAACCCGTGAGCAGTTTGCGGGCGGCCTCGGGACGGCGGCGACAGTACTGGTAGAAGCCGATGCTGAACAGGATTTTCTTGGTGCGGATCAGGCGATGCGCCAACTTGGGCGGCAGCAGTTCGCGGATCTTGTCGGCCTGCTTGTCCCGGCCGGGGACGGCGCTGATCCAGGTCGGCGAGCGCTGCAGCATGGTCACCAGCTCGGCCTGCTCGGCCATGGCGGGCACCAGCGTGACGGCCGTCGCGCCACTGCCGATGACCACGACTCGTTTGCCGGTGTAGTCGAGATCCTCGGGCCAGAACTGCGGATGCACGAGTTGTCCGGAGAAGGAGTCGATGCCGGGAAATTCCGGGGAGTGGCCCTGGTCGTAGTTGTAATAACCGGCACACGCATAGAGGAAGTTGCAGGTCAGCGTGCGGCCCACGGTGACACCCGCGGCGTCGCGCTGCTCTAGGGTGAGCGTCCAGCGCGCCGATTCGGTGGACCAGTCGGCGCCGACCACCTTGGTGCTGTAGCGGATGTGCCGGTCGATGCCGAACTCCGCGGCGGTTTCCTTGACGTAGCGCAGGATCGATGGACCGTCGGCGATCGACTTCGCGTCCCGCCACGGCTTGAACGGATAGCCCAGGGTGAACATATCCGAATCCGAGCGAATTCCGGGGTAGCGGAACAGATCCCACGTCCCGCCCAGTGACGCGCGCGCCTCCAGCACCGCGTAGGTCTTGCCCGGGCATTCGGTCTGCAGCCTGTACGCGGCGCCGATGCCGGACAGTCCGGCGCCGACGATCACGACATCGAGGTGGTCCGGAAGTACGGCGGTCTCGGTCCCACCCACCACCGGGCCACCATCCGTCATCGAATTGCTGCGCGATGCTCGCCTCATCACTCCAGTCTGCGAGGGCACCGTACCGGATTCTTGACTTTGCGCGACAAGTATTTGATTCTGAGCGACATGTCCGTGATCCGGTCCGCAGGGCTGCGCGGGTTCCGCGCGACGGTGGCCGAGCTCGGCGGTAACGCGGAAGAGTTCGCCACCACCGTCGGGCTGCCGATCGCCGCCCTCGATACCGACGATCTGCTGGTACCGGATCAGGCGGTCGCCGCGGCGCTGGAGCTGGCCGCGCAGCGACTCGACTGTCCCGATCTCGGCCTGCGCATCTCGCGGCGGCAGGACCTCGATATGCTCGGCCCGCTGGCCCTGGCCATCCGGAATTCACCGACCCTCGCCGATGTCCTCGAATGCTGTTCACGCTATCTGTTCCTGCACGCGCGCTCGCTGAACCTCACGCTCGAACCCGATCCATACGGCGATCGCGGCGTGATCGCGCTGCGATACGGAATCCGGCACGGCCTGCCGACACCGGTCCAGGGCACCGACCTCGGGCTGGCCTTCGTGCACCGCACCTTCCAACGACTGGTGGACGAGCGGTACGGGCTGCGCTCGGTCGAACTGCCGCATCGGCCCGCCGCGCCGATCCGGCTCTATGAGGAGTTCTTCGGCGCACCCGTGCGCGTCGAGCGTTCCGCGGCGGCATTGCGCATCCCGCGCCGCTTGGCGGCTCTGTCGCTGAGCGGCGGCGATGAGAACCTGCACCGCTTGGCCATGGCATTCCTGGCCGAACAATCCGGCGGCGCGGATGCCGCCATCGCGCCGAAGGTCCGCGCCGCCGTCCAACAGCTACTGGGTACCTCACCGCCGGAAATCACCGCTGTCGCAAGGCTTTTGACAATTCATCCGCGCAGCCTGCAACGTCGCCTCGCCGCCGAGGGCAGCTCCTTCGCCACCATCGTGGATACCGTGCGCCGCGACGAGGCCCGCCGCTATCTCACCACCACCGATATGCCGATGAGTCAGGTCGCCTCGCTGATCGGACTCTCGGAACAGGCCACCTTCACCCGATGCTGCCGAAGATGGTGGGGCACAACGCCTACCGGTGTTCGGCGCGAAGCGGCACAGCAGCGGCCGACCGGGCTCACCGCACCGATGTGACAGCCTCCTTGGTCGCCTCCGCGATCAATGCGTTGTCCGCCTTGGCATCTGGACCGGTATGAGTGGTCAGCACGGCGAGCACGATCGGCGCCGCGCCCCCGCTGGGCCAGGTGACGGCCACATCATTGGCCGATCCGTAGTCGCCGGTGCCGGTCTTGTCACCGGTCTTCCATTCGGCGGGCAGGCCAGCGCGAATGCGGCTGGCGCCGGTGGTGGTGGCGACCAGCCATGCCGTCAGCCGCTCACGCTCGGGCGCGGCGAGTGCGTCGCCGACGGTGAGCGCCCGATAGTCGGCCGCGATCGCCGCAGGTGTGGTGGTGTCGCGTTCGTCGCCGGGGATGGCGGTATTGAGCTGCGGCTCCCAGCGATCCAGTCGGGAAGTCTGGTCGCCGATGGATCGCAGGAACTGGGTCAGGGCCTGCGGGCCGCCGAGCAGTTTCAGCAGCTCGTTGCCCGCGGCATTATCGCTGCGGGTGATCGCCGCATCGCACAATTCCGATACCGACATACCGCTCTCGATTCGGGTACCGGTGACCGCCGAACCGCCCGCGGCCGCGACATCCGCCTCGGTGAAATGGATGATCTGATCGAAATACCCGGTGGCGAGCGGATGCTCGCGCAACAGCGCGGCGCAGGCGAGCGTCTTGAAGGTCGACATCATCGCGAACCGCTCGTCCTGGCGGTAGCCGACGGTCTTGCCCGAACCGGTATCGACGGCGAAAACGCCGAGCCGCGCCTCATGCTGCTGCTCGAGGCCGCTCAGCTGGGCCGCGGCGGCCACCGTGGTCGGTGCTGCCGGGGCCGGCCCCGTTGACTCGCCCCCGCACGCACCGATGAGGGGCAGCAGCGCCATCGTCAACAGGACGGACCTCGCGCGGGCCGAGGCCGGTCCGCTTCTACCGATCTTTGTCATGGCCACACGACAACACAGGGCCGGTACAACTGTCCAAGACCAATGCGCCCGAATGCCGATATCGCCATCGATATCGCCGCAGCTCGGACCCCCTTTCGTAGCCGTCATCCAGCGCGCTGGAGCCGAAAGATCACGGCGAATGGCTCGGCTGCCAGGACGCTCAACAGACTCAGCGGTCATCGGCATTCACCCGCAGCACCGCGCGACGGCGGAACCTTTCGCACCCGAATCCGGCTCACCCGGTCAACCGATCGGCGGCGGGTGGGGGTGTAACTCGCGTCGGTATCTAGTTGTGGACGAGGTGACTGGTCCGCACCTAGATTCGGAAGGCACGATTCATGCAGGGACGGGCAAGGTCCGCGAGAACCGCGGAGCCGAGGACCGGGCGGGAGCTGCGGGTGGTGTCCGAGGACACGTACACCGATTGGCATGCGGTCTACCAGGACAATGTCGGGTGGGTGTACGGGTTGATGTTCGCCAAGGTCGGCAATCGCGCGGATGCGGAGGATCTCACCGGTGAGGTCTTCCTCGCGGCGTTGCGGCCGTTACGGGTTTCGGCGACCATTCCCGAGGTGCGGGCCTACCTGCGTGCCACTGCTCGGTCCGTGCTCGCGCAGCACTGGCGCAATCGTCTCGGCTGTGAGATCACCACCATCGATGACGATGTGCCGCAGGCCGAAGCCGCCGATCCCGCTGTGACCGACGCGCCGGAGCGGGCACGCGCAATGCTCGAGCAATTGCCCGAGCGATATCGCAGAATTCTGGAGCTCCGGTTTCTGCAGGGGTATTCGGTCCGGGAGACGGCGGCCGAATTGGGGATCAGTGCTGTCAACGCGCGCGTATTGCAGCATCGGGCGCTGCGGATGGCGGCCCAGGTGGAAAGGAGACCGCGATGAGCGCCCGCGAACTGCGCCGGTATATCGACGGGCTATTGCACGGCCGCAGGCCGAAGGATTTCCGGCCGGATGCGGATGAGGCCGAGCAACTGCGGGTTGCGCTCGAACTGCTGGCCGCACGGCGCGAAAATGACACACCACGTACGGAATTCGTCGATGATCTGCGACGCCGATTGGCCGCGAAGCTGGAGCCGGCTGCCGATGACAAGGTTTCGGCACGCGCGATCGGTTCCCGCCGGCAAGTGATCGCCGGGACGTCGATCGCGGCGGCCGCCGCGGCGGCCGGTGTGATCGTCGATCGCGCGCTCACCCGCGATATCGAAAACCTACCCACGGCATCAACACTCGACCCCGTACACGGCACCTGGCTCGCGATCGCGTCGAGTTCCGATGTCACCGAAGGGATGACACGCCCCTTCGACGTCGGCACGGTTACCGGATTCATCCGTCGAGCACAGGGCGCGATCATCGCGGTGTCGGGCGTGTGCACACATCAGGGCTGCCGTCTCTGGTTCGACAATGCCGACGACCGGCTGCGCTGCCCCTGCCATTCGACCTCGTTCACGGTGACCGGCACGGTGCTGACCCATCAGCTGCCGATCGCACCGGCACCGCTGCCGCGGCTACAGGTTCGGGAAAATGCCGGTGTCATAGAGGTTTTCGCACCCGCGAAGCCCGCGTGATGTAACACCGGCCCCTATGTGTCAGTGCGAGGTTCGCGATAGCGCGGATCACCGACAGACTTGGAGGCCTGGTCCAATGACACCCGCCCGCACCGGTGCACGACTCGCCGCGGCCGTGCTCGCCGGAATGCCGACTTTGCTGTTCGTCACGGCCTGCGGCAGTCCGGCACCCGCCCACGACACCGCACCGACGATCGACTTCCACCAACACGATGGACCCACACCGGGTTTCCCCGGCCATGGGGCCAGCGGCGCCGCCCCGACGGCCGCCGCAAACACAACAGTGTCGACCGCGGTCGCGACAACCCCGAATACCGTCGATATCCAGAACTTCGTGTTCGCGCCCGCAAAACTCACCGTCCCCGTCGGCACCGCGGTGACCTGGATCAACAAAGACGAAGAGCCGCATACGGTCGCGGCGAACAATGCCGGCTTCCGCTCCCCCGGGATGGGTCACGACGCGACATTCACCTTCGTCTTCACCGCACCGGGAACCTTCGACTACATCTGCACGATTCACCCATTCATGCACGGCACCGTGGAGGTGACGAAATGACGCCGGACAACGACTACGACCCGCGCGACCCACATGCCATGACCCGCCGCCAATTGCTGCGCCACTCCGCCTGGTTCGGCGCGGCGGTCGGATTGTCCGTTGTCGGAGGCGAAGTCATCTCGCAGGTGGCGGGCACCGCGGCCCGTGCCGACAGCACGCAGCGACCGGAACTACGTTTCGCCCAGCTCAGCGATAGCCATCTCGGCTTCCAGGGCCCGGCGAACACCAATGTCACCGACACCTTCGCCGAGGCCATCGGCCAGATCAATGCGCTCGGCTACACACCGGATTTCGTGGTCCACACCGGCGATCTCACCCATTTGGCCACTCCGGAACAATTCGATCAGGTGAAGCAGATGCTGACCGCGACGAATACCCCACACGTCTTCACCGTTCCCGGCGAACACGATTCGATCGACGATGCCGGGCAGAAATACCGCGCCGCCTTCGGCGCCGGGACTCGCGGCGACGGCTGGTACAGCTTCGATATCGCGGGCGTGCACGTGATCGCGTTGGTCAATACGCTCAATCTGAATCTGCTGGGCCATCTCGGCCCGGATCAACTGGAGTTCATTCGCAAGGATGTCGCACCGCTGTCCAGTGACACCCCGATCATCGTCTTCAGCCATATCCCGCTGTTCGCCATGTATCCGGACTGGGGCTGGGGTACCGACGACGCCACCCAGGCGTTGAGCTACCTGCGCCGCTTCGCATCGGTGACCTGTCTCAACGGCCATGTGCACCAACTGTTCACGAAGACCGAGGGCAATATCACCTTCCACAGCGGGACGACCACCGCCTACCCACTCCCCCATCCCGGCGACGGGCCCGCGCCCAAGCCGGTCACCCTCCCGGCGGGAAAGCTGCACGACGCGCTCGGCATTCGTGAGGTGAGCTTCGTCCGCGGCCAGCAGCAACTCGCCATCAGGGAGCAGCCCCTGAAATGAGCCTTGGACCTACTCTCCCTCCTGGTTGTCCGGTCCTCGCAGTCCGCGAACGCCGTGGTCGCGGCAAGCTCGGTTGCCGGTGCGCCCGGTCCCACCCAAATCTGAAGTAGCCCCTAGTCTGAATGACCAGATCTGACGAGTCCGTGACATGCCGGGCGAACTCCTTGTCGCGGCATCGGGACCAGCCGACACTTCGGACATGACTACCTTCGACGACCTTCGCGCGCTGTTCATCAACTGCACGCTCAAGCCCTCTCCAGAGCCGAGCAATACGCAGGGTCTCATCGATGTCAGTGCCCACATCATGGCGAAGAACGGGGTGCGGGTCTCGCATATCCGCGCCGTCGATCACGACATCGCGACCGGGGTCTGGCCCGATATGACCGAGCACGGGTGGGCCACCGACGAATGGCCGGTGCTGCAGCAGCAGGTCATGGACGCCGACATTCTGGTGCTGGCCGGACCGATCTGGCTCGGCGACAACAGTTCGGTCACCAAGCGCGTCATCGAACGGCTGTACGGCAATTCGTCGGTCCTGAACGAGCGCGGCCAGTACGCCTACTACGGCCGGGTCGGCGGCTGCCTGATCACCGGCAATGAGGACGGCGTCAAGCACTGCGCGATGAATATCCTCTACAGCCTCCAACATCTCGGCTACACGATTCCGCCCCAGGCCGACGCCGGGTGGATCGGCGAGGCCGGACCCGGTCCGTCATATCTGGACCCGGGGTCCGGTGGCCCGGAAAATGACTTCACCAATCGCAACACCACCTTCATGACCTGGAACCTGCTGCATCTGGCCCGGATGCTCAAGGACAACAACGGCATTCCCGCACACGGCAATCAGCGCTCCGAATGGGACGCGGGTTGCCGGTTCGACTTCGAGAATCCCGACTACCGTTAGGGTTCAGCCTTCACGCGAGGTCACCGCCTGGCACGTGGACCGGTCTCCTCGACCGGGTCCTCGGCAGCTCGGCCGAACCGAGCATCCGGTGGCAGTTCGCACCGGTGCGGCCGGGTACGGCGATCGAATTCGGCATGCACTCGGGTGCTCCCCTGCGGCATCGGGGTCATCCTGTGCCACATCGGGATTCGGTGAAACCGGCCGGTACTGCGCCGACGTCGGCGCGGCGTGGATTTCGGTATCGTCGGATTCGTGCCCGGCCTACGACGAGCTGGTTCGCTCATCGGCGCACTGCTCGCCCTGGTCGCCGTCCTCGGTGTGGCCGGGCTGCCGGTGTATGTCCATCCGCAGACCGATCCGCTGCGCCGGGCCGATGCGATCGTGGTGTTGGGTGGCACCGCCTATGAACGGTTCGATGTCGGACTCGATCTCGCCGAAAGCGGATACGCGCCACAGCTGCTGATTTCGCGGTCCACCGGCGAAGACGATTCGGTGATGGACCGGTACTGCGCGCCCCGCTTCGAATTCACCGTCAGCTGTTTCGTGCCGAATCCGTGGACCACCGACGGTGAGGCGCGCGAGATCGGGCGGCGGGCAAGGCTTTACGGCTGGCACCACATCATCGTGGTGACCTACACTCCGCATGTTTCGCGGGCCAGGTACATCGTGAGCAAATGCTTCGACGGCGAATTGACCATGGTGGCCAGTCCCAGTGACGACGGCGTGAAGTTCTGGACCTGGATGTACATCCGCCAGTCCGCGGGCTATGTGCGCGCGTTCTTCAGCCGAGGTTGTTGATCCGGGAACGAACGGATGCCCGGTCTCCTACAGTGAACGAGACGCTCGCGCGGGGAAAGTAGCGGGCGCGACGTCGGGGTGTATACGGTTGTGGGAGAGGACCGCCGTTGCGAATCGATGATCTGCGAGCGGTCGGCGATGACGCCCTCACCGCCGATGTCTGTGTAATCGGATCCGGCCCCGCCGGGCTGACCATTGCGGCCGAACTGGCCGGATCCCCACTGCGCGTGCTGGTGTTGGAGAGCGGCGGTCCGACCGCGACCGAGGAGGGCGACGCACTCGCCGATATCGAGAATGTGGGCGCGCGCCGGGCGCAATCGGATCGGGCCGCGGGCGACCGGGTCCTCGGCGGCGCCTCTCACACCTGGAGCGGTCGCTGCGGTCTGCTCGATGACCTCGATTTCGCCCGCCGCCCATGGGTTTCCGGATCCGGCTGGCCGATCGGAGCGGCCGATCTCGAACCATTTCTGACGCGGGCGGCCGAGCATATCGGGATCGGCTACGGCAGCGGATTCACCGATGACGCGTTCTGGGAGTTGGCCGGTCGCACCCAACCCGAGCGCGCCCTCGACCCGACCCGATTGCGCCCGTACTTCTGGCAGATCAGCCGAGATCCGGTGGATCCGTTCGACTGCAAGCGCTTCGGCGCGCATGTGAAAGACCTTGTCGCACCGAATGTTCGGGTGCTCATCAATGCCACCGTCACCCATATCGACACCGATCCAGCAGGCGCACAGGTGGTTTCGCTCCAGGTCGCCGGGGGCGAGCCGCGGCCGCGAACTGTGCGCGCGAAGACCTTCGTGCTGGCTACCGGCGGTATCGGCAATCCGCGTCTGCTGCTGGCATCGCGACGGATCGTGTCCGCAGGCATCGGCAATCGGCACGACATGGTGGGGCGCTATCTGATGGATCACCGCTGCGGCGCGGTCGGCGCACTGGATCCGGCGGGCGCGGACAGCGCACTGGAGCGCTTCGGCAAATACGTGGTCAAGACGCCGCACGGCAGGCACACCTTCCTGCACGGTGTCGCTTTGTCACCGAAGGTCCAGGAGGCCGAGGGGCTGCTCAATTGCGCGCTGTGGCTGCAGGAGGTTCCGGCCGAGGACGATCCGTGGGAGTCGGTCAAGCAATTGCTGCGCGGGCGCGGCGATCGGCATGACGCGCGGGTCGCGGTGAGTCATGCTGGGCTGCTGCTGGCCGGCGCGCGGCGCAGGCTGATCCGGCACACCGGACTGCCGCACAAACTCGATCGAATCGAATTGCGCTGCATGGTCGAACAACTGCCCAACCCGGACAGCCGGATCACCCTGACCGATCGCACCGATCGTCTCGGTGTGCCGCTGCCCCGGGTGGACTGGCGGGTGAATCCGCAGGAGGACAGCACCGTGCGCCGGGCGGCGCAGTTGGCGGTCGAGGAGTTCGCGCGGCTGGGTCTACCTACCCCGGCACTGTTCGACTGTGCTCGTGCGGACAGCACGCTGCCGCTGGTGCTGACCGACTGGGCGCATCCGACCGGGACCACGCGGATGTCGGCGGATCCGCGCGATGGGGTGGTCGACCCCGACTGCCGGGTGCACAGTGTGACGAATCTATTCGTCGCGGGCAGCTCGGTCTTCCCGACCACCGGCCATGCGAATCCGACCCTGACCATCGTGGCGCTGGCGGTCCGGCTAGCTGATACTTTGCGGGCTTTGGCATAGTCTGCGGCGTATGGAGAGCAGAGGTGCACCGCACCCGCACGAGCCGCACGGTGAGGGCTTTACGTCCCGGTTGAACTGGTTGCGCGCGGGCGTGCTCGGCGCGAATGACGGCATCGTATCGACCGCCGGTCTGGTTGTCGGCGTCGCCGCCGCGACGACCAGCAGCTCGACCATCCTCACCGCGGGCCTCGCCGGACTGACCGCCGGCGCGATCTCGATGGCCGTCGGCGAATATGTTTCGGTCAGCACCCAGCGAGATTCCGAGCGCGCATTACTCGCCAAGGAACGCAAGGAACTCTCCGACGAACCGGACTACGAATTGGCCGAACTGGCCGATATCTATCGGGCGAAGGGGTTGTCACCGGAGACGGCGCACAAGGTGGCCGAGGAATTGACCGCCCACGACGCATTTCTCGCCCATGCCGAGGCCGAACTCGGCCTGGATCCACGCGCGCTGACCAATCCGTGGCAGGCGGCAGGATCCTCGGCGGTCGCATTCACCCTCGGTGCGCTGCTGCCGCTCTTCGCGATCATTCTGCCGCCCACCACGGCGCGCATTCCGGTGACGTTCGCGGCGGTGCTGGTCGCACTGGCGATCACCGGGTCCGTCAGCGCCCGCCTCGGCGGTAGCAACCGAGTGCGGGCGGTGCTGCGGGTGGTGATCGGTGGTGCGCTGGCAATGGCGGTCACCTATGGCATCGGTCAATTGGCGGGCGTTGCCGGGGTATGAATTATGAACTCGCCCCGGCCCGTTCACCTCGGTCAGTAGTAGTGCCGTCGACCGCCGATCGGGTGGCTGCCCACCGATCCGATGAGTGCGAGTACCGCGCCGACGACCAGCAATATGATTCCGACGGTGGTCAGCAGAGGAATGCTGAGCAGATATCCGACAATGAGGAGTATTAAGCCCAGGATGATCATGGCTTTTTCCTTTACTTGGTCGTTTTGACCGTTGTGCGGCCGGATGTTTCGACCGCATCCGCGCCGCTGTGTTGGCGCATGAACCGATTCCAGCTCCAGACCGGCTTACCGCCCGGCGGCGGAGTGACCGGTGCGGCGGGCTTGGGGGCGGGTGGCGGTGAGCCGGCCGCTGGGGCGGCCGGACGCTGGACCGTCTTGTCCTTGGCCGCCAGTTCCCTGCGCGACTGGCGCAGGTCACGACGCGCGGTGCTGTTACGGCGGGAACTGCGCCAGACACCTGTGAGTAGCAGGCTCAGGCCGAGCATCCCGATCGCCCCGATCGCCATTCCATAGAGGAAGAGTTCCCCCGCCGAGGCGGTGAAATGATAGTCGAATACTCCGAAATCGCTGGATGATGTACGAACTTCACCCGTATTGGCCGCCACTCCCGCAACGCCGATAACAACCGCGCCGATGAGAACGACGAGCCCGATGATAATGATCATGACAATCCCGCTGTGCTGGTTGACATTACTTTCTGGCTATGCCCGGTAGCTCGAGAACCAAACACACGCCCGGCGCGGCGTTTGAAACCGGCCGATCCGGCTATGCGCCAAACCGAAGGATTGCCACCGACAAGGAGGGTCACCATGACCTACACCTTCGATATGACGGACTACTCGGACGAAAAGGCCTTCGTCGCCGAGCGCGCACTGTACAACCTCGGCGGGGTGCAATCGGTCGACGTCAACCGGACTTCCGAAACCATCACCGTCAACTCGACACTGTCCTACGGCGAAGTGCTCGACGCGATCCGGTCCGCGGGCGTCGGCGCCAAGTAGGCGATCCAGCGCCGCCCAGCAATCACACCAGCCGCAGCACAACCACCACGGCGACAACGGCATTCGCGATACCGAGCAAGCGCGGCCGGTCATTGCCGGTATCGTCCAGCACGACACCGAGTTCCAGGCCGATCAGCCCGAAAGCGAAACCGCTCAACAACATTTCGGTGATCTCCCCGCAGGCATCACCGACCGGGCGGTAGTCGCGATCGCCGAAATCGGTGCCCGCTTCGGTCGGATACAGCGCGCACGCCAGTACGGCCAGCACCCCCGACTCCGAAAACGCCTCGGCCACACCGTAGGCGGCGAATGGCAGCAGCAGGGTCAGTGCCACCCCCCACGATGCCTCCGCAAGCCGTTCGGTCAACTTGCTGCCAGCGAAGCCGAGCGGCCATCGCGACAACGGCGGACGGCGCGGCAGCCCTAGCGCCCGCGCCCGTATGCCACTGTGAGTTTCCGGCGTTCCTGCCGCGTCAGGCGGTTGGGTACCAGCTGCCACCAGGTCACACACCGCAAGACCCATTCGAACGGGCCGTAGCGGAACCAGTGCAGCCAGTGGTAACTCCACAGCGCCTGCACCGCGATGATCGCGAAGGCCAGGCCGAGCAGCATGCCGTAGCGGTTGGAATCGGATAGGTGCAGCCACGGGTCGGCGGTCAGGATCAGCGCGGTCGCCGAGAGATAGTTGGTCAGCGCCATCCGGCCCATCGGCTCGAGCACCTCCGCGAATACCTCGCCGGTCTCGGTGCGCAGAAACAGCAGGACTCCGGTGAGATACGCGAGTGCGCCGAGCATTCCGGCCAACGGCGCCACACTGCCGGTCCACAGCTCGGCATACGGTATGCGGTATTCCCACATCCCCGCGGCCACCGCGGCGGGCGCGGCCAGCGCGAATACCACCACGATCCGCCAGACCCGGTCGCGCAGATCGTCGGCGAGGCCGAAGCGATCGGCGGCCAAGCCGAGCAGGAACAGGCCGGGTACCAGACCGAATCCACCCCCGAGCGCGACCGGGACCCCGATCGTGCAGACCAACCCGGCGAGCAGCAGCACCCAGCGTGGCAGGCCCGCCGCGGGCAGCAGAATCACCGATCCGACGATCGCGTATGGCAATAACGCCTCACCCGGCTGGAACGCATGGTGGATCAGGCCGAGGACACCGAGGGCGATCAGTCTGCGCGCCAGTACCAATCGCGGGCGATCGGTGCGCTGGGCGGCGCGGTCGAAGAACAGCGAAAAGCTCAGCCCGAACAGGAAGGAGAAGATCGGGAAGAACCGTCCCTCGAACAGTACGGAGAGCAGGTGCCGTATCGGATCGACGATTCCGGGCTCGACCGTGGCCCGCATATCGGTGAGCTGGCAGATATTGACGACCAGAAACCCGCACAGCGCGACGCCGCGCACGGCGTCCAGGTCCTGAATGCGCGGGTGCGCACGGTCGGGATCCATATCTCCACGCTAACGATGCCCACCTCGTGGATCCCGCACATCCGATGGGGTGTCGGTCACAATAGTTCATGCACTAACTATTCATGCGCTAAGGTATGGCCATGGAGATGGATGATCCGCTACGGCTGGATCGACAGGTATGTTTCGCGCTGGCCGTGGCGAATCGGGCGGTACTCGGCGTGTATCGGCCGCTGCTGGAACCGCTCGGGCTCACGCATCCGCAGTATCTGGTGATGTTGGCGCTGTGGGGTGAGGCGCCGATGTCGGTGAAGGCGATCGCCGAGGCGATCCAGCTGGACTCGCCGACCCTGTCGCCGCTGCTCAAGCGGTTGGAGTCGGCCGGATTGATCACCCGAGGCCGCGATAGCCGCGACGAGCGGAACCTCGTTATCGATCTGACCCCGGCCGGAGTGGAGCTGCGTCAGCAGGCCCTGAAGATTCCGCCCGCGGTGGTGGACCGACTCGGGGTGACCTTGGCGGATCTGGAGGAACTACACGAGGTATTGACCAGGGTCAACGCGGCCGCACGACGCTCGGTTGCCGCCACAGCAGGAGTACACGCATGAGCGATCGGCCCAATCCCATCCAGTGGCTCGGCTACGCCTTCGGACGGCGCCTGCCGGATTCGTTGCGCGAGTGGGTGCGCAATGACCTCACCGGCAGATACGCGACCCCGCGCCATATCGTGCGCGGCCTGGTGCCGTTCAGTCCGCTGTTCGCCGTATTCCTCTTGTTTCCAGGGGAATTGTGGTTGCGCGGGTCGATGGTGCTGCTGGCACTGCTGCTCGCGCTCTTCTACACCGCGGCCTTCATGCCGATGAATCGAGCGCATCGACTGGCGAAGCACGGGCTGCCAGCGGATCTGGAGAATCCGGATCGGGCGCGGCGGCGGGCGCTCGAACGAGCGAGATATGCGGCGCAGCATCCGCATTGAGAACTCAGTGCCGACGCCCGTTCGTCGCGCCGAGGACGGCGAGTCGAACCCGGTTGGTGGCACCGGTTTTCGTCATCAGATTGCCGATATGCGTTTTGACCGTGGTGACGCCCAGATGTAGGCGCGCGGCGATCTCGGCATTGGACAGACCCGTCGATACCAAGGCGAGCACTTCGGCTTCGCGTCGGGTAAGTCCTTGCGGTACACCGAAATCATCGTTCGTCGTGGTCGCCTCCCGTGCGGATACCGCCGAATCCACCAAGCGCTGTAGTACCGCCTGAGTGAAGGGCGATTCGCCCGCGGCGGCACGGCGTATGCCATCGAGCAGATCGGTGGGCGAGGCGTCCTTGACGAGGAATCCGCAGGCGCCCGCCGCGAGCGCGGGATACAGGTGGTCGTCATCGTCGAACGTCGTCAGGACGACGATGCGGATCGATGGCCGCATCGCGAGAATCCGTTCGGTGGCGCGAATTCCGTCCATTCCCGGCATGCGCAGGTCCATCAGGATGACATCGGGCGTGGTGTGCTCGGCCAGCCGCACGGCCTCTCCCCCGCTGGCCGCCTGCCCGACGACCTCGAGTTCGTCATCGGTCTCGCAGAGCATGCGCAGCCCGGCCCGGACCAGTTGCTGGTCGTCGACGATCAATACTCGAATGGTCATTACCGCACTCTCTCCCGGATTTTCACGCCACCCGAATCGCGGACGGCAGGGATGCGTCGAGTCGCCAACCGGAAGCACCCGGCCCGGCGATGAACTCGCCGCCCAGCAGCTCGACGCGCTCGCGCAATCCGACCAATCCGAGGCCGTGTCCGGTGCCATTTGCTGCCCGAATCCCGCTGTCGCACAAGACGAAGTCAACCGAGCCATCGGCGCGTGCGGTGATCGTCAGCCGGGCCGTGACGCCCGAACCCGCGTGTTTGACCACATTCGCCACCCCCTCCTGCGCCAGGCGCAGCAAGGTCAACGCCCGCAGCGCGTCCACCTCTGTCACGGCAGCGTCGACCCGCACCGCCACCATGGTCCCCAGCTGTTCGGCCCGCTCCGCGACGGCGGCGATCGCTCCCGGCAGATCCGCTGGCGCGATGAAGGATTCGGCCGCCATCGCCGGATCGCGGAGCACGGAGACGAGCAGCCGCAGATCGGCGAGGGTTTCGGTGCCACTGGCGTGAATATCGTCGAGCACCTCACGCACCGCGAGCGGCGCGTCCGGTACCGCATGCCGGGCCACACCCACCCGCAGCACGGTGGACGAGACGTGATGGGCGATCAGGTCGTGCAATTCCCTGGCGATGGCGGTCCGCTCCATGGCCCGTGCGGCCGCGATATCGGCCTCGCGACGTTGCGCGATCTCCCCCGCGGCCCGTCGGGCTCGATCCGCACCCTCGCGCGCGGCGCGCAGCAGATGTCCGATCAGCAGCGGCGCACCGGCCATCACGAGTGCTCGGTAGCCGGTCGCGGCGGCCGCCCCGGCCGGATGCAGCAGATACGCCCCGCCCAACGCTCCCGCCGCCATCCACGGCTGCCACCCGCCGCGGCGGGCGGCGAGTTCGATGAGCGCGATGGCGGCACCCACCTTCGGCACCAGCGGACCCGTACCGCCGATCTCGAAGCCGAGCACCAACAGCCCGGTCACCAGCAGTGAGGTGGCGAACGGCCATCGAACTCCGCCCGCCGTCGCGCACACCGCGAGCAGGCCGATGCCCCAGTCCACCGGACCCGGCGCATCCGAAAGCAGCAGCAGACAGCCGATCGCCGATGTCAGCAGCACCCCCAGCCGAACCGGTAGGGCGCGCGCATCGAGCAGCCAGTCCACGCCCCTGGTCACACCCGAATCCACCACGCAGACCATGATGCCCGGTTGGTGCGGACGCAACTCCTGCCATCGGAGGAGGTCGGTCCTCCCGAAGGCCGTCTCACAGCATCCGCACCGGGCTCGGCTGGTGACCGCTCAGCCCACGGTGTTGCTGGAGCTATTCGACGATGAGGTCGAGGCGGCGGTGGCGGCGCACGAAGATGCTGGGAACCCATTGGGCCGCATCGGGATCGGGGACGAGGCGGAATGCGGCGGTCCGGGTCAGCAGGGTCTGCAGAGCCACTCGGGCCTCCAGCCGGGCCAAGGCCGCACCGACGCAGAAGTGGATGCCCTTGCCGAAGGCCAAGTGATTGCGTTGCGTCGGGCGGTCCAGGTGAAGTTCGCCGGCGTCGGCGAAGACGGCGGGATCACGGTTGGCGGCAGCCCAGAGTAGGAGCAGGTGACTGCCTGCTGGGAGATCGGTGCCGCCGAGCGTGGTGTCGCTGATGACGTGGCGGTGGTGGGCGCGGAACGGGGATTCCAGGCGCAGGACCTCCTCCAAGAAGGGGGTGAGCAGGTCCGGATCCGTGCGCAGGCGGGTCTGGAGGGTGGGGTCGGTGGCGAGGATACGGGTCGCGTTGCCGATCAGTCCCGCGGTGGATTCACCGCCCGCGCCGACGAGTTGGACGAGGATCAGGACGGCGACGTCACGAGTGAGTTCGCCTGCGGCACAGGCTTTCGCGAGATCGCCGAGGAGGTCGTCGCCCGGATCGTCGCCGGCTCGGACGAGCTGGTGGCGCAGATAGCCCGCGAGTTCGGTGGCGGCGGTGACGACAGCGACCAGACGGTCGGTGGCGACTACACCGTCGAGCAGTTCATTGCTGGTATAGCCCCAGGTGAGCAATTGCGGAATGTCGCTGTCGGGCAGGCCGATCAGGTTGGCCACCAAGGTCATCGGCAGTCGGTCGCCCATGGCCGACATCCATTCGATACGTCCGGCACCGAAACCCTGCGCCCACAGGCGATCCGCGGTGGCTATGATGGTGGGTTCCAGCGCGCGAATGCGTTTCGCGACGAGGGCGGGCAGCACCAGTTTGCGATGGGCCTGGTGTGTCGGGTCGTCACCGGTGGCCAGGACGTGGATCGCCCGTCCCCCGCCGTCCAAATCGAAGACCCCGGCCGAACCATCGGGTTGTCGCACCAGGGCCGCGGTGAGGTTCGAGGAGAAGTCGGCGGGGCGCGTGGTCGCCTCCATGACCAGATCCCAGCGGCTGACCAGATAGAAACCGGTGTCCGCGATGCGGTGCACCGGCGAGTCGGTGCGCAATCGGTCGTAGAGCGGGTAGGGATCGTCGAGCAGCCCGGGGTCGAACAGGTCGATGTCATTCAACGCGCGGGTCATTCGCTCCGCCTTTCCGACGCACGATTTCTACTTCCGCACACCAGATTTCGCGGCCCCGACCACCTGCGTCAATAGCCTGGGAAAACTGATAACCCGGCATCGAATCCACAGGTCACGCGCCGTCTCGAGGCCTGCCGCCCACCTGCCGCTCCGCTGGGCGATCTTGCCTAAGATGTCTCACCTCGAGACAAAATTATTCAACCGTATCTGTCGGAGAATCCCAGGTGCTTCGACGCAGAATCAGGAGTTCGCCATGACCGGTCAGCCCGATTGGCTCGCTGGCGGCCACCGCCGTGACCTCGCGATCGAGCGCATCCACGCCGCCGCGGCCGACCTCATCGCACGCAAGGGCATGGCCGGACTGAATATCGATCACGTCGCCGCCGAGGCCGGCTGCTCTCGCGCCACCGTCTACCGCTACGTCGGCGGCAAGTCGGCACTACGCGATGCCGTCCTGGCCGGGGCCACCGCCCGCATCGCCGAAACCATCCAGCACTCCGCCGCGGCCCACACCAGTTCCGACCGCATCACCCACGCGATTCTCGCGGCCCTGACCGCCGTCCGCGCCGACCCGGTCGCCACCGCCTTCCTGACCACGACCACCCCCGCGGAGGTCGACGAATACCTCGCGAACAATCCCCGATTGGCCGACGCCGCAACGCAACTCACCGGCACCGGCGACGACCCGATCGCCGGACAGTGGATAGTCCGCGTCGTGCTCTCGCTATTGTTCTGGCCCGCAACAGATCCCGCCGCGGAGCGAACGCTCGTCGAGCGATACGTGCTGCCCGCCTTCGGTACGTAGCGGCTGTTCACCGCACCGGGTCACGAATTCGAGCCCGCAGGCGACGATGTTGATATCTCGTTGCCGCGGCCCAGCGCCATTCCCGCGGCATCGACATGATGCGGCGATGATTCACCAGTAGCGGCGGCGGGCCGGGCGGCGGGCCGTAAAGTTGGGCGGTCTTGTCTCAGTTGGTCTGGGACGCAGTCGGTTTCGCCAGGGGGCATCGGCCGGACGAGCGGCGTGGAGTCGTCTTTTGCGCATTGCCAACGTGTCAGCGCATTGCCCACGGGGCAATGACCTGGACGGCGTAGCGGGCCGCGAGCTCGGGCAGACCATCCACCCACACCCGTGCCGCGGGCTCCATCCTGACGAGACGATCGGCGAATAATTCGGGGACAACGATCACCAACCGAGCATCTCAGCCCTGTCGAACGATTTTCCCGAACATTCCGGGCTATGGCAGCCCCGGAATCCTGGGCAGCGGCGGTAGGCCCGGGAACGGATTGTCCGGCATCGGTGCCGGATTCGGAAGCGGGAACGGATTCTCCGGCACCGGCGCCGGATTCGGGACCGGATTCTCCGGCACCGGCGCTGAGTTCGGGACCGGTGCCGGTTCCGGCGCTGGCGCTGGCGCTGGATTCGGGGCCGAGTTCGGCTGCGTCTGGACCGGAGCGGGGACCGGGGTCTCGGCCGCCGGCGGAACCTCTTGAGCACTCTGGTTCTGCGGGACACAAGTCCAGTGACCGTCCGGCGTCCGGCCCCACTGCGCCACAATGCCGTCGTGGGAGCAGTCATCGCCGACCTGGTGTAGCTCGGGGCCTTGCAGCAGGGGTGTGCAGACCCATAGTCCGTTGCGCAGGTCCCATTGGGCGATGATGTTGTCGTGTGAGCAGTCGTCGCCGCGCTTGCGCGCCGAATGCCCGGAACGCGGCGAAATCGGGGGCGCGGGGGCCGGGCGGGCGGTGGTCGGTACCGTCCCAGAGGCGGATGTCACGGTCGAGGTCGGCCCGTCGTTCGAATCCCCATTCGATCCCAGCAGCAGCGTGATCGCAACCACCAGCGCTAGTGCGGCAGCGAGGACGGCCGCAATGGTCATGACGCGGGTGTTATCGGTTCCGCGATTGCCGCCGGATTGCACCATCGCACCGCCTTCGTGCCGAGTAGGGACTACCTTCACGAAAAGCTCTGCTGGCAGGCTACCGAGTCGCGGCAGGAAAGATCAGGTTTTTCGGCGCGTGTTCCCTCCGGCCAGCGCCCTATTTGACGCCGACGCGCACCTTGACGGCGTCATCGCCGGTTTCGTGGAGCGCCTGGCCGATCAGGCTGCTGAGGTCGATGCGCGGTGCGCTGGCGGTGACCGCGTCGGCCAGCGGCCGCAATCCCGGTATCAGCGATTTCAGCTCCGGCCCGACCTTGTCCATCCACTCGGTCACCCGTTGCAGAAACGGCACAAGGCCATTGCCCTCCAGGTACATCTGCGGACTGTTCCCGGCCGTGACCAGTCGACCGACCGCCGCGACGAGATCGTCGAGCGCCTGACCGAACCGCACCAGATTCGGCGCGCCGACCGTGGTGGCCGGACCGGCCCAGGCGATATCGCCAGCGGCGAGCTGAAAGCTATTGAGCAATTCGGCGATCTTCGGAGCCCTGGTCATGATGGTGGCGGCGAGTAGATCGCCCGAGCGCGCGAGTTCCGGCATCACCGTCGCGGTGCCCGAGATCGACTTGCCGAGCGTATCGACGATCGAGCCGACCACCGTGGGGTCGAGCTGGTTCATGGTCTTGGTGACCAGCCGCGCCACCTCCGGAATGGACAGCGGTGTGCGAATGTCCTTGGTGTCCAGGCGCTGTCCGTCCTTCAAATACGGACCGCCATCGGTGTTCGGCACGAACTGCACATACGGTTCGCCGAGTGCGGAGAGCTGCTCGATGGTGACGGTGCTGTCGGTCGGCAGCTCATGTCCCTTGTCGACGCGGAAACCGACTTCCACCCCGGCCGCGGTGTTCTGCACCGAGGTCACCTTGCCGACCTGGATGCCGGTGAGCAGGATCGGCGAACCGACACCGAGGCTGCCCGAATTCCGCAGCACCATCGAGGCATCGGTGTAATCGGCGAACGGATCGAGCCGCACAACGCCGAAGGTCAGATACCCCGCGCCGAGGATGAGGATGGCGGCGATACCGCCGAGCGAGGCCAGCGAACCCACCTTCATCGGACCGCTCCGATCATGCGCAACGTTTGAATGATCCGGTCGACCTGCTCGGATTCGGCCACCGCATCGGTCTTGACGCCGGTGACATTCACCTTCGGACCGTGCTCGACGAATGGAATGATCTTGTCGCGCAGCAATGCGACGAGCATGGCCATATTCGACGGCGACCGCAGATCCAATGGCCCGCCGGTGAGCAGCGGAACGAAGGCCCGCAGCATGGCGTCATTGGACTGCACCAGGGGCGCCAGCCAGGTCAGTGAGGTGCCGACCGGTCCGAGCGCGCCGAAGATATTCGTCACTCCGGCAATCGAATTCGTCGCCGCATTGACCTGTCGCACCGAATCCGCGCTGAGGATATTGTCCAGCTCGGGCTGAATATCGTGCAGCACTTGGGAATTGGTGACCAGACCGTTCAGCAGCAAATCCACCTGGTCCAGATCGGCGGCCAGATCCGCGGCGTCGCCGCCCATGACCTTCGAAATGCGCGCGGTCTCCCGGGGATCCTGCGGCAGTACCGCATTGAAGCGGTTGATGATGTCCTGGAGCTGGCCGACCGCACCACCCTGCACGAAGAAGGCCATGGCGGCCATGGTGTCCTCGAGCTGCACCGGCGGCTTGGTCCGGTCGATCGGAATGGTGCCGCCGGGTCCGAGTAGCGAGCCGAAACCATGGGACGGCGTGGTCAATGCGATGTGGATATCACCGAGCACGGTGTTCTGCCGCAGCTCCGCGATGGTCGTGGTCGGCAACCGCACCGATTGCGCGATATCGGTATCGACCACCACGAATCCGCCACGGCCCGCAGGTGCATCGGCGGCCGGGACGACGGTGACCTTGTCGACGGTGCCGATCTGCGCGCCATTGGCGATCACCTTGGCCTTGGCGGGCAGGTTCAGCACATTCGCGAATTCGATCCGCACCCGATAGGTGGGTCCGGATATCGATGTGCCGGGCACCGGCACCGACGACGGATCGAAAGCACAGCCGCCCAGTGCGATTCCGGCCGCGAGCACGACCGCCGCCAGACGCTTCCTCATCGTCCACCTGCCAATCCGAGTACCAGCGGGGCGAGTTGCATATCGACCAAGCCGTTCGCGGAACCGACGCATGTGCCGGGCGCGACGGCATTCACCGCGGCACAGACCTGTTCGGCGTTCTCTTGCGGAATGGCCACCTTGGGTGGCGCGTAGGTAATGCCGGGCGCGCCATCGGCGACCACGGTACGGAATGCCGACGTGAGGGCAGGTGTCATGAGCACGACATCGCGCAGCGAACCGACATTGGCGCGCAATAGCTTGATCAGCGGCACGCTCGCGTCGAGCACGCGCAGGATCCGATCACCGAACATCGTGGTGATGTCATTGAGCATGGGCAGGACCTGGCGCAGGCCGTCGAAGAGTTTCACCGCGGGAGCGAGCAATTCGGTACTCGCCTGATCCAGCGCCGGACCGATCCGGACCAGCATGGATTGCAGATCACCCCAATACTGGTTCACCTTCTGCGATACCGAGGCGAAGGCATCGAAAATGCCCGCCAGATGGCCGATATCGGCATCGGGTGATTTCAGCGCCGACCCGAGTTTGCGGATCAGTTCATTGACCTGCGGACCGGTGCCCGCGGTCGCCGCATCGAGCGAGGCGAGCCCCTTCGCGAGCGAATTGGGCTGGGCCGGATCGGGTCCGATGAGCTGATCCGACAGCGACGACAGCGCGGTCAGCGTTTCGGTGAGACTCTTGGGTGTCAGCGTCTTGGTGATGCACTGCCCTCGGTCCCAGTCTGCGGTGTTCTTGCCGCTGGACAGTACGGCCAGATTGCGATCGGCGACCACGGTATCCGACACGGTGGTCGCCGACGCGTCGGCATAGACGGGGTAGTCGGCGTCGACGTCGAAATCCACCCGCACGGTCTTGCCCTGGTTCGCCACCGAGGTGACCGTGCCGACGGTGATCCCGCGCATCGTCACCTGATTGCCCGCGTACAGCCCGATGCTGTCGGGCATGATCGCGCAATAGGATTCGGTCTTCTTCATCGGATCGAAGGCGATGAAATATCCGGCAATGGCCAGTGCGGCGACCACGACGGCACCCGCGATCGACATGAACGCCTGCGAGCCGAGCACACGATTGAGCATCAGCACGCCTTTCCGGGCAGCGGCACACACACCGCCGTACCCAAGACCTGCGCCGGATCGAGACCCGCTGGTGCCGTCATGGTTTCGCCGGACTGGTCGAGCACGAGCCCGCCCTCGGGAATCACCAGCCCGCGCAACTTCTCACTCAGGTCGTGCGCGGAGGCGATGATCGGCTCCAGCTGGCCACCCATCTGTTCCAGCCGGGGCAGGGCATCGGCGAGCTGCTGGGCCTTGGGCTTCAGGGTGGAATCCCAGGAGGGCGCGAGCGCGGCAATCCGCTGAACCACGCTGTTCAGCAACGCGACCGATTCGCGCAGCTCGGCGCGCTTATCGATGAGGACGGTCTCGAGCAGATCGGCGTTCTCCATCAATCTGCGCAGATCGCTTTTCGCACCGTCGTACATCGTCACGTATTCATCGGCCACCGCAATGGCATTCGAAACCTGGGTGCGCTGGCGGTCGATGGCATCGATATAGCCACCGACGGTGTCCAGGGTGGTGCGCAGGCTGTCCGGTGCGCCCTCGATGGATTTGTCGAGCGCCGCGAGATTGCGCCGCAGGGTATCGCCGTCGATCTTGCCGATCGGTGCCGTCGCGTCCTGGAAGGTCTGCACCAGGCTGTAGGGCAGGCGAACTCGGTCGGCCGGAATCGGCTTGTCGCCGAGTGGCGCGGTGCCCGCCGGGAACAGCGCCACATAGTGGCCGCCGACCACGGTGAGCATGCGCACGTCCAGCGAGGTCTGGTCACCGACGAAAACGTCGGAGTCGACGGTGAAGCGCATGATGACCTTATCCGGCTTCAGCTCCAGCGATTTCACCGCGCCGACCGAGACGCCGGCAAGGCGGATATCGTCACCGGACTTCACCGACTGCGCCTCCGACAGCTCCGCGGTGTAGGTCGCCTCGCCGAACGGTATGACGTAAAGCGCCGCGGCCGCACCCATCGCGATGACCACCAGTACCGCGCCGATAATGCCGAGTCGCACCTCTTTGCGCCGTCGCGACGGCTCGTCGAGGATCGGTCCATTGCCGCCGAACCAGCGATTCACGCGTTGCATACCGCCACCTTCTGTCCGCCGATCAGCACCTGCACCGGCTTCGGCAGCTCCGCATTTCCCTTGCTGCACTCCGGTTTCCAGCCCGCGATGGTGCGCGGCACGGCGTTATCGATCGAGGCGAGCAGGCCGGGCAGCTTGCCGAAGACGTCGACGGCCTCCTGCGGGTCGGGGAACAGCCTGCGAATGAGCCCGTCGATATCGGCGCCGCTGTCGGCGGTCAGGCCGATGGTGGCGAGCAGCCGATCGAGCGGGCCGAGCACCGAGGGCGCGTTCATCGCGAATTCGGCCAGTCCGCCGATATTCGATTGCAGCGCTTGGAAAATATCGGTGAGCCGGGCCAGCAGCGGGACCAGATAGTGCACTCGGCCGCCGACGCGGTCGGCGATATCGGACATATTGCGCACCAGCGTCGCGATCACCGTCTGCCGATCACCGACGTACTTGCTCAGCTTGCCGATGGCATCCATCGCCGGACCGAGCCCGGAACCGTCGCCCTCGATCACCGCGAGCATGCTCTCGGTGAACTGGTTGATCGCTTCCGGAGACATGGTGGCCAGCACCGGTCTCAGGCCGTTGAACAGACTGGTCACATCGAAGGACGGGACCGTCATCGTGGTGTCGACAACCGCGTTCGCGGCCAGCCGGACACCGGGATTCGGCTGCTGCTGCAGGTCGATATACCGCTGGCCGGTGAGATTTTGGTAGCGAATGGCCAGGGTGCTGTTGTCGTAGATCGGCGTCGAGGTTTTGACGGTGAGCCGGACCTTGGCCTTGACGCCGTCGAGCGAGATGCCCTCGACCTTGCCCACCTGCACGCCGTACATGCGCACGTCATCGCCGACCTTCAAGCCATTGGCATCGGTGAACAGCGCGTCGTGCGCCTCGGTGTCACCGGCCACCGGCCGCTTGATCGCCGTCAGCACCAGCGACAGCACCACGATCATCACCGCGGCGAAGACAGCGAGCCGCCACGCGGCGCCACGCACCGTCATCGCACACCCGCCCGACCGAGCAGCGGCACCGCGAGTCCCGGCACAGCGCGCAGATCGACCTCGAGATTCAGCACCGGGCCAGCGGCGGTATCCGGCATGGCGGCCCGCAGCCGTTCCAGCAGGGCCCGCAGTTCGGCGGCGGACTGCTGTGGCCGGGGGACCATCTGCGCCAATACATTCAGCATCGGCGCGAGCATGTCGGTGCTGTCCGCGAAGTATCCGCCCGCGGTGTTGAGTGTGGTGCCGAGCGCGGGCAGAATGCTCCCGGTCATCGCGGCGACACCGCGGTCGTAGTGCTCCCGGTCGCTCTGCAGGATCTTGATATCGCGGATCTGATCGAGCACCTGAATCGTCGCGCCCGCGAACTTGCCGCCGCCGTCGAAGGCAGGACCGAGCCTGCCGACCAGTTCCGAGGTCGGCATGGTCTGATTGTCGGCAATGGTGCGCGCCACCGTGATCAGCGCCTGCACCAGTGGGGTGAAGGCTTCGAAGTCGGCGGAGACCTGGGCGATGACGCTGGCCAGCTGCGGAGTGAATACCGTCGCGCCGACCTGGGACAGACTGCGCAGAATGCTGCCCATCGTCGCGTCGTAGACATCCGAGGCGCGCTGCCCGGTCAGATCGATCACGGCATCGGGCCGCAGCGGCGAACCACCTGGGCCACGGCGCAATTCGAGTTCGCTGATGCCGAACAGGTTGGCCGGTGCGTAGTCCACCCGCAGACTGTCATCGATGCCGAAGAGCCGGGACCGGTCCAGCCGCAAGGTGATCCGCTGGGTGCCGCGCTCGTCGGGTGCGATATTCGCGACCGTGCCGACCAGCGCCCCGTCGAGGCGCACCTGCGTGCCAGCGCCGACACCGTCACCGATCTCCTGGGTGTGCAACGCGATTCGCAGACCGTCGTCGGCGCGCAGATTCCGATAGAGCGTGGTCGCGAGGGCGATAACGGCGATCAACGCGATAATCGCCGAACCAACCGTCCGCGAACGCTTCTTATCCGCGGCGACACCGGGCATTCCGTATTTCGGCATCCGCTACCCCGTAAAACTGATCGCCGCGTTGAAGCCCCACAGCACAATGCTGAGCACCATGTCGATGGCGATGATGGCCACGAAACTCGTGCGCACCGCGCGCCCCGACGCGATGCCGACGCCCTCGGGCCCGCCGGTGGCGAAGAATCCGTAATAGCTGTGCACCAGGATCACCACCGTCCCGAAGATGGCGACCTTGATCACCGCGGCGATCACGTCGAAGCCGGAGACGAATTGGAAGAAATAGTGGTCGTAGACGCCAGCGGACTGGCCGTGCACCAGCGTGATGATGCCGCGGCAGGCCGCGTAGCTGAGGATCAGCGCGATCAGAAAGGTCGGCACGATCGCCAACGCGCCCGCGAGCACCCGGGTGGTGACCACGAACGGCACCGACCGCAGACCGAGCGCCTCGATCGCGTCGATCTCCTCGGAGATGCGCATCGAACCGATCTCCGCGGTGATCCGGCAGCCCGCCTGCGCGGCGAATCCCACCGCGGCGGCGATCGGCGCCAATTCGCGGGTGGTGGCGTAGGCCGAGACGATGCCGGTGACCGGGCCCATCCCGAGCATGCTCAGCGTGGCGAAGGCTTCGACCGCAACGGACGCGCCCATCACCAGGCCGAGCACGATCATCATCGGCACCGTGCCACCACCGACTACGACCGAGCCGCGGCCCCAGGTCATATCGGTGATCGCGCGCATGGCCTCGCCGCGATAGCGCTTCAGCGTCAACGGAATCGCTTCGAGCACCTGCCAGACGAAAACGGCGACGAATCCGAAACCGTCGATAGCGCCCAGCACCCGGCTGCCGCGCCGGAAGTACCGCGTGACCCAGCCGAATCCCTTCGGGGTGTAGGACGATACGGCCATCAGGCCAGCCTTGTCGGCAGGAACATGGCGGTGACCTGGGTGAGCACCAGATTCACCACGGTGATCGAGACGACCGAGAGCACCACGGCGGCGTTCACGGCATCGGCGACACCGCGTGGTCCGCCCTTGGCCTCCAGCCCGCGCTGGCAGGCGATGATCACCACGAGGAACCCGAAGATCAGCGCCTTCACCAGTGAGACCCAGACATCGGCGGTTGTGGTGAACGAGCCGAAGGTGGCCCAGTAGCTACCCGGTGTGACGCCCTGGCCGCCGATGGCCACCGCGTAACCGGCCAGGATGCCGACGAAGATGATCAGGATATTCAGCAGCGGTGCGACCACCAGCATTGCCGCCATCCGCGGAATCACCAGGCGGTGAATCGGGCTGATGCCCATGGTGTTCAGCGCATCGATCTCTTCGCGGATGGTGCGCGCGCCGAGGTCGGCGGCGATGGCCGCCGCGCCGGCGCCGCCGAGCAGGAAGCCGGTCGCCATCGGCGCACCCTGTTTGATGACGCCGAGTCCGCCGGTCGCGCCAAGCAGCGAATCGGCGCCGAGAGTGTGGATGAGATTGCCGACCTGGATCGAGACGATCACGCCGAACGGAATCGCCATCAAGATCGCGGGAACGGTGGTGACGGTGATCAGTCGCCATGCTTGGAGCACGGCCTCGCGCCACTGGAATCGGCCGCGGGCGATATCACCGACCGCGCCGAGGACCGACTCCTGTGCCACGCCGAAGGCGCGACCGAAGGTGCGCAGCGATGAGACGACCGTATCCGAGAAGTTCTTCCTGGCAACCGAACTCGCGGATTCCCGGGTGTGCAGATCCGGCGTCATAGGCCGGGCCCCGGTGCCGCGCACAGGGTGCGGGGTGTGTCGAAGTTCATGCCGCACTCTCCGGATTCGGCGTCGATGCCAACATCCAGCAAGCTAATCGTTACGCTGGGTTACAACAAAATCGGCAAGCTGTGACGCTCGCCACTTACTCGCTGTTCACCCCGCTCAGCACAGTTATTCATGGCTCCGGTCACACCCCCTAGGGGCTGGCGGCGAGGAACACAAAGGCGGAGAACAGGGCCATATGAAGGCCGCCCTGAAGCAGGGTCGCCCGGCCCGGCACCACCGTCAGCGCGCCGACAACGACCGTCAATGCGAGCAGCACCATCTGGGTCGCACCGAGGCCGAGCACCAGCGGACCGTCTAGCCAGATGGTTGCTACCGCGATTGCCGGAATGGTCAGACCGATGCTCGCCATCGCCGACCCGAGCGCGAGATTGAGGCCGATCTGGACCTGATCGCGACGCGCCGCACGCACCGCGGCAAGGGTTTCCGGCAGCAGCACGAGCAGCGCGATGACCACACCGACCGCGGACTGCGGCAGACCCGCCGAGGCGACCGCCGATTCGATCGACGGCGACACCACCTTGGCCAGACCGACGACCGCGACCAGCGCGACCACCATCATGGCCAGGCTGAGCAGGCTTGCGCGCACCGCGGGCCGCTCGCCGTGCTCGGCCGGCGCGCCGTCGGCGGACTCCTCGACGGGTAGGAAGTCGTCCGGATGCCGCACCGTCTGCACCATGACGAACAGGGCATATAACGACAGCGAGGCAACCGCGGCGAAGACCAATTGCGCGGCGGAGAATTCCGGCCCCGGCTTACTGGTGGTGAAGGTCGGCAGGACCAGACTGAGTGTGGACAGGGTCGCCACCGTGCCGAGCGCCGCGCCGGTGCCCTCGGCAGTGAATACCGCCACCCGCCTGCGGACCGCACCGACCAGCAGGGCGAGCCCGAAGATGCCATTGCAGGTGATCATGACCGCGGCGAAGACGGTATCGCGGGCCAACGACGCGTACTTCTCCCCGCTGGTGACCGCCAACGTGACGATCAGTCCCACCTCGATCACCGTCACCGCGATCGCGAGCACCAGTGATCCGAGCGGCTGTCCCACCCGATGCGCGACGATCTCGGCGTGATGTACCGCCGCGAGCACCGAACCGACCAGGACCGCGCCCACCACGACCACACCGATACCCGGCAGCGACCGTCCCCAAATGGCGGCCAGGGCGATCGCGGCTACGAGTGGGATGAATACGGTCCAGCGGGAAGTCAACGCACGGATCATGACTTCCATCGTGTCAGCAAATTGTCCGCATTCGATCGCGTGTGCTCAGGTGCAAGCGAGTTCGCGCACGTCAGGGCATTATCGCCGAGATTCCGCGGGCGCCGAGCTGTGGCAGGGTCGGTCAGTCGTCGAGGTCGATCCGGACGGTCAACAGGTCGGTGCCGACCAACTGAACGGCCGCGCTATTGGCCTTGGGCAACGTCCGCAGCCGAGCGCGCGGATCATCGTCGGGCAGCATATGCGCGGTACCGGTATGCCAACGCCCGTGCAGCCGCACTCGAACCCGATTGTCGGCCTTGATATTCCGGATGTACTGCGAGCGATCACCGAATTCGGAGACGAGCCAGAACGCATTGCCGACCTGGCGACCACCGATCGGCGTGACCCGCGGCTGCCCACTCACCCGCCCCACCGTCTCCAGCAACTGCTGCGTCGGCAATCTCCGCGACATAGGATTCACCACCCGCCGCTGCAGAGTCGTCACGACCCGATGCTGCACATCCCGCAGATTCGCCATACCACGACGCTACCCCGCGGAGATCAAGACCAGTCGGAACTGACGGCGAACCTCCGCTGCGCCGCCCTGGCTGCCAGGTCGGCGGCGCGCTGTCCGCCCGCCGCTGACACCGCCCGTGCGGGACCCATCAATTTCGCGGCGCAGACGGATTCGCCGTCCGGGGACAATTTCCATCGTGGGGGCGATCAGACGATCGAGACCTGGTCGACGCCGTTGTCGAACGGCAGGAAGCCATCGATGAGCGCGGTGACCCACAGGCTGTTCACGAAGACCTCGCCGCCGTGGTTGTCCACGAACGCGGTATCGGAAGCGTCAATGCCCGTGGCGATTCGGACTCGCACTCGGCAAATCGGCTCGGTCGCAGGTGGACCGCGATGTCGTAGCCACACAATCCTGTCAGCCCGAGCATCATGGCCTGCCGGTTCCTGCCAACGTTGCGACCGAGTCGAGATTCATGTACGCGATAGCGCGCCGATAGGCGACAATGTGCCAAGTGCGGACCCAGTTCACTCGCGAGCTCCTCGCGTTGACCAATGATTTGACGCTCATGTGTCGGCTCGCCCACGATGCCGCCGAGCGCGTCACCGCTGCGCTCGGCGACGCCGATCTCGCCGCCGCCTACGAGGCCTTCGCGCACGACGAGCAGCTACAGAAGATGTACTCGGCCTGCGAGGCCAGGACCGTGGTGCTGCTCGCGCTGCAGGCGCCGGTCGCGCGTGATCTACGCCATGTCGTGACCGCGATCCAGATCGCCGGTGAACTGTCCCGGATCGGCTGGCTGATCAGCCGTGTCGCCGACCACGTCTACAAATATCATCCGGAACCCGTTGCGCCCCAACATCTTATGGATATTCTCACCGCCATGAGTCGCCTGGCCGCCCACTACACCGCCCTCGCGGGTGAAACGGTCGCCACCGGGCGTGAGTCCGCCACTCCCGAATCCGGTTCCCTCGCAATGGATCATCTCCATCGGCAACTCCATACCGCCCTCGCCGACCCGACGCACACCCGGCCCAGCACCGAGGCCGCCATCGATATCGCCATGGTCGGCAACAAACTGGAGCGCTGCATCGACCACACCAACCGCATCGATCGCCTGATCCGCTTTCTGGACACCGGAATTCCCCCGACCGCACAACCTTCGGACGCCGAATAGCAGGTTCGCAGCACCGAACGCGACGCTAGGCGTGTGCGGATCCCGCCCGCGTGGGGTCGGAACTCGGCCCGGATTCGGTGGTGCGGCGGGCAATGGCGTAGAGGTCGCGGGCGGGGCCGGTGAGGCGCTGGCCGGAAGGCCAGACCGCACGGAGGGTTCGGGTCAGGTGCAGGCCGGTGATGGCCGGGGACGCCAAGGTGCCCGCGGCGAGTTCGGCGGCTACGGCCAGGGAGCTGAGGACCGCGGGACCGACGCCCGAGGCGACCGCGGTTTTGATCGCGGTGGTCGAGGAGAGTTCCAAGGCGACTGTGGGTTTCCACCCCGGAATGGCCCGCGCGACAGCATTTTCGAACCAGGTGCGGGTGCCCGATCCGGGTTCGCGTTGGATCAGCGGGCTCGCGGCGAGGTCGGCGAGTTCGACCGCACCGCGCCGCGCCCACCGATGCTGCGGGGCGACCACGACAACCAGCCGGTCGCGGGCCACGATGTGGCTCTCGAGGCCGCGGAAGTTCCGGGGACTCTCGATGAAGCCGATGGCATCCTTGCCGTCGAGCACCGCCTGGGCCACCTCGACGGAATTTCCGGACTCCAGCGCGATGGTGGTATCGGGCGCGGCGCCGCGCAAGGTCATGAGCCAGCCGGGAAACAGGTACTCCGCGATGGTTTGGCTGGCTGCCACGCGCAGGTGGGAATCGCGTTGGGCGCGCAAAGTGTCGATGCCCGCGTCCAGTTGCCCGGCCGCGTCGATCACCCCGCGCGCCCATTCGGCGATCAACACCCCGGCCGGAGTCGGCCGCGAACCGAGGGTGCTGCGCTCCAGCACCGGCAGGCCGACCAGCTTCTCCAGATGGTGGATGCGTGACGACGCCGAGGGCTGGCTGATCCCATGTGCCTGCGCCGCACGCCCGAGGCTGCCCAGTTCGATGACCGAAAGCAGCAGGTCGAGCGCGGCCAGATCCGGAACACGGGGAGACAGGGGCATAGAACGAGTCTATGCACCCATAGGAACGCGGTGGCTACCCGACGCCGCCCGCGCCGACGAATCTGGACCTATGACCGCCACAGTGACCTTGCGCCCCGCACCTGCGCGGCATCTCCTGGGCGACCTCGAACACCATCCCGTCGAGCCACGATCGCTGCGACAACTCGGACCCAACTGGTTCGCCACCGTCATGGGCACCGGCATCGTCGCGAATGCCGCCACCCTGCCACTGCGGTTTCCGGGACTGCGCGGCGCGGCGACGGTTGTCTGGGCATCGGCCGCACTGCTGCTGGTGGTACTGACCGTTGCCTTCGTCATGCACTGGATGCGCTACCCCGAGACCGTCCGCAGCCACCGCGACCACCCGGTCATGGCGCATTTCTACGGCGCCCCACCCATGGCACTGCTGACCGTCGGCGCGGGCACCCTGCTACTCGGCCGCGATGTCATCGGCCTCGGCGCCGCACTCACCGTGGACTGGGCGCTCTGGTCGGTCGGCACCGCACTCGGCCTGATGACCGCCGTCGCGATCCCCTACCGGATGTTCATCCACCGCCGCATCGAACCCGACGCCGCCTTCGGTGGCTGGATGATGCCCGTGGTGCCCCCGATGGTGTCCGCGGGCATGGGCGCACTGCTGGTTCCCTACACCCCCGAGGGACAGCCGCGACTGACCATGATCCTGCTCTGCCTGGCCATGTTCGGTCTGAGCCTGATCGCCGCCACTGTCACCACCACCATGATCTGGTCCCGCCTGGTGCACCATGACCTCCCGCGCGGGGGCATGGTGCCCACGCTCTGGCTCGTGCTCGGCCCGCTCGGCCAATCCGTCACCGCCGCAGGACTTCTCGCCAATGCCGGACCATCCGCGCTGCCCGACCTCTATGCCAAGGGCCTGATGGTCTTCTCGGTCATCTTCGGCGTCGTCACTTGGGGTTTCGCGATGCTGTGGCTGGCATTGGCGGCCGCGGTCACCGTAAAGACCACCCGCGCAGGTGAATTGAAGTTCAACCTGACCTGGTGGGGCTTCACCTTCCCCCTCGGCACCTGCGTTACCGGCAGTACCGTCCTCTACAGCCACACCGGCGCCGACCTTTTCGCCGTCGCCGCGGTCGTCCTGTACCTCGGACTGGTCGCCGCCTGGGCAGTCGTCGCGACACGCACCATCCGCGGCGCCCACACCGGTCCGCTCCTGCGCCCGATGCCCGCCGCCTGATAAACGACTGGCGAGGCCTCCGGCGCAGCGCGGGGGCCTCGGCGGCATTCCAGCCCAAGGCATTTCGACGCCGCGGTCAGGCCTTGAAGTACACCAGCTGATGGCTCGTCGCGAGCAACCCACCGTCGTGCGCCCACAGTTCAGCGGCCTGGTCGAAGAATCCCTTGCCGAAGTGCTGGGAGCGCGCGGTGGCCAGCAGCGGGTGCTCGAATTGCGCGGCCAGTCGGTCGGTATCGGCGTGGAAATACACGGTCAGCGTGATGGTTCCGGCCGGGACGACGCGGCCGAGTCGCAGCATCACCCGCGTGCGTGAACCCTCAGTCGAGTAGCGGAAAGCGCCCCGAGTGCAGCAGTCCGGCGATCGCGTCCATCTTCGCCTGCGGTGCCGCGTAATCGGGATGGACCCGGATCACCGCCGCGGCATCGTGCAGTCGGATCATCTGCTCCTCGGCCGCCTTGACGGTGCGCCCGCCCGCACTGACCGCATGGCGGGCGAATACGGGCTGCTTCGGATCGACACGCCCGAGTGCCAATGCCTTGTCGACCCGCCGCGAGCAGCGGCAGAACGCCTCCGGATTCGCCACCCCGCAGGTCGAATTCAAGAATGTCGCGATGCGCTTCTTGGCCCGCTCCAACCGCTTCCGATACGCGGATGCGGTGATGCCCAGGATCCAGGCCGCATCGGTGGAACCGAGTTCGAAGACCTCACCGAGTACGAATGCGACCCGCTCGTCGCGAGCCAGACACTGCAACATGGCCTGACTGCAATTGAGCCGCACCTCGTGCGATAGCACCTCGGCCTCGGGTCCGCGGTAGTCCTCGGCCGCCAGCCCGTCGGCCAAACCCTCGCGATATGCGTCGAGGCTGAGCTGCGCGGCCTCCTGTGGCGTCTGCCGCTTCAGATTCAGCAGATAGTTGACCCCGATCCGGTAGGCCCAGGTCAGCAGCTTGGCCTCGCCCCGCCAGGTCGCGAGATTCCCGACCACCCGTAAGAGGATCTCCTGCGTCGCGTCCTCGGCCTCCGCGGGCCGCCACACCATGCGCAGCGCCAGCCGGTACAGCGGATCCTGCAGCTGGCGCACCACATCCGAGATGGCGGCACCGTCACCGGCAATGGCCCGATCGACCAGTTCCCGCTCCCGAGCCCGCGCGTCGGCCGTCACCGCGCCCTCGACGTCATCGCCGAGGCCGATCCTGGTCACATCAGCGGCGGGGTCTTGTTCGGACTGCGATAGCTCGGGTTCCACCGCACAATCCTTCGGCGGTATCCGGCCGGACGCAAGTCCCCCGCGCGGAGCCCGTCGATCAGTGCTCCGCGCGGCCCACCCCCTTACGCACTCGCGGTCGCCGTCGTCAGCGAATGCGCGCGCAACCAGTTCGCGACGGCTGTGCCGATCGCGTCGGGCTGATCCTCCGGAGCGTGGTGCCCGCCCGCGCCGACCGAGACGACCTCGGCGCTGGCGAAAGTCTCGCCAGCCCAGGCGATCACCTCCGGCGAGCCGAGCCCGACCCCGTTGTCCAGCCCCATGAGCAGCTTCGGCACCTCCGGAGTCCGGGCCGCCCACTGGTCGTAGTTCTGCACCAGCGCAACCACGTCGGCGGGCGAGCCGTCCAGCGGGAATTCGCGCGACCAGGCCAGCATCGGCTTGCGCGATTCCGGTGTCGGGAAGGGTGCTCGATACGCATCGTGATCTTCCTGCGACAGACTGACAACGCCCTTCGGCAGGTTGAACTCGATGAACATATTCTCCTCGAGCACCATTCGCTCGCCCTCGGCCGAGCGGAACTTGCGGAACAGTTCGGCGCCGAGCGGCGGAAGATCGTCCCAGCTCATCGGCCGCAGAAACGTCTCGATCAGCGCGATGCCGCGAATGCGATCGGGATGCCGTGCACCCCAGTGCATGCCGAGCGCGCCGCCCCAGTCGTGGCCGACGATGACGACCTGGTCGAGGCCGAGTGCGTCGAACCAGGCGTCCAGGTAGCGGGCGTGATCCTCGAGCCGGTAGGCGCTGTCCGGCTTCCCGGACGCCCCCATGCCGATCAGATCCGGTGCGAGCACCCGGGTTTGCCCGGCGACATGCGGGATCACATTGCGCCACAGGTGCGATGAGGTGGGGTTGCCGTGCAGGAACACCACCGGTACCGAACCGGCACCGATATCGGTGTAGTTGATGAACGAGTCGAGAACATCGACGGTAGCCATGGTGTGGGTCCTTCCTTGATCCTGCTCTGTGCCTGCACCCGGTTTCGACACACACTTCGGACCCGTTGTGACAGCCGCGCGATGTGACGCTCGTCACCCCTCGGACCCCAGCGATCACCACCCACCTCCGACGGATCTCAGCACAACTGCAGGTAAACCTAACTTCCGTATGTGAGTAGTACATACTTCAAAAATTCATTGCCGCATTCAGGAGATTCTCAGAATTAGGTAAAGGGTTTACAAAGGATTTCGGATTGACCTACTGTCTATCTACGTAAGAACAATGAAGTTCGCACACAGACCGTCACGAGGAGTCACCCGCGGCCCGACGACTCGCCGAGACTTCCCTCATCAGCCTCGTGGAGCCGCCCGAACGGATCATCTGGACTGGACACCCGGCCCGTTCACCCGCCCGCGGGACCAACTCCTTCGTGACACGACCACCCCTGAGTCGGCGCCGGCACGGCGACTCAGGGGTGGTTCTGCGTATGCCCGCTCAGTCGCTTTGCCGCACAGAACGTTCTCCCACTGGATGTGCCGAACGTCATACGCGACAATCACATACGGGACGAGCGGCCGAAGGTAGCTTGACGCCCGACAAATTCATCGGTGCGAGGCTAGGAAGTTCGATCGTTGTGAAGTGGTTGCCGTCCAGCACCGTGCGTCGCGTACTCGCCGTTTGCGCACCCGTCGTCCTGGCCATCGTGGTCGCCGTCGCCTGTTCCTCCGTCGACGATCGGACCGGTAACAGCGGCGGCAAAGCGCCTGGTGCGGCAAGCGCCGCAACGATTTCCGGTAAGGACATCACCACATTGCTCGGGCAGCTGGTCGATGCGCCGGAGGCATCGATGGACGGCTACAGCCGCGAGAAGTTCCCGCACTGGGATACGAATAAGCCCGAGCACGGATTCGGTCCCGAATTCGAGCAGTACAGCAGGTGCACCAGCCGAGATGTGATGATGCTGCGCGACGCCACCGGCTCGGTCAAACTCGATCCGAAGACCTGCCAACTCACCGTCGGCAAGGACGGCGGCTGGCGCGACCAGTACGGATTCCTCGACTCGAAGACCGGAAAACTCAAGCCCTACAAGTGGATGACCGATCCGGCGACCGTCGACGCCGAGCACATCGTCCCCCTGGCCGAGGCCTGGCGCTCGGGTGCGGACAAGCGCGATGAAGATACCCGCCGCCGCATTGCCAATGACGCCGTCAATCTCATCGCCTCCGATCCATCGGCGAATCGCTCCAAGGGTGATCAGGACGCCACGAACTATCTGCCGCCGGGAAACTTCCACTGTGGCTATATCGAGCACTACGTCAAGATCAAGGTAAAATACGCGCTGACCGTTGATCCCGCCGAGCACACCGCACTGCGCAACGCGGTCGATGACTGCGTCCGTCGAGGAGAGTTCAAATAAGCGACATCATCGAGATTTCCGTCAAGGCAGCCGTCATGACCGAAGAGGAAGGGACGGTTTCCGGCGAGCTCGATGTCGCCCTCGACGACATGGGTAAGGGTCTGGTCCGCTATCGCGGTAACCAGACCTGGTACACCATCGGCAATATCGAAGCCGAACCACCGCGCACCTGGACGACCGTCGCCGAACTCGCGGCCGCCATCGAAGCCACCGCAGGAACCCGTGATGTGGCGGGCAATATCGTGCCGTTCGAGGCCTGACCGCCTATGTGACCAGGCAGATTCCGGCCAAGGCGGCCTATCAGCTCTGGATCGCTCAGGCCGAAAAGGACGCCATGACGCACGGACTAAACGGCTGCCCCTGACTCAGGGCATCGTGATGACGACCTTGCCGAACGGATTGTCGTCGCGGAAGTACCGGTACGCCTGCACCGCCTGATCGAGCGGAAATGTCCGATCGATGACCGGGCGCATGCGGTGTTCGGTGATGGTCCGGTTCATCGCCTCGAAATCGTCGCGGCTGCCCACCGCGATCCGGCGGATCGCGAGATACGGACCGACGAACGGATTCTCGAATGACTGTCCCTTCGGCAGCTGCGCTGCGCCGATCATGGTGATCATCGCGTTGTATCCGGCCGAGCGCACCGACTTCGACAGGGTGGGCAGCCCGACCGCCTCCACCACATGTTCGACACCGTGTCCATCGGTGAGTTCGAGTACCTTCTCGTCCCAGTCGGGTGTCTCGCTCCGGTCGACGGTCTCGTCCGCGCCGAGCTTGTGCAGCCGCTCGGCCTTATCCGGCCCTGAGGTGATCGAAATGACCCGGGCGCCCAGCATTTTCGCGTACTGCACGGCGAACAGCGCAACGGTGCCGCTGCCCACGGTCAGCACCGTCTCACCCGGTCCGACCGGCGCGGGCTTCGTCAGCGCCGCCCACGCCACGACTCCCGCGCAGGTCAGCGTGGCCGCCTCGATATCGGTGAGATGGTCGGGCACATGCACCGCCGAATCCTCTTCGATGACCGCGTAAGTGGCGAGCATGCCGTTGTAGTTGGCGCCGTACTGCTCGGCGACGTAGGCCAGCCGCTGCGGCCCACTGATGAAGCGCACGAAGTACGTCGCGGTCACCCGGTCGCCGAGTGCGGCACGAGTCACATTGTCGCCCACGGCGATGACCTCGCCCACACCATCGGAGAGCGGAACAATGTCCGGAGTCGCGGGCAGCGGATAGCTGCCGTCCATCAGCATCAGATCCCGCCGATTCAACGATGCCGCCCGCACCTTGATGACCACCTGATTCGGCCCCGGCACCGGCACCTCGTGCTCCCGAACGGTCAGCCCGGCCAAGCCGTGCAGTGGATCGAGGTGATAGGCAATGGCATTCATGATCTGCTCTCTCAGTTCTCGGTAGTAATCGAAGAATTAGTGGTCGGCACGAACAGCGCCTCGAAGGGCGCGTCCCCGACACCGACGGTGACGTGCCCCTGCCCGTCGGTGTCCTCGACATGGACGAGATCGCCGGGGCCGAAGCGCCGCCTGCGACCGTCACTCGTCCTCACCTCGATCACGCCGCGCAGCATCACCACCCACTGTTCGGCCGGAGCCGGGTGCGGATCGCTATCGAATTGCGCGCTGCGCACATACGTCACGGTCGCCACCGACGACAACCCGACGACTGCCATCGCGGGGACACCCGTGGCCAGGGCCCGATCGGCCAAGTCGAGTTCGGCGTCGACGAATCGCGAGCCGCCGTCCGCGGTGCGCACGATCCGGCTGTACCGCAACGTCTTCGCCAGCCCCGCCGCACGCACCGCACTCATCGCACGCCCTCGATGAATTGGTGGTCGGAGGTGATGCGGCCGTCGGCGTCGAGGCCGATGACCTCATAGCCGCCGCCCGCGACCGAGCCGTCGGCGCGGGCGACCATCGACCACGGCAGGCCGATCAGACCGGCGGGCAGTTCGGTGGCCTCGCCGACCTCGAAGAGGTATTCGCCGGAGGCGACGAACATCTCGTAGGCCCTGGTCACCCGTGCCTCCATCGCGTCGTGGCCGCGCACTTCCAGTGCGGGTACCGCGAAGTTCAGTTGGGCCGCGGCCTGCCGGATCTCCAGCGGCGGATCGACCAGGGTCTGCGCACCGGAGAGGGCCCAGATCTCGTGGATCAGCTTGCGGCGCAGTTCCGGGTCGGCCTCGTTCCACTGGGCCATGTAGCGCTCGGCGAAGGCGGTCAGGTCGTTGTCATCGAATCGCTTGCTCATGGCTCAGAGTTTTACGAGTACGCCGCCGCGACGCGATTCCCTCCAGGGAATGACACCGCGGCAGTGCGGATGCGGTTCGGTCATTCCCCGCGGGGAATGGCGCGGGTGCGGCGGGTCGGATATCACTGAAGTCATGACCACGGTGGTAGAGCCAAGTCCGTTCGCGCAGCAGTTGCGGCACTGGCGGACACAACGGCACGTGAGCCAGCTCGACCTGGCCATTCGCGCCGATACCAGCCAGCGCTATCTGAGCTTCCTGGAGCAGGGACGCTCGCGACCGGGTCGCACCATGGTGGTGCGGCTGGCCGAATCGCTCGAGCTGTCGCTGCGCGAGCGCAACGCCTTGCTGCTCGCCGCGGGATTCGCCCCGATCTTCCCCGAATCCGACCTCGACACACCGGAATTGGGCCCGATTCGGACCGCTCTGGAGCGCATCCTCGACGGACATCTGCCCTACCCCGCGGTCGTCACCCGCCCCTACGGCCGACTGGTCGCCGCCAACGCCGCCTTCGACATCCTCACCGAAGGGGCCGCGCCGCAACTGATCACCCCGCCGATCAATGTGCTCCGCCTGGCCCTGCACCCCGATGGACTGGCCCGACGCGTACAGAACCTACCCGAATGGGGCCGCCACGTCACCGAAAGCCTGCGCGGCAAGTCCCTGCGCAGCCCCGACACCCACCTCGACGAATTCATCGCCGAACTCGAGAGCTACCTCCCCGAGGCCACCCTGGGCCCCGACCACCTCGGCTTCGCCGTCCCCCTACGCCTGAGCAGCCCCGACGGCGAACTCCGCCTCATCACCACGATCACCAGCTTCGCGACGGCGGTGGATATCACCCTCTCCGAACTCCACCTCGAAGCCTTCCTCCCCGCCGACGACCAAACCGCCGAAATCCTCCGCCGTCGCGCCGACCAACGCCAGACCCTGCCCAACTAGCGATTTCACACCCCACACACCGAAGACTCCACGGCCGCCGCAGCATGCGTCACCGATGCGCGGGATGCGGTCGCGGCGAGTCCGCAACTACGAGAAGAGGCTGCTGGCGGACGTCGCCGAACGGTCCGGGATCGGACGTGATCATCAGCCTGCCGGGCCTCGGCATCACACTGAGCGCAGAGGTTTTCGCCATCACCAGAGGCGACCTCGAAGACTTCTGCGTCGAGCACCGCGCCAGGCTCAGTGGGCCGAGTCGGAAACCGGCACAGGCCAGGACCCGGCGCCACTTTCTCAGCACCTCGCTTCGGTCTCGCACCGGTCGACACGCGAGTGGCGCGCGTCCGGACGGCGAACAGCACCCTCCAGCCGGTTCACCACAAGCGCCCGGCGGCCCGCAGGTGGTCGTACACCAGGTCGACGTGGGGGCGGGAGGTAGTGCCGGGGCGGCGGACCAGGAAGCCGGTATTGATCGGTGGGTCGTCGGATTCGAGTAGCGGGACCAAGGTGCCAGCGGCCAGTTCGGCGGCGCAGAGGTAGCGCGGGAGAACGCTGATGCCCGCGCCGGCGGCGACCGTCGCGGTGATCGCGCGCAGGTCGGCGACGACCACCGAGGGTTCGGCGGTGAGGCGGACACCGAATATGTGTCGCCAGTAGCGGCGCAGGATCGGCAGGTCGGCGGAATAGCTGATCAGGGGTAGGCCCGTCAGGGCCGCCGGACCCTCGGCGCGCAACCGTGCGGTGTCGATGTGTTCGGCCAGTTCGGGCGCGGCGACCAGGACGAATTCCTCGTCGGCGAGCGGTTCGGCGACCAGGGCCCGGCCGCGTGGACGCACCGTGGACACGATGAGGTCGTAGTGCCCGGCCCGCAGTCCGGCCAGCAGGTCATCGGACAGCCCCGCGGTGACCGTCAGCCGGACACCGCGCGCGATCAACGGCGCCAGTGCCGGAAGTGCCTGCACCGCAAGCAGTTCGGCGGGTCCGGCCAAGCGTACCGGCGGCTGCGGCACCGGTTCGGCGGGCACGGCACGACCAGCGATCCCATCGAGGGCGTCCACCGGCCCCGCCACCCGCGCCGCCAACTCCACGGCCGCCGCCGTCGAAACCACCCCGCGCGGCAGCCGCTCGAACAACCGATAACCCAGCCGTTTCTCCAACGCCTGCAACTGAGTCGTCACCGTCGGCTGCGATAACCCGACGAGCCGGGCACCCGCTGTCACCGAACCCGCCCGATGCACCGCCAGGAATGTCCGCAGCTGATTCAGATCGAGAATGCCATCGGAATCCCTATTGCTCACCCATCAAGTGTATTTCTCTTTCGATGTCCGAGCAGCCCCGTTCCCGAGCACGGCCCCGCGCTCGACCACCCAAAATCCGTGCCCGGTTCGGCCCGTCGGATCGCAAGCGTCAACGCGGCTGCACGGCCGCGAGAACTTCCGGTCCACGGTCCGACAACCGCTGCTCGGCAAGGCGGGCACCGAGAACCGCACCAATGACCCCGATCGCGATGCCGAGCGGCAGCGCCAGCCACTGCACGGCCGCGAGGTCGAGAACTCGGCCGATGACCAGCACGATCAGCACCGGAATGGCCGCGACCAGTTGGCCCAGACTGGTGCTGATTTGGACCAGAGCCTTCGCGCAGCCCGGATTCCCGGAGGAGGCGAAGGGGTTTCCGGTTCGTGGTGGGAGCGGATAGGGCGCGGTGACCGACAGGAATACCGCGCAACCCGCGCCGACGCCGAGCACGACGAACAGCAACGACAGCGTCCACGGGTACATCGACCAGCGGCCGAGCGCACCCGGCAACACCACCGCGAGCAGCAGCGTCGGCAGGCCGATCACCAACAGCAGCGCCAGCAGTCGTCCGCGCACGTCCGCGCGCACCGCACCGGGTGTCACCAAGGTCTGCCAGAGCGCCGTTCCGTCGTAGCCGTAGAGATTATTGGCGGCCAGCCCCGCGAACCATGCCGCACTCACACCGGCGAACACCACGCCACGCGAACTGTCGCCCTGTATCGCCGGAAATACCGGAAGCAGCGCTCCGACCAACAGTACCGGCAGCAGCGCCGCGCGCCGTCGGCTATCGCGCGACCAGGTCCGCAACTCCTTGACCACCACCGCACCGACCGGACCGCTCGGCCACACCCGGCTCAGCAGCATCCCCCGTCCGGCCGCACCGGATGTCGCTCCCATCGGCGCGATCAGCCGCCGCCGCAACAGCACCGACCACGCCTGCCACAGCACCACCGTCAGCGCGAACAACCCGGCGAGTGCGAGCAGCGCGAACAACCAGTCGCCACGCGCCGCGGCGGCCACCGCATCGGGCGCCCAGCCGGAGGGCAGGACGCGCAGCAGACCCGCCAGCCATGGTGCCGATTCCCGCACGGCCTCCACGTGATTCAGCAGGTAGCTCATCGGGTAGTAGGCCAGCCCCGCCAGACCGGCGAGCAGCACCCCGAGATCGCGCCCCCGTCGCGATCGCATCGCCGCACCGATCCATGCCAGTACCACGCGCGAGAGCACCACCACGAAGATCAACTGCAGCATCACACCGACCAGCGCCACCGCGGCCGCGCCCCAACTCAGTTGCGCCGCAAGCACGATCAGCCCCGAAAAGGCCAGCAGGTTGATCACCGCCGCTGGACCGACGAAGGCCGCGGCCAACAGCCCGGTGGCCAACTGCCGATGGCTCAGCGGCAGCAGTCGCAGATGTTCGGGCTGCACGGTCTCATCACTGCTGCCCATGAGCACCGGCCCGCACAGCCAGCCGAGCGTCCAGATGCCGTACCAGGCGGCGGCGACGGTGATACCACCCGCCACATCGCCGTCACGAACCGCGAATCCGATGAGGCCCGCGGTGCCGAGCGCGAAGACGAGACCGATGACAACGCCACTGACGAAGGTGACCCCCTGCCAGCCGTTGCCCAGCGCACGCTTGGTCAGCAGCAACCGCATCCGGATCAGGACGCCAACCACGACAGCCCGTCCTCCCCGCCGACCCGGCCGCCGACCAGCTGCACGAATGCCGCCTCCAGGCTGCTGTCCCCGCGCACCTCGTCGAGGGTGCCCACGGCCACCACCCGTCCCGCGGTGATCACCGCGACCCGGTCACACAGGTTCTCCACCAGGGCCATCACATGACTCGACAGCACCACCGCGCCGCCCGCCGCGACGAACCGCTGCAGAATGGTGCGAATCGTGCTCGCGGACACCGGATCCACCGCCTCGAACGGTTCGTCGAGCACCAGCAGCTTCGGCGCATGCAACAGCGCCGCGGCCAATCCGATTTTCTTGCGCATGCCCGCGGAGTAGTCGACGACGAGAGTGCGCTCGGCACCGGTCAATTCGAACACCCCGAGCAATTCCTCGGCCCGTTCGGCCACCGTCTTCGCGGGCAGACCACGCAGTAAACCGGTGTAGGTCAACAGCTCTCGTCCGGTCAGACGTTCCGGCAGGGCCAGTCCGTCCGGCAGCACACCGGCCAGTGTCTTCGCGGTGATCGGATCGGCCCACACATCGACGCCGAAGATATGCGCCTGACCGCCGTCCGGCCGCAATAGCCCGCAGGCCATCGACAAGGTGGTCGTCTTGCCGGCGCCATTGGGGCCGACCAGCCCGAAGAACGAGCCCGGCGGCACCGTTAGGCCGACATTGTCGACCACCCACGGACCGCCGAATCGCTTGTACAGCCCGGTCAGCTGCAGCGCAGGATCGGTATGCACTATCCCCCCTGAATTTCGATTCCCATCTCCCACCATACGGACGACACAGCCGTCGGGTTCGAAACCGAACCGAAATGCTGCCTGCCCCCACTCCCAGGGGACAGGCAGCACCTCGCTACGCCCTCGAAGCAGCCAACTCCCGCTGCACCGGTGCATCCCAATCAATCCGATACCGCTGCTCGACACCCATCGTCTTCTCCGGGTTCATCCCCTTGATCAGCAGCGGCATCAGCAATGACATCATCCGGCGTGCCACCGGTCCCGGCGTCTTGCTGTGATTGATCTTGCGCGCCCGAGCCGCGACACCCTCCACTCGCGGCCGCCGCACCCCCTCGTAGGCGGCGAAGGCCGCGCGGTGATCGGGCAGGTCCCGCAGGCACCGCGCCAACTGCACCGCACTCTCGATGGCCAGCGATGCCCCCTGGCCCGAACTATTGGACGGCGCGTGCACCGAATCCCCGACCAGCACCATGCGCCCCCGGTACCAGGTCGGCACAGACGGCATAATGTGCAGTGCCCCAGTCGTTTCCAGGTTTTCGGCGGTGGTCTTTCTGGCGAATTCGCCGCCCGGGGTGTCCTCGGCGTAGGTCTCCCGCAGGATTCCCAACCAGTGCTCGGCCGGAATCGCCCGCGCCTCGGTCAACGACAGATACTCCTTGTGCGGCAGATTCGCGCCCCACATGATCTTATCGTCGCCGACCGTTCCGTAGAGGTAGTACGCCTTCTTGCCGAATGCGAAAACCATTGTCTCCGACTCGAGTCCGATTTCATTGTCGATCATCGCGCCGAATCCGATCATTCCGGTGTACTCGGGTCCCGGATTGTTCGGATCGATGAGACCGCGCACGGTGGAACGAATGCCGTCCGCGCCGATCAGCACATCGGCGGTGGCGGAACTGCCATCGGCGAAGTGTGCGGTAATGCCGTCGGCGTCCTCATCGACGCGTACGAGTCGCTTGTTGTATTCGAAGGGAATGCCCGTGGCGACCGCGTGGTCGTGCAGCGTCCGGTGTAATTCGTTGCGGTCGACCATCTTCAACGATGGCACATCCGGCATGTCGGGCATCCGCAAAACTTTGCCGCCGACCGACAGCTGGGTATGCGATACCGGACTCGCAATCGCGCGGATCAAATCGCCAGCGCCGACAATATCAAGGGCAGCAACACCATTCGGCGCCAGTGCCAACCCACTTCCGATGCCGAACGTCGGACCGGGATAGGCCTCGTAGACGCGGGCGGCAATGCCCGCCTTGTGCAGTGCGGTCGCGGTGACCGGCCCGGCTATACCGCCGCCGATGACAATGGCTGTTTCCGTTGTGGACATGGGTGTACTCCAATGTGTGCGATACGGGTTCATTCGAAGCCCGAACCGACCGCCCCACCGCACACCCAGTTATCCTGTGGTTGCCAGCCTTGTGGCCGGGTGCGCGCATGCGGACGCGGTTCGAGACGGTTCCATCGGGCTCGGCGGCGGTGTTGCCGCACCCCGCCGGGCCTGGTCTCAACTGATCGCTCCGCCCGATGCCGGAATCCGGAGCGGGACGTCTATTCCGTCATCCCCCTTTCCACCAGTTCGCCGACCTCGGCGGGCGTCATGCCGACGGCATGCATATGGCGCCAGAGATCGACACCGGGAAATGTGCCAGCGGCGATCTCGTCACGCAGCGACGCGGCCCACGCCGCCTCTGCTTCCAGCATCGCCACGCCGTATTCGGCTTCGATGACGAACAGCCTGGGCAGATTGGCCGCCGCGAGTTGATCGAGTTCTCGGCGCGCAGCGTCGATGGTGCGGCTCAGCGCGCCTATGCGCTGGCCGAGTAACTCGACGACCTCATCCGGCGGCAGCGCCGCCACGACGGAGAGTCCGGCAACGAACCGGCTGGGCTCCGGTTCCGGCTCGGCGATCAATTCCCTTGTCCAGTCGGCCATTTCGGCCCGACCGGCATCGGTGATCGCATAGATCGTGCGTTCCGGCCGAGCACCGTCGCGCTCATTGCCGACGACCTCGAGGAAGCCCGCCTTCTCCATGTTCTGCACCACGGTGTACAGCGAGCCCCACTTGATGTCCATATCGCGGTCTTTGCCGTGCTCACGCATCTTCGAAGCGATTTCGTAGCGGTGCATCGGTCGTTCGATGACGGTCGCGAGCACCGCTAGCGCCAGCAGATTGTTCACCTTGCGCTTCGTGGCCATGGACACCTCCTTACTCGTCTACGAATATACGTCTACGAGTATTCGGGCACAAGTACTAGACGTGCGCGACTTCCTGCTCCCTGGCCTGCTCATCGAGGAGTTTGGCGGCGATATTCGCCAAGGCCTGATCGAGCAGCGCCCGGTCGGCGGGATCGGCGCAGTCCCAGTCGTCGAGCCGGGCACCGAGCCAGCGCTGCCACGATGCCTGGATCCGGTCGACCTCGGTCCGGCCGGTATCGGTAAGTCGCAGGCCGCCAGCGTCTTCGGTCAGATAGCCGCGGCCGATCACCCGGTCGTAGATCGGTTCGATGACCTCATCCGGCAGCTTGTACACCTGCGCGATCGCGTCGAGGGTCGCCGCACCCCTGATCCGGGTGTGCAGGTAGACCTGCCCCAGCGCCCAGGCTTCGCCGCGACTCAGATCGCTGCCCGCGTCGGCGAGGATGCGCGGACCGACGGGCCCCTCGTCCCGCGCCTTGCGCATGGTGGCCGAGACGGCGCGCTCCAGGTACACCAAGCGGTCCGAGGGCTCCGGCATCGAAAAGCCTTCGCCCACATCCGTCGCACCCGTCCGCGCACTATCGCGCAGCGGCACTTCCTTCAGGAACCACGCGACCACGAAACCGGCCAGTGCCACCGGCACCACCCACAGGAATACGTGATCGATGGACTCGGCGTATGCGTCGACGATCGGTGCCGACACCTCGGTCGGCAGCGCCCGCAGCGACTGCGGATTCGCGGCGACCTCCGGCGGTACCACGCGCACCCGCATCAGCGCGTCGGTCAGATTGGGACCGATCTGTTGGGTGTACAGCGTGCCGAAAATGGCGGTGCCGAAGGCACTTCCGACCGTGCGGAAGAAGGCGACACCCGAGGTCGCGGTGCCGAGTTGGGCGTAGGGCACGGTGTTCTGCACGACGATGGTCAGCACCTGCATGGTCAGGCCGAGGCCGAGACCGAGTACGAGCATGTACAGCGATTCCAACCACACGCTGGTGGTCCGGCCCATGGTCGACATCAGATACAGCCCGAGCGCCATCACCAGCGTGCCCACGATCGGGAAGTACTTGTAGCGACCGGTCTGGCCGACCACCTGCCCGGAGATGATCGATGTGATGAACAACCCGACCACCAGCGGCAAGGTGCGCACACCGGACACGGTCGCCGAAACACCGTTCACATACTGCAGATACGCGGGCAGATAGGTCATCGAACCGAGCATCGCGAACCCGACGATGAAGCTGAGGATCGAGCACACCGTGAACACGCGGCTGCGGAACAGCCCCATCGGCAGCATCGGCTCCCTGGCCTGCAACTCCACCGCGACGAACGTGCCCAGCAGCACCACCGCGGCCGCGAACAGGCCGATGATCATCGGGGAGCCCCACGGATACTCCTGTCCGCCCCACTCCAGCCCGAGGATCAAGCAGGAGACACCGGCCGCGACCAGAGCGATACCCGCGTAATCGATGATCGGCTTGACGACGGCCCGCACCCGGGGGATGGTGCGCGCGGCCATCGCGATCATGATCACCGCGATGGGCACATTGACATAGAAGCACCATCGCCAGCTGGCATGGTCGGTGAACAGCCCGCCCAATGTCGGGCCGATCACCGTGGTGACACCGAAGACGGCGCCGAGCGCACCCTGATATTTGCCGCGCTGCCGCAGCGGAATGGTGTCGGCGATCAGCGCCATGGCGGTGACCATCAGGCCGCCACCGCCGAAACCCTGGATACCGCGGGCGATGATCAGCAGCGTCATCCCGTTCGCTAGGCCCGCGATCATCGAACCGACAATGAAGATCAGCGCGCTGAGCTGGAAGATCAGCTTGCGACCGAAGAGGTCGCCGAGTTTGCCCGCCAGCGCGGTCGCCACCGCCTCCGCCAGCAGATACGCCGTGACCACCCACGCCATCCGCCCGGCCTCGCCGAGATCGGCGACGATCGTGGGCAGCGCGGTGGACACGATCGTCTGATCCAAGGCCGCCAGCAACATACCCAGCACAATCGTGGCGAACACGATATCGGTCTTGGCCCTGCTCAACGGTTCAGGGACTTTTTCGGCGACAGCGAGTGCACCGGTCATTGACCCAGTATGGTTGGTTGCCGTCATCGCGGTCATCCAGCGACACGGCAGCGAATCACCGCGCCACCACTCAAATCCGCGATCGGATGCGCGCCGCCCTTCCCCTGGAACTTACTCCAGAGTAAGGTCGGCTCATGGCGTGGAAACCGACTGAAATACCCGACCAGAGCGGGCGCACCTTCATTGTGACCGGGGCCAATGGCGGCCTCGGCGTCGAGACCACCACCGTGCTGGCGAGCAAGGGCGCCACCGTGGTCATGGCCTGCCGCAATGTCGAGAAGGCGCAGCCGATCGCCGACCGGATCGATGGCGATATCCGGGTCGAGCGACTGGATCTGGCGGATCTGGCATCGGTGCGCGAATTCGCCGATAAGACCGGCGAATTCGATGTGCTCATCAATAATGCCGGTCTGATGAACGTCCCGTTCTCGCGCACCAAGGACGGATTCGAGACCCAGTTCGGCGTCAACCACCTCGGACATTTCGCCCTGACCGGACTGCTGCTCGATCGCCTGCGCGATCGGGTGGTGAGCCTGGCGAGCATCGCGCACAAGCAGACCCCGAAACTCTGGATCGACGATCTCAACTATGAGAACCGTCGTTACCAGCGCAATCTCGCCTACGCCCAGTCCAAACTCGCCAACCTGATGTTCGGCCGCGAACTCCAGCGGCGACTGACCGAGGCCGCATCCACCAAGCGGTCCTACGCGGTGCACCCCGGCGTCTCCGCGACCGATCTCTTCGCCAGGACCGAGACCCCGCTGGACCGGTTCAGCAAGCCGTTCATCCGCATCATCGGTCATCCCCCCGCCAAGGCCGCCCACTCCACCCTGTTCGCGGCCACCATGCCCGATGCCGATCCCACCATCTACTGGGGTCCGAACCGTTTGTTCCAGACCCAGGGGCCGGTCGAGCCCTCGCCGTCGAGCAAACTGTCGAACGACCCGGAGCTGCTGCGCCGCCTGTGGGAGGAATCCGAGCGGATGACCGGGATCACCTACAAGTTCTAAAGGCGCGACCGCGCCGCCGACCTGCTCCTACGTACCGTGTAGTAGACGGGTACCGTAGTAACCGTGTCCGCTCCACCCCGCCGCTCGGCACACAATCGCCCGGCCCTTATCGTGCTGGTGATCGTGGCCGCTCTCGCCTGCCTGGCATTGGGCTGGTGGCAGTGGCAGCGGTTCGAATCGGCCAGCGGTACCGGCCAGAATCTCGGCTACGCGCTGCAGTGGCCGCTGTTCGCCGGATTCGCGATCTTCGCGTACTTCCGGTTCGTGCGACTGGAGACCGAATCCGAGTCGGACGAGAACGCGCAGGAGCCGCCGGCCGAGCAGGCTCCCGCGAAGACGGCGCGGACCGCGGCGCGGCGATCCGCGAAAGCCGATGCACCGCGCGAGATTCCGGCGGGCCTGCTGCCCGAGCGTCCCAAGGCCGTCCGGGACGACGATCCGGAACTCGCCGAATACAACAGGTATCTGGCCGAACTACACGCCAGCGACATCGACCAACAAGTCCGGGATGCGGGCCTACACGACACGCAGAGGAGCGCCGGTTGACCGCCAGCGAGAACTCAACCGAATCCAGCCAGGCGCTGACGACCGAGGCGGCGCGGCCCAGCGCCACCGCCGCGAGCGCCACCGCCGCGAAGATCCGGCCCGCGCTACTGCGCTACCGCGTCCTCGCCTGGACGACCGGCCTGTGGCTGCTGCTGCTGACCGGCGAGATGATCGCGAAGTACGGCTTCGACGTGCACACCCCGAACTGGATCGCGGTTGTGCACGGCTGGGTCTACTTCGTCTACCTGCTCGTCACCGCCGACCTCGCGGTCAAGGTGCGCTGGCCGATCCTGCGCACCATCGGCACGCTGATCGCGGGCACCATCCCGCTGCTGTCGTTCTTCGTCGAGCACGTCAACGCGAATAAGGTCAAGCGAGACTTCGACCTCTGACCAGCGCCGACAACCGCTGTCGGATCAGGCCAGAGCCGACAGCGCCGGAAGGAGTCGGGTGAGGGCACGGCCGCGGTGCGAGACCGCGTCCTTTTCCGTCGGGGTCAGCTGGGCGGCGCTGATATCGCCGCCCGCCGGAATGAACAGCGGATCGTAGCCGAAACCGCCGTCCCCAACGGGTTTGCGGCCGATCGAGCCGGGCCATTCACCACGCACCACGGTCTCGGCACCGCCGGGCACCACCAGCGCGCAGGTGGAGACGAACCGCGCGCCGCGCCGCTCGTCCGGCACATCACCGAGTTGGGCCAGCAACAGCTCGTTATTGGCCGCGTCATCGCCGTGCCTGCCGGACCACCGCGCGGACAGCACCCCGGGCATCCCGTTCAGCGCATCCACCTCGATACCGGAATCGTCTGCCACACAAGGCAATCCGGTCGCGGCCGCACCGTCGCGGGCCTTGGCGAGCGCATTCTCCTCGAAGGTCGCACCGGTCTCCGGCGCCTCGTCGTAGGCGGGCACATCGTCGAGCCCCACGATGTCGATGCCCGCGATACCCGCGTCGGCGAGGATCCGACGCAATTCGTTCAACTTCTTGGCATTGCGGCTGGCGACCAGGACGCGGCGCGACATTACTTCCTCTTCGACTCGGACGGCTGCGGCAGCACGCCGGGGTAGGGCAGCGCCAGCGCCTCTTTCTGCACCACGAACAGCCGCTCACATCCGGCCAGTGCCGCGTCGAGCATCTTGTCCAGCGTGGAGCGCGGGAAGGTGGCGCCCTCGCCGGTGCCCTGGATCTCCACCAGGGTGCCGGTGTCGGTGGCGACCACATTCATATCGACCTCGGCGCGCGAATCCTCCTCGTACGGCAGGTCCAGTCGCACCCGGCCGTCGACGACGCCGACGCTCACCGCCGCGATCGCACACGAGATCGGCTGTGGGTCGGCCAATCCGCCCGCCGCGCCCAGGTAGGTGACCGCATCCGCGAGCGCGACGTACGCACCGGTGATGGCCGCGGTCCTGGTGCCGCCATCGGCCTGCAGCACATCGCAGTCGATGGCGATGGTGTTCTCACCGATGGCCGCCAGATCGATGCAGGCGCGCAGCGACCGGCCGACCAACCGGCTGATCTCCTGGGTGCGCCCGCCGACCTTGCCCTTTACCGATTCCCGTCCGCTGCGGGTATGCGTCGCCGCGGGCAGCATCGCGTATTCGGCGGTCAGCCAGCCGAGTCCGGAATCGCGACGCCACGGGGGCACGCCCTCGGTGACGCTCGCGGTGCACATCACTCGGGTCTGCCCGAACTCCACCAGCACCGAACCGGCTGGATGCGTGGTGAATCCACGGGTGATCCGTACCTCGCGGAGCTCATCGTCCGCCCTGCCATCGGCTCGTCTCGACACGCGCCAAGCCTAGTCATACGACCCGCCGCGCGCGGCAACCGGTCAGATGTCGAAGGTTTCGCCCGGTGCCACGGCGTGTACCGGCCCGGAGAATTGGGCCTTCGCCTCGGCGATCACATCCTCACGCGACGTCCATGGCGGAATATGGGTGAGCAGCAACTCTTTCACGCCCGCGCGCGCCGCGATCATGCCCGCCTCGGTGCCGGACAGATGGATGCCGGGCGGCCGATTCGCCGGATCGTGCGTCCACGACGCCTCCGACATCAGGATGTCGGCGTCCTGCGCGAGTTCCAGCACCGCATCGCACATGGCGGTGTCGCCGGTGTAGACGAAGGTCCGTCCGGCCGCGGTCGTGATGCGCAGTCCATAGGACTCCGGCGGGTGATACATCCGGCGCGCGAGCACCGTATGGCCGGGGCCGAATTCAACCGCCTCGCCCTCGACCCACGTCCGGTGATCGATGACATCGGACCAGTCGTCGCATTCGCCGCCGACCTCGGCCGAGGCATTGCCGATGCGCACCGCGCTGTCCGACGGACCGCGCACGATCGCCTGTCCCGCCGGGGGTGTCGGATGGTAGCGCCGCCAGACCAGCAGCCCGGGCAGATCCAGGCAGTGATCGGCGTGCAGATGGGTGAGGAAGATATCGACCTCACCGGGATCGGCATAGCGCTGCAGCGCGCCGAGCACGCCGGGCCCGAAATCGATGACCACCGGCGACATATCCGGCCCGGTCAGCAGGTACCCCGACGCAGGGGAGTCCGGGCCGGACACACTGCCCGAGCACCCGAGGACGGTAAGGCGCATTCCCCCATGCTCCCACGACGATTTCTCACTCAAGAACCGATCCCCCACATTCCACTACGAGCCGCGCACATCCCGCGACTACGCATTGACTCCGGCTCGATCCCCGCGACGGTTTCGACGTGCATCTCCAGAGAGTACCCAGCCAGCAAGCACTCCACCCACCGCCCCGAAAAGATGCCCCTGCCAAGAGATTCCGGGCTGTCCGGGCAGCACACCCCACAGCACCGACCCGTAGATCGCCAGCACCACCAAGCCGATACCGATCTGGGCGATATTGCGGGCGAACCAGCCGCGCGAGATCAGAAACGTGAGCCAGCCGAAGATCAACGAGGACGCGCCGAGATGCACCGATCCGGTGGCGCCGGTGAACCAGACGCCGACACCGGCCACGATCCAGATGATCGCGGTGGCGGCCAGTCCACGTCCGATGCCCGCGAGCAGGGTGATGAAACCGAGGACGAGTACCGGGAGCGTATTGGCGAACAGGTGGTCCCAACCGTGGTGCAGGACCGGTGCCCAGAGGATTCCCCACAGGCCATCGGCCTCGCGCGGCTCGATGCCGTTGTAGTCGAGTTTGTTGTCGTCGAGGGTGTCGACGCCTTCGACGCCGTAGAGCAGGGCGACGAATGCGGTGATGATGACACCCGCGCGCAGCCAGAGCTGTCCGACGGGAGCGAAGTTGTTCGACTTCGGCGGAGTCGGCACACCCGGGGTCGAACCGATCGGCTGCCCCAGTTGGGCACGCAGTGCGGCGATCCGCTCCGGATCGAACGACGAACCGATTCCCGAACCGCCGGTCATCGCAACCTCCTCGTCGAGCGAGTCCCCGGGCCGTCGAGAGCTGCCCGCCAGGGCTCGCTCTTTCGAGAGTACCGGGACACATCGCGCCCGGATCGGATCACGGCTCAGGCCCAGAGCTGGCCGTCGAGGCGCTCTTCCGCCTCTTCCAGAGTCCCGTCATAAGCGCCGGTGGACAGGTACTTCCACCCGCCGTCGGCAACGATGAAGGCGATATCGGCCCGCTGACCCGCCCGCACGCACTTGCGCGCGACGCCGAGCGCCGCATGCAGGATCGCACCGGTCGAAATGCCGGCGAAAATGCCCTCTTCGAGCACCAGCTCGCGCGTGCGCCGCACCGCGTCGTACGGGCCGACCGAAAAGCGTGTGGTCAGCACGGACTCGTCGTAGAGCTCGGGAATGAAGCCCTCGTCGATATTGCGCAGTCCGTAAACCAGTTCGCCATAGCGCGGTTCGGCCGCGACGATCTCGATACCGGGCACCTTTTCCCGCAGGAACCGCCCGGTCCCCATCAGCGTGCCGGTGGTGCCGAGACCCGCGACGAAATGGGTGATCTCGGGGAGGTCGGCCAGGATTTCCGGCCCGGTGGTCTCGTAGTGCGCCAACGAGTTCGCCGGATTGCCGTACTGGTAGAGCATCACCCAGTCCGGATTCTCCGCGGCGATCTGCTTGGCCAGCGCGACCGCCTGATTCGAACCGCCGGCGGCCGGGGAATCGATGATTTCCGCGCCGAACATGGTCAGCAGCTGACGACGCTCGACCGAGGTGTTCTCCGGCATCACGCACACCAGCCGGTAGCCCTTGAGTTTGGCCGCCATAGCCAGCGAGATACCGGTATTGCCGCTGGTCGGCTCGAGGATCGTGCAGCCGGGCGTGAGCCGGCCGTCGGTCTCGGCCTGTTCGATCATCCGCAGGGCCGGGCGGTCCTTGATGGAACCGGTCGGGTTGCGGTCCTCGAGCTTGGCCCACAGCCGCACCGGGTGCTCCCCGTCCCACTGCGGGGACAGATTGCGCAGCCCGACCAGCGGGGTGTTGCCGAGGGTCGCGATCAGCGATTCATAGCGCGCCACGGGGTTGATCAGCCTCCGGCGACGGCGGGCAGGATGGTGACGCTCGCACCCTCCGGAACCTCCGCCTCGAGGCCGCCCGCGAAGCGCACGTCCTCGTCGTCGACATAGATATTGACGTAGCGGTTGAGCTTGCCGTCCTTGAGCAGCCGCTCGGCGAGGCCGGGATGGTTCGCGTCGAGGTTCTCGATCAGCGCGGACAGGGTCGAACCCTGGGCGTCGACGCGCTTCTCGCCTCCGGTGAGGCCACGCATGATGGTCGGGATGGACACGGTTACCGGCACGGGGACTCCTCGAATTCGACGAACATGGGGTTACTGAACAGTCTCGTACGCATCGACGACCTCGACCGGCTCCTCGGTGACCACACCATCGACGATCCGGTAGCTGCGCAGCTCGTGCTGCTCGGAATCGCGGGTGGAGATCAGCACGTAATGCGCGAACGGTTCGGACGCGTAGGAGATGTCGGTGCGGCTCGGATAGGCCTCGGTGGCGGTGTGCGAGTGGTAGATCACCACCGGGGTCTCATCGGCGTCGTCCATGGCCCGCCACACCTTCAGCTGTTCACCGGAGTCGAACCGGTAGAAGGTCGGCGAGCGCTCGGCATTGACCATGGCGATGAACCGCTCGGGGCGATCGGACCCCTCCGGACCGGCGATGACACCGCACGCCTCGTCCGGGTGATCGGCGCGCGCATGCGCGACCATCGCCTCCACGAGGTCGGCCCTTATCACCAGCACGAGTCAAACCCTTCCGCATTTCGGCACCACAGTCGCCGACACAACGCACCCGACAACGACCAAGAATATTCGGCTATTCCCGGCCGCCTGTCGGCCGGTACCCCTCCGGCGGCCGCGCTCGCGGTGCCCACACCGACCGGCGATCGGGCGTCGGCAACCGGAGGTTCCCGCCCACCGGCACCCGGACCAGCGCGGTTCCCAAGTCGCACGCCCACTTTCGCGTTCGTCGGCCAGATCGCGTTCGCCCCGACGCATCGGCCCCCGGTGGATCAGCGCGGGAAGAGGTCGGAATAGGCGGGAATGCCCGCGACGGAGTGGGCCGAGAGGATGGCGTCGACGATGGCGCGCTCCACGCAAACCGCCGCGGCGGTGCAGACGGCATCGAGGAGGAGTAGATCGGCCGGGAAGGCCGGGGGCATCGGCAGGGCGGTGATCTCGGCGGTGCCGGTGGCGAGGGCGAACAGGGTGTCGCCGTCCAGGGGTGAGTGGGCCGGGCGGATGGCGCGGGCGAGGCCGTCGTGGGCGGTGGCGGCCACGCGCCGGCAGCCCGCGGGGTCCAGGGGCGCGTCGGTGGCGACCACACCGATGGTGGTGTTGAGGACGGTGCCCTTGACCGGGAGCGCGTTGGCCGCGGCCAGTTGGTCCGGGGTTGCCGGGTGCAGCCCGAAGTGCTCGGGACCGTCGGTGCCGACGCCCCAGGGCAGGCCGGTGCGTGGGTCGAAGACCGAGCCGACGGGGTTGGCGACGATCAGCGCCGAGACGGTGACACCCGCACCGAGCACCACGCTCGCGGTGCCGACGCCACCCTTGATCGAACCGGCACGCGCGCCGACCCCGGCCCCGACCGAACCGCGCTCGAACTCGACCGCCGCCGCCTCGGCTGCCAGGAACCCGAAGTCAGCGGTGGGGCGAATGTCCCAGTCCCCCACCGGAAGATCGAAGATGACCGCGGCGGGCACAATGGGCACCACGCGGCTCGGATCGGCCGGATCCATCGGGATGCCCTCGCGATGTTCCTCCAGCCAGCGCATCACTCCGTCGGCGGCCGCGAGTCCGTAGGCGCTGCCGCCGGTGAGCAGGATCGAATTCACTTGGCGCACAGTGTTGCCCGGGTCGAGCAGATCGGTTTCCCTGGTCCCCGGCCCACCGCCGCGAACATCGACCGCGGCGATGGCACCGCCGGGCGCGTGTACGACGGTGCAGCCGGTCGCCGCGCCGGAACCCAGCGTCGCGTCCGAATCGATCGCGTGCTGGTGCCCGACCAACAGGCCGGTGACGTCGGTGAGCGAATTCCTCGGTCCCGCTTGCGCATTCACAGCTGCTGCTCCTGACTACTCGGCACCGATCCAGGGTGGCGTCTTCCGGCCAGCCGCGGCAGAGTCAGGGCGCGAGCGCCTGCAGCAGTGAATCCTGCATCCAGGTGAGCCAGTGATACACATCCAGATGCGGCCCGCGCGGGTCATCGGGTTCGAGGTGATCGGGTGTGTCGGCATCGATTCCGAGCACCGTGCCCAATGCCAGCCGCACATCGGTGAGCGCGGTCAGCCAGGCATCGGCCTGCTCGGGGGTCAGCACGATCTTCCCGCCGTCGGTGGGCACTGTATTCAGCACCACCGACCCCGCGGCCAGCTTGGCATCGATGATCTCGGGTTCGTGCAGGCCGCGCAGGGCGCTATTGAGATCGGCGCGGTCGGCGTCGGGGGAACCGGGTTCGCTGCGATGGAAGTCCGGCAGCAGCCGGTGCAGCCGGGGATCCTCGGGCGGCGTCGTATTGCCGCTGCGCAACCCGGTCAGCTCGGTGAGTTCGTCGGCGGGCGCGGATTCGGCCCGCTCGGTCAGCAGCCCGGAGACCGCGCCGACCAGGGACCGCAGCACACTCGCCTCACGCGCGTCCATCTCGGATCGCAGCTTGAGGCCGCTCAGCGAGTTCTTCCGGCTCCACTTCCGCACTGACGTCAGCGTAGTCGTACGGTCAGTCATCCCGTTGCATGGTCGCCCAGAGTCCCGCCGCGTGCAGCCTTCGCACGTCCTGTTCCATCTTGTCCCGCGAACCCGACGACACCACGGCCTTGCCCTCGTTGTGCACCTTGAGCATCAATTCGGTCGCCTTCGCTTTGCTGTAGCCGAACAGCTTCTGGAAGATGTAGGCGACGTAGTGCATGAGGTTGACCGGATCATCCCAGACGACCGTCACCCACGGACGGTCCTCGGCCTCCAGGATCTCGGTGTACTCGACCGCCTCCGGAGTCGCCTGTGCCGCCGACAGTGTCGCGTTCGCTTTGCACAAGGCCATAACACTCAGGGTACGACTCGACTCCGGATACACAACACCCACACACCCGGATTTGGCGGACGCCCCGGCAGCACCGGCCTATCATGCGCGCGGCAGCTGTTTAGAGTGACTTGGTGGACATGCGCAGTACCGCTCTGCTGACCGATCAGTACGAACTGACCATGCTCGCGGCCGCGCTCGGCGACGGCTCGGCACACCGCCGCTGCAGCTTCGAGGTGTTTGCCCGCCGCTTGCCAAATGGTCGCCGCTACGGTGTGGTCGGGGGTACCGGCCGCCTGCTGGACGCGCTGGCGCACTTCCGTTTCGAAGAACCGGAGCTCGATATCGCGGCGGGCTTCCTGGACTCCGAGATCGTCGACTGGCTGCGCGACTACCGCTTCACCGGCGATATCGACGGCTATCCGGAGGGCGAGCTGTATTTCCCCGGCTCCCCGATTCTTTCGGTGCGCGGCAGCTTCGCCGAATGCGTCCTGCTGGAGACCCTGGCCCTGTCGATCCTCAACCACGACAGCGCGATCGCCTCGGCCGCCGCACGCATGGTGAGCGCGGCCGCGGGGCGTCGGATGATCGAGATGGGCTCGCGCCGGGCCCACGAACTCGCCGCGCCGTCCAGCTCGCGCGCGGCCTATCTGGCCGGTTTCGACGCCACCTCCAATCTGGAGGCCGTGCGCCGCTTCGGCGTGCCCGGCGCCGGCACCAGCGCGCACGCGTTCACCCTGCTGCACAGCGCCGCGGACGGCGCGCACGAGGCGGCCGCCTTCCGCGGCCAGATCGATGCGCTCGGCATCGGCACCACGCTGCTGGTGGACACCTTCGACATCACCAAGGGCGTGGCCACCGCCATCGAGGTCGCCGGACCCGAATTGGGCGGTGTCCGTATCGACTCCGGCGATCTGGGCGTACTGGCCAGGCAGGTGCGCGAGCAACTCGACCGGCTCGGCGCGACCAAGACCCGCATCGTGGTCTCCGGCGATCTCGACGAATACGCGATCGCGGCATTGCGGGCCGAACCGGTCGATGTCTACGGCGTCGGGACGTCGGTGGTCACCGGGTCCGGAGCGCCCACCGCGGGCATGGTCTACAAACTGGTCGAGGTGGACGGGCTGCCCGTCGCCAAACGCAGCAGCCACAAGGAGTCGCGCGGCGGCACCAAAAAGGCGGTCCGGCTGTCCCGCCGGACCGGCACCGTGTTCGAGGAGATCATCTACCCGGCCGCCGGAACGCAGCCCGCCGCAAACGGATTCGAAATGCGCGAGCTCTTGGTTCCGCTGGTCCGCGGCGGCGAGGTGGTCGATGGACTGCCCACGCTCGCGGACAGTCGCAAACTGGTTTCGCGCGGGCTGGTCAGCCTGCCGTGGGAGGGCCTGAAACTGTCGGATGGGGAGCCGGCGATTCCGACGACATTTCTGAACTGACCGGGGACGTGGCGGCCTTGGCATTGCGCCGCTTGGCCAGCCATTCGACGGTCGAAACCGCTATCAGCGCGATCAGGACCCCCTTGATCAGCAGCCGCGCCCAGTCAGCGGCCGCGTCGGGGCGGTCGCCGAGCAGAAAGGCGGTGGCGAGATAGGCGGTGTAGCCGATGAAGAGTGCGATCGAAATTCTGACGGTGCTGTTCACGTGTTCCTCCAGGTGCCGTGGCCCGCCCGATCGATCAGGCGGCACAATGTAATCCACAGACAGGAGCCCGAGCGTTTACACCTCGGCGCATGACATCCTGGGAAAGTGAGGTCGGCATGAACCGAGCGTTGATCATCGTCGACGTGCAGAACGATTTCTGCGAGGGCGGATCACTCGCCGTCACCGGTGGGGCCGCGGTCGCCCGTCGCATCACCGACTATCTGAACTCCACGCATTACAGTGCGGTCGTCGCGACCCGCGATTACCACATCGATCCGGGCGGACATTTCTCCGAACATCCCGATTACGTCGACACCTGGCCGCCGCACTGCCGGGTCGGCACCTCCGGTGCGGATTTCCACCCGAATCTCGATACCGCGCCGATCCAGGAGATCTTCTCCAAGGGCCAATATTCCGCGGCCTATTCCGGTTTCGAGGGCGCCACCGAGGACGGCGCCAGCCTGGCCGACTGGTTGCGCGAGCACGCCATCGACGAACTCGACATCGTCGGAATAGCCACCGACCACTGCGTCCGCGCGACCGCCCTCGATGCCCGCATCGAAGGGTTCGGCACCCGGGTGCTGCTGGACTTCACCGCGGGCGTGGCACCCGAGACCACCACCGCCGCCCTCGATCGCATGCGCACCGCGGGCGTTGATCTCGAGGGGTCGGTCGCCCGGTAGCCCGGTCCGCGCATCCCGACCTGCCGCAGGACACGCCGGGATGGCGCATCGAAGGTGTGCGAAGCACCGCGCGGACCGGATCGGGCGGTGATCTCTGTCGGTTCCACGCAGTAGGCTCGTCGCGTGCCCGAACTGCCGCCCGTCCCCGAGCTTTTGGCCACCGCTGTGCATGCGCTCGGCGGGAAGGAGCGCGTCGGGCAGCTGACGATGGCGGCGGCGGTGGACCATGCGATCGCTGCCAAGGAGCACCTCGCGGTGCAAGCGGGGACCGGGACCGGGAAGTCGCTGGCGTATCTGGTGCCGAGCCTGCGTCATGCGGTGCGGACCGGGCGGACGGTGGTGGTGTCGACCGCGACGATCGCACTGCAGCGTCAGCTCGTCGATCGGGATCTGCCGCGACTGGCCGAGGCGCTGAGTAAGCCGCTGGGCCGGGCCGCGAAATTCGCGATCCTCAAGGGGCGCAACAACTATCTGTGCCTGAACAAGATCAATAGCGCGATTCCGGACGAGCCGCAGGAGGCCGAACTCTTCGACGCGTTCGCCATCTCACGGCTCGGCCGGGAGGTGCAGCGGCTCAACGAATGGGCCTCCGATACCGAGACCGGCGACCGGGACGAGCTCGTCCCCGGCGTCACCGACCGGGCCTGGCGGCAGGTCAGCGTGTCGTCGCGGGAATGCCTCGGCAAGTCGCGCTGCCCGTTCGGTCAGGATTGCTTCGCCGAGCGGGCCAGGGCGGAATCGGCGCAGGCCGATGTGGTGGTGACCAATCACGCACTGCTGGCCATCGACGCGATCAGCGGCATCCAGGTCCTGCCCGAACACGATGTGGTCGTCATCGACGAGGCGCACGAGCTGGTCGACCGGGTCACCGGCGTGGCCACCGCCGAACTGGCCGCCTCGGCGATCAGCGCCGCCGCCCGGCGCTGCGCCAAACTCATCGACCAGCAGGAAGTGGACCGGTTGGAGGAGGCCGCCGAGGCCTGGCACACGGTGCTGGACGAACTGCCCGCCGCCCGCTGGGACGCCCTGCCCGATGGCATCGCGCCGGTGCTGGCGCTGGTGCGTGACGCCGCCTGGAATGCCCGCACCGCGCTCGCGCCGCAGGGCGGCACCACCGCCCAGGGCGATCCGGAGAGCGCCGCCGCCCGCACCCAGGCACTGGCCGCCATCGACGAGGTGCACGACAGTGCCGTGCGCGCCTTGACCGCGTTCGATGAACCCGATCCGGCCAAACGCCACGATGTCATCTGGCTCGCCGCGGACGAGATCCGCGGCGTCGCCCGGCGCACACTGCGAATGGCGCCGCTCTCGGTGGGCGGGCTACTGCGCAGCAGACTCTTCGGCACCGCCACCGTCGTGCTCACCTCGGCCACCTTGCAGATCGGCGGCTCCTTCGACGGACTCGCCATCACCTGGGGCCTGCCCGCGCAATCGGCCAACCGCAGCGATACCGCGGCCGCGAACGGCGCCGAGGCGCCCTCGGACGCCGATACCGTGCGCTGGAGTTCGCTCGATGTCGGTTCGCCGTTCGACCATGCCAAGTCCGGCATCCTGTATGTCGCCAAACATCTGCCCGCCCCCGGCCGCGACGGTTTGGCACCGGCCTATCTCGACGAAATCGAGCGGCTGATCACGGCGGCAGGCGGCCGCACCCTCGGTCTGTTCTCCTCGATGCGCGCCGCACGCGCGGCCACCGAGGCACTGCGCGAGCGGCTGGACACGCCCGTTCTGTGTCAAGGGGACGACGCGACCGGCGCACTGGTGCGCAAGTTCGCCGACGACCCGGAGACCTCGTTGTTCGGCACGCTGTCGCTGTGGCAGGGCGTCGATGTGCCCGGCCCGTCGCTGAGCCTGGTCATTCTGGATCGCATCCCGTTCCCGCGCCCCGACGACCCGCTGCTGACCGCGCGGCAGCGCGCGGTGGAGTCGCGCGGGGGCAATGGCTTCATGACCGTCGCGGCCAATCACGCCGCATTGCTGCTGGCCCAGGGCACCGGCAGGCTCTTGCGCAGCGTCGATGACCGCGGTGTCGTGGCAATCCTGGATTCGCGTTTGGCGACCGCACGCTACGGCGGATACCTGCGCGCCTCACTGCCGCCGTACTGGGAGACCTCGGATCCGGAAGTCGTCACCAAAGCACTCCGGCGCCTGACCGCCGCCAGCGCCTGATCAGGTCGAACTGTGACACCACTCACAAAATGGTCCATTATTTCCATACAGAAGTAAGTTGAGATTCGATACTTCGGTGGACCCCCCAATTCCCACACCGGACGTATCGGCGGTCCCCGCGCCAAGCCCTGCACGCGGCGCGGGGACACCATGAACCCCTGTCGCGGCCGATCCCCACATGAGACCGTTTCTCAATGACGCACCAGCCAGATATCGACACTCTCGGCGAATTCTTGATCAGCGCAAGATCTTTGGCCGAATACCGGGCGATCTTCGCACTCACCGATGCCGACCTCAGCGGACGCATCCTCGACTGTCCCGGCGGCGCAGCAAGTTTCACGGCGGAGGCCAGTGAATTCGGCGGAACCGTCATCGCGGCGGACCCGATCTATGCCCTGGCCGCGGAGCAGTTGCGCGACCTCGCCCGATCCGAAACCGATCGCGGAAACATTTGGGCAACAGCGCATCTGGACCGCTACCGCTGGGACTTCTATGGCGATCCACAACAGCACCGACGAATACGCCTCGCCGCCGCGGCTCGCTTCGGCACCGACCTCACCACCCATCGCGATCGTTACGTCGCGGCCCGGCTACCGTCGCTGCCCTTCCCCGACAACAGTTTCGACCTGGTCCTGAGCTCCCATCTGCTCTTCACCTACGCCGACCGCCTCGACCCCGATTTCCATCTGGCTTCCTTGCTCGAACTGTCGAGGGTGTCCACCGCCGAAACCCGCCTCTACCCGCTCGTCGATCACACCGGCGCCCGCCAGGACGATCTGGTCGCGCACCTGCGAAAAGAACTGCACGACAAGGGGATCAGGTCCTCGCTCCGAGAAACCCGCTACGAATTCCATCACGGCGCCACCACGGTCCTGGTCCTGCATTCACACCCCGACGCGGCGTGAAATCAATTGGGCCCCAGATAAAGCAGCGGCGCGGCAACCCCGCCTCGGTCGCCGCGCCGCACGTACTGCCGGATCAGAGCGTCCACTTGAGGATCAGCGTGACGACGGCCGCGATCACGGCCACCACAATCGAGGCAATGCCCCACACCACGCCCTGACGCCGCCACGGGCGACCGCTGTCGAGGGAGAACTTGCCGGGGCCGGTGAAAGCGACGACCGCGCCGACGGTGGCGAACAGCAGGGGCATTTCGTAACCCTTGCCGCTCATCAGGCCGCCGTGCCAGGTGGTGTTGATCGCGTTGATCATGGTGCCCAATACGATGGCCGAGGCCAGCGGGGTCAGCAGGCCGAGCAGCAACAGGATGCCGCCGGTGAATTCACTCAGTCCGGCGAGCGTGCCGAACAGTTTGCCCGGGTTGTAACCCATCGAATCGAAGGTGGCGGCATTGCGGCTCCAGCCAACGCCGTTGAACCAGCCGAACAGTTTCTGGCTGCCGTGCGCAGCGAGCAGGCCACCGAAGACGACGCGCAGCACCAAGAGGCCGAGATCGGCGGCGGAGTTGTCGAGAGTCGTGATACTCGAGCCGCCTGGGCGCTCGAGCGTGCGGTTGTTGGTCATGCTGGTCCTCATCCCTGCATCGGTTCGAACAGTGACTGTTTAGCCTCGGCAATGAAACGGACTGCGGTCCGATTATCGCACAGTGCAGCCCAACCGCGCGATCCTCGGTGTTATTCCGCCAGGAAGAAGAAGTACCCGAGGAACATCACCAGCAGCGCCCACATCGCCGGATGCACCTCTTTGACGCGCCCCTTCGCGGTCATGACGATCGGGTAGAACAGCATCCCCATCGCCAGTCCGTTCGCGATCGAGTAGGTCAGCGGCATCATGATGACGGTGATGAAGGCCGGGATCGAGTACTCCAGCCGGTTCCAGTCGATCTCGCCGAGCGCACGGGCCATCAGCACACCGACCACGATCAGTGCGGGCGCGGTGATGGCGGCCGAGCCCGCGACGACCGCGAAGATCGGGTAGCAGAACATGGCGATCAGGAACCAACCCGCCGTGGTCACGGCGGTCATGCCGGTGCGCCCGCCCGCCGAGACACCCGCGGTCGATTCGACATAGGCGGTGGTGGTGGAGGTGCCGATGACCGCACCCGCCATGGTGCCCACCGAATCGGCCGCGAGGGCGCTGGCCGCGCGCGGCAACTTGCCGTCCTTATCGAGCAACCCGGCCTGGTTGGCCACGCCGATCAAGGTGCCGGAGCAGTCGAAGAAGTCGACGAACAGCATGGTGAGGATGACGACGGCCATCTGGCCGGTGAAGGCGTCCGGCAGATGGATGATCGCCTGACCGAAGGTGTGCTCGAGCCCCCTCGGCATCGCGACGACACCGTGCGGCAGATCCACCAGACCACTGATGACGCCGACCACCGCCGTGAGCACAATGCCGTACAGCACCGCGCCGTGCCAGCCGATGACCAAGAACACCACGGTCATGACCAGGCCGAACAGCGCGAGCAGGGTGGTGCCCTTGGTGAAGTCGCCGAGCGTGACCAGCGTGGCGTCGCTATTGACCACGATGCCCGCATTCTTCAGGCCGAGGAATGCCACGAACATGCCGATGCCCGCGCCGACGGCCAGCTTCATCTGCATCGGAATCGCATTGAGAATGCGCTCGCGCACCTTGGTGACCGCGAGCACGAAAAAGATCACCCCGGACAGGAAGGTGCCCGACAGCGCCGCCTGCCACGGGATTCCCATCCCGAGCACCACCGAGTAGGCGAAGAAGGCATTGAGGCCCATACCCGGCGCGAGCGCGATCGGATATTTGGCCCAGATGCCCATCACCAGCGTGCCGAACACCGCGGCGACGGCCGTCGCGGTGAAAACCGCCTGCATGGGGATGCCCTTGGCGCCGAGCGCGCCCTGGTCGCCGAGTACCGATGGATTCACCGCGAGCACGTAGGACATGGCCAGGAAGGTGATCGTTCCAGCCATCAGCTCACGCTTTACGGTCGAGCCGTTCGAACTGATGCCGAAGTACGCGTCCAAACGTCCTCGGGTTCGGCTCAGAACGTCGGTGACCATGGGTTTCTCCAGTCGAAAATAAGTACGAGGGTGCCAGGGGCACGGTAGCCGACAGTTCACTGGATCCGAGAACTCGCCCCAATGGGCCGGTGCGAGCATTCGTGAGCAGCATCACGGTAGCCATCTCAGACAGATTCATCTAACTTAACTTCGCACGGCGTTCCGTGCGCATCGGCGCTCGCGTCAGCAGCCTGGACCATTTGAGGGGAAGTAAACGTGCGCAATACTTTTCGCGATCCCGGCATTGTCGATGGCGAACTGTCCCAGTATGTGGCGACCGTTGGCACCGATCCGACCGAGTACCAGGTAACGTCGCTGGTCGAGCACGACGGCGATGACGCCTACCGCACCCAGCTGACATTCGATATGGCCAACGACTTCGCTATGCGGGTCGAGCAGATCTTCGACCGCACCGGCGGCTTCCTCTCCACCCGCAGCTACGTCGCGGAGAGCACATTCGGCGACACCCTGGTCAGCCGCGAGGAAGGCAACTTCGACGGCACCGCGCACCTCCAGTTCGGCGGCAAGGTCGAACCCTTCCCCAGCCCCCTGACCTCCCTACTCGGCGGCGCCACCACCTTCCGCGGCCTGGATTTCACCAAGGGCGCCAAGGCCACGATCAACCTCTGGCTCGCCTATTCGATCCACTGGCCGGTCGAGGTCAAGGTCGAAAGACGCACCTCCGTAGACGTCCCCGCGGGCAAATTCGACGCCTGGCAGGTAAAAGCCAAGCCCAGCTTCGCCCATATCAACGGCCTACTCGACAAGATAATCCACGGCATCCTCCCCGCCTTCACCCTCCACTTCGAAGCCACCGCCCCCCATCGCATGCTCCGCTTCAGCTTCCCGACCGGCCCCCTCCCCTGGGACGCCAAGGGCCTGGTCCAACTCGCCAAAACCTCCGAGTAGATCGGAAGTCGGGGGGACATCGCGTTTCCGGTCGAGATGCGCCGGGGGTTGCCGAGATCACCGCACGGCGGATTCGGCGGGGTGTGGCCGATCAGGCGCTCGGAGCGATGACCAGGCCCAGTTCGGCGTCGCTGGCGAGTAACTCGTTATGGGGGAGGACGCGGATCGTGTAGCCGACGGCGCCGGAGAGGGGGACCGGGGTTTCGACGGTGAAAAGGTATGTGCCGGAGTCGGATCCGGTGTGGGCCATGGGGAAGGTGGTGATGTCGGAGAGGTCGTCGGTCGGGGAGACGCGGCCGAGTACGGCTTGTACGGTGACGTCGGCGGGGGTGAGGCCGCCGAGGTCGATACGGGCGGACAGGGAGAGCTCGGCGCCGATGATGGGGGTGTCGGGCAGGCCCGCGCTGTCGACCTGGATCACCTTGACCGAGGGCCACGCGGCCTCCACTCGGCGGCGATACTCCGAAATCGCCCGGGCACCGTCGAATTCGTCGGCGCTCGCACGTTTCCCGGCGACCGCGGCGGGCGCGTAGTACTCGACCGAATAGTCGCGGACCATGCGGGAGGCCAGCACCTTCGGCCCGAGCGTTTCCAGGGTGTGGCGCACCATCTCGACCCAGCGCACCGGCATATCGGAACGATCGCGGTCGTAGAACCGCGGCGCCACCGTGCGTTCGAAGAGATCGTAGAGGGCGGCCGCCTCGAGGTCGTCGCGACGGTGTTCGTCGGAGACGCCGTCGGCGGTCGGTATGGCCCAACCGTTTTCGCCGTCGTACATCTCGTCCCACCAGCCATCGCGGATGGAGAGGTTGAGTCCGCCGTTGAGCGCGGACTTCATCCCGGAGGTGCCGCAGGCCTCCAGCGGACGCAGCGGATTGTTCAGCCAGACATCGCAACCCCAGTACAGGTAGCGAGCCATGGACATGTCGTAGTCGGGCAGGAAGACGATGCGGTGGCGCACCTCCGGATCGTCGGCGAAGCGGACGACCTGCTGAATCAGCGCCTTACCGCCGTCGTCGGCCGGATGGCTCTTACCCGCGACGACCAGTTGCATCGGCCGATCCGGATTCAGCAGCAGCGCACGCAAGCGCTGCGGATCGCGCAACATGAGGGTCAGCCGCTTGTATGTCGGCACCCGGCGGGCGAAGCCGACGGTCAGCACATTCGGATCGAAAACGCCATCGACCCAATCCAATTCGGCCGATGCGGCACCGCGCTCCAACCAGGAGGCCCGCACCCGGCGCCGCACCTCGGCGACAAGGGTGGCGCGCAAGGTATTCCGGGTCGACCACAGTTCGGCCAGATCGATATCGCGCAGCTTCTCCCAGCCCCGCGCCTCCTCGACCAGTTGGGGTCCGATGTATTCGCGTGCCTTGTCGAACCATTCCCGCGCCGCCCAGGTCGGGGCGTGCACACCATTGGTGACCGATCCGATCGGCACCTCGGTCGCATCGAATCCGGGCCACAGCGGCGCGAACATCGCGCGGCTCACCTCGCCGTGCAGTTTGGAAACACCGTTGGCGCGCTGCGCGAGTCGCAGACCCATATGCGCCATATTGAACACCGACGGATCGGCTTCGCGACCCAGCGCCACGATCCGGTCGATGGAAAGCCCGGGCAGCATGGCGGATTCGGATTCACCGTGGCCGCCGCCGAAGTACCTGCGCACCAACGGCATCGGGAACCGATCGATACCCGCGGGCACCGGAGTATGCGTGGTGAACACCGTCGCCGCCCGCACCGCGGCCAGCGCCGTATCGAAATCGAGTCCGGTCGAAACCAATTCACGGATCCGCTCGACACCGAGGAATCCGGCGTGGCCCTCGTTCATATGGAACACATCGGGATCCGGCAGTCCGGCCGCACGCGTGTATGCGCGTACTGCCCGCACCCCGCCGATACCGGCCAGGATTTCCTGCTTGATCCGATGGTCCTGATCACCGCCGTAGAGCCGGTCGGTGACCGCGCGCAGTTCCGGATCGTTCTCGGCAATATCGGAATCCAACAGCAGCAGCGGCACCCGCCCGACCTGCGCGATCCACACCCGCGCCCGCAGCACCCGCTGGTCGGGCATCGCCACGTGGACCAGCACCGGCGCGCCGTCGGTGGTCAGCAACCGCAGCGGCAGCCCCTGCGGGTCGAGCGCCGGATAGTGCTCACTCTGCCAGCCGTCCGCGGTCAGCGACTGTCGGAAATAGCCGGAGCGGTACAGCAATCCGACGCCGATCAATGGCAACCCCAGATCGGAGGCAGCCTTCAGATGATCACCGGCGAGAATCCCGAGCCCGCCCGAATAGTTCGGAAGTACCTCGGTGACACCGAACTCCATCGAGAAGTAGGCGATACCGCGCACCGGCTCGTCGGTCTGCCGCTGGAACCAACCCGGCCGGGTCAGATAGTCGCGCAGATCCGCGGCCGCAGCGTCCACCCGGCCGACATAGTCCGCGTCGGCGGCGAACTCGTCGAGCCGCGCCGCGGGCACCTCCCCCAGCATCCGCACCGGATCGCGGCCCACCTCGCGCCACAACTCGGGATCGAGCTCGGCGAACAGATCCTGCGTCGGCCAATGCCACGACCAGCGCAGATTCGTGGAAAGTTCGCCCAGGGCCGCCAAACGCTCGGGCAGATGGGCACGGACGGTGAAACGACGGAGTGCCTTCACGTGCGGAACCCTACCGAATGCCGAGTCCCCGGGTGGCCACAGCGACCCAGGTCACCTGTCCACACACACCGGCGGACCCGCTCACAGACCTGACGACGGGACCACTGACGCCGGGTCCGTCGCGGTGCGATGCATACGGCACCCGCCGGAATATCGGTCGCGGCAACCCCGGCATCAATGGCAGCATCGGCTGATGCCGCACTGGATCGATGTGCTCCCACAGTTCCTGCTGGCCTGTCTCATCCTGGCCGCCCTGCCCGGACCCGCGACGGCACTGTTCCTCCAGCGCGCGGTGCGCGACGGTCGCGCGGCGGGTCTGGCCGCGGTGGCGGGAAACGAAATAGGCGTGTTCGGGTGGACGCTCGCCGGTGGCGCGGGTCTGTCGGTGCTGCTGGTCGCGAACCGGTTCATGAATACCGCGGTGCACGTCATCGGGGCGCTGGTGCTGATCTGGCTCGGCGTACAGGCCTGGCGCGGGGCGCGCGGCGACGACGAATTCGGCGCCACGATGACCAAGATGCTGCCCACCGGCCGCACCCCCGGCTCGGCCTTTCGCGCATCGCTGATCTCGATCGCCGCGAATCCGAAGGCGGCCGTCTTCGGCCTGACCATCCTGCCGCAGTTCCTGCCGTCGACCGGCCCGGTGCTGCCGACCGTGCTGATCCTGGCGGCCATCCAGCTGGTCATCGATACGGCCTGGTGCGTCGGCATCGTGCTGGCAGCCGATCGGGCCGGGGCCTGGCTGCGGCGCACCGGCATCCGCCAGCGGGTGGAACGCGCCCTCGGCGCGATCTTGGTCGCGCTCGGCCTCGGTCTGGCGGCCGACGCACGCTGATCCCGACCAACCGCCCCGCACCCGGTAGGTTGGTCGACGTGACCGGCCGCATCGCCATCGATGACACTGCCCCGTCCATACCGGGCGGCCGCCCGGCCAAGGCCGTCGTCGGCGAGGTCTTTCCGGTGCGCACCGTGGTCTGGCGCGAGGGGCATGAGGCCGTCTCCGCCACGCTCGCGGTGCGCGGCCCCGGATCGGCGCGGACCACCCGCATTCGCATGACGCCGGATTTCGAGCCGGATGTCTTCAATGCCACCTTCGTGCCCAACCAACCGGGCGCGTGGACCTACCGCATCGAGGGCTGGGGGGATCCGATCGCCACCTGGCGGGCAGCGGTGGAGGCGAAGCTGGCCGTCGGACAGAGCGCCGCCGATCTGGACAACGACCTCGAACTCGGCGCCCGGCTGCTCGAGCGGGCCGCGCAGGCCGTACCCAAGAAGCAGTTCGAGCGGCTGCGCGCGGCCGCGGCGGCGCTGCGCAGCGATGAGCAGTTGCCCGCTCGCGTCGCGCCCGCATTCGGCACCGAGGTCGCCGAGATCCTGCGCGCTACGCCATTGCGGGACATAGTCACTCGCGGTCCGCAGCACACCGTGCTGGTGGAACGCCAACGCGCGCTGTACGGCTCGTGGTACGAGTTCTTCCCGCGCTCGACGGGCGGCCGCGATGTCGATGGCAACCCGATCCACGGCAATTTCGCCACCGCCGCAAAGGAATTGCCGCGCATTGCCAGCATGGGTTTCGATGTGATCTACCTGCCGCCGATCCACCCGATCGGCGAGATCAACCGCAAGGGCCGCAACAACGCGCTCTCCGCCGAACCGGGTGATGTCGGCTCCCCATGGGCGATCGGCTCGAAGGACGGCGGACACGACGCCGTCCATCCCGCACTCGGCACCGCCGCCGACTTCGCCGAATTCGTCTCCACCGCAACCGAACTCGGCCTCGAAGTGGCCCTGGACCTGGCCCTGCAGTGCGCACCGGATCATCCATGGGTCGCCGCCCACCCGGAGTGGTTCACCACGCTCCCGGACGGCACCATCGCCTACGCCGAGAATCCGCCGAAGAAGTACCAGGACATCTACCCGGTCAACTTCGACATCGAGCCGGACGGTCTGTACGCGGAGATCCTGCGCGTGGTGCGGCACTGGATCGGCCTGGGCGTCAAGATCTTCCGCGTCGACAACCCGCATACCAAGCCCGCGGACTTCTGGGAATGGCTGATCGCGACCGTGCGGCGCACCGATCCCGATGTGATCTTCCTGTCCGAGGCGTTCACCCGACCGGCCCGGCTCTACGGTCTGGCCCGCCGCGGATTCAGCCAGTCCTATACGTATTTCACCTGGCGCGTCGCCAAATGGGAACTGACCGAATTCGGCAACGAGCTGGCCGCCAAGGCCGACGAGGCCAGACCGAACCTGTTCGTCAACACCCCCGACATCCTGCACGAGAGCCTGCAGCATGGTGGGCCCGGCATGTTCGCCATTCGCGCCGTGCTCGCCGCGACCATGGCCCCGACCTGGGGTGTCTACTCCGGATTCGAACTCTTCGAACACCAGGCGGTCCGGCCGGGCAGCGAGGAATACCTGGATTCGGAGAAATATGAACTGCGCCCGCGTCCGTTCGCCGAGGCGCTCGCGCGCGGCGAATCGCTGGAGCCGTGGATCACTCGACTCAATGAGATCCGCCGCGCGCATCCGGCGCTACAGCAGTTGCGGTGCATCCACTTCCACCACGTGGACAACGACGCGCTACTCGCCTATTCGAAGGTCGATCCGGCCAGCGGTGACGCCGTGCTGATCGTGGTGAATCTGAATCCCTATGCGGCCGAATGGGGCATGATCTCGCTCGATCTGCCCGCGATCGGCCGGGAATGGCATGACCATCCGGTGGTTTTCGACGAGGTCAGCGGCGAGGAATACCACTGGGCGCAGACGAATTACGTGCGGCTGGATCCGGCGCACGCGGTCGCCCATATCCTCACACTGCCTGCGGTACCGCAGCAGGCGCGCGCGGAACTGGCCTTCCGCAGGACCTTTCGATGAAGCGCCGCGATCTGATGCTGCTCGCGGCGGGCACGCATACCGACCCGCATACCGTGCTCGGCGCGCATCCGCATCCCGAAGGCACCGTCATCCGAGTGCTGCGCCCCCATGCCGATACCGTCTTCGCCCGGGTCGGCGGTGTGGAGCATCCGCTGAAGTCGTTGGGGCACGGTATTTTCGCCGGTGTGGTCCCGCATCCCGATCTGATGGACTACCGAATCGTCACCAATTACCAAGGCGGGCAGACGATCATCAGCGCGGACGGCTATCGCTTCCTGCCCACCGTCGGCGCGCTGGACCTGCATCTCATCGGCGAGGGCCGCCATGAACAACTGTGGAAAGTGCTCGGCGCGCATCCACGCCACTACACCACCCTCGATGGCGAGGTAGACGGCACCTCGTTCGCCGTCTGGGCACCGAATGCCCGCGGCGTCACCGTGATCGGGGACTTCGACGGATGGAGCGGGCATACCGCGCCGATGCGGTCGCTCGGCTCCTCCGGGGTGTGGGAGGTCTTCGTGCCCGGCGTCGAGGTGGGCACGAAGTACAAATACCGGGTGCACGGCGCGGACGGCCGAACCGTCGATCACGCGGACCCGCTGGCCTTCGCCACCGAAATGCCGCCCGCCACCGCATCCGTCGTCACCCACAGCACCTACACCTGGTCCGACAGCGAGTGGATCGCCGCACGCGAGCGCACCGATCCGACCCGCGCGCCGATGAGCGCCTACGAGGTACATCTCGGCTCGTGGCGGCCCAGCCTCGGCTATCGCGAATTGGCCGACCAGCTGGCCGATTACGTGCACGCCGCCGGATTCACCCATATCGAACTGCTTCCGATCGCCGAGCACCCGTTCGGCGGTTCCTGGGGCTACCAGGTCACCTCCTACTACGCGCCCACCGCTCGCTTCGGCTCCCCCGACGACTTCCGTGCCTTCGTCGACCGCATGCACACCGCGGGCATCGGCGTGCTGCTCGACTGGGTGCCCGCCCACTTCCCCCGCGACGAATGGGCCCTGGCCCGCTTCGACGGCACCGCACTCTACGAGCACGCGGACCCGCGCCGCGGCGAGCAACTCGACTGGGGCACCTATATTTTCGACTTCGGCCGCAACGAGGTGCGCAACTTCCTGGTCGCCAACGCGCGGTATTGGATCGAGGAATTCCACATCGACGGACTGCGTGTCGATGCCGTCGCCTCCATGCTGTACCTGGACTACTCACGCGCCGACGGAGATTGGGAACCCAATGTGCACGGCGGCCGGGAGAACCTGGAGGCCGTCGACTTCCTGCAGGACCTGAACGAAACCGTGCACCGCTATCATCCCGGCGTCGTCACCATCGCCGAGGAATCCACCACCTGGCCCGGCGTCACCCGCGGCACCGATGTCGGCGGTCTCGGCTTCACCATGAAGTGGAATATGGGCTGGATGCACGACACCCTCGGCTACCTGGGTCGCGATCCGATTCACCGCTCCTGGCACCACAACGAGATCACCTTCTCACTGGTGTACGCGTGGAGCGAGAACTACGTGCTGCCCATCAGCCACGACGAGGTCGTACACGGCAAGGGCACACTCTGGACCAGAATGCCCGGCGACGATTTCGCCAAAGCAGCGGGCGTGCGCGCACTGCTGGCCTACATGTGGTCGCATCCCGGCAAGCAATTGCTGTTCATGGGACAGGATTTCGGCCAGTTCCGGGAATGGTCGCACGACCGCGGCCTGGACTGGCACGAACTGGAAAACCCACTGCACCAGGGCATTGCGACCGCCGTACGGGATCTGAACGCGGTCTACCGCGCCCATCCCGCGCTGTGGAGCCAGGACACCAGTCCGGGCGGCTATTCCTGGATCCAGGCCGACGACCGCGACCACAATGTGATCGCCTTCCTGCGCTACGGCTCCGACGGCTCCGTCATCGCCTGCGTCTTCAACTTCTCCGGCTCGGTCCACGGCGAATACCGCGTCGGCCTGCCGAACACCGGCACCTGGCGCGAAATCCTCAATACCGACGCCGTCGAATACGGCGGTTCCGGCATCGGAAACCTCGGCGGCATCAAGGCGACCGACGAACCCTGGCACGGCCGCCCCGCCTCCGCCACCGTTGCCCTCCCCCCTAACAGCGCCATCTGGCTGACCCCCGAGCCATGACTCCCCGGGGGCGCGTCCGTCAGTAGAGGGCCGCGGCGAGCTTGCGGCGCGCGGCGACCACGAAAGGTTCTGCCGGGTCGAACAATTCGAAGAGTTCGAGCAGACGCGTGCGAGCCTTGGTGCGGTCGTCGCCCGCCGTCTTCTTGATCACGGTGATCAGCCGGTCGAACGAAGCATCGGGCCGCTGGTGCAGCATCTCCACATCGGCGGCATCGAGGGCGGCGTCGATATCGGCCGGATCGGCGTTCGCGGTGGCGATCGCGGAGTCCGGGATGGCCTGGGCACGGGACAGGAAGCGCAACTGGCGCAGCGCGTTCTTTGCCTCTTCATTGCCCGGCTCAGCGGCGATTATCGCCTCATAGGCCGCTTCGGCACCGGCCATGTCACCGCGCTCCAGCGCGGCCTCTGCGGCGACGAAACGCGGGTCATCGGCGGGCTGCGGCTCGGCGGCGCCGTCGCCCTCGAGCTTGCCCGCGACGGCATCGATGACGGCACTGAGCCACTGCTTCACCTGTGGCTCCGGCTGGGCGCCCTGGAAGTCCGCGAGCGGCTGGCCGCCCGCCACGGCGATCACCGTCGGAATGCCCTGCACGCCGAATGCCTGGGCGATGCGCATATTGCTCTCGGCCTCGACGGTGGCCAGATCCCAGGTGCCGCCGCCTTCGGCGACCAGTCGCTCCAGCGTGCGCACCAACTCGACGCTGCCCGGACTGCGCTGCGAGTACAGCGCGACGACCACCGGCACCTGCATCGACCGGCGCAGCACCTTCGTTTCGAAGTCCACCTCGGAGACGGCGTAATCGCCGCCTCCACCACCCGACGCACCGGCCGGGGGCTGCTTCAGACTGGACAGATCCACCGCACCGGACATAGCGGCGGCAACGGCTGGCGAAGGGCGGCGTGCAGCTGGTCGAGTCACGGCTTCCAGTTTGTCACGGTGTCGCGGCGGGGGGAGCTCAGGGCTCGTAGGCGGTAGCTTGCGTAACCACGGAGAGCCCGCGAGTCCCGCTGCTACGACGCAGTCGCCGGGGCTCCGGTGTCCGCGGAAGTGACCTCGCTCAGCTCACCGAGCTTGCCGGCGCGCACCGCCCACACCTCGAAGAGCACGGTGAAGAACGGCGGAATGCTGGACAGCAGCGCGAGCACCGTGGTCTTGGTGTTCCAGGCCAGCTCGCGGGCCGCGAGGATCGCGGTGATGACGAACAGGATGAAGATGACGCCGTGCGTCATCCCGAACACCTTGACCGGCCACAGGACCGGTTCGGGGAGGCGCTTGAACACCATGCCGACGATCAGGAAGACCCAGGAGATCGCCTCCAGCACGGCGATGAAGCGGAACCGCTTGGCCACGGTGCTCAAGTCGAAGAAATTGCCCATGGCCACCATTGTGCCGGACCGCTACGACAGGTCGTAGTTGAACTCGTCACACCGCGGCCCGCGGACCCGTCGACCCGGTATATGCCGGGCCGACGGAGACCGGAACTAGACCTTGATGATCAGGGCGTCACCCTGACCGCCGCCACCGCACAAAGCGGCCGCGCCGATACCGCCGCCGCGCCGCTTCAGCTCCAGCGCCAGGTGCAGCAGGATGCGAGCACCCGACATGCCGAGCGGGTGACCGATGGCGATCGCGCCACCATTGACGTTCACCTTCTCCGGATCGATGCCCAACTTGCGGGTCGAGGCGATACCGACCGCCGCGAACGCCTCGTTGATCTCGACCAGATCCAGCTCGGCGGGCGAAATGCCTTCGCGCGCACAGGCCTTGGCGATGGCGTTGGCGGGCTGATCCTGCAGGGTCGAGTCCGGACCGGCGACAACGCCAGCGGCGCCGATCTCGGCGATCCAGCTCAGACCGAGCGACTGCGCCTTCTCCTTGCTCATCACGACCACCGCGGCCGCACCGTCGGAGATCTGCGATGCGGTGCCAGCGGTGATGGTGCCGTCCTTGCGGAAGGCCGGGCGCAGCTTGGCCAGCGATTCGGCGGTGGTGTCCGCGCGGATGCCCTCATCGGTGTTCACCAGGACCGGATCGCCCTTGCGCTGCGGCACCGCGACCGGAACGACCTCGTCATCGAAGACGCCGTTCTTCCACGCCGCCGCCGCCCGCTGATGCGAGGCCGCCGCGAACGCGTCCTGATCCTCCCGACTGACCGGCTCGGTGTCGTTGCGCTGTTCGGTCAGCGCACCCATCGGCTGGTCGGTGAAGATGTCGTGCAGGCCGTCGTAGGCCATGCTGTCGCGCATCGTCACATCGCCGTATTTGAAGCCCTCCCTGCTCTTTTCGAGCAGATGCGGAGCCTGGCTCATGGATTCCTGGCCACCGGCGACGACGATCTCGTACTCGCCGGCGCGGATCAACTGATCCGCGAGCGCGATCGCGTTGATGCCGGAAAGGCACACCTTGTTCACCGTCAGCGCGGGCACATCCATCGCGATGCCAGCGGCGACCGCGGCCTGCCGGGCCGGGATCTGGCCCGCACCCGCGGTCAGCACCTGGCCCATGATCACGTAGTCGACCTGCTCCGGCGCAACGCCGCCCTTCTCCAGCGCCGCCTTGATGGCGAACCCGCCCAGGTCCGAACCGCTGAAGTCCTTCAGACCCCCGAGCAGCCGACCGACCGGGGTACGCGCACCGGAGACGATCACGGTTGTGGTCACGACGAGCCTCGCATTCATTGATCGGAACAGCGCCGCGCACTCCGCACTGCACGGACTCATACGCGGCGTCAACCTCTGTACTCAACGGTAGCTTGTCCCACTCGACCGACTCTCTCCAGGTACGCGGCGCCCTCGCCTGCGCTCGACCGAGCGCGAGGGACCAATGACGGCCTTCCGGCCGACTGCGTCCGATCAGGCGCTACGTTCGAGTGGTGAGCAACGTTATGGACCCGTCGAACTTCATCCCCGGCGACTACGTCATCGCCGTCGACCACGTCGGCATCGCCGTGCCGGACCTCGATACCGCAATCGCCTGGTACGCCGAGAATCTCGGCATGATCGAGACCCATCGTGAGATCAACGAGGCGCAAGGTGTGCACGAGGCGATGCTGTCGCTGCCCGGCGCAGCCGACGGCGCGACTGCTCTGCAGTTGCTGGCGCCCCTGAACGCGGATTCGACAATCGCCAAGTTCATCGATCGCAGCGGACCGGGACTTCAGCAACTCGCCTATCGGGTCACCGATATCGAGGCCGTCTCCACGTATCTTCGTGATCGAGGTCTGCGTTTGCTGTACGACGCCCCTCGGCACGGAACCGCGGATTCCCGCATCAATTTCATTCACCCGAAGGATGCTGGCGGTGTGCTGATCGAGTTGGTCGAGCCGCACTCGAATGTTACGCACTAGTATCAAGATCGGGCCTGAAAAACTCGTCCCGATCACATTCGCGGTCGAGTCACCATGAGGTGCAAGTAGGCTGTAGTTTGTGTGCCATGTCGTCACCTGAGTCCGATCGCAATCGCTTCGTTGCACTGCCCTTCACCGTTGTGCGCAAGGGTTATGCGCAAGACGAGGTACGCAACTACTTCGACCGTTTCGATGCCGAGTTAAGGGTCACCGCCACAGATCGGGATGCCGCTGCGGCGCAAGCCCGTAACCTCGCCAGCCAGCTGGAGGACGCGCGGGACGAGATCGACGAACTCCGTAAGGAAGTCGATCGCCTTTCGGTTCCGCCGACCACTGCGGAAGGTATGTCCGACCGCATCTCTCGGATGCTGCGGCTGGCCTCCGACGAGGCCTCCGAAGTGCGCGCTCTGGCGCAGGCCGAGGCGGCGGAAATGGTGTCGATCGCCGAGCAGCAGGCCACCGAAATGCGTGGTAAGTACGAATCGCTGCTCGCCGAGACCAAGGAGAAGCGCGAGGCGCTCGAAATCGAATTCGAGCAGACCCTCGCGAATGCGCGTACCGAATCCGCAAAGATCATCGAGGCCGCCCAGGCCGAAGCCGACCGTCTCGGCAAGGAAGCCGACGCCAAGCGCAAGGCGACCCAGCAGGACTTCGAGGCCACCATGGCCGAGCGTCGCACCAAGCTCACCCGCGCCATGGAGGAGCTCGAGGCCACCAGCCGCGCCGAGGCCGCTCAGCGGATCAAGGACGCGACCGACGAGTCCAACCGCCTCATCACCTCCGCCACCCAGACCTCCGAGCGCAAGATCGCGCACGCGAAGGAACTCGCCGAGGAGATGCGCGTGCTGCGCGGCCGGGTGCTCGCCCAGCTGCTCGGTATCCGCGGTCAGCTCGACTCGGTACCCGCCATGCTCGCGGCGGTCAACCGGGAAAGCGAACTGCTGGACGGTGTTCCGGATCAGCGCAAGTCGATCGGCGGTGGCGCCAAGTCGGTCACCGGCGGTTCGCGCGCCAAGGCGATCCCCGAGGTCTCGGCCGAGCAAGACGACATCGACGCCGACGAGCGCGAGAACGCCGAAATCAGCAACTGACACCGGCGGGCTGAGCGGCGACAAACGCAACACCCCAACCGAATTCACACCGAAGGCCGTCCCGGAACCGGGGCGGCCTTCCTAATGTGCGACACGGGCGCTTCAGTGCCCCAACCCCATTCACGACCAGCGACGCGTAATCCGCCGTGTCCGACGGCCGTTCCAACAGCCGCGATGCCAGTGCCTGCGGTCGTCCTCACCGTCGTCGACCGCCCACGCGACGATATGTGCCACCCCGGGCGGGATTTCGTGATCGCAGCCCGGGCAGCGATAGGTTTTGATCGCCCTACTGCCCGGGATGGTCCGCACGATGTACATTTCGTCGCTGTCCGGCCCCGCCTCCCGCCGACCGAACACATCACCGATCGGCGAGCCGCCCGGCTGCGAGCGGCCCACCTGGCGTTCCGTCCGCGGTTTCCGTCGGGGCATGGCATAAGCCTAGGTCGTGGCCCAGCGCACACCGCGCACAGTCCGTCCTACTCCGCGCACGCCTTTGCGCGGCGAATCCATGAGCGCCGGGCCAATTCGTGTGCAGTGGAAAAGAGGGCTAGAAGAGGCGGAATTCGTTGCTCTCCGTGCCGCGTAGGGCGTCGTAATCGAGGGTCAGGCAGCGAATGCCCCGGTCCTCGGCGAGGGTGCGGGCCTGCGGCTTGATCTGCTGGGCAGCGAAGACGCCCGCGACGGGAGCGAGGAGTGGATCGCGGTTCAGCAGTTCGAGGTAGCGGGTCAGTTGTTCAACGCCGTCGATTTCACCGCGGCGCTTGATCTCGACGGCCACGGTGGCGCCGTCGGCATCGCGGCAGAGCAGATCCACCGGGCCGATGGCGGTCATGTATTCGCGGCGGATCAGTGTGTAGCCGGGGCCCAGGGTCTGCACATGCTCGGCGAGCAGTTCCTGAAGATGGGCCTCCACACCGTCTTTCACCAAACCCGGGTCGATACCGAGCTCGTGCGAGGAGTCGTGCTCGATGTCCTCGATGGTGATGCGCAGTTCCTCACCCGCCTTATTGGTGACCACCCAGAAGGCCTTCGCACCCTCCGGTACCGCGTCACCATCGCGCTCCTCCAACCAGCACGGCGGGCTCATCCAGTTGAGCGGCTTATACGAGCCGCCGTCGGAATGCACGAGGACCGAACCGTCCGCTTTGATCAGCAGCAATCGGCGGGCCATGGCGAGATGGGCGGTGAGTCGCCCTACGTAGTCGACCTGACAGCGAGCAATCACTAGGCGCACCCAAGCACTGTAGGTGAGTGCCCGGTCCCGCCTGGCGTCAGCCCTGTGGCATCGGACTGTCAGCCCATGAGCAAGATGGCCGCGAGGATCGCGCTCACGGCGAGCAGGCCGGATTCGACCCTGGTGAGTCTGCGGGTCGACGCCGCCTTGGCCCGGATCATCCCGAAGCCGACCGCTGTTCCGATACCGAAGGCGACCAGGTGGCCGACGTTGGTGAAGGTCTGCTCGATCAGCACGCCCTCGGCCGCGACGATGAACCACACGGTGGACCAGGCGATACGCCAGCGATGCGGGATGGCGACGACAATCGCACCCACCAGCGCCATGGCGCCGTAACTGACCCCGACATCCTGGGCCCAGCGGATACTCGCGGGCAGCCAGTCGGCCTCGATAGCGATCCAGAGGCCAACGGCGACAAGGAGCGTGGCTCCGATATGTCCGGCCAAGAAGACACGCACCATATGCACCGCGCCGAAGCGCAGCTCCGCAAGGGCGAGCAGACAGCCGAGCAATGGGATCAGCACCCAGGCGGCACTGACATCACCGATCACCAGCGCGCTCGAGAACACGGTGCTGAAGCGACCGTTCAGCAGATTGTGCAGATTCGTGCTCGCGTGCAGCACCATCCGCGTTTGCGCGGAATCACTCAGCACGGAGAAGACCACGGTGACAGCGACAAGGGCCGCCAGATATCCGAACGTCGCCGGGAGTCTCAGTTGCCACCAGTTCGAGCGAAGCGGTCTGAGGGGGTCAACCGGCGCGCGGTCAGCGGTTGTCGTCGCTGCGACCATCAACACCTCCGTTTGGGTCGACCCTGCTAAAGGATGCCGCGTCGACTACTACCTACTGTCTCTATCCATCATGCGTGATCGAATCGCACACAGACTGACTGTTCCCTGTGAGATTGCTCCAAAACATGCGGGACCGCATACAAGGACAGACCACATAACGCAAAAAGGCCCCCAACTGTGTTGGGGGCCTTTCGCAGGATGTTCCGGCGGTGTCCTACTCTCCCACACCCTGTCGAGTGCAGTACCATCGGCGCTGGTGGCCTTAGCTTCCGGGTTCGGAATGGGACCGGGCGTTTCCCCACCGCTATAGCCGCCGTAACTCTATGAAACTATCCACACACCCACCACGACAAACAAAGAAACAATCTCTTTGTTCATCGAACAGCAGGTGTCTGTGTGTTGTTTCAGATACCGCACAGTGGACGCGTAGCTTCTTTGTTGGTAAGTCCTCGGCCGATTAGTACCAGTCACCTACACCCGTTACCGGGCTTCCAGTTCTGGCCTATCAACCCCATGGTCTGTGGGGGGCCTTAACCACTCGAGGGTGGTGAGAAACCTCATCTTGGAACAGGCTTCCCGCTTAGATGCTTTCAGCGGTTATCCCTTCCGAACGTAGCTAACCAGCAGTGCCCTTGGCAGGACAACTGGCACACCAGAGGTTCGTCCGTCCCGGTCCTCTCGTACTAGGGACAGCCTTCCTCAAGTTTCTGACGCGCGCGGCGGATAGAGACCGAACTGTCTCACGACGTTCTAAACCCAGCTCGCGTGCCGCTTTAATGGGCGAACAGCCCAACCCTTGGGACCTACTCCAGCCCCAGGATGCGACGAGCCGACATCGAGGTGCCAAACCATCCCGTCGATATGGACTCTTGGGGAAGATCAGCCTGTTATCCCCGGGGTACCTTTTATCCGTTGAGCGACACCGCTTCCACTTGCCGGTGCCGGATCACTAGTCCCGACTTTCGTCCCTGCTCGAGCTGTCACTCTCACAGTCAAGCTCCCTTGTGCACTTGCACTCGACACCTGATTGCCAACCAGGCTGAGGGAACCTTTGGGCGCCTCCGTTACATTTTAGGAGGCAACCGCCCCAGTTAAACTACCCACCAGGCACTGTCCCTGAACCAGATCATGGTCCGAGGTTAGAAGTCCAATACGACCAGAGTGGTATTTCAACGACGACTCCACAAACACTGGCGTGCCTGCTTCACAGTCTCCCACCTATCCTACACAAACCGTACCGAACACCAATACCAAGCTATAGTGAAGGTCCCGGGGTCTTTTCGTCCTGCCGCGCGTAACGAGCATCTTTACTCGTAATGCAATTTCGCCGAGTCTGTGGTTGAGACAGCAGAGAAGTCGTTACGCCATTCGTGCAGGTCGGAACTTACCCGACAAGGAATTTCGCTACCTTAGGATGGTTATAGTTACCACCGCCGTTTACCGGGGCTTAAATTCTCAGCTTCGCGCCGAAGCGCTAACCGGTCCTCTTAACCTTCCGGCACCGGGCAGGCGTCAGTCCGTATACATCGTCTTACGACTTCGCACGGACCTGTGTTTTTAGTAAACAGTCGCTTCTCTCTGGTCTCTGCGACCCAACCCAGCTCCGAGAGTAAATCTCATCACCAGACCGGGTCCCCCTTCTCCCGAAGTTACGGGGGCATTTTGCCGAGTTCCTTAACCACAGTTCTCTCGATCGCCTCAGTATTCTCTACCTGACCACCTGTGTCGGTTTGGGGTACGGGCCGTGTACCAACTCACTAGAGGCTTTTCTCGGCAGCATAGGATCACTGAATTCACCTCAATCGGCTACGCATCACCTCTCAGGATATATGAACGGCGGATTTGCCTACCGCTCTCCCTACAGGCTTACACCAGTACAACCACTGACTGGCCCAGCTACCTTCCTGCGTCACCCCATCGCTTGACTACTACACCCAGGATCCCATGCAGCCGCTTCAGGTCTCCCGAAGGAGATCCCTCCACATTTGGATGGTTAGCACAGATGATTCGCCATTGGGCGCGGATACACGGGTACGGGAATATCAACCCGTTGTCCATCGACTACGCCTGTCGGCCTCGCCTTAGGTCCCGACTCACCCTGGGCGGATTAACCTGGCCCAGGAACCCTTGGTCATTCGGCGGACGAGTTTCTCACTCGTCTTTCGCTACTCATGCCTGCATTCTCACTCCCACAGCCTCCACAACTAGCTCACGCTGCTGCTTCCAAGGCTGTAGGACGCTCCCCTACCCATCCACACCACTGCACACACCCCCGTAGAGATGTGCGGATGTATTGTGTGAATGCCGCGGCTTCGGCGGTGTACTTGAGCCCCGCTACATTGTCGGCGCAGAATCACTTGACCAGTGAGCTATTACGCACTCTTTCAAGGATGGCTGCTTCTAAGCCAACCTCCTGGTTGTCTTCGCGACTCCACATCCTTTTCCACTTAGTACACGCTTAGGGGCCTTAGCCGGCGATCTGGGCTGTTTCCCTCTCGACTACGAAGCTTATCCCCCGCAGTCTCACTGCCACGCTCTCACACACCGGCATTCGGAGTTTGGCTGATTTCGGTAAGCTTGTAGGCCCCCTAGACCATCCAGTAGCTCTACCTCCGGCGTGAAACACGTGACGCTGCACCTAAATGCATTTCGGGGAGAACCAGCTATCACGGAGTTTGATTGGCCTTTCACCCCTACCCACAGCTCATCCCCTCAGTTTTCAACCTAAGTGGGTTCGGGCCTCCACGACGTCTTACCGTCGCTTCACCCTGGCCATGGGTAGATCACTCCGCTTCGGGTCTAGAACACGCGACTCAAAACGCCCTATTCGGACTCGCTTTCGCTACGGCTACCCCACACGGGTTAACCTCGCCACATGCCACTAACTCGCAGGCTCATTCTTCAAAAGGCACGCCATCACCCACCCTAGTAAACTAGGCGCAGGCCCTGACGGATTGTAAGCGCACGGTTTCAGGTACTATTTCACTCCCCTCCCGGGGTACTTTTCACCTTTCCCTCACGGTACTAGTCCGCTATCG